>NZ_OZ242338.1:0-3884384 GCF_965208475.1 Candidatus Poriferisocius sp. | reverse complement strand
GCGGTGGCGTTGTTGACCAGGATGTCGAGGCGCCCGAAGGAGTCCACTGCCTGCTGCGCGATCTCGGCGGCGCCGTCCCAGGTGGCCGAGGTGCTGCTGGCTACCGCCTCGCCCCCGGCGGCGGAGATCTCGCTGGCCACCCGCTCGGCGTTGGCCGCCACCCCTTCTGGTGTCTTGCGGATGCCGAGGTCGTTTACCAGCACTTTGGCGCCCTCGGAGGCTAGCAGACGGGCGTGCTCTCGCCCGATGCCACCCCCCGCGCCGGTCACTATTGCCACTTTGCCTTCCAGTCGGTTTCCCATGGCGGCACCCTAGCGGCCGACCATGAGCGGGCTCCTCTGGAGGTTAGGACTGGTTGAACGAGGCGGCGGCGTCGCCGGGACGCAGTACGAAGAACTCCATGCCGTCGGGACCGCAGGTGAACGAGTATTTGTGGTTGGCCGCCAGGATCACCGAGTCCTTCGGACCAAGCTGTGCCGAGAGGCCATCGGCGCCGTCGGGCCACACCTCACAGCCACCCGACACCACGATCAACAACTCGTTCTGGTCGTGGCTGTGGGGCGGGACGTGATAGCCGGCAGGCATGGTGGTGTACTGGCACCAAAAGCCCCCCTCTCCCCGAGCCACGTGCTTGCGCCCGGCACCCATCTCCTTGGCCTTGGCAATCAGCTCCGCGGGGGCATCGGGGTTCTTGGACTCGTCCACCCAGTCGATGTCCTCGAAGGGCAGGATTCTTGGTTCGGTGCTCATGTGGCTTCCTCCATTATTGAGCCGGTGGCATTATTGGCCCGGTGGACCGTGGACAAGTTTCGCGAACTCGGTGGCGAACAACTCAGAGGTGCCCGACTGGTGGGTGGCCCGCCATTGCCGCCACGGGCACACATCGTCCCAGCGATGCAGCACCTCGAAGTCCAAGTCGGCGATCACCAGGCCCTCGGTGTCGGAGCCCTCGGCATAGATGTGGCTGAAATCGGGGAAGTGGGGACCGCAGATGAGGCTGTGCCCGGCATAGTTGGCGGGCAGTGCCCCGTCGAAGCTGTCCTCCAGGCTGTCGCCGGCATCGATGCCGCTCACCTGGTTGGCCGAGATGGTGAACACGAAGTTCTCCTGTCCCCGGCTGGCGGCCACTCGGCGCATGGACTCCACCTTGTCGGGCCCCCCGGCAAACGCTGCGGTGGGGTTGACGATGATCCGGGCGCCCTGGAGGGCCAGCAGGCGGCTGCCCTCGGGGTTGAGCCAGAAGTCGTAGCAGATCTGCACGCCGATGGGGCCGTAGCGGGTTTCGAACACGTCCAGGCTGGTGCCGGGCCGAAACGACACCCCCTCGGTCACGAACGGAAGCGAGCCCAAGTGCAGCTTGCGGTAGGTGCCGATGATGCCTTCGGGCCCGATCACCGCCGCCGCGTTATAGAGGGCGTCAAGGTCGTCGGGATCCTGCTCGATCATGCCCACCACCAAGTACACGTCGTGCTCCGCGGCCAGGCCCGCTAGCGCCTCGGTCGATGACCCGGGCACGGTCTCGGCCAATGACCTGTGCAGCCCGCACGGCCCGCCCAGGTGCTCGCAGTCGTCACAGTGGATCGCCCCGGTAAGCGCCTCCTCGGGGAACACCAGCAATCCCACTCCCACCTCGGCAGCCTCGGCTATCCAGCGGGTCATCTTGTTCAGATTGGCCGCCACATCCCCCGGCACCGGTGTGAAATCCACCGCCCCCGCCCGTAGCCGAGTCTGGTAGCCGGAGTATCGCTCAGGAATCACGGTCGTATTATCGCTTGTCTGCGCCAAGTCAGCCTCCGTCAGGTGAGGTTAGTGTCGCGACCGCCTCGAACCGATCTCAGGAGCCCTCATGACCGAGTCCCATTACATCGACACCGCCGGCCTTCGCTTCCACTATCTGGCTGCCGGCGACGAGAATGCGCCCCCGGTGGTGCTGCTGCACGGCTTCCCTCAGACCTCCCACATGTGGCGCCATCAGATCCCGGTTCTGGCCGAGCACTACCGGGTATACGCCCCCGACACCCGGGGATACGGCGGCACCGACAAGCCCCGAGTGCGGGTCACCCGCGACCTTTTGGCCCGCGACATCGTGGACTTCATCGATGCCCTGGGCATCGAGCAGTGCCCGCTAGTGGGCCACGACTGGGGCGGGATCGTGGCCTTCAAGGCGGCCCTGGAGTATCCCGACCGGTTCACCCGGCTGGGGTTGGCGGACACCCTGTGCTCAGTGTGGATCCCGTGGGGCATCCACGGATACTGGTTCAAGTGCGAGCCGGAGGCCGAGCAGTTCTGGGAGCAATACTCCGGCGAGTTCATCAACTCGATCTTCGGAGGAATCGAGGGCAGCTACGGTCCGCCGCCCCACTCGCCGTGGAAGGCCCCGGTCACCGACAACGAGGTCCAAGACCCGGGCCGGGCAATGGCCGACTGGGACCCATCCAAGCACTGGAACGCCGACGATGTGGAGCACTATCGGGCCGCGTTCGAACAGCCCGGATCGCACTTCCACGCCGTCTCGTACTATCGGGACGCCCTGCCGTTCCATCTCCCCGATGCCGACGGCAACCTGGTGTACCGAACCTCGGCGCAAGTGGCCGAGATGTGGAACCACCCCGGCTTGCTCTTCAGCCATCCCGACTTCGGGGTGTTCCCGGTGTTCGGCCCTGAGGACCTCGGCCGCACTTACCCCCATCCCGCGCTGTACCTATACTCGGCGTTCCTCATGCCCCAAGCGTTCGAGGACGGGTTCCCGGCCGACGACCACATCCCCCACGGCAACCCCTATGCCGACTCCTTCGCGAACCACTTCCCAGACTACCGGGCCCGTCCCGCCGGCTGTGGCCACTTCATTCCCGAAGAAGCCCCCGAGCGGACCAACGAGGTGCTTCTAGCCTTTCTGGCCGGCGAGATCTGACGAAGGCCAGCCCAAGGATCATTTCCCCCTAGCCGCGTTGGAAACGGCGAAGGTATTGCCGGTGTGGCGGTTTTGTGCCAGTAGCCCCTAGCCGCGTTGGAAACGGCGAAGGCGTTGCGGGTATGGCGGTTTCGTGCCAGTAGCCCCTAGCCGCGTTGGAAACGGCGAAGGCGCAGGCTGTTGGTGACAACGAACAGCGATGACGCCACCATGGCGACGGCCGCGAATATCGGCTCCAGAATCCCAGCAGCGGCCAGGGGGATGGCGGCCGTGTTGTAGAAGAACGCCCAGAATAAGTTGCCGCGGATGGTGTTCATGGTTCGCCGGCTCAAGGCGATGGCGCTGGCCACCGATCTCAGGTCGGACGACATGATGGTGAGGTCGGCTGCCTCGGCGGCCACGTCGGTGCCGGTGCCCATCGCGATGCCAATGTCGGCTTGGCTGAGGGCCGGGGCATCGTTGACGCCATCGCCCACCATGGCCACCCGGCGGCCCTCGGCTTGCAGGCGGGCGATCTCGGCGGCCTTGCCGTCGGGTCCGACACCGGGCACCACCCGGTCGATGCCCAGCACATCGCCGACGGCCCGGGCCCGGCGGGGATGGTCTCCGGTCAACAGCACGGTGTCGAGCCCCAAAGACTTGAGCTCGGCCACCGCGGCGGGGGCGGAGTCACGCAACCGGTCATCCACGGTGACCACAGCTTCGGCCACCGACCCCCGGCCGACCAGCACCGCTACCCGGCCCATGGCCTCTACCTGGGCCGCAGCCAGTTCCACTGCCTCGGGCACATCGTCGAATAGATCCCGCTTGCCCACCTGGACCTGAATGCCGTTCACCGTGCCGACTGCCCCTATGCCCGGTCGATTCTCGAAGCCGGTCACCGATTGCCAGCCGTCGCCCGCCTCAGAGATAGCCCGGCCAATGGGGTGCTCGGACCGAGCCTCAACCGAAGCGGCCAAGGCTAGCAACTCATCGGGATCGCCCCCCGGAGTGACAACCTCGACCACCTCCATGCGGGCCTCGGTCACGGTGCCGGTCTTGTCGAACACCACGGTGTCGAGCTGTCGGGTGTCCTCCAGCATCTCCCCACCCTTGACAATGATCCCGAGCTGCGATCCCCGCCCAGTGCCGACCATCACCGCCAATGGGGTGGCCAAGCCCAACGCACACGGGCAGGCCACGATCAGCACCGCCACCGTGGCGGTGAACGCTTCGGACGCGGGCTGTCCGGCAGCCAGCCAGCCGATCAACGTGGCCACCGCGATCACCACCGCGGCGGGCACGAACACCGATGAGATCCGGTCAGCCAGTCGCTGGATGCGAGTCCGGTTGGTTTGGGCTTGCTCCACCAAATGCATGATCCGAGCCAGCACGGTGTCGGCTCCTACCCCGGTGGCCTCCACCACCAGCGATCCGTTGGCGTTGACCGAAGCTCCCAGCACGGCATCGCCGGGACCGACCTCCACCGGAACCGGCTCCCCGGTGACCATGGATATGTCCACCGCGGATGCGCCTCCGACCACCACACCGTCGGTGGCGATCCTCTCACCCGGCCGCACTATGAACCTGCTGCCCACTTGCAGGCTGGCCACCGGCACGTCGGTTCCATCCTCCAGTCGGGCTTCCGGTGCGACCAGCACGGCCAGAGCCCGCAGGGCGTCACCCGACCGCCTGCGGGCCCGGCTTTCCAAATAGCGGCCCAGCAACACCAACACCACAATCACTGCACCGGTCTCGAAATAGAGGTGCCCGTTGCCGACCTGAGCAGCCAGCACCACCGCGGACCAAATCCACGATGACGCCGTGCCCACCGCAACCAAGGTGTCCATGGTGGCGGTCCGGTGGTTGAGCTGGGCCCAAGCCCGACGGTGGAACCCCCAGCCCGACCCGAACACCACCGCGGCAGCCAGCACCGCGGCCAGCCAGTCCGACGCCCGAAAGCCCCAGTCGAAGGCCAGCCCATCGACCATCGTCAACAGCACCACCAGCACGCCCATCGCCGCCGAAAAAATCAGTCGGCTCAGTTCGTCGGGCTGGACAGGGCGCTCATCCATCGGTCCACCGGAGAGGCGGACGGCGTATCCTGCGGCAACCACGGCGGCCTGCAATTCGGTATCATCGATACCTTCATTGCAAGCCACTGAAGCTCGGCCAGAGGCATAGTTGACTTGGGCCTCGGCCACGCCGGCCACGGCAGTCAGGCTCCGCTCGATCCGCGAGACGCAGGCCGAGCAGGTCATGCCCTCAACAATGAGCGTTGCCCGACGCATTGCCACCGCTCCAGCTTACGGTCTTGCGGGTAGAACTATTCTTGAACCAACTCGATGAGGGTGCCGCAGGCGCCTTTGGGGTGGATGAAGGCAACGGTGGTTCCCCGAGAACCAGGTCGAGGCTCGGCATCAATGGGGGTGGCCCCGGCCGCAACCATGGAGGAGATGGCCGCGGCGCAGTCATCCACCCGGTAGCCGACGTGGTGCAGTCCTTCGCCTCGCTTGGCCAGGAACTTGGCAACCGGCGAGTCCTCGCGAGTGGCCGCGGTGAGCTGAATATAAGATTCGGCCACCTTGATCAAGGCCTCTTCTACGCCGTCGTTTTCTACAACCTCGCGATGGACCACGGAGGCGCCGAAAGCTGTCTCGTAGAAGGAAATAGCCTGATCTAGGTCGTGGACGGCAATGGCGATGTGGTCAATCTCAGTGAGAAGCATGGCCTGGACATCATAGGCCAAACCTCAGCCGGAGATTTCGGTCTAACCCCATGCTCAGGCCGCTTCCCGCTGAGCTGATTCGGCTTCGAGCGCGGCCCAGAGTTCGTCACGCATTGCTTCGGCGTCGATGCCATCCAATTGATTGGCCACCACCACACCCTCGATCATGTCGGCCAGCACCGAGACCCAGAGACGGTTCTGCACCATCACCGCGACCGTTGCCGAGCCATCGCCATGACGAATCAGCGTGCGGCGGCGGCCTACTTGCCGAGGCGGGCTGCGGAAGCTGGGCATGTCCAGCCCCTGACTCCGCACGGCCGGGCCCAACTGCCTTGCGGCGTCGGCAAATGCCAGGCACCGCCCGGTGCTGTCCTCCTGGTCCCGGCGGTCGCCGCGCACAACCCTCATCTCCCGTGTCGTGGTGTTCTGGCTTTCCCCTTTGATTTCTTTCATAAACCCAGTATCCCGACAGGAGTGACAACTTCTAATTCAGGTCGAGCACTTTGGTCCGGCCGCTGATCACCCACCACAGGGCGGTGGCCGCCAAGAGCACCCCAGCGGTGCCCACCGCATAGCGGGGGCCGATCAGATCGGCCAGTGCCCCCTGAAGCTGGGCGCCTAGGGGCAGTCCAGCCAACATGGTCATCAAATACAGGGCCAGCACCTTGCCCCTGAGCGCTTCTTCCACCTGAAGCTGGACAACGGTGTTGAGGGAAGACGAAGTGGCGATGTGCGCCGCACCTAGAACCGCCAAAGCGGCCACGGCCAGCCAGTAGTAGGGAGACAAGGCGAACCCCAGCAGAGCCAAGCCGTACACCGGCCAGCTCAAGCCCACTAGGCGGCTGCGGGGGATTTGGCCGCCCTTTATGGCGACAAACGGGGTATTCAGAACTGCCCCGATCCCGCTGGCTGCGGCCAGAATGCCGTACTTGAACTCACCCACATGGAAGACGTCGTCGGCGAAGATCACCACCAGGTGGATGATGGGCTGCCCGAAAAAGGCCACCACCCCGATAATCAATATGGCCCGCCGGATTCCTGCATGGGTCCTCGCGTAGCGCACTGCGGCTGCACCGTCTTTGAAGATGTTCGGACGACCTTCCCCGGTAGGGGCCAGGCGGGGCACCCGGATCAGTGCTATGACCAGCACCGCGGGCACATACGACAACGAATTGACCAGAAACGACCATCCCGGTCCGCCAAACGCCAGCACTACCCCACCGATTGCAGGGCCGACCGCCCGTGAGGCGTTGAACTGGGCCGAATTCAAGGTGACCGCGTTCAACAAGGCCCTGCGAGGCACAAGCTCGCTGACAAACGCCTGCCAGGCCGGAAGCTGGATGCCGTTGACGCACCCGTTCACCACTCCTAGGGCGATGTAGGCCAGGGGCCGGTCCACTCCGCTGGCCCACATGGCCGCGAACCCCAGTGCGATCAGCGATTGGGCGGAGTTGGTGAACATCAGCATGACGCGTCGGGGGAACCTGTCGGCCAGCGCCCCTCCCACCATGCCCAATCCCACCGCGGGCAACGTCTGCATCATGGCGCCGAGACCAACCCACGTGCCGCTATCGGTCAGTTCCTTGATCACGAAAGCAAGCGCGATCATCTGAACCCATACCCCGGAGTTGGACACGATGGCACCGGAGAGGAACAGCCGGTAATTGCGGTAGGACAGGGCTCGGCCGGCGCGTCGAGGATGCCGAGATTCGGTCACTGGGCCAACCTAACCGCTTTACCCCTATTCTCAGGACATGGCTCTTGTGCTCATCGACATAGACGACGGCGTCGCCACCGTGACCCTCAACCACCCGGAGGTGCGCAACGCGGTCAGCCTGGACATGAACCGTGAGCTCGACTCCGCCTTCGACGCCTTGGAAGCCGACACATCGGTGGGGGCGGTGGTCCTCACCGGCACCCCCCCGGCGTTCTCCGCGGGGGCCAACCTGAATGAGCTGCTGTCCGCCGCCGACCCCGAGGGCCTGAACTCCATTTACGCCGGATTCCTGCGAGTGGCCCACACCCCGCTGCCCACCGTGGCCGCGGTGAACGGCGCGGCGGTGGGGGCGGGGATGAATTTTGCCCTGGCCTGCGACGTGATTGTGGCGGGGCGCAAGGCGATGTTCGAGAGCCGGTTCCTCCAGATCGCCATCCATCCCGGCGGGGGCCACACCTGGCGGCTGCGCAACATCTGCGACCGCCAGACGGCCATGGCCATGGTGCTGTTCGGCGAGCGGCTCGATGGGCCGCGAGCCGCCGAGATCGGGCTGGCCTGGAAGTGCGTGGACGACGACGCTCTGTTGGAGGAGGCCCGCCGCATGGCCGGCCGCCCGGCCCGAGCCCCGCGGGAACTCACCATGGCCATGAAGCAGACCATTTTCGACATGGGGTCGGTGGCCGACAGCGAGGCTGCGGTCGCCCGGGAGGTCGAGCCGCAGGCCTGGTCGATGACCCAGCCAGAGTTCAAGCAGAAGGTGGCCGCCCTCAAGGAGGCCATCAGCAAATCGAGCTAGCTAGCTCATCCAGCCGGCTACCAGCTCAGGCCCCCGCTCCTGCCATTCCTCGGAGGTGATGGCGTAGCGGACGTGGTCTTCCCGGCGACCGTTGATTTCCAGATAGCGAAGGGCGATCCCCTCGTCGCGGATGCCCAGCTTCTCCACCACCCGGCGGCTGGCCTGGTTGCGGGGGATGATGCTGATCTGCACCCGGTGCAGCCCCAGAGTCTCGAAGGCGTAGTCCAGCACCACTACCAAGGCCTCGGGGGTGTACTCCTGACCGGCATACCGGTAGTCGATCCAATACCCCACATGGCCACTCTGGAACGGGCCCCGCTGCACGCCCGACAGGTTCATCTCCCCCACTAGCCGGCCCTCGGCAAACACCCCGAACCCGTATCCAGCATCCATTTGGCGCTCCCGGTCACGGGCACCGCACCGGGCGGCAAAGGCCACTCGGTCTTCTACCACATCGGGCTGGGAGCTGGACGGGCTCGGCTCCCATGGGGTCAGCCAGTCGCGGTTGGCCCGGCGCACCGCCTGCCACTCGGCGAAGTCGCCTTCCACCAGGGGACGCAGTTCCACCCGGGAGCCGCGAAGCACCTGTCCGTCCCGAGTACCCCGAAATCGAGACCACGTCCGCACCACCCGCAAACCTACTCCCTCCCCTCCTACTAAATCAGAAGAGCGTGCGGCAGTCAGTCCAGCAAGCTCAGCACCATCCCGTCGAGGATGTCCGACTCCGAGACCAGACAAGACTCGAACCCGAAGTGCCGCATGATCTTCACCAGTATCGCCATCCCGCCCACGATCACATCAACCCGCCCTGGCTCCAGCCCCGGATTGAAGGCCCGGTCGGCCCGAGATTCGGTGGCCAGGGTGCGGAATACATCCTCGGCCGCGGCTTTGGCCAGCTCGAAGTGGTGGATCTTGTCCCGGTCGTAGGCGGGCAGCCCCTGTTCAACCGCCGCCGCAGTAGAAATCGTGCCGGCCAGCCCCACAAGGGTCTGGGCCTGGCGGGCGGCGGGCATCTCCCGGTCTACATCGTCGAGATGGGCGCCGGTCACCGAAATGCAGGCGTGCAGTTCCTCGGGCTTCGGCGGGTTGCTGTGCAGGTATTTCTCGGTGAGGCGAACGCAACCCACATCCAGCGACATGGCTGCCTCGCAAGCGGTGGTGCCCACGCACAACTCGGTGGAGCCCCCTCCCAAGTCGACCACCAGAAACGGTCCCAGATCTGGATTGAGGTCGGTGGTGGCCCCTCTGAACGAAAGCTGCCCCTCGTCTTGGCCGCTCAAGAGCTCGGGCCTCGTTCCGACCACCGCCTTGGCGATGTCGAACAGCTCATCGCGGTTGGCCGCGTCCCGGGCCGCGGAGGTGGCGGTGATCCGCACGGCCTCCACCCCGTGGCGGTCCATCACCTCCCGATAGCGCCGCAGGCAGTCCAGCGTGCGCTCGATGGCCCCTGAAGCCAGTCGGCCGGTCTGATCCACCCCCTCCCCCAGTCGGGTAATGGTCATCAGCCGGTCAAGCGTTTCAGTACCGCCCCTGCTGACCAACAAGCGGGTGGAATTGGTGCCGCAGTCGATGGCCGCCACCACCGGAGGGCTCATGGCACCGCCTCGGGATCCAACTGCTCGGCCACCCAGCGGCCCACCGGATCGTCGCCCCCGGCCAGGAACCAGGCGTAATGGGCGTGCAGGCACTTGACCCCCCGGCGGGTGCCGCCCACGCCGGCCGAAGGACGGTGGCCTCCATAGCCTTCGGGAATGGCGGCGTCCCGCTCGGCGGCGTAACGGCGGTGGGCGTCGGCCAGTTCTTCTGGATCGACGGCAGCTTCGGCCCGGCGCACCCCCCCGGCAGCCTCCAGTCGGCTCACCCGCAACACGTCGTCGGGGCCGACCAGCCAGTATCGGGTGGGCATGGGGGTGCCGTCGTCCAGAAATGGAGCGTTCCGCAATACCCGAGGAGTGCCGACGTCGGCTCTGAGCACCACCTCGTAGGCACCCTGGGGCACTCGGCCTAACAGGGCCTCGACTTGCTCGTCGTCACCCAAGCTCGGGTCAGCCCTTCTTTCTCTTCTTCCTCTTGAAGATCCTGCGGACGATCCACAGCGCAGCGACTAGCCCGGCGATGGGACCGAACTTCTTGGCCGCCGGGGGGGCGGCCACATCCAGCAGATCGACCGCCTCGGCCTCGGGACCGGACACGGCTCGGACCCCGGATTGCTCTTCACCGCTTTCGCCCGAATCCTCTTCGGCAGCAGCTTCTCCGTCGGGTGCGGGGGCCGACAGCAAGGTCTCGAGGTTCTCGGCGAATTGCCCCATGATCTTGGCGCTCACATCGGGGATGAGATTGCGGCCGATCTGGGCCACCTTTCCGGTGATCTTCAACTCGGTGGTGACCCCCACTTTGGTCCGGTCGTCGCCCAGCGCCTCCAGCGTGGCGGTGATATTTGCGCTGGCGTTGCCCTGTCCCCGGGTTTCGCGGCCCTCGGCCAGGATTACCACCTTGAGGGCATCCTGATCGCGCTCCACGAACGTGGCCTTGCCCTTGTACTGGGCGTTGACCGGCCCGACCTTGACCTTGACCACTCCCCGGTACTCTTCTCCCTCGATCTCGGTGAGCTGTGCTCCTGGCAGACAGGGGGCGATGCGCTCCACATCATTGAAGGCGTCCCAAACATCGCTGGCCGACGCGTTCACCTCGATCTCGTTATTCATTTCCATGGTTGCAGATCCTCCAAATCGGCATCTCGACTACGCACTTCTCACGACCATGCTTCCAAGTCCTGAACAGTGTCGAAATCGACCGGCTCTCCGGTACAGGATACTTCGGTAACCTGCCCGGGCCTCATTTGCATGAGTAATCTGGCCCCCGCATCCCCGCTCGTGGGCAACAGCGGCCAGAGGGCGCTCCCCAGCTTCACCGGAGGGCTGCGGCGCCCCCGATACACCGCGGTCACCAGGTCGCCCTCGGCATCGGCCACCGCCCGCCACGACTCCGGTCCCACCAGGGGCTGATCACCCAACCCCACCACCACCGCGTCGTGGCCGTCGTTCTCGGCCGTGAACACTCCCGCCCGCAATGAGGTGGCCTGGCCCAGTTCCCAGGAATGGTTCTCCACCAGCACCACCCCGTCGGGGATCTGGTCGCGCAATTCCACCGCTCCAGTCACGATGTATACCTCGTCGAGGCCGGCCTCCAGCGCGGCGCCGAGGGCGTGCTGCACCACGGTCGACCCCCGGAACGGCGCCCGCAGCTTGTGGGTTTCGCCCCCGAACCGGGTGCCGGCCCCGGCAGCCAAAACGACGGCGGCAACCGTCATGGGGCGAAAACCTCGCCATCGGGGTGGAATGCGGCCCAAGCGAACCAGAACTCGTTGGTGTGGACCACAGGCTCAAGCCGGGTGCCGGCCAACTGGCCCTCGAGGGCTTGGCCGAGCACATTCCAGACCGAGCCGGTTAGGTCGTCGGTGAACCGGCCCCCGTCCGCAGGGGTGAACTCCAAGGTATCGCCGCCTACCCGGCGGTCGAAGGCGAGAGCAGCCCCCACGTCCATCCCCGCCGCGGTTACGGAGGAATCCAGCGCATCAGCGGTGCCCGGCGACCACAGCACCACCACCGGAACCCCGGCCACGGCATCGTTCAACGCTCCATTGGCCTGCACCACGCTGAACGGGTAGGCCTTGTTGCGACCCTCTACCGTCACCCCGACGGTGCGCTCCAGCGCGGGGTAGCGGTCGTCCAAAATGGCGGAGTCGAAGAAGTTGGGGATCGGCGCCGACCGGGAGGTGTACTGCACGTAGGGATTGCGGCCATAGCTGCTCGCCGGGCGGCCGGGCGGGGCCAGCACCACGCCGTCGGGATAGCCCTCCTTGAAATCGCCCCACGACACGATGGCCGACGGGATCGCGTCCAAGCGGCGGCCAGCATACGCCCCCACCAGGCCCTCGCCGCCGATCTGCTGCCATAGCGACTCGGTGGCGTCGTCCCACATCACCAGGTCGCTGTTGCGGAGCAGGCCCGAGGTGCCGAACCGCAGACTCTGGCCCTCTACCACCGGGTCGAACACCAAGGCGCTGTTGCACAGCGGGCAGTAGGTGACCAGCACTGGGCGGCCCTCGATCTCGTCGTTGACGATCTCATGGACGATGAGCATGGCCAGCGGGTAGAAGCGGGCCGACTCCCCCACAACCAGCAAGAGGCCGGGTTCTGGATCCGACCAACCAGCCTCTGATGCCGGGGCGAACTCGGGATTGTCGATGGGCGTGATGCGGTCGCGAATGGGAATCACCCCGATTCCGATCCGCAGCTCGTCGAGATCGATGGTTCGGGTGGAGAAGTCGGTGGCCCAACCGGTGGAGACTCGGGCCAGGCTTCCGGTGGGGCCTGCGCCGCCGGTGATTACCTGGGGCGTGGGCAGTGCAGGGGCGGTGGAGGTGGCACTGGTAGTGGAGGTGGCACTGGCAGTAGCAGCGGCATCCACGGTGGACGAGGCAGCGGAGTCCGGCACCCCGGTTTCTTCTGCTGCGGCAGTGGCCACCGGTGTCGCCGGAGCAGCGGTTGAGTCGACAGCCGGATCGGAGCTGCCGCAGGCTGAGAGTGCCAGCGCCGCCGCAACCAGCGCGGCGAGGCGCTTCATCCGTCGGCCGGTGGGCGGTGAATGGGGCCTTCGCTGTCGCGCAGTGACGGAGCGTTGTGGCCGGTGCGGTTGGCGATGATCTCAGCGCACACCGAGATGGCGGCCTCCTCCGGGGTGCGGGAGCCGATGTCCAGCCCGATGGGGGCCATGAGCCGGTCGATCCCCTTCTCATCCACGCCCACTTCGCGCAGCCGCTCCAGCCGGGTGGCGTGGGTGCGACGGCTGCCCATGACTCCGATGTAGCCCACGTCGGTGGCCACTGCCCGCTGCACCGCGGGCACGTCGAACTTGGGGTCGTGGGTGAGGATGCACACCGCGTCGTGGGGACCGAGGCGGTCGCCGTAGTTTTCGAACACCTCGTCGGGCCAGGCCACCATCACGCGGTCGGCCATGGGGAACCGCTTGACGGTGGCGAACACCGAGCGGGCGTCGGCCACGATCACGTTGAACCCCAGCAGCTTGCCGGCACGGGCCAGCGCGGCGGTGAAGTCCACCGCCCCGAAGACGAGCATGATCGGCGGCGGCGAGAACGACTCGATGAACACCGACACGTCGGTTTCCCTAGCCTGCCCCTCGGCGCCGTAGTGGCGCACTCCTGTGCGGCCAGCGGCCAACTCCCCCACCGCGTCCCGGCTTGCGATCCGGTCGAGCTCGGGATGGCCCAAGGTGCCGGAGATGTCGCCGTCGGGCTCCACCACCAGCTTGGCGCCGACATTGCGGCCCTCGATTACGGTGGCCAGCGCCACCGGGCGCTCATCGACGATGGCATCGCGCAGCCGTTTGTAGAGATCGGCCACCGCTACCAGCCTCCGCGTTCGCAGCAGGCGGCGATGTCGATCGAATGGAGGCAGGCCACCGCTACCAGTCCATCGGCTCGATAAACAGGTGGATGGTGCCTCCGCAGGTGAGCCCCACCGCGAAGGCCTCGTCGTCGCTGTAGCCGAAGCTGACCACGCACCGCTGCCCGCTCTCGAGGATGTCGAGGGCTTCTACTACCACCGCGCCTTCCACGCAGCCTCCCGACACCGATCCGACGACATCGCCGTTGTCGCTGACTGCCATGGCCGCGCCGGGGTCTCGGGGCCCCGAGCCCTCCACGTTGACCACTCGGGCCAGCGCCACCCGCCGACCCTCGGCTCGCCAGGCGTCGAGGTCGTCCAAGATCTCTTTCATACCGTTACCCCTGCGTTCATCGGGATGGGCCCGGCTGGGGATCGGTCGTCGGCCAGCACATCGGCCAAGCGCTCCAGGGAGTGCAGCGAGTGGCCCTCGATGAAGTCGTCGACGTGGGGCAGGGCGGCGGCCATGCCCTGGGCCAGGGGCTGGTAGCCGGGGGTGGCCTTCAGAGGATTCACCCACACGAGTCTATGGGTCACCCGGCGCAACCGGGCCATCTGCTCGGCCATCACCTCGGGGCTGCCCCGGTCCCATCCGTCGCTCAAAATGACCACCGTGGCCCCCCGGGCCATGCCCCGGATGCCCCACATCTCGTTGAACTCGGCCAGGGTGTCGCCCAGCCGCGTGCCGCCCGACCAGTCGCTCACCGCGTCGGCTGCCGCGCCCAGCGCCCGGTCGGGGTCGTGCGACGACAGCTCCCGGGTGATCCGGGTCAGCCGGGTGCCGATGGTGAACACCTCCACCCGGCGGCGGCCCACCACCGCGGCGTGGACGAAGCGGATGAGGGCCCGGGCGTAGGACTCCATTGAACCGGAGATGTCCAAGAGCAATACCACCCGGCGGATCCGCTGTCCCGGCTCGGTGTACCAGCGGCGCACCGGCTCCCCGCCTGTGCGAATGGCGGCCCGCACCGTGCGGCGCAGTTCGGGGTGCCCGGCGGTGCGATGGGTGCGGCGTCGGCGGCGGGACCGGCGGGTGCCGCCGATCCGGGCCATGGCGGCCATGAGGCGGTGGGCCTCGTCGAGCTCGTCGTCGCTGTAGTGGGCGAAGTCTTTGTCGCGCAGCACCTCTTGGCGGCTCCACCGCAACATGAGCGATGGGTCGCCGGGCTCATCGTCGCCCCCGTCGTCTTCGGCGTCGTCGTCGCCGTCGTCTACCACCAGGGTGATGGGCTGGATCACCTCCACCACCGGGGTGGCCACCAGATGCTGTCCGCCGTAGTAGGCGTCGAATATCTTGTCGTAGACCTCGATGTCTTCGGGCTCGGTTACCAGGGTGGCCCGGCCGGCCCAGTACACCGAACTGCGCTGCGCCATGCCCACCGCGCCGAGCGCCTGGTAGTAGCTCACCGACGACCCCACGGCCACATCGATGCCTGCGCCCCGCAACGCGTTGACGAATCCGACGGCCAGTTGGTCAGCCTGCACGGGCGAAGGAAGGGTCTGGGGAGATCAGCAGCATGGCCCGCTGGGGGTCAGGGCTCATCCCGCACGGGCGATGGCCTGGGAGATCAGGCCGCCGATTCCCTGGTCGGCCACCCGCTGCTGGTCTTCCCGGTATTTGAGCACCGACCCCAGGCTGGCTTGGGTGATCTCAGGAGTCAGCTCGGCCGCACCCAGGCGGCCCAAGGCCAGGCTCCAGTCGATGCTCTCGGCCACGCCGGGCGGTTTGTACAGGCCCAATTCCCGAAAAGCGCCCACCGCGGCGGCCACCTGCCGGGCCAGCGGCTCGCTCACCCCGGGCGCTCGCCGGCCGATTATGGCCACCTCCCGCTCGAATTCGGGGTGTTCCACCCAGTGGTACAGACAGCGACGCTTGAGTGCGTCGTGAACATCGCGGGTGCGGTTGGAGGTGATTATCACCCGGGGCGGGGCTGTCGCCTCGAATCGGCCGATCTCGGGAACGGTAACCGCGAAGTCGGACAGTATCTCCAGCAGGAACGCCTCGAACTCGTCGTCGGCCCGGTCGACCTCGTCGATCAGCAGCACCGGGGGCGGGCCCTCGACCGCGGCAATGGCCCGCAGCAGGGGGCGCCTGATGAGGAATCGCTCGGAGTACAGCTCGTCTTCCAGGGCATCAGCGGCCTCCCGGGTGGCGCCGCCTGTGGCCTCTGCTGTGCGCAAGTGCAGTAGCTGGCGGGAGTAGTCCCACTCGTACACCGCTTGGGCCACGTCGATTCCCTCGTAGCACTGGAGGCGGATCAGCTCGGCGTCGGTCCAGGCGGCCAGGGCCTTGGCCGTCTCGGTCTTGCCCACGCCAGGCTCGCCTTCAAGCAGAAGGGGGCGGTTCAGGGTCATGGCCAAGAACACGGCCGTGGCCAACCCCTCGTCGGCCAGGTAGTCACAGCCCTTTAGCCCTTCGGCCACCTCGGCAGCCGAAGCGGGCTCAAACCCCATCGTCAACCCCGACAGCCGTTGTTGGCTCAAGCCGCATAGTCAGCCTCGACAGCCGAAGCGGGCTGGGCGCCCAGGTTCTGGGCTCTAGCGTCCAGCGGCTTCGAGCGCCCGGCGGGTGAGCACCCGGGCGAGGTGCTCGCGGTACTCGGGTCCGGCGTTCAGGTCGGAAGGCGGGTTGGTCCCCTCGGCGGCGGCCTCAGCGGCATCGGAGGCAGAAGCGCCCCCGGCCAGGGCGGCCTCCACACCGGCGGCCCGCACGGGGATGCTGTCCATGTTCACCAGGCCCACGCCGGAGGTGCCGTTGGCCACGACGGCCGACACGCCCACAATGGCCCAGTCTTGGGCCCGGCGGTTGAACTTCTGAAAGCCCCACGTGGCGTCGGGCATCTTCGGCACCCGGATCTCGGTGAGCAGCTCGTCGTCGCCCAGTGCGGTCTCCAGGAACCCGGTGAAGAAGTCGTCCACCGCTATCTCCCGCTCGCCGGCTGGTCCCCGGGCCACCAATGTGGCCCGCATGGCCAGCATCACCGACGGCAGGTCGGATGCCGGATCGCCGTGGGCGATGGAGCCGCCAATGGTGCCCCGGTGGCGCACCTGGGGATCGCCCACATGGCTGGTGGCCTCGGCCAAGAGCCCGGCCTGCGACTGCACCAGCTCGCTGGTCTCCACGTCGCGGTGGCGGGTGAGGGCGCCGATGGCCAAGTGGTCGCCGGCGTCGCTGATGTAGCTGAGGTCGTCGAGGCGACCGATGTCCACCAGTACCGCGGGGGTGGCCAGCCGCAGCTTCATCAGCGGCAGAAGCGAGTGGCCCCCGGCCAGCAGCTTGGCCTCGTCGCCGTGCTCGGCCAGCGCGGCCAGCGCTTCTTCAGCCGATCCGGCCCGGACGTAGTCGAATGCCGCAGGGATCATGACGAGGCCTCCGCGCAGTGCAATACAGCTTTGACGATGTTGTGGTAGCCGGTGCAGCGGCACAGGTTGCCTTCGAGGCCGATGCGCACTTCCCGCTCGGTGGGATCGGGATTCTCATCCAGCAGCGAGACGGCGGCCATCACCATGCCCGGAGTGCAATAGCCGCACTGAAGGGCGTGGCACTGGCGGAACGACTCCTGCATGGGGTGCAGCACGTCGCCGTCGGCCAGACCCTCGATGGTGAGGAGGTCTTGACCGTCGGCCTGCACAGCCAGCATGGTGCAAGACTTCACCGACTCGCCGTTCACATGGATGGTGCAGGCACCGCACGAGGAGGTGTCGCACCCGATGTTGGTGCCGGTGAGGCCGACCACGTCGCGGATGTAGTGAACCAGCAGCGTGCGCGGCTCCACGTCGTGCGAGTGGCTGTCCCCGTTGATGGTGACCGAAACTTCCACGGCATCTCCCTAGTCGTTTTCCGGGTCAGCGAGAAATCTAGTACACCCACCCCCTCTCAGGTCACGCCGTAGACCACAACCATCCCCCAAACCCCGTCAGCGGCGTGGTCATCCACGCCATGCCCGCAAGGCGTAATCTCATGAAATGAAGGAGAAAAAGTTGGACAAAGAACGTGAAGAGTATCTGGCCGAAAAGCTGGCCGCTTTCGAGAAGTGGGCAGATGAGGTTGACCCAGCAGACCTCAAGCCAGCCCCATTGGAGTCGTTTGCGGTGACCGCACAATGGATCAACCAATTCGAAGAGGTCAATGAGGCCCTGGCCCAAGCAGTTGCCGATGCCCGCTCGCGAGGCCTCACCTGGTCGCAGATCGGTGACATTCTGGGAGTCTCCAAGCAGGAAGCGCGCCAGAAGTACGGCACCAGAGTCGCGGCTCAGGCAGCCTCGTAGAAGCAGGCAAGGCCCGTCAGATCCGCAAGTGAAAAACTCTTGCTGTTTCGACGAAGCTGACACTACATCTCGTAAGTACAATATTTTGGGCAGCAGAGTTATACTGCCAGTGTGGACCACGAAGGGCGCATAAAAGAGATCACCTCGGAGGATGACCTCGGCAGGGCGATCAGGGAGCTGCGCCGTGCTCGGCGCATGACGCAGCAAGAACTGGCAGAGCGCGCGGGTGTGTCCCGGGGGTGCATCAGCGGATTGGAGCGGGCGGCCTATGGGACCTCCACTACAGGCTTGCTGGCGGTGCTTGGCGCGCTCGGCTACGAACTCGACCTGCATCCTCGGGTTGTGCAGTCCGACCTCGACGAGTACGTGGCGTCGTTTGCAAGGCCATGAACGGCGAACTGGCCGTTCTGCTAGCCGGCGAACTGGCCGGATTCGTCCGCGCCGGCAGGGAGCAGGCCTGTTGGTTTTCCTACAGCGCCGACTACACCGGCGGGCGGGAACGTGTCCCGCTTTCTTTGACCGTGCCGGTGGCCGCCGGCCGGTATGACATCTTCGACTGGATGGATGGGCTGCTGCCCGCCCTGCTGGAGGTCCGCGGACAGTGGGCTGAGCGTTATGGGGCCGCCTCCCTCAACCCGATGGACATGCTCTCAACCCCTATCGGATGGGACTGTGCAGGGGCTGTGCAGTTCTGTGGGCCAGACCGGCTCAGCGAGCTGAGGTCCAGGCCGCAGGACAGACTCGAGATGAGCGAGGCTGAACTGGCCCGGCACCTTGAATCCGTCCGCCTCGGCGCGTCCGGCGCTGTTCCAGCCCAGTGGTGGGTCCCCTTCAGCCTGGCCGGTGCGCAGGCGAAGACCGTCTTGTGCCGGACTGCCGACAAGTGGGCGAGGCCGGCCGGCGGGGAGCCCTCGACGCACATCCTCAAGGTGGCATTGTCCCGATTCCCCGACAGCGACCTTGTTGAGCATGTCTGCATGAGCGCCCTGCGCCGGGCGGGCATCGCAGCAGCACGCACCGAGATCGTCTACGCCGGCGACGAGAGGGCGATCGCCATTGAGCGCTTCGACAGGAGAGAGGCCGGCGGGAAGCTGGTGCGGGTCCACCAAGAGGATGTCTGCCAGGCCCTCGGCTTCCCCCCGCATCTCAAGTACCAGCGCAACAACGGGCCGAGTCCCGCTGATGTGGCTCTGGTTCTCGGAGAACCCCAGACCGACTCTTCCAGTGCTTCTCGATTCTTCGACGCCCTGGTCTGCAACTGGCTGCTGGCCGCCCCCGATGCCCACGCCAAGAACTACAGCCTGCTGTTCGACGGGCCCGACACCGTGCTTGCCCCTCTCTACGATGTGTGCTCGATGGCCCCCTATCTGAGCAGAGGGCAAGAGATCGGCGACATTGCACTCGCCATGAAGATCGGGCCGGCGTGGACAATCGGAGAAGCCGCCAGCCCGCAGGCCTGGCTGGAATGCGCCGAAGAAGTCGGGCTGGACCCCCGCCAAGCAATAGATAGGGCAGAGGAGTTGGCAGAAACAATCCCCGCGGCGCTGTCTGACACGCTCAACGAGATGCCCGAACAGGTCACAACCAGCCCGAGCGTGGCCATCCTGGGCGATCTCGCATCGCCTCCGGCCCGCATCTGGCGCCGATTCGAGCCAGGCGATTCAGTTGGCCTGCCGGGTCTGTCTGCGGCAACCCCGGCAAGGAAGAAAAAGACAAGATGCCCGCACTTCGGGCGGCGCACGGGCAGGAGGTGCATCCGCCCATATCGGCATACGGGCCAGCATCGATACCGGTAAGTCGAGGCTTCCCCCCTGCGGCGGGGTCACTCCCAACCAGGACGGGGAAGCCAAGGAATGGGTGGAGGCTCAGCGCAGCAAGAGCAAGGGCTTTACCGGTACCAGCACCCCGCTCCAGCTCACCGAGTGCCCGTGGTGCGGCTACGCGCTCAGCGGTGGCCAAGACTGCCGCTACGACGAGCCCCACCAGCGCTTTCTGGTGTTCTGTGGTGATCCGGAGTGCTCATTCACCGCCAAGCAAGCACCAGGCGAAGGCATCCCGGTAGTGACCGTGGACACCCAGGTATACCGACTGCTACCGGCATTCGTGCGCTAGGCGCTCGCGGGATTAGGTCTTCAAGCACCCTCATATAGACGTTGAAGGTCGACGAGTTCCACGTCAGGGCGGATGGCAGCAGCGGCGGTAAGTTCGGGAGTGAAGCCTTCGGCGGAGAACAGCAGCCGCTTTGCGGTGGGAGACAGGGTTACCCCGGAGCGGCCGGCTAGCAGATCCGCAAGTTGGTCCAGGCGGGTCAGGGCACCGACGTCAAGCCGGTAGGCCTTCGCCTCGCCGACCACTTGGATTACCTTGGTCTTCCCCACTTGCTCGCCCTGGCTGAGCGCGACCACGTCCAACTCGAATGCCTGGCGTCGACGGCGGTCATTCACCTGCACCGAAGCCGAAGTGTCGGCGGGGCCGCCTAAGGTCTCCTCTGCTGCATAGCGGTCTACCCACAGGCGGCAGATCGACTCAAAGTGGGGGCCGACGATCTGAGAGCGGTAGGTGGCGTCTGCGTCGGACCACACTTCGAGCGCATGGCGGTCTTCCAGCCGGGCCCGGTGCCGTCGGTTGATCAAGTGATGGAAGCGCGCAATCGGATCGGCTATCCGGTAAACCGGTCGCCGTTCGGCCAACAGATCCTCGTGGCGGACCACGAAACCAGCGGTGGTCAACACCCCTAGGTGGTGGCTGATGTCATTGGACGCCCTGCCCAGCGCTTCGGCAATCTTGGCCGGTGATGTCCGCCCGTCGGCCACTGCCTGAAGCAAGGAATAGTAGGTGGCCTCGTCGGTGACCCGGGGGTCTTCACGCAGCAGATAGTCGTCCTCTCGGAACAAGACATGCGACGGATTCAATACCGTGGCAGCCAGCCATTCAGGCAGGCCCTCACGACGAGTCGGAATCCCGGCACCGGCAGTCAGATCTTTGTAGCCGGCAGCCCCGCCAACCACGGTGTCCACCGAGAACGCGGCGGCAAAGTCGTCGATCTCCCAATAGCCGCGAGCCTGCCGATAGTCGAACGAAGCCAGTGGAATGTCCAGCGTCGCTCGGCCGCGCAGGGGCGATGTCCCGCTCAATACTTGGGTCATCACCGACATTGCCGACCCGCACAAGACAATGCTCACCGGCGCTGTCCACCCCTCAGCCAGGCCCCCGGCCGCGGTCTCGTCCATCACGGCCTGGAGCGCTGAATCCAGCTCGGGGCTGTTCTGCTGGAGGTAGGGGTACTCGTCAATCACCAACACCTGCGGCTGCGTCCCGCGGGCACCCATCACACTTGCTGCCTGCTCCATGGCGTCGCTCCAGTCCCGAAACGGCTGAAGCGGCGCCCACTGAAGCTGCCGGCTGAGGCTGTTGGCGAACCGGTCCAGAGCGGGCCTGCGCTCCTCGCGAAGGGCCAAGTAGTACACCCCGCCCACTGCCTCCACCAGGCGGCGCAGCAGATAGCTCTTGCCATAGCGGCGTCGTCCATACACGATCCCCAGCCGAAGGCCCGGCCGCGGCGACAAGACGAAACGCGACAGGTCTTCCCACTCAGCCTCGCGGTCGTAGAGACTCCTGGGTCTCGCCGGCGTGTCCACACGCTGTCCTTCCATATATATAAGTTCACTTAATATAACTGTACTTATTATAAATGCAGTTAACTAAATTGGCAACAGTTGGCCGGCTCAGGCGGGACGCCAAGCGAGGAGGGTGAAGGGGCCTTCGTCGTCGGTGTGGGTCTCGAAGACGATCTGGATGGGTTGGCCGGGGACGGGGACGGCGTCGCTTTGCCAGGTGGCGGGCAGGCAGAGGTCGTCTTGTTCGTCGAGGCGGCCTAGCACCACGGTGTAGGGGGAGGCGAACCCGGGCAGGAAGGCGTGGTGGTTCACCACCCAGCTCTCCACGGTGGCTTGGCCCGACAGCGGCGTCCAGGCGAATTCGAAGGAGGCGCAGCGTCCGCACATGGCCCGGGGCGGCCACCGCCACGCCCCGCAGCCGTCGCAGCGCTGCAACTCGAAGCGGTGCTGGTTGATGCGCTCCCACCACGGCGCCGAGTCCCGTTCCGGATAGGGCCGGGGCTTGGGGGCTTGATCGGACGGCCAGTCAACTGCGGTCATCGACTCCTCCTCACTACCTAAAAAGACTGTCACAACCCTGACCTAGAGTGGGTCAGGAAGATGAGCTGTCTCTGTAGAGGAACAATCCAGTAGAGCCCACCAGTAGAGATCAAACATGCTGATAGAGCGGGCGGCAGCCCATCAGCGGACGACGCGGACACTGATGGCCTCGGTGATCCCCACCTCAGCGGCAATGGCCGCGGGATTCGCGGCAGCCGCTGTCTTGGCCAAGGAAATGACCGACAGCGAACTGCTAGCCGGGCTAGCCGCGGCCATGATGCAGGTCGGAAGCGTGGTAACAACAGTTCCCCTGGCCCGCCGAATGGCTCGCCTCGGCCGCCGCCGGGGCCTGGTGGCGGGGTGGTCGATCGGCATGGTCGGCGCCGGGCTGGCCTTTGTGGCCGCGGTGGCCGACTTCTATCCGCTGCTGGTGGTGGGAATTGTGGGCATAGGAGCAGGCAACGCCACCAACCTGGCCGCCCGATTCGCCTCTGCCGACTTGGCCCCCGACCACCGCCGGGCCCGGGCCATCGGGATGCTGGTGTGGGCCACCACCTTCGGGGCGGCCCTGGGGCCCACCGTCGCGCTGGGCCCGGCTTCGGCGGTGGCCCGGTTCATGGGGCTTCCCGAGTTGTCTGGCCCCTACCTGTTAGGCACGATCCTGTTCGTCATCGGCCTAGTGACCACCTACCTGTGGCTGCGCCCCGACCCGCTGGAAGTGCTGGGCACGGTGGGCAAAGAAATCGCTCGACCGGCATCGCCCCTCGTGGTGGGCCGACTCATTGCCACCGTGCCCGCGGCCCGCTTAGCGGTGATCGCCATGCTCATGGGCCAGGCGGTCATGGTGGGGGTTATGACCATGACCCCGCTGCACATGGAGAACGGAGATCACCAACTCCGGGTGATCGGCTGGGTTATCTCGGTACACGTTCTGGGGATGTACGCCTTCTCACCCATCGTGGGCTGGCTCGTAGACCGGATCGGGCCCCACCTGATGATCGGGGCCGGCGGGGTGATCCTGTGCATCGGCGCGGAAACCGCAGCGCACAACAGCGCCGAAGACAGCGCCGGCATGTTCGCTGGCCTCCTGCTCATCGGCTTGGGCTGGAGTTTCGGTTTGATCGCCGGGAGCGTGTTGCTCACCGGCGCCTTCCCG
This sequence comes from Candidatus Poriferisocius sp., assembly GCF_965208475.1. Lineage (GTDB taxonomy): Bacteria > Actinomycetota > Acidimicrobiia > Acidimicrobiales > Bin134 > Poriferisocius. Next base: position 3,861,206 of record NZ_OZ242338.1, on the reverse strand, counting down.
GTGGCTCAGAGAGTCGAGGTGCAAGGAGGCGCCGACTTCTTCATGACGACGGGAGGAGCGGTGGCCGGATTGTCGGCCGGGGCGGCCATGGAGGCCGTGGGATATCACTCGTTCAGCCACTGGGCCGGCCTGGCCGCCCTATTGCTGGTGGCCGCCGCGTTGGCCGCCTGGTACACCGCCCGCCAAGAACAAGCCAGAGGGGTCAGCTATCGCGGCGCAGGATGAGCGCTGAGGAGTTGCCGGCCACATAGCCGGGCTGGCCGGTGGACAGAGCCACCTCCGCATCGGGCACTTGGAAGCGCCCGGCGGTGCCTCGGATCTGGCGAACGGCCTCGTGCAGGTTATTGAGGCCGTGGACGTAGCCCTCCGACAAGAACCCGCCGTGGGTGTTCACCGGCACTCGGCCACCGGGGGCGGTACCGCCGTCGGCGATGAACGCGGCGGCCTCTCCTTTGGGGGCAAATCCGTAGTCCTCCGCCTGGACCAGCACCAGGTGGGTGAAGGCGTCGTATAAGGAGGCGTACTGGATGTCTTCGGGGCCGACCCCAGCCATCTCATATAACCGGCGGGCCATCTTGGCGGCAATCGAGGTGGTCCAGTCGGCCTGCACCCGATTGCTGTGCATCATGTGGCCTCCGCCCCAGGCCATGCCCGAGATCAGCACCGGGGGCTGGTGCAGGTCGCGGGCCCGCTCGGCGGTGGTGATCACCACCGCGGCGGCCGCGTCGGTTTCCAGGCAGCAGTCGAACAGCCGGAACGGCTCCACGATCCACCGGGAGGCCAGGTAGTCGTCCAGGGTCATGGGGGCCCGCATCATGGCCCGCTCGTTGTGCACCGCATTGGCCCGCTGCTGCACGGCGATACGGCCGAGATCCTCTGATGTGGTCCCCCAGCGGCTCATGTGGGAGCGGGCGAACATGGCGTACCACTGGGGCGGGGTCACCCAGCCGATGGGGTGCTGGTACTGGGTTTCCACGATGGCCGGGGGCGGTCGGCCGGTGCCGCCCATGCGGTGCTCAGACCGGGCGTTTATCGCCCGCCACACCACGATGTGGCGGGCGTGGCCGAGGGCGGCCGCACTGGCCGCATGGCCCACCACCGAGTGCGAGGTCGAGCCGCCGCCGAACTGGTCGCAGTACCACGACAGGTCGTCCACCCCCAGGCACTGGGCCACGATGGACGCGGTGACCGAATCTTGCACCTGATGGCAGGCCACCCCGTCGATGTCCTCCCGGCGCAGGCCGGCATCCTCCACTGCGGCCATAATCGCCCGCAACGCCAGCGTGAGCGTGCTCACCTCCGAATTCTTGGACAGCTCGGTGATGCCGATTCCGGCAATGGCTGCCTTGTCGCGAAATGGGTGCCCGCTCACCTTCGCGACACTAGGGCGCTACCGCTAAGTTCAGCGGCGTGAACGACTATCCCATCCACGTTGGCAGCATGCTCTTCACCCTGGTGGACCCGAATCCGGGCCACGAGAAGGAGTACAACCGCTGGTACGAGCGAGACCACTTCTATGCCGGGTGCATGATCGGCCCCTGGATGTTCGCCGGCTCCCGCTGGGTGGCCCCCCGGGCGCTCAAGAACATGCGAATCACCGACGGCAGCGGAGAGGTGTCGCAGGCCGGTGACGGCTCATTCCTCGCCGTGTACTGGGTGCTCGACGGCCACGACGAGGAGCACTGGCAATGGGCCAGCGATCAGGTTCACTGGCTGTACACCAATGAACGGGGGTTCGCCGAGCGCACCCACCGCCACACCATCTTGGCCGACGTCGCCTGGGCCGCCTATCGAGACGACGACCCGGTGCCGCTGGAGTTGGCCCTCGACCACGGCTACGCCGGCATCGGCGTGGTGGCCATGGATCGGGCCGATGGGGTGAGCGAAGATGAATTGCACGCCTTCTTGCGGGACAAGGCCATGCCCGAGATGATGGCCGGCTCGCCGGTGGCCATCGGCTCGACTTGGAAGCCCCGCCAGCGAGATGAGATCACCTCCAACTCCCCCATGAACCTGGGCTCGGACACCGGCAGCGAAGCCCGAACCCTTCAGATCTTCTTCAGCGACGAGAAGCCCGACGGCTGCTGGGACTCGTTCCAGTCGTATGTGGACGCCGTCAACGGCTCAGGTCTGGCCAACGTCTGCTGGGCCGGCCCCTTCTACAAAACCGTGGTGGGCACCGACACCTACATCGACCAGCTCTAGGGCTTGTCGCAAAGGCCTTACTGGAACGACACGAACAGCGGCACAGGAGTTACCTTCAGCACTTGCTCTGGGGTGGCGGTGGGGATGTCCTCGTCGTAGAAGTTCTTCCAACCCCAATAGAACTGATCGGCGTCCCGCCGGCTGGTCAAGAGATTCCAAGTGTCGTACTTGGCTTGCAGGGGGCCTTGGCCGTCCATGTGGATCAATACCGCCAGCTCCGGAGGAGTCTCGACCAGATGGCGATTTGTGATCATCTGCAATTGGAACTGGTGGAGGATCAGCAGTTTCTGGGGGAGGGCCTCCTCACGGACAATGCCGGCCAGCCACCTGACAACATGGTTGATCTCCGCCGCGTCCACCGTGCCGATCTGGCGCATGTGGACTTCGCCGGGCTTGAGCCTCCACTCGGGATCCAGCGCCAGACCCACATGGGGGAGGCGAAGGAACTCCTCGTAGATCCTGGCCTGTGAGAGGTAGTCGGATCGCCCCGGCTGTAGATCCAGTACCACGTACATATCGTTGGCGGCTGCTAGCTCGACCCACGGCCTGATCACATCCCGGGCGGTCTCAGCCGAATAGTCCCCGTCTTCGCCGGCACCGGCCGAGGCAACAGTGGCGATGATCTCAAGGGTGGGCAGCACCACCGAGCCGTCGGCGTCGTAGCCCTCGGCGATGGATCGGAGGCGCTCGACGCCCTCCTCGGGGCCCTGTTCTCCCAGCACCCCGAGGCCGGGTCCCGACGGATGGCCGTACATGGCCACCAAGCGGCGATCGAAGCCGGCATCAAACATGAGCAAACCGCCCCCGGGTATCTGATCGCCCCGGCGGACTACCTCTAGCTGCCAGGCGGCGGCGTCGCTGAGTCCAAAGAGCAATTCCACTTCAGAGGCGTTGGAGATCGCATTCCGAGTCTCCGGGGACAGGGCCCGGAGGTCACCGGACAGGACGAACACCCCAACACCGATTTGATGGCCGAGGGCGGCCAAAGGCACGCCTAGTTCGGCATTGTCGGCCAGCCACACCCGGCTGCCCGATAGCCCATCAGGCGAAAATGCTGCCTGCTGATTGACGGCGATCGGCTCGAAGGCGAAATCGGCCAGGGCATATCGAAGGACCTGCGCGTCGAAACCGGCCGTCACGATGCGCTCCGGAGCAAGCCTCCCCAACTCGCCCATCATTGGGATGTCGAACCATGGACCGACCAGCAGCAGCGGACCCTGAATCCCGCGCGACATCAGCGTGGAGATCGCCGCGGGATCGTCAGCGAATGCCAGGCCGACCTCGTGGGCGCAGTCGTATATGGCCTGCGATATCTCGATGCTGGTTACCGCAAGAGAAGCGTGGGATACCTGAAGATCGTCGGGGATCGAAGGAGAGCAATCGCGCTCAGGCTCGGGCGCCGCAGTGGGCGTGGCCTCGGGCACCGCGGTGGCCGCGGGCACCGCAGTGGGCGTGGCCTCGGACGTCGCAGTGGGCTCGGGAACCAGCGTGGCGGTCGCGGCGGGGGTTGGGCTCGATTCGAGGGGTGCCGGCGTCTCAACCGCGCCGGTCGGCTGGGAATCCGGCGGATCCGCCGAGCTTTCCGCACACGACGACACCAGCAGCAAGACCGCCAAGAGAACAACGAATCGACCGGGCAATTGACAACTCCCAGTCGGAGGCTAGCCGGATCGACAGCCGAATTTGGGTCACTCTCTGACCTGGGGATTTACCCCCTTTCGGCCCACCAGACATCGAGTCGGGCCTCGGTTGCGGCCCGGTCCAGGTCGGGCTCGGACCGCTTCAGTTCCAAGAGGAACCTCAGCGCTGCGCCCACCTCGGGGCCAGGGCCGATGCCGTAGCGCTCCATCACCTCGTTGCCGTCGATCAGCGGTCGCTCAGCGGCCTGGCGCTCCTCTTCGGCCAGTCGGGCGATCCGGGCCTCCAGGTCGTCCACATGGTGTTGGAGATCGGCGGCCTTCTGGCGGTTGCGGGTGGTGCAGTCGGCCCTGACCAGCTCGTTGAGGTAGCCCAGAAGCGGCCCTGCCTCTCGGGCATAGCGGCGCACGGCGGCGTCGCTCCAGCCGTCGGCGTACCCCTTGAACCGGCCCGACAGCCGCACCAGCTCGCTCACGTCGTCCACCACCTGCTCGGGGTAGCCCAGCGCGGTGAGCCGCTTGCGGGTCATGCGGGCCCCTACCGCCTCGTGGTGGTAGAAGGTGACGGCGCCCCGCTCATAGGAGCGGGTGCGGGGCTTGCCCACGTCGTGGAACAGCGTGGCCAGCCTCAAGATCAAATCAGCGCGGGTCTTGGCCACCACCGCAATGGTGTGGGCCAACACATCCTTGTGGCGATGGATGGGGTCTTGCTCCAAGCGGAGCGCGGGCAGCTCGGGAACGATCTCGTCGGCGAGGCCGGAGTCAACCAGATGCCATAGCGGCGGAGCGGGGTCGTCGGCCAGCAATGCAGCCGACAGCAGCCCCCTCCGCTCGTCGACGTCCGTGGCTACCGCTCCTCCTTGAACACCACATGCTTGCGGGCCACCGGGTCGTACTTCTTCAGCTCGATCCGCTCCCGGTCGTTGATCCGGTTCTTGGTGGTCACATAGGTGTAGCCGGTACCCGCGGTGGACTTCAGCTTGATGATGGGACGCTTGTCGCTGGCCATTGGGATTACGCCTTCTTCGACTTGGATTTGAGGCTCATGCCGTTCCTGTTGCCAGCCATCGCGATCAGACCTTCTCCCCGCGCCGGCGCATCTGGGCAACCACCTTTTCGATGCCGTGCTTGTTGATGGTTTTGAGGCCCTTGGCCGAAACGGTGAGGGTGACCCACCGCTTCTCCGCCGGCAGCCAGAAGCGATGCTTGTGGACGTTCGGGTTCCACCGGCGCCGCGTCTTGCGGTGCGAGTGAGACACATTGTTGCCGAACGATGGGCGACGACCGGTCACCTGGCAGACCTTGGACATAGAGAACCATGCTACCGGCCCCGTCACTGTCGCCGACAAACGGGATAGGCCGGCAAAAGAGAAATCGACAGACACGCCCAACTTCAACCGCAACGGCCATCGGTGAGCGGGATAGGGTCGCCGCCATGAAACTCGGACTGGTCTGGGGATATTGGAGCCGCGGAATGCCCGAGGGATTCGTTCCGCTCACCCAGGAGGCAGAGCGGCTGGGCTACGACTCGGTGTGGACCGCCGAGTCTTGGGGCTCAGATGCGTTCTCGCCGCTGGTGTGGCTGGCGGCCCACACCGAGAAAATCCGCCTGGGCACCGGCATCGTGCAACTGGCCGCCCGCACCCCCACCGCCACCGCCATGCACGCCGTGACCGCCGACCACCTCTCCAACCAGCGCCTTGTCTTGGGCCTGGGGGTCTCGGGCCCCCAGGTGGTGGAGGGATGGTACGGCCAGCCCGGCAACCGACCGCTGGCCCGCACTCGGGAGTATGTGGAGATCTTGCGGCGAGTGTTCGCCCGCGACGGCTACATGACTTTTGAGGGCGACTACTACAACCACCCCTACAAGGGGGAGGGCGACACCGGCTTGGGCAAGCCGCTCAAGATCATGACCCATCCGCTCCGGGCCGACATACCCATCTTCATCGGCGCGGAGGGCCCCAAGAACATCGCCCAGACGGTGGAGATCGCCGACGGCTGGCTGCCGTTGTACTACTCCCCGTTCCGCCCCGAGGTGTACGCCGAATCGATCGCCGGGCGCTCGGAGGAGTTCGAGATCACCGTCCACACCACCATCAAGGTGACCGGCGACTCTCCTGAGGAGCGGGCCGAGGCGCTGCTGCCCACCAAAGCCTCGCTGGGCTTCTACATCGGCGGGATGGGGGCCAAGGGCCAGAACTACCACACCAAGCTCATGGCCCGGATGGGGTTCGAGCAGGAGGCCCTACACATCCAAGACCTGTTCTTTGAGGGACGGCGGGAGGAGGCCATTGCCGCGGTGCCCGACCAATTCGCCGACGAGATCTCGCTGGTTGGCTCGCCCGAGCGGATCCGCGACCGGCTGGCGGGTTGGGAGGAGAGCCCGGTAACCGGCATCAACGTGGGGGCTCGCAGCGCAGAGGAACTGCGCGAAATCGCCGAGGTAATCCTCGGTTAGGGATAATGACCCCATGAGCGAGCCCATCACCTTCTATTTCGATCCACTTTGACCATGGTGCTGGCAGACGGCCCGTTGGGTTCGTCAGATTGAAGGCGCCGGTGAGGTGAGCGTCACCTGGGGTCTGTTCTCGTTGGCCATCGTCAACTGGGACAAGCCCATGGAGCAGTTCGATCCCGACCGGGGCGTGGGCGTGCGCTCTCTGCGCACCGCGGTCAAAGCCCGCGAGGTGGGCGGCAACGGCGGCATCGGCGCCTATTACCAGGCCATCGGCCGCCGGGCGTTCGATTTGGTGGAGTCGGTGGACGAGCTCGACACCATCCGGGCCGCCGCGGTGGACGCCGGGTTCGACGCCGGCATGGTGGATGATGCCTTGGCCGACGACAGCACATGGGAGACGCTGAAGGCTGAGCACACCGTCCTTTGCGACGAGACCCGCAGCTTCGGCGTGCCCACCATCCGCCTGGACGGCGGGCGGGGCCCGGCTCTGTTCGGCCCGGTGATCAGCAACCCCGCCGAGTCGACCGAAGAGGCGGTGGAGCTGTGGCGCCACGTGCGCTGGCTCACGGCCTACGACAACTTCGCCGAGCTGAAGCGCGACCGCCTGCCTCCCGATCTGGAGGCCTATAGGCGGAGGTACGCCGACGACGGCTGACGCGGCGTCGGCAGCGGCTGCGCCACCCCGCCCGCTTTGGCGTCGGCGGGGAGCGCGGTGGTTCGCCGCCGCCATTGTGGTCGTCCAACTCGGGCTGGTGGCCAACGGCTACCGGGATCCCCACAACTACTTCGCCTTCCAGCCATTCAACGAGTCGAGCACCTATGCGGTGGAACTGGCGCGGGTGCTGCCCGACGGCGAGCGGGTGGGGGTGCCCAATGGGCGGTGGGAGGGCTATGACTGGGATGAGCTGATCGGCTGGCGGGCCTTGCAGGGGCCCTGGCGCCAGCGCCACGCCTTCTCCGGGGTGGATGCGGTGGTGGACTTCTTGGACCACGCCCTGGACTGGATGGCCGACAACACCCCCAACGACACTGAGACCCTCTACTTGGAGGCCACCGTCACCTACTACCGCAACGCCCGGGGACCCCATGTCACGGTGATTCGCAGCCACAACCGGGAACTGGCCGAACCATGACGGCCCCAACCTCTCCCCCGACGACCGCCGATTGGGGGGCCCGGTGCCAGCGGTGGCTCGCCGAGGTGTTCGACGAGCCAGCCAGTATGCGGGCCGTGGCAGTGGTGCGCATCGTGCTGGGCCCGTCAGTCATCTGGCATTTGCGCCCGTTTCTAGCCGCTGCTCTCGACGGCGTCACCTACATCGACGTGTTCCAGCAGCAGTGGTGGCCCTGGGTGCCCAACGCTCCGGCGGGGCTGTATGTGGCGCTGCTGTGGATCGGCGTGGCCGCCGCGGTGCTGATGACCGTGGGCCTGTGGTCGCGAGCCGCCACCTGGGTGACCTTGGCAGTGGTGGCCTACAACTTCTTCTTGTCGGAGACCCACTTCCGCCACAACCGGGCCTTCTTGATCATCCTTCTGGCCGGAGTGGCCCTGTGCGACAACGGCCGAGCGCTGTCGCTTGATGCCCGCCGCCGCCAACCTCCTGATGACCGGGCCCTGGTGTGGCCGGTGTGGCTGCTTCGCTTCGAGGCCGCCGCCATCTACTTCGCCTCGGGGTTCTCCAAGTTGATCGATCCCGACTGGGTGGGAGGCCGGGTGATGCACGACCGCACTCTGCGCTACCAAGACGATGCCCGCGACGTGCTGGGCAATACTCTGGGCGATCCTATATTGGAGGTGTTGACGGCCCGGGCCTTCCAGTGGGTGCTGTCGCCGGTGGCGGTGGCCACCGAGCTGTTCATCGCCTTCGGGATTTGGTTCCGCCGAACCCGATTGGCCGCGGTGTGGGTGGCGGTGGCCTTCCATGTGGGCATCGAGGTGAGCGCCCAGGTGGAGGTGTTCAGCGTGATCGCCATCGGCGCCCTGGCCATTTGGGCCATTCCGTCTACCCGCGATCGCACCCTGGTTACCCCCAGACGTTGGGTGAAGTGGTTCGACTGGATGGCCCGGTTCGACATCACCGTGGTGCCGGGGGCATCGTGGCGCATGGTCGATCGCGACGGCACCGTGCTTGAGGGCCAACAAGCCCGCCAGTTCGTGAGGACCCGCCTACCGGCCACGTTCCTTGTCTCCCGGTTCTGGCGGCACCCATGAGCGCCCTGTCGTCGCTGCGGCCGCTGCCATCCAGTAGAGCCACCCGCCGGCTCATCGCCTGGGTGGTGGTGTGGGTGGTCACTGCCGGCCTGCTGCGGGTGACGCTGGCCGCGCCCGAGGTGTGCCCGCAATACTCCCCCGGCGATGGCCAAGCAGCCATCGACTCCGGAGCCGACTGGATCGTTCGCACCCAGGAGCCCTCCGGGCGCTACCTGTACGAATACGACCGGCGCACCGAGTCGGCCGTGCCGGGCTACAACTTGGTCCGCCATGCCGGGGGCACCATGTCGCTCTACCAACTCGCCATCGCGCAGCAGGGCAGCAATCACCAAGTGGTTGAGGCCGCTGATCGAGGCATGAACTACCTGCTGGAGCGGGCAGTGGTCACCAGCGACGGGGGCATGGGACCCGCGCTGTCGCCCCGGGGCCCGGTGAAGACGGGAACCGCTTCGCTGACTCTGGTGTCGCTGGCCCATCGGCGCATCCTCACCGGCGACCCTGGCTTCGACAACGAGATGCGGGCGCTGGGCCGGTTCTTGGTGGGCCAGCAGCTCCCCGACGGGGGGATGCTCAACTTCTGGGATCCCAAGTCTGGCGCGCCGGTGCCCGGGCAGCGGTCCCGATTCGCCACCGGGGAGGCCGCCTGGGGCTTGGCGCTGATGCACGAGGCCTTCCCCGGCGAGGGGTGGGACACCCCGGTATGGGCCATCATGGACTACCTGGCCACCGAGCGAGATGAGCTGGAGGAGCTGTGGCCCCCGCCATGGCCCGACCAGTGGGCGGCCTACACACTGGGAGAGATGGCCGAGTGGGGCCTGGAAGACCACCATCTCGATTACGCCCGGCGCCTGGCCGGTCGGTTCAGCCAGATGATCCGCTGGGACGCCCAGCGCGAGGGCGTGGCCGAGATCTCACATCTGCCCATGCCCCGAGGCGGCGGCTACGGGACCATCCTTGAGGGGCTGGGGGCCCTGGAGTGGCTGTGGCTCAACGAGCCCCGCCTCGCCGACGCTCCGCTGCGGTACCGGCTGGAGTGCGGGGCGGCCCGCTTGGCCGAGGCCCAGGACGCCGACGGCGCTTGGTACTACGACGACCTAACCAGGGTGGACGACCAGCAGCACGCCGTCTCCGGCCTGCTGATGGCCGATGCCAGTTTCAACCTCGGAGGAAACAAGCCATGAAAGCAACAAGACCATGAGCGGACTCGGACCGGTGATATTGATGGTGTTGGCCGCCGCCAACCCCGCCGCAGGGGCGCTGAGCATGGCCTGGCGCCCCTCCAACCGGGACCAGTGGCGCCCCCGTGTGGCACTTGCCGTGGCCGCGGCGGTGGGCGCACTGTGGGTGATCGCCGCCCTGGCCGAACCAATCCTCGACGCCTTGTCGGTGACAACAGGCACCTGGCGCCTGGCCACCTCCGTGCCCTTCGCAATAGCCGGAGTGCGGTGGATGGTGTTCCCCGCCCGACCGGTAACCGATGAGCCCCGAGCCGGTACCCAGGTGGCCCTCATCGCCCTCACCGTCCTGTTCACCCCCCAGCTCGTCGCCCTCGTCCTAGCCACCGCCGCCCACGACGGCACCGTCCGAACCATGGCCGGCGTGATCCTCGCCGCCGCGCTCACCGCCGCCCTCCTCTGGCTCCGCGCCACCCCCACCCCCCTGCTGTCAGTAACCGCCCGCCTCCTCGGCGGCATCGCCATCATCCTCGCCATAGCCCTAGGAGTCGACGGCACCCAAACCATCTGAGGACCGAAACTGACAAAGCCAGATGCCATCCAAGAGACAGCACACCAGAGTGAGGAACCCAAGAATGCACAGACCGCCACTCTCCAAGCGCAACAACTCCGACCAAGTTGAGGAGTATTTCACGCTCCAGGAAGAACTCTCTGAACCCCTGAAATACTCTCTGCTCGGTTTTGTCGACAAAGGCTTCCGTGACAAGCAGACCGTAAATCAATTCGAGAGACGCCACGACCAGGTGTTGCCTCACGTTCGGACAGAGATGCTGCAAGCCCTTTTGAAAGGCGACAGTTTCCTGCTAGACGCAGTGGACTACCTACTAGGAGAGTGGCATGACTGGAGAGAAGTCAAAAGCTATCTCGACGACTCTCGCAGCATCTACGACGTGGGCCGCGACGACCAGGGTAGATATCAGCTTCAGCGCCGCCAACCCCCAGAACTTTCAAACCTAGTTGATGATGCTCTCAGCTCGCGGGGCCGAGTATACGACCACATACGTCGGGCAGTAGCTTATGCATTTGGTCGTAATCCCCAACCCAATGATGCCTGCTTTGAGTCAACTAAGGCTCTGGAAGTCATTGCCAAGCCCATTTTCATACCAAATGACCAAAAGGCGACACTTGGAAAGATCATTGGAGCTGCTGAAGCGAAACCCTCCAAATGGATTACCGATTTTGACGCAGAGGGTGACGATGACATTAGTGCTGTTGTAGACATGTTGAAACTGGTATGGGAGACCCAACTCCGCCATGGTGATGCTGACGATCTACTAGAAGTTCCGCCAAAGAGAGCGGAGATGATCGTTCATCTCGCAGTACTTCTTGTTCATTGGTTCTCATCAGGCCGAATCCGCGTTTCAACATCACGATCTGCCTGACGGCAGTGTAACCATAGATGCCACTATCTGGAACTGACTTCCGAAATTGGTTCCTGCAATCAACCATCAATCGAACTCTGTTTACTTTCTGAATTTGCCCAACGGCGGGCGACAACTCGGTCCCTTTCTTGGGGATCGCTTACTGAAACTGTGGAAGTCGGGGTTCTGAGCCAGAAGATCTCTTCTTCGCCTATGCGCTCAAGGACTGGGAAACCTGATGCGTCGATGCTGATACGGGCGAGATGATCGCCGTTGATGGTATGAAATTGCCAGGCGATAAGGTCGATGACAGCATCCCCCAGCCGACTGCGGATGAGGTTCTGTAGGTGCTGGCCCCATAGGTCTTGGTCGCCTTGCTCCCCGCGTTTGGAGAAGGTGGCGTAGTCGTCTTCCAGTCCGTGGACCGAGCCGTCGTCGGCCACGCCGACGAGTAGGGTGCCGCCGTACTCGGAGTTGGCGAAGCCAGCGATGGTCTTGATCACGGCGTCCTCGGGGATGCCTCTCTTTCGCTGCTCTCGGATGTCCCAGCGGAGAGTGGACTTGTACTCCAAGAACAGCGACTCTCGATCTGGCCCGAGCAGATCGCCGATGGGGCAGGTCCGCTGCCTGGCCACCGCGGCGCGCCTCTGGACATTTACAGCGAAAATGTCCATTACCTCGGCCTGGAGCTCGTTGCTGTCGAGATAGGCGTATATGAGGTCGCTGTTTCGGTCGATCCGCGACAACAGGGCCTTCTCGTAGCGGGCGGGGAATACGTAGGTACGGAAGGTGGCCTCGTCGTTGTTTACAGCTTGGTTCTGGATTTCGACGTCTGAGATGAGATCGCCGGCGGCGGCCTCGAACACCAAGCGGTCTTCTTCGGTCCAATCGGTTCCGAAGCGCTCGTTGAGGCGGGCGATGATCTGGGACAGGCGTTCTTCCTCAGGGTCGCTGAGCGGACCGGTCCCGGAGTAGATGGTGGCAACTTCCCCCTCGCCATCGGGCAGCGAGATTGAGCCCTCAAACCCAATTTCATGCCGTAGGTGGGTGAGTTCCACCTCTGTGCCCAAGTTGATGCTCTCACCGGGGTCCCGATCCCGGATGAGCATGGCCAATGCACGGCAGAACAAATAGTCGCGCTCCAACTCGGGGTTGCGGAACGGCACGACCAGCGACAAGAACCCGTACACCCGCACAAATCTGGCCAGCGAATCACGGAATGATTCCTGGTCGTCGTCGTACAACGCCCTGAACCGGTCCACAGCGTGCTGGAGGGGGGCGTCGATCTGTGCGTGGTTTCCCTCCCCCATTAAAAGCACCGCCGCTCGCTGTATCTCGCCAGTGTCGAGAATGCCGAAGGCATCGAGCTCGCGCCGGGTGTCGAACAACAGGTTCGGATCGGTCGGCGGGGCCACGGTCTTGCCGTGGTACACCGCGAACTCCTCGCCGATCTGATGATCATCATTTACGAAGTCGATCACGAAGGTGCCCGACTTGTCGGGGTGGATGCGGTTGAGCCTCGACAGGGTCTGAACCGCAGCCAAACCGGTGAGGGTCTTGTCTACGTACATGGCTGTGAGCTTCGGCTGGTCGAAGCCGGTCTGAAACTTCTCGGCCACCACCATTATCTGCCACTCATCGGTGTCGAACCGCTCCGCGGTCTGGGATTATGGGAATCCGTTGGCCTTTGACTCGGTGAGTCCCTCAACCTCGCCCTAGAAAGCCACCAGCACACCGAGGTCATAGCCCAGGTTGATGGCGTAGCCCCGAAGCGCCTCCCACATCCGCACCGCATGGGCCGCGATGACCACACCACCATCGCTTTAGCCTCGCCGCCAACCTGCCTCGCGATCTAGGTGCGGTAGTGCTCGACGATGATCTCCGCCTTCTGCGCCAGATTGTCGGGATACAGGGTCACGAACCTGGCCAGCGCAGTTCGGGCCTTGCCGGTGTCGTACTCGGGGTCGTCGAGGATTGCCTTCTCCAAGTGGAAGTACTGGTTGTAGGTCAGGTAGCCGCCCAGCACGTCCTCGATGAAGCCCTCTTCGATGGCTTGGCGCATCGGATACAAGTGGAAGGGCTCGTACCGTCCGTTTTCGCCCACCTCGCCGAACAGCTCCAACGTCCGGCCCTTGGGCGTGGCGGTGAAGGCGAAGAACCACAGGTTGGGCTGGCGGCCGCGAGCGGCCACCGCTGCGGAAAGCAGCGCCTCTACTTCGCCCGCTTCCATATCCGTGTCGATCTCGGGGTGTGCCGAGCCCAGTGCCCGACGCAACTCATTAGCTGCTTCGCCAGTCTGCGATGAGTGGGCCTCGTCGACGATCACCGCGTAGTTCCGCTCGGGCAACGACTCGATCTTGTCGAAGATGAGCGGGAACTTCTGCAATGTCGTGACGATTATGCGGGCCTGCTCGCCAGCTAGCGCCGCGGCGAGCTGCGCCGAATTCTCGTCGATGCGCTCCACGACACCGAGGGCGTGTTCGAACTGGCTGATCGTGTCCTGAAGCTGGCGGTCGAGGACAATGCGGTCGGTGATCACCACCACCTTGTTGAACACCTGGGCGCTGTCGTCAGTGTGCAACGACGACAGCCGGTGCGCCAGCCAGGCGATCGAGTTCGACTTGCCCGACCCCGCCGAGTGCTGCACAAGGTAGTTGTGGCCCGCACCGCGCTCTTTGGCATCGGCTTCTAATCGTCGCACCGCATCCCACTGGTGGAACCTCGGGAAGATCACCTCTGGACGAGCCCTTGAGCCACGGGAGGGCTTCTCCACATGGATGAAGCGGCCCAGAATGTCCATCCAGGCATCGCGCGACCACACCCGCTCCCACAGGTACGCGGTGCGGTGCCCGTCAGGATTGGGCGGGTTGCCAGCACCCAGATTGTGACCCCGATTGAACGGCAGAAACCGGGTGCGGGTGCCAGCCAGCCGAGTGGTCATCGCCGCCGATGCGGGGTCGACCGCAAAATGAACCATGCCCAGCCGGCCCATAGTTCTGTTGTTGTGGGGCCGGTCGGTTCGGTACTGGGCAATGGCGTTCTCGACGGTCTGGCCGGTGAGCGGATTCTTCAGCTCAGCCGTGGCCACCGGAATCCCATTGACGAACAGTCCCAAGTCAACGGTCCGGGACGTATCCGGCTCGAACGGAAGCTGCCGGACAACCGACAACACATTGGCCTCATACCGCTGGGCCAGCTCCGGTGTCAGCCCTTGGGCCGGCTTGAAGTACGCCAGCCGGATCTTGATGTTCCGGTCCACCACCCCGTGGCGCAAAACGTCCACCGTTCCCCGCTTGTCCAGTTCCGACGCCAACCGCTGCACGAACCCCGACTGCGCCTGGTTCGGATCGCCCCCGTAAGCCGAATCCACCAGACGCTCCCAATCAGCCGCCTGCGTCGCCCCGAGGAACTCGAACAGATCAGCCGTGTCCACCCCCGCCTGAACGTCAAATTCAGGCGGTTCACCTCCGGCACTTCCGACTTTGACCCGTCGATAGCCCCCATGCTCCACCAGCCACGATGCGATGTGCTCCTCAAAAGCTGCCTCAACAGCAAGCATCAGCCGTCACCCCTCATGCGGTCGAGACATCCCCGACACCTTATGCCGCGCCAGGGCCCGCTTCCCCGTACTCCGCTAGGGCAGGATGCTGTGATCCCCGACACGATGCCAGACAATGTGGCGCTTGCCCTGGACCACTGGCCTGCCCATCGAGAAGATCGCCCGCCCGTCTGAAGCCCATGTCATCTCGAACAACCCTGATGCTCCCTGCACCTTCTTGACTCGGAGAGCCGCTCGAAACCTCTTGCGCGGATCCCTCTCCATCACCAGCAGATCCTCAATGAACTCTTGGCGCTTGTCATCGAATCTGTCTCGCTGCTGCTGCGTCAAGCCCTCGTAGTCGCGTATGAACGCGCTGGTCTCATCATGAGTAGGCACTGCCTCAAAAGGTGGCTAGTCGGCGGAGCTGCCGTTGCGGCGCAACCGGATGGCTGACAGAAGCGCCTCATCGCTGTAGTACCGCACAGCGACCTCATCCTCAGGCACCTCTGGGCCGCTACCGACGCTGTCATCAAGCTCCGCAAGCGCCACAGGCCGCTCAGTCATTGCTGAGTCGGTACTGGATTCAGACAAGGTGGGCATGGGATGGGTCCCTCTAGGTGGTGCGTGTACACACCTAGGCTAACCCCAGAGGGGGTGATCTTGCACGCGCGCAGCAGGCGACTCCTCGTTGAGCACAGTCCCGACTCGGAACTCAGAACGGGTGGACACCTCCCCCACCCTTCCGAAGTACCCCCTGGTCAGCCACCATCTCAAGGCTGTCGCCTGTCCCCTTCAGCGGCAGCCGCTAGAGGCACCTCATGGGATCAGGGTCAAAGACGCAGACGCCATGTCCTTGCCCCAGGGAGGCAGTATGCCCACTTTGCAAAACTTGCAAAAGAGGGTCAGGTTGCGGTGCGACAGCGGGCTGGGCGTTCATCGGATCAGTCCCTCGGGATAGTACGGAATACCACCTAGCAGCAAGGTCAGGAGCGGGGAACCGGATTCGGCTCCAGTCCCAGACTCACGAGCAGGTTGCCCAAGGCGGCGGCGGTGTCGTCGAAGTAGTTGGAGTGGGTGACCTTGATGGCGTCTACGGATTCCGCACCAAGCAGAACGACCTCCACACGAGGATTGTCCCGATATTGCTCCTCGCGCTCGCTGTATGCCTTGAGGGCTTGAGCGGTATTGCGAAACTCATCGAGGCTGATCTGCTTCCTCGCGTCATGGTCGAAGGTGATCCAGAAAGTCAGTGGTCTTGCGCTTCCCCATCAGTCCTCCCCATCTCCTTCATGAAGGCCAGGCTGAGCCCGGCACCGCCCACTAAGGGAGGTAGCCAGCGGTGCAATCGCTGTGGCACAGCCGGCTCGTCGCCAGGAGTGCCTTGTCGCTACTGCTCGATGACCGGCCACCATGACCGATCTCACCCAACCATCCACGCAGTTCGCAAGCCACCCTGAAGCCAAGTCCCGGAATTGCTATGCGAAGAAGTGGATTGGCACCGACACCAAGTGCCAGACAACACTTCAGGGACTCGATAGGACGCGGAAGGGGGGTGTGATGCTTACAGCGGCACCTGACCATGCGGTCGAAGCGATTGAACTGACAACCGGCTCCCCAGTCGTGTCCATCTCCATCGAGGGGTCCAAGATGTTGGCAGCATTTGAACTCGACCCCAGTGAGCACAAGAGAAGGCAAGGGATCGGGGTCGGTGCCATCACTTCGAAGGCTCTCCTGCACGGCCTCTGGTCGCTACCCTCTGGAGGCTTCGTGCCCAGCAATGCACTGCCTGATGTGAAGGTTCAGCGACTTCGTATGGCCCCTCACTCTGCTATAGAAACCGGCTGCGGCTTCTGGCGAGTCTATGCCCCACCTGGAACTCTACGATCAGTTGCGTTTGACGGCCCTAGCGTTGACCGGTCTGTTCACCGAGCGATTAAGTTCACACCGATTGTCCAGCGGTTCGTCCTGACCCATGAATCGAACGGGACAGTTCCTTGGCCAATTGAGTGCCTAGCCCGCGAATGGGGCGTCGGTATCATAGATGTAGAGGAGAAAGCTGGCCCACGGGTCATCGTTCCAGCGAGTCCCGCTGAGGTCGGAGTGCCGAGCGTCTACCGGTGGTGGATGGCGGAATTGGCCTACAAGCACTACCTCTATGAAAGAGCCCAGCTCGTAAGTTGAGACTTGGGGCTCTCAGGCCCTTGAAAGCCGGCAAGACCATACTGGGAAGCGGCACCCCGACAAGCCTCAACAAACACAGTAGGTTGATCAGAAGGTGCCGCATTGAGTACATAGCTTGCAAAGTCAGCCAGAGCATTCATGTTGTGCCATCTGGCATCAAGATCGGGATCAAGAAATCGGCTCAGCGAGTTTCCACCACAGCATGGTAGAGAGCAGTCCACGTTGCCTCCGGCTGCTGTCCATCCCGCTGCATCACTGGCTAGAAACCAGTCAAGCAACGGACGAACAAAGAGCCGCGCAGATGACCCGGGGCGACGGCGAGGGCGCATTGCTGCAGTTGCGTAGTGACGAGTTGAGGTCATGAGACCGATGGAAGCGTGCTCCGCTCCAAACGCAGCAGAACCGATCGCTCCATGGTCACCTCGAAGTTGAAATAGACCGTCTATTTTTGAGGCAACACGTCGTAGACCAGGAACCGCACCAGCTACTGAAAGCGGATCAGCTCTATGCGCAAGGACTAGAGCAACATTTTGACTTGTCGAACGCAGAGCATCTACTACCAATTGTGTCCGCTTGGCGACCCATCGAATATCGGTTGCAATTAGCATCATCGCATCCAGATCCGCAGCAATGTGGCCTTGTTCTCTGACTATGTCAGTCAAGACAGCGTCAGAGTCCCTATCCCAGGGAATAAATTCTCCAGGCAGCAAAATATGAGCTGCCCCAGCTTCCACCTGCTGTCGTGCCCAGACCTCTGGCCGGAGCTCTACCTCTTCTTTGTACCCCATCCCATCAAATAGAATTGGGGCTTCAAGGCCAGCATCGCGTAGCCGCTTAGCAACTTCAGGCCCTTTGGCATCCGCAATCGTGATCGCGTCAGCCATCTCTGCCGCAAGAATGGCTGCCGCAGGGTTCTTCTTGCAGGCATGAGCGGTGAGATAAAACGAGAAGGTCGCAGGACGATCTCCAAGTCTCCACTCAGCGGTCGTAGTCATGAGAGGAGTCCTGCATCTTGGAGGTCGAGACGGACCTTTGGGATTCGGTCGCGGTAAAGGCTCCACTTCTGGGATTCGTGTTGGATACGCCCAATGACAACGCTTGGATGCACGTTGTACCGCGATGCTGCTTGCACGACTGCCGGCACCGAGATCGATGTGATGTCAAAACCGTCGGGGAAGAGCCACGCAATGGCCTGCTCGTTGGCCGCCACTTCATCGGGATCGCTCTGGGGGCCCATGAGGTCGTCGTCGAGGATCGCACCAGACTGCGGGGTGATGTGACCCAGCACCAGATGAGCGCACTCATGCAGCAGAGCGAAGAGCAAACTATCGAATCTGTTGTTTCGCGTTGTCAGCCCAATCACGGGACGACCATCTGGGAGGAAGGTCACAGCGCCATCGAGCTTGCCCCCCCGAAGCCCTTCTGCAAAGACCAAGCAGACACCGCACTCCCCGAACAGTGTCGGAAGCCTCACCAGTTCCCCGGGACCGTCTTTGACGGTCCCGGGGAGGCGCCCCGCAAGTTGCCTCAGCCCTTCGATATCGAATGCAGCAACATCCTGGCCTTCAGCCATTCGCCGCACATACCCAAGCCAAGCAGCCTGCTCAATGCTGATTGGATCAGCAGAATTGGAGCGCTTTGCTGCCAAGGCAAACTGCGGGCGCTCATCCAGATTCCCGATTTCCAGTAGGTCGCACACAGCCGACTCGGTCGCGTCGAGGTCAGCTGCCTCAGGGATCCATCCCCGAGACCTCACCTGGGCTAGGGGGATTGCCCGCCGGAGCCGAGCTCGTCGAGCAACCGGGGTGAGATCGTTTTGGCTCGCGGTTGATCGCCGCATGTGCAGGCGGTACGCGGTCTGGAGGTTCAGCCAAAGCTCAGGAGTGGTGCCGAGTGCCTCAGAAAAGACAATCGCTGTCTCGGTGGTGATCTCCTTCTTCCCGTTCAGAATCTCCGATATAGCCTGAATCGGGCGACCGAGTATCTCCGCGAACTCAGTGACCGTCCACTCACGCTCACTCAGCTCGTCGCGGAGATACTCGCCAGCGGGGAAAACCTCAGCCGGAATATAGGTTCTAGCCATCTTGATGAATCTCCTCCCTAGTGATAGTCAACAATCTCGACGATGACCAGCAAGCGGCCTTCGGCATCGGTCTCAATCCGCAGGATGAGCCTCCATTGGCGATTGAGCCGGATCGAATGCTGGCCAGCACGCCCCCCTCGGAGCTTCTCGAGGCGCAGCGCTTTGTAGTTCCGAAGATCAGACTCAGACTCAGCCGCCGCAAGAAACCCCACCTTCTTCCGGAAGGCCTTCACAACATCCGAGCCGAACCTGGACAGCACGAAGTCCGGCTCCTCGTACAGCCGCCGCAGGTCGTCGTTCTCGAAAATCAATCTCATACTTCACATCTTCACCCTATAGGTGAACATTCTATCATTCAAGCATCTTTTTCAAAGCTTCTCCGCGACGAAGCCCAACCCTCATGGGAATGAACCTATTCCCTGCACTCACCAACTTGTTGAGGAGGACATTTCCCACGGTCATCGACCCCGACCCCTGAGTACAGCCCCACGCCGTAAGAGTTTTCTACACGCTCTCGTGCGACAGCCTCCTTCGTCACCCACACCGCATGCCAGCGCGCAAGTCGCGGCCAAGCAGTCGGTGGCGTCTTTGGTTCGGCGTCGGCTGGAGCGCGGCATGGACACAGGGCACCGCTGTCCCCAAGCAGGTCGCCGAGGACCTCCACCGGGTCGGCCCGGTGGCAGGCTTCGCAGCTTGTGGTCTCCACCTACCACTGTTGAGTACTGTCAGCGGAGGCCGTAAAATTACAACTGTGACATTCCCCTTCAAGCAGTCGATGCCAGCGGAGCGACCGGTGGACATTCCGGCAGTGCTGGTGACCGGACCCCGTGGCGGAACCAACGGAACGCAACCAGCGACGACACCCCAGCCACCGCCGCCGCCTCGGTCTTCGCCTCGCCGGCTATCGCCTCCCAAAACCGGACCCGGTCCTCACGCCACGCCACCGTCGGCCGGCCCGGCGACGGCACCTGGCCCCGATACAACCGAACCTCCCGCTGCCGCTTCGGCAAAGAGACCGATCCACCAGCGCAGTGTCGTCCTTTTCGTGACAGCCGTGCGCCGGGTGCAAATATCGGTAGCTGGGCAACTTCGTAAGGCTGGTCTTTGGGAAGCGGCCAGGTTTCTAGAAGGCACAAGTAACATGGAACAGTTAGCCCGCCAGGTGGAGGAGACATGAAGCTGGTCGAAGTACAGGTTCAGAACTTTCAAAGCGTCCGAGACTCTGAAGCATTCAACATCGGCGACGTGACATGCCTCGTGGGCAAGAACGAAGCGGGAAAGACCGCGCTGCTCAAGGCCCTCTATCGGCTGAACCCGATTAATCCCGCTGACGCTGAGTACAGCGTGATGGACGACTATCCAAGACGCGATGTGTCCACCTACGAGGCCGAGGTCACCACAGGCAGACGCCAGCACGTCCAGGTTGTACGGGCGACTTTCCTACTTGATGACGAGGACGTGGCGGGGGTCGAATATACGTTCGGGAAGTCGTGGCTGGTGGATGATTCCCCGACACTGGTCCTGAGCAAGGGGTTCGACAACAAACTCGTTGTGGAGTCCCTTGCCATTGACACAGAAAAAGCCATCGAACACCTCGTGGGGTCGGCTGACCTGCCGTCCACGCTCGCCGAAGCTCTGAGCAAGTCCAAGAACTTGGATGAGATGCTCACTCACTTCGAGGAAGGAACGTCGAGGGATCCGGAGACGGCTCTGCGGGCAGCCTTGCAAGGAATCCAAGAACAGGGCCTGGCCCGCTACGTGTATGACCGGTTCCTGGAAGAGCGGCTGCCGAAGTTCCTCTACTTCGACGAGTACTACCAGATGACGGGCCAGGACAACCTCGAAGCAATCCGAGGCCGGAGAGACGAAGGCTCCCTCTTGGATTCCGACTACCCACTTCTCGGTCTGATAGAGCTGGCCAGGCTGGACCTCAACCAGATGCTTGACCCCGGGAACACCCAGACGCTCGTAGCACGGCTGGAGGGGGCAGGAAACAATCTGACTCGACAAGTCATGGACCATTGGTCTCAGAACCGCCATCTGCGGATGAAATTCGACGTTCGGGCGGCCCAGCCCAACGACCCGCCCGGAATGATTTCTGGCACGAATATCTGGGGCAGGGTGGAAGACATCCGGCACATGGTGACCACGTCAGTGGGGTCCCGGTCGCGTGGCTTCGTGTGGTTCTTCTCCTTCCTCGCCTGGTATTCGCAACTGCGCAGCAAGGGCGAGAATCTCATACTCCTCCTAGACGAACCAGGCCTGTCCCTCCACGCGAAAGCCCAAGAGGACTTGCTTAGGTACTTCGACGAGGAGCTGGTTCCCCATCATCAGGTGGTGTACACGACCCACTCTCCGTTCATGGTGGACCCTTCCCGGTTCGACCGAGTCCGCATCGTCCAAGACCTCAGCATTGAAGATGGATCAGAACGACTCAGCACCGAGCAAGAAGGCACAAAGGTGCTGACAGAGGTGCTCAACGCCACACCCGATAGCCTGTTCCCATTGCAGGGGGCCCTTGGGTATGAAATTCACCAGACCCTTTTCATCGGACCAAATTCGCTCGTCGTAGAGGGAGTGTCCGACCTGCTGTACATCCAGACGGTCTCCGGAGCCTTACACGCTGCCGGAAGAGAAGGCCTCAGCCCAGAATGGACCATCACTCCGGTCGGGGGGTCTGGCAAGATACCGACGTTCGTGACCCTCATCGGAGCGCAGTCCGGTATGAACACGGCAGTGCTCATTGATTTCCAGGAAAAAGATAGACAGATAATCGAGAACCTGTACAAGGAGAAGCTGCTTAAAAAGAACCAGGTATTTACCTTCGCAGACTTCACGGAAGCAGATGAGGCAGACATCGAGGACCTGTTCGAGTTCGACTTCTATCTTAATTTGGTCAACGCTGAGTTCAGAACGAACATCAGAGACGACGATCTGCCTAAGATCGGCCAGCGGATCATTTCACGCCTAGAAAAGCATTTTGAGAACACTCCTCTTCCCAATAGCTCAAAGTTCAATCACTACCGGCCTGCCCGCTATTTCTCGGAGAACACGAGAACACTCCAAGTATCTAACCGCACGCTCGACCGGTTTGAAATGATCTTTCAGGCACTCAACAGGCTCTTGCCAATGTAACTGTCAATACATTCTTTGAGGCAACATATTCCTTTACCTCTCTCAGTCATAGGACTCAACCATTCATCATGGGCACTGGCATCTCACCAGTTATCAACTCCGTGATTAGAGCTTGTCGTCGCTCCGCGAGCGCATCTAGTGGTGTGTCGTTGGTTGTGTTGCGGGGTGGTGTAGTGTGGGGGGATGGTTTCGGCTGCGGTTGCGTTGGGGGTCTCGGATGCGGATCGGGAGGTGTTGGAGCGCTGGGCGCGCTCGGGGTGTGTGTCGCATCGGGTGGCCCGCCAGGCGCGGGTGTTGCTGGCGGCTTGCGATGGTTTGGCCAATGAGGAGATCGCGCGGCGTTGCGGGGTGGCTCCGAACACGGTGCGGGCGTGGCGGCGCGGGTTCGAGGCCGGGGGGCTGGGGTGGCTGGGCACTGTTGCGGGCGGCCGGGGGCCTGCCCGGTCGCTGGGCGCGGCCCGGGAGTCGGAGATCGTGTCCGACACGCTGTTCGAGGAGCCCCCGGACGGGTCGGCGTGCTGGTCGACGCGCTCTATGGGCGAGCGCCACGGCGTCGGCAAGGACATCGTGGCGCGCGTGTGGCGCGAGAACGGTCTGCGCCCGTGGCGCTCAGACGTGTTCAAGCTGTCGCGAGACCCCTGCTTCGAGGCCAAGCTCGTCGACGTCGTCGGCCTGTATCTGGACCCGCCCGAGGCCGCCGCGGTGTTCGCGTTCGACGAGAAGACCCAGGTCCAGGCCATAGACCGCACCCAGCCGTCTTTGCCGATGGTACCCGGCCGGGCCCGCACCCTCACCCACGACTACAAAAGACGCGGCACCCTCGACCTGTTCGCCGCCCTCAACGTCTCAACCGGCGAGGTGCTCCACCAGACCCGAAAGCGCCACACCGGCAAAGACGTGCTCGCGTTCTTCAAATGGATCGACCTGCACACACCGCGCCACCTCGACATCCACATCGTGTTGGACAACCTCTCAGCCCACAAGTCCAAACCCGTCAAAGACTGGCTCGCCCACCCCAAACGAGCCCGCTGGCACCTGCACTTCACCCCCACATCCGCGTCATGGCTCAACCTCGTCGAAACATGGTTCTCCATACTCACCCGCAAAGCCCTCAAACACCGGACCCACACCTCGGTCAAAGACCTCGAGGACACCATCGACACCTGGACATCACACTGGAACCAGAACCCCAAACCCCTGCGCTGGACCAAAACCGCCGAACCCATCATCGCCAAAACCCGCCGAGCACAAACAGCCCTCAACCGCGCAAACAAACCCGCGACACACCACTAGCCCTGATTGTTCATGGGGTGTGGTGTTTGGGGGGTGCGCGTCCGCGGAAAAGCCCCTCTGGTGTGGGACGATGTGTGTTGATGGGCACGTATCGGCTCCACAGGGAGGGGCATCTCCGAGATGCAGGCTAGCAGCACTTGCGATGTGAGGGTGGAAGGCGGCGGCGGTCAGGTGGCGGCGCATTCTGGTTTGTTCGCTTTGGGGCGTTTCGCCGACGGTTTGGGGCTGGGGGAGGCGTTGTCGGCGGCGGTGCCGCCGGGCGGCGAGCGGGCGCCGTCGCACGACCGGGGCAAGGTGCTGGCGCATTTGCTGTTGATGTTGGCCGGTGGCGGGGAGGCGTGCAGCGACATCGAGCATCTGAGGGCGCAGCCGGTGCTGTTCGGCGAGGTGGCGTCTGACTCGACCCTGTACCGCACGCTGCGCGGTTTGGGCCCTGATGTGGTGGAGGGCCTGTTGGGGGCGGTGGCCGGTGTGCGGGCCGGGGTGTGGGAGCGCCGCGGCGAGGGGTCCGGTCCGGTGGTTTTGGACATCGACTCGACTTTGGTGGAGGTGCACTCTGAGAACAAGCAGGGCGCGGCTGCGCACTTCAAGGGCGGGTTCGGGTTCCACCCGATGCTGTGCGCCACCTCAGAGGGCGAGCCGTTGTCGATCAAGCTGCGGGCGGGAAACGCCGCGGCCAACGACATCTGCGACCACATAGAGGTCCTGGACGCCGCCATCGCGCAGCTCCCCGCCGCCGTCGCCGGGGGCCACCGCGAAGGCGACGGGCAGGCGCCCTTGCGCGAGGTGCACCTGCGGGTCGACGCGGCGGGCTGCTCTGTCGGCATCGCCGAGGCCTGCCGGGCCCGCAACATCGGGTTCTTCATGACAGCCCGCTCGAACCACCAGGTCGAAGCGGCCATAGACCATAACCGCTTCGACGCCGGCGCATGGCAGCCGGCGCTCGGCGCCGGAGGCGAGCCCTCGAGGCGGGCCCAGGTGGCCGACCTCACCGACAGCGTCGACCTCTCCGGCTGGCCCGCCGGCACCCGCTTCATCGCCCGCCGCGAGCCGCTGCACCCCGGCGCGCAGCGCACCCTGTTCGACTCCGGCAACCGGCGCTACCGCGGGTTCTACACCGACGCCGAAGGCGGCCCCGCCGAACTCGACGCCCACATGAGAGCCCACGCCCGCATCGAGAACACCATCGCAGACCTCAAAGACTCCGGCCTAAAACGCATGCCCTTCACCGACTACGAAGCCAACGCCGCATGGGCGCAGCTCGTCGCGCTCAGCCTGGCGCTCGTTAGATGGTTCCAACAACTCCGCCTCACCGGACCCCTCGCCCAAGCCGCCCCCAAACGCCTCAGATGGCAGCTATGGCACGCACCCGCCCGCCTCGTCCGCTCCTCCCGCAAACAGACCCTGCGCCTCCTCGACTGGTGGCCCACAACCCCGCAACTCCTCCACGCCTGCCAGCCCCACTGAATCACGCCGGGTTTGGTAGAGACTGTTTTTGTTGGGTCACGGCCGGGGTGGCTGTGGTGTTGTTGTGGTAGGCGGTTTCGTGGTCGGCGGGGGTGGTGTAGGTGTATCGGCCTTTGAGGAGTTGGCTGTGGCTGCGTCGGTTGTTGTACCAGTCGATGTATTCGAGGGTGGCGAACTCGACGTCGCTTTGTCCCTGCCAGGGGCCGTGCGGGTAGATGAGTTCCCATTTGAACAGGCCGTTGAAGCTCTCGATCATGGCGTTGTCGTAGCTGTCGCCTTTGCTGCCGACCGAGGCGACGATGTCGTTGTCGTCGAGGCGCTGGCTGTAGCGGATCGACACATATTGCGATCCGCGGTCGCTGTGGTGGACGGCTTTGTCGATGCTGTGGCCGCAGCGCCGGCGGGCGGCGATGGCCATGTCCAAAGCGTCGAGCGCCAACTCGGTGCGCAAAGAGCGCGACGCCTGCCAGCCCAGGACCCGGCGGGAGTAGGCGTCGACGACGAACGCCATGTAGACCCAGCCGGAGCGGGTCCGCACCCAGGTGAGGTCAGCGAGCCACAGCCGATCCGGGGCGTCGGCGCCGAAGTCCCTGTTCACGATGTCCTCGGGCATCTCGCCGGCGGCGGGCGTGGTGGTGCGGGGCTTTTTGCCCCGGCGGGCGCCCGCCAGGCCCATCTGGCCCATCAGCCGCTCGACGGTGCAGCGGGCCACCCGCACGCCCTCGACGCGGTTTAGGTGGTCCCACACCTTGGCCGCGCCGTAGGCGCCGTAGTTCGCCTTGTGCGCCCTAGCGATCACCGGGCGCAGCCGGGCGTCGCGCAAAGCACGCTCCGACGGGGCCCGCTTTTTGGCCGCCCAGTAGGTGGACGGGGCGATCCCGACGCCGTGCTCTGTGAGCACCGCGCAGATCGGCTCGACCCCGAACCGGTGCCGGTAGGCGTCGATGAACGCCACTACAGCCTGGACTGGCGGTCGAGCTCCGCCCCGAAGAAAGCCGACGCCGCTTTCAATATCTCGTTAGCCCGGCGCAGCTCGCGGTTCTCGCGCTCGAGCTTTTGGAGCCGCCCGCGCTCCGCGGTCGTCACCCCCGGGCGCATCCCGCCGTCGACCTCCGCTCGGCGCACCTGATTGCGCACCGTCTCCGCCGACGGGCCCAGCTTGTCAGCGACCGAGCAGACCGCCTCCCACTGCGACCCGTGATGCCGCTCGTTGTCCAGCACCATCCGCACCGCCCGCTCACGCAACTCGGCGGGATATCTCCCATGATTTGGCATTGCTCCATCCTCTCAAGGAACAGAGCCTCCACAAAACACGGGGTGATTCATAGCTGGTCGGGGAGCGCGACGACCGCCTCGAGCATGTCGCTTTCGATAATCCAGCGGCGGATCTCCGACTCTCCCGAACCGGCGCCACCGGTGAACAGTGGCGAACCGTTGAACACGATGGCGAGCCGGGCACCGCCCTCTTCGACACGCTTCATCTTCGAGATCATGTGCTGCAAGAACAGGAAGCTGCCATCGTTGATGCGAGGCAGCCCGGCGCCGAAGCGGCCGGCGAAGCCCTGGGTGGCGTGCTCATCCTTCACCTTGTCGGCCACCATCTTCCACTCGACTCCGAACGGGGGGTTGGCCAGCAGGTAGTCGAACCGCTCGTTTTGGTGCTGGTCGTCGTCGAAGCTGTTGCCGAACTTGATGTTGGAGGCCTCCTGGCCCTTGATCAACATGTCGGCGCGGCAGGTGGCGTAGGTCTCGGCGTTCACCTCCTGGCCGAACACCATCAGTCGAGCCTGCGGGTTGAGGTTGCGCAGGTGATCCTCGGCCACCGACAACATTCCGCCGGTGCCGCAGGCGGGGTCAAGCAGCGTCTTCACCACCCCCGGCTTGGTGAGCAGCTCGTCGTCTTCTCGGAACAAGAGGTTCACCATCAGACGGATCACCTCTCGGGGGGTGAAGTGTTCGCCAGCGGTCTCGTTGGAGAGCTCGGAGAACTTCCTGATCAGCTCCTCGTAGAGGTAGCCCATGTCGAGTTCGGACACTGACTCGGGACTCAGGTCGAGATCGGCGAACTTCGACACCACCAGGTACAACAGGTTGCGGTCGTCGAGTCGGTCGATCTGCACGTCGAAATTGAATTTGTCAACGATGTCGCGGGCCGACTCGGAGAACCCCGCTATGTAGTTGCGCAGGTTGGCGGCCACGTTGTCGGGATCGCCGAGCAGCGTCGCGAAGGAGTGCTTGGAGGTGTTGAAGAACGGATAGCCCGCGAACTTGGCCAAGAGCGGATCGCGGTTTTGGAGCGTGTCGGGCAGGCGCCCCACCGCGGCCAGCACTTCCTCTTTGGTGGGCTCCAGCACGCAGTCCAACCGACGCAGCACCGTCAGCGGAAGGATGACCCGGCTGTACTCCGACGGCTTGTACACGCCGCGCAGCAAGTCGGCCACCGACCAGATGAACGCTGCGTGGTTGTTGATTGTCTCGCTTTGCATCTGACTCCAGCTAGCCCTGATTGTTCATGAGAATTCCTGATTTGCTTTGGGCGGGTGGGGGACTGTCAGGAATTTTGTGTATCGGGCGTGATCTGAGGGTCCGCGGTTTGGTGCTGCGGGCCGGGAAGGATCATGTCTGTGACTGATCAGGATATGCCGGCTGTGCCGGCGAACGAGGCCGCCGGTGAGGCGGCGATGCAGGACTGGGCCGAGCTGTTGGTCGAGCGTGCCCGCGCCGAGGGCGTGGAGCTGACCGGCGACGGCGGGCTGTTGACGGGGCTGGTACGCCAGGTCCTCCAGACCGGGTTGGAGGTCGAGATGGCCGGCCATTTGGGCTATGAGCGCCACGCTCCGGAGGGCCGCGGGTCGGGGAACTCGCGCAACGGCTCTTCGCCCAAGCGGGTCACCACCGAGATCGGCGAGATCGACCTTCGGGTGCCCCGTGACCGGGCGGGGACTTTCGAGCCCGTCGCGGTGCCCAAGCACAAGCGCCGCTTGGACGGCCTGTCGGGCAACGTGATCAGCCTCTACGCGAAGGGGCTCACCACCGGCGAGATCCAGGCGCACCTCGAAGAGATCTACGACACGTCGGTGAGCCGGGAGACGATCTCCAAGATCACCGACGAGATCGTCTCCGACATGGCCGTTTGGCAGAACCGGCCCCTCGACGCGGTGTACCCGGTTCTGCTGATCGACGCGATAGTGGTCAAGGTCCGCGACTCGCAGGTCGCGAACCGGCCCGTCTATGTCGCCATCGGCGTGGATCTGGCTGGCGAGCGAGACGTTTTGGGCCTGTGGCTGGGCCCATCGGGAGGCGAGGGCGCCAAACAGTGGGCGGCGATGCTGGGCGAGCTCCGCAACCGGGGCCTGGCCGACGCGTTGATCGTGTGCTGCGACGGGCTGAGGGGCCTGCCGGAGTCGATCCGCATGACCTGGCCCGAGGCGACGGTGCAGACCTGCGTGGTGCACATGGTCCGCAACAGCCTGCGCTACGCGGCCAAGACGCACTGGGGGCCGATCACCCGATCAATGCGGGAGATCTACACCGCCCCCACCGTCGGGGCCGCCGAGGCCCGCTTCGAGGCGTTCGCCCAAGACTGGGAGGACACCTACCCGGCCATGATCCGAGCCTGGCGCAACAGCTGGGACGAGTTCACACCGTTCCTGGAGTTCCCCGCCGAGCTGCGCCGGGTGGTCTACACCACGGATGCAATTGTCAAGCAGGGGGTGCGGGTTTTTGGGGCTGCCAGTGGGAGACGAGGACCTCGTAGGCCCGCTCTTGTTGCTCGACGAGGGCTTTCTCGGCGTCTCGCAGCTCTTTGATGTGGTAGTCCCGCGACGGCCCGGCGGTCGGCCCGCGGCGGGATTCGGATCCGGCGGCGAGCTCGAGGCCGCGGCGCTTGTGCGCGACCAGGCTGGGGCGGGCGAACGCGTAGTCCTCGCCTTTGGTGACCAGGTGCCAGCACAGCACCGCCATTTTTCGGGCGGTGGCGACGGTGGCGATTTGGAAGCCGCGGCGCTGATGGATGCGCCGGTGGAACGCCCGCAGCGGCCCGGGGGCTCGCGCCGCGGAGAACGCTGCCTCGACCAGCATGCCTCGGGCCTGGCCGCGTCCGGCTTTGGTGATCCGCCCGTGGGCGGCCGGGCTGTTTCCCGACTGGGACACCCTCGGGTTCAACCCGAGGTAGGACACCAGGCGGTCCGGCGACTCGAACCGTGAGAAGTCGCCGACCGCGGCAACAATCGACATCGCCGCGGTCACGTTGATCCCCGGCACCGTCATCAGCCGGGCGATCACCGGATCATCCAGGGCGTCGGCGGCGATGTCCTGCTCAACCTCGGTGAGCTCTGCGCCATGGAAGTCGATCTGGCGCAAGAGCGCCTCGACGCTGCGCCGCTCGTCGCCCGGCAGGTCCTGGCCGGCGAGCCAGCGGCGGCCGGCGCTTCCGAACAGATCAGAGTGCGGGCACGTCGCCACCAGGTTCCGCGACAGGATCGCATGCACCCTGTTCTTCAGCCTGGTCCGCTGCTTCACCAGATTTGTCCGCTGGGCGACCAGACGCCGGCGGCGGCGGGTCCGGTCGTCGGCCACCCACGTCTCCGGCAAGAAATCCGCCGCCAACAGCTGCGCAAGGATGCGGGCATCCACCTTGTCGGTCTTGACTTTCGCCTCCGCTATCGCCCGAGTCTTGCGCGGGTTCGACACCACCACCCGGGCCACGACCCCGCGCAGCATCACCGCGATCGCGTCCGAGTTCGTCGTCGCCTCCAAAGCCACCTCGTCGCCAGGCTCCAAGAACTCCTCCGCCCAAGCCCGCAGGTCCTCCGGACGCACACCGATCCTCCCCTCGTCGCGGCACACCCCCGCTTCGACGACGGCGATCTGCGCAAACGAACGATGCACGTCCATCCCAATCCACCGCATATGACAGCTCCTCTCAGACATCAATGAGGAACCGCCGGGCGGACACGACAAAAACGGATTCGCGCTCACAGCGCAGCCGGGCCAGTCGCAGGGGCGGCCAAGTACTAACACGAGCTCGCAGCTCACTGTGTAAGGACGGCCTGCCCTAGCTGTTCCTCCTCAGCACCCCGAACCCGGCAACCCAGACCCTACCGGCCAAAGCAGCAAGCGCCCGAGACGCCGCAGATTTCATACCCGATACCAACGCCGTAGAGAGCCTCAACGCCAGGTTCCGACGAGCGGTACGCCACCGAGGGCACTTCCCCAACGAGCAGGCCGCCATGAAAATCCTCTACCTTGTCGCCACCACCAAACGAAAGAACCGCAGCAACCTCACCGGCAAGACCAACGGCTGGAAAGCCATACTGAACACACTGACCATCCACTACGGCGACCGGATCGCCGACCACATCAAATGAAAACCATCACGACCTGTTACACAAAAAAACTGACAGACCCAACAATCAGGGCTAGACCCTCAAAGGGGCCGGGAAGCTCAACCGGTTTTGACAGCGAGTGGAGTGTAGGCCATCTCAGCTCTGACGAATCCCTCGGAGGCCGTCTGACGGGGTCCAGGTCTCGATCAGTAGTTCTTGGCCCTCAACGCGGATCAGCGTGGCGCGGGAAATGTGGGCGGTGAACAGGGCCATCGTGTCGTGAGGATTGTCGATGGGCATTCGGTGGCTGGCTACGAACAGGTCAACTTCCTCAGGGGTGGCGACCACCGCTCGGCCGTCGATGCGGGCGTCGCCAAGGGGCAATTCCTCGGTGTCCAGTGAACTGTGGAGCGAGAACCTCGGGTCGTGTAGCAAATCCGTCGCCTTGCGCGAACCCGATATCATCCCCAGCCACAGATGCCCATCGCGAATCGGTGCCTCCATCCCCGACAGCCGAGGCGACCCATCTCGATGCAGCGTGCCCAGCACAGCATGGATATGGCTCTCGAACCGCAACCGAATCCCCCCGGCTAGCTCAGGAACCTGCACCTCAAGCTGCCCCCAGTGCACCCCAGTCGAATCACTCACCGGCACCACGTTAGATCGTGTTGTCCGCTTTCTTGCCCCCCCTGCCAAGCAACTGGAACATGCCCACTGACGATCTTCGCTTTCCTCAGCCAGAGAGCCCGAAGCGTTGTAAGCTCTGAGCATGAAACAAGAACATCAAAAATACAAACAGCTTCATAATAATCAAAATAGAATAAAATATAGCCAGATACCCAGATCACTTCTCTTGACCGACATCGAGAATCTGGCGCTTGGAACAACAGACGGAAGTCTTGCAACAAGGCAGTTCGACCGGTTCTTGGAAGCTGCCAAATTCAAGCCGGGGGACTTGGGTTACATCGCCTCGAACAAGGCTTTGTGGAAGTGTCTGGCGTGGCATGTGCGCCGCAAGTCGTATTGCCAGTATGTCGTCTCAGGACGGGAACAGGATGGTGCTGATCGGGCATTGCTCGACCGAGCTAGAAGCCTCGACCTGTCGACTCTTGACAGGTTGGTCATTGGCTCGGGCGATGGCATATTCGCGGAGATTGCATATGACGCGGGTCAAGCGGGGCTGAGCACCATTGTTGTTGCCAACAGCGGCAGCGTCGCTGGCCACTTGCGCTATTTCGCCGACGAAGTAGTGGAGCTAGTGCCACCACTTTCCCGCTCCTAGTAAACAAGTCCAGTCTTGTCGCTTGAGGCGGCGCTGGATCAAGGATTGAGAGCTATCAGACCGACGACGGCGATGCCGTCGTCGGTCTGATAGCCGTGTCCGAATGCGGTGAGTACGATGAGACGGGCTGGTTCTCCGCGTCGGGTGGTGTCGATCTGTGAACCGACGGCGCGCAGCGATTCCATGGCCTTGCCGGTCATAGGCGTGTCGCACAAACTCCACTTTGCAGCGATTCCACACTCCGTTTTGCAGGGCCCCAGCGCTGCGCAACTACCTAGTCCCTCTCTTCGGGGTAGTTCACAGAGACGGTAGAGGTCGGGGTACTGAGCCAAAAGTTCTCGTCTTCGCCTTTGCCCTCAACGTCCCCCGTCAGGTTTGGAACTATTGCACAGAAGGTAGGACTAGCAGGGCTTCCTGGTCGTTCGCGCCAAATTCGGTGATCACATCCCGATGCTGCTGGAGGACCTCAAGGACTTCGAGCGTCGTAGCGTTGCCGACCCTCAACCAGATGGCTTTGGGAGGCGGCCCAAGTAGGAATGCGAGCTGGCGGAAGTCGGAGTCTTTCGAAACGATGACAAAGTCGTGATCATGCGCGTACTCCCAGATGGTGTTGTCGGTTGCGGCATCGAGTCCGATCTCGGCAACGTGACAACTCCCGGGATACTCAGCCTCCAGCATTTCCACAAGGCGGCGTGACAGGTTCTGGTCGAGAAGCAGCCTCACGCGGGAGTTGCAAGACGCCGCTCGCGCAGCGCGGCAAACTCGATGGCGGCTAGGACATGCTGCTCGCTCAACTCAGGGAAGTCGCCAGCTATCTCTGACGGCGTCATTCCCGCAGCCAGGTAGTCCAGCACATCGTAAACCGCTATCCGCGTGCCAATGAAGCAAGGCTTGCCGCTGCGAACACCGGCCCGCGTCTCAATCACCGTGGTGAGCTCCACAAGAAGAAGCATATCCAGCAAGCCGGATGCAACGAAACGACATCCTCTGAGATCGGGCAGGCTGATGGCGCGAGATGAAGGGCGCGCCGTCTCGGGTCGAATGTGTCACTGGCGTCAATAAGGTTGTCCTGTGTAGTTGCCGCGAGCTTTGCACGGGTGCCCTGTGAGGGTTGCTTGTGTGCTGGCCACGCATTTGAGGGCGAGGGTGGAGATGGGCCGGCATCGCCATCTGGCCGACCGCCCCGTGTTGATCGTCGACGGTGATCCGTCGGCGGCGAGGAGTTTGGTTGTCGATCGCTTCCCTGCCGCGGTTGGGGTGAGGGAGGGCATGACCTTGGAGGAGGCGATGTCGCACCACGCCGGGGCCGTGGTGCTGGACGCCGACGAGCCCTGCTATCGCCAAGTTTTCAGCCGCATGGTCGCGGCGTTGCAACAAGTGAGCGGCCGGGTGGAGGCGGCTGACCTCGGCACGGCCTATGTCCGGTTGGACGGGCTGGAAGGGCTGTACGGCAGCGAAGCGGGCGCGGTCTCGGCGTTGATGAGCGCGGTTCCCGCCGGGCTGAGCCCTCGGGCGGGGACAGCAGACGCCAAGTTCCCCGCCTTCGTCGCGGCCCGCACCCGCCGGGGCCCGGGCGCCTGCGGGGTGGGCGACGATGTGGGCGCTTTCCTCGCCCCCCACAGCATCGACCTGCTTCCCGTCTCGGCCGCCATGAGGGGCGACCTGCACCGGTTCGGCCTGCACACCATGGGCGCGGTTGCCTCGGTGAGCGGGCATTTGCTCTCCGACCGGTTCGGCCGCGAGGGCTTGAGGGCGTGGTCGCTGTGCAACGGCATCGACGACACCCCCGTGGTGCCGGCAACGCGTGAGGAGCCGGTAGTGGAGCGCATCTCGCTGCCCCTGCACTCCATATCCCTGGAGGCTCTGTTGATGGCGGTCGAGACCCTGTTGCTGCGGGCATTCGCCCGGCCGGAAGTAAACGGACGCCGCGCCGGGTCGGCGCACTTGTTGTGCGAGGCGCCGGGCTGGCCGGTGTGGGAGCACAGTGCCCGGTTCAAACAGCCCGTCGGCGGGTGGGAGCGGGCCTCCGAATTGGTCCGGCACCGGTTGGAGGCCGACCCGCCCCGCCGTCCCGTCGAAGATGTGACGCTCACCTTGTCGGACTTCACCGGCCACTCGGTCGCCCAGCTGACGCTGCTGAAGGACGCGCGCCGCGACCGGCTGGGGCGGCTGGTGGAGGCCGACCGCCGGCTGCGACCGCTGATGGGCGGCGGCCACGCCCTGTACCGGATCGCAGGGGTGGCGCCGTGGCATCCGGTGCCGGAGATGCGGTTCCTCCAAATGCCCATCGACCCGTCGGCCCAGGACATCATCAGGCCGTTGCTGACGCCGAGGCCGGTGGACGTGCGCGAGAGCGCCGACGGCGAGCCGCTGTCGTTGCGGGCGGGCCGGCGCTGGAGGGAAGTGGCCCGCATCGACGACCGGTGGGCATTCGACCTGTGGTGGCTCCCCAAGCCGGTGGCCCGCTCCTACTACCGGGTCGACCCCGGCGACGGGCAGCTGATCACCCTGTTCCGAGACTGCGTCGAGAGCCGCTGGTATCGACAAAGCGTCTGATTGCGAGTTGCTGGATTGAGGACTGGGCGGCAGATTGGATGAGCGATTTCTGATGGCGAACTGGGTGGAGCTTCGGGCCAAGAGCTTCTTCTCCTTCGGGGAGGGGGCGTCGCATGCCCACGAGCTGCTGGCGCAGGCCAAGCAGTTCGGCTATCCGGCCCTGGCTCTGACCGACACCAACCTGTGCGGGGCGCTGGAGTTCGCCCGCCTGGCCAAGAGCCTGTGCACCCAGCCCATCACCGGTGGGGAGCTGACGCTGACCGACGGCTCGAAGCTCGCCCTTTTGGCCGAGACCCGGGCCGGGTACTCCAACATCTCGCGCCTGTTCACCTTGGCCAACGCCGCCGACCGCCGGGACCCGAAGCTCGACCCCGCATACCTGCCCGACCACTGCGAGGGCGTGGTTCTTTTGACCGGCGGGCGCGACGGCCCGCTGTCCCGGCTGGCGGAAAACGACCGCTGCGGTGAGGCCCACAGCCTTTTGCGGCAATACCTCGACTGGTACGGGCCGAATTCGGTGTACGTCGAACTCCAGCAGAACTTTTTGGCCGGCGACACCGACCGCAACCGCAAGCTGGTCAGACTCGCCGCCGAGGCCGGCGCCCAAGTCGTGGCCACCAACGACGTCTGCTACCACGCCCCAGACCGGGCCCGGCTGCAACACGCGCTGGTCGCCGCCAAGCTCAACACCACCATCGATCAGGCCCTGCGATACCTGCGGCCCAACCATCATCTGCACCTGAAGCCCCCGGCCGAGATGGAGCGGCTCTTCGCCGAGTGCCCGCACGCGGTGGCCAACACCCTTCGCGTCGCCGAGCAGTGCTGCTTCGACCTCAGCACCGACCTGGGCTACGCCCTGCCCGACGCCGCAGTGCCCCCCGGCGACACGCCTCTGAGCTATCTGGAGCAGCTCTGCCGAGAGGGGGCCGTCCGGCGGTACGGCAGCGTCACCTGGGAGGTGGAGCACCGCCTGGCCGAGGAGTTCGGTTTGATCGAGCGGCTCAACCTGGCCGGGTTTCTGCTGCTCTACCGCCAGATCGCCCTTTTGGCCCAACAGATCCTGGTGGAGCGGGGCGAAGTCGGCCCCGAGGTGCCGATCGAGGAGAGGCCGCCGGGACGGGGGCGGGGCTCGTCGGTGGCTCTGCTCGTCGGATACCTAATCGGCATCAGCCATGTCGACCCCCTGAAGTGGGACCTAACCCTGGAGCGCTTCATCTCCGAGGACATGACCACGCTGCCCGACATCGACCTCGACTTCCCCCGAGGGCTGCGCGACGAGCTGATCGAGCGGGTCCACGCCCATTTCGGACCCGAGCACGCCGTGTTGGCCGGCGCCGTCGCCACCTACAAGGTCAAGGGCATCATCCAAGACCTGGGCAAGGCCCTGGGACTGCCTCCAGAGCGCCTGTCGCTGCTGTCGAAGCGGCTGGGTTCCCACCACGCCGCCGACCTGCGCCACGAGATGACCGAACTGGCCGAGTTCAAAGACAAAGTGGGCGCCCCCGGATGGCGGGACCTGCTCGATCTCGCCCCCCAGCTGATGGGCGCGCCCCGGGGGCTGAGCCAGCACGTGGGCGGCATGGTGCTGAGCAGCTCGCCCATCCCGGAGATGGTCCCCATCCGGGCCGGGGCTACCGACGGCCGCTACATCATGGACTGGGACAAAGACAGCGTGGCCGACGCCAACTTCGCCAAGATCGACATCTTGTCGCTGCCGGTGCTCGACCAGATCGACGAAGCCCTCGACCTCATCGAGGACCGGGAGGGCCGCCGGCCCGACCTGGGCCGGATCAGCCCGGAGGACCCCCGCGTCTACGACATGATCAACGCCGGCCTGTGCAAGGGGGTCTTCTTGCTCCAGTCCCCAGCGCAGCTGAAGATGGCCCAGCGGCTGAAGTCGCGCAACCTCCTCGACCTGGCCTATCAAGTGGCCCTCATCCGCCCCGGCGTGGGCACCGAGCGCAGCGCGGTGTCCCAGTTCGTAGAGCGCTACCGCCACGGGGCGGAGTGGGGCTACGACCACCCGCTGGAAAAGCGCGCCCTGGAGCGGGGGTACGGCATCATCGTCTGGCAGGAGCAGGTGGTGCAGCTCATCGAGGACGTGGCCGGGATGACCGCGGCAGAGGCCGACGAGGTGCGCCGCGCCTTCGCCCGGCCCAACAACGAGCGCCTTATCGACATGCACTGGGAGCGCTTCGCCGAGGGCGCCCGCCAAAACGGCGTCCCCGAAGCCGCCGCCGAAAGGATCTTCTCCAAGATCAACGGCCACTACATGTTCCCGGAGTCCCACTCCCACGCCTTCGCCGTGACCGCCTACCAGGCAGCCTGGCTCAAGCTCTACCACCCGGTGGAGTTCTTCACCGCGCTGATGAACAACCAGCCGATGGGCTTCTACCCGATGGAGACGCTGAAGCAAGACGCCCGGCACTTCGGCGTGGCGTTTATGAACCCGTGCGTCAACCGGAGCCGAGCGGTGTGCTCGCCCGAGGGCGGCTCGATACGGCTGGGGCTTCAGTTCATCAAAGACGTGGGGGCGGAGTCGGCCCGGCTCATCGCGGAGGAGCAACAACGCCAGGGCCCATACACCAGCGCCGGCGACCTGGTGCGCCGGACGGGGCTGAAGCCCCAAGCCGTGCTCTCGCTGGTGGAGGCCGGGGCCTTCGACGCCATCGCGGCAAACCGAAGGGAGGCGCTGTGGGAGTCGGGGCTGCAAAACCGACCCTCGGGAAACGGCCAAACCGCCCTTTCGCTATCCACCGAACACCGAGTGCCCCAACTCGACGACTTCACCGAGCGAGAGAAGATGATGGGCGAGTACCGCTCCATGGGCATCTACCCCCGAGGCCACCTCATGGAGTTCCTCCGACCGACCCTCAGCCCCGACGTGCTCCCCGCCGCCGCCGTGGAGAAGTGCCGCGAGGACGACCTGGTCACCGTCGCCGGCTGGCCAGTGGCCAGACAGCACCCCCGTGGGCGCGACGGCACGGTCTTCGTGACCATCGAGGACGAGACCGGCGACACCCAGGCGATCGTCTATTCCGACCTGTTCGCCCGCCGCCGCCGAGAGCTCAGCAGCCAAGTCGTCGCGATCACCGGAAGGGTTTCAATGTGGGACGGGACCGTGAACCTGGTGGCCACCGACCTGCGAGCTGTTCCCTCCGACGTCATCATGCCGCCGTCGCACGACTGGCGGTAGCGCCAGGTTTGGGGGTTGGTTGACGGTGGCCGAGAAGCCCTCCTTTCGAAACTCGCTGAGGCAGGGGCGAACTGCCCCCAGGGGACCGGCGTCGAATCGCTCACCGGGGCCAGGCTAGTGGTGTGCCGCCAAATTGGTCAGGGGGAAATACGGCTTGCCCTGTCCCCGTCCAGGTGTGAGTCTTGGGCCATGGCGGTGGAACTGGAATGGCTGGTGGACCAGCCCACACAACGCAACCCGGTAATGGTGGTGGCGCTGGAAGGGCTGTTCGACGCGGCCGACGCGGCCACTACCGCGGTGCGGCTGATGAAGGAAAGCGCCAACGGCGTCGAACCGCTGGCTCGCATCGACCCCGAGGGGTTCTTCAACTTCCAGGATCGACGCCCCGAAGTCCGCTTGGACGACGACGGCAAACGGGTCATCGACTGGCCGAGAACCGTGGTGGACGGGGTGGAGCGCTACGGTGCCAAGCACCCCCTGGTCGTGGTGGACGGGGTGGAACCCCACCTGCGGTGGCGGACCTTTGCCGACCACCTGGTGGAGGTGGCCACCGAGAGCCGGGCTGGGCTGGTGGTCACGCTCGGGGCCATGGTCGGCCTCGCCCCCCACACCCGACCTCTGGGGGTGGTGGGCAGCTCCACCAACGCGGAGTTGGCCCGCATGTTCGGCCTGGGCCGCCCAACCTATGAGGGCCCCACCGGCCTTGTGGGGGCCCTCCATGACGCCTTGGACCAGGCCGGCATACCAGTCATCTCCCTGCGGGTGTCGGTGCCCCACTACGTGCCTGGTCCGCCCAATCCCGAAGCCACCCGGTCGCTGCTCAAGCGGTTCGAGCTGATCACCGGCATCATCACCGACCACGCTGAACTCGACGAGGCCGCGGCCGCCTGGCGCGAGCGGGTTGACACTGCCGTAGCGGGCGATGACGACCTGAAAAACTACGTCGCCCAACTCGAGCGCCAGATCGACGAAGCCGACGACCTCCTCCCCACCGGCGACGATCTAGCCACCCAGTTCGAAGCCTTCCTCCGCGACCCCTGGAAGTAGATACCTTCCGTACATTTCAGTGCTTTACAAGTAGAACAGCGCCGAATCATGTGATCCGACGCTGTTCCAGAGAGATCGATAGGATCTCCATAGGTGGGGCTGGCATGGTGCACGGACGGCCTCCAAAGCTAGCTCCGTGGGGGTTCGAGTCCCCCCAGCTCCACCGCCCACTATAGCGCGGCGACGCTATCCAGCGGTCAAGCGGCTAAGGGCTTCGTCGATGATGATGGTGGCTAGTTTTTGGAGGGACTCGTCGTCGAGGGTGGAGACGGGGTGGGGGACGGTTACTGCGGGGTAGGAGGCCATGCCCACGGTGGGGGCGAACGACTCGACCACCGGCTCAAACGGCTCGGTGATCAGAAGCATCGAGGGGATGCCTCGGGACTCCATGT
Source organism: Candidatus Poriferisocius sp. (assembly GCF_965208475.1). Classification (GTDB taxonomy): domain Bacteria; phylum Actinomycetota; class Acidimicrobiia; order Acidimicrobiales; family Bin134; genus Poriferisocius. The sequence continues at coordinate 3,822,601 of NZ_OZ242338.1, read as the reverse complement.
GAACGGCATCGTGCAGACTGCACGCGGTGCAGGCCCCTCAATCGCCCAGGCCGGAGATGATGAGGTGGGAGCGGGCGGCCAGCATCTCGGCAGCGTCGGCGTCGATGGGCTTGCCGGCGGCCGATTTGGAGTGGACCACGATGTCGGCCACCGGGAGGCGATCCCGCAGGCCCTCGGCCACATAGGTGAGCAGCTCTTTGGCGTTGTTCTTGGCGTTTTCGATTACACCGATCACTACCGGTTCACTGGGGGTGCGCCGGGGGGCCATCGCCACCTCACCCACCTGGGCTTCCTCGTACACCGGTGACAGAACGGTTGCAGACGACATGCGATCTCCTCCCTTACGCTAAGGGTAGTCCATCACCCGGAGCGGCCACCTTTCGGGTGGTGGCCTCAGAGTGCACTGTCGGGGCCCAGTTCGGGATGTAGGCCGACCAACCCGCCCCCGCGCTGCCCGCGGTGACCAGGAAGATGTCGTGGGGCCCCCGCACAGTGTTGAGCTTGCCGTCGGCGTCGGGGGTCATGTCGTTTTGGGCGGTGTACTCCAGCAATACCCCGCTATCCATCAAGTGCTCGGGGGTCACCCTGCTGTGCTCGGCCAAGAACTCTCGCACCATCGGCTTGGTCCAACCAGCCTCGGCCAGGATCTGGCGGTGCTCGTGGCCGATCACCAGCAGCACCTGGTGCTTTTTGGCCACTGCGTAGGTGGACGGATTGGTCATGGCCGCGGCGAGCGTCAGCAGGATCCCCTCGGGGTCGCCGTTGAGATGGTTGGCCACCTGGTGCGGCCCCTCCGACGGGAACATCGTCACGGTGGTGTCGTCCTCGCCATAACCCAACTCCACCCGCAGCGGCGGCCACCCCTCGGGTGGGGGCTCCTCGGCCACCAGCATGGTGAACTTGCCGGGATGGCCCAGCGACGAGCCGTCGAGGCTGTCGGACCGGGCCCCCAGCACGTTCATGGCCACCAGACGCAGGGTTCGGCCCACCGTGGCGTTGGCCCGGCAGCCCGGCCCCAGCGCGTTGCGGAAGGAGTTGAAGCCCAGTTCGGCCACCAGCGGCCCGCTCACCACCGCACACAGCGCAGCGCCGCCGGTGGAGGTCACCACAGTATGGCACCCGAACCTAGGATCGAACATGGCCGCGAGCCCGGCTAGCACCACCGGGAAGTACTCGGGGCGACATCCGGCCATCACCGCGTTGACCGCCGCCTTCTCGGCGGTCACCTCCCGGGACCGCTCCGGCACGTTGCCCACAATGTCGCCCGCCCCCACGCCGGCGTAGTCGAGCATGGCTTGGACCCGCTCCGGGGTGGGCGGCACCACCGGGAGGCCGTCGGTCCACCCTCGCTCGAAGAACTCCTCTTGGACGTCTGCCTCTGTGAGCACCAACTCCTGAGCCATGCCGAGACGCTAGTAGGGTCACCGGCCGTGAACGGAAGACTGGCAGGTAAAAGAACCATCGTGACCGGGGCGGGCTCTGGTATCGGCAAGGCCGCGGCCCAGCTGTACGCCGCCGAGGGCGCACAGGTGATGTGCGCCGACATCAACGGCGACGCCGCCGGAGCCACCGCAGCCCAGATCGGCGATCAAGCCATAAGCCTGCGGGTGGACGTGACCCAGCCCGGCGACTGCCAGGCCATGACCGAGCAGGCCGTGTCCGTCTTCGGAGGCCTCGACGCGGTCTACGCCAACGCCGGAGTGGACGGGCCGGGCCGGGCAGGCGACCTCAGCCTCGAAGAATGGAACCGGGTCATCGGCGTGAACCTCACCGGAAAGTGGCTGGCGGTCAAGTTCGCCATACCCCACCTCATCGAAGCCGGCGGCGGATCGCTGGTACTCCAGGCCAGCGTCGGCGGGGTGATCGGGGTGCCGGGCATAGCCGCTTACGCCGCGGCCAAGGCCGGGGTGATCGGCCTCGCCCGGCAGATGGCAGTGGACTACGGCCCCGACAACATCCGGGTCAACGCCATCTGCCCCGGCACAGTGCCCACCCCTCTGGTGCGGGCCACCTACGAAAAGCGGGGCGGGTTCTCGGCCACGGCCAACGTCGCCGCCGATGCCACCGTCGACGAGATGATCGAAGCCGCCGTGATCCGCCATCCCATCGGCCGACTAGGCACCACCACCGACATCGCGCAGTTGGCCCTGCACCTGGCCTCCGACGAGTCGTCGTGGACCACCGGCACCGCCATCGTCATCGACGGCGGTATGTCGGTCGCCTAGAAAGCCAACCGCTCAGCCGACTTCGGCGAAGAACTTCTTCCAGGTATCCAGGCTCTCGGGAAGCTCCGACGGGCCGACCGTGCCGAAATAGCGCTTGCGGTCATCGTCGCAAAGCCCGCCCTCGGCCAGATCGGCCATGTCCATGTAATAGATCATGGCCACCTTCCGCTCCACGAAGCGCCACCGGCCGTCCTCCACCCGGTACTCATCGAAGTAGCGCAGCGCGGTCACCAGCGTCCGCCCGTCTAGGGCCAACTCGGCGTGGGCGTTTACCGTTCCGGTGGCGTGGCCCGGACGGTCGGAATCCAGTTCGATGACGTGACTGTGGGGGTAGTGGTAGGTGGCGCCGAAGGCGGCCATGCGCTCGGTGTAGAAGTCGATGACCGCCTGTCGACCCTGGTTGGCCACCATGCCATCAGCCAGGCCGAACTTGGCATCGGAGGTGAACATGTCGGCCAAGCCCTCGATATCCCGGTCGTCCACCACCATCCCATAGCGGGCCACCAGATCACGGATCTCCTCTAGGGCCTCCAACCGAGCGATCCGCTCAGACAGGCCTTCAATTGCACCAGACATACCATTTGCCTCCCAGTCATCGAGCCTCCGATGCCCCATACCAGGCACCTTCGGGATTTGTCGGCTCCAGCCAGCGAAAACTACCGTCGCCATCTGTTGACCGGCAACGCCCGGTCAACCTTAGGGGGGCCATGCTTCTAGCTTTCGGCAACTTCACTGCTGATCCAAGCGTCAACTTGCAACTGTTAATCGGCGGATTGGCCCTTGGGGCCATTTATGCCGTTGTCGCCCTCGGCTTCGTTCTGGTCTACAAGAGCACCGACGTCTTGAACCTGGCCCACGGGGAGTTCCTGATGCTCGGGGCCTACTTCGCGCTGACGTTCTTGATCTCCGAGAACCTCAACTTCTTCTTGGGCGTCTTCGTGTTGCTGCTGGTGATGCTGGTGTTCGGGTTATTGGTCCATTACGGGATCATGCGGCGGATGGTGGGGCAGGGGTTCTTCGCCATTGTGCTCATCACCCTGGGCATCGCCACGATCATCCGCGCCCTTTTGCTGATCTTCTACGGTCCGACCGAGCGAGCCCGCCTCGACTTGCTGCCCCAAGGCAGCTTCGAAGTCGGCGGCGCCACGGTGAGGCACGTAGACATCATCATCTTCGGCGTGGTGGCACTTTGCGTGCTGTTGTTCTTCTTGTTCTTCAAGTACACCCGGCTGGGACTGCACATGCGGGCGGTGGCCGACGACATCGAGGCTGCGGCGGCAATGGGCATCGACCCCGACAAGGTCTACGCCATGACCTGGGCCGCGGCCATGGTCATGGCCGGAGTCGGCGGGCTGTTGTTCGGCCACGTAACCGGCGCCATCGATCGCAGCATCGAGGCCATCGGGCTGCGGGCCTTCCCCGCCGCGGTGGTCGGCGGACTCACCTCGCTGGGCGGCTCCATCGTCGGCGGCCTCGTAGTGGGGGTCATCGAGCAGTTCGCCAACGGCCATTTGGGAACCAAGTGGCGTGAGCCGGTGGCCTTCTCGGTGATGTTCGTGGTGCTACTGGTGCGACCGACCGGCCTGTGGGGCCGAAAGGACCTGGAGCGGGTATGAGCTGGGAAGCAAAACTCTCATTCTTGGGAACCGACCGATGACCGCCACGGAAAACCCCGCCGCCCAGCAAGCATCGAACACCTACCGCCCCTCGACCCTCCAGCGATTCCTGCCCTTCGTGGTCGCCGCGGTAGTCCCATTCATACTGGGGGCAACCACCGATGATCTGAACTTCTGGTGGAAAGCGGCGATCACAATTGTCATCTTGGCGGTGGTGGCCCGACTGGCCTGGAAATGGACGCCGCGGGGTGAACTCACCCACCGCGAGGACATGCGGCTGTGGCGCACCCCCAGCGACCGGTCGTGGGCCGCGGTGACCACCTTCGGGCTACTGGTGCTGCCCTTCATCCTGGCCTCCGACTTCACCCCCCCCATGGACTTCCCCTGGGCCACATGGTTCGCGGTGGTCAACCTGGTGCTCATCTTCGCCATGGGGGCGGCGGCCTTCAACCTGCTGGTGGGCTACTCCGGCCAGATCAGCCTGGCCCACGTGGCGTTCTTGGCCTTGGGCAGCATCATGGGCGGGATCGTGGGAGTGCAGTGGAGCGGCGGAAACATGTGGCTGGCCCTGCCCGCTGCGGCCCTCGCCGGTGCGGTGGTGGGGGCGATCTCCGGCCTGCCCGCCCTGCGGCTCAAGCACCTCTACCTGCTGTTGGCCACTTTCGGCTTCCACTTCGTGATGATGCTGGTGTGGCGGGAGTACCTCCAGGAGTACTTCGGCTTCGTCGGAATCCGCTTCAAGGGCGAGAACTCGCCACGGATCGCATCCTGGCTGCACTGGCTGCCCGGCATCGACCCCGACGACAACGGCGAGTTCATCATCACCGGGCAATTCCGGTGGTACTGGGTGCTCATGCCCATCACGGTGCTGTCGATCCTGTTCATGGTGAACGTGGTTCGAACCCGGGAGGGGAGGGCCTTCGCCGCGGTACGCGACCGGGACGTTTCCGCCTCGCTCTTGGGCATCAACGTGGCCCGTTCCAAGCTCTTGGCCTTCGCGTTGTCCTCCGCGGTGGTGTCCATGTCGGGGGTGTTGGCCTCGTTCTACATCGGCTCTCGGGGCGAGGACAGCTTCAACGTCCAAACGGTGTTGAACTACGCCATCATCATCGTTGTCGGCGGGTTCTCCAGCATCCAGGGGGCCATTTTCGGATCGGCCTTTTTCTGGTTCTTGCCCGAGTGGTTCAAGTGGGCCCGAGAAGAACTGTGGATCGTGCGGGACATCGACTTCCTCAGCGACTACCCCAGTGAGATCGACTTGGCCATCAAGGGCTTCTTGGTGGTGATCATCTTGATGTTCAAGCCCGATGGCCTGGCTGGCCTCTGGAGAGACTTCAAGAATTGGCTGGGCCGCGCGCTGACGAGGAGCAACCCATGAGCAGCGGCGGACTCGACTTGAGGATTCAAGGCCTCACTGTGGTCTACGGGGGCGTCACCGCGCTGGACAACGTGAACATCGCGGTGCCCTCCGGCGGGTTTGTCTCGGTGCTGGGCGCCAACGGCGCGGGCAAGACCACCCTCGTCCGGTCGATCACCAGCCTGCTTTACCTTCACAAAGGCCGAGTGCGCCGGGGCAGCATCGAGTTGGGCGGCGAGTCGATTCTGGGCAAGAAAAGCCCTGACATCGTTGCCGCGGGCGTGGCCCAGGTACCCGAAGGCCGCAAGCTCTTTCCCAACCTGACGGTGAAGGAGAACTTGTTATGCGGTGCGGCCAGCCGAAGCGACGTCTCCGGCATAGACGAGTCGCTGGAACAGAACCTGGAACTGTTCTCCCAGCTTCGTCCCCTTCTCAACCAGACCGCCGGTCTGCTGTCGGGAGGCGAACAGCAGATGGTTGCGGTGGGCCGAGCCCTTATGTCACAGCCATCCCTGCTTATCTGCGATGAGCTGTCGTTGGGGTTGGCCCCCAAGATCGTCCACCGATTGTTCGAATTGCTCACCGAGATAAACGAGACCCGGGGCACCTCGATACTGGTCATCGAGCAGAACGCCAGCCTGGCGTTGCAGCACGCCAACGACGCTTACGTACTTGAACTGGGCAGGGTGCTGATGGAGGGCAGCGCGTCCGAGCTTCGAGGCAATCCGATGGTGCAGGAGCTCTATTTGGGCGGCGGGGGTGAGGCCCACACGTCTTACGCTGCCATCGAGCGGCCTGGTCGCAGCAGGCCCACCGAACACGGGCAAAGGCCACCGGTGGCGGAATCATGATTTTCTATGCCACGGGAATCACACTGGAAACAGTGTCATGAGCGATCCGATCCTCAGCTTCGATGACCTGACCGTGCAGTTCGGCGGGGTTCGGGCGTGCGACTCGATCAGCGGGCGCGTGGAGCGGGGTTCGCTGTTCGCGCTCATCGGCCCCAACGGCGCCGGCAAGACCACCTTGGTCAACGCGGTATCCGGCGTCTACAAGCCGCTGCCCGGCGCCCAAGTGCGATTCCACCCCGAAGGCAAGCCCAGCGAGGAGCTGCTTTCCTACCGCCCCTATCAGATAGCCCGCCTCGGCGTGGCCCGGACGTTTCAAAACCTGGGGCTGTTCATGGGCGAGAACGTGCTCACCAATCTGCTGCTGGGCCGCTACATCCATGAGCACACCCGCCTCATTGAGGGCGGGCTGTTCACCCGGCGGGCAGTCAAGCGGGAGTTGGCTGCCCGAGCGGCCATCGAGCGGGTGGTGGACCTGCTGGATTTGGGCGCTTTTCGCCGGGAGCCGGTGGGCGACCTCCCCTACGGCGTGCAAAAGCGGGTGGAGTTCGGCCGGGTGCTGGCCATGGAGCCTGAACTGCTGATGCTGGATGAGCCCATGGCCGGCATGAGCGTGGACGAGAAGCAGGACATGATCCGCTACATCTATTCGGCCCAGGATGAGCTCGACATGACGGTGTTCCTCATCGAGCACGACATGGGCGTGGTGATGTCGATTGCCGATCACGTGATGGTGCTCGACTTCGGCCAGAAGATTGCCGAGGGGACCCCCGCGGCGATGCAGCAGGACGAGCGGGTGATCGCCGCCTATCTGGGCACCGAAGTCGAGGTTTGAGCCCCCATCGGCTCCCAGACTTCGAGATGCTTTTTGTCTAGCCTCCTACATTTGGAATTGCACGTATCCGCACCGCGGTAGCTAGGGTGACGGCTGGTTCGTGTCTTTCCTAGAGCGCGAACTGTTAAACAACAAATGATGGAGGGGGACCCCACATGTTGAATCGCTGGCTCAAACTAGCAGTCGTGCTCTTTGCGTTCGCGTTGATCGCAGCGGCTTGCGGTAACGATGACGACGATGCTGCCCCAGCAGCACCAGATCCGACTGCTGCTCCGACTGAGGCACCGGCACCTGAGGCCACCGAGGCCCCAGCTCCTGCTGAGGAAGAGGCGCCTTCTGAGATGACGGTGCCCGACAACCCGGACAACGGGGTTACCTCCGATTCCATCAAGGTGGGCTGGATGGGCGACCTGACCGGCCCGACCGCCTCATCGCAGTCATTCAACAGCCACGGCAGCGAGGCCTACTTCGAGTGCGCCAACCGGGACGGCGGCACATTGGGGCGGATGTTCGAGTATCTCCCCGAGGACGACCAGTTCAACGCCGACAACGCGGCCATCAACTTCACCAAGCTCACCGAGGACGACAAGGTCCTCGCCCTAGTCGGCTTGGGCGGGTCGCATATCAGCACCCAGCTCCAGCCTGACATCGAGACCCTGAACCTGCCGGTGATCGGCCCACCCCAAACCATCGACATCCAGCTCGAAGGCGACCAGTACTTCAACAACCTGGCCCACTACGGCGACCAGGCCGACCTGGCCGCCGGGCACATTGGCGCCACCGTCGGCGGCATCGAGAACGCCGTGGTCATGGGCATCAGCCTCGAGGTGCCCTCCGGCACCGAGTTCGCGGCCTACGTGGAGCAGTCGGTAGAGCGCCAGGGCGGCACTTATGTCAACACCCTCTACGTTGCGCCAGGCGCCACCGAGGTCACCGCCCAGATGGTGGAGTTGCAATCAGCGATCGACGATCAGGGTGTGAACTATGTGACCCTCCACGGCTCGCCGGGCGCTGGCCTGGTGGTCATGCAGGGCATGGCCGACGTGGGCATCACCGACGTTCCCATCATCGGCATCCACGGCATCGCGGCCAACTCGATCTGGACCGAGGGTCCGCCCGAGGTGAGCGACGAGACCTTCGGCATCCACTCATTCCTGACCGCGAACAACAACATCGCAGCTTCGGCCCTGATGGAAGAGTGCGCATCGCTGGCTGGCTACGGCGGCGAGCACCTCAACTTGAACTTCGCTCACGGCTTCCTCAACGGCTACGTGTTCCACCAGGCCGTGGAGCGGGCCGCCGAAACCGGTGAGCTGAGCCGCGAGGGCCTGACCGAGGCCCTCAAGGGCAGCTTCGACACCATGGGCATCACCTGCCCGATCGACTGGTCGGCCTTCCCGCACCACAGCCAGTGCGGCGCCGCCTTCTCGCTCGACGCCACCAGCGGCGGCATGGTTGCGGCCAACCCGTTCGCGTTCTACGCCGACAACTTCGACGGCGAGTATGGGATCGAGATCGGCTAGCAGAGTCGCCTAACCGAAAGGGCCCCCACGTTGTCGGACTCCAGTACGGTCGCTGAAGAATTCGCGGCCTATCTGGCCGACAACGTGGGGGCCGACCCCTTTCCGATCTTCCGCCGGATGCGGGAAGAGGCCCCTGCTTTGTGGGTCGAGCCGCTCCAGGCGTGGGTGCTCACCCGGTGGGATGACATCACCTCGATGCTGGAGGACGGCGACAAATACGGCCCGCTGATGAACCAGCCGGGCACGTCCAGCATCTTCGGCCGGGCCATCTTGCAGATGTCGGGCGACGAGCACCGCCGCAAAGACGCCATCATCGCCAAGCGCCTGCGTGGCCCCCGTTACCTTGGTTCCACCATCGAGGACATCGTCTCCGGGCTGGTCCACGAGTACGGCGAACAGTTGCCGGTGGCCCCAGAAACCGCCGACCTGCGCACCGGGCTCACCGAGCCGGTGCCGCTGGGGGCCATCGCCGAGCTGATGGACATGGGCGAGGCCAGCAACTTCCGGAACTGGTACAACGACATCGTCGCCGCCGGGACCTCAAACGTGACTCGCGACCCCGTGGTCCACGCTCAGGGAGAGGCCGCTCGCGACGAGCTTTACGACTTCGTCACCCCGAGCATCGAAGAGCGCCGCACCTGTCCCGGCGACGAGCTGCTGTCGGATCTGTGCTCGATGGAGTACGAGGGCGAACGGCTGTCCGACGACGAGGTCCGCAGCTTCACCGCGTTCTTGCTGTCGGCCGGGATCGAGACCACCGATCGGGCGCTGGCCAATCTGGTCAAGCACCTCATTTTGCAGCCCGAGCAGTGGCAGCGCCTCAAGGATGACACCGAACTGGTCAGCTCCGCGGTCACCGAGATCCTCAGGTACCGACCTCCGGTCCACGTCACCATCCGAATGGCCAAGCACGATTTGGACGTGGACGGCACCACCATCCCCGAGGGAAGCAAGGTGATGTCGTTCGTATCCAGCGCCAACCACGACACTGCCCGATTCGACGACCCGGATGTTTTCGATGTGGGCCGCTTCCAGGGCGAGGAGCGCCCCAACTACACGCTTATTGGGCCGGTGCGGGCGTTTGGCGGCGGCCCCCACACCTGCACTGGCTCGCTTTTAGCCAAATTGGAGATGGAGCGCACCCTGGAGTACCTGCTCGACCGGTTCGACCGCTTCGAGTTCGCCGGCGATGTTCCTCCCGACACCGGCATCGTGCTCCGCTCCCCCACCAGCCTCGACGTAGTCCTCCACTCCGCGGCCTGACCGCCCAGCCCGGGCGGTCTAGGAGGCGAACACCTCCGGTTCAGATTCAAAGCGCTGCTGGCATCCGGGAGCGCAGAAGTAGTAGCCGATGCCGTCGTGGACGGTGTGATAGCGGGCGTCGGCCACCAGCACGGTCATGCCGCATACGGGGTCGATGGCATCTTCAAGACGGTCTTCGCGGCCAGAAGCCGTCTCCGCAGCGAGCTGCCCCTCAGCGCGGCGGGCCACCATGTCGGCCATTACCGCGGCAGCGATCTCCCGGTTGGGGATGCGGCCCAGGTCCATTCCGGCCGGGGCGTGGATGCGGGCCAGGTCGTTGTCGGCAAACCCCTGGCTGCGCAAGTAGTCGCGCATCGCCTCGGCCCGCTTGGCCGACGCCACCAGGCCGATGTAGCCGGCATCGGTGCCCAGGGCAGCCGCCAGCGCCACATCGTCGTAGTGCCCTTGCGTGGCCACCACCACCGCAGTGGCCTGGTCGACCGTCAGCTTGGCGAGGTCTAGATCGGTTCGCACCAGCTCAGGGCACTCGTGATCGTCGGTCTGGCCACCGTCGTCGATGACCACCGCGTCCCAGCCGATGGCAGCGGCCACCGAGGCGATGGCGTCCACCGCCGGGGTGCGGCCGATCACCACCACTTGAGGGGCGGGCAGGCTCGGCTCCAGGTAGATCTCCATTGCTCCCTCCGAATCGCACGCCATGGCAATCGACCGCAGCCCGTCGTTTTGATTACCGGCTTGACCCTGACCAGGGTCCCGGTGGTGGTCCCGGCCTTCCGAAGGCCCCAAACACAGCAGCCGGGGTTCGCCGTGCTCGAGGCAGGCCAGCGCCTCCACGATCACCGTGGGCTCCGCGCAGGCCCCGCCCAGCCAGCCTCGCACCGCCCCATCGGGCAGGATCACCGCCTGCGATCCCTGCTGGCCCGACGACGGGGCCCGACGCCAGATCACCGAGGCCAGCACGAAAGGCTGGCGCTGCTGGCGCAGCTCAACCGCCCGGGCCATGACATCGACGTTCACGGCAAGGGCGCCGGCTAACTGGCTTCTTCGATGGCGGCCCACACCCGGTCGGGCAGTACCGGCATGTCGATGTTGCGGACCCCGAGATGGGCCAGCGCGTCGATCACCGCGTTCACGAAGGCGGCGGGCGACCCCACGGTGGCCGACTCCCCCACACCCTTGGCCCCGATGGGATGGTGGGGCGAGGGCACCTCGGTGGCCAGCAGCTCGAACCGGGGCGTCTCCCAGGCGGTGGGCACCAGATAGTCCATGAAATTGGACCCGATGCAGTTGCCGTCGTCGTCGAAGGTGATCCACTGCATAGACGACATGGCAAAACCCTCGGTGAGGCCGCCGCACACCTGCCCCTCCACGATCATCGGGTTGATCCGCACGCCGCAGTCGTCCAGCGCCACCATGCGCTGCACCTGCCACACCCCGGTGTCGGGATCCACCTCCACCACCACGATGTAGCTGCCGTAGGGGTAGGTGAGGTTGGGCGGGTCGTAGTAGGTCACGTCCTCCAGGCCGTACTCCATGCCCTCGGGCAGGTTGGTGTAGGCAGCCAGGGCCACGTCTTGGATTGTGACCGACCGGTCGGGGCTACCGGCCACCGAGAACACCCCCGAGGCCAGCTCGATGTCCTCGTCGGCCGCTTCCAGCAGGTGGGCAGCGATCTTGCGGGACTTGTCGGCCAGTTTTCGGGCCACCACCGCGGTAGCCGCCCCGCCTACCGGGGTGGAGCGGGACGCGTAGGTGCCCAGCCCGTAGGGAGTGTGGTCGGTGTCGCCGTGCTCCACCTTGATGTCATTGGCCGGGATGCCCAGCACCTCGGCCACGATCTGAGCGAAGGTGGTCTCGTGGCCCTGGCCCTGGGTCTTCACGCCCAGCTTCAAGATGGCCTTGCCGGTGGGATGCACCCTCAGCTCGGCCGAGTCGATCATTTTCAACCCGGCGATGTCGTAGGTGTGCGAGGGCCCCGCCCCCACCGCCTCAGTGAAGTGAGCGATGCCGATGCCCATGAGCCGTCCTTCGGCTCGGGCCTCGGCCTGCTCTCGGCGCAGGTCTTCGTAGCCCACCTCGTCCATGGCGGTGCGCAGGGCGGTGGGATAGTCGCCGGAGTCATAGACGAAGCCGGTGGCCGTCTCATAGGGGAACTGCTCGGGTTGGATGAAGTTGCGCAGCCGCATCTCGGCCGGGTCGATGCCCACCTCATAGGCCGCGTTCTGCACCAGGCGCTCGATCAGGTACGAAGCCTCGGTGATGCGGAACGAGCACCGATAGGCCACCCCACCGGGGGCCTTGTTGGTGAACGCGCCCTTGCAGTCGATGTGGGCGGCACCGAAGTCGTAGCTGCCGGTGACCACGTGGAACAGCCCGGCCCGGAACTGGCTGGGCTGGGCGTCGGAGTAGAACGCCCCCTGGTCCGACAGCATGTTCACCCGCAGGCCCAGGATGCGGCCCTCGTCGGTGACGGCCAGCTCGCCCTTCATGTAGTAGTCGCGGGCGAAGCCGGTGGAGATGAGGTTCTCGGTGCGGCTCTCCACCCACTTCACCGGCTGGCCGATGAGCAGCGACGCCGCGGTGGCCACCACATAGCCGGGGTAGATGGGCACCTTGTTGCCGAAGCCGCCGCCGATGTCGGGGCTGACGATGCGGATGTTCTGCTCGGGCAGCCCGGCCACCATGGCGAACAGCGTCCGGTGGGCGTGGGGGGCCTGAGAGGTCATGTAGATGGTGGCCTGCCCGGTCACCGAGTTGACGTCGGCCAAGATGCCGCAGGTCTCCAGTGGGGCGGGATGCGACCGGGGGTAGTGGGTCTCCAAGGTGACCACCCGGTCGGCCTTGGCGAACGCCTCTTCAGTGGCCCCCTGGTCGCCGGTCTCCCAGGTGTAGGCCAGATTATCGGTCTGGCCCTCCTTCTCGTCGCGGATCAGCGCCGCCCCATCCTCGAGCGACTGCTGAGGGGTGGTGATGGGGGGCAGTTCCTCGTAGTCCACCTCGATCAACTCGAGGGCGTCGGTGGCGATGTAGGGATCGGTGGCGATCACCGCGGCCACCTCTTGGCCCTGATAGCGCACCTTGTCGGTGGCCAGCACAGCCTGGGTGTCGCCCGACAGGGTGGGCATCCACGCCAGCCCGTGCTGGTCCATCAGATCGCCGGTGACCACGGCCACCACCCCGTCGAGGGCGGTGGCCGCCGAGGAGTCGATGCCGTTGATGCGGGCGTGGGCCAGCGGGGAGCGCAGGATGGCCATGTGCAAGGTGTTGGGCAGATCGATGTCGTCGAGAAAGTTCCCCTGGCCCTCGATCAGCCGGGCGTCCTCTTTGCGCTGGACGCTGTGGCCGATGCCGCCGATCTCAGCCGGTGTTGTTGGTGCAACCATGATTGCTCCTCAGCTTCCGTTGGACGACTCGGCCACCCGGGCGGCCGCCGTCTGGATGGCTTTGACGATGTTGATGTAGCCGGTACACCGGCACAGATTTCCCGAGATAGCCCAGCGCACCTCGTCATCGGATGGGTCGGTGTTCTCGGCGATGAGCGAAGCGCCCACCAGCATCATTCCCGGGGTGCAGAACCCGCACTGGAGGCCGTGGTCATCGGTGAACGCCGATTGGATGGGGTGCAGCCCCTCGGCGGTTTTGAGTCCCTCCACGGTGGTGACCTCGGAGCCGTCGGCCTGCGCGGCCAACACGGTGCAGGCCTTGACCGGCTTGCCGTCCATCAGCACGGTGCAAGCGCCGCAGCTGGTGGTGTCGCATCCCACATGGGTGCCGGTCAAACCGACCGTGCGGCGGATGTGGTCCACCAGCAGGGTGCGGGGCGCCACATCGCTGGCGTGGTCAGATCCGTTGATGGTGACGGTGATCTCCATTGTCAGCTCCCTTCGGCCTGTTGGGCGGCGGCAGCCAGCCCCCGCTTGGTGTAGGTGCGGACCACCTGGCGCTTCCAGGCGGCGGTGCCCCGAACGTCGTCTCGGGGCTCAGCGGCCGCCGCGGCCAACTCGGCGGCCTCGGCGAACAGCTCGGCTGAGGGCTGTTGGCCCACCATCAGTGCCTCGGCATCGGTTGCCTTGGTGTTGATCGGGTTGACCGAGGTGAGGGCCAGACCGGCTGCGGCAATGGCCCCGGCGTCATCCAACTCCAAGTGCGAGGCCACCGCCACGGTGGCGTAGTCGCCGATCTTGCGCTCCAGCTTCAGGTAGGCCCCGCCCGAGCGGCCCGATGGAACGGGAATGCGGAGCCCGACCACCAGTTCGTCTTCGCCCAGCGTGGAGGTGAACGCCCCGTCGATGAAGTCGGCAATGGAAATAGACCGCTCGCCGCTGGGCCCCTGGGCCACCACGTCGGCCCCGGTGGCCAACAGCACCGAGTTCCAATCGCCCTCCGGATCGCAGTGGGCCACCGACCCGCACATGGTCCCCCGGTTGCGCACCAGAGGATCGGCCACCCATGGGGCAGCGGCGGAAATGGCCCCGAACGTGGCGTCAGAGGCCACCACATCGGCGTGGCGTACCAGCGCCCCCACCCGGAGATGCCCGTTGGCCCGCTCAATGGCGTCCAGCCCAGCGATGCGGTTGATGTCAATCAGCGTGTCGGGAAACGCCACCCGCATCTTCATCATGGGGATCAGGCTCTGGCCCCCGGCCAAGAACCGGCCCCCCTCCCCCGCATTGGCCTTGGCCTCCACTGCCTCGCCGACAGACTGGGCCACGACAAGGTCAAACCGTGACGGATACACCAGCCCTCCTCCCCTGGACTTCAGATGTTCCCGCCACCCTACCCCTCAGCCGAAACCCCCCGCACGGGATGTCAATGAGTTGGTTCACCCCAAACGGCGATCCAACCGGGCACCGACGAATGCGGCGACGTTGCGGCGGGCTTGGTGGGTCAGGTCGTATTCGTTGCGGGATTAGGCGATTTGGGAGCCGAGGACTTCGAAGCCGCGGTCGACTGTTCGGGCGGCTAGGCGCTCGTCGAATGTGGCTATTGCCCTTGCCCGATGGCGAAGAGCGGTGTCGAGCACTATGGCGTCAGGCAGCCTTAGACCGGTCTCTGCCCGCAACAAGGCCCAGCGGATCGGCGCGTCGAGGTCGACATCAACCACGTCAAACGCGGCGCGAAGCCTTGAGGCTGCCTCGTCGAGCACGCCGAGTTTGGCCGAGGCAACCAGGCTTTCGGCCAAGGTGATTGGGTGGAGGAGCGCCACCTCTCCAGCGATTTCACCGTTAATGGCCACTGCTTCGCGGTGATGGTCGTCTTTGGGATCACGTAGGGCAACAATCCAGCTGGCATCAGCCACAATCACGCGGGCCAATCCTCGTCACGGTCATAGTGGTCTGAGGAAGCGGGCAAAGAGCCGACGAGACCCTCACGAGCACGAGCGCGTGCCGATGGTGATTGTCCTCCCTGCGCCCAGTCCATCATGACCAGGCGAATGAGCATTGACCGGGGAACGTCACTCCACCTTCGCGATGCTTCATCGAGGATCTCGGCAATCTCATCGGTTTCCGTTACCGGATGACGGGGACGGGTTGTCGGCACCGGCCAAAGTGTAACACTTGGTGCGACACTTTGGCCAGATAACGGTGAAATACCTACCCCAGCCGGCGATCCAGGCGGTCGCGAAAGGCTCGGGCGCCCACTACCACTGCGCCGTGGCGGCGGACCCGGCGGGCCAGGTCGCGGTCGGAGGTGACCACGGTGGCCGACGATGGGTCGGCCATGTCCGCCACTTCTTGGGCGATGCGGTCGTCGGCGGCGTTGGGGCCCCGGCGGGAGGCATAGGCCAGTTCGACCGGACCGTGGTGCCCGGCGGGCAGGCTGGGTACCGGACGACCGTCAGCGACAACCAGAGCCGGCACCCCAGCATCGCCGATGTCTTCGACCAGCCGGATCAGCGCACCGTCCCGGTCAGCCCACCAGCCGTCGGGACGACACCCAATCACGTTCATGGCATCAACCACAATCATTGTGGTTGACCCCTGCTAGGCCAGGCTGGCGTCGAGGCACTCCACGGAGGGAGCGAAGTAGTAGCTGCCCGAGGCCGGGTTCGAGAAGTCGGTGAGCATGTCGCGCACCTGGCCGTTGCGGCCATACATCGCATCCATGCGCTCCCGGAACGGGGCCTGGGTCTTGCAGAAGGCCATGAAGTACAGGCCCACGGTGCCATCGTGGAAGGCGTACGGGGTGGACCGGCGGGCGATCTCATCTCGCTTGGGCTTCGACGCATCGGCGGTCTCGCCCTCGCGCAACTCCACGTGGGAGAGGTGCGAGTGGGGCGCCTGCTCGTCCAGGCGGGTGGAATCGGCCTTGGTCCGACCGAAGTTCACCTCTTGGGTGGGCACATCCTGCTTCTCCCAGGCCACCAGGTCGTGCACCCAGCGCTGGGCGATGATGAAGCTGCCGCCCGCTCCGGCCTCGCCGTCGGGCCTGATGGCCACGGCGGGCTGATCCTCGTCTTCGGGGTTGCCGGTGCCGTCGATGAAACCGGTCATGTCCAGGCTCTCGCCGTAGATGAAAGTGGGGGTCTCCCGGGCCACGCTCATACCCCCGGCGATCAGGGCCATGCGGGCGTCCCATTGGGCCTTCCACACCAGGTCTTTCTCGTCGTGGGTCATCCACAACAGCAGTTCTTCCTGGGTGCCCTTGGCCTCGCGGCCGCTGCCGTCGATGGACTCCACCGTGTGGTACGGCTGGAAGTCGTCGGGAACGTCATCGGTCAGGTCGGCCAACAGGGTGGGGCCGAGCCCGATTACCAGGTTGATCCCCAGAGCATCGCAGTTGCTGCGGCAATCGGAGATCGCCGACTTGATAGCACCCAAGTCAGCGCCGTCGCCACGGCTGAGGTGGACGTACCACTGGTACTTGCCCATATCGTTGAAAATTGCCGGCTGGCAGGTCGCCATTCGCCTCTCCTCCTTGAAAACGTCGACTTCTAGCGAAGTCTGGCACTATTGCTGCGCTGATGCATCTTGGAGCGGAAAAATTCGGGATCACCAATGGCCACTGGAGGTAACCCATGAACCCCGACGACTACGGCGCACTGGAAGTATCCACCGTCGATCGCATAACCACGGTGGCGCTCAACCGGCCCGAGGCCCGAAACGCCATCAATTCGGTCCTCCACGACGACCTCACCAGGGTATTCACCGACCTGGACCAAGACCCCGACACCGACGTTGCCATCCTCACCGGCGCGGGCGGGTCGTTCTGCGCCGGCGGCGACATTCCCTGGCTGCGCAGCATGGCCGGAAATGTGGCCGAGGTTGAGCGGGTCATCCGGGCCGACCGGCGCATCACCGAAACGGCGCTCACCCTGGAAAAGCCCATCTTGGCCAAAGTGGACGGCCCGGCGGTGGGACTGGGCTGCTCGCTGGCGCTGTACTGCGACTTCGTGTACGCCTCGGAGCGGTCCGTTTTCGGCGACCCGCATGTGTCAGTGGGACTTGTGGCTGGCGACGGGGGTGCTCTGCTGTGGCCACAGTTGGTGGGCTATGCCCGGGCCCGGCGCTACTTGCTGACCGGCGATCTGATCAAGGCCCCAAAGGCGGCTGAGATCGGCCTCATCACCGAGTGCGTTCCCGGCGACGACATCGACGACACCGTGCAGGCCATGGCCGAGCGGATGCGCGACGGCGCCCGCATGGCCATCAAGTTCACCAAGGCGTCCATCAACGCCGGGCTGCGCCAAGTGGCCAATGCAGTGGTAGACCGGGCTGCGTCCACCGAGGGCCTCACCATGATGACCGAAGACTTCGTGATCGCCTTAGAAGCCTTTATGGCCAAAGAACCCCCCGAATTCATCGGCCGCTAAGGACAGCCGTGGACTACCCCACCGAGGCCGAGCACCACGCCCTGTTGCGGAAGACCATTCGGCGCTTCGTCGAGGCCGAGATGCCCCGGGAGCTGGTCCGCCAATGGGACCGCGAGAACGAGTTCGACCGGGGTGTGCTGTACAAGCTGGCCGATCTTGGGCTGTTCGGCATCACCATCCCCGAGCAGTACGGCGGGTCGGGACGGGACATCACCGCCACCATGATCGTGATCGAGGAACTGTGCCGCCGCAGCACCGCGGTGGGCAGCGGCTACATCTACGGCGCCTGCTACGCGGGGATGAACCTGGTGGAGACGGCCAGCGAGGCACAACGCCAAGAGTGGCTGCCTCAGGTGGCCCGGGGCGAGATGCTGTTCTCCTACGGGCTGACCGAGCCCGATGTGGGCTCCGATCTGGCCAGCGTCACCACCACCGCGGTCCGCGACGGCGATGTGGTGCGGATCAACGGGGCCAAGCGGTTCTGCTCCGGCACCACCTACACCGACTACATCTACGCCCTAGTCAACAGCAACCCCGGCGGGGAGCGCTACCACAACCTGTCGTTTGTGCTGATTCCGCCCTCATCGCCGGGAGTGACCATCGAGCCCCAGCACGCCATGGGCCTCAAAGGATCGATGACCACCGATGTCACCTTCAGCGATGTGGAGGTGCCCGCCGACAACATCGTGGGCGGCGACGAGGGATGGAACCAGGGATGGGCCAAGCTGGCCGGCCCCGGCCTAGACGTGGAGAAGATCGAGGTGGCCGCCATGGCTCTGGGCATCGCCACCGGGGCAGTCGAAGACGCCTGGAACTACGCCCAAGAGCGGGTCCAGTTCAACAAGCCGATCAGCAGCCACCAGTCGATACGCCACATGCTCTCCGAGGCCCGCACTCGCCTGCTGGCCGCCCGTCTGATGACCTACCACTCCGCCAGCCTGCTGGACGAAGGAACGGCGGCGTCGGTAGAAACCTCGATGGCCAAGCTGTTCGTGTGCGACACCGCCAAAGACATCGTTTTGTCGATGCAGCAGGTGATGGGGGCCTACGGCTACGTGGAAGACTTCGACATGGAGCGCTACGTGCGCGACGTGCTGGTCATGCCCATCATCGGCGGCTCTTCCGCTATCCAGCGAAATAACATCTCCAACCGACTCAAGTTGGCAAGGGAATAGCCGTTCTCTGCTGCGAGTTTGTCGATTAGTAAGCTGCGAATTTGCTAAATAGAGACCTGCGGAATTGATGATTTGAGCTAGGATTCGGGGCATGGAACTCATCGCCCGGCATGTTCGACCTGAGATCGAAGCGGCGTTGGAGTGGTCGCGGGTGGTGATGATCCACGGGGCACGGCAGACCGGCAAGACAACGCTGGCTCGGGAAATTGCCGAGACCCGCGGCGGCACATATGTGTCGCTCGACGACGATGAGCAGCGCGAGGGCGTGCTGCTCGACCCGGTGGCCTTCTTGTCCAGCCAGAGCTATCCGCTGGCCATAGACGAGGTCCAACTCGGCGGAAATCGGGTCATCGTCGCAGTGAAACGGCTAGTGGACGAGGACCGGACTCCAGGCCGGTTCATCCTCACCGGGTCCACCAACTTCCTCACCGTGCCCGGCATCAGCGAGTCGCTCGCGGGACGAGTCCGGATATTCAGGCTATGGCCGCTATCCCAAGCCGAACTGGCCGGGATTGCCCCCACCGAGATCGACAACTGGTTCGAGGGCGACCCCAGGCCGGCCCCGGCATCCGACCTCAGCCGGGAGGACTACTTCGCCCGCGCCTGTCGAGGGGGTTACCCCGAGGTTGTGGGCTTGGACCCGAATCAAAGGCAGGGCTGGTTTGACGACTACGTCGAAACGGTCGTCCAACGCGACATCATCGCACTCGCCGATGTCCGCAGAGCCGCCTCGCTGCCCCGCTTGTTGCGCTGGGCAGCTGCCTTCACCAGCAGCGAGATCAACCAGACCGGCGCCGCCAAAGAACTGGGAGTAGACCGATCAGTGATCGCCTCATACCTCGAATGGCTCCAAACCGTCTTCTTGCTTCACGAACTGCCGGCTTGGTCCCGAAATCTCTCGTCTCGCACGACCTCGCGACCCAAGGTCCACCTTACCGACGCCGGGCTGGCTGCCAGCCTGCTAGAAGTCGATGCCGGGGCGCTGGCTTCGCCCACCGCCCCGGCATCGGGGGCACTGTTGGAGACGTTCGCCGTCAACGAGATCGCCCGCCAGCTTGCGGCCTCGTCCCGCAAGCGCGTCCTATACCACTGGCGCAACCACCAAGACCGCAACTACCGGGGCCGCGAGATAGACCTGGTCATCGAAGCCCGCAACGGCGATGTGGTTGCCGTGGAGATCAAGGCCACCTCCTCCCCATCCCGCCAGCACACCGACCACCTCCGCTGGTTGCGGGACAAGCTAGACGCAACCACTCCTGGGGCTTTCCGAGCGGGCATCCTTTTGCACACCGGCCCCTACACCCTCTCAGCAGGCGACCGCCTCCATCTCCGCCCCATCAACTGCCTGTGGGCGGGCTGACCGCTGGGTCAGAGTTCTATAAGGTCACTGACGACACAAAGGCAGGCCATGACCGAGATTGAGACAGCAACCATCCAAGACAGTGCCACCGAGAAGGTGGTGGCCTGGCTTGAGGACAATCTGGGGGGCACGGTCACCGACATCGCCCGACAGGCCCGCTGGCGGCCGGTGTGGTTCGCCGATGTGGAGCGCGGCGGGGAACGGCTCGAGCTGTGCGTCCGGGGCGACCGCACCGACATGCCCCTGGTTTTCCCGCTCGACCATGAGATGCGGCTGCAAAGGGTGCTCGGCGAACACGGTATTCCCGTGGCTCAGGTACACGGCTGGATCGACGACCCCACCGCGTACGTCATGGACCGGGTGCCGGGCGAGAACCACTTCGAGAACTGCACCGATGCCGAGCGGGACGCGGTGGTGGACGACTACCTGCACATCCTGGCCCGGATGCACGCCCTGGACATCGGACCGTTCGTCGAAGCGGGAATCATGCGAGCAGAACGACCCGAGGAGTCGGGTCTGCTGGGTCTACGGCGGTACAAGGCCTTGTACCGCAGTGTGAAGACGCTGCCCGACCCGTTCCTGGAGTTCTGCTTGGGCTGGCTGCGGCGCAATCCCCCGTTCTCCCGAGGCCGGGAGTCGGCCATCGTGTGGGACACCGGGCAGTTCCACCACCAAGACGGCCGGGTGGTGGCCGTCTTGGACGTGGAGATCGGCCACATCGGCGACCCGATGATGGACCTGGCCGCGTGGCGCCAGCGCGACACGGTGCTGGGATTCGGCAACTTCGCCAAGCTGTACGACCGCTACGGCGAGCTGGTCGGCGAGCCGGTGGATTTGGACGCCATCCAGCGCCATCACTTCATGTTCACCCTCTCCAACCAGCTCCCCTTCAGCGCGGCGCTGCGGGAACCGGCCCCCGACTCCGACCTGATGACCAACCTCCAGTGGTGCTGCGAGACCAACCTGTTCGCCACCGAGGCCCTAGCCGAGATCCTCGATGTGGAGCTGCCCACCGTGGAGATACCCGAACCCCGGGAGTCCCGAGCCGAGGTGGTGCTCAACCACCTGGTGCGCAACCTGCGCACATTGCAGATCGAAGACGAGTACCTGCGCTACAAGCTGCGCACCATGTTCCGCATGGCCCGCCATGCCTCCCGTATCGACGAGATTGGCGACGCCGTATCCAACACCGACTTGGACGACCTCCACGAGCTGCTGGGCCATCGCCCGGCGTCATGGCTGGAAGGCGAGGCCGAACTCGAGCGGTTCGTGCTGGCCAATGACGACACCTCCCGCTACGACGAGGACTTGGTGGAGATATTCCACAAGCGGAATCTGCGGGCTCAGATGCTCCTCGGCCCCGCAGGCTCAGCCATGGCCCGCCACCTCCGCATCCAGACCTTCAGCGACTAGCCGATCGGGCTTGACAGGGGGCGACTTCAGATCAGGTCGCCGAAGTGGTGCTCAAACGGGTTCACCACTGTCACGCCGTCGAGTCGCAAACCATCCTGGAGGTCTTCGGTGAGCAGATGCCGGCAGCCTTCAACCTGGGCAGCCGCAACTATCAGCGAATCCCAATAGGACAATCCGTATCGGTCCTCAATCGCCCATGCCCTACCCAGCAATGCATCGGTGAGGACAACCGGGTCCCATTCCCCAAGATCCAAGACATCCGCCCGCGCCTCGGCGACGGGCATGGCCGGACTCAGCTTGCGGGTCACCGTCACATAGAACTCGTTGAGGACCTGCACGCTCGTGCGGCCAGTCCTCGCTTCCCAAAGCTCGGCCATCCATGCCTGGGCTCTCTGCTGCTTGTCGGGTTCAGAAGCGTCACGGGCGTAGACCAGCACGTTGGTGTCGACGAAAACCGACATCAGGGCACCATCACCTCTGATGCACCTCATCACGGGTGGGATACTGCTGGCCGGGCACCCTCAATGTCACAGGACCACGGCTGAGATACGACTGCTGGGCCCGCTCGTAAGCCTCAGGCTCGGTCATCTGCTCGCGCAAGAGGTCGCCCACGTACCGCGACAGGCTTGTGTCACGTCGAGCTGCTTCGATGCGCGCCCACCGGGCGGTCTCATCATCAAGGCTGACTGTCACATTTCTCACGAATTCACGATATCACGGATTTAGTGATATCTAGACTTGATTCGTTGCAGCTGCCTCAGCTCAGACCGCGGGCCGCAACCGCGGCCGCGCCGATGAGGCCCCCGTCGGCGCCCAAGGGGCTGGGGATGATGCGGGCTCCCTGGGAGTGGACCAGGCGGCAAATGCGGTCGATCTCGGCTTGGGCCGCATCGAAGAAGTCGTCGCCGTAGCCCAGTGCCACCGATCCGCCAACCACGGCCAAGCGCAGGTCGAGCAGGTTGGCCACCGAGCCCACTCCTCGGCCCACCAAGGTGCCGACCCGGCGGCGCATCTCATCCGGCGCACCTGCTGGGGCCCCGCCGTCCAACAGATCAGCGATGGCGGTGCCCGAGGCCTGGCCCTCAAGCAGGCCCACTGCCCCGGCGGCATCGGCCCGTCCGCCTTCAGCCACGAAGATATGGCCGATGTGCCCGGCATTGCCGTCGGCCCCGTCCAACAGCCGTCCGTTCAGCACGATGCCGCCCCCGATCCCGGTGGACACCACCATGGCCAGGTAGTTGTCCTCCCCGACAGCCCCTCCTACCCACCCTTCGGCCAGGGCCAGGGCTTTGGCGTCGTTGTCCACCGCAACCGGCATCCCGAGCGCCTCTGCCAACCGGTCTCGCAGGGGGAAATCCCGCCACACGGCAATATTGAGGGGAGAAAGCAGCCGATGGTTGCCTCGCGACGGCCCTCCGCTGCCCACGCCGCAGACGCTCACCGGCTGGCCGTGTTCTTCGAGAACCTCCCGGGCCAACTCCACGATCAGGGAGAACAGCGCTTCTTCATCCTGGGCCTGAGACGGTCCTCGCCGCTCGTGGAGCACTCGCCCTCCAGGGGCGACCACACCGACGGCTACCTTGGTACCACCGATGTCCACGGCCAGCACCGGGTCGCCTAGCACTATCTCCACGAGCTGAGATTAGGAGACGGGCTGTCCTGCTGGTTTGTTCGGGGGTACACGAAGCGGATCAATACCACCGCAACCACCAGACCGACGATCTGCATCACGATGAACATGGGCGCCGACGACGGCTCGATGCCCGCGAACGTGTCGGAGAACATGCGCCCGGCGGTCACCGCCGGGTTGGCGAAGCTGGTGGACGAGGTGAAGTAGTAGGCCCCACCGATGTAGGCGGCCACCGCGCCAGCCACAAACCGGATGCGGTCGGTGCGCACCAGTGCGAAGATCAAAGCAACCAGTCCGGCGGTGGCAATCACCTCGCCCAGCCATAGGTGACCAGCCGAGCGGTCCTTAGTCGACCAGTCCACTGCATCCAGGTCGAACATCAGGTTGGCCAGCACCGTACCGGCCACCGCGCCGGCAACCTGGGCGGCGATGTAGGGCGCGATGTGGCGGCGGGGAAAGCCCCCCAGCGCCCAGTCGGCCAGCGTCACCGCCGGATTGAAATGGGCCCCTGACACCGGGCCGAACATCAAGATGATGGCGAACAGGACCGCGGCAGTGGCCGCCGCGTTCTGGAACAGCTGCAATCCCTCATCGGTGGGCGACAGCATCTCGGCCATAATCCCCGACCCCACCACGCCAACCAGCAGCAGCGACGTGCCGACGGCTTCAGCGACGAGCTTGCGACTCAGCACGAGGGAAAGCTAATACGCTCAGCGACCATGAGGTTCACCGGCGCCAGCGTTCCCCGGCGGGAGGATCCGCGCCTTTTGGCCGGTGCGGGGCGATTTGTGGACGACATCGATAGGCCCGGCCCACTGGAGGCTGCGTTCGTGCGCAGCCCGGTGGCCCACGGGCGGCTGATAGAGGTCGAGGCCGGCAATGCCAGGGCTACCGATGGCGTAGTGGCGGTGCTGACCGCCGAGGAGCTCGCCCAATGCTGCTCTCCCATGGGCTGGGGGGCGGTTGGTCCGCTGATCGTGCCCGCCCATCTCCCCCTGGCCGACGACCGGGTTCGCTTCGCCGGCGATCCGATTGCCGTGGTGATTGCCACCAACCGGGCCGCCGCCGAGGACGGCGCCGATGCGGTGGAGGTCGACATCGAGCCGCTGCCCCCGGTGACTAGTGCCGCCGCGATGGGCGATGACGCCGCCGCCGTGTGGGATGAGGCCCCCGACAACGTGCTGTGGTCGGGAGAGGAGGTGTGGGGCAACCCCGACGAGGCCTTCGCTTCCGCCGCCCATGTCATCTCCGAGACGCTGACCCAGCACCGACACACCTGTGCTCCTTTGGAGACCCGGGGCGGGGTGGCCGAATACGACACGTCCACCGGCAGCCTTCACTACGAGGTGTCCCACCAGAACCCCCACGCGCTGCGGGTGCATTTGGCCGCCATTCTGGGACTGCCCGCCGCCCGAATTCGGGTGACCTGCGACAGCATCGGGGGGTCGTTCGGGCTGAAGTCCAACCCCACACGGGAGGACGTGGCGGTGTGCGCCGCGGCCCGGCTGCTGGGCCGGCCGGTGCGCTGGGTGGAGGACCGGGCCGAGAACCTGGTGGCCGGGGGCCACGCCCGCGAGGAGCAAGTGAGCGTGAAGGCCGCGCTCGACGAGAACGGGGTGGTTATCGGTCTGCGGGCCGATCTGGTGATGGACCACGGGGCCTACCCGTTCTTGAATCTCCCGCTGTCGCTGTTCGCCAACATCATCAAGGTTCTTCTGCCCGGCACGCTGCGGGTGCGCCACTACCAGTTCCGGGGATCGGTGGTGGCCACCACCAAGGCCTCCTTCGTGGCCTATCGGGGGCCGTGGGAGATCGAGTGCTGGGTGCGGGAGCGGCTCATGGACCTGATCGCCCGCCGACTCGGCCTCGACCCGCTGGACGTGCGCCGCCGCAACTACATGGGCAACGACCATTTCCCCGGCGCCATGCTCACCGGCCCCACCCTGGATTTCATGACCATCAACCAGACCCTCGACCGGGCGGTGGAACTGGCCGATTACCAGGGCTTTCGAACCGCCCAGGCTGAGGCCCGAGCCGAGGGGCGGCATCTGGGCATCGGCCTTTGCACCTACTTGGAGCCTGGCCCCGGCCCCACCGACTACGGGCAGGCTCTGGGATTCACCTACGAACAGCGCTCGATGCAAAGGGCGCGGGTGAAGCTGGAGCCCGACGGCTCGGTAACGGTGTTCACCAGCCAGCAGCCCCACGGCCAGAGCCACGAGACCACATTGGCCCAAGTGGTGGCCGACGAGTTGGGGGTGGGCTTCGACGATGTGCGGGTGGTTTCCGGCGACACCGACCAGGTGCCGTTCAACATGGTGGGCACCGGCGGGAGCCGGGCGGCCACGCTGGGAGCCGGTGCGGCCCAAGGGGCGGCCCGCATCGTGCGCCACAAGCTTCTGGCGGTAGTGGCCACCTTGTTGGAGGCCAATCCCGACGATTTGGACATCATCGACGGGGTGGTAGCCGTGCGGGGTTCGCCCGACCAGTGCAAGACGGTGGCCGAAGTGGCCCGGCTGTCCTACATGGCCCCGTTCACCCTCGATCAGGCCCTGGGGGACGGTTTCGACGCCTCGTTCGACTTCGAGACCCCAGCAGGCGGGTGGACCCAGTCGACCCATGTGTGCTGGGTGGAACTCGACCCCGGCACAGGGCTGGTGACCGTGCCCCGCTATCTGGTGGTGGAGGACTGCGGAGAGATGATCAACCCCGCGGTGGTGGAGGGCCAGATCCGGGGCGGGGTGGCCCAGGGGATCGGCAGCGTGCTGTTGGAGAAGATCGTCTACGACGACAGCGGGCAGTGCACCACGTCCACGTTCATGGACTACCTGCTGCCCACTGCGGCCGAGATACCCCGCATCGACATTGAGCACCTCGAGGGGCCCTCTCAAGGGGACGTTCCTTGGCGGGGCGTGGGCGAGGGCGGCGCCATCGGTTCCCCCGCCGCGGTGTGCAACGCCATCGAAGACGCCCTCGCCCCTTGGGGCGCCAAAATCACCGAGCAGTACCTCCCTCCCAGCCGGGTCCTCCAGTTCATTTCCTCCGCCACAGAGCCGAATGAAGCCGAACACTAACGTTGGGTATGTGAGCGACAATCCCATCGGCGAGCGGCGGCCGATCCGCATTGCCGACCTCGAATGGGAAGATTTCACCGACCCCGACGAGCCCGACCGGGCGCCGGGACCGTTCGTACGCTGGCTGGTTGATCCGGCCTCGGGCAATCGGGTCATGCACGTGAAGTCGTGGGCGGGCCGTAACGCCACAGCCCACTGGCACCTATCCGACACGGTGTACCTGGTGACCAAGGGCGAGTTCATCGTGGAGGGCGAGGAACCGTACCAGGAGGGCGACCTGCGCTGGGTACGGGGCGGATTCGCCTACGGGCCAGAGCGATCAGGACCCGACGGTTGCGAGTACCTGTTCTTCAGCCTCGGCCCCTACGACAAGCTCGACCCCGATGAGCACCCGCCCCCGCTGGGCCGCTGGGACGACCCGTCCACCTGGGTGGAGGGCTACCCTCAAGTTGAGCGGACCAAACTGATAGACAGTCCCCGATGAGCCTTCAGATCACCCCGCTGGGTGCCCCGCTGGGCGCCGAAGTGGGCGGATTCGATTTCACTGCTCCCCCCAACCCGGAGACCACTGCCCAACTGCGGGCCGCGGTGGACGAGTACCTGCTGCTGGTGTTCCGCAACTCCGAACCACCCACCCCCGCCCAGGTCACCAACTTCTGCGAGTCGTTCGGCCCGCTGCGCCCCACGCTGGCCGACAAGTCCCGCCTGCCCGGCTTCCCCGGCATCAACCGAGTGTCCAACGTGGATGTCGACGGGGTGGTCGGGACCGGGGGCACCGATGTGGTCACCTACCACTCCGACCTCAGCTTCAACCCGCCGCTCATAGAGTTCCTGTACTTGGACGCGGTAGCCCTGCCGTCGTCAGGCGGGGCCACCAAGTGGCTGAACCTGGTAGCCGCCTACCAAGACCTCGGCGACGACATCAAAGCCCGCATCGACGATGTGGGTGTGGTCTACCGGCTGCGCGATGGGCTGGACTTCGGCGCGTACTTCAAGGCAACCGACGGCGAAGCGCTGCTGGCCGACCGGACCTGCATATCGCTGGTGCAGACCAATCCCCGCTCCGGCCGCCGCAGCGTATGGCCCAACACCGGCCCCGACTTCGCCGCCGACGTGGAGGGTCACAGCCCCGATGAGGGCGCTGAGCTATTGGCCGAGCTGTTCGCCCACTGCACCCAAGACCGCTACATCTACGAGCATCACTGGAAAGTCGGCGAGTCCGTTTTCTGGCTCAACACCCAGACCATGCACCAGCGCGAAGCCTTCCCTCCCGACCAGGTGCGCGAACTCCGCCACGTCAACATCTTGGGCCACACCGACCCCCGCCAAGCTGCCTAGTGGTCCGTCTGCACCCCCTAGACAGATTCACCCTCCCCCCATGCCTGCACACCCGACACCCGGACACGACCCGATGCGCCCGGCCTTGGCGGTTCTGAGCCGCCTAGGAAGCCTGAATTGACCGCACTCACCGCATCGGGTCTGGCCAAGTCCTACGGCCAGCGGCGGTTGTTCGCCGATGCCTCCGTGCAGCTCTCCCCCGGGCTCCGGGTGGCGCTGGTGGGCGGCAACGGAACGGGCAAGACCACCCTGCTGGAGTTGCTGATCGGCATGGACGACCCCGATCAGGGCGTGGTCGTGCGGCCGAAGGGCGCGGAGATCGGCTATCTGCCCCAAGAGCTGGGCGACTCGCCCGACGGCACCGTCATCGAGCAGGTCATATCCGGGGCCGGGGCTCTGGCCCGATTGGGCGAGCAACTGGCCGACCTTGAGAAGCGGCTGGGCGGCCTCGACGAAGACCACGATGCCGTGCTGGCCGAGTTCGGGGAGACGCAAGCCAACTTCGAGCAGCTCGGCGGCTACGCCTTGGAGGCTGAGGCCGCCAAGGTGCTGGCCGGTCTGGGCTTCTCGCCAGCCGACTCCCACCGGCCCGTGCGAGAGATGTCGGGGGGCTGGAGGATGCGGGTGGCTCTGGCTCGACTGATGGTGTCCCAACCCGATGTGCTGATCCTCGACGAGCCCACCAACCACCTCGATGTGGACTCGACCGCCTGGCTGGAGCAGCGGCTGGCCACCTGGCCTGGCGCGCTGCTGTTCGTGAGCCACGACCGGGACTTCATCGACGCGGTGGCCAATCGGGTGGTGGAGCTGGCCGAGGGAACCACCCTCACCTATGCGGGCGGGTTCGCCGAGTTCGTGGTGGCTCGCGAGGAGCGCCTGGCCCGCATCGAGGCCGCCGCGGCCCGCCAAGCTCGGGAGGTGGCCCGGGTGGAGCGGTTCGTCGAGCGGTTCCGCTACAAGGCCACCAAGGCCCGGCAGGTGCAGAGCAGGGTGAAGACCCTGGAAAAGCTGAACCGCATCGCCGCTCCCAGCCGGGCCGACCTGGCCGCCCGCTTCGCCTTCCCAGAGCCACCCCGGTCGAGCCGGGTGGTGGCCGAGTTGACCGACGCGACCGTCGGCTACAGCCTTGACGCCCAACCGGTGGTCTCGGGGGCGACCTTGGCGGTGGAGCGGGGCCAGACCGTCGCCCTGGTCGGGCCGAACGGCGCGGGCAAGACCACGCTGTTACGGCTGATACTCGGCGATCTGGAACCCGACCAAGGTCTGTCCCGGCTCGGCGCCAACGTCAAAGTGGCCGCGTTCCACCAGCATCAGGCCGACGAACTGGACGGGTCGAAGCGGGCCATCGAGGTGTTCGCAGCCGGGATCGACCCCGGACGGCGGAACCTGCGGACCGTGCTCGGGGCATTTGGCTTCCCGGGCGACGCCGCCGACCGGCGGGTATCGGAACTATCGGGGGGTGAGCGCACTCGCCTGGCACTGGCCCGCACCATGATCGAGCCGGTCAACCTCATCGTGCTCGACGAGCCCACCAACCACCTCGACTTGCCAAGCTGCGACGTGCTCGAAGACGCCCTGTCCGCCTATCCCGGAACCGTGCTGCTGGTAACCCACGACCGCCACCTCATCCGGTCGGTGGCCGACGCCCTGATCGAGGTCCGCAATGGCCGGGCGGTTTGGCACCACGGCGTGGACGAGGCGGTGCTCACCCCGTCACCGCCGGAGCTGCCTGCACTCGCCGCGGCGAGCCCCGCCGACAATGGCCCTGAGCCCCGGCCCGGCAACGCTCGCAGCCAGCGCCGCCGGGCCAACGCCCAGCAACGGCAGTCCACCAGCAAGCAGCAAAAACAATTGGCCCGGCTGGAACGGGACTACGAGGCCGCCCGAGCCGAGGCGGACGACCTGCTACGCCGGCTAAGCGACCCCGAGATCTACGACCGCCCCGAGGAAGTCCACGCCCTGGCCACCGCCCACGAAGCCGCCGCCCAACGCGCCGCTGCCCTCCTCACCCGCTGGGAAACCGCCGTCGATGCCCTCGAATAAACAAAAGGGCAAGCCGCCTGACTCGTGATCAGCGCCAACGGCAAATCGAATGGCATGCACTGCCTGTTGGTTGGGAGCAGCTCGACTATTCCGATTTCTTGGAGAAACGCCGGGCACTGATGGCCAGAGTGGCTCGAAATGGCTTCGAGCGGCTTTGGAATGACGACAGCATCGATCACTCAACCTCCACACTGGGTGACTTACTGGAGGCAGGCGAATCTCAGACTGTCGAGTTCAAATCCACAGCCCGCTGGAACCTTCACTCTGGTCAGCAGGACAAAAGAATGGAGCATGTGCGAAGCCGGTCTTCGCCAAGGCTGTCGAGGGAGGAGGACAACCTTCCGAGTTTTGGGTTCGCATCGGCAACGCTACGAAACAACTTCACGGCGACGACATGATGGGGTATCAGGACGACCACTGGGGCTAGCGCCAGTCTGTGCCAGTCACACGAGGGGTCGCCTTGGTCCGGCTGGGGAGGCGCTGGCGGGGTTAGGGGCAGGAGATGGTGATGGTCATGTCGGGTGGGGCGGCTTCCACGTACAGGGTGCCGTCGGCTTGGCTCTCCACATAGGTCATCGGGGCCTCGATGTCTTCGGACAGCTCATCGGCTATCAAGATCCGGGACGCGGTTCCGTCCAAGACGAACAGGAACTCGGCGCCGGTTTCACCAGTGGCCTCCACCCGGCCGTAGTCGTCGTCGCCGAACTCGCAGGTCACGTCTTGGTGGAACACCATCTCCGCGGTGCCAACCGTGGCCACAACCGCCACATCGGGCCGGCTAGGAGGCTCTGGCGGTTCGGTTGAGACCTCAGCGGGCAACGGCGTCGCGGGCGGCATCGTCGGCGAAGCGGCCGGACTTGGCACCTCAGCCGCAACCGTGGGCAAAGCGGCCGGCACCGGTGTGGAGACTTCCAGAGTCGACTGGCTTCCCCCGCCGCAGGAAACCAGTCCTGCCCACAGCAGAGCCGCCGCCGCGGGCACACTGAGACGACGCCATGCGCCCGCTCGGCATTGTCGGAAGCTAACGTCATCTTGGCCAGCAACGGGCATCAACAGATACTTGCACGACCACAGGAGGACCAGGATCATGACCAGAAATGGACGCTGGCACCGACCCGCTCTGCTAGCCGCCGCGGCCTTGCTTGCCCTTGGCGCGGTTGGCTCTTCGGCAGGTGGTCAAAATCCCGACGCGCGCGATGCGCTGATCGCCCGCCAGCATGCCCTCATCGCCGAACAACAGACCCTGATAACAGCCCAGGAAGCTCTGCTGAACGACTATCGGTGCCGGTTCGAGATCGACACCCAACTGGTTCCCAACGGCTGCCCCAAACCAGCAGGACCCACCCCAAGCCCGACTGCCACGCCCGCCCCCACCCCAACGCCTGCACCAACGCCCACCCCGACACCAACGCCCACCCCCACTCCTACTCCAACTCCCGACAAACAAGCCGATAAGGCAGCAATCCCCGCGGGCACCACCGAGCAGCAGTGGGAGCAACTCCGGCAGTGCAATGCGAACGGCAACTACCAATACTCCAACCCCAACGGAGTCAATTTAGGTGTCTACGAATTCAGGCAAACCAGCTGGGACGACCTGGCCCGCCGCCACTATCCCCATCTGGAGGGGGTGAACCCCAGCGACGCCGCCCCCGCCGACCAAGACCGCATGGCCTACGCCCTCCACGGAGAGCGGGGGTGGGCACCGTGGCCATCCTGCGACCCGTCGCTGCCGCCTGACGACGACACATCTGGGGATTCAACCGACTTACCCGCGATCCCCGCGGGCACCACCCAGGCCCAGTGGGACCAGCTTCGCCAGTGCGAGTCAAACGGCAACTACCGCGCCTACAACTCTGCCGGGCCGTATTTGGGCGCATTCCAGTTCCACCAAGACACCTGGAACGGGGTAGCCCAGCGCAACTATCCACGCCTCAACGGGGTGGACCCCCGTGATGCCACACCCGCCGACCAGCACCGCATGGCCTACGCCCTCTACGAAGAATCGGGATGGCGGCCATGGCCCGCCTGCACCGCGGCTTTCCGGTAGCAGCCTCAGGCTCAGGGCCAATCGGGCGCACCCAACTCGACCAAAGACAAATTCTGATACTCGCGAGATGCATATGAGTTTCCTCGTTAACAGCACTTAAGCGTCTTCGCAAAGCACATACAAGCTGTCAGACTCAGCGGTGAGAGCGAGCGCACGGGCCGGTGCTGCTTTGCGGCTCGCCGGTGCCCGGATGCCCCACCACTGGGTGCCCCTGGCCCGCCTACTTCTGCGCAACGAGGGGGGTGGCCTCCTCCGGCATCGAGGGGCCGGTGGACATGGCGCATCATGTTCCACGCTTGGACGACACCTAGCTTCGTGGCAGGTACAAGTCGAATCGATGTGTCGTGCCATCAAGTGTGAATCTGCCCTGACGCAAGACATCTAGGCCGATCAGGACATCAGCTCCAACGATATCGGCTGTGTATGCAGTGACCGGAATTGGGTCTGGTGGCCTATCCTGTCGCCAGCCGACTGTCAACGTGAGCGGATACACCGAGCTAAGGCGTTCTCCCGAAGCGGTTTGCAGCATCGCCTCTCGCACTGGCTCAAGCAACAGCCGTTCAGCAGTGCTCAGCCTGAGACACGTCGTGACGGAGCCTGTGTCGATGATTCCCTTGGTTCTCTCGGGTGGGAGCACCATCCGCCCATCAAATCGGCGCCGCTCTATCTCGCCCGGAAGCAGCCCAATCTCTACGTCGACAACTGGGCCTCTTGATCCAATGATTCCTGATATACGGGCAAAGCCGGTCTCGTCACCGCTAATCAGCCGGGACCGCCCAGGGAATGCAGACCACAGGATCTTCCTGTGAAATTAATTTGACCAAGAAATGCCGTCCCACCCGACTCTTGTAGCCAAATGCGCAGGCTTCGTGCTCGGTCTCAAAACAGCCCACAAGCTCTGGGCGACGTCGGCCGTCCTCCGGCTGAACCAGGAGCGCCCAACGACCAGCATCGGTCACGAGCATGGCATCGCGCCTCTTCTCGAATTCCACTTCCAAGCGGCGCAAGACACCGATAACTGCCACAGCCGAATTGTGGCACACCGAGTTGTACAACCGACGACAG
This sequence comes from Candidatus Poriferisocius sp., assembly GCF_965208475.1. Taxonomy (GTDB): domain Bacteria; phylum Actinomycetota; class Acidimicrobiia; order Acidimicrobiales; family Bin134; genus Poriferisocius. The sequence goes on along the minus strand of NZ_OZ242338.1, from coordinate 3,789,976 downwards.
CTTGTTGCGAACGCGATAAACAATCCCAGCAGGGGGCTGGGAGAGCTGAGCGGGCAGGACTCCGCTCAGGTCGCCGCCAGCAGGCCGATATAGGGCTCGGGGTTGCCGATCCAGCGCAGGGCCCGCAGGTCATCAGCGGTGCGGCTCCCCCGCAAAACGACGTGCAGTTCGTCGAATGGCGCTTCGAGCGTGGCCGCCGGGGGCATCCGGTCGGCCACCCCGACTATTCGGGTCTCGTCGCCGAATCGCAACACCAGCCCCCGCAGCCCTGCGTCGATGATGCGCCGGCCCAGATCGGCGGCCAGCTCCTCGAACTTCGGGCTCACCGCGGGCGGCAAATCGCCACCTTGTTCGCTGAACTCCGGGCTCACAGCGGCCACCGGTGTGACGCCAACCTCGCTCAGCCCCGCAGCTCAGCGGCGGTGGGGAGATCTAGGCCCAGCATCCGGATGGCGTTGTCCCGGCAGATGGCATCCACCTCGGGCTGGGTCAGATGAGCCATCTGCGAGGCCAGCAGCTCTTTGGAGTGCGGCCAGGTGGAGTCGGAATGGGGGTAGTCGGTCTCGGTGGTGATGGTCTCCAGGCCGATGGCGTCGATGTTGGCCAGCCCCACCTTGTCGTCGAAGAAGCACACGAACACGTGGTCCCGGAAGTAGGTGGACGGCGGCTCGGGCACCGTGTCGGCCACCCCGCCCCAGGCGGCGTTCTCCTTCCACACCACGTCCACCCGGTCCAAGATGTAGGGCAGCCAGCCCATCTGCCCCTCCGAGTAGGCCACCTTGAGGCCGCCGAAACGCACGAACACCCCCGACATCAGAAAGTCCACCAGCGAGTAGGTGGCGTTGGAGTGGACCAGCGCGGAGCCCACCGCGCCGGGGGCGTCGGCCGAGGTGGACACCATCTTGGAGGACGACCCGATGTGCATGCACACCACAGTGCCCGTCTCCTCGCATGCGGCGAAGAATGGATCCCAGTAGCCGGAGTGGATCGACGGCAGGCCCAGATTGGGCGGGATCTCCGAGAAGCAAACCGCCCGCACGCCCCGCTCGGCGTTGCGTCGGACCTCGGCCGCGGCCAGATGCACATCCCACAGCGGGATGAGGCATAGCGGGATCAGCCGCCCCCCGGAGGTACCGCACCACTCCTCCACCATCCAGTCGTTGTAGGCCTGAACGCACAGAAGGGCCAGGTCCATATCGGAGGCCTCGGCGAAAGCCTGCCCGCAGAACCGGGGAAACGACGGGAAGCACAGCGATGCATCCACGTGGCCGATGTCCATGTCGGATATCCGGGGCTCCACCTGCCAGGCGCCGGGCTGCATCTCCTCGAAGGTGATGCCCACCATCTGGAGCTCGTCGCGGGGGAAGGCCACCGCAGAGTGGGTGCGGACCATCGGATAGTGGAGATCCTCGTAGTACCAAAACGAGGTGGGCCGACCTTCGCCCTCGGTCCACGCGAACACGCCCCCGGTGTATGAGATCTCGCACGGGGCGGTCACCACACGGGGGCCGATGTCGGTGAAGCGGGATGGCAGCCGCGACTGCCACACGTGGGGCGGCTCGATGACGTGGTCGTCCACCGAGATGATGGGCGGGATCTCGATGGCCGACACCGACGCCGACGCAGCCATCACTGCACCGTGATCGGGAACATGCCCAATGCGCCGTCGCCCTCGGGCTCGCTAGCGGTGAACTCCACATTCAGGCCCTCAAGACCTCGGGTGAAAGCGCCGGGGCGGAAGCTGGGCTCGTAGAAGGGCTCCAGCCTCATGTCGGGCAGCCGCCGTGTGATCTCTTCGAACATGACCTTCAGCTCCAGTCGGGCCAAAGACGCTCCCAGGCAGAAGTGGGTGCCGAAGCCGAAAGACACGTGGTGGCGGGCGTCGCGGCGCACATTCAGTGCGTCGGGATTCTCAAAGGCGTCGGGGTCGCGATTGGCCGAGGCGTACATCAACAGCACCTGATCGCCCTCGTTGAGGGTCTTGCCCTTCAGCTCGTGGGTGGTTGTCACCGTGCGGCGCATGTTCAAGATGGGAGACACATAGCGGATGAACTCCTCCACCGCCGTCTCGCCGACCACCTCGGGCTCGTCGATGAGGATCTGGCGCTGGTCGGGATTCTCCATGAGCGCCAGACTCGTGGTGCCGATCACCGTGCGGGTGGTCTCAGCCCCGCCGTCGAGCACCAAGAGCACTTCGTGCATGATGTCCTCGTCGCTCAGCGGCTTGCCGTCCAGCTCCTTGTGGGCCCACATGGAGATGAGGTCGTCTTGGGGGTCGGCCTTGCGCTTCTGGATCAGCTCGTAGGTGATCATCCCCCACTCCTCAATGGCCCGTTCTCCCTGAACGGTGTGGTAGGCCGGTCCGCCGCCTCCCTGCATGGTGGCCTCCGACCAGTGCATCACCCTGGACCACAGCTCTGAGGGGTAGCCCAGCCGCTCGCCGATCATGTACGCCGGCAGCGGCGCAGCCAGGTCGTACACCACATCGCACCAGCCGCGGGTCGCAACTCGATCAATGAGCTCGGTCACCACGGCCCGAATCTTGTCCTCCTGCCTGCGCACCGCCCGGGGGGTGAACTCCCGGGCCACCAGCATCCGCTGGCGCTGGTGGTCTGGGTCGTCCATGTTGATCATGGAGTCCGACATCTCGATCTTGGGGCGGCTGCCGGAGGCCGAGCTGTAGAGGTCGGTGTTCTTCTCCACCTCCAATAGGTCGGCGTGGCGGGATATCCCCCAGATTTCGTTCTTGGCGTCCCAATAAACCGGGTCGTTCTCCCGCAGCCAGGCATAGGCCGGATAAGGATCGTGGGCGTACATGTACCCGTCCAATAAGTCAACGGGTTGGGTCACCTCAGCAGTCGCCATAAGCGGCGATGCTAGTGGGACGTGCTCGGCTTAGTCCCCTCAACCAGCAGCGAGGTTCTCAGCCGCGAACTCCCAGTTGATCAGGTGGTCCAAGAACGCCTCCACGTAGGCGGCCCGGGCATTCTGATAGTCGAGGTAGTAGGCGTGCTCCCACACATCCACCACCAGCAGTGCATTGCGTTCGTGAAGCAGGGGCAGATCGGCGTTGGCCGTCTGCATGATGTCGAGCCCGCGGTCATCGGCCACCAACCAAGTCCAGCCCGAGCCGAACAGCCCCACGGCCGCGTCGGCGAACTGGCGTCGGAACTCGTCGAACGATCCGAATGACTGGTCTATGGCTGCGCGCACGGGGCCCGATGGGGTGCCGCCCCCATCGGGACTCATCGACTGCCAGTAGAAGGTGTGGTTCCAGATCTGGGCTGCATTGTTGAAGATCGAACCCTCGGCGCCCAGGATCACCTTTTCCAGCTCGGCACCCTCCCATTGGGCACCCGAGGTCAGGCGGTTCAGGTTGGCCACATACCCGGCGTGGTGGCGCCCATAGTGGTAGCTCATGGTCTCGGCGCTCACGTAGGGTTCGAGCGCGCTCTGGCTGTATGGAAGGGGAGGAAGCTCAAACGCCATAACTGGCTATCACGGTACCGGCAAAGAATTCGGGATTGATAGCCGTATACATCCGAAACGGATTTTCGAACACAAAGGCCCGGAAGTCATCCGCAGTGATCAGGCCCTCTTCCACCAGGCCGTGGGCTTCGTCCATGATCGATCCGATTTCGGTCACGTCCCAGTGCCCGATATCGGAGGAGAACACGGCATTTAGCCTCACCCCGCAGGGGTTGGCCGGACCGAAGGCCACATTCACGCCTCGGTCGTCGGCCTCACAGCCGAAGTACAGCGACGACGCGAACGACTCGGCGACCTCCTCGTCTGATTCCACTTCCAGCCTTGTCCACTCGTCGGGCTCTTCTGGCGTGCCCCCGTGGATGGGCATTCCGTGGGCGTAGGAGGCCAGATCGTCGCCCAAAATGGCCCGGAAGTCCTCGCCGTAGCGCTCGAAATACTCGCCCAGCTCGTCTAGATCAAGCAATGCGGGGTCGAAGTTGCGCTGGATGGCGTCCCAGCTTCGCTTCTCCCAATGCTCGATGATGTCGCACAGCAACTGCGTGCCCCACGACACGCCGCACTCCAAGAACACGAACGGCAGCCCGGGGTTTCGCCGGGTGACCCCGCCCAAGAACAGGGCCTTGCACAGCTCGTACATGAGGGCCTGGAACTGGCCGATGTGGTTGGCGGTGTAGCTCGACACGTAATTGTGGATGCCGGGGCGAAAGGCCAGCCCGCCGTGGAACGTTGCCGCGAAGCCGAGCTCCGTGCAGCGGCGCCACACCGGGTCGTAGTCATAGGCCGAGTCCAAGCCGTAGCAGTCGAACCAGTGGCGCTGGTCGGGCCACAGCCAGCCCGACCGGGTCTCGTGGTCGGGGTCGTCGATGGGGCGCATGACCCCTTCGGCGAACACCACCACCTTCAAGCCCAGGGCAGCACAGTGCTCGAGTTCGGCGATGGCCTCATCGGGGGTGTGGGCGGGAATGATCCCGGCCATGGCCATTCGGTCGGCATAGGGGTTGTAGACATCGGCCGAGAATTCGTTGAACGCCCGGCACAGGCCGGTTCGATAGTCGGCGTCGTCCACCGCGCAGCTAGTGAGGGTGTTGGTGGGGTACAGCACCGTGTAGTCGATGCCCACTTCGGGCAACCGCTCATAGAGCAGGGCGGGGAGCATGGCGGTAGCCCGGTCCAACACGTTGGCGGTGTGGGTCCCCCACCAAGCCCCCTGCGGCGAGCGGGTCCGGCGGCGCTCGTCGAGGCTTCTGGCCTTCTGCGCGTTGCGCATGGGCAGGCCCTCCGACAGATACCGCCCATAGAGGTCGGCGCCCAGCACCCGCTCCAGGTGGGGCTGTTGGGCCGCGGTGATCTCCAGAACATGGCCATCGGCATCGATGACCGGGTGCCCGAAACGGCTCACCTCAGTTCCCCCGTCGCGTCGAGCAGCGAGCCGCTGGCGAGTCTGGGTTAGGGGAGTCGGACGTCGGGCAGCGGGTGGCGAAAGAGGCGAGCCGCGTTCTCGTGGGTGAGCTTGCGGATCACGTCGTCGCTCAGGTGGCCCAGCTTCGACTCCAGGGTGTCCTGGCAGCCGGGCCAGGTGGAGTCGGCGTGGGGATAGTCGGTCTCCACCATGGTGTGGTCCAAGTTGAGCGAGATCACCGCGTCGATGGACGACGGGTCGTTGATGGTGCAGTAGTAGAAGTTCCGCATCAGCACCTCGTGGGGGCCGATGTCGGTGCCGCCCGGCCACAGTGACCGCCCGTGGCCGGAGATCTCGATCTGGTGCTTGAGCCGGTCGTACATGATGGGCACCCAGCCGCAGCCCCCCTCCGACATGGCCACCTTGATGTCGGGATAGCGCACTGGAATGCCCGACCACACCCAGTCGGCCGCCGCGGCGTAGGCATGCATCTGGAACATGGTGGCCCCCACGCCTATGGGCGGCCCGCCGGGGTCGGTGGGCATGACGTGGCCCGACGATGCCACATGCAAACAGATCACGGTGTCGGTCTCCTCGCACGCCCGCCACACCGGGTCCCACCATTCGCTGTGGATGGACGGCAGGCCGATGTTGTGGGGTATCTCGGGCAAGGTGACGGCCACGAAACCCCGTTCGGCGTTGCGGCGGATCTCCGCGGCGGCCAGGTCGGCGTCCTTGAGCCAGGTGATGCCCATGGGGATGATCCGCTCGGGGTATGAGCCCCACCACTCCTCATGAATCCAGTCGTTGAACGCTCGGGTGACGGCCAAGCCCAAGTCGGGATCGGAGCAGTCGGAATAAACCCGGCCGCAGAACCCGGTTATCTGGCTGGGAAAGCAGATCGACGCCCAGATGCCCCCCAAGTCCATGTCACCGATGCGGGCCTTGATGTCCCAGGAACCCCGGCGCATGTCGGAAAAGCGGGCCGGCTCCATGGTGAAGTCATTGCGGTCGGCCCGCCCGACCAGGGCGTTCAGGCCGAGTTGGGCGTACACCTCTCCATCAAACTCCCAATGCTGGCCGCCATCGCCGCGCTCGACCACCTTGGGTGCCCGATCGGCAAAGCGGGCCGGCACCCGCCCCTCGAACAGCCACGGGGGTTCCACCAGGTGGTCGTCAACCGAAATCAGCGTGTAGCGGATGCGCTGGGGATCTGGGTCGGGAAGCAGCAGATCACTGGGCTTCTCGTGGATATCGACAATGGTCATGGCCAAAGCCTAGTGACCGGTGCAATTTCCCGGCCTCTTCAGTCTCCGTTTTCTGCGCTCGTGGCGTCGACAGGCTGAATCAGTCCAGCCCGGCCGCCCGAAATGCCCGGCTGAGCAGCGGGGGGATCTCGCCCACCGCAGCCTCGTCCATGTCGTCCTCATCGGCCTCTTCCATTTCGGGAAGCCGGTGAGCACCGGTTTGTCCCGGCGGTTCGGAGGGGTCTTCGTCGATCAGAATCAGTTCGGGCTCGAAATCGGCCTCCTCAACCGGGGACCGTGAATCCGTCTGAGTCCATCCCACGGGCACGATGACCGCATCGGAATGGCCCCGGCACAAGGGCACGCCGACAACACCGGTCTCCTCCCCGAGGTCCACCAGATGGGCCGCCAACTCTCGGGCGTTGATCAACAGAAGCGCCGAAGCAGGTTCGCCGCACGAAACGCGCGCACAGAACTTTGCCGACATGGAAGAGAAATTACTTCCACCAACGACAGAATTAACGGATACCCCGGTTGCACCGCTGTGCTCGCCCACTGTAGATAGGTGCAGGAATGAATTCAGAAGCAATAGATCGACGGGCAGTAGAAGTGCTGGCCCGCCAACTGGAGTTGTGCCGGGCCACCCCGGGGCGCCCTGCGACGGTGTTGGCCGACGATGCCACCGACCACGCTCTCGTGAACACATCGGTCCATGCGCTCGAGCAGATCGGCGCCATTCCGAGGACAATCTCTATCGACGATCTGCATCGGAGCGGAGCGGACCCCGATCTGACAACGCCTGAAATCGTCGTCAACCTCCTCAACGGCTACTCGGGCACGGCGGAGTCCCTTGTCTTCTCCAATGCCCGGATGCTGTCGGTGGTCGCCCCCACCACCGGCGACTTGCGGGGCGTGGTACCTCATGTGGGCCTGAGCCGGCGGGTGAAACGGGGCTTGGACCTGCTGGCAGCCGGACAGGAACTGCATGTGAGCGACAGCCGAGGCACCGATCTGCGAATCGGCCTGAAGGGCGCTCGCCGGTGGAAGCACGACGGGCTGGCCTCCGCCCCCGGCATGGTGGCCGAGTGGCCCCGGGGAATGATCGGAACGGCCCCGGCGGCTGGAACCGCCAACGGCACGATGGTGATGTCCCCTGGCGACATCTGGCTGCCGATGGGCTGGTACGCCCGCTCGCCGGTGACTTTTACCATCGAGGGCGGACGCCTGGCGGGAATCGAAGGGCCGAGGAGCGAGACCGACGCCATCCGAGCCCATCTGGCCTCTGTCGGCTCTCCATCGGCCTATCGCCTCGACGCGGTGGAGATAGGGCTGTTATGGATCGATCGTCCCCGGCCTCCGGCCTTGTTCGAGCCGAGCTTCGCCGATTCATTTGGGATCGCCGACCGTTATGGCCATGTGGTGATCGCCACCGGCGACTATCCCACAGTCGGAATCGCCTGCTGTTTGAGGAGCGCCACCGTGGCCGTGGACGAGGTGGCCGCGGTCCGCTCCGGACGCCCCCAGGGCGAACTCGCCCCCGACGTGTACGAGCAGGCCGCTCATCGCCATCCCTTGTAGTGTCCAAGCGCATGGAGATGCGCAGCATTGGAAACTTGTCGGTTTCGGCTATCGGACTGGGGTGCAACAACTTCGGCATGACCATCGACGCCGACGCCACCCAGACGGTGGTGGACGCCGCCATCGACGCCGGGATCAACTACTTCGACACCGCCGACCTGTATGGCCGTGGGAAATCCGAGGAATTCCTCGGCGCGGCGCTCGGCGGACGGCGAGACAAAGTGGTCATCGGCACCAAGTTCGGCCACCCCGGCGCGTTGCCCGAAGGACAGCGGGGCGGCGACCCCGCCTGGATTCGCCAAGCCGCAGAGGCCAGCCTGTCCCGGCTGAACACCGACCGCATCGACCATTACCAACTACACATGCCCGACCCAGCCACGCCTCAGGCTGAGACCTTGGGCGCGCTTCAGGAGTTGGTGGACGAGGGCAAGGTGTTGGAGATCGGCTGCTCCAACTTCAGCGCGGAGCAGATCGACGAAGCGGCTGACGCCGCCTCGGAAACCGGGGCGGGCAACTACTCCAGCGTGCAAAACCACTATTCGGTGCTGACCCGGAGCGTGGAAGACGAGGGCGTGATCGACGCCTGTTCGCGCACCGATATGACGGTTGTTCCCTACTTCCCCCTGGAGTCCGGACTGCTCACCGGCAAGTACTCCGGGCTGACGCCTCCCGAAGGGACGCGCCTTTCCATGTGGAAGGGCGAGATGCGGGACATGTTCTTGAGCGAGGACAACCTGGCCGCGGTAGACCGCCTCACCGACTACGCCAGCAGCCAGGGCCGCAACATCTTGGAACTGGCCATCGGTTGGCTGGTGTCCAACCCGGCGGTGGCCACCGTTATATGCGGTGCCACCAAGCCATCTCAGGTGGCCTCCAACGTGGCAGCGGCCTCTTGGTCTATGACCTCCGACCAGCGGTCCGAGGTCGCCGCGTTGGCTTCATAAGTTCAGTATCAGCTCTCGGGTCGCTTCGCTCAACGCAAGGAGCGGGTCGGGGAATGCGATGTCGCCGACAACCTCGATGTAGCCCTTGATAAGGGGCTCCGTGCCGCTGGGGCGCAGGGAAACTCGGCTGCCGCCGGCCAGGTCGAAACGGAGCACATCGGCCGGGTGCAGCCCGCCGACCCCGTCTCGATAGTCGGTTGTCTCCATGATTTCGACGCTGCCAAACCGGTGGGGCAGCCTCTCCCGGATCGCGCTCATCACCTCTGAGCCGGTGCGACCGTCTAGTTTCATGCTGACCTGATCGGTGCGATGGAGGCCGAACTCGTCCATCAACTCGGCTAACCGCTCGATTGGAGTGCGTCCGTACTCGTAGGCCAGCCATCTGCACATCATCGTGAAATGGACCGCTGCGCTGATGCCGTCTTTGTCCCTCACCCTGTTGTTGCAGGCGAAGCCCAACGCCTCTTCGTAACCGAACACGAACCTCCAGGGCAGGTGACCGGGCCGGGGCTGGAGGCTGTCGGCTGCCCGGGCGATCCATTTGAAGCCGGTCAGTGTCTCCACATGGGTAGCGCCCCGGGCCTCGGCGATGCGGCCGACCAGCCGGCCCGAGACGATGCTGCTGGCCACCACCCGCTCGTCGCCGCCTGACTCGACCCTCAACCCCAGAATCCAGTCGCAAAGCAGCGCTCCGATCTCGTCGCCGGTCAATACGCGCCACTCGTTCTCGTAGGCCCACACCGCGGCAGCCAGCCGGTCGGCGTCGGGGTCGTTGGCCAGCGCCAGCGGGGTGTCGATCTGTTCTGCCCGCCGGATGACCTTGGCCAGGGTGTCGTGGTCCTCGGGGTTTGGCGAGACAACGTTGCGGAAGAAGGGATCGGGCTCGGCCTCGTCTTCCACTACGAACGGCTCGCCATTTTCGAGCTCTGCAAGCGCGAAGTTCACATATCGCAGCCCCACGCCTTGGAGAGGGGTGTATGCCAGCGGGTGGAAGGAGTTGAGCCGGGGCACATTGGCCAAGATGGCTGCCATGTATTCCACTTCAACGGAGACCTTCTGCGGCCACTCTGGGTCGGGTCCCCGATCGGGCAGGTCGCAGGGGGGCAGCGGCTGGGCGGCCATGGCTGCTTCGATGGCCTGATCGTGGGGTGGGATCACTTGGGCGCCATCAGCTAGGTACAGCTTGAGACCGTTGTCACCAACAGGATTGTGACTGGCGGTGACCATTACACCCGCCGCGCACGTGAGCTGGGCGACCGCGAAGGCCAGGACGGGGGTGGGTGAGTTGGGGTGCAGCGTCACGGGCCAGCAGCCAGCCCCGGCCAGAACCTCGGCGATGTCGGCGGCGAAAATGTCGGAGTTCTGGCGGGCGTCGTGGGCGATCACTACCCCGCCGCGAAAATTGAGCCATTCGGCCAGCGCAGCGGCGAACTGGCGGACTACAACCCGGTTCATGCGGTTGGGGCCCGCCCCCATGGGGCCCCGGATGCCCGCGGTGCCGAACCGCAGGCGGTCGCCGAAGCGCTCGTCTATACCCTCTTGGTCGCCCGAGTTGATGAGCGACTCCAGCTCAGCCCGGGTGACTGGGTCGGGGTCGGCAGCCAGCCACTCCTGCGGCGAGGGTGCCTGGATGCTCACAGCACTTGGATGACGGTGCTCAGCACATCGGCCACCCGGCCCTGGGCGGCTTGGCCGGCGTCCAGCACCTCTTGATGGTCGAGCGCGCCGCCCATGCCGGCGGCCGCGTTGGTTACCAGCGACACCCCGGCCACCTCGGCCCCCAGATGGCGGAGGGCAATGGCCTCCAACACGGTGGACATGCCCACCAAGTCGGCGCCCATGCGGGCCAGCATGGTGATCTCCGCCGGGGTCTCAAAGTGCGGCCCCACCAGCCCGGCGTACACCCCTTCGCCCACCGATGGGTCGATTCGGCGCACCGCCTCTCGGATGCGTGACGAATACAGATCGGTCAGGTCGGTGAACCGTATGGCGTAGCCCTCGGGCGGGGCCGGGCCGAACAGAGGGGATTGCCCGGTGAGGTTGATGTGGTCGCTGATCAGCACCGGCTGGCCCACTCCAAAAGCGGGGTTCATGCAGCCGGCTGCGTTGGTGAGCACCACAGTGGTGCAACCCGCGGCCACCGCGGCCCGCACGCCGTGGACCACGTCGGCCGGAGGATGGCCCTCATAGAGGTGGACCCGGCCAGCCATCACCAGCACCCGCCGTCCCGCCACCGTGACAGCCCGGAGCGTCCCGCCATGGCCGGGAACCGAAGGCGGATGGAATCCGGTGATGGTCTCGGCAGCCACCTCGCCGGTTACCGAGCCCAGCCCTTCGGCCACCTCAGCCCAGCCCGAGCCCAGCACCACCGCGGCGTCGAAGCGACCGCCCAATTGCTCGACAAGCTCGACTCCGGCCTTCTCGGCCCGTTCGAATGGATTCATGTCCCGATGGTAGGTGGCCTTGGCGACACTTCCTACCCTGCTAGTTCGTCAGACGGGCCAGCGACCCCGAGGGGCGGGCGCCAAACTGGCTGATGGTCTCGGTGGCGGCCAATGAACCCAGCCGTCCGCACTGGGCCAAATCCATCCCCCTGGTCCAGCCGTTGAGGAACCCCGAGGCGTACAAGTCCCCCGCCCCGGTGGTATCCATCACCTCGGCCGTGGGCGCAGCCGGAACCTCGATGATCTCGGTGGGGGTGACCACAACCGATCCGGCCTCCCCCCGGGTCAGGGCGGCCACCTTGCACCGGCCCTGCACGGCGGCCACTGCGGCTTCGAAGTCGTCGCCGGTCTCGTAGAGGGTGCATATCTCATGCTCGTTGCCGAAGAGCAGGTCGATGGGGCCGTCCACCAGATCGAGCCACTCCTGGTGGTGGCGCTCCACGCAGAAGCTGTCCGACAGGGTGAACGAGATCGTCCCCCCGGCGGTCGAGCAGATCGAGATGGCCTTGCGGATGGCCTCTTTGGTGATGCCCACATCCCAGATGTAGCCCTCGCAGTAGAGCACTCGAGCCGCGCCCACCAGATCAGGGTCGATGTCGTCGGGGTGCAGCTCGGTGCTGGCCCCCAAGAACGTGTTCATGGTGCGAGCCGCATCGGGGGTCACGACGATGAGGCACCGGGCGGTGGGCGGCCCGTCGGTGGCCGGGGCCACCTCGAAGCGAACCCCCAAGGCTCGAATATCGTGGGCGAACACCTCTCCGAGCTGGTCGTCGCGCACCTTGCCGATGTACCCCACCTGCCCGCCGAACGAAGCCACCCCGGCCACCGTGTTGGCCGCCGAGCCCCCCGACGTCTCTATGGCCGGCGCCATGGCGGCGTACAGCTCCTCGGCTCGATCGGCGTCGATCAGCGTCATGGCCCCTTTGGCCAGGCTGTGGGCCTCAATGAAGTCGTGCTCTTCGGTGCTGATCACATCGACGATGGCGTTGCCGATGCCCACCACGTCCAACTCGCCCACGCAACCTCCTCAACCGCTAGCCGGAGAAAATGTAATCGCGATCAGCGTCAGACAAAGCTGCGCGCTCAGCGGCAACGTTCTCGGCCACTTCGTCGTTGGTGGCGTTGGCCACGATGACCGAGGGGCTGAAGTCGGCGTGCAGCGCCCAGGCCAGCGCCACCTGGCTGAGGCTCAGGCCGAGTCGCCGGCCCACCTCGGCGGCCCGCTCCCGCCGAGCCCAGTTGGCCTCGTTGAGGTAGCACCGGGCGGTGTCGGCCAAATGGCCCTCGGTGGCGGCCTCAAGCTCCTGCCGGGTAGTCCGCTCGCTCAGAAAACCCCCGGCCAGCGGCGACCACGCCACTACCGCCACCTCTTGCTCTCGATGCCACGCCCGGTCGTAGGCCCGGTTGGGGCCGGTGAGGGTGACCACATCGTCCCACGGCTCATCAAGCTGGTCGACGAGGCTCCAGTGGGCGCTGTTGGCCACCGGTCTCCTCAAGTCGTGGGCGTCGGCGTACTCCACAGCCGCCTCAACGCGGCTAGTCGACCAGTTGGACACCCCCCACGCCCCGATGTGGCCCCGGTCGATGGCGGCGTTGACCGCCTCAGCGAGACTGCCGATCTCAGCAGAGGGGTCGTCGCGGTGGAACAGCCACAGGTCGAGATGATCGACGCCGATCTGCTGTCGCGACCTGCCGATGTCCTCGACGATGGCGTCGGGATTCACCCGAGGTACCCAATCGGGGAGTTCTGGATGGCAGCCCTTGGCCGAGATGACGATGCCCTCCCGCCCGCCCCGATGACGGATCCACCGGCCCAGAATGGCGTCCACGCTGTCGTCGGGGGTGGCGTAGTTGACCGCGGTGTCGAACGCATTGATCCCCGCGCCCAACGCGGCATCGAGCAGAGCAAAGCGGGACGGGTCGTCAAGGGCGAACAGGCTGATCGCCCCCTGCACTACCCGGCTCATGGGAGTTTGCACCCCAGGAAGTTCGACGTACTGCATCAGTCGCTGCCCTCTTCAAAGGGATACGCCACACCGAGACGTGCCCGGATCTCATCGCAAAGCCCAGCCATCTCCAGCGACAGGCTAAGCGGCATACTCTCGCTCTCGGTGCGCCCTGCGCGCACGCAGCCCACCACCTCTTCTATCTCATATTCGAACCCGTTGGCCCGATGCGGCATCGTCTCGATCTCCTCATGCTCGCCTGCTCGCAGGATGGCCCGATCCGCGGCCCAAAACACGGGGACCTCGATCGACCCCTCAGTACCGGCAATCACTGCGCTGGATTCGAGGGTGGCCACCGTGGCGCAGCCCAACTGGGCCAGCCCGCCGCCCGGATATGCAGCAGCAATGGACACGATCTCGTCCACGCTGGTCTCCCCCACTAGGGCAAAAGCCCCGTATTCGACGGGATGGGAACCGTAGAGCCAATGGGCGATGGTCAACGGGTACACCCCCACGTCGAGCAGGCTTCCCCCCGCTTGTTCGGGGTCGAACAACCGGTGCTCCGGCATCACCGGAGCGGCAAAACCGAACGATGCCGTCACCAGCCTCACATCGCCGACGCGGCCCTCGTCAACCCAGCGGCGCACCACCCCATAAATGGGTAGAAACCGGGTCCACATCGCCTCCATGGCAAAAACCCCGGCATACCTCGCCGCCTCCACAATTCGGGTCGCCCCCGCCAGATTGGGGGCGATGGGCTTTTCCACCAGCACCGCCACTCCGGCATCGATGCAGGCCGCGGCCGCCTCCTCATGAGACGGGTGTGGGGTGCAGACATACACCGCGTCGAGCTGTTCGGCTTGGAGCATCTCGCCCACCGACCCATATCCCGTAGCAATGCCCTGTGCTTGGGCGAACGCCTTGGCCCGCTCGGCGTTCCTCCCCGCCACCGCACCCACATGGGCACCCTCCACAACCTCCATGGCGGCCAAGAACTGCCCGGAGATGTGGCCGTGTCCAACCATGCCGAATCGAATTTCGTCTGCGTCTCCCACACTCGCATCCTGCGACTTGGCGCGGCCCGAGGCTACTTGGCCCTTCCCATTGTGGGCATTACGGAGCCAGGCCGCCTTCCACTACTGTGCCCATGTCGAATCCGCATCAAGGAACCAGTCCTATGAGCAATCGAATCGACGGTGACGAGTACCGGGTATCCCCGGAGGAGAAGGCTCACTTCGCGGAGTGCGGCTACGTGCATCTGCAAGGGCTGCTGGCTGCCGAGGAAATCAGTGAGCTAGAAGGCACCTACAACCGGTTCCTGCGCCGAGAGATCGAGGTGCCAGGCAAGGACTACTGCGACATGGCCGGCGACTACGGCCGAGCCCCCGACGACTTCTCGATCATCAACATCATGCTCCCCCGGCGCTACTTCCCAGCCTGGCAGGGCAACATCTTCGAGCGGCGGGCGGCTTCGGCGGCCCGGCAACTGTGCGGCGACGGGATGGCCATCGACTACGACCAACTTCTAGCCAAGCAGCCGTACAAGGAAGACGCCGTGTTCGCCTGGCACCAGGACATGGCCTACTGGCCCGACACACCCGACACCCGCACGGCCACGTTCTGGATGGCCATCGACAACTCCACCATCGCCAACGGATGCATGCGCTTCGTGCCCGCCACCAACCGGGAGCCGGAGCTGCGGCCCCACACCCCCCAGTACGGCGACCGGGGCGACTCCCACGCCTTGGGCACCGACCTCCTCGAAGGCGACGAGCCGGTCCCCGTGCCGATTGCCCGAGGCGACGTGACCGTACACAACGAGCGGGTCATGCACGGCTCGGGCGGCAACTCCACCGCCGGTTTCCGCCGGGCCTATGTCATCGCCTTCCGCTCAGAGGACACCGTGGCCATCGAGCGCCAACTCGGCTTCACCCACAGCCACAACGACAGCGGCACAGTCCTCGATCAAGTAGGGGTCGAAGGCCAAACCCGCTGATCGGGGCCGACCTGCCCCTAGCTGGCTATTTTCGCTAGACCGCCCGTGATGGGGTGGTGAACGAAGTCCGGTGGTCGAGCCGGAGGCTGCCGGTCAGCTTGAGGCCGGCCCTCAAGGGGAGATCTTCGGAGGACCGCCCCACCATCACCTCGACGTCGCCCTCCTCGACCACCAATTCGAAGCTGCGGTCGAGAAAAGCGAGCTGGCTGGTGTCGAAGTCGAACTCCACTCGACTGCTCTCTCCGGGTTCTAGCGACACCCGGTGGAAGCCGGCCAACTGGCGGACGGGACGTGTAACCGACCCCACCACATCTCTCACGTAGAGCTGCACCACCTCGTCTCCGGCACGGTCGCCGGTGTTCTTCACGCCACAGCCGACCACAACCACCTCTCCGGCGGGGACGCTCGGCTGAGACAGGGTGAGATCGCTGATCTCGAAGGTGGTGTAGGAACGGCCGTGGCCGAATGCCCAGACCGGAGTGCTTGGCCCGTCCACGTAGGCCCGGTCGGATGAGGAGCCGCTGCCGTGCTTGTGACCGTGATACGTCGGCGATGCGCCCACACCAGCGGGAAAAGAAACGGGAAGCTTGCCCCCGGGGTTCCGCTCGCCGAACAGGGCGGCGCCAATTGCCTCGGGCCCCTCAGAGCCGGGGTGCCAAACCTGGAGGATGGCCTTGGCACCGGCGAGGTCTCCAGCGATGTCGAGGGGCCGGCCGCTTACCACCACCGCAACTGTGGGCACCCCGGTATCGATCACCCGTCGCACCAGTTGGGGCTGCGCACCGGGAAGCTCAAGCGTCTTGCGATCGCGGCCCTCTCCTCCAGTGGCGTCGCCCACCCAGCCGGTCTTCTCCCCCACAGCCAGCACCACAACGTCGGCGGCTCGGGCTGCTGCTACCGCCTCGTCGATTCCGTCCTCATCGAGACTGGTCCAGCCACAGCCCTTCACGCTCGTGACCGGGGCGTATTGGGCAATGGCGTCGGCAATGGTTCCCATCTCGGGGTACATACCCCCGATCGCCCGATCCAGCTCGACCGAATCGATGATGGAGCCGGTGCTGTGGAAGACCTTGGCGACCGCGTCCAGAGTTGGATCGGGAGACGACTCGTCCGCGGGGTCTTCGGCATCATCGCCACCCCCGAAGACACCGGCCATCGACCCCCCGAGGCCTTGAGAAAGAGCCAGGCCGAGCTCGGCGCCTGCGGACGGGGTGTACGCGGCGAACAGGCCCCGCAGGGTGTCGGCCATCGGCCCGATCACTGCCACCGATCCGACATCGGAACCCAGTGGAAGGGTGCCGTCATTCTCTAGCAGGACAATCGACGCGTCGGTGATGCCTCGGGCCAACTCCAGCGCCTCCGGCTGGGTGAACGCCGCCGAAGCCCGGTCGGGATCCACGGTCGGGGAGTCCATGAGTCCAACCTGGAAGCGCTGGGTGAGGGCTCGCTCAACCGCCAGGTCTAGGACTGATTCGTCGAGTTCGCCGTTTCGGATCGAATCGGGCAGCGAGGAGTAGCAGATTCCCGTGGGCAGCTCGATGTCGAGCCCGGCAGACAGGGCCAATACTCCGGCTTCAGCAACAGTGCCAGCCACGGCGTGGGGCTGGCAGAGCCGGGCCACTGCCGAGTAGTCGGCCACCACGCTGCCTTGGAACCCGAGCTTTTCGCGAAGCAGGTCGGTGAGGATCTCCGGAGATGCGGCCACCGGCACCCCGTCGATCTCGGAGTACGAGTTCATCACCGACGCCAGCCCGGCTTCGCGGATGGCCCCCTCGAAGGGCAGGGCGTACACCTCGTACACCGCACGCGGCCCGATAGGGCTGGCTGTCTGGTTGAGAGCCCCCTCGGTGTAGGAATAACCGAGGAAGTGCTTGCCGGTGGCGATGGTTCCCGAGCCAAGATCGTCGGTCTGCATGCCGCGGACGAAGGCGATGCCCATTGCGGTACACAAGAAGGGGTCTTCGCCGTAGGTCTCGTGTACTCGACCCCAGCGGGCGTCCCGGTTAACGTCCAGCACCGGCGAAAGCACGTGATTGATGCCAACCGATCGAGCCTCTCGGCCGGCCACCACGGCCATCTGCTCGATGAGCTGCGGCTGAAAGGTGGCCGCCAGGCCGATAGCGGTGGGGAAGGCGGTGGCGGATTCTTGGGCCAGGCCGCACAGGGCCTCGTTGTGGACCATGGCCGGAATCCCGAGCCGGGTATTGTCCCGCAACCACTCTTGGATCGCATTTAGGGCCACGGCCAGGTCATGGGGCTGTCGGGCGAGACCCCCGCCCATGCAGATGTGGCCCACCCCATGGGGAATCATCTGGCTCAACTTGTCGAGGTCGGGCCCATTTGGCCCCATGAACACTGCGGGAAACACGCCTACCACTTGAGCGGCCTTCTCCTCAAGCGTCATCCGCGCCATCAGATCGGCCACCCGCTCGGCAATGGGCAGGCCAGCGTCGCGGTGGTGGGCGCTAGGGTCGTGGCCGTCCATGCCGTGCCGCGGGTCGGGCATTGATCAGCCCATGGAGACGAAGTCGTCGGCTGCGGGATCGAAGGCAAGAAGAATCGGGGACCCGTCGCTGATATCGAACTTGCCGGCTGAAATAGACGCCGAAGAATTGGCCGTCACTTTGAGGCTGAGACCTCCCTCGGCGGCCGCCCGGAACGAGTCATTGGTGAGATCAGGTCCGGCTGCGATGGCGATCTGGGAGAAGATCTCGACCCCCTGGCACGCCCAGATTGTGGTGTTCAGATTGACGGGCTCGTCACCTTCGGGGCTGATGTTGACGATCTCTCCTGACGCCGCCTCGAAGCGCTCGATGCAAGCCACAACGCTCGGCTCACCAGCCTGGGCGAGATCCTCGAATCCCAGGGAGCCAATGGCCACTGCGCCTTCAAGGGCGTCGGTCGTGTAACCCAGATCGCGATAGAGCTGAGGATCGAGATCGCTCGAATTAGTGAGCACGACTGCGGGGCGGAAGGGGCTCCGGTCAAGGCCGGCAATCACATTGAGGCCTGATCCAATTCCCACCGCGAGGATGATCTCAGCCCCATCTGCCCGCCAGCGCTGGGCGAACGCCTGCATCTCCGCCTCCGAGGCGGCGACGTCTCCTCCTCCAACGGTCGAGGCAGTCTCGGAGACCACATCGACTCCGGCGGCCATCAGCGCGTCGACATAGTGGTCGCGCTCGCTACCTGTGTCGGCGGCGGCGTGTACGCCAACCGGGCCGTCAAGGGCCCCGGCGGCAATAAGCGCCTCGACGCTGATGGCGGCGCTTCGAGCGGGAAGTGCCCCCGGTCCGACGGCAACAGCCTTCGATCGGTCGAACTCCTCCTGGCTGACTCCGAAGGTGTTGATGAAGATCGTGTCGTTCACGTCGGTGAAGCACGTCAAGTTGGTCAGCAGAGGCCCCGTGGCGGCAAATACCTGCTCGTCTTGGGTCAGCTCCACGCAAGCGGCCTCGGTCTCGGCGTCACCGAGGGGCGAGTACCGCACGATTACCGGGTCGAGGCGACGGCCGAGGACGCCTCCGTTGGCATTGACATCGTCGATAACTGCCTGCCACTTGGCCTCCACATCCCCGTTGTCACGGCCGAATATTTCTACGTCGATGATCACAACCCCGATCTTGATCGCCTCGGCGGTGACCCCCCGAAATGAGTCGGTCAGCACGATGGGCTCAGGCTCTTCGGGGTCCTCCGTGGGCTCTGGGGCCTCCTGGGGTTCTTCTGCGGGTTCAGGGACCTCAGTCGCCGACGGAGCATCTTCAGTGGCCGGCTCTTCCGACTCATCCGCGGGCTCAGGAGCTTCTGTTGGTGGGGGCGCGGTCTCAGGCGCAGCCTCTTCCGGCTGAGTCTCAGGTTCCTGAGCACCGCCGTCTGAGGCAGGTTCAGAGTCTCCGCCGCTGCACGCCGCGGCCAACAAGAGCAGGACGGTGAGGATCCCCATGAATCGCAAGCGCATTGTTCTGATCCTTCGTGAAGGTCTGGCCCTTCACGCTTTCACATTAGGTTGGGGCAATGCGACGGGACTCCGGCACGATGCAGATAACCGTCCAACCCCCAGACCGCTCCGGCGAGCCGGTTTACTTCGGCGCTCCCTATGAGCCGCCCGCCGGTCGAGTGCTTCATTGTTGGGGACAGCTCGGTGTCGAGGATCGGCCCCACCTCGTCGAAGACGGCGAACTTGCCGAATACGAGGCCACCATCGAAGCGAAACCGGGGGTGGTGAGCACCTATGCCCACGTCCATGACACCAGCGACGGCATTCTCGACGCCTTCTGCCAGGGGATCGGTAACCTCATGGGGAAACGCCCAGGATTTGGGTTGATCGTCGGCCTCCATGTCCGCCCGGTCGAGCATGTGGTGGCCAAGGGGGCCTGCGATGAGTCGCTTCGCCGCATGGCTCGGTGCCTGCGCAAGCTAGGGGTGCCGGTGTGGTTGCGGATCGGCTATGAGTTCAACCTCAGCTTCGATCCCCACGACACCGATGCCTACAAAGACCTATTCCCCCATATAGTCGAGCTGTTCAAACAAGAGGAAGCTCACAACGTCGCCTCCACGTGGTGCTCTGCGGCCGGCTCGTTCCAGTTCCGAGATCCGTTCGACTGGTGGCCCGGCAACGAATTCGTAGATTGGGCCGCGGTGGATGTATTCGCGCCGATCGGATTTGAGCGCCAAGAGACAGCCGCCTTCCTCGACCGTTGCCGGGAAGAGGAAAAGCCGGTGATGATCCCCGAGTCATGCCCGTTCTTCTTCGATTGGAACCTGGTTGACCCCGACCGGCCCGAGTCGTTTCGCGACGGGCTGCTCGAGATCGGCGGCATCGACGAGCAATGGGCTTGGTACGAGGCCATGTTCGAACTGGTCCGGCGTCGGCCTGAGATCAAAGCCCTGACAGTGATCGCCACCGATTGGCGGGACGGCATGTTCCCGTTCTACGGAGACACCAGAATCGGATCTTGGGATGGACTCCCCCACCGCTATGCCGCGGCCCTGTCCGACCCACGCTTCATGCACCGACAAGAGGCCCTAGAGCTCTTCCGAGACCGTTAATCAGACCGCCGGAAAGGGGGGGCAGATGACCGACGCCGCCAGCGATGACGCCGGTGCCCTGTCCCGCCGTGTGCTCAATAGCCAAGCAGACCAGACCGGTGCCGAAGATGAGGTTCTGTTCCCCGATGACGTGCTTCCCGGCGTGGGCACCGACGAGATGTCGCTGCGAGAGGGGCTGGCCAAAGGCGGAGTGGCGATATTCCTGGTCCTTTTGATCCTCAACAGCCTCGACGAGCTCGAATCGGCCGCACTGTCGGTTCTCGCTCCCGAGATCCGCGACAGCTTCGGCGTCGGCGACGGGGTCATCGTCTTTCTGGGCGCGGCCTCGGTGTCGTTCGTGTTCCTCGGCGCACTGCCCATGGGCTGGATGGCCGACCGGTTTCGCCGGGGGCCGGTCATCGGGGCGGCCAGCCTCGCCTTCGGCTTGTTCTCGCTGCTGTCCGGCCTTGCCCGCCACGTGGCGGTGTTCTTCCTCGCTCGGCTTGGAACCGGGATCTCCAAGTCCAACACCCTGCCGGTCCACAGCTCCCTGATCGCCGACCAATACCCCATCGGGGTTCGGGGCCGCATCGCCTCGCTCACCATCATGGTGGGACGGTCGGTGGGCATCATCAGCCCGGTGCTGGTCGGGGCCATCGCCGCCTTCGTGAGCTGGCGCTGGACGTACTACACCCTGTGGATCCCGGTGGCCGTGGTGGCTGTGGCTGCTTTCCGACTTCCCGAGCCGGTGCGAGGCCAGTGGGAGAAGACCGATGTCTTGGGCCAGGCCGGCGACGCCAGCGATTCTGCCCCTGTCTCGCTTGAAGCCGCTTTCGCCCGGCTCAACAAGGTCGCCACCCTGCGCACGGTGCTCCTCGGGTTCGCCGCCCTGGGCTTCGGGCTGTTCAGCCGACCAGTGCTCACATCCTTGTTCCTAGAAGACGAGTACGGACTGGGCCCCTTGGGCCGCGGCACCCTCACCACCGCATCGGGTGTCGGGGTCATCGCCATCATGCCGTTCGTCGGGCGGCAATTCGACCGCCTATACCGCCAAAACCCCACCCGGGCCATGGGACTGATCGGCGCGCTCATCTTGCCCTCCGCGCTGTTGCTGCCCCTCCAGTTCAACATGCCCAACGCATGGCTCTTTGCCGTACTCGACGTTCCCGGCTCGCTGATGATGTTCGCCGCGTTCGCCATGGTCGGGCCCCTCATGCAGGCCGTCGTCCCCTATCGGCTTCGGGGCATCGGCTCGGCGCTGTCCACCCTGTACATCTTCTTCATCGGCGCGGCCGGCGGAGGCCTGCTGTCGGCCATGGTGGTCGATGCCAGCGGCCCGAAAACCACGATCCTGGTGCTGGGCCTGCCCTCCACCATCGTTGGCGGGGCCTTCATGTTGAACGGCGCCCGCCACATAAGGCGCGACCTGTCGCGCAACGTGGCCGAGATACTCGAGGAGCAGGCTGAACACGAACGCCAAAGAGAAGACCCCGAGCACATCCCCGCCCTGCAATTGGCCGACGTCGACTTCAGCTACGGCAACGTCCAGGTTCTCTTCGACATTGGCTTCGAAGTCCGCAAGGGCGAGACCTTGGCCCTGCTGGGCACCAACGGCGCCGGAAAGTCGACGATTCTGCGGGTCATCGCTGGCCTCGGCACCCCGGAACGGGGAGTGGTGCGCCTGAACGGCCAAACGATCACCTTCTCCACCCCCGAGCAGCGAACAGAGATGGGAATCCAGACCTTGCTGGGGGGAAGCGGCGTGTGGGCGCCGCTCAGCGTGCGCCACAACCTGGAAATGGGGGCCTATCAGCTCCGAGGCGACAAGGCCGAGCGGCAGCGCCGAATCGAGCACGCCCTTGAGCTGTTCCCCGAACTCCGCTCCCGCCTCGACGACCGAGCCGACGCCCTGTCGGGCGGCCAACAACAGATGCTCGCCTTGGCCCGGACGCTGTTGTGCCGGCCCGAAGTCCTCCTGATCGACGAGCTCTCCCTCGGGTTGGCGCCCACCGCGGTGGCCGAGCTCATGGGCCACATCGAGCGCCTCCAATCGACCGGGCAGACCATCGTCATCGTGGAGCAGTCGCTCAACATCGCCCTGGAGTTGGCCGATCGGGCCGTGTTCATCGAGAAGGGCCGCATCCGGTTCGAGGGGCCGGCCTCCGAACTGGCTGAGCGCGACGACCTGGTCCGGGCCGTGTTCTTGGGGGATGAGGGGGGCTGATGGCGCTGGGTTTTCTCGAAGCCAACCGCCAGCTCATCTTCGACGGGGCGGTGAACGGCCTGGTGTACGGGATGCTGGCCATGGGCATCGTCCTGGTGTTCCGCTCGTCCCGGGTCATCAATTTCGCTGCCGGGAACATGGGCCTGCCCGGCGCCGGTCTGCTGGCCTTGCTGGCCCTGCGCTGGGACGTTCCCTTCTGGGTGGCGGCACTCGCTGCCATCACGGTGGGCGCTCTCTTTGCCGCCGTGGTGGAAATCGGGGTGGTGCGCCGGCTGTTCACCGCGCCGAGGGTGATCCTGTTGGTGGCCACCATCGGGATCGCCCAGCTTGCTCAGGGCATCCTGTTGGCCTACCCCGACGTCGGCGGCGGCATCGGCACCCGCTATCCCGTCATCGTCGACACAACCTTGACCGATGTGGCCGGGCTCTTTGTCACCGGCCCGCAGCTCAGCGCGCTGATCGTCGCCCCACTGGTGGCGATCGGGCTCGGCCTGCTGCTAGACCGCACCCCCTACGGCCGAACGGTGCAGGCCACCGCGGCCAACCCCGATTTGTCGCGAGTCTCGGGCATCAAGCCGAAACGGGTTTCGCTCACCATCTGGGTGATCGCCGGAGTGGTGTCCACCATCGCGGTGATCCTGCTCTCTGCCGACCGCAGCGTGAGCGGGCTTGAGACGGTGGGGCTCACCACCATGGCCAACTCCCTGGCCGCCGCGGCGATCGCCCGGATGCGATCGTTCCCGCTCGCCCTGGCCGGAGGAGTGGTGGTCGGCGTGACGTTCTCACTGGTCAAGTTCAACTATCCGGTAGAGGGCGGCCTATTTGAGTTCGTCCGGCTGATCGGCGTGCTGGTGGCGGTGGCGGTCCAGGGCCGCCGGGACGACGACGCTCCAGGGCGGTACTCGTTCGCTCCCAAGGTCCGCCCCATTCCCCAGCACCTGATGTCAATCTGGTGGGTTCGGCACCTGGGCAAGTTGGCCCTGGGTATGGCTGGTGTGGCCGCGGTGATGCTGCCCATTGTCGTTTCCACCCCGTCGCGGCAGATCACCTACGCCACCATCCTCGCTTTCGGGATCTGCGCGGTGTCGGTGGCCATCATCACCGGATGGGCGGGACAGCTATCGCTGGGCCAGATGGCCTTTGCTGGAATCGGCGCTGTGGCCGCGGCTTCGTTCCAGCGGGGCATCCAAATGGACATCGGCTGGGGCGACAACCGGCTGATCGATTTCAAGGCCGGTGGCATCCCCTTCGCGGCCGCGGTTGCCCTAGGAGCGGTTATTGCTACCGGGTTTGCCGGGCTGGTGGGCGTGGGCGCACTGCGGGTGCGCGGCCTGCTGCTGGCCGTGGCCACGTTTGTTCTCGCCCTGGCCACCGAGGAGTACCTCTTCCGCCGGCCCATCTTCAGCGATGGAAACACAAACTCAGTCTCCTTTCGCCGGGGCCAGGTTTTCGGTCTCGACCTCGACAGCCAGCGCACCTACTACTGGCTGCTGCTCGGGGTCTTGGTGGTGGTGCTAGTGGCGGTGGCCCGCATTCACCGCAACCGCTTTGGCCGGGCCATCCGAGCTCTGCGGGACAATGCCGACGCCGCCGCGGCCTATGGGGTTCGCCCGGCCCGGACCAAGCTGGGTGCCTTCACCCTGGCCGGCGCGGTTGCCGGGCTTGGCGGCGGCCTTTTGGCTGGAGTGATCCATGAGGTTCCCCTGACCGGTCGCTTCTTCGGAACCGGGGAGTCGCTGCGACTCATCTCCATGGCCATCATCGGCGGCATCGGCGCCACCATCGGACCGGTGCTCGGCGCACTGTGGGTGATCGGCCTTCCCGCCTTCGCTCCCACCAACCGCCTGATCCCCCTGTTCACATCGGGGGTCGGCCTGCTGATCCTCCTCCTGTACTTCCCCAGCGGCCTCGCTCAGATCGCCTACTCCGCCCGCGACCGAATCGTGGCCCGGCTGGAGGCTCGCCGACCACCACCCCCGGCCAAACAAACCCACTCCGTACCGGCCGCGCTCGCAGTTCTGGCCGCGGTGCCCTACACCTCCGAACCGGCGCTGCGGGCAACCGGGATTGCCGTGCGCTTCGGCGGCCGGTTGGCGGTTGACAACGCCCATATCGAAGTGGCCCCCGGTGAGGTTGTGGGACTCATCGGCACCAACGGCGCTGGCAAGTCGACCCTGATCAACGCCATCGGCGGCTTCGTCCCCTCCAAGGGCCGCGTGGAGCTCTACGGTCGGCCGATCCACCGCCTCAAACCCGCCGAACGATCCCGACATGGACTGGGCCGGACATTCCAGGCCGCAACCCTGTTTCCCGAGCTCACCGTGCGAGAGACCGTCCTGGTGGCAGCCTCCTCTGCGCCGACTCATGGCTCCAAGCAGTTGGTGACCGCCAACCAGACAAGGCGAGGCAGGCGCTCCGCTCAGACCCAGGCCGACGATCTGATCGACTTTCTCGGCCTGGGCCGCTACGCCGACCGCCAAATCGCCGACCTTTCCACCGGCACCCGGAGAATCGTCGAACTCGCCGGACTCCTAGCCCTCAACGCCCAGATGCTGTGCCTCGATGAGCCCGCTGCGGGAGTGGCGCAGCGCGAGGCCGAGGCCTTCGGCCCGCTCATCGTTGAAATCCGCCGCCATCTCAACGCCGCCATGCTCATCGTCGAGCACGACATGCCCCTCATCATGTCGATCAGCGACCGCGTCTACTGCCTCGAAGCCGGATCGGTCATCGCCCAAGGAACACCCGGCGAAGTCCGAACCAACCCCGCCGTCATCACCAGCTACCTAGGCCTAGACCCCCGCGCCATCCACCGCAGCGACGCAACCCTCAACTGAGACGGCTTCAGCAGTTTTGGGTTCTACGTCAGCTCGGCACAACGGTGACAGGACAGATGGGGCCGGGGGCGGCGGCTAGTCGGGCATCGGCAGTCAGCAGGGGGCAGTCAAGGGCTTCAGCAAGAGCAACATAGGCCGCGTCATAGGCCGACACATTGTCCCGCAGGGCCCAAATCCTGGCCACCAGCCCCACCAGCGGGAAGCGCTCAACCCCCAGCCTGCTCCACCGCTGCACCGCTCGCTCTGCTTCTCGGGTAGTCAATGACCCGCGAATCAGCAGCTTGCGGAGGGTCTGAACCACCTCGGCATCCACCAAGTGCGGTGCGGCCAAGCGGCTTTCACTCAGCATCCGCCGAGCATCGCCATCCCTCAGCAGCGCCGAGGCGGCGGCCGACGCATCAACCACGATCACCGGTCGGCGCGGCCCTCGTCGAGCGCCTCCAAGATCTCAGCAGTGGAGATGCCCAGACTGGGCAAGTCGCCAAGCAGCAGCGGATTGTCAGCCCGACGGGTAGAACCAGCCAACTCCCGCACCGCCATCGCCGACACCGACAACCCCTCACGACCCGCCAGAGTCTCGAGGCGATGCACCACCTCATCAGGCACGTTGCGTAAATAAAGAGTTCTCATGTTGCAGTATGCTAGCGACTAGCTATCGAAATGACAACAGCCTGACATCGACCCCTGCACCTGCGAGCACGCAGTAGGCCGTCAATCTAGCCAAGGTCGCTAGCTGTTCGAGGAAACACGGGGCTACGCTCGCCGGGCGATGGGCCGACTGGAAGAACTCACCAAGGGCGCCCGGGTCAGAGGCGTTGCCCCCATAGGGGTGGTCACGGTGATCGACGCCGAATGGATCGGCTCGGATGCCGTCAACCTCACCTACGAGGACGACAGCGGGAACGTTGAGCAAGAGATCGTCTACCGCTCCAAGGAGTCGGAGCTTTCCCTCGACGGCGAAGGCCGGCCGTGGTCATTCGACGCCGACCCGGAGCTGTTCACCCTGGTAGCCGAGGCCAAGCGGATCAGCCTGGCCCAGTTGTTCGACCCCTACCTGGCCACCTATACCAGCGACGTCGATCCGCTCCCCCACCAGATCGAGGCGGTCTACAAGGAGATGCTTCCTCGGCGCGTTGGACGCCACCGTGGGAGACAGGACGAGGGAGTTGATCCAAGAGCAGTCGCTCCTCTCCGATGAGCTGAGCGATGCGGTGATCGCCGACGTTCGAGAACGGATGGAACGGGCCCAGGCCATGCGCCTGCAACCCAGCTTCATCCGCCGGTTCTTCTTCGGGGCATTCGACTTGACGAGTTGGCCGGCAAGCCCAACGCCCGCATCAATTCAGCCAGGGCAAGACAACGAGCCGAAAAAGCTCTGCCGCCACATCCTCGCCCTCGTCGAAGTCGCCGACGACGACTCCACGAAAGTCCGCTACCTCTACGACCCCTTCACCAACCGAGAACCCGAACCCAGCACCGCCGAGCACAAACGCACCCTCGACTGGCAGACCTACTGGGAGCTAGCTGAACCACCGATGTGGCCTGGGATCGACGAGTCAGCTGGGTAGGACGGTGCTGAGACAGTCGGGGCCGGGGGCTAGTCAGGCATCGATCGGGGATGCCCTCTGACCCAGGTGCTAGTTCCTCTCCCGTCTGCGCCACCACCGGAAGAACACCGTCATCAGCGTCGCCACCACCGGCGTCAAACCAGTCACCGCTGCTGTCACGTCGTAACCCAAATGCGCGAGATAACCGGCGAGCGCGAAAGCAGCTAACAGTATTACGAAAAAGCCGGTCACCACTCTGCCCGCAAGTCGGTCGCGGCGTACCCCTTGCTGAACGTGGTGGCTGGACCCCTCCTCGGCCAGTCTCATTATCCGCTCCGGCGAACTCTCCAACACTTCCTTGTATGCAGCGAAGTCGCTGGGCGGCGGAAGCGGACCGCTCCACTGATACTCGTAGAAGAATCCCTGCAAGGCCCGCTGCACTGCAACGACTATTTCCTCAGGGGGCTGGGGCTTGGTCGAGTCGACTTCGCCGGGATTGTCCTCGGAACCCCCGTTTTCAGACGGGCAGTCGGAGCTGTTCGTCGGATTTTCCAACATGGTCCTGGTGTTCCCGGCTGGCCCAGCCGAAAACGGCCAGGAAATGCTCCAATGAGGCTCGTTGGTGCAGGCTGACTGCCCTGTGGTGGTCCTGGACGGCCCTTCTAGGGGAATCGAATCGGGGAGCAGAGAAATGCCCAACGAACCCGCTAAGGGCGTCATCGAGCACAGAGAACGACTCTTCGATGGAGTCGAGGCTCTCTCCGAATCTCGTCATGGGGTCGCTCCTTGCCCGTAGTCGCATTACGAAAACTACCGGTGGGATGGGCCATTGACAAGCACTAGGACCTCAAAGCTCCCCTAACCGCCCCTGAGAATCCACAGGAAGCAACCATCGACTGAGAGGCAAGCATGCTGAAGCAGAGTTGAGCCCCCACGCTGCGTGGGCAAGGATGCGGGGCTGTGGAGTACCGGCGGAAGCTGATTGAGGTGGCGCTGCCGCTGGACGCCATCAATGCGGCATAGGCTCGGGAGAAGTCGATTCGCCATGGGCACCCGTCGACACTCCATCTGTGGTGGGCCCGGCGACCGCTGACAGCATGCCGGGCGGTGTTGTTTGCGTCGCTGGTTGATGACCCTTCGGCTCGGCCATACCTGTTCCTTACGGAAGAGGCTCAGAATACTGAGCGTCAGCGGCTGTTCGACCGGCTGTTCGAAGAATGGTCCGACCTCGAGCGATTCCAGCGCACCCGCGGCGTGTTGCGGTTGATGGCCGAGGTTGTCCACAGCCTCTGGATCAATGACGACCCCAACTTGTTGATCCTGCCGTCCACCATCCCCATTGACGACAGCAAGGTCTCTGAGGAGTTGCTTCGCCATTTGGAAAGCGAATGGCGAACGGTGGTGGAAGCTGACGTGGACGGAGACAATGCCCTGCCTCTGAAGCTCGACAAGGAGAACCCCAATCTGGGTCGCTTCCTGGCCGCCCGCAAGGTGGCCCGCACGGTCTACTTCGGATCGGCCCCGTCACAGCACGCCGCCAACAAGGGGCTCGACGACCGGTCGATCAAGCTCGGCTGCATCCAACCGGGCGAGGAACGGCCCGCCATATTCGGAGACGCCCTCCGCAAGCTGTCCGACCAGGCCTCCTACCTCTATCGAGATGGTGCCCGCTATTGGTATGCCCTCCAGGCCAACGTCAACCGCATCGCCCGAGACCGGGCAGAGGGCCACTTCAACGATGCCGACGTGGACGATGAAATCCGTAGGCGGCTCGACGTAGCCCTCCAAGGCAGCCCAGGCCAGTTCGCCAGAGTGCATCCATGCCCCCGTTCCGTTGCCGACGTGCCTGATACCGATGAGACCCGCCTCGTCGTCTTGGACCCGACCTCGCCCCACGACAGCAAGACTGAACAGAGCGAAGCCCTCAAGGTGGCCCAGCAAACTCTGGTCGAGCGCGCCGGAGGGGCGAGACAACATCGCAACATGCTGGTGTTCCTGGCCGCCGACGTATCTCGCTTGGATGACCTGCGCCAGGCGGTTCGCAGCCACTTGGCCTGGCAGTCCATTCGAGACGACGCCGAGTCTTTGAGTCTCGATCCGCCCAACGCCCGCCAAGCTGAGTCGAAAGCCGCAGATGCCGACGAGACGGTGGCGTCGCGGATTCCCGAGACCTACATCTGGGTGCTGAACCCGTCGCTTCCCCCCGACAACCCGACTGGAGAAGTCCAATGGGAGAAGGCCCGGGTAACCGCGTCGGGGCCGTTGGCTGAGCGGGTGTCCCACAAGCTGGTCCACGACGAGTCGCTTATCCCGGCTTACGGCGGCACACGGCTGCGGTGGGAGCTCGACCGGATCCCCCTCTGGAGGGATAACCCAGGTCAGACCGGCGACAAGAAAGTGGCCATATCGGTCAACCAGCTCTGGAGCGACATCACCCAGTATCTCTACCTGCCCCGTCTTGTTCGACGCACGGTATTGGAAGACGCCATCCGCGACGGGGTGCAGTCCACCGTTTGGGCCACCGATGGGATCGCCTACGCCGAAGGACACGATGGGGAGCGCTATGTCGGTCTTCGAGCCGGCGAAATGCTGGCCGCCATCGCCCCCAGCGGCCTGGTTGTCCATCCCGATGCTGCCAACTCCCAAATCGAGGCAGAAAAGGCCGCACGGGCGAGAGCATTGGATGACGACGCTGGCGACACCGTTACTGCCCCCGTCGGAACCGAATCAGAAGAGGACGGGGATGGGGAGCCTTCCACGCCCGCCGGGCCGGGGATGCCCACCCGCTACTACGGCCGGGTCACCGTCGGCTCTGACCGCTGGACTCGAACCGCAGCCGATATCGCCGAGGCCATCGTGAACCAACTCGCCCAAGCCGAAGACGCCAAGATCTCCGTCACCATCGAGGTAGAGGCCACCGCCGAAGAAGGGTTCGACGACGACGTCCAGCGCACCATCACCGAAAACGCCGCCACCCTGAAGTTCAACGACAGCGACTTCGAAATCTAAGGCTCCAAGCCCGTAACGATCCCTGAGGCAACCGCAGGGCACGCACAACGGTGGGAATTGCGTCTGTGATGTGGTCAGGACCCTGTGTAGGCTGCAACTGATGCCCGACATCGCCCAATCACCCACCAGCAAGAGGAACAGCTCGCCCATAAGTGCGAAGGACCGCGAGATCGCCAGGAAGATCCTCACGAGTGGAGCTCTAGATGAGGCGCTGAGAGAGGTCGATGAAATGGAACTGGAAGCCCAGCTCCATGAAGCCCAAGCTCGACAGCGGAAACAGGAGTGATTGTCTGCGACAATGACGTCGCCAAGATCTCTGTGGAATACGGACTCTCTTGGATGGCTGCGGAAATGGCATCAGCTGCCATCCATCATCGTGCGCTTTTGTGCTACGGAAGACCCGACAATGTCCCGCCCAGAATGCGCTCCCTGCTAAACAAAGAATCGCTTGTCGGAATCTGGATCACGGATGTATGGGCCATGATCTGAATGAGCGACGTTGCCTTGAAGATTCTCCGCGACGAAACACGCCATCAGGTCATCTAATCTCAGCCGATGGCCGACGCCTCTTCGAACCCGTACCGGCTGCCTCGGACGGCGGTGCCGCTGCGGTATGGGCTGCGGTTGGAGCCGGATCTGGAGGCGTTTGCGTTTGTGGGGACGGTTTCGGTGGATCTCGACGTGTTGGAGCCGGTGGGTGAGATCGTGCTCAATGCGGCTGAGTTGGAGATAGCCGGCGGCGATGTCAACGGGGCGGCGCTGGCCGGAATCGACTATGACGACGAGCACGAGCGGGCGGTGCTGCGGCTGGGCGAGCCTGTGTCGCCGGGGCCGGCCCGGCTGAACCTGACGTTTACCGGCACGCTCAACGACCAGCTTCGGGGGTTCTACCGCTCCACGTTCACCGACGAAGAGGGCGATGAGCGGGTGATCGCCACCACGCAGTTTGAGTCCACCAACGCTCGGCGGGCGTTCCCGTGCTGGGACGAGCCCGACCTGAAGGCGACCTTCGAGGTGACCCTGGTGGTGCCCGACGACCTGATGGCGGTGTCCTCGGGGGCCGAGGTCGACTCCCAGCCCATTGGCGACGGTCGCCGGGAGGTGTCGTTCGCTCCCACCATGGAGATGTCTACCTATCTGCTGGCCTTCATCGTCGGCCCCCTCGAGGCCACCGACCCCGTGGACGTGAACGGCACACCGCTGCGTGTTGTACACCCCATCGGCAAGGGTCATCTCACTGAGTTCGCCCTGGACGCTGGGGCGTTTTGCCTCGGCTTCTTCGAGGACTACTTCGCCATCGACTACCCCGGCGACAAGCTCGATCTGGTGGCCATCCCCGACTTTGCCTTCGGGGCCATGGAGAACATGGGATGCGTCACCTTCCGGGAGATCCTGCTGCTCATCGACCCCGACAGCTCCACCCAACAAGAGCGGCAGACCGCAGTGGACGTGATCGCCCACGAACTGGCCCACATGTGGTTCGGGAACCTGGTGACCATGAAGTGGTGGAACGGCATCTGGCTCAAGGAGGCCTTCGCCACGTTCTGCGAGATGCTGGCAGTGGACGCCTACCGCCCCGACTGGAAGCGGTGGCTGGCGTTCGGACTTTCGCGGGCGGCAGCCTTCGACGTGGACGCCCTGGCCGCCACCCGGCCCGTCGAATACCCGGTGGTATCCCCCGCCGACGCCGAGGGCATGTACGACCTGCTCACCTACGAGAAGGGCGCGGCGGCAGTGCGGATGCTGGAGCAATATCTGGGCGCGGAGGAGTTCCGCGACGGGGTGCGCCACTATCTCCAGCGCCATTCCTACGCCAACACCGAGACCCACGACTTGTGGGATGCCCTGGCCGAATCCACCGGCGAACCCGCCCGCGACGTGATGGACTCGTGGATCTTCCAAGGCGGCCACCCGGTGGTGTCTGCCGCATACGACGACAGCGGCACGATCAGGCTCAGCCAAAGCAGGTTCCGCTACGACGGGGAGAGCGATGACACCCGCTGGCAGGTCCCGGTGGTGGCCGCCGTGGGCACCGACACGGGAGAACACACCGAGCGGTTGGTTCTGGAAGACCCGGTGGCCCTAGATGCCGACAACCCTGCTTGGGTGATGGTCAACCCAACCGCGGATGGCTTCTACCGAGTGGCCTACGAGGGAGGACTGCTCAACCGACTGCTGGACGGCGGCCCCAATCTCAACCCGCTCCAGCGATACGTGCTGGTGGACGACCAGTGGGCCCTGACGGTGGCCGACCGGCTGAGCGTGGCCGACTACCTGGCGTTCGCCGAGCGCATAGCGACCACCGAAGACGACTTGGCCGTGTGGCGCCGACTGGCTGGCACACTCGGCACTCTCGACCACATGGTTCTCGACAACGAGCGGTCAGGACTTCAGGCCCGAGTTAGAGCCATGGCCGGTCCGGCTTGGGCCCGCGTGGGCTGGGAGCCGGTCGCCGGCGAGGACGACCGCATCGGCGAACTGCGAGGCGTGCTCGCCCGCACCCGAGCAGTGGTGGGCAACGACGCTGAGGCCATCACCCGGTGCCGGGAGCTTATGGCCGCCGAGGGCGTCAACCCCGCGTTAGCCGCCGCTGCCATCGCAGTGGTGGCTGCCGCCGGCGACGGGGCCGACTACGAAGAGATACGCCAGCGCTACGAGAAGGCCCCCACCCCGCAACTCGAATTGCGCTATCTGATGGCGCTCACCAGCTTCGACTCCCCCGGGCTCATGGACCGCACCCTGACCGCCACCCTGGACGGCACGGTACGCAGCCAGGATGCCGGATTCGTGCTCCGAGGCTGCCTGGAAAACCGCGACCTCGGCCCCCAGGCCTGGGCGTTCATCGCCGAGCACTGGAACGACATCAACCAACGCCTCCCCTCCGCCATCGTCCCCCGAATGCTGGGCGGCATCAGCGCCCTGTCCACCCCCGAACTAGCCGCCGAAGTGGAGGCTTTCCTCGAAGCCCACCCCGTCGCCCAAGGCCCCCTCATCGTCGCCCAACACCTCGAACGACAACAGATAAACGTACGACTGCGAAGACGAGTCCTGGAAGATCTGGGCTAGTTGGTCCCCACCGCGGCCCGTATGGACTCGCGCAGCGACTTCATCGTGGCGAACACCGCGGTGGGCTCGTAGCCGCAGTGGGCCATGCAGTTCTCGCAGCGGGGATCCCTGCCCCGGCCGTAGCTGTCCCAGTCGGTGGTGTCGATCAGCTCCTGGTAGGTCTCGGTATAGCCGTCGGACATCAAATAGCAGGGCCGCTGCCAGCCGAACACCGAATAGCTGGGAATCCCCCAAGCGGTACACTCGTAGTCCACCTTGCCCTCCAGGAAGTCCAGGAACAGCGGCGTGTGATTCAGCCGCCATTTCTTGCGCTTGCCCTCAGAGAAGGCGTCCCGGAACAGATTCTTGGTCTGCTCCACCGGCAGGAAGTGCTCCTGGTCGGGGGCCTTCTCATAGGCGTACCCCGGCGAGATCATCATGGAGTCGACTTCCAGGTCGTCGTTCAAGAAGTCGAGCACGCTGCGCACGTCTTCGGGGCTGTCGGTGCTGAAGAACGTGCTGTTGGTGGTGACCCTGAACCCCTTGTCCTTGGCCTCGCCCACAGCCTCCACCACCTCGTCGAACACCCCGTCTCGGGCCACGGCCAGGTCGTGGCGCTCCTGGAGCCCGTCCACATGGACCACGAACGAGAAGTAGGGCGACGGCTTGAACTTGTCGATCTTGCGCCGCAGCAGCACTGCGTTGGTACACAGGTACACGAACTTCTTGCGTTTGATGAGCTCGTCCACCATCTCGTCGATCTGGGGGTGCAGAAGCGGCTCGCCCCCGGCGATGGACACCATCGGGGCGCCGCACTCCTCCATGGCGCCCACGGCCTCATCAACGCTGACCCGCTTGCGCAGCACCTCGGTGGGGTACTGAATCTTGCCGCAACCGGGACACTCCAGATTGCAGGCAAACAGCGGCTCCAGCTCCACGATGAGCGGGAACTTCTCCCGTCGGCGCAGCTTGTTCTTGAACACGTAGGTGCCAACCCTTACGGCTTGGCGAACTGGGATGGGCATATCAGCAAACCTCCTTGGCCAGCACCGGCGTCAGCCGTCGAATGGTGCGCAGCGCTCTATAGATCCTTGACGGGGCAGCGACGGTTCGCAGCTCGTGGGAGGGGGTGTCGGTCACCACCCGCACCACCGCCGCCGAACCGCGATGGTGCTCCAACAACCAGGCCGACTCCATGTCCACCGCCACCGCGCCGCGGTCGGCCAGCTCCTGTCGGCGCGGGCCGATGGCTAGTTCAGACACACTGGCCACCGGGCCGGCGTACACGGTGAAACCGGCCGCTTCCAGGCTCTTGGCCACCGCGTGGGCCCGGGGCAGGCCGATCGGCGCCACATCGGCGGCCGACACTTCGGTGGCCACCACCACATCACCCGGCTTGATCCCGTCGACTACCGCCCCGCCCATGCCGACCACCGCCACGGGCCCGTCGTGCGGCTCGACCCGGCGGCTCGGCTTGGGACCCATGCCGGTACACACCACCGTCGCCCCAGCGCCTTGCCGGCGGGTGCCTCTTCGTGCGGCTCGGGCCTCCATAGCCAACGGGCA
The DNA here is from genome assembly GCF_965208475.1 of Candidatus Poriferisocius sp. Classification (GTDB taxonomy): domain Bacteria; phylum Actinomycetota; class Acidimicrobiia; order Acidimicrobiales; family Bin134; genus Poriferisocius. The sequence goes on along the minus strand of NZ_OZ242338.1, from coordinate 3,755,680 downwards.
GAGCACCACCAGGGTCACTTCCCGCCGCTCGTCGCCCGCACCCAGCGGCCCAGGGCCATCACCGGGAAAATCAGGCGGTACAGGTGGTATCGGATGTAGAAGTCCCCAGAGAAGCCGGTCCCGGTGTACCAGGGCTCGTCCCAGTCGCCGTCAACCCGCTGGTTGCCCACCAACCAGGCCACCCCGCGCCGGGCTGCGTCCCCTCCGGCTCGGTCTGCGGCTATCAACGCCAGCAGCGCCCATGCGGTCTGCGACGGAGTGGACTCTCCGCGACCCCGCCACTCGTGATCTACATACGAGCGCATGTCCTCGCCCCAGCCGCCGTCGGGGTTCTGCACCGCCTCCAGCCACCGGCAGGCCCGCACCACCCGGTCGTCGTCGGTCGGCACCCCAGAGCTGATGAGCGCCGGAACCGCCGCGCCGGTTCCGTAGATGTGGTTGGCCCCCCATCGCCCGTACCACGATCCGTCGGCCTCCTGTTCCGCGCTCAGCCACTCAACCCCGCGGTCCACTGCCCGACGGTCCACCGGCAGGCCCTGCTTGTCGGCATCCAACTCGCACAGCATCTCCACCACGTGAGCGGTCACATCCGACGATGGGGGATCGATGACCTCCCCGAAGTCGCAGAAGGGCAGCTCGGCCACCAGCGGGGAGCAGTTGTCGGCGTCGAAGGCCGCCCAGCCGCCGTTCGAGCACTGCATTCCCTGGGTCCAGACCACCGCCCGGTCCAGAGCCTTCTGCACCTGCTTGGCGTCGGGATGGCGGATGCGGCGCAACGCCAGCGCCACCTCGGCGGTGTCGTCAAGATCAGGGTAAAAGCTGTTCTCGAACTCGAACGCCCACCCGCCGGGGGCCAGGTGGGGGCGCTGTTCGGCCCAGTCGCCGACAACGCGGACTTCTTGGTCCAAAAGCCAACGGGCCCCGGCCTCCATGTGCGAGTCGTCTGGCGCCATGCCGGCGTCGGCCAGCGCGACCAGAGCCAGGCAACTGTCCCACACCGGCGACTGGCAGCACTCCAGCCGGCGCATATCGTCCTCGACGATGGTCCAGGCGTCGAACCCCTCCAGCCCTTGGGCCAAGATGGGATGTTTCAGGGAATAGCCCCGCAGGTACAGGGCCAAAAGCGAGTACACCCACGGCGGCTGGATGCCGCCCCAACAGCCGTCGGCCTCTTGTCGGGCGATGATCCACTGCTCGGCCCGGCTGAGCGCCCACTCCCGCAGCCGTCGATTCGGGCGGTTCTCGTACCGGTGCAGCACCTTGTCGAGCCGCTGGAACCGCCGAGCCGCACTGCCGGGAGGAGCGAGCTCTCTCTCCGGAGGGATGGCCCCGGTGCGAATCTCATCCAAGCTGATCCCCATCGACCGCACCGGGCGGTGGGCCCCCACCACGGTCAGCGCCACCACAGTCTGGCGGGCCCAGCAGGCGAAGTCGTATATGTTCAACGGCACCCTCTTGGGCAACAGGGTCACCTCAGGCGGCAGTGCGGGCAGGTCCTCCCATGACCACAGGCCGAACAGCGCCATCCAGATTCGGGTGAACACCCGGCTCCGCTCCAAGCCGCCTTCGCTGCGGATGTAGGCGGCCGCTTTGACCATGTGGTCGGCTATGGCAGGATCGCCGGCATAGCGCAGCGCCCAGTAGGCCTCCACGGTGACCGACAGATCGGCCGGACCCTGGTAGTAGGTCGACCACGTTCCGTCGGACCGCTGGCTGTGGCGGATCCAGTTGGCGGTCTGCCGGGTGACCTCCGGGTCGGCAATGCCCAAGAACTCCCGCAGAAAGAGATCCTCGGCCTCGATGGAAACGTTGGTCTCCAGTTCATCCTTCCACCACCCCTCGGCATCTTGGAGGCTCAGGAGCCGATCACGCCCTCGGGCCAGGGATTGCTCTACCCTCACTAGAAGTCCCTCCCTGCGATGAACTGGGCTAGACAACGCATTTCCTCCACCGCCCCAGTCGCAACCGACTGGTGTTGTGAGACTGAGTCGAGGGCCGACATCGCCAAACCGAGGTGGGTCCGGGCCAGCGCCTGGGTGCCTTCCCGACCACCCCCCACATCAACCAGGGCCCGGGCCGTGTCCACATCTTCTTCGCCCAAGTGGGGGCGGGCATAGAGTTCGGCCAGATCATCGGCTATCGACGTGCCGCTGTTGAGCGCGATCACCACCGGCACCGACTTCTTCCGCTCCCTCAGATCAGCACCTGCGGGCTTCCCGGTGCGCTCGGGATCACCCCAAATGCCCAGCAGATCGTCCACCGCCTGAAACGCGATCCCCATATGCATGCCATAGTCGGCCAACCCCTCGACGACCTCTTCATCGGCCCCGGCCAAGATGGCTCCCGCTGAAGAGGCGAAAGACAAGAGCGCTCCGGTCTTTCCCTTCTCCATGGCCAGGCATTGCTCCAGAGTGATATTGGGCATCTCTTCAAAGGCCATGTCCATGCTCTGGCCCGCGATCATGGCCGAAACCGCCTCAGCGAGATGCTTGGCTGCTCTGACTCTGGGCGGGGTGGGGTCGGACATCAAGGTTTCGAAGGCCAAGGCGTGGAGGGCGTCTCCCACCACCACACCGACACCGATGCCGAACTTGGCCCACACCGTGGCCCGGTGTCGGCGCTCGGCATCGTTGTCGATGATGTCATCGTGGATGAGCGAGAAGTCGTGAGCCAACTCGATGGCCACTGCTGCGGGCACCCCGGTCTCTGAGGGAGCACCGGCGGTCTCGGCCGACAAGATGGCCAGTGCTGGGCGGGTTCCTTTGCCCCGACCCTGGAAATGGTATTCGGCGGGCACCCTCAGCTCGTCGCCCAGACCGCCCAAGGCGGCGGCGATGGCCGGGTCGACCAGCTTTCTGGCCCGGTCAAGAATGGCCGGTCCCGAAGATGCACCGCTCATGCAATCGTCCTTTCCCATTGGTCTTGGCGCCCGGGGGCGAACCCGTCGGCACCGCGGCAGTGATCCAGCGCGAGACGAGCCGCCCGGTTGCCGGAGCGGACTGCTCCCTCCATGGTGGCCGGCCAGCCGGTATCGGTCCACGCCCCGGCCAGGAACAGGCCATCGATGGCTGTGGCCGGACCGGGACGAAGCCGCCGGGTGCCGGGATGGCCGGCGAAGGTGGCCCGATGCTCCCGGGTCACCACCGCATCCAATACTTCGGCTTCGGCTGAGAGGGGTAAGAGGTCGGCGAGCGCCGAGCGATAGCGCTCGATCATTTCAGCGGGCCGATCGCCGATCTCATCGAATGCCGCTGACTGCGACACGGCCACAACCTGCTCACCGTGGGACACCGCCGCCTGCCCTTTTGGACCAGGCACAACCTGGTTGCCGCCGCCGTTGGCGCCAGCGGGAACCCCGGGGTCAACCGCAGCCCAATGGGCGGCCTCGGTGCGGTCGAACACGAACTGCACCGGAGAGTCAAGAGCCGCGGTGAACGGCACGTCCATGACTCGGCGGTCAAACACGAAATGCACGTTGACTATGGGAGAAATCCCCAGGGCGGCCAACTCGGCCTGGCTGTCCACGGTGTCGGGTGGCAACAAATCGCACACAGCATCGTGGGGCACGGCGAGGATCACCGCGTCGGCATCGATCCGCTGCCCGGCCGCGGTCACCGAAGGGCCGTCTTCCACGGATTCCACTGGCGCTTGGAGCTGGATGCTCCCGCCTCGAGCGGTTATCTCCCGGACGGCGGCATCGCCGTGGAGGGCCGACAACGGCACCCGAGTCCAGCCGAGGTCGGCGGAGTCGGCGTCGTCCAGGAGCCCGGTGCGAAACACCTTGACCGCCAGGCTCAGCGCGGCGTCGTCGGCCCTCAGGTTCACGGTGGGCAGGCAGATCAGGTCCCACAGGCCGGCGATGGACCGGTCGGACTCCCCCCGAAACCGCAGCCATCCCCCGAAGCTCATCTCGTCGGTTCCCGGGTCGTCGGGATCAAGGCGGCGCAGGGCCAGTGCGGTGCGAACCGCCCGGAGCCGGTCGGCCACAGAAAGCGGGCCGTAGCACAGGAGCGACCGGGCCAAATGCAGGGGGGCCGGGGCGCCGGTGCGCGAGATGCGCGCCGGGCGGCGGCCGGGGCGGGCCACGGGAACCGACAGCCGTGACTGCTCAGTCACCTGGGCGGCCACTCCCAAGCGGTCCAGAAAAGCCCGGTACTCGGTGCAGCACCGCATGAACACGTGCTGGCCGTTGTCGAACCACCGGCCGTTGCGCTGGAACGACCAGGTGGCCCCGCCCAAGCGGGGCGCCCGCTCATACAGCGTTACGCGGGCCCCGCCGTCGGCGGCGGCTACTGCCGCGGCCAGGCCGGCCAGTCCTCCTCCGACCACCGTGATCTTTGGCGCCGCACCCCTATCGGCCGTCGGTTTGACAGCGGCAGCGCTCATGGGGCGACTCCCCGCAGGGGCGACATGACGGCCGACGCCTTCTCGGAGGGCCCCAGCCTCATGGGGTGACTCCGGCCAGGCTGCGGAGGGCCACCCAGGCCTTTTCCCTGGTGGGCAGCGACAACCGTCCCTCCAGCACGGCCGCGGGGGCAGCCGCAATTCGGGCCAGCAGCCGGTGGTAGATCCCAGCCATGGCCCCGGTACAGGCCCGACTGCGGTGGTCCAGCATCTTGAGCAGCTTCAGCCCCTCGGCAAACCTCCGCTCCGCCCGCTCCGCCTCGAACGACACCAGAGCCCCCACCGCTTCGGTGGGCCCGGTCAGGTCGGGGGCGCAGCCGAATCGCTCGATATCGGCGGCGGGCAGGTAGACCCGGCCCATGCCCCGGTCCTCCACGATGTCGCGCAGAATGTTGGTGAGCTGAAGGGCTATTCCCAGCACATCGGCCAGCTCCGCGGCCTCATCGGGGTCGCCGCTGGCGCCGAACACCCCCAGCGACAGGCGGCCCACCGATCCCGCCACCAGCCGGCAATACTGCTCTGTGTCCTCGATGGTGGTGTACGCCTTCCCCACGGCGTCCTGCTCGCACCCGTCGACGATCTCGTTCAGGGCGGCCACCGGGATGGGGAATTGGCCGATGGCGTGGTGCAGTCCAACCAGCACCGGATCTTCAGCGTCGCTCAGTTTGCCGCTGGCCAGGGTGTCGATGTCGGCCCGCAGCCCAGCCAGTCGGGCGAGCTTTTCGTCTTGGGGAAGCGGGCCGTCGCCCACATCATCGATGCGCCGGGCCATGGCGTACAACGCCGACATGGCCAGGCGCTTCGGCTTGGGCAGCAGCCGGATGCCATAGGAGAAATTGCGGGCCTCGGTCCGAGTGATCTCCTCGCACCGCTGATAGGCGTCGGCTGTCCTCACCTTCGCCTCCAGCGGGCCGCGGCGCCGCGCGCCGCTCGGATCGGTTTGGCGTCGGTCACCTTGCGGGGAACAACCAGCCGAGCCATGTGGGCCGCGGTGCGGACCTTGGTCGGGGTCCGCAGCTTTCCCAGCACGTCGTGGTCGGCGCCGGCGATGGCATCCAACGCGGCAAACCCGCCGGCCACATAGCCGGCCACCGTGACCTTGGCCCACCCGCTTAGGGAGGCCACCAACGGAACGCCCCGACTGAGCAGCCCGCGTGCGGTGTCGCACTGGTGGGCCACCAGGCGGCGAAGCTGGTCGGTTGCCCGGTCCGCCCCAAGATCGTCTTCATCGACGCCGAAGCGGGCCATCTCGTCGGCCGGGAAGTAGACTCGGCCCTTCTCGGTGTAGTCCTCGCCGATGTCCTGGAGGTGTTCCACCAACTGGAGTCCGGTACACACCGCATCGCTGAGGGCGATGCGGTCGGCGGTGGCCGCGCCGAACACCGCCAGAACCAGCCGCCCCACCGGATTGGCCGACAGCGTGCAGTACTCGGCCAGCTCGGCCTGGGTCTGATAGCGGTGCTTGCGCTGATCGAGCCGATTCGCCTCGATGAGCGCCAAGAACGGTTCATCGCCGATGTCCAGTTCGGCGAGGAGGGGGGTGATCTGGGCCATCACCGGGTGGGTGGCGCCGCCGGTGCGGGCTAAGTGGAGCTCAGCTTCAATCCAGTCCAGTGCGGCTAGGCGGTCGCCGTCGTGCTCATCGCCGATGTCGTCCACCAGCCGGGCGAACCCGTAAACGGCCAGCAGATGGGCCCGGGGGCGCACCGGGACAGCTCTCAGCACAACCGGGAAGTTCTCGCTTCGGCTCTGGGCCATGATCGAGTTCAAATCGAACCCGACTTCTGTCTGCACAACGCCCCTCGCTTTGGTCAAGTGCCCGGTTCAACCCGCTGGTCAGCGGACTGGGCCAGGCCGTCTATGACAGATTTCTGACAATCGTTACCCAATTGCAAACAAAAAAGTGACCATTAGGTCACCTTTTTGTACGCGCTCAATCGGGGGCTGTCAAGGCAATGGCGGATTCAGACTGGTCGAAGGCCGGGCGATCGGCAAAACGGCCCATCAGACCTTCGGCGAAAATGTGGGCGATGGCGTCCATTATGAGGGCGCCGGCGAGCCGGTGGCCCCGGGGATCATCCGACAGAGCCTCCCCGAGCCTCTCGGCCAGTCGCCAGAAAACCCGCTGGGCGGCCGCGGCGTGCTCCACCTGGCCCTGCACCGAGCGCTTGGCCACCTCCAGCATGATGGGCAGACCCGGCAAGAGGGTCTCAGCCAGTCGGCGGGTGAGCTCTTCTCGGCTCAGGCCGATCTGCCCGTCTACCGCGGCGGCGAACTCCTCAGCGGTGTTGTCCACCACTGCTTCCACCGCTCGGAAGAACAGATCCTGCTTGGAGCGGTAATAGCGGTAGAAGGTTCCCTTGGCCACCCCGGCCTGAGCGCAGATCTCGGCCACGCTCACCTCGGTGTAGCCCCTCAAGGCGAACTCCTGTATGGCCACGCCGCGCAGCTGCTCGCCGCTGTCGGCCAAGTTGGGCACATCGGCGTGATCGGTGTTCTCGGCATCCATGATCTGGGCGATGTGGCGCAGCGGGAGGCGGTGTCGCTCTCGCAGATCCCTGATCCGCTCCACTGCCTCCGCGTGGCGCTGGTTGTACAGAAAGCGGTTGGCCGCGGCGCGACGGGGCGCGGGCAACAGGCCCAGCCGCCGATAGTGGTGTATCGAAGCAGCAGGAACCCCGGTGCGGGCTACCAGCTCGCTGATGGGGAACTCCCCGAGAGCGCCCATGCCCCCACTCTTATTCGCCAGGCAGTCCCACCGCCAGCGCGTCTTGGCGACTTGGGGCCGCGAAGGTCTATTCCTGCTCGGCGATTTTGACCGCCTCATCGAAGCTTGTGCCCTGCTCGATGAGGTTGCGGTACTTCATCACATGGCGGGGCCGGTTGAATCCAAGCACGCCAACCAGGCGGCCAGCTCGTCCGTAGAGAGCGGCAAATCGCCGTTCCTCGGTAGACCCGGTGATGACGCGCACCTCGTCGTCGGGCCGGGCCCGGCCGGCCAGCTGGATCTTGCGGTCGTACTGGTCGCTCCAGAACCACGGCACCGGGGTGTAGGGCTTGGCCTCGCTGTCGGTAGCCAATAGGCGGCGGGCTGCGTGCTGGCCCTGTTCGATGGCGTTGTCCCAGTGCTCGACCCGCATTGTCTCGCCGAACAGGCGGTTGGGCCACCGGGCCACGTCCCCGGCGGCGGCGATGCCGGGCGCGGCCAGGCAGGTCTCGTCGCACACCACGCCGTTGTCCAACTCCAGCCCCGAGCCTTCCAGCCACTCGGTGTTGGGAACAACCCCGATGCCCACCACCACCACATCGGCGTCCACCGTCGTTCCGTCGCTCAACCTCACCCGCTCCACCCGGCCGTGGCCGTCGAAACCGTCCACGCCCACTCCGAGCCGCAGGTCCACTCCGTTGTCCCGGTGGACTTCAGCGCACACGTTGCCGATCTCGGTTCCCAGGATGCGGCCCAGGGGTACCGGCAGGGCCTCGATGACCGTCACATCGAGGCCCCAGCCCCGGGCGGTGGCCGCCACCTCGGCGCCGATGAACCCGGCCCCCACCACCGCCACCCGCTGGGGGGAAGCCTCCAGCTCGGAGCGTATGGCCAGGCAGTCGTCCAGGCCCCGCAGGGTGTGGATGCCGTCGAGCCCGCCGGAGGGAAGCTCCCGGCAACGGGCCCCGGTGGCGATGAGGATGCCGTCGGCCGCGACTGCTGAGCCGTCGTCGAGGGCCACGGTTCGGCTGTCCACGTCGAGGCTCACGGCCCGACAGCCCAGCCGCCAGTCGGCGTCCAAGTCTTGGAGCGCATCGTCGTCGGATAGCGCAATGCGGTCGGCTTCCCACTCCCCGGCGAGGAGCTGTTTGGACAGGGGAGGCCGGTCGTAGGGCTGGTGGGGCTCATCGCCGATGATGGTGATGTCCCCGTCATATCCGTCTCGCCGAAGCGTCTCGGCCGCCCGGGTTCCGGCCAGCGAGGCGCCGACGATGGCTAGAGAGCGCAGCGGGCGATTACTCCTCGGCGACGGCGATGGCCTGTTTGGGGCAGCGCTGGACTGCCTCGTTCACCCGCTCGCGGGCGTCGTCGCCCGGGGTCTCGTCCAGCAGGTACAAGAAGTCGTCGTCGCGCACCTCGAAAACATCAGGAGCGACCTGCATGCAAATGGCGTTGCTCTCGCACAGGTCGTAGTCCACGACCACCCGGTATCCCATCGTTTCCTCCCGTCCAATTATCTGCTCCCCCGACCCTACCCAACCAACCCCCGCCCTGTCGCCATCGGGGAGGCTCATCGGTGGAGTTCACCGTGGCCAACCAACAGGGCACACATCAGAGTGGACCAAACACCAGGGGTCGCGCCGCCACCGCCCGAACCAGCCAACGGCCCGAAAAACCCGCTTAGCCGCATCGTCGCGTCGCGACTCGTCTGAGAATTGACGGTTGCTCAATAGAAGAACACGACTTTGTCTCACTGGGCGATCTGCGCCGGCGATCATCGTTGCCGACGCTGGTGGAGTGGGTGGCGGCCAGCACCGGCAGATCCAAGGTTCTACTTTAGAATCCGCCGGTCAAGCAGGGCGGCAAAGGTCTGTTTATGGAATAGCATGATTACCGTGCTATCATGTATTTGTGATTGTCTCGTTCCGGGGAGACGGCACAGAAGACCTGTTCAACGGGCGCAACACGCCCCATGCCCGTCGGGCCTGCCCGCGCCAGCTATGGGGAGTTGCCCGCAGAAAGCTGGACTTGCTTGACTCTGCCGCAACCTTGGGCGACCTCGCGGTGCCGCCGGGCAACAGATTGGAGCGGCTGGGCGGCGACCGCAGCGGACAATTCAGCATTCGAGTAAACGACCAGTTTCGCATCTGCTTCATCTGGACCGCAGCAGGCCCAGACCAAGTCGAGGTGACTGACTACCACTAGAAAGGCAGCCAAAATGGTACGCATTCCGAGCAATCGCGAGCCGACCCACCCGGGCGCAATGCTCCTGCACGAGTTCTTGCAACCGCTGGAGATCACCCAGCGCGAACTAGCCGTCGCAATACACGTGCCTTTTCAGCGCGTGAACGAAGTGGTGCGAGGCCGACGAGGCATAAGCCCCAGCACCGCACTGCGGTTCTCCCGGTTCTTCGGCACAACCGCAGACTTCTGGATGAACCTGCAACAGCGCTGGGACCTCTACGGCGCCCAAAACGAAGAGGCCGAGCAACTCGACAGAATCACGCCGCTAACGGCATCCCCCTAGACAGGCAGCCAAGAGGCAAGGAGCGCCATTTCTATGCATCCCCGACGACGGCATGCCCGAAGACTGCGCCGCCAGCTTCGACAACCTCAGAGCGGTGCCCAAAGCCCTGCTCGTCGAGCGCATCTGCACCCTCGGGCCAGACCGCCTCGCCCAAGCCTGCACCGCCCTGCGGACCGCCCTGGCCTGCTAGCCCGGTCTATCCCGCCGCTCACGGGTGCTGCCACAGCGGGTCCCATAGTTGGGAGATGGCTCACGGGTAGGTGGCGAAGTTCTGGGTGATGTAGACCTGTCTGCCGTCCAGGGCGATGCCCACGCCGATGTGCGTGATGTTGGGGTTAGCCATGTTGGCGTAGTGGCCCGGACTGTCCGACAAGCCCTCGAAGGCGTCGACCACCGTGGCGCTCAGAGACTCCCAGCGGTTCTCGCCGCCTTGCAGATAGTACGAGGCGATGTTCTCGGCTGCTGTCCACCAGCCCGGCGGGTACTGGTCGGAAAAGCTCGGGTTGTGGCGGAAATCACCGGTGGCGGCCATCTCCTGCGACCACTCCCGGGCCACCCGGACCAGCCTCAGGTCATAGGTCAGATCCCCTAGGCCCTGCCCTACCCGCAGCAGGTTCACCAGAACCGACATCGCCACCTCGGCGGCCACGATCTCCTCGTCAACCTGATCGCCCTCTGGTCCGAGGCCGCCACGGGCGATAACCTCCTCAACCCACCCGGTGATGTCCAACCCGTCAAGAGACCGCTCACCGGGACCCGGCGCCGGGTCGCTGCCAGCCCCATCACCAGGCCCAGGGTCATCACCAGATGCCGGGGCCCCGCAGCCTCCGGGCACCAGCTCCATGTCGATGTCGAACTCGCAGCGGTAGACATTGAGCAGCGCCTCCTTGAATCACCCCGTGTTTTGTGGAGGCTCTGTTCCTTGAGAGGATGGAGCAATGCCAAATCATGGGAGATATCCCGCCGAGTTGCGTGAGCGGGCGGTGCGGATGGTGCTGGACAACGAGCGGCATCACGGGTCGCAGTGGGAGGCGGTCTGCTCGGTCGCTGACAAGCTGGGCCCGTCGGCGGAGACGGTGCGCAATCAGGTGCGCCGAGCGGAGGTCGACGGCGGGATGCGCCCGGGGGTGACGACCGCGGAGCGCGGGCGGCTCCAAAAGCTCGAGCGCGAGAACCGCGAGCTGCGCCGGGCTAACGAGATATTGAAAGCGGCGTCGGCTTTCTTCGGGGCGGAGCTCGACCGCCAGTCCAGGCTGTAGTGGCGTTCATCGACGCCTACCGGCACCGGTTCGGGGTCGAGCCGATCTGCGCGGTGCTCACAGAGCACGGCGTCGGGATCGCCCCGTCCACCTACTGGGCGGCCAAAAAGCGGGCCCCGTCGGAGCGTGCTTTGCGCGACGCCCGGCTGCGCCCGGTGATCGCTAGGGCGCACAAGGCGAACTACGGCGCCTACGGCGCGGCCAAGGTGTGGGACCACCTAAACCGCGTCGAGGGCGTGCGGGTGGCCCGCTGCACCGTCGAGCGGCTGATGGGCCAGATGGGCCTGGCGGGCGCCCGCCGGGGCAAAAAGCCCCGCACCACCACGCCCGCCGCCGGCGGCGAGATGCCCGAGGACATCGTGAACAGGGACTTCGGCGCCGACGCCCCGGATCGGCTGTGGCTCGCTGACCTCACCTGGGTGCGGACCCGCTCCGGCTGGGTCTACATGGCGTTCGTCGTCGACGCCTACTCCCGCCGGGTCCTGGGCTGGCAGGCGTCGCGCTCTTTGCGCACCGAGTTGGCGCTCGACGCTTTGGACATGGCCATCGCCGCCCGCCGGCGCTGCGGCCACAGCATCGACAAAGCCGTCCACCACAGCGACCGCGGATCGCAATATGTGTCGATCCGCTACAGCCAGCGCCTCGACGACAACGACATCGTCGCCTCGGTCGGCAGCAAAGGCGACAGCTACGACAACGCCATGATCGAGAGCTTCAACGGCCTGTTCAAATGGGAACTCATCTACCCGCACGGCCCCTGGCAGGGACAAAGCGACGTCGAGTTCGCCACCCTCGAATACATCGACTGGTACAACAACCGACGCAGCCACAGCCAACTCCTCAAAGGCCGATACACCTACACCACCCCCGCCGACCACGAAACCGCCTACCATAACAACACCACAGCCACCCCGGCCGTGACCCAACAAAAACAGTCTCTACCAAACCCGGCGTGATTCACCTGGGCCGCGATCAACTCATCACGCACCACGAGGTCTTGGGCCGACGGCACACCGGCAAACACCCCCGGCCCCGCAAGCAGGCGCAGCCGGCGCGCCGCCAGCACACCCCCCGCCCACCTCCCCCACGTCCACCGCGAACCGGCAGCGGTACACATCCAACAGCGCCTCCTGCTCGGTGATCAGCCGATCCCGAACCCCAACGTCGGCCAACGTCTGCGCCCCAACCGGCCCCACCGCCACCAGCGCCGAAGCCAAAACCGCCACCGCCACAGCGACAACGGCGTACTTCCCAAACCGCAGCGCCGGCCGCATCGGCTCAGACCTCGTCATCTCAACGGCGCCAGACGGGGACTGCCCTGCGCCTCGGCTCAAGCCCTGATCAACCTGTCCTGCGTCGCCAACACGCAGTCCTCGGCAATGGCGGTGGCGGTGATGAACTGGTCCATCGGATCCTTGTGGAAGCCATCATCAAGCAGGCGGACGGCTTGCACGGCCAACTCGGGAGACAACGAAATGGTCCTGACCCCCTCCGACCTCAACATCCAAAAGGAGCTTCGGTTGCCCCCACAAACTCGTCCCACTGCTCGTCTGAGAAATACGGTTTCGTAGGGTCGGGATAACCAATGGCGCCCTCAGAACAAAGCTCGTAAATGCTCTCGGAGTTCTCAGCGGGAACCGGAGAGACCACCGCCAGCGACCTGCCGCGCCGGGTGACGATGACCTCACCACCGGTCTCGGCCACCTCCGGCAACAGCGACAAGCACTTCTGGCGGAACTCGCTGATCGCGATGCTCCTGGCATTCGGTGGCAACTCCATTTACCAAGTATACAATTACTGACTACTGTTAATCAAGGTACTTCGTACACAGGACTTGTACCGGTTTCACAAGCATCAAGATACGCCAACAGTCTGTCTCGCGCCCCTGCGATGATCATATGCTTCTGTAGTTTATCTCCTACTACATCGGGAATAACCCACGTCATTACCTCATCTTCGTATGCAATCATAGATTCCAACACATCTGATATTTGTTTCCCACTATCCAACGCAATGTTCACGCTGTAATGATCTGGTTTTTCACTGTCACCATACCATAAGACAATCAATGCCATTATGCCTAGAATCAAAGTGGCCAAACCAAACTGGATTGTAAAACCAGAGACAGTGCCTGCTCTACCTGCTCCAAACCATGGTAAAGGAGCACATATGATAGTCAACAAGCATGCCAACCCGCATGCCCATTGCAGCGCTGTTGGTTTTTCTACTTGAAGTGTTAGAGGTGAATCTCCAACTCCGACCATTTTTTTCTCATCATTTTGCTCGGATGACACTTTTCCTAATTCCTTCGCTCGAACGTGAACGTATCACTTGGGTCATCAGTGAGTGGCGTAGTGAAACCATCAGCGGTCCATTCCGCAATGTCATCAGCAAACACATGATATCCGGCGACTACACCTAAGCCTTTGATGCGATTGTACTCGAAATTCCTACAGTTGTAAGCCAGGTCTCTAGCTGCTTGGTTTGTAATCCCGGGGGACAATCCTTCAAACAGTGCCCAACCGCCGTACCAGCCTGCTCCTAATGCGGCGGCGGCTAGTGCCAATTTACTACCCAGCGACAAAGCTGCCGCCCCCTTTGTAGCTAAAGTACTTGCTGCTTCCGCCAGACCAACCCCGTCAAGAGCCAATACCAGGAGGTCTGGTTTACTTAGCCCATAGAAATTACCGACCCGCACTCTACACATTACAATCGCGGCATTCTTGTGTTCTGGTAACAAATCGACATGGTTCAACCTTACCTTTTGAACCGCGATACGTTTCCCGCTGTCTCGACCTGTTGCCCGTATTCTGACTTCCCCGTCCAACTCGATGCGCGTGTTGTTGTAAGTCCACCAGCCAGACCTCTCGCTTTGAGAGATTGGACGAAAGGTTTCCACCAACCGGAAATCGTTGTCACCAGATCGCTTCTCATAGATTCTCCACAACACTCTTCCGTCTGGAAAATAGCGAGGATCGTCATGCACATTTTCGAGGAGCTTGCGCGAGAAGGTGAACACGCCTTGCACGTCGCCCATGTACCAGTACACTGATCTTCCAGAGCTGGTCGTCGTGGCGGCAAGTTCGGACCAGCGTGTGCAACCGAAAAATGATGAACACTCGCCTCCCACCTCTGTCCAGTAGTCAGACGAATATGAAGACCAGCGGTAATTCGGGAACTCGACTTCTACGGTTTCTGTTCTAAGAGGCGTCGTGTGGCCATCGGCGTTTGCTGTTGGCACGGCAACGGCAAGCCCCGCTGCCAACACGCAAATGGCCACAAGTACGACAGCGAACGGCAATCTACCCTTCACACCATTGTCTATTGCGAATGGATTCATAGGCCAGGAAGGTACCCCCCCCCCCCCCCCCCGTCAAGTACAAAGGCCGATGCAGCGATGACCAGAACCGCTTACAGGCAGTGGTGCTGGGTGTAGGTGCGGATTTGCTGGCGGGCGGTGGCGACGGCCTCTTCGAGGTCGAAGGCTCGGCGGAACAGCTCGTGGAGGTCTTCGATCTCGTCGATCTCCCGTGAGGCGTTGGCCACGGTGGTTACCGCCTCGCGGATGTCGGGAGGGGCGGCTGCCTCGAGGGCGTCTAGCTGGGCCAAGTCCTCCTCGCCTTCTGCCGGTTGCATCCCCACCCCGTTTTCAGCCAGCTCGCAGAACGCCACAATGTCGCCTTTGTCCTCGCTGCCACACGCCCCAAACACAACCGATAGCGATACCAGCACCAACAACAGCGACAAGCCCCGCATACACCATTGACAGTAACCACCTAGGGCGGCGGGTGGGTTCATTCAGGCTTGTCGGAACCCACGATCCACATGGCGTAATACTGGGCGCCGCCGCCGTAAGCGTGGCCGAGGGCTTTGCGGGCGCCGTCCACCTGGTGGTCGCCGGCCATGCCCCTAACCTGGAGAGCGGCCTCGGCGAAGCGGATCATCCCCGACGCCCCGATCGGGTTGGACGACAGCACCCCGCCCGAGCAGTTCACCGGCAGGTCGCCGCCGTCGAGACGGGTGGCGCCGGACTCCACCAGCTTCCAGCCGTCGCCGATCTCACAGAATCCCAGGCTCTCCAGCCACATGGGCTCATACCACGAGAACGGCACGTAGATCTCCACCGCGTCGATCTCGGCCCGCCGGTCGGTGATGCCCGCCTGGGCGAACACGTCGTCGGCGCAGTCCCGGCTGGCCTGGGGGTTGACCTCGTCGCGCCCGGGGAAGTTGTTGGCCTCGCTACGCAGTGCCGTGCCGTGGATCCAGGCCACCGGCTTGGCCGAGTCGTCCCCGGCGGCCTCGTCGCCCAGCACCAGCGCACAGGCCCCGTCGGACGACGGGCAGGTCTCGGAAAACCGGATCGGCGCCCAAAGCATGGGCGACTCCACCACCTGGTCGAAGGTCAGCTCCTTCTGTTGCAGGTGGGCATAGGGGTTACGCAACGCGTGTTGGCGGTCTTTGAACGCCACCATGCAGCCGATCAGCTCGGGGGCGTCGGTGCGGGCCATGTACTGGCGGATGATGGGCGAGAAGTAGCCGCCGGCACCGGCGTTGATCGACACCGAGAACGGCTGGGGCAAAGACAGCGCCCAGGTGGCGTTGGACTCCGACTGCTTCTCGAACCCCAAGGTGAGTACCCGGCGGTGGATGCCGGCCTGCACTAGCGAGGCGGCCACCACCGCGGTAGACCCGCCTACCGATCCCGCGGTGTGAACCCGCAACAGCGGCTTGCCCACCGCCCCCAGCGCCTCGGCCAGGAACAGCTCGGGCTGCATGACCCCCTCAAAGAAGTCGGGGGCCTTGCCCACCACCACCGCGTCGATGTCGTCCCAGCCCGCCTCGGCGTCCTCCAGCGCCCGGTAGGCGGCCTCCCGCACCAGTCCGGGCAGCGACACGTCGCCTCGGGTGGTCTGGTACTTGGTCTGACCGACCCCCAGTACCGCGGTGCGCTCGGCCATCACTCCCCCTCCATGACGCACACCAGGTTCTGCTGGAGGTAAAGGCCGGACGCGGCGTGGCCCAGCACCCGGTCGGCTCGACCCCCGTGGATCTGAGCCGCGGCATCGGCGATGCGCATCAGGCCAGCAGCCATCATGGTGTGGCCGGCCAATGCCCCGCCGCCGGCGTTGACGGCGGTGTCGGCGCTCAGCCCCAGCTCTACCTCCAAGATGTGCTCTTGGGTGGTGAAGGGAGTGGCCAGCTCCGCGGCATCCAACCGGTCGGAACCCGCTCCGGCTTTGGCCGCGGCTTTGTGCGCACTGGGCGACCGGGTCAGGTCGCGCACCCCCGGCTGGTGGGGGTCGATCCGGTGGTCGATGCCTTTGATCCACGCGGGCCGATCGCACAGCTCACGGGCTCGGTCGCCGGTGGCCAGCACCACGGCCACGCCTCCGTCGGCGGAGGCGGCGCAGTCGCTGGGCCGCAGCGGATCGGCGATGGGCGCCTCGGCCAAAACGCTGTCGATGGTGGCCTCGGCGGAAGACCGCACCGCACACGGGTTATCGGCCGCGCCGTTGAGGCTGCGGACCGCGATCTCGGCCAGGCGCTGCTCGCTGACCACCCCCGACTCCAGCATGATCCGGGCCTGGAGGCCAGCCAGAGCAAAGGCGTCGGGCCACAGCGGCCCCAGGTAGTAGGGGTCGAGTTGGGTGGACAGCACGTCGCGCAGAGAGCCGGGCGATGACTTGCCGTAGCTGTACACCAGCGCGGTGTCCACCTCGCCGATCTGGAGCTTCACCCACGCCTCGTACAGAGCCCAGGCCCCGTCCATCTCCACGTGGCTCTCGCTGATGGGGGGCACCGCGCCCACCGCGTCGAGGGTGTGTACGAACGAGAACGCCTGCCCGGCCAGAAAGTCGCTGCTTCCCGAGCAGGTGAAGCCGATGCCGTCTTGGGTGAGACCCACCCCGCCGCGGGCCTCGTTGATGAGCGGCACCATCAGCTCCACCTCGGTGGTGTGGGTGAGCGCCTTCTGTTGGTGCTGGGCCACCGACACTACGGCGATGTCGCGCATCAGCCCTGCTCCCCTGCGGCCTGCTTGGCGTGCCAGGCGTTGGTGCCTGCCGCGGTCACCGGGATGTCGGGTTCGCCGGTGGGTTCCCAGTGCAAGATGTTCTCCGCGGTGCGGCCCAGTTCGTCGTCGGGCTTCCACACCGCCCGCACCCGCATTCCCATCCGCACCTCAGAGGTGTCGATCCCGGCCACCAGGCCCAAAAAGCCGATGTCGGCGCCGTCGAGGTGGATCCAGGCGCTCACGTAGGGGATCTCGAGGTCATCTCGGCCCGGAATGGGCAACCGGGTCACACAGAAGCCCCCCACATGGCCGGTGTCGGGCAACTCCACATAGTCGGGGGTGGCCGCGCCGTGGCGGGGGTCCACCCCCCGAGGGGGCACGAACACCGCCCCGTCGACCGGGGAGCGCTGGCCGAGGATCTTGCGGTCGGCGAAGGCGTTCAGGTACCCCGATGAGGCATCGCCGGGAATGAAATCGTATTCGAGGCGGATGGGCGTGCGCACCGACCGCACCGGCTCCACGTCGGCCAGCTTCTCGGGCAGGCGAACCTGGCCCGACAATGCCGCGGGGGGAATGCTCGGATCGGTGCTCACCGGCCTTCCCCTGGAGACTCCTCGGGCACGAACCCCACCAGATCGGCGATGTGGCCCTCGCGCTCAGGCCGCCACCGGGCGACGACCCGCATCCCGCTGGCCAGCTCGCTGGGGTGTTCCACCAACAGCCCGTGGACCATGGGAGTGTCGGCGCCGTCCAGCCGGATCAGGCCCAAGCCGTGGGGCTTCTCCCACGGGGACTGGGAGCGGGGCGGGTCCACCCATGTCCAGCTCACCAGAACGCCGCCCGGGCCCACCTCCACCATCTCGGTAAGCGGCTCAGAGCTCTCCGGGTCGTACTCGGTGGGCGGGCACAGCACCGTCCCATCGGGGCGG
The DNA here is from genome assembly GCF_965208475.1 of Candidatus Poriferisocius sp. Taxonomy (GTDB): domain Bacteria; phylum Actinomycetota; class Acidimicrobiia; order Acidimicrobiales; family Bin134; genus Poriferisocius. The sequence goes on along the minus strand of NZ_OZ242338.1, from coordinate 3,737,841 downwards.
CGGATGCCGAGGATTGCCCCCTCCCGGAGTCCGGTCAAGAACGCCCCGATCACCGGTCCTGTGGTCCGGGTGAACGGGTACTCCAGCACCAGGTCGGCCCGCAGACGCTCCGGCATCGGCTTATCCTGCGCTGTCGACGGCGATCGTCCCGGCATCGGTGTCGATGACCACCGTGGTCCCGTCGGCTGGCTCGTCGCCGTCGAACTCCACCCCCATGAGGCACGGGATCTGGAAGTCCCGGCTGATGATGGCCAGATGGCTCTCGATGTCGCCCGACCGGCACAGAATCCCGGCCAGGTCGGCCTCGATGGGGGCCAGAAACGTGGCCCCGGCGTCTTTCACCAGCGCCACCGTCTCGGAGGCCACGTCGTCGCCGGCGTCGAGCACCGCTATCACGTCGTCGGGGGTGTCGAAGCGCCTCAACCGGCCCTGCCCGGAGGTGCCGGAGAACACCGGGCTGCCCCGGCCTACCGTTGCTCCCATCAGATATCGATCACTTGGCGATCAGCCGACATCATTCGTCAGAACTCGATGACCTGCCGCACGACCTCGCCGTTTCGCACCGCCTCGAGCGCCGGGTTGATCTCGTCAATGGTGATGCGCCGGGTGATCATCCGCTCCAAATCGAGCTTGCCGTGCTTCCAAAGCCGCAGCAGCCGGTGGAAGTCGGTGCGCACATCGGTGCCGCCGTAGTAGGAGCCCACCAGGGTCTTCTCGTTGTAGAACAGCTCGAAGGCGTTCAGCGAAAGCGACTCTTCCATCCGGCCCACGCCCACGATGCAGCAGGTGCCGCCTCGACGGGTCATGTCGTAGGCGGTGCGCATGAGACCGGGAACGCCGACGCACTCCAGCGCGTAGTCGAACCCGTCGCCTGCGGTGATCTCGTTCTTGGCCCCCTCCAGGTCTTCGGGAAGCACCGCATGGGTAGCCCCAAAGGAGACGGCCTCGTCCAGCTTGGCCGGGTTCTTGTCCACCGCCACGATCTCTGCTGCGCCGGCAATCCTGGCCCCCTGGATGGCGGCCACCCCTACGCCTCCGGCGCCGATTACCAGCACCGACGAGCCCGGGCTGACCTGGGCGGTGTTCATGGCCGCCCCGGCCCCGGTCATCACGCCACAGCCGATGAGGGAGGCCACGTCCAAGGGGATGTCGGGGTCGATCTTCACCACGCCCTGACGAGGCATGAGCATCTTCTCCGCGAAGGTTCCCGCTCCGGCCATTCCCATGAGCTCTTGGCCGCCCTGGCTGAACTTGGTGCGGGCCATAGAGCCGAAGGTGATGTTGGAGCACAGGTTGGGCTGGTGGCGGCCTGTGCAATAGGCGCAAGTCCCGCACGGCGGAGACCACACCACGATCACATGGTCGCCGGGCGCCAGGTCGTCCACGTTGGCGCCCACCTCATCGATGATCCCCGCGCCCTCGTGGCCGAGCACCGCCGGCGGGGCCTGGGGGATGGTCCCGTTCATGGCCGACACATCGGAGTGGCACACCCCGGTGTGGGTGATCTTTATGGATACGTCATCTGGGCCCAGGTCCAACATCTCGACGTCGTCGCACACGTCCAGGTTGGCCTCGCCCACTTCTCGCATAATCGCCGCAAGCATTGGAAGATCGTAGGCCGCGCCAGTGCTCCACGACACACCTAGCGGCCATACCGATGGCTAGCCTCGTCAGCCATGCCGCAGACCATTCCGCTGGACGCCGAGGAGCTGAACCGCCAAGTCGAGTTCTGGGACATCCTGGTCTCGGAGAACTCCAAGAAGCGCACCGGCCTCACCTCGGGACTGATTCCGGTGCGGGAGTACACCGGCTACTCGGGCATGGAGGCCTGGCTGCGCTGGCCCGACATCTTGGCCCGCTGCGACGAGGTGGCCGAGGCGTCCGAACTGGGGGCCAAGATGCGGGGGCCAGGCACGCAGACCACCAACGCCCACCCCTTCGCCCTGGTGTGCATCCCGTTCGGCGGCTGGAGAGCGCTGGAGGAGCTGTCGGCCATGGGGCTCACCACCCAGGTAAACGACGTGGAAGATCGGGTGCGCTTCCTCATGGACTACTGGATCCGATGGGTGGAGCCGTGGCGGGGCGACGGCTTCCGCTCGTGCTGGGATGCGGCCGACACGCTGCGGACCTGCGACCCCGAGATCATCGACACTCTTTATGAGGCGGCCTGGCCGGTGGAAAGCGACGGCGATAACCGCACGGCCCGCCGATTTGTGGCCGGGCTCCAGCAGTATCTGTTCTTGCTGTACCTGGACACCCGGCTGGGCACCGGCGACACCGGCCCGTACCCGCTGCCCAACGGCCGCCACATGATCGTGCGGGAGTTCTCGTCGCTGGCCCAGAGCTGGATCCCATGGAGCCATGTGGCCGCCGATATGCCCTATCAAAATCTGGTGGTGGGGCTGGTGTTCCGGCCCGGGGTCCACAACCGGGTGAGCGACCTGTCCACCACGTTCTCGGTTCCGGCCGACAACCTGGCCTGGCTGGAGGCCATGTCGGTGTTCAACCCCCAGCCCGGCGGCAAGCTCGTGCCGGTGGACCGGGAGGAGCTCCCCGACATCCTGGCCGCGGTCAAAAAAGCCCAGGCCGATGCCTACCGGCTGATGAACACCTGGACCTTCGAGGAGAAGGTCCGCAACGGCACCTATGTGTACTTCCGGGGCTTGATGTGGCCGTTCACCACCATGTGCGGCATAGACGACGAATTCGACTGGTCGATCCCCCACCCCCACACCGCCGAGACGGTGTGGCCCATCTTCGCCGGCGGCCTGCCCGAGCAGGAAGGCGCCGAGGAAGTGGCCTTCCCGATGTTCCCCCGATTGAAAGGCTCCTGACCGTGAAGTTCGACCTGGCATTGATTCAACGGAGGAGCACCCCGTGAAGTTCGACATGCCGCTATCGGCCGATCTTGCCGGGGTTAGGGACCAGGCCCGGGCCTACCAGGACATGGGGGTCGACGGGGTGTTCACCTTCGAGGGGCAGCGAGACGTGTTCTTCCCCCTGCTGGCCGCGGCCCAAGACACCGGCCTCGACCTCTACACCAACGTGGCCATCGCCCTGCCTCGCAGCCCGATGCATCTGGCCTACCAGTCGTTCGACCTGCACCGGCTGTCGGACGGGAAGTTCGCTTTGGGCCTGGGGTCGCAGATCAAGCCCCACATAACCAAGCGCTACAGCGCGGTGTGGGACCGCCCGGTGGCCCAGATGCGGGAGCTGATGGCGGCCACCAAGGCCATTTTCGCCCGGTGGCAGGACGGCGATCCCCTCGACTTCCGGGGCGACTACTACACCTTCACGCTCTCCACCCCGATCTTCGAGCCCGAACCACTGGAGTGGGGGACGCCGCCCATTTGGGCCGGGGCACTGGGGCCGAAGATGACCCAGATGGTGGCCGAGACCGCCGACGGCATCCTGATCCACCCGTTCTGCTCCGAGCGCTTCCTGCGAACCAGAACGCTCCCCGCGGTGGAGACAGGCCTGGCTGCCGCCGGGCGCAGCCGGGACGATTTCACCTTCGGAGTGGGGGTGATCGTTGGGCTGTACGAAGACGGCGCCGACGAGTCAAAGGCCTGGGAAGTGGAGCAGCTCTGCCGTTCCAACCTGGGCTTCTACGGCTCAACCCCGGCTTACCGGGTGGTGCTCGACGCCCACGGCTGGGGCGGGCTCCAAGACGAGCTCAACCGCCTCACCAAACAGGGCCGCTGGGGTGATATCGGCGACGTGTGGGACGACGAGATGGTTCACACCCTCAGCATCCAGGGCACCCCTGCCGAGGCCGCCGCCGAGATCCACAACCGCTTCGGCGGCCTGGCCGACCGCATCCACCTCTCCCTCCACGGCGCCCCCCAACCCCTGGTGGCCGAACTGTTCGCCAACCTGAAGGGCTGAGGGTCCCAACCGACTCTCTTTCTCATGTGTGGGGCAGCGAAAGGCCGCTGCTACGGTCATCCTTCGTGCCAGTCACAAGACAGCATGTGGATGAGCAGTGCTTCAACCCCGACACCGCTCTGCCCTATGAACTGCGGCTTCATGACTTCACATCCGCAATGCAAGACGTATACGACTTCTTCTACGACGTGAACGCACACCTCACGAACAAAGGCCTTGACCGGCTTGAAGACATGCTACGAAAGGCCAACTTGTCCGGGACTCTTTCGGACATGATCACGGCAAGCTTGGCCAAACGCTCCAGGGTCCTCACTCAGAATCGCTACCACAATGGGCATCCCGATCTGATTGTCAAGGGAAAGTTCGCCAACGACTCAGTGAAAGCAGGAGACGAAGGCGTTGAGATCAAGACAACGGTTAGGAAAGGTGGGGCGGTTGACACCCATGGCGCGCGTGAGCAGTGGCTTTGTGTTTTCGTCTACCAAGTTGATAACGAGACAGAGCCAGTCATTGATCGTCGGGCGTTGAAGTTCACTGAGGTGTACCTATCGCGTGTGGGAGTGGATGATTTCAGAAAGAACGATCGAGGCGAACTCGGCACTCGTACAGCAACCCCCCACAAAGAAGGGCTTCAGAAACTGCGGAGTAACTGGGTCTACCTCGATGTCGAATCAGAAGACAAGGGCGGCTCACAAGAGGGTTTGTAGTCCGCGAGCAGGGGGATAGCCGACTGAGCCAACTGAAAATACTCAGGATCGGACTCCACGCCGATGCTCTCATAGCCAATGTGCTCGGCAGCTGCGATGGTCGAACCTGATCCTGCAAACGGGTCAAGCACGATCCCCTCTCCCAGCGGCAGGATCGCCCTGACTGCTTGGCGCAGAAATGCCTGCGGTTTGAGGCTTGGGTGCGGAGCGAGACGACGTTCGTCGGGCCGTGTGGGTGAAGAGGCAATCACATCGGCAAACGGGCGCTCTGAAGAGACACGCCTCAACCCCCCTGTCCCCCACTTCCGAAGGTTGTCCTGTACCCGTCCGTCTAGAGGTTTGCGAAACAAGAGCCACGGCTCCCATTTGGACCTTGGCATGACCGTGACGTCCGAAAACTCCTCATGAGCGTTTTTTGGCCGGTCGCCACCTCGCATTGTCATCACCAGCCTGACGACCTCTCCCCGCCGCTCGAGGCCTGAACGACACACCGAAAGAGCCACACGGTGTGAGAGCAGGGGATTTGAGGCAACCAGCACGTGCGCTCCAGGTATCAACACGGGAAAGAGAGCATCAGCCCACGCCGCAAAGAAGCGGTCCAAAGCATCAAGATCCGCTTCCGTGAGCGTGGTGAATCTCGGCACCGGAGATCGTCGATGTCCGTCGTATGCCGGTGGAATGCGCCACACGCCACCCCGTCCTTGACGGAGTTTTCGCTGTTGATCCGGCCGATACTCCAACAGACCGTAGGGAGGGTCGGTGACAACGCCGTGAATCGAATTGGCGGGCTGATCAGCCAGCCAGTCCAAGCAGTCGCCATAGAACACAGACGCCCGCCCCACCTGGAAGGCAGGGGCCCATACCGGGCTGAAGGCAGCTTCAGCCGAGTTGGTAGACGCCACGTTGGACTCTCCTGAACTGCTTGGCTGGCCCAGTATTGAGGTTGAGGTAGCTGCGAACGGATGACTCTGCGACCGTCGTTCCAAGTCGAGCTTCAACTGCGGCATGGATTTCCTTCACGCTCATGGGACCGCTAGCGCCGGCCAAGGCATCACTCACGGCGTCACGCACTTGTCCAGGCCTAAGACGGTTCCGGCTTGAGGGGGAAGCAACGACCACAGACCAACCGTAGACGTCTAGACGTCAAAAGTGGTGGACCTCCGGGCCTGACAACAGCCTACGGATAGGAGCGACACTTCAAACTGAGACTCAAGTAGAAGGAAAAGATCAACCCGGGGGTTGGATGTGGGCTTCTACTCGGTTGGCGGGCTCGTCGATCCAGCCTTTGGAGTTGGCGTAGGCCAGCATTCCTTCGAATTGGGCCTGCCACTCGGCGTCGGCGGCGTCGCCGGCCAGATCCCGCACGAAGGCGATGTCGATCCACAGGTGGTTGGCTCGTTCTGAGGCTGCGGACCGGTCTCGGAAAGCGGCCACCGCGGCGGCTACGTCGCCGTCGATTGCCACGTGGAACTCCCGGAAATTATTGGCATCTTCGAGGGTGATCGTGTCGGCAACGGCGATGAACATGGGCTCAGCTTTGCGCCTGTCGAGGGCGGGTGTCGATCCGCAGGGAGAAGGGCAGAGACAGGGCGGCCGTTATGACCACCATGCCCATAAGCAGGTCGATGGCCTCCGATGCCGAGGCGGCGGTGGTGGCGAAGGTGAGCCCGAGGGCCACACCGATGGTGGTCGCCACCCGCTGAGCGGTGAAGTTGATGCCAGTGGCCAAAGAATGCTTGTCGGCAGGCACATCGGTGACCGATGCGGCCATCAAGGACGGGAAGACCATGCCGGTGGCCACCCCGATAATGGTCATGCCGGTCACGAACACCGCGGCGTTGGGTTCATCGCCCAACACCACCCACAGCATGATGGTGCCGCCGACATAGATGGCGGTACCAGGGAGGATGAACATGCGATGGCCGGTGCGGTGGGCGATCCGGCCGATGAGCACTCCGACCACCCCGGCGAACAGAGCCAGCGGCGCCACCGCGAACCCGCCCTCTATGGGAGTCCACCCCCAAGACCGGATGATGATCACGGTGAATCCGAAGAACATGGCGAACCACGACGACGCGAAGATCAGCATGGACAGGTTGCTCCGGCGCACATTGGGAAAGCGAAACAGCCGCAGCTCCACCAGCGGGTTCGGATGATGCCACGACCGCTGCACGAACAGCCCGAAAACAGCCAGACCCCCTGCGATGCTGCCCCCCACCTTCAAGTCAGCCCAGCCCCACGGATCGCTCTGCACGATCCCCAAGGTGACCAGCGCGGTAGCCGCGGCCACCATCAGCCCGCCAAGGGGGTCGGGCAGCGCCCGAATGTCGGCGCTGCGGGACTCCCTGTAAACCAACGGAACCACGACTAGGACGATGAGGCAGAACGGGACGTTCAGCCAGAACATCCACTCCCACCCCAGCCACTCGATAGCCAATCCGCCCACCGGCGGGCCGATGGCCGACGACGTCCCGCCGGCCACCGCCCAGATCCCGATGGCCAGCGGCAGCCGATTGGCGGGCATCGTGGCCAGCAACAGGGCCACTGCGGCCGTGTTCACAGCGGAGGCGCCCAGTGCCAGCACCGCCCGGGCTCCTATCAGCACACCCACCGAGGGGGCCAGCCCGCCCATCACCGAGCCGGCCAAGAAAAGTAGCGTGCCGACGATCAGCATCCGCCGCCGCCCCAGCTTGTCGGCCAGCACACCGGCGGGTACCAGGGTGGCCGCCCCGACAATCGTAAATATGTTGGTGACCCACGACAGGGTCGGGTCGGAGACGCCGGGGAATGCCTCCCCGAGTGCCGGGTAGCCCACCGTCATGATCGACAGGCCGATGCCGGTTAGCGATGCCGCGATGACCAGTACTGTCAACCCGATGGCCGGATGTCCGGTGACTGGTTGGGGGGCGTCCGCTGCGGTCACCTAGCGTTTGCCCACAGGAAGTAAGGCGATGATTTCCTGGGCATGATCGGCCACGCTAGACGAGGTATCAGCAACATGAGCAGCGAGAGCACAGAAGGCACCGTCACCGAGGTCCTCGGCGGCGACATCCTGGTGGCCCAAGACGGCGGGGTGCTCACCCTCACCTTGAACCGGCCCGAAGCCCACAACGCCATCACCCCCGATCAGCGGAACTTCTTGGCCGACGAGTTCGCCCGGGCCAGCGATGACCTCGCCGTTCGAGCGGTGATCTTCACTGCGGTGGGCAAGGGATTCTGCACCGGCGCCGATTTGCGCATGTCCAGGCCCGACCCGGTGCGGCCTGAGGGGGCCCCAGCCCGAGCCATCTTGGATAGCGCTCGGGGCATCAAGACCGGGGCTCAGAAGCTGGTCGCAGCCATCTTGGACTGCGAGAAGCCGGTGATCGCCGCGGTCAACGGCACCGCCGCGGGCATGGGAGTACACATGGCGGTGGCCTGCGATCTGGTGATCGCCGCCGAAGGAGTGCGGTTCATCGAGGTGTTCGTGCGCCGGGGCCTGGTGCCCGACGCCGGCGGCGTGTACCTGCTGCCCCGGCTGATCGGCCCCCAAAAGGCCAAGGAGCTGATGTTCTTCGGCGACGACGTGAGCGCGTCCGATGCCGCCGCCATGGGATTGGTGAACCGGGTGGTGCCTTCCGACGAGCTGATCCCCACTGCCCGAGCTTGGGCCGAACGGCTGGCCGCCCAGCCCACCAAGAGCCTGACCATGAGCAAGCTGCTGGTCAACCGCAGCTTCGAGACCAGCCGCCAGACCATGTTCGAGATGGAGTCGTGGGCCCAGGAGATCCTGATGGCCGGCGAAGATGCTATGGAGGGGGTCGACGCCTTCAAAGAGCGGCGCGACCCCAACTGGAAGGGCTGGTAACTACCGGGCCTCGGCCAGCGTGCGGCCGATGGCGGCCAACTGTCGGCTACCGCCGCCGAAGGTGTTCTCCAACTGCTTGACCCACAGGAAGTAGCGGTGCACGGGGTAGTCGATGTCGGCCCCCATCCCCCCGTGCAGGTGTTGGGTGGCGTGTACCACCCGCTGCCCGGCATCCGCCGACCACCATTTGGCCACCGCAGCGGCGTCGGCTATCTCGGCCCGGGAGCGCCCCTGGTCGATGAGCCAGGCGGCCTGGAGCAAGGTGGCCCTCATGCATTCGGTGTCGATGTAGCAATCGGCCGCTCGCATGGCCACCCCCTGGTTGGTGGACAAGGGGCGCCCGAACTGCTCGCGCTCCGACGTGTAGGACGCAGCCATGGCCGTGGCCTCCTCACAGCAGCCCAGCGCCACCGCGGCCACTGCCACCTGGGCCCGAACCAGGGTCCACTCAACGATCGACCGCCCGTCGGCGCCGTCCAACCTCGCGTCGTCGCCGACCACAACCGACTGAAGCGCGAGCTCGCCGTGGAGCTCCTGGTTGGTGGTCTCGCTCAGCACCACCTCCACCCCGTCGGAATCGAGGTCCACCACGAACACCGCCAGGCTGCCACCATCGCCGGCAACTCGGGCGGGCACAACTGCGGCGTCGGCCACCCCCGCAGCGGGAACTGAGGGCTTGGACCCGTCCAACAGCCAAGTTCCGTCATCGCAGCGGAGTGCGGTTACCGATGGGGAGAATGGGTCATCGGCCCCCCACTCGGAGAACGCCCCGGTCAGCACGGCCTGCCCGGAGGCAACCGGGCCGAGCCATCGGTCTCGCAGCGTCGGAGAGCCGAACTCGGCGATGGGCATGGCCCCCAGCACCAAAGTGGGCCACAGCGGCACCGGCGCTACCCAGCGTCCCTGCTCCCGCAGCACCAAAGCGGTCTCGATCATGCCGAGGCCAAGCCCGCCATGGTCGGCGCCGATGTTGACTCCCAGAAGATCGGTGCCGGCCAGCGCGGCCCACAGCTCTTGGTCGAATCGATCGGCGGTGCGCTCCACCTCGGCCACCCGATCACCCCCCGATGAACCGGAGAACACCTGCGCGGCCAGTGCGGCCACCGCCTCCTGCGACTCGCTGAAATCGAAGTTCATCGCCGCCCGCCCCTGGTCATTTGGAGCCCGGTCCAGGCCACGATCTCCCGCTGAACCTCGTTGACGCCGCCCCCGAACGTGTTGATCTGGGCAGTGCGGGCCGCGGCCTCCACCCGTCCCGCCAACAGCGCACTCGGGCTCCCCTCCCGGAAGTGGGCCCCTGCCCCCAGCACCCCCAGCAGGAGGTGATAGATGTCGCTCACCGCCTCGGTGCCGTACACCTTCACCGCCGACGCCCGGGCCGGTGCCAGCGAGTCGGCGGCCACTGCTGCGGCCATCTGCCAGTTCAGCAGCTTCATGGCCTCCAGCTTGGCGTGGCACCGGGCCAAGTCCATCTGCACCCACGCCTGGCCAAGCACTGCGGCCTCGCCTCCGCAGGCCGCCGGAGTCTCGGCCGCCCAGGCCATCACCTCCTCGTAGAGCTGGAACGACAGCGCCCCCACCGCAGCCAGCCCCACCCGCTCGTGGTTGAGCTGGCTGGTGATGAGCTTCCACCCCTCGTTCTCCGCTCCCACCAAGTTGGCAGCCGGCACCCGAACCTCGTCGTAGTAGGTGGCGGTGGTGGTGGCGTTGCCCACCGTCACGATGGGGGTGAAGGAGAAGCCGGCGGTGTCGGTGGGCACGATGATGATGGAGATGCCCTTGTGGTTGGGGGCATCGGGATTCGTGCGGCAGGCCAGCCAGATGAAGTCGGCCTCATTGGCGCCGGAGGTCCACATCTTCTGGCCGTTGATCACCCATTCATCGCCGTCGCGCACCGCCCGGGTGGCAAGCGAGGCCAGATCAGTGCCCGCGCCCGCCTCGCTGTAGCCGATGGCGAACAGGATGTCTCCGGTCAAAATGCCGGGCAGGTATGCGGCCTTGTGCTCTTCAGAGCCGTGGGCCATCAGCGTTGGCCCCACGGTGTTGAGGGTGACGAACGGCATGGGGCAGCCCGATCGCTGGGCCTCGTCGAAGAAGATGAACTGGTCGATGGCTGATCGTCCTTGGCCGCCATAGGCCTTGGGCCAGCCGATGCCCAGCATGCCGTCGCGCCCCAGTTGGCGGAAGATCTCCCGGCGAACCGGGCTGGTCTCATGGGCGCCTTGAAGTGCTTCGCGTGCCTCGTCGGTCATCAGGCGGGCGAAGTACGCCCTCAGCTCAGTGCTGAGCACCCGCTGTTCGTCTGTGTAGTCGAGATACACCGAGCCGCGACGCTAGCAACGCAGGCGGTGCCGTGCCGCCGTGCGCAGCGTGGAATCTGGGTGGAGGCTAAAGGGCGTCGGCGCCCTGCTCGCCGGTTCGGATGCGGGTAAGTCCCTCCACCGAGGACGTCCAGATCTTGCCGTCGCCGATCTTGCCCGTGCGGGCGGCGCCGGCGATGGCCTCGGTGGCCGCGGCCATCGAGGAATCATCCACCACGACCTCGATGCGGGACTTGGGCGTGAACGACACCTTGTACTCGGTACCCCGGTAGGTCTCGGTGTGGCCGCCCTGGCGACCGAAGCCCTGAGCCTCGCTCACGGTCATGCCTTGCACACCAACCTCGGCCAACGCCTCTTTGATGTCTTCAACCTGATGGGGCTTTACCACCGCAGTGATGAGTTTCATGGGAGCCGTCCTTTCTGGTCGCCGGTGGGGACGTTATCAGGTCAATACAAAAGAGGCAACGACTCGCTTTCGGCCCGGTTTCTCCCCGATTCTGTGCCTTATGCATCAGCACATTAGTACAATATCAGCGTGCGTATCTGGATAGACGGCAGTGCCAGGGTCCCGCCTTATGAGCAACTTCGGGCCCAGCTCCAGCTGATGGTGTCATCGGGCCGGCTCGAACCCCGGGAGCGGCTGCCGCCCATCCGTGCGCTGGCCTCAGAGTTGGGGCTGGCGCCGGGAACGGTGGCTCGGGCCTATCGGGAGCTGGAATGGGCCGGCATCGTGGAAGGCCGAGGGCGGGCGGGCACATTCGTGGTGGACGAGCCCCCGGTGGCGTTCTCGGTAGTGGAGCGCCAGTTGGCCGACGCGGCCGAGGCATTCGCCGACCAGGCCAAGCGACTCGGGGTCGACCAGCCGTCGGCGATGCTGGCCCTGGAAACCGCCTTCGCCTCCCGCTCCGACCCCGATCCAGACACCGGCTGACCCTTGCCGGGATGTTTCACCCCAGCACCACCGAGGGGTCGGGTACCAGGTCGCGGGCCAGCCACTGGAACATCCGCCAGCCATTATCGGACGAGAACAGCGAGGCCTCGACTTCTTTGGCGGCCTCCTCGCTGATCGGCTTGGCATCGGGGGCTTTCACATGCACCTCGGCCACCCGCTCGGCGGCCACGAACCAGCCCACCGCCTCTCCGGGCGAGCGCCCTCCGGTGAGCAGGCCGTGGTTGCGCAGGATGCACACCCGGCTGCTGCCCATGGCCTGGGCGATGGCCTCGCCGCCGGCCACGTCGTTCACTTCGAGGTTCTCACCGTCGTACAGAGATTGGTCGAACACGAAAGCGCACGATTCCTGGCTGATGGCCTGAAACGGCGCCACATTGGCCGACCACGATGTGCCGTAGGGGGTATGGGTGTGGGCAGCCGACGCCAGATCGGGACGGGCGTTCAGGATCGGCCAGTGGATGTGGTAGGCCGCAAAGTTCACCCCATTCTCCAGGGGGCCGGCTGAGCCCTGGCCGTCGGGGCCCACCAGGGCGAGGTTGTCGATGGTGGCGTCGCCGAACCGGATGCCGTAGCCCAACACCCAGAAGTGGTCAGTGAGGATCGGGTCGCGGGCGGTGATGTGGCCGTCGCCGATCTGCCCCCAACCCATGGCGGCGAAGATCCGGTAGCCGATGGCCGCCTCCCATTTGCGGAGCAGGCGCAGCTCTTCAAGGTCGGAGATCTCAGCGGGAACGGCGTCGTAGGCGACGCCGGGATAGCGGTCTAGCTGCAATCCCATTCGCCGATGATACCCGTAGGCTTACCTAGTGATCGCCGGAAGGCTGTTTGCCTGTCTCGCTTTGCTGGCGGCGCCGGCGGCCGGATGCAGCGATAGTCCCGCGCCGCTCTTCAGTCCGACACCCGCAGCCTCCCCTGCTGCTCCAACGCCCTCAAGCTCCCCCACTCCTGCCCCCGCCCCCAGGCCTGATGCCACCCCCGCACCTCCGCCGACACCGGCAATTCCTGTTCCCATCCCCACTGCCTCCCCGGTGCCGACGGCCCCACCCGAACCGGTTGAACCCTCGGCCGGGGTGGGCGACAGCTTCTATCCCCTGATGGGCAACGGCGGCTACGACGTCCTCCACTACGACATCGATCTCGACATAACTCCTTCGGCCAACGCCTTGGACGCAGTAACCACCTTGACCGCGGTGGCCACCGGCGATCTGGACACGTTCAACCTTGATTTCCACGGGCTGGAAGTGGAGACGGTGGCCGTCGACGGGGTTGAGGCTGAGTTCTCCCGCGATGGAAGCGAGATGACTGTCCATCTGGCCGCGGCGATCTCATCGGGCGCGCAGTTCACCGTCGCCGTCGCCTACTCGGGAATCCCCCAGCCCGTTGCTGATCCCGGTGTGCCGTTCTTCCCGGTGGGGTGGCACAGAACCGACGGGATGGTCTACACCGTCAGCCAGCCCTCTGGCGCTATGACGTGGTATCCCAACAACAACCACCCCACCGACAAGGCCACCTTCACGTTCCAGATCACCGTCCCCGACAGCGTGACGGCCGCCGCCACCGGCCTGCTCGCTGATGAGACTTCGGCCGATGGCCAAACCACGACCACTTGGCATATGGACGACCCGATGGCCACGTATCTGGCCGCGGTTTACGTCGGCGACTTCGAACGCCACGAGCAGCAGACCGACAGCGGCCTGTTGATCCGCGACTACATTCCCCGCGACTCCGATCCCTCGATTCTCCGCGATCTGGCAGTCGCCCCCAACGCCATAGCATTCTTCGAGGAGATCCTGGGGCCGTATCCGTTCGACGTCTACGGCACCATCGTGACGCCGTTCCCCCTTGGGTTCGCCTTGGAAAACCAGACGCTGTCCATACACGACCGATACGGCATCGACCCGTACATCATCGCCCACGAAGCGGCTCATCAATGGATGGGCAACTCGGCAACCGTCGACGATTGGAGCCAGATCTGGCTGCACGAGGGCTTCGCCCACTATCTGGGGCTTCTGTTTGTGGCCGACTTCCACGGCCAGAACATCGAGTCGGTCATGTCCGGGGAGTACCGCGATCTCGTGGTGACAGGGGCCTCACCGCCGGGCGGCATAACGGTCCAACAGCTCTTCGACCCCAACGCCGTGTACCGCCGGGGCGCGCTGACCTTGCACGCTCTGCGCACCCACACCGGCGACGATGTGTTCTTCGACATCCTGCGCACCCACTACGACCAGGCCGCCGGAGGCACCACCAACACTGAGTTGTTCCTCGGGATTGTCTACGACCTCGCCGACGCTGAAGCCGTGTCGCTCGTCGAGTCGTGGCTGTACGACCCAGAGATGCCCGGCATTGTGAGTGGTCCAACCTTGTGACCCACTAGAACAGGGGCATGACCCATCTGAACTTGAGCGCCGATGAGGTGCTGACCACCACCCGAGCGGTGCGTCGGCGGCTGGATACCTCCCGACCGGTGGCACCGGAGTTGATCGCCGAATGCCTGGAGATCGCCGTGCAGGCCCCCACTGGGTCGAACCGGCAGAACTGGCGGTTCATGGTGGTCACCGAACCCGACCTCATTGCCGCCTTGGCCGACCTGTACCGCCGGGCCGGCGAGGTGGCCGCCGACTACCTGGGCGAGCTCCCCCGGCTTCAGCCGCCCGACCCCGCCCAGCTAGAGGCCACCAACGAGAAGATGCACGCCTCAGCCGGCCACCTGTTCGAGCACATCCACGAAGTGCCGGGCATGCTGATCCCGTGTTTGGTGGGACGGGTTTGGGACCATCCCCCGGTGACGGTGGCCTCCCATGTGGGTTCGGTGATCCAAGCGGCGTGGTCGTTCATGCTGGCCGCCCGGGAGCGGGGTATCGGCACGGTGTGGACCACCATCCACCTGTGTTACGAGCAGGAGGCAGCCGATCTGCTGGGAATCCCCTACGACGAGGTGATGCAGCTAGCCCTCATCCCCTTCGCCCACACCATCGGCACCGACTTCCGCCCCGCCCGCCGGGAGCCCCTCGAGCTGGTCACCCGCTGGAACCGCTGGTAGAGCGGCCCCGTAGGATGCCCCCATGGATCCTATGAAGGCTTTGGACTACGTCCGGGAGAACGCCAACGCGGTGCTGGCCACCATGCGTAAGGATGGCACCCCCCAGATGTCGCCCGTCACCCTGGCGGTGGTGGGCGACACCGTGGCGATGAGCACCCGCGAGACCGCCTACAAGACCAAGAACTTGCGGCGCGAACCCCGCAGCTGGCTGTGCGTGTTCCCCCGGAATTTCTTCGGCGAATGGGTGCAGATCGAGTGCCAGGCTGAGATCATCTCCGGCCCGGCCGCGCTGGAGCCGCTTGTTGAGTACTACCGCACCCTGCGAGGCGAGCACCCCGACTGGGACGAGTACCGCCAGGCAATGGTCGCCGACCAGCGCTGCCTGGTGAAGTTCCACATCCTCCGCGCCGGCCCCGACCGCTCGGGGTAGCGCCAGACCCTCCGCCGATAATGGGCCCTTCCCCAACCTGGACCGTGTACCTCGACGGACTCAACTTCTATGCGGCGGTTCGAGGCAATCCTGCTACCAAGTGGGTTGACTTTGCTGCGCTCGCCACACGTTTGGTTCCCCGCCTCGAAGCAGTGGATAAGGTCAAGTACTTCACATCTCAAATCTCGGAGAAAGCCGCGGAGAATGCCGACTCGCCACGGCGCCAACGAGTCTTCATCCGTGCGATTCGTGCCTCTGGAGTCGAGGTGTTCGAAGGCAAATTCAAAGTGCCCGACGACTGGAGGGCTGTTTCGTCGCGCGGCAAGTGGGAGGATCGACTCCGCCCGAGACCGCCCAAAGAGATGTTGCGGGATTTTCACGAACACTTTGCAGGGCACCAGACCCGGCCATGGAAAGCAATGGTCGAACTGCCACATGAGAAGTTCACCGATGTTGCAATCGCGTCCCATCTCTTGCGCGATTTCTACCGCGGCGACTGCAAACAGGCAATCGTTGTCACAAACGACTCGGACCTGAGGCCAGCGATTGAACTCGTAGTCGGCGACGGTCATCACGTGGGCGTCTTCAGCCCCATGAAAACCATTTCCCGAGATCTGGAGCGAGTGGCCTCTTGGGCCAAGTCGATTCGGCCTGAGCTTGTCGCCCAATGCCAGATGCCTGATGAAGTCCAAGAGCCTGGATCCAGCCGCATCTTCAACAGGCCGGCAGCGTGGAAATAACAGAGGCCCCTCACACGGAGGGGCCTCGGGTCCTGACCGACGAAGCGATCAGGGGGTTATGTGCCCAGTATAGGCAAAAACCGGCCAGAAGCCAGCGGAGTTCGGGCTATCCCTCGCCATCCAGCGCGGCCTCGTCCGTTTCCACATTCAGCGCGCCGGCCCCGACCGCTCGGGGTAGCCGACACACCTGTGCATCCATCGGGTTCATAATGTGGATGAGATGTGCGGAAGATACAGCCTGACTGCTAGCCCGGCAGAGCTGGCCACAAGGTTCGAGTTCGAGGGCTACGGAGAAGCCGCCCAGCAGAGATTCAACATCGCCCCCACCCAGCAGGTTCTGACCGTCGTGGGCGGCGAAATCCGCCAAACAGGTTTGATGCGCTGGGGCCTGATCCCACCATGGGCCAAGGACACGTCCATCGGCAGCGCCATGATCAACGCACGAGCGGAGACGGTGGCCGAGAAGCCATCGTTCCGCGATGCTCTGAAGCATCGCCGCTGCCTGGTCCCCGCCGACGGCTTCTACGAGTGGCAGAAGACGGGCGGCGCCAAGCGCCCCATGCGGGTCGTCTTGCGAACCGGCGAACCCTTTGCCTTTGCCGGAATCTGGTCGGCATGGCGAGACCCCGCAGGCAGCCGTATTGAATCGTGCGCCATAATCACCACCGAGGCCAACAACCTGCTCAAACCGATCCACCACCGGATGCCGGTCATCCTGCCCGAAGAGTTGGAAGCCCTATGGCTGGACGCTCCCTACGATGATTGCTTCCCTCTAGCCGAACTCCTTGCTCCTTACCCCTCCGACGCCATGAAAGCCTACGAAGTCTCGACCTCCGTCAACTCCGCATCCAACGACATTCCCGAGGTTGCTGAGCCAGTGGGCAATGAGGCCGACAGCGTGTCAGAACCGCGATTGCCGTTGGGGTGAAACGCAAGCTGAGCAAACGCCAAGTTTGCGTCTTGGCCTGGCCTTCTGGATTCCGAGGGTCAGGGCAAAGCCTGAGATGCGCAGGTCAGTTTCTGAGGACGGGACTGTGCTGGACGAGTCGGTAGGTGGTTGTCCCATGTTCGGGGAAGGGGTCGGGGGGCGCCTTGATCCGATGCAGGCTCAATGGTTCGCGGCAAACCTGCCAATTGCAGTCGTGGACAAGGTGATGACAGCCCGGACAAAGCAGGGCAAGGTTGTCGACATCGGTGGGGCCGCCATCAGTCCAATGCTGGATGTGGTGAGCCTCGCACCGCTCTGGCGGGGAGTTGCAGCCGATACATCCGCCATCTCGGGCCGCAAGCATGATGCGTTGGGCCAAAGATGCCGACCGCTTGGACCGGCCCAGCCACAGCGGCTGGCCGTCGGCATCAGCAAAAGCGGTGTAGACATCGGCATCAGCGACTAATCGGGCCAACTCCTCGGGGGGGCACAGGCTGCCCGTCGTCAAGATGGGGCTGGCCGAGTTGGCCAGAGGCCGCGTCGTACTCGGAGATGATCAACAGCGATGCCGGCGCAGTCCGCTGCGGACCGTCCCGAGTGATCAACTGCACCAACGCGTCGGCATTCCGCTGCAAGTACGTGATGTCGCTGCCGGGCTTCTCCTCACGGCGGAACGCCTCAGCCATCCTGGCCCAGGCCATGCTGACCCGCTTGCCCGCCATGTAGTCGAGGTGGGCGAACAGCTTCCACGACCCGTCAGGCTCCTGGGTGATGGATCCTCTGCGATCCAGGCGCTGCTGCTGGTACTTGGTGTGGTCACGCACATCGGCCCTCTCTCGACGCAACGCGTAGCGGGAAAGCAGATCGGCTGGCACCGCCTTGGCATCCCTCAAGATGACCTCTTCGGTGCGGTAGTCGGGCTTCCCTGCCAGGCGGTCGATCACCCGAGCATGACCAGAGTTGATCTCCCCATCAGCCAGCGCCTCCAACGTCGCCGGAAAGTTCTCCGAAAGCGAGACCGCCAACTTCACATCCCCGCTGGCCCGCCCCGCCGATTCCAACACCCGCTCCCGCAACACCCCCGCCGTTTCCCGGCAAGTGGTGCGACGGGCCCTCTCAGCCAACGCCTTGGCTAACTCCCCTTCAAGCTGAGAACGAGCCCGGCCAAGCCCTTCAATTCGATCATCCAACCCTTCGATCGACAGCTCACCAACTTTTTCCCGCACTACACACAACACAACCTCTGGCTCCACACCAGAGTTATCGCATACGACTGCGGTTTCAACCCCCGCTGAACCTGCAAACTCCATGCCCAAAACAATACCACCCACCTGCGACAGTTACTCCAACACCGGGCTAGAATGCAACAAATTACTTGAGGCTACTTCCTACTACTCAAAACGACTTACGCTGACGACATAGAAATTATGTGCCCGCCGAAGTAGAGCCAATTGTTCAAATCAAGTGGGCATTCATGAGCGAGAATTTACGCGCTGCGCTCCTCTTATAAAGTTTGCTGGCATCTCAACGTTGAGACAAGAAACTCCAAATAAACTACCTGATGATGTGCAACACGCAACGCGAGGGCCGGACAATTGAATCCGGCAACTTTGCTCGGTGGATTTATGAATACGCCATTCATAGAAGCCGTTCAATGAGGGCCGGGGGGTTAGCCCCGGCGACGCTGGTCACCTATTGCAGCAAAGGCTTTCGCTGAAGACGTTCAATGAGGGCCGGGGGGTTAGCCCCGGCGACGCATGATCTCCAGGATTTGTACCCCTAGGCTACATGAGCGTTCAATGAGGGCCGGGGGGTTAGCCCCGGCGACGCACGACGTAGCCGCCGTGCGCTTTGACGTCGACGCCGTCCGTTCAATGAGGGCCGGGGGGTTAGCCCCGGCGACGCTTGTCGTGAGTCAGTCTGACTCTGTAATTCGTCATAATCGTTCAATGAGGGCCGGGGGGTTAGCCCCGGCGACGCCTCGCCCACCCCCATCTCCGGCGACGTGTCCACATCCCGTTCAATGAGGGCCGGGGGGTTAGCCCCGGCGACGCGCGGGTTGTGCGATCTCGTCTGCGGTCATGCGCTCGTCCGTTCAATGAGGGCCGGGGGGTTAGCCCCGGCGACGCGGGCCTCCCACGAATCGGGAACCGGGAACATCAGAACCGTTCAATGAGGGCCGGGGGGTTAGCCCCGGCGACGCGCGGGTTGTGCGATCTCGTCTGCGGTCATGCGCTCGTCCGTTCAATGAGGGCCGGGGGGTTAGCCCCGGCGACGCGCGGGTTGTGCGATCTCGTCTGCGGTCATGCGCTCGTCCGTTCAATGAGGGCCGGGGGGTTAGCCCCGGCGACGCAGCTCGGCCCCCGCTGGCCTGACGCCCGCCACGTCCGTTCAATGAGGGCCGGGGGGTTAGCCCCGGCGACGCATTACAAGCTGCCGGTCATGTCCGCGATCCAGGACATCGTTCAATGAGGGCCGGGGGGTTAGCCCCGGCGACGCCGCGCCCGCGTCAGAGCCCTATACACAGACAGTTCCGTTCAATGAGGGCCGGGGGGTTAGCCCCGGCGACGCCCCCGTCCGCATCGGCCAGAGCGCCGACGCCGACGACCGTTCAATGAGGGCCGGGGGGTTAGCCCCGGCGACGCCTCACCATCGGCGAGTCGGCCACAGACAGCAGCCACGTTCAATGAGGGCCGGGGGGTTAGCCCCGGCGACGCTTCTTCGCCCAGACGAAACTGGCGAACCACCCGGTCACCGTTCAATGAGGGCCGGGGGGTTAGCCCCGGCGACGCCGTCGCGCGCATACTCCCTCTCGTTCCCGTCAAGCTGCGTTCAATGAGGGCCGGGGGGTTAGCCCCGGCGACGCGGCCGCCGGTCCGCGGGCCGACGTTGGGCTCGGTGTCCGTTCAATGAGGGCCGGGGGGTTAGCCCCGGCGACGCAGCTTGCCCAAATCGGCCCGGACGCCAGGGTGGAACAACGTTCAATGAGGGCCGGGGGGTTAGCCCCGGCGACGCCAGCTCGCCCCTTTTTTTTCCGGCTCCTGGGTGTCCGTTCAATGAGGGCCGGGGGGTTAGCCCCGGCGACGCGTCTGAGCCGACGATCGGGGAGGTCAGCTTCAGCAGCGTTCAATGAGGGCCGGGGGGTTAGCCCCGGCGACGCGACTGGCCGTCGTCGTTGTATCCGCGGGCGTCGGCGTTCGTTCAATGAGGGCCGGGGGGTTAGCCCCGGCGACGCCCGGCGACGCGCCCGCAGACCGCCGCTCTCAGGAGGTGCGTTCAATGAGGGCCGGGGGGTTAGCCCCGGCGACGCGCCGGGCGACGGCGGGGAAGCCTTCGTGGCGGCGGTGAACGTTCAATGAGGGCCGGGGGGTTAGCCCCGGCGACGCAGCCACGACTTGCCTTCCGACGCCCCCGCGATCATCGTTCAATGAGGGCCGGGGGGTTAGCCCCGGCGACGCGCGGAGCGTTGCTGATCCACAGGATCTTCATACCGGGCAACGTTCAATGAGGGCCGGGGGGTTAGCCCCGGCGACGCGGGCTTCACGCCCTACTGGAGCCCCGCGAAAGAACACGTTCAATGAGGGCCGGGGGGTTAGCCCCGGCGACGCCGTGGGGCGAGCCGCAGGCGAACGGCGACGCCATCGACTCCGTTCAATGAGGGCCGGGGGGTTAGCCCCGGCGACGCTTCTGGTTGGTTTGTGTTTTTCATCATGTAGATAGTCGTTCAATGAGGGCCGGGGGGTTAGCCCCGGCGACGCCACGCCGCGCATCTTGACCGAGGACGGCTCCCCCCCCGTTCAATGAGGGCCGGGGGGTTAGCCCCGGCGACGCCGTTCCGCTCCCGCCGGACGGTGCCTCCGCGCACGCCCGTTCAATGAGGGCCGGGGGGTTAGCCCCGGCGACGCGTCTGGACGATTGTCTGGAGGATGGACATGCGGCCATCCGTTCAATGAGGGCCGGGGGGTTAGCCCCGGCGACGCCCCGGGACGTGTTCGCGCACATCTTCCGGTACAACGCCCGTTCAATGAGGGCCGGGGGGTTAGCCCCGGCGACGCCCGGGCCGTCGAAGTCGAGGTACTTTGCCGACCCCCCGTTCAATGAGGGCCGGGGGGTTAGCCCCGGCGACGCATTTGGGCGGGGGTGAACCACGGGGTGCCGTCGGGCTGCGTTCAATGAGGGCCGGGGGGTTAGCCCCGGCGACGCCACAGGTCGAACCGGCGACCCGATCCCAGGGTGAACCACGTTCAATGAGGGCCGGGGGGTTAGCCCCGGCGACGCCTCGGTGAAACCGCCGCGGTCTGGGCCGCCGAAGACGTCCGTTCAATGAGGGCCGGGGGGTTAGCCCCGGCGACGCTGTGGGCTGTGGGTCGCAGCGGGTTGGCGACGGTGGGCGTTCAATGAGGGCCGGGGGGTTAGCCCCGGCGACGCTTCAATTTGTGCGTTCATGATGACAATCTACCATGCCGTTCAATGAGGGCCGGGGGGTTAGCCCCGGCGACGCCGCCCACGCTCAGACTCGCGGTCCGACCGCTCTGACACGTTCAATGAGGGCCGGGGGGTTAGCCCCGGCGACGCCTGGAATTTGGCGTCGACGGCGTGGTCAGAGTTCTCGATCGTTCAATGAGGGCCGGGGGGTTAGCCCCGGCGACGCCCCGGGCGACGGCGGGGAAGCCTTCGTGGCAGCGGTCAACGTTCAATGAGGGCCGGGGGGTTAGCCCCGGCGACGCCGAGCGAGTTCATTCATAATGGTTTCCTTTCAGGAATGGCGTTCAATGAGGGCCGGGGGGTTAGCCCCGGCGACGCCACGACTCGGTCGCGGACTCCGACTGGGCGTCGTCGGACGTTCAATGAGGGCCGGGGGGTTAGCCCCGGCGACGCCTGGGTGTGCTGTCGGAGTCCGACGACGCCAGCTGCCACTCCGTTCAATGAGGGCCGGGGGGTTAGCCCCGGCGACGCCCCGACACGGGGTCCGCCCTGTTGGACAGGGGCGGCGACCGTTCAATGAGGGCCGGGGGGTTAGCCCCGGCGACGCCCGGTCCACGGGTTGGAGCCGGTGCGGATCTGCGCCTCCGTTCAATGAGGGCCGGGGGGTTAGCCCCGGCGACGCCCGGACACCCCGCAATACCGCATCGTGCTCGCCGACGTCGTTCAATGAGGGCCGGGGGGTTAGCCCCGGCGACGCCTCGTGACTATGTTTAGGAGGCGTTATGCGCAGGCCGTTCAATGAGGGCCGGGGGGTTAGCCCCGGCGACGCCGACGGGGTTTTTTTGGACGCCGGACAATGAGCCGGCGTTCAATGAGGGCCGGGGGGTTAGCCCCGGCGACGCCGGCATCGGACCACTGGGACGTACCCCGACGGTGCTAGCGTTCAATGAGGGCCGGGGGGTTAGCCCCGGCGACGCCGAACCCGGCGAAAGCGGTCACCGCCGGCTCCAGCGCGTTCAATGAGGGCCGGGGGGTTAGCCCCGGCGACGCCCCCCCAATCTTGATTTCCGGTGCTTGTGACTGGACTTCGTGATGGAGGGAATGGTGTGACATGGGCCTTAATGCTGTTTTGCTCTATTCGGTTGTCAAGAATCACTGGAGGTTCTCACTTGCCAGCGAAGGACCACCAAAGAGAATACCGCCAACAGATGACAAGTTGCGTCCCCTCAGTCACATGATCCAGGTGTCACCGAGTTGATGAGGCCTGTCGATTCCGATGACTGTGCGACTGTCGCGCAGATTGCCATTCACCCGGTAGATGATGACGCTATCGAGATTCAGGTCAATGACATCGTACAGTTCACCAACCATCCGAGCGTGTGATTCTGGAGTCAAGCGGCATTCAAAAACTGACTGCTGAGCCCGCTCTCCGTAGGAGGAGCAGACATCAGCAACCTTTCGCAGCCGAGCGGCTCCAGCTGAGGTATCAGTGTTGGCGATGTCATAGGCAACGACCACGTCCACTGTTCAGTCCTCAAGCAAGAAAGGCGGATAACCCGGCAAGTCGCCTCGGAGCCATCTGGCCATGAGAGTTGTTTGAGCAGTTGGAATCGCCCACCGCTGAACGGGGCGCCCAAGAACGCCGTGATTCAGCGCAATGTTCTTGTGATCTTCCCACAGGCCAAGTAGGCATCGACGTCCTTCGTCGGTCAGGTAGAACGCGCCACCAGGCGTCTCAGTGAAGTGCTCAGGGGTGATCTGGCCGCGCCGAATTGAAGAGACCACGAAGCGGTCGGTCAATGCTCTGAGCTCTTCCGTCAGATCGAGAGCAAGCGACGGACGCCCAGCACGCAGGGCTTGGTGCAGGAAACCGACTTGAGGGTCCAATCCAACGGCATCGCATGCCCCAGCAGTCTCTGAAGTAACCAGGCCGTAGCAAAAGGACATCGCCGCATTGGCCGGGTCTCGGGGTGGCCGCCGGGACCTTCCACTGAACCCCATGCCGTTGAATCCGGCGAGAGCCTCAGCGAGACCGTTGAAATAGATGCGGGCAGTGTCACCTTCGATACCACGGAGCACGTCGCGATCATCTGCTGAGGCGACCCTGTCTACACGCCGCAGAACCTGGTCGCTGCGGTCTCGAAGCTGAGCCGAAGTTCCGGAGTCAGGATGGTCATATGCCCATCGACGAAGAACTGTGGCGCTGTTGCGGACCTTCGCAGCAACAATGAGTCGGGCTGCACCGATGGCAGCGATTTCGTCGCTGGCGGCCGCGTGATGCGCTGCCCGCAAATGGACATTCCCAGCAATAGGCCCGCCAACGATAAACCTGATCTTCCCACCTCTGGTCAAGACCGACACTCGGACCTTCCTGCGGACACACTCAGCAATGGCATCTGTGGTGATGTGCCCAGCGAACATCACCACGGCATCGACTGCCTCAAGGGGTATCCGACGATCTTGCTCAAGCGTAGATACAACTAGTGAGCCCTTCTTGTACTTGATCCTCGTCTGATACTCGGTTGAGTAGACCGTGTTTCGCGTCCTGCCCCCGTCTGTGCCGGCTACGTCCAAGGGTTCCGTCATACGGAAAGCACTTGCTGGAGGTATACAGCAACTTCAGCGGCATTGGCAGACGTCTCAGGCAGACAGTGGTGCCGGAGCTGGCATTGAGGGCATCGACTGTCGTTCGGCGCATGGGGCAGGACACCCTTGACTAGGTGCTGTCGGATTTCCTTGATGGCATGGAAGGTTCTTCTACGGAGGTCCGGTGTTAGGTCTACTCGGAATCTGCGCCGCGGCCCGCCATACCAGATGGCAGCCTCAGAAATGGAGGTGTCGAGCATCTCCTCCAGACAGATCGCCTGGGCACACACTTGGAGGTCCGCGGTGATGCCATGCCGAACACCAGACTTGTGCTCAACCGGCCGAACAGTGCCGTCTTCACTGACCTCAATGACATCGGCTCTACCTGATAATCCATACCGCTCCGACCAAAGTGGCACCGCTCGCAACATCCGCTTGCCGCGTTCTTTGCGGGACTTTGTGGGATCGTCCGTACGGCGATGTGCCCTGGAGCCTCGCACGGTGTGTGGATTATCGGCCCAGATGCCGTCAACATGGATGAGGGCGCACTGACGCGGGCAGTATTCGAAGTGCTCAATTGCGGAAATGGGAACTACTGCAATCTCCGAATTACCCATACCTAGTTCGGTGATCTCCTGAATTGGCGGCGCGTACGCGAACGGCCTGGCTGAATGAGTTCGCTGCTGAATCCTTGGGTTCTGTCGGCTCTCGCAGTGGGTATGTAGGGCTTGGTCACCCAGCCTGCATGAATCCCTAGCTTGTCCCAGTCGGAGTTACGCGTGTGCCATTCCAGGCCATCATCCGCATTTTGGGGTCGCCATGTCTGGTGCCAAGAATCGAGCAGCGCGTCAATCCCCCATCGATCGAGGGGTTGACTCCATGCGGGCCATACGAACGTATTCTCTCGACGACCTCCGATGCCATGCCCTCTCTGCCTGACACGCCCTTGGCGTTGTCGAAGGCCATCACCCCGGACAGGAAACAGCGCCAAGCCGAAGAAAGCAAGAACTTCGACAACCGGCTCTACCATGATGCGAACACCCTCTCGTGCCCGGTCAGGAAGTCGAGATATGTCAAATCCAAGACCGTTGTCGCTGACCGGAACCGAGACACCGTCAACGGCGTTCTGGATGGCTTCGGTGAGTTCATCTGAGTCGTCTTGGGCAATGTGGTCGTAGATCTTCAAGAGTCGATGATGAAGCCATTTGATGGTCCCTGGACCACCAGGATCGAATGGAGCATGAGCCGCTTTACCGGAGTCGATGGCTAGATCGGTAAGCGATGAGGTCAAGGTCCAAGCATCTGGATGGCCTCGGCTGAGCATTACACGTTCGACGAAAATGTCAACTGGAACCTGTCGCTCCAATGGGGCACATCCTTTGAACTCCCTGGCCAAAGGCATCTCTTCGAGGCGCTGCCTATCCGGCCATGCATCGCAGACAGCAACTCCTGGGTCCTTGGAAGGGTGATGAAGCACTGCAATGGGGGAAGGGCCTGAAGTCCAGCTGAGCCCGATCTCTGGATCAAGGACAGTCGTCCCAACAGCAGCGAGCCAGGCATTGACCCAATCGGCTGGTAGTCCAGGGCATTCACGAACGAATGGATCATTCATCGGATCTCCAATGCTGCCTGGGACGCTCCCGATACCAGGTGGTCGGCTTGTCGAACGATGGCTTCGAGCAAAGCGAGTCCCCAACAGCCATAGTGTTTGTTCAACGTGGCGAACCTGTTGGGCTGCTCCCAGTCCACATCTGAGAGGTCGGCATCGGCAGTTACATAGTGCCCGTCAATCTGATGGGTTACCTTGGTCCCAGTCAGGTCTTCGACTGGCCTGACCAGCGGCCGACCATGACCGTGGTGGGCTACAACCAAATGCAGCAGGAGGCTCTGCTCGGCCTCGCTGAAATTGTGACTGCCCTGGGCCAGCCAGGCAGAGGCAAGCCGACGTGACAGCTCCTCATGGCGACCTCCGCTAGGCCATCCAGACGCTACGCGGCTGTGCTCCCATCGCGATTTCGGGATCTCCGACTTCGCCAAAGCGCTGGAGTGGTCTTGGTCGGGGTCGAGCCAACTTTGAAACCGAGTATCAGCCTTGCCGATGTCGTGGGTCCGAGCTGCCATCTCAATTAGCTCGGCAGTGCTGGGGGTGACACCAATTGCATCGGCGATACGTCTCGCCGTCCTCGCGACATCGTTGCCATGAGCTTCCAGGCCCACGGGATCGGCGATCGAGAGTTCGTCAAACTCATCGAAGCTCACTTCCTGCTTACCGTCCAGTTGTTCTTCGACGCGTAGAGCCGGTAATCGCGGAACTTCGCGAGCGGGTTCAACAACTGCATTTCGAATCCCCCTATGGGCAATGCCGTTCCTGAGCCCCTGGAGGAACTCCTCCCACTCCTCACCAGAAATTGACGGAGGTGCACCGCCTTCTTCCAGCTCGTCGCAAAGACTGTCTGCCGCAAAGGAGATTTCCTCTGGCTCTGGTTCTTCATTTCTTTGGTCGACTAAACCTACTAGCTTTGCCATCGCTGCCTTTAGCCCGTCGGACACGGTCTCATACAGACCCGCCAGGGTTTTTTCCGACACCACAAGCCCATTGGGAAGAACGGAAGCGTCTACTGCAAGCCCTCTCCATGCAGGGTTCCAGTGGCCGCTGTGGTCAAGCTTGCCAGCTTCGCAGCCCACAACGACTGCGTCTCCGGGACGTAGGACCAGGTCACCGTCATCCCCTAGAGCAATATCCTCAGCGGTGGCTTGATCTGAGCCAACCCGGACGCAGTTCGCGCCTGCAAGCTCCTTCCTGGCTTCTCCAACGGGGACTGCGACAACCTCATCGGGGGAGATACGGGGCCAGATCTTGTGTCCCGACTTGGGAACATGGACTCGCCAGACGACGCCGACGTCCCGGTCGCTGTCGAGCACCCCAGAGAAATATGGCTCTACAGGTGCTTCGCCAGGAGGTGGGGTGCTCGTCTTGACCCACTCCCATAACAGTGCCTCAGCAAGAACCGGGGCATCCAAAGCCTCTGAAGGCAGGTCTCCAAGAGCTACACCAACATTCCCCGGAGACATATCGACTTCCTCGTTGAAGCCACGTGCTGCGTCAAGCAATTCAAGTACCCTGACAGGTTCTTCACCATAAACGGGCCACTGCCCGTCTTTAGACTCGACATGCACATAGACCCCTCGGGCGTGGGGGCGGCTGCCGAGGCGGTTCAAGCGCCCGAGGCGCTGGGTCAGCGCGCGGATCCCACATGCCTCTGTGACCATGTAGTCGGCGTCGAGATCAGCCCCAACCTCGAGGGTCTGCGTAGCGACGACAACTAGATGCCCACCGCCTGAGCGACCAAGCTTCTTTGGCGTTAGTCCAGCCGACATTCGGGAAGTGATCGCTTCAACCGCTTCCTTGGCCTCAAAACCGCGGGTCCTCCCGGTGGCAACTACCACTTCGCAGTCGCATCGTGATCTCAATGCCTTCGCCACCGACAATGCTGTCTTTGGCGTGTTGACGAAAACCAGAATCCCATGTGAACTGCCGGCGTCAAGAGTGTCCAGCAGTCCCTTAACCTCAGATGCAACGGCCTTAGCCGGGTCGCTTTGGGCAATCTTTGCAACGCTCAGGGGCTTTGACGCCCCAAGGCGCGTCGCAATTTCAGCGTTAACCCTGTCGGCTTCATCAAGGTCGAACCGATCCACCGTTGCGTCTCCGGTAGCGGTAAGTGCAGCAACTACAGGGGTCATCCTCTGGATCGGCAAAGCCTGTTCCGCACCTGCTCCCAACCCGTTGCTGCCACCAATGGCATCAAGGAGCACCCGGAGCGGCTGAGCCAGATGGGCCTCGTCGAGCAGAACGAGGGTGTCGGTGCCTGCGAGAGCTGCGTCAATCGGGCGCATCGACTTCGATGATCCATAGCCCCGGAACAGCACCCGTGAGCCATACATGGGGATGGTGGAACAAATGATCGCCAGCTGCCCAGGATGGCCAGGCCGATTGTGCGAGTCGCCACCACGAAGACGTAGTGCTTGCAATGGCAGGCCGATGCCTGAAATCTCTCGGAGACGTGCAGCCATCGCCTTTACCGTCGATGCCGCTTCACCGGCAAGGCCAGTGATGGGTACGCTCCTCCCGTCGATCTCAATGTTTCCAGGGTTCTCTGGATCAGCAAGCAACCTTTCGAGTTTCAACGAATGCCGATAGGTGTCATCGACCAGGATGCGGCGGTTCACAACCCACCAGATCCTGGTGGGAACTGTGCGGTCCCATGGATCCCTGTCTGCTTGGCTGGCCAGCGCCCAAACAGCAATGTCAAGGCAAGCTGTTTTGCCTAAACCTGTTGGGATGCCGATCAGCTCCGGCCACTCACCAGTCTCGGCAACCTGCTTGGCCAACCGCGCTTGCCATGGGAATGGCTCGCGCTCATGGATTGACCGGTACCAATCGCTGAACTCGGGACAATCTGGAATGCTCACTCCTGGTCCTCCCTAGGATCACAGGGAGCACAAAGACCAAGGCCGTAACTGCGGGCAGAACCAATGACAACAGGACCGGTCACCGGCGATTCAAAAACAAGACCCACATGGGCATACGGACGAGTCTGAGTATGCCCGGGCCGCCGAGTCTCAGCGGGATGCAGATCTACGCTTCCGGGCAGCAGAGGTTTTCGGCTGATCCGAAATTGAACAGGCTTGGGAAGTCCTGCTTGCTCGCACCAACGGATAACCGCTGCTGAGTCAATTCGTTGGTGGCGATCGCTGACGGCGGGGAGGGCGGTCACCCACCGACGGGCGGGACCTTGCCATCGCCGAGGGTCTGTAGTCCAGTTTCCTCGGGAACGGTCAACTGTGATCCTGCTGCCACCGGCCAACGACAACGACCCAATCGAAGACAGCGTGCTGGCCAAGTTGCGCACTTCACTCTCATCTACCCCTCTCGGAACCCAGACTGTGGCACCATGGATCTTTCCGTCGGAATAGCGGTGTCCGACATTCGGCAGCGCGAGAAACCGGGCAAGCTGATAATCGGACTCACCATCATTGACATGACCGTGCAACCAGCTAGCCCTGATTGTTCATGGGGGGTGTGGTGTTGGGGGGTGCGCGTCCGCGGAAAAGCCCCTCTGGTGTGGGACGATGTGTGTTGATGTTCACGTATCGGTTCCACAGAGAGGGGCATCTCCGAGATGCAGGCTAGCAGCACTTGCGATGTGAGGGTGGCGGGCGGCGGCGGTCAGGTGGCGGCGCATTCGGGTTTGTTCGCTTTGGGCCGTTTCGCCGATGGTTTGGGGCTGGGGGAGGCGTTGTCGGCGGCGGTGCCGCCGGGCGGCGAGCGGGCGCCTGTTCATGATCGGGGCAAGGTGCTGGCGCATTTGTTGTTGGTGTTGGCCGGGGGCGGGGAGGCGTGTGCCGATATCGAGCATTTGCGGGCGCAGCCGGTGCTGTTCGGCGAGGTGGCGTCTGACTCGACCCTGTACCGCACGCTGCGCGGTTTGGGCCCCGATGTGGTGGAGGGCCTGTGGGAGGCTGTGGCCGGTGTGCGGGCCGGGGTGTGGGAGCGCCGCGGCGGCGCGTCGGGTTCTGCTCCGGTGGTTTTGGACATCGACTCGACATTGGTGGAGGTCCACTCCGAGAACAAGCAGGGCGCGGCGGCGCATTTCAAGGGCGGGTTCGGGTTCCACCCGATGCTGTGCGCCACAGACGAGGGGGAGCCGTTGTCGATAAAGCTGCGGGCCGGCAACGCCGCGGCCAACCACATCTTTGACCACATAGAGGTCCTCGACGCCGCCATCGCGCAGCTGCCCGCCGCCGTAGCGATGGGCCACCGCGAAGGCGACGACGCGCCGCCGGGCCGGGAGGTGCAGCTGCGGGTCGACGCCGCGGGCTGCTCTGCGCAAATCGCCGAGGCATGCCGGGCCCGCAACGTCGGGTTCTTCATGACCGCGCGCTCAAACCAGCAGGTCACAGCGGCCATAGACCGCAGCCGCTTTCGCGCCGAGAAGTGGCAGCCGGCGCTCGGCGCCGACGGCGAGCCCTCCAAGCGCGCCCAAATCGCCGACCTCACCGAAAGCGCCGGCCTCGCCGGCTGGCCCGAGCGCACCCGCTTCATCGCCCGCCGAGAGCCGCTTCACCCCGGCGCGCAGCGCACCCTGTTCGACTCCGGCAACTGGCGCTACCGCGGGTTCTACACCGACGCAACAGGCGACCCCGCCGAATTGGACGCCCACATGAGAGCCCATGCCCGCATCGAGAACACCATCGCCGACCTCAAAGACTCCGGACTCAAACGCATGCCCTTCACCGACTACGAAGCCAACGCCGCCTGGGCCGCCCTCGTCGCGCTCAGCCTCGCGCTGGTCAAATGGTTCCAACAACTCCGCCTCACCGGGGCCTTAGCCCACGCCGCCCCCAAACGCCTCAGATGGCAGCTATGGCACGCACCCGCCCGCCTCGTGCGCTCCTCCCGCAAATGGACCCTGCGCCTGCTCGACTGGTGGCCCGCCACCCCACAACTCCTCCACGCCTGCCAGCCCCACGCCCCATAAACCCGCCCCGCCCGGCCCACTCACCAACCCGTCCCAAAACCCCGACCCGACACGCCCCACCACGCCCCAAAACCCCCGACCACACCCCAAAACACCCGCCCCGAACACCCGACCACCCCCAACACCGAACCCCAACACCCGAACCACACGAAAACACCCAAACCCCACCCGCCCAAAGCAAATCAGGAATTCTCATGAACAATCAGGGCTAGGTGGACCACCGTAACTTTGCTCATATCGAGCGAGTGTTGTCTGCTTGAGCCCGTGAGCTACAACCGCTGCTCGCCGACCTGCGACTGGACTCTGAAATCGAAGCCAAACTGGAACCAGTCCTAGCCGAGTCTCCGTGGGAGGATCCAAGGGATGCCGATAATGGGCTCGGGGTTGATACCGCCGGGTCTGGCTTCTAGTTGCACCATGCTTTGACCAGGCCTCAAAGGCGGCTGCCCACCTGGCAACGTCACCAGACGCATGCACGTTGACGACTTCCTGGCCATCTGGGTCTGGCACCCACAGCATGTCTTCGCTGCCTTCGACCGATTGGCCAGCAAGACGTGCAACGGTGATATTGACTGGCGAGTCAGCACAACCCAGATACCCAACACGGGCAGCCCGGTACTCCAGGGCAACCAAATCCTCTTCACCGACCTCAACGTCGTACACGAACCTGACGGACGGATTACGGGGAGCAACCCTGACCCCTGGTCGCACCAAAACGCCCGTCCGCGCCACGTACTCCTGCTGCTGCCTTCTGACACGATCTTGTCCAGCGACATACCGCTCCTCGAGTGACTGGTGATGTGGGTCCGGATCAGCATGAATCGTTGGTGGATCTGCTGCTGCCAGCAGCTCAAGCTCAGCGCCAGTTGTGCGTCGGGTTTGGCCGCCGGTGCCGTCGGCGGCAATCAGCGCTGCAAGGAGCCGCGATGGTGCAGGAGGCCACTCTCCATGGGTCTGCCTACCAGTTGGAGCAGAACCATCAGGATCTGCCCGGTAGGTACCTTGCAACAACTCGACATCGAAGACGAGCACTCCTACTCCTCCGCTCTACCGAGGTCGGGCCAGGTCGCGCGAATCGCCGCAGTCAGGCCCTTGTTCGGGGTCAGTTGAATTGGCTCTGTCCCCCATCCCTCGGTGGGGACACCTACGGCTCGGGCTACTTCGAGTGCCTCCTTCACCAGACTTGCGGTGTCGTTGATAGTCACTTCAGTCGAATCGAGCCGCGATTCACTGCCTATCACTACCAGGTCAGTGCCTGAACGGAGCGCAATCGCCCGCCCAAACGCCGAATGGTGTGCGTGGAGGCCAAGGGCACCAATCAGTGTTCGAGCCGCAGCATCTTGCTCTTCCGAATAGCCGTCGCCGAGTCGGACCCGACGAAGCTGCGGAAATGACAAAGTCGCCCTCTGGGTGATCCGCCGGAACGAAACCGGAGCAAGGGTCTCATCTTGTGGCCTCGTAATGACCTGTCCATGTCCGATGGCAGACATCTTCTTTTCTTCGGTCGGAGACTTGCCCTCTTGCAGTTCCCAGCCTGCGATCAAATCGTCCTTATTGTGTTCCGCCAATCCCACTTCCTTGATGATGTTGTA
Organism: Candidatus Poriferisocius sp.; assembly: GCF_965208475.1. Lineage (GTDB taxonomy): Bacteria > Actinomycetota > Acidimicrobiia > Acidimicrobiales > Bin134 > Poriferisocius. The sequence continues at coordinate 3,705,843 of NZ_OZ242338.1, read as the reverse complement.
TGGGTCGCCTTTCATGGCTGCCGTTGTAACCAGTTCGTCAGACCCAGGCCCCCAGCCGACAATCTCTGATACCCATGCACGGGCGTGTTTGGCCTGCGTCCGCTTACTGCCGAGGTGGGACTGCCAGAACCCGTACAACAATGCTTGGGGGAACCAGGCTACCAAAGCCCCGGACGAATCGGCTGTGGCATCAATGATCGAACGCCCAACGGAAGACTTGACAAACGCCTCACCGTCTAGGAGAGCATCCCGCAAGTAGGCATCCGCATTCCGATGCGGCCACCGCAAGCTCGACAAGCTACGTGGCAAATGCGGGGGGAGATGGGCAAAATCTTCTCCAGTGAGGTCTAGAACCAAACGGGGAGCACCAATCTTGTCAGCAGTGGCCTCTAGCGCGGCTTCAAGCCGATTGGCCTGCGAGGGCACGTTGTCGATGACAACTACAGAGGTCGGCTCGGAAGCGTCTGCGCTCTCCCACCGTTTGTCGTGCTGGTATCGGCCACCGGCGTAGATGGCCGGATTGACCGGCGTGCCGTGACCTCCAAGCGGTTCCAGCACCGCATCTAGGACGATCGCTCCATCGGTGGCATCTTCGTCACACGCTGCTCGCAGCATGCTCATCGTTAGTGGGTTCATAGAGCCCTCTCCTTTGGTTGGGTTCAACATTGGGTAAGAATCTACAGAGGCGCAGTGACAATTGGCCGCTGTACCCGACCGTGAGCCAGCAAACCCCCCTGCTAGAACACCTATGAGCTTCCCCCCTAATCGTGGAGAGTTTGTTTTTGAGGGTTGGGGGTGGTGGCTTGTTCGTATTCTATGGGCGGGACCATGCCGATTGCGGAGTGCAGCCGGTGCTGGTTGTACCAGCTGTGGACCCACAGGGTGATTTCCTGTCGGGCTTGGGCCCGGGTGGTCCAGGCCCGCCGGTCGATGAGCTCGTGGGTGAGGGTGGAGAAGAACGACTCGGCGGGGGCGTTGTCCAAAGCGTTGCCGGTTCTTCCAGTGGACCGGGCGATGCCGAGCCGCCGGCAGGCGGCGGCGAAGGCCTCTGATGTGTATTGCGATCCCTTGTCGGAGTGGAAGATCACGCCGGCGATGCCGCCGCCTCGGGTGGCGACTGCGGTGTTGATCGCGGCTTTGGCCAGCTCCGCGGTCGGGTAGTCGTTGGAGGTGGCGAAGCCGACCATGCGCCGCGACCACAGATCCTCGACAGTGGCCAAGAACACCGGTCCCTCTGCGGTTTTGACCTCTTTGAAGTCGCCGCACCACTTCTGGTTGATCTCGGTGGCGCTGAAATCGCGCCCCAGCAGGTCCGATGGGGCCGCAGCGCCGGGGTTCTGGCTGGTCAGGCCCTTCTTCTTTTTGGGGCGGGCACAGAGGCCCTGGCGGGCCATGGAGGCCTCCACCGTGGTTTTCGACACGGCTATCCCGTCTCGGCGCAGCTGGGCGCGCACTCTGGGCGACCCGTAGGTGCCCTGGGACTTGTCGAAGGCCCGCTTCACCTCGGCGTCTGTCGCCTGTCGGCGGAGCTGCTGGGCGGTAACGGGCCGGTTGAGGTGCTTGTAGAACGTCGAGGGCGCAACGCCCAGCGCCCTGCACGCGACTGCGTGAGCCACACCGTGGTCGGTCCTTTGGGCGTCGATGAAACCAGCCATATCCGCTGTCATCGAGTGGCCTCGTTGACCCAAAGGACCACGGATCGTTTGAGGACATCGCGCTCCATCTTGAGGTGTTTCTGATTCTTCGCGACTGTTGGGCGTGTTTTTCAAGTCGCTTTGGCGGGTGGTTGGCGGGTGGTTGTTGGTTAGTGTAGCGGTCGGGGTCATTTGTGGCTCCGGTGCCATGTTCGGCGTTTTTGGTCGGCGTCTCGCATTCCTTGTCGGCGGGCGGCTCGGATGGTTTCGCCTCGGCCCTGGTGTTCGTCGTTGGGGGTGACGTAGCCGATGGCTTCGTGGAGGCGGACTTCGTTGTAGTGGGCTCGGATCCGCTCGAGTTCGGCTCTGAGCACTTCGGGTTCGTCTATGTCGTTGAGGTGGGGGTGCTCGTGTTTGGCGTGGCCCCACAGCGACTCGATCCAGGCTTGGTCGGTCGGCGTCGAGGGGCGTCCGAACTGCTGGGCGATGGAGCACAGGGCCATGAACTTGCGGGTGTCGTTGGCGTGCATCTCTGTCCCGTTGTCCGAGATCGCCAGCAGCAGCGGGACCTGGTCGTCGTCGGGGAGCGCTGCTTGGGGGTCGCCGAGGCGGGCCGCCAGCTCCTCGGTGAGGAGCCCCTCGTTTTGCAGCGCTCGGGTGAACAGGATCCGGGCGGCGACGGAGTCGGGGGCGGCGGTGAGGTGCACAGCGATCCATTTGCGGCTGACTACATCGACGATCGCGTAGGCGTGCTTGGCGGCGGTGCAGCGCTGGAACTGGGAGGCGTCCCAGCACCAAAGCTGGTTCGGGCGCCATTGGCACCACTGGGGCCAGGGCGCTTTGGGCCTGGGAGCGGGACGGGGCTCTCCTTTGAGGGCGAGGCCGCGGCGTGCCAGAACGCGGTCCACAGTCGACGGCGACACCCACACCCGCTGTTGGTAGGAGCCCCGGTGGGCGAGCTTGCGGTGCGAGCGGTCTGTGTCGCCCCACTCGTCGAACAGCGCCACGATCTCGTCTTGCTCCCAGTCCAAGATCCCGTGCACCGGACTGCCCCCGGGAGCGCGGTCGTCGAGGCGGCCGCCGGCCCGGCGCCGGTTCCAGCGCCACACCCGGGACCGGTCGATCTCCAGCACGCCGCAGACCCGGCCCAGCGTCCACCCCGCCGACACCGCGTCGTCGACCAGGCCCAACAGGGCCGCTTTAGCGGCCCCGTCGACGCGGGCGGGGATCGGGCCGCTCATCCCCAACGCGATTTTCCCCGCAGCGCCGCCAGCTCGACCGCCTGCTCGACGACCGTGGCCTGCAGCCGCTCCACCTCGGCGCGCAGCGCGGCGGCCTCCGACGCCTCCGCGGGCGTTTTGCGAGCCCGCCCGGGCTTCGACGACTGCAACGCGGCAACAGCCCCGTCGCGGGCCACCGCCCGCAACCGGGCGATCACCGACCGGTCCACCCCCGCCTCCGCCGCCGCGTCGGACTGGGTGAGCTGCCCCGACAGCATCCTCACCCACAAGTCGTACTTCTGCTCCGCAGACAAAACCCGCTTCGGTTTCCTCGGAACTGCACTCATCGCTGATAGCCTCCAAAATCAAGGCCAACAACCCTGCCACATGCGGCCTGAAAAAACCGGGAAACCGTCGCGCGAAATCAGACGCAACACAATCTCCAGCTCGGCGACCCGGCGGCGGAGCCGGGCCAGCTCGGCCCGCTCGTCCGCGGTCAAACCCCCGGCCCGCTCAGCGGCGTCCTGGCGCACCCAGTTGCCCAAAGTGCCCTCGTTCACACCGAGCTCCCGGGCCACATGGGCCACCGGACGGCCGGTCTCCTCGACGATCCGAACAGCCCCCGCACGGAACTCCGGATCGAACTTTCTTCGCATTCGTGGCATGACTCTCCTTATAGAGCATGTCTCCACGAAAAAGGGGGAACCTCAAGAACCCGACGAGGGTTTGGGCGGTCTCGTTGTCGTGGGCCTCGACATAGGCCAGGCGGCTGTGGTCGTCTATGGCGACGTGGAGGTAGCTGTAGCCGACGCGGGGGCGGCGCTTGGACCCCCGCGCCCGGGTGTTCGCCCGCCCGTGGGCCCTCCAACCGCCCCCTGGCGGGACTTTGCCTACCTTTTTGACGTCGAGGTGGACCAGGTCGCCGGGATGCGGGCGCTCGTAGCGGCGTATCGGCCGCCCGGTGGGCCGGTCGATGTGCGACAGCCGGTTCAGACCGTTGCGCACCAGGACCTTGTGCACCGTCGACGCCGGCAACCCCAGCCGGGCTGCGATGCGGGCCGGCCCCCACCGCTTTTGGCGGCGCAGCCGGCACACCTTGGCCTCGGTCTTCGCGCCGGTTCGCCGCGGCGACCGATGGGGCCGAGAGGGCCGGTCCACGAGACCGGCCTCGCCCTCTTCGACCCAGCGGTGCCACCACTTGGCCACCGTGGCCCGCGACAAACCCATCTGGGCGGCCACGTGGGCCTGGGGCATACCGCCCTGGATCCGTTGGACGATCAACAGCCGCCCCATAGGGGTCAGGCGTGCATTAGCGTGCGACATCGAGCCTCCCTTGCTCAGTGCAGTAGTTCTCAACCACCACACTGGCATCGGAGGCTCACCCAATAGCGGAGCTAACAACCTCCGTGGGCACTACAGTTAGCCCTGATTGTTCATGGGGGGTGTGGTGTTGGGGGGTGCGCGTCCGCGGAAAAGCCCCTCTGGTGTGGGACGATGTGTGTTGATGTTCACGTATCGGTTCCACAGAGAGGGGCATCTCCGAGATGCAGGCTAGCAGCACTTGCGATGTGAGGGTGGCGGGCGGCGGCGGTCAGGTGGCGGCGCATTCGGGTTTGTTCGCTTTGGGCCGTTTCGCCGATGGTTTGGGGCTGGGGGAGGCGTTGTCGGCGGCGGTGCCGCCGGGCGGCGAGCGGGCGCCTGTTCATGATCGGGGCAAGGTGCTGGCGCATTTGTTGTTGGTGTTGGCCGGGGGCGGGGAGGCGTGTGCCGATATCGAGCATTTGCGGGCGCAGCCGGTGCTGTTCGGCGAGGTGGCGTCTGACTCGACCCTGTACCGCACGCTGCGCGGTTTGGGCCCCGATGTGGTGGAGGGCCTGTGGGAGGCTGTGGCCGGTGTGCGGGCCGGGGTGTGGGAGCGCCGCGGCGGCGCGTCGGGTTCTGCTCCGGTGGTTTTGGACATCGACTCGACATTGGTGGAGGTCCACTCCGAGAACAAGCAGGGCGCGGCGGCGCATTTCAAGGGCGGGTTCGGGTTCCACCCGATGCTGTGCGCCACAGACGAGGGGGAGCCGTTGTCGATAAAGCTGCGGGCCGGCAACGCCGCGGCCAACCACATCTTTGACCACATAGAGGTCCTCGACGCCGCCATCGCGCAGCTGCCCGCCGCCGTAGCGATGGGCCACCGCGAAGGCGACGACGCGCCGCCGGGCCGGGAGGTGCAGCTGCGGGTCGACGCCGCGGGCTGCTCTGCGCAAATCGCCGAGGCATGCCGGGCCCGCAACGTCGGGTTCTTCATGACCGCGCGCTCAAACCAGCAGGTCACAGCGGCCATAGACCGCAGCCGCTTTCGCGCCGAGAAGTGGCAGCCGGCGCTCGGCGCCGACGGCGAGCCCTCCAAGCGCGCCCAAATCGCCGACCTCACCGAAAGCGCCGGCCTCGCCGGCTGGCCCGAGCGCACCCGCTTCATCGCCCGCCGAGAGCCGCTTCACCCCGGCGCGCAGCGCACCCTGTTCGACTCCGGCAACTGGCGCTACCGCGGGTTCTACACCGACGCAACAGGCGACCCCGCCGAATTGGACGCCCACATGAGAGCCCATGCCCGCATCGAGAACACCATCGCCGACCTCAAAGACTCCGGACTCAAACGCATGCCCTTCACCGACTACGAAGCCAACGCCGCCTGGGCCGCCCTCGTCGCGCTCAGCCTCGCGCTGGTCAAATGGTTCCAACAACTCCGCCTCACCGGGGCCTTAGCCCACGCCGCCCCCAAACGCCTCAGATGGCAGCTATGGCACGCACCCGCCCGCCTCGTGCGCTCCTCCCGCAAATGGACCCTGCGCCTGCTCGACTGGTGGCCCGCCACCCCACAACTCCTCCACGCCTGCCAGCCCCACGCCCCATAAACCCGCCCCGCCCGGCCCACTCACCAACCCGTCCCAAAACCCCGACCCGACACGCCCCACCACGCCCCAAAACCCCCGACCACACCCCAAAACACCCGCCCCGAACACCCGACCACCCCCAACACCGAACCCCAACACCCGAACCACACGAAAACACCCAAACCCCACCCGCCCAAAGCAAATCAGGAATTCTCATGAACAATCAGGGTGTGTTGCGTCTGATTTCGCGCGACGGTTTCCCGGTTTTTTCAGGCCGCATGTGGCAGGGTTGTTGGCCTTGATTTTGGAGGCTATCAGCGATGAGTGCAGTTCCGAGGAAACCGAAGCGGGTTTTGTCTGCGGAGCAGAAGTACGACTTGTGGGTGAGGATGCTGTCGGGGCAGCTCACCCAGTCCGACGCGGCGGCGGAGGCGGGGGTGGACCGGTCGGTGATCGCCCGGTTGCGGGCGGTGGCCCGCGACGGGGCTGTTGCCGCGTTGCAGTCGTCGAAGCCCGGGCGGGCTCGCAAAACGCCCGCGGAGGCGTCGGAGGCCGCCGCGCTGCGCGCCGAGGTGGAGCGGCTGCAGGCCACGGTCGTCGAGCAGGCGGTCGAGCTGGCGGCGCTGCGGGGAAAATCGCGTTGGGGATGAGCGGCCCGATCCCCGCCCGCGTCGACGGGGCCGCTAAAGCGGCCCTGTTGGGCCTGGTCGACGACGCGGTGTCGGCGGGGTGGACGCTGGGCCGGGTCTGCGGCGTGCTGGAGATCGACCGGTCCCGGGTGTGGCGCTGGAACCGGCGCCGGGCCGGCGGCCGCCTCGACGACCGCGCTCCCGGGGGCAGTCCGGTGCACGGGATCTTGGACTGGGAGCAAGACGAGATCGTGGCGCTGTTCGACGAGTGGGGCGACACAGACCGCTCGCACCGCAAGCTCGCCCACCGGGGCTCCTACCAACAGCGGGTGTGGGTGTCGCCGTCGACTGTGGACCGCGTTCTGGCACGCCGCGGCCTCGCCCTCAAAGGAGAGCCCCGTCCCGCTCCCAGGCCCAAAGCGCCCTGGCCCCAGTGGTGCCAATGGCGCCCGAACCAGCTTTGGTGCTGGGACGCCTCCCAGTTCCAGCGCTGCACCGCCGCCAAGCACGCCTACGCGATCGTCGATGTAGTCAGCCGCAAATGGATCGCTGTGCACCTCACCGCCGCCCCCGACTCCGTCGCCGCCCGGATCCTGTTCACCCGAGCGCTGCAAAACGAGGGGCTCCTCACCGAGGAGCTGGCGGCCCGCCTCGGCGACCCCCAAGCAGCGCTCCCCGACGACGACCAGGTCCCGCTGCTGCTGGCGATCTCGGACAACGGGACAGAGATGCACGCCAACGACACCCGCAAGTTCATGGCCCTGTGCTCCATCGCCCAGCAGTTCGGACGCCCCTCGACGCCGACCGACCAAGCCTGGATCGAGTCGCTGTGGGGCCACGCCAAACACGAGCACCCCCACCTCAACGACATAGACGAACCCGAAGTGCTCAGAGCCGAACTCGAGCGGATCCGAGCCCACTACAACGAAGTCCGCCTCCACGAAGCCATCGGCTACGTCACCCCCAACGACGAACACCAGGGCCGAGGCGAAACCATCCGAGCCGCCCGCCGACAAGGAATGCGAGACGCCGACCAAAAACGCCGAACATGGCACCGGAGCCACAAATGACCCCGACCGCTACACTAACCAACAACCACCCGCCAACCACCCGCCAAAGCGACTTGAAAAACACGCCCAACAGTCGCGAAGAATCAGAAACACCTCAATCAGGGTTAGGTTGAGGTTCCCCCTTTTTCGTGGAGACATGCTCTATAAGGAGAGTCATGCCACGAATGCGAAGAAAGTTCGATCCGGAGTTCCGTGCGGGGGCTGTTCGGATCGTCGAGGAGACCGGCCGTCCGGTGGCCCATGTGGCCCGGGAGCTCGGTGTGAACGAGGGCACTTTGGGCAACTGGGTGCGCCAGGACGCCGCTGAGCGGGCCGGGGGTTTGACCGCGGACGAGCGGGCCGAGCTGGCCCGGCTCCGCCGCCGGGTCGCCGAGCTGGAGATGGAGCGCGATGTCCTCAAACGATCCGTGGTCCTTTGGGTCAACGAGGCCACTCGATGACAGCGGATATGGCTGGTTTCATCGACGCCCAAAGGACCGACCACGGTGTGGCTCACGCAGTCGCGTGCAGGGCGCTGGGCGTTGCGCCCTCGACGTTCTACAAGCACCTCAACCGGCCCGTTACCGCCCAGCAGCTCCGCCGACAGGCGACAGACGCCGAGGTGAAGCGGGCCTTCGACAAGTCCCAGGGCACCTACGGGTCGCCCAGAGTGCGCGCCCAGCTGCGCCGAGACGGGATAGCCGTGTCGAAAACCACGGTGGAGGCCTCCATGGCCCGCCAGGGCCTCTGTGCCCGCCCCAAAAAGAAGAAGGGCCTGACCAGCCAGAACCCCGGCGCTGCGGCCCCATCGGACCTGCTGGGGCGCGATTTCAGCGCCACCGAGATCAACCAGAAGTGGTGCGGCGACTTCAAAGAGGTCAAAACCGCAGAGGGACCGGTGTTCTTGGCCACTGTCGAGGATCTGTGGTCGCGGCGCATGGTCGGCTTCGCCACCTCCAACGACTACCCGACCGCGGAGCTGGCCAAAGCCGCGATCAACACCGCAGTCGCCACCCGAGGCGGCGGCATCGCCGGCGTGATCTTCCACTCCGACAAGGGATCGCAATACACATCAGAGGCCTTCGCCGCCGCCTGCCGGCGGCTCGGCATCGCCCGGTCCACTGGAAGAACCGGCAACGCTTTGGACAACGCCCCCGCCGAGTCGTTCTTCTCCACCCTCACCCACGAGCTCATCGACCGGCGGGCCTGGACCACCCGGGCCCAAGCCCGACAGGAAATCACCCTGTGGGTCCACAGCTGGTACAACCAGCACCGGCTGCACTCCGCAATCGGCATGGTCCCGCCCATAGAATACGAACAAGCCACCACCCCCAACCCTCAAAAACAAACTCTCCACGATTAGGGGGGAAGCTCATTCTTCGACAGGGCGCGGCTGTGGTTCCGCTCCATCGGCGTGGCCGTCGACGAGGTCATCACCGACAACGGGCCGAACTTCCGGTCCACCAAGTTCGCCGACCAGCTCGCCGCCCGCGCCATCGCCCACACCTTCACCAAGCCCTACCGGCCCCAAACCAACGGCAAAGCCGAGCGGTTCAACCGCACCCTCGCAGACGAGTTCCTCTACAACTACAAGTTCAAATCAGAACCCGACCGCAGACGCCGACTCCAAACCTGGGTACACCATTACAATCTCCACCGCCACCACACCGCCATCGGCGGCACACCCTCATCACGAGTACACAACCTCTATGGGCACTACACCTAACCGATGGCCTTCTATCTATCTGCCACCCAGCTGTTTGCGGGAACCAGTGACAGGACCCCGTTTCTTGGTCCACTTGGTTTGTCCAACCTCAAGGGGTCACGCCAGCTCTACCAAACCCGGCGCGGTTCACCGTCGGGCCGCTCAGCACCAAGAGGTCGTGCCACAGGGTCACGCCAGCTCTACCAAACCCGGCGCGGTTCACCCCACCGGTGGATTCAGGGTTAGAGACTGCGCGGATAGGCGACACGGATCTCGGTGGATTCCGTTCGGACCGCGATGGGCCCCAGCAAAACCGCAGGTCAAGGAACTGAAGCCGTAGTCCGGAGTTCAGGTGTTTCCGCAGGTCAGCGCCTATCCGCGCGGCCCCTTAGTCTGAGATTGCTGCCTTTATCTGCACCGCGAGTTTGGGAATATCAGTGACAATGGTGTCCCAGATAATCGGGTAGACGACATCATCGTATTGATGCTCAATGAAATTGCGGGTGTCCTTTGCCTGGCGAATCGGCATCTCGAGATGGCGAGCGCAGAAGTCCTCCGACAGCTGACCCGCAGCCTCGCCGATGATTTCCAGTAGGCGCTCGGCCGCCCTCTGTGAAATGCGATTGCCGTCGAAGTCGCTCTTCCCAAGTCGGACTATGTCCTCGAGTTCCCGGGCAGCATCGAGGATGCTCTCCAGGTACTCAAGATCTGAGGCAGTCACAGGGAGATGGCATCTTTGAGGATGCGGTGGTGCTTCCGGGGTTTCAGGCCTTCAGAGGGGATGATGTCGACGTCGCAGCCAAGTAGCTCTTGCAACTCTGCGGCCAGGTTCGACAAATCGAAATAGGTAGTCCCAGGAGTGAAGTCGGCGAGGAAATCGCAGTCACTGGTCTCAGTATCGTCGCCGCGAGCTGTGGAGCCAACCAAGGCAATGGAAACGGCTTTATGGCGCTGCGCAGCGTCGAGGATGGCGCCTCGGTGGGTTCGCAGGATCGCCTCGCGGCGTGTCATATCAGGAATTGTACTTTTCGGGGGCGGCGGGCAGAGCCCCGGTTTGCAGGTAGTCGGGTGTGGCGTGGTGGCTGAGGTAGTCGATGGGCTCCGCGCAGCGGTTGAGGGTGGCGGCGTCGTCGGTAGGGATGGGTCTGCTTGGCGACCGATCCGAAGACCACGACGCGCACTATGTGCGGATCATGCTCAGCTATCGCCTCAGCGGCGCGGGCGGCATCTTCAAGAGCCGGCGCATTGTCGACAATCAGGGTCGCCATGGGATAGGGATACCAACAAGACCCGCGAACCATAGAATCAATTCAATTCTTTTCCATTTATTTCCTGCAATACGATCTGAGTATATTAGTCCAAGGAGTCCTCAACCTGTCGCAGACTGATCTGGCCGAGGCCATGGGAATCACGCAATCAGCCGTTTCCCAGTTTGAGCGCGGGGACGACATCATGATCTCCACCCTCGACAACTACGTGCAGGGACTCGGCGCCACACTGCGGATTGCCGCGGTTTTTGAATGCGAAGAGGGAGAAACCGTCATCCCAATCCAGATCGGTTCCAAGACGCGCTAAGCAGGAGCCACCACCTTCTCCTTGGAATAGAACTGGGGAATGAAGCGGTGGGCGCAGAGACCAGGCATGGCTGGGGCCGACTCGACCAGAATCAAATCAGGAGCATCGACGCGCTCCCGGCCTAGTCGGCGATGCCTCGCTCTGCCACCCATTGGTGGGGTTGGCCGGTTATCTCGGCGACGAGTTCGAAGTCTGCGTCGTAGTGCAAGATGACAAGGCCGTGGGCCTCGGCTGCGGCGGCGACTAGGGCGTCTACCAACGAGAGCGCACGGTGCCAACCGCGTTTGGCGAGTTGGCCCTGGATGCTGATGGCCCGAGCGTGGTCGGCGGCTGTGACCGGCACCTCCTCGAATGCGCCCAGCCGGCTCATGATCGCTTGGTGGTCACTTGCGTTCCGGGCGCTGAACCCGAGCTCGAAAACCACCGGGGCGCAAAGAGCGATTCTGGCCGCGGCGACAAGCGGACTGACCGCAGCGCCAACCAAGGGCTTCGACAGGCGGGAGAAAACACTGGTGTCGGCCAAATAGTCGGCTTGAACCACTACTCGTCGCCGCCCCAGGCCCGCTCGGCCGCATCGAAGTCGAACCTGCCCTCTTCGGCGAATAGCTCCAACACCTCGAGGCGGCGCCTGGCGTTGATGGTCTCCAGCAGAGAGGCATTGACAGTCTCTCGAAGGGTGGTCGTACCCAGAATCTCCGCGGCCTGGTTTGCGATATCTCTATTGATATCGATAGATGTCTTAGACATGATTAATAGGATATCATCGAACTGTCAACTCAGACATACGCGGCGCCAACGCGACGAAACTGGCAACTGCGGCATTGTTCACTCCATGATCGCATCAGGAATCGAACGAGATTTCGCTCGGACAGCGGCGTTCTTCGAGGTTCACATGAGGGGTTTCCTGAGGGGTGGTGGGCGCAGAGGCCAGGTATGCCTGCTCGCGCTCGATCGGGCCAGTTCGATCTCGCGGGCCGGGCCAGGGCCGGGCCAAGCGGACATCGCCGGTGAGCAGAGGGCAGTCCGGCGCCGAGACGTCAACGACGAGCCGAAAGCTGTCACTGTGCATCGTTACACTGGATGCAATCGGGGGATGAGAGGAGCACGATGTCGAACGCTCAGGTTGCATCAGCTCGTGATGTGGCTTTGGAAATAGAGCGACGCCTGCCGGGTGTCGGAGAAGTGAAGCTGCACAAACTTCTCTACTACGTGCAGGGGTACCACCTCGCATGGGAGCAGGAGCCTGCCTTTTCCGAGGACATCGAGGCATGGGAACTGGGTCCAGTGATCGCTCGGCTCTGGCGCAACCGCAAAAACCGATTCTTGGACAAGTTTGGGCGCTCATCTCGCTCTAGTGGAGCGTTGCCTGAAAGCGTCCGCGACATCACCGCCAACGTCATCAGCCGATTCGGCAAGATGAGCGGGACAGACCTCATCAAAGCCACCCACACTGAAGACCCTTGGTGCCAAGTCACAGACGAGGGTCAGAACATCGCCAACCAGGTGATCTCTCACCAATCGCTTGTCGACTACTTCAGTACCGAGCCCGACTGGGTGCGCCAGATGAGAGAGCATGTCGCAGTCGTCCGCGACGACACAGAATTCGTGCCTGATCCGCCGGGCACCCTCGACGCAGTCATCGCCAAACACTTCCCCGGATAGCCCCCAATGGCCTCCCGACCTTGGCAGACAAACGCGAGCGCGCACGTTGACGAGTTCATCAGGCGCAAAGCACTGAGCAGAATCGACGCGGACGCCATCTACAGCGCTGTTCGTAGGCTCGAAGTCGACCCCTTCGACGTCCCAGCAATCAAAGATCACGTCGGTGAGTGGCACTATCGCATTGGCCCCTCGGCGACTGAGCCCGACAGCATTCTGGCCGTGACCTACCGAATCGACCGGGATTTCCGCCATGTAGAAATCATCTCGTTCGAGCTCTACCCCGGCAGAGGGCTCTGAGCAGGAATCAATTATGCCGGTGGTGCGTCCGCCTTCTTGGCGCGGAAGTGGGGGATGACGTGGTGGCCGAATTGGCGGATGGTCTCGAGCATGACCTCTTGGGGGATGGTGCCCATCTGGATCATGCACATGATCTCGTCGCAGCCGATGGCCTCGAGCTCGCTCACATAGCGGATGGCGTCGGTGTAGTCGCCGTAGGCGTGCTCGACGTTGAACGTGCTGGTGGCGTTGGGGCTGAGCGGGATGTTCATCTCGCTGATCTTGGCGTGGACGTTGCCCACCGCCTCGTCGATGGCCGCCGCGGTGTCCTCGTCGGCTGAGCCGGCCCTCGGCGGAGGGGTGCCCAGGTTCCAGTGCATGATGGCCTCGGCGAAGAACCGCTGGCCCCGGGCCCCCACGCGGAAGGCCTCGTCACGGTCGTCGAGGATCGTGGTGGGGCACAGCGCCGAGAACCAGTCGTTGGGGTGGTCGCTCACGAACCGCTCGCCGGTGCGGGTGGCGATGGCCTCGTCGTAGGTCTCCTTCATCAACCGGATCTCGTCGGCCCCGGCGAACCCCAGCACCAGGGCCCCGATGCCCAGCTCGGCGGCCAGCCGCACGGTGTCCACCTTGGTGCAGGCCAGATACAGCGGCGGGTGGGGATCTTGCACCGGTCGGGGCAATATCGGGTGCGGCGAGATGTCGAGCAAGCCCTCCCACTCGAATTCGTCGTCCCGCCAGCAGTGGGAGATGATCCGCAGCGACTCCTCCACCTGGGCGTAGGTGTCCTCGGGCTTGACACCGAAGGCCGACATCTCTTGGAGGGTGGCTCCCCGGCCCGCCCCCACGTCGAGCCGCCCGCCCGACAGCACGTCGAGCATGGCGATTCGCTCGGCGGCCCGCAGCGGATGGTTGTAGCCGAACGGCATGCACACCACGCCGTGGCCGATGCGGATGCGCGACGTCCGAGCCGCCACCCAGGTCAAGAAGATCTCCGGGGCGCTCATGTGGGCGTACCACTTCAGGCAGTGGTGCTCCACCGCCCAGATCCGGTCGAAGCCCACCTCCTCGGCCAGCACCGCCTGCTCCACGCAGTCGCGGATGACCTGCTGCTCAGTCTCACGAGACGGGTCGGCCATCTGGGCTTCGAAGATCATGGAGAATTTCACGGCCATCATTGAACCATCCCCGGCCTTGTGGGCCCGAATGGAGGAAACCCCATGCGTTATGCCCTGCTTTCCGGTGGGGCCTTCCCAGAGCCCTCTGGCTACCATCAACGCGGCATGGATTTCGACGAGACCCCCCAGGAAGCGGCCTTTCGGGCCGAATGCGTGGAGTGGCTAGACGCCAACATGCCCCCCGACGGCGGCGGTCCCCGCGACCAGACGGCCATGAACATAACCGACCCGGAGGTTGAGAACGCCTACGTGGCCCGGTGCAAGGCGTGGCAGCGCACCAAGTACGACGGCGGCTGGGGATCCATCACCTGGCCGGTCGAGTACGGCGGCAAGGGTCTGAGCGGCATCCAAGAGGGCATCTTCAAAGAGGAGGAGGCCAAGCGGGTGTCGGCCACCGGAGTGTTCGCGGTAGGCATCGGCATGGCCGGCCCCACCATCATCGCCCACGGAACCGACGCCCAAAAAGATCGGTATCTGCACCCCATGTTGAGGGGCGAAGAGGTGTGGTGCCAGCTTTTCTCCGAGCCGGTAGCCGGCTCAGACCTCGGCGGGCTGAGAACCACTGCGGTGCGAGACGGCGACGAGTGGGTGGTGAACGGCCAAAAGGTGTGGACCTCGGGGGCCCAGTACAGCGACTGGGGCATCCTGTTGACCCGAACCGACCCCGACCAGCCCAAGCACCGGGGCATCACCTACTTCCTGGTGGACATGAACACCCCCGGCATCGAGGTGCGCCCCTTGGTGCAGATCACCGGCGCGGCCCACTTCAACGAGGTGTTCTTGTCGGATGTGCGCATCCCCCACGAGAACATCCTCGGCGGAGTCAACACCGGCTGGGGGCCGATCATGACCACCCTGGCCAACGAGAGGGCATTGATCGGCGGCGGAGGCGGACGGTTGGGCTTCAACAGCCTGATCAAGCTGGCCCGAGACACCGGCGCCGACCGCGACCCGGTCCTGCGCCAGGAGCTGGCCCGAGCCTTCAGCCGCATGGAGATCCTCAAGTATCAGGGGTACCGGGTCCGAACCGCGGCCAGCCGGGGGGAAATGCCCGGGCCGGAGAGCTCGACCATGAAGCTGGCCGTCTCGCTGCACTACGGGCAAACCGGCGACCTGGTGATGGCCATGAACGGCGCGGGCGCAATGCTCAGCGGCCAAAGCGCCCGGGACGATGGGCACTGGCAGTACGAGTTCTTGGGCCAGTGGGCGTCGAGGATCGGCGGCGGCACCGACAACATTCAGCGCAACACCATCGGCGAAAAGGTGCTGGGCCTGCCCCCCGACATCCGCGTCGACAAAGGCGTCCCCTTCAGGGACATTCCCAGCTAAAGCTCAGCTCGCGCCGTAAACCGGCGCCGGATCGGGCGAACCGGCAATAGAGGCGTGTACCGCGTCGCCCACCTCGGCAGCGGCAAACTTGCGGCCCACGTCCACAACGTGGCCGTGCTGCCAGCCGTCGCACACGTTGAGCGCCCCGCCGGCGATCTCGAACACCCGCCCGGTCACGTCGCAGGCGTCCGACCCCAGCCACACCACCAGCGGTGAGGCGTTGGCCGGATCTTTCTCGTCCCAACCCTCGGGCGCCTCTTCTTCGTACATGATCCCGGTTGTCATACGGGTGCGGGCATCGGGGGCGATGGCGTTCACCACCACCCCGTAGCGGCCCCACTCCGCCGCCTGCTGGATGGTCAGCGCAGCCACCCCGGCCTTGGCCGCGGCGTAGTTGCCCTGGCCGATCGACCCCAACAGCCCCGCCCCGGAGCTGGTGTTGATCAGCCGCCCCTGCACACTCTCGCCGGCCTTGGACCGGTCGCGCCAGTGGGCCACTGCATGGCGGGCCGGGGCGAAATGGCCCTTGAGGTGGACTCGCATGACGGCGTCCCACTCCGCCTCGCTCATGTTGGCCAGCATCCGGTCGCGCAGAAAGCCGGCGTTGCACACCAGCGTGTCGAGCCGGCCCCACTTCTGCACCGCCTGGGCAATCATGGCCTCGGCCTGGTCCCAATCGGCCGCATCGGCGGCGTTGGCCTCGGCCTCACCGCCCATGGCCCGAATCTCGGCCACCACCTCCTGGGCCGGCGCCGAGGCGCCACCCGAGCCGTCGCGCTCCACCCCCAAGTCGTTCACCAGCACCCTGGCCCCCTCCGCGGCGAACTCCAGGGCGTGGGCCCGGCCCAGTCCCCGGGCCGCACCGGTGATCACCACCACTCGGCCCTCCGCGATGGCGCCCACGATCAGAGCTCCGGGTTGAGCTCGGACGAAACCATCCACATGGCGTAGTACTGGGCGGCGCCGCCGTAGGCATGGCCGATGGAGATCTTGGCCCCCGGCACCTGGTACTCCCCGGCGGTGCCCCGAACCTGGTTGGCCGCCTCCAAACAGCGGATCATGCCCGACGCCCCGATGGGGTTGGACGACAAAACGCCGCCCGACATGTTCACCGGGAACGAGCCGCCCAACTCGGTGTCGCCCGCGTCGGTCATCTTCCACCCCTCGCCCTCTTCGGCGATGAGGTGCCCCTCCAACCACATGGGCTCGTACCACGAGAACGGCACGTAAAGCTCGGCGCAGTCGATCTGCTCCCGGGGGTTGGTGATGCCCGCCTTGCGATACAGGGCCTCAGAGCACTCCACCCCGGCTTGGGGGCGCACGGTGTCGCGTCCGGGAAACTGGCCGAACTCGGTGCGCTTGGCGTGGGAGATGACCCATGCCGGGGGTCGGCCCGACTTCTTGGCCACGTCGTCGTTGCCCAGCACCATGGCCGCCGCCCCATCCGATGAGGGGCACGACTCCAGGAAGTGGAGCGGATCCCACAGCATGGGCGATTCCCGCACCTTCTCGATGGAGATGTCGGGCAGGTGCAGGTGGGCGTACTCGTTTTTGAGGGCGTTCAGGCGGTCCTTCACCGCCACCATCCAGCCGATGTGCTCGGGGGCCTTAGACCGGGCGATGTAGTTGCGGATCCACGGGGCGAACGTGCCGCCCGCACCCTGGCCCCCGCTCTTGCCGCCCGACAGCGCCCAGGTGGCGTTGCCCTCCGACTGCTTCTCGTAGGCCACGGTCAAAACAGTGTCGTACATGCCCGACTCCACCAGGTTGACCGCGGAGATGGCAGTGGACGCCCCCACCGACCCGGCGGTGTGAACCCGGTGGATGGGCTTGCCCACCGCGCCCAGCGCGTCGGCCAGGCTCAAGAGCGGCATCATGACCCCCTCGAGGGCGTCGGGGGCCTTGCCGAGCACAATGGCGTCGATGTCGTCGAAGGTGGCGCCGGCGTCCTCCAAGGCCCGCAGCACGGCCTCGCGCACCAGACCGTCCAAGGTCAGGTCGTCGCGCCGGCGCTTGTACTTGGTCTGGCCGATGCCCAGCACTGCACATGGTCGGGGTGCCATCAGATCGTCCTCTCCGTGCTCTGACCCTGCGTTTTCCTCGAAAGCATCAGCTGTCTCCTTCCAGCACGCAAAGCAGGTTCTGTTGCAGGGCCGGGCCGCTGGATGCGTGGGCCGCGCCCCGGCGGCCGTCGCCGTTGCGGATGGCCCGGGCCAGCTCGATCACCCGGGTGAGGCCCACCGCCATGAACGGGCTGCCGGTGAGCGGCCCGCCCGACGGGTTGACCTTGGTCTCGCCGTTCAGCCCTAGGGCGTCTCGCAGGATGACCTCCTCGGGGCTATAGGTAACGGTGAGCTCGGCGATGTCCACCGGCCCGTCGTGGAGACCCACCCGCTCGGCGGCAACACGCACCGATGGAGAGTCGGTGAGATCCCGCAGCGTGGGGTGGTGGGATTCGATGCGGTGGTCGATGCCCCGGATCCATACCGGGTTGTCGCACAACTCTCGGGCCTTGTCGGCCCGGGCGATGATCATGGCCGCGGCCCCATCGCTGGTCGGCGGGCAGTCGTGGCGGCGCAGCGGTTGCTGCACGTACGGCTCGGCCAACAGCTCGTCCACCGACAGGTCGCCGCCGAGCTGGGCGTAGGGGTTGTTCTTGGCGTTGGCGTGGCTGCGAGCCACCACCTCGGCGAAGTCGCGCTCGGTGGCCTTGCCCGCGGCGATGAGGGCTTGGGCCTGGAATCCGGCCTGGGTCCGGGGGTCCAGCCCGAGGGGGGCGTGGACGTAGGGGTCGGTCTGGAGCGAGAACGCCTCCCGGTAGCTGCCCGGCGAGCACTTGCCCGAGCCCGACACCAGCACCGTGTCGATATCGCCCGACTGGAGCCGCACGAACCCCTCGAACAGGGCCCAGGCGCCGTCCATCTCCACGTGGCTCTCATAAACCGGCGGCCACGCCCCCACCGCGTCGATGTTCATGACGAAGGCGAACGGCATCCCCGACAGGTAGTCGCAGCTCCCGGCGATGGTGAAGTCGATGTCGTGGCGATCCATGCCCACCTGCTCGATCACCGAGTTCACGCACGGCATGATCATGGCCGGCTCGCTGTCGTTGAAGTGGGCGTGGGAAGGGGTCTGCTCGAAGGCGACGATGGCCACGTCTTCGGCGAGTTGCATCAGGGGCGCTCCTCTGTGTTGTCGGCGGCGTGGAAACGGGTTGGCTCGGCCCGGCTTACCATGAGTGCTCCTTGAGCTCGTCGGCGGGCACATCGGGCTCGCCGGTGGGCTCGAACCGGGCGTAAACCGTCTCGGGGATGTTGCCGTAGCGGTTGTCGATGTCTTCCACCGACCGGTCGTCGGGGTCGCGCCAAATGCAGCGCATCCTCATGCCCACCCGCATCTCGTCCACCGTCATGTCGCGGATGTCGATGCCGATCACCGGCTGGTCGGTTCCGTCGAACAGGATGGAGCACCGCACGTAGGGCTCGGTCTCGGTCTGACCGTAGTACTGCACCGGGTTCAGTTCGGTGAACGCCACCACAGTGCCCACATCGGACACCTCCACCTCGTCGGCCTCGCTCATCAGCACCCGGGACATGTTGTCGTAGCCCCGGCCGGGCACATACACCTTGCCGGTGACCGGGCTGCGCTGGCCGATGATCTTGCCGTCCAGCAGACCCTGGGCGAACCGGGCCCGGTGGGGGTAAAGCGGCTCGTTGATGCGCAGGCCGATGAGGTGCTCGGTGATGGTCACCGGCTCGTCGCCCGACTCGACTGCCTGCTCGTCGGCGGCGGCCTCGGGCACGAAGTACACGTCGGCGATGGCGCCGTGGCGCTCGGGGCGGAACTGGGCCCGCACCCTCATGCCGGTGCTCATGGCCCAGGTGTCGCCCCCGGTGTCCACGGCGTGTACGAGGGCGGTGTCGGCCCCATCGAGCTTGATGAACGCAAAGCCGAAGGGCCGGTCGAAGGGGTGCTTGGCCGAGGGCTCGGCCACCCACGTCCAGTTCACCACCTCCCCGCCCGGACCAACCTCCACGAGGTCGGGGGCCAGGGTGGCGAAGGTGTCCGGGTCGAACTCCATGGGCGGGCACAGCACCCGGTCGCCGCACCGCTGCCCGAGAATGCGCCCGTCGCGCAAGCCGGTCAGAAACGGGCCGATGACCGGCCCGGTGGTGCGGGTGTAGGGGTACTCGAGGGTGTAATCGACATCATGCAACTGGGGCACGGCGGCAAGTTCATCACACCCCCGATGTCTCTCCCAAAGCAAACCGGCTGTCCGTTCCCCCCTGCCGCCGAAGCAGGCGCTTCCAAAGCGGTGGAACGAATGAACTAAGGCGGACTAAGGTAATGCTATGGCTACCTTGCAAGTGAACATCCATGCCGCGAAGAGCCGCCTGTCAGAACTGCTCCGGGAGGTTGAGGCCGGTACCGACGTGATCGTCGCCCGGGCGGGCGAACCGGTGGCCAAGCTGATTCCGTGGCCCCCGCAGCCGCCTGAGCGGAAAATCGGGTTTATGGACGGCCAAATACACATCTACGAGGACGACATCGTCGGCTCCGATCCCGAGATCGTCGCCATGTTCGAGGAGTCTGCGGAGAGGGACCTCTACGAGCCATGAGGCTGCTGCTCGACAGCCACACCGTGCTCTGGGCAGCCGGTATTTCTTCTCGGCTTGGTGAGAGGTGCCAGGAGATCATCCAAGCCGCGGCCGGCGTGTACTACTCGGCGGCGACACTGTGGGAGTTGGGCATCAAACGCTCGAAAGGCAGACTTCACTACCCGGACCACATGGTCTCGGACCTCATCGCCAACGGATTCATCGAACTGCCGATCACCGCAGCCCACGCCGGGCGGGCTGCGGCACTGCCCCTGCATCACCAAGACCCGTTCGACCGGATGCTCGTGGCCCAAGCACAGGCCGAGTTGCTCATCCTGGTCACCACCGACCGCCAGCTCTCTGCCTACGATGTGGAGATCCTAGACCCCCGGCGGTAACGGCCGGCCAGAGCGCTATTCCAATCCGGTGAAGTAGTCCACCACGTCGGCGATGTACAGGTCGGGAGCCTCCAGGGAGGCGAAATGGCCGCCGCGGGGCATCTCGGTCCAGCGGACGATGTTGTACCAGTACTCCACCCAGGGTCGGGCCGGGCGGATGCCGTCGCCGGGGAACCGGGCATAGGCGGTGGGCACCTCCACCCGCCGGTCGGGCGCAGAAGAACCCCGGCCCCCGACGCGGGTCTCGTAGTAGAGCCGGTTGGCCGAGGCGATGGTGCCGGTCGCCCAGTAGACCATCACGTTGGTGAGCAGCTCGTCTTTGGTGAAGCTGGCCTCGATGTCGTTGTCGGGGCCGATGTCGCTCCACTCCAGGAACTTCTCGATGATCCAGGCGGCCAGCCCGGCCGGGGAGTCGTTCAGCCCCACCGACAGCGATTGCGGACGAGTGGCCTGCTGCTCGCGATAGCCCCGCTCCACCCGGTTGCGGGCCCCTCCCTCGGCCCTATCGGCCTTCTCCTCATCGGTGAGGTCGCGCACCGCTCCCGGCGGGGGCTCAGGAGCGATGGCCAAGTTCAGGTGGATGCCCGCCAGCCGGTCGGGAGCTTGCAGAGCCATCTGGGCGGTCACCATCGACCCCCAGTCCCCACCCTGGGCGCCGAATCTGTGGTAGCCCAAGCGGCTCATCAGCTCGAGGGAGGCCGCAGCCATGCGCCGGGGCGTCCAGCCCGATTCTGACGTGGGGCCGGAGAAGCCGTAGCCGGGCAGCGACGGGCACACCACGTGGAAGTGCTCCCGAAGCGGCTCGATCACCTTGGCGAATTCGGTGATCGACCCCGGCCAGCCGTGGTGGATGGCCAAGGCCATGGCATCGGGGTTGCGGCTGCGGGCATGGATGAAATGCAACCTCTGGTTGTCGATGGTGGTGGTGTACTGGGGGAACAGGTTGAGCTGGGCCTCAACGGCCCGCCAGTCGTAGTCGTGGCGCCAGTAGCGGCACAGCTCTTTGAGGTAGTCCAGGTCGGTGCCCTCGTCCCACCCGGCACCGGGCAGCGGGTCGAACCATCGGGTGGCGTCCAGGCGACGGTGCAGGTCGTCGAGCACCTCATCGGGTACCTCGATGGCAAACGCTTCAACGGCGGTCATCGCCGGCTAGCCGGTGCGGTCGTGGAGGGGGCCGGCGGGCAGACGGCCGTCGATGTCGGTGAAGCCGTAGGAATCGGCCATGTCGCGGGCCGAGACCGCTTGGCCGGTGTGGCGAGACCGGTCAGCGTCGATGGCCAGGGCAGTCACCGCCCGGCCGGTGAACCGGGGCGACTCGGCTGCCGACAGGTCCAGGCTCGGCGGCAGTTCAACCCCAGAGTCGATGGCCACGTCGATGCGCTCGGTGCGCACGAACCCGGGCCACACCGAAACCATCGACACCCCGGTGTCCCGGAGCTCGCGGGCGCAGTCCGCGGTCATGCGGTCGAGCGCGCACTTGCCCACCCCATAGGCCACATGCCAGGCGTATTCGACCGCCCCCGAGGAGCTGATGTTGGCGATCAGCCCGTCGCCTTGGCCGATCATCACCGGGGCGGCCAGCACCGAGGCCACATAGGCCGAGCGGGTGCCCACATCCATCATGTCGTCCCAGTTGGAGATGGGCACCTCCCAGAAGGGCAGCATGGCGGTCAGCTCGTCGGGAATGGCAAAGGCGTTGTTCACCAACACATCGAGGCGACCCTTATCTTCGGCGATCCGGTTGAATACCGTCCGAACCGCGTAATCGTCGCGGTGGTCGCAGGCCACCGCGGTGGCGGTGCCTCCCGCCGCGGCGATCGCTGAGGCGGTGGCCCCCACCGTGCCGGGCAGCGGGTGCTCGCCGGCACCGGTGGTGCGCCCGGTGACGTACACCGCGGCCCCCGCGGCGGCCAGCTCCAAGGCGCAGCCCTTGCCGATCCCCCGACTGGCCCCGGTGACCAGGGCCACCTTGCCGGCCAACGGTGATCCGTCGAAGATGCTCATTCTGTTTCCTCCGGTGGGTTGGCGTTTGGTGGGTTGGCTATGGCCATGGGGGGCGACGAGCACGATGTTGACCCCTCAGCCCGAAACGGCGAGTGGCAGAACACGAACCGGTCCACTCCGGCGGCGGCGAGCTCCTCGCAGCTCATCGACTCGGCCATGCGGATGCCCTCCTTCACCAGCATGATCTGGTGGCCGGCCGACACCCAGCCACCGGTGGCCTCGAAGTCGAGCACCCCCCACATCCAGCTGTCGGTGGACACCAGCGCCGGACGGTGGGAGGCCAGCCACTTGTTCTCCGCGATCCACGGGCCGGGCGAGGAGGCCTTGAATCGCTCCGGGTCTTCCCGGGTGAGGCTGATCCACCCCGTGCGCAGGCATAGGGCGTCGCCCGGCTCGGGTTGAGGCAGGCCCTGGCGCTCGATTGCCCCCTCGATCTGCGCCACGGTGATGCGATGGAGTCCGGTGAGCCGAGGCAATCCTGAACGGTTGGTCTCCACCTCGCCTGAGGTGTCGGCCACGTAGGCGGCCACGTCGATCATCAAGCCCCGGGTGAGCAGCGGTGGTCCCCACGAAGGCACGTCCATGGCGGTTACCCCATCGGTGCGGGCCAAATCGGTGCCCTTATGTCCGTTGTAGAAGGTGCCATCCACCGCCGCGTGGGTGAAACCGTTGATCTTGGAACTCATGTTGAAGGTGTACGCCACCCGCTCCTCGGAATAGCCCAGTTTGGACTGGCCCAAGCCGCTGGTGCCGCTCACGATCTTCCCCTCGAAGCCCTCGCCAGGGTCATAGCCGGCCACCACCAGCGTCTGGGCGAACTGCCGATCGCCAAAGGCCGGATATCCCGGCCAGATACCGTCGCCCATCGAATAGGTGCGGATGGGCTGGGTCAGGTCCAGCATCCCCAGAGCATCGGCCCGCTTCTGATCGGTGACCTCGTTGTAGGTGCCGAGCACATCATCGGGCCCATACCGACTGGGTGCCCATGCGCCGGCGGCCACCGCGGCGACGTCGAACTTCTCGTCGTCGAACTTCACCGGCGCAGCCTAGCCAGCCACCACGAAACGACTGGGCTGCGGATCAGGCAGAGGCCGAGACGGTGAGACGGGCCATCTCGCGGCGCTGGGGGTAGTGATCGGCCACCGCGAAGTGCTGGGTGCAGCGTTCGTCCCACAAGACCACATCACCCTCAGCCCACTCGTAGCGGATGGTGTAGTTGGGCTGGGTGGCGTGGTCATAGAGGAAGCCGAGCACGGCGTCGCTTTCGGCTCGGTCGAAGCCCACCAGATGGCTGGTGAAGTTCTTGTTCACATTGAGATAGCGGCGGCCGGTGTCGGGATGGACAGCGATCACCGGCCGCTCGGTTCCCGGGAACTGCTCCTTCGTGCGATCGTACAGGTCGACGCCGGCCTTGGACTTGAACGCCTGGCCCGGCCCCATGTCGTGCCAGGCCCTGACCCCCTCCAGCCGATCCCTCAAGGTCTCCGACAGACCGTCGTAGGCGGCATACATGCTGGCAAAAAGCGTGTCGCCGCCCCGTGCGGGCATCTCGATGGCCCGCAGTGTGCCCAGAATCGGGGGGTCGGGGTCCCAAGTGACGTCGGTGTGCCATTTGTCCTGGTAGGGCGGGCGCTCCTCATCGTCGACGATGCGCTCCACCTTGGCCTCGACCGATCCCGCCACCCGGCCGATGGGGTGGATGTAGGGCCGGCCCCAAGGGGCCAGGAAGTCCATCTGGTGGGTGTCTTCGATGGATTGACCGGGGAAAACCAGCACCAGATGCTCCAACAGGTGCTTGTACAGCTCGTCGCGCTCGTCGTCGCCCAGCGGCGCCCGCAGGTCGATGTCGGCCACCCGGGCGCCGAGCACCCCGCCAATCGGTTCAACTCTCCAAGCAGTCATGGGCTGTTCCTTAGAAAAAACCGCGTCCCTGGACGGCGGCGTTGGCCAGCCACACCTCGAAGTCCTGGATCGACTGGGACATGGCCTGGCCGATGAGATCCAGCTTGCGCACCTGCTCAATGCGGGGGCTGGCCTGTTCTAGCTCCCGCTTTGAGAGCAATTCGGTGAAGATCCCACAGGAATGGGCCAAGCAAATGACCACCACGTCGCGGGGGCTGGGGATCTCGTTGCTGAACAGCACCCCCATGATCCGCAGCTTGACCTCCCGCTCGGCCTCACCGTCGACCACCGGATAGCGGCGCGACCGGAACACCCACAAGAAGCGGTCGTCCTCGCGCTCGAGGATGCCCCTCTCCACCAGCCGGCTCAACGCCTCCTCGCGGATCTCCGGCGCTCGGCGGGCGATCTGGTCCACCCAGTGGCGGGAGTCGCTCTCCTCGCCCTCGGCGATCATGGCCAGCGTCGGATCCACCAGGGTGTCGCCCACCGGGGTGGCATCCACCAAGATCAAATGCTCCAGATCGGTGTCGATCCGGTTCTCCATGGCCAGCTCCATCAGCACGGCGCCGGCGATGGCCCGGTCCATGGACGACTGGGGTACGTTGATGAACTTCCCGTCGTTGTCGCGCAACAACAGCAGGAGGATCTCTTCAACAAATCTCAACATAGAAATACCCTTTCGGCCTCCGGGCGACGGTCGCACGGAGTTGCTTCAACAAATCTCAATATGAGCCTAACGATAGGCGATGATCTCCTCGCCGTATTGTTGTAGGGCTTCGACAACCTGCGATCGGTTGTCGCCGGCGATGGGGGCGGATATCGCCGTGACACCGATGGCCGCCTGGGCGGCGAGGTTCTCCCGATGGCGGTCGGCGTTCCAGCCTGGCGTGCCCACTGCCCCAACCTCGAGGTCCATGTACTTGATGTCGATGGGCTCGGTGCGGCCCGCCGATGCGGCGTGGTCGTGCAGGTAGCCGATCATCTCGGCCAGCTCTTCGAGGGTCTCCAGATGGGCCGAGCGGCGGCGGGCGGCCAATGCGGCCGGGTTGGGCATGGGCATCCACCCCTGGGCCCTCTCGGCCACCCGGCGGCGGGAGAGCTTGGAATTGCCCCCGATCCACACCGGCACCGGCGACTGGACCGGGGTGGGGAGGCCGGTGCTGTTGGCGATGGTGAAGTTGAGCCCCTGGTAATTGACTGATTCGCCCGACCAGATGAGCCGCATGACCTCCAGGCTCTCGTCGAACAGGGCATTGCGCTGCTCGAAGTCCACCCCCACCGCATCGAACTCCGAGTTGAGATATCCCACCCCGGCGCCGAGGATGACTCGGCCACCGCTGAGTCGGTCCAATGTGGCCACCGTCTTGGCCAGAATGGCTGGGTTGCGGTAGGGCAGCGGGGTCAGGTTGGTGAGCAGCCGCAGCCGTGTGGTGGCCCCGGCAGCTACCGCCAGGGCGACGAATGGATCCAGCGCGTCGTGACCTCCGCTGGCCAGCCAGGGATCGCTGGGCAGGGGATGCTCGGTCAGCGAGCAGGAATCGAAACCGGCCGCCTCGGCCGCCCGAGCGAACTCGGAGACGGCCGAGGCGGTAAGGAATTCGGGGTTCTGCGGATGGGCCATCAGGGGAAAACCGAAACTGAATTTCATCTCTGTGCCTTTTGCCGTCTCGGCGTCACTAATTTCACTCCCCCAGTCTTCTCGATGGCCCGGTCAGTTAATCAATTTCGGCCATGGTGTCGATCGCCGGCATTGCGCTCTCTCTAACCGCTCATCGCCGGGATGATCTGCTGCCCGTAGGCGCTGAGGGTCTCCTCTTTCTGGTCGTGCATGAGGTAAATGGCGAACTGATCGACGCCGAGCGACTCCAGCTCGCGCAGCCGAGCCAGGTGGGCATCCTCGCCTCCGAGGAGGCAGAAGCGGTCGATGATCTCATCGGGGACGAAATCGGTGTGGTCGTGGCCCGCTTTGCCGTGCCCGCGGTAGTCGTATCCCTCTCGGCCCGCGATGTAGTCGGTGAGCGCCTGGGGCACCCCCGCGCCCCGGTCGCCGTACCGGCCCACCAGATCGGCCACATGGTTGCCCACCATCCCGCCGAACCAGCGGCACTGCTCTCGCTGATGGTCGATGTTGCCTCCCACATAGGCGGGCGCGGCCACGCAGATGTACAGGCTGTCGGGATCGCGGCCTGACTCCTCGGCGGCCTGGCGAACGGCGGCAATGGTCCATTCGGCGATGGCCGGATCGGCCAACTGGAGGATGAACCCGTCCGTTTCGCTTCCACACAAGTGCAGGGCCTTGGGACCGTAGGCCGCCATCAGCACCTTGAGCTCCGACTCCCCGGCCCACGGGAAGTGCTGCCGGGTGTCGTTGTAGGTGGTCTCCCGGCCCTCGGCGAGATCCTTTATCACCCGCATCGACTCGCTCAATGTGGCCAGGCTGCGGGGCTTGCGACCGAGCACCCGCATAGCGGAGTCGCCCCGGCCGATGCCGCACACGGTGCGGTTTCCGAACATCTCGTTCAAGGTGGCGAACATCGACGCGGTGACCGTCCAGTCCCTCGTCCCGGGGTTGGTGACCATGGGTCCGACAGTCATGCGGTCGGTGGCAGAGAGCATTTGACTGTAGATCACAAAGGGCTCTTGCCACAGCACATGGCTGTCGAAAGTCCAGCCGTAGGCGAAGCCGAGCGTCTCGGCCCGCTTGGCCAGCTCGACCACCCTCCATGCCGGAGGATCGGTTTGGAGAACGACGCCGAATTCCATATCTACCCTCTCATCCGAACGAGCGCCTGCTGTCGCAGCACGGCCTCACTCATTGGTCGGAAAGCCCAGGTCGACTGAGCTGGTCGCGGGATCGGGCCACCGAGCGGTCATCACCTTGGGCTTGGTGTAGAAGCGGATTCCCTCGGGGCCGTACATCGTGGTGTCGCCGAACAGGGAATCCTTCCATCCCCCGAACGAGTGGTAGCCGACCGGCACGGGTATGGGGACGTTGATGCCCACCATGCCCGCGTCGGCGTCGGTTTGGAACTGGCGGGCCGCCCCGCCGTCGCGGGTGAATATGGCGGCCCCGTTGCCCCACGGATTGTCGGCGATGAGCTGCACCGCTTCGGCGTAGGAGTCGCACCGCACCACGCTGAGCACCGGGCCGAAGATCTCGTCCTTGTAGGCGTCCATGTCGGTGGTCACGTTGTCGAGCAGCGACACGCCGAGGAAGAAGCCGTCGCCGTCGAACCGGGTCTCTCGGCCGTCGACCACCACGGTTGCCCCTTGCTCGGCAGCGGAGCCGACGTAGCCGGCCACCCGATCGCGGTGCTCTTTGGTGATCAGCGGCCCCATGTCCGATGCCGGATCGGTGCCGTCGCCGATCACCAGCTTCTCCATGCGGAGCTTGACCGCCTCCACCAGGGCGTCGGCCACCTCGCCCACCGCGGCCAACACCGAGATCGCCATGCAGCGCTCTCCCGCCGAGCCGTAGGCCGCCGACACCGCCGAGTCGGCCGCCAGCTCCACGTCGGCATCGGGCAGCACCACCATGTGGTTCTTCGCCCCGCCCAGCGCCTGCACCCGCTTTCCGTGGGCGGTGCCGGTGGTGTAGACGTAGCGGGCAATGGGCGTGGACCCCACAAAACTGGCCGCCATCACATCGGGGTGCTCCAGCAGCCGGTCGACTGCCACCTTGTCGCCGTGAACCAGGTTCAGCACGCCGGGTGGGAAGCCCGCTTCTTGGAACAGCTCGGCGATGAGCATCGGGGCCGACGGATCGCGTTCTGAGGGTTTGAGCACAAACGTGTTCCCACAGGCGATGGCGTTCGGCGCCATCCACATCGGAACCATGGCCGGGAAGTTGAAGGGGGTGATCCCGGCCACCACCCCGAGCGGGCGGCGCACGGTGTAGACGTCGATTCCGGTGGACGCCGCCTCGTTGTGGCTTCCCTTGAGCTGCTCGGCCAGGCCGCAGGCGAACTCGATGTTGTCGATGGCCCGGGCCACCTCGCCCCGAGCATCGCCGTACACTTTTCCGTGCTCCGCGGTAAGACGCTTGGCGATCTTGGTGGCGTTGTCCACCACCAAGTTTCGGAAAGCGAACATAAGAGTGGTGCGCCGAGCGACGGAAATGTGGCGCCACTCCTCGAATGCGGCCTTAGCCGAGGCCACCGCGGCATCGACCTCTTCAGCCGACGCCAGCGAGAGCCGGCCGGTCTGCTCGCCGGTGGCCGGGTTGAAGACGGGTGATGTCCGGCCCGAGGTGCCGGCAACGGACTGGCCGTCGATCAGATGATGGATTTCACGCATTCGCCCTCCGGCGGTCCAGGTTCTAGATCAGATAGGAGCTGAGGCCGCGGCGCAGGTATTGCCCGTCGCCCATCGAGCCCAGGTATTGGTTGTGGTCGATGATGACCCGCCCCCTCGACAGCACGGTGTCCACACGGCCGCCGACCTCGATCCCCTCGTAGGCCGAGTGGTCGATGTTCATGTGGTGGTTTTCGACGCTGATGGTCCAGGTAGCCCGGGGGTCATATATCACCACGTCGGCATCGGCGCCGGGCTGGATGACGCCTTTGCGGGGGTAGAGGCCCATCATGCGGGCCGGGGTGGTGGAGCACAGCTCCACCCACCGGGGAAGGGTGATCTCCCCGGTCGCGACCCCCTGATAAATCAGGTCCATCCGGTGCTCGACCGTTCCGAGGCCGTTGGGAATGGCCCGGAAATCCTCGACGCCCAGTTCCTTCTGCTCCTTCATGCAGAACGGGCAGTGGTCGGTGGACACCACCGCCAGGTCGTTGGTACGCAGCCCCTTCCACAGCTCGTCTTGATGGTGATCGTGGCGCGGGCGGATCGGAGTCGAGCACACATAGGCGGCGCCGTCCCAACCCTGATCGAGGTGCTCCTCGAGGCTGAAGTACAAGTACTGGGGACAGGTCTCGGCGAACACGTTGGCGCCGTCGTTGCGGGCGATGGCCACCTGCTCCAACGCCTGCTTGGCGGAGAGATGCACGATATAGAGCGGGGCAGCACCGACTTTGGCCAGCTGGATGGCCCGATGGGTGGCCTCCGACTCGAACTCGGCCCGCCGCACGTACCCGTGGTTCACCGGGTCTGTATCGCCCCGCTCGAATGCCTGTTCGGCCAGCACATCGATGGCGATCCCGTTCTCAGCGTGCATCATCATGAGCCCGCCGTTGCCGGCGCACTGCTGCATGGCCCGCAGGATCTTGCCGTCGTCGCTGTAGAACACGCCGGGGTAGGCCATGAAGAGCTTGAAGCTGGTGACCCCCTCGTCGACCAGCAGGTCCATCTCCTTGAGGGCGGCGTCGGTAACGTCGCCGATGATCATGTGGAAGCCGTAGTCGATGGCGCACCGGCCCTCGGCCTGCTCCATGCGGGCGTCGAAGCACTCGCGGACGTCGAGCCCGTGGCTCTGGGTGGCGAAGTCCACGATGGTGGTGGTGCCTCCCCAGGCGGCGGCGCGCGTGCCCGTCTCGAAGTCGTCGGATGCCACGGTGCCGCCGAACGGCAGTTCCATGTGGGTGTGCACATCGACCCCGCCGGGCACAACAAGCTTGCCGCGGGCGTCGATCACCCGCTCAGCCCCGTTCTCGGCCGAGGCGGCGAAGTCGGTTCCCGGTTGGAGCACCGCGACGATGGTCTCGCCGTCGATCAGAACCTCAGCCGGATCAGCCCCCGTCGAGCTCACCACTGTTCCGTTCTTGATGAGCGTTGTCATGCCATGACTCCTTCCCAGCCGTTGTTGATGAGCGTTGTCACAGCGCTAAGCCTCCCTGTCGATTTCTTCGATGGTCTCGAGAATGGCGGCGATCCCTTCGTCGATCTCAGCCTCGGTCACATCGAGCATCGGGGTGATCCGAAGGGCGTTGCCGTATAAGCCCCCCTTGCCCACCAAAAGCCCCCGCCGCTTGCATCCCTCGAGCAGTTCGCCGGCTCGGGCGGCGTCGGGTTGAATGGTGCCCGGCTCCACGATCTCAATCGCCTGCATCAGACCCTTGCCCCGCAACTCGACGATCCACGGCGTGCGATCGACCACCGGCTGCAACGCGTCGGCCAGCCGTTGGCCCATGCGCATGGCATTGCCCTGGAGATCGTTGTTTTGCACGTATCTCAGCGTGGCCAGCCCCGCGGCGGTCGACAGCGGGTTCCCGCCGAACGTCGAGAAGCTCAGGGCGGTGATGGTGTCCATGATCTCGGCTCGGGCCACGATGCCCGCCAGCGTGATCCCGTTTCCCACCCCTTTGGCGAAGGTGAGCATGTCTGGCACGATGTCGTGGGCCTGATAGCCCCAGAAGTGCTCGCCGGTGCGCCCCCAGCCGGTTTGCACCTCGTCGGTCACGAACAGGATTCCCCGGTTGGCCAGCACCTTGTGCATCGACCCGAAGAAACCGTCCGGGGGCGTGGCGAACCCGCCGACTCCCTGAATGGGCTCGGCTATGAGGCAGGCCGCCTCTCCGGTGGTCATCATGTCGATCACCTGTCGGAGGTCGTCGGTGCAGGCCTCGGTGAACTCGTCGTCGTCCAAATGCCGGAATGGACTGCGCAGTCGATACGCCCCGTGGACGAAGCTCACCGAAAGACCCGACAGCGCGGTGGACGACCACGACGAGTGCGAGGTGATGGCCTGCGCCGTGAAGGAGCGGCCGTGGTAGCTGTTGCGCATGGCCAGCACCTCGTTCGACTTGCGGTAGCTGGTGGCCAACAAGATGGCGGTGTCGTTGGCCTCAGAACCCGAGGTGGTGAAGAACACTCGGGCGTCGGGGATGCCGCTGATGGCCGCGATCTCCTCGGCCAGCTCGATCATCGGTTCGCAGAGATAGAGCGTGGAAGTGTGAAGCACCCTGGCGGCCTGCTCCTGGATGGCTGCGGTGACCGCGGGGTTGTTGTGCCCCACCATGGTGGTGAGCACACCGCCGAAGAAGTCGAGATACCGGTTGCCCTCGACGTCCCACACATAGCTCCCCTGGCCGCGCTCGATGCTGATGGGCTCGGCGTAGAGCGGTTTTACGTAAGAGGGAAGAACCGCCTGGTAGCGCTGGTGCAAATCGGCGTTGGTGGTCACGATGGGGTCGGCTTATGCCTCGGTGAGTGGCCCGTACATGTCGGGACGGCGATCGCGGTAGAAGGCCCACTGGGCCCGGACCTCATCGACCAGGGTCAAATCGAGGTCGCGGATCACCAGCTCTTCTTCTTGGTCCGAAGCCGGATCCTCGACGAACTGGCCTCGCGGGTTGGCGAAGTACGACGTGCCGTAGAAGTCGTTGTCGCCCAGCGGCTCCACGCCAACCCGGTTGATGGCACCGACGAAATACATGTTGGCGGCCGCCGAGGCCGTCTGCTCCAGCTTCCACAGATACCCCGACAGGCCCCGGCTGGTGGCCGAGGGGTTGAACACCACTTGGGCGCCGTTCAGGCCGAGGGCCCGCCAACCCTCGGGGAAGTGGCGGTCGTAGCAGATGTAAACCCCGACCCGGCCCACAGCGGTGTCGAACACCGGATAGCCGAGGTTGCCGGGGCGGAAGTAGAACTTCTCCCAAAAGCCCCTCACCTGGGGGATGTGGGTCTTGCGGTACTTGCCCAGATAGGTTCCGTCGGCGTCGATGACCGCCGCAGTGTTGTAGAGGATTCCCGGCTGCTCCTCCTCGTACATCGGCAGCACCAACACCATCCCGTGCTGGGCGGCGATCTCCTGGAACCGCTTGGTGGTGGGGCCGTCGGGGATGGCCTCGGCGTAGCTGTAGTACTCGGGCTCTTGCACCTGGCAGAAATAGGGGCCGTTGAAGAGCTCTTGAAAGCACATCACCTGGGTTCCGGCCGCGGCGGCCTCCGCCACGTATTTCTCGTGCTGTTCAACCATGGACTCCTGGTCTCCGGTCCACGCGGCTTGCACGATTGCGGCCCTGACGACATCGGACATGGGGCGTCTCCCAAGCTCATTCGTGCGGCGCAATCGAGGGTCAAATACTCGATTGCGCTGACTTTAGGAATAAACCTCCGAGTATTGCCGATCCAAACCCCCCTCCGCCAGAGGCTCTTTCTCAACCTGGGAGTACAGGTGGGGTTCCTAGTGGCGCGAACCCTTGT
Source organism: Candidatus Poriferisocius sp. (assembly GCF_965208475.1). Lineage (GTDB taxonomy): Bacteria > Actinomycetota > Acidimicrobiia > Acidimicrobiales > Bin134 > Poriferisocius. The sequence continues at coordinate 3,673,708 of NZ_OZ242338.1, read as the reverse complement.
CGGCCGCCGCCAGAACCCGGTCGAGCTCGGCATGCATGTTGACGAGTCGGCAGTCGAAGTCGCCCAGCACCAGCTCTTCGATGCCGTTGGAGGCCATACCGGCCTGCACCCTCCCGATGCCGTCGAGGTCTTGGTTGACCACCTCGGCGATAACCGTCCCCTCGGGGAAGTGGATCATCTCGGGAGGCGGGCCTGAGCCCGCTCGGTCGCCTAGCCGGTGGAACAGCCAGAAGTCGAAGTGCGAGTGCCCGGCGTGGTCGCCGGGGCGGGCCCGGAAGATGGTGAACATGTCGCTGTGTACGTTCAGCACCACGTTGGGGAACACCAGATAGTGGTAGTCGTCGAGGATCTGCTCGTCGGTGTAGTGGCTGAAGTCCACGCCTTCGGCCACAGCCCTGTCCCTCACCAGTCCCACTGCCCAGTTGCGGGCGCTCCCGCCGGCCAAGTCGACCTCGTCGCCGGGCTGGAGTCCCAGCATGGTGCTGTAGTTCTCCACAAATGCTCGGGCCACCTGGTGTTGGTCGGCCTCCGGGAACCGGGGGGAGCCGATGCCCAGGGGGATCTTCATCATTGAATGCCCCCGGTCCCACAGCTCGTAGGTGGTGTTGAGCGCATCCATGAACCCTCGCAGGCCGGGGTGCAGACCTTCCAAGTGGTAGGCCTCGTTGAAGGCATCCACCGTGGTCTTCCAGTTGCCGGCCAGCGGAATGGTCCAGCACGCCGTCAGCGTTCGCTCCCCCAGCTTGAACGGGGCCAGCGTGTCGGTCATCGGTTGCAGGAACTCTTCCAAGTCGGGACCGTCAAACGATGGGTTGATGAACACCATCTGATTCCAGGTGCCCAGCCGCACTGGGGCTAGCGACAGGTTCTCGTTGGCCACTGTGCCGAAGTGCTTGCGATACACGATCTCCTTCAGCGAGCCGTCCAAGCCGTAGCACCAGTCGTGGAAACCGCAGCGCAGTTCTTCGGCATTGCCCTTGCCCTCGCACAACTGGAACCCCCGATGGCGACAGGCGTTGTGGAATGCCCGAAGCTCGCCGTCGTGGCCCCGCACCACCAGATAGCTCTGGTCGCCCATGCGGTACTCGAACCAGTCGCCCGGCTCGGCCACGTCGCTGGTCAAACAGGCCAGCTGCCAGGTGGCCGGCCACAGTTGCTGGCGCTCCAGCTCGGCATACTCTTCGCTCAAATAGCGGCCCTTGGGCAACCGGGCCGGGGTTCCGTCACCGTTCCCCGGGCGAAGCCGATAGTGGTCGAGGTCGAAGGCCATGGCCGGGCTGCGCCTACCGGGTGCCGCGCACCAACCGACCGGGCCGCGCCCCGGTGTCGGTCCCGTTGCTACGGGTCACCTCGCCGGCCACGACAGTGGCCACATAGCCGTCAGCCTGCTGGTCGAGGCGGCGGCCTCCGGCGGGCAGATCGTGGACCACTCGGGGAGAGCGCAGGGTGAGCGCTTGGTGATCGATCACGTTCATGTCGGCCCGCTTGCCCACCTCCAGGGTGCCCCGGTCGCCCAGGCCATACAAAGAGGCAGTGTCATAGGTCTGCTTCTTCACCACCCACTCCAGGGGGAGCTGCTCGCCTCGGCTGCGGTCCCTGGTCCAGTGGGTGATCATGAACGTGGGGATGGATGCGTCGCAGATCATGCCGCAGTGGGCCCCGCCGTCCGACAACCCCGATACCCCGGCGGGATGCAGCAACTGCTCCCGGATGACGTCGTGGTTCTCGTCTGCGTAGTTGAACATGGGCAGCATCATCAGCGAGTGGCCGTCTTCTTCCAGGCTGAGGTCGTAGAGCATCTCAAACGGGTCCACTCCCCGGGCCTCGGCCATGGCCGTCACCGTGCGGTCACCGGTGGGCTCGTAGTCGGGGGGATCGCCGATCACGTACAGCTTGTGGATCATCGACGCCACCATGGCCGGCATCTGGTCGAACAGCACTGTCGGGTCGGGGGGAAGGTTGTCCTCGCCCAGGATGGCAGCCCGGACCGCGGGCTTGCGGAGCTCGGCCACCAGCTCATCGAAGGGCAGGTGGGCCAGCGACGCGAAGGTGGGCCGCTTGGCGAACGCATGGTTGGTCTGCAAACCGATGAGCATCCCGAACGGGCGACCGGCGATCTGGGGGTACACCCGGGCGCCGTCGTCAACCGCCCGAAGCGACTCGTCCATCATCTCCCGCCACAGATCGGGAGCGGCCTCGATTTGCAACAGAGCAAACGACACCGGCACGTCGAAGTGGGCCGACAGCCGGCGCATCCAGTCCATCTCCTTGGGCGGGGCCACCAGATCCAGGCCAGCCGCTCCCGCGGGGGCCAGCTCGAACACCCCGGAACCGGCATCGGCCAGCGCCCGGCCCAAACCGAACAGCTCGTCCTCGGCGGCAAAAGTGCCCGGTACCGGCTCGCCGTCAATGGCCCGGTGGCCCAGCGTGCGGGAGGTGGACACCCCCAGGGCACCGGCCTCGATGGCCTCGCGCACGATGGCGTACATCGCTTCAATGTCTTGGGAAATGGCCGGCTCGTTGCGGGCCCCGCGGTCGCCCATGACGTAGCCCCGCACCGCGCCGTGGGCCACCTGGGCGGCGACGTCGATCGACAGTTCGCGCTGCCCCACCACATCGAGGTACTCGGGGAAGCTCTCCCACCCCCACGAGATGCCCTCAGACAGGGCCGCTCCGGGGATGTCCTCCACGCCTTCCATGAGCTGGATGAGCCAGTCCTCCTGGCCGGGCTGTACCGGGGCGAACCCCACCCCGCAGTTGCCCATCACCACAGTGGTCACCCCGTGGTTGGACGAGGGCTGGAGCTTGTCGTCCCAAGTGACCTGCCCGTCGTAGTGGGTGTGGCAGTCCACGAACCCGGGAGTTACCAGCAGCCCGGTGGCGTCGATGGTCTTGGCCGCCTCGGGGGTGGGGCCGCCGCTGCGGTCCACCACCGCCACCTTGTCGTCTTTGATGCCGATGTGGCCGATGAACCGGTCGGCGCCGGTGCCGTCCACGATGGTGCCATTGGCGATGACCAGATCCAACATGGCCTTACCTCTCTGTTTCTCTGATTGCGGTTTCCGTTGTTTCCTAGGCCCCGGCTCGGAGCAGCTTGCCGGGGCGGGCCCCGGTGTCGGTGCCGTTGCGGCGGGTCACCACCCCACTGACCAGCGTGGCCACATACCCGGTGGCCTTCTGGTCGAATCGCCGGCCGCCGGCGGGGAGGTCGGCCACCAGCTTAGGGGGGTGCAGCGTGAGCCGCTCATGGTCGATGATGTTGATGTCGGCCTTCATGCCCGCCTCCAGCGTGCCCCGGTCGGTGAGGCCGTACAGACGGGCGGTGTCGCGGGCCTGCTTTCGCACCACATACTCCAGGGGGAGCTTCTCGCCCCTCTGGCGGTCGCGGGCCCAGAACGTGAGCAGCCAGGTGGGCATGGAGGCGTCGCAGATGGCGCCGCAGTGGGCCCCGCCGTCCGACAGTCCCGACACACCCGAGGGGTGCAGGAACATCTCCCGCACCGCGTCGGCGTTTCCGTCGCTGTAGTTGAGGAACGGGAACAGCAGCAGCGCCCGGCCGTCGTCCTCCAACAGCAAGTCGTACAGCAGGTCTTCGGTGTCGCGCCCCTGGGCTTGGGCGATGGCGGCCACCGACCGCTCGGGGCCGGGCTCGTAGTCGGGCGGGTCGCCCAGCACGTAGATCCGGTGGAGCTGGGTGCCCATGTACTCGGCGAACTGGTTGGTGAACGAGCTCTCCTCCGACAGGATCGCCGCCTTGCGCTCAGGCCGGCGCAGCTCTGCCACCAGCTCTTCTAGGGGCAGCTCGGCGATCTCGGCGAAGCTGGGCCGGCTGCTGAAGGCGTGGTTGGTCTGAAGCCCGATCAAGATGCCGTTGCACCGGGGCGCCACCTGGGGGTGGAGCTGGGCGCCCTCGGCCACGGCGTCGGCCGACAGGTCCATGATCTCCCGCCACATCTCGGGGGCAGCGTCGATCTGCACCAAGGCGAAGGTGACCGGACGACCGGTGGCAGCCGACAGGCGGCGCATCCAGTCGACCTCCTTGGCCGGAGCGGCCAAGTCCTCGCCGATCACGCCGGTGGGGGCCAGCTCGTAGAGTCCGTGGCCCACCTCAACCAGGGCCTCGCCGATGCCGAACAGCTCGTCCTCCGCGGCGAAAGTGCCGGGCACGGGCTCTCCGTCGATGGCCATGTGGGCAATGGTGCGCGAAGTGGAGAAACCGAAGGCACCAGCCCGCAGGGCATCGGCCACGATGTCGCGCATCTGGGTGATGTCTTCGGGAGTGGCCGGCTCGTTCTTGGCCCCTCGCTCCCCCATCACGTAGGCCCGCACCGCACCGTGGGGCACCTGGCAGCCGATATCAAGCGACAGGGGCTTGCGCTCCAGGGCGTCGAGGTACTCGGGGAAGGTCTCCCACTCCCAGGTGATCCCCTCCGACAGGGCGGCGCCGGGAATGTCCTCCACTCCCTCCATGAGCTGGATGAGCCATTCCTCTTTGCCCGGGCGCACCGGGGCGAATCCCACCCCGCAGTTGCCCATCATGACCGTGGTCACCCCGTGGTGGGCCGACGGCTCCAGGATCGGATCCCAAGTGACCTGCCCGTCGTAGTGGGTGTGGCAATCCACAAAACCGGGAGTCACCACCAGCCCAGCGGCGTCGATCACCTCTTCGCCCTCCAAGTCGGAGTTGCCGCCGGGATACACCCCGGCGATCCGGCCTCCGTCGATGGCCACATCCCCCGTAAACGGCTCACCCCCCGTGCCGTCCACAATCAAACCGCCCTTGATCACCAGATCGTGCATGACGCCATGGTAGATGGTGGGGTACTCCCACCGCCGAGCCGCCCCGACAGCAATGGCCCGCTCGAATGGGTGGAGTGCCGAACTTCAATCGAAGAGTTCCCCAAATTTTTTTGGCCAGGTGAGTATCACACCATGCCTATGAGGACGAACCTCCTTGTGGCCTGAGGCTACGTTCTCGACCTGTGGCCGCCATTATGGCCGCGGGATAGGACGCACTTTGCTTTGGCTCGGGGCATGGGGGCGTTGCAGCGATCGGGCATGGCGCGGGTGGATGGGCGGGGGGTGGGGTCGGCGCCGGATATGTCGTACTCGGACTCGGTGGCTGCGATGGTCTGGATGGCCTCTGCGGTGAGGGGGCCGGTTAGTTTGACAGTCCCCTGCTCGGTGCGGACCAGATGGCCTGCGGCGGCGAGCCTCCGCTCGGAGCGCGCCAAGGTCCTGCTCGGTGTCTCGAGCAGTCGTTGGGCAACTTCTCGTGGGGACGCCTCGCCGCCGTACTCTGACAGGGCTTTCAGATATGACAGGTCGGTCTCCCCCAGGTCGTGCCACATCGGAATGACGACCTTCTCGGTCATGTCCTCATCCGCTAGATCCACTGCCATCGCCGCCGCCCGACGGTCGACGGGCCGATCTGGGGACCCCGACAGCTCCCAGGCATGGTGGCCGATGCTCTGGAGCTTGTAGGGCAGTCCATCGGCGGCTGCCGACGCCATCAGCCTCAAAGCATCCTCGTGGACAACCCCGCCGGACTCCTCAACCGTCAGCCGGAGACAACGCCAGGCATCGTCATAGGCGATGGCCGGCATCCGGTCTCTGAAGCACCGGTGGAAGAAGGTCATCTTCTTATCCTCCAATACCGTGTGGGCCATCTCTGGAAGGCCAGCACCCACAAAAGCCAACGGGAGGCCCTTGACCTTGGCGATGCTCTGGACATCGGAGGCCAACCGCCGCAATTCGTCCCTATCGCCGGCGTGCATCTCGTCAACAGTGAGCAGCACTGCCGACCCCTGGCTAGCAGCCCACGAGCTCAGAGTTTCCAGGTGGTACCCGAGACTCCACCGGGGGAGCGGCTCTGGCATCTCCTCCCACTTGACTCCGACGGGTCCTAGCGTCACCCCGGACAGCCATCGGTGCCGCCGCGTTGGACCTGCCGTCGAGAGAACAGTCGTCTCGTGCCGCTCCCGGGCATCGGCAATGCACGACGAGATGCGCTCCAACATCCCATGGGTAGCGGCGTCCACATCGAGTACCAGCATCCCGCTGTAAGCGGCTGCCTCCCTGATCTCAGCCAGGGTGGTCGTCTTGCCCGACCCGCGCTGGCCCAGCAAAAGCCTCGTGAACCCCTGGTCTTCCGGTCCTAGCGACAACGAATTGCCTATGTCCTCCAACAGCGGCTGCCTGCCAACCAAAAGGGCCGGTCTGCGTCCGAAATCAGGGGTGAATGGGTTTGGGAGAGGGCTGGTGTCGGATTCGTCCACATATCCATCGTAAGTGTTCCTGCCTTGTTTCCGCATTAAGTGTCCGCATTACACACTAAGTGTCCACATTAGGCATTTGATGTCCGCATTACAGATGGGCGATTGTCTCTTTTGGGCGCTCCACCCGGGCTCAGGGTTGCAGCGCTGGCTCTATTCGAGTTCGGGGGCAGCCACTGCGAGGGGGTGGCTGACGAGTTGCTTGTCCGCGGTAAGCAGCTTGAGGCCTTCCTCCTGGGCTTGGACAAGCAGCAACTCGTCGAATGGGTCCTCGTGGTTGAGCGGCCTCTCCAGCACTCGTGCGGCATGGAGCATCGTCATGGGCAGAAACGTCACCTCCTGATCCTCAAGCGCGGCGATCACATCTTCGGGGAAGAAACGGCTCTTGCGCGTACCCGAAGGATGGCGGGCGTTGTGCTTGAGCCGCATCTCCCAGATCGACACTGCGCTCACATGCAACTGTGTAATGTTCGCGTCAAGGCCGCCAGGAAGTCATCTCAGATGGCTAGCTCGACGGACCCAGCAGGTTAAGTGGATCCAGCAGGCGACTTGGGCCGAACGTCACGTCCCAGTCCAGCTTCTGGCCCACTGCGGCACCCAGGTTCGCGACAAGCTCCGGTGTCGGCTGGGTGCCGCCATCTTCCATCTCTTCTACTGCTGACTTGGCAATGCCCATCTTCGTGGCCAGCTGGCGCTGGCTCAGCCCTGCTTCCGTTCGCACCCGATACACCAGCCCCCGGAACGTGGCCACTAGGGCCTCGTCCTCGTATGCCTGCCGAGCAACCTCTGACATCGGTTCACTGTTCTCATCTGCCCAAAGAGCATTCTCACTCATCTCTTGCCTCCCGTTCTCGTTGCTCCGCCATACTCTGCTGCATCGCCCGCCGGGCCCGCTCAACCTGCCTCCGCTCCCGCTGCTGAGTCTTCGCAAACGCTGTGAGTAAGACAATCCGGCGTTCGGGAGCAATCCAGTAGGTGAGCCGAGTCGGCCGCCCATGCAGCCTGAACCGCAGTTCCCGCAGCTTACCGTCAAGCTGTCGGGTATAGGGCTCGCCCAGCAACGGACCGTCTTGCTTCAACAGCTCAATGTAGAAGTCCACCTTGCTACGCGAGCCTTCGTCCAGGGTGAGGTACCAGACTCGCACCTCTGGCTGCATTTCCACTTCCCCCCAGGGAGCAGCGGGCACGATGGTTCTCCAGTTCGTACCTCGAAAGGGGGGAAGACCACCATCTTAACTGGATTTCCGATTGTTTCCCGGCACCAAATGTGAGGTTCCCTTCGAGCCTCCGCGGCAATCACCGCTGGGGTAACGTCGGGGGATGGCTGAGATTTTGGTTTATCACAACCCTGGTTGAGGCAAGTCTCGGGGCGCGCTCGAGATTCTCGAGTCGCGGGGCGTCGAGTTCGACGTTGTGCAATACCTCAAGAATCCGCTGGGGCGGGACGACTTGGAGCGGTTCTTGGAGTTGCTGCCGGGCGAGCCGGCCGAGCTGGTTCGGGTAGACGGCCACTTCAAGGAGCTCGGGCTCGATATCGGCGACTACCAGAGTGCCGACGCGGTGATCGACCTGCTGATGGAGCATCCCAGGCTGATGCAGCGCCCCGTTGTGGTCCGCGGTGATCGGGCCGTGATTGCCCGCCCCTCCGAGCTGGTTGAAGAGCTGCTATGAGGTCGACGCCGTGAGAGGGTCGCCCTTAGCAGACGGCCTCTATGCCAAAGCCAAAGCAACCGACGAAATGGCGCGGAGGCATTCAAGGAGACGCTCAAAACCGCGAAAGACCCCGCTGGGCCCCGAGGAGTTTCCCGAGGGCGCGACCATTGTGGCCGGACCCGACGGCAAGCAGTTTCCCGTGGCCGCGGTGTGGCGGCGGGTGCTGGCCCGGATCATTGACGCGGTGACCGTTTTCTTCATCCAGTGGATGCTCACCATCATCCAGCTGCTGTGGTTCATGGACGACGTGTCCACCCGGTGGCAACCCGACCCCTGGGGGCGGGCCACGGCTGCGGTGTTGGCCTACATCTTCTTCCACTTGGTGTACACGATGGTGTTCCTGCGCTGGAACGAGGGCCAGACGCCGGCCATGGACCTGCTAGACCTCCGAGCGGTGCGCACCAAAGACGGCAGCCACCTCAGTCTCGGCCGGTGCGCGGCCCGCTGGCTGGCGGGTGGGGCGTCGTGGATTTTGCCACCAGTGGCGCTGGGCGGGCTGATCGCCAACGCGGCAACCTATTTGACCGTCCCCGCCGACCGGCGGCGCCGCACGGTGTCTGACTGGCTGGCCGGAACCACGGTCATCGCCTACGACCGCGACAAGGAAGACCCCGACGGGGAGCTCGAGGAAGTGCTGGACGAATTCGGGGCGCCGATGTCGGTACGGGCCCAGATCAGGCGCAAGTACGGGATAACCGGGCTCTTCGGCGGCATGGGAGACTTGGGTGGGCGGCGCGGCAATCGGCGCCCTCAGAGCCGTGAACCGTCGCAGGCTTCCCAGACGGATTGAGATTCGCGTACCATGTCGGCCACATTGAGAACAGTCCATAGACGACGGGGGGAAGGCCGTGGCAGCTGAGCGTCCGCTCTTGGAGGTGGAGAACCTCCGAACCTATTTCGATACGCCGAGAGGGATCTTGAAGGCGGTCGACGGGGTGAGCTTCACACTTGACAAGGGCGAGACCGTCGGGATCGTGGGCGAGTCGGGTTCGGGCAAGTCGGTGCTGGTGCGCTCGATCATGAACATCTTGACCAGCAACGCCATCATCCCCGACGGCTCCGAGGTGTTCTTCGACGGCAAGGACACCCGTAACCTGAACCGGAGCGAGGCCAAGCACTTCTGGGGCACCCAGATGGCCATGATCTTCCAAGACCCGATGACCTCGTTGAACCCGGTCAAGAAGGTGGGTGTCCAGATCACCGAGTCGATCCGCTACCACCTCGGGGCATCCAAGCAGGAGGCCATGGACCGAGCCCTAGAGCTAATGGTGCAGGTGGGCATCCCCGAGCCCCGCAAGAGGCTCAAGGAGTACCCCCACCAGCTTTCGGGCGGTATGCGCCAGCGGGTCACCATCGCCATCGCGCTGGCCTGCAACCCCAAGCTGCTGATCGCCGATGAACCCACCACCGCGCTGGACGTGACCGTGCAAAAGCAGATCCTCGACCTTTTGGCATCGCTCCAAGAGGAGTTGGGCATGGCCATGATCCTCATCACCCACGACCTCGGCGTGGTGGCCGGCCGAGCCCGGCGCATCGGGGTGATGTACGCCGGCAAGATGGTGGAGACCGCCGACACCACCACGCTTTTCCACCACATGAACCACCCCTACACCGAGGCGCTGTTCAAGTCGATCCCCCGAGTGGAGCATCAGAGCCACACCCGGCTGGACGCCATCAGCGGCCGGCCGCCCGACATGGTGCTCGATCTGGTGGGATGCCGGTTCGCCCCCCGGTGCCGCTACGCCCAACAGCAGTGCCTGACCGATGAGCCCGACCTGTTCGACACCGGTCAGGCCGGGCACCGCCAAGCTTGCTTCTACCCGGTGGGATCGACGGAGAACGCCGAGGCACTGGCCGCCAACCAGGCAACCGGGATCACCGCCGCCGGACTCGACCTGACCGCCGCTGCGGTCTCCTAGTCCGGCAACCGCAAATCCGAGGAGGACTCACCTAATGGCAGGTACAGGCAAGGCCCACATGAGGGGCGAAGAGGCCCTGATTTCCGTCGATGACTTGGTGATGGAGTTTCCCGCCGGGCGGCGAGCAGTGGTACACGCCGTTTCGGGAATCAGCTTCGACATCCTCGAAGGGGAGACCCTGGGCTTGGTGGGCGAGTCGGGCTGTGGCAAGTCCACCACCGGCCGGGCCATGATGCAGTTGCCCTCGCCCACGGCGGGATCGGTGCGCTTCGACGGCGTGGAGATGACCGAGCTGTCCAAGGAGGATCTGCGCCGCACCCGCACCCGGATGCAGATGATCTTCCAAGACCCCATCTCGTCGCTGAACCCTCGGCGCAAGGTGAAGGACATCGTGGCCGAAGGCCTGTCTATCTGGCACAACGACACCGGGGAACAGTCGGCCCAGAAAGTGAACGAGGTGCTCGACGCGGTGGGGCTCGACCCCGAGGTGGTGTCCGACCGCCGGCCCCATCAGTTCTCCGGGGGACAGTGCCAGCGCATCTGCATCGCTCGGGCCCTGGTGCTCGACCCCAAGGTCATCATCTGCGACGAGCCGGTATCGGCGCTGGACGTGTCGGTGCAGGCCCAGATCCTGAATCTGCTGGAGGAGATGAAAGAGCGCTACGGGCTCACCCTGGTGTTCATCGCCCACGACCTGGCCGTGGTCAAGAATGTCTCCGACCGGGTGGTGGTGATGTATCTGGGCAAGGTTTGCGAGGTGGCCGGACCCGATGCCCTCTACGCCCATCCCGCCCACCCCTACACCGACGTGCTCTTGGCCTCCATTCCAGAGCCCGACCCCGACCATCCGGTGTCCGACCGCCAGATCACCGGCGAGCTGCCATCGCCCATCAACCCCCCGTCGGGCTGCCGGTTCCGCACCCGGTGCGAGAAGGTTCAGGATCTCTGCTCAGAAGAGGAGCCCGTGCTCCGGGAGATCGCCCCCGACCACTACGTGGCCTGCCACTTCCCCAACGAGGTCCCCGTCAGCGTCAACGGCAACGGCGCCTAGCCCGTTGTCGCCTAGCCCGCTACTCGCCGCCTCGCAGCGAGTAGCGGTAGACGTTGGTGTCGCGGACCATGAAGCCGAGGCGTAGGTAGAGGCGGTTGGCTGCCTCCCTTGACGGGCGGGAGGTCAAGTCCACAGTTGCCGCACCAGCGTCGCGGGCCAATCCCAGCGCAGCCTCGTTGAGGGCCCGGCCAACACCTTGGCCTCGAACCTGCTCGTCCACCACCACGTCCTCGATGACGGCCCGCAGCCCGGTGGGGATGCGCACCAGCACCAGGGTGAGGCTGCCGACGATGGCACCGTCGGCTCGGGCGATCAGCAGCCGGGTGGCACCAGAGGTGGCGATGGCTTCCAGGGCATCGGCCGAGGGCGGCGGGTTGGAAGATGAGAGCTGGGGGGTGAGGCGCTCAAATGCATCCACCAGCTCCGCGGTGGCCGCAGTGGCCTCGGTGATCTCTACCGCCATGGAGCGAGACTACCGGCGCGAGATGAGGTTCCCCCGCACGGGGCGATAGGTTGGGCGGGTGACCTCGTACTCAGCGGCTGCTTGCCTCTTGGACTTGCCCAGATCATTCGAGGGGCCACCCAGGTGACGATGATCACCTGGGTGGACGAGTCCCCCCGCGAGCGCCCGGCCTTGGTGACCGCCTTCACCGGGTGGAACGACGCCGGCGATGCCGCCTCTGGGGCGCTGGCCTGGCTGGCCAGCCGCTGGGAGACCACTGAGGTGGCCACGCTGGATCCCGAGCCGTTCTACGACTTCGCCGACACCCGCCCCCGGCTTCGCCTGGAGGACGACGGCGCCCGATCACTGATCTGGCCCAGCAACGACCTGATCGCGGCCACCGTCACCGCCGCCGAGACGCCCGACGGCACCGAGGCCGAATTGGCCCTGTTGGTGGGCACCGAGCCCCAGCTCAAGTGGCGGACCTTCACCCAACAGATCGTGAACATGGCCCAGCGGCTCGACAGCCCGCTGGTGGTCACATTGGGGGCGCTGTTGGCCGATGTGCCCCACACCCGGCCCACCCCGATCTATGGCAGCAGCGACGACTCGGAGATGGCCGCCCAACTGGGGCTAACCCCCTCCAGCTACGAGGGTCCCACCGGCATCGTGGGAGTGCTCCACAACGCCTGCGCCATTGCCGGGCTGCAAACTGCCTCGTTGTGGGCCGCGGTACCGGGTTACGCCTCGGAAATCCCGTCACCCAAGGCCTCCCTCGCCCTGGTGAGGAGGCTGGGAACCCTGCTGGACATCTCCCCCGACACCTCAGAGCTCGAGGAAATGGCCGAAGGCTACGAACGCCACGTGTCCGAACTCGCCGAACAGGCCGATGAGACCTCGGAGTACATCACACAACTGGAGAGCGCCTACGACCAGGAAGCCGCCGAGAACGGCGAGATAGAGGAGATGCGCTCCACCGACCCCGGCGAGTTCGTCGACCAAATCGAGCAGTTCCTCCGCAACCAGCGCAGCTGACTACCATCTCCGCCGTGGAACAAACCGATAATGCAGTTCCCGAAGCAGAAGACATCGTAGATCTCGCCGGTCAAGTCCGGGACATCACTCTCAGCGGCCTCCCCAACGGGTACGACTACAAAGCAACCCGATACGCCGACGTCATCCTCAAAGAAGCGTTCCCAAACCGGTTTCATGACTTGACCAACGCACTGGAGCAATTCGAACCGACTCTTGACGAACTTCGGTCAGGAGGCGGCGGCAGAACCGTATTCGTCGCACGGTTCGACCAGTCCTTGGCAGATCAGCAAGAAGGAGGGCAGGCCGTCTGGGGGAAGCAGAACATAACCATTGAGAAGGGCCTCGGGTTTGAGGGGAATGTGACCCCCGTTTCCAAAGTCAGGGGCCACGAGATCGACATGTTCGGCCTCGGTTCCTTAGACCAACCGCTACCCGGAATAGCTGTTGAGATGGAATGGAACAACAAAGACCCATTCTTCGACCGAGACCTCATCAACTTCCAAGCGCTGCACCACGAGGGAGCGATCGCTGTAGGAGTGATCGTCACTCGAAGCGCCGATCTTCAGAACCTCATCTCCGGAGTGATACGAAGTAAGGACCACGGATTCAAGTACGGATCGTCCACCACTCACTGGGACAAGCTGGTACCGAGAGTCAACCTGGGCGGCGGAGGTGAATGTCCGCTCCTGCTCATTGGGATCCGCCCCGAGAGGGTCGAAGGCATCGAACTGGCCTACAAAGTTCGAGACATGCTTGACGAAGCAGAAGAGCTCAAGGCAAATTGGCGCGATTCATACGAGAAATGGAGTGACGCAAAGCCCCTCTACGACAAGTTCCGGAATGACGCCTACGCACAAATGCCGCCACTCGCTGACCGATAACCAAAAGCGTTCGTTCAGCTGTACGCAGGGTAGAGGTGGCCTCGCGGAGTGACCTCCTCATCGGCCTCAAGACCCCAAGACACCCAGTCTGACCTCGAATACCGGGCAAACAGCTCAAGATACGGCCCTGGAGAGCAGTCTTCGATTATGTCGTACTGCTCATCCGGCTTGCGGGAGTGCTCGCGCTTGCGTGTTTCGATCATGTTCACCTGCCGTCGGCCAGGGGGCAATGTCCTCATGCTTCCTCGCACCCCGAACAAAATCAGCTCAGTCACGTTGCGGAAATAAAAGCCCACACCTCGTCCGTCCGGCCCGCCGTCCTTGCGCCTCTTCGCCCAGACGATGTTCGACTTGTAGGTAAACCCCCACGACTCCAAGACCTGGAGGCCGTCGGAGATCAGCGCATTGGGCACCCACAGATAGAGGTGGGCGTTGTCAGTCACGACCTCTGAGATTGGCAGCGCCCGAATGTCCGCCGTCGTCATCGTGTCGTATCGGGATAGCCGGCGATGCTCGGGGGCCACCTTCCCAGTGCGATTCATGAACCGCCACGGCGGGTCGGCCAGTATCGTCGAAAAGGGCCCTCCCTCCACTCTTCGTAGCTCATCCGCGGCCGACACAGTTCCCGTTGCCCGCCCGGCAGCAGCCGCCAACTCCTCCCTCGACTTCGGCACGACGCGAATCTCATGCCCGAGAACTTCAGCCAGGGCAGCCACAGTAGACATCTGAGGATTGTGGCCGTTCCCCGAGAACAACCGCCGCACTGCCGCCGGCTGCGTCCCTGCCAGCCGAGCCAACTCCGTTTTGGACAGTCCAGCCCTCCGACGAACCTCGTCCAATTCCTTCAACAACAACTTCGACTCCATCCGAATCCAACCGTAACACCTGTGTTACGCCTCCATGGGTATTTGCGGGTCGCCTCCTCGCGCCGACGAGAAGCAGCACCCTATCCAGGACCTGTGACAATTCGGCTGGAGCAGCGAAGGGCTTTAGCAGTTGCGCCAGGGTGGGGTGCGGGGAGGGTCGAAGAGGAACTCTATGGGGTCGCCGCGGATGGCGGCGAAGGAGTGGGACAGCCACCAGTCGCTGCCGTGGATGCCGTCGGGCAGGTTGTCGGGGCCGAAGAAGCCCGCGTCGCGGCACTCCAGGGGATGAGGGGCCAGAACGCCGCCCATGGCCCGGCACAGGAACACCATCGAGTACATGGGCACGGTGGTGAAGCCCCGGCGCAGGCCGTCGTGGATTGCGATGGGCCGCTCGACCTCGCATTCGATGCCGGTCTCCTCCAAGACTTCCTTGACCACCACCTCTGAGGGGGAATACCCCACATCGGCCCAGCCGGTGGGGTACAGCCAAACCCCGGAGTCGGCCCGCTGCACCAGGAGGATCTCGCCGTCGTCGTTGCCCACCACCGCGCCCACCGCCACTTTTGGGGTGACGTAGCCGGGGACGCCGTCACCCACCGACTTCATCCACTCGGCCACGAAATTGTCGGGCGTCCACCCGGCGCTCAGCGTGGCGGCCATGTCGGCGGCCACATGCAGCACCTCCTCGAACCGTTCCTGCTCGTACTGGTTGTCGGTGAAGGCCAACCCAGTGCGGGCGATTCCGGCCAGGGCCTCCGACCAACGCCGCAGGTCGCCTTCCCCTATTACGGCCCGGCCTTCGTCAGTCATAACCGCTTGGTGGCCCCAATCACCCTTATACCCGGGTGGAGCAAGAATCGATGGCGTGCTGGAGGGCCAGATTGATCTCGTGGATGTGGTCTTGATCGGTCACCTTGTGGCCCTCGCCGTCGCGCACGTAATAGGCATGGACCACATCGCCGCCGAGGTCTTGCACCTTGGCGCTGAGAATGTCCAGCCCAAGCTGCGACATCGCACTGGTGACCCGGCTCAGCAGGCCGATGCGGGCCTGAGCGGCCAACTCGATGATGGTGGCAGTGGAAGAGGATTCGTTGTCAACCGTCACCTTGGGAGCGATCACCGGCCGGGGGGTGAAGTCGGGCTCGACCTCGTAAGCGCTGATCCGCTCGGCCAAGCGGGCCTCGATGGCCAGCCTTCCGGCCAGGGCCTGCTCCACGTGGGCCGTGACCTGGGGCCAGTCGATCTCCAGGCCCAAGGTGCTCTCCACATGGAACCGCTCCAGCGCCATCCCATACTCGGAGTGGGCCGCGGCCAGAAGCACCCGGAGCCCGCTCAGCGCCAGCGCTCCGGCCACTCGGGAGAACATGCCGTGCTGGTCGGGGGCGATAACCACCAGGGTGTCGCCTTCGCCCAGCACCAGGCGCTCGCCGGCCTCCATCATGCCCCGCTGCTCGGGGGTGGGAAACCTCGACGTGATCTCGTCGATGTCGCCGCCCTCCATAACGTGAGCACAGCGGGCGATCAGCTCTCGCACCAGGCTGGCCTTCCACTTGCTCCACGCCGAGGGGCCGGTGGCCACCGAATCGGCCTCGGTCAGCGCACCCAGCAGACGCAGGGTTTCAACCGTGCGAGCAAGGCGGGATACCTCGGCAATGGTGTCGGGGTCTTCCAGGTCGCGCCGGGTGGCCACATCGGGCAACAGCAGGTGGTGCTCCACCATGGCCACCAGCACGTCCACGTCGGTGGGCGGATAACCCATGCGGTGGGCGATGTCGGCCACCAGCACCATTCCCACCTCGGTGTGGTCGCCGGGATAGCCCTTGCCTATGTCGTGGAGCAGGGCCCCCAGCACCAGCAGGTCGGGGCGGTCCACCCTATCGACCAGATCAGCCGCCAAGGCCGCGGCCTCGCACAGGTGCCGGTCCACGGTGAATTGGTGGTAGGCGTTGCGCTGAGGGCGGCTGCGATTGGGTTCCCACTCGGGCAGGATGCGAACAAACAGGTCCATTTGGTCCAACGCCTCGATCACCGGCGGCGCGGCGGCACCGGTCATCAACAAGCCCACAAACATCTTGCGGGCCTCGTCGGGCCACACCTCGGGCATGGGGGCCATCTGCTCCCGAAGATGCTCCAGGCTGTCGCGGTCCATGCGCAATCCGCGGGACGCGGCCGCCCGAGCCAGGCGCAACGCGGTACAGGGGTCGGCGGAGTCGGCGCCGTCGGCCAGCACCGCCCGGCCCTCGTGGGCCAGCACGCCAGCGTCCAGGGCGGTGTCGTGGCGGCTGGTCCGGCGGCGCAGCCTCCGCCGCCGCTCGCCGGGGAACTCGGAATCCCTCAGCCGGGCCCACGTCTCGTCGCTGCGCCAGGCGATCGACCGGGCCGAGGTGGCGATGGCGGCCATCATCTCGTCGGCATCGCCGTAGCCCAGGGCGGCGGCCACGCCATCCTGTTCCTGGAGCAGAAGCTGATCACCAGGGCGGCCGGTGGTGCGGTGCAACTCCACCCGGGCGGCCAAGACCACCTCGTAGTCGGCGCGCAGCCGGTGGCTGTCGGTCTCATCGGCGGTGATGGCCGCGGCTTCCGCCCAGCCCAGCGCATGGATGTCCCGCAGCCCTCCCCGGCCCTGCTTGAGGTCGGGCTCCAATTTGAACGCCACCTCGCCGCTGCGCCGGTGGCGACCGGCCACTCGCTCGGCCAGCATGGGAAGCCATCGGCGGGTGTTGCGCCGCCACTGATTGACGTTGTCGGCGGTGAGGTCGCCGGTCAGGTCGGCGTCGCCGGCAATGTGGCGGGCGTCGAGGAGCGATGTGGCGGTGTCCAGGTCGGTCTTGGCCAAGTCCCGGGTCTCCCGGGGTGTCCGCACTGAGTGGCCCAGCTTGAGACCCTCGTCCCAGATCGGATACCACAACCGAGGGGCGATGTCGCCGATGTCGGGACGGTCGCGGTGCAAAAGCACCAGGTCGATATCGCTATAGGGGCAAAGCTCGGCTCGGCCGTATCCGCCCACTGCCACCAGAGCGATGCCGTCAGCATCGGCGACCTCGGAGGAGAAGACTCCGTGAAGCCACTCATCGACACGCCGAGCCAGGGCCCGGCACAGAACTGTTCCCGCCATAGCGCGATCAGCCAGCAGCTCTTCTCGGCCCAATGTGCTCGTTTTCGCCTCGCCTATCGCCACTGCCCGCTGAGGCTAGTAGGTGGGGCGACCAGCCGGATCAGTTGTTGTAAGCAGTTTCGGCGTGGAGCGATTGGTCGAGGCCGACGTTCTCGTCTTCGACCGAGGCCCGGATCCCCATGGTGCGGTTGAGCACCCAGGCGATGGCCAGCGTGGCCGCGAAGCTGTAAGCCATTACAGCCAAGATGGAGACGATCTGGTTCAACAGCAACTCGCCGCCGCCGAAGATGACGCCGTTGATGAAGTCTGCGCCTTCGATCGCCCCGGAGTCGGCGAAGAACCCGATCAGCACCCCGCCGACGATGCCGCCAACCATGTGGATGCCCACCACGTCGAGGCTGTCGTCGTACTTGTAGCGCAGCTTGAGCCCAATGGCCAAAAAGCACACCACGCCGGCAAGCGCGCCGATCAGGATGGATGTCATCGCCCCCACGAAACCGGCGGCGGGGGTGATGGCCACCAGAGCAGCCACGATTCCCGAGGCCATGCCCAATGCGGTGGGTTTGCCGTCTTTGATGGTCTCAGAGAGTATCCACGAGCACAAGCCGGCCGCCGCGGCCAAGAAGGTGGTCAAAAAGGCGTGGGCGGCCGTGATGTCGGAGGCCAGCGCAGAGCCGGCGTTGAAGCCGAACCAGCCGAACCACAAGATGCCGGCGCCCAGCAGCACCAGCGGAAGGCTGTGGGGGAAGTCGACATCGCGGGGCCAGCCCTTGCGGGGGCCGAGGATCATGACCAAGGCCAAGGCCGCGGCCCCGGCATTGATGTGGATGGCGGTGCCCCCGGCGAAGTCATGGGCCGGCAGTTGGGCAATCCAGCCTTCGCCGCCGTAGATCCAGTAAACCACCGGCGAATACACCAAGAACGACCACACAGGCACGAAGACGGCCCACGCGGAGAACTTCATCCGGCCGGCCACCGCTCCTGAGATGAGCGCAGGGGTGATGGCCGCAAAGGTCATGCCGAAGACGAATTCCCGCTTGGCCTCCATGTCGTCAACACCGTTGAGCCAGGCGGCGTCGAAGTCTCCGAACAGCGGGAAACTCCAATCCCCAGAGGCGAAGCCGAAACCGGCCACCGCCCACAGCAGCGGGACGATTCCCAGGCAGTACAGGTTCATGTTCATCATGTTGAGCACGTTCTTCGTGCCGACCATGCCCCCGTAGAACAGGGCCAGGCCCGGAACCATGAACATGACCAGCGCAGCAGATACGAGTACCCATGCGGTATTGGCGTCCATCACTACTCCCGTTGACTTGACGACTATTCCGCCTGTTGGCACCGCCAGTATGCCAGGTTGAGCCGCTCCGGCTCCGAACCGCGCTTATCCGGTGGGTCGATCCACACCAGCCCCGCCAGCAGTTGAGCCGCTCCGGCTTCGAACCGCGCTTATCCGGTCACAGATGCCGGCGACGGTACACGAAAGCCTTGGCTGCTCCCCAGGTGAGGCCGGGGGTTTGCAGATCGGGGTGGATGTCGGCAAACGAGGCCGGGGTCAGGTCGTAGACGTCGTTGGGGAATCGCTCTATGGCGTAATCGTCCCTCTCCACCGGGGCCGCGCCGGCTGCAAACAGCACCTCGGTGGGGTAGCGCACCGCCCTGCGCAAGACGGCTAGGGGATTCTCCGGCAGCTCATCGATATCGGCGGCCAGCAGCCGGGCCACCTCAGCGCCGACTTCGGCCGCAGCAGCCTCTCCGGCGGCCACAGCGGCCTGCCGGACCTCGGAATCCAACTCCGGCAGCCGGCTCTCCACCGCCGAAACCACCCATTGGGGCAGAGCCTTCCCAATGCCCTGAGCCAGCACCTGGGCGCATTCGACAAGCTGCTGTTCGGCGGCGCGCAGCTTGTCGTCGGCCATCTCGGCGGCAGTCAAGAGCTCGGCGCTGGCGGGCCGAGACCCAGGGCGGTGTTCAGATTGCCGGAGCGGAGGCCCTCCAAATCGAGCGTGGCGTAGCGATAGCCGGCTTGGCGCACTGCTTCGACCACCGCGGCCCGCTGGACCACCACTTCGGCTAGCTGCGCCTCGGGAACCTCGATACGAGCCAGGTCGCCGTAGTGGCGCACCCTCAATTCGTCGAAGCCCAAGCGCCGGAGGGCGGCTTCGGCGTCGCCCACCGAGGCCAGCGCCCCCAGGGTTACCGGCGTGCCGTAGGGGATCCGGGAGGCCAGGCAGGGGGCGGCCGGCTTGTCCCAGGTGCGCAGCCCCAAACGCTGGGACCACTCCCGAATGTCGGATTTGGCAAATCCGGCGTCGAGGAGGGGGAACACCGCTCCCCGCTCGGCGGCAGCCCGCTGGCCGGGCCGATGGTCGCCCAGATCATCGGTGTTCACGCCCAGGGCAACCACCGCGGAGCGCGAGGCGGCCAGCGGCGCCAAGGCGTCCATCAGGGCATCCTTGCACCAATAGCACCGGTCGCCGTCGTTGGCCCGGTAGGCGGCCAGGCCCATCTCCTCGGTGAACACCTCCATCCAGCGCAGACCCCACTCGGCGGCCAGCACGGCGCAGTCCCGGTGCTCAGCGTCGGCCAGCGACGGTGACACCGCGGTGGCCGCGACAGCATGGTCGCCCAACACGTCATTGGCCACCCAGGCCAGCAGCGACGAGTCGGCCCCTCCGCTGAAGGCCACCACCACCCGGCCCTTGTCGGCCAGATCACCCCGCAGTCGCCCCATGTCGCCCACACCCCCATTGTGGCCCCTCAGCCGATACGCCCCCAACGCCGATAAAGGAGAACTACGCTCACGGGGGATGCGGAGGAGTACAGCGCTTGCGGGCTTCGCGCTCTTCGACCACTCCCGAAAGGGCCGCCGTGTGTTCCCGGTGCGGAGGGGTATAGCCCTCACGGTGCTCGCACTCGGCGCGGTGCTGCTGCTCGCCGCGCCCGGGCTGGCCCAAGACGGCGCCGAGCCCGATCGAACCGAGCTCAACGGCACCATCCGGTTCGGGTTCGACCAGTTCTTCGAGGGTGTCGTCATCAAGGTGGCCGACTCCTCGGGCGTCGCTGTCGGACAGGCGGTCACCGGCGCCGACGGCCGGTGGAGCGTGGTTGTGCCCGGCCCCGGGGCCTATCAGGTGAGCATGGACACCGGCTCGCTGCCTGAGGGAATCGGTCTGCGAGAGGGCCAGGAGGCCACCGTGGAGGCGGTGGTGGATGCGGGCAAGGCTCGGGCGGTGGTGTTCGCGGTGGGCGAGGCCCCCAAGGGGACGCCGTTCAGCGAGAGGGTGGCCCAAACGGTGTTCAACGGCTTCAAGTTCGGGCTCATCATCGCCATGAGCGCCATCGGGCTGTCTCTCATCTACGGCACCACCGGGCTGGTCAACTTCGCCCATGGCGAGCTGGTCACGTTCGGCGCGGTGATCGCCTGGTACTTCAACAGCTCTTGGGGAGGGCTGAACCTGGCCGCCGCCGCAGTTTTGACCGTGTTCGTGTGCGGGATGCTGGGCGCAGGGCTGGAGTCGGGCCTGTTCCGACCGCTTCGGGCCCGGCGGCTGGGCATCTTCCAATTGGTGGTGATCACCATCGGACTCTCGCTCTTGGGCCGGCAGCTCATCCAGCTCTTCTTCGGGGCCGAGCCCCTCCCCTACCGCGATTTCCAGGTGCAGGAGCGGTGGGAGTTCGGCCCCTGGGCGGTCACCCCCCGCGAACTGACCACCATCGCGGTCATCATCGCCGCGCTCATGGCGGTGGGGCTGATGCTCCAGCGGACCCGGTTCGGCAAGGCCACCCGGGCGGTGGCCGACAACGCCGACTTGGCCGCGGTTTCGGGCATCAACGTGAACCGGGTAGTGCTCGTCGTGTGGGTGCTGGGCGCGGCCCTGGCCGGGCTGGGGGGCGTGTTCCAGGGCCTCGACGCCGATATCGACCCGTTCCTGGGCTTCCAACTCCTGCTGTTGATCTTCGCCGGGGTGGAGTTGGGCGGATTGGGCACAGCCTACGGCGCGCTGGCCGGGTCGCTCATCATCGGCATGTCCACTGAAGTCAGCACTCTGTGGATCTCACCGGAGCTGAAATTCGTGGTCCCGCTGGCCGCGCTCATCCTGGTGTTGCTGCTGCGCCCCCAGGGACTGTTCGGACTCCGAGAGCGGGTGGGATAGATGGGCGCGGCCCCCACTCGCGCCACGAGCGGGTCAATAGTGTCGGCATCTTCGATGAGACGGACGCGCTAAGTGGACTTCGACATCATCTTCGGCAATGCGGCCCGAGCGGCCTTCGGACCCGAGGCGGTTATCCTGGCCTTGGCCGCCATCGGCCTGAACGTCCACTTCGGCTTCACCGGGCTGTTGAACTTCGGCCAAGTCGGGTTCATCATGCTGGGGGCATACGGCACCAGCGTGACGGTGGCCACCTTCGGGGGATCTCTGTGGCTGGGCATCCCCGTCGGCCTCTTTCTGGCGCTGGCGCTGGCGGTAGCCCTGGGCTTCCCCACCCTGCGTCTCCAAGCAGTGATGTTCGCCATTGTCACCATCGCGGCCGCAGAGATCATCCGCATCCTCATCGGCTCCACCGACGCCATCGGGCTCACCGGCGGGCCGCTCAGCGTGAGCTTCGACGCCGGGGCGTTCTTCGATTTGAACCCGTACGCCGACGGCCCCCAAGACCGCTACGGAGTGGGCACGTTCGCCTTCACCGGCCAGCAGATGTGGGTCATCACCGTGGGCTGGACGCTGGTGGCGCTGGCCAGTTTGGCCGTGTTCCTGATCGTCCGCAGCCCGTGGGGCCGCGTGCTGAAGTCCATCCGGGAAGACGAGGACGCGGCCCGCAGCCTGGGCAAGAACGTGTTCTGGTACAAAATGCAGGCCCTGATGATCGGCGGGGTCATCGGCGGGATGGCCGGGGTCATCGACGCCGTCAAGACCTCGGGGGCCGACCCCAACGGCTTCCGCCCCCAGGTGACCTTCTACACCTACACCGCACTGCTGCTGGGCGGGGCGGCCACCTACCTGGGGCCGGTGCTGGGGGCCATCTTGTTCTGGTTCCTGCGGGAGTGGATCGAGTCGTTCCTGCGGCAGCTAACCTCCGAGGCCTGGCTGCCCGATACCATCGCCGACTTCCTGGAGGGCTCCGAGGGCATCATCAGCGTGTCGATGGTGGGCCTGGCCCTGGTGCTGCTCATGCTGTTCCGGCCTCAGGGGATCACCGGCAATCGCACGGAGATGCAACTCGATGCCCGCTGACCGCCCACCGACCGACGGCCCGGCCGCGCCCGAAGACCGCTCGCTGCTCTTGGATTCCGCCCGCCGCATGACCGAGGTCGAGCCCATCTTGACCGTCAACCCGGCGCCGGGCGTGGCCAAGCCCAACCCCATCTTGACGGTGGACGGGCTGCGGCGGAGCTTCGGCGGGCTCACCGCGGTGGATGTGGACCACCTGGAGGTCGAGCGGGGAATCGTCACCGCCCTAATCGGCCCCAACGGCGCGGGCAAGACCACCCTGTTCAACCTGCTCACCGGCTTCGACCGGGCCGACCGCGGCCGCTGGGAGTTCAACGGCCAGGCGGTGACATCGCCGTCGCCCGACCGGCTGGCCCGCCAGGGCATGATCCGCACCTTCCAGCTCACCAAATCGCTGGCCAAGCTGTCGGTGCTCCAGAACATGCTGCTGGGGGCGCCGGGCCAGATCGGCGAGCGGCTCTGGTCGGCGCCGTTCCGATGGCTGTGGGGAGATCAGGAGCGGGCCAACACCGAGCGGGCCGAAGAGCTCTTGGACCGGTTCAACCTGGCCCACATGCGCGACGAGCTGGCCGGCACCCTGTCGGGAGGCCAGCGCAAGCTGCTGGAGATGGCCCGGGCGCTCATGGCCGACCCGGTGCTGGTGATGCTGGACGAGCCCATGGCCGGGGTCAACCCGGCGTTGGCCCAGTCGCTGATCGGCCACATAACCGCCTTGGCCCTCGACGGGGTGAGCGTGGTGTTCATCGAGCATGACATGGACGTGGTGTCGGGCATAAGCGACTGGGTGGTGGTGCTGGCCCAGGGCCGGGTCATCGCCGAGGGCGGGCCTTGGAAGGTGATCCATGACGAGTTGGTAATCGACGCCTATCTGGGCCGACGGCGGGCGGAGGCGAGACCATGACCGCGGCCATTCCCCGGCAAACGGACGAAACCCAGGCGAGACCATGACCGCGCCCGCCCCTTTGCTGACCGCTGAAGACGTGGTGGCCGGCTACCTGCCGGGAATCGACATCTTGACCGGGTGCTCCCTAGAGCTCCACCCCGGCGAGATCGTGGGGGTTATCGGGCCCAACGGGGCGGGCAAGTCCACCCTGCTGAAGGCCATCTTCGGCCTGGTCGACGTGAGAGCCGGGGCCATCCGCCTGGGCGGCGACAACATCGTTGGCCTTAGCCCTCACCAGATGGTGGCCCGGGGGGTCGGCTATGTGCCCCAGACCGAGAACGTGTTCCCCCGGCTGTCGATCCGCGAGAACCTGGAAATGGGAGTGTTCCAAGACCCCAAGCGATTCGCCGCCCGCTTCGAGGCAGTGGCCGAGATGTTCCCGCTGCTGGCCGAGCGCAGCGGCCAGCGGGCCGACGGGCTGTCGGGGGGCGAGCGCCAGATGGTGGCCATCGGCCGGGCACTGATGATGGACCCCCAAGTGGTGCTGCTGGACGAGCCCTCTGCCGGTCTGTCCCCCGCCTACCAGGACGAGGTGTTCGAGCGGATCACCGCCATCACCGACCACGGCGTGTCGCTCATCATGGTGGAGCAGAACGCCCGCCGCTGCCTCCAGATCTGCGACCGCGGCTATGTCCTCGACCAGGGTGCCAACGCCCATACCGGCACCGGCCGGCAGCTCCTCGAAGACCCCAAAGTCATCAGCCTCTACCTCGGCACCCTGGCCCGAGCCTGAAGCAATACAACCCCTATCAGGCTCGGGCGGCTCGGCTGGCCCGGGCCCCATAACTGCGGGCTCGACAGGCAACCCGCATCAGGCTCGAGTGGTTCGACCAGAGCGCGGATCAGCCCAAGGTGGAGACATCCACGTCTTGGCTGTCGGTGGCGACAAGCTCGCCGCCCTGATACTGGGCCACGGCGTAACGGCCCCAGGTGGGATCGCCCACGTCGTCGATATCGAGCGGGCCGGAGACGCCGTCGTAGTCGATGTCGGTTCCGTTGGCCAAAAGGCCGGCGCACTCGGCGTAATCCGAGCACTTGGTGCCGCCGCCGGTGACATTCTGCACCTGGGCGATGATGTCCGGGCCGGCGGTGGAACCGGCAGCCAGCGCGGCCAGCGCCATCACCATCACGCAGTCGTAGGCCTGGCCCCCGTAGATGAGGTTGCCGCCGGTGAATTCGCTGAGCCGGGTGCTGAAATCGGCCCCTCCGGCGGCGCCGATGACCTTCATCCCGTCGATGACACCGGCCGAGGACGGATCCACCTGGCCGGGCAGACCCGGGTCGAATATGCCGTCAGACCCGTACATGGCCCCGGCTGGCACCCCGGCCTCCAGCAGGCCCCGGATGATTCCCGCGCCCTCGCCGAAGGCGATCAGCACCACCGCGTCGGCCCCAACGCTCTGCACCTCGGCCACCGTGTCGTCGAAGCTGGGGGCGTCCGGGGAGTAGGAGATCACCTCGGAGGACACCCCCAAGTCGTCCAAACTGGCCCCGACCAGATCAGCCAGCGCGTTGCCGTAGTCGTCGGCCCGAGCCACGATGGCCACGTTGGTGGCCCCATCGGCGGCCACCACATTGGCGATGATCGGCGACACTGCCTGATCGGGCGGCACGGTTCGGAAGTAGAAGGCAGCGTTGTCTTGTGTGGAGAACGACGGCGACGTGTTCGACGGCGAGCACTGGGGAATCTGGGCGTCGTACAGCGTCTGGATGAACGACTGCGAGATGCCCGACGCGGCCGCCCCCACGATCACATCGGCGCCCTCGCCCAACAGCCGGTTGACCGCCTCGGAAGCCACATCGGGATCGGTGCCGGTATCGCCGGTCAAAAGCCGGACATCGCCCCCCGCGGCCTGGATGTCCTCCACGGCCAGCCGGGCGCCCTCCACCATCGGCGGGGCCAGAAAGGCCAGCGTGCCGGTTTCGGGCATGACCCGCCCGATCACCAACTCGGGCTGGCTCGGCGCGCTCGCGGTGTCGGGCGCGGCGCCGGAGGGATCAGCCAGATTCACGTCTTGGGTGCCGATCTCGACCAACTCGCCGTCTCGGAACTGGCCGATCTGGTAGCGGGCAAAGCTCGGGTCGCCCACATCGTCGAGCTCCAGCGGGCCGGACACGCCGTCGTAGTCGATGTCAACGCCATCGGAGAGAAGACCGGCGCACTCGCCGTAGGAGAAGCACTTCTGGCCTCCGGAGGTGACGGCGGAAACCTGGGCGATGATGTCCGGGCCGCTGGTGGCCCTGGCCGCAGCCGCGGCCAGAGCCAGGATGATGACGCAGTCGTAGGAGTTGCTGGCAAACGCCACCCCGTCATCGGGTCCCATCAGAACGATCAAGCGGGCCTCGAAGTCCTCGCCCGCCTGGCCCGCGGTGTTGCCCACGGTGATGGCAGTGAACCCGTCGGCCACATTCGGATTGGACGGATCCACCAACTCGGGGAGTCCGGGGTCGTACATGCCGTCGGGTCCGTACATGGCGCTCGCCGGCACTCCCGCCTCCAGGAGATCGCGCATGATCTGCCCGCCCTCGGCAAAGGAGACGAGCGCCACCGCGTCAGCGCCCATGCCGGTGGCCATGTCCACGGTGGCATCGAAGGCCGACGCCTCCTCGTCATAGGAGATGACCTCGGAGGCCACCCCGAGATCGTCCAGGCTGTCGGCCAAAAGTCCCGACAGGGCGATGCCCCAGTCGTCGGTCCGGGCGATTATGGCCACGTTGGTGGCCCCGTCGGCGGCGATCAGGTTGGCCAGCACCGGGGCGGCTGCCTGGTCGGGCGGGGCGGTGCGGAAGTAGTACGCCGCATTGGCCTGGGTGCTGAACCGCGGCGATGTGTTCGACGGCGAGCACTGGGGAATCTGGGCGTCGTACAGCGTCTGGATGAACGACTGCGAGATGCCAGACGCGGCCGCCCCCACGATCACATCGGCGCCCTCGCCCAACAGCCGATTAATCGCCTCAGAGGCCACATCGGGATCGGTGCCGGTATCGCCGGTCAAGAGCCGGACATTGCCCCCCGCGGCCTGGATGTCCTCCACCGCCAGGGCGATGCTGCGGATCATCGGCTCCGACAAGAAGGCCAGCGAGCCGGTTTCGGGCATCATCGAGCCGATGACCAATTCGTCGGCATCGGCACCGCCATCGGGACCCGGAGCGGCCGGGCCCGCGGCGGTGGGCACCGGCGTGCCGACGCCATCAACCCCGTCGTCGTCGTTGCCGCACGCCGCAGCCACCAGCGCGACCACAGCCACCGCGGCAATCAGGCGAAGACTGAATTTCTCGACCATCATTTTGCAACTCCTCAGAAGCGAGAGCCGGTCCGGCGACAGGCCCATCGGCACGTCCCAATGACTATTGCAACGATAGACCCCAAGATCAACAGCCGAGCGACAATAAGCACCAATTTGGGAGCGTCTTTAGCCGCGATGGAACCGCCTGATCCATCGCTACCGCTACCGCTCCAAGATGGCGTCGATCGGCGCCACCATGCCGGTGTAGAAGGGGCCGAATTCGGCGTAGCGGGCCGACGCCTCGTCGTAGCGCATGGTGTAGACCACCTCTTTGAGGTCGTCGGGATGGGTGCAGAACAAGGTCACGCCCCACTCGTAGTCGTCGATCCCGGTGGAGCCGGTGATGAGCTGGACCACCCGACCGGCGAACTTGCGGCCCGAGGCCCCGTGCTCGTACATGAGCTCGCGGCGGCGCTCAAAGGGGAGCTCGTACCAGTTCTGGTCGGGATTGCGGCGCTTGGACATGGGGTAGAAGCACCAGGCCGGCTTGCCCTCAGGGGGGAGCTGGGGATACAGCCGGGCCTGCTTGGTCTCTTCGGGAAGGCCGGCGGCGTACTCCGACATCTCGGTGAGCGACACGTAGGAGTCCACGATGTCGAGCCCGCCCCGGCGCAGCCCGGTCTGGAGATCCCGCAGCCGCCAAAGGTCGGAGTGCAGCGCCATAAAGGCGATGTCGGCCTTGTGGCCCAACACGGCCACCGCCACCACCTGCACGCCTGCGGCCTCGGCTTGTCTGACCGCGGTGGTTATGGACTCGGGCTCTGAGGTCGGGCCTGCCCGGCAGAACAGGTGGACGACGCCGATCCCGATGGACGGCTCGACCGGGGGGACGCTATCGGTTGCACGGTCGCTCATTTGGCGCTGAACCTCCTATGGCACATCGATGTCTTCGACTCTGAGCACTTGAAGGGCGCCGTCGCTCACCTGGGCGATGCCGAAGCGGCCCACCGAGATATCGCCCACCTCGTCGAGATCCAGCGGACCCGACACCCCGTCGTAGTCGATGTCTGCTCCCTCAGCCAGCAGCCCAGCGCACTCGCCGTAGTCGAAGCACTTCGTGCCGTAACGGGTGACGTTCTGCACCTCGGCGAGAATGTCCGGGCCTTCAGTCGAGCCGGCGGCCAGCGAGGCCAGAGCCAGCACGACTACGCAGTCATACGCCTGGCCACCGAAGACGACGTTCCCGCCGACAGCCTCCGACAGCCTCTCGTTGAACTCTACGCTGCCCGAAGCGGCATAGACGGTGAACCCGTCGAGCACCTCCGGGTTGCCAGGACTCACAATCGACGGGAGCTCCACATCGAACATGCCCGCACCACCGTGCATCGCGCTGGGCGGCACACCCGCCTCCAGCAAGCTCCTCAAGATCTGCGCCCCCTCCGCAAACGCGAGAACGACGACGGTGTCGGCCCCCATTGAGAGCACCGACTCCGCGACGTCTTGGAAGTTGACCGCGTCCTGGGAGAAAACCACCACTTCAGAGGCGACGCTCAACTCTTCCAGGCTCTTGGCCAGCAGTTCCGACAGCGACTTCCCCCAGTCATCACCCCGGGCCAAGATGGCCACGTTTGTCCCGCCGCCACTGGCGATGTTGTCGGCGATAACCGGCGCGTCGGCCCGGGTGGTCGTGACGGTGCGAAAGAAGAACTCGGCGTTCTCCTGGGTGCTGAAGGCCGCCGACGTGTTCGACGCCGCACACTGGGCGATCTGAGCCTCGTACAGAGTCTGGATTATCCCCTGCGACACTCCCGAGGCCGCCGCCCCGATAATGGCATGGGCCCCCTCGCCCAGCAGCCGGTTGACGGTCTCTACTGCGACATCCGGATCGGTGCCCGAGTCGCCGGTCAGAATCTCTACTCGACCGCCGCCGGCCCGCACGTCCTCCACCCCGAGACGCACGCCAGCGCTCTCGGGCGGATACAAGAAGCTGAGCGATCCGGTTTCCGGCAACACGACGCCGATCACCAGCTCAGGAGCGTCGGTCGAGAAGTCCGCCGCCCCCTCGGGCTGCGACACCTCTGTTGGCCCGGCGGTGACTCTCTCGCCGCCGGAGCTGTCAGATCCTCCGCAACCAGATCCCAGCAAAGCTATGACCAGGGCAATGGCAACAGGCCCGACGATCCGGCGTCTCATCACCCTGATCCATGCACGGTCAGTCGCCGAACCCGTTGACCAGCACGGCGAAGTGGCGGCTGGTGGCGTCGTGGCGCTTGCCCACCACGGCGGCGTAGGCGTCGGATTCCCACACCTCGCGGGCCTTCTCCTTGGAGTCGAACTTGATCACCACGGTCTGGTGGCCGGCGGTGTCGCCCTCGATCACCTCAGACTCGGTGTCGAATGCGACCAGCTCGGCACCGTCGCCGATTCCCAGAGCGC
Source organism: Candidatus Poriferisocius sp. (assembly GCF_965208475.1). Classification (GTDB taxonomy): domain Bacteria; phylum Actinomycetota; class Acidimicrobiia; order Acidimicrobiales; family Bin134; genus Poriferisocius. The sequence goes on along the minus strand of NZ_OZ242338.1, from coordinate 3,644,574 downwards.
CCGCGGCGCCCTGCATGTACTCCCCGTACAGCTCGGGGTTGTCCACCTGGTAGTTGACGATGATGTAAGCAGCCATAGCCCACTTCTAGCAGACCGGATCAACCCCCGACGAAGAGGAAGGCGGAGCATTCAGATGCGATGGGCGCCCCCGAATGGCTCAGCCCCGGGTGAACAAGAACGTGCCGCCGGGATGGCCGCCGCCGGTACTGGCCACGGCCACGTCGGCACCGTCCACCTGCCGCCCTCCGCCGTGGCCCCTGAGCTGGGTCACCGCCTCGTGCAGGAATCCATAGCCGTGGAGGCGCCCGGCCGAGAGCTGCCCCCCGTGGGGGTTGAGCGGGATTTCGCCGTCGCGGGCGATGCGAGTGCCCCCCTCCACGAACGCCGCACCCTCTCCTTTGCCGCAGAATCCCAGTCCTTCCAGCCATGACAGGGCATTGAAACTGAAACCGTCGTAGAGCAGAGCCACGTCCACATCGGCCGGCTTGAGGCTTGTGCGGCTCCAGAGGTGGGCGGCGGGGCCGTCCACCATGGGCTCGTGCAGCAGCGTGCCCTGGTCCCACGACATCCGCTCGGCCATCTGGGTGCCCACCGCCTCCACCAGCACCGGACGATGGGGGCGGTCGTGGGCGGTCTCCAATGCTGATACCACCAGGGCCGTTGAGCCGTCGCAGGGCACATCGCAGTCGAACAGGCCGAACGGGGTGGTCACCATGCGGGCGCCCAGATAGTCGTCGATGGTCATGGGCGCCTGGTAGATGGCCACCGGGTTGTGGGCCGCACCGGCCCGGGCGGTCACCGGGATCCATCCAAGCTGCTCCCGGGTGGCGCCGTAGCGGTGGAAGTAGTGGCTGGCTTGAAGCGCGATCCAGTTGCCCGCCGACATGGCCCCATACGGCAGTCGCCATTCCATCTCCCCTGAGATCCGGGCCCCACCGCCCACGCCGGTGTTCTGGCGATTCCCCCAGGCAATCGACGTGGTCTCCCACACCGTGCGGAAGCACAGCACATGGCGGCACAGCCCGGCGGCCACCGCCAGCATGGCGTTGACCACCGCGCCGCTCTGTCCGGGGGTTTCCCCGGTGCCGCAGAACCATGTGGGGGCAATGCCCAAGGCGTCGGCCACCGGGTAGATCCCGCCCTCGGAGTGGCCGCCTTCTTTGGCGCCGCCGCCGGGATAGGTGGACAGTCCGTCGATGTCAGCCATGGTCAGCCCGGCGTCGGCCACCGCAACCCGGCAGGCATCGACGGCCAGGCTCATCGGATCGCGACCCAGGCGGCGTCCCACTTCAGACAGGCCGATCCCGGTGATGGCCACCCGGGATTCGAACTTCTCCGATGTGGGCATGGGCCGCACCGGAGCAGGGCGGGGCTCAGGGTACTCAACCGCCTCCGAAGCGGGCTCGCCAGTGGGGGCGAACACCGGCAGCCACACGTCGTCGTGCTGCTCGAAGCGCACCGACACCGGCATTCCAATGACCACATCGCCGGGTTCGGCATCCACGATCAAAGTGGTGAGCCGCACCAGGGGGTCGTCGGCGATGGCCACCAGCCCGATCACGTAGGGAACCTCCATATCGGGCAGCCACGGCTGGTAGTTGACGGTGACCCCCACCACCGTTCCCCTGCCCGATACCTCCTTCACGACGGGAGCAGCCCCGCACCGGGAGCAGACAACGCCGGGCGGGTGGAGGAAGCGGTTGCAGCCCTCGCAGTGCTGGAATCGCAGCACCCCCTCGGCGCCAGACGTCCAGAAGAACTCGTTCTCCGGGGAGAGCTTGGGAAGCGGACGCATGCCTGGATTCCTTACGCAGACTAGGAGTAGAAGTTGAGCTGGCCGTCGCGGGCAAAGCCGGCCAGGCACAAACCGGCGGCCTGGGCGGTCTCCACCGCCAGCGCCGACGGGGCGCTAACCGCCACCAATGCGGCGAACCCCGCGGCCCAGGCCTTCTGCACCATCTCGAAAGACGCCCGGCCGCTCACGAACAGGCCCAGGCCGTGGGCGGGCAGACGACCGTCCAACAGCATGCGGCCCACCACTTTGTCCACCGCGTTGTGGCGGCCGATGTCTTCTCGAACCAGCGTGGGCTCGCCCGCCGCGGTGAAAGCGGCCGCGGCGTGAACGCCCCCGGTGGTGCCGAACAAGTCTTGGGACACCCGAACCCGCTCGGGCACCGCGGCCAGAACTCCGGGGGACACGGGAGCTGCCCCATTGGGCAGCGGACGCAGCCGCTCTCGCAGTGCCTCAATGCTCTCGGCCCCGCACAGCCCGCAGGACGAGGTGGTGAGACCCAGGCGGGGGGTGGCCACCGGCGCGCCGTCGGTCTCCACCGTCACCAGGTTGTATTCGGTATCGGCAGCCGGCTCGGTGGCGCAGTAGCGAATGGAGGTGATCGAGGCATCTTCCAACAGACCCTCGGTGAAGCAGAACCCGGCGGCCAGCTCGAAGTCGTGCCCCGGGGTGCGCATGGTGGTGGTGACGGTCACGTCGTCGAGTCGGATGGTGAGGGGCTCCTCCACTATCAAGTCATCGGGGCGGCGATGCTCTTCGCGCCCGTCCCAGTGCCGCACCAGCACCCGCTGGGATCGTCCCCTGGTCATGGCAGCCGATGCATCTCGGAGACCACGTGGTGCTGAAGCTCCATTCCCATGGCCGCCATGGCCACCGAGGAGCACAATGCCTCGCCGTCAGCCCAGAAGCGCCGCTCGGTGGCGGTCACCGGCTTGGCCGATGCGGTGCCCAGCACCGCAGTCGACGCCAGCTTCAGGTTGCAGCCCTCCACCGCGCCTTCCAGCAGCTCGGCGATTCCCGACGGCTGCACCAGCACCATCTCGACCCGCCCATCGCCTTGGGGGCGCAGATACCCGGCCTCAGCGTGCAGGGGCAGGCCGGTGCCAGCGTCTTTGGTCTTCTGCACGTAGGCCACGAAGGGCTTGCCCACATGGGTGAAGGACACCTCTTCGGTGTACCAGAAATCCTCGATGGAGGGGTACACCCCTGCGCCGGCCCCCCGCCACGTTCCCAGCAGGAACGCCAGAGGGGCACAAACCGGATGAAGCTCGGCCACGGCGCGACATTACCGCCGCGGGCTACAAGACCGACTAGAACGACTAGAAGTCCATGTCGGGCATGCCGCCGGGCATGCCGCCGTTCTCCTCGGGCTTGTCGGCTACCACGGCCTCGGTGGTCAAGAACAGCCCGGCGATGGAGCCGGCGTTCTGGAGCGCCGAGCGGGTGACCTTGGCCGCATCGATGATGCCCGCGGTCAGCAGATCCTCGTACTCGCCGGTGGCCGCGTTCAGCCCGGCATTGCCCTCCAGGTTGCGGACCCTCTCCACGATCACGCCGCCCTCGAGGCCGGCGTTGACCGCTATCTGGGTCAGCGGGCCCTCCAGCGCCTTGGACACGATGCGGGCGCCGGTGGCCTCGTCGTCTGCGGCCAGCCCCGACGCGGCGGCGTCCACCGCCGCTTGGGCCCTGAGCAGGGTCACGCCCCCGCCCGCGACCACGCCCTCCTCGATGGCCGCCTTGGTAGTGCTGACCGCATCCTCGATGCGGTGCTTCTTCTCTTTCAGCTCCACCTCGGTGGCGGCGCCCACCTTGAGCACGGCCACGCCGCCCGACAGCTTGGCCAGACGCTCCTGGAGCTTCTCCCGGTCATAATCGGAGTCGGTGTTGTCAATCTCGCCCTTGATCTGGGAGATGCGGCCTTCCACATCGCTGCGGTCGCCAGCGCCCTCCACGATCGTGGTCTCGTCTTTGGTGATGACCACCTTGCGGGCCCGGCCCAGCAAGTCGAGCGTGGTGTTCTCCAGCTTCAGGCCCACCTCTTCGCTGATGACCTGGCCTGCGGTCAAGATGGCCATGTCCTGGAGCATGGCCTTGCGCCGATCGCCGAAACCCGGGGCCTTGACCGAGGTGGAGTTGAACGTGCCCCGGATCTTGTTGACCACCAGGGTGGCCAGCGCCTCGCCCTCCACATCCTCAGCGATGATCAAAAGCGGCTTGCCCGCCTGCATCACCTTCTCGAGCACCGGCACGATGTCGCGCACCGCGGTGATCTTGGAGCCCACGAACAGGATGTAGGGATCGTCCAGCACTGCTTCCATCCGCTCGGCATCGGTCACGAAGTAGGGGGAGATGTAGCCCTTGTCGAAGCGCATGCCCTCGGTGAAGTCCAGTTCCAGGCCGAAGGTCTGCGATTCCTCCACGGTGACCACGCCATCCTTGCCCACCTTGTCGATGGCCTCGGAGATCAGCTCGCCGATCTCGGCGTCGGCCGCTGAGATGGCGGCCACGTTGGCGATCTGGGACTTGTCGGAGGACACGTCCACCGACTGGGTTTGAATTGCCTCCACCGCGGCTTCCACCCCGGCTTCAATGCCCTTCTTGATGGACATGGGGTTGGCCCCGGCGGCCACGTTCCGCAGCCCCTCTCGCACCATCGACCAGGCCAGCACGGTGGCGGTGGTAGTGCCGTCGCCGGCCACGTCGTCGGTTTTCTTGGCCACCTCTTTGACCAGCTCGGCGCCGATCTTCTCGTAGGGGTCCTCCAGCTCGATCTCCTTGGCGATCGACACGCCGTCGTTGGTGATCGTGGGAGCGCCCCACTTCTTCTCCAGCACGACGTTGCGGCCCTTGGGGCCAAGCGTGACCCGCACGGCGTCGGCCAGCTGGTTCATTCCCGACTCCAGCGCGCGCCGGGCCTTCTCATCGAATGAGATGATCTTGGGCATCCTCGAACTCTCCCTTTTAGCACTCTCGGTATGAGACTGCTAAAGGTTACCGAGGAGTCTGCTAAACGCCAAACCCAAGTGACACGAAATCAGCCTCCGGCCACTGCGGGCACGATGGCCACCGTCTGGCCGTCGGGAACCGGGGTGGCCAACCCGTCGGCGAAGCGCACGTCGTCGTCGTCCACGAACACGTTGACGTACCGGTGCAGGCCCCCCGACTCGTCTATGAGGCGGTCCATGAAACCGGGGTGGACGGCATCCAGCGAGGTGATCACGTCTCGGACGTTGTCGCCCGCTACGGCAACCTCGCTGGCTCCTCCGGCCAGGGGACGAAGGGTGGTCGGTATCCGAACGATGACGCTCATGGGCCATGATGCTATTCGCATGGAGCGCGGGAGACGACTCATAGTCTGGGAGACGCGGTGACTGGTAAGCGGAGGTTCGCAGCCGGGGAGTTCACGGCCGCCGATCTCGTCGAGCGCAAGGGGTCGACGAGGGTTTCGGTGTGCCTGCCCGCCCGCAACGAGGAGGCCACCGTGGGGGCCATTGCCAAGGTGGTCCGATCCGAGCTCATGGACGAGCTGGGCCTGGTGGACGAGCTGATCGTGATGGACGACCACTCCACCGATCGCACCGCCGAGGCCGCCGAGGCCGCCGGGGCCACGGTGGTGGCTTGCTCTGATGTTCTGGCCCACCTGGGCAACCAGCCCGGCAAGGGGGAAGCGCTGTGGAAGTCGTTGTTCGCCTCCACCGGGGATCTCGTTGTGTGGTGCGACAGCGATATCGCCAACTTCGGCCCCCACTTCATTTTCGGCTTGCTGGGCCCGCTGCTGGTCGACGACTCCATCGGCTACTGCAAGGGCTACTACCACCGACCGGTGGGCGCCGATCAGCGGGGCGGAGGGCGCACAACCGAGCTGGTGGCCCGCCCGCTCATCGCCCTGTTGTTCCCCGAGCTGGGCGAGATCGTCCAGCCCCTGGCCGGGGAATACGCCGGACGGCGGGAGGTTCTGGAGCGGGTGCCTTTCGTCCAGGGATACGGGGTGGAGATGGGACTGCTCATAGATGTGTGCCGTCTGGCGGGCTACAGCACCATCGCCCAGGTGGACTTGGGCACCCGAGTCCACCGCCACCGCCCACTACACGAGCTGTCATCACAGGCGACCGAGGTCATGCAGGTGGCCCTGCACCGAGCCGACCGCACCCTGGTGAACACTGCCATCATGCTGCACCGCCCCGGTTTCGGCGATACCGAGATAACCATGCAGGAGCGCCCACCCCTGATCGAGGTGCCCGGATACTTCCGGCAGGCCTGCTGACTGTGCGCTCTTCATCGAAGTCGCGACCCTGGATGAAGACTTCAGCCCGGATACTTCCGGCAGGCCTGCTGGCTGTGCGGCCCGGCTACGAGCCCAAATAGTCCAGCACCGCTTGGCCGACCAACCGGGCGGTTTCGGCCATGGCCGGCCCGGCGCCGTAGCGGTCGCTCAGGCTGATCAGCTTCCCGCCGGCAGGAGCGGCGGCGCCGTCCACCCGCCCCACCACGGTCAGCACCGGCACCCCGGCGGCCGCCGCCATCTCGCCCACGCCCCCCACCACCTTCCCCTGGAGCGAGGTGGCGTCGAGGGCCCCCTCCCCCGTGACCACCAAATCGGCCCCCTCTATACGGCCGTAAAGGTCCGCTTCCTCGGCCAGCAGCTCGAAACCGTTGCACAGCTCAGCACCCGCGCACGCCAGACCGCCGGCCAGGCCGCCGGCCGCACCGGAGCCCTCGATGTCGTCGACCATCACGCCATACGTATCGGCGTACACCTGGCTGAGCCGCTCCAGGCGCCGGCGCAGCAACTCCACCTGAGTCGGACCGGCCCCCTTCTGGGGCCCGAACACCGCAGCGGCGTCGATGAACCTGGTCTTCACGTCGCAGGCCACGGCCAGCTCCACCCCTTTGAGGCGGTGCGTGGGGTACAGCGCCCGCAGAGCGCCCAGCCCTCCGTCGGTGGTGGCCGAGCCCCCCACCCCCACCAGCACCCGCCGGGCGCCGCGCTCGACAGCAGCCTCGATCAGCTCACCGGTTCCGTAGGTGGTGGCCCCTAGAGGGTCGTTGGCCTCAGCCCCGCCCGCCAGTGCCAGACCCGAGGCCCGGGCCATCTCAACCACCGCTGTTTGGCGGTGTAGCCGCCACTGGGCTTCTACCGGGTCGCCCAAGGGACCGGTCACGATGGTGGCCCGGTTGGCCCCTCCCACCACCTCCAGCGTGCCCTCTCCCCCGTCGGCCATGGGAACCGCATCGGCGGTGGCCCCGGCTTTTCCGGCGGCCAGAACTATCGCATCGGCGATCTGGACAGCCGTGGCTGTGCCCCGGAACTTGTCGGGGGCGGCAACGACGTGCATGAGAGCTCAGCCATTTGGCGGTTGGCCGTAGAGAACCGCGGTTCGCAAATCGGCCACGGCCACCAGGCTGTCAACCGGGGCGCTGGGCGAGGCTGTCGGGTCCGATCAGAATCAGGACGTAGGCGTTGCCCAGCGTCTCCAGGGTGACGCCGCCGGGGGGAGGGTCGGACATCGGGAAGAACGGCCCGGCACCCACTCCCAACTGGCTGGCCACGCACTGGGCATCAACTTCGTACCCGGCCCGGAAGTAGAAGGCCGAACTCGTCTGGGCGCCGGCATTCACCGGCGGCAGCGTTACGTAGTTCGCGGCGTTCAGCTCAGCCGCGAGCCGACCAGCCGCTCCGGTCACATCGGTACCGTTGGCCACCAGCACGCCGATGGTGGACGGATCACGGCACTCGGGCGGCTCCCCTGGGTCGGAGGCAGGCGGCTGGGTCTCATCCGCTGCCGGGTCGGAGGCAGGCGGCTGGGTCTCATCCGTTGCCGGGGCCGGGGTGGCCGTTGCGGTATCGCCGCCTGACGGGGTTTCGGCCGAATCAGAGGTCGGCTCAGCCTCGGCCGTCGGCTCGGCGGTGGCCTCGGCGGCAACCGGAGCGGGACCGTCGTCGTCGAGGCCGCGGGCCAGCACAAAAGCTGCGGCCGCAATCAGGGCGAGGACCAGCACCACCCCCCTGAGGGCCATCTGGTTGTTTGGTGTTTGGTTCGACTCCATAGTGCCTCTGGCTCCGGACTGCTATCGAGACGGCTGTCGGCCGACCGAGGTCTGGCCGAATTTGGATCGTCTGCGGCGATCGCGAACCCGCCGCAGGCGCCGTACAACCATTGGGTCGTACTCCATGGCATCCGTCTCTTCCAATAGTTCGTTCAACAGCTGATAATACCGGGTGGTGGAAAGCTCGAAGCGCGCGCGGATGGCGGCCTCCTTCGACCCGGTCTCCTGCCACCAGGTGCGCTCAAAATCCAAGATCGCCCGATCTCGCTTCGTGAGGGCCATTCCAACAAGCGTTGCCCACCACTAGGCGGTATTCAAGCACCCTCCCCAAACAGCAGCCCTTATGCTCTTGAGCAGGGGTGTGAGCAGCCCCTCAATCCAACGCCCGAGTAGCTCAGTCGGTAGAGCAGCTGTCTTGTAAACAGCCGGTCGCAGGTTCGATTCCTGTCTCGGGCTCTGATTTCGCATTTACTCTGCCACCACACGGAAAGGAGTCGCTGTGACCGACGAGCCAGCCTGGTCAATGGGGATTGAGGAGGAGTACCTCCTTGTGGAGCGCGAGAGCGGAGCCCTCATCACCGAACAGCCGCCCGGGATTCTGGAGACGGTGGCCGGCCTGCACCATGGTCTTGTGGCCCGAGAGCTGTTCACCTCGCAACTCGAGATCGGCACTGGGATCTGCACCGACTTCAAGCATCTGCGGGCCGACATCGGGCTGCTGCGCCTCGCGGTCACCGAGGCCTCCGCAGAATATGGTCTTGCGCCGATAGCGGCCTCCTCTCACCCATTCGCCCGCCCGCACCAGCTGAAAGTGACTGAAGGGGAGCGCTACCAGGCCCTGGCTGAGGACCTCCAAGGCGTGTCCCGGGGGCTGGTCATCTCCGGCCTGCACGTCCACGTCGGCATTGAGGATCCAGATCTCCGGATCGACCTGATGAACCAAGTCGCCTACTTCCTGCCCCATTTGCTGGCCCTTTCCACCTCATCGCCGTTCTGGGAGGGACGCGACACCGGCCTCAAGAGCTATCGCATGGCGATGTTCCGGTCGCTGCCCCGCACCGGGCTGCCGGAGAGGTTCGACTCGTGGTCGGATTACCGGCGCCATGTGGACGTGCTGGTGCGGGCCGGGGTCATCGAGGACTCCACCAAAGTGTGGTGGGACATCCGCCCGTCGGAGCGCTATCCCACCCTGGAGATGCGGGTCACCGACCTGCCCACCAGAATGGAGGACACCGTTGCCGTCGCCGCCCTGTACGTCTGTTTGCTGCGGATGCTGTGGAGGCTCAAGATGGAGAATCGCCGGTGGCGCAGCTATGCCAACTTCTTGGTGTCGGAGAACCTGTGGCGGGCCGAGCGATACGGGATCAACGACCGCCTCATCGACTTCGGCAAGGGCGAGATGGTGCCGCTGCCCGACCTGGTGGACGAGATCATCGAGACGGTCCGACCCGACGCCGAAGCCCTCGACTGCGTGTCAGAGGTTGAGCATGCCCGCACCATCTGCCAACGGGGAACCTCCGCCGACCGCCAACTGGCGGTGTACCACGGGGCGCTCAAAGAAGGCGCCACCGACGAAGAGGCCCTCCATGCCGTAGTGCAAACCCTGATCGCCGACACCCTCGCCCCACCCCCGGCTTAATCGTGATGGCCAGGGGGCTATCTCGGGCGTACGCAGCCAATCCCTGAGCACCACGGCTACATGGCATGAGAAGAAAACGCCATCAAGAATATCGGCTTGCCGCTGGCCAGCGGCTTTGAAGCAACCAATGGTGGCGCCGATGAGCGAACCCAAACGTCTGATCTCCAGGAAGGTGGTAACCAATGGAGTTTAAGGGCTCTTCGCGTTGAAGCGGGGACTGGGGTGTTTGTGGGGGTCCGCCACTGGGTAGGGGGCCTCATGAATTAGGAAATCCAACGCCCCCTCATCCGAATCGGCTTGGATCTGCTTATCCCACTTCTCCCAGTCCAATTCGCTGACCCACTCCCTCAACTGCGCAAACTCGACTTCGGGAAGAACAAGTATCGCCCGCTGAATCTCAATGATTGCCGACATTGCATCATCGCTTCGGGATTCCGTGCGCCTGGTCTTGCTCATCGTCACCTTGATGCTCCTTTGCCTTTCAAGACCAACAGGTCATGATCTGGGAAGGGAGCCCTTTGAAGCCAACTCCGACTGCAGTCCAACCCTAACGGTAGCCGTATCCAGTCACAACCAAGGACGGGATGCCAGGTCCTGCTGAATATCAGCTCTCAGCCTTCGGCACGCTGGCGGTGGCGGGCGATTTCGAAGCAGCCGATAGCGGTGGCGGCGGCGGCGTTGAGCGAGCTGAGACTGCCTGACAGGGGGATGGTGGCCACCACGTCGCAGCGCTGGCGGGCCAGGCGGGAGAGGCCGCGGCCCTCGCTGCCCACCACCAGGGCCACTGCGTCGGCGGCCACGCTCATGTCATACACCGATGTCGGCGCGGCCACGTCGAGCCCTACCGACCACACCCCCAACTCGGCCAGGCGGGCCAGGGCGTTGGGGATGCCCGGCACCAAGGCCATGGGCACGTGCTCCACCGCTCCGGCGGCGGCTTTGGCCGCGGCGGGGGTGATGTGGGCGGCGCGGTGCTTTCCCAGCACTGCGCCGGTGACCCCGGCGCATTCTGCGGTTCGCAAGGCCGCCCCGACGTTGCCCGGATCGGTGATCCCGTCGAGTACCAAAAGGAATGGGGACCGGCCATCGGAGGGGCGGGCCAGCTCTTCCAAATCGTGCTCCCTCAGAGGCGCGGCCCGAGCCATCACGCCCTGAGGGGCCTCGGTGACGGCCATCGACTCGAACTTGGCTTTAGCCACCTCTTTCAACGGCACCCGAAGCTCGGCGGCCAGCTCCACGATCTGGGCCAACATCCCGGCTTGGTTCTGACCGGCGGCGACCACCACCTCATGGGTGGGGCGAACTCCGGCCAAGAGCAGCTCCCGCACCGCTTGGCGGCCCTCCACCCGGTCGCCACCGAGGCCAGCAGGACGACGGCGGCGCTCTTGGCGGTCGCCGGGTTGACGACCCTTGCCTTTGGTTCCACCCTGGCCTCGGTTCCCGGCCCCTCCCCGCCTCTGGTTACCGCCCCTGCCCCGATCCTCCCCTCGCCCCCGGTTCGGGCCCCGCGAGCTCATGGGCGCCCGATCAGCGCCACCGACCAGCAGGCTAGGCCCTCGCTGCGGCCCAGCGCCCCCATGGCCTCAGCCCGCTTGCCCTTTATCGTGACTGGGGCGCCGACAACGTCGCTGAGGCGCGCCTCCATCTCTTCACGACGGGGGGCGATGCGGGGCGCCTCAGCCACCACCGTGCAGTCGGCATTCACCGCCCGCCAGCCCTCCGTAGCCAACCGGGACACCGCGTCGGCCAGCAACTGGAGGCTGTCGGCACCGGCCCAGGCGTCGTCGGTGTCGGGAAAAAGCACCCCGATGTCGCCCAAGCCCGCCGCGCTCAACAAGGCGTCGGTCACTGCATGGGCCACCGCATCGCCGTCGCTGTGGCCGACAAGACCAGGTACGCCGTCAAACCGGGCCCCGCCCAGGATCAAGGGCCGCTCGGGGTCGTCGCTGAACCGGTGGGTGTCGAATCCGTGTCCTACTCGAAACTCGCCGTTCATGTCGCCAACCATGCCTCGGCGGCGGCCAGGTCGTCGGGGCGGGTGATCTTGATGTTGCGAGAGTGGCCCTCCACCGCAACGACGGCATGGCCAGCCGCCTCCACCAAGCCGGCATCGTCGGTGGCGTCGCCGGCGCGGGCGTGGGCCTCCCGCAGCAGTTCTCCTCGGAATGCCTGCGGGGTCTGCACAGCTAGCAGCGTGCTGCGATCCACCACTCCCCCGTCCACTCTGCGGATGGTATCGGTCACCGGCACCACCGGCACGGCCCCTGCGGCACCTGACTGCACCTCGTTGATGACCCTCCCATAGACGTCGGCGCCGGCCAGGGGGCGGGCGGCGTCGTGGACGCAGATTATGGCCGCGTCCAAGGGCACCGCGGCCAGCCCGTTGCGGACCGAGGCGGCCCGGCTCGGCCCTCCGGCCACCACCGCGGCTGCGCTCAGCTTCGCCGCCTCGGAACTCACATCGGGGGCAGGAACCACCACCACCACCCCATCGCTCACCTGGGCGGCCACCGCCACGCTGCGGTCCACCACCCGGCAGCCGGCCAGTTCCAGATACTGCTTGGCGCCCCCGAAGCGGGTGCCTGAGCCCGCGGCCACGACCACCGTCCACACCGAGGGTCGCTCCGCCATAGCCGCCCGGTCTCTAGGCGCTCAGGAACTCGGCAGAGTTCTTCCAACCAGCCGAAGGGAGAATCATCTCGGTCTCTAGGCGCTCAGGAACTCGATGACCCGAGCCCAGGCGTCGGCTGCATCGTCGGGGCGATGGGCGGGGCGGGCGGGATCGTGGACAAAACCGTGGTCGGCCCCCTCATACGACACGATCTGCGCCCCGGCCGCCTCCAGGGCGGCCACATCATCGGGCGGGGTAAACGGGTCTTCGGCCCCGATGATGGCCAGGAGCGGGCTCGGGTCGCCTTGGGCCAACAGATCCAGCGGCTCGCCCTGGCCGGGTCCCCGCCAGTGTTCGGGCAGGCGAATCATCCCGTAAAACGCAGCCGCCCGATGGAACCGCCCGGTGGCCGATGCCTTGATGGTGTACATGCCACCCATGCAGAAGCCGGTGATCACAACCGTTTCGCACTCGGTGGCATCGGCGGCGGCCAAGACGTCGGCCAACACCTGCCCGTCGGCCAACTCGCAAACCGCGGCCATCCGCTCTTCGGCGGCCAAGTGCTCTCGACCGGCAAAAACCTGGGGAGCGCACACCGTCCAGCCCTGCTCAGCGGCAAGGCGGGCTGCGTGGTCGTCGAACAGGGGCCGCAACCCCATGAGATCGGGGATCAGCACCAGCCCCCGGCCGGCACCGGCGACTCGGACCAGCTCAGCCGGCGTACCCGTCGACAACTCGATTCTCATGGCTCTTGTCTAGCCCATCGGCAGTGCGCGACGGGAGCAGAGATGGGAGCATAGACCCATGGCCCATCCGCACTTGGAGCTGACTGCCCGGCCGAGGCGAAATCGCCGCACCCCGGCCATCCGGGACATGGTGCGCGAGACCGAGTTGAGCCCCTCCCATCTCGTGCTGCCCATGTTCGTACACGAGGGCGCCGACGAGCCCATCGACTCGATGCCCGACACAACCCGGTGGAGCATCGACGGCCTGGTCGGCGAGGTGGGGCGGGCTGCCGATCTCGGAGTTCAAGCCGTGGTGCTGTTCGAAGCCGCCCCCGATGAGCTCAAGACCCCCACCGGCGACGAGGCCTGGAACCCCGACGGGCTCATCCCCCAGACCATCGGGGCCATCAAGGACGCCCATCCCAACACGGTGGTGATGACCGATGTGGCCCTCGACCCCTACAACAGCGACGGCCACGACGGCATCGTGGCCCCCGACGGCACCATCGTGAACGATGAGACCGTGGAGGTTCTTTGCCGTCAGGCCCTGACCCACGCCGACGCCGGGGCCGACATCGTGGCCCCCAGCGACATGATGGACGGCCGGGTGGGGGCCATACGGGAGATGCTCGACCACCACGGGCATGCCGAGGTGGGCATCTGCGCCTACACCGCCAAGTACGCGTCGGCATTCTTCGGGCCGTTCCGGGGAGCACTCGACTCGGCCCCCCGCTCCGGCGACAAGAAGACCTACCAGATGGACCCGGCCAACAGCCGCGAGGCCCTCAGGGAGTTGGAGCTAGACATCGCCGAGGGCGCCGACATGGTCATGGTCAAGCCGGCTGGTCCCTACCTGGACGTGGTGAGGCGGTTCGCCGACGCCTCGGTGGTGCCGGTGGCCGCGTACCAGGTGAGCGGCGAGTACCTGATGATCAAGGCGGCTGCGGCATCGGGCTGGCTGGACGAGCGAGCCATCGTGGCCGAGACGCTCACCGGCATCCGTCGAGCCGGCGCCGACATCATCTTGACCTACTTCGCCGTGCCCGCCGCCCGACTACTCGCCTAGCGAAGCCGCCCGGAACCGGATTCAGGCGCGGGGACGGCGCCGGAAGAAGTCTGAGAAGCTGGTCACCACCGCGTGGCTGGGGGCCTCTTCTTCCTGGGGCCGGGAATCGGCCAGCAACGCGGTGGACATCCCCAGGGCATGGGCGGCGTCGAGATGCCCGGACCTCACATCCACCAGCAGCGCATTCTCGTAGGAAACCGCCGTCGTCCGGCGCAGGGCTTCGTAGATGCCGGGAGCGGGCATGCACACCCCCACCTCGCTGCTCACAATCCAGGTGTCCACACCGGTGATCTGGAGCCGATCTCGCAATGCAGACGACCACGAGGCGATGTCGTTGGTGATACAGGCCACCGGCAGCTCTCGGCGGGCCATCTCGGCTACGAAGTCCCGGGCCCCGGACCGCACGGTGTACTGGTCCAAATACTGCTCGGAGAGCTCGGTGGGGTCGTCGTTCAATCCGAGCCCGACCCAAAGCTCAGCGGGGGTGACACGACCGAGCACTGCCTGGTTATAGAGCTGCTCCACGCTCTCGTCATCCACTTCCGAGCCGCGTTCGGCGGCAAAAGAGGCCAGCAGGCGGGAGGGTTCGTCGGGCGGCTCGAACAGCACCCCGAGCGGGTTCAAGACCACCAGTCGCAGCCGGCGAGCCGGGGGCTGGGCCGCGGCTGAGCTGGTGGATCGAACCACGGGCTCCTGCGCCACGGTCGGATCTGTGCTGCGGCGCCGGTTCCGGCGCTCCAGCAGATAGCCGGCTACGGCAATCAGCACCGACAGGCCCAGCAGGGCGAATGCGGCCCAGGCCACCCATCGAAGGGTCAGCGCGGTGCCGCTCTCCTCTTGGGCGGTCATCTCAATGCCCACCGCCCCCTGCCCCAGTTCCAAGGTCTCCTCTTGTTCGGCGCCCACGGGCAGATCCAAGACCAAACGCACAGCTACCCCCGCCTGCGCGGCGGCCAGATCGGGGATCGGCTGGCCAAGGGGCTCACCGCCGAGCCGCTCGGTGAGCTGCGGATCGGTGAACAGATCCATACCCTTTGACAAATCGACCACCCCGGTCACCCGATAGTCGGTTTGCGCAAAGGAGGTGGCGCGCTCGAACGTGAAATCCCTGAACACATCGTCGGCGCCGAAAATCTCGGCCAGCACCGACTCGAGCTGCTCGGGCGATCCGAACGGCTTGGATGCCGAGAAGCTGGTGCGGCCCTCCTCGTCGATTCGGGGGTCGTTGTACGACCAGCCCGAGGCGGGATCCTCAATGTCGTCGATCAACAGCAAGGAGGTGATGTCGGGGGCCAGCGCAACTGCCTCCTCGTCGAGCGCCACATCCACCGTGACCAGCCCGGAGCCGTCTTCGTTGAAGCCGATGCCGACCTCGATATCGACCTGGCAGGCGGCCAGCCCCAATACCAGCACGAAAAGGAGCGCGCCCCCTCGGGCTGCTGAGCACACGCTAGCCCGTCGCCTCGCGGCCCCCCTGCGAACCACTGCGGGCATTCGACTAGGCGCCGGCCAACTCTTCCACCGGGGGCGGTTCGAAGCCCTCGACCGCCCGAAAGCCGATCCGCTCAGAGCCGGGCTCGTCGGGATCGTCCTCGGCATCCACCAGAATGGTCTCGCCCGCCCGGAACTCCTTCCACAAAAGCCGCTCCGACAGTGGATCCTCCACCAGGCGCTGGATGGCCCGGCGCAGCGGGCGAGCCCCCAGCGTCGGGTCGTAGCCCCGCAAGGCCAGCAGCACTTTGGCCTCCTGGGTGAGCTCCAAGCCGATGCCCTGGGCCTCGAGCTGGTTCTGGAGCCGCTTGATCATCAAGTCCACGATCTGGGTCACCTCTGCGCGGGTCAGCTCGTGGAACACGATGACCTCGTCGATGCGGTTCAGGAATTCGGGCCGGAAATGGTCCTTGAGCGCCTCGGTGACCTTCTCCTTCATACGCTCATAGGTGATGGCCTCACCGGTCTTGGCGAATCCCAGGTTGGCTTTGCGCAGATTCTGGGTGCCCAGGTTGGAGGTCATGATCAGCACGGTGTTGCGGAAGTCCACCGACCGGCCCTGGCTGTCGGTCAGGCGACCTTCCTCCAGAATTTGCAGGAGGGTGTTGAACACATCGGGGTGGGCCTTCTCGATCTCGTCGAACAAGACCACTGAGAACGGCTTGCGGCGAACCGCCTCGGTGAGCTGCCCGCCTTCCTCGTAGCCAACGTAGCCGGGCGGTGAGCCCACCAGCCGGCTGACTGTGTGCTTCTCCATGTACTCCGACATGTCCAGGGCAATGAGGGCCTGCTCGTCGCCGAACAGGAACTCGGCCAGTGTCTTGGCCAGCTCGGTCTTGCCCACGCCTGAGGGGCCCAGGAAGATGAACGACCCGCTGGGCCGCTTGGGATCTTTGAGGCCGGCCCGGGTGCGGCGAATGGCCTGCGACACCGCCTTGATGGAGTCCTCCTGGCCGACGACCCGCTTGTGCAGCTCGTCCTCCATCCGCAGGAGCTTGGCCGTCTCCTCCTCAGTGAGCTTGTAGACGGGGATTCCAGTCCAGATGGACAGCACCTCGGCCACCGCCTCCTCGTCCACCTCGTCGAACAGGTCGACGCCCTTGGCCCGGATCTCCTCCTCCATCTTCTCTTTGCCGGCTAGCAGCTCCTTCTCCTGGTCCCGCAGCCGTCCGGCCTCTTCGAAGTCCTGTTGCTCCACCGCGCCCTTCTTCTGGGCCACCACCTGGGAGAGCTGGCTCTCGAAGTCCTTGTAGTCATTCGGGGTGTCCATGCGCTTGATGCGCAGGCGGGAACCCGCCTCGTCGATGAGGTCGATGGCCTTGTCGGGCAGGTGGCGGTCGGAGATGTAGCGATCGGCCAGGTTGGCCGAAGCCACCAGAGCCTGGTCGGTGATGGTGACCCGGTGGTGGGCCTCGTAGCGGTCTCTCAGCCCTTTCAAGATCTCGATGGTGTGGGCAATGGTGGGCTCATCCACCTTGACCGGCTGGAATCGGCGCTCCAAGGCGGAGTCCTTCTCCAGGTGTTTGCGGTACTCGTCGAGGGTGGTGGCGCCGATTGTCTGGAGCTCCCCCCGGGCCAGCATGGGCTTGAGGATGGAAGCGGCGTCGATAGCGCCCTCGGCCGCGCCCGCGCCCACCAGGGTGTGCAGCTCGTCGATGAACAAGATGATGTCGCCCCGGGTCTTGATCTCCTTGAGCACTTTTTTCAGGCGCTCCTCAAAATCGCCCCGGTAGCGGGACCCGGCCACCAGCGCCCCCAGATCCAGGGTGTAGAGCTGTTTGTTGCGAATGGTCTCGGGAACGTCGTCGGCGGCGATCTTCTGGGCCAGGCCCTCCACGATGGCGGTCTTGCCCACTCCGGGCTCGCCCACCAGAACCGGGTTGTTCTTGGTGCGCCGGGAGAGCACCTGCATTACCCGCTCGGTCTCCCGCTGCCGGCCGATCACCGGGTCGAGCCCGCTGTCTCGGGCCAGTTTGGTGAGGTTGCGGCCGAACTGGTCGAGCACCAGCGAGCCCGAGGCCCCGCCGTCACCGCTGCCGCCGGGAGAGGTGGTGGCCTTCTCCGAGGCGCCCGACCCCTGAGGGCCGCCATAGCCCGACAGGAGCTGGATGACCTGCTGGCGCACCCTCGACAGATCGGCGCCCAGCTTCACCAGCACCTGGGCGGCCACCCCCTCGCCCTCTCGGATCAGGCCGAGCAGGATGTGCTCGGTGCCGATGTAGTTGTGCCCGAGTTGGAGCGCCTCCCGAAGCGACAGCTCCAGCACCTTCTTGGCCCGGGGGGTGAACGGAATGTGGCCCGACGGAGACGACCCGCCCTGGCCGATGATCTCCTCCACCTGGTTGCGCACCGCCTCCAGGGAGATGCCCAGCGATTCCAAAGACTTGGCGGCCACCCCCTCGCCCTCGTGTATCAGGCCGAGCAGGATGTGCTCGGTGCCGATGTAGTTGTGGTGGAGCAGGCGCGCCTCCTCCTGGGCCAATACAACGACCCGGCGGGCCCGATCTGTAAATCTCTCGAACACGGCAGTCTCCCAATAGGGGCTTGTTCCGAAGTGTAACCCCCCTACCCCCCAATTTCGTCCCCGAAGCCCCAACCGATCCCCAACCCATCGCCGCCCAAGAGGCCGCGAATCGGGTTGAATGGGAGAAAATAGGGACCAGACCACTACGCTGGATGCGTGGTTCGCAGCCCCCTCGATCCGATTCCCACCATGGGGCGCGACCTGGAACGGCTGGAGCTGCGGCTGGAAGATTCGATCCACACCGAGCACCCGTTCCTCACCGAAGTAGCCGGTCATCTCATCCGGGCCGGGGGGAAGCGGGTGCGGCCGGGGTTCGTGATCGCATCGGCGTCCATAGCCCAGACTCGGCCAGCGCCGGTCGAAGACGATGTGCTCACCGGCGGTGTGGCCGTGGAGCTCGTTCATCTGGGCTCGCTGTACCACGACGATGTGATGGACGAGGCCCAAGTGCGGCGCAACGTGGCCAGCGTGAACGCCAAGTGGGGCAACCTGCGGGCCATTTTGGCCGGGGATTTCCTGCTGGCCCGGGCCTCGGAGCTGGCTGCCTCGCTGGGCACGGAGGTGGCCGGTCTTTTGGCCGCCACCATCGGGAGGCTGTGCGAGGGCCAGGTGCGAGAGTTGCAGGACACTGGCAACCCCGACCGCACCGAGACCTCCTACACCGCCTCCATCGAGGGCAAGACCGCCTCCTTGCTGGCCACCTCCTGTCGCATCGGCGGCCTGGTGGCCGGGCTGGACCGGCCCGTGGTGGACACCCTCACCGAGTTCGGCCGCTACTACGGACTGGCCTTCCAGGTGGTGGACGACATCTTGGACATCGTGGCCACCGACGAGCACTTGGGAAAGCCCTCGGGCAATGACCTGCACGAGGGGATCTACACGCTGCCGGTGATCCGGGCGCTGGGCACTGCCTACGGCCCCCAGCTCAGGGATCTGCTGGGCGGGACGGTGTCGGACGCAACCGTCCGCTCGGCCCTGCAACTGGTGCTGGCCAGCGGCGGGGTGCAGGAGGCTCTGGACGTGGCCCGCCGCTACTCCAAGCAGGCCTCGGCCAGCCTGGAGGCGCTGCCCCCCACCACGGCAGCCGCGGCCCTCGGTGTGGCCACCGCCCATCTGATCGACCGGGCCCGCATCCCCCTAGGGGACAGCTAGCAGGCTTTAGCGCTCCGGGGGCTCGGGGCGCAGGGTGGGGAACAGGATCACGTCGCGGATGCTGGACGCGTCGGACAGAAGCATGGCCAGGCGGTCCATTCCCACCCCCAAGCCGCCGGTGGGGGGCAAGCCGAACTCCAGCGCTCGCAGATAGTCGCGGTCCACGGCCATGGCCTCGGCGTCGCCCGCGTCCCGGTCGGCCGCCTGGCCCTCGAAGCGGGCCCGCTGCTCGTCGGGATCAGTGAGCTCGCTGAAGGCGTTGGCCAGCTCCCGGCCGGCCACTATGGCTTCGAAGCGCTCCACCCAGCCGGGCTGGTCGCGGTGCTCTCGGGCCAGCGGCGACACCTCTTTGGGGTAGTCGCACACGAACACCGGTCCCCACAGCTCCGCCTCGGTGGTCTTCTCGTACAACTCCAACAGCAGCTTGCCCGGCCCCCAGCGATCTTCCACCGGGATATCCCGGTCGGCGCAGTGCGACCGCAACTCGGCCAGCGGGGTGTCGAGGCCCACCTCCAGACCGCTGTGGGTGGCCAGCAGGTCGACAAACCGGGCCCTGGGCCACGGCGGGGTCAAGTCCAGATCGCGCCCGCCGTAGCTGATACGGGTGGTGCCTCTCAGTTCCAGGGCCAGTTGGGCGACTAGTTGCTCGACCAGCTCCATGATGTCGCCATAGTCGGCGTAGGCCCAGTACAGCTCCAGCATGGTGAACTCGGGATTGTGACGGGTGGAGATGCCCTCGTTGCGGAACACCCGGGCTATCTCGAACACCTTTTCCAACCCGCCCACCACGAGCCGCTTCAGATACAGCTCGGGGGCGATTCTCAAGAACAGGTCCATTTCCAGCGCGTTGTGGTGGGTGCTGAACGGTCGGGCCAACGCCCCGCCGGGCACCGGGTGGAACACCGGAGTCTCCACCTCGATGAACCCCCGGTCTTCCAGCCACCGGCGGGTGAGCGACATCATCTCGGATCGCAGCAGGAAGGTCTGGCGGGCCTCTTCGGTCACCCACAAGTCGACATAGCGCTGGCGGAATCGGATGTCGGGGTCAGACAGTCCGTGCCACTTGTCGGGAAAGCTCCGCCGGGCCTCGGCCAGCAGCTCCCACCGCTCCACCTTCACCGACAGCTCCCCGGTTCGGGTTTTCATCACCTCGCCGCTCACCCCCACCCAGTCGCCCAACGACAGCGAGCAGAATCCGTCGTAGTCGGGGGTGACCTTGGCGGGAGCGAAAAGCTGGATGCGGCCGGTGGCGTCTTGGAGAGTGGCAAACGCCAGTCGTCCCTGCACCCGCCGGAGCATGATGCGGCCCGCCACCGTCACCTGTTGCCCGGTCTCGGCGCCCGGCTCTATTTCACCGTGATGTTCGTGGCACTGGGCGGCAGTGGCTGTGGTGTCGAACCTATAAGGGGGCGTCACCGGCTGCCCCTACCGGTTGCGCCTGTGGACCAGCCACAGTCCGTGCAGGGTCAGATAGGGCTCGACGTGCTGGATGCTCTCCGACAGCGGGGCGATCAGGTGAGCCAGGCCGCCGGTGGCGATCACCACCATCTCGCTGTCCAGCGCGGCGGAGAATCGGGCCACCATGCCGTCGATCTGGGCCACGAATCCGTATATGACCCCCGACTGGATGGACTCCATCGTGGTCTTGCCGATCACGGTGCGGGGCTCGGTGAGCGCCACCGGGCCCAATGCGGCCGCCCGGCCCACCATGGCATCCAGGCTGACCTCTATGCCCGGTGCGATGGCCCCGCCCAGGAACTCTCCGGCTTTGGACACCACGTCGAAGTTGTTGGTGGTGCCGAAGTCCACAATCACCGCAGGTCCGCCGTAGAGCTGGTGGGCGGCCACCGCGTTGGCGATCCGGTCGGCCCCCACCTCGCGAGGGTTGTCGTACAAGATGGGTATGCCGCTGCGGGTGCCGGGTTCGATCACCACCGGCTCGAAGTCCAGGTAGCGCTGCACCATCATCCGCGCGCTCTCCCGGATGCGGGGCACTCCCGAGCAAACCGCCACCCCGGTCAGCTCACCCTCCATATCCACGCCGATGCTGTCCAGCAGGCTGCGCAGCAAAACGGCCACTTCGTCGGGGGTGCGCTCGTGAACGGTGGACAGCCGCCAGTGCTCGATCAGCCCGTCGTCGGCCTGGCAGTCCTCGGCGCGCTCGGCCTCATACAGGCCGACCACGGTCTGGGTGTTGCCAATGTCGAGCGCCAGCAGCATGCGGGCTCCTGATTCGTGCTTGTCCTGGCACCCGCCCGATTCTCGGATGCGCGCTTCCTATTTTCTACTCTCCCCAACCCAAGGGCGAAGCATCGGCAGCAGCATCGGCAGCGGAGGCCGCCGATGCCACCAGGCGACCACCGCAGCCGCCGGGCTGAGGTGCAAGCGAGCCCTCAGTTGCGGAGCACGGGATTCAGCTGCTTGGGCTGCCAGGTGGTAGTTCCAGAGTCGGGAAACGCGTCGGGCGGCGGCACCACGCTGCGCCTGCCGGTTCGCCGGTCGTGCTCCACTTGATGGTGTCGTTCGTGAATATCGTGGTGGCAGTCGTTGCACACCGTGACCAGGTTGGGATAGTCGGTTGCGCCGCCGTTCTTCCAGTGCTTGATGTGGTGGGCGAAACTGCGGTTCGCGTCCGCCCCGCAGCCCACACACGCCTTGTCGCGCACCATGAGCGCGATTCTCTGGGCGTCGCTGGCGCAACGGCGGCGCCGTCCCAACCACAAGTCCTGCGTCCTGGCGTTGAACACCGCCGGGAAGATGTCGGCCTCATGGGCCAGCTTGACCAGTTCTTTGGCTGGAAGCGGCGTTCCGTCGGAGAGGCGGGCGTTCACCAGTTCCTTGAGGGCCGTGTCGTAGTCGGCCACCAGCACCAAGGCGATTCCTGCCGCCTTGCCCTTCTCCGGGTGCAAGATCAGCTCAGCCAACGCGTCAGCGGCACGCTGCTGAGGTGAACGCCTAGCTCTGGAGTCCTCTGCGCGCCACAGCTCTCGCTCTTTGTCGGCGAGCACCCCTGCGATGTGGTTGCCGGCAATCGGGTCGAACTCCGCGTTGAGCACATACAAGCCCGTATCCCCGTTTTGGAACAGGCGGGCTGAGCGCTTCTGCTTGCGCCTGTCGTGAATCGACTGTCCGCCGTCGCCCGACAACTCGTGTTGCTGGCGCTTGACCGTCTTGGTCAACTCGTCATAGGTCTGTGTCTTGGCGGCCTCCACGAGCTCCCGCTCGTCAATCGGCCCCTCAGACGACGCCCGGGCGATCAGCCGCGCATGATCTGCCGGGACCTCGCCCGACGCCAGAGCCTCTGAAGTCGCAGCCAGTCCGGCCAGCCGCTCAGCGGCCTTCACATCGTGGTGGGCCTGGGAGGGAGATGACCGCAACACCTCACGGGCCACCTTCTTGGCCCCGACTGTCTCGTGACGGCGAGCCAACTCGGCCATTGTCTGCGCTTTCAACGCCTCCAACTGCGACTCGGCCCCGCCCAACACCCCCAACCGCCCACGCAACCCCGCATCCGACAACCCGGCCACATCCACCCGCGACACGCACACCGCCGCCCCGCAGCCGCCGTCAACCGCAGTCTCAGCACCGGCTTGCCCGGCGAGAACAGAGGAAAACTCCATGCCTGTAGTCTACCAAGCCTGGTGACAACATCACTCTGAATAACAAAACAATAGTCAATATTAATTTACAAATATGTCAATAACATGACATATAATCACAAGAGCCACAGCGGCAACCAGGTCATTGACTGGACATGACAGGCTGTCTGTGAGCTCCCCGGCAGAGCGGTTTATCTGAGAATTACGTCGTAGACGATGTAGGCCATGCCGATGAAGGGGGCCAGCCATATCAGCCACCTGCGAAGCCGGACTGCTCCTTCGACGATAAGGGTGATAAGACGCTGGCAAAGGTGGCCCCATGTGGGCGGTCGCCCAATGTTGGCGTAGTTGGCGGCTTCGTGGCCGATTTTCTGTTGGAACTGGAGATACCAGGGCTGCTTCGAGTCACCTGGGAATCCGGAGGGACCCGAAGACCCCAATAGCCCCTCATAGTGCTCATCCGAAGTCAATGGGCGCTGCGAGTCATCCCCTTCATACGGGGTCACACCGCCAAAGGGCACCATTCCTCCAACCCAGTACCGCAGCCGCTCCCCCTTTTTCCAGCCCGCGCGCAGTGCAGGGCAGCCGACTTCATGCCCACCTTCGGGCACGGCCAGCGGCCCCTCCTGAGGGCAATTGCATTTGGGGTTTCGTTCCAACCTTGACTACTCCTCTTGCTGTGCCTCGGCCCGCAGGGTGGACACCCAACGCCCTTATCTGCCAATTGTCCACCTACCAGTGACAGGTTGCCGCGCTGGCACTTCGAGTCATCACAATTCCAAGCTGTGGCCGAAGCTCTGCCTGCTGGATACCTACGGGGTGAGGCCGAGTTCGGCCTGGCCTTCGGGGGGTTTGTGGGCGAGGCGGGTGAGTTCGGGCCAGGCTTGGATGAGGCTGTTGTAGGCGAGGGCGTCGGCAGCCCAGTTGTTGCGCTCTGAGGTGTGGTGGAGGCTATAGGCGAGTTGGCGGGCGGGTTCGGCGAGGCCGCCGAGTTGGCGCAGGAGAGCGGCGGCGGGTTGCTCGCCGCCGGTTTCGAGTTGGCGGGCCAAGTGGTTGACCGCCTCCCACACGGTGAGGCGGTCGTCGGCTACGGGATCCCAGTTCTCGTCGAGCTCTCGGCGGTCGACAAGGCGGACTCTGCCGGCGTGGGAGGAGGCTATGCCTGCGGCGACGAGACCTTCGACGGAGGTGTTGCGGGATTTGGAGAGCTGCTCGGCCTGCCCGTAGTCGCCGGGATCGAAGCCGTGCTGGGCAAACCAGGTGAGCGCCCAGCGGGTGTCGGCATCCAAGTCGGCCTCCGCGCTCTCGAGCGTTTCGTCGAGAACGGAGTTGATGGCGACCAGCGCGGCCCGCACTCCCATCCGGGTGCCGTCGGCCTCGACCACTCTCGAGTACCGGGAGTACACGGCCATGCCCGGGCCGATGGCGGCCTGGGCCAGATCCACCGGCGCGATATTGGCCTCCCGCAGGCGGGCCAAAGCGTCGGGCAGCTCGGCGGCGAGCCGGTCCAAGAACTCCCGGCGCGATGCAAGGGGCGCATCATCGGGCCGAGGCCGGCACACCAGCACGATCGACGACGCCAGCGCGTTGCTGGCTTGAGAGCGCATCCGGTTGGCCAGCTCGGTGCGCATGGGCCAAGTGCCGGTGATCTGCAACCCCTCGCCGACCAGCCCCTCCAAGAAGGTCTCCCACCCGGTGGAGACCACAGCCCCTTCGCCGGTCGTCTCGGCCTGTTTGAACGCGTAGAACACCGACATCGGAAACCGGGGATCCTGGACCTCGCGGAAACGGGCGAACACCTGCCCCAAACCGTCCTCGAAGAATCCCTCCGCCTGCTTCTTGTCGCCGCTGTGGCGGTACGGCGCGGCGATCAGCTCTTGCGCCTTCGGTGCCAGCAGCGTCGAGCACACATCGGGGAAAACCCCGCCCAGACTCTGGCGCAGCCACACGTAGAAGAAATCCGACAAATCCGCATAGCCGATATTGTCGTAATACGGCGGATCGCACGACACCACCACCGGCGAAGGCCCCGGCGCGGCGGCATCGCGCTGTCGGACTATTCCTGAACCAGTAGCAGGCGTCTCCCGCAAGGCCTTGAGAACAAAGTCGACCATCGCCGACCAATTCCCCGTTGAGTCAGAGAAAGGGTTCGCCTCAGCAAAGTCCCAATTCATAGGAATCGCCTGCCGCGCGAACGTAGTTCGAACCTTCGTATACGAATTGTCCCAAGTACACATGGCTGAACCGCGGTCAGCCAGTTTGGACACGCCGAACGCCAGATAAACCGATACGGCTTCGGCGTAGGCGGTCGCGCCGGCACCGCCGTCGCGCAGCGGGGTCGGGTCGTCGCGCAGACCGGCAGCCAGCGCATCGGCCAGTGCTTGATCGCGGGCTTCGGCAACTAGGTCGCTGAACGCGGTCAGGGCGTTGAGTTGGCGGTTGGTGAATAGGTCGGCCCACTCCGACATGCCCCAGTTCGTCACCGTGATGGCTCGGGGGTCATTTGCAATTGCACCGCTAGGTGGGTCAGGGGGTGGCGGGATGTGGAGTGCTGGGTGTTCGTGCTCGGGAGCAGGCGCCAGGTAGTGGCGTTGGCGGTCGCCCTGGGCGACGATGGCCATCAGCCGGGCGCCGAGCCCGGTGGTTCGGGCTTCGGTCTTGACATGGCCGGTGGGGATAGCCGCGGCGCAGAACACGCAGCGGAACTGGGCCCGGCCCTGCTTGGGCGCCTCCGGCGGCCCGCCCGGGCCTGTGCCGATCTCGTAGTGGATTGCCCGGGCCGCCTCGTCGACCATCGGGTTCACCCACGCCTCACGTCCCTTCTTCTTCGACAGCCACCACGACGACGCCAACGGCGCCTCCCCACCACACACCGGGTTGGGACAGCGGGCGGTTCGGGTCCAGATCCAGGCGACAACAGGCGCCGGCCCTCCTCCGTGCTCGGCAGGCAGGTCGATCTCGGGGTAGAGGCGGCCGATGCGGGCCTCGGCCCGGCCGCGCATCCATTGTCCGTAGTGGCGCACATCGGCGGCCAGGCCCTGCGCGCCCGACCACGACCCCAACCCGGCCGCCGCCTGAGCCCCGGGATTGACCGGCGCGTACCCGGCGAACCGGGGCGGTATCTCGATCAGCGCCTTGTTGATCAGCACAGCCACCGGATTCAAATCCGATGCGTGGGCCTCCAACCCCAGCCGCTGCGCCTCCAACGGGATGCTGCCCCCGCCGGCGAACGGATCCAACACCGCAGGCAGGGATACCCCCCCCCCCCCGCAGCACGCGGCGATCTCCGCCCGAGCCTTGGCCAGCACCTCCGGGTCGTTGCTGTTCTCCCACAGCACCAACTCCTCGATCAGCCCGAACAGCCGCTCCCGCTCCGCATCCTGAGCCCCCGAGGTGGGAAACCGATCAGGCCGCGACGACGGATCGTCCACCAGAGAAGCGAACAGCACCGCCCGACACGCCGCCAACGGTCGTCGGGCCCACCACAGATGCAAAGTCGAGGGATGCCCATGGCGAATCGACTTCTCCCGAGCCGACGCCGCATTGATGGCATCCAACGGCAACGCCACCTCGATCAACTTCTGCGCGAATACCTGCTCAGCCACCAAGAGCGGACACTACCCCTAGCGCACAATCGCGCGAGGCTCAGGCTGCGTCTAGGGCGATGTCCAGGGCTGGCGCCGAATTGGTGAGGCGGCCTACCGAGATGAAATCCACACCGGTGGCCGCATATTCAGCCACCGTCTCCAAGGTGATGCCGCCGCTCACCTCTAGCAGGCAGTCGTGACCGGCAGCTCGGTTCACACAGGCCCGAACCGCTTCGGGGGCCATGTTGTCCAACAGCAGGGCATCGGCGCCCGCAGCCAAGGCCTCGTCGACTTGTTCGATCTGATCGCATTCCACATATACGGCCCGGTCGGGCCATCGCTGGCGGGCAGCCGCCACCCCGTCGGCGATGGTGATTCCAGCCAGATGGTTGTCTTTGAACATGACCCAGTCGGACAGGCCAAACCGGTGGTTGTCGCCGCCGCCGGCGCGCACTGCGGCCTTTTCCAGCACCCGCAAGCCAGGGGTGGTCTTGCGGGTATCCCGGATGCGGGCTCGGCCGGCGCCGGCCGACTCCGCGGCTGCAACATACCGGGACACCTCGGTGGCAATCCCCGACAAGTGGCTCAAGAAGTTCAGCGCGGTGCGCTCGGCGGTCAGCACGGAGTGGCGAGGCCCGACAACTTGGGCCAACGTCTGGCCGGGCCTCACCCGGTCGCCATCGGCAGCCTTCCACCGATGGGCGATTGACGGGTCAACCTGGCGAAACACCTCGACTGCGCAAGCCCGTCCGGCCAAGCAACCTGGCGAACGGGCCACGATCGCCGCGGTCATGATGGACGGGGGAAGAAGCGAAGAAGTGACATCGCCAAGTGGCCCCACATCCTCGGCCAAGGCCATCTCTACCGCGGCCTGCACCTCTTCAGGAGGAGGATCAAAGCCGGTCACAGTCCACTCCCAGATTGTCGATCAGGCGGGCCTGGCCCACTCTGGCGGCCACCAGCAGGCGCACCTCGCCGGCTAGCTCATCGGGGCGAGCCAGCGTGGCCGCGTCTACCGCCGCGGCGTAGTCGGGGGATGCCTTGGGCTCGGCGGCCAGCACCGCGGCCATGAGCGCCTCCACCTCGTCGGGGTCCCGGCTGCCCTCGGCCACCGCATCCCGCCCGGCCTGCAATGACCGCCAAAGCACAGTGGCGGCCGGCCGCTCGTCGGCAGACAAATACACGTTCCGGCTAGACATGGCCAGGCCATCGGGCACCCGGAAGGTGGGGCACCCCACCACCTCCACCGGCAAAGACAGGTCGGCGGCCATCCGCCGGATCACCACCAGCTGCTGGTAGTCCTTCTCCCCGAAATAGGCCCGGCCCGGCCCCAGCATCGAGAACAGCTTGGCCACCACGGTGGCGACCCCGTCGAAGTGGGTGGGGCGAGCGAGTCCTTCCAGCACCGCGTTGAGCCCCTTGACCGCAACCGAGGTGATCGGGGCTTGCGGGTACATCTCCTCGGTCAAGGGGGCGAACACCAGCCCCGCCCCCGCCGCCGCGCACATCTCCATGTCCCGGTCCAAGTTGCGGGGGTAGGTTCCGTAGTCCTCGTCCTCGGCGAACTGAAGCGGGTTCACGAAGATGCTCACCACGGTCAGGTCGTTGTCGGCCGCCGAGCGGGCCACCAGCGACTGGTGCCCCTCGTGGAGATAGCCCATGGTGGGCACCAAGCCCACAGAGCCGCCTTGTCGTCGTACTGCGTCCACTGCGACCCGCAGATCGGCTACCCGCTCGACCACTGCGACACCGGCGACGGTGCTCATCAACAAGCCCCACCGGTGAGCTCGTCCCAATCGCCCCAGCGGCGGCACCCGCCGGTTTCGGGGTCGGCCCAGCCCTCAGCCAGGTCGGGGGCCAGCTCCCCGAGGGGCATCATCACAAACGCCCGCTCCAACATGCGGGGATGGGGCACTACCAGATCGGGCTCGTCCACTTGCTCGCCGTCCACCCATAGAACATCGACATCCAGCGTCCGAGGGCCCCAGCGCACCTCCCGCACCCGCTCGGCCAGCGCTTCCAGCATGCGGCACAGCTCCAAGAGACCTCGGGCCGACCGGCCAGTGTCCAACTCGACCACCGCATTCAGGTACAGGCCCTGGTCGGGACCGCCCACCGGATCGGTCTCATACACCCCCGATACGGCTACGCACTCAGGAATGGCCGCCACCGCATCTTTGAGATAACCCAGCCGGTCGCCCATGTTCGACCCCAATCCCAAGAAGGCCCGGGTCATGGGCGATGCCGCAAAATACGCACCCCGCTGGCCGACAAGTGATGGGGCACCGGGGGCCGAAGTTTTCGGACCTCGACGGCAACCCACTGCGCCCGCTGGTCGGCGTTCAGGCACACCTCGGCCACCGTTTGGGCCATGGCTTCCATGAGGGTGAACTGCCCGCCTTCCGCCGCCGCGCACACCGCCGCGCACACCTCTCCGTAATCGATGGTGTCGTCCAAGTCGTCGGTTCGACCTGATGGCCCCAGATCAGCGCCTATGTCCACGTCCAACTCGAACGGCTGGGCCCGGACCCTCTCCTCGGCCAGCGCACCGCACAGAGCCATCACCCTCAAGCCCCTCAAACGCAGGCAATCCTCAGTCATCCCCGGCTGATTCCTGCTCTTGCTCGATTACAGCCAAGAGACGGTCCTCCGGGCCGGGGAGGGCGGCTGCTGAGTTGACGATGCGGCGGCCCACGGCGCCGACCGGGCGCTCGGTCATCTTCTCTACCACCACCACAGCCTGCGACTCGCTGGGAACCATCCCGTTCCACAGCAGGTATCCGGCCACGAACCCGCACACCACGTCGTCCAGAGCACGGCGGTGAACCAGCAGCTTCTCCCCGCTGACCAGCAATGACTGCAACTCTGCGAAGAGCGGTCCGAGCCGGGCCCGGTAGTCCTCGTTGTCGGCGATGGGCCAGTGGCTCCACGCGATGTTCTGCTCGCTGTAGTTGTGGAGGTTGTGAGTAGACGGCATCAACGACACAACCCGGGAGAAACCCTGCTGGCGAATCCAGTTGATCTCCTCGGTGCGCCGAACTCGGCGGTGGCTCTCCCCCCGACCGCCCGGGCGCTCGCAGATCGCGAGGCGGTCCTTCATGATCCAGCAGAAGTTCCGGGGACGAATGCCCGCCGCCCACTTGCCCTTCACGCCACCGCCACCTTCATTGCCCCGACGGTGGCGGCCACGTCGTGGACCCGAACCACCGACGCTCCCTGGGCGAAAGCCCAGACCGCGGCGGCCAGCGATCCCTCGATCCGATCATCCACCGGCGCTTCATCCTGGGTTCGGCCATCGTCGCGGGCGGGAACACCTCCTCCGCCTGGGCGAACCCCCGCGTCGCTGCGGGCATGGATCTCGCCGATGAAGCGCTTGCGGCTGGCCCCCACCACTACTGGTGCTCCTTTCGCGGTGAGCTGGCGCAAGTTGGCCAGCAGCTCCAGGTTGTGGCCTGTGGTCTTGCCGAAGCCGATGCCCGGATCAACCCACACCTCGGGTACTCCAGCAGCCAGTCCTCGCTCCACGGCCGCGGCCAAATGGCCGCCCACCTCGGCGACGACATCGGAGTAGCGGGGGTCGACCTGCATGGTGGCCGGGGTGCCCTGGCGGTGGACGGCGATCCATGTCACATTCAGCTCAGCGGCAAGCTCGTGCAACGACGCCGAGACATCGTTGAGGATGCCGGCCCCGGCCGCCACCGCGGCCCGGGCCACCTCGGGCTTGGTGGTGTCGATGGAGACCCGTCCGTGTTGGGCCAAGCCGGCCACTACGTCTACCACCCGGGCCAGCTCTTCTCCTGCCGGCACCGGCTCGGCGCCAGGACGGGTGGACTCCCCGCCCACATCCACCACCGCGGCCCCCTCGTCGAACAACTGGCGCCCTCGGGCCACCGCGGCTTCAGGCGTCGAGAACTGGGCCCCGTCGGAAAAGGAGTCGGGAGTCACGTTGACAATCCCCATGACCATCGGCCCTGCTGCCTGAGACTCCACCACCTCAGAGTACCCCTGTGCCCCGAAACCCTCCTATGCCTACACCCCGTTGGGGGGTTTTATCGGTCGATAAACCTCATCGCCTCGGCTCGGGTGGCGATATCAGTCCGGAACAGGCCCCGTACCGCGGAGGTGACGGTGTTGGCCCCCGGCTTGCGGATGCCCCTCATCGACATGCACAGGTGCTCGGCCTCCACCACCACCAAAACGCCTCGCGGGTTGAGGGCGGTCTCGATGGCGTCGGCAATCTGGGTGGTGAGCCGCTCCTGTACTTGGGGCATCCGGGCATAGCCCTCCACCACCCGGGCCAGCTTGGACAGCCCGGTGATACAGCCGTCCTTGTTGGGGATGTAGCCCACATGGGCTTTGCCCAGAAACGGGATCAGGTGGTGCTCGCACAGCGAGTACAGCGGGATGTCCCGCACCAGGATCATCTCGTCGTGATCGGCCTCGAACTGGCGGGTCAGATGGGAGGCGGGGTCTTCGTGCAGCCCCTCGCAGATCTTGGCGTACATCCGAGCCACCCGCCCCGGCGTGTCCAACAGGCCGTCGCGGTCGGGATCCTCGCCGATGGCGACCAGGATCTCCCGCACCGCGGCCTCGATCCGAGACTGGTCGACTGTGCCTTTGCTCTTGCCACCCATCGGCCCCGACGGTAGTTCGCAAGTCGGGTAGCCTCACAAACTCATGGTGGGGCGGCCGGCATTGGACGGGGTCCGAGTAGTCGATCTGGGCTGGGGCATCGCCGGGGGCTACGCCACCAAACTGCTGGCCGACGCCGGGGCCGACGTGGTGAAGGTGGAGTTGCCCGACGGCGACCCGCTGCGAGGCTATTCGGCCTCATTCGCCCCCATCGACGACCACGGCCCGCTGTTCGGGTTCTTGAACACCACCAAACGCGGAGCAGTGCTGGACTACCGGACAGCCACAGGGCGCGCCCGGCTGTTGGATCTTTACGCCACCGCCGAGCTGGTGATGGAGCGGTCTGAGCCCGGCGAGATGGAGAGCCTGGGCGTGGGCTGGGAGGCGCTGGCCGACCGGCGGCCCGACGCCACCATGGTGTCGGTGTCCAACTTCGGCCGGGGAGGGCCCTGGAGTCGCCGCCCGGCCAACGAGTTCACCCTCATGGCCATAGCCGGATCAACCGCCACGCGGGGGCAGCCGGGGCGGATCCCGTTCAACGCGGGCGGGCGCATCGGGGAGTGGATGGGCGGGTTGACCGCCGCGGTGGCGGCCACCTCCGCACTGCGCCGGGCCCGGCGCACCGGGAAGGGCGACCACGTGGATCTCTCGCTGTTGGAAACCATCACCCCCACCTGCACCAACGTGCAAACCCTGTGGGGATCGTTCACCGGCGACTACGACACCCGGGCACTGCTGGAGGTGCCCTCAGTGGAACCCACCCGGGACGGCTACGTGGGGTTCTGCGTGTTCACCGGCCAGCAGTGGCAGGACTTCACCGTGCTGGTCGGCCACCCGGAGTGGGCCGGCGACCCCGAGTTGGCCACCATGGGCGGGCGCATCGCCGCCGGGGAGTCCATCGCCGGGGCCATCCGGGAGTGGACCTCGGCCCGCACCACCGAAGAGGTGGTACACCAGGCCACCCTCTTGCGCATTCCGGTTGCACCCATCGGCAACGGCGCCAACGTGGCGGAGTTCGACCAATTCGCACAGCGGGGGGTGTATGAGCCCCATCCCGGCGGCGGGTTCGTGCAGCCCCGGGTGCCCTACCGCAACAACTCCCACCCATCGGTGGCCTTCCGTCCTGCCCCTCGGCTGGGACAGCACACCGACGACGTGCTGGGCCGGCTGAGGGCCGGCGGCGACTCCGGTGCCTCCGCTCGGCAGTCGGGTACCGACCCGGCGGCATCGCCCGATGCCCTTCCTCTCGAAGGGGTCCGGGTAGTGGACATGACCGCGTTCTGGGCCGGGCCTTACGCCACGATGATGCTGGCCTGCCTGGGGGCCGACGTCATCCACATTGAGTCGGTGCAGCGGCCCGACGGCATGAGATTCGGATCATCCCGCACCCCGGCCGACGACCAGTGGTGGGAGTTTGGCCCAACATTTCAGCACGCTAACGCGGGCAAGCGATCGGTAACGCTGGATCTGACCCGGCCCGAGGGCATGGAGCTTCTGCACCGGCTCATCGAGGTCTCCGATGCCATGGTGGAGAACTTCTCCCCCCGGGTCATCGACCAGTTCAAACTGGACTGGGACACGGTAATCAACCTGAACCCCCGGCTGGTGATGGTGCGGATGCCGGCCTTCGGGCTCGACGGGCCGTGGCGAGACCGGGTGGGATTCGCCCAGACCATGGAGCAGGTCAGCGGCATGTGCTGGCTCAGCGGCTACCCCGACGCCGCCCCCCAACTGGCCCGGGGGCCGTCTGATCCGCTGGCCGGGTTGCACGCGGCCTACGCGGTGATCTGCGGCCTGCACGCCCGGGAGCGCACCGGCAAGGGCAGCTTCGTGGAGGCCACCATGGTTGAGACGGCGCTGAACGCGGCAGCCGAGCAGGTGGTGGAGTATTCGGCTACCGGCCATCTCATGGCCCGAGAAGCCAACCACCACCCCTATGCCTGCCCCCAAGGGGTGTACGCCTGCTCAGACGGTGCCCTGATCGCACTCTCGGTGGAATCAGATGAGCATTGGGCGCAACTGCTGGCGGCTGTGCCCGAACTGGAGCTTGACCAGGTGGCCGATTCAGCGGCACTGGCCGACCGCTTCGCTGCCCGCCACGCCTTCGACGAGCGGCTGAGCCGGTGGTGTGGCGGCCTCGCAGCCTCCGACGTGGTCGAACGGCTCATCTCGTTCGGCGTTCCCGCGGCGGAGGTGGAGATCAGCCGGGGGGGCGATCGCAATCCCCAGGTGAACGCCCGCGGCTTCTACGAGGCAGTGGAGCATCGCCTGGCCGGCACCCACCGCTTCCCGGCCTTCCCGGCGCGATTCGGCCGTCAACCCGACCGCTGGTTCACCCGCCCCGCCCCCACCCTCGGAGAGCACAATGCCGAGGTGTTGGGCGGCCTGCTCGGGGTGGACGACGGCGATCTGGCCCGCCTCGAAGCAGCCCATATCATCGGCACCCGCCCGGCATTCGCGCCGTCCAGCCCTGCTGTGTGATCTTCGAGTTGGTGGACGACTTGCACAACACCGCCTCCCACCGGTGCTCCTAGACTGACCCCCACATGACGACCACCGAGTCGAATCACAGCTACCGGCTCTCCGATCGCTTCACCAACGATTACGGAACGGTCTTCCTCACCGGCATTCAGGCCATGGCCCGCCTCCCGCTGGACCAGCTCCGAGCCGACCGGGCTGCGGGCCTGAGAACCGCCGCGTTCGCCGCCGGCTATCCCGGCTCGCCGTTGGGCGGACTCGACTCCGCGCTGGCCCAAGCTGTTAGAGAATCCGGCGAGAGCGACGTAGTACTGCGGCCGTCGGTCAACGAGGAGCACGCCGCCACCGCGGTAATGGGAAGCCAGCTCGCCGGATCGAGGCCCGATGCCCGCTACGACGGCGTTGTCGGCATCTGGTACGGCAAAGCCCCTGGTGTGGATCGGGCCTCCGACGCCATCCGCCACGCGGTGTTCGCCGGCGCCGATCCCAAGGGCGGCGTGATCCTGCTGGCCGGCGACGATCCCAGCGCCAAGTCCTCCACGCTGCCGTCCACCTCGGCCGGAGTGCTGGACGACCTGCACATCCCCGTCCTCTATCCCGGCGATCCCGGCGACGTGCTGGAGCTGGGGCGCCACGCCATCGCCATGAGCCGAGCCACCGGCCTGTGGGTGGGCATGAAGATCGTGGCCAACGTGGCCGACGGATCGGCCAGCGTGAGCCTCGACCCCAACCTGGTCGACCCGGTCATACCCCTCCACGAAGGCGCTCCCTACCAGCACCGCCCCGACCCCCGCCTGCTCACCCCCTACACCCTCGACATCGAGCGCGAGATCGTGGAGGTCCGCACCAATCTGGCCCTCGCCTACGCCGAGCTGAACCATCTCAACCGGGTGGTGGTGAACTCCCCCGACGCGTGGATCGGGATCATCTCCTCGGGCATCACCTACTGGGAGGTGCGCGAGGCGCTGGCGGCGATCGGGCTGGGCACCGACGCCGAAATCGCCGACGCCGGCATCCGCCTGCTCCGCATGGGCTTGCCCATACCGTTCAACGCCTCCACCATCCGGCAGTTCGCCGTCGGCTTGGAGGAGATCTTCGTGGTCGAGGAGAAGACCCCAAATGTGGAGTCGAGGGTCAAAGACGCCCTCTACAACGCCGCCCACCGTCCTCGCATCGTGGGCGAGTTCGACGAGCGAGACCGCCGCCTGGTCAAGAGCTACGGCACCCTCCACGCCGACGATCTGGTCGGGCCGCTGCGCAGCCGCCTGGCCCGCCTGGCCGACCGCTTGGCGCCAGAGCCCCCGAAGCGGGAGCGCATTCCCCTGTCGGTGAACCGCACCCCCTACTTCTGCTCAGGGTGCCCGCACAACCGCAGCACGGTGACCGACCCCGACACGGTGGTGGGCGCGGGCATCGGCTGCCACACCATGATCCTGCTGGGGGGCGAGCAGCGATACGGAGACATCGCCGGGCTCACCTGCATGGGCAGCGAGGGCACCCAATGGATAGGCATGGCCCCGTTCGTGGAAACCCCCCATTTGATCCAGAACATGGGCGACGGAACATTCTTCCACTCCGGGCAACTGGCCATGACCGCGGCCATAGCCGCCGGGGTGAACATCACCTACAAGCTGCTGTGGAACGGCGCGGTGGCCATGACCGGGGGGCAGGATCCCACCGGCG
The DNA here is from genome assembly GCF_965208475.1 of Candidatus Poriferisocius sp. Lineage (GTDB taxonomy): Bacteria > Actinomycetota > Acidimicrobiia > Acidimicrobiales > Bin134 > Poriferisocius. Next base: position 3,609,547 of record NZ_OZ242338.1, on the reverse strand, counting down.
GCATCCCCCTCGACCAAGTGTGCCGGTCGCTGCTGGCCCAGGGAGTGGCCTGCATCATCATCACCTCCGACGATCCGGTTCGCACCCGCCGACTCGGCCTCCCCTCCGAGGTGGTGGTCGAAGACCGCACCGAGCTGACCGAGGTCCAAAAGAAGTTGGCCGCCGTTGCCGGGGTGACGGTGCTCATCCACGACCAGCGGTGCGCCGCCGAGTTGCGCCGAGACCGCAAGCGGGGCCGGATCAGCCAACCCCAGACCCGGGTGGCCATCAACCACCGGGTATGCGAGGGGTGCGGTCATTGCGCCGAGGTGTCCAACTGCCTGTCGGTGCAGCCATTCGACACCCCGTTCGGCCGCAAGACCACCATCGACCAAGATAGCTGCAACGTGGACTTGTCCTGTTTGGAGGGAGACTGCCCGGCGTTCATCACCATTACCCGGCCCAAGCGACCCCGTCGGGGCAGGTCCTCAGCATCTGAAGCCGCCGGCCTGCCGGTGCCGCCGACCCCCATCCCCGCCCCGCCGAAGTCTTCGCAGGACGAAGTGAACATCCATATCACCGGTATCGGCGGCACCGGGGTGGTGACCACCGGACAGCTCATCGGCACCGCGGCCATGCTCGACGGATCCGGGGCTCACGGACTCGACCAGATCGGACTGTCGCAAAAGGCCGGACCGGTGGTGAGCGATCTTCGCATCACCCAAAACGGCCGCTCGGGCAGCAACCGCCTCGGCGATCGCCAGGCCGATCTGCTGCTGGCCTTCGATCTGCTGGTGGCGGCGTCGCCCACCGGCCTGGATGCGGCCGACTCGTCTCGCACCTCGGTAGTGGGATCGCTCGACCTCGTGCCCCCGGGGTCCAAGACCGCTCATCCTGAGATCGACATGCCCACCGCCGCTGAGCTGCTGAAGCGGGTGCAGGCCGAGACTCGACCCGACGCCCAGTTCTGGGCCAGCGCATCCGACCTGGCCCAAGCACTGGTGGGCGACACCGTGGGCGCCAACGTGTTCGTTGTGGGCATGGCCGTGCAGTCTGGGCTGCTGCCGGTGTCGCCCGAGGCCTTGGAAACCGCCATCGGGCTCAATGGGGTGGCCGTGGATCTGAACATCGCCGCGTTCCGCTGGGGCCGCTGGTGGGTGGCCGACCAGGCGATGGTGGAAACCACCGCTGCTGGGCGCTCCGCGCCGATGCCTGGCGACGCCCGGACGCTGAAGCACGACCACGCCGGCGTGCTGGGCCGAGGGCTGAGCGGCCGCATCGAGGAACTGGCCGACGGCGATACCGTTTTGGCCGCGGCCCTGGAGTTGCTCGCCGCCGAGTTGGCGCGCTTCCAGAACCGGTCCCTTGCGGCCCGCTATCTGGACGGGGTAGCCGAATTCGCCGCCGTAGAGCGCAGGGTGAACCCGGGCTCGGCCGCGCTGACCGCGGCGGTGGCGGCCGGTCTGTTCAAGCTCACCGCCTACAAGGACGAGTACGAGGTGGCCCGCCTGATGCTCGACCCCGACGGCCACGCCCCGGCAATCGCGGTCGCTGAGCCCGGCGACCGGCTGGCCTGGCGGCTGCATCCGCCCACTCTGCGGGCCATGGGCCGCAAGAGCAAGATCGCCCTTTCGGTGCGCCGCTGGCGACCGCTGGTCGGCCTGCTAGCCAAGGGTAAGCGCCTCCGGGGCACCCCCTTCGACCCCTTCGGCCGGGCCAACGTCCGCCGCCAAGAGCGCCGCCTGCCCGCTGAGTACCTCACCGCCCTGCGCCAAGCGGTCGACGGTGCCACCACCCCTGAAGACTTGAAAGCCGCCCAGGCCATCGCCGAGGCCGCCGATCTGGTCCGCGGCTACGAGAACATCAAGCTGGCCAACATCGCCAAATTCCGCGCCCGGCTGGCCGTCCTCGCCAAAACCCCCTAATCCTGGATTATTCCCAACGGTGTTTGACTGCATGCCTGCTATCGTGCAGTCATGCAGCAGGTCACCTGGAGGGCAGACAAAGAGCTCGTCGCCCGAGTCAAGCTAACCGCCCAACATCTGGACATGTCGATGAACGAGTACTTGACTCAAATCGCCAGGGCAGCCACCGATCCCTCACTGTCGTCCAGCTCAGCAGAAGCAGTCCGAGCCAAGCTGCGTCTGGCCGGGCTACTGGTGGAAGCTGTTCCCAATCCTGGTCCTCCACCAGAAGAGGCTGTTGTGGCTGCGGCCATGAAGCGGGCTGGTCAAGGTACCCCGTTATCGGAATTGGTCCGCGCCAATCGGTGACGGTATTTCTCGATACCTCTGCTCTGGTCAAGCGGTACGCCCATGAGTTCGACAGCGATCTCGTTAGAGATCTGGATGCCACTGTTGTTATCTGCGAGTTAGCCAAGGTCGAGGTTCCCGCAGCGCTTTGGCGCAAACACCGTATGGGCGGCTTCTCGGCCCAAGATGCTCGTGACCTATGCCGACAATTCTCAGTTGACTTCGCGTCCTGGGTTACGCCTCAAGACACCCAGGTCATCAAGGCAAGCACAGACATCTTGCACACTGCGGCAGACTTGGTGGCCCGTCACCCGCTTCGCGCCTATGACGCAGTGCAGCTTGCGTCGGCCTTGGAAGTTCTCCACATCGTCGGAGACTGCTCGTTCGGCTGCTTCGACCGCCAACTCTCAACCGCCGCCGCCATTGAAGGCCTTCCCCTGCTGTGGTGAGACTGCTTCAGATCTGGGCTTCGCGGGGGTCCCAGCGCTCGCGGGCTTTGTCTCCCACCCGGTTTAGGGCGAACACGGTCATGAACATCACGATGCCGGGAACGAACACCAGGTGGGGATGGTCTTTATAGTTCTCCTGGCCCGCTTCGATCATGTTGCCCCATGTGGGCTCAGGGGGTTGGATGCCCACGCCCAGGAAGCTAAGCGAGGCCTCGGCCACGATCAGCACCGCGGTCACCAAGAAGGCGTACGACACCATCGGCAGCGCCACGTTGGGCATCAGCTCCCGGAAGATGACGCGCCTATCGCCCGAGCCCATGGCCTTGGCGGCCAAGACGAACTCTCGCTGGGCAAACGTCAGCGTGTTGGCCCGGGCTAATCGGATGTAGGTGGGGATGCCCAAAAGGGACAGTTCCAGCGCCATGGTCCACTGGTTCTGGGTGAACACCGTGGCCATGGCCACCAGCAGGATGAGCGGGGGGAAGGCCAGCAAGGAGTCGGCCAGAATCCCCACCCCGCTGTCCAGCACCCCTCGGAAGTAGCCCGCGGCAATGCCGATTATCCCCCCGATCAACAAGCCGATGGCCACCGCCCCCAGGCTGATGATCAGCGACGTGCGAGCCCCCCACATCACCCCGCCCAAGATGTCGAGTGCTTGGGAATTGGTTCCCAGCGGATGCTCGGAGAACAGATCGGGTCGGAGCCGGACGGTTCCGCCAATCGTATTCTTCACCAGCTTGGACTCATTCAGCGGCAGCCACGCCACTGTGATGGCCGATAGCCCGATCAGCAACAGCCAGAATCCCGACAGCCACGCAGAGGTGTCGAAGCTCGCCCCCCACCGCCTCTGGCACAGAGCGTCCAAGCCGAAATATCCGCCCACGATGCCGGCTAGCACCAAGAGGACCCTGATCTCCGCGGTTACGTCGTTGAGCACCATGGTGCCTGTGAATATCGATGCGATGCCGATGGGCAGCAGCGGCGATAGCCAGAACGGCCGAGGCTCGGCGCTGCGAGCTCGGATCTCCGGCTCGGCCTCGACCTGAGGATCAGAAGGCACACCCACCTCAGACACGGCCCCGCCTGATTCTCGGATCGAGGTACTGATAGGAGATGTCGATGATGGCGTTCAACAGCACATAGCCCACCGCCAGCACCAGCACCCCGCCTTGCACAATGGTGAAGTTCTTGGGAATCACACCGGTACCCACGATCAGCTTGCCCAGCCCTTCCAAGCCGAAGATCGTCTCGATGATGACCGTGCCGCCGATGAGTCGGCCCAAGGTGATGCCGGCCACGGTGATGAGCGAGAACGACGACGGCCTAAGAGCGTCGCGGAACAAGATCCGCCATGTGGGCATGCCCTTGGCCCGGGCCGACAGCACGAACTGCTCCTGAAGGGTCGACAGCATGTCGGCCCGCAGCAGCCGGGTGAATACCGCGATCTCGCTCAAGGCCAGGGCGAGCGCAGGCAAGAACAGAGACCGAAGCTGCTCTCGCCAGTTGTCGTCGTACAGGTACGAGGCCGTTCGGGGGAAATCAGGCCACTGGACGAACACCCAGAGCAACAGCCCGGTAACCACCACTGCGGCTATCGCATACCCCGCCCATCCCGACACATCGGTGCGGTCTTCCCGCAATCGGGAAATGGCCAAGTAGGCCAACCGCAAAACGATCAACCCAACGGCAACCACCCACAAATAGCGGGGGATGGACTCGCGGAACACGAAGAAAAATATGAACAGCAGCCCGGCCAAGAACGTTGGGACGGAGATGAAGCCGAACATGGCGCCGCTCACCAACCGGTCTACCCGAGTTCCGGCTGCCTGGGCCGACCAAACCCCCAAGAAGATGGCGATGGTGAACGACATGCCCAACGCCATGGCCGACAAGCGCAGGGTGGGCCCAACGCTGCGCTGGAGCAAGTCGGTAACCGGCTCATTTGGGGACCTCAATGACAGGCCCAAGTCGCCGCTCAGCGCGCCGCTCAGCCAGTCCACGTACCGCTCGGTGATGGGCTTGTCCAAGCCCAGCGATTTTCTGATCGCCTCCAAATCCTCAAGCGTGGCATCGGTGCCCAATACCGCGGCAGCCGGGTCGCCGGGAATCAGGTCGACCAGAAAAAAGGTGGCCAGGGATACGAGGAAGAGCACCGGCACGAGCCTGACCAGCTTCAAGCCGATCACTCGCAGCACGGTGCTCTTCCTCCCCTAATGCGTTATTGGTTTACAGATTGCCGCTATTGAGCTCAGTTCTCAATGTAGGCGTTGCCGAACAGGAAAATGGTGGCACCAGCACGCTGGACGCCCTTGAGGTTGTCGGCCATGGCCAACCCCTCCTCGGTGACCGAGTAGATCATGGCCGGCAGCTCGTCCTTCCAGACGCACTGCACGGCAGCCAACGCGGCTCGCTGGTCTTCTACTGTCTCTGCTCCGTACATAGCTCCCAGGGCGTCGTCCATGTCGGCGGAGGCGAAGGCCATCCGGTTGGACCCGCTCGTAGACAGGAGGTTGTCGTTGAGGGAGGCAACCCAAGTTGCCCCGTCAGCGTTGAAACCCCACCCGGCCATCTCATAGTCGGCCTGGATTATGACTCTGGGAATAAGCACCGTGGTGACTGGGCCAAGGGCGACCTCCACGTCGAAGCCCACTGCCTCCAGCATTCCCTCAACCGCCTGGGCGATCTCGGGGCCGGGGTCGGTATCGGCATGCACCAGGAACAATGAGCCATCCCAGCCGGTTTCGGCTTTCACCTCTTCGACCAGTGCCGACGCGGCATCGGGATCATAGGCCGGTTCCTGATCGGCGCATTCCTGCAACTCGGGCGACCACAGCAATGTGCCCTCGGCGGCCACGCCATTGGTGGTGTTGAGCTTGCCCTCAAACGCCCGCTCGTTGATGATGTCCCGGTTGATGGCGTGGTGAGCAGCTTGGCGGACCCGCAAATCGGCGCCCATGCTGTCGGCGCCCCGAACTCCGTGATTGAACAGGAACAGGCCTCCCAGGTTCTGGAACTCGGAACTCAGCACTGTGCCGGCCTCTCGGGCTTCGGCGAACACCCGGGGATCACGCAGGAATGCGGCGTTGAAGTCGCCGGCTTGGAATGCCTCCCAGTTGGCCACCGAGCTGCCCGGGAAGGTGAACTCGATCTCCTCGATGCACACCGGGCCGCCCCAGTAGCTGTCTCGGGCTTGCAGCACCGTCCGCACGTTGGGCTCCACCTCGGCTACCACATAGGGACCGAAGCTGGCCGCGTTGACAAGGTCCGGGCTGACCGCCATACGGTTGCGGACCAGCTTTGCCGCGCTGGTTTCCTCGGTGGCGTTGCCCGCCTCTTCGTCCAGCAGTTGGGCGATGATCCGCGGATTCACCACCATGCCGGGCTCGTCGCCCAACAGCGACGGGAAGGTGCTCCATGCTCGGGAAAGCCGGAAGATCACGGTGCTGTCGTCGGGAACTTCAGTGTTGTCGAAGTCGATGAGGCCAACAGAGCCAGCCGCTCTATTGGTCATGCCATCGCCCCGGCTGTCGAAGTATCGAAGCATCGAGTCGACCACGTCCTGGGCGACAAAGGCATCGCCATTGCCGTAGGTGATGCCCGAGCGGATCTTCAGCGTCCACTCGGTGAAGTCGTCATTGGGGGTGAGCGACTCCGCCGCTTGACCGCTGTACAAGCCAGACTCCGGGTCGAAGGTCATCAACACGTCCCACACATTCACCAACTGGGTTCCGCCCACCAAAGCGCCGCTGCTGGCCGTCGGGTCCATGTTGGCGTTGGGCGAGAACACCGCGTAGTTCACCTTGGTGCCGGACACGGTGGCCGCGCAGGCGCCCATCATCTCGTCTTCTGCCCCATCGTCCCCGTCGTCTGAGGGTGCCGGAGCCGCCCCATCGTCCCCGTCGTCTGAGGGTGCCGGAGCCGCCCCATCGTCCCCATCGTCTGAGGGTGCCGGTGCAGGCTCATCACCCCCCCCCTCGCTGGCCGGCTCGGCGGACGCTGGCTCGTCTGGGCCAGTGGCCACCCCGTCGTCATCATCATTGCCGCAGGCCGCGGCCACCAGGCCGAAAACCATCAACAACGCCAACAGCTTCAACAACCATGAACGCATGGGCATTCTCCCCCTCGTGGAATGTGGTGCCGACACTCTAGGAAACGTGGCCTGATTGGGCAACCGAAGCCTCCATCGACGCCCGTGGGACCCACGGAGCGGCCTAGCCCAGAGCCGCCTCTATGACCTCGCGCGCCGACCCGGCACCCGCCTCTGGCTGCACCAACTGAAGGACGGGGGGCATCGGGCAGGACGTCGCAGGCGACGCTGGTGGTAGTTGCTTGAACAGTCACGATGCTGGCCCTGCCTCATAAACGATTGCTGCGGCGAAATCGTCAGAGCCGATATCCTCCAAATGCCATGTCGTGTTGGAGAGTTGAGTGAACTGACCTTTACTTCTGATTGCTCCATGGCGCATGTCTTCTGGAATCTCCAATCTTGCGACATCTAGGGAGACTCCTTTTCCATGAGCCTTCACAAGTGCTTCTTTGATCGTCCAGAAGCGAAAAAACAGACATTGCCTTTGCCGATCATCTCGTGCTCTCAGTTCTGCTATCTCCTGAGGACTGAGCACTCCCTCAATGAGAACCTCAAGATTTCGGTGTTGAGATCGCTCTTCAACATCCACCCCCAGTTCACCTCTTGGAGCAACCGCAATCAATCCGTGCTTGCCGCTGTGGCTGACATTGAAGCTCATGGCAACCGGTTTGCCTCCTACTCTGGCATAGGGCTTGCCAAAGTTGGATGCTATAAACTCCAACGACTCGTTTGTGCAACCGCTTTTGCGGCAAAGCACTGAACGAAGCGCGGCGCGACATAAGACAAACCGCCGTCGAGCAGCCAACGATTGAAAACGCTCCCACCGTGAGCGTTCTTCTCCATCGAGCCAGGCAAGAGCCTCAGCCTCGTAGCCCACATGGGGTGTCAAATCAACGTGGAATACGTCTATATCACCGATACTCTTGAACGGTTGCCACCACTGGTCTTTGTCGTTAATCAACCAACAATAGACTCTAGATGACTGGGCGCATCGGCCCAAAACCGCTGGCGCTGGAAGGGGACGCGGCCTAACCGCGAAGTGGGCCCTCTCTAGAGCTTGGCCTCGCGGGGGTCCCAGAGACCTCGGAGGGATTCCCCGATGCGGTTCAGCGACAGCACGGTGAGGAACATGAGCACGCCGGGCACGAACACGATGTGGGGGGCGTCTTGCAACACAGTTTGCTGCCGGCCCTCGCTGATCATGTTGCCCCAAGTGGGGGTGCTGATTGGGTCGATCCCCACTCCCAGAAAGCTCAGCGAGGCTTCGGCCACAATCACCACCGCCACAATGATGACCGCGTATGAAGCGAGGGGCAGCGCCACGTTGGGCAAGATCTCTCGGAACAGAATTCGAGTGTTGGACGCACCCATCGCCCTAGCTGCGGTGACGAACTCCCGAGCGGAAAACGTGAGGGTATTGGCCCGGGCCAGCCGACCCATGGTGGGAATGCTGAGCAGGGACAGCGCCAGCGTGACGACAAGCACGCTGCCCCCGAATATGGCCACGATTGTGAACAGCAGAATCAAAGCGGGAAACGCCAGGATCGAGTCGGTGAAGACGTTGAAGACCCCCTCTGTTGGGCCTCGGAAGAAACCGGCAACCAGGCCCACGATCGTTCCCACAGCCAGCCCGATCCCCACTGAGCCAAGGCCCACGATCAGCGACACCCGGGCACCCTGTATGGCTTGGTTCATTACGCTTTTTCCGACTCGGTCCGTGCCCAAGGGCTCATGGGTGCTGAACTGCGGGGGCTGCTCTCGATTGCCGAAGTCAGCCGTGAGCTCGTCGAACAAACCACCGAGTTGCAAGAACACGAATACCAGGACTGCCGCCATCCACACAACCGAAAGCCAAGTAGCTGGGTCGACATGGGAGCCGAACACGCCTCTGACCAGCATTCCCAAACCGGTCACTATGCCGTAGAAGGCCACCAGAGTAACGATCACCTGCAACCACGCGGAGCTGTCGTACAGCAGGTTGAGCTGCACAACCAGCAAGGGTGCGCCCACGACTACACGGGCAATCCCCTCCCAGAGGTTTCGAGTCCTACGACGTTGTTCGGGATCAGCAACGAGGGCCATCGCCGGATCGCTCGCCGCCATTGAGATATCAGCCACGTCTGATCCTCGGATCGAGCAATGCGTAGGTGATCTCCACCAGCAAGTTGAGCAGCACGTAGGCCACCACCACCACAATCACCATCCCCTGCAACATGACCAAGTCGTTGCCGCTGATGGAATCCACCATCTTTCTCCCTACACCCGGGATGGTGAACAGCACCTCAATGATGACCGTCCCACCGATAAGGCGACCCGTGCTCACCCCAGCCAAGGTGATCAGCGAGAACGACGACGGCCTCAGGGCATGGCGAAAGAGAATATGGGTGGGTGACATGCCCTTGGCCTTGGCGGTCAGGACAAAGTCGTTTTGGAGCGTGGCCATCATGTCAGCCCGCAACAACCTCTGGAACACCGCGATCTCGGTAAGAGAAAGGGCAACGACGGGCATGATCATACGCTGTATGTGATCCCACCAGTCCCACTCGGTGAGCCGCGTCCATCCTTGAGGGGGCAGCAAATCAAGCTGAGTGAACAAAATGACCACGAGCAGGATCCCCACTAGGAACTGTGGCACCGAAATGGCAGCAAACGAGGCCGAGTTCAACGTTCGATCGATTCTGCCTCCCGCCCTATAGGCGGCATACACCCCCAAGGGAATTGAAACGATCAGAGCAAAGACCTGGGCGACGATGGCGATCTCCAGTGTGACTGGCAGCCGATTTCGCAGTTCGGAAACAACCGTCAATCCCGGAGTCTTCACCGACTCCCCGAGGTCACCGGTGACCACATCGCCCAACCACTTGCCGTAGCGGACCACCACGTTTTCGTCGAGACGCAGCTCTCGGTTTACAAACTCTCGGGCACCTGGCTCTTGGGCCCGCTCCTGGCCGAGCAGGCGCACGGTGGGATCTCCGCTGAGCAGCTCAACGTAGGACGAGGTGAAGAAGCTCACTATGAGCAGCACGGGAATCAGCCTGATGATGCTGCGCCCGACAGTCTTCAATGTCTTTCACCTCCCCCAATGCCGCACTTTGGCGACCCCGTACATGATGCCCCACAGATCAGGGGGGCGGGCACGATGAGTGCCCACCCCCTGATCTCAGGAGGAGTTGCCGATTAGCCCTTCGCGACGAAGGCGAGGAGGAGGAGGCCAGTTTCCGATTGGAAAATGCCCGACACCTCGTCGGTGTAGTAGTACCCCGTCTCGGGCTTGTCCAGAATAATGATCGGCACCTGCTCAGCGAACTTGCGCTGGAAGCGGCTGTAGCCCGCGTAGCGCTCTTCGAAGGTAAGGCCTTGACGGCCCTCGGCCAGCGAAGCGTCGTACTCCGGGGAGCACGCCTTGGCCCAGTTCCGGGACGATACGTTTGGACCGCACACCCCGTCTTCGGGAGAATCCCCGAAGTAGAGGTCGTACATGTAGTCGGGATCGGCAGCAGGAGCAGCCCATGGGTTGGCTATTGCCTCCCCGGAGAACACCGCGCTCACCATCTCGCCTACTTCGGTGCAGTTGGCGGTGGCGGAGATTCCCACCTCAGCCCACATGGCGATGAACGTCTCGGTGAGGAGTTGGTTTACCGGATCTGTGGTGCAGAAGGTTTCGAACTCCAACGGACCACCTAGCTCAGCCTCGCACTCTACGAGTGCCGCAGCAGCGGCGTCGGGGTCGTAGCCCGGCAGGACCGCTTCGGGATCGTGCCATGGAGACCCTTCCCGCATGAGTTGACGGGGAATGGACCTGAGCCCGTCCCAAGCGATGTCGTTCGCAGTGTCGTAGTCGATGGCGTGGGCCGCAGCTACACGACAAGCCCGGACATTGAACGGCTCCTTTTGGTTGTTCAGCATCCAGTAGCCGCCGTGATTGTCGGTCCGGGTAACAGTGTTGACACCCCTGTCCCTGGCATCGTTCATGTGAATCGGGTCACGGTCGAACGCTATATCGAGATCACCCGCCTGGAAGGCGTTATAGCGCGCCGGTGCTTCAACGATGGGCTTGAAAATCACCTTGTCCAAGTAGGGGCAACCCTCCCGGAAATAGTCCGGATTGCGGACCAGTACCGCCTCGTCGTCCTGGACCCAAGATTCGAAGATGAAAGGCCCGGCGCCGACACCGACCGGATTCACATTTATGCCTGTATTCAGCCCGGTCTCTGGATCCTGGCCATCCTGATAGGCAGTGGGCGACATCATCCACGCCATGCGGTTGGTGAAAATCTGCGGGAATGTGGCGTTGACGCTGGTAGCGGTGAGCTCGAGGGTGAGGTCGTCGATCTTCTCAATGTTCGCGATGAGTCTCGCCTGCGAGGCGGATTGCGAACCCACCACTCCCCTTTGGTGGTGCTCGACATTCCAAATGAAGGCATCAGCATCTAGGGGTGTGCCGTCGGTGAAGTTGATCCCCTCCCGCAGCTTCAGGGTGAATAACTGGCTGTCCTCGGTGGTAATGCTCTCAGCCAGACCAGGCACGATCTTCCCAGAGGTGAGATCAAGATAGAAGAGCGAGTCGTAGATGGCGGTCATCTGAGTGCCGCCTAGCGAGGCCCCGCCTTGGATATTGGTGGGATCCCAGCCGGTGATCTCGCCGAACATACCCATGGTGAGAGTGCCGCCGCTAGAGCGCCCATCGTTGCACTCTGTCAAGAGGATGGCACCGCTGGTGTGGCCGGTGTTGCCCGTGGGGACGATGCCTTGCGAAGCCTCTTCTTCAGACCCCTCAATAGTGACCTGAATCTCCTCTTCAGGCTCTTCTTCGGCCGGGCCTTCCTCAGCAGGGGCCTCCTCGGCCGGGCCTTCCTCCGCGGGAGCCTCCTCAGCGGGGCCTTCGTCCCCAGATTCCTCCGCGGCAGGAGCGGGTGCTGCGGTCCCAGCGGTAACTCCGGCATCTTCGTCGTCATCATTGCCGCAGGCGACAGCGAACACTGCCAGGGCCAACAAGACGGCAAAGAGCCTCAACCAGCGCGATTTCATGAGCATGACCCCCTAGGGTTTGGCTATGGACAGCCGAGCCTCGACCGACTGCAAGTTGCTAGACCTTAGGTAGTTGTTGACGGTGGTCGCAAGGCAAGGGGGCGCTCACGCCTGCATATGGACGGCGGCCGGGGCGAGTTCCCGCTCCAAACGGTCGGCGACCTCCCTGAAATAAGGCAGAGCTTCTCCGATGGGGTCGGGGATTTCGTCAGCGGCCCGGCCTATGAATCGGCTGGTGGTCTGAGATTCACGCCGCGCCGACAAACGGGAAACCCACTCGGCGGCGGCGCCATTGCGGTCGCCTGCCTCGACCGCCAGCCGGGAAAGCTCTGCGGGCAGGAACGTGGCCGCTGCTTTGGCCTGGCTGCGGGCGGCCACCGCCCAGCCGTGGTTGCGGGTCATGACCACGATGAGGTCGGATTCGTCCACCAGGTACTCAGAGAGGCGGCGGCTGCGGTGGGCCGACAGGTCGAGGCCTCGCTCAGCCATGGCCGCAATGGCGTGCTCGTGGGCGGGCTGCCCGCTCCAGTCCATGGTCCCGGCCGAGCTGACCTCAGCCCCAGGGGCCATGTGGGCGAAAAGCGCCTCAGCCATAGGGGAACGGCAGATGTTCCCCGTGCAGACAAACAGAACCTTGATGGCCGCAGTCTATGGCTTGGCCGAAACAACTCTTGTCGAATGGCCTGTCGGCCGCTATGGTCGGTGTGCGCCGTCGGAACCGGCATCGTCCCCGGACACAGGGTTCCCCAAACAGCCAAAGCGAAGGACAATTCGATGCCGGTCACCGAAATCAAGCGCACCGAACTGATCAACCGCCTCGTTGAGGTCCTCGGAGAGGAGCGCACCGAAACCCTCATGCAGTGCATCCTTCCCGAAGGCCGCGACCAACTCGCCACCAAAAGCGACCTCGGGGCTCTCAAAAGCGACCTCAAAACCCTCGAAACCACTCTGCGGGGCGAGTTGGCGGAGCACAAGGCGGATACCCGAGCCGGGTTCGCCGAGCTACGGGCTTACATCGACTCGGCTCTGGCCAAGCACCACCGCCAGCACACCTTCATGCTGGTCGGCTTCGTGGTCACCAATTGGGCCACCATGATCCCCCTCGCCCTCGCTACCTGATTTCAAGGCGAGCAACGCTCTTCCTGGACACATGGGGCAAGCGGTACGTCCTGGAACCCGTCCGCTTTCTATGCTCTGTTGCATGGCAGGTCCGATGGATGGTGTGAAGGTTGTCGAGCTGGGGGTGTGGGTGGCCGGCCCCGCGGCAGGCGGGATCTTGAGCGACTGGGGGGCCGATGTGGTCAAGATCGAGCCCCCCTCCGGCGATCCGTCCCGCACGTTCCAGCGGATGCTGGGCGGGGATATGCCCACCAACCCGGTGTTCGAGCTGGACAACCGGTCGAAGCGCTCCGTGGTGGTTGATCTGGCCCGCCCCGAGGGGCAGGCCATCGCCGCCGACATCATCGACGGCGCCGACGTGTTCCTCACCAACTTGCGACTGAGCGCGCTCAACCGGCTGGGACTGGACTACGAGTCGCTGGCTGCCCGCAATCCGGGGCTGGTGTACTGCGCCATCACCGGCTACGGGCTCGAGGGGCCCGACGCCGACCGTCCGGCCTATGACATCGCCGCCTTCTGGGCCCGCTCGGGCATCGCCGCCCAGCTCACCCCGCCCGGCGGCGCTCTGCCGTTCCAACGGGGCGGGATGGGCGACCACAACGTGGGCCTGGCCGGAGCGGCGGCCATCAGCGCGGCCCTGTTCCACCGAGAGCGCACCGGCGAGGGCCAGATGGTGTCCACATCGCTGTTCCGGGAGGGCATGTACACCATCGGCTTCGACCTCAACATCCTGTTGATGTGGGGCCTGAACATGGCGGTGGGCACCCGGGAGGCGATGGGCAACCCGGCCATCAACAACTACACCGCGGGCGACGGCCGCCGCTTCTGGGTTGTGGGCCTAGAGGGCGACCGCCATTGGCCGCCGCTGGCCCGGGCGGTGGGCCACCCCGAATGGATCGACGACGAGCGGTTCGCCACCGCCCGAGACCGGGCCGTAAACGCCGTGGAGCTGATCGCCGCGCTCGACGAGGCGTTCGCCGCCCGGCCCCTGGAGGAGTGGGCCGAGATATTCGCCACCGAGCCCGACATGTTCTGGGCCCCGGTCAACACCCTCGACGACCTGCTGGCCGACCCCCAGACCGGCCCGTCGGGCGCGCTGGTGGATGTACCCGATGGGGCCTCCGGCACCACCATGCTGGCCACCCCGGTGGATTTCCACGGCACCCCGTGGTCACCCCGTACCCTGGCCCCCAGCTTGGGCGAGCACACCGACGAAGTGCTGGCCGAGTTGGGGCGCACCACCGGCCAGATCGCCGAGTTGCGGGCCAGCGGCACCGTGGCCTGAGCTTCCCGGCTAGACCAGCCATAGGATGTCGCCGTGCCTTTGACCAGACTCGACGAGACGCTGCGCCATCAGATCCCCACCACGTTCGACCACGTGGGAACCAGCGACCCCCGGTTCTTCGACCGCTACTGGTTCTCGTGTTACGACCCGGCCGGGTCGCTGACCATGATCATCGGGGTGGGGCTGTACATGAACATGAACGCGTTCGACGGCTTTGTGGCCTGCCAGGTGCCCCGCGACGGCGGAGGGACCAGCCAGCGGAACTTCCGCTTCAGCCGGGCGCTGCGCCCCGACATCGATCGAGTAGGCGTAGGGCCGCTCGACATCGAGATCATCGAGCCGTTCGAGAAGGTCCGCCTCACCGCGAGTGGCGACGATCACCCCATCGACATGGACCTGACGTGGACCAGCTTCCTGCCCCCCAAAGAGGAGGATCACCACTTCAGCCGGGTCCGGGGCCGGGTCGCCCAGGACTACCGCCGCTACACCCAGGTGGGCCGGATGGACGGCTCGGTCACTTTGGACGGCACCTCATACACCGTGGCCGGCTGGTGGGGCGGGCGGGACCACTCTTGGGGAGTGCGACCCCAGACCGCGGGGCCCGAGCCGGTGACCGGGGAGGACGGCATCGACGTGCGGGCCCAGCATGGCTCGGTGTTCTACTGGCTGCCGTTCTCGTGCGCCGACTACGGCGGCCATGTGCAGGTCCATTGCACCGGCGACGGCCGCCAGCACTACATGGACGGGGTGATCGGACGGCCCGACGGCACCGAGACCGAGGTGGTAGCCGCCGAGTTCGACGTGGACTTCTGGGACGACACCCGCCGCTGGCGTCAAGTTCGGTCGCAATTCACCGACTCTGCCGGGGAGGTCTACGAGATCGAGACCAACCAGATCCACCGGGACTGGGCCATGATCGGCACCGGCTACGACTGGGGCTGGGACGACGGTGGCGGCCTCGGCGTGTACCGGGGGCAGTTCTACTCTGAGACCGACACCTACGATCTGTCCCATCCCGAGAACGTGGTGCTCCCATCTGGCGAGGTTCGAGTCCCCGGCCACCGGGAGGCACCGGCGGTCGGCACCGTGAATGGACAGCCACTGGCCGGCCACCAGATCGTGATCTGCTCGGGACGCGTGCCCTTCTTGGGCCTGGACGATGATGTGAGGCCGTGGTGAGCCAAGAACAACCCTTCGCCGACCAAGTGGTAATCGTCACCGGAGCCAGTCGGGGGGTGGGCCGGGCTCTGGCCATCCGGCTGGGCGAGTTGGGGGCCTCAGTGGCCTGCGTGGCCCGAGCCACCAACGAGGCCCGGTTCAAACTGCCCGGCACCGTGGATGAGACCGCCGCGTCCGTCGACGAGGCTGGCGGCCATGGATTGGCCGTACCTTGCGACCTCTCCCGACCCGACCAGATCGAGGCCATGGTGGAAACCGTGGTGAGTCACTTCGGCCGAATCGACGCTCTGGTGAACAACGCCGCGGTGTCTTTTGACGGCGATATGGACATCGAGCTCAAGCGCTACGAGCTGACCTTCGCCATCAATACCACTGCCCCACTGCTGACTACTCGGCTCTGCCGCCCCTACTTGGCGGAAGCCAAGGGGCGCATTATCAACGTCTCGTCGGCGGCTGGGCTGGCCTTCTTTTCCCCGATGATGGCCTACGGCATGTCCAAGGCCGCCCTGGAGCACCTGACCGTAAGCAGCGCGGCCATCCTTGCTGAGGACGGAATTGCGGTGAACTGCTTCCGCATCGACACCGCGGTGGCCAGCGAGGGGTTCGTGATGAACGCCCCCGGTGCCGACCACTCCACCTGGGCCGACACCTCGGTGGCCGCCGAGGGCATGGTGTGGATGCTCCAACAACCCCACTCCTGCACCGGAAGGCTGGAGAGCATGGTGGGCATGGCCCAGCGGGAGGGCATCATGGCCGAAATAGCCGACAGGGACAGCTCCAACGCTCCTCTTGCCAACCGATGGAGCATCGATCATGGCCGGGGCCTTGCCTAATCGGAGCAAAGAACGTGGCTAAGGAGGTCCACTCCTTTTGCCGCATCTGCACCGCCATGTGCGGCATCGCCGTCACCGTGGACGGCGACCAAGTGCTCAAGGTAAGGGGGGACGACGCCCACCCCCTGTCCCAGGGCTACACCTGCCCAAAGGGCCGAGCTCTTCCCGACTGGCACCACCATCCCCGCCGGCTCGACCAACCCCATATTTATGGTGGGGCCGTCGGCTGGGACCAATGCCTCGATGACCTGGGCAACCGTCTGGCCGCCATCATCGGCGAGTGTGGGCCCGACGCAGTGGCCATGTACCTGGCCAGCGGCTCGGCCTACGACGCCAACGGGCGCCGCGCCGCCGAGCGGTTCCTCGGTGCCATCGGCTCCCGCCAGAAGTACACCGCCACCACCATCGACACCCCTATGCGCCCGCTGGTGGCCGAGCTCATGGGGGGCTGGTCGGGGCTCACTCCCATGTGGGACCAGGAGGCCGCCCGGCTGCTGATTCTGGTGGGCACCAATCCGGTGGTATCCCACGGCCACGGCAACGGCCTAGCCGACCCCATTCGGCGACTGCGGGCCCAGCAAGAACGCGGCCCGGTATGGGTGATCGACCCCCGCCGCACCGAGACCGCCCGACTGGCCGACCGCCATCTGGCCCCCCGGCCCAGCACCGACTACCTGATCTTGGGCTGGCTGGTGCGAGAGCTGTTGGCCGACGGGGCCGATTGGGACTACTTGGACGAGCATGCGACTGGGATAAACGAGCTGACCGCCGCGGTGGCCCCTTTCACCCTGGACCGGACGGCCGCTGGCACTGGTCTGGACCCCGCCGAACTGCTCGACCTCTTGGCGGCAGTCCGAACCGCGGGTCGGCTGTCGATCCTGTCGGGCACCGGAGTGTCGATGGGCCGCCACGCCAACGTGACCGAGTGGCTGCTGTGGGCCCTCGCGGTGATCACCGGCTCCTATGACCAACCCGGTGGGATGTGGTTCAACCCCGGCTACCTGATGCAGCTCGACACCCGGAGCTGGCAGCCCTCCGACGGCCACCCCGAGCCGGGGCCGGCCAGCCGCCCCGAGCTGCCCCGCCGGTTTGGGGAATATCCGTGCGCCGCGCTGGTGGACGAGATCGAGGCCGGCAACGTGCGGGCACTGGTGGTGGTGGGCGGCAACCCGCTCATCGCCTTCCCCGACCGGGACCGCACTCAAGCCGCGCTGGCCTCCCTCGATGTGCTGGCCGTGGCCGATGTGGTGGAGACCGACACCACCGAGTTGGCCACCCACCTGCTCCCGGTGGCCGGCCAACTCGAGCGGGCCGATGTTCCGTGGATGCTCGACGCCTACCAGCCAGCCATAGCCACCCAGTACACCCCAGCGGTGGTCCCGCCCGGTGCCGACCGCCGGCTTATGTGGCAGGCGTTCGCCGATCTAGGCCGTCGGCTGGGAGTGAGCGTGCTGCCCCGAGGTATCGACCCCGACACCGCCACCGACGAAGACCTGTTGGCGCTGATCGCCGAGCGGGGCCGCAGCGACGCCGCCGCCGTACTGGCCGCCCGCCGAGGTCTGGTGGGCGAAGCCTCCCCGGTTCACGGCTGGGTACTCAACCGGGTGTTGCCCGACCATCGCTGGCGGCTGGCCCCCGAGCCTTTGGTTGAGCAGTTGGCCGACCTTGACCACCCCGAGCCGCTGGTATTGCTGCCCCGCCGCCAGATGCGGACCATGAACGGCCAGCTACGCGACCTGGGCGACGTAGGCCCCGAGGTGCTGATCCACCCCGACCACGGCATCGCCGACGGCCAGCGGGTACAGGTGACTAGCGCCCACGGAGAGTTGGTGGGCACGGCCCGCACCAGCGACGAGATCGCCCCTGGAGCGGTGTCGATCCCCCACGGCTGGGCCGACCCCAACGTGTGCGCCCTCACCACCGCCGAGGCCGATGTCGATCCCCTTACGGGCATGGTCTGGCAGTCTGGGCTGCCGGTTCAGATAAGCCCGGCAGGATCGGCTTGAGAGCAGCATGAACACCGAGAGCCCGAGCCTGCTGAAACTGAAGCTGCCCAAAGAGCTGGGCGGAATCGAGGCCGACCTGCGAAGCCAGTTCCTAGCCACCGAAGCCGCCAGTCGAAAAAACGGCTCGGCCGGCTGGAATGAGACATTCACCACTACCTCCGCGGCTATCGCGGCCGCTCGCCTGCCCACCGAGGGCATGGCCGAGGTAGCGGCCAGCGCCACCGGCGGGGCCGATTGGCCGCCGTTCACCGGCACGTTTCCCATGTCGGGGCGTGCAGTGCCTGCCCCTGATGGCGTGGTGGTCACCGGGCGATGGGGATTCGCTTCCGGCATATCCAATGCCTCGTGGGTGGTGGCCGGATGCGCCACCGACTCGGGGCCGCGGTGGGCGGTGATCCCGGTGGAGCAGGTGACCGTTCACGACACCTGGCGAGTCAGCGGCCTAGAAGACACCCAGAGCCACGACTACAGCGTCGATGAGGTGTTCGTGCCCCACAGTCGGTTGTTCGACTTGTCGACGCCTGCGCCCAGGGGCGGGATCCTCCACGGACTGCCCATGTATGCGCTGATCACCCCCGACCACTGCGGGGTGAGCCTGGGTATCGCCCGACGGGCTTTGGATGAGATCGCCATCGCCGCTGCGGGCAAGAACCGCCTGCACAGCACGGCCCCCCTCGATGAGCGGCCTGCCTTCCAGCGCGACCTGGGGCAGGCCGACACCAAGCTGCGGGCTGCCCGAGCACTGGTACTGGAAGTGTTGGACGAGTTCTGGAGCACTGCCACCGAAGGCCGGGCCATTGAAGACGAACTGGTGCAACGGGCTCGTGCCGCTGCCACCCACGCCGCCGATATCGCCGTGGAGGTGGCGTCGATGGCCTATCGCCGGGGCGGCGGCTCGGTGCTCTACCGAGGCCACCCCCTCAACCAGTGCTTCCGAGACGCCCACGCCGCCGCCCAGCACGTCCACGTTACCGACGAGATGTTCGAGGTGGTGGGCGCCGCTCTGTTGGGAGACGCGCCAGATTAGGAACTAGCGGGAGCTGGCTCGCTGGTGGAGCGCCCCGCCGGACCCCTGAGCTCTCCCCCCAGCGCCACCGCTCCGGCCAGCGCCACCACCATGACTAACGACGAGCCAGTGAATAACGCCTCAGGACCCCAGGTGTCATACACCCACCCGGTGGCCAGTGCGGCAAGCCCAGCAATGACCAAGCCCAACGCCCCGTACATTCCTTGTGCCGAAGCCGCCTGCTGCGTTGGTGCTGAAAGAGCAATTGCGAGTTGTCCGGCAGGCATGGTGAATGCGTCGAACATTGCGTGAGCGGCCGACACCGCAATGAGCACCCAAACAAATTCCACATAGCCATACACGAACATGCAGGCCACCGCGCCCAGGATCGAGAAGGGCATCACCCGCATAGGTCCCCGCCTCTGGGCCAGCTTGCCCCCGAATGGGGCCAGTGGAATCATCGGGACTGCGAACAGGCTGATGGAAATAGCGATGACCAGGGTGCTGGCCCCGAGGTCGTCGAGCAGCACCGCCCATGAGGTTTCGAAGACGCCGATCGTGGTGAAAAATGCGGCTCCGGCGAGCATCCCAGATTGCAAGGGTCGGATGCGGAACAGGCTCCAAATCCGAACCTTGGCAGTAGCCGCCTCTCCCGCGGATAGGTCCAGCCGGAAGATCCAGAGGTAGACCACCGTGTAGAGACCAGCCATAAACAAAAATGGGGCTCGCAGGTTGATGAACTCGGCCAACACCCCGGCCACCACCGGTCCTAGCACGAAGCCGCTTATGTCAAAGGCCCCCATAGTGCCCAGGTTTTGGCCCATGTTGGCGGGATCTCGGGTGATGAGAATGCGGCGAATGGCGGGACCCGTGGCCCCCGTACCGGCCCCGAGGAAGAACCGAGCGGCAGTGAACTGCCAAATCTCGTCGGCCGCAGCCATGCTGAGCATTGACACAATGGCCACGATCACGCCGCCATGCACGAGAAGCCAGACATAGCCCTGATCAGCGAATCGAGCCAGGCCAACCTGGGCCATGACCCCGGCAAAGAAGCCAACGGCAGTTATGAAGCCCAGTTCGGTCTCGCTGAACCCAAACTTTTCCCGAAATTCAGCCAGCAGAGTGAACAATGAGCCATAGCCCATCGACAAGGCCCCGGTGACCATGAAGTAAGGCCAGAACGAGCGCGCCGAAAACGGCTTGGTGTTCACGGCCATCGGGGAACCCTACTCCCCGCGGGCGGCAACTGACTCAGCGCTCTTCTCGGCGGTAGGCGATGCCCAAGGCGGCGGGCGCCACCGACGGGCGGTGCCGGTAGCGCCAGCTGATGATCACCAGTACCGTCACGGTGAGCACGAAGGGCAAGATGCCCAAGAGCGCCGGCGAGATGCTGCTGACATCCACTCCCAAGATCTCGAGATCGAAGGTCTGCAATCGGGGTTGAAGGGCCAGAGTGAAGCCGAACAGCAGGGCACCCAGGGCAAGCCGCCCTGGTCGCCACGCCCCGAATATCACCAGGGCCACCGCTATCCACCCCCGTCCGGCCACCATTCCCTCGGTCCACCCGGGTGCCATGTACAGCGACAGGAACGCTCCGGCCGCTCCGGCGAATGCCCCGCCGGCCATGACCGCGGCCGACCGCAGCGCCACCACCGAATGGCCGGCGGTATCAGTGGTGGGCGCTGATTCGCCCACTGCCCGCAGGGCCAAACCCAACCGGGTGCGCGACAGCACGAACCAAACAGCCAGCCCCAATAGCACCGTCAGGTAGACCACCGGCGGCTGGTTGAAAAAGATGTCGCCGAACCAGCGAATGTCGGCCAGCCCGGCTATCCCCAGATCGGTGAACTGGGTCTCGGGACGCTCACCCACCACGTTGCGGCCCACATAGGCGGCCAGCCCCAGCCCGCCAATGGTGAGGGCCAATCCCGAAACCACTTGATCAGCCCCCAACACCACGCTCACCAGGGCGTGGAATCCGCCCACCAGCCCGCCGACTGCGGCCGCGGCGAAGAATGCGGCCCATGGACTCCCGGTTTCCAACCCGACCATGAACCCGCTCACCGCACCCATGGTCATCATCCCCTCGACCCCGAGGTTGAGCACACCAGCCCGCTCGGCGATCAGCTCTCCCAGCGCGGCCAAGAACACCAGCGTGCCGAACTGCACGGTGGCCACGAACAGGCCGACTATTGCCGCTTCAGACATCAGGCAACTTCCTCAGCGAGATCGGGCTCTTCGTGGTGGTCGTCCGCTGAATCGCCGGAAAAACCGACCCAGCGAATCCGGTAGTTGAAGAACACCACCGCCACCAGAGCCCCGAACAGGATCATGGCCTGCAAGATGTCGGAGATGGCCGAGCTGACTCCCAAGGTCTGGATGCTCTGGCCCCCCACTTGCACCGCCCCGAACACAAAGGCCACCACCGCCACCCCCGAGGGGCGCATGAGGGCCAGCGCGGCCACGATGATCCCGGCGAATCCGTAGCCATTGGACAAGCCTGATTCGAGGCGAGTGGCCGATCCTGTGAGCTGCACTGCCCCGGCCAGGCCGGCTATTCCCCCCGACAGCAGCAGCGCCGTCAGCACTTTGCGCCGCATGGAGATTCCGGCGTAGCGGGCGGTGTCGGGCGACGACCCGGCTAGGCGCAGCTCATAGCCCCACGCCGTGCGGGACACGGCCAGCGAGAAGACGATGAGAAGTCCCAGAGCGATCAGCACCCCGATGTTGGCCCGGCCGAATAAACCAGGCAACGAAGCCTGCTCGGGTACCGGCTCTATGACCGCGAAGCCGAATGACTCGGGATCCTTCCACGGGCCGGTCTCCAGCCACTCCACCACCCGGATAGCCACATACACCAGCATCAGGGTGGTAATGATCTCGCTCACCCGAAGATGGGATCGGGCCAGGGCCGGGCCGATCATCAGCACCATCCCCCCGGCAATGCCCGACGCCATCATCACCGCTATGAGAAGCGGACCCGAGAGCCCGTCGGCCAACATGGCCACTCCGGTGGCGACGGTAGCGCCGGCCATCATCTGACCCTCAGCCCCGATGTTCCACAGCCCCATCGATCCCGCTACCGCCACCGACAAGCCGGCTAGGGCCAGCGGCGTGGCCCGCTCCAAAGTGCGGGACAGCGAATCGGTTCCCCTGAGCGCGGAGTCGAACATCCGCTCGTACACCTCGGCCGGGCTGTGGTCGGACACCAATAGCAAGATCGCACCCAAGATCAGCGCCACCACGATGCCGACAAAAAAGCCCACCGCCTGAGTGGCGGGCACCACCCGGTCGCGTCGGACAAGAACTGGGCGGATCACGCGGGAGGCCTCCCGGCCATGGCCGCGCCCAGGATCGTTCTCGGGGTCACGTCGGGGCCGTACTCCCCCACTATCCGGCCTTCAAACATCACAAGCAGTCGGTCGGACAGGGCCAGCAGCTCGTCGAGATCCTCAGAGATCAAAAGCACCCCCACGCCGTCGGCCTGCTGTTCCACCAGATGGCCCTGGATGGCGGCCACCCCCTGCACGTCCAAGCCCCGAGAAGGCTGGGCTGCCACCAACACCGAGGGCTGCTCGGCCAACTCCCGGCCCAGCAGCAGCCGCTGAAGATTCCCTCCCGACAGGCCGGCTATAGGATCGTTCAGCCGGCCCACCCGCACCGCAAACCTCTCGACCAAGCCCTGGCAGAACTCGATGCACTTCGACATCGACAAGAACATGCCCCTTCGCTGATATCTATACGAGCGCACCACCGAGTTGTCCACCACCGACATCTTGGGGGCCAACCCCACTCCGAGGCGGTCTTCGGGCACATAGGCCAGACCCAAGCGATAGCGATCAGCGGGCGACGCTGCGGTGACGTCCCGAGACTTGACCGTGACCCGACCCTCAGTGGGCGTGCGCAGTCCGGTGATGACCTCGGCCAGCTCCTTCTGGCCGTTGCCCGACACTCCGACAATGCCCACGATCTCACCGGAGTGAACGGTCAATTCAATGTCGGTCAGCGCGGGCAGTCCTCGATCGTTCTGAGCGCTGATTCCTTGCAGGCGCAACACCTCGGGACCGGTCTCGGCGGTGAGAGGGCGATCCACAAATCCGCTTTCTGACGACCCCACCATCAGCTCGGCCAATTGCGCCAAGTCCACGTCGTCCAAATCTTCCACTGTGGCCACGGTTTTGCCTCGGCGCAACACGGTGGCCTCATCGCAGAAGGCCACCACCTGGTCCAGCTTGTGGCTGATGTAGATGACCGAGCGGCCCTCTTCGGCCATGGCCCGCAGCGTGGCCCCCAACTCGGCGGCCTCACCGGGGGTCAGCACCGCGGTGGGCTCATCCATGACCAGGACCGAGGCATTGCGCCACAGGGCTTTGAGGATCTCCACCCGCTGGCGCTCGCCCATAGAGAGCTGCCACACCGGGCGGGTGGGGTCGGCGGCCAAACCGTAGGTCGCCGACAGCTCTGCCACCCGCTCCTCGGTCTCGGATTCCCTCAGCAGCCGGGGCGCGGCACCCAGCACGATGTTCTCGGCCACGGTCAGGGTGGGAACCAGTCGGAACTCTTGGTAGACCATGCCCACGCCGGCGGCGATGGCGTCGGCGGGAGATCGGAAGGCTTGGCGCTTGCCGCTAACCCACACCTCACCGCCTTCTGGCCGGTACACACCGGCCAGCACGTTGGCCATAGTGGTCTTGCCGGCACCGTTTTCGCCCAGGAGCGCGTGAATAGTGCCGGGGCGGACCTTCAGGTCGGCCCCGGCACAGGCGATCACTCCGGGGAACTGCTTCTCAATTCCCCGGAGCCAGACCGCATGATCGGCATCGGCAGATGCCACTTCCAATTACGGGAAGTCCCCGGCTCAGATCAAGACGGGTCGGCGTCGCCGACGACACCTTCGACGAAGAAGGACATGCCCAGCATGGCGCCGTCGTCCATGGTCTCGCCTTCGGCCACCACAACGTTGCCGTCCTGATCGCGGATCTCACCAGTGAACACGTCCCATGTGCCTGCGACGATCTCGTCCCACACCTCGAGAACTTCGGCTATCACCTCGTCGGGCACATCGTCGGCCGCGGGCGCCAGGGTGACAATCTCGTCGTCCATGCCGCCCCAGTAGGCCCCCGGGACATAGCTGCCGTCGCGCACGGCTTCAATGATGCGGGCGTAGTACGGACCCCAGTTCCACACCGGTGCAGTGATGAAGGCATCGGGTGCGAAGGCGCTCATATCGGAGTTGTACGACACCCAGCGGGCCCCTGCCTCCTGAGCGGCCAGACCAGGCGCGGTGGAGTCCTGGTGCATGGCAATCACGTCGGCACCGGCCTCCAATAGCGCGGTGGCGGCATCGCCCTCGATAGCCGGGTCGAACCAGGTGAAGGTCCAGTTGACGTGAACTTCCACATCGGGGTTAGTGCGCTGCGCACCCAGGGTGAAGGCGTTGATGCCTCGCAGCACCTCGGGAATCGGGAACGCGGCCACATAGCCGATCTGGTCGGCCTCGGTCATGGCGCCGGCAGCCATCCCCGACAGATAGCGGGGCTGGTACATGCGGCCGAAGAAGTTGCCGAAGTTGGTGTCGTTCATCTTGAACCCGCTGGCGTGCTCGAACACCACGTCGGGGTACTCGCCGGCCAACTCCTCCATCGGGTCCATGTAGCCGAACGAGGTGGCGAATACGACGTCGGCCCCCTCGTTCTCGATGAAGTCGACTACCACCGCCCTGAAGTCTTCAGCGACCTCGGGGATGTTCTCCACGAACAGGGTGGTGGCCCCGGTCTGCTGCTCGGCAAGACGACGGCCCTGGTCATGGGCCCATGTCCAGCCCGCATCGCCCACGGGTCCGACATACACGAACGCGGCGACAACCTCGTCATCCATGGGGGCCTCGGTGGGCTCAGGCTCAGGCGCCTCTGTGGGTTCTGGGGCTGGTGCCTCGGTGGGCGCCTGAGTGGGTGCTGGCTCTGGAGCAGCGTCGTCGTCGTTGCCGCAACCCACTGCGACCAACGTCAACGCCGTCACAGCCACCAGCAGCTTCAGCAAGAACTTCCTAGCCATGTTTCCCTCCTTGGAACGGCTCTATAAGCCAACCCATAGAGAGTAGCCTGTAACTCTGACGCAAGTGCCAGGTTCTTGGCATCGTTCCCATACAACTCCGATTCGACAGGTTTTGCCGTGACTGCTTTTTCCAGCATCCCCGAGGGCTTCGGCCTCGAAACCGAGGTGGTCAACGCCACTGTTCGCGACCGGGCGGTCGAACGGTGCCGCCAGGTGGGGATCCGACTGCCCACCTTCGCTGAGCTAGCCGACCCCCCCGCGGCTGATGGCGGGTTTGCCGGGGTCGGTCCCGACGCGGCCGACGCCGCCAACCTGTGGCGGGTCAACTGGTTCAACGATGCATCGCGGGCTGGGCGGGCCTCGGTGCCCGAGCATGTGGTGATCCCCCCGGCGCTGTCGGGGGTGGAGTCGCCCATAATTATGCTACTGGGCAACCGGTTCCCGATGATCGGCGCCCACAAGGTGCTGGCCGCCTACTCCTGTTTGGCCCCCCGGCTGGTCACGGGGCAGTTCGACCCCACCGAGAACCGGGCGGTGTGGCCGTCTACCGGCAACTACGCCCGGGGCGGCATCGCCATCTCCACAATCATGGGCTGCCGGGGGGTAGCCGTGCTGCCCGAGGGGATGTCGGCCGAGCGCTTCGAATGGCTTGACCGGTGGACGTCGGACCCCTCCGACGTGATCCGCACCCCCGGCTCGGAGAGCAACGTGAAGGAGATCTACGACGCCTGCGCCGCGTTGGCTGCCGACGAGGCCAACGTAATCCTCAACCAGTTCTGCGAGTACGGCAACCACCTGGGCCATGTGACCGCCACCGCGGCCGCAGTGGAGCGGGTGCTCGAGCACTACACCGCAGGACACCCGGCGGCCCGGCTGGCCGGATTCACCGCCGCCTCGGGCTCGGCCGGGACGCTGGGGGCAGGCGACCCCCTCAAGGAGCGCCACGGGTCGGCCATCGCGGTGGTGGAGGCGCTGGAATGCCCCACGCTGCTGTACAACGGCTACGGCGAGCACAACATCCAGGGCATCGGCGACAAGCACGTCCCGCTGATCCACAACGTGACCAACACCGATGTGGTGGTGGCGGTGTCGGATCAGGCCACCGATGAGCTGGGGGTGCTGTTCTCAACACCGGAGGGGCGGGCGCTTCTGTCTCAACGGGGGGTGGGCGACGACGTGATCGACCACCTCGACGACTTGGGACTGTCGTCCATCTGCAACCTGCTGGCCTCGGCCAAGCTGGCCCGGGCGCTGGGCTGCGGCCCCGACGACGTGATGGTGACGGTGGCCACCGACGGGGCCGCTCTGTACGGCTCGGAGCGGGCCAAGACCATCGCCTCCGTGTTCGGCGGCGATTTCGGCGCCGCCGAGGCCACTGCGGTAGCCGACCGCTGGCTCAACGGCGTGGACACCGACCACCTGCTGAAGCTCAGCGACCGCGACCGAGATCGGGTGTTCAACCTGGGGTACTTCACCTGGGTGGAGCAACAGGGGGTGGATCTGGCCCACTTCGACGCCCGGCGGGATCAGTCGTTCTGGCTGGCCCTTCGCGATCTGGTGCCGGTGTGGGACGAGCTGATCGCCGACTTCAACGCCCGCGTCGCCCAGTGACGAACCAGGGCTTGGCCTGCACATGTGGGGCCGCAGCGGCCTACGACGGCTGGTCTTGTTCCCAGCGAGGCGAAGACGCCTCCGACCACGTTCTGAGCCTGCCTATGCCGGAGTGGTCGGTGGACGAGAGCAGCCAGCAGCCGTTTGTGCGCTATCGGCGGATGCTGCGGTCGCGGGTTGAGGCCGTGGATGATGGCTGGTTTGTGGATCGGGTGGGCAAGCTTGATGCCGCGGTGGCTGGAGTAGACGGCCACGGGTTTGAGATAACTCCCTATTCGGAGGCTCTGATCGGCGGGCGGAGCATCACCATCAAGGACGAGACAAACAACGTGTCGGGGTCGCACAAGGCTCGGCATACGTTTGGGCTGATGCTGCATTTGCTGGTGCGGGAGCGTCGGGCTGGTGCTGATGCTGACCGGCCTCCGCTGGCTATTGCCTCGTGTGGCAACGCCGCGGTGGCGGCGGCGGTGGTGGCTGCCGCTGAGCGTTGGCCACTCACCGTTTATGTGCCCGAGGTTGCTGAAGCCGCGGTGGTGGCCCGGCTGCGGGAGCTGGACGCGACGGTGGAGTTCTGCCCTCGTGTCGACGGGGAGGAGGGCGACCCTTCCTATCTCCGCTTTAGGGAGGCGGTCCGCGCTGGCGCGGTTCCCTTCGGCTGTCAGGGGCCGGACAACGGTTACACCATCGACGGGGGCCGAACGCTGGGGTATGAGCTGGCGGAACAGGCTCCAGACATTGACCGGGTGTACATCCAAGTGGGCGGGGGGGCGCTGGCCGCGTCGGTAGCCCAGGGGTTGTCTATTGCCGGATCTTCCGCATCTCTTATTGCCGTGCAGACCGAGGGTTGCGCTCCGCTGGCCCGGGCGTGGGACAGAACCGCCGAACTGGGTGGGCTGGACGAGGCCCGGCGGCAGCGGGCATCCGTCATGTGGCCGTGGACGCCGACTCCATTCTCTGCGGCCACCGGGATCCTCGATGACGAGACCTACGACTGGGCCGCGGTCACCGAGGCCATGGCAGCCACCGGCGGCCACCCGGTGGTGGTGCCCGAACCGGCGGTGGCCGAAGCCTGCGAGGTGGGCCGATCGGCTACCGGAATCAACGTCAGCCCCACTGGGTCGGCCGGGCTGGCCGGTCTGCTGTGCGACGATCCGCCCGCCGAGGCCAAGCCGGCGGTGTTGTTCACCGGAGCCCAGCGATGACCGCACGCACGGTGCTGCGGGGGGCTCGCTGGCCCGGCGACATCGCCATCGCCGACGGTCTGATCGCCGAAGTCGGAGCCATCGAGCCCCTGCCCGGCGATATCACTGCCAACGTGGACGGCGACATCGTCACCGCCGGTCTGTTCAACACCCATCATCACCTGTACCAGTGGATGACCCGAGGTCGGGCGGTGGGGTGCGACCTGTTTGGCTGGCTGGTGGAGCTGTATCCGGTGTGGGGACGGCTGACGGTGGACGACGTGGCCGCCGCTGCTCTGGTCGGTCTGGGTGAGCTGGCCGTCACCGGCTGCACCTCCGCGTCCGACCACCACTATCTGGTGCCCCACGGCGACGATGCAGTGTTCGACGCCATCGTCGAGGTCGCCGCCACGGTGGGCATCCGCCTGCACCTCAGCCGGGGCTCGATGGACCTGGGGGAATCCCAGGGCGGCCTGCCCCCCGACCACGTTGTGGAAGACCTGGACTCCATCATGGCCTCCACCGAGCGGGTGATCGCCCAACACCACGACGGGAATATGGTGCATGTGGTGGTGGCGCCGTGCAGCCCGTTCTCAGTCAGCTCTGAGCTGATGGAGGCTTCGGCCGCACTGGCCCGACAACACGGCCTGCGGCTCCACACTCACCTGTGCGAGACCATCGACGAGCAGGAGCACTGCCTGGAGCGCTTCGGCCGCCGGCCGGTGGAGCAGCTCGACGACTGGGGCTGGGTGGGCGACGACGTGTGGCTGGCCCACGGAATTTGGATCAACGACGAAGAGGTCGCCCGGCTGGGCTCAGCCAGGGTGGGAGTGGCCCATTGCCCCTCGTCCAACGCCCGTTTGGCCGCCGGCACCTGCCGGGTTACCGACCTGGAAGCCGCCGGAGTGCCGGTGGGGCTGGGTGTCGACGGCGTGGCCTCCAATGAGGTGGGCGGCCTGTTCCCCGAGCTGCGCCAATCGCTGTATGCCGCCCGCCTGCGGGCCAAGGACCCCAGCGCCTTCATGCCCGCCGACGCCATCCGCCTGGGCACCTCGGGCGGGGCGACCTGCCTGGGAGTGTCCGACCGGCTGGGCCGGATCGAGCCCGGCATGGTTGCCGACCTGGCCGTTTGGCCCGGCGACGACATCGCCGACGTGGTCGACCCACTGGCCGGACTCGTATTAGGCCCCGATCGCCGGGTCCGCCACCTCTACGTCGGCGGCAACCCCGTCGTCCAAGACGGCCACCTCCTGGGCTGCGACCTCACCGCCGCCCACGCCGACCTCGCCCACCGAGCCCGCCGCCTCTGGGACTAGCGGCTGGCATTCAACCGCCGAGCTGACGGGACGCGCGATTCACAGGAGCTCCTTGCCCGTTATACGACGCTCTAGCCCCCGCTTGCCGCTTCCGAGAATCCCAATGACCCACGCCCCCAAGAAGTGCATTATCACCACCTCTCCACCGTGGTGGAGAGTGTCGAAGCCATGATCCGGGTTCCAGTAATGGGGCCAAAGCCCCCGCTCCAGGTGAATTACGAAAAAGGCCGACGCGGTCACGCACATCATGGCCCCGGCCGCTAGCCGGGTAAGTACGCCTACGCCGATCATGACTGCGGCGATCAACTCGACATAGCCGGCAATGTCCACCAAGGGGTCCAAATCCTGCTCCGAGGGAAAGTTCCAAAGCAGAAAGGTCTTCTGGATGCCGTGCATCGCGGTCATGACCGCGAAGCCCACGCGGAAGATCAGATACAACTCGGCAAAATGGGCACCGAAGAACTGGCCCAAGTACCCGTCTTGTGGGGAGCCTTTGCCAAATCGGAAAACGCTCCTAGCAACGCGCGGGCCACCGCCAGGGTGGCTCTTTGAAGTACCGCTTGCGGGCTTGGACTCTCTAGTCATAACAAGTCAGTCAGAATCGCCTCGACCCGAAAACACTTTTGCACCCTGAATGCCAATCATGTTCTTCTATAGTAGTCACTCATTCTGCTTTCCGGTGAATTCGCCCATGGTGGTGCTCCTCAGGCCAGTCCGCGGCGCTCGAGGAACTCAACCGTCAGGTCGGCGCACTCCTCGGGGGCCTCAAGCTGGAGAAAATGTGTTTTCTCGGGTATGAAGTCGTAGTCGAATCTGGCCAATACGCCCAGGTCCAAGCCAGGCAGGAATGAGTATTGAACCGTCGGGTCGGCACCTATGGCCTTTAGGGGGATGTCGAAGCTGTCCAAAAGGTAGGTCACCTGCATGGCAAAGCCGAAATACCACTCGTAGAGCTGGGCCTCGTGCTCGGGGGGGCAGCGAAGCTCGTATCCGCCGCCTTCCGCGGGCCGGAGCGTGGCTTCCGACAGCAGCGACAGCGTATTCGGCGAAATGCGAGAGTAGGCCGGCGCCTGACCCAGCATCTCGGCAAGTTCGTGGCGCGACTCGAAATGGTTCTTTCGGCGCCGAGCCCGCCTCGCCTGGCGCTGGCACACCTCGTCCAAGTGCTTGCTGCCGTCTCCGGGCAGCTCGAAGGCCGGGTCGAACAGCACCAAGCTGGTGAAGTCCGGCTTCCGGTACTGGTGCGTCAGCGCGATGACGGTGGACACAGAGTGGAACACCCCAATGCACGGCCTCGGCCCCCAGTGGCATGAAATGGCCTCGATGACGGCCTGGCTATCGTCGACCAGGGTCGGGACGTTATAGCTGCCGATAGGGCTAGCGGGGTTCCAACCGTGGCTCCGCAAGTCGAAAATACAGACATCGAAACGGTCGGTCAGTCGCGACCAGTACGGATAGTAGAGGTCGGCGGCCAGCCCGCATCCGTGGCTCAGCACCAGCCGCGGCCCGTCGGGGTTGCCGTGCCTGCGCACGGTGATTGCGGTTCCGTCAGCCATGACCGCATCCACGATCCCACCCGGCTCCGGCACCCTCCACTTGTCCACCGCCGCACTATATCCCCTTGTCATTTATTGCAGTGGATGCCATTAACCCATCTAGAGCGAGAATCTGTCCGTGGCAATAATCGGCCTGACCGCTTAACCCCCCGCCGCGAGCAACACCGGAGTGCAGCTCGCGGCGAATTGGCTCGTTATACAGCCGGCTCTTTGAGCACCGCCGCCGACTCTCCGCAGTCCACGTTGACAATTGTGCCGGTCACATAGGAGCTGTCCGGCCCTGCCAGCCAGCTTATGACTGCGGCCACCTCCTCGGGGTCCGCCATGCGGCCGAGGGGATTGCGCTCTTTGAGTGATTCCTGCCAGCTCTGGGCCAGCACTTCGGTCATCGGAGACTTGACCACACCGGGCGCCACGATATTGGCCCGGACATTGCGCCGCCCCACCTCGCGCGCCAAGGAGTACACGGCTGAGTTCATCGCTCCCTTGGTCGCCGCGTAGGCAACCTGCCCTGGATCACCGAGTTCTCCCCGCACCGAGCTCACCCACACGATCGACCCCCGCCGCCGGGCCAACATCCCGGGCAACAACGCCCGCGTCACGGCCAATGGCCCGAGGAAGTTCACGGAGAGCATCCGCTCAACCGACTCCATCTGGTACTCGATCAACAGCGCCACCTCATGGATGCCCGAGGTGGCCACCAGCGCGTCGCAGCCCAAACCGGCGTCGTCCAGCCAGGCCACCACCTCATCACCGGCATCAGGCGTGGTGATATCCACCCGCAGTTCTGCCACTCCGATGTCGAGCAGTTCTTTCGACAAGCCGCGTCGGCTGACGCCGACCAAATTCCAGTCCGGCGCCATCGCTTGGCATACCGCCACCCCTATGGCCCCTGTCGCCCCGAGAATTACCCCCGTCGGCCTCGGCGCTTCGGTCGTCACAGCACTGACCTATCCGCTCAAGGCCGTACCATGTTAAGAAGCGCCGTCGGGAAGTTCAACGACCAAATCAGCCCCTCCCGCTGCGGAGTGAAGTCGCTCCAACTCCAGCAGCAGCCCAGACTGCGGGCGTCCCAACAGCTCCACTGGATCGGCCCCTGTTTCTCCGGGCACCACGCGAACCCCGACCGCGCCCACCGACTCCGACGGCAGCTCGAACCCGCCCGAGGCTTGGGCAAAGACGGCAAAGCCCACTTCAACCGCGCCTGTGCACACGTCTCGCACCGCGGCGGCCACCGCACTGTGATCGGCGTAGTCGTGGTTGGTGTACTGGCAATGCCGCCAGCAGTCGATTCCTTCCTTGGCCGCCAGATACAACCCGATGTTGTAGAGCTTGTGCAGCGGCAGCAGCGGGTTCAGACCTTCCGCCATGGCGG
The DNA here is from genome assembly GCF_965208475.1 of Candidatus Poriferisocius sp. Lineage (GTDB taxonomy): Bacteria > Actinomycetota > Acidimicrobiia > Acidimicrobiales > Bin134 > Poriferisocius. The sequence goes on along the minus strand of NZ_OZ242338.1, from coordinate 3,577,231 downwards.
TCAGCGCGGCAATCCGATCGCTCTTCTCGGCCAGTTCTTCGGCAAAATCAATGTCAAGCTGCAAGGTGTCCTTGGCCCCGGCGAAGTACAAACCGCAGCCGCGCCCAGACACCTCTTCGCCATCGCCCAGCAACTCCTTGAAGCAAGCCAACGTGAGCAGTTCAAAATCTGCCACGCAACGCCGGTCGTGGCGGAAAGGAACCAACTCCCGCTGGTTCAGCTCGAAAGGCGTACCGAAGCCGATCTTGGCCGAGGTCGAAACCAGGGCTCTCATGGCTGCCTCAAGAACAGCGAGGCGTTCGAGCCCGCCAGCCCGAACGAGTTGGAGAGCACACCCCGGCAAGTGACGTGCCTGGCCCCGTCGGCGATGTAGTCGTCGAGGCTGCACCGGGGATCAACCTCGTTGAGGTTTGCGGTGGGGGGAAGCGTCGAGGTGTGGATGGCCATCGCGCCGAACACCGCCTCAAGTGCGCCGGCACCTCCGAGGAGATGCCCGGTAACCCCCTTTGTGGAGCTCACGGGAGGCGCCACGTCGCCGAACACCCTCCGCACGCCCTCGCTCTCCGACAGATCATTGTCCTCGGTGGAAGTTCCGTGCATGTTTATGTAATCCACCTCATCAACCGCAGCGCCCGCTCTGTCTAACGCTCTCTGCATGGCTAGGGCCTGTATCTCGCCGCCCTCGGAGCCCGCCGTGAGATGACCGGTCGACACCGCCGTGCCCCACCCGGCCAGCTCGGCAATGGGCTTGGCGCCGCGGGCTTCTGCGCTGCGCTCCGACTCCACCACCATCACCCCAGCACCCTCGGCTATCACGAAACCGGCGTGGGTGACGTCGAAAGGCCTCGAGGCGGTCTCCGGGGTGGAGTTGTGCCTGGTCAACACGCCCATCCGCGAATGGATGGCCACGATGACCTCGTTTATGTTGGCGTCGACGCCGCCGGTTATCACGATGTCGGCCAAACCGGAACGCACCATCTCGCCCGCTTCCAGCACCGACACGCCGCCTGCCGAGCAGGCGGTGGTGACGCCCGAATATCGGTCGCCGAAGTCAGCGCCAATGCCCTCGTGGGCGGCCTCCTGGGGGCGTCGCACATAGCCCGAGAGGTCGGTTCCGCTCACCGTCTCACCCCGGCATGCGGCCGTGAACTCGTCGATCTTCCAGGCGAAACCATGGCTGGCCACCGCCGCCCTGGCCCGCGGGTCAGCCACAACTCGGTCCCGCTCCAGTCCAGCCTGCTCGAGGGCCTCCGCTTCGGCGAAGCGGTAGAAATCCAACAGCCGCAGAGGCGACGACTCATAACCGGCGCCGTCGCGGGCGGGAACCTGCCCCGCCACCTTGCAGTCGTTTTCTCCCACTTCGACGATCTCCAGCCGGGCGGTGCCCGATCGGCCCGCCACAACGGCTGGCCAGCACTCCTCTATTCCCCAGCCCACCGGGCACACCGCGCCCAGGCCGGTGATCAGTGCCCTAGCCATTCTCGTCCAGCGCTCGCTGGAGCAGGGCTACGAGATCGCCCACCTTGAGCACCACGAAGACGTTCTCCACCCGATCACCGGCCGATATGCGGCCGTCGTCCAACTCGGGCATGAAATCGTTCAGCACCGCAAGGCCCTCCTCGGTGACCCCGCCGTTCTCGTCGAGCCACCGGATGCCGGCTTCCTCGAAGTGTCGCTGGATGTGGGCAACGGCCATCTCGACTCCGAACGCCTTGCGAACCTGGTAGTTCATGTCGAGGATGTCGAGCGAGTCGGCATCGAGATCGTCGTACAGAAGCGAGTCGTCGCTCACCTCGTCCACCTCGATGTCGAGCGACTCGGCCACGATGTTGTGGACTTTTGCGGTCAGGTCGTCCATGAATTGCTCCTTTGGGCTTCTATCGACCGGTCCAGTGGGGCTCTTCGAGCATGGGGTCGGCCGGAAGCGGCATCGCCGGCTCACGCAGAGGCGCCGTGCCGTCCATGAGCGTGGCCCAGTAATCGTAGGCCAAGTCGCCGATCTCGTTGCCCAGTGGCGTCGCTACCTCTACCGATGGCCAGAAGTGAACTCCACCCCAGACTCGGCTGTTCTCACAGGCCTCCTCGTATTCGCTCCAGGTCTCGAAGTTGATCTCGACGTCTTCGGCCGGGGTGATGCCCCGCTCGATGGGGTTCGACCCGGCGGCCCGGATACCCCGGTATCCGCCAGTGGCGTCTTCGACGTCGGCGTACCTTCGCAATGCCTGTGCGTAGGCACCGCAGAATGAGGTGGTGGCCGACGGGTACTCGGGATGGTCGGCGGTGCCGGCAAAGCTTCGCCAAGAGCTGCCGGGCATGCTTACGGTGCCCTTGCCTGGACCGCCCCACGCATCGACGTTCTCGTCACCGAACAGGAGGTGGATTGCGGTGACAGGCCGCACTGCGTCGAAGCGCTGCTTCTCCTGCCAGACCACCACGCCCACATCGTGGGAGGCCATCTCGACCAAGAAGGAGACCTGAATGAAGTCCACGATGTCCACTATGTGCTTCACGTCGGGAAGGATCTGCGACCCTCGCAGCTTGTTGTCGAAGAACATGACGATTTCCTTCTTGTAATCGTCAAGGCCCGCCGACTCGTCCAACACCTCTTGGGCCTGCGCCCGATACGCCTCAGCGTCGGTGTGATCGCTCTCTGTGGGCGGCGCAACCCGGTAGTCCCTGGGGTTGAAGCCGGAGAAAGGCTCCACGTTGGCCCACTGGGGAGTCACGAACACCTGCGATCTGAATACGCCATCGGTGTGGGGCACGATTAGGGGCTGCCAGCGCGACGCATCGCTCAGCTCCTGGGGAGAGTTGACCGGCGCATAACCGGTGGTGTCTCGCCATGCCATGCCGTTGATGTCGCCAAACTGGTTGAACCCATCGCCGCGGCGGGCGTCTAGGGTGCAGCGGGCCGCCAAGTTGCCGATCGCCGCCGCAGTGGCATCAGCGCGATCGCTGCTGTCGCAGGGCCAGTCCATTCCAGAATCGTCGTCAGGGTCTAGCCCGTGATCGGAGAGCATGGCGCGCCATTCCTCCGCCCGATGGGGGGCGAAATCCAGCATCAGGCGGTACATGGAGTGCATTACCGCGGTGTTGGGCAGCAGATTGTCGTCTGACTCAGAAGCGGGTCGTCGCGCTATTCGGGAGTAGATGCCCACGGCGGTCTCGTCGTAAGGCGCAACCGCATCGAATGCCGCGCTGTACATCTGTACCGTGTAGCGGAACACCACCGAGGCGTCGTTGAACGCGGGGGACACCTCTGAGCTGGCCCAAGGACCGAGGCGGGGAATCAATATCCCATGCATGGCGTTGCCATTCACCAGGTCGAACTCGCCGTTGGGGCCCTCGCGGGTCAGCATTGCGGGCTCTGCCGAGGACATCGACGTCGAATCGGCCATTTCTGGGGAATCGCCGGTCTCAGAATCGGCCGATTCCATCATGCGATAGGCGTTCAACAAGCTGGCCTGCTCGGCTAGCAGTGCGTCGCGCTCAGCGATGTCGGCGGCGGTCGGCGAGTCGGGAGCAGGGCCGGGTTGGCTGGGCTCGAAGTCGGGACAGCCGCCGGGCACGACGCCGGTGTCCACGCCGAGCTGGCAGCGCAAGGTGTTCAACTGGTTTTCCTGCTCGGCTATTTCCTGGTCACGATCAGAGACATCGTTTGAGGTTTGGGCCGTTAAGGCAGCCCCGCCCAAACCAAGCCCGGAGGCCAGTACCGATAGGGCGAAAAACGCAGCGAGCCATGGCTTGCCCCGCACGCCCGATGGCAAACGTCGAGAAACTTTCATTTCCTACCTCTTCTCAAATCTTCAAATGGAAAACCTCATACAGACGAGGAGTGCTGCATGAGATCTTGCCCTATGGGCACCAAGCTAACAACCAAGTGCGGCTTCGCGCTACATGGGGCGATGCAACCCTCTGAGGCCAGATGCTGGAATTCCTACTCTTTGCCACTGGGCCAAACCAATTGCCCGACACGCCTATCTGACGAGCGCGGCCAATGCCTCCCAGGTGCGCTCGATTTCGTCGCCGGTGCCAATGGGAGCAGCCAAGATACTCGTGGCCCCGGCTGTGAAGAACGCCGCCAGCTTTTCCGATACCTCATCCTCGCCGCCGATGACGCAGATTTCCCCGGCGCCGGAGAGGCCCTCGCGGTCCAGCATGTTCTTGTACGATGAAGCCTGCTCCTCTTTGCTGAGCAACGCGGTGGCCCGCCCCCTGGCCCCTTCAATGTCGTCGGTCACGCACACCGGCAGTCCTACAACCACATCTGGAGCGCTGCGGCCAGCGGACTCCGCCGCATCTTTGATTGTCGGCACGACGAAATCCCGGATCGTCTTCAACCCGGCCATCCAAGTGACAGTTCCCGCCGCCGCCCTCCCCGCCAACTCCAGCATGCGCGGGCCGAGAGCAGCGATCATCACCGGGCAGGCTGGACCCTCGATATCGAGATCGCCCCTCATGACAACTCTCTTGCCCCTCATGTAGGCCTGTCGCTCCTCCAGCAAGAGCAGCAAGATTTCCAGGTATTCGGCCATGTAGCTCACGGGGCGGTCGAAGCTCTGGCCCCATACCCGCTCCACGAAAACCCGGTGGGAGGCACCCACGCCGAGGGTCAGATTCCCGTTTAGGGCCTTGTTGACCGTCAAAGCCTGCTGAGCCAGGGCTACCGGATGGCGGGTGTACACCGGCACTACGGCCACGCCCATGGGCATATCAACCCCTGACCCGACCGCAGCCAGAACAGTCAACGCGTCCAAGCCTGCGGCCTGAGGAAGCCAATAGCCGCTGAATCCCTGGTGACCGGCACGCTCGATTTGCGCTCGGATGGTGTCCAAAGAGGTTGCGGACGCTGCGTTCCGACTCAAGTCAACACCGAAAATTGAGATCTCCATAGATCAGCTCCTCACTGGCGGTCCAGCCTCGCCTTAGGCTGCTCCAAGGTAGCGGGTGAGGATCTCAGTCGCTCAGGGCGTGCGCCATGTCTAACCACGCTGTTCAGCGATTTTCGGCCAGCGTAAGGGCGCCGAGGATGGCGTTGCGCATGTCTCGGGGGTCGATCACGTCGTCGCTGCCGAGGCGGTTGGCCAGGCGGTAGGGGCCGGAGCGCTGGTCGCGCTCCACTTGGGCCTGGGTCTCGGCGTCGAGCTTGGCTGAGCGGCCTCCGGGCTCAGCGGGCATGGCCGCCATGTTCACGCTGGGCAGGGCGAACGACTGGGTCTGGTTGTCGAACGGGTTCTGGGCCATCACCACCGATCCGAAGCCGAACGCCTTGCGCATGGTGATCTCGATCTTGGGGTTGGCGAGGCGGCGCTCGGCCTTGTACATCTTGCCGCCCCACTTCAAGATGCCCTCCCGCTCGGCCTTGGTGCCGGCCATCACACCGGGGTTGTCGGCCAAAAACACCACCGGGTGGTCGTAGTTGCCGATCACCTCCAAGAAGTCGGTGGCCTTGATGGCGGCGGCCGAGTCCACCGAACCGGCCAGGTAGGAGGGGTTGTTGGCCACGATCATGCTGGGCCGTCCGCCGAAGCGGGCCAGCCCGATGATGATGGCCGGGCCGTAGGCGGGCTGGATCTCGAAGAAGCTGTCGTCGTCGGTGATCAGGTCGATCACGTCGTGCATGTCGTAGGGGCGGCGGTCGTTGGGGGGGATCACGTCGAGCAGCTCTTCCACCGGGCGCGGTTCGGTGTCGGGGCCGGTGCTGCGGGGTGAGGGCTCCCCTGCCCTCTGGGGGAAATATGAGAGGTAGAGCCGGGCCATGTCGATGGCCGACTCGTCGTCGGGGGCCTCGTTGTGGGCCGAGCCCGCGATGCGGGTGCAGACGTGGGCGCCCCCCAGCTCCTCTTTGGTCACGTCCTCGCCGGTGGCCGCCTTCACCAGCGGCGGTCCCCCGGTGAACATGGAGGCATAGGAGGTCATGATCACGAAATCGCTGAGCGGAGCAGCCAGCGCCCCGTGTCCCGCGGAGGCGCCCATCACCAAGCACACCATGGGGACCTGCCCGTTCAAATCGGCGTAGGCCTGGAGGTCGCCGGGCGCGCGGCTGCCCCCGGTGTCGGTGAGCCGGTGGCCGGCCCCTTCCAGCATGGTCACCAGCGGGACGCCCTCTTGGGCGGCCAACTCGGCGATGCGGTAGCGCTTGGCGGTGTTGCCCGCCCCGATCGACCCGCCCAGCACGGTGAAGTCCTCGGCGCCGGCCAGCACGGTGCGGCCGTCGATGCGGCCGTAGCCGCACACGAAGCCGTCGGAGGGGATGTCTTCCATGGTGCCCACCAGCGGGCCGATCTCCCGGAAGGTGCCCGGGTCGAACAGCCGGTCGATGCGCTGGCGCACATCAAGCTTGCCCCGCGAGTGCATGTACTTCTCGACCCGCTCGGGGCCGCCCATGGCCGCGCCTTCAGCCCGCCGACGGTCGAGCTCCTCCAGCCACGGCTTCCACTCCTCGCGGTTGCTCATGGTCCTAACTCTTCCAGCTATGGCCGTCGATGTTGTGATCGCTCTAGTTGTGGAGTCTCGTCAGGGCGAGAAGGCGTCGATCATGGCCGCCACGTCGGGGCCCAGGGGGTAGAGGATGGGACAGGTGGCCCCGTTGGCCACGTACTCGTCCACCTTGGCCCGGCACTCCTCGGCGGTGCCGGCGGCGCAAAGCATCTGCACGATGTCGTCGGGGACCAGCTTGGCGGCCGCCTCCACCTGCTCCATGGTGGCGGGCCAGGTGAGCACGGCGTTGACCTTCTCCAGCAGCGAGTCGGGCACGCCCGAGGCGGCCATGATGTGGGGCTGCTGGCCCAGGTACTGGGTGACCAGCAGGCGGGCGGCGTCCAGCGCCTCGGCCCGGTCCTCGGCCAGCGAGCACACCACGAGTTGGGGACGGTCGAGGTCGTCCACCGTTCGACCGGCCCGGGCCGCGCCCTCGGCCAGGGCGTCCATGGCCCGGCAGTTGTAGTCGGGCGACACCAGGTAGTTGAGCACCACGCCATCGGCGATCTCGCCGGTGAGCTCCATCATCTTCATACCGGTGGCCCCGATGTAGATGGGCACGTCCTTGGGGCGGCGGGGCTGATGCACATAGTCGAGCTCCACGTCTTCGAGATGCACATAGCTTCCGTCGAAAGTCACGTTCTCGTCGGCCAACAGCGCCCGCACCACGGTGACCACCTCTCGCATGGCCCCCAGCGGGCGGCGGCGGTCTACGCCCACCTTGCTGGCCAGCGGATCCCACCACGCGCCCAGCCCGCACAGGATGCGGCCCGGGGCCAGGTCGTCGAGGGTGGAGAACGTGGCCGCCAGCCGGGCCGGGTTGCGGGTCCACATGTCGAGCACGCCGCTGCCCACCTTTATGGTGTCGGTGGAGGCGGCGAAGGCGGCCATGGGCACGGTGGCCTCCCGAACCAGCCGGGAGTCGGCCTGCCACACGGCCTCGAACCCCCGCTGTTCGGCGTAGCGGACGCATTCGATGGCATCGGCCATGGAATGGGCGTCTTGCAGGTATAGGGCCACCGGATATGAGCTCATGGGTCGATCTCCTCCAATTTCGCGAACATTCGGCCAGCGGCCTCGGCGGCCTTGGCCCGGATCTCGTCGGGGTCAACCCGGGTGGCCACCCCTTGGGCCAGCAGCGTCTCCCCGGCGACCGTCACGTCCACCGCCCGCACTCCGGGGGTAAACGCCAGCCGCCACGGGTCGATGGGGTCATACGACCAGGCGACGATATCGGAACGGGCCTCGGGAAACAGTTCCCAGCCCTGGGCCAGCCACTCCCACGCCGAGTCGGGGGTGGCGGTCACGTCGTGTTCCCGGTGGCGGACATAGGCCACCCGGAACTCCTCGAGCATGTCGGCGCCGATGCCGTCGGTGCCCAACGCCACCGGATTGGCAAACCGGGTGGGGCGGGCGTAGCCCACCGCGTTGTTCATGTTGGACCGGGGGTTGTGTACCAGGGTGCCGGCCAGTTGGTGGTCATCAGGCAGATGCACCCCGTGGATCAGCAGCCACTCGTCGGTGCTCCACCGTTCCAGCCGCTCGGCCGCCGGGGCGTCAACCGGCCCCTCGGCCACGTGGATGTGGACCCCGGTGCCCAAGTCGGCGGCCAGTCCGGCGGCGGCTTCCAGCGTGTCGTCGGTGCAGGTGAAGGCGGCGTGGACCCCGACCATGCCCCGGCCCCCGGCCCGCAGATACCGCTCGTTCTCGGCCAGGCCCCGGCGGGCGCCGTCGGCCCCGTGGCGGTCGGTCACCCCGTAGGCGCAGCTCACTCGCACCCCCACCTCGGCGCAGGCCTCAGCGATGGTCTCCAGCGAGCCCTCGATGGCGTTGGGCGACTCGTGATGGTCGACGATGGCGGTGCAGCCCGCCTCCAGCGCCTCCAGCGCCCCCAGCTTGGCCGACCACTCGATGGTGTCGAGGTCGAGCGCCCGGTCGAGGCGCCACCAGACCAGCTTGAGGATGTCGGTGAACCCGGTGGGAATCCCGGGCGGGGCGGGCATACCCCGGGCCAGCGCCGAATACAGGTGATGGTGGGCGCAAACCAGCCCCGGCGTGGTGTTGGAACGGTCGCTTGCGTCCATATCAGAGAAGAACAATATGCCGCTCGGCCCGGGCGGGGTCGCTCACTCCCCCATGGGAAGGCTGGTGTGCCACGTTCCGCTGTGGGCCCGCAGCGCAGCGGCCACCGCTCCGGCGGTGGGCACCAGGCCGATCTCCCCCACCCCTTTGATGCCGTAGGGGGCGCCGGGCTGGGGCGACTCCACCAGGATCACATCCACCGGGGGCATGTCCTTGGGCCGCAGGATGCCCAGCGACTTGAGGGTCATGTTGGTGGGCCAGCCGTTCTCGTCGGCGGGGAAGTCCTCGGTGAGGGCGTAGCCCAGCCCCATGTGGACCGCCCCCTCGATCTGGCCCTCGCACAGCAGCGGGTTGACCGCCTTGCCCACATCGTGGGCGGCCACCACCCGCTCAACAGCGCCCTCGTCGTCGAGCACCACCATCTGGGCGGCGTAGCCGAAGGTGGAGTGGATGATGGGGTTCTCCACCCCGTCGGAGAGCTTGTTGGTCCAGTCCACCCGGTATTCGCCGTAGTAGTCGACGCCGGGTTGGCAGCCGTCGGCCAGAGCAGCCTGGCAGGCATCGGCCACCGATCCGGCCCCCATCAGGGTGCCCCGGCTGCCGGTGGTCTGGCCGGCGCCCAGCTCGTGGGTGGTGTCCACCACCACCCGCACCCGCTCGGCGCTCACTCCCAGCTCGGTCACCGCCACCTGCTGGGCCACGGTGTGGACCCCTTGGCCCATCTCCGTCCAGCAGTGGCGCACCTCCACACCGCCGCCTTGGTGGTAGTCGTCGTCGAAGCGCACCACCGCCTTGGCGATCTCCTTGAACCCGTTGCCCAGCCCCGAGTTCTTCAGGCCGAGCCCCATGCCCACTGTTTTCCCGGCCGCCCGGGCCTCGTCCCAGGCCGGCTTGACCGCCTCCAAACAGGCCCGCGCCCCCAGCGATCCGTCGTCCATGATCTGTCCCGGTCCCCAGATGGCGCCGGGGGCCACCGCGTTGCGGGATCGCATCTCCCAGCCGTCGATGCCTACCGCCTCGGCCAGGCGGTCCATGACCCCCTCCATGGCGAACTGGGCCTGGTTGGCCCCGAAGCCCCGGAATGCGCCGCACACCGGGTTGTTGGTGCGAGCGGCGATGGCCTCCACGTCGATGTTGGGCACCGAATAGGGGCCGCTGGCGTGGCCCGCAGCCCGCTCCAGCACCTTCATGCCCACCGAGGCATAGGGGCCCGAGTCACCCACCATCCGGGCTCTCAGCGCGGTGAGCTTGCCGTCGGCGTCGCAGCCGGCCCACACCTCGATGCGGATGGGATGGCGCTTGGGATGCATCCGCAGCGACTCCTCCCGCGACACCGTACACAGCACCGGGCGGCCCAGCAGCCAGGCGGCCAGCGCGGTCTGGGCCTGGTTGGCCATGTCCTCTTTGCCGCCGAAGGCCCCGCCGTTGCTCACCAGCTCCACGGTGATCTTCTGGGGTTCGATCCCCAGCACCGAGGCCATCTGGTCGCGGTCGTCCCACACCCCCTGGCCGCCGGAGTACACATGCAGGCCGCCGTCTTCGGTGGGCACCGCCAGGGTGGACTCCGGCTCCAAGAAGGCATGCTCGATGCGCTGGGTCTGGAACACCTCGTGGATGGTGTGGTCACTGGCCTCCAGGGCGGCGTCCACGTCGCCCCGGGCGTACACCGAGCGGGACAACACGTTGCCGTCGAGCTCCCACACCGCGTCTTCGGTGCCGTTGGTCACCGCGGCCACCGCGTCGGTGATCGGGGTGTGTACCTCGTAGGTCACCTGCACGGCTTCGGCCGCCCGCCGGGCGGTGGCCCGGTCTTCGGCCACCACGATGGCCAGCACGTCGCCCACATAGGAGGTGCGGCCCCCCTCGGGGATGAACACCGGCCAGTCGGTGTGGATGATCCCCACCCGCAGCTCGCCGGGAACGTCCGCGCCGGTGAACACCGCCACCACGCCGTCGATGGCCTCAGCCGCTGAGGTGTCGATGGACACCACGTCGGCCCGGGCGTGCTCCGAGAGGTGCAGCGCGGCGTGCAGCAGGCCCTCGGGGCGCAGGTCGTCGATGTAGCTGCGGTCGCCCAGGGCCAGCTCTCGGGCCTCGTATTTGATGCCCCGGCTGCCCACGCCGCCGGGCACCTCGGCTTCGGGGGTCTCGCCTGCGGCCAGCGCCTCCACCGCATCGAGGATCTTGGTGTAGCCGGTGCAGCGGCACAGGTGGCCGCCCAGATGCCGGGAGGCCTCCTCACGGGTCAGATCAGATCCCTTGCGATCCACCAGCGACTTGGTGCGGATCAAGATGCCGGGGGTGCAAAAGCCGCACTGGAGGGCGCCGCAGGCCGCGAACACGTCGGCCATGCGGGCCCGCTCCTCGGCCGACACCCCTTCGAGGGTCACAATCTCGGTGCCGGCCGAGCGCTCCAGCGAGGTTTGGCAGGCCACTCGGGCGCGGCCGTCCACCAGCACCGCGCAGCAGCCGCACTGGCCGCTGGGCGAGCACCCGTCTTTGGGCGACATGATCCCCAGCTCGTCGCGCAGGGCGGCCAGCAAGTGCTCGTGATCGCCCTGAATGGTGGTTGATTGACCGTTGATGGTCAGCGTTGTCATGGCAATTCCCCCTCGGTCGAGGGCGCCTCGCCGATGGTCGGCGCCCCCTCTACGTATGGTTTCTCCAAGATGAGCGGCATCTCCTCGGCGATGGACTTGTACATCTCCGGGCGGCGGTAGCGGCTGAAGTCGTACAGCGTGTTCTTGTAGGCCGCGCACCAGTTGAGGTTGCAGGTGGCCACCACCAACTCGTCGCCATCGGTGGACGCCTGGGCCAGCACCTCGCCCGAGGGGCCGATTATGCAGCTCTCGGCCAGGCTCTCCACCCCCTCCTCTTCGCCCCCTTTGGCCACACCCACCACGAACGTGCCGTTCTGGTAGGCCCCGGCCTGCATGACCAGGCGGCTGTGGAATCCGGCCAGGAAGTCCTGGGACGGATCGGGGTAGTAGTGGATAGGAGTGTTATAGCCGATCAGGATCATCTCCACGTCGGCCAGTCCCATCACCCGATAGGTCTCGGGCCAGCGCCGGTCGTTGCACAGGGCCAGGCCGATCTCGCCTTTGAACGCGGTCCAGGTGCGGAACGTCACGGAGCTGGGCTCGAAGTAGGCCCGCTCCAAGTGCTGGAACGGGCGCTGGGGCTCGTGCTCCTCGTGGCCGGGGATGTGGACCTTGCGGAACTTGGCCACCTCTTTGCCCTCTTGGTCCACCAATAAGTAGGTGTTGTAGCGGTGGCCGTCGAGGGTCAGCTCGGCGTAGCCCAAACAGAAGCCGATCCCGAGGCGGGCGGCCTCGTCGAACAGCGGCTTGACCTCCGGCGAGGGCATCTCAGTCTCATAGAAGCTGTTCAACTCGTGTACGTCGTCGATCCACCACCGGGGGAAGAACGTGGTCAGGGCCATCTCGGGATACACCACCAGGTCGCAGCCCCGCTTGTGGCCCTCATGCAGCAGCGCCAGCAGCCGCTCCACCACTTCGGCCCGGGACTCTTCGCGGGCGATGGGGCCGAGCTGGGCGGCGCCGACAGTGACCTCTCGAACGTTGCTGGTCAGGTGCGACACCCGATCGTCGGAGACTGCGCTGTCCAAATGGGACTTCAGCGTCTTGTCCTGGTTGTCGCTCATGCCGTCACCCCGGCCTCGTTCTCCAGCTCTGATGCCTCGGCCACCTCGGCCAGCTCCAGCATGACCCGCAGCAGAACGTTGGCCCCCGCTTCGAGGTGCTCGGGCTCGGTGTGCTCGAACGGATTGTGGCTGATTCCCTCCCAGGAGGGGACGAAGATCATGGAAGTAGAACACACCGGGGCGAACATCTGGGCATCGTGGCCAGCGCCCGAGCACAGCCGGCGATGGCTGTGACCCAACTCGGCGGCCACCCGCTCCACTCGGTCGATCATCTGCGGGTCGAACTCCACGGGGGCGAACCGGGCGAGGCGCCGGAAGGTGATCCCGGTGCCGGTCTCGGCGGCCAGCTCGTCCAAGAAGACGGCCAGCCGATCCTCGGCCTCGGTGAGCATGCCGTCGTCGGTGTTGCGCATGTCTACCGTCAGCACCGCGTCGGAGGCCACCACGTTCACCAGATTGGGGTGAAGCTCCACCCGGCCCACGGTGCAGACCTGCGGGGGCCGAACTCGGTGGCCAGCTCGTGGACAAACACCGCGATGCGGGTGGCGGCCCAACCGGCGTCGTGGCGCATGGCCATCGGGGTGGTGCCGGCATGGTTTGACTGCCCAGCCACGGTGATCTCGGTCCAGCTGATGCCCTGCACCCCGGTCACCACGCCGATCACCACGTCTTCTGTGTCGAGGATGGGGCCCTGCTCGATGTGGAGCTCCACAAAGGCATGGGGCGGGGGCGACGGGCAGGGGGCCGGGCCCCGATAGCCGATCCGGTCGAGCTCCTCGCCCACCACCGCGCCGTCGGCCCCAACTATGTCGAGCGCCTCCTCCAGAGGGAGCTCACCGGTGTAGACCAGGCTGCCCAGCATGTCGGGCGGGAACCGAGAGCCCTCCTCGTCGGTGAAAAAGCCCACCGCGAGGGGCCGCCGGGTGGTGATGCCCGCCCGCTGCACCGCCTCCACCACCTGCAATCCGGCCAGCACCCCCAGGTTGCCGTCGTAGCGCCCGCCGGTGCGCACGGTGTCGATGTGGCTGCCGCACATGACCGGCGGCCCGGGCTCGGCCCCGGCCATCGTCCCCACCACGTTGCCGATGCCGTCGATGCTGATCTCCATGCCCAGATCCCGCATCCATGTCACCACCAGATCGCGGCCGGCCCGGTCGTCATCGGTGAGGGCCAAACGGCAGGCACCGTCGGTGCCCTCGATTTCGCCGATCAATGCCAGAGCAGCCAGACGGTCGCTTAGGCCCTGACCATCAACGCTGATCTCAGTAGCCACAGAAGACATAGTTTGCCAAAGTTTTCGCCTCTTGGTTCCGCAGATTTGCCAACTCGTCCAACGAGCCCGGCTTGCAGCGCCTAGATTTTACCTGCTGTGAGTTTCATTGGAATGCGAATGCCGCATTGGTTCTGCGCCGCTTCGGCGGCACCGACAGAGGCACCGCGATGAGCAATGTGGTGGTGGCCCGGAGCCTGGACGAGGCGCGGGACGCATTGGCCGACCATCCCGACGCCACCGTTCTGGCCGGGGGAACCGATCTTATGGTGGAGATCAACCGGGGTTTGCGCCGTCCCAGCCATGTTGTGGGAGTGGCCCAAGTGCCCGAATTGCGCCAGTGGAGCGTCGCTGATGATCGGGTGGTCGTGGGCGGCGGGGTCACATACACCGAGATGATGGCTGCCCCGCTGGCCGATGCCGCCCCCGCCCTGGCCCAAGCCGCCCGCACGGTGGGCTCCCCGCCCATTCGCAACGCCGGCACCCTGGGGGGCAATCTGGGCACGGCGTCGCCCGCGGGGGACACGCTGCCGGTGCTGGCCGCGCTCAACGCCAAGATAGTGGTGGTGGGCCCCGACGGGGAGCGACGGATGGGTTTGGACGATTTCGTGGTGGGGGTGAAGCGCACCTCGCTGGGGCCGGGTGAGCTGATAGTGCGGGTCGAGATGGACCGGCCGACGGGCCGCCAGGAGTTCTTGAAGATCGGTCCCCGCAACGCCATGGTGATCTCCATGGCCGGGCTGGCCCTGGTGGCCGACCACGATGCCCGCGCCGTGCGCTGCGCGCTGGGAGCAGTGGCCGCCGGCATCCCCCGGGCCTCCGAAGCCGAGGCCTGGGTGGCCGAGCACATCGACTGGGACAACGGCGCAGGGGTCGATGATGCCGTGGCCGATGAGTTCGGCCAGCGGGTGGCGGCGGCCTCCTCCCCCATCGACGACCACCGCTCCACCGCGGCCTACCGTCGCCACGCGATAGCCGTGCTGGCCACCCGAGCCCTGAAGCGGGCCTTTGCTCCAGGAGGAGTTGACGATGCCTGATCCCTATTCGCTGCGGGTGAACGGGGTGGACTGCGAGGTGGCCGACTCCGACATAGCCGAGAGCCTGCTGTTCGTGCTGCGGGAGCGTCTCGGGCTCACCGGCACCAAGAACGCCTGCACCGAGGGCGAGTGCAGCTCGTGCGCGGTGCTGATCGACGGGGTGCTCACCTGCTCGTGTTTGGTGCTGGCTGCCACCGCGGCGGTCCAAGACATCACCACCGTGGAGGGGCTGGGCGACAGCCACGACGGATTGTCGGTGGTGCAGGAGGCGTTCGTGGATGAGGGCGCGGTGCAGTGCGGGTTCTGCACGCCGGGGCTGATCGTGGCCGTTCACGACCTGCTCGAGGCCAACGCCGACCCCAGCGACGGCGACGTGCGAGAAGCCCTGTCGGGCAACCTGTGCCGCTGCACCGGCTACGGGCGCATCTTGGCCGCGGTCAACACTGCGGCCGAGGCCAAGCGGGGCCAGCCATGACCTCTGAAGCGGTCAACACCTCGGCAGGTGGCAGCACCACGACCGGAACCGGTGCAGACACCATCGTCGACGCCGGCACCCGGGGAGTGGGCGCCGATGTGGGCCGCCCCGACGGGGTGCCCAAGGTGCAGGGCCGGTTCGCCTTCTCCTCCGACCTGTGGGCCGACGACTTCTTATGGGGCCACACCCTGCGCTCGCCCCACGCCTCGGCTCTGATCCGCGGCATCGACATCGGCCCCGCGGTGGCCATGGCCGGGGTACACGCGGTGCTGTTGGCCGATGACGTGCCCGGTCGACTCACCTACGGGTTGGAGCACAGCGACCAGCCGGCGCTGGCCGATGACCAGGTTCGGTACATGGGCGAGCCGGTGGCGCTGGTGGCCGCCGACCATCCCGACATCGCCCGGGCCGCCGCGGAAGCCATCGTGGTGGACTACGAGGAGAACGAGCCCCTGACCGACCCTGAGGCCGCGCCGGATGCCGACCCCATCCACCCCGACGGCAACATCATCCGAGAGCTCGCCATTCGCCACGGCGACCTGGATTGCTCCGGCGAGGTGGTGGTGGAGGGTGTCTATGAGGTGGGCATGCAGGACCAGGCCTTCATGGGGCCCGAGTCGGGCATGGCGCTGCCGGATGAGGACGGCGGAGTAGAGCTGTTCGTGTCCACCCAATGGCTGCATGTGGACCGCGAGCAGATCGCCGCCTGCCTGGGAATCGACGAGGAGAAGGTCCGCATCACCCTGGCCGGGGTAGGCGGGGCCTTCGGCGCCCGCGAGGATCTTTCGTTGCAGGTCCACCTGTGCCTTTTGGCCCTCCACACCGGCAAGCCGGTGAAGATGGTCTACAGCCGGGACGAGTCGTTCCTCGGCCACGTGCATCGCCATCCGGCCAAGATGTGGTATCGACACCACGCCGACCGCAGCGGGCGTTTGGTGAAGGTGGAGGCTCGGATCGTGCTCGACGGCGGGGCGTATGCCTCCTCGTCGGGTGCGGTCATCGCCAACGCCTCCTGCTTCGCCGCCGGCCCCTACAAAGTGCCTGCCGCGCATGTGGTGGGGCTGGCGGTGCGGACCAACAACCCGCCTTGCGGCGCCATGCGGGGCTTCGGCGCGGTGCAAACCTGCTTCGGCCATGAGTCGCAAATGGACAAGCTGGCCGCCGCCCTGGACATCGACCCGGTGGAGCTGCGGCTACTCAACGCGCTGGCGCCGGGAGACCGGCTGATCACCGGGCAGGCCATCACCGGCACGTTCCCGGTGGCCGAGGTGATCCGCCAGTGCGCCCACGCCCCTGCGCCGGAGATTCCTCTCACCGACGACCGGCGGGCGCTGCCGGGGGGGTCGGGCCGCACCACCGACGCCGCCGACACCGTGCGGGGGACAGGCTTCGCGGTGGGGTTCAAGAACCTCATGTTCTCTGAGGGGTTCGACGACTACTCATCGGCGGCCTGCCGGGTGTCCGACGGGGTGGCCACCATCACCTGCGCGTGTGCCGAGGTAGGCCAGGGGTTCGTGACGTTGGCCCAGCAGATCGCCCGCACCGAGTTGGGGGTGGACGAGGTGATCTTGGCCCCGGCCCAGACCGCCACCGTCGGCTCTGCTGGGTCGACCTCGGCCAGCCGCCAGACCTGGATGTCGGGTGGGGCGGTGCAGGCCGCCTGCCGGGAGGTGCGAGCACAGATCCTGGCCGACGTCGCCGCCGACTGGGGGGTGTCTCCCGACGGGCTGGTGCTGCGCGACGGCCTGGTGGTGTCGTTGGACGGTCAGCAGGAGGCATTGCTGGCCCAGGTGACCGCCGGGGCCGGCTACGAGGCCGACGTGGAGTACCACCACGCCCCCACCGAGGCGCTGGACGAAAACGGCCAGGGCAACGCCCACGTGTCGTTCGCCTGCGCCGCCCACCGGGCCACCGTGGATGTGGACCCCGACCTGGGCCTGGTGCGGGTGAGAGACATCACCACCGCCCAAGACGTGGGCCGCATCCTCAACCCCACCCAGGCCGTGGGCCAGATCGAGGGCGGCATCGCCCAAGGGCTGGGGCTGGCCCTGATGGAGGAGATCGTGCTGGACGACGGCCTGGTGCGCAACGCCTCCTTCACCGACTACGTGATCCCCACCACCCTCGACATGCCCGACGTGACCATCGCCGCCTTCGTAGAAGAACCCGAACCCGGCGCCCCCTACGGCGCCAAAGGCATAGGCGAACCCCCCACCATCTCCTCCTCCGCCGCCATAGCCGCCGCCGTAAGAGCCGCCACCGGCCAACCCCTCCACAGAATCCCCATCCGCCCCGCGGACATCGCCTTGGGTTGAGCCCAAGTGCGGTCTTATTGCCGCTCCATAGGCACTGTCGGCCGATGATGCCCCCGCTACCATGGTTGTTGACGAGACGGTTGGCCACTTGAGACGGAGAGGTGCCATCGAGGACGAACGATTTACCCGGCGGCTCTACACCGTGGCTGGAGCGGCGCGCCTAGTGGGCATGAGCCCGTCCACTCTGCGCACATGGTCTCACGGCTATGAGAGGACACTCCTGAGCAATACGCAGGTGAAGCAGGGGCCAGTCATCACCGCTTTCGACAACCACTTCGGTGATCGACGGTCGATTCCCTTTATTGGGCTGGTCGAAGCAGTCGTAATCCAGGCATTTCGCAATACGGGCCTTCCCCTCCAGCGCATCCGCAAGGCGCTCGAAATTCTCGCCAACGAGGGTGAACTCGGGCATGCGCTGGCCTCGCGGCAGTTGTTCAGCGACGGGGCAAGCGTCTTGTACGACTACGCAACCCGCAGCCACGACAAACAACTCAGGCTGCTCACCGTGGTACACACCGGTCAGCGCGTGTTCCATGAAGTGATAGGTGACTATTTGGAGCGCATCACTTTCGGCGACAACTGGGCCACCGAGCTCATCCTCCCGGTGACCGAACGGCCCCTGCTTCGCGTCATCCCAGAGGTGGCGGGAGGAGATGCAGTTTTCGTAGAGGGGGGCGCAACTCTCGCGGCCGTCTCGTCACGTGCCAGTGCCGGCGAGCCGTTGGAGTCCATCGCAGCCGACTTTGGGACTCCCGCAGACCAAATAGAGGAAGCCCTCTGTGCCATCTGGCCGACGCAGGCAGCAGCCTGACCACCCGCAACCTGTCTTCTTCTTGGATCGAGGCCTCGGCCGCCGTCTGATTGCAGACGCGATTCGTGCAAGAGGCCACGAAGCACTGCCGATGGCAGATGTATACCCCGGAGGCGCCGACCAGCGGATCGCCGATCCCGACTGGATGCTTCGGGCAGACCAAGAAGGCTGGGTCGCGTTGACCAAGGACCACTCCGTCGTTCGCGACCATCGTGATGTGCTGGCTGAGACCACGCTGCGAGTTTTCGCCTACAACAATGCCAATCTCACAGGACCCGAGATGGTGGACCGCCTAGAGACCAACTTCAACCGAATCCTGCAACGAGCAGCCAAGCCAGGGCCTTACGTATACGTGATCGGCCGCGACAGCTTGGAACTCCGCTGGGGTCCAACTCCAGATCTCTAGATTGCTGTCGGCTGATGCCCACTGTTTGGGCCGACTCTTGTAGCTGCGGTGGGGCGAGCGCGGAATGTGTACACCTCGGCCCGTGCCTCTCCGATTCTTGGCGGGCGGCGGCGCGTCTGCTTGATCCTGGCGAGCTCATCAGATTTGAACTTGCATTCTTCAAAGTCCACGGCCATGGCCTCTACTGCATTGCCAGATACGGCCCTGCTGGACTTGGTCTCGTTGCTCATGGTCGCTGCCCGGTGACGTGGTTGCCCAAAGCCGGGCGTAGTGGCATCGCGTGAATGACCAATTCTTGTTCGGCGGCCTGGGAGTGCAGGAGCTCAAACAAGTTGCCCGCACGATCGGGACCAAGTAGCCACGACCTCATGGAGTCACACCGAGGCGTTCAGCCACTTCTTGGACAAAGGGTGACGCTCCTGGAACCGTGTACCCCCACCGATTCTTGAATTGAGAGGAGTAGACCAAAACCACTTGGAACCGCGCACGAGTAAGGCCGACGTAGAAGAGTCGACGATCCTCAATCATCTGTTTGGATGCAGACCTGTAGGAACCATTTTTCCACCAAGCAAACGGGAACAGGGAAACTTGGAGCCCAGGGAGAATCACGACATCGAATTGACGACCCTTGGAAGCGTGGCACGTAGTCAGAACCACCTGACCGCGCACTTGGACGCCCCGAGCGAAGTCAAGAAGCGACACCGCTGGAGATTGCGACTCACGCAATGAGTTGACCGCTTGCAGAACATCAGGGCGGGTGCCATCGGACTCAAGCAATTTCCTTAAGTCAAGCAAGTCATCGAATCCTGTTGCCCATTCCGACAATGTGGTCTGGGGATCCGCAGCCATGGCGGCCTTGAAAAACTTTCTGCGTGCATGCAGGTCTTCATCGAAGACCCCCGCAGAAGCCTGCAACTCCCGATAATGGGGTCTTCGCGTTGAAGCTGGGACCGGGGTGATTGTGGGGGTCCGCCACTGAGTGGGGGCCTCGCCGGTTCTTGTGACTGTCAAGTAGTCCAAGATTCAGGAGGCCCCTGGTGGTTCAAGATAGTTCAGCGGCGTGGTTCGGCGCGGCCGGGTTCGAGGTGACCGGCGTGGGCGAGGAGGGCGGGGAGGTGGTGGTGAGCGTGCAGACTCCCGATGGGCAGCGGGTGTTATGCGATGGTTGCGGGCACCGGGCGCGCTCTGAGGGGCGCCGCGAGGTGTGTTTGCGCGATGCTCCGGCGGGGTGCGGGCGGCCGCTGCGGGTGTTGTGGAACAAAAGGGTGTGGGCCTGCGCGAATCCGGGGTGCGGGGTGAGGACCTGGACCGAGCGGGCCGAGCTCGCCGGGCCGCGGCGGGTGCTCACCGCCGGGGCGGTCCGGTGGGCCGCGGACACGCTGGCGGCGGTGGAGGGGTCGGTTGCGTCTTTGGCCCGGCGGCTCGGCGTGGGGTGGCGCACGGTGTGGTCCGCGGTCGAGGCGGTGGCTTGTGAGCGGGCCGGCGATCCCGCCCGGGTGGGCCCGACCGCGCGGGTCGGGTTCGACGAGACCGTGATGGCATCGGCGACAAGGCGGCGCCGGCGCCGGTTCGTCACCGCCGCGGTCGATGCCGCCACCGGCCAGGTCATCGACGTCTTCGACGGGCGCGATGCCGCTGACCTGCGGCGATGGCTCCAAGCCCAACCCCGGTGGTGGGCCGAGACCGTCGAGGTGGTCTGCACAGACCCCCACGAGGGCTACCGCAGCGCCGTCAGATCGCTCAAGCGCGACGGCGGCCTTCGGCCCGCTGTGGCTGTCGCGGCGGATCCGTTCCACATCGTGCGCCTGGCGAACCAGGCGATCACCGGGTGCCGCCAGCGCACCCAGAACGAGACCACCGGCCACCGCGGCCGCACCGGCGACCCCCTATACGGGATCCGCAAGCTGTTGTTAACAGGACAAGAGCGCCTCGACGCCCAAGGCCTCCAGCGCCTGCAATCAGCGCTGGACCAAGGAGACCCCTACGACGAGGTAGCCGACTGCTGGACGGCGAAGGAGAAAGTCCGGTCCGTGTTCAAAACCCGAGACCCCCAACAGGCCACCGCCCGCCTCGACGACGCCATCGAATGGTGCGCCGCCCCCGAGTCCGGCCCCGAGCTGCACCGCCTCGCCACCACCCTTCACCGCTGGCGCGACGAGATCGAAACCAGCGTCCGCACCCGCACCCACAACGGCCGCACCGAAGCAGCCAACGCCAAAATCAAAGACGTCAAACGCTCAGCGCGAGGCTTCCGCAACCTCGCCAACTACCGGCCCAGAATCCTGCCGGCAGCCGGACGAAAACCACGCGAAACTCAACCAGTCATAAAAATCAGAACCCGACGTCCCAGTTCAGACGCGTAGAGCCAGCAAACCCGGATCCCAGTTCCCGCCGCAGCTCATCCCACACCTCCGGTCACGCCCGTTCCTTAGTACTGCACACAGTTCCAGACTATGTGGCAGTGCGCTTCTCCCCTAGTCGTGTAGAGGTTGGACTCGGAGAATCGCGCTGCTGTACGAAAAAGGCGGCAACACCACGAACGCGTGGATCTCCACCCCCTAGCCTGAGCGAAACTGCTCCGGTGTCGGAGGGTAAGTCCTAGCCCACCGGCCAAATCGAAGACACGTTGGATGCGCTCGGCGATCTGATGGCTGACTCTTAGGGCCTCAGATTCCTTCTCGGCTGTGTCTGGCCACAAGTCATAGAAGACCTCCAACCCTACTCAAGCACAACATTGGTCTCATGAGCCGCCTGCTCAACCTCTGCGACAATCTCATGAAGGAACTGATTGCGATCAGGAGATGGCGTGGCGTCTGGAACAGGCGCCGCGGGTTCGTAAATCTCGTTGCCGATGATTCGAGCGCGTACAACAGTTGAGCCGGTTCCTCGCTTGTAGTACGCGTCCTCCCACTGCACCGCTCGCTCCTTCCACACGCGCCGGGTGCAGACTTCGAGCAGCCGTCGATTCAAGTTGTGCGCGAAGGCGTCGAAGCAATCCTGCTTCTGGTCGTCTGTAGGTTCGTACTCCTCCCACCGCAGTGGGTTCTGAACGAACAAATAGGAGCGCTCTTGCAGTTCATTGCGCAGATCGGCGACCGGCTTAAGGGTGTCGTATTCGTCGTCCATTCCCGTGCCGAGTCGACGGCTTAGGGCCTTGACGCGCGTCCAGTGTTCCCTTGTGAGGGCAGGGTTTGACTCAAGGCCGAGGAGCGGTCTCCACCTCCTGTGGAAGGCGTCGGCCGCACTACGGATTGCGAGTACAAGATTCATTCGGTCGTAGACAGGTTTCGCCTCCGCCGACTCCGGCGTCTCTATCACCCCGTAGATGCATTCGAGGAGATTGCGGAGTTGCGACACGGTGCGCCTGCCTGAAGCGTCGGTTTCGTTCAGCGGTTCGTGTATGTCCCCCAAGAAGAAACGAGCTTGCTCCACACGCAGTCGTAGCGCGCGTTCAGCGTACGGACCCAGTTCCTCTCCGAAGGCCGCGAGCACATTGTTGGCTGAGGCCAAGACGTGTTGCGCTCTTGCCGATGCATTCGGCAGGTTGTCGCCCTTTACCTCGTCAAAGTGCGTGAAGGCGATTATGAGTTTGCGCGCATTGCCGGACGCTACGACCTCGCGCATGGCGGCAAGAGTTGCCGCCTGCATCGGCTGGGTGGCGTTGTCTACAAGGAGCACCGCATCTGCCACCTCAATGCGGCGACTCACTGCCGTCGACACCGCCGATGACGAATTGGGAGTGTGGCCGAGCCCTTCACCATCAAAGAGAACGAGTTTCGGCGCCTCGCTTCCGTTCCACGCCGGAGTGAACGGACCGGAGACGCGTATGCCGTTCACTAGCGGCGTCAGCAGCCGCCCGAATAAAGGCGCGTAGTTGCTGGTAAAGCAGGAGATCGCGGAGAGGAATTCAGCACGGTTCTCGAAAGGCCACTCGCCACTCCAAGTGAGTGGCCAGCCCTGTCTTGTCTTCTTGATTTCCCCGGGTGGCAGCAGTTCGAATCGCTTCTCGATCTCTTCCATCAGTGCGTCGGATACCTGGTGGAAGTCCTCGTCGTCGCGCAGCAACTTGTCTAGCTCTTCTTCGTAGATCTCCTCGGCCGCACGCTTGTCATCGTCTCCGGCGACTTCGAGTTCGTCGTATAGCCCTTCTCGATGGCGGTTAGCGAGATTGCGCAATGTTCCAATCGTCTCCGCAAGGAGTTCCGTTGTCTTTTTCACGTCGATCGTGCCGCGCTCCACTTCGGAAAGGAGATCCTCCTCTTCCTTTGACTCCAAGTCTTCATCGTCGAAGTCTGAACTGCTAGAGGCGACTGCCGGGCCGTTTCCGAGCACATAGTTGAAGCGGAAACGCTGATTTGCGTGGTTCAGTAGTCGCCTGAGCACCTCGGCGTCGTCTGCTTCCCTTGCTCCGGCGAGGACGGCGTCGGAAACGCACTCGTTCAGGTATTCGCGCACCTCGTCGCGTGAGGCGAAGGTCACCACCGCACGCCAGTCGCCCTCAGCGATGACTATCTCAGTGTCATGGATTGTCGTCTTTGCAGTCGATGTCGACGGGAAGCGCTCCTCAATTGGATCTGTCCCGATCAACTGGCGAACGAGCGTCGTCTTGCCGGCGCCGGTCGTCCCGAGGAACAGGACACGCCGGTATCCGTCCGGTGCCGACTCAGGAAGCTCAATCGCAGCATCACGCAACGCCGTGAAATCAGTCTGCTCAGGCACCATCTTGTCATAGAAGATGTTGACGACGCGCGAATCAAATCGCCGCTCGGCCTCGGATCGAGCAGCAAGATCGTGGTACTTGGGGTTACCCAACAAGACGTTGAGCTCGTCCCGCAGACGTGCAGCCTCTCTCTCGTCCCGTGTGCCGAGGCCGGAGCGCACCCGTAGGCCTGGCCTTCCGGTCGAATCCGACCGCCTCACCGGATGCCGGAAGATGATCGAATAGCCTGTTCGACCCTGGGTCTGGCTCAGACTTGCAGTGTATTTCTGACGGTCCATTTCTACCTCCGTTGTTCCCATGTTGTACCGACACCTTGATGATACCCCCTTTTCGGGCCGGTGGCAACCTGTTGAGAACAACTTAGGAACAACAGCATCAGGGATGGCGGTGGTCGCGGCCTCCGCCAAGACAGTTCGAATTCATGGGCTCAAACTGGCCGTTTGCCATTGACGCATAGTTCAGCCATGGCTTCAGGAACATCAGGTGCAGCGGCCGACAGAATCCGCCCTCACAGAAAAGGCGGCGGTTCTCACAGAGGTGCTGAGGCTGCCCTCTCTTGGACTCGCCCGGCTCACAACCCAACCCAACATCACGCCTCCACCAAACCCGGCGTGATTCACATCCGGTGTTGTAGGTCTAGCGGGTGTTGCCCGCCGGGTTGACGAGCGGTTCCAAGAACGGCTTGCCGCGTCGATGGCGCGCTATCAGCGGATCCTCAAACGCTTGGCCGAATAGGGCACGGCAGAGGGGTCGCACCGGGCGCCTGGTCCCGTCGGAGTGAACAATTGGAAGTTGCGTTCTGTATAGAATTCTGTACAGTTCTTATATAGTCAGATCCGACGACTGCTGGAGACTTCCATGACCCCGCTTACCGAGGCCCGCAGCCGCCTCAGCGAAATTGTTGACGAGGTCGAATCCACCGGCTCGACGATCGAGATCTCCCGGCACGGGCGGCCCGTTGCCGTCGTCATGGGCTACGAGGAGTACGAATCGCTGCTTGAAACGATGAACATCCTCGCCGACGAGGCGACTATGGACGCCATCGCGGAAGCCGAGCGAGACATCGCTGCGGGCGACTTGGTCGAACTCGACTGAGGCCCTCGTGGCAAAGTTGGCGCGCCGCGCCGAGAAGGATCTCAATCGCCTGCCCGAGGCACTGGCGACCAAGGCCAGGGAGATCATCCGGCGTCTCGATCAAGAGCCGCACCTAGGCAGAAAACTGGCCGGTCCCCTCCAAGGAAAGCGTGCCGCCCGCCTGGGTCGATCCCATCGGATCATCTACACAGCAAGCGAGGGCCAGGTCATCGTGCTGACAATTTCACACAGAAGGGATGCCTACCGCTGATGCCTTATCCAAAGAGTGATCGACCTGCTGTTCACCCTGGGCGGAGGGTGTCACTGCCTAGGGGCAGAGTGACGAAGGTCGAACAATTCCAAATGTCCGGTGTGGTTGGCCCAGTCGATGATTTGGGCATCGGCGGTCGCCAGGCGCAACCCGCCTTGGAGCGCGGTGGCTACGATGATGCGGTCCATCGGGTCCTTGTGGAAGCCCTCGTCTCCCAACTGAACGGCGCGCACCATGAGGTCTCCTGTGGGAGCAATCTCCCGGAGGCCGTCAGACAGCAGGCGCAACCGCAGATTGGCCGTGGGCGGCAATCGCAGCGAGCTGTTGTCGGGCTTGCGCCGGAGCAGTTCCAACTCCCAGAAGGTCACCGCCGACACAGCAGCCTGGCCTTCGATGATCGCGGCGTCGATCTGATCCATGCGTGCGCCGCTCATCTTGGTTGTGTCGCCGGTGGCGCACCAGACGAGGGCGTGCGTGTCCAGCAGTATCACGAAGAGGATTCATCGGGCGGGGCCGACTCAAACCACCACTGCTGGTTGGAATCCCACTCAGCCATGATCTCGTCCCACTCCTCTTCGGAATAGGCCCCTTCGCAAGGATCGTCAATTGCGGGCATCATCCCCCGATACCGTCCTTGAATCCCTCGGGGCTCAAATCCAGCAGGTACCAGGCGGGAGACAGGGCGGCCGTGCTTGGTGATCACGATTTGCTCCCCGGACTCATTGACCTCATCCATAAGCTTCAAACACTTGGCCTTGAACTCCCCAGCGGAGATGGTGCGATAAGGCGCATCCAGTGACATCCCTAAACAATATCAGCCTCCGACAACTATGACCATATAAATAGTCACACTTACTGCCCGGTTAGTAGCGGGAGCGGGGGGAGATGGCTAGGGACAAGGCGGCGGCGACTGCGGCGGCGGCGGCGCCGAGGAGGTAGGAGTTGGCTAGGGAGTTGCCGGTGACCTCGGTGCCGATCATGATGACCATGGTTTGTATGCCGGTGGTGACGCCTACTTGGGCCAGGGTGCCCCTCATGCCGGAGGCCACGCCGTAGTCCTCGGGTTCCACGGCGTCGGAGGCGGTGGTGGTGAGCGATGGGAGTTGGATGCCGTGGCCGATGGCCACCACAAAGAGACCGACCACCGTCCACCCCAGCGATGCCTGCCAGGCCGACAGGGCGAAGAACACCATGCCCACGGCTAACAGGGATGACCCGATAACCGGGGTCATTCGGGCACCCAGGCGGGGGTGGATGTAGCCCCCGGTGAACGAGCACAGGCTGAAGGTGATGGGCCGCACGGCCAGCAGCAGGGTGGCGGCCCCGAGGCCCCAGCCCAGACGCTCGGTAAACAGGAACGGCGTCACCACCAACCCGCCCATGAACGAGAAATTGGCCAGGGTAACCACCCAGATGGGCACGCTGAAGTTGCGCTTGCGCAGGTAGTCCATGCGGATGATCGGCTCGGACACCCTCCGCTCGATGTAGGCGAACACGGCCAAAAGCACGACCCCGCCGCCCATCAGCCCGGCGCTCATCGCCACCGACACCCCGTCGTTGCCCAAAAGCGTCAGCCCCACCAGCATCAGGGCCACGGCGGCCGACAGGGTGAGACCGCCCCAGTAGTCGATGGCCACGTCGAGGCCGCGGCCCATGGGCCGCACCACCACCGAACTGGTCACCAATCCGACCACGGCGATCACCCCGAAGAAGGCGAACACCCACCGCCAGCCGAACTGCTCGACGATCTGCCCGCCGATGATCAACCCCAGCGCGGGCGCACCAGACAGGGCCGACTGGTACCACCCGATGGCCCGCGAGCGGGTCGCCAGTGGGAATGCCAGCAGCACCATTGCTGTGCCCGCGGCCGTGGCCGCCCCGTTGGCCACGCCAGCCGCCACCCGAAAGGCGATAAGGCTCTCGACATTCCAGGCCAGCCCGCTCAAGGGCGTGACCAGCACCAGCATGATCGCCGAGGCTATGAACACCCGACGGTGGCCGTAGACGTCGCCCAGCTTGCCGCCCAGGGCAGTGGACACCCCCGCAGCCAAGATGGCCCCGGTTACCGCCCAGCTTGCCGCGTCGGTTCCGGTTTCCAGGTCGCGGGCGATGTCGCCGATGGCCACCGCGATGACGGTCAAGCTCATCCCCACCCCGAACTGGACGGGGACGATGGCCGCCATCAGGCGGAACCGGTAGCGGTCGTCGAAACCGACCGCAGCGGTGCTCAGGGGTTCACGTCGGGACTATCCCGACAGTGCGGCCTTCACCACGGCCGCGGCAGTCTCCTGGGCGGCCACGGCGCCGGGGATGGCCATGGTCATGCCGAAGAAGCCGTGGAACATGCCGTCGTAGCGGTGAACCTCGCAGGACACCCCGGCCTCCTGGAGACGGGCGCCGTAGGCCTCCCCCTCGTCGCGCAGCGGATCGTACTCGGCGGTGATCACACACGCCGGCGGCAGGCCGCTGAGGTCGTCGGCCTTGATCGGCGAGGCATAGGGCTTGTCGCGGTCAGCCACGTCGGCGTACTGGTCGTAGAACCAGTCCATCGACTCCTTGGTCAAGAAGTAGTCGAAACCGTTCTCGGTCTGCGATGGCCAGGCGTTGGAGTCCATATCGCAGCAGGGGTAGATGAGGAGCTGATGGGCGATGGCCGGACCGCCTCGGTCCCGAGCCATCTGGGCCACCACCGCGGCCAGGTTGCCCCCCGCGCTGTCGCCGGCCACCCCTAGCCGGGTTGCATCGGCGCCGATTGAGGCGGCGTTGGCGGCCACCCACTGGGTGGCGGCGTAGCAGTCCTCGGCCGCGGCCGGGAACCGGGCCTCGGGGGCCAGCCGGTAGTCCACCGACACGTAAACCATGGCGGTGCGGTTCACCATCTCGCGCACCTGGCCGTCGTGGCTGTCGATGCCGCCGATCACCCATCCCCCGCCGTGGAAGAACACCACCACCGGCAACGGCTGGTCAGAGGTGCTGGGCCAGTAGATGCGGATGGGCAGTTCTGTGCCATCTGCGCCGGGGATCACGCGGTCTTCTGTGCGGGCCACGTCCTCCACCGGCAATTCGCCCGTCTGCATCATGCTGCGCAGCTCCACAGCGGTCATCGAGGCGATGCCCTTGAAGCTCACCCCGTTGTCTTCCATCATGTCCATGACGGCTTTGGCGGTCGGATCTAGTGCCATGGCCGCACCCTAGTTGTCCGTATACGCAGGCTGCGGGTCGCGCCGTTTACCATCTGCCCCGACACTTCACCGCCGCACACACAAGGGGAATGGCATGGAGTTTGCGATGTTCTACGAGATTCCGGTGGCCCGGCCCTGGAATCGCGACAGCGAGTACAACGCCTACCAGAACACCATCGAACAGGCCGTTTTGGGCGACAAGATGGGCTTCCACTCTTTTTGGACGGTGGAGCACCACTTCTTGGAGGAGTACTCCCACTGCTCCAACCCCGAGGTGCTGTACGGCCACATTGCGGCCCTCACCGAGAACATGCGGCTGGGCTACGGAGTGCGGCTGCTGCCCAAGCCCTACAACCACCCGGTGCGCACCGCCGAGTCGGTGGCGGTGCTGGATCTGATCAGCAACGGGCGGGTGGAGTTCGGCACCGGGCGCTCCTCCACCCGGGCCGAGTTGGAGGGCTTCGGCATCCACCCCAACGAGACCCGGGCCCAGTGGGACGAGGCCCTGCGCCACATCGTGGGGTGCTGGACCAACGACGAGTACGAGTTCGAGGGCGAATACTGGTCGATGCCCAAGCGCCGGGTGCTGCCCAAGCCCCGCCAAGACCCGCACCCGCCCATCTGGGGGGCCACCAGCTCGGTGCCGGGCCACTATGAGATCGGCAAGCGGGGCATCGGGCTGTGCTCGTTCACCGTGGGCTCGCCGCCTGAGGACTTGGCCGAGCGCATCGAGACCTACCGCAAGGGCCAGGCCGACTGCGACCAGCCGGTGGGCAAGTTCCGCAACGAGCGGGCCGCCACATTCACCATGGTGCATTGCAACGAGACCAACGAGAAGGCCCGGGCCGCCTCCGAGGAGTCGTTCGTGTGGTATCCGGGCTACGGGGGCGGGCTCATCGCCTCGGTGGCCGACTACCTGGCCGACCTGGTGGTGGCCGAGCTTGGCACCTACTCCTACACCGGCGATGCCGCACAGAGCCGCGACGAGGGCCTTTTGGGCCAGATCACCATGGACTACATCTGGGAATCGGGCGCCGCGGTGGTGGGCGACCCCGACCGGTGCATCGAGGTGGCCAAGCGCTACGAAGCGGTGGGCTGCGACCTTTTGTTCTGCCTGCTCAACCCGTACAAGATGTCGCATGAGGACGTGATGACGTCCATCGAGCTCATGGGCAAGTACGTGATCCCCGAGTTCAAGAACTGACCTGGGCGAATGATGTCGACAACCGAGTTCAATAAGAGCTAGTCGACGACAGGAGACGGCCATGGCCCTGCACAACATCCGCTACGACTTCCGGTGCCCGGACATCTGCCCGGTGCCGGTGGAGGAGCTGTACCACGCCGCCATCGAGCAGGCGGTGTGGGCCGAGAAGCTGGGCTTCGTTTCGGTGACGCTGTCGGAGCACCACGGCTCCGACGACGGCTACCTGCCCTCGCTGGTGGCGCTGGCCTCGGCCATTGCCGCTCGCACCGAGAACATCCACATCATGCTGGCGGCGCTTATTGCCCCCATGCACGACCCGCTGCGGATTGCCGAAGACCTGGCCGTGTTGGACCGCATCAGCAAGGGCCGCATCAGCGTGACGGTGGCCGGGGGCTACGTGCCGTCGGAGTTCGAGATGTTCGGCCACACCTCAAGCGACCGGGTGCGCCTCACCGTGGAGATGGTGGAGACCCTAAAGGCGGCGTGGACCGGCGAGCCCTTCGAGTTCCGGGGCCGCACCGTGCGGGTCACCCCCACCCCGTATCAGGATCCCCGGCCGGCAATCTGGCTGGGAGGAAGCGGCGAGAAGGCGGCCCGGCGGGCGGCCCGCATCGCCGATGGATTCCTGCCCACCATGCCCGAGTTCTGGGACTTCTACCGCGACGAGGTGGTCAAGCTCGGCGGTGACGATCCCGGTCCGGCCACCTCCGGCGGGGTCGGCTATCTGCACATCACCCACGACCCCGACGCCACCTGGGCCAAAGTCGCCCCCCACGCCCTGCACGAGATGAACGCCTACGGCCAGTGGGCCGCAGAGTCGGGCGCGGCCACCGGCTTCGAACCGGTGAGCGACGCCGACGCGCTGCGGGCCATGGGCATGCACCAACTCCTCACCCCGCCCGAGGCCATCGATACGATCAAGGCCATGGGCGACTTCGACGCCCTAATGTTCCACCCCCTAATGGGCGGCCTCGACCCTGCCCTTGCCTGGGAAAACCTCCACCTCTTTGAATCCGAGGTGCTGCCCCACCTCTGAGCTGAAGGGCACTGCCTCCGTGCCCATATTTCTTGCCCAGTACCCACTATGGCGTGAATATACGCAAGAACATTGGCGTCAATATATGCATGAACTCATATGTGAATTTGTACATAAAAGCAGTTCGCCGGCGGCGTGGTATTCCACACCGGGCCACGACGCTACTCACTGGGCGACCGCATCGAAGCAATTCCCATTGCTGGCCTTTGGGGCTAGCTAGGCCCAACGAAGCGGCCCGGTAGTGCACCGGGTCGAAGAACCGCCGACGTTTAGGTGGCCTGCGTCATAGGGCTCGATCTCCGGGAAGAGGCCCCAATTGCTCATTCGGTTTTCATCCACTCATCGCGGGAGATACCCGCCTGGTTCAAGAGCCGCCTTAACAGGCCGACGCCGATGTCTCCGATGTGCTCATTCGGAAGGATGAGGACTTGATCACCCTTGAACAATCGTTCGTGCTTGGCCCCAGGCCGAGGCCCTTCCCATCCGAGGCCGCGCATCTTCTTGATGAAGTCAGTTCGGCTGATCGGCGTGAGCCGACTGCTCACAGGTCAAAGGCGAGCGAGATACCGCCCATCTTGGGGATGTCGTCAGCACCGAGCTCTAGCTTGAGTAGCACCCAGTCCACCAGCGCCGACTCCAGTCCTTCCTCGGCCTCTTCAGGAGTTGACCCGATGGCCCAAGCCCCTTTCGTGCCTGGCACAGAGGCGTAAAACTCGCCGGAGTCTTCAAGTCGCTCGACGCGTGCTTGCTGTCTCGCAGCCTTGGCCCAGATCTCAACCTGTTGACGCAGATCGCGGCTGCGATCAGTCAAGGGGGTGCTCACAGCTCAGATGCTACCAAGAGTTGACCAAAACAGGCCGCCGCAATACGACAGGGACCCGCCGCTTTGTCGGACGCGTGCTTACTCGCCCTCAGACGGCACCTGATACCGCTCCACGTAGCTGGCGAACTGCTCGCGGAGTTCGTCGGCGTCTAGGCCGAACTGATCCAGGGTGTAGCGGTGGCGGCCGAAGCGGTCTTGGGGGTTTTCTTCCATCCACGCCTGCATCTTGCGTCGGCCCAAGTCATCCAGCTCCATGCCGAAGTGGCGGTAGATGCGCTCTACCGAGCCCACGGGATCGTCCATGAGCTCGGCGTACTGGAGGTCGAAAACGGTGTCGTCGGATCCCCGCCGGTCGCGGAACTCGGTGCCTGCCTTGATGCCGTGGAGGCACTTGTCCCGCCAGGTTCGGCCTACCCGGGCAAAGTCCACCTTGTCGGTGTTGGTGGCGTGGAGGGTGCAGTTGAGGCTGGCCACCGAGCCGACCACCTTCAGCGGATCACGGTGGGTCCACACCACTCGGGCATCGGGATACACGGCATATACGGCACCTAGATGCCAGATGTGGCCCGGAGTCTTCAGCGACCACCGGTGGGTCGGAATGGTGGATTGCAGCACCTGCAAGCACAACCGGTGGAACTCATAGGCCGGGACCATGTCGCAGGTCTCAAACCAGGCGCCGTAGGAGTCGAACGTTCCCTGGGTCTCGAAGTGGATCGACTTGAACTCCCCGCCCAACAGCGTCACGCACTCGGTGGGCAGCGTGGCCGCCATGGGGTGCATGGCCTGCACGCTGGGGGCCAGCTTGGACAACTGTCCCGAGCCCTTCACTGATTCTGCGATGCGAGGGTCTTCTCGGTGGCTCGACAGCGTGGGAGGGGGCGCCACCTCCCCGGACTCCCAGCCCAGCAGCGACCGGTTCTGCGGATCGAGGTCCAGCAGGTTGCTGAGCAGGGTGGTGCCGGTGCGGGGCAAACCGCTCACCACGATCGGCGCGGTGACCTGCTCCCGGGTCACCTCGGGGTGCTGGTTGGCCCAATCCACCACCCGCAGCCGCATCTGAAGGGTGGAGTCAAGCAGACCCCCCATGATCATCCGCCCCAGCTGGCTCAGGTTTCCCTCTTCGTTGATCGACTCCACCAGGATCTCGAATCCCTCTTGCCAGCCGTCGGGGCCGAAGTCGTCGAGCTTGGCCGACTCCTGGGCCTTGCTCACCAGCGCGTCGGCGTTGAGCTGCCCATGTCCCGGTCGAATCCGACGAATGGTGCGGCCATAGCTGTTGAGCGCCCGCACCACCCTCGGAAGAGAGGCTCTGTCGGTGGCCCGGACATCTCGCTTGGCATCGCTCATGGTGGCTTAGGTTATTCCCCAATGCTGAGCGATTCTCCCTCTGCCGCCGGAATGCAGGCTGGTTGTATTTATTTGTAGTTAGTTGTAGCGTGATCTTGATGATTCTGAACCCATCAGCTCTGAGCCCATTAGTGAGGTGAGTTATGCCCCGTCCTACATCATTCCGCCTCGATGATGATCTGTTGGAACGCCTTGAGACCGAGAGCCGAGCGGCATCCATGTCAACCACTTCGCTGGTGAGCTCGCTGCTCGACGAAGGCCTCAAAACCCGCCAGTTCCCCGGCGTTGTCTATCGGCCAGGGCCGACCGGTCGACGAGCTGCGCTGCTGGGCGGACCAGACGTATGGGAAGTAATCCGCGACCTGCGACACTGGCCGGGCAAGGGCATGGAGCGCGTCGAACGCCTCGCCGATGAACTCGGCCTATCGGCGAGTCGGGTGGGTCTGGCCGCGGATTTCTACAGTGTCTTCCCCGAAGAGATCGACGCCCGAATCGAGGAAAATGAGCGTGCCGCTGAGGAGATTCGCCGCCGGGCCCAACAGCGCGAGACCCTGCTGTCCTCTTGAGGTGGCTGATAGACGAAATGCTCCCGCCGGCAACCGCGGAGGCGCTGAATGCACTAGACCATGATGCCGTCAGCGTTGCTGCCTCCGCACTCGCCGGAGCAGATGACGAGTCCGTCTACGCCAAAGCGCTCGAGCAAGACAGGGTCGTAGTCACCGAGAACTTCGCAGACTTTGCCGCTATCTCCGCCCAACGCCTTGCCAGTGACGACCCGTGCGTCCCCGTCGTGCTGGTTCGCAAAGCCGACCATCCCCACGGCGGCGGACTGGCTCACCACTTGGCTCAACACCTCCACCAATGGGCCGCTCAAAACCCCGCCCCCTACCCCGGCACCCACTGGCCCTGAGGCCACACTTCTGGAGGGCTGGTGGCCTCCATCAGGATGTGTACTGCCAAGCTCCTGTCGGGAATGGGGAGGAGTCCCACCACTGGCCGTTCCTTCGATTTGCCCACGCCCAGAGCGACTGGCCTCAGGCGGTGCCGGCGGCGAGGGCGTCGCCGATGCGCAGGAGTTGGGCGGTGGAACCGCCCAAAGAGAGCTCGAGGTGCTTGGCCCACACGTAGTAGCGCCACAGGGGGTAGTCGCGGTCAACGCCCATGCCTCCGTGCAGGTGCTGGGCGGCGTTGGCCACCCGCTGGCCTCCGTCGGCGGCCCAATACTTGGCCACCGCAACCTCGGTGGATGCCTCCAGCCCCTGATCCAGTCGCCAGCACGCTTGCAATGCCGTGAGGCGGATGGCCTCGGTGTCGATGTAGGCGTCGCCCACCCGCTGGCCCACGGCCTGGAAGGTGGCGATGGGGCGGCCGAATTGCTCCCGCTCGCTGGCGTAGGCCGCGGTCAGCCGCAACGCCTCGCTCACCACCCCCACGGCCACCGCACTCAGCGCGGCGGTACACCGCTGCACCAGCCATTCCGCTGGCTCAGCGCCGGTGCCCAGCCGCTCGGCTGGCGCTTCGGTCAGTGCCACTTTCCCCTCGACGAGTCCCGATGTGGTTTCCTGGAGCGCGACCTCGACTTGCGAGGCCGCCTTGTCCACCAAGAACAACCCAACCCCGCTGCTGGTCGATGCGGGAACCAAGAGACAATCAGCCTGACCGACAAACGGGACCATCTCCTTGGTTCCGTTCAGCGTCCAGCCGTCGACCGTCGCAGTCGCGGCCACAGAAGGGTCGGCGGGGTCGCGTCCCGACTCCACCAAGGCGGGCGACACCAGCACCGATCCACTGGCCATTCCTTCCAAGCATGGGTGGTTGGGGCTGAACTCAGCCACCGCCATTGCCGCCACTGGGGCCAGAAACGGCACCCGGGCCGTCGTCCGGCCGATCTCCTCCAACATCAGACAGGTGGCCAGGAATCCCAGGCCACCCCCGCCGCAGTCCTCCGGCAGGGAGACGCCCACCAGCCCGGCTTCGCTCAGCGCCTGCCACGCCTGTTCGTCGTGGGCTGCGCCATCGGCCTCTAGTTGCTTGTGCCGCTCGGGGGTCGACAGGTCACCCAGGATCTGGTTGCTCAGATCGGCTACCGCCTGCTCCTGTTCCGACAGGGAGAAATCCACCGGCCAAGTGTGGCACTCCTCTGTGTTGGGGGCGTATTTGAGCCAAAATGACGGCTCTGAACCGCACCTGCACGTTCTGGGCCGCAGTCTGCTTGCTGGCCACGGCCGCCCTTGCCGGGGCTTGCGGCACCGACGCGCCCCCACCAACGACCGCACCCGAGGCGACGGTTACTGCGCAAAGCGCGGCATCGCCGAAGCCGTCGGCATCGGCTGAGCCTCCCGTCCTGGCAACCGCGGCACCCACCCACCAGCCGACCGCCGAGCCTGATTTCTTCGCTTCGGCAACTGCGACACCCACCAGTTCCGCCCCCCTACCCACTGCGCCCCCAACCACTGCACAACCCACCGCCCGGCCAACGGCACCCCCAAACGCCCAGCCGACAACCGCACCGCCGCCAACCGCTCAACCCACCGCCCAGATCACTGTCGAACCCACTGCCGGGCCAACCGCCCAATCTCCGACCCCGACCCCAGAACCCACCCCCAAGACAACCCCAGAACCCACCGCTGCGGCTACACCTTCGCCCTCGTGGTCGGGAGCGCTCAGCTACCAGGTGCTGGCCACCTACCCCCACGACACCTCAGCGTTCACCCAAGGGCTGCTGTGGTTCGACGGGCTGGTGTATGAGAGCACCGGGCTGCGGGGACAGTCAGTGCTGCGGATAGTGGATTTGCCCACCGGCCGCGTGCTTCAGGAAACACCCGGCGACCCCCAGCACTTCGGAGAGGGCCTGGCCCTGGTCGACGACCAACTCATCTGGCTCACTTGGCAAGCCGGCACGGCCACCGTCCACCACCAGGACACATTGGAGCAAACCGGCAGCTTCACCTATTCCGGAGAGGGCTGGGGGCTGTGCCACGACGGCGCCCGTCTGGTGATGAGCGACGGGTCGAGCACCCTAACCTTCCGCCACCCGGAGACGTTCGAGGTGCTGGGATCAGTGCCGGTGACCCGGGCCGACGGCAGCCCGGTCAACCGGCTCAACGAGCTGGAGTGCATCGGCGACGACGTGTGGGCCAACGTCTGGCTCACCGACCGCATCGTGGTGATCGACCCCGACACCGGCACAGTCATCGCCGAGGCCGACATGGCCGGGATCATCAACCCCCACCCGGAGCTGGCCGACAGCAACAACGTTCTCAACGGCATCGCCTACCGGCCCGACACCGGCACGTTCCTCATCACCGGCAAGCGCTGGCCCACCGTGTTCGAGGTCCGCTTTGAATGACGCCGCGCTGGTCGCCGGGGTGGACGCGGCCAAGGGCGGATGGGTCATGGCCACCACCGCCACCGCACCCGGCTTGCCAGTGGCGTTCTCCTTGTGGCCGTCGTTCGCCGACGTGTGGGCTGAGGCCCGGTCGCAAGGGCTGCTGGCCGTCGGCGTGGACATGCCCATCGGACTCCCGGGCCAGGATCTGCGCCGATCTGACATCGAAGCCCGGAAGTTGCTCGGCCCCCGCCGGTCTTCGCTGTTCTGGACTCCTCCGCTGTGCGTGCTCGACGCCGCCGACCATGCCGAGGCCAATCGTCGGTCCAAGCAAACCACCGGTCGGGGCCTGTCCATCCAAGCGTTCCATCTGCTGCCCAAGGTTCGAGAGGTGCGCGTCGAGCTGACCCCAGAAGACCTCGCCCCCCACGCCACGCCCCAAGCAGCCGAAGTCCACCCCGAGACCAGTTTCGCCGTTCTGGCCGGTAGGGCCATGGAATCATCCAAGCGCCAACCATCAGGGCAAGCCGAGCGCTTGGCTGTGCTGGCGCCGGAATTCACCAACCTGGCCGAGTTGCCCACCGCCGTGCCGGGCACGACCATCGACGACCTGCTCGACGCGGCTGCCGCGGCCTGGACCGCCCGGCGCATGGCCGCCGGAACCGCCCAGACTCTAGGGGAAGGCCAGATCGACGCCACCGGATTCCCCATGTCCATCCTGGCCTGAACAACTCCTGTCAACATGGCCTCCAAAGCGCTCAACGGGGATCTTGCACAACAACGGTGTCGGTGCGGGAGCGGCCGAAGACCTCGGGGGCGTATATCTCCTCGGCTTTGGCCGGAGGCACCACGAACGTTCCCGGGGTGGTGGCCCTGGCAACGTAGCTGTACTCGTGTACACCGGCCCACAGATACGACGAGAACGCCTCAGCCCGGTCATCGCGGAGGTTCTGATGCTCATACCATGTCCATCTCCACCATGAATCCTCCGCCCCGCCGCGACGCACGCCGATCTCCCCTGTCGGCGCCAATGCTGGATTGAGCGACTCGAAACCCGCGGGCATGGGGTCGACCAGTGCCATGTTGGTGCGTCGGCTGTCGTTGACCATGGTCAGGTAAACCCGTACCTTGGCCCCGGCCAGCACATGCCACACGCCGTCGTCGTCGAGCCACACGTCACCGGGGTCGTCGATCGCCTCATAGCTGCGCTGTACCACAAAGCCCCGGTCAAGAGCATCCAGGTTGAGATCGTCGGGTGCGTAGCGGAGCCCTAGGCGGTAGTAGAGGCGGCCCTCGCCGTCTTTTTCGACGATGAGGTTGGAGTCTCCGGCTTCCAGGAGCTCGCCCATCGGCACCAATGTAAGGGCGCGATCGGTGCTGCGGCCGGCGAATTCGTGTTGCGCCGCATAGAGGTCGCCGAGCCATACTCGGGCCACAAAGTCGGGGTCGGACGCCTCAAAAGCGGCAAAATACCTGTTCAGGGCCAACAGGATGAACGAGTTCTCCTGGACATTGTTCCAACGCCCCTTGACCTGATTGCCCAACAGGCCCGCCACCACCTTGGGAATGAGGTCCGACTCGGGGGCCATCGCTATCAGGGCATCGAGCACGATGCCGTCGGTGCGGCGGTCGGAGTGAAGGATCAGATGGGCGTCTTCGCCATAGTCGGTGGCAAACGTGGCCGCCCTGGCTGTCTCGGTCGCCCGGTTGTTGATGACGCGTCCGATTTCAGCTTCGATGTCGTCATCGTCAACCAGCGGCCAGATCAAGGCCATCGCGTCCAAGCCCAAGTCGGCGCCCCTGCGATTCCAGAGGGTTCTGGCCGCTGGAGAGGTGCTTCGGTCGGCGGCCAGCCCGCGCACGTGGAGCGCATAGGCCGCCAGCATGTCCTTGGCTCGCTGGCCGTAATCATCGGATATCCGAGCGTTTATGTTGCGGAGATACCCAAGCCCGGATTCGATCACATCGCCCGAGACGGCAAAGCCGTTTTCTCTCGCCGTCAACAGTGCGTGCATCGCCTGAATCGACGGATACGGGTAGGCGCCCTCGCGGCGCGACCACCATCCGAAGCCGCCATCGTAGATTTGAAGGCTCTCTAGTTGGGCGATGTCGCGGCGAACCACCGCGTCGAGTTCTCCGGGGCTGCCCAGACCCTCGGCCTCGAAAGCGCCGAGCACGTCGCGCAGCGCAGATATGGCCAAGATGCGGCTGGCATAGGCATCGGAGCTTGTGTACCGGTATTGGGTGAGGTACAGCACGGCATCGGTCAGCGCTTGAAGCGCGGTAGACGAGGTGTTGATTTCCAGCCCGCCGAACTGGGGAATCACGTCGGTTGGGGCGGCAATCGGCTGGAAGACGGCGCCTTGGTCCACCACGCCATAGGTGGCAAAAGCCTCGCTGGTGGCCGGGGTGTACACGGGAAGGGCCACCACCTGGGCGTCGGCGTGGTCGCCCGACACCGCCGCGGCCCGCAGGCGGGCCACACCCGGTGAGATCGTGCGAGCCGGGAATCGGACTTCAACCCGGTCGTTGGCGGGGACCTCGATCCGGCGTCCGGGCGATCCTGTGAGTTGGAGGTTGGACACCTGCACCACCACATCCACCTCCATGGCGGCGTCAGTCTGGTTCTGCACCACGATGGGCAACTCAAACTCGTCGCCAAAGTTCAAGAACCGCGGCGCCGAGGGACGGACCTGGAGCGGCAGCCGCGCCGTGATGGCCGACTCGGCTGATCCGAAGCGCTCCGCGTCGGCGACCGCCACCGCCATCACCCGGTAGCGGGTGAGGCTGTCGGGCAGGTCGAACTCCACGCCAACCCGGCCCCGATCATCGGTGACAGCCTTCGGGTCGAACAGCGCCAAGGCGTCGAGGTTCTGGCGGACGTCGATCTGGGTTCCCGTAGGATCGGCCCGGCCGAAGTCGCCGTCGGCCATTGCTTCGTCGGCGCTCGCTGATTCGGCGGCTGTGGGCTCACCGGCTTCGGCGACCGGCATCAACCTGGTCTGCTCCTCTCCATCCGCCGACTGAGCGATCACATTCTCGAGCAGGATCTCACTCCGGCTCCGGAACGTGTTCAGGTACACACCCCATGGGCTGTAGAAGACGTCGATCGGGTCGATCAGCTCATAGCCGGACACGGCCAGCACCGCCTCGTCCACCACGACCAACAGCACGTCGGCGCCCTCTACCGGGGCGCCGTTGGCGTCGCGCACCTCCACCTCGATGCTCATGGTCGAACCGGGCTCGGCCACATCTGACGCGGGAGTCGCCGCAACATCCAGGGTCCTCTTCGCGGGCGGAACCCGCAAGGTGACCTGGCCGGCGGCAATGGCAGGGCGGGCTGGGGCACCGTCGATCACGGTGCCATCGGCGGCGGTGCGCTCGGTTACGGAAACCAGTTCGACCTGCACGGTCAGCTCGGGAACATGGTCGTCGGTGATCGGAACGGTGAGCACCGCTGAGTGTTCGGCCACCTCGAAAGTCCGGGTCTCAATGATCCGGCTGTGGGCTATGGTCAACAAGCCGGTCGCCGACTTGAAGGGCGAGACGACCAGGATCTCGGCGTCATCACCCGATTCGTAGGCTTCGGAGTCGGGTATGAGATCGGCAACTTCAAGCTCGATGTTGCGCCTCGGCGCGCCATCTCGCCCTCCCGATACCCATCGGGTCAGCTCGCTGCGGCTGATCTGCCCGGAATCGTCGGCCACCCGGGCATCGATGCGGTAGCGGCCCCCGGTTGAGGCCGCGAATTCGCAGGACACCGGCGCTCGGGCGGAAGTGGCCTGGCAGGCCTCCTCGTCCACTGCGACTTCCACCCACTCCCCGTCGGTGAACTGGTCGACGATGCGACCGACGGTTATGCCGACCGGGCGACCGGGCACCGCATTGCCGTCGAGGTCGGTCACCACCGCCTCGATCTCGAGCCCATCACCCGCCTTGACGAAGGCTCTGTCGGAGCGAAGGCCCACATAGAGGCGGGCCGAATGGACCAACAGGTCGGTCGACGATGACCACTGCTGGCGATTCACGTCGAGCACTTCGGCTTGCGCGGTCACCATCGAGGGCAGCTGATCGCCATCGCCTTCAAAGTCGATGCGAACGATGTGGCTGCCGTCGGCACCGGTGGTTCCGGCCAGGGTCTTGCGCTCTGGCGCCGACCAGTGATCGCCTGGCCTGAAGCCACCCCCATACCACCAGGGCAGCCACACCCCGAAGGTGAAATCGCTCCATCTGGGCGGCGAGTAGGTGGCCTGGTGGGTGGTGACGGTCCAAGTCACCTCGGCGTTGGGCAGCGGCCCCCCGGAGAAGTACTTGGCCTCAACCGCCACTTCCGCAGGCTCGTCGACGAAGTACGGCCCGGAGGCGACGGTGCGGGTGGCCACTTCGAACTCAGGTCGGCGGAACTCCTGGATCTGGAAGCGATGGTCATGCCAGCCTTCATCGCCGGCGGCGCGCCGGTGGAACTGGATCCAGGCCTGGCCCAGGTTTGCCTGCTCGCTCAACTCGACGGTGAGGTTGAAGCCGCCGAGCTTGTCCAAGCGGGCAACGCCGCTGTCAAGTTCGTTGCCAAAGGGGTCATAGACCTCATAGGCGATCAGCTCGCCCTCGGAGAAAAGCTCAAGCCCGCCGTCACCGCTCAAATCCAGATTGCGAACCCAGCCCTTCAAGTTCAGTGTCTCCCCGGGCCGGTATATGCCCCGATCATCAGCGGTGTACCAGATTGTCTGGTCGCGCTGCGTTTCTGGGCGCAAGTACACGGGCAGCAAGGCTGCATCTTCGCCCCGCCTGGCAGCCACCAAATCGATATGGGCTGAACCGGCGGTGGTGCGGGCGAGCCCGCCTTCGTCGGTGGCGAACTTCCCGGCAA
This sequence comes from Candidatus Poriferisocius sp., assembly GCF_965208475.1. Classification (GTDB taxonomy): domain Bacteria; phylum Actinomycetota; class Acidimicrobiia; order Acidimicrobiales; family Bin134; genus Poriferisocius. The sequence goes on along the minus strand of NZ_OZ242338.1, from coordinate 3,536,839 downwards.
GTCCGCTGAACGAGATTTCTGCTCCCGGCAGGGGATCGCCGGAACTCAAGTCAGTGGCCCAAACCACCAAGTCGTCTTGGTGGCTGATGAGGTCGACCCCGATGTCGGTGTCTTGCACCCACATCACCACTGGCCGGCTCTCCCAGGACAGGTTCGCGGTCTCCAACTGCTCACCGGCCCCCTCGACCATCGCCACCACATGGCCGTGCCGGCCGCGCAGCACCCGGGACAAGTCGATGGGAACCTCGACCAGATCGCCGTGGTCGATTCCGGTGTCGATGATCTCGTCGACCGCCAGCGGCCACGGCGCTTTCGGCAAACTCGGATGCGAGGGATCAGACGCATACAGGTTCAGATTCGAGTTGCGGTTCCAGTGGGTCAAGAACCTCTGGAATGGCCCATATTCATTCGGCTCGACGCGATAGAGCCGAACCCGAAGCTGCTCCCAACGGCGCACGAGAATTGGGAGCGTCTGGCGCGTTCCCAGCGGATCGATCGTGGCGAACTCGCCCCCCTGCGACCGAATGAGGGGCCGGGCCTCTTCGATGGTGAACTCGATAGTTTGGGGCTCTTTGAGCGTCTGGCCGAACTCGTCGCCCAGAGTGCCAGGCACAACCACCTCATAAACGGTGTTGTCTGCGGTGGTCCCCCTGATTTGGAGCCTTCGCCCGCTCACCGAGATCGTGGCGTCGGGAAGCCGGGGGGTAATGGAGAAATCGGCTGCATGGAGCGTGTCTGGGTTGAGCGTGTTGTTGAACTGGATACTCAGCCCGTGCCCCGGATAGCACTGATAGGTGGTCGGCTGGCAGCTTGCCACGTCGATCCGCAGCGGCCCGTAGGTGCGAGCCGACACAATCGACGGTTCGCTGCTGGTATTCGAGCCCTCTGCCGATGGCACATGGGGGCCGACCTCGATCTCGACCTCAGAGTCGGCATCGAGCGGGGCCGCTGGCCGGAAGGCAAGCCAAGTGCCCTCCACCGCTGAGTCGATTCGGCGCGTGACGGCCTCGTCGGCTTCGATCTCAACGGCGGTGGCGAGGCGTATTCCACGCTCTTGTCCGCTCGCGGTGAGCGTGATTGCCTCAAGCGCGGCGGCAGGCTTGATCCTCTGGTCGAACGTCGCCAAGAACACCGGCTGGAGGCCGAGCGAATCGTGCCGGGGGCTGAGCTCCAACAGCGTGGGCGGGGGCGTCTCGAATGTGAAACGCGCATCGTCGACGAGTTCCCCGCCGGCTTGCGACTTCGTACCCGCGGGGATTTCAACCGCATAGGAGGTCGCCATCGGCAGGCGGTCCAAGATCTCGGGGTCGTGCTCGAAGCGGAGCGTGCGAGTGCCGATCCACTGCCAGCGGCCCGGAAGCGTCGGCGTGATGGCGACGGGAACGTCGAGGGCGTCGAGTTGGCCGAGGGTGGCGAGAGGCACCATCGGCTGGTTGAAGGTGATGCTGACAAAGGGGGCGATCCCCACCATTCCTGTGGGCTGCACCCTCAAGACTTCCAGGGGCCCTTGATCAACCGGCGACGCCTGCGAATCCAGGCCGGCCGGGAACGGGTGCTCAATGGTTGCGCCGGTGCGGGGCGGCGGCAGGGATTCGGGCGGCCGGTTGAACTCCACCCCGCCGTCGCCGCCCTCGCCATCGTCCCATGGCGACAACCGGTCGGTCACCCCTCGGATCTCCGCCTCGTCGAGCGGCTCGCCGTCCACCCGGGCCATCTCTGGGAAGCCTTCGCCGGGCGTGGTCCCGCCCTGGCTCAGGCGAACCCTGAGGGAGGGCGCCTGGTCGGGATCTTCCCCGCCGACCACCCGGATTGCCGCGCCGCTCGCGGTCCCGCTGCCTTCCCCCTCCGCAGGCTCGCCTTCACACGAGCAGACGGCTGCCAGTAGCACAAAAGCCAGTCCAACTACGGCCAAACGCCTCAGGTAGTTCATCATCATCTCCCACGCTTCCAGATCAGGGGGCAGGTCGCCATGGGAACTAGGACGACAGAGCATGCGGGAAAGTTCCACAAACCCTTCACGTCGTCGGAAATGCTCACGAAAGCTCGGTATAGCCCGGGGTGTCCAAGTGGGGGGTGCGGAGGTACACCTTGGCCTCGGGCGAGCCCTGGAACCGTCCATGGCTCCAGCGCACCTCCACATGGCCGTCCACATGCACTGGGGTGTCGGTGGCCTTGACGATCAGGTCGCCCCGCCAGCGCACCACCGGCTGCACCCTGGCCTCCGGCCACACGTCGAACGACTTGAACGCGTACCGCTGGCGGAAGTCCCACGGGGTGTCCACCCGGTAGCGCACCGGTCGTCGGCGGTGGTCGGTGCCCAACACGAAATAGGGCCCGGGCTGGAGCCGCAGCATGCGCCACAGCGCTTCCTCTCGCCGGCCGGCCCGGCTACCCAGGGCCCTCAGCCACCGCTCGGCGGAGGCTTGCGACACCGCCACCGAGAACCATCGGGCCGGCTCGGCCAGCGGATCGGGCCACCGGCGGGAGAACGGGCGCTTCAACCGCTTCTGCTGGCCGGCGTCCAAGTCGGTCACCGCCGCAGGCAGATCGTCGAAGCCTTCCTCGTGGCCGGCCAAGTACTCCCGAGCGGCCTGATACAAGGCCTGATACTCCTCTCGGGCCACCTCGGCATACCAGTCCCGCGCCGCCCCCTGCCTCACCGCCAACAGGCGCTCGAACAGATGGCCCGGCGACACGTTGTGCAGCAGCCTCGACCCGTATTTGCAGCTCACCAGGTACACATGGTCGATCCGCAGATCAGCGGGCGTCTGCTCGTCGGAGGGTGCCTGGTGGGGCCCCTTCCACTCCACCCGCTTCGGCTGCCTTCCCCGCAATCCATCATCGGCCGCGGCGAAGGCCATGCCGTTGGCCCAGGCCTCCTCGAACTGCAACCCGTATTTTCCGTCGGCCCGGGCGCCCGCCAGCTTGTCGTAGTGACGGCCCTCCACTCCCACCATCTCGGCGGGCCGGGCCGCCAGCGCCTCGTCCACCGACGCCAGCCCGAGCATCCCCAGCCCGGTGACGATCTCGGTTGTCTCGGTACGAAGCGAAGCCATCTCCGCCCATCTTGGCCGCTGAGCCGCCGTGGTGCATGAAGTTCAGCCCAAAAGCGAGGGCAGGCCAGCAAGAGGCCAGCCAAGATGCGAAACGGCCCCCGATGATGGCATCCTTATGGGGTTCCCCTGAGCCCACTTCGGAGTGAGATGACGTTCAAAAGAGGTGACAAGGTCGTCTACCCCCACCACGGGGCGGCAACCGTCGTCAAAAAGGAGATGAAGGAGGCCTTCGGGGAGAAGACCGAGTACCTCGTGCTGCGCATGGCCCACGGCGAGATGGTGCTGTCGGTGCCCGTGGACAAAGCAGAAGAGGTGGGAATGCGCTGGCCCATCTCGATGGAGGACGTGGAAGACCTGTTCGAGGTGCTCCGCAAGCGCGACGTGCGCGAGCCGGCCAACTGGAGCCGCCGATTCAAGAACCACCAGGAGAAGCTCAAGTCGGGCGATGTCTACCAGGTGGCCGAGGTGGTGCGGAACCTGGCGCTGCGAGACCAGAACAAGGGGCTGTCCGCCGGTGAGAAGAGCCTGTTCAACAAAGCCCGCAACGTGCTGGTGTCGGAGCTGAGCTTCTCGTTGAACGTGTCCGAGGACGAAGCCCTCGACCAGGTGGAGCAAGCCCTGTCCTAGCTGGGCCGGCCGAACGGCGCCGCAGAAAACAGGCTTCTCTCCCCTACCCTGCCGCCTAGTACCCTTGGCCCCAGCACGGGCTGTGGCGCAGTTTGGTCAGCGCACCTGCTTTGGGAGCAGGGGGTCGCCGGTTCAAATCCGGCCAGCCCGACCCTGTCGACATAGTACAATCGACTTGTACAGAAACGCAGGGAGGCGTCCCATGTCAACCATCGCCCGTCCCGCAGTGCTCCCCGATTCGATCCCATTCTCGGAGTTTCGGGCGAACTGCTCTCGCATTTTGGACCAGGTGGAAAAAGACGGCGATGCCGTCACTGTCACAAAGAACGGCCGTCCGGTGGCCGTGGTAACGCCCTGCCCTAAGCAGCCCACGAGCTTTTGGGACCGCTACAGCAAGCTGATCAAAATAGAACCCGGCGCAGATATCGACAACATGGGCGAAGAAGAATGGGGTGTCGATTGGTGCCCCACCCATGAGGTGACTGGCTGATCGTCGCCACGGCAATTCTCGCCGGATGTGATCTGATCACGATGGCCCAGGAGATGATCGCCTGGAATGGCCCACTGCGGGTCATCGACGCCCGCGCCTAGTGCTCGAGGCCGGTGCAAGTCCGGCTAGCCCGACTTGATAGCCTCCCGGCTGAATGACGGGTAGGGGGAGTTGGCGTCGGTGAATGAGGCCGTTTGCGATCCTGCGATTGATCCGGTGCTGTGCTCGCCGTATGACCCGCCCGACCGGCATTGGGCGCTGGACGACTCCGGTCGAGCGGAGCAGGGCAAGCCGCCGATACCGGGGCGCCGCCCGCCGGTGAGCATCAGCGTCCCCGAAGATCGCAAAGCCGGTCGCCAGCAGGCGCTCCATTTGAGCGACCGCAAGGTGAACCAGACGGTGGAGAGGGTTCGAGCCGAGGTGTCGCAGTGGCGGGCCGACGGCCATCCCGGCGTCACCGCCACCACCCGCCGCCTCCTTCAGCATTGGACCGACCCCCAGGCCATGAGGCACCGCCTGTTCTTCGCCCAAGTGGAGGCGGTGGAAACGCTCATATGGCTGCGGGAAGTGTCCACCCGCCAGAACCCTCTGCGACGGGAGTTAGAAGGCGAAGCCCGCAAGCACAACGACGAGATGGTGCGAATCTGCGCCAAGATGGCCACCGGCACGGGCAAGACCGCGGTGATGGGAATGGTGATCGCCTGGCAAACGCTGAATGCGGCCCGCTCCACCCGCACCCGCAACATCATGCACACCAACCGGTTTGTGGTGTTTGCTCCCGGCCACACCGTTCGTGAGCGCCTCGGCGTGCTAGCCCCCTCCGCACCCAACAACGTGTACGACGACATGGGCATCGTGCCCCAAGACATGCGCCAACAGCTCAATTTGGCCAGGGTCCAAATCGTGAACTTTCAGGCGTTCACCCAAAAGGACTTGATCGGCGACAGCCAGGCCCGCAAGCTGCTCGGCAAGAGCCGGGGCGACGACACTGAGTCTTGGGAGGCGGCGGTCCGCCGGGTACTGGGCGACCTTGTCGACGGGGCCGGGCCCGCCGGGGTGTGCGTGATCAACGATGAGGCCCACCACTGCTACCTGCCCCCGCAAGCAAAGCGGGCCAGAGCCGACCGCGACGAAGACCGGCGGGCGTCGGTGTGGTTCAACGCCATCCGGGCGCTTCGCGATGTGGGGGTGCTGGGCCGCACCGATGCCGAGGGCGGGCAGGCCAATCCGGTGCTCGACTTCTCGGCCACGCCGCTTTGGATCGACACCGCCAGCAAGTCTGAGCCTGAGCAGTTCCAGTGGGTGGCGTCGGATTTCGGGCTGATGGATGCCATCGAGTCGGGGTTGGTGAAAGTACCCCGAGTGCCCATCGACGACGACAGCTCCCGCGACGAGACGGTGTGGCGCCGCCTTCACCAGAACACGCAGCCCAAGAAGCTGGCGGAATGGTTCCGCAACTCCGACAACACCGGGAGGCTTCCAGAGGCATTGGGCGGCGCGGTGGCCGCGGTGGTCGAAGATTGGAAGCGCACACTGGGAGTCTGGCAAGGCGACGCTCGGAGAGAGAGAGAGAGAGAGAGAGAGAGAGCAGCCCACACCTCCGGTCGTCATCTTCGTGGTGGACAACATCAAGAACGCCACTGCGCTTTACGAGCACCTGGCCGGAAAGATCGATGCCGACGGCACCGCCCAGCCGGGGGCCTACCCAGAGCTTTCCAACATCGACGAGCACGGCAACTGGCATAGCTCGCCCCACACCCTCGTCGTCCACAGCAAGGTAGCCGAGGGCGACGCCATCCCCGACCCGCTCAAGGCCCTGCTGGTGCGAACCGCGGGGCTCGACAGCAAGAAGGACGCCGAGGCCGCAGTGCGGGAGATGCTCAACACCGTGGGCAAGCCCGGCCTTCCCGGCGCCGACGTTCGCTGCGTGGTGTCGGTGGCCATGCTCTCCGAGGGGTGGGATGCCCGCACCGTGACCCACATCGTGGGATTCCGGGCCTTCAGCACCCAGCTTCTGTGCGAGCAGGTAACCGGCCGGGCGCTTCGCCGCACGGCCTACGACGCGCTGCGAGAACCCGACGCGGAAGGGCGCGTGTTGCTCGAGGCTGAGTACGCCGAGGTGGTGGGCATCCCCTTCGAGTTCATGCCCGGCGCTAGCCAGCCCATTGCCCCCAAGCCGCCCAAGCCCCGCACCCGGGTCTACACCGTGGAGGGCCGCCGCCAACTGCGGGTGGTGTGGCCCCAGGTGATCGAGTACGTGCGGGTCGCCCCGCAAGGCCAATTCGCCCTAGAGCTGAATCAGGTGCAGCCGTGGAATCCCAAGCCTCAGAAAACAGCCACCACCACCGCTTTGCAGGGCTCGGTGGGCGAAGAAGCGATCATCAGCTCATTGGCCGATGGGGACCGAGAGCGAACTGCCCAAATTTGGTTGGCCTCTGAGATCGCCAGCCATCTGACCATCGGCGACCCCAACCACGACCCCGCCGACAACCAGGCCGAGACGCGCCAACAAGGTAGAGCCTCGTTGTTCCGCTCGGCGCTGGCCGCGGTGGGCCAGTGGGCGACCCATCCCAACGTGGCTGGCGATCCCACCAAAGAGGTTTACGACCTGCGAACGGTGGTGGCCGACCCCTCCAACCGACTCGAAGCCGCCGAGGCCATCCTGGACGCCTGCGACTTCGGTGCCGAGTCGGCATCGCCCCGCCGGGCCCGGCTGGCCCAGCCCCCCATCTTCGACACTGCCCGGGTGGATTTCGAGACCACGCTGGCCCACATTCACGAGGCGGCTCGCTCTGAGTTGTCGCACGCCGCCTGCCACTCGAACCTGGAGTTGCTGTGTGCCGAGGCGCTCGACGCCGACCGCCGGGTGGTGGCCTGGGCCCGCAACTTCCAGTTGGGCTGGAGCATCCCCTATTGGGACGAAAACGTATGGCGGCGCTACGAACCCGACTTCGTGGCCAAACTCGACGGCGACGTGAACTTGATCGTGGAGTGCAAAGGTGCCTGGGATGACAAGGCCATCGCTGCTCGGGCATGGGCCGAGAACCACTGGATTCCGTGCGTGGCCGGCACCGACGAACTCCCCGATGAGCTGCGCCGCTGGCACTACGGGGTGATCGACGACGCCCTATCGGTGCGCTACCAACTCGATTTGGCCATCAAGGCGGCCCTCGAGAAAGGAGCGGCGTAGTGGCTCGACGATCCCCTGGCCCGCCTCGCCCTCCGGGTTCGTACCGCCACGAGCGGGCGTCGCGGGTGTATCAGCCGACAGCAGAGACTGCCCCGCTGATGGACGACGATCAACGCCAACCCAAGGAGTTCACCGTGACCCGAACCGACACTGGTCTTCCCGTCGAGCAAGCAACCAGCGACCGCGCCGCCGAGCCGATGCCCCGGCTGGCTTGGGACCGCCAAGGCCGCACCTCCGCCGAAGACGGCCCCCACAACTTTGCGGGAACGCCTCTTTACACCAGGGAGAAGATCAACCCGCTCACCATGATCGACCAACTCCGCCGCCCCGACGCCGGGGTGCCCCTCAACCTGCTCGACGACTTCAACGGCCTGCCCGCCGACGCCCAGAAATGGGAGTTCTACCAGCATTCCGGCCACTGGCAGAACCGCCTCATCCACGGCGACTCGGCCGAGGTGATGCAATCGCTCATCGCCCGAGACGGCCTGGCCGGACAAGTGCAGATGATCTACTTCGATCCGCCCTACGGCATCAAATACAACTCCAACTTCATGACCGCCACCGACAATCTAGAAACCAAGAACGATCCCACCGGCATCCCGATGGGCGACACCATGCCAATCAAGGCATTTCGGGATACCTACAAAAACGGCATCCACTCCTACCTCGACGAAATCCACGAGAGACTGGTGCTGTTCCGCGAGCTCTTGACCGACTCAGGCTCGCTGTTCTTGCAAATTGGCGACGACAACGTACATCGCTTAGCCGTGCTATGCGACGAAGTGTTCGGAGATGAGAATAGAGTGGCGACGATTACGTGGAGAACAGCTGGAACTACTTCATCAAACACCTTGCCGGAAACATCTTCGTATATTTTATGGTATTCAAAGAGCATCGAATCGGCAAAATATCGATCAGTATATGAGGAACTTGACAGAAAGGAAATCATCGAACATTTCGTTTCTTATGCAATGGTTGAATTGGATAATGGTGAGGTTCGGAAATTGACTAAACAAGAAAAACAAGACCCTCAAATGCTACCCAAAGGATCACGTATATTCCGAGCTCAGCCTCTGACATCTGCTGGAGCGTCAAACACCGGCAGAACTTGCTCTTATGACTACAATGGTCATACTTACCACTCAGGGCACACGCGCCAGTGGCGTGTCTCTACTCCTGAGGAGCAGAGACACGCCACTGGTACTAAGGCACGCGCCACTGGAGTGATTTCGCCGCCTGACGGCGGCGAAGAATGGCAGTGCGGTCTGGATCGCTTAGCGGAACTAAACCGATTGCACGGAACCGGGGAAAATGGGTCGCTGGGCTGGAAACAATATGAAGATGAAGTACCAGGTCGAAAACTGAATGACATCTGGCACAAGACTGCGCAGCTCGGAAAGAGCAAGCGCTACGTAGTTCAGACAGCCACCAGTCTCATTGAGCGCTGCATCCTCATGTCCACTGATCCGGGCGATCTTGTCCTTGATCCCACCTGTGGTTCCGGGGTCACGCCGCACATTGCCGAGCAATGGGGGCGGCGGTGGATCGGGATCGACGTCGGGCGGGTGTCCATTGCGGTGGCCCGTCGCCATCTGCTCACCGCGGTCCACCCCTGGTACCGCACCCGCGACGGGGGCAGCGATCCGGCCGCGGGGCTCGAGGTGGAGACCATGCAACGGGTATCGGCAGCCACATTGGCCTACGACAAGGTGAACGATCCCGAGAACACCATCTATCTGGTCGACCGGCCCAAGAAAGACACCAAGCGCTCCCGGCTGACCGGGCCGTTCACGGTGGAGTCGGCCTCGCCCTACGCCTATCTGCCGTTCAGCGAAAACCCGTCTGCGCCCGCCGCCGACATCGGAGCGGCCGAAGGCCAGAGTGCCGAGCGGCTGCTAGAGGCGCTGGTCGCCCATCCCATTTGCGATGCCTCGGGCCAAGAGGTGTTGAGCGTGGTCGAGACCACCCCCTGGCCCCATAGCCAGTTGGTGTCGCACGAGGCCGACTGCACCGCGCCCGGTCGGGAAACCCGGTTGGCCGCGGCCATCGTGCTGGCCGCTTCCGATGTAACGGTGAATGCCGACATGATCGCCATAGCGGCCGGCGAGGCCCGGCGGGCCCGCCGCGACATCTCCGATCTCATCATCGTGGCCAGCGCCTTCGAGGACGCGGCCAGCACCGACGCCGGTGCGGTAAGGGTCCACAAGGTGGCTGCGTCGCGCGACCTGCAAATCCCCGGCCTGGGCATCGAGCCCGACGCCGGCGCGCTCACCCTGTTGGGCGAGCCCGATGTGTGGTGCGAGCGCGACGGCCAAGGCAATCTGGTGGTGGAGTTGGCCGGCTACGACACCTACGACCCTTCCACTGGCCGGGTAAAGCAGTCGAGCGGTGCCGATGTGGACTGCTGGATGGTCGACACCGACCACGACGGCACCGGCTTCTTCCCCCGTCTGGTGTATATGCCCGGCTACAAGCGCGGCGACACCCAGATCAAACAGCTCGTCAAGTCACTCGGCAAAGAACTCGACAAGACAGCCGAGGAAGCCCTGTGCGGCACCGTGTCTCAACCCTTTGCCCCACCCCGACCCGGCAACAACGTGGCCGTCAAGATCATCACCCTCACCGGCGCCGAGATGACCGCGGTTGTCTACCCGCCTTCTGAGAGTCATACCACTTAAGCTATTTGGTGCCCACATAGAACTATAAAGTGGTACATTTGAGTAATGAGTGGGACATATGCGCTTTCAGTGGGAGACCGAGGGCGTGTGGTTATCCCTGCGGAGGTGCGGGAGCGGGCTGATCTACGCGAGGGCACGCCACTAATCCTCTTGGAAACCCCTGATGGCCTGGTGCTGCTAACCCGCGAGCAGCTCCGCGCCCGGGTGCGCCGCGAGCTTCTTGGACTCGACCTGGTGGCCGAATTGCTCGCTGATCGCCGCCAAGCCGCCGCTCTAGAGGATGGCGCAGTGTGAGCATCGTTCTCGATGCGTCGGCAATCTTGGCCTTCGTGAAGGACGAAGACGGCACCCAGGCGGTCGAGGAAGCACTGGCCAGCGGTGCCTTGTGCGGGGCGGCCAACTGGTCAGAGGTCGCTCAGAAGGTGATGGCCGCGGGCCGCGACTGGGACCTTGTCCGAGCACTGCTTCTCAGCTATGGGATCAAAATCGAACCGGTGACCGGCGAAGACGCGGAGTGGGCAGCACAGCGCTGGCAGCCGGGCGAAGGGCTCTCGCTGGCAGACCGCTTCTGCATGGCCCTGGCAACCCGACTCGACACCGACGTGCTCACCGCCGACACGGCATGGGGATCGGCGGGCCGGATAACGCAAGTCCGGTCCCCTTGACCGATGAGCGGCGAGGGCGGCCGGCTTTTTGTTGTGAGGCTTGATTACCGGAACAGCTTGCCCATGCCCCGCCCGGTGGCCTTGCCCAGTGCGCGGCGGGCTATGCGCTTGCCAACCCTGCCTCTTTTCACCGCGTTCACGTCGCCCAAGAACTTGGACAACTTGTAGAGGAAGCTGCGAGTGCGGTTAATGCTCATGGCCAAGAGAGTAACAAGGGGGAGTGACAGCCAACCTTGGCCAATGGGTCTACGCTGAGGCCGATGTCGAGAACAGGCTTCTTCGATGAGCACACCGACGAACAAGGGCTCATCCGCGATCACTACCGGCCGGTGCAGGAGTGGTTCGACCGGCTGACGCTGGAGCAGGTGAAGGGGCTCGAAGCCCAGCGCAACGAGTCTTTCCGCCGCCAGGGGATCACCTTCACGGTGTACGGCGAAGACGAGGGCACCGAGCGCACTTGGCCCATGGACCTGTTCCCCCGGATCATCGACGCCGACGAGTGGGCCATGCTGGAGCGGGGCTTGATCCAGCGGGTCACCGCCCTCAACCGCTTCCTCGACGACATCTACGCCGGCGAGCAGGCCGTGATCCACGACGGCATCGTGCCCCGCCGGCTGATCACCTCGTGTACTGGCTTCGAGCGGGAGGCCATGAACGTGGCGGTGTCGCTGGGGGCTCGCTGCCTGGTGGCCGGCATCGACTTGGTGCGCGACGCCGACGGTGGCTACCGGGTGCTGGAAGACAACCTGCGCAACCCCAGCGGCATCTCCTATGTGATCGAGAACCGGGCCGCCATGACCAAGCTCCTGCCCGCGGCATTCGCCGACCTGTCCGTCCGCTCGGTGGACCACTACGGGCGTTCGCTTTTGCGGGCCCTGCGCTCCATCGCCCCGCCGGCCTGCGGCGACGACCCCACCGTGGTTGTGCTGACTCCGGGCATCTTCAACTCGGCCTACTTCGAGCACGCCTTTTTGGCCCGAAGCATGGGCGTGGAGCTGGTGGAGGGCCGCGACCTGGTGGTGGACGACCATGTGGTGGCCATGCGCACCACTCGGGGCTTGGAGCGGGTGGACGTGATCTACCGGCGCATCGACGACCACTTCTTGGACCCGGTGGTGTTCAACCCCCACTCCACCCTGGGGGTGCCCGGGCTGATGGCCGCGGCCCGGGCGGGCACGGTTTCGCTCGCCAACTCGGTGGGCAACGGGGTGGGCGACGACAAGGCGGTGTACGCCTATGTGCCCGACATGATCCGCTACTACCTGGGCGAGGCGCCGATCATCCCCAACGCCGACACCTATCTGCTGTGGGAGCAGGACCAGCGGGACGAGGTGCTGGAGCGGCTCGACCAACTGGTGGTGAAGCCGGTGGCCGAGTCGGGGGGCTACGGCATCGTGATCGGCCCCAAGGCCACCGATGCCGAACTGGCCGATGCCCGCACCAAGATCTTGGACGATCCCCGCAACTGGATCGCCCAGGAAGTGGTCAACCTGTCCCGGCTCCCGGCGTGGGCCGGCGACCAATTCGCCCCCCGCCACATCGACCTGCGCCCCTTCGTGCTGTGCGGGGAACAGGTGGAGGTGATCCCCGGCGGGCTCACCCGAGTGGCCCTGCGGGAGGGATCGCTCATCGTCAACAGCTCGCAGGGCGGCGGTTCCAAGGACACCTGGGTCCTGGGCAGCCCTGAGCAGCCGGCAGCGGGGGTTCGAGGCTGATGCTGGGCCGACACGCCGAGGACATGTTCTGGGCCGGCCGCTACCTCGAGCGGGCCGAGGACACCGCCCGGATGGTGCGGGCCACGCTGCTCAGCACCGTGGGCGAGAGCCCGGCGCAGGCCATCGACCGCATGCAGAACTTGATCCGCACCCTGCGCCTGGAAGTGCCCACCCCCTCCGAAGACGTGCAAACCATGGCCGAGCACATGACCCCAACGCCTCCCATGCTGCGGAGCGAGGCCGGGTTGGGCATCGACGTCCAGGCGGCGGCCTCCGCGTTGGCGACCTCCCCCTCGCTGGCCGGGTCGGTGACCTTCTGCATCGGCCGCGCTCGGGAGAACTTCCGATCCCTGCGCGACCAGATTCCATCCGAGCTGTGGGAGCAGACCAACCAATTCCACTTGCAGCTTCGCCAAGGCGACTTCCCGGTCAAAATGGAGCACGATCCGTTCCAAACTCTCGACTTCATCCGGGTGAGCTGCCAATCGCTCACCGGGGTGATCATCACCTCCATGTCCCAGGGGGAGGGCTACCGGTTCTTGGTGCTGGGGCAGACGCTGGAGCGGGCCCTGATGACCTGCCGCCTGATCAGCGTCCGCTTCCCGGAACTCGACGGCTCGTCTTATGACGAGATGGCGCTCACGCTGCGGTCGGTCTCGGCGCTGGAGGCCTATCAGCGGGCCAGCCAGTCTTCGCCCCTGGGCTCCGATGTGGCCCGTTTCCTGCTGGTAGACGACTCATTCCCCCGGTCGGTGCTCCATTGCCTGCGAGCCAGCGAGGCCCATGTCGAAGCCCTAGACCCCCAGGGCAAGGCGCCGCCGCTCCGCCGCTTGGGGCAGTTGCGCTCCGAGCTGGAGTACGCCGACTTCGACACCATGGTGGCCGACCTGCCCCGCCACCTCTCCGCGCTGGAAGGGGGGGTGCGAGACGTGGCCAACCTCGTCAGCAATCACTTCTTCCTCAACGCCGAGGCGTTCGACCTCCACAGCCAGGCCATCGCACCGGGGGTGTCGTCGTGAGCGCAGTGTGGGCCAGTTCCCCGGTTCGCCGATTGCCCAATCCTGGTATGCCGTCGTGAGGCTGGACATCCGCTATCGCACGGTGTTCCGGTTCGACGCTCCGGTGCGCGAGTCCCAAAACGAGATGCGGGCCTGTCCCGTCACCAACGACCGCCAGCAGCTCTTGAGCTACCGGATCACGGTGGAGCCGTCGGCGAGGACGCTGTCGTTCGCCGACTACTGGGGCACCCGCGTCGACCAGTTCGGCGTCACCGACAGCCACACCGCCCTCGAAGTCATCGCCGAGGCCTCGGTAGAGACACAAGACCCGCTTCCGGTGTCATCAGCACCGCGGTTGGAAGTGCTGGGCGATCCTGAATTCCGCGGTGGCCACAATGAGTTCCTCATCCGCACCCGCCACACCGATTGGGACGATGCCATGGCCCAGGAGGCCCGAAGCCTGGTCCAGGCCGAGCCCGATGTGGTGGGGGCGGTGACCAAACTGCACGAGTTCGTGGGCGGCCGGCTGGCCTATGAGCCCGGCACCACCGAGATCGGAGTGTCCATTACCGAGGTCTTGGCCAAAGGGGCGGGGGTCTGCCAGGACTACGCCCATCTGGCGGTGGCCCTGTGTCGCAGCATCGGCATCCCGGCCCGCTATGTGTCGGGCTACCTGTTCTCCAGCAGCGACCGCACCGGCCGCATCGACGGCGATCTGGTGAGGGTGCAGACCCACGCCTGGTTCGAAGCGGCCATACCCGGCGTGGGCTGGCTGCCGCTCGACCCCACCAACCAACTCGCGGTGGGCCGCCAGCACGTCAAGATCGGCCACGGCCGGGACTACGACGATGTGCCTCCACTGCGGGGCGTCTATTCCGGGGCAGGCATTCCCGAGGTGGAAGCCTCAGTTGAGATCCGCCGCATGGACCCGGCCCGCCAGCCGTCCACCCTGATGCAGCCCTCTCTTTTGGCCGCGGTCAAGGCCCCCCGCACCCGCCAGCAGCAACAACAGCAGCAACAGTAGGGGCCGGGGTCACAATTCGCGGTAAACCCGACCAGCAGCAACCCGCCAGCAGCAACAGCAGGGGCCGGGGCTAAATCCGGGCCTCACGGACATCGAGGCGCTTCAGCAGCTCATCGCCGACGAAGTTCAGCGCCATAAGAGTGGCGAACATCACCCCGCCGGTTATCAAGGCGATGTGGGGGGACTCTTCGAGTCGCCCTCGCCCCGCGGCCAAGATGTTTCCCCAGGTGATGCTGGGCGAGCCCACGCTCACCCCGATGAACGACAGGCTCCCCTCGGCGATTATCACGATTCCCATGGCCAAAAAGGCAATGGAGGCCATGGCCGGCACCACGTTGGGAACCACTTCCCGGAACAGCAGCCGAGGCCATTTGGAACCCATCATCCGGCTTACGGTCACAAACTCCCGGGCGGCGAACCGCAGCGCCTGGGCCCGGGCGATGCGGGCAATGGCCGGGATCGTCAAAATGGTCACCGCAATGGTGACGTTGGTGTAGCTCTGGCCCAGCACGGTCACGATGAACAGGGCGAACACCAGCGCCGGCAGAGCCAGCGCCACGTTGATCACGCTGCTCACCGCCAGATCGATCCACTTGCCGAAGAAACCGGACAACACCCCCAAAAAGCCGCCGACAACGATCCCAATGCCCACCGCGGGCCCGGCGATGGAAAGCGACAGCCGGCCGCCCCACACCGAGCGGGCGAACATGTCCCGGCCTAGCTGGTCGGTTCCGAACCAATGCGACCACGACGGCCCCTCTTCGGGCTGGCCCGACAACGGCCTGTGGGGGTCGTCTATGAATCCCAGCCAGGGCGCCAGCACGACGGCGGCAATCACCAAGCCCAGCCACCCCACCGACAGCCACAGGGCCACGTTGCGGCGGTGCCTGGGGGAGGCGACCTCAGACACCGACCCCCGCAGGACGGTGGTGGTCACATCGGTCATCTTCGCCGGACCCGGGGATCAACCACGGAGTAGAGCAGGTCTACCACCGTGGTCACGGCGACGAATACCGCGGCTATGAGTGCGACAAGGGTCTGGACCAGCAGGAACTCGCGGGCAGCCACCCATTGGACCAGCAGCGACCCGACCCCGTCGAGGTCGAACATGAACTCCACCACGATGGCGCCGTTCACCGCTTGGGCCGCCTGGATGCCGAAGATGGTGAGCAGCGTGAAGCTGGACGGGCGCAGCACATGGCGGAACAGCACGTAGCGAATCGGCAGGCCCTTGGCCCGGGCGGTGCCCACGAAGTCTTCTTGCAGGGTGCCGATCACGTCGGTGCGCAGCAGTCTCAGATAGATGGGCAAAAGTCCCGAGGCCAGCGTCACCGCGGGAAGGAACATAACCTTGAAGTGGGCCACCAGCCCCTCGGAGATCGGCTGATAGCCGCTCAGGTCGAACCAGTCCAGCTTCACGGCAAACACCAGGATCAGGATCAGCCCAACCACGAACACCGGAGACGACAGCAGAGCGAACGCACCGCCGCTCACGATCTTGTCGCCAGAGCTGCCCTGGCGGTATCCCGACCACAACCCCAGGGGAATCGCCGCGCCCAGCGCCAGGAACTGGGAATAGGCCAATAGCAAAAGAGTGCGGGGCAGGGCATTGGAGATGGCCTCGCTGAAGGTGCGCCCGGTGAGGTACGACTTGCCGAAGTCGCCGGTGAGCACATCGCCGCCCCACTTGGCCCACTGCACTATCACCGGGTCGCCGAGGTTGCGGTCTTGTTCGCACTCGGCGATCTGCGCCTCGGTGGCTGCGCCGCCGAAAGCGGCCACGCACGGGTTGCCGGGCAGCAGGTTCAGCATCCAGTAGAAGAGCAGCGTCACCACCAGCACGACCACCGCCAGTTGGGCCAAGCGCGTCCCTAGGAACCGGAGCAACGTCTCGTCTGCCCCTCTGCTCTTCGGCGCCCCTCCCCGCCGCAGCCCGCTGCTACTGCTCTATCCAGGCTTCAGTCAAGAAGAATCTCCCGCTGAACAGCTTCTCGTGCTCCTGTCCATCGCTCAGGGTCAGGTTGTCCACGCCGTGTACGTGGTCGTGGGTGGCGGCCAGCCAATTCGAATGGTAAGTCCAGAGGTAGTGGACTTGCTCGCCGAACGCCCGGTTGATGCTCTCTGCCAGTTCCCGCAATCGCTCGGGGTCGTTGGTGGTCAAGACCTCGTCGAGAGCGGCGTCGATCGCCGGGTTGTTGATCCGGCCGAAGTTCAGGGCGACTCCCGAGCTGAACTTGCTGTGCCACCAGACCCGTTCGGCGCCCAAGCTGTAGCTCTCGTGCTGGCGCCACAAAAAGGCAGTGAACAGGCCGAACACGGCGTTGGTGATCAACTCTGCCTGGTCGACCTGGGTGATGGACACATCAAGCCCGCAGTCGCCCCACAGGGCGGCGATCAGCTCGGTGTTGAGGAGGTTGGCCGGGTCGTTGGTGGTGCCGAGCTCAACGCTGGTGATACCCAGCCGGGCGATGGCCGCGCTTCCCGCATCGGGGTCGTAGGCCGGGAACCCGGCGTCCTCCAGATAGCCGGGAGTGCCCGGCGAGAACGGGCCGGTGGCCGGTGCTTGTCCATCCCAGCGAACGGTGTTGAAGGTTTGGACGTCGGTACACTGGGCCAGGGCCCGGCGGAACTCCACGTTGTCGAACGGAGGTCGGGAGTTGTTGAGCAGCAGATAGGTGGTCTCGTTGTACTTCTCATCCTGCCAGAACGTTTTGAACTGCTCGTTGTACTCGTCGACCCTGATGCCGGTGTTCACGCTGGTGGCGTCGAGGTCGCCCGACCTGAGGGCGGCGAACCGGCCGTCGGTGTCGGGTATGGGCCGGAATTCGAGGGCGTCCAGGTAGGGAAGGCTGCGGCCCTGCGAATCAGTGCGCCAATAGTTCGGGTTTCGCACCATGCGGGTGATCTCGTTGGGGATCCACTCCTCCAGCATGAACGGCCCGGTGCCGATGGGGTTGCGGGCCGCCCCCTCAGCGCCCATATCGTGCATCGCCGGCGCGCCGAAGTAGCCGAGATGGCTGCTCAAGAAATAAGGCAGCGGAGCGAAGGGCCCTCCCAGCACCAGCTTCACCGTAAGATCGTCCACGATCTGGATCTCCTGGAGATCCCAGTCGCCGATGGCGATGCCCGTGAGCGTGCCCTTGGCGTTCTCCTCGAAATGGCGCTTCAGCGCCGCCGAGTCGGCCGGCGTCCCGTCGTGGAAGGCGATCCCCGGCGGCAGGGTGAGCGTCCACTCGCTGAAGTCGTCGTTGGAGCTGAAGCTCTCCAGCAGATTCGGCACGATCTGGCCGTCGTCGCCTTCGAGGGTCAAGGTGTCGTACAACGCCCGGAACAGGATGTGGCCCGAGGTCGCGGCCTGGGCGTTCACCGGATTCAAACCGTTGGTGGTCTCCGCCTCCAATCCCACCACCAGCGTTCCCCCGTACTGGGGTTCCAGCTCGGCGGGCGGGGCTTCGGTGGCAGCGGGCTGGGGATCCGAAGAACCCTCCGACCCATCTCCCCCATCTTGGCCGCCGTCATCGCCATCTGTGCTTGGCTGGTCGTCGCTCCCACTGTCTCCGCTGGGAGCAGGTGCGTCATCGTCGCCTGAGGAAGTCGAAGGGGCCGCAGTGGCCTCGGCGGCGACACCACCCCCCCCCCCCCCCCCCCCGTCGTCATCGTCGTTCCCCCCACCGCAAGCTGAGGCCAACAGCGCCATCGCACAGGCCACCGCCAGCCATCGCCAGCGGGCCAACTTCGTAACTCGTCTCATCTCAGACACGAAACGAACCCCCCATATAGAAGCTTGAACTTTCCACGCTATCCCATCAAATGCCAGTGCGCGTCAAGACTGACTGAGGCGATCAGAACCGCAGTTCAGCAGACAGATAGGCATCCCTTATCCGCTCTCCACATTCTGGACGCCCCAGCGCATCGGGCCCATCGGGCAGATCCACACCCCGCTGAGCGCAGTCCTCGGCCAGCGTGGCAATCAACGTCGCCTCATCGAGGTCGTCGAGGTGACGGTCGTACACCTCGGCCTCTTGCGCATCGGCGAACACGAAGGCCTTCCAGGACAGCGACACCCGCACCTCGTCGAAACCAAGGCGAACCGGCTCATTGGCCGGCTCCTCGATCACCCACTGGCGGTCGGGGGTCAGTGCGATGGTTGCCTCGAGGCCGTAGTTGGCGTAATCGGCCTCTGAGCCGATCGGCTCCACCCGATGGGGCATGTAGTCGTTGTCGCCCATCACGCCGTAGTTGGCGGGCGGGTCAACCGTCACCATGTCGCCGTCCCAGCCCTCGGGCCAGTAGCTGAACTCCCCTCCAGCCCCCTCGTAATACCAGCACACCGCGGTGGCAATCCGAACCCGCCAGCGATCAAAGCACCCCGAGTGCATCATGCAGTTGAGCAGCCAGGTGGGGTAGGTGTCGCGGCCCACCCCCCTGAAGGCGGGAATGTCGGTGTGGCGGGCGTACTGGCCGCTGGGAGCGTTGATGTTCACATAGGTGAAGTAGGGCCGCACCACTTCGGCGCCGTAGAGCTGCCGGGCGGCTTCGATGAACCGGGGGTTGTTCACGATGGTCTCCGCTCCCTCCACCGCCTGCTCCTCAGCTCCCCAGGTGGTGCGGAATACCGGCGGGACCAGGGGCTGGCCGTTCACCACCTGCACAAACGGGGGTACATCGCCGGTTTTGGCCCCGGCTCGAAGCGCGGCACGGCTTTCTGCAAACTCCGCGCCGGCCAGGGTGAGCGGATGGGGCGACTGGCGCTCCAAGATGCCGAGCAGCACGTCGGGATCTTCCAGCGCCTCTTGCATGATGACCGGCGGTCGGGGCAGCGTCGTGGTGCGCATCGCTCCACATTAGGGCACGGGGTAGGGTGAATTGATGGGAGGAGTCGAGACAACCACGATCTTGCTGCCCACCGGCGAGGTAACTGACCCAGCACAGCCGCTGGCCATCAGGAAGGACTCGCTGGCCGGGGCGGTGGTGGGAATCATCGACAATGACATGTGGCGTTCCATGGCCATCATGGCCGATGAGCTGTCTCGCCGGTTGGTGGATCGGGCCGGGGCAGCAGGGGTGGTGGTTCGGGCCAGCGGCCCCATGCACGGCGCCGATCCCGAGCAGTATCAGCAGGAGATGGAGGCCTTCCACGCCGAAGTCGACGCGGTGATCAGCGGATTGGGCAATTGAGGCTCGTGTACGGCGTGGTGTATCCATGCCAGCAGCACCCTGGAAGCAATGGGAACGCCGGCGGTGGGCTTGGTAACCGAGCAGTTCCGGGGCTTGGCCGAGGCCACGGCCCGAGGCCTTCGGGTGGACAACCAGCCCTTGGTCGTGCTGCCGTCGGGCTACGACGAGTGGTCGGAGGCCGACATCAGGGCCGACATCGCATCCCGGCTCGACGAGATCGTGGACGCCTTGGTGGCATGACGCTGAGAGCCGCCGCTGAATGCAGCACGACGAAGGCGATATGTCACAGCAGGTGACCATCGAGGGTGGTCCTGAGGATATCGAGGCCTATCTGCGGGAACGGGGGATGACCGATGGCCTGCCGATCATTCCCCCCACCCCCGGGCGGGTGGCCGAAGCGGTGGCCGCGGCCGGCCTTCCCGCCGGCCATGTGGTGGGCGACGTCCCGCCGCTGAACGCGCCGGCCACCGTGGAGAAGATCGCCGTCAACGCGGTGATGGCCGGATGCTCGCCCGAGGTCATGCCGGTGCTCATCGCCGCGCTCGACGCTTTCTGCGATCCGCAGATGAACGCTCACGGCGTGCAGACCACCACCAACCCGGTGGGTCCTATGATCGTGGTCAACGGCCCGGTCCGCAACCAACTGGGTTTCAACTACGGCGCGGGATGCTTCGGGCCGGGGTCGCACACCAATGCCACCGTGGGACGGGCGTTGCGACTGGCCCTGGTGAACATAGGCGGGGCCACACCCGGAGAGGTGGACAAGGCGCCGCTGGGCTGGCCCGGCAAGGCCACCTCTCTCTGCATAGCCGAGAACGAGGAGGCTTCTCCCTGGCCGCCCTACCACACCGAGATGGGGTTCGACGCCGACGACAATGCGGTGACGGTGCTGGCCGTCAACGGCATGTGGCCCATCACCGACATGCACCACGAGCCCGACCAGGTGCTGCACCACCTCACCCATGGGCTGGCCGTCAGCGGGCCGTGCGGCGGCCACGATGCCCCCAATCCCTTCCCGACCGTGCTGGTGATGAGCCCGGTGATCGCCGAGATGGTGGCCAGCTTGTTTCCTACCAAACAGGCGCTGCGGGAGCACCTGTTTGCCCAAGCTCGGGTGCCGCTGGACTTCTATCCTCCGTACCGGCGCCAACCCACCCGAGACGGGCTGCAAAAGCTGGGCGTGGCTATAGAGAACGACCGGGTGCCTATCGTCCTGTCCCCCGACCACTTCGTGATCCTGGTGGCAGGCGGCGCGGGCGGACTTCAGTCGGCGGGGCTGTCGTGCATGTTGGGCCTGCCCACCAGCCGCCCGATCCCATATGGCCAGGCGGCCTGAACAAGCCCTGAACAAGCAGCGGGTCAGTGGACCTCGAGGCCGAGTTGCTCGAAGATCTCGGTTCGGCGCTTCTCGTAGGTTTCCTCGTCCACTCCCCCGGACTGGTATTTCTCGCTCAGAAGTCGGAAATCCTCATACAGCTCAGTTTCTGACTTTCCGTTTGGAGAAGGCGCTTCTACGTCCTCCTCAAAAGGGTCGTCAAGCTTGCCATGGCGGCGGGCCTGCTTGGCCGCAGCCCGCTCGCGCTTGTTCTTTTCTCGCTGTCGCTTTTGAAAACTCTCTGATCCTCGACCCATGGCAATCCCTAGTCAGACGTATGTTGCGCAGAAGTGCCAGTGTACGCCCTTTGCTGGGCTTTTTGACACATCCCCACCCGGCCTCGGTGCAGTCTCAAGAGATGAAGCGCTCCGCAAAACGCCAGACGGCGTCCACAGCACCGCTGGTGCTGTCCCACGGGGTAACCACCAGCCGGTGGGCACCGGCATCTTCCCATCGGCGCAGATCGTCGACAGTCTCGCAGCGGCCCTGGGCGGTGATCTCGGCGGTGGGCGAACCCAGGTCGGCCAGCCGGTCGGCGGCGGCGCGCACCGACTCGAAGGTGTCGGACATGCCCATCCACCCCTGGAAGCGGGCGGCTCGGCGCAACGCGGCATCCGACAGCCCGCCCACCAGCACCGGCGGATGGGGCTGTTGCACCGGCTTGGGCTCGAAGGCCACCGGCTCGAAGTCGTAGAACTCGCCGTGGTGCTCCACCACCGGCTCGGTCCACAGCCGCACGCACACATCGAGGGCCTCGTCTAGGCGGCGTCCCCGGGTGCGGGGGTCCATGCCGGCTGCTGTCCACTCGTTGCGCAGCCATCCTGCCCCCACGCCCGCCAGCGCCCTCCCGTTGCTCACATGGTCGAGCGTGGAAAAGCTCCGCGCGGTGGCGAATGGGTGGCGCAACCCGGCCAGATACACGTAAACCCCGAGGTTGATGCGGCTGGTCAGACCGGCCAGATACGACAGATAGGCAGGGCCGTCGAACACTGGCACTGTCGGCGGGATATTGGGATGGTCGACGTCGCCCAACGAGCCCTCCATCTCAACCGGGAACACCAGGTGGTCGGCGATCCAGCACGACTCGAACCCGGCCTCGTCGGCGGCTTGGGCCACCTCTGCCCATGCCCCCGGATGCAGTGAGATAAATGGGAACCCGAACTTCACCTCCGGCAACCTAGTGGTGGGCCGCGGGCGTGCCCGCACCCAATCCGCCGTCGGCGGAGTAGTCGCCACCGGTGCAGTAGGAGGCCTGGTCGGAGGCCAGCCACAACACCAGATCGGCCACCTCTGCTAGTTCGGCCATGCGCCCAAGCGGCACGGTGGCGCCGTAGTGGCGCTCGTAGTCGTCGTCTTCCCATCCCGGCCGACGGGTCATGGCTGTCCGCAGCGCTCCCGGCACCACTGAGTTGACCCGAATGCCGGAGTCGGCCAGTTCCAGGGCCGCGGTTCGGGTGAGCCCTCGTATTCCCCACTTGGAGGTGGAGTAGGCCGGCATCCCCACCGTGCCCTCGAACCCGCTGGGCGAGCCGAGATTGACGATGGCGCCACCCCCTCCTGCGGCCATGGTGGGCGCGGCGGCCTGTATGCCCAAGAAGGTGCCCACCAGATTGGTCTCGATCACCTTGCGGAACTCAGCGGGGTCACAGTCGAGGATCGGCGCCACCCGCATGATCCCCGCGTTGTTGACCAAGATGTCGAGGCGGCCTCCGGGTGCGGCGGCGAAATCCACCGCGGCTGTCCACTGCTCGGCGTCAGTCACGTCGAGCTCGACGAAATGCGCCCCAGCCTCGGTGGCAGCCTCGACCCCTTGGTCCACCCGCTTGTCCGCAGCCGTCACCTGGGCTCCGGCTACCGCCATGCGCCGCACAATCTCGGCGCCCAGTCCACGGGCCGCCCCGGTGACCAGCGCCACCTTGCCCTCCAACTCCTTTGACATCTTCGCCATAGGAGGGACAGGCTACGCCGTTATGAGAAGTCGGCTGGTGTGACCACTAACGCATCCACACACACTGGCCGCAAATTGGGCGAACGGGAGTTCATCCTCTTCATCGCCATGGTCAGCGCCGTATCGGCTTTGGCCATCGACACCCTGCTCCCGGCGTTCTCCGCCATGCGGGAGGCGTTCAACCTCCCAGAGGACTCCACCGGCCTGTCGTTGACCATCACGCTGTTCTTCGTCGGGTCGGGCATCGGCAATCTTGTCTATGGCCCGATGGCCGACTCCCTCGGCCGCAAGAGAGTGCTGGTTGGAAGCCTGGTGCTCTACGCCCTGGCTTCGCTGATGGCCACTTTCTCGGTGACACTGGGCATGCTCTACGTAAGCAGATTCATCTGGGGGTTCGCCGCCGCCGGCCCCCGAACCGCCTCCCAGGCCATCGTGCGCGACTACTACTCCGGCGATGCCATGGCCCGGGTGATGACCCTGGTCATGACGGTGTTCTTCTGGGCTCCGGTGGCCGGGCCGCCTCTGGGAAAGGGCCTGGTAGCGCTGGGGTCGTGGCGCTATGTGATGGCCTTCAGCGTCTTCACCGCACTGGCCATTGTCTTGTGGTCGCTGCGACTGGAGGAGACGCTGAAACCCGAGCATCGGCGGGCTTTGACCTTCCGGACCACGCTGGACGGATTCCGCTCAGTAACCTCCCACCCGGTGACCTTGGGCTACACCCTGGCCACCACTTTCTCGGCCGGGGCCTTCTTCTCGTTTCTGGGCAGCTCAGAGCTGATTTTCGACGATGTGTTCGACCAAGAGCAATGGTTCGTCCCCTACTTCTCGATCATGGCCGCCGGGATGGGCCTGGTGGCGCTGCTCAACCATCGGGCACTGCACTGGTTCCGGGCCCGCAATTTGGCGCTGGGAGCGGGACTGCTTCAGATGGCAGGGGCCAGCACCATGCTGAGTCTTGCCATGGTCAACGGGGGAACGCCGCCGTTCGTTCTGTGGATCACCATTTTCAGCCTGACCAATGCCTGCCTGGTGGCGTTCTTTCCATTGGGTCAGAGCTTGGCATTGGAGCCCATGGGGGAGATGGCCGGCACCGCCTCCGCCGTCCTCGGCTTCGCCATGGCCCTGTTCGGTGCCGGCCTAGCCGCACTCATCGACCAAGCAGTCAGTGGCACCGTCACCCCAGTAGGAGTCGGCTACCTCGCCTACGGCACCGCCGCAATAGCCTGCCAGTTGTTCGCGGTGCGCCATCAGCGAAGGAAGATGATGGCCACGAGTCAGCTATGAGAAAGGCATAATGGCGATGTGGGAGCAACTTTCCTAGACCGCAAGACCTACTCGGTGGCCGACGCCGCCAGGATTCTGCGCATCCCTCCGAGCACGCTGCGCTGGTGGCTCGAGGGAGGATCGAAAGGGGGCAAGACATACCCGCCAGTCATCCGCTCATCGCCCTCCGGGGACTTCACACTGACCTGGGCAGAGTTCGTAGAAAGCGGTTTGCTATGTCAGTACCGGCGTGAACTGCACGTCAGACTCCACGAGATCCGTACGTTCATCGACCGGCTACGAGAAGAGGAAGGCCATGAACACCCATTGGCCCGTCACAAGCCCTGGGTCGGAGAAGGGTCCCGCCTCCTGCTGGAAATGCAGAAGGAGTCTGACCTTCCCGGAGAGTTGTGGCTTATCGCCCCGGCTAGCAATCAACTCGTGCTGACCGACCCTGCTGCGTCATTTCTCAAGAGAGTCGAGTGGGAAGACGGCTGGCCGATTGCCTGGCGACCGCATCAGGACGAGGCATCCCCAGTCCGGTGCCTGCCTGTCCGACGGTTCGGACGACCTTCCATCGAGGGGATCAGCACCGAGGCCATCGTCGAACACCTCGACGGAGGAGAGGATGAGATCGAAGTCGCTGAGCAGTTCGGACTTGGACTCGCAGACGTGCAGTGGGCCCAAGCCTACGAACTGTCCCGCAGAACGCCCCTGGCCGCATAAAACCGGCCCAAGTCCGCTTCTATTTCGACTCAGAAATCCTCGGCCTCGGTAAATTTGTCAGCTGCCTGCGCTCAGACTGCACATTCCCAGGCGATCCAGGAGCAATCATCCACAAGCGGCAAAGGCCGCCTTGTTCGATAGCAAGCACAGCAGTTGATGACACTGATTGGATCCCCGCAGTAACCGCCCAGGATCTTGTCATTGTGACCCGCGACTCCAAGATCCAACGCCGCCATGCCGAGCTTCATACAGTGAGCACGCACAACGCGCGTATGGTCGCCCTTGTCAGCGAGGACGCGAAGACAGTTTGGAATCAGTTAGAAGTGTTCATGATCCAATGGCGGCGCATCGAAACCCTTACTGAAGAAATAGGCCCTTTCATCTATCGAGCAAGCCGGAGCCGGTTGTCGCCTGTATCCCTGGATGATTGAGCACCAAGGTGAAATTCAGAGCCCAAGAAGATCGGCGATGAGCTCTCGGATCTGTTGAAGCGCGACGGATCCGACATTCGTGCCCGTCGTCTCGATAACGCGGTCGACACTTATGGTCGTCGGCAGGTGCGCCTGGGCGACACCGAACCCAGAGACGTCGACCTCGCTCAACCATCCCCGCTTCGTGGTCGTACAGGGCACGACAACAACCGCATGTTGCCGGAACTCCAGCACGTCATCAGATGTGATGACGATCGCCGGTCGGACGAACCCAGGCTCGCCCCTCGCCGGCGTCCCAAAGTCGCAGTGGACGACGTCACCCGCTCGCATCAGCGACATCGCTCGCAGACGCATCGAGCACGGCCTCGTCATCAACATCGAGTGGGGCACTGGCGAGCTGTGCCCCGATGATGCGACGACGTTCCTGTCGGATCATCTTCTCGAGTTGCGCGCCAAGAGTGAGTCCCTCACGATCGGCAAGCTGACGCAGCGCATCCCGGGTCCAGACTGAAACTTTGATGGTAGTCGGATCAGACATACCAGGCAGTATACCTACCCGGTCTAATCTGTAATACTGACACTCCGTACGGGATTCGAAGACTCTGCGGGGACACCGCGTTGAAGCTGTCACGTCCTTCGCTGCACGAGTTCAGGATCGGCGCGATTGCCGGGGGCTGGCAGCAAGATCCATAGGCCCTCGTGTGGACCGCACACAGCCACGCGTGCGCCGACCATCCCGCTCTCGGTTGCCGGTCGAGGGGAAGGCGCGATGAGTCCAGCGCTCACTTGCCGATTTCGTCCCCACTGACGAGCCTCAAATGTCGAAGGTAACAGTCGCCCCTGAAAGCGAGACAGGGATGCTCTTCTACGTGCTGGGCTACAAGCCGGACGAGCCATTCGAAATCGCCATCGAGTCCCCAGACCACGACGACC
Source organism: Candidatus Poriferisocius sp. (assembly GCF_965208475.1). Lineage (GTDB taxonomy): Bacteria > Actinomycetota > Acidimicrobiia > Acidimicrobiales > Bin134 > Poriferisocius. The sequence continues at coordinate 3,510,542 of NZ_OZ242338.1, read as the reverse complement.
TCCTACAAGCCGAGCGACTGGCCGAAACCTCCCTGGCAGTCTGAGGAAACTCACCCAAACCCCCCGCGAACAGTACGCACCCATTGGGTCTGAGATCGCAAAGGACCAACTCGCCCGCCTGATGCTCGCTGCAGGCATCCCCGGTGTGACTCGCCAACGAAAGGTGCGCACCACCAGAGCCGACCCCTAATCCCAAGGCAACTCAGTAGGACTGGAGCGTCGGCGGATTGTTGCGGCAGTCAATCCGAGACCACGCTGAGCTGCTATGAACTCAACCAGCCCTTCAGAGCTGATGCTCCCAGCGGGGACGGCTGGGGCGAGATGCCTCCTCAGTGCAGCGAGATCACCGCAGTAGGCCCGCAGCGTGTGCTCCGAAATCGTCCTCGTGTCCTCGATCCAATCGAGGTAGCCGCCTCTCGCCTGCTCCAAGTTCATGCCACTCCTCCTCAGCTGATGGGACCGCCCATCGGCCTCACCCGCACAGAGTGACGGCAAGATCCGCCCCCGGCGAATCTGTCGCCCCACAGACCGACTGGACGCCAGAGCGCCGGTTCGTACTGGTCTCAGGTCTCCGTACCACGGACCAGTACGAACCAGACCGACTCAACGCACTAGCCCGGGCGTTGGCCGACTCAACGACTCGACGTAGCCATTCGGACGGGGAGTGTTTCACTACGTCTCCATCGGCCTGGGTCCCACCTGCCGTCGCTGCTTGGGGTCGAAGCCCGCAATGACCTGACCTTCGGCGCCGGGAAGGAAGAAGGTGGTCGGGTAGGCCCAGGGACTCTCGATACCGGCCATTGCGTTGGCGGTTCGTCCGTAGTGGCGACGCGGGTTGACGCCCCAGACCCAAGCTTGATCTTCGGGCCGTTCGGCGCTCACACGGTTGCCACGTCCTTTCAGAGACGGTTAGGCGACCAACGCCGTGTAAACGGCAACCACGGGCTTGTCGGCAGCATCGAACTGCTCAACAAGAAAGGGCGTACGCATGGACGGGGCCGGAGGACACCGCCGCCATCGGCGATGTCCCCCGTTCATACCTCTCCGCGGAGTCCGGCCGCCGCCTTTGGTGGCCGTTCTGATGGTGCAGAACCCCTGCCTCAGGTGGACTCAACGTCGAGGCTGAGAAGACACGACAATCCCATGGCGGACTCCTCGAATGAAGCGGTGACCGACAGGAAGGTGAGGCCGGGAAGAAAACCCTTGTCGTTGGTGTGTACAACGTTCACACCGTGTACGCTGCCCACATGGAGTTAGGTCGTGGCTGATCCTGAGTTGGTCGGGATTCACGAAGTTGCCTCCATGGCTGGAGTGTCCCGACAGGCGGTCGTCAACTGGCGCAATCGCCTGTTGGACTTTCCGTTGCCGGTGGCCGAGCTTCGTGCCGGTCCAGTATTCAGCCGCGAGCAAGTAAAAGCATGGCTTTGGAAGAGAGGTATCCCCATGCCAGTAGTGATTTCAACGATTAACCTGAAGGGTGGCGTCGGCAAGACGACAACGACTGTGGCAGTCGCCGAGATGCTCTCGGGTGAGTTCGGCAAGCGGGTGCTCTTGGTGGACCTCGATCCGCAAACGAACGCCACGTCGATGCTCATAGGAGACCAGCGCTGGGGCGAACTCAACAGCGACGGCCGAACGCTGGCGAGGCTCTTCAGTGACGCACTGCTTCAGCCGGAGGAGCGGTCCTTCGATCTCCAGGCCACGCTCGTTCGCAAGGCCTCGCGCGTGGCCGAAGCGCCTTCGCTGTCGCTCCTCCCGTCAAGCTTGGACATGATCGACACTCAGGACCAGCTCGGGTCGATGCCCAGCGGACGCTTCTTCGCTGAGAGCCCTGCCGACATTCTGCGGAGAGCGGTCACGCCGATCCTCGGAGAGTTCGACATCGTGTTGATCGACTGTCCGCCCAACCTCGGCATCATCACCCTCAACGGCTTGCGCATGTCCCAGGCCTACATCATCCCCACGATCCCCGACATCCTTTCGACGTACGGGATCCCCCAAATCGTTGGGCGAGTTCGCAAATTCTCAGAGACGATCGCCCAGCCCATCGAGCCTCTCGGGATTCTCGTTGCCAAGTACCGCACGCAGTCGACGGTACATCGCACTCAGTTGCGCATCCTGCGTGAGCAAGGAGACGCGCCCCTCTTCGAGACCCGGATTCCCGAGGGAAACGCACTCGCCGATGCCGCTAGTCCGCAACATGTTTCGACCTTGCGCCAAAAGTGGGGTACAGAAGGGTTCAGGGCCTACCGCGCTTTGACGGCCGAGGTGCTTGAAAGGATTCACGCATGACGGGTGTTGCGAGACTCGAAGCTGTGTTCCGAGAGGTTGTGGCGGAGGCGCGACGCAATGCCGACTTCGCCGCACGCCTCGACCGGGCACTCGCGACGGAACCTCCGAGAAGAATCTCGGGACGCCGCGCCCGTGGCCGACTTGACCCATTCGACGTTCTCGCGAGCGGCGAGGACACACTACGACTTCGCCTGGCAGAACTCAGCGTCGAGGAACTGAAGGACGTAGTTGCCGAGCACGGCATGGATCATGCGGGACTGGCTATGAGATGGCGCCGCCCGGAACGGCTGATCGACCTTATCGTCAGCGAGACTAAGGCTCGTCTCGCGAAGGGGGACGCCTTCAGGCCCGACTAGCGTGCCCGGCGGTGCACTTCCCGACGTGATCGCCTCAGCCCGTCGGCGCACACCTGTTCTATTTCAATGGTGGGAGCTCATCGAGCCGGTAGGAAAGGCAAAATGCTCCTGCAGATCCCAAGTCCATCCGTGACCTTGGAAGACGCACAGATGTCAGACCGACCAGCGGGGAGGCTGCGTCAGAAGCACCTCCGAGAAACCAGCTTGCTCGGTCTGGACTCCGAGATTCGCCTTTCCATTCCATCTCCAGCTGCTTCTGTTGACGCGTCTGGAGAGGCCGCCGTAAGGTAATAGCTCCGTTGGACAGCACTCTGCGAGAGGTAGGGTAAACGTCATGGAAGATGCTTCGCTCGTAGCAGAGCCCTTGCCTGGAGACAGCAACGACCTGTCTCCGGCTGCCAAGGGCCGCGCCGGGACGCGACAGCAGCAAACCGGTGGCGATCCGCATCTTTCCGCTGAAGGGCGCGCCGCGATTCTCGCCCTTACCGCCGATGACGCTTTCGGGAAGTACCTAGACGAGGCGTGCAGCGACGACCTGCTGTCCCCGCTGTAGCATCCCGTCGTCCACGTGTTTGCCGGCGATGAATACGCCCTTCTTCGCGCGATAGCCGGCGACCTCCCTCTCAGCCTCACCTCCCAGAGAATCGCAGTACCCCCCGCGGTCATGACTCGGCTGCGAAACAGCCTCGCACGGGCCAACGAAACCCTCTTGTCCGGTCGAGATCACCTAGCAGTACCTAATCACGGCGCCATCTCCCGGCGGATCGCCGAGATACCCACACCAGACCAGCAGCTGATCCTCAGTCCCAACCCCTCCATCGCGTCGCTGCTCCAGACCACCGACATCGAATCGCACTACAACCAGGCAATCGCCGAGGCCTCCGCAGCCGGTCACACCATCTCCCGCTACATCGCAGAACTCATCGCAGCCGCCCGACACTGCGAAAGCGACACCGTATGGGTGGGAAACAAGCAGAACATCCCCAAGACAGCACAACACGGAGGTCGGCTACTCGGCATCCAATGGAAAGCGATTCCTTGAATGAGCTTCGCCAGCATGTCAAAACCCTTGGATTGGCAGAGGCGGGGCTAGTAGAATGTTTGACGAGGCAAACCGCCTTTGCGCATGTAGCAGAGTCTCGGTTTGCCAGACATTCCCCAAACCCCGCAGCCGAGAGCTGCATGATGGACGCGATGACCCCGCCTCAGGAGTCGGAGAACCTCAATTCAGACGAGGCAAACTCCGATTGCTGTGGCGGGGTCATCCGTTCTGAGACGAGGACCCAATTCAAGCCCCTCTGCCCAACAGCACACACCCAAATCAGTAGTCCACGGGATTTGTGTCGGGCTGATGTTGGACTCTGCTGTCCTGGACCTGGGGAGATTCCATAACACCGATGGCTGTCCGGCGGATTTACCTAACGTTTGGCCGGAACAGTCGAGGCGAAGTTGCCTGTCGGGGGCGTCCCGTGGAGTGGTGGGGTTTGGGGTAGCCGTGGGGGTCCGCCGCTAGGGGGGCCAGGCCGGTGCTGCCACCCAAACGATGACATGCATGTACCGGGCTGGTTGACCAAGTGAGACGACCAAATTGCGTGCTGCCCCATCTCAGCTCTAGTTAGGCTTGCCATCCGTTCGCTTTTCCCGCTCAGGCCTTCCCACGTCACGCTCCTCGCAGTGGCCGCGGCCCGTCCTGACCGACCTCATCTCCTTGACGGGTGTCCTGTGCTTCGCAGTTAGCAGTTTGCCTAGAGTTGCGGGCTGTGTCTCAGAGACCTCAACCCCAGACCATCGTGAACGTGGATGGATTCAACTTCTATTACGGGGCGCTCAAGGGCAACCCGGATTTGAAATGGCTTGACTACCGTGAACTGGCTGTCCGTCTGCTGCGGGGACACCACGTTGAAGCTGTCAAGTACTTCACTGCACGAGTTCAGGACCGGCGCGATGACCGAGGGCTAGCCCAGCGGCTGGGCGTCTACATCCGCGCCCTCGAGGAGCATTCCGGGGTCGAAGTCCACCTGGGCCAGTTCAAGCACAGGGAGAAGAACCTGCCCCTTGTCCGCGGGTACCGGTCCGGCAAGATCAAGATGGCCCGTGTGGTGCACACCGAGGAGAAGGGCTCAGATGTGTCCCTTGGTGCGCACCTTGTACGCGGTGCCTGCCATAAGAACATGGACGTGGCGTTGGTGTTCTCCAACGACAGCGACCTCCAAACCCCGGCCACTATGGCCGAGGGGGAGGGCATAGCGGTGGTCACGGTCAACCCCCACAAGCAGTCCGAGCAGCCACGGCGCTTGTTGAGTGGCGACAAGCGGACGCTTAAGCGGAAACTGCTTGAGCAGTGCCAGCTCCCCGACCCGGTGATAGGCGTGAAGGGCAGCAAGATCCACAGGCCCAAAGAGTGGAGGGCCTGACGCGCGGAAACCCGCCTAAGCGGGTTCCTGCTGGGCCTAGCCCCTCGACGGAGAACTAGGTGGTTCTCCCTCAGTCTAAATCGCCGGACGCATTTTTTAAGTCAACTTCTGCGGAACCGCACACAGCCACGCGTGCGCCGACCAACCTGGTCGGCGAGTTATCCCCCTCAGGCAACGATGCAGATTTCTTCTAGTCTAGGTTGTCCGCCAAGGGGGGGGGGTGGGAACTCACCCAAACTCCCTGCAAGCAGTACGCACCCATTGGATCTGAGATCGCAAAGGACCAGCTCACCCGCCTGATACTTGCCGCTGGCATCTCCGGTGTGATTCGCCAACGCAAGGCGGGCACCATCAGAGCCACCCCCAAATCCCAAAGCAACTCAGTAGGAGCGGACCCCAGCAGTTTGGCCGTCCCCTACCGCCGCACTCAGCCAGGCCAGATCAAGTCGCTGTGCAAGGCCCGGGGTCCGGTCAACACGGCTATGAGTGGGAACAGTATAACCTTCCACTCTGACAAATACCGCTGTTGCGCTGGGGTTTTGGAGAACAACTGGGACCGTCTTAGAAAGGCAGATAACTGTGAGAAGCACCCCGTACGGGATTCGAACCCGTGTTACCAGATTGAGAATCTGGCGTCCTAGGCCTCTAGACGAACGGGGCGGGAACGCCGAAGTGTACCGGCTGCACTGAGGTTGGGGCGACCTAAATGGTGGGCATTCCCCGGAGAATCCATCTATCGGAGATCGCGCCACGCCCAGTCGGCAGACGGTAGGAGCAATTCAGGATCACCGGTCCAGAGAGTTGCTCCGCGACTGACAGCGGTCGCAGCGGCAAAGGCATCGGCATAGGCCATGGGATGGTCAGCCTTTATGCGGGCTGCCTCTATGATCCGGTCCGAGCTGGGCACCTCAGCGACAACAACTTCTTGAAGATCGCGGACAGCAGCAAAAGCGTCATGTTCTCCGGTACGCCTGCGGAGGATGTAGAACACCTCGCCCAGATTGATCCAGCTGACAATCGGTTTCTGTTCTTCGAGCAGCCCGGCCACCGCAGACGCGGCTGGCTCTCGGTCCTCGAGGTATCTCAGAATCGCCCAGGAATCCAGTATTGCTCTCAATATCGGGCCTCGCGCTGTCGCTCAGCACTGCGCTCTGCTTCAAGGTCTTCGCTCAGTCCAAGACCACGGAATCGCCCCTTGAGCGTTTCCGGGTCGCGGGCGACGCGCATCCCAACATGGTCCTCGCAATCCCAAAAACTCACCTCGTCACCAGGCTTGATGCCGAACCGGTCGCGCATTTCCTTGGGGATGACGACCTGTCCTTTTGCTCCAACGGTGTGAGTCATACCACTAAGTATAACTTGTTGAGGCGTATCCAAGCCCAGCGATTTCCCCGTCAGGGGCGGGCTTGGTAGATGATGTTGGCGTTGGTCTCGGTTACCCGTTCGAAGCTGGAGTAGCCGGCCTGAGCGAACACCTCTCGCATGGCGGCTTCTCCCGACTGGGCGCCCATTCCCAGGCCGACGGGTTGGGCCAGAGAACACGGGGTGCAGAACACTGCTGAGGCGCCGTAGGCGGTGGCCGCCATGGGATTCTCGGTCAGATTATGGACGTGGCCGTCGAGGGCGAAGGGCTCCACCATGAGCACCGAGCCGCCCTCGGCCAACTGGCTGCGAGCGTGGGCCGCGATGCCCACGGGGTCGCCCATGTCGTGCAGGCAGTCCAAGAAGAAGATCACGTCGTAGGCGCCCTGGTAGCCCTTCGAGTCGGCGACCTCGAAGGAGGCATTTTCCAGCCCGGCCTCAGCGGCTACCTCGATGGCCTGATCGATGGACGGGCCGTGGAAGTCGATCCCGGTGAAGTGCGACTCGGGATAGGCCGAGGCCAGGATCTGCACCGAGTCGCCGCAGCCGCAGCCCACATCGGCGGCGGTGGCCCCGGCTCGGAGCAGGTCGTCGATCCCATCGGCGGCCGGGATCCACTCGTTGGCCAGGTACATCTCGTACTGGGGCCGGAAGAACCGGGCGGTGGAGGTGAACAGGCAGGGATGGTGATCGCCCCACGCCAGCCCGCCGTGGCCCCGGAAGGCTTCAAGTATGTCGTCCATATCGGCGAACATCGCCCGGAACATGCCGATGCCGCCAGCCAAGAACGCGGGGCTCACCTCCCAGGCCAGCACTGCGGCGGCCTCGTCGGTCAACTTGAACGTGACGTCGTCGTCGCCCTCGCCGTCGAGCTCGACGAGGCCGACAGCGGCCTGCTGGCGCAGCCACTCGGTGACCAGGCGGGGATTGCAGTCGACAGCACCGGCCAGCGCGTCCGCAGTCATCGGCCCCGCCCCAGCCATGGCCTGATACAGGCCCAGCTCGTCGCCGATGTGGACCATGGCCATGGTGGTGGCCCCGGCCATGTGGGTGGCCACCTCCCCGGCCAGTTCGGTTACCCGATCAACATCGATGTCCATGGATGTGCCTCCGCAGTTGCGTGCCGGCTCGAACCCTAGCGGGGTGTCTACGTGGTGAACCGGCCCGAAGTGCGACGCTTCCATCCGGCAGCGGCGATGTTGCCGCCGTCAACGTGGATGGTGGTGCCGGTCACGAAGCGGGACATGTCACCGGCCAGATACACCGCGGCGGCGGCGCAGTCGTGAACCGTGCCGCCCTCCAACCACGGCTGGGGGGCCAGCCCCGATTCATCGTCGGTGCTCTCACCGCCAAGCAGGCTCTCGCCCTCGGTGGGAATCACATCGGGGGCGATGCAGTTGACCCGTATTCTCGACGAGGACAGCTCCAGCGACAGGCTCATGGTGAGATTGGCCTGGGCCGCTTTCATGGCCGAGTAGATGGAGAAGCCGGGACCGGCCCGATGGGCCTCGATGGAGGTGACGTTGATGATCGAACCGCCTTCTCCCATCAGCGGAAGACACCCTCGAATGAATCCGGTGACCTGGGTGAAGTTCTCGGCAATCAGCGCGGCCTCGCCCTTGGGGCTGATGCCGGCAAACGGGGAATTGAACGTGCCTCCGGCGTTGTTCACCAGCACGTCCACCCGCCCATAAGTCTCGCCCACCTCGGCCAGCCACGCATCACGGGGCTCGGGGTGGCGGACGTCGAACAATCCGGTCACACAACGCCGTCCCAATGCCTCCACCGCAGCGGCGGTGCGGGCCATGTCGTCGGCTTCCCGGTCGCAGATGGCCAGATCGGCACCGAAGCGGGCCAGGGCCACGGCGGTGGCCGCCCCGATTCCCCGAGCGCCGCCGGTAACGATGGCCACCTTGTCGGTGAGCAGCACGCTGGATGGATCGAGGATGTTGCTGTCGTTCCAGATGGGGACCACCGGGCTCTCGAGGCCTCCCAGAGTCCACTCCCAATCACTCATATTCCTACCCCCACCGCGGAGCCAATTCCGAACGTGACTGCTGCGGCCGCCGCAGCGATAGCCACCTGGCGGAAAGAGCCCCGCAGGATCGACCGGCTGGTGGCCAGAGCCAACGCGCTGCCAACCATGACCGCACCTACCACCCCGAGGATGATCGAACCAACGATAGCGCCGTTGCCCCCCCCGAAGAACCAGGGCAAAAGCGGCAGCACCGCGCCGAGGGCGAAGGAGAAGAACGAGGTTGTGGCCGCGAACATCGGGTTGCCCAATTCGTTGGGGTCGATGCCCATCTCCTCGCGGGCGTGGACCTCCAGGGCCTTCTCCGGGTCGGCCATGATGTTGGAGGCCATTTCCCGAGCCATTTCCTGGTCCACTCCTCGGGATTCGTAAATCTCGGCCAACTCCTCTACCTCGTGCTCTGGGTTGTGAGCGTGCTCCCGCCGCTCCATATCGAGTTCCCGCTCCAACAATTCTCGCTGGGCCTGCATGGAGATGTACTCCCCCGCGGCCATCGACACCGCGCCGGCAATGAGCCCGGCGATCCCGGCCACCCGCACTAGCTCCTGCCCAGAACTAGCCCCGGCCACGCCCAAAATTAGCGCCACATTGGACACCAGGCCATCGCTCACCCCGAATACTGCGGCCCGGTATCCTCCTCGGGCCACATTGCGGTGGTGCCCCTCGCCGAGATGCCCCGAGCCGCTGCTCTTTCGTGCGAACACGGTCTCAACCTACCGCCCCTCCGCCGTCCTACGGCGGAAGAACTAGGTCACATTCGCCCAAGGGGAGCCATCACCACCTGTTCGCCTTCGCTGGCCCTTACCACCCAATTGTCGCCTTGCCAGATAACTTCGGCGCCGGGTGCGCTCAGGTCGTCGCCGGCTCGGACCCAACTCACCGCCTTGCTCATGGCCACCTCCACCAACCCAGCCCGTCCCGCGGCCAAGGCTTCCGCGGCAGCGCGACACGCCACCAACCCAGCCACCGGATCGGCGGCAGCGTCACCAACGAACCACGGCAGTCCTCCGTCCGGGTCTTGCAGCCAAAGGCCCCCGCTCACCGCGGCATCGTCGCCGAAGGCGGCCCGGTCATCGCCGTGGCCGGTGATCGACACCCATACCAGCCCGCAGGTTTCGGCCACATCCAACCGGTCGACACCCCAGTTGGCCCACACCCGGGGTCGCAACCCGTCGACCACCACGGCCGCCTGTCGGCACAGATCCAGGAATCGGCGGCGACCAGCCTCGGATTCCAGGTCGATGACCGTGTGTTTCTTGCCCTGGTTCAACCGCTCGTAGAACGCAGGCGATCCATACCGGGCGCCGTCGGGGCGGCCTGGTGCCTCCACCTTCACCACCTCGAATCCAAACCCGCCCAGCAGCGACGCGCACAGCGGACCGGCCCACAGCGAACTCACATCCAGCACCAGATTCCGACCAAATCCTGCCGGTCCGGCATCGGTGAGCGAGCAGGGTGCCGTCGGCAGCGACGGGCGGACTGCCTCCCCCACTGCCAAGCCCAGCCAACCGGCCCGCTCTGTCAATTCGGCTACCGGCTGATCCCGAATCCCCGCGGCCACTGCGGACCACACATCGCTCTCGGCCAGATCACCGATCTCCAACCAGGCGGGAACCGCTTCTACGTCGCTCGTCCGGGCCAGCGACACCGCCAGCACCCCGTCGGCCGCCGCCGCCATGCGACACGCGCCCCCCACCGACACCGATCCCCGCCGAGTTCGCCCCCCCAGCGCAGCCCGCTCCCCCAGGAAACCGGCGGCATCAGTCCTCAGAGGCTCGCCCCTCAGCTCAGCAATGTGGTTCACCACATAGTCGAGCCGCTCAACCCAGCTACCAGAGGCCAGCGCCGGAGGCCCGTGCTCGGGTCCGCTCAACCCCATGAGCCCGGATGCCGCCCAGATCAGCGCCGGATGGCAACCGGTGGCTGACGACTCCATCACCGCAGTTTGTACCCAACGAGCCTGACAGGAAAAGATTAAGGGACATCTTGTAGGAGGTAGGAATGGACCTGAAACCGGGTAGCCGCCTCAAGAGCTCGGTATGCGATACCGAGCTCATCGTGGTCAAAGCACCGAGCGGCAACGTGGACATCTCATGTGGCGGCGCGCCTATGGCCGACCCGGCCAATGTCGAGCGCAACGGCGAGGTTTCCGCCGAGGCCGCCGAAGGCACCGCTTTGGGCAAGCGCTACGTGAACGAGGACGAGTCCCTCGAGGTTCTGTGCACCAAGCCCGGCGACGGTTCCTTGACGCTGGACGGCACACCCCTTGGCCTGAAAGAGGCCAAGCCTCTCCCGGCCTCCGACTAGCCAGGCACTGAGCCGCCGGGAGCAGCGCCCACCCTTGATGAGCCCATGAACTTGATGATGCTGCTGGAGATGGCATCCAGCGGTTTCGGCGACCGCACCGCGGTTGGATCTCGCGACCAAGGACTCACCTATGAGCGGTTGTTCCAGCGGGCCGGTGCCGCTGCCGCCCGTTTCCGGGATGCGGGCATCGACCGGGTCAGCATGGTGGACACCAGCAGCGAGGCCCTGCCGATCGCCCTGTTCGGCTCGGCCTGGGCCGGGGTGCCGTTCGTTCCCCTCAATTACCGTCTCACCGTGCCGGAGTTGCAGCGTCTGGCCGCCGAGGTCGCCCCCTCGGTCACGGTGTGCAACGACGACGCTGTGGCCGCCATCGGCGACCTCGACGGCGTGCGGGCCGTTGTCCGGCCCGATTTCTTGGCCCAGTGGGCCGAGGGAGGCGCTCCCGACAGCGACTGGAACGTCGACCCCGACGAAATCGCCATCCTGCTCTACACCAGCGGCACCACCGGAGCTCCCAAGGCGGCGGTGCTGCGCCACAAGCACTTGGTGTCCTACATAATCGGATCGGTGGAGTTCATGGGTGCGGCCGAGGACGAGGCCACCCTGGTGTCGGTGCCCCCCTACCACGTGGCCGGGATGGCCGCGATCTTGAGTTCGGTGTACGCCGGGCGCCGCATCGTGCAGCTTCCCAACTTCGACGCCGCCGACTGGGTGAATCTGGTCCGGGCCGAGGGAGTGACCCACGCCATGGTGGTGCCCACCATGCTGGCCCGCATCGTGGACCACCTGGAGGACGCCGGGGGCGGGCTCCCTTCGCTGCGGGCTCTGTCGTATGGCGGCGGCAAGATGCCCGCCCCGGTCATCGCCCGGGCACTGGATGTGCTGCCCCACACCAACTTCGTGAACGCCTACGGACTCACCGAAACCAGCTCTACGGTCGCGGTGCTTGGACCCGACGAGCACCGAGATGCCCACCGCTCCGACGATCCGGCTGTACGGGCCCGGCTGGGCTCGGCCGGGCGGCCGCTGCCCGCCATCGAGGTCGACATTCGCGACGACGAGGGTGCGCCGGTGCCGGCGGGCAGCTCCGGTGAGATCTGGGTTCGGGGAGAGCAAGTTTCGGGCGAGTACCTGGGTCGGAACTCCCGGATCACGCCGGACGGCTGGTTCCCCACCAACGACGGCGGTTCGCTGGACGCCGACGGCTACCTGTTTGTGGAGGGCCGCCTAGACGACATCATCGTGCGGGGAGGCGAGAACATCTCCCCCGGCGAGATCGAGGATGTGCTGCTGAGCCACCAATCCATTGCCGATGCGGCCGCTATCGGCGTGCCCGACGAGCAATGGGGCGAGGCGGTAGCCGCCGTGGTGGTGCCGGCCAAGGGTCAGACGCTGGATGTGGCCGAGCTCCAGAAGTTCGTGAAAGCCCAAATGCGGTCGTCTCGCACCCCCGACCGCATCGAAGTGCGCGACGACCTGCCCTACAACGAGACAGGCAAGCTCCTGCGCCGGGTGTTGCGCGATGAGCTCGCCGAAAGCCGCTGATTCCCGCCTGGGCTAACCTGCGATCACTCAGTGATGGCTGCGCCAATCCAAACCACGGGCCTGGCTGAGGCCCACGCGCTCTTGTCCCACCCCTATGCCGGTGAGGACTTGGGGCTGGCCGATTGCCCGGTGATCCTCGTCGAGCTGACCGCCGCCGACCTGTCGGCGCGGCCTTCTGGTGAAATGGCTGAACTGGTCAAGAGCACCCCCGCAGTGGTGGCAGTGGCCGTGTCCGGCGGCATCGACGCTGCCGATGCCGCCAAGTTGCCCGAGCTCTGTGAGCCCTTCGACATCGTGCTGGCTCCCGACGATGTTCCGGCCCCTCTGGCCGTACCGCCCGGTGAGCTGGACCAGATCGCGGCGGCCGCGGCCGCGTCACCGGCCGCCGCGGTGGCCTTGGTGCAGCTCCTCCGACTGAGCGAGAGCTGCTCCACTGTCGACGGACTGGTGGCCGAGTCGCTGGCCTATTCCACCCTCCAGTCCGGGCCCCAATTCCAGGCCTGGCTGGCTGCCCAGCCGACCCGCTTGGTGCCGGTCAATCCCGAGCCCGCGGTGCGAGCCGAGCGCGCCGGATCCACCCTGCGGCTCACCCTCAACCGCCCCGAGCGCCACAACGCCTTCAGTGCCGAGATGCGCGACGCGCTGGTGGAGCAGCTCCGGGCCGCGTCGGTCGACTCCAGCCTCGACGGCATCGTGCTCGACGGCGCCGGCCCCACCTTCTGCTCCGGCGGCGACCTGGCCGAGTTCGGCACCACCCCCGACCCCGGCACCGCCCACCGCGTCCGCTCGGTGCGCAGCGCCGCCTTCTGGATCGACCGCCTAGCGGCCAAGATCCGGGTCATGGTCCATGGCACCTGCGTGGGGGCTGGCGTGGAACTGCCCGCCTACGCCCACGACGTGGCCGCCCACCCTGACGCCACCTTCCGCCTGCCCGAGATGGCCATGGGCTTGGTGCCCGGAGCGGGCGGCACCGTCAGCATCGCCCGGCGCATCGGCCGCCAGCGCCTCTGCTACTTCGCCCTCACCAACACCGAGATCGACGCCGCCGGTGCCCTGTCCTGGGGCCTCATCGACCGCATCAACCCCCGCTAGAACAGGCTGGGCACTCCGAGTTCGGTGCCGCCGGTGACGGGGAGGGTTGCGCCGGTGATGTAGGCCGCCTTGGGTGAGGCCAAGAAGACGATGGCGTGGGCCACGTCGTCGGGTTCGCCCATGCGGCCCAGTGGATAGCGGCGGCCGAAGTCGGCCTTCTCCTCGGGGGTCATGGAGGCGGTGATGTGCATGGTGTCGATCGGGCCGGGGGCCACTGCATTCACTCTCACATCTGGGGCGTACTCGGCGGCCAAGTCCCTGGTCATGGCGATCACCCCGGCCTTGGCCGAGGCGTAGGCCACATGGGGAGTGGTGAACCGCAAAGCGGCGATGGAGGCCACGTTCACCACGTTGCCTCCGGTCTCAGCCAGCGCGGGATAGGCCCGGCGGGTGAGAAGGAAGAACGACCGCAGGTTGGTGGAGAGCTGGTCGTCCCACTCCTCTGGGGTGATCTCAGCGGTGGGCTTGAGCAGCCATGCACCGGCGTTGTTCACCAGCACGTCGAGACGGCCGAAGGCGGCCACTGTGTTGTCGATGATCTGATGGGCCTCGTCGGTGTCACCCACGTCGCCGCCCAAGCGAAGCGACAGCTCCTTCACGGCCTCCAGAGCCTCGACATCTAGGTCGGCCCCGACCACCGTTGCCCCGGCGTCAGCGAACTGAGCCGCGGTGGCACAGCCGATACCCCGGGCTGCGCCGGTGACCAGCACCACCCGGTCGGCAAACTCGGCCATGGACTTGCTACAAGCGCTCGATGATGGTGACGTTGGCCTGCCCGCCGCCCTCGCACATGGTTTGCAGGCCGTAGCGGCCACCGGTGCGCTCCAGCTCATTGAGCAGCGTTGTCATGAGCCGGGCCCCGGTGGCGCCCAGCGGATGGCCCAGGGCGATGGCTCCGCCGTTGACGTTGACCTTCTCGTGGGGCACGTCGTGCTCCCCCATCCAGGCCAGAACAACTGAGGCGAAGGCCTCGTTGCACTCGAACAGGTCGATGTCGTCGATGGTCATTCCGGTGCGGGCCAGTGCGTACTCGGTGGCGGGAATGGGGCCGGTGAGCATGTAGATGGGATCGGTGCCCCGCACCGACATATGGTGGAAGCGGGCCCGGGGCTTGAGCCCGTGGTCGGCTACCGCCTGCTCGCCGCAGATCAACATGGCGCAGGCCGCATCAGAGATCTGGCTGGACACCGCCGCGGTCAGTCGTCCGCCCTCCACCAACACAGACAATCCGGCCATCTTCTCCATGGTGGTCCCCCGGCGGATGCCCTCGTCAACCTCCAAGCCGCCCAGGGGCAAAATCTCGTTCTCAAACCGTCCCTCGTCGGTGGCGGCGGCGGCCCGCTCGTGGCTGGCCAGGGCGAACTCCTCCATCTGCTCCCGGCTGATGTCCCAGTGCTCGGCGATCATTTCCGCACCCCTGAACTGCGACACCTCCTGGGTTCCGTAGCGGTCGACCCAGCCGTCGGAGCCGGTGAAGGGATCGGGATCGGTCACCCCCACATGTTCGGCCACGGTCATGGCCGCGCCGATGGGGATCATGCTCATGTTCTGCACGCCGCCAGCCACCACCATGTCGTTCACGCCGGCCATCACCGCCTGGGCCGCGAAGTGGATGGCCTGCTGGGCCGATCCGCACTGGCGGTCGATGGTGGTGCCGGGAACGTGCTCGGGCAGCCCGGCGGCCAACCAGGCGGTTCGGGCGATATCGCCCGCCTGGGGACCTAAGGCGTCCACGCAGCCGTACATCACGTCGTCGACCGCGGCCGGATCGACGCCGGTGCGATCCAGCAGGCCACCGATGGGATGGGCCCCCAAGTCGGCCGGGTGGATCTGCGACAGGCTGCCGCCCCGTCGACCCACCGGGGTGCGGACCGCGTCGATGATGTATGCCTCAGCCATGACTGCTCCTCTTTCTGGTCTTAGAGATCATCGCGGCTCCCGGGGCAGGCCGAACAATTCGGTTTCCCGATTACCGCGGCTCCCGGGGCAGGCCCAAAACCCGCTCGCCGATGATGTTTCGCTGAATCTCGTTCGATCCGGCATAGATGGTGTGGGCTCGGCTGTACAGAAAGGTGCGCTGCCAGGAGTCCAGCGTGTACTCCTCGTCGTCTTCGGCCGCCACCGCCATGCCATCAGCCCCCCGCACCTGAACCATCAACTCCCCCAGCGAGCGGTGCCAGTTGGACCACACCAGCTTGCCTATGGACATCTCCGGCCCCGGCACTCCGCCGGCGTCCACCACCGTGAGCATCCGCAGGTTGTTGTACCGCATGACCTCCAATGTGGCGTAAGCCTGGGCCAGCTCCTGGCGCACAACTGGATCATCGGCACAGCCGTTGTCTCGAGCCTCAGCCAACAGCGCATCCAACTCCTGGCGGAAATAGGTCTGCTGGCCCAGCGTGGACGCCCCCCGCTCGAAGGCCAGCGTGCCCATGGCCACCTCCCAGCCCCGGCCGGGCTGGCCCACCACCAGATCGGCGTCGGTCACCGCGTCGCCGAAGAACACCTCGTTGAACTCGGTTCCCCCGGTGACCTGCACGATGGGGCGGATCTCGATACCGGGCTGGGCCATGGGCACCAGCAGATAGGAGAGCCCGGCGTGGCGGGCAGAGTCGGGATCGGTGCGGCACACCACGAAGCACCAGTCGGAGTACTGGGCCAGCGATGTCCAGATTTTCTGACCGTTGACCACCCAGCGGTCGCCGTCTAGCACGGCCTTGGCGCCCACGTTGGCCAGATCAGAACCGGCATTGGGCTCCGAATAGCCCTGGCACCAGAACTCATCGCCCGACAAGATCGGGGGCACGAACCGCTCCTGCTGCTCGGGCGTGCCGTAGGCCACCAAGGTCGGGCCCAGCAATGTGACTCCCAAGTTGGGCAGCCGCCCGGGCGCCCGGGCCTCCACGTAGGTCTGGTGGAACAGCACCTGCTCCGACAGGCTGCACTCCCGGCCGCCCAAGTGGGATGGAAAGTCGATGCCCAGCCAGCTACCAGTAGCCAGCTCGCGCTCCCAGGCGATCTGCTGTTCGGCCGGAATGTCCTCCTGGCCCATACCGCCTCGGCCCCGCAACCCGGCGAACTCCCCCACCAAGTGCTCCTCCAGCCATGTCCGCACCTCGTCGCGGAAGTCTCGCTCAGCAGCGGTGAGGTCGAAATCCATCGGCCAGAAATCTACCGGCGCCCCGGCGCTTTGGTGATCATCCCCCATATGGGAGGCGATTTTAGGCTTGCGCCGCCGCCCCTACCGCTCACGCGATGACCGCTCTGAAGAAAACCAGCAGCAGCGCTCTCGTTCTTCGAGTAGGGCCAAGACTCAAGGGCGCCCCTGTGATCTTGACTATTCTCGGCTCCCGAATGATCGTCAAGCCATACGAACAGGCGACGGAACCTCGAGACGCTCGTCAGCGAGCTGGTGCCGATGCCGAGAGGCAAATGGCTCACTATCTGCACCGAAGTTTCCACGAAGATCAAGAGGTCTTCGTGCTACATGGCCTGAGGCTGGAGGATCGTACCAAGCCAGAACAGGATGGCTCCCCCAGTGTGTGCCAGATCGATCATCTTGTCGTACACCGCTTCGGATTCTTCATCATCGAGAGCAAATCGGTAACAGAAGAAGTTCGAGTGCGGCCCGACGGCTCGGATGGAGATGAGTGGACCCGCATGCACCGCCGTAGAGAAACTGGGATGCCCTCGCCAATTCAGCAAGCAAGGCGACAAGCCGACTTTCTGCGTTCCTACCTACAACACCATCGGCAAGAGCTGGTTGGAAGACAGTCCTTCGGGCTACGCACCATCGCCAAAGTCATCCACGGAACTGATCAACGCGGTTTCAAATCTGCGCCAATCCAGCTGGTGGTTGCTGTTTCCGACCAAGGGAAGATCAGGCGACTTGACGGGTGGCAGGAACCCCGCGACCCGTTTCAGACCTATGTGACCAAAGCTGATCTCGTCCCAGACAAGATCAGCAAGGAGCTTGAGCGGCATCGCAAAGGCGCGAAGGCAGGTAACAGCAAGAGATATGGGGAATACGGAATATGGAGCATGGAGGAACCGGAGGTCGAGGATGTGGCCAGGTTTCTCGCTCAACAGCACGTTGGCCGCTTTGGCGTTTCGGCGACACGGCCAACGCTTGCACAATGCAGGCATTGTGGTTCAAAGGACCTCGCGGCGAGAAAACGCTACAGCCATTACTGGAAGTGCTGTGTGTGCGAAAAAAACACGCCGATGCCTGCGGAGTGCTCCGCTTGTGGAGCCAGCGGAAAACAGGACAAGAAGGCACAGATCCGCAAGGACAATGGGCACTACTTCCTCGACTGCCAAGAATGCGGCACTTCCGAACTGATTTGGACTGACGCCTGAACAGCAATCGACCCTCTTAGATGCTGGAGTCTTCCAATCCATTGGGTCACGGGGTGAGGGTTCGCTACGGTGCGTGGGCAAGGAGAACCGTGCGGTCTGATCCCCGTGTGGGAGCATCGTCCAACGAGCAGCAGGGAGAAGAGGGCGTGGCGACGACGAAGATGGTCTACTGGCAAGAAGGCGAGTGGAGGCTCGGATACCCCTGGAGGAGTTCCCCGACCATTGGACGCAGGGCGAGACGCTGGACGACCTCAAGAACCATCTACGCGACCTGTACGCCGATCTGACGAGCGGCGAACTACCAGGAGTGCGCCGAGTCGCCGATCTAACGCTGGCCTGATCTCTCCGCCCAATTTTGCCTAGAGGGGACTCGGAGGATTAGGCCTCGTCGGCCTTTACTTGGATGGTGTGCCAGCCGGTGGCGCCGTCGGGGGCCGGGGCGCTGGTTTCCGAGGTCTGGGTGGTACCGGTGCCGTCGGTGGCCCGCACCCTCACCTGGTGTTCGCCGGGAGTGGCGTTCCAGGTGACCATCCACTGCCGCCACGAGTTGATGGTGGTCTCGCGGCTGAGCTCGGCCTCCACCCACGGCTCGTCGTCCACCTGCACCTCCACCTGCTCGATGGCCCGGCTGGGGGCCCAGGCCACTCCGGCAATCGCCGTGGGGCCGGGATCGATAGTGGAGTCGCGGCGGGGCACGTCAATGCGGGATTGGGTCTTGATCGGTCCTTCCTTCGACCAGCCGCGGGGGATCCAGTAGCCGTTGAAGGCCTCCCAGGTGGTGAGCTCGATGTCTGAGAGCCACTTGGTGGCCGACACGTAGCCGTAAAGCCCGGCCACCACCAAGCGGGCCGGGAAGCCGTGAGAGATGGGCAGCGGCTCGCCGTTCATCTGCACCGCCACCATGGCGACTCTCCCATCGAGCGCGACCTCGGTGGGGAAACCCGCGGTCCAGCGGTCCACCGAGCGGCCCACAATCTGGGTGGCCCTGGGCTGCACCCCAGCCTGATCCAATACGGTGGCCAGCGGAACCCCAACCCAGTCGGCGTTGCCCACTAAGCGCCCGCCCACCCGGTTGGACACGCACGACAGGGTCACTTGCTCTTGAACCAGGCCCAGGTCGAGCAACTCCTCGAATCCGATCTCCACCTCCCGGTCCACCATGCCGTGAATCCGCAGCGACCAGTCTTCGGGATCGACTTGGGGGTACGACAGGGCGGTGTCGATCAGGTAGAAGTCCTCATTGGGGGTGACCAGCGGCGCGATTCCGGCGATGTAGTCGAAGTTGGGCGCCCGCACCGGCTCGGCCGTAACGGTGGGAGTGGCCTCGGCGGTGGCCTCCGCCGTGGCCTCGGGAGTGCCATCGGCAGCGGGGGTCGAGGCCGCTTCAGCCGTCGCGGTCGGCGTGCTCCCGGCCGCCGCGGTGGCGGTGGGGGTGGCTCGGGCCGTCGGGGTGGCGATGGTGCGTCCTTGGAGGGCATCGGCAACCCCCTCGCGAGCCCCTTCCACGGTGTCCCGCCGCCGCAACCACCGCCCGAGCAGGCCGCCGGCCAGCGACGCACCGGCCATGATGCCCACCGCTCCCACAAAGCGGCGCCGGTCGTCGAACCGGCCCCGGCCCACCATCGGCACCGGTTGGGATTCAGCGTCCGAAGGCTCTTCACCGCCGGCAAACCGGGAGAAAAGGGCCACCGCATACAGGCCCATGAACACCGCTATGCCGAACGCTCCCGACAACAGCCCCGACATCCATCCCAGCCCATCGCTGGACAGGGGATTGCGGGCCGCAGCCCACCCGCCGACCACGGCGAACACCACCAGGCCCGCGGGCATCACCCACCAGCGCTTCCGAGAGGGCCAGCCCAGCACCGCGCCCAGAAGGATTGAAACCACCACGATGCCCCACACCAGTGCCGGCTTCTGGTTGCTGCCCAGGGTGTCGATAGACCAGCGGGCGATGAATCCGGGCGTGTTGTCCACGAATATGTCGGCCACCGAGACCACTAGCGATGGGATCTTGCGGCTTATCCCCGACAGGATCTCGCTCAGGCCAAGAGCACCGCCCGCAGCCACGATTCCCGCGGAGATCGCTTGAAACGGTGAGATCACCGCATGTCGCTCGGCAGATGCGGACGATTCTGGTTCGCTCATTTCTGCAATCCGATCAGCTAGGCCGGGTTATCCTCGTCCGGCAACGTGGCGCCAAGGCTATTGTAATTTCCACATGGGGGTGGTGTCCGCCGTCTCCGGTACGGTCCTCGTCCGGCAATGTGGAATCAAGACTATTGTAATTTCCACCGCTTGGGTTACCAGACCCATTGCTTGGAGCTGGATTATGGATTTCACACCGATCAGCCCCCGCTTGTGCGCCTGCTTGAAGCCCCACCGAGCCCCTCTACGACAGCTATGGGCACCTTGATCCGATGACCGTGCTCGGATGACCCCGCTGGAGGCCTTGGGCGCCAACCAGCGGTGGCGAGAGTTGGCCCAACACCAAGCGGGCGCTCTGGGCCGGGTGGTGCAGGTGGACCGGGGTGAGTGCGAGGTGATGACCGACGACGGCCAGATCCGAGTCACCTCCGATTCCCAGCGAGCCCAAGACGATGTGGCCCCGGTGACCGGCGACTGGATCACCGTGGCCCCCGACCCCGACGACAGCCCCGCGGTGGAGCAGGTGCTGGAGCGCCGCACCTTGGTGGTGAGGAGAGACCCGGCCGAGCACGCCCGGGCCCAGACGCTGGTGGCCAACGCCGATGTGGTGGGCGTGGTGTGCGGCCTCGACCGGCGGATCAACCCCGCGCAACTGGAGCGCTTCTGCGTGGTGGCATGGCAGTCGGGGGCGGCGGTGGCGGTGATATTGGCCAAGGCCGACCTCCGCCGCCATCCTGAGCGGGACGCCGACAAGGCCGCGGCACTAGCACCAGGGGCGACGGTGGTGGTCACCGCGGCGCTGCGGGGAGAAGGCCTCGACGAGGTGGCTGCCCTGCTGGAGGAGAACCGCACCCTGGCATTGCTGGGACCGTCGGGGGTGGGCAAGTCAACGCTGATCAACGCACTGGTGGGCACCGAGGTCCAAGCCACCCAGGAGGTGCGGGGGGGCGACGCCAAGGGCCGCCACACCACCATCGCCCGGCGGCTTGTCCCAGTGCCCCACGGCGGTTCGATAGTGGACACCCCCGGCATCCGGGCCGTGGGGCCGTGGGATGCGTGGGATGGGCTGGCCGCGGCTTACGCCGAAATCGACGCCCTCGACCACGAGTGCCGCTTTGCCGAAAACTGCTGGCACCAGGGTGAGCCCGACTGCGCGGTGGCGGGCAACGTGGACCCGGGCCGCCTGCGGCGCTACCTGGAGTTGGCTGAAGAGCTGGCCGACCAAGACCTAGACCGGGCTCGGCGGAGGAGCTAGTCCTATCCCCCTCAGTAGCCCCGCGGCGTTTGTTCGAATGTGGGGACCAGTTCAGGAACCGTGTGGTGGGCCAGGGACACTCGGCGCAAGGTCCGGGGGGTGGGGCCGTGGTTGGGGCGGGCGTGCTGAAGGGCGATGTTGTCCCACACGATGACATCGCCCGGCTGCCAGTGGTGCTCGTAGATGTTGTCTGGCTGGTACAGCACCTCGAACAGCTCTCCCAACAGGGCGTCGCTGTCGCTGCGGTCCAGGCCCGTGATCTGACAGGTCTGCATGTCGTTCACATAGAGCACATCGTGGCCGTTGTGGGGATTGGGGAACACGATTGGATGCTGGTGGCGGGGTTCGGCGGGATCGAGTTCCTCCTCGGTCAGCCGCCGGTCGCCCACCTGATTGGTGAGGTCGAACAGATGTAGGGCCTGCGCACCCTCGATTCGCGATCGCAGCGGGAGCGACAACTGGCTGAGGGCCCGTTGGGCGTTGGCAAAGCGGGTGACCGTGCCACCGTCGGGGTCGACGTCTACCGCAGCAAGCGAGATGGCCAGCACCGGCGAGGAGGTGAAGGCCAGATCGCTGTGGAACAGCAGCGCTCCGTCGCGGATGATCCCCTCGGGGCGGGCGTTGGACACGTATGCGTGATCGACACCCGGCTGGTCGCAGATCACCGGGCCGAAAAGGCCGGCAAACCGCACCTGATCGGCTGCCTCGATGTGCCGCTGGCCCCGCACCAGCACCAGGTGGCGCTGGGCGAAGGCCCTCTGGAGCTCGTCCACCTCGTCGGGCCCCAGAGGGCGGGCCAGGTTTACGCCGGTGACCTCCACGCCCAAGGCGGGGTGGACGGCGGTCAACTCCATCCGGCCATGGTATGCCTGCTTGAGCTCTTGGTGAGGTGGGCAGGCTCCCGGCGGCCCAGCCTGGTGCTGCCCAATCGGGCGGTGCGAAACAGAATGCGCTAGAAAGCCCGGATGCCGAGCGCAACGCCATTAGCCAACAAGATCGCGGCCGTCACCGGTGGGGGCGGGGGAATCGGGGGCGGGATATCCCGGCTGTTCGCCGAGTCCGGTGCCGCGGTGGTGGTCAACGACATCGATCCCGACCTGGCCGCGGCCGCGGTGGGCGACATCACCGACGCCGGGGGGCGAGCCATCTCAGTAGTGGGCGACATCACCGACGCCGATGTGGTAGCCCAGTTCCACCAGGCAGCGGTGGAGTTGGGCGGGGGCCGGGTGGACGTGCTGGTCAACAACGTGGGCGACTACCGACCGGGCGCGGGCAAGTTCATCCGAACCACCGAGGCCGACTGGGACGCCCAGATCGACATCACCTTCCGCCATGTGCTGCGCTGCACCCACGCGTTTATGCCCACCATGGTGGAGGGAGGTGGCGGCACCATCGTGAATGTGTCCACTGTGGAGGCCCTGCGGGCGATGCCCCGAATCGCGGTGTACTCAGCGGCCAACGCGGCCATCATCGCCTTCACCCGATCCGTGGCCCTGGAGATGGCCGACCAGAACATCCGGGTCAACTGCATCGCCCCCGACATGGCCGTCACCCTGCAAACCCCCCTCGACCAGATGCTGCGGGGCCGCCCCCTCGAGCAGGTGACCCGTTCGATTCCCCTGTGCCGATTCGGCAACCCCGACGACTTCGCCGAGGTGGCCCTGTTCTTGGCCTCCGATCAGTCCCGTTTCATGACTGGCCAGACCATCCCGGTGGACGGCGGCACCATGACCGCCCAGGGCTGGTACCGCCGGTCCGACGGTCGAGGCTTCACAAACCTCCCCGACGCCCCCTAACCGCTCAATCCAGGCCGTGTTGGGGGAGACGTCCGTTGGCGCCCCCAGCCGCCACAACAACGCGACTCAATCCAGCCCGTGTTGGGGGAGGCGGCCGTTGGCGATCATGGTGAGGCTGCCGGTGCCGGTCTCGTCGGGGTCGTCGGTGGAGACGGTGACCGGGGCTATGCGGTGCATGGGGGTAAACACCTCTCCCGAGGCGGGCACCACATCGGCGGGGTGGCTCACGTCCCAGATCTCATGCTCGAGGTACGACTCCCCCCTATATGCACCGAGGCCGAGTTCGTCGTTCCAGCCGCCGCTGTAACCCAGCCCGGCCATGGCCACTGCCGAACCCATCGGCGCCGATTGCAGCCGCAGCGATCCGCCGTCGTCCAGGCGCACCGCCATGTCGGCCGATGAGAACCGCCGGGTACCGGCGAAGAACTCCAGCGACAAATCGGCCTGGGTGACATGGCGGTCGACGTCGGGAGCGTCCCGGTCTCGGATGAGCCCGGTGAGATACACCCGCTCGGTTCCCCGCTCCATAATCTGCACATGGCCGGCCCGCCGGTTGGTGGAGAAGAACAGGAAGTAGAACAGCGTGCCGGCCTCGCTGGGCTGCCGGGGCGGGCCGGTCGCCGGCTCGGGGATTCCCATCGCGGGGCGCACCCCCCACGAGTGGTCCCGGCCACCCCACCAGCCGTCCGCTGTCAAACCCTCGTCGCCGATTGTGATCCAGCCGTCCACCACTCCCACCTGGTTGAACCGCTGATAGTCCTGGGTCACCCGGCCCCGTTCCCGCTCCACGTGGGGCTTCTCGATCTCGGGGGCCAGCTCGGCCCGCCACACCAGATCGCAGGCGATTGAGTGATCGCCGGGGGCCAGGATCATCCGCAGCTCCTCCAGAGGAGCGGTTGGCTCCACCCGCATCGGCCCCACCTCAGACTCGAAGCGGGGTCGGAGGGCCCGCGACGCCCGCAGGTTGTGCTGGGTACCGCCCCGCACCATCACCACCCCGCCGTCGAGCACGTTCATGTTGTTGTACGACCCCATGGTGAACTGCACCGCGGCCTGCCCCGCCGGGTCGTAGACCGCGAACCAATAGCGATCGAAGAAGCGGGGGTCGGACGTGCCGACGTGCTCGAACGGCTCGGCGATCTTATGCCACAGGGTGTCGTCTAGAGGTCCGAGCATGGTTACTTCAGCCTTTCGATGGAATCGGACAGGTAGGCCCGCACCTCGGGTGACGGCTCGGCAGCGGCCATGATCTCATCGGTAAGCCGGGCCCGCAGCCCCCGGTGATATTCCTCGGCCGCGGCCAGATCGGGCACCCCGGGCACGGTTTCTTCCAACACCGTGGGCTCGATGCCCAGCACCTCCTCCAGAGCCCGGATGTCGGCCACCAGGTCGGGCAATACGTGGGGCCAGCGAGCAGCGGCGTGCTCCAGTGCCGCGGCCGCGTAGGTCACCTGCTCTTGGGCATAAGGGTCGGCCACCTGAGGCGCCACCAACTCCACCAGCACCTTGCGGGCCCCCTCTATCTGCTCGCTCAGCGTGGGTCTCATCGCAATTCTCCCTCGGTTTGGGCCAACAGAACTTTGCCCAGCAGTCCAGCACCGGACCACACCCGTTGGGTGCGACCGTCGCAAAAGCTGCGCACCCCGGTCATGGCGATGGCGGCCAGCTTGTAGTTGGCCAGCACCTGCCAGAACCTCAGCGCGGCCCGGTCCACAGTCCGCCCGGTGCGGGCCTCATAAGCCGACACCAAGTCGTCTGCCTCCCATCGCCCGGGAATCTGGTGCTCTACCCCGCGTAACGGGTTGGTCACCCACCCCACATCCTCAGTCGGATCGCCCAGATGGACGGTCTCCCAGTCCAGCAACACCTTCACCCGATCGCCGTTGAACAGCACATTGCCCGGTTTGATGTCGCCGTGGACCACGGTGGTCTCGCTCGGTGCCGGCCGGTTGCGGCGCAACCACTGCTCTATAAAGGCCAGCACCGGCTGGGGCTCCAACGACTGGCGTTCGATGACGCCAGCCCATTCGTCGATGGCGGCCGTGGCCAGATCGCTCGGCACGGCCAGCACTTCGTGGAGTCCGGCGCCCCGCCAGTCCAAGGCGTGGATCTCGATCATCAAGTCCACCATCTGAGAAGCAATGCCGGCCCGGGTGTCCTCGTCGAACTGGCTGTGGCCGCCTTGCAATATGAAGTGGTCGTTGAGCCCGTCGTAGCGGACCATCACCAGCGCCGGGCGACCCAGCTCAGATCCGTCGGCATCCAGCCACACCACCTCGGGGGCTCGCACCGGCTGGTCGTGCAGCCGCCGCAGCACCTCGTACTCCACCCGCCGGTCGGTCTCCAACACACTGCCCACTGGATCTCGCCGCAAAAACAGGCGGCGGTGGTGCGATTCGCCGCCGACCTGCCAGAACAAGTCGAACGGCCAGTTCTCTCTCGACTGGCCCCCGGTGGCCCGAGCCTCGCCCTCCACCCGAAGCCCGTCCACCTCCCCCAGACGCCTCCGGATGAACCGCTCGAGAGCAGCATCGAATTCATTGCCCATCGCCCGGACACGCTAGCGGTAGACGCTGATGATGAAAGACCGAGTGGAGCTGAGCGGACTCGAACCGCCGGCCTCCTCGTTGCGAACGAGGCGCTCTAGCCAACTGAGCTACAGCCCCAGAGTTGTCGGCACAGACTAGCGGTGGCCTCTCCCGGGCAACGATTGGAATCAGCGGGAAGAAAGGATCAGCGGTGTCCGCCGGAGGCCACGTCCCAGGAATGGGTTTGCGGGCTATCCACGTCGATGGGGTTCAGCCGCTCCTCGCGGGTCCGCTGGTGCTGCACCAACAGCAGGGCGTAGCCCAACAACAAGGCATCGACCAGAAGATGGACCACGAGGGCTAATCCGCCGAAATAAACAGCAAACACGAAGGTGGCCAGCGCGCTGAAGATGAGCGTGATGAGGATGCGGCGCCGGCGGCGGCGAGCATCGATTGAGGGGAGAGACTTGCCTTGCACCGGGGTAGATGCCATCTCAGAAGCGTACACCTGAGGGGACACTCTGATGTTGGGCCGAAGAGCCACTACCGGGGCCGCAATAGCGCCTCGCTCGGCCAACCGGGGATTCACCGACCGGAGGGGAGCGCCGAGCCCGCCTCGAATTCGACGTCTGTTGCCGAACTGGCCGTTGCGCGCTCGGCGGATCAAGGGCGGGATCAAAAAGGCAGCCCAAGCGGCAGCCAAGATCATGAGTAACACAGATGTCACCAATCTCGGGGTTCCCTTACAATAGCAATTGTAAACCCCGACAGAGCTCCGTCTGGTGAATGGTCGTGGTTCGGATCGCCAACCAGGGCAACCAGACACGTTATCGCCATCTGCTGTCGGACGTTACAGTGATCTGACACTTGTTACGGTTTTACTACAGAAAGTCCACCCCTGCCACCCAGTTACCCCCTACCAGCCGAAACGCGGCGTCAATCGTCGTAGCCGACTCCGTGATCCCCCTGGCGCCGATAGTGGCCGGAACGGCCCCCCGACTTCTCCCAGAGGGCCACTTCGCCGATCACCATCTCCTTGTCACGCGATTTGCACATGTCATAGACGGTTAGCGCGGCCACCGAACAGGCGGTTAGGGCCTCCATCTCGACCCCCGTCCGATCCACCGTCTCCACCTCGGCTTCGATCTCGATGTAGGTGTCCTCGATCCGGAAGTTGACCAGCACCGCCCCCACTAGCAGTGGGTGACACAGCGGGATCAGCTCGGGTGTGCGCTTGGCCGCCTGGATGCCCGCCACCCGGGCCACCGCCAGCACGTCTCCTTTGGCCACCGCCCCCCGGGCCACCGCCGAGGCGGTGTCGGCGCTCATGAAAACCCTGGCCCGGGCGATGGCCCGGCGGTGAGACGCCTCCTTGGGGGTGACATCCACCATGCGGGCCCGACCGAGGGGGTCGATGTGGGTGAACCCGGCATCGGTCATGGTCAGCCCCCGATCTGCGACATCGAACGACCGGGGCGGATGAAGTGGACCTGGTTGATGGCGTGTCCGGCCCACTTGCCGGCTACCGCTCCCGAGACTGCCCCTGCTATCTCTTCGTCACTTGCCCCCGAGCGCAGCAAGCTCCGCAAATCGTGCTCTTCCACCGCAAAGAGGCAGTTGCGGAACATGCCATCGGCGGTGAGCCGAACTCGATCGCAGCTTCCGCAAAAGGCCTCGGTCACGCTGGCGATCACCCCGAATGAACCCTGGCCGTCGGCGAAGTGCCACACCGATGCCGGCGAGTGCGATCGCTCCACCGGGGCCAGTGGAAACGCCTCGGCCACCGTGGAGACGATCTCGTCGACGGTGACCACCTTGTCGTTGCTCCACGACAGATCGGCATCCAGCGGCATGAACTCGATGAACCGAACCTCAACGTCCTTTTCTCGGCCGAACAGGACGAAGTCCAAGATCTCATCGTCGTTGATGCCCCTCATCATCACCGCGTTGATCTTCACCGGATCCAGCCCGGCAGCCACTGCGGCGTCGATTCCGTCCAGCACCCGGTCTAAGTCGTCCCGGCGGGTGAGCCGCTCAAACCGGTCGGGCTGAAGGGAGTCGAGCGAGATGTTGATCCGCCGCAACCCGGCGGACACCAGCTTGTCGGCCAATAGCCCCAGCGTGGCCCCGTTGGTGGTCAGGGCCAGATCCACGCCCAGCGCGGCGAGCTTGCCCACCAGCACCGGCAGGTTGGCCCGAACCGTTGGCTCCCCGCCGGTGAGTCGGATGCTGTCGATGCCGAATCGATCCACCATCAACGCGGCGATGCGCTCGATCTCCTCGAAAGTGAGCAGGTCTTCTCGGGACAGCCAGTCGAGCCCGTCGGCGGGCATGCAGTACGTGCAGCGGAAGTTGCACCGGTCGGTCACCGAGATGCGCAGATCCCGGTGTACCCTCCCAAAGCCATCGATCAGCGGCACGCTCACACCCCCATTCTGGCCGAACAAACCGCCCAGCACACTGTGGGAGACCAAACCGCGTTTTGCGGGATCCGCACCGGCCCCTCGCCGCAGCCGCGGCATTTGTCCGTGGAGCACCGAACCGGCTCTGGCCCGGTGCGGCGCTAACGCAGTATCAGCAGCGGTACCGGATCGCCGATAGCGAGCCCTTCTCCGTCGGGCAGGACGGCCAAGGCGTCGGCGGCGGCCATGGCCGAGAGCTGGTGCGACCCCTGGCCGCCGGCCGAGGTGACCTGGTATTGGCCGTCGGCATATTCAACCCTCACCCGGGCGAAGTGGGTCTTGCCATCGGGGCGGCGGCGCAGAGGACCGGCTGCTCGGCCCAACACCGGTTGGCGATGCCAGGCACCCGGAGAGTGGCCCATCATCTTGCGCAGGCCGGGCCGGGCGAAGAGCTCAAAGGAAACCATGGACGACACCGGGTTGCCGGGCAGCCCGAACACAGGGGTGCCATCCACCAACCCGAAGGCCAGGGGTTTGGCCGGCTTGATGGCCACCTGCATCCAGGACATGTCCCCGATCTCGTCGAGCACCTTCTTCACATAGTCATAGTCGCCCATGCTCACCCCGCCCGAGGTCAAAAGGGCGTCGCACTTCTCCACCCCGGCCCTGATGCCGGCGGCGATCTCCGCCTCGTCATCGGTCATGCTGCCCAGGTCCACCGGTTCACAACCTGCCTCGGCCACCAGGGCCAGGAGCGTATGCCGGTTGGAATCGCGGATTTGACCCAACTCCAGCGCCTGGGGCCCCTCGACCAGTTCGTCGCCGGTGGACATGACCCCCACCCTGGCCTTGGGCCTCACCCTTACCCGGTACATGCCCAGGCTGGTGAGCACCCCCAAGTGCCCTGGGGTAAGCACCTCGCCCGGGCCGAACACCGTCTGGCCAATCGAAAGATCCTCCCCGGCCCGGCGAATGTGGTTGCCCGCGGGCACCGATTGGGCCACGGTCACTGCCGCGCCGTCGGCGCTGACCTCGGTCAACTCCACCATGACCACCGCGTCCGCGCCGGGGGGAATGACCGCCCCGGTCATTATGCGGGCAGCCTGTCCGGCGCCCACCGTGATGTCGGGCGGCACCCCCGCGGCAATCGTGCCCTCGACGGCCAGGGTCGCCGGCGCGTCGGCCACATCGGCCGACCGCACTGCGAATCCGTCCATGGCCGTGTTGTCGAACGGGGGCACCAACTCCGGGGCCACCACCGTTTCGGTGGTCACCAGCCCCCGAGCATCGTCGACCGGCGCGGTGATCTCGGCCAGCACGCCACAGCCCGCCAGCACCCGCTCTTGAGCCTCTGCCAACGGGATCATCGCCGGCCCACGTTCATGTCAGGCGCCGATCGTGTCCCGGTCATCACCAGAGCGCCGGTTCTTGTCTTCGCCACATACGGCGGATGTTCTCATGGTGTCGCACGATTACCACCACCGCCACCCCGATCACCACTCCGACTTCAGGCGCCGACCACCCCTGAACGGCCACCGCGGCCGGCGCGGCCGCTACGGCCGCCAGCGAGGCCGCCCCAGCCCGCTTGGTCGCGGCCAGAGCCACTGCCCAGACCCCGATGAGGATCACCCCCACCACTGGAGTGAGCGCCAACAGCATCCCCCCGAACGTGGCCACCCCCTTGCCGCCCTGGCGATAGCGGCCCAGGGGCACAATGTGGCCCACCACCGCAGCCGCCCCGCACACCGATCCCACTAGCTCGTCGCCGAAGCCAAACCCCAGCCCGGCGGCAATCGCCCCTTTGCCCACATCGCTGAGCAAGACCCACGCCGCCGGCCAACGCCCCGCAACCCGGTACACATTGCTGGCCCCCGGATTGTTCGACCCCTCCCGGGTGGGATCGTGGCCCGTATACCTTCCCACCAACAGCGCGCCGGGAAACGTCCCCCACCCATACCCGACAAGAACCAAGACCCATTCCCAGCCCACCCGCCAATAATAGTGAAATCCACCAACCCCCCTCCTCTGCAACTGGGGGCTGTGCCCAACATAGGCAGGCTGGTGCATCTCTCAGATAGCCAAAAAACGCAACCCGCCTCTATCCTTAATCTTCGTGCCCGCCTACGACTACAGCTGCCAAACCTGCGGCACCCGCTTCGAAGTCATCCAGTCCTTCTCCGAGGACTCCCTCACGCACTGCCCCCAGGCCGGCTCGATCGCCAGCCCCTCAGCCTGCACCCAGCCTGGCAAAGGCCAAGTCGCCAAGGTCTTCAGCGTTCCCAGCATCACCTTCAAAGGCGACGGCTTCTACCGCAACGACAGCCGCTCAGGATCCAAGTCGTCTACTACGGCCGGCGCCTCGACCAATGGCGACAGCTCCAGCGGAGAGCAAAAGTCCGACACCCCGAAGTCCGACAGCAGCTCATCGGAGTCTTCTAGCCCTCAGCCGGCCGCAGCCGCCTCAGGGTCTTCAGACGACTAGCCGAAATGCCCGAGATCGGCGTCATCGGCGGCTCCGGTCTCTACTCCCTGATTGACGACGCAGTCGAAGTGCCCGGCGACGATGCATTCGGACCACCGTCGGGACCGCTCGCTATCGGATCGGTTGACGGCGCCGAGGTGGCCTTTCTGGCCCGCCATGGCCCTGGCCATCGGTTTCCGGCCCACACGGTCAACTACCGGGCCAACCTGTGGGCGCTGCACCAAGCCGGGGTGCGGGTAATCTTCGGCCCCAGCGCCTGCGGCTCGCTGCGCGCCGAACTGGCCCCCGGCCACATGGTGGTGTGCGATCAGCTGGTCGATCGAACCTCAGGCCGAGAGGATACCTACTTCGACACCGTCACCAATCACGTCTCTCTGGCCGACCCCTACTGCGAAGAGCTCCGGGGAGCTCTGCTGGCTGCCGCCCGAGCCGAGGGCATGACCGCCCACGACGGGGGCACAATGACGGTGATCTCCGGCCCCCGATTCTCCACTCGGGCCGAGTCCCGGTGGTTCCGCGACAGCGGCTGGGACGTGGTGGGGATGACCCAGTACCCCGAGGCCGCTCTGGCCGCCGAGTTGGGCATCTGCTACGCCACCGCCGCCCTGGTCACCGACTACGACGCCGGCTTGGAAGACGACCCCGACATCAAGCCGGTCACCCAACACGATGTGTTCGCCTTCTTCGCCCAGAACGTCGACCGCATGCGGGCCGTGCTGTTCGGCGCCATTCGCGCCGTTGCCCACAACCTGCCCGACTGCTCTGCCCGCACCAACGGCATAGAACCCCCTCTGCCGTCTTCTTGACTCCCCTTCCCAGGCTCCCCCGCCGCCGCTAGCCTGGAGAGCGCTTCCCCCTTGTATAGCTTGGTGGAGGTACGCGCCCGTGGACGCAAACCCCGGAACTTCTGATCACTGGCGGGGGTCTCTGTGGGCCCGGCTGCCAGGCGGACGGCACAGCTACTGGCTGGTAGTGGCGGTGGCCGCGGCGATCACCGGATTGGTAGTGGCTGCTGTGGCGGGACTGGCCGGAGGCGACCCCTCGATGGGCGCCCTCACTCCGGTGGTTGTGGCCACTCAGCCCATCAGCGCCGGCGAGCCGGTGGACGGGAGCAATGCCGAGGTGCGCCGATACCCGGCCCTCACCCTGCCGCCCGACGCGGTGCCCGCCCTGAGCGGCGCCGAGGTGGCCTCGGCTGCCCTTTTCCCCGGCGACATCGTCACCACTGCTCGGCTGGGCGGTTTGCCCATCGGGGATAGAACCGAGGTGGCCATACCCGCCCATACCGCCCTGCCCCCGCTGGTGCCCGGAGACCTCGTGGATGTGCTGGTGACCCTGCCGTTCACCACCGGCAGCGGTGACCAAACCCAGGCCACCCTCACCGTGGCCACCGCCGCCGTGGTCACCGACAAAGCCGAGCACGCCGTCACCATCGCAGTGACCGACCAAGAACTCCTGCCGGTGGCCTCTGGCGTGATCCAGGGCTCGGTAACCCTGGCCTTGGTGCAACCGGGTGGCGAAAGGGATCTCAGCGCGCCGGCGAGGCGATCAGGCTGAGCACTAGCAGGGCTACCATCACCCGGTACACCGCGAAAGGGCCGAAGCTGCGGGTGCGCACCAGGGCCAGCAGCCCCTTGACTGCGGCAAATCCGGTGACCGCGGCGGCAATCGTGCCCCAGGCGAACCCGGCCCGGGCATCGGCGGGAATGCCGCCCCACCCGCCGATGTCGATGAACTGGTACGCCCCGGCCCCGGCGATCACCGGCACGCTCATCAGCATGGCCAGCCGGGTGGCCGCCTCCCGGTCGAAGCTGAGCAGTCGCCCGGCAGTCATTACCACCCCCGAGCGCGACACCCCCGGCTGAAGCGAGCAGGCCTGGGCCAGCCCCAGCAACAGCGCGTCTTTCACCCCCGCGTCACCGGTGAGCCGTCGGCCCGGTCGCCGGTCGGCCCACCACAGCAGGACTCCGAACACTGTGAGCATGACCGCGGTGAGCCAGATCTCGTCGTCGGCCTCGTCGATCACCGATCGCAGGCCCACTCCCACCGCCGCGGCCGGCACGGTGGCCAGCACCAGCAACCACCCCAGTCGACCCTCGGCGGTCATGGCTCTTCGGCGTTTCACCGCGGCGCCGAGGCCGCCTCGCGCCAGCGCCCATGCCTCTCGCCGAAGACAGACCACCAGTCCCACCAGCGTGCCCAGGTGGAGGGCCACATCGAACGCCTTCTTGAGGTCGTCGTTGCCCTCGAAATCATCCCACTCGGCCAGCCAGGGGATGATCTGCAAATGCCCGCTGGACGATACCGGCAGAAACTCGGTGAGCCCTTGGGCTATGCCGAGAAGAATGGCATGCAGGACCGACATGGCCCCTACTGTCGGCTAGGCCCCGGACATGGTGACTTCGGCCACCACCAGCGACACCCCGGCCGAGCTCATGGGCAGCCAGGTGAGGTCTGAACCCACCTCGACCACGTCGAGCAGCATTCGCTGAAGGGTGGAGGCAATGGTTATCTCCCTAACCGGCTCGGCCAGCTCTCCGTTTCGGATCCTCAGCCCCTCAGCACCGGTGGAGAAGTCGCCGCTCACCGGGTTGACCCCCGAGTGCAGGCCCGACACCCCCTGCACCAGCACCCCGTTGGCGATGCCCGCGATGAGCTCGTCGGGGGAATGCTTGCCGGGCACCAGCGACAGCGCCTGACAGCCCACTCCCGGTGTGCTGGCGTAGCCCCGCACCGCGGAGCCGGTAGACGCGCCGCCTGAGCGCCGACCGGTGTAGCTGTTGTGCAGGAACCGCTCGAGGCGGCCGCCGCTGATGAGGAGATTGCGCCGGGTGGCCAGGCCCTCCCCGTCGGCGTCGGAGGCGGTGAAGGCCTCGGGGTTGGTGGGATCGTCTACCAGGGTGACGCCCGCGGCGGCCACCGGGTCGCCCAGGCGGTCGGCGAACAGCGACCGTCCCTTCAGCACCGCCTCTCCCGACAGAGTGCCGCCGATGATGCCCAAGAATTGGGCGGTGACGAACGGGTCGAGCACCACGGTCACCCGCTCGGTCGGGGGCTGGGTGGCACCCAGCATCCGGGTGGCCCGCTCCACCGCATCGGTGCCGGCGGCGGCCACGTCCAGATCGCCGGGTTCCCGTCCCACCGAGAAGCCGAAGCCGGTTTGGGTCTCGTCGCCCTCTGCTGCCAGCGAGTAGGCGGTGAGATAGCACGACGTGTCCCGCCCCCAGCTGCGGATCCCGGTGGTGGTGGCAATGGCATCGGCGCCCACTGCGTCGCCGTAGTCGGCCGACTCCACCCCCACGATGCGGGGATCGCCGGACCGCACGGCCCGCTCCAGCTCCAGGGCCAAGTCGATCTTGGCCTCGGTGCTGAACGACAGCAGGGCCTCGTTGTAGAGGTCAAGCTCGGGAGGGGCTACGCCGTCGGGCTCGGCCAGTCCGAAGAACTCGTCGGGGGAGCCGAACACTGTGTTGTCGCGGGCTTCGGCCAGTGTCTCTTCCAGCACGTCGGGATCGAGGGTGCCGGCGTGGGCGAAACCCTGGCGGCCATCGGCGATGACCCGGATGCCCACCCCCTGCGACTCGGCCACCGACAGCGATTCGATCTCGCCTTCGTACACCCGCACCTCGGTCTCGGTGCTGTGGCCGACAACCGCCTCGATCTGCTCGCCGTCGCGGCCCCAGCCCACGATGCGGTCGGCGATCGCCAACAACTCCTCGGGCTTCATGCCGGTTTCCAGCAGCTTTTCGACCCAGGTCGGCGGGGAGTCACGCCGCGGTTCCCCCTATGGTCATCGACGCCACCCTCAGCGTGGGGGTCCCGTCGCCCACCGGTACACCCTGTCCGTCCTTGCCACAGGTGCCCGGCGATCCCATGGCGAAGTCGTTGCCCAGGGCCTCGATGCCGGTCAGCACCTCGGGGCCGTTGCCGATCAGGTTGCCCTCTCGGATCGGGGGGCCGATCTCGCCGTTGACAATCAGATAAGCCTCGCTCATGCCGAACACGAAGTCGCCGGTGGCGGTGTTCACCTGCCCACCGCCCAAATGGGCCACGTACACACCACGATCGGTGGCCGCGATGATGTCGGCGGGGTCCTCGGTGCCGTTGGCCAAGTAGGTGTTGGTCATCCGCACCATGGGCAGGTGCTGATAGCTCTGGCGGCGGCCGTTGCCCGAGCTCTCCCGCCCCTCTTTGCGGGCCCGCAGCAGATCCCACATGTAGTCGGTGAGCACGCCGTTCTCGATGAGCACGTTGCGCTGGGCGGGACGACCCTCGTCGTCGATGGCGTAGGCGCCCCACTCCCGGGCCATGGTCCCGTCGTCGATGAGGGTGACCTCGCGATGGGCCACCTGCTCGCCCACCCGGTTGCGGAACACCGAGGCCTGCTTGGCCACCAAATCGGCTTCTAGGCCGTGGCCGCAGGCCTCGTGGAATAGCACCCCACCACCGCCGGGGCCGATCACCACCGGCATGGCACCGCTGGGCGCGGGCTCAGCGGCCAGCTTGGTGAGCGCCCGGTTGGCCGCGGTGCGGGCCAGGGCGTCCACCTCGTACTCGTCGAACAGCTCGAAGCCGATGGGGCGGCCCACGCTCTCGAACCCGGTCTGCATACCGGTGTCGCCCGAGGCCACGCACGACACCGCGAACCGCGTGCGCACCTGATCGTCGCCGGCCAGCAGCCCGTCGCTGTTGGCCACCATGATGCGGCGCCGGCCGTCGGCGTAGCGGGCCGACACCTGGGTGATGGCTGATCCGGCTGCTCGGGCCGCCTCGTTGGCCCGGCCCAGCAGCTCCACTTTGGTCGCCTTGGCCACCGTCTCGGGAAGCACTTCGACATCATTGGGGGCAGGGGCGTCCACCCGGTCGAGCGCGGCCACCCGCTGGCCACCCCCGCCGCCCCGGGCGGCAGCAGCTGCCGCCCGGGCGGCTTTGGCCAAGCCGTTCTCGCTGAGGTCGGAGGTGTGGGCGAACCCGGTGGTCTCGCCTGCCACCACCCGGATTCCCGCCCCTCGGGTGCGGCCGGAGGTCAGCTCCTCCACTTTGCCGTCGTCCAACAGCGCCGACGAAGACCGCCGGTCCTCGACAAAGACCTCGGCAAACTCCCCCCCGGTCCTCAGCGCCTCCGACAGCGTGCCGGCAACAACAGACTCGTCAATCACAGCATCTCCCTTGTATTGACGCCGTAGCCTACCGATCTGTTGGGCGAACCGGGAACAGAGGCCGCTCTCCCCGGCCTCAGCCCAGGTTGGACCGGCGGGGATAGGCGTGTTCGGGGTCGCAGATGATGTTCACCACGTAGGGCACGCCGGCGTTGAGGGCCCGCTTGAGGGCGGGTGCGATGTCGCGGGGGCGCTCCACCGTCTCCCCGGCGCCGCCGAGGGCGGCCACCACCTGGTCGTAGCGGCACCCCTGTTGAAGGTCGGCGGCCACGTCGTAGCCGTACATCTGGCGCATGGGGTGCTTTTCCAGCCCCCAGCAGCCGTTGTTGCCCACCACGATGGCCACCGGCAGGTTGTGGCGCACCAGCGAGTCGGCGTCCATCAGCGAGAATCCGGCCGCCCCGTCGCCCAACAGCAGCACCACCTGGCGGTCGGGGTGGGCCACCCTGGCGGCCATGGCGTAGCCCAGTCCGGTGCCCAGGCAGCCGTAGGGGCCGGGATCGAGCCAGTGCCCCGGTCGGTAGGAGTCCACGAACCGCCCGGCGTAGGAGACGAAGTCTCCGCCGTCGCCGATCACCACCGCATCCCGGTCGAGCACCCGGCGCAGCTCCCCGTACACCCGGGTGGGCAAAATGGGATCGGCCGCGGTGGCCAGAAGGTCGTCTTCTTCGGCCCGGGCGGCATCCTCGTCGTCGCGCAGTTGGGCAACCCACTGGTCGCGCTCGGCGGGGTGGGCCGGCGCGGGGCCGTCGGCCAGAGCCCCCAGCATTTGGGCCAAATCTCCCGAAACCGCCGCGGCCGGGCCGGCGTGGGCCGAAACCGAGTCGGCGCTGTCGGTCAGGTGTACCACCTGGGCATCTCCGAACCGGCCGAACGAGAGCCGGAAGTCGAGCGGGGTGCCGGCCACGATCACCAGATCGGCGTCGGTGCGCAACTTGCGCCTAGTGCGGCTGAAGAACAGCTCGTGGTCGGCGGGCAGGCATCCCCGGCCCAGCCCGTTGGCGAACGCAGGCATCCGCTGGTCCTCAACCCAGGCCCGAAGCGCATCCCAGGCGCCGTCCCAGTACACGTCGGTGCCCACCAAAAGCGCCGGGCGGCGGGCGGCGGCCAGCAGGTCGGCCACCGCAGCCACTCCGTCGGGATCTGGCGCCTCGCCCACCGGCATGGGCTCGTCGGGCACGGTTCCAGTGCCCTCGGAAAACAGCACGTCCATGGGATAGTCCACAAACACCGGTCCACGGTGGGGGGTCATAGCCCCCTGCACCGCCCTGAAGGTTGCCATGGCCAGGTCGTCGCCACCCCCAGCGGTGAGCGAGTGCTTGGTGACCGGGGCCAGGATGGGCACATGGTCGAGCTCTTGGAGCGAGCCCGATCCCCAGCGGGCCTCCGGAGCCCGGCCACCCAGCACCACGAGGGGGGCGCCGTTGAACCAGGCAGTGGTCACTGCGCTCACCGAGTTGGTCACCCCCGGGCCGGCAGTGACCGCGGCCACCCCCGGCCGACGGGTCAGTTTGGCCAGAGCCTCGGCGGCGAACACCGCGGTCTGCTCGTGGCGCACGTCGTAGAGCGCCATATCTCCCTGCTTCACCGCGGCGTCATACAGCGGGAAGATATGGCCCCCCGACAAGGTGAAGAGCTCCCGCACGCCGAAGGGGGCCAGGGCGGCCAGTACCTGATCGCCTCCGTGGCCCGCCACCTGTTTACCCGACATTCGCCTCACCGTAATCTCCAATGAACCACGCCGGGACAATAGCCTTGGCGGAATGATCCCGAAGGCCGCCTCAGCTGAGCCCGCGTGCCCAGGGATCCGAATTTCCTGCGACCGCGAGCCTTGGTTTGACTGACAAGCACACGAAGCGCCGAGCGCTCGGCTTCGCCCTGAGAGTGGGGGTCAGCCTGGCCTTGCTGGCCCTTTTGATCAGGTGGCTGCCGTCGTTCGACGCCGACAAGCTGTGGCCCGACTTCAATTCGGCCACCCCGTTCTGGCTCATCGGCGCGTTGGCCCTCACCGTGGTCGGAAACTTGGTGGCCACTGCCCGGTGGTATGAAGTTGCCATTGCTCTCGGGCTCAAGGTGAAGCCCCGGCGCATGTTTTCGCACTACATGGCGGGAATGTTCATCTCCAACTTCGTGCCCACCACCGTGGGTGGCGACGTGCTGCGGATATCCCGCCTCTCCAACGACACCGGCGACGGCCCCCACAGCTTCGCCTCAGTGCTGTTGGAGCGGCTCAGCGGCTGGATTGTGCTGCCGGTTTTCACGCTTTTGGGCCTGGCACTCGATGAAGAGGTGCGAGGACTGGGCGCACCTGCTCGGGTGGCGGCCATCACCGCCATGCTTACCCTGCTGGCCCTCGGCCTGATCCTGCTGCTCGTGGGCAATCAGAGGTTCGGCCGCTGGGTGAGCAGACGCGATGGCTGGGTCCGCTTCGTCAACGGACTGCACATGGGTATCGACGAACTGCGGGCCAAGCCCCGCGACACCGGGCGAGTGCTGATCACCGCCTTCGCCTACCAGGCGGTGATGCTGGCCGCCGCCGGGTGCGCGGCCAAGGTGGTGGGGATCGACGGGCTGGGGCCCACCGAGCTGATGGCGTTCATCCCCGCGGTGCTCATCATCCAGGTGCTGCCCATCGGCCTGGGAGGGCTCGGTTTGCGGGAGGGGGCCTTGGTGCTGTTCCTCCACGACTTGGCCGGCATGGGCGACGAGAGGGCCATAGCCATGGGCCTTCTGCTCTACTTCCTTACCGTGGCCGGCAGCTTGGTCGGGCTGCCAACGCTGGTCTTCGGGGGCCTCCATTGGCAGAGGGTCTCACGCTCTCGACATGAGCACTGAGCAGACCGGCCGCGGCCGGCATATCGGCCCTGTTGAAACATGAGGTTGTCCTCCCTGAGACGAGACCCTCGGGCCAAGAGCCGCACCCGGCCCCGCTGGTACTTGGAGCTGGCCGTCATCGGCGCGTTCTACGGTGTCTACTCCTGGGTGCGGAACCAGTTTGGGTCGGCGGCGGTCGAGCCGGCCGAGGCCCAATCCAACGCGGAACTGGTCATCGACTGGGAGCGCAGCATCGGGCTGTACTTCGAACGCGACCTCCAAGACCTGTTCATCGGCTGGGTGGCATTCATCCAGTTCTGGAACCTCTTCTACGGGCTCTTCCACTTTGCGGTCACCGCCTTCACCCTCCTCTGGCTCTATTGGCGCTTCCCCCGGGAATATCCGCTCTGGCGCACCACCGGGCTGCTGGCCACCGGGTCGGCCCTCGTGGGATTCGCGCTGTTCCCGCTGATGCCACCCCGGTTGCTGTCGGTGGGCGGACGCTACGGCGGCGACCTGCCTGAAACCGGATATGTCGACACGGTGACCGAAATGGGCGGGCTGTGGTCTTTCACCTCGGGGGCGGCCGAAACACTCTCCAATCAGTACGCCGCCATGCCCAGCCTGCACTTCGCCTGGGCTATGTGGTGCTATCTGGCGCTGCGCAAGCACTTGGTGAACCCGGCCGGCAAATGGGCCATAGCCGCCTATCCCTGGCTCACCCTGTTCGCCATCGTGGTGACGGCCAACCACTACTGGATCGACGCGGCGGGAGGGCTGGGCGCGCTGGGCGTGGGCTGGGCCGCGGCACGCGCCTACCACCACTGGCGGGAACGCGGGTAACATGGTTGCCCCCAACCCGACGGGAGGGATGTGGACACCGCCCACCTGAACAAGATCACCTGCCCGGCCGACCTCCGCCGATTGAGCGACGACGAACTGGCCGATCTGGCCGAGGAGATCCGCGAGTTCATCGTTGACACGGTTCAGGCCACCGGCGGCCACTTGGGCTCAAATCTGGGCGTGGTGGAGTTGACGTTGGCCCTTCACCTGGTGTTCGACTCGCCCCGCGACATCATCTTGTGGGACACCGGCCACCAGGCTTATGTCCACAAGATGCTCACCGGGCGGCTGGACCAGTTCAAGACGCTGCGCCAACCCGGCGGCCTGTCGGGTTACCCGAGTCGCGAAGAGTCCCCTCACGACTGGATCGAGAACAGCCACGCCTCCACCGTGCTGAGCTACGCCCACGGCCTGGCCACCGCCCAACAGGCCGACGGCGGCGACCATCGGAGGGTGGTCGCCGTGGTGGGTGACGGATCTCTCACCGGGGGGGTGGCCTTCGAGGGGCTCAACAACATCGGGCACTCGGGCTGCGACGTGACTCTCGTGCTCAACGACAACGGGAGATCGTATGCTCCCACCGTCTCCCGGCTGTCGGAGAGCCTGCTGCGGGTGCGGATGGACCCCCGCTATGTGCGCACCGACAACCAACTCCGCAAGGTGCTCAACAACATCCCCTGGGTGGGAGAACTGGCCGGTCGGACCTTGGGGGCCACCAAGGCGGCGGTGCGGGAGATGGTGGAGCCCCGCAACTTCTTCGATGAGCTGGGCATCAGCTACTTCGGCCCATTCGACGGCCACGACATGGCCAAGCTGGAACGGGTGTTCAGCCGGGTATCCCACCTGGAGGGCCCCTGCATAGTGCATGTGCTCACCCAGAAGGGACGGGGTTATGCCCCGGCCGAGAACGACCCGATCAAGAACATGCACGACACGTCGTACGCCAAGCCGGGCAGCTACACCGAGGCGTTCACCAATGCGCTGATCAAGGAGGCCGAGTCCAGGCCCGAGCTGGTGGCCATCACCGCGGCCATGCCCGACTCCACCGGGCTCCTGCCGTTTGCCGAGCGGTTCGAAGACCGGTGCTTCGACGTGGGCATCGCCGAGCAGCACGCGGTGACCGCGGCCGCGGGCATGGCCATGGGCGGGCTACGCCCGGTGGTGGCCATCTACTCCACGTTCTTGACCCGGGCCATCGACCAGGTGAACCTCGACGTGGGACTGCACAGCCAACCGGTGGTGTTCTGCCTCGATCGGGCGGGCATCACCGGCGACGATGGGCCGTCGCACCACGGTGTGCTCGACATGGTGCTGCTCACCAAGATTCCCGGCATGACCGTGCTGGCCCCGTCGTCATATCAAGAGCTCCAGCAGATGCTGCACGACGCCCTCGAGATCACCACCGGTCCGGTGGCCCTGCGCTGGGCCAAGACTGCGGCCCCTTCAGTGCCCGAAGATCAGGTGGGCATCGGCCTGCGGGGCCGCAAAGCCCGCGACGGCTCAGACGTGTGCCTGCTGGCGGTGGGCAAGATGCTGGCGGCCGCGGAGGAAGCCGCCGATCTGCTGGAGGCAGACGGGGTGTCGGCCACAGTCTGGGACGTCCGCTGCGTCAAGCCCCTCGACGACCACATGCTGGCCGACGCCGCGGGCCATCGCGCGGTGGTGACCGTCGAGGACGGCTGGCGAGAGGGCGGCGCGGGCAGCTCTATAGCCCACCATTTGGCCCACTCGGGCCGCAAGGGTCCCGCTCCGGCCATCCGGGTGCTAGGCGTGCCCAACCAGTACATCCCCCAGGGCAAACCCGACGAGATCCTGGCCGACTGCGGCCTCGACGCTGCCGGCATCGCCGCGGTGGCCCGCGAAGCCCTTACGGCTTGACGAATTGACCAAGGACATCTTTGACCGCCTCGCCGTAGGCGGCCAGTTTGGCGGGGCCGATGCCGGGCACGGCCCGCAGGCCGGCATCGGTGGTGGGGCGGCGGATGGCCAGCTCGATGAGGGTGGCATTGGTGAACACGATGTAGGCGGGCACGCTGTCGGAGCGACTGCGCTCCAACCGCCAGGCCTTCAGCGCTTCGAACGCCGCCGCGCCCACAGGGTCGGTGGGAGGCTCGGACTTGGGGCCACTGGACGGATCGGCTGTGGTCGCCGGCTTCGACTGTGGGGCTGAACCGACCACAACGGGTGGTGTGAGCAGGCCGGTCGCTTCCGTCGGGTCTGGTTCGGGAGGGGGCTGGTAGTGAGTGGCGAGCTCGCCCAGGAAGTCGGTAGGCGGATCGCCGCAAATCAGGGTTGCTGACTGCGAGCACCGGGTGATGGCCACGTGGAACACCCGCCGCTCCTCTTCGAGATCGCCGGCCAGGCGGTGGGGCATCAGCCCCTTCGACGCCTCGTACACGATCACATGGGGCCATTCCCTTCCCTTCACCCTATGGACGGTGGCCAGTTGCACCCCGTGTTCCCGGTCACTTTCGTAGCCGTCTGACAATCGGTCGGCCAGCCACCGGCGAAAGTCGGCTGGCTCGGGATGGAGATGCGCCACCGATATGAGCGCCCGCAGGTCGTCGCCATGAGCCGATCGGTCCACTGAGCGGCGGGACGCATCCAACCGGGTGTCGAGGCTGCCGCCAAGGCCCAGTTCGCCGCGAACAGTCTCCAAAAGCTCTCGGGTGGTGATGCCGCCGCCGGCCTTTTTCATCTTCGACCGCAGCATCTCGACGTCGTCGGCGAACTCGCCCACCTTCTTGGACGACCGCTCGTCTCTGATTCGACCGGCCAGGGCGTTGATCTCCGAGATGCTCTGCTGCTCGGCGATCCACTCGATGACCCGGGGAGAAATGCCCCGGGGCGGGCGGCGAGCCGCGTCCGACAGCGCCTGAGCCGGCAGGCCGGCCTCGGGGGCGGTGGCGATGTCCAGCCAGGCCAGAGCAGCGGCCACCCCAGTGCGCTCCAAAAAGAGGCGGCCCACCGGCTGGGCAGACGGCACACCCATGTCGCCGAGAACGATCTGGGGGACCAGCAGGGTGCTGTTCACCCTGGTCAATACCGCCATCTCGTGGGGCTGGGCCCCGGCTTCAATAAGCGACCCAATGGCTTGGCGCAGCACCGGCGCCCCATCGGAAGCCGTCGCGATGGTGATCGCCGATCTCCGGTTGCCATCGGCCCGGTCGGCCCGGTTCGGCGCCGCGGTGATCTGCTTGTCGATACGGCGGCGGTTGTGGGTGAGCAGGTTCGACGCTGCTTCCACCACCTCGGGGGGACAGCGGTAGTTCACGTGCAGCTCATGGCGCTGGGCCCCGGGAAAATGCTTGCGGTAGTCGATGAGCCACTCCGGAGAGGCGCCGGAGTAGCCGTAGATGGTCTGGTCGTCGTCACCCACCCCGAACACGTCGGATCGGGGCCCGGCCAGCAACCGCACCAGCAACAGGTGAGCTGGGGTGAGGTCTTGGAACTCGTCCACCAGCAGGACCCCACAGGTGCGCCGGGCAGCCGCTCGGGCCGCGGGGTCGCATAACAAGATGTCGATGGCCCGGATGATCTGCTGGTCGAAGTCAACCAAGCCGCGACCGTCGAGCACATCGGCATACTGGGGCGCAACCTGTGAGAAGTCGGGCACGTCGGGGTGGTAGTCGCGTTCCACCTCGGCGGGATCTTTCAATCCCAGCCGGGACGCGCCCAGCGCCTCGATCCATGGAGCGAGCTGGTCGGTCATGGCCCGCCGCTTGCGGGGCACCATCCCGTCGAGCAGGTCCCGCACTCCCCGCTCGTCCACCACCTCGACCCTGCCGTGGTCACGGGGGCGGGCAAACGGGCCGCTGCCGTTGCAGACTGCCAGCGCCAGGCTGTTCAGGGTTCGCACCTCAAGGTCGGGCAAGTCGGACGTGCGCTCCTGCATCTCCGCGCGGGCCCGCACGTTGAACGCCACCAGGCACACGGCTTTGGGGTCGACACCGAGGTCGCGCACCAAGTATCGGGCCCGCTCGGTGAGCACCCGAGTTTTGCCCGAACCGGCCGGGGCAACGATGTTGGCCGCACCGCCCAAGTGGCCGACCGCAGCTCGCTGGTCGTCGGCCAGATCGGCCTGCGGAAGGGCCGGTCTCAGCGATGCCAGGCTGCCTACTGCCAAGTTCGCCGCCGGAACCACATCGGCACACCCTGCGTCGAGTTCCTCAGGCTCAAAAACATTGAACGGGCCGCCGTCGCACCACACCGA
Source organism: Candidatus Poriferisocius sp. (assembly GCF_965208475.1). Taxonomy (GTDB): domain Bacteria; phylum Actinomycetota; class Acidimicrobiia; order Acidimicrobiales; family Bin134; genus Poriferisocius. Next base: position 3,467,140 of record NZ_OZ242338.1, on the reverse strand, counting down.
CCCGGTTTCGGTCACCACATCGCCCGGTTCTTCCGCCGCCGGCCCAGCCCCCAAGGCCAACGCCCGCTCGCTCGGCTCGAACCGCGGCTGTTGGGGATCACGGCAATCCACGGTGTTGGAAACCAGCAGATGGCGCAACACCTCGGCCGGCATGGTCAAACCCGGTTTGAGATCCCACCACTGGGCGAGCATCACCGGCTCAGCCGGAGGCAGCTCGCCGTCCAGTTCGATCACCAGCGGGGTGCGCTGCACCCAGGCTCGCCTCAACTCCCGCCCCACCTCGGGGTTGAATTTGTTGGTTTGAACCGTCAGCCGCCGGCAATCCCCCCACTCCCGAGGCGTCTCTTGTCCCAAGCCAACCAAGACGCTTCGGCCCAGGCACGTCGGACCTCTCACAGCTACCTCGGAGTTCGCCGCTCGAGGACCGGCGCTAGCTGCGAATCAGGGTGCCGGGGCGGGCACCGGTGGGGTGGCCGTTTCGGAAGGTGACCTGGCCGGCGCAGATGGTGGCGTCGTAGCCGTCGGCGGTTTGCAGCAGGCGGCAGGCGCCGGTGGGCAGGTCGCCCACCACTTCGGGCAAGTGGAGTTGCATGGAGTCGAGATCGATCACGTTTATGTCGGCCCGCTGGCCTGCGGCCAGCACTCCCCGGTCGTCGAAGCCGTACAACTCCGCCGGCTCGGAGGTGAGCATCTTCACTGCCTCGGCGATGGACAGCTTCGGCCCCCGATGCCGGTCGCGCACCCAATGCTGAAGCATGTAGGTGGGCAGGCTGGCGTCGGAGATCACGCTGCAATGGGCCCCGCCGTCAGCCAGCCCCACCACGGTCATGGGGTGGACCATCATCTCCCGCAGGTCCTCCAGATCGCCGTGGCGATAGCCGGTGAAGAACACCTGGAGCATCCCCCGCTCGCACATGAGGTCGTACACCATCTCCAAAGCGTCGGCACCGGCCTGCTCGGCCATGGCCGCCACCGACTCCGCCGGGTCGGGCTCGAACACGGGGCCGCCGTCAAACGGGAACGTGGCATGGAGCGAGTGGCGCAAGATGCCCATGGCCGGATCACCCGGGACATCCTCAGCAAGTATGGCCGCCCGTACTTCTGGGCGGCGCAGCTCAACCAACCGCTCTTCTAGCGGCAGTTCGTCGAGCGATTGATAGGCGGTCCTCTTGGCGAACGGGTTGAACTGGTCCCACCCGGCCAGCAATCCGCCGGGGCGGCCCTGCACCTGGGGCACCAGCTTGGCGCCGGTGGCGTTGGCCCGCTCCACGATATCCATCTGCTGGCGCCACTGGCTGGGATTGGCATGAACCTGGACCATGGTGAAGGTGATGGCCCGGCCGGTCTCCAGGCTGAGGCGGCGGTACAGTTTCACCTCGCGGATGGGAGCATCGGGATCCTCCCCCATCGAGCCGGCAGGCACCACCTCTACCAGCGACTGGCCGTCGAGCGCACCCATGATGGCGGCCAGTTCCTCGTGGTCGGCGAAAGTGCCCGGCACCGGCACTCCAGACAGCGAGGTGTGCATCGGCAGCCGGTTGGTGGAGAACGCCACCGCTCCGGCCTTGGTCCCCTCGCCCACGATGCGGGCCATTTCGGCCAACTCGGCCGCGGTGGCCGACTCGGTGGTAGCTCCCCGTTCGCCCATCACATAGGCCCGCACCGCTCCATGGGGCACTTGAGCGGCCACGTCGATGGTGCGGCCCAGCCGCTCCAGCTCGTCGAGGTACTCGGGAAAAGTCTCCCACCGCCAGGTGATCCCCTCATGGAGGGCCGCGCCGGGAATGTCCTCGACGCCCTCCATCAGCTCGATCAGCCAGTCATGGCGGCTGGGATCGGCCGGGGCGAACCCCACCCCGCAGTTGCCCATCACCACCGTGGTCACCCCGTGCCACGCCGACGGGGCCATGATCGGATCCCAGGTGGCCTGACCGTCGTAGTGGGTGTGGACATCCACGAACCCGGGCGTCACATAGCGGCCCGCGGCGTCGATCACCTCGGCGGCGTCGGCGTCGATACGGCTCTCGACGGCTGCCACCCGCCCTCCCGACACCGCCACATCGGCCACGGTCGGCGCAGCCCCCGTCCCATCGACAACCGTGCCCCCGCGAATCAGCAGATCAAACATGGGGGCCATTCTTTCAGGCCGCAGTGACAGCGACGACATGTCGGGGGGAGTTCAACTCGACAAACCTGCCCTCAGGCCGCGCTGAAGCCACCTGCTAGGCAAGCGATTCGGATGAGAAGAGGGTTCAGGCGCGGGCGAAGTAGGGGTTGTCGCCGGCTTCGTGGTCGGTGGCGTCCACCACTTCGGTGATCTCGGGGAGGGCCTCGGTGATCATCACGGTGATGCCTTCCCGCAGAGTGGCCGCGCTCATGGCGCATCCCTGGCAGCCACCGCCCATGGTGATGTAGGCGGTGTGCCCCTCAACTCCCAACAAGTTGGCGAACCCGCCGTGGGAGGCCAGCGAGGGGTTGATGTGCTGGTCGAGAAGCTGTTGGAGCTTCTCGGGGATGGTGCCGCTGAGCTCCAAGTCGGCGCCGGCCAAAAGATCGGGCTTGTTGGGGTTGCGGATGACCAATCCGCCCTGCATGGGGTTGTTGGGCAGATCCAGGGTGGCGCCGGTCAGGTTCTCCACCGACTCTTCGGGGATCATCACGGTAATCCCCTCAGAGGTGATGTGGCGGTGGCCCTCGGCGCATTCGGCCACCTCCTCGAACGCGAGATCGTAGGTGTAGTCAGCCCCGCTGACCCCGGTGATCTCAATGCGCAGGCCGAGGGCGTCGGGTTCGTCCTCGTTGGACCGGATTTCGAGCACCTTGGCGATGGCCGCCTCGGTGACCTCGAAAAGCTGGGCTTCGACAGTTTCGCTCACGGTGCCCAGCCTACCCGAGCACGCACCCCCAACCATCACGGCCCTACCTCATCGCCCCCGAAGACAACATCGGCCTTCGAGGCCGAACCCCGCCACCAGGGTCGAAATGCGTAGTTCAAACGCGATCAGCCGCGGCGGATGCGGCCGCGCAGCGAGCGGAAGGCCAGGGACTGGGCCAACAGTCCCACCGAGCCGATAGCCAGCAGCGCCCGGCCTAGCGCCCAGCCGTCCCAGCCGATGAACAGTGAGCGCATCCCCTCCAGGGCATAGGTCATGGGGTTGAACCAGGTGATGGCGGCCAGCCAGTCGGTCATCACGTCTCGGTCCACCCAGGCGGTGGTCAGGAACATGAAGGGGAAGAACAGCAGGAAGCTGGAGTTGACCGCGGCAGGATTCCCAGTGCGCAGCGCTATGGCATAGGGGAATCCGGTGTAGGCCAGCCCCCACAGCGCACCGAACACCACGAACACCAGAAGGCCCAGCACCCCGGTGGCGCCGAAGCTCACGCCGATGATGAAACCCAGCACTATCACCGGCACAGCCATGACGATGAACAACGTGAAGTCGGCCACCATCAGGCCCAGCAGCAGGGCATAGCGGTTGACCGGGGTCATCAACAGCCGGTCGAAGTAGCCGTTGGAGATATCGATCACCAGCGAAGTGGCCCGAGACATGCCGGTGACCGCGGTCATGATGGCCACCGGCAGTTGAAAGGCCTTGTAGTCGATGCCCGACACGGCCTGATCGGCCAGGTTCTGGATGGCCCCTATGGTGACCACCAGGAAGAACAGGGGGATCAGCATGGCGGGAATGATCGCCTCCATGTCTCGGGGCAAAAGGCGCAGAGCGCGGCTGGACACCGAAGCCATGTCGTTGAAGAAACTCGACGGGCGAGCTCCAACCGCTTCGGCCGCGAGGGCTCTGGATTGAACGGTCTCGCTCATTCCTCCACCTCGATTCGATTGCCGGTGAGCTCCAGGAAGACATCGTCGAGCGTGGTGGGGTGAATCGACAGATCGGTCACCTCCACACCGGCCGCCGAAAGAGCCACCGCCAACGGGCTGACCACTGAGGCCCCGTCGCCAGTGGCCGCGCTCACCTCGTCTCCGTAGACCTCGACGTGGCTGATCCCCGGCACTGCGCCAATGGCTTTAGCAGCCGCCTCGGGGTCGCCGGCCACTCGGGCCACCACCACGTCGGCGCCGACGGTCCGCTTGAGCTCAGCGGGGGTTCCCTCGGCCACCAGGCGACCCCCATTCAAGATGCCCACCCGATGAGTCAGCACGTCGGCCTCTTCCAGATATTGGGTGGTCAGAAAGATGGTCATGCCCCGCTCGCGGTTCAGCCGGCGTATCTGATCCCACACCACGGCTCGGCTTATGGGATCGAGCCCGGTAGTGGGCTCGTCCAAGAACAGCACCTCGGGGTTGTGCATCAGCGCGGCGGCCAGATCCAGGCGGCGCTTCATGCCGCCCGAATAGGTGGACACCCTCCGGTCGATGGCGTCCATCTCCAGCAGGGGAGCCAACTCCTTTATGCGAGTGGCGATCGAACGCCGCTCCAAGCCGTAGTACCGGCCTTGCAGCATCAGGGTCTCCCTGCCGGTGAGCTTGCCGTCGAGGGCTGCTTCCTGAAGGGCCACCCCGATGCTGAGCCGCACCCGGTCGCCCTCGGTGGCCACGTCGTGGCCCGCCACCGAGGCCGTCCCCGCGGTCATAGACGCCAGCGTGCACAGCATCCGCACCGCGGTGGATTTGCCCGCGCCGTTGGGTCCCAAGAATCCGTAAACCTCTCCCGCCGCCACTTCGAGGTCGAGCGAGTCAACCGCCACCACCTCGCCGTAAGTCCGGCGCATCCCTCGGACGGAAATGGCAGGCGGCACGGCTGACGATGGTAGTGGGAACCTGCGACAGGTGGGATAATCTCATCGCCCATGTCCGAGCAAGCCAGCCCCTTCGTCAGCTATAAGCTGACCGGCGACGTCGCCCTCGTCGAGTTGGACGACGGCAGGGTGAATGTGCTGTCTCACGAGGTCATCGCCGCCCTGCATGCGGCGCTCGACCGAGCCGAGCATGAAGCCAGGGCGGTGGTGGTGACGGGCCGTCCCGGCAAGTTCTCCGCGGGCTTCGACTTGAAGGTGATGCAGGCCGGTCCCGAGGAGGCCCGAGACCTGTTCCGGGCAGGAATGGACTTGTTCCTGAGGCAGTACGAGTTCCCCATTCCCATAGTGGCCGCCTGCACCGGCCACGCCTTAGCCGCCGGCGCCATCTGGCTGATGTGCTGCGATGTGCGCGTCGGTGCTGATGTGCAGGCCAAGATCGGCCTCAACGAGACCGCCATCGGCATGGTGCTGCCCACCTCGGTGGTCACGCTGGCCCGCGACCGGCTGTCGCCCCGCCATGTCCACTCCTCGGTTCTGCTGGCCCGGCTGTATTCGCCCGAAGCGGCTACCGACGCGGGATATCTCGACTGGGTGGTTCCGGCCGAGGAGTTGGATGAGGCCGCTGCGGCCGAAGCCGCCGGGCTGGCCGGAAACCTGTCGATCAAGGCCTTCGCCGCCACCCGCCGCATCATCCGCGGCCCGGTAGCCAAAGCCGCCCGCAATATGCTCGACGACGACACCAAGTCATTCACAGTAGGACTAGAGACATGAGCGATCCCGTTGTAGATCTACTGGACTCGGTCTGGGGGTCGATCGCCCGACTCGGCGCCGACTTGGGCGAAGAGCAGTGGGACACGCCCACCGAGTGCCCCGGCTGGTCGGTGCGAGACCAGGTGAGCCATATCGTCGGCCTCGAGCGGATGCTGGCCGGAGAAACTCCCGAGCCCCCCGCCACCGATGGGGGGCTCGAGGGCATCGCCGCATTCAACGAGGGCCAGATCGCCCCCCGCAGGTCCCGTCCCGGAGCAGAGGTGCTGGCCGAGATGAACGACATCTGCGGCCGACGGCTGGAGGTTCTGCAGACCCTGCCCGCCGAGAAATGGGACGAGGTGGGCTTCACCCCGATCGGCGACGGCCCGTACCGGACGTTCATGCACATTCGGGTGTTCGACTGCTGGGCCCACGAGCAGGACATGCGACGAGCGCTGGGGATTCCCGGCCATCTGAGCGGCCCAGTGGTGCAGCATTGTCTCGACTGGCACGCCCGCAACATGGGCTATGTGGTGGGCAAGAAGGCCGGCGCCCCCGACGGCAGCACCGTGGTCTTCGACATCGACGGCGACGCCGATGGCCCCCGAGGCGTGGCGGTCGCCGAAGGCCGGGCCAAGCCGTCAGCCCCCGCCGACAACCCCACCGCCACGGTGAGCACCGACGTTGACACCTACAACGCGTTGTGCTGCGGCCGAACTGATCCCGCCGGAACTCTGGCCGGCGGTCTGGTGACCCTGACCGGTAACGAAGAGCTGGGAGAGCGAGTGGTCCTGGCTCTGGCCTACGTTTCGTGAGCGCTGCTGCCCCGGTCGGGTCCGTCACGTTCTATTGGCGGCCGGGGTGCGGGTTCTGTGCCCACCTGCACCGGGAGCTAGACAAGCTCGAAGTGCCCCTGGACATGCACAACATCTGGGAGGATCCCGCGGCGGCCGCATTCGTGCGCTCGGTGGCCAACGGCAACGAGACTGTTCCCACGGTGGTGGTGGGCGGTGCACCCATGGTGAACCCCGACCCCGCCCAGGTGATGGCCGCCCTGGCCGACCGCGCCCCCCATCTGGTGCCCGAAGGCTACGAACCCCCCAAACCCGGCCCGGTGGGCCGCATGCTCAACCGCCTGCTAGGCGGCTAGCCCGCAGCCATTCGGGCCTCTAGGTCGAGCGCTCGGGGGCTGACCGACAGGTCGAAGTCGGTGCTGCTCAGGGTCGCGGGGTTCCACACGTCTCGGTCCACCAGCCAATTGGCCCAGCCGAAGAACCAGCCGTCGTGATACGACTCGAATTGGGGCGCCCACCAGTCCCTCAGCGGCAGTCGGGTGGTCTGATGGGCGGCCGAGTCGGGGACAAGCCCCAAGATGTCGCTTTCCGGCAGGTGGAGGATGAAATCCGCCGACACCGACGGCGCTGAGGCGCGGTCGATCCATTGACGGGCCTCGTAGTCTCGGAAGTACCAGAGGCTGGGCACCGAGATGGCGGTGTCCACCGCCACCGTCACCGGACCCTCGCCGATCGACTTGCTGTGCTCGTTGAGCATCTCGATGCGGTGGACGGTGCTGAGATAGTCGTCGGTGGTGTGAACCTGGGTCAGCAGTTCCCGAGGGTCGCGCTGGTTCACATAGTTGGCGGTGAACGAGGCATACAGCGTGGTGGCCAGCAGTCCGGCCAGGATCACCCCCGCTGGGCGCGTCCAAGGCCGGTGCCGAGCCTGCCATAGCACCTGGACGCCGTAGCCGGCCAGAAAGGCCATGGGCACCACGATGTGCAGGGCCAGCCACGGGAACCGCTCGCTGGCCCAGGAGTACGAGAGCCAACTGGCCACCGCGGTCCACAGCATGAACTTGCCGGCGAACGTGGGATTGGCGAACACATGGATTCCGCCGATCACCGCCAGAGCGCACACCAGATACTCATACAGCGGGATGGTGTACAGGTAGTAGTGCCATGGTTCGCTGCCCCGATTGGTGTCCTGCTCGCCCCGCCAGTAGGTGATTCCCTCGGTGAAGCCGCCCACAAAGCCGTCCGGCCGGTCGAAGAACACCGCGAACCACAGGGCGAAGAAGAACAGGAACACCGCGGCGGCCGCCAACCACCCCCACGCGGGCACGCTCCGGGCGGCCCGCACTACCGGCAGATCCCAAATCGACCGGGGGCCGGCCGATGTCAGGACGGCCGTCGCCAGGAGGATGCCGTAGAGCCCCAAGGTGAGGAACACCTCCCACTCGAAGCGGGCGCTGACCGCAAAAGCGGCCCCCATGGGCAGCAGCCCGGCGGGCAGCATCCACGCCCGTCTCGCCGCCTTGTCTTCCCGTGCTCCGGCGCCATGGGCAGCCTGTTCGGCCAGCAGGGCCAAGAAGAACGATCCGAAGATGAACACGACGATGAAGGCGGTTTCTTTGACCGCGAAGCCAGCAGCCAGCAAGAACCCGAACAGTGAGGGCAGCAGCAGTCGGGGCCGGTCCAGGAACCGGACTATCACCACCATCATCGCCAGGGTGATGAACGCCATCAGCGAGTCTTCACGGCCCAATCTGGTCATGTAGAGCGCAATGGGGCTGAAGGCCAGGACCGCCGCGGCAGCCAGGGTGACCACCGGGCCCAGGAGCCGGCGCAAGAACCACGGCAGCACGATCATTCCCACCCCGGCCAGAACGGCCACCATGCGGGCAGTGGCATGCGATTCCCCGAATGCCCAGAAAAGGCCCGCAGTCAGATAGAAGCGCAGCGGCCCGTGATACACCGGGTCGTACCCCTCGTAGGTGCCCTCCAGGAACTTCCACGAGTACCAGGCGTCCAAACTCTCATCGTGGTGGAGCGGCCGCTCCCCCAACTCGACAAGCCGCAACACGAGTCCGGCCAGCGCCATGGCACCCACCGCGACAGCCAGCGCCGTCTCCGGGCGGCGGCGCCAGAACTCTGCCGGGCGCCAGCTCCCCAGCACCTCGTCTTTCTCCGCGATCATGGCCTTCACTGCTCAATCCACCTCATAGATGGAGTACTCGCCCCGAACGAAGGCCAGAGTCCCCCGAGACGCCCAGTACTCCTCGCTGACCCCGGCCCGGCGCTCGATCGGTCCGACCACCACATAGTCCACCCCATAGTCATCTATCAGCTCCTCGGCGCCCTTGTATCCGCCCAGCATGGTGCGGGCCTGTTCATGTCGCACCGGCCAGTCGGTGACACCGAGGTCGTTGATCCAACCGGCGTAGCCCACCACCGTCTGCCGGCCGCTGAGCGCCGGAACCGGATGAGTGTGCTCGAAGCCGATCAGGAACACGCTGTCAGCAGGCGCCTCGTCCCGAGCCCACTCGCCAGCGGCCACTCCGTCGCCTGAGGCGATCGGATGGGGCCAAACGCCAACGTCGGGGTCGACCGCCTTCCAGATGTCGAGCGCGCCCGCAAAGGTGAGGGCTAAGAACAGCACCGCGGCCCCCGCCGCTCCGAACCAGCCGGCCGAGGCCAACCGCACCAGCACCGAAGCCACCAGGAACGACCCCAGAAGGATCGCCGGGACGAACCAGTGGGTGTTGTTCCAGGGATGAGACGGGTCTACCCGCACGAAGTTGGGGACGATCAGCCACAACCACACCGGGATCGACGCCCACATCAGAACTCGGGGCAGCGTGCCCCTCCACACCTGAGCGACCAGCATCAACAGCAGAAACACCCCGGCGTTGCGCCACCAGAATGTGAGCAGACTGTCGGTGTCAATCGAATAGGAGGGCGCCTGCATCCAGCCGCCGCCCACCCAGGCCTCCACCACCACGTCGGTGTTGAGCGGCTTGATCCACCGGGCTACCGGCACCGAGAGGGCCAGCGCGGGCAGGGCGAACCACCACCATTGCCCGCGGCGGTCCAGCCCCGCCCAGATGAGGCCCAGCCCCAGTGCCACCGCGAAGGAATACACGTGGAACAGCGGCATCAGCCCCACGATCACGCCCGCGGCGGCGAACAGCTTGGCCGACCTCAACTGGTGGGCTTCCCGCATGAGCACGACGGCAACCAACAGGAGGGAGAACCCGGCCAGAGTGGGCCGCTGGGGGAACAGGTTCCCGGTAACCGCGTTCTCCATCAAGATGTTGCCGAGGTGGTGGCGGGTGTAGTCGGTGGGCAGGTCCCAGACGATGCCCCAACCCCCGTCGGCCGCATCGTGGAAGAACCGGAGCCACCCCAGCCCTCCGAAGAGGGTGAACACCAGCACCGCCGCCGCCGCCACCGCCCGGCTGGAGAACAGCCTCATCCCCACCAGGTACATGGTGGGCACGAACGCGAACGCCAAATAGCCCGACGAAACCTCCAACCCGCCGAAGGCGCTCAAGCCAGCCCGGTCGAGCATGGCGGCGAAGAAGTCGATGCCGAAGTGGTAGGGCAGCTGGTCGACCCCGAAAGCGGTGGGCAGTTCCGGGGGGAAGTTCTCCCCGTGGGCGAACGACGAGGCGTAGGTCAGGTGGGCTTGCCAGTCGGTCCACGACGAGAGGTGGCCGGCCAGCACACCCCCCGAGCCGTCGGGCAGATATGCCCGGTTCAAGATCCAGGCGGTTATGGCCCAAGATGGGGCGGTCAGCAGGAGAAGGGGGGCCGGGTTCTCCGGATGGGAGACGGGCCGCATCAGCCGGCGCCGGAAATCGCGGCACTCGGCGCCGATCTGGCTGACTCCCCCCCACCAGCCAGCGGCCGAGATGGCGGTGGCCAACAGCGCCGCCCCGGCCACCACCGATCCGCTCAGCGCTCCGACAGCCCAGCCCGCGCCAAAGCCCACCAGGGTGACCACCATGAATCCGACCACCGCCCCGTAGGCCACCCGCTCTTCGATGCGGAGCTTCAAACCGGTCAGGTAGGTGAGCCCCATGCCAACGAGCACGCAGTCGGCGAGGAGCAGCACCACCCACAGCTTCATTGGCTCAAGAAGCTAGTTCGCGGGGAGCCACCGACCGCAGTAGTCTCGAGGCCAGGGCTGGTCGCCCCTGCGAGCGTAGAGCAGTCGGGCTCTGGCATCCTGCTCTTCGGGCGGGGCGTGGGCCGGGTTGCCGGTGCCGCCCACTGTCCTCCATGTCCGGGGCTCGAACTGGTAGGCCCCGTAGAACAGGCCGTTGGAGCTCTCGGCGGTGTAGTTGTTGGTGGACTCGCAAAAGCGGAGATTGTACCAGTGCCGTTCGGTGGGCTCGATGAACCGGCTCTGGGCCAGTTCGCGGTCGGCCATGTCGTTGATCTCCGCGATGTACACCACCCATTCGGCCGCTTCCACCGACTGCTCCGCATCGTTCAGGCGGCTGTTCAGGTAGGGGATGGCGTCGTTGAGCCGCCCGATGCGGGCCTCGGTTCGCTCCTGCTCTTCAAACACGTTGTCCACCGCGCTCAGGGCCTGGTCGACAACCTCGGACAGCTCCGACAGCAGGGCTTCCCGCCAAAGGGCGTCAGTGGCCTCCGACACCCCGAGAATGAAGACCAAGTCCTCCACATCGCCTCCCGACATGTACTCCTGCACGACCAGTTGCTCGGCTTCGCCTTTCAGAAGCTGCCGACCGGAGTCCACGTCGATGAGCTCGTCCAGCCGGGCCAGTTCGAGGTGCAACGCGTCCACCGTGCGGTCCATGGCCATCAGCGCGGCATCACGGGCCCCCAGGGCCAATTCCAAGTCTTCTTGGGCCCGGGCCAGATCACGCCACGCCGGTATCGCCGATTCAACCGCGACCGGCTGCGCGGCCCCTTCACCGCTGTCGGACTGACCGACAGCGACTCCGCCGGCGACCGCCAGTGTGGCGGACGCCGCCACAAGAAGAACCGTCAGGCGACTGCGTTGTTGAGCCCGCAAACTCTCCCCCAAGTTCGGCTACCCTCAAAACGGGTTTATCGCACTATTCCCTTGGGCGGCAAAACCCCCTGCCCATCCCACAAGCCTACCGACCATGCCCACTGCCCCTTCAACCGACCCTGGCCAACCCGGATTGGCGCCCGAGGTAGATGCAGTCCTCGTGGTGTCGTTCGGCGGGCCGGAGGGACCCGACGACGTGATGCCGTTTCTTCGCAACGTGACCCGGGGCCGGGGCGTCAGCGACGATCGCCTGGCCGAGGTGGCCGAGCACTACCACCTGTTCGGCGGGGTCAGCCCCATCAACCAGTGCAACCGCGATCTGATCGCCGCCCTGGTCGAAGAGCTGTCCAGACGCGGGGCAGGGCTCCCGGTTTACTGGGGCAACCGGAACTGGCCGCCCACGCTGGCCGACGCCGTGGCCCAGATGCGCGACGACGGCGTCTGCCGGGCAGTGGGCTTCGCCACCTCGGCCTTCGGCTCCTACTCCGGCTGCCGCCAGTACGCCGCCGACATCGAGCGGGCCCGAGCCGCGGTGGGCCCCGATGCCCCGCTGGTGTACAAGGTGCCCCCGTTCTGGGACCAGGAGGGCTTCCTGTCGGCCATGGCCGAAAACGTGGCCGTGGCCCGGCGAGCTGAGCCAACCGCCCCGGTGGTGTTCACCGCCCACAGCATTCCCGACTCCATGGCCGCCACGGCTCCCTATGAGGCCCAGCTCAGCGAGGCCTGCGCCGAGGTGGCGATCCGCACCGGAGCGAGCGGGTGGTCGCTGGCTTATCAGAGCCGCAGCGGCCCTCCCCACGTCCCGTGGCTCGAACCCGACATCGGCGACGCGCTCGATGAGGTGGCCGCCGGTGGGGCCGAGGCGGTGATCGTGGTACCCATCGGCTTTGTGGCCGACCACATGGAGGTGATCTACGACCTCGACACCGAGGCCCGCCAGCGGGCCGACCTGCTGGGGCTACGGTTCACCCGAGTGCCCACCGCAGGCACCCACCCCGCGTTCGTCAAGATGATTGCCGACCTCGTGCTGGCCCCCCCGCCTGCTCCCTGCCCCGCCGACTGCTGCCAGCGCTAGGCGCGCCTACTCCCGAGAGCCGATCTCGGTGTTGATCCAAGCGATCAGCTGCTGCTGATTCCGGGTCTGCGTGAGAATGTCGCCGGGGCCGGCGAAGTGGAACACCAGGCCCTCGCCCGACTTCATCGACTGGATCGAGCGGCCCTCCACCGCCCGGCGCAGCTCATAGCTGACGGTGTCGGGGAAGGCCAGCATGTGGCTGGTGTCCACCACCACCGTCTCGCCCGCGGCCAACGAGATCACGTCGATGGCCCCATAGGAGGCCACCACCACGTTGCCGGTGCCCTCGGCGTGGGCCATGAAACCGCCCTCGCCGCCGACCAGCGATTTGAAGCCGCCCCACTTGGTGTCCATCACCACCGAGGCTTCTGAGGCCAGCCAATTGCCCCTCTCGATGATCCACGACTGCGACCCGTCCAACTCGATCACCCGGAGGTCGCCGGGCAGCTTGGCGGCCACATCCACCCAGCCCCCCTGAGCAGGGGCGGTGTAGGTGGACACGAACAGCGACTCACCGCCTAGGACGCTGCGCTTCAGCCCCTTGAGCATCCCGCCCTCCACCTTGGCCTCCAGCGACATCCCCGAGGAGTGGGCCGACATGGCGCCGGCCTCGACTTTTACTTGCTCGCCCCCGCCCAGGTTGCACCGGGCGACCGCAAAGCTGGGGGCATGACGTATATCTACCTGCATGATCGCCAGCCTACCCACAGCCTCCGCCAAATCAGGGGCAGCTTCGGCAATGTTCTCGGCATTTACCCGACGTTTTTGGCCTGCCCTTCCCAGTAGGGGGCTCGCAGCTCCCGCTTGAGCACCTTCATGGCCCCCGACAGGGGCAGAGGCTCGGCCCTGAACTCCACCGACTTGGGCACCTTGTAGCCGGCGATTGACTGGCGGGCGTGCTCGCAGATCTCCTCGGCGGTCACCTCGCTGCCCGGCGTGGGAACTACAACGGCATGGACCGCCTCGCCCCACACCGGGTCGGGTATGCCGATCACCGCCACCTGGGCGACGCCGGGATGGGTGGATATGGCGCTCTCCACCTCTGAGGAGTACACGTTCTCGCCGCCGGTGACGATCATGTCCTTCACCCGGTCCACCAAAAAGAGGTAGCCGTCCTCATCGAGGTAACCGGCATCGCCGGTGTGATACCAGCCGTCCCGGAACACCTCGGCGGTGGCCTCGGGCTTGTTCCAGTACTCCCGCATGTAGTTGCCGCCCCGGGCGCACACCTCGCCGATCTCCCCATTGCCAAGCTCATTGCCGTCCTCGTCTTGGATGCAGAGGTTCACCCCGAATACCGGAGCGCCCACCGACCGAATCCGGGGGCTGCCCGCAACATGATCCTCGGGCGATAGCAGCGTGAGCACCGAAGAGCACTCGGTCATGCCGTAGCCCTGGAGCAGGTTCACGTCGGGCAGGTGCTCCAAGAGGTGGTCCAAGACGGCCTCGGGCATCGGCGACGCGCCGTAGATGAGATCGCGCATCGAGGCCAGCCGCTCGGGCCGGTATTCGGGGTGCTGGAGGCACATGCCGATCATGGTGGGAACCATCACCGTCTGGGTGATGCCCTCGGCCTCGATGAGGTTCATCACGCCGCCGGGGTCGAAGGCGGGGATGGTCACCATCTTGGAGCCTGCGGCCGGAATCAACAGCAGACTGGCCATGGAAGCGGCATGGAACAGCGGGGTCTGGCTCAAGAACACCTCGTCGTCTCTCGTGCCGCCCAGCCCAATGGCCACGTGATACACGTTCAGCATCTCGGCCCGCTGCTGCACCAGCACCCCCTTGGGCAGGCCGGTGGTGCCCCCGGTGTACATGAGCACCACCGGGTCTTCCTCTTCGGGCTCGGGCGGCACAGTGTCGTCGCCGGCGGCCACCAGGTCTTCGTAGGCCACATCGTGGGGCACATCGCCCTGCCCTATGAGCACCACCGTGCGGATGGGACTGTCGCCCGCCGCCTCCATGGCCTTGGCGAAGGGCTCGGCGAAGTAGGCGTCGACAAAGGCCACCTCGGTGCCCGAGTCCCGCACGATGTAGTCCAACTCGGGGCCGGCCAGCCGCAGATTGAGGGGATTGATGACGCCGGCACCCAGATAGCAGGCGTGGTAAAGCTCCAGGTAGGCGGCGCTGTTGAGGGCCATTATGGCCACCCGATCGCCCTTCTTTACGCCCAGCTCGCTCCCTAGGGCGTTGGCCAGCCGATTGACCCTCTCCCCATGGGCGGCGAAGCTCGCCCGGTAGCCGCCGTCGACAATCGCCTCTTTTTCGGCGTACCGTTCCACTGCCGGGTAGAACGATCGGTGATAGACCAGCTCTTTCATGGGGCAACCGTAGCGCGGGGCGCACTGCCTGGGCGCGAGGCAAGGGAGGCGTGATGGACATCGAGACCACAGTTCGATGGCTGAAGGATCGAGAGCTCATCAAGGAGCTCCCCCAGCGATACGCCCGGGGCATCGACCTCATTGATTTCGACTTGGTGCGGTCCAACTTCCACCCCGATTGCCAGATCAGCGGGACAGTCATTTCCGGACCGCTCGGCCCCTATCTCGACTGGACCGAAAAAGAGTTGCACAAGTTCGAGGCCACCATGCACTTCATGGGCAACCAGTACGTCAACCTAGAAGAGGGCGCCGACGAGGGCCACGTGGAGACCTACGCGGTGGGCTACCACATGCGGTCGGACGACTCCGGCGCCGACGATCTCATTCTGGGCCTGCGCTACTGCGACGACGTGGCCCGCTTCGACGACCGCTGGCTCATCACCGCCCGCACCGCCATCCCCCAATGGACCCGCGGCGCCTTCCCCAAACCCCCCGATGAGCTGAAGAGCACCTGGCACGGAAAAGATCTGCGCCACGTGTGATCAATTGGCAATGTCCATGCAGATTGCATGCAAGTATGCTTATCGTAACTTAGTTGTTCAATGAGCCGTACTGTTGGCGAGCCTTTTGGTAGGCGTCCTTCAATTTAATTTCAACAATGGTATAGTTAACTACCAGAACTAAAGCACCCACTATGCTTACATATCTGCCTTCGGGAAAGGGCCATCCTCCAAATGAAGCATAAATGGTCAATGTAACATAGACTGGCAAGAAAATGGGTTTTACTTGCTTTATCGCAATCCAGGCACATGAGCAGAATTGTTTGAAAGTCAATTTCACAGGTTCTGGCTTTTCAGCAGAACTGAGTCCCTGTTCTTCGTTTCTCATTGCTGACTCATTTTTCTACATCGCAATAGTGAACAATTGCATTTCTGATGGTTGTGACATTGCCCAACGTCTTAGCAGCCGTTAACTGGGTTGATGGACTATTTGGGGACCCGGCTATCGGATATCTTTTTGACTTCCAGCTCTTGATATCACTGCCTCGATCCTTAGGCAGCACATACCAACATTCCGACATGCCGCTTATCAATGCTCTTGGTTGACTTATATCATGATACGTAAAATCGATAATAAGTGCTGCGGCCACCAACTGACCGGATCTCAATGCGGCACGAGGCAAATATATCTTGACAGAACCTAGGTAACCCGTTCCTTGTGCGGTGCTATATAGTTGCAATAATGTATTGACACTAGCTAGGGATTCCCATTTCAATTTAAAGGTAATGTCTGGGACCAGGTACGTGATTGCGTCGTCTACTACTTGGTCGAGGCTGCTTTTGTCGAGTCTTACTTCGATTCTTTCATCCCAGACTTCATCACAAGTTTGAGTTGTATGCCCATCGCTAACAGTGCTCTTGCAAGTCCGACTTGCCAGTGCTATCTGATAGTCGGTGTAGTAATACTGCTCCACACCGATCGTTATCGGTGCCAAAGTGATTTCAATCGGATTGCTTGAAGTACCGCTATTACCCAAAGTCCTGATCGCAGCGAGAACCCTGTCCCAAAAGGCTGAGCCGGTGTTGTTGGGGCTGTTCCAATCAGGAGACGACAGCAAGGGGCACTTCACCCTCTTTGCCTTTGCGTAGACCGGCCCACCGAATGCGTTCTCAGTTGCGACTTCCACCAGATAGGGCTGATTGGGCCTAACCAACCACGACCTGATCAATCCGACCCCAGAATAGGTGCCGACAACGCCAGAGCCAGAGGATGCCGATGCCATATAGGCTGTCACCGAATACTTCGATGGTTCAGGTAAATCGCCGGACGGGTCAGACCACTCCGCGGCAAGCACCCCATTGCCAGTGCACCTGACCACAAACCAGTCGTCGTCGATGGTCTCACATTGTCGGACACTGCCAGAACCCAAATCGCCCAGGCCCGAACTGTTTCTGGCTCTCACTCCCAGGTAGTAGCCAACTTCGCTGTCCAGGCCGTCAAGCTTGAAAACGAATTTGCCAGATGACGCCATCCTTGGAATCCCCGCGTCTTCCCAACCCAGAAGATTAGCATTGAGGGGACTGGCCACATCCCAAATCGACGCCACAACCTGATAGCCGTCAGCACCCACAACAGGATTCCACTCAATCGTGATCGAGTCATCGGAAACTACGGTGCAATCGACTCCGGATACGAGCCCGGGCGGGCCGCAGGTGGCTTCTGCTGGGTCGCTGAACCCGCTGTCGCCGGCGGTGTTGGCGGCTTTGACTTTGACTTGGAAGGTTCCGGTTGCGGGCAGGTCGGGTTCACCGTCGGCGGGGATCGTGGCCGAGGTGGCGGTGCCGGCTGCGTTGGCGGTCCATCTAGTGTCGGCTGTCATGGTTTCGCTGGTGAAGATTCTGGGCTTGTATATGGTGGCTCTGCTGAGACCTGTGCCTGCGGTGTCCCACTCTACTGTGAGCACGCCGCCCTGGCATGAGGCCGTCACGACGTTGGGGGCGGGAGGGGCAACAGGTGTGCAGGCAGTCGAGCCCGGCGGGGATTCGGGGGACCACTCGGTGCCGCCGCGGGAGGCGGCGACGGTGACAGTGTAGCGGGCTCCGATCGCGCCGGCGAGGGTGTGGTTGGTAGGCGGATTGGGCTGGGGGGTGTCGGGCATGTATTCGGTGACGGTTCGCGCTGTTGTAGAGCGGCCGCTGATGGCGATGGTTAGCCGGTATTGGGTGGCGTTTTGGGCCTTTGTCCACAATATGCTCAGGTCTGCGTTGTCGCGGCAGTTCACCGACACCCACGACGGCGCGGGCGGCACAGGCTTGGCGGCGGTGGCCCAGGCGGTGAACGGTCCGGTCCTGTCAGGGCTGATGGCGGCCACCCGGAACCTGGCCTCTGTCACGTATCTGTTCATGCCGACGGAAACGGCTGGGCCGTTTGTTGTCGTTTCTTGGAGGAACTTCCTGGTGGTTCCCCGGATGCTCGCGGTGAGCTCGTATTTCACCGCGTAGCCGCCGGCAGCGCCCGCTGAGGCATCCCATGTGCAAACCACCCGGTCATCGCCCTCCGCCAACCACGAGCACCCGAAACCCCCAGGCACCGCCCACGGCACCGGCGCCTGTGTCGGTGTAGGGCGCGGCGCCGGTGTCGGTGTAGGGCGCGGCGCCGGTGTCGGTGTAGGGCGCGGCGTCGGGGTGGGCGCAGGCGTCGGTGTGGGCGCAGGCGTCGGGGTGGGCGCAGGCGTCGGTGTGGGGGTGGGTGCGGGGGTGAAGGTTATGGTGGCGGTGGCGGTGGCGGTTCCCGCGGTGATTGTGCAGGTGCGGGTTCCGGCGTCGGGGCGGGTGGCGGTGAGGGTGTGAGTGCCGGTGCTGGAGGCGGGCGACAGGGCGCATCCGTCGCCGGACACCGATACGGTCGAGGTCGCCGGTGTGACGGTGAAGTCGTCGGTGTAAGCGACGCCGGCCGCTGTTGTGGCGGTGGCCTCGAGGCCGGTGATGGCGGTGTGGGCGTGGTCGCAGTTGGCGCCTGAGGGGGTGTAGCCGGTAGGGCAGCCGGCTCGGGCGGGGGTGTGTCTGAGGCAGAGGCCCTGGGACGGGGGCGGGTATCCCGAGGGGCAGCTGGAGCTGGCCGCGGTGTGCTTGGTGCACTGGCCGTCTGTGAGGGCATAGCCGGTTTCGCAGTCGGCTCGGGCGGGGGTGTTCTTGTAGCAGTAGGTGACAGTGGTGCCCTCGAGGTCGAAGGTGCCCAGTTCGTATCCCGCCGGGCAGCCGGCAGCAGCGGCAGTAGTCTTGGTGCACTGGCCCCCAGAGAGCGCATACCCGGTTGGGCAGCCGGCTTGGGCGGGGGTGTGTCTGAGGCAGAGGCCCTGGGACGGGGGCGGGTATCCCGAGGGGCAGTCGGAGCTGGCCGCGGTGTACTTGTAGCAGATGCCGAATGCCCCCGTCAGATATCCGGAGGGGCAGCCGGCATCGGCGGCGGCGGTCTTGGTGCACCGGGTGCCCGAGAGGGTGTACCCGGGTGAGCAGTGGTAGGCAACGCCCGGAGTGTCGCACGCGGCGAAATCGTTGTTGAGCGTGCAGACGGGCTCATGGGTCAAAACGCAACTGGCGCCCCTCAGCACCCCAGACGGGCAACTGTAGATGGGATCGGCATAATGCAGGCACCGGGAACCCGACAGCGACCCCGACGAGCAACTGTATACGGGGTCGGCGGAATGCAGGCACTGGGAACCCGACAGCGACCCCGATATACAGCTATAGGTGGGAACGGCGGTCTCCACACACCGGGTACCGGTGGGCGCCCCCGACGAACACGACCACATGGGCGCGGCCGTTTGCCGGCAGATATCGCCCTCGGGCGTCCCCGACGAGCAGCTGTAGGTGGGATCAGCAGTCACCTTGCACCTGCTGCCCTCGAGCGTCCCCGACGAGCAACTGTAGGTGGGATCAGCGGAATGCAGGCACTGGCCGCCAACGAGCCTCCCGACGCTGCACGAATATTCCGGGGGAACCTCGTGGGCCGACGACGGGCCCGAGAACATCAGCGACGCCGCGAACACGGCCAACACCACCAACAGCAACAACAGCCGCCTCGCCGCGCCGGCGACGGGCGCTGAGCCGCTGGGGGCGCGCCGGGCACAGCGCAGCTTCGCGGCCACAAAGCCAAAGAAATCGGAGACGAGGGCTGAGCGTCGTGTCATGGGTCCGGTTCCCCGTTCGGTACGCAGCGGATAATTGCCTTTATCCGCCGCATGCGAACTCGGCCGGGGGTCCCGTCTGCGGGCGAAGGAGCCGCTTCGGTACAGCGATTTCGGATAGGACGGGCCGGGTCCGGGTCGAGGGCGCCTCCGGTGCTGGGGCGACGACCTTTCCTGTGTCGCCCAGAGCCGGATCTCTTCGATCCGCGGCTGGGGAGTTCAGCAGCCCGGCAGTTCCGGCTAGCCGAGTTGTGGCCTGTTTTCCGAGGTCAGCCCGGTAACGGGCCGTCTATATCCGGGCTCGTACCTTGAGAATCTCGGGGATTGCTTGACAGGCGCTACGGTTTCAATGTAGTAAATAAAGGCAATTATCCGTCAAATACTCTGTTTTCTTTCGATACAGATTCTTTCTATTACTATTTGATATATTTCCATAACGCCTGCTAGACCACGGGCCGTGGATATTGAAACAGACACCATCAACGACCCGGCCCCGCCAGAGAACACGCCAAGCGCAAATCCCGCGCCCAGCCACAGCAGCGAACCCAGCCCGGCCCAACTGGGATCGCTCATAGCCCAGGCCGAAACTTCAGCTCTGGCGGACAACACCCGCAAGACCTACAACACCGGATGGAATAGCTGGACCCGTTGGGCCCACAAAAGAGGTCACCAGACCCTTCCCGCCGAGCCCCACCATCTCCTGTACTGGCTGGCCACCTTGTTCCTCCAGGGCAAAAAGCCCGCCACCCAGTGCACCTACCTGGCCGCCGTGGCCTACAAACACCGAGACCGGCCCGGCCCAAACCCCGCCAAGCACCCCCGAGTCCGGAAGCTGCTGTCGGGGCTGATCCGAATGGCCGCCGCCAACGGCGGCACGTCGAACCAAGCCGCGCCGCTGCGCTGGGGCAACCTCCTAGAAATCGTCGAAGCCGCTAGAAAACCCCGCAGCAACCAGCCCGGCGGGCGACTGGAAACCCCCCAACAGGCCCAGCGGCGCGCCCAAACCGATATCGCCATGATCTGCATCGCCCACGACGCCGCCCTTCGCTGTAGCGAACTTCTCGCCCTCATCTGGGCCGACATCGACCTAACAGCAGACGGCGAGTGCGGCACAGTGAGGATCCGCACCTCCAAAACCGACCAGACTGGCCAAGGGGCCGTCGTGCCCATATCCCAATGCACCACCCAAGCGCTGGCCCGCATAAGGCCCGCCGACGCCCGCCCCGAAGACCCCGTATTCAAAATCTCCCCGAGCACCGTCACCCGCTGCATCAAAGCCGCAACCAAAGCCGCCGGCATAGACCCCGCCAACATCACCAGCCACTCGCTGCGCGTCGGCATGGCCCAAGACCTCGTCGCATTCGGCATCGACCTGCCCGGACTCATGCAGGCATGCCGCTGGAAGTCAGCCAGAATGGCCGCCCACTACACCCGAAACATCGCCGCCCAACAAACCCCCGCCGCCCAATACCTCAAGACCCAAGACCGCGCCGCCAATTCGGCGACACACGGCTAAAGGTCGAGACCGCTGAGGAAACACCGGCCAACCGCTTTGGCCGCAGCGGGGCCAAAGCAGGCAGACTACGGGCTATGAGTGACCGACCAGTGGCGTTTGTGACCGGGGCCAGCCGGGGGATTGGGAAGGCGTGTTCGGTGCATCTGGCCCGGGCGGGCTTTGATGTGGCCGTGTCGGCCCGCACCGTGCAGGAGGGCGAGCAGCGGGAGCACTCGTCCACGGTTAAGCGGTCGGACACCTCGCCGTTGCCCGGCAGCCTATCGGCCACCGCCGCGCTGGTGGCCGAGGCCGGGGGTGACGCCCTGATCACCGCCGCCGACCTGCTCGACTACGACTCCTTGGAAGCGGCCGCCGCCACGGTGTTGCAGCGGTGGGGACGAGTTGACGTTCTGGTGAACAACGGGCGCTACATCGGACCCGGCCACATGGATCGCCTGCTCGACACCCCCATCGAGCTGCTCGACCATCACCTGAAGGCCAATTGCCTGGCCCCGCTGGTGCTCACCAAGGCGTTTCTGCCCCAGATGATCGAGAGGGGCCGGGGCACCATAGTGAACATCACCTCGGCATCAGGTTACGCCGACCCCACCGAGGCGGCCGGCGACGGGGGCTGGGGCATGGGCTACGGCATCAGCAAGGGCGCCTTTCACCGGGTGGCCGGATTCTTGGCCGCGGAGCACGGCGACGACGGCATCAACACCTTCAACGTGCAGCCCGGCTACATCTCCACCGAGCGCATCGCTCAGGACATGGCCCAGTTCGGTTTCGAGGACACCGGCCAGCCCCCCGACGTGATCGGCGCGGTGGTGGCTTGGCTGGCCACCGACCCCGAAGCCCGGGAGCTGAACGGCACCAACGTGGAGGCCCAGTTCTTCTGCCACGAGCGGGGCCTGTTGCCCGGATGGGCCGGGCCTGAGCCCAATACCGCCGCCATTCGCTACGACCTGAGCGCCGCCATCCTGGCTGAGAAGGAGGCCCAGCTTCTAGCTGAGAGCGCCCGAGAGTGAGTCCAGGGAACCGACTCGAACTGTGCGCGTTCATGCCGGTGTACAACGAGGAGGAGATCGTCGCCGAGGTGGCGCAGAGCTGGCTCGGGGTGCTCGACAGCCTGGGAATCGACTACGAGCTGGTGGCCATCGTTGACGGGGCCACCGACGCCAGCGAGCAGGTCTTGCGGGCGGTGGCCGAACGCCACCCGCGCCTGGTGGTGGACGCCAAACCCAACAGCGGCCACGGGCCCACCATCCTTGAGGGCTACCGCCGGGGGGTGGTCACCGCCGAATGGGTATTCCAAACCGATTCCGACCACGAGATGCCCGCCGCGGCATTCGGTGGACTATGGGAGCGTCGCGCCGACGTGGAAGGTGTGATCGGCATCCGCACCAGCCGGAATCAGTCACCGGGCCGTCGGGCCATCACCCGGGCAGCCCGGCTCACCGCCCGGGTGGCCTTCGGCTGTCGTCTGGCCGATGTGAACTGCCCCTATCGGCTGATGCGCTCGTCGGTGCTGGCCCCCCTGCTGGAGCCCATCCCCGACGACACCTTCGCCCCCAACGTGGTGCTCTCGGGAATGCTGGCCCGCTCCGGCGCTCGAATAGCCGAAGTGCCGATCCCCCACCGCGACCGCACCACCGGGGTGGTCTCCATCATGGGAATGAGAGCGTTTCAGGCCGCCATCCGCTCCTTCGGACAGACGGTGCGCCTCAGCCGCACCCGCATCGCCAAGATCTGACCGGAAACCGGGATTGATCTGGCTGATTGACCCGTAAGTGTCGCAGCCAACAGGTACCTTCTAATTGGGCTCTGCCCACCCAATTTCGCCCCCAACCAATACCGCCAAGGGAACCATGCCCCAGCGACCCAAGACCCTGTTCGAATCCCACTCGGA
Source organism: Candidatus Poriferisocius sp. (assembly GCF_965208475.1). Classification (GTDB taxonomy): domain Bacteria; phylum Actinomycetota; class Acidimicrobiia; order Acidimicrobiales; family Bin134; genus Poriferisocius. The sequence goes on along the minus strand of NZ_OZ242338.1, from coordinate 3,444,319 downwards.
CGACAGCGAACCCGAAGTCGATTTTGCCCGTGAACTGGTGAGAGTCCCGGTGGCCGATGAAATGTCGGAGTCGTTTCTGGCCTACTCGCTTTCGGTCATCACCTCTCGTGCCATCCCCGATGCCCGCGACGGCCTGAAGCCGGTGCAGCGCCGCATCCTCTACTCCATGCTCAACATGGGGATCCGCCCCGACGGGCCCCATCGCAAGAGCGCCCGGGTGGTGGGCGACACCATGGGCAAATACCACCCCCACGGCGATGCCGCCATCTACGACGCCCTCGTCCGACTAGCCCAGGAATTCTCCCGGCCCATCACCCTGATCGACCCCCACGGCAACTTCGGGACCCTGGACGACCCGCCCGCCGCCCCCCGATACACCGAGTGCCGCCTGGCCACCGCCGCCATGGAGATGCTCGACGAGATCGACGAGGACACCGTGGACCACCGGCCCACCTACGACGGCGAGAGCGCTGAGCCGGTGTGTCTGCCCGGGCGGCTGCCCAACCTCCTGGTGAACGGGACCACCGGCATCGCCGTGGGCATGGCCACCAACATGGCCCCCCACAATCTGCGCGAGGTGGCCGCGGCCATCCGGCTGGTGATGACCAAGCGCCGGCCAAAGCCCTCCATCGAAGAGTTGATGGACGTGCTGAAGGGCCCCGATTTCCCCACCGGGGGAAGAGTCATCGACACCGAGGAGGGAGGCTTGCGCCAGGCCTGCGCCACCGGGCGGGGGTCGATCCGCATCCAGGCCAAGATGGCACCGGTGAAGCTGACCCGCAGCCGCTGGGGGGTTGAGGTCACCGAACTGCCTTACATGGTCGGCCCCGAGAAGGTGGTGAAGCGGGTCAACGACCTGATCGTCGACGGCAAGCTGCCGGGCGTCCACGATGCCCGCAACCTGTCCGACCGCCACCACGGGCTGCGCATCCTCATCGAGTGCGAGCCCCATGTGGCGCCCGAGAAGCTGTACTACGACCTGTTCAGGCTCACACCGCTGGAGGAGACTTTTGCCGTCAACAACGTGGTCCTGGTTGACGGCGTTCCCACCACCGTGGGCCTCTACGACCTGTGCCGCCACTACATCGACCACCGCCTCGACGTGGTGGTACGGCGCACCCGGCATCGCCTCGCCCGGGCCAGAGACCGCCATCACATCCTTGAGGGGCTGATCATCGCGCTGGACAACATCGATCAGGTGGTAGCCATCATCCGGGGCTCCGATGATGCCGCCACCGCCCGCCGACGGTTGCAAGACGCCCTGAACCTGACCGAAGTCCAGGCCGCCCACATCCTGGACATGCAGCTTCGGCGGCTCACCGCGCTGGAGAAGCAGAAGATCATCGACGAGCGCGACGAGCTGATCGCCCGGATCGAAGACCTGGAGAAGCTGCTGGGCTCAGAACAGCGCCAGCGCACGGTGGTGCTGAAGGAGTTGGACGAACTGGTGGAGCGCTTCGGGCGGGATCGCCGTACCGAGATCGTGCACCACGGAGACGCCCCGGTTTATGCGCCCACCCCGGTGGAGGAGCTGACCCCCGCGGCCGATGGGCCATGCGTGGTCACGCTGTCCACCACCGGCATCGTGGGCCGGACGTCTACAGGAGGCAGGCGCCGATCCCAGTTCGGCCGCCACGACGTGCTCACCGCTTCGGTGGAGGCCGATCCCGGCGGAACCGTTCTGGCCGTCACATCGGGGGGCCGGATCATCGCCACTCCCGTATCAGCCATCCCCGAGGTCTCCGGCCGCAGCCGGGGGGCGGGGGCGGCCGACGTGTTCGGAACAATGCGAAGCGAGGCTGTGCTGGCCATTGTGATGCCGGGTGGCGATCCCCTGGTGGTCGTCACCGAGGCCGGAACGGTGAAGCGGATCGACTTGTCCGATGCCGACCGGGGCCGGCCCGCCAAGCAGGTCATCAAGCTGAAGCCCAAAGACAGGGTGGTGGCCGCGTTCTGCGCACCGGAGACTGCGGAGATGGTGCTGGTCAGCGTCGGTGGACGGGCACTGCGCGCCCCGGTCGAGTCGGTCTCGGTGCAAGGGCGGGGGGCCACGGGGGTGGTGGGCATGAGGTTGCGAGACGACGACCGGATCCTCACCGCCGACAGCGTGGGCGGCGATGAGGCCCTCATAATGGTGGACAGGTCCGGGTCGGTGGCCATCATCCCGGTGACCGACATTCCAGCAACCGCTCGAGGCGGGCTGGGCGCGCCACAGGCCGGAGAACACCAACTGGTAACCGCCGTCGTGGCGCCCCCGGCCGACCTGTTGGCTGAAGTGGACGACAACGGCAAACCGGCCAAGGCACCGGTACCGTTCCCCCTGGCCAACGGGGATGCCGACCACACGGTGGTCTTGAGCGTGGGGATGCCCCGATGGTGACGCAGGCCAGCTCTGCCTCCCGCGCGCCGGGACGGGACCCCGACCTGTTCGCTCCCCCGAACGGGGGGAACGGCAACGGCAGCTACGACGCGTCGGACATCGTCACCCTGGAAGGGCTGGAAGCCGTCCGCAAGCGCCCCGGCATGTACATCGGGGGCACCGGGGGCGACGGCCTCATGCACCTGGTGTGGGAGCTGATCGACAACGGGGTGGACGAGGCCGGCGCCGGATACGCCACCCGCATCGACGTGACCCTCCACTCCGACGGGTCGGTGGAGGTGGGCGACAACGGCAGGGGCATCCCGATCGATCCGCATCCCACCAAGAAGGTGTCGGCGCTAGAGGTCGTCCTCACCGAATTGCACTCCGGCGGAAAATTCGGCGGCGGGGTTTACGGGGCCTCCGGCGGGCTTCACGGGGTGGGCGCCTCGGTGGTGAACGCCCTGTCCAACCGGCTGCGGGCCGAGGTCGACCGAGACGGCGCCACTTGGCAGCTCTGGTTCGCGAAGCAGAAGGCGGGCCAGTTCGACGGCGACCGCTTCACCAAGGGCCACAAGCTCCGCAGAATACGCTCCACCCGAAAAACCGGTACCCGCATCCGGTTCTGGCCCGACCTCGACCTGTTCGACCCCGACGCCGCGGTGGACTTCCCATCCATCCGCCAGCGGGCCCAGCAGGCCTGCTTTCTGGTACCCGGTCTGCGGATCAGGCTGGAGGACAAGCGCCGGGGCACCGAAAACCAACCGGTCGATCTGATCTCTCACGGAGGCCTGGCCGACCTGGTAGGCCATCTCTCCGCCGCCGAGACCGTGACCGAGGTCATCTCCATACCCGGTGAGGGCGAATTCGAGGAGAAGGTCCCGGTAGACGGCGCCATGACCGTGGTCACCCGGCAGTGCCAGGTGGACATAGCCATGCGCTGGGTCAAGGACTACAGCGCCAAGGTGGACACGTTTGTCAACACCATCCCCACCCCGCATGGGGGCACCCACTTGGCCGGATTCGAGCGGGCCTTGACTCGGGCGGTCAACGACAGCTTGCTGGCCGACTCCAAGAAACTGGCCCGCCTGGCCAAGCAGGGCAACGACCGGGCCCAGCGGGAAGACGTGCAGGAGGGTCTGGTGGCCGCGGTCAAAGTCACCCTGCCCGAGCCGCAGTTCCGGGGCCAGACCAAACAGGAACTGGGCACGCCGCCGGTGCAGTCCATCGTCTACAACGTGCTCAAAGACGGATTGGAGAGCTGGTTCCAAACCGGCCCCAAGAGCCACGTCACCGCATTGCAGTCCAAGATCGCCGATGCGGTGGTGAGCCGGGTGTCGGCCCGCCAGACCTTGGAGAACAAGCGCCGGGCAGCGTCGCTGGGCTCCACCGGCATGCCCGACAAGCTGGCCGACTGCCGGGTACACGGCCCGGAGTCAGAGTTGATCCTGGTGGAGGGCGACTCGGCGGCCGGGCCGGCCAAGGCGGGACGAAACGCCGAGTACATGGCCATTTTGCCCCTGCGGGGAAAGGTGGTGAACGCGGCCAAGTCGTCGGTCAAACAGGTTTTGGACAACGCCGAGGCCCAGGCTCTGTTCACCGCCATGGGAGCCGGATCCGGCGACGACTTCGACATGGCCAAGGCCCGGTATGGGCGCATCGTGATCCTGTGCGATGCCGATGTGGACGGCAGCCATATCCGCTGCCTCCTGCTCACCCTCATCCACCGCTTCATGCGCCCGATGCTGGAAGCAGGCCGGGTGTTCGCGGCCCAGCCCCCGCTGTACACCGCCAAAGTTGGCGATCAGACCCACCGGGCGTGGTCGGATGCCGAGAGGGACGCGAAGACCGCGGAGCTGAGCAAGGGCAACCGCAAGGCCGAGAACATCCGCTGGTCTCGGTTCAAGGGACTGGGGGAGATGGACACCGACGAGCTGGCCGAGTGCGCCCTCGACCCCGCCACCCGCACCCTGCGCCAGCTCACCCTCGACGACGCCAAAGGTGCCTCGGAGATGTTTGAGACCCTGATGGGCTCAGACGTGAGCCGCCGCAAGGATTTCCTCATCACCCACAGCGAGTTAGTAGACCGCGACGCCCTCGACTTCTGACCGCCACAAGAGAAATCGGATAAACAGACATGACCATGACCGAGCCCGCCAAACAGGCCGAGTCGGCTGAGAAGCCCATTGACGGCAAGCTCTTGGAGATTCCCGAGCGCTACGTGCCCAAACACCTCTCCCCTTCCAGCGCGTCATCCTTTCGGGAGTGCCCCCGCCGGTGGAAGTTCCGCTACATCGACCGCCTGCCCGACCCGCCGGGCAAGGCCGCGGTAACCGGCACCTTCGCCCACATGGTGCTGGAGAAGCTGATGCAGGAGCCGGTGGAGGACCGCACGGTGGATCGAGCCAAGAAGCTGGCACGCGACCTCTGGCCCAAAATGGAGAACCACCGCGACTACCAGGGCTTGGAGTTGGATGAACGGGGCGGTTTGGACTTCCGCATCAACGGCTGGCGGGCCATCGAGGGGCTGTGGGATTTGGAAGACCCCCGCGAGGTGAGCGTGGCCGCTACCGAGCAAGACATCCGGGTAGAGATCAACGGAGTGCCGTTCCGGGGAATCATCGACCGGGTGGACCAGACCGACGAGGGCCTGGTGGTCACCGACTACAAGTCGGGCAAGGCGCCCTCCGAGCGGTTCTCATCCAACTACGCCACCCAAATGCTGCTGTACGCCGCGGCGCTGACCGAGCTGGAGGGCCGCAAACCAGCCAAGGCCCAGTTGCTGTATCTCGGCCAGAAAGCAGTGGAGGTGGAGATCACGGACGCCAACCTTGCCGAGGCGGTCGACGAACTGCGGTCCACCTGGCTGGCCATCATGGAGAGCTGCATCTCCCTGGAGTTCGTAGCCTCCCCGGGGCCCCTGTGCGGCTGGTGCCCCTTCGTGGCCCAATGCCCCGAGGGCGCCGCCGAGGTGCTTCACCGCGACAAGATCGGCAAGCTGCGGTCCGACGCCCCCGCCCTCGAACGGATAGCCCAAGCCGCAGAGGAACCGACCGGCTAACGGCGTCTCAGGGCGCATACCCAAGCCGGGCATAGATTGCGATGACGGACAAACTGCCCGCGGCGCTGCTCGACTGGGTTGAACAGCGCTGCGGAAAGCCAGTGACTGAGGCGGTTCGAATTCTGGGAGGGGCCTCTCGCCAGGCATGGGTACTGACGCTGGCGGGCGATGAACGGCGGTTCTTGCGGATGGACAATGGCACGTCGCCGCTGTCGGTAGAAGGCTACGACTTGGCCCGAGAGGCCCGGGTATACGAGTGGCTGGCCGACACGCCGGTGCGGGCTGCCGGGTTCTGCGGGATCAGCCCGGATGGTCGGGCATTGCTGCTGGAGTATGTGGAGGGATCTCCGGGGCCGTTGGACGAACCCGAGGTGGCCCGCGACTTCATGGGCCAGGTGAACGCCCTCCATTTGCTGGCACCGCCCGACCATCTGGCGGTTGACGATTTGGCGGCGTGGACGAGGATCTATCGGAGCCATTGCCCTGAGCCCGATCCGCTGATCGACCTCGGCCTGCGCCTGCTGGCTGAGACTGCGCCCGAACCGGCCCCGCGGGTGGTGCTGGTACACGGCGACCTGGGACCGGGCAACGTGCTGCACGACGGCCGCCGGGTGACGGGGTTGTGCGACTGGGAGCTGGCCCATGTGGGCGACCCGATGGAAGACCTGGCCTGGATCACGGTGCGGGCCATGCTCACCCCGTTGGTGGACATCGACACGGCCTTCGGGTGGTACGACGGCCCGGTGGACGCTGAGCGGGTGCGCTACTGGCAGCTTGCCTGCCAGGTGCGCAACCTGATCGGGCTAGGAGTGACCGGAGCTGCCGGCGGCGATTTGGGCATGGGCATGCTGTTCGCCACCCTCCACCGCCGGATCACCGCCGAGTTGGTGTGCGAGGCATTGGGAGTGGAAGCAGAGCCGTCCGAGCTGCCCGAGCCAATCGACACCGCGGCCAGCGATGTCTACGCCGCCGTCTTGGGCGATCTGCGCACGGTGATCACTCCCGCTCTCAGCGGCTACCCCGCCGCTCGAGCCAAATCTGTGGCTCGCCTGGTGCGCTACCTCGACATGGTAAACCGCATCGGCCCCAAGCTGGCCCAACAAGACCAAGCTGACCGGGATTGCTTCAACCTCGCCGACGACGCCGAACTGGCCCGCTACCTCACCCGCTCAGCCCTGCGGCAACAAGCCCTCATGGCCCCCGCCATGGGCCGCCTCGCCCACGCCCAGCTGCCCCGCCCCCGAACTCCACAGGGATAAGCATCTCAATATCACCAACTTGGCACATCATGATGTCTAAATGAGGACCACGCTGACCTTGGACGGCGATCTGGCCGATGCCCTACCGGCAGGAACCAGGCCCAACCACCGCCATTTCGGGTGGTCGATGTCGAGACCCGGGAAGTGTCACAGCGAGTCTCTAGAGTCTTGGCCGTGAGCATCGAGGTCGTGTGTACCCCCTATGGGCTGCCTGCCACAAAGCGGCTGGGCGAGCGGATCGACGCGCTCAAGGGTGGCGACCCGCTGGCGCCGGTCACGGTGGTGGTGCCCACCAATATCGCTGGCATTGCCACCCGGCGGGCCTTGGGAGCACGGGACCAGGGCATCACCGCGGTGAATTTCCTCAAACTGTTCGACCTGGCCGAGCGCCTGGCTGGACGGCAGATGGCCGTGGAGCTGAAGCGCAAGCCGCTTTCCGACCCGGTGCTCAGCGCCACGGTGCGGAGCGTGTTGAACACCAACCCTGGCCTGTTTCGGGCCTCGGCCCAACATCCCGCCACCCAGCAGGCCCTGGTGCGGTCTTACCGGGACTTGCGCGAGCTCTCTGAAAATCAGCTCAACGCCTTGGCGACACAGAGCCGGCGAGCGGCCGATGTGGTCCGCATCTGCGGCCAGGTCAGAAGCAGGCTGGAGTCCAAGTGGTACGACGGCCAGGATCTGAACGAGTTGTCCATCAACACTCTGGGGTCGGGGTCGTTCAGCGACCTTGTCCAACAATTCGGCCCGGTGATCATCCACCTGCCCCAACGGGTCACCCGATCACAGGGTCTCATGGTTTCCTCCTTGTCCGCTGCGACGTCGGTAGCGGTTATCGCCGGACTCACCGGAAACGCAAAGGCCGATAGCGCCGTAGCGGAGTCGGTCCGCCGCATGGGAGCAGATTTCGTTCCGCCTAGGGCGGTCAGCCAACCCCACGGCCAGCGGATCATCAGCACGGCCAGCGCCGACGAGGAAGTCCGGGTGGCAGTCCGGGAGGTGGTCGACGCGGCCCGAGACGGCATCGCCCTGAACCGGATCGCCGTGCTGTGCGGCAGCGGAGAGCCTGTGATCCGTGCCCTCCACAGCCACCTCAATGCTGCCGACATCCCATACAACGGTCCCAGCGGGCGCACCCTGGCCGACTCGCTGGCCGGCCGGGGGCTCATTGCCCTGCTCAACCTGGTGGGCCGCGACTTCCGCCGCAACGAAGTGTTCGCCCTGCTGTCGGTGGCATCGGCCACCGACACTCCCTTGGCGGTAGACGGCAAGCAGCCCTCGCCGGCCGCGGCCGCGGTGATGGCGTGGGAGCGGGTGTCGCGCCAAGCCGGGGTGGCTCGGGGTTCTGAGCAGTGGGAGACGAGGCTCAACAGCTTCGCCGCAGATCAGCGCGAAGCCGCCCGGCAAGAGGAGGGCGATCCCGACGGAATCGAGGGGCGGGTCGAGCGGCGGCGCCGAGAGGCCGACCACGCGGAGTCGCTGGCCCGGTTCATGGCCCAGCTCATCGGCGACCTGTCCCCTGACCCTGAACCGGCTTCCTGGAAAGACTGGTGCGGGTGGATCAAAAGGCTGATCCACACCTACCTGGGCGATGAGAAGGCCCGACAACAATGGCCTCCGGCTGAGCAGGAGGCCGGCGACAAGATCGAGGGGATACTCGACCGCTTGGCCAACCTGGACGAGATAGAACATCGTCCCCGGTCAACCACCTTCCGGCATACCCTGGTCTCAGAGTTGGGCGCCCCCACCGGGCGGGTCGGGCGGGTCGGATACGGGGTGCTCACCGAGCAGATCGGCGCCTCGCTGGGGATGGAGTTGGACCGGGTGATCTTGATCGGCATGGCCGAGGGAACGTTCCCCCACAGCCCGTCTGATGATCCGCTCCTGCCCGACCGGGAGCGCATGGCCGCCAGTGATGACCTTTCCCTGCTCTCCGATCGAATGAGCGATCAACACCGTGGCCTCCTGGCCGTGCTGGCCTCAGCCGAGACCGCTGCCTTGGTGTACGCCCGGGGCGATGCCCGACGTGCTTCCGAACAGCATCCGTCTCGCTGGGTGCTGGACACCGCGAGCGTACTGGCGGGCCGCGTCGTGGACAGCACCAACCTAGGCAATCTGGCCGACAACGACACCGCTGGCTGGTTCGAGCACGTCCCCTCGTTTGCCGGCAGGGTGCTCCACGCCGAATTCCCGGCGACCGCCCAAGAGTTCCGATTGCAGGCCCTAGCCCAGACCAGTCGATCTGATGATCTGCCGATCGACGACGACCCGGTTCTGACCCGAGGGGCCGAGTTGGTTGCCAGCCGGGCGTCAAACCAGTTCACCCGCTTCGACGGCAACCTGTCCCACCTCGAAGTTGCCGACCTGATCAGCGACGTGGTTTCGCCCACCAGCCTGGAAACCTGGGCCGACTGCCCGATGCGCTATCTCTTCCAGCACGTCCTGCGGGTGCAGACCTTCGAACAACCCGAGGAGCTGCTCCAGATCTCCGCGTTGGAGAAGGGCTCGCTGGTTCACGACGCCCTGGACATGTTTGTGCGCGAGCAGCTTGACAACGACCAAGTGCCGCCCCCTGGCCAACCGTGGAGCGAACAGCAGCGCCGCCGGCTCCTCGAGATCGGAGCGGAGTTGTGCGAGCAGGTCGAAGCCCGAGGGCTGACGGGAACGTCGGTGTACTGGCACCACGACCGGCGACGGATTCTGACCGACTTGGAGCGCTTTTTGTCGAAAGACGATGCCCAGCGCCGTCGGTATGGCGTCACCGCTGCGGCCAGCGAATTGGCGTTTGGAATGCCCGATGCAGAACTGGGGGCGGTGGCGATCACGCTGCGCAACGGCCGCAATGTGCGATTCAGAGGCCGAGCCGACCGGGTAGACCACGGCGCCGACGACCGCCTGCTGGTCACCGACTACAAGACCGGCAAGGCCGACAGCTACAAAGACTTGGACGAAGGCAGCCGGAACTGGGATCCCGTCCTGCGCGGCACCAAGCTCCAGCTTCCGGTGTACGGGCTGGCCGCCCGAGACAACATCGACGACCCCGATGCCCAGGTCAGAACCCAGTACTGGTTCGTCACCAGCGACCAGCAGTTCAAGACCTGTGGCTACTGGCTGACCGACCGGGTGATGGATCGCTTCCGAACAGTGGTAGACACCATCACCAAGGGCATCGAAGGCGGGGTGTTCTGCGACCGGCCTCAACCCGACCGCACCGAGGGGCCGTACAGCCAGTATTGCGACTACTGCAACGCCGACCGGCTGGGAACCCAGGAGCGCCGCCGGGGGTGGGAGAACATGCAAGATCAAACCGAACTGGCCGACTATCGGCACCTGGCCGAGTCACCCCATGGACTCGACTCCGAGGCGAACTGACTATGGAGCTCCCCAACAACGACCAAGCCGACCGGGATGCCATCGTCTCCGAACTCGACTCGACCCTGTTCGTGGAAGCTGGGGCCGGATCGGGCAAGACCACCGCGCTGGTGGAGCGGGTGCTGGCCCTGCTCGACACCGGCGTGGCCATGGAGAACATCGCGGCCATCACATTCACCGAAAAAGCGGCCGCCGAGCTGAAAAACCGCCTGCGCCAGAAGCTCTCCAATTCAGGCCGACACCCTGAGGCCCTCGACCAGCTAGACGGAGCGGCCATCACCACCCTCCACGGGTTCGCGCTGCGCATCCTCTCCCATCACGCCATCGAAGCCGGACTGCCGCCTCGCATCGAGGTGAGCCCCGACGAAGCATTTGAAGACCGCTGGGAGGACTTTCGAAGCCGCCTGCTGAGCGGCCCTGAACAAGAACAGCCCTTGGCCTTGGCCCGAATCTTGGGCATCAGTACCGCTCATCTGCGAGAACTAGCCCGAAAACTCGACGACAATTGGGATCTGGCCGACAGGGAAATGGGTGGTCAGACACCTCCCACCGGGCCGATCAGCCTACCCGACATGAGCGGCTTCCCCCGTTGGTTCGATGAGGTGGCTGCCCTGTCGGCCTACTGCACAGACCCCACCGACCGAATGCTCCCCAAGCTCGCGACCATCGCCGAGCGGGCCAGGCTGCTTGACGACGCGGTGGGCGACGACGACCAGATCCTGCGCCTGCTGTTTGTTCCCGGGCTGAGCTTCACCAAAGCGGGCCGCAAGGACAACTGGCCCGACGAGGACAGCGGTGAGCCGTCATTGAAAGAAGTGGCCAATCGGCTTCGCAAGCTGGGCGACGCCATCGAGAACCTCCGAGAACATGTGGCCGATTCGCTGATCGAACGCCTGGCCTTGGTACTGGGCGCGTTCACCCTGGAAGCCGCCGAAGACCGTCGTCGCAAAGGAGTGCTTGAATACCACGACCTGCTGGTGCTGGCCCGAAACCTGCTGCGACACCCTGAATACGGCGAGGAGATCAGAAGTGCGCTGGCAGGACGCTACCAGCGCCTGCTGCTAGACGAGTTCCAAGACACCGACCCCATCCAAATCGAGTTGGCCAAGCTCATCGCCACGCCCCCTGACGACGATCGACACTGGTGGGAACTGCGAGACACGCCGGGGCGGCTGTTCTTCGTGGGCGACCCCAAGCAGTCCATCTACCGGTTCCGCCGAGCCGACATCGCCTTGTACACCCGAGCGGGACAAGCCCCTACCGTGGACCGGAAGTCGCTCACCCGCAACTTCCGGTCGGTCGAGCCCATCCTCTATTGGATCAACGCCCTGTTCGACGGATTCATGGCCCCGCCCAGCCCCTCGAAACAGCACGTCCAGCCCTTTTACCAGGCCCTTGACTCCGTTCGAGAGCGACCCCCGAAGGGGTCAGCCGTGGCGGTACTCGACCACGTACACCCCAGGGCGTCCGGCACCCATAGCCTGCGCGCCGTAGAGGCTCAGGAGGTGGCCCAAGCCATATTGACCGCGGTCGGCCACGGCTGGTCGGTGGGCGACGGCCTAGACGAACACAAGCGACAATGCTGGCGGCCGGCCCGGCTAGAGGACATCTGCATTCTGCTGCCAACCCGCACCTCGCTGCCCCAACTCGAACAGGCGTTGGAGGGCCACGGCATCCCCTATCGCGTCGAGGCCGGTTCGCTGATCTGGATCAGCCAGGCAATTCGAGACGTGATGGCAACAGTGCGAGCACTGGCCGATCCCACTGACGAAGTCTCGTTGGTGAATGCCCTGCGATCCCCCGCCTTCGGATGCGGCGACGACGACCTGTTCACCTACAAAGTCGCCTACCACGGCTCGTGGAACTACATGGCGGCTAGGCCCAAGCACCTACCCAGCAGCCACCCGGTGGGTGAGGCCATGGCGTGGCTGGCCGAACTGCACACCGAGGTCCGCTGGTTGAGGCCCAGTCATGTGATCGAGCGCATCGTGCGGGAGCGGCGGCTGCTGGAGTCGAGCTGCTTCGGCCACTGCCGCAACCGGGATGTGTGGCGCAGCCTCAATTTGGTTGTCGACCAGGCTCGCCAATTTGAGGACTCCGGTGGACGGGGTTTGCGGGAGTTCGTTGCCTGGGTGGAGCAGAAGATCAGTGAGCGGACCAGGGAGTCCGACGTAATCTTGTCGGAAACCGACGACGACGCCGTGCGCATCACCACCATCCACGCCGCCAAGGGCCGGGAGTTCCCCATCGTCATCCTGTCGGGGACCTACGCCCGGAGCCGCCCCATGTCGGCCCAGATGGTGTGGCCTGCTGGAGGTGGCTTCGGGGTGCGCTTCAACAACCTCTTGCGAACCAGGTCGTTCGCCGAGCAACAAGACTATGAAGAGGAGATGGAGCACGCCGAACGCGTGCGCTTGCTCTATGTGGCCCTCACTCGGGCCATGGACCATCTGGTGGTGTCAGCTCATCGCATGGAGCCAAGCAAGAACAGCACCGCCAAGCCGTCGATGGCCGAGATGGTGGTGGACCACGCCGCCTCGCTGCCCAAAGCAGAGTGGACATCCGAACCCTTGCCATCTGAGGATCCAGACACCCTCGGCCGAGCATCCTTTTCGACGTGGCAGAGCGAGCGGGAGATCTGCATAGCCGCCGCGGGCAAGCCATCAATCACAAGTGCCTCAGCCATCGCATGGACCGAGACCGATGATGTTGGACAACTCCCCGGCCTGAGCAAGGACGGCCCCGCCGACGGCGACGACGATCGGTCGCCGCTGCGCAAGGGACGGGGCGGCACCCAGATCGGCAGCGCGGTACACGGTGTGCTGCAAACGGTGGCGCTCGACACCGACCCCGACAACCTCGGCCCGGTGGCAGAGGCTCAAGCCGAAGCCGAGGGGGCATTCCCCGCCCGGAGCACGGTCCGGGCTCTGGCCCAATCGGCTCTGGAGTCCACCACGGTGAGAGAGGCAGCAGCCAACGATCATTGGAAGGAGCTGTTCGTGGCCGCCCCCGTTGATGGCACCGTTGTGGAGGGCTACATCGATCTGCTGTATCGCTCCAAGGAGGGCTTGGTGGTGGTGGACTACAAGACCGACGACATCCACGACGACGAAACGCTCCAGGCCAAAGTCGACCGCTACCGGCTTCAGTTGGCCGCCTACTCCCTGGCGGTGGAACAGGCGATAGGCGAAGCGGTGACCCGGTGCGTGCTGGTGTTCGCCCGCCAAGGTAAAAACGCAAGGGAGGTCGTCATCGCCGAAAGCGACCTAGTCTCGGCCCAGCAAGAAGTCCGCCGGCGGCTGGCGTCGGCCGCGGCTTGAGAAAGGACGCATATGTTCACTCTGGTGGTGATGGCCGCAGGGCTGGGATCGCGCTTTGGGGGGACCAAGCAACTGGCCCAGGTGGGCCCCAATGGCGAGGCGTTCTTGGACTTCGCTGTCGCCGACGCCCAGGCTGCGGGCGCCGACCGGGTGGTACTCATTGTGCGAAGCGATATCGAGGCCGACGTGAAACGGCACTTTGGGTCTCGCGGCGGCCTGCCCGCCGATCTTGAAGTGGCCTTTGTGCGCCAAAACGAGCACGGCCCTTCCCGGCCCAAGCCGTGGGGCACCGCCCACGCCGTGCTGTCGGCCGCCGAGGCGGTGACCGGCCCGTTCGCAGTGTGCAACGCCGACGATTACTACGGACCCACCGCCTACGCGGCTCTCGCCCAAGCCATGAAGGGCATCGCCGACAACGAGGCCTGGCTGTGTGGCTACCGCCTCGACCACACCCTGCCCGCCGAGGGCACTGTGACCCGGGGAGTATGCCAAGTAGTAGGCGACCGCCTCACCGGAATAGTCGAGCAAGAGGGCATCTCCCAAACCGGCAACGAACTCCCCGCCGACACCATCGTGTCTATGAACCTGTGGGCCTTCTCCCCCCGATTCGCAGACAGCCTGCAAGAAGGCTTCGCCCAATTCCTCAGCGACCACGGCGACAGCCCCACCGCCGAATACCTCCTCCCCCACGCCGTCGCCACCGAAATGGAGAGGGGCGCGCTCACCGTCCGAGTAGTCACCACCAACGAAACCTGGATCGGCGTAACCAATCCCAATGACCTAGAGATCGCCCGCGCCGCCCTCAAATCCCGCTAACCCATGCCCGAACTACCCGAAGTCGAGACGATCCGCCGTCAACTCTCACCCCGACTCCAGGAACGCCTCATCCAGGATGCCCACAGCCACGCCTCAGAAAAGTTCACCCCCGCAGTCGCCAGCATCGGCGCCACAATCCAAGGACTAAACCGAAGAGGCAAGTATCTCATCGGCCCCCTGAACGACGGCCGGGAGCTCATCATCCACTTGGGCATGACCGGCGCCCTCTCCCTCACCCCCAGCGTTCCCGACGATCCCTATATCCGAGCATGGTGGCAACTCGACAACCAAGAGTCCCTCATCTACCGAGACGTCCGCCGCTTCGGACGCATCCGCTGCGTCCCGGCTGGCCAGTACGGCGCCATTCCCACCCTGGCCGCCCAAGGCCCCGACGCCCTCAGCGCCGACTTCACCCCGGAGGCCTTCTACCAAGCCCTCCGTCGAAGTCGCCGCCGCATCCCCACTCAGCTCCTGAGCCAAAAGCCGGTGGCGGGCGTCGGCAACATCTACGCAACCGAGGCCCTGTGGATCGCCGGCGTCCACCCGGCCAAACGCCAGATCAGTCGGCCGGCGGCCACCAGACTCCACGCCGCCCTAGTTGAGGTGCTTGAGGCCGGCTTGGCCAACGGGGGAACCACGTTGCGGGACTATCGCAACGCCGACGGAGACGAGGGCAGCCATCAGCACGCCCTGGCCTGCTATGGCCGCTCGGGCCAGCCTTGCCTGCGCTGCGCCGCGATGCTCCAACACCGCACCTACGACGCCCGAACGCTTGCTTTCTGTCCTCAGTGCCAGCCGCGTTAGTGTCATCGGCGGCTGGGGGAGGAAGCCCATGAGCGATCACATGACCGACGCGCAGAAAGAGGCGTTCGCGGCCATGCTGCGCCGCGAGGTTGGGAGCACCGGAACCCCGACAACGGCCCGTGATCCCGTCAACCAGCCCATGATCCGCCACTGGTGCGACGCCATGGAGGATGCCAACCCCCTCTACACCGACCCCGGCGCCGCGAGCGGAGGCCCCCACGGCGAGATCACCGCCCCTCCGGCCATGCTCAACGCCTGGACCATGATCGGATTGGTCCCCCGGGTGAACGACCCCAAAGATCCCGCCTCCGGGGTGTACGCCATGTTGGACGAAGCCGGCTACGTCGGCGTGGTGGCCACCAACTCCGAGCACGTCTACCACCGCTACCTCAAACTCGGCGACCACCTCACCGGAGTGGTCAAGCTGGTGGATGTCTCCGACGAGAAGCAGACCGCTCTGGGCATCGGCCACTTCGTGACCACCGAGACCGAGTACCACGACCAGCACGGCGACCACGTGGGCTCCATGTTCTTCCGCATCCTCAAATTCCGCCCCGGCACCGGGCGCACCGCCGGTCCCAGCGACGGCGACAGCCCATCTGAGCGCCCGCCCCGCCCCCGCCCCAGCCGCAACCAGGACACCGACTTCTTCTGGCAGGGCAGCCGGGCCGGCGAACTCCGCATCCAGCAATGTCTCAAATGCGAGCGGCTCCAGCACCCGCCCGGCAGCCGCTGCCCTGGTTGCGGCGCTGTCGACATGGGCTACACCACAGCCTCCGGGAAGGGCACCCTGTACTCCTTCGTGGTGGCCCACCACCCCCGGGTGCCCTCCTTCGACTACCCCCTGAACATCGGGCTGGTGGAACTGGAGGAGGGCGTCCGCCTGGTAACCAATATCACCGACTGCGACTCCGACCAGCTCAAAGTGGGCATGCCGCTTCAGGCTTGGCACATGCAGACCCATGAGGATGTGAGCCTGCCGGTGTTCCGGCCCGCCCGGGTGCCTCGCAACCCCGCCACGCTCACATTCGACGAGGTGAGCGTGGGCGACGAACTGCCGCTCTGCCCGATCCCCCTTACCCCCACGCTGATCGTGTCCACCGCCATCGCGTCGCGCGACTACCAAGATGTGCACCACGACCGAGACATGGCAATCAAGAAGGGGTCTGAGGACATCTTCATGAACATCTTGACGTCCAGCGGCCTCTCCGCCCGCTACATCAGCGACTGGGCCGGCCCTGACGCCGTGTTCAAGAACCTGAAGATCCGCCTCGGGGCACCCAACTACCCCTACGACTGCATGACCATGTCGGGCTCGGTCACCGCCAAGCGAGAAGCCGACGGCGGGGCCATCGCCGAGATTTCCTTCCGGGGCCAGAACAGCCGGGGGCCCCATGTGTCCGGAACCGTCGACCTGGCCTTGCCTCGCCGGTAGGAGAGCACCATGACCTTGAACTACGTCTATCACTCCGCCATCGCCGGGATCGGCGCCACCCCTTTCACCAAGGACTCGGGCCGAACTCCCATGGACCAAGCCGTGGAAGCCTGCCTGGCCGCTTGCGACGACGCCGGCCTGCCCCCCGAGAAGGTCAACGGCATGGTGACTTACTCCGCCGAGCAGAACCCCGAAATCGAGGTGGCCCGAAACCTGGGCATAGAAGAGCTGACCCACTTCTCCATGGTCCACCACGGCGGCGGGGCCGCCTGCGGGGTGGTCGCAGTGGCCTGCCAGGCCATCTACTCCGGTGCCGCCGACTACGTGCTGTGCTACCGGGCCTTCAACGAGCGCTCGTGGCACCGTTTCGGAGCCGGGGTGCAGGACCGGCCCGCAGGCGCCGAGGCCGCCGAAGTGAGCTTCTCGTGGAGCTCGCCGTTCGGTCTGGTGACGCCGGCGTCATGGGTGGCCATGTTCGCCACCCGCTACATGCACGAATTCGGGGCCACCACCGAGGACTTCGGCCGGGTGTCGGTGGTCGACCGGGCCTTCGCGGCCACCAACCCCTACGCCCACTTCTTCCAGCGGCCCATCACCCTGGAAGACCACCAGAACAGCCGCTGGATCGTGGAGCCCCTGCGCCTGCTGGACTGCTGCCAGGAGACCGACGGCGCCCAGGCTCTGCTGGTAACCACCGCAGAGCGGGCCAGAGACTTGAAGCAGAAGCCCGCGGTCATCGCCTCGGCCGCCCAAGGGGCAGCCGAAGACCAGCACATGATGAGGAGCTACTACCGGGACGAAATCACCGGCATCCCCGAGATGGGATTATGCGCCCGCCAGCTCTACCAGTCGAGCGGCCTGTCGGCCGACGACATCCAGACCGCCATCATCTACGACCACTTCACCCCGCTGGTGCTCCCCCAGCTCGAGGAGTTCGGGTTCTGCGACCGAGGCGAGGCCAAGGACTTCATCCGCGACGGCCACCTCGAACGGGACGGCCGCCTCCCGATCAACACCAACGGGGGCCAGCTCGGGGAGGCCTACATCCACGGCCTCAACGGCATCGCCGAAGGCGTGCGCCAGATCCGAGGCACTTCGGTGAACCAGATCGACAGCGTGGAGAATGTGTTGGCCACCGCAGGAACCGCCGTCCCCACCAGCGCGCTCATCTTGTCCCAGCCCCGATAGACCTTCGCGGCGCTTCGAGTCTGCCGTGTCCACGGCAGTTCTGTTGGCATCACCCCGCCCTTTGCCCATTGGCTTGTGTATGATCTCGACTGACAAAATGATCCAAATCAGGACCCGACAAGAGAGGCCCAAGACATGGAATTCAGCCAAGACCGATCCGGCGAGACTCTGGTGATAAACGCTTCTGGCCGGGTCGACGGTTCCAACGCGTCAGACTTCCTGGAGTCCTTGCAAGGAATGTTCGATCCCGGCGACCAGAAGATCATCCTTGATCTCGGCGGTCTTGAGTACATCAGCAGCGCCGGGCTGCGCGTGTTGCTGATGGCAGCCCAGAACCTCGACAAGCAGAACAAGTCATTCAGCATCTGCTCCCTGACCGAAGCGGTGGGTGACGTGTTCCGCATCAGCGGCTTCGATCAGATAATCAACGTTTTCCCATCGGTAGACGACGCCCAACAGGGGTAATCCCTTGACCCGGACCTATCGGATCCTGGTCGTTGACGACGAGCCGGATCTTGAGCCCCTGATCTTGCAGCGGATGCGCCGCCAGATCCGCTCAAACTCATACGAGTTCGTCTTCGCCCAGAATGGAGTGGAGGCGCTGGAGAAACTCAACGCCGACCCAACCATCGACATGGTGCTGTCGGATATCAACATGCCCAAGATGGACGGGCTCACCCTCCTCCAGCAGCTCCCCGGGGTCGATCCCAATCTCCGCGCGGTGATCATCTCTGCGTACGGTGATATGGACAACATTCGCACCGCCATGAATCGGGGGGCGTTCGACTTCGTCACCAAGCCAATCGATTTCGACGACCTCAAGATCACCATCACCCGCACGCTGGAACACCTGGCCGAGTGGCGGGATGCGCTGTCGTCGCGCGACCAGCTTGTGGCCCTTCAGAACGAGTTGAGCATCGCCAGCCAGCTTCAGCAGTCCATCCTGCCCAAGAATCCGCCGATCACCGAGAAGTACGAAGTTTCGGCCAACATGGAGCCGGCCCGCAACGTGGGCGGAGACTTCTATGACTTCTTCAAGCTCGACGATTACGTCGGCCTAGTGGTGGCCGACGTATCCGACAAGGGCATCCCCGCGTCAATGTTCATGATGTCCAGCCGGACCGCGCTAAAGGGAGCGGCCATCGGCGTCCGAGACCCAGAAAATGTGCTGACCGAGGTAAACAACCAGCTACACCAGGATAACCCGACGTTCATGTTCGTCACCGTTGTCTATGCTCTGTTCAACCCCGACAGTGGCTCGCTCACCTATTCCATCGCGGGCCACGACCCTCCGATGCTGGTAAGCGCAGATGGCACCGTTACCGAATTGCCGCTCACCCAGGGCGTGGCGCTCGGAGTCGCTCCAAACATCGTCTACTCCCAAGAGACGGTTGACTTGGCCCCGGGCGACACCGTCATTTTGTACACCGATGGCGTATCCGAGGCCATGAACGCCGACAAGGAACAGTTTGGGATAACTCGATTGAGGGAAGTGTTCGACGGCAAACCACCGACAAGCGCAGCGGCCGCCAACGAGGCTGTGTTCAAGCATGTGAGGGATTTCGCCGGTGACGCCCCCCAGTCCGACGACATCACCTGCCTGATATTCCGACGCCCCTGATGAAATGCGACGGTCCCTGCATATTCCCCACTCGCCGGGACACCCCGCACCCACCGATGCCTTGGCGCTGATCGAGAATCTCCTCAACGAGATGGCCGAAGAAGGCGATTGGCCGGAGACGCTGACCATGCGGGCCAACCTGATCCTGGAGGAGTTGGTGCTCAACACCCTGACGCACGGTGATACCAGCGGTCTGACAGAGGTCGATCTCGAACTGGAGTGCGAAGACCTGGCGCTCACCATCGGCCTCGTTGATGACGGATCACCCTTCAACCCGCTCACCGACGCCCCCGAGCCCGATGTCACCCTTCCCCTCGCCGAGCGTCCCATCGGAGGATTGGGCGTCTATTTGGTGACGACGATGGGCGAGGAACTGGAGTACCGCAGGGAGAACAACCGCAATCACCTCAAGCTCGTCGTGCGCCCCGAGTCGTGAGGCATTCGGCACAGAGGAACCTGCGCAGGGCGCGGCTGGCCGGCCTGGCCATCGCCGCTGTCTCCCTAGTGCTGTCAGGGTGCGGATCTGGTGGAGACGGCCCTGTGGATCCCGGGACGACCGCCGCTCCCACCGCGGGGCCAACGACAACGGCAGCCGGCGGCGTTGGGAATCCGGGAGTATTCGACGATCGTGTTGTCTTCGGGCAGTCGGCGGCGTTCAGCGGTCCCGCCCGGGAGCTGGGCATCAATATGAATCTCGGCATCATGGCGGCGTTCGAAGAGGCCAACCGGAATGGCGGCGTACACGGACGCGTTTTGGAACTCGAGACTCTGGACGATGCCTATGAGCCCGAAGCGGCCATTTCCAATACCCGCGCCCTGATCGAAGACGAACAGGTGTTCGCCCTCATTGGCGCGGTGGGCACACCCACATCTCGCTCGGCCACTCCGGTGGCAGCCGAGGCCGACATCCCCTACGTGGCGCCGTTCACAGGGGCTGGCTTCCTCCGCAATGACGACTGGCAAAACATCGTCAACCTCCGCGCCTCCTATGCCCAGGAGACCGAGGAGATGGTCGAACGCCTGACCGCGGACTTGGGCATCACCCGCATCGCCGTGATGTTCCAAGATGACTCGTTCGGCAGAGCGGGATACAACGGGGCACTGGCGGCATTGGAGAGCCGGGAAATGGAGTTGGTGGCCACCGGGATCTACCCCCGAAACACCACTGCGGTGAAGTCGGCGCTCCTTGATCTGAGAAATGGCAACCCCGAGGCGGTGATCATGATCGGGGCCTATCAGCCCGTCGCTGCTCTGATCTCCTGGGCTCGCCATATTGGTTTCGACCCCATATTCATGACGGTCTCCTTTGTGGGCAGCAATGCGCTGGCCACGGAGTTGGGCCCCGCCGGCGAGGGCGTGTACGTAACCCAGGTGATCCCCTTCCCTCACGACCTT
The DNA here is from genome assembly GCF_965208475.1 of Candidatus Poriferisocius sp. Classification (GTDB taxonomy): domain Bacteria; phylum Actinomycetota; class Acidimicrobiia; order Acidimicrobiales; family Bin134; genus Poriferisocius. The sequence continues at coordinate 3,423,692 of NZ_OZ242338.1, read as the reverse complement.
TCGATCCCGGTGGTCGCCTCCTACACCGCGGCCTTGGCGGCCTATGACCCCGAGGCCGAACCGGGATTCGTGTCCCTGGAGGGATACATTGCCGGCCGAATGGCCCTCATCGGGCTCGAAGCGTGCGGAGTTGATCTCACCCGAGACTGTTTCTTGGAGAACATCTTGGGTGCCGGCGAGATAGACATCGACGGATTCACAGTGGACTTCGGCACAGAAGACGACCGAGCAGTGGACAACCAAGGCTCCGATGCCGTCTTCTTGACCGCGATTGACGCCAACGGAAGTTACCGGTCGGCGGATTCTCTGGAGGAAGTCAACCCGTGACCGAATCAGCCACTCCGCAAGGCCCGAAAGCTGCCGCTCATTCGTCGGGCGCACAGCGGCCGGCGATCCGCCACCGGATCTCCACTCAGCTTTACGCCGCGATCTTCGGAGCAGTCGCGCTGACCATTGTGGCCAGTGTTGTGAGCTGGATCTCATTCACCAATGTGGACCGCAGCCAAAAGCGGGTGAGCGAGGAGCGCGTGCCTGAACTGGCCGGTGCTTTCAGCCTGGCTGAGTTCAGCAACGCTCTGGTGGCCGCCACTCCCCGGCTCACCACTGCGCCCCCGGAACAGTTCTCAGCCATCTCCGCCGAGGTGACTGACGCCCAAATGCAATTCAAGGAGCGTTTCGAATCGCTGCTGCGCGAGAATCCCGACGACATCAACGTTCAAGGAATCTCCGAGGTCGCCGACGCTCTGGAGAGGAACATAACCACGATCACGGCCGACATGCCCCACTTCTACGGCCTGTCCAGGCGGATTGAACAGCTACAGGTGCAGATTTCCGCCCGACACGACGCGGTCAAAGACATCATCATTCCCGCCATAGACGACCAGCTCTTCTTCCAAGTAACCGGATACCGAGACCAAGACACCGCACCGACCGACGCCATGGCGAGGACCTCGGGAGACGAGCTTCTTGTCTACCGACATCTCAACGCATTGCAGGCTGACGTGGCCCAAGTCAGCGAGCTCATGGGCAGCTCCCTCATCGCCTCTGAATCGGAATTCGTCGAACCGCTCATAGAGAGCTTCGAGTCGACCAGCGACAGGATCCAGATCAGCCTGTCGGCCATTGCCGCACTGGAAGTCGCCCCGGATCTGAAAACAGCAGTGGACAGCCTCTTGGCGCTGGGAAGCGGCAACAACAGCGCCTTTCGCGCAACCGTCGACCGCCTGGACATCATCGAGCGCCAGAACAACCTGCTAGCCCAGAACCAGGAAGTGGCCATTGATCTCCTCGCCGGGGTCAACTCCCTCGTCCAAACAGCCCAAGCCGGGGCTGATCAGGCCACCGAGAATTCGGCGCAAACCATCAACACCGCCCGAATCCTGCTGGTGATCATCAGCGCTATCGGCACTCTGGGCGCCGGCCTCATCAGCTGGCTCTTCGTGGGAAGGGTATTGCTGCGCCGCATCGGGCGGCTGTCCGGACGGATGCGGACGCTGGCCGGAGGCGACTTGGAAGAGGAGGTTGAGGTCAGCGGCCGCGACGAGATCGCTGAGATGGCTTCAGCCTTGGAGATGTTCCGCCGTCAAGCTCTGGAAATCCAGCGGCTGAACCTGGTCGAACAACTTGCCCAGGAACTGAGTGAGAGGAACGACGAACTGCAAGAGGTGCTGGCTGAGCTGAGCCAGGCCCAAGATCAAATTGTCGCCCGGGAAAAGCTAGCCGCACTGGGAGAGGTCACCGCCGGCGTCGCCCACGAGATCCGCAATCCGCTCAACTTCATCAACAACTTCTCAGCGGCGTCGGCTGAGTTGCTGGAAGAGATGGACGAGATCTACGAGGAGTTCTCCGACGACCTCACTGACGAGCAAAAAGACCTGATTGCCGACATCAACCAAGATCTGAACAAGAACCTAGAGCGCATCCAGAACCACGGTATGCGGGCCAACCGAATCGTTCAGGACATGCTGCTGATGGGACGAGGCGGGGGCGAGGTCCAGCGGACCAGCATCAACGACCTGATCCACGAGCACTCGCTGCTGGCCTACCACAGCGCCCGGGCCCAAGACAACGAGTTCCAGGTCATCCTGGAAGAGGAATTCGACCCGGACATGGGCGAACTGGAGATCGTCCCCCAAGACATGGGACGGGTGTTCTTGAACTTTGTGTCCAATGCCGGTTACGCCACCAACAAGAAGCAAAAGGAGCTCATGGAGTCGGGGAACCTCGGCGACTACGTGCCCACCGTCGTGTTGAAGACCCGCCGCACCGAAGACAGCGCCATCCTCAGCGTGCGAGATAACGGCAGCGGCATCCCCCCCGATGTGGCCGCAAAGATCTTCGACCCGTTCTTCACCACCAAGCCCACCAATGAGGGCACCGGGCTGGGCCTGGCGCTCTCCAACGACATCGTCCGCGAGCACGGCGGCACCATCACCGTCGAAACGGAGCCGGATGAGTACACCGAGATGGTGGTGGAACTGCCGCTTGCCCGCCAGCAGACCAGCACCGTCCTCACGAAGGACGAAGACGACCTAGACGACGAGGACGACGGCGTTTAGCCGGCTGCTTTCTCCCTAGTGGGAGTGCATGAGGAAGCCGACCAATTTGGACTTCTTGCGGATCTCCCGCTCCGTGGCCACCAAGTGGTCGACGTGGTGGTTCTCCTGGTCGCAGCCCTCCACTGAGTGCTCAAGCTGGATGGTGGTGTGATGGATGCCGTGGCGCTTCACCACTTCGCGGATGCTGCGCAGCTGGCTGTCTGATTCGAGCACATCGGCATTTGCATCGGCCAGCACATGGGCGGTCATCGACAGATAGCCAGACGAGATCGTCCTCACGTGGACATCGTGGACGAGGGTAACCCCATCCACATCCTCGATCTCGTGGCACAGCTTGTAGACATCCACATTCTCAGGGGTGCCATCGATCAGCACGTGGAACACCTCGGACACGAGGTTCCAAGAGCTGAAGAGGATAAGCACCCCTATGAACATGCTGAGAATCGGGTCGACGATGTCCCAACCCGCGGAGATGATGAAGATGCCCGAGACCACCACGGCCACCGAGCCCAGCAAATCGGCCAGCACATGCTGGAAAGCGCCTTCCACATTCAAGCTGTGCCCCGACTGGCGGTGCAGGACGAAGGCAACCAAGACGTTGATCAACAGACCAGCGACACCCACAACGAGCATGAGCCCGCCTTCGACATGGGTGTCGCCGTCGAATCGTCTGATGGCCTCATAGAAGATCCAGCCCACGATCACCCAGAGGGACAGCGCATTGAACATGGCGGCCAAAATCTCGGTTCGGTAGAAGCCGAAAGTCCGACGGTGCGATACCGGGCGGTCTGCCGCCCACATGGCGAAGAGCGCCAGGCCGATAGCCGCGCTGTCGGTGAGCATGTGACCGGCATCGGAGATCAGCGCCAAGCTGCCCGACGCGAAACCGCCGATCACCTCGATCACCATGAAGGTGGTGGTCAAGGTGACCGCCGTGATCAGGCTCTTGCGACTGGCTTCCCTTAGATCGTGGTGATGGTGATCGTGGTCATGGTCGTGGTCGTGCCCATGATGGTGATCATGCCCGTGGTCGTGATCATGGTCGTGTCCGTGGCCATGTTCTTCGTGGTCGTGCCCGTGATCATGCCCGTGGCCGTGGCCGTCGTGATCGTGGCCATGGCCATGGCCATGTTCTTCGTGGTCGTGTTCAGGTTTGTCCACTAGGCGGCGGCGGTGCAGCACTCTTCAGTGTGTACGTGTACCGGCGTATCGCAGTGATCTTCGTGATCAGCGTGGCTGTGCTCGGGCGTGTCGCAGTGATCTTCGTGATCAGCGTGGCTGTGCTCGGGCGTGTCGCAGTGATCTTCGTGATCAGCGTGAGTGTGCCCGGCATCGTCGCAGTGTTCCGCGTGATCAGCGTGGCCGTGCTCGGGGGTGCCGCAATGATCCGCGTGATCGGCGTGGCCGTGCTCGGGGGTGTCGCAATGATCCGCGTGGTCGGCGTGCGTGTGCTCCGGGTGGTCGTAGCACGCATCAGTGTGGACATGGTCTGCCATTGGAAACTCCTCAAGGTCTTAGAGATTTACCAAGTGGCACAATATCCCAAACCGAATACTCGGCGCATTCAATCCTGCCCGAGTAATGCAACAGTTCACTTTGTATTTCAACATCAACGGCCTGGGCTGAGCAGCACACCGCCCATCGAGGCTGCCGCTCCCCCTGCGAAAGCCACAAATAAGCCCAAGCCAACCCGGGCCCCGGCCAAATCCAGATCTCCGTCCATTGCCAGTCCCTCTGCGACGCAGAACCCCATTTCGGCCAGCCCCGAGAACAGAGTCGCCAGCCATATTCTTCGGCCGCTCCCAGTCAACGCAACCACCAAGAGCGCCCACAGCGTGGCCGCGGCCATCACAATCAGCAACCACGAATCAGCCACATCTCCCACGCCCACCAGCCACGGAAGGTCGCCGTCAAACAATCCCTGATCGCCGGATTCGCTCTCGGCCCAGGGAAGAGCCAACCCCGTAGCCAGCAGGGCCACCGCAGCTCCCATAAGGGCAAGCCCTGTCCTCTGCCAGGTTGAGGAGGATCGCTGGTCGTTGCCGCCATACAGGCGCCCGGCGGGCCTGGCCATCGGTTCAGCCCACGACTGGCCATCCCAATACTGATATCCGCCCTTGCCCTGCTCGGCGTACCAACCCGGCGGTGCCCGGCGCCCGGGTTGGTCGCTCACCCCGGCTCCACGTGGTCGGCATAGCGGACATCGCCCAGGGACAGGTCAAAGGTTAGATGCTCACGCATGTCCCCGATCTGCTCGACGATCACCAGTCGGCACGCGAACCGCCACTGTCCATCAACCAGTGCGAAATCATCGTGGTAGCGACCGGCCACAATGGGCTGCAATGCCAGGGCTTCTGTTGCCTGGTGGACGGCGAAATACGAGCGGGCGATGGCCGTTTGCCCGTCGTCGGCCACTTCGACGATCACGTTGCTGGCCACATGCCGAGTGCGCAGCGTGCCGTCGGCGTGGACTTTGTTGGTTGCCCGGTAGAAGGCTGCAACATCGTCGCCCGACATGCCGTCGTCAGGGTCGGCCGCACTGGTAGACGTGAGCACCCCGTGGGAGAAGAGCTCGCCAAGCTCGTCGAAGCGGGCCAAATCCACGCATTCGGCATAGACGTACATGAGGGCCTTGATCGATCGCACCGCCTGCTCGTTGGGAGTCACGAGAGCAAAGCTAACCCACTCCAACGGGCACCGGCCCGGTAGCGTCGGAACCGTGAAACCGAAAACCGGAAGGCTCACGGCTTACTCCCACGGCGCCGGTTGAGCCGGCAAGCTCGGACCGGCCGAGCTGGCGCAGGTCTTGCGCTCGCTGCCAACCCCGGCCCACGAGGAACTGATCGTGGGAACAGAGACCGGCGACGACGCCGCGGTTTGGCGTCTCGGGGAAGGCCGCGCCCTGATATCGACTGCCGACTTCTTCACTCCCGTGGTCGACGACCCCCGCACCTGGGGTCGCATCGCGGCCGCCAACGCCGCCTCCGACGTCTACGCCATGGGCGGCACTCCGCGGTTCGGGCTGAACCTGGTGGCCTGGCCCCACGGCGAACTGCCGCTTGAGGTTCTATCCGACGTGCTGGCCGGCGGGGCCACAGCCGCATCTGAGGGAGGGTGGGCAGTGGTCGGCGGCCACACGGTGGACGGCCCCGAGCCGATGTACGGCCAAGCTGTCACCGGAGAAGCCGATGAAGAGAGCCTGCTCACCAATGCCGGGGCCCAGCCGGGGCAGTCGCTGGTGCTGACCAAGCCGTTGGGCACTGGGCTCTTGGCCACCGCGGTCAAGCACTCTGAGCCCGAGGCGACAGTTACCGGCGGCTGGCTGGCCGAAGCCTACGCCGCGGGAGTGGCCGAGATGACCCGCCTGAACGACGAGGCCGCGTCGGCGGCCCATGAGGCCAACGCCACCGCGGCTACCGACATCACCGGTTTCGGCCTCCTCGGCCACCTGCAAAAGCTGGCTGAAGCCAGCGGCACCGGCGCGGTGATCTGGGCCGACGCGGTGCCGGTGCTGCCCAAAGCGTGGGAACTGCTCGATCAGGGATTCGCCCCCGGCGGCACGGCCCGAAACCTGGACCATGTGCGCCCGTGGGTCAGGGGATCGGACGACCAGAGGATATTGACCTTGCTGGCCGACGCCCAGACCTCCGGCGGATTGCTGTTCTGCTGCCCACCGGTGGCGGCGGCCGACGCGGTAGCCCGTCTGGCAGCGAACGGCCACACAGCAGCCGTGATCGGTGAGCTCACGGCAACCGATCCTGGGGCGGTGGTGGTGCTCTGACCGGTCGGCCTCAGTCGGCGGGCTCGGTGCGGGGAGGCAGCCCGTCCAAATGGGCGGCATCGTTGTATCGCACCAGCCGCCACACCCCGGGCTCATCAGTGGTCACGAACTCGGTGATGGAAGTGTTGAGGGTCCAGAGGACGAATTGCGTGCTCATCCCCAGGCCCATGAAGAGCCTCATGGCAATGTCGATCACCCCGCCATGGCACACCACCATCATGGTGGTGCCCGGATTCCCCTCAACCAACTCATAGAGCGCCTGTCCAGTTCGGTAGGAGAAGGCGGCCAGGCTCTCCCCGCCAGGCGCCAGCGGCAAGTGGGGGTGGAAATCGCCGGTCCACTCATACAGGGTGCCGAATTCCTGATAGCCCACACCGTCGGCCTCTCCGGGGCGGCGCTCAACCAGGTCGGGATGGGTGTGCGCCTTCAAGCCGCCCAGCGGGGGAGTCAGCAGATCGGCCGTCTCCATTGCCCGAGGCAGCGTGCTCGACCACAGCGCGTCCACCTTGGGCTCATAGCCCTGGGCCCAGCGCTCTCCCAGTGCTTCGGCCTGCTGTCGGCCGAGCGGCGACAACCCCGTGCAGGCCCGATCACCGCCGATGATCTGCTTGACGGTTACCTCTGATTCGCCGTGGCGGATCAAGAGCATGCGGGTTCGTTCGCCGGAGCTCATCTCGGCCCCATAATGCCACGCCGAACTCCAGCAACGGGCTTCCAACCAGGCATCTATGCGACCCTGTGGCAAAGCTGCCCCGGCATGGGGCAGAATCTCTAACGATGATGTGGGGGACATTGGTTCTCATCGTGGCCTTTGCCGCCGGGGCGGTCCCCTTTTCCTATCTCATTGCCCATTCGCTGGCCCGAACCGACCTGCGCCAAGTAGGCAGCGGCACGGTGTCGGGCACCAGCCTCTACCAAGTAACCGGGTTCATCCCCTTAGCGGTGGGCGGTCTATGCGATGTGGGCAAAGGCGCCCTCGGCCCGTTCTTGGCCGGAGACCGCTGGCTGCTGATGGCGTTCGCCGGCGCAGTGTCGGTGATCGGCCACAACTGGTCGATGTTCCTCAACGGTGCCGGTGGCAGAGGACTGTCACCCGCGCTGGGGGCGTTCGCGGTGATCGCTTGGCCTGCGGCCCTCTTCCTTCTGGGCGGGCTGGCCCTTGGGCGCATCCTGCGCCACACCGGGCTGGTGGTGTTCATCACCATGCCGGCGCTTCCTCCATTCCTGCTGCTGGTGGCTGACGGCCAAGCCGCCATCGCCGGCACGATCATCATCGTGCCCATACTGATCAAGCGCGTGTCGGGCAACAGGCCGCTGCCGCCCCCCCACCGCTGGAAGGCCGCCGCCCACCGACTGGTTTTCGACAACGACAGTTGGGCGTCGACCACCCCGACCAGCCGTTGAGCCTCCACGCCTCGGGCAATCTCCGGCAGCCTCGAGTCCGTTGAACCTCCGCACACAGGTCGATTTCCGTCGCCTCCTCGTCGGACAAGGAGCGTCCGCGCTCGGCGACTGGATGGGCACTTTCGCGCTAATGGCGCTGGTGGACCACCTGAGCGACTCGGCCGCGGCCGTGGGCGGCATCCTCGCCTTCCGACTCATACCCGCGGCACTGGGCGGCACGCTGGCGGCCAAGTTGGTGAATCGCTGGGACCGACGGCGAACCATGATCACCATGGATCTGCTGCGGGCGGTAATGATCGCGGTGGTCCCCTTCGTGCAGGAGCTGTGGTGGGTTTATCTGTGGGCCTTCGCCTTGGAAGCGCCCAGCGTGGTGTTCTTGGCGTCGCGGGACTCCTCCATTCCCGACCTGGTGGACGAGTCCGACCTGCCGCTGGCCAACGCCGCCATGATGGGATCGTCTTACGGGAATATTCCGGTGGGGGCGGGCCTGTTCGCACTGTTCGCCGCCCTCCCGTTCAACGAGGGCTGGCTGGGGTCGCATCCCTACGCCCTGGTGTTCTGGATCGACGCGCTCACGTTCGGCGTCTCTGCCTATTTCATCGCTCGAGCCCTCGGCCTGGGAGGCCGGGGACCCTCCATCGAACAGGCGCCAGAAAGCGCCGCCGTTCTCGGCAGCGAGGTCTCGGCTGCCCCCAGCCGCCTGCGAGACGCCTGGTCGGTGCCGTTGGTGCGCAGGGTCCTGCCGGCCACCGCCGCCGCCGCCATCGGACTGGGGGCGTTGTTCTCGCTGGGCATAAAGCTGGTTCAGGAGGAATTGAATGCGTCCGACATCGAATACGGCATCCTCATCGTTCTGTTCGGCGCCGGAGCGGGTGTGGGCCTCGCCCTCACCCACAGGTCGCGCCATACAGACCTGTTGGTACTCACCCGGCGGGGTGCGCTGGTCATGGGGGCACTGGTGGCGCTGATGAGCCAGAGCCCCACCGTCTGGCTGACCTTTCTGGGAGCTGCCGGGTTCGGGGCCGGGGCAACGGTGGCCCTGACGTCGGGAATGAGCGCGCTTCAAGCCAGAATTCCCAGCGAAGAAGAGCGAGTGCTGGCCTTCTCGGCATTCCACGTGGTGATCCGCATCGGATTAGGGGCCGCCGCGCTGGGCGCAGGAGCCATCGGCGACGGGCTGAACGGGGCCGGGCTGCCTGGCACCCGTTCGGTGCTGTTGGCCTCGGGCCTGATTGTGCTGGCCTCGGCCGCGACCGTCCGCCCGATTGTCGACGTTGACAGGGTTGCTTGAGTGGCCGTTGGCATCGTCACCGACAGCACCGCTGCGCTGCCCGAAGAGGTGCGCTCCCGCTGGAACATTGCCGTGGTCCCGCTGGCCATCACCGTGGACGGCCGAACGGTGGACGACAGGGAGTTGGACACCGCCGAAATCTTGGCCGCGAAGAACCAATCGTCTTCCGGCCCATCGCCAGGGGCATTCGCCGAGGCGATTGCCGGACAAGACCAGGGCGACGGCGTGGTGGTTGTGACGGTGACGTCCTCGCTGAGCATCACCCACCAGTCGGCGATACTGGCCTCCAAGGGCGCGGCTTGCCCGGTGTCAGTGGTGGACAGCCGCACCGCGGCCGGGGGGCAGGGGCTGGTAGCAGTGGCCGCCGCCCGAGCCGCGCAAACTGGGGCAACACTCGACGAAGTGGTCGCCCGAGCCGAGCAGATAGCCAGGCGGGTCAAGCTCGTGGGGGCGCTGGCCAACCTAGACCAGCTGATCCGCAGCGGAAGGGTGCCGGGCCTAGCCGGTCGAGCCGGAAATCTGATCGGGCTGCGCCCCATGTTCGACATTCATGACATGGTGATCCGCCGACTTCGGCCCGCACTCAGCGACGAAGCAGCCCTTCAGCGTCTCCTAGGCATCTGGCGGCGCACAAAACCGACTGGCGGCGACGGCCATCTCCATCTGGTGTGCATCCACGCCGGCGTTCCCGAGCGGGCCGCCGAGCTTATGGACGCAGTCACGTCCGAGGTCGTGCCGGCCGACGCGTTCATCTGCGAGTTCGGGCAGGCCATGATGATCAACTCCGGGACCGGAGTCCGAGGCTTGGCCTGGTACTGGGACTAGTAGTCCGTCAGAGCCCGGGAACGGTTTCGGGGGCCGGTGCCCAATCGCCCAAGTCTGGCACCAACCGGCGGGACACGTAACGCCATCGGCCGTCTTCTTTGCGCAGGTGGTCGCGATAGACGCCGGTGATGGCCAGCTCACGAGGCTGACCGGGAGGTGCGGTGTAGTACACCTCCAGGTACACCGACGCAATCGCTTCGTTGCCGTCCCCGTCGATGGATAGATTGCTGATCACATGGCGGGTGGCCGGGTTGATCGAGGCGGCGAACTTAGCCAACTCCTCATGGCCCTTCACTCCTTCGGGCATGCCGAACTCCAGCGTGCCGTCATTCACGAAAAGCTGGGCCCAAGCCTCAGCTGAGCCGCTGTCGATCAGGTGGTTGTAGTCGGCGGCCAGCTTCTGGATGGCCAGGATGTCTTCAACGGGGAGTGCCATGGCACCATCATGGCAAGTTCGCCCGTCCTCAGCTAATGCCGAGTCGGTCAGTCCCTGGAAAAGACCTCGGCGGCGCCCTCACCGGCGGGAGTGCGGGTGAAGATCTCCGCGCCCTCCTCGGCACACAACAGGGTGTGCTCGAACTGGGCGCTGCGGCGCTGGTCCGCGGTCACCGCGGTCCACTGGTCGTCCCACAGGTATAGGTCGGGGGAACCCAGGGTGAGCATGGGCTCGATGGTGAAGGTCATTCCGGTGGCCAGCGGGGTGGAGTGGTTGCGGTCGTAGTAATGGGGGATCTGGAGCCCGGAGTGGAACTCGGGGCCCACTCCGTGGCCGATGAACTCCCGGACCACCCCCAGACGATGGATACGGGCATGGGATTCGATGGCGCCGCCGATGGCGTTCACCGGCGCGCCATCCTTGACTGCGGCGATACCCAGGTACATGGCCGTCCGGGTCTCGCGCACCAACAGGCGGGAGCGCTCGTCCACCTCCCCCACCTCGAATGTGGTCGACGTGTCACCGTGAACGCCGTTTAGGAAAACGGTCACATCGATGTTCACGATGTCGCCATCGACCAGCGCCCGGCTGTCGGGGATGCCGTGGCAGATGACCTCGTTGATCGACGTGCATACCGACTTGGGATAGCCCCGGTAGTTGAGGGGGCTGGGATAGGCGCCCCGCCGCACGATCTCGTCGTGGACTTCTGCGTCGATGCTGTCGGTGGTCACGCCGGGCACCACCAGCTTTCCGGCGAACAGCAGCACCTCGGCAGCCATCTGCCCCGCCCGGCGCATGGCCTCGATCTCCTCCTTGCTGCGCACCAGCGACGACACCGCCGGCCCCGGCTCCCCCGTCCGGGCATACGGAGGCCGCTCAATGTGGCGAGGCACCCGGCGCCGTGGGCCGACCAGCCCCGGCCTTACCGGTGGGTGGGAGACCGGAACCCGGTCTAGCGTCGTCCCTCGCCCGCGTTTGCGCTTCGCCATCGCCAGCTTGCTCTAACGGCCCGCCGGGCAACCGCGCCTGGTGTGGCTCATAGCAGCTCTTTTCCGGTCTTCATCCGTTCCAGACCCCACTTGCCGCTGCCCAGAATCCCGATGATCCCCGCGCACATGAAGCCAGAATAGCCAGAGGGCTACTGGCCGGTAAAAGTGGCTCTGCCGGGGCCCTTGTCGAGGAAGCTCGCCACACCGATTCGGGCATCCTCGGTGTCGAAACAGGCGGCGAACGCCTCGATCTCCACTTCCAGCGCATCATCCAGCGGCAAGGAGTAGCCGTCGAGAATGGCCTTCTTGGCCAAGGAGACAGCGGCCGGCCCCTCGCAATAGCGGGCGGCCAGCTTAATCGCCTCGTCGTACACATCGTCGTCGGGGTAAGCGCCCGACGCCAGCCCGATCGACACCGCCTCGTCGGCCCACACGTTGCGCCCGCTGTAGATCAGCTCCTTGGCCCGGGTGATGCCCACCAGGCGACTCAGCCTCTGGGTGCCGCCTCCACCGGGAATGATCCCCAGTTTTATCTCGGGCTGGCCCAAGACCGCTCCCTCGCCAATCAGGCGGAACTCCGCGGCCATGGCCAGCTCGCACCCCCCTCCCAGGGCGTAGCCGTTCACGGCGCAAATCGTTATCTGGGGCAGCAGCTCAACCGCCCTGAACGCGGCGTTGAACCTTTGGGCCAATTCGCGGGCGCCGTCAACGCCCATGCCGGAGAACTCACTGATATCGGCGCCGGCGGCAAACACCCTCGGCCCGCCCCAGATGACCACCGCCCGTATGTCGGTCCGCCCAGACAGCTCGTCCACCGCCTCGCGCAACTCGGCCATTAACTGCGCATTCAGGGCATTTGCCTTGGGACGGTCCAACCTCAGCGTTGCCACACCCTTGGCCGCCCCGGTCTCAATCCTGACGAACTCACCCATGACCGCTCTCCTTGCTGCTCAAGAACGCCAACGGTATTCTGCCCGCACCGTGCCTGCTCAGTCATGGTTTGCCCAGCGGGCGTTCGAAATGCCGCTTGCGGCGGCGGGCCCGCCTCGCTTGGCGCCGACACATCTCGTCCATCTCCTCGCCGCCGTCTCCGGTCAGGGTTATGGGCGGATCGAACAGCACCAGACCGGCATAGTCCTGGCTCTGCTGCTGGTAGACAACGGGTTCTGTCCGATGTTTCGCCTATTCTCTCTTAGACCTCATCGAAGAACATCGCAAAAGGAGGCATCGATGTCGATAATCGCAAGCGTCAGCCTCACCGCCACCGACGCTGGCGCGTTCACCCAGAACCTCGACCGCATAATGGCCCTGGCCGACACCGCGGTGGACCACGGTGGCCGACATCTGGCCAAGGGGGGAAGCATTGAAACGGTGACCGGCGAGGCTCTGCCCGACCGGGTGGTGGTCGTGGCGTTCGACCATGTGGGCCAAGCTCGAGCGTGGATGCGGTCGGAGGAGTTTGGTGGGCTAACAGAACTGGCCGGCACCTGTTCGCAGGTGCAGACCATGATCGTCGAGGGCCTGTGAGCGCGGCCACCCGTCCCGCTGAGGCGGCAACAGACGGGACCAGCCCCCGGGAGGTCGTGTTGTTCCCCGGCGGGGGGATCGACATGGGCAACATGCGAGACACCCCCTTGCTGGACACCAGCTACTTGAGGCGGATCAGCAGCTTTTTGGGCATCGACTTCGTGGACCGGCTCGCCAAGGGCGAGGTGGGGTCCGAGCCTGGCCCGTACCAGACCAGCGTGGCGGCCCTTACCTATGCCTGCACCCGCCAGCGCTACCGGGGAGCTCGGCCCATGGCCGTGATCGGCCAGTCGAGCGGGGTGTGGGCCGCGGCGGCGCTGATGGGTGCCATATGGATCGAGGATGCGTGCCGATTGCTGATGATCCGAGGCGACCTGATCGCTGAGGCCAGTGCTCGCCACGGCGAGGGGCGAATGCTTTCAGTGGTTGGACCAGCGCCGGACGAGACCGCCGCCGCGGTGGCCGAGATTGACGGGTGCTGGGTATCTGGCGTGATGACCCGGAGCTCGGTAACGCTGGGATGCCGCCTGGAAGCGCGCGAGGACGTGGAGCGCACTCTCACCGAGGAACTGCACGCCAACGTGGTACGGCTGCCCATCGACTTTGCCAGCCATTGCCCGCTGATGGCCGGTGTGGCCGACGAGCTCAAAAAGGCCATGGGCGATCTCGAGATAATGGACCGCGGCGATACCGGCGCCGTCGAATTCTACGACTGCTTCACCGACGATCCCGGCCCTGTTCACCCCGGATCGCTCTGGGACCGATTGGCCCGCAACGTCGAGGAGCCCTTCGACCTGCTGTCCACCGTGAAGTCCTTCGACGACGATGCACTGTTTGTGGAGTCACTGCCCAACGCGGGCATCTTCAACATGATCCGCTACTCGGGCATCTCCCGGAAGCGGATCATCAAGGCGGGATGAAGGCGCGGCCCGCATCGCAAGCCCCGGCGGTGGTGGCTCGCGGATCTGACGAGATTGGCGCCGCTATCGTGCGGTCGCTGGCCGCGGCAGGTCATCCGGTGTCGTTTGGGCACCAGGCGGGCGGCTCTGCCAGCGCCGAGCTTGAGAGGGAACTGGCCGATGCCGGGCACCTAGCGGCGGCGTTCGAGCTCGATGCGCTCGATTCGAGTTCCCTGAACAGCTTCCAGGCAACGAGCACGGAACGATTCGGGCCGCCGCTTTGCGTTGTGGCCAATTTCTCGGCCTCCACAGCGGCACCGGCGCAAGACTTGGGCCAAGAGGAATGGAACGGCGTGGTGGATGCCAGCCTCTCAGCAACGTTCCGGCTCATTCAGCAGTTTCTTCCCGAGATGCGGGCGTACAGCTACGGCCGGGTGGTTGTGGTGGGCTCTGCGGCGTCGCTGGTGGGCTGCCCGCAACAAGCTGCCCTCTGCGCTTCTGCTGCCGGTATGGAAGGGTTGGTGCGGTCGTTGGCTGTGGAGTTCGGGCCCCATGATGTGCTCGTGAACGGGGTGGCGCCGGGGTACATCGAAGAGGGCGGCGGTGGCCTCGCCGGCGGGGCTGACCGCAAGCAGATACGGGCCAACACCGCGCTGCGCCGGATGGGAACGGCCGGCGAGGTTGCCGAAGCGGTCCGCTTTCTGTGCGGCCCCGGCCCCAGTGCCATGACGGGATGCGTGCTGCGGGTAGACGGCGGCCTGACCGCCTGACCAAGAAACCAGGGGCGGGGCTGGTGCGGAACGACTCGCCGCTGACTGCCTAGTGGTGTGTCGCGGATTTGGTTAGGGCGGTTTGTGCTCGGCGGGTTTTGGCGGTGATGTGGTTGGCGGGCTTGGTCCATTTGAGGGGTTTGGGGTTTTGGTTCCAGTGCGATGTCCAGGTGTCGATGGTGTCGGCGAGGTCGGCGACTGATGTGTGGGTGCGGCCTTTGAGGGCTTTGCGGGCGAGTATGGAGAACCAGCCCTCGACGAGGTTGGCCCATGATGCGCTGGTGGGTGTGAAGTGCAGGTGCCAGCGGGCCCGTTTGGGGCTGGCGAGCCAGTCGCGCACGGGTTCGGACTTGTGGGCCGACAGGTTGTCCAAGACGATGTGGACGTCGAGGTGGCGCGGCGTGTGCAGGTCGATCCATTTGAAGAACGCGAGCACGTCGGCTCCGGTGTGGCGCTTTCGGGTCTGGTGGAGCACCTCGCCGGTCGCGACGTTGAGGGCGGCGAACAGGTCGAGGGTGCCGTGGCGTTTGTAGTCGTGGGTGAGGGTGCGGGCCCGGCCCGGGACCATGGGCAAAGACGGCTGGGTGCGGTCTATGGCCTGGACCTGGGTCTTCTCGTCGAAAGCGAACACCGCGGCGGCCTCGGGCGGGTCCAGGTACAGGCCCACCACGTCGACGAGCTTGGCCTCGAAGCAGGGGTCCCGCGACAGCTTGAACACGTCTGAGCGCCACGGGCGCAGGCCACGGGCCCTCCAGATGCGCGCCACGGTGTCTTTGCCCACGCCGTGGCGGGCCGCCATCGACCGCGTCGACCAGAACGCGGAACCGTCGGGGGGCTCCTCGAAGAGCGTGTCGGCCACGATCGCTGCCACCACAGCGGCCGGAACCCCGGGCTTGCGGCCCCGACCGGGCGCCACCGCGCCCACCCCGCCGGGACCCGACTCCAAAAACCGGTCCCGCCAACTCCTCACCGTGTCCTGGTGAAAGCCCATATCCCTGGCCACCGACCGCACCGACCCCCCATCGGCCAGAGCCAAAAGCGCCCCGGCCCTCACCACCCGCCGATGCGGCTCCGAACCCGACCCCGCAATCCGCTCCAACGCCCCGCGATCACCCTCCGACAACACCAACGCTCTACTCACACCACCACAATAGCCGCCCCAACTAAATCAGCGACGAACCACTAGTTGCGCGTTGGCTCTTTGGATACGGCGGCGGCTTCTCCGCAGACCACGTTCACGATAGTGCCGGTCGCAGCGGTGGGAGGCGCCCACTCAAAGGGTCAGATTTTCCTGTAAGGCCTGGTTGACGGTTAGGGCTTGCTGGGCCATCGCAACGGGATGGCGCGTATAGACCGGAATCACCGCCACACCGAGGCGCATGTCAACCCCAGATCCAGCCACCGCCAAAGTGGTCAAGGCGTCCAAGCCGGTGGCCTGCGGGAGCCAGTATCCGCTGAATCCCTCCCGGCTGGCCCGTTGAATCTGGGCTCGAATCGCGTCAAACTAAGTCTCAGCCGCCGCGGCCCGGCTCAGATCTAGCCCAAAGATCGAAATGTCCATAGCTCGATTCCCCTCTGGCTCTCCCCTGGGGTGAACCGCTGCACCAGTAAATTCTTCTGGCGCAGGTTGCCCCGCCTGTGCTCTGCGTTGCGGACCATAGCGTGTTGGATGCGCGGCAAATAAATGTAGCGTGTCGTCGTGCCATTTGTTCACAGTCTCGGACTAGGAAAAGCACTGACGGGGCGGCTTGAAAACGCGGGAATCAAGACAGCGAAAGAACTTGCCTCATGGAATCAGAGGGAATTGAGGTCGATTTCTGGTGTGGGCAGCAAGAGCATCGACAAGATCGAAACTGCTCTGGAGCGAGTGGGGCTAGCCCTTGCAGAGGATCCACTATCACCGTATGAGTGCGTTAGGGAGGGGCGAGCGGCTTGGGATGTGCGGCTCTGCTCGTTTCATCTCTGTGAGTCGTGTGTGGCTGAATGGACGGTGGGCGCCTTTCGAGGGGAGCCGCCGGTGTTCGATGCATCGGTCTTATCGGGCAGCTGCCAGAACTGCACTCAAGTCGCCACCGACCTCCACCTAGCGCAGTGGCTTCTGTGCGGGAACTGCGAGCGTGTGGCCCGTTCGATAGGGAGAAGCATCGCCGCAGAACAGTACGTGGCTGCACGGTTTGAGGAGGCATTCCGACGGTCGCTTGTTGAGTTGGAACGACTAGACCAGCCTGTATTGCGGGCGCATGACGCGCAGATCTTGGAGCGAAAGACGCCGAGCATCGATTTCATGATCCTTGAAGAGGGCGTTCCCATCGCCGGTATTGAGCTCAAGACAGGTCGTAGCCATCTCGGAGGATGGGCTCCGGTGGGAGCCAAGATGGGTACATTTCAACTCGATCATGGCGACTGCGACGACATCAGCGAGGTAGCTGATGCGGAGGGGATCGTCGTCTATCTCTTCCATGCTCAGGTCATCGACCGAGCCGAACCACCCACAACTCGATTCGAGGCAGTCGGTCTTTGGTGGATAGATCCGTTCAGCTTCAGCGACAGCTACCAGACCAGCCGGACTCGCCCACGAGAAACCAAGACCGCCGCTTACTACTCAACCGATCAATTCAGGTCATTCGAAGAGTTTGAAGAACACTGGCGTACCGGGAAAATGGCTAGCGTACGGCAGAGGTTTGGCCAACATGGTCAACCTCCCCTATACCGCTGACGCCAACAGCCAGCCCAAAGCTGTGAATCCACTCGTCGCAGGCTTCGTGGGGGCATGGGGCAGAGCCAAATTCTTCAAGAGCGGCCCGGTCGGGAATACGGAGGCGGCGCAGGTCAGTCGCATTCACCTGGGTATGCCCGCTGAATGACCGGAAATAGACATCAACCAGTTCGTGATTGAGGAAAGCAGCGAGCCCGATTGCTAGCTGGCGACTAAGAGGTCGCCCATGCCTGTGTAAATAGTTGACATGGTTCTCGATCCCGAATCTTGGGCACTCCGGAAACGCATCAGCCAACAAGGGGCCGGCAACAATCCGGCGGCGCTCCTCCTTGCTGCTGAAACGCTTGACGAGCACGTAGTTACCACGCGGCGTCAAGAGAGATGCAGTCGCCCCCACATCCTCGATGGCGATCGGCCTATTGCCAGAGCCCGGCCAAGAGACACCGCCCGCGTCCACCGACGAGGGGTACAACAATGGGACCGATCCGGGCTCGTGTTCGGCTTGCAACCACCGGCGCGCTCGAAAATCCACTACCGGGCCCGTCGACGCATCCACCCCAATTGTTTCAAGCGTCGCAGGAAGTTCGTGCATGAGGGCTGCTGCATTGGCTGCGCTCTCAGATTCAGCGACATGGATGACCACATCGCGATCTGCCGGAAATACAACCTCCTCCGATGGAACGTCTCTTTCGGCTACTGGTCCACCAGGGTCGCCCACCTGTACTCGAACTTTCTCTGGCTGCACTCGGCCTCTTACCAAATGAGTGATGGCGTTCTCCTGAAGCACGTCCTGATCTGCAAATGCACGCATCCTGCTCTCGAAAACCCGGATCGAACACAACCCGTTCTGGCCAAGCAAGGCCCTCCGGAACCGCTTGAAGTAGGGGCCGTTGCAGAAGCTCCGCGGGGTAATCGCAACCATCTCACCACCACCCGTGAGCAAAGCTGATGCAGCAAGCATGAATGCGGCGTATAGGTTCGGCACCGGCGCTCCTAGCCGTTCGGCCAGCATTCGCTCGTTCGAAGTCGAAGAGAGCTTGGCATAGGGAGGATTGAGAATTGCATGAGTGGCCGTTGCCTCTTGAGATGACAAGCCAGTTGACCTCTGCACGGCCCCATGAAGGAAGTCCTCAGTCAGCACTTCGAACTCAAATGGAATGCCAGCTTCGTCGAACCGCTCAGAAACGAGGGCGAGTGTCTGCTTTGACTTTACGGCTAACTCTGGATCCACCTCCCAGGCCAAGACACGCATAGACGCCGGCCGCCCGACACTAGAGAGAGCGCTGATTGCAGCGACAGCACCGAGCGTGCCTGCACCCGCACCGGCATCAACCAACTCCACATCGCCACGCCAATCGGAGACCATCTCCGCTAGCAGCCGAGCAACAGGAACAGGTGTGAGCACCTGACCAAGATCCTTGCGGCACTCCGGATGGATCTCAGCCACGGCGGCACGCCGAATGGCCTCTAAGTCGTCCCAGACTGTCTCGATACCAGTCAACATTACGGCCAAGTTACCCAGCACCAGCGACAATTCGACCGTGGAGAAACTGCGGTGTCCTGTGAAGACAAGTCCCGGAGGTGGCCTTATCCTCAGCGGAGGTAGCGGGTGAGGCTCTCTACTACGCAGGCGGGCTTGGGGCTGCCTTCCACTTCCACGGTGATTGTGATGACGGCTTGCACGCCGCCGGCGATCTCGTCTGCTGAGCTGAGCTCGGCGCCCACCCTGATGCGCGATCCCACCGGGACGGGGGCGGGGAACCGCACCTTGTTGACGCCGTAGTTGATGCCCATCGACAGTTGCTCCACGGTGATCAGGCTGGGCAGGAACATGTTGGTGAGCGACAGCGTGAGATAGCCGTGGGCGATGGTGGTGCCGTAGGGGCTCTCGGCGGCGGCCCGCTCGGGGTCGATGTGGATCCACTGGTGGTCGCCGGTGGCGTCGGCGAACTGGTTCACCCGCTCCTGGGTGATCTCCATCCAGTCGCTGTAGCCCAAGTGCTGGCCGACGGCGGCGGGCAGGTCGTCAACAGTGGCAAATACGGTTCCCATGGGCGGGAAACTACTGCCCTTGGCGGCCCGACCACGAGGGGGAGCGCTTGGCCAAGAAGGCGTCGATGCCCTCTTGGGCGTCGGTGCTGGCCGCGTTGGCCGCCATCACCTCTCTAGTCAGTTCGTAAGCCTCGGGCTCGCCGCAGTCGAGTTGGCGGTAGAACGCCTGCTTGCCGATGGCGATGGTGTGGTCGCTGAACCGGGTGATCCGGCCGGCCAGTTCGTCGACCGTGGCCCGCAGCTCATCGGGAGGCACCACTCGGTTCACCAAGCCCCAATCAGCAGCTGTGGACGCATCGACGGGGTCGCCGGTGAGCAGCATCTCCATGGCCCGCTTTCGGCCCACCGCCCGGGAGATGGGCACCATCGGCGTGGAGCAGAACAGCCCGATGCGCACGCCAGGGGTGGCGAAGGTGGCCTCAGAAGACGCCACCGCCAAGTCGCAAGCCGCCACAAGCTGGCATCCGGCCGCGGTGGCCACCCCGGCCACCTCGGCGATCACCGGCTGGGGCACGGTGTGGACGGCATTCATCAGCTCGGTGCACACCTCGAACAAGTCGTCGTAGAACTGGGCGTCCCGGTCGATCATCTCCGACAGGTCGTGGCCCGCGGAAAACGCCGGGCCCTCGGCCGCCATCACGATCACGGCGACGTCGGTCCGCTCCCCCAGCTTGTGGAGCGCCTCGACGAGGGCCTCCATCAACTCCAGACTCAGCGCGTTGCGCCGCTTCGGGTTGGCCAGAGTGATGCGGGCAACTGGTCCGTCGGTCTCAATGCTGAACACAACACGAGATTACCCGCCCGAGGTGTGCTACCCATTGGGGCATGGCCGCAGGAGGCA
Source organism: Candidatus Poriferisocius sp. (assembly GCF_965208475.1). Classification (GTDB taxonomy): domain Bacteria; phylum Actinomycetota; class Acidimicrobiia; order Acidimicrobiales; family Bin134; genus Poriferisocius. The sequence goes on along the minus strand of NZ_OZ242338.1, from coordinate 3,403,603 downwards.
GCACCAAAGCCGTATTGGCCGCTCTGTTCGCCAACTTGGCCATCGCCATCGCCAAGTTCGCGGGCTTCGCCGTAACCCGCTCGGCCTCCATGCTGGCCGAGAGCGTCCACTCTTGTGCCGACACCGGCAACCAGGCCCTGCTGCTGCTGGGCGGCCGACTGTCCAAGCGCGACCCCACCCCCCGCCACCCGTTCGGCTACGGCCGCGAGCGGTACTTCTGGTCGTTCGTGGTGGCCATCATCCTGTTCACCCTGGGCGCGCTGTTCGCCATCAACGAGGGGATCGAAAAGGTGCGCCATCCCCACGAGCTGGAATCGCTGTGGGTGGCCATCGGGATCCTGATCTTCGGCATCGTGGTGGAGTCAATGTCGTTCCGCACCGCCATCGTGGAGTCCAACAAGGTGAGGGGCAAGCTCTCGTGGGGCACGTTCATCCGCCGCTCTCGCACCCCCGAATTGCCGGTGGTATTGCTGGAAGACCTGGGCGCGATGTTCGGCTTGGTGTTCGCCCTCATTGCCGTGGTGCTGGCCGAGGTCACCGGAGAACCCCGCTGGGACGGTGTTGGCACCCTGGTGATCGGCGTGCTCTTGGGGATCATCGCCGTCGTGTTGGCCATCGAGATGAAGAGCCTGCTGATCGGTGAGAGCGCCACCAAAGAAGACCGGGAGCGGCTGCGGGCTGCGTTGGATGACTCACCCGAGATCGACCGGGTGGTAGACCTGCGGACCCAGCACCTCGGCCCCGAAGAACTGCTGGTAGCCGCCGAAGTGGACTTTGCCGACGACTTATCCGGCGACCAGATGCCAGCGGCTGTGGCCGCGGTGGAGGCTCGCCTGCGCGCCACCGTCCCTGCCGCCACGCATGTCTACTTGGAACCCTCTAGCTAGTCAACCGGCTCGAAGTAGGGCAGGGTTATCTCGTCGCTCATCTCCACGAACGTGGTTTTCACCCGCATGCCGACATACACGGCGTCGACCGGGCAGTTGATGAGGTTGGCCAAGAGCCAAAATCCCTCGTCCAGCGTCACGATCACCGCCACATAGGGCACGGTGAATGCCGGGGTTTGGGGGCGCCATACCGTGGTCCAGGAGTACACCTCGCCCTGCCCGGTGCTGACCTCCCAGTCGAGGTTGGCCGAGAAGCAGCCCGAGCAGGCCGGGGCCGGGTCCATGGTGATGACGCCGCAATCCAAGCACCGCTGGTAGCGGAGCTCGCCGACTTGGCAGCCGTCCCAGTAGGGCCGGGAGAACAGGGTGGGCACCGGCAGGGGGATGCCGGGCGACTGGGGTTGCAGCATCTCGCTCATGGGGTCTGCGTCCCCAGCAGCATCACATCGGTGAACAGGGCGCCGGCACCTCCATTTGAGCACATGGCCACCTGGGCGTCGGGCACTTGGGCCGTTGCACACGTTCCCCGGAGCTGCTCCACGCCGCGAATGACCCGCTGGAGTTGTTGCACCGCGGCACCGCCGTGGCTGAACGACATGGTTCCCCCGTCGGTGGTCACCGGGAACTGGCCGCCGGGGCCGATGCGGCCGTCCATGATGAACTCGCCGCCCTCGCCCTCCTCACAGAACCCGTAGGCCTCGAACTGGCGGATGATCTCGAACGAGAACGGGTCGTAGAACTCGCACACATCCACATCGGTGGGGCCGAGCTCGCCCATGGCGAACGACTTCTGGGCCGCCCACCGGCCGGTGTAGCCGTTGTTCCGGCCGCTGGGACCGGCCAGATCCCAGGCCGGGGGATGCTGGTAGGAGGGGCCGAAGCTGTCGCACGCCCCGCCCAGGATGTACACCGGCTTGGTGGGCAGATCCTGGGCCCGCGCCCGGGTGGTGAGGATCAGCGCGCACGCCCCCTCTGATGTCATGGCGCAGTCGAGCAGGTGGAACGGGTCGGCCACCATGCGCGACGCCAAGATGTCGTCGGGGGTGAACGGCCCCCGCCCGTGGTACACCGCATCGGGGTGGACGTGGCCGTTGTTGCGGACGGTGGCGGCCACCGTGGCCAGCTGCTCGGGGGTGGTGCCGTGCATGTGCATGTGGCGCCGGGCGATGAGGGCGAACTCAGCCGCGGTGAACATGCCGTAGGCCACCACGAACTCGTTGGCCGGCCGGGTCCACGGGGCGGTGGAGGCCCGCTCGGTGTAGACGCCGGCCGACCCGTGGGCCACCAGCACGGTGTGGCACTGGCCGGTGGCGATGGCCGAGGCGGCGTCCAGAATTATGGGGATGGACGGGGCCATATGGTTTCGCCATGACGGGCCGTTGCGCATGTAGTAGGTGAGCGGTCCCGAGAATGGTCCGGCGGCGACGCCGTCGATGTCCGACGGGGACAGACCGGAGTCGGCCAGTACCCGGTGGACGGCCTGGAAGGTAATGGTCGTGGAGTCGTGGCCGTCGAGGACACGGGCCTGCTCGGAATTGGCGATGCCGACGATGGCGACATCGTGGAAGGGGTGTTTGGCCACGAGCTAAATGTCTAGTCGGCACCGGACACTCAGTACGATACGACCACTCAACCTCTCGGATTCCCCAGGATTTCTCACTCGGATTTCCCGAGAAAAACCCCTCGGATTCCCCAGGATTTCTCACTCGGATTTCCCGAGAAAAACCCCTCGGATTCCCCAGAACAACTTCTGATCTGGTATTTTGCCACCATTCTGGAGGTCATCCTTGCCACTCATCCGCCGCCGAATCGAAGACATCGCCACCCAAATGATGGGGGAGATACCAGTGGTAGCACTGCTGGGGCCCCGATCAGTCGGGAAGTCAACCATCCTGCGATCGCTCGCGGTTGGCGCCGAAGCGGACATCATCGATCTCGACGACCTGGCTACGCGGACAGCGGTTGCCGACGATCCTTCCCTCTTCGTGCAGGGACCCCGACCGGTGTTCATCGACGAGTACCAGCACGTTCCCGAGCTGCTCAGTGCAATAAAGGCAGAACTAAACCGCAACGGATCCTCCGGCCAGTTCGTCATCACCGGCTCCACTCGCCATGAAGCCCTGCCCCAGATGGCAGAGGCACTCACCGGCCGGCTGTACCGTCTCACCGTGTACCCATTCTCACAAGGGGAGTTAATCGGCCACCACGAAAATCTGTTGGAAACTTTGTTCAGAGACCCTGCACGCGTGGTCACGAGTACTTGGTCCGCGACGACTCGCGAGGACTACATCCAGAGCATCGTGGGCGGCGGCCTCCCTCTGGCACTCGAGCTAACCGGCGGCACCCGCGGCCGCTGGTTCGACAACTACGTAGAACTCGCACTTGAACGCGACGTTCGAGCACTGGCCAACATTCGCCAAAGAGAAGCACTGCCTCGGCTCTTGAGCCAACTGATGGCCCAGACTGCTCAGGTGCTCAACATCACCAAAGTTGGACAGGCCACCAATCTGAAGCCCAGCACAGCTGAGGGCTACGCCAAGCTCCTCGAAGCGGTGTACTTGGTGCATCGTCTCCCCGCATGGGGAACCACGCTACGAGCCCGGGCAACAGCAAAGCCCAAACTGCATGCGGTCGATGCTGGGTTGGCTGCTCACATTATGGGCCTATCGGACACCAAACTGCTGTCGAGCAACCCCACTGATCAAGAGCAGTTCGGCCATCTGCTGGAGACCTTTGTGGTGGGTGAGATCATCAAACAGGCATCGTGGATGGACAAAATAGCTGAGATCGGCCACTGGCGTACCCATGACGGCGTGGAAGTGGATCTCGTGGTCGAGCGCCGAGACGGCATGGTGGTTGCCTTCGAAGTCAAGGCTGGCAATGTCAAGAGCAAACACCTGAGCGGATTGAGGACACTTCGAGATGCTGTGGGAGACCGCTTCATTGCTGGCGTCATGCTCCACTTGGGCAAATACCCATCGCGACCAGATGACCGACTCATGTGCCTGCCAGTGGATCGACTGTGGCAAACCGTAGGTGAAGAGACGTGAAACCTCTGGAGGGGGTTCGGGTTGTTGACTTGACTCGGGTGGTTTCGGGGCCGGTTTGTACTTGGTTTTTGGCTTCGCTGGGGGCGGAGGTGATTCGGGTTGATCCGCCGGGTGGGGATGTGACTTGGCGGATTCCGCCGTGGGTGGGAGCTGAGGGTGAGCAGTCGGAGGCTATGGGGCCTGATGACATCGGGATCAGCTATCTGCGCAAGGGACGGGGGAAGCGGAGCGTGGTGCTGGATTTGGGGCGTCCCGAAGGGGCGGATGCGTTTCGGCGGCTGGCGGCCAATGTTGACGTTTTGGTGGACAACTTCCGGCCTGGGGTCATGGACTCGCTGGGGGTGGGGTATGAGACGTTGTCGGCGCTGAACCCCCGGCTGATTCATGCTTCCATTACCGGGTACGGGCCAGATGGGCCCGACGCCGATCTGGCCTCCATGGACCTCATCATCCAAGGGCGTTCGGGGCTGATGGCCAAGTCTGGGTTCCCCGATGGTCCGCCCATCAAGGCCGGGGCCACCGTTGGCGACCAGTTCCCCGCCGCGTTGTGCGCCCTCGGCGTAGTAGCGGCATTGCGCCAACGGGACATCGATGGCAAGGGGCAGTACATCGACGTGGCCATGCTCGACAGCCTGGTCACCATGCTGTGGGACGAGCCTTTGGACCTGTACCGAGAGCGGGGCATGCCCGACCGCATCGGCAACGGCGACCCCCGGGGCATCTTGGACACCTTTGAATCCCAAGACGGCTGGGTGACTCTGGTAATCACCTCAGATGCCCAATTCGAGCGACTGACGGAGGAAATGGGTCGCCCCGACCTGTTCGAATTGGGACCCAATATCCCTGTTCGAGCATCCAATCGGGCGGAGATCTGCGAAGGGGTAGCGGCGTGGATGGCGCAGCAAACCACTGACGAGCTGGTTGCCCGACTGCACAAGATCCGAGTACCGGCTGGCGCGGTGGCCTCGGCCTACGCCGCCGGCGACGATCCCCAGATCCAACACCGACAGGCCTTGGTCCCCCTCCGCCATCCCCAATCCGACGGGCCCACCAACCGGCTAGGCCCTGCCTTCCCCATCAAATTCTCCCGCTCCAATACCGACCAATCCCCCGCCGAAACCCTCGGCGCCAGCACCCATTCAGTCCTCAAAAGCATTGCCGGCCTAACCCAAGAAGAAATAGACCGCCTTCACTCCGCCGGAGTTCTCGGGTAGGCGGGCATCGGGGGGCCGCAAAATGGGTTGTGGTGGGGGGTGGCCCGGCTCAGGGCGCCCGCCGGATGGAGCAACCAGCGACACGTCTGACAGGCTGGCGGGATGTTCAAGGCCCTACTCCTTAGCCAAGACGACGACGGCAATCGCTCCCACGCCATTACCGAACTCGACGATGCCGAACTGCCCGATCGGCCGGTGATCGTGGACGTGGATTACTCCACGCTCAACTACAAAGACGGCCTGGCCATCGTGAACGGTGCTCCCATCGTGCGCAGCTGGCCGATGGTTCCCGGCGTCGATCTGGCCGGCGCAGTGGCGAGCAGCGACGACCCGGTGTGGTCGCCGGGCGACGGGGTGATCGTGAACGGCTGGGATCTGGGCGAGTCGTACTGGGGGGGCATGGCCACCAAGGCAGCCCTGGACGGCGGCTGGCTCACCCCCCTCCCCGATGCCTACACCACCCATCAGGCCATGGCCGTGGGCACCGCGGGCTACACCGCCATGCTGTGCGTGCTGGCCCTAGAGGAGCACGACATCACCCCCGATTCCGGCCCAGTGGTGGTCACCGGCGCCGCCGGCGGAGTGGGCAGCGTGGCCGTCGCCGTGCTGGCCGAACTGGGCTACGAGGTGGTGGCCTCCAGCGGCCGCATCGAGTCCGAAGGCGACTACCTGCGAGGGCTGGGCGCGTCCGAGTTGATCCACCGTGACGAGCTCTCCGGCCCGGCCCGGCCTTTGGGCAAAGCCCGTTTCGCCGGAGGCGTCGACACCGTGGGCAGCCACACCTTGGCCAACATCATCTCCCAGACCCAGTCCCACGGATGCGTGGCCGCCTGCGGTCTGGCCCAGGGCATGGACTTCCCCAGCTCGGTGGCCCCATTCATCCTGCGGGCGGTAACCCTGGCCGGCATCAACTGCGTCTACGAGCCCGCCCAGCGCCGGGCCCAAGCCTGGAACCGCCTGGCCCGCGACCTCGACACCGCCAAACTCGACGCCATGACCTCCACCATCGGCCTATCCGAAGTCCCCGCCGCCGCCGCCGACATCTTGGCCGGCACCATCCGCGGCCGGGTGGTCATCGACGTGAGGCGCTAGTTGCTTGGAAAGAAGTGGTATATACGTCATCGAATGCATATATATACCTTTTTTCGTGGGGAAACACTTGATTGACATTGATGAGAAGGCTCTTTCCGCTGCTCGTGCAGAATTGGGAACCGACACCATCAAGGCAACAGTCAACGCAGCACTTGAAGCCGCAAGCCTCCCCCGCGCTCCGCGAGTCACCGAAGCGCTCGACGTGCTCGCTGATGCCGTGTTTGAAGACCGTGAGCACGCGTGGCGCTGACCCATCTTCTTGACACAAGCGTTCTGACCCGACTCTCTCAACCCCCCATTCGAGAGGTAGTAGAGCCGCTGGCTCTTGCCGGCCGCGCCGCTCGGGCCGGCATCACCGACCTGGAAATCGGCTTCTCCGCCCGAAACGCCAATGAGTGGGACCAGTTCGCCGACAGCCTTTCGGAACTGGGACTTGTTGAGACAACCGCCGAGCACATGCGCCGAGCGCGCCAAACACAGCGGTTACTGGCTGAGCAAAGCCCAAAAGGACGCAAGATCCCCGACCTGCTTATCGCGGCCGCCGCCGAACTGGAGCAGCTCACTTTGCTTCACTACGACTCCGACTTCGACTTCATAGCCACGGCAACCGGGCAAAAGTGCGAATGGATTCTCCCGCGGGGGTCAGTGGACTAGTTGCGCTAGGTGGGGATCACTCGTCCAAACCTAAGATGACAGGCACCAACCGGATCGCTCCACAACGAGGAAGCCGATGGACCATCACATTGTCATCAGCGCAGACACCCATTGCGGGGCCGATCTGCGGGACTACAAGCCCTACTTGGAGTCGCGCTACCACGACGAGTTCGACGAGTGGGCCGACTTCATGGACGGCTTCAACGAGCGGCGCAAGGAGATGTTCGCCGATTTAGAGCGCTCACCCATGGAGGTGGGGGTGGACGGAGACCCCGAAGTGTGGGGCCATCGGAACTGGTCGTCGTCTGACCGCCTGGCCGAGCAGGAGGCCGACGGCTTCATCGCCGAGGTGCTGTTCCCCAACACCCAGCCCCCGTTCGCCCCGCCTGCCGCCACCGCGTTCGAAGCCCCTCCCTACTCCGACAACTTCGAGCACCGCTGGGCCGGGCTGCGGGCCCACAACCGGTGGGTGGCCGACTTCGTGAGCCAGGCCCCCGGACGCCGAGCCGGCATCGCCCAGGTGTTTTTGGGCGATGTGGAGGGCTCGGTCAAAGAGATCGAGTGGGCGGCCGAGAACGGCCTGACCGGCGGCGTGCTGATCCCCGGCGCCCCGCCCGACTCGCCGTTCGAGCCGCTGTACTCCAAGTCCTATGAGCCCATCTGGGCGGCCGCCGCGGCCGCCGGACTGCCGCTGAACCATCACGCGGGCGGCGGTTCGCCCAACTACGGCAACCACTTCCCCTCGTCGTTGGCCATGTTCATCCTCGAAGCCACCTGGTGGACCCAGCGGGCGCTGTGGCACCTGATGTTCTCAGGGGTGTTCGAGCGCTATCCCACCCTCAAGTACGTGACCACCGAGACCGGCACCGCCTGGGTGCCCGAGACCCTGGAGAAGCTGGAGAGCTTCTTCCACCGGATGAAGTACTCCAAGTACGGCTCCGAAAGCGTGTTCGGCAGCCAGGCGGTGGCCGACATGTCGCTCACCCCCCGCGAGTACTTCGCCCGCCAGTGCTACATCGGGGCGTCGTTTCTGCGGCCCTCAGAAGCACTGACCACCCGCACGGTGGGCATCGACCGGGTCATGTGGGGCTCCGACTATCCCCACATCGAGGGATCACACCCCCACACCCGCCAGCATCTGCGACTCACCTTCGCCAACCTCACCGAGCAAGAGACCACCCGAATCCTTACCACCAACGCCGCCGAGGTGTACGGGTTCGACCTGGAGGCGCTGGCCCCGCTGGCCGAGCAATTCTGCCCCACCAAGGCCGAGGTGGCCACCCCCATCGACTACGCCGAGATCCCCGAGCGGGCCAAGGGCTGCCCGGGCATGAACCCCCTCAACCAGGTCCAGTCCGCGGCCTGAGCCGCTAGATCTGCGGGGTCAACGAGGCCAGGAACTCCCGGGTCCGATGGCTGGAGGCGATGAGTTCTTCGCGGCCGTCGCCCACGGGCAGCACCCGCACCGACAGGTCGGTGACCCCGGCGTCGGCGAACGAGCGCAGCCGGGCCAGCACGGCGGCCTCATCGCCCACGGCCATGATGTCGGACACTCCCTGGGCGTCGCCCCGGTCCAGCAGCCGCTGGTAGTTGGGAGAGACCTCGGCCTCGGCCAGGAGCCGCTCAGCCCGCTCCTTGGCGGCATCCACTTCGCCGGGGGCGCACAAACACACCGGCACTCCGGCCACGATCCGGGGAGGGGGACGACCGGCCTCGGCAGCCGCCGCGGTGATCCGAGGGGCGACGAACTCGCCGATGGCCCGCTCGTCGGCCAGCCACAGCGCGGTGCCGTCGGTGCGGGTGCCGGCCAACCGCAGCATGACCGGCCCCAGCGCGGCCAACAGCACCGGGGTGGCCGTCTGATCGGTGATGTCCAGCGGGTTGTCGATCTGGAAGTGCTCATTGTCAACCTGAACCGGGCCGGGACCGGCCAGCGCTTGGTCCAACACGTCGAGGTAAGACCGGATCTGCGCCGCGGGCCGGTCGTAGGACAACCCCAGCATGTCTTCCACTATCCAGTGGTGCGAAGGCCCCAAACCCAGCGTGAACCGACCCTCGCAGGCCAGCTGCACCGACAGCACTTGCTGGCACAAAGCGACCGGGTGGCGGGTTTGGGCCACCACCACCGCGGTGCCCACCTCCACCGTCGAGGTAGCCGATCCGATCAGCGTTGCCGCGGTCATGGCGTCGAACTCGTCGGGGATCTGGGGAATCCACACCGACGCGAACCCTCCGGCCTCGGCCTGCTGGGCCGCCTCGATCATGCGGGCTGTCTTGGCGGAATACCGGCGGCGCTCGGGCCCGACCATAAGTCCAATGCGCACGGCAACTCCTCGCACAAAGCTTCGCTGCTCCCGTTCCTATCAGACAAAGGCAGGGTTGATCGCCATGATCTCAGGGTCGGGTACCATCCAATCGCCACGGCAGATGGCCGAAGCACAAGGGGATGCGGTGAACATTGAACGACTCGGAGAGACCATCGGCGCCGGCGTCAGCGGCGTCAGCGGCCGCGATCTCGCCCAGGCAGAGATCGCGGGGCGGCTTCTCGACGCCCTGGAGCAGCACGGCGTTCTTGTCTTTCGGGATCTGCACCTCACCGACCCCGAGCAAGTGGCTTTCAGCCGTCAACTCGGCGAGGTGGAGGTGCTGCCCATTCCCGGTTCCGATCACCCCGAGATATTCACCGTGTCGCTCGATCCGGCGCGGGCGACGAGCGCGGAGTATCTGAGGGGCACCTTTTTCTGGCACATCGACGGGGCAACCGACGATGTGCCCAACAAGGCCACCATGCTCAACGCCCTGGAGGCAGCCGATGAGGGCGGCGACACCCAATTCTGCAACACCTACGCGGCCTGGGAGGCTCTGGCCGCCGACGAGCAGGATCGATGCCGCCACCTCCGGGTGCTGCACAGCTTCGAGACTTCCCAGCGCCTGGTTTATCCCGATCCCACCGACGAGCAGGTGGCGTTCTGGAGGAAACGGCCATCGAAGGTGCAGCCCTTGGCGTGGACGCACCGGTCGGGACGCACTTCATTGGTGTTGGGCGCCACTGCCGACCATGTGGTCGACATGGACCCCACCGAGAGCCTCAATCTCCTCTACCGCCTCGAAGAGTGGGCCACCGACCAGCGATTCCGCTACCAGCACCATTGGGCCGCGGGAGATCTCGTGGTTTGGGACAATCGGGGCACCATGCACCGCGCGCTGCCCTATACCGCCGCCTCGGGACGGCTGATGCATCGCACCACCATCGTGGGCGACGAGCCCTTCTCATGAGCGAAGCACTCAAAGGCCGAACTGCGGTGGTCACCGGGGGCGCATCGGGAATCGGCTTCGCCATCTCAACCCGGCTGGCCGCTGATGGCGCCGCGGTGGCCATCTTCGATCTAGACGGCGTAGCCGGCGCCGATGCCGTTGCCGCGCTGAGCGAGTCGGGCGGCACTGCTCTTTGCTACGCGGTGGACGTGGCCGACCGGTCGGGAGTGGACGCCGCAGTTGCCGAGGTGTCCGCCGACCTCGGACCGCCGGTGATCCTGGTCAACAACGCCGGCAAGGACCAGTTCCGCCGGTTCGTCAATATCTCCGTCCAACAGTGGGACGACACATTGGCAGTGAATCTCACCGGCACCTTCCACTGCTGCCAGGCCATCGTGCCGGCTATGGTGGACCAGGGTTGGGGCCGCATCGTGAACATCTCCTCGTCGGCCGCCCAGGGAGGCCAGGAGTACATGGCCGCCTATGTTGCGGCCAAAGCGGGAGTGATCGGCCTGACCCAGGCCATGGCCAAAGAACTCGGAGCGGCGGGCATCACCGTGAACACGATTCCCCCCGAGTTCATCGACACCCCCATGCTGCGCAAGGCCGAGGCCGAGGGGAAGCTGGGCCAGTCGGTGGCCCACCACGAGTCCCTCACCCCCGTCCGCCGGGTGGGGCGTCCCGAGGACATCGCGGCAGCCTGCGCCTTTTTGGTATCCGAAGAGGCCTCCTACATCACCGGCCAGATCATCGGGGTAAACGGTGGCCGAAAAACCTGAGCGCGCCGTCGAAGAAGGCCCAGCCGAAGAACCCGACCGCCCGGTGGGGGGGCCCGACTCGCCCCCTTGGCATTGTCGCAGTGGACGCCTGAGGCCATGGAGGCCATGGAGGCCATGCGCCCGCCCCCCGGTTCGGCCTACGACCAGCGCAAGGCCGACCGCAAGCAGCAGGTGAGGCGGCCCAACAACGCCTTGTCGGTGCTGGCCCGCTATCCCGAACTGGCCGGAGCTTTCTTGGCCTTCAATCGCCACCTTCTCTACCACAGCACGCTCACCGAGCGGATCCGGGAGCTGGTGGTGCTGCGGGTGGCGTGGCTCCGCCGGAGCGAGTACGAGTGGGCTCAGCACCTGCCCGTGGCCTTGGCGGTGGGCCTCACCGCTGAAGAGATTGACCGCATCTCCGCCAGCCCGGTTGACGGCTGGGCGCAGGTGGATGCCCTCGTCCTCCGAGCAGTTGACCAACTCCGCCATGACGGCGTCTGGTCTGAACAGACTTGGAGTGAGCTGACAGAGGAGTTCGACACTCGCCAAATCATGGACCTGCTGTTCACTGTGGGGGCCTACGACACTTTGGCAGTGGCATTCAACTGCTTCGGGCTAGAACTCGATCCCGAACTCCAAGACCACCGCTTTCCAACGGGATAGCGCAGGCAGGGCCATGTTCCGGGTTTCCCGGTGCAGTAGAATTCCCTTGCCCCGAAGCACCGCCCAGCCCGTCGTCGGCCGACGCCGCCAACGCCGGAGACCCACAAGAACCCGGGAGACACATGGCGCATTTCCCCAAACCCGCCGCGGGAAGCTGGACTGAGCACTATCCCCACCTCGACACCGGCCCGGTTTCCTACGAAGACTCCATATCACCCGATTACTACAAGCTCGAAAAAGAAGCGGTGTTCAAGCAGTGCTGGCTGAACGTGGGCCGGGTGGAGCAGCTGCCGCGGCCGGGAAGCTATTTCACCAGGGAACTCGAGGTGGCCAACACCTCGCTGATCCTGGTCCGAGGGCGCGACGATCAGATCAGGGCCTTTCACAACATCTGCCGCCACCGGGGCAACAAGCTGGTATGGACCGATTATCCCGGCGAAGAGGTAAGCGGCGACTGCCGGCAGTTCACCTGCAAATATCACGGTTGGCGCTACGGGCTGAGCGGTGATCTGACCTTCGTCCAGCAGGAGGACGAGTTCTTCCACCTCGACAAGGCCGCCTACCCGCTGGTGTCGGTCCATGTGGACACCTGGGAGGGATTCATCTTCGTGAACCTCGCCGCCCAGCCGCCTCAAACACTGGCCCAGTTCTTGGGCGAAATGGGCGCCGGCCTGGCCGGCTATCCCTTCGCAGAGATGACCCACTCGTTCGGCTACCGGGCCGACGTCAATGCCAACTGGAAGCTGTTCATCGACGCATTCGCCGAGTTCTACCACGCCCCCATCCTCCACATGCGCCAGGCGGTGGCCGATGAGGCCGCCAAGTTGGCCCAATTCGGGTTCGAGGCTTTGCACTATGAGATCTACGGAGACAGCGGCCACAGCATGGTGTCGACGTGGGGGGGCATGTCCCCGCCCAAAGATCCCAATATGGTCAAGCCCATCGAGCGGATCCTTCGCAGCGGCCTGTTCGGCCCGTGGGACAAGCCCGATATCGACCTTTCCAACCTGCCCCCCGCGCTGAACCCGGCCCGGCACAAGTCGTGGGGCGGCGATTCGTTCCAGGTCTTCCCCAACTTCGTGGTGCTGGTCTGGGAACCGGGCTGGTACCTGACCTACAACTACTGGCCCTTGAGCTTCGACCGGCACCGCTTCGAGGGACGGCTGTACTTCGCCCCGCCGAAGAACGCCACCGACCGCCTCCGCCAGGAGCTGGCCGCAGTGACGTTCAAGGAGTACTCCCTACAAGACGGCAACACCTTGGAGGCCACCCAGCGGATGCTCCAATCCCGGGCCGTCACCGAATTCCCGCTGTGCGACCAGGAGGTGCTGTGCCGCAACCTGCACACCGTGGTGCGAGCCCGGGTCGAGGCCTACCAGGCCGGGCGGGTGACGCCGGTCACCGTCTCGTCCGGGGGCCCATGATGGCCCCACTGCTGCCGGCTGCCTTCTCCGACTTGGAACCCTTCGCCGAGCGCTGGTCGCTGGCCTCCGAGCCCGAGCGCTATGCCATGCGCTTGGCCAGCTCCATGGAACAGATGCAAGCGCTGTACGACGCCGCCCTCCCCCGCTTGGCCGATGCGCTGGCCCACCTCGACCGCTTAGATCTGAGCGAGCTGCCCGAGCCCGAGCGGCGCCTGTTGCGGCTGTGCTTCTCCGTGGTCATGGTGTCGTTTCCTGTGGAAGCGTGGAGACAGCCCCATGTCCCCGACTCCGGCGCCGCCTATCTGGACCTCGTAGACGAGCCGGTGATCTGAATGGCATCAAACGACAGCAACCGCGGCGGGCGTCGGCTCATCATCCGAGCCGACCGAATGGTCGACATCGACAACGGGGATCTGGTATCCCCGGCGCTGTTGGTCATCGAGGGCGACAGGATTGCCGATGTCAACCCCGCCCAGGCCCCCGACGCCGATGATGCAGTAGACCTCGGCGACCTCACCCTGCTTCCTGGCCTCATGGACATGGAAGTCAACCTCTTGATGGGCGGGCCTGGCGACCGAGGGCCCCGTACCGCAGTGACCGACACCCCGGCCGACAAGCTCCTGCGGGCCACGGTCAATGCCCGCACCACCCTTATGGCCGGATTCACCACGGTCCGCAACCTCGGCCTGTTCATGCCCACCGGCGGGCTGCTGTTAGACGTGTCGCTGGGCAAGGCCATCGACCGAGGCTGGGTGATCGGGCCGCGGGTGGTGCCCGCGGGCCATGCCATCACCCCGCTCGGAGGCCATCTCGACCCCACCATGTTCGAAGGCCTGGCACCGGGCATCATGCCGCTGAGCGTCGAGGAGGGACAGGCCAACGGGGTGGACGAGGTACGGCGGGCGGTGCGCTACCAGATCAAGCACGGCGCCAAAGTCATCAAGGTGTGCGCATCGGGGGGCGTGATGTCCCACACCGGTCCGGCCGGCGCCCAGCAGTATTCCGATGAGGAGTTGCGGACGATTGCCGACGAGGCCCACCGGGCCGGCCTGAAGGTGGCGGCCCATGCCCACGGCGACGACGGCATTCGAGCGGCCATCCTCGCCGGCATCGACTGCATCGAGCATGGCTCGCTGATGAGCGACGAGACATTGGCTCTGGCCAAAGAGCGGGACACCTTCTTGGTGGCCACCACCTATCTGGCCGACGGCATGGACGTATCCCGGGCCGCTCCCGAGCTTCAGGCCAAGGCCGCCGAGGTGTTCCCCATCGCCCGGGCCACCATCGCCAAGGCCATTGCCTCCGGCCTCAAGGTGTGCTGCGGCACCGATGCCCCCGCAGTGCCCCATGGTCAGGGGGCCAAAGAACTGGTCGCCCTGGTAAACCGGGGGGCTAGCCCGTGGCTCGCCCTTCAGGCCGCCACCACAACCGCGGCCGAGTTGATCGACGCCGACGACCGGGGGCGGCTACTGCCGGGATTGCTGGCCGACATCGTCGCCGTGCCCGGAAATCCCCTCGCCGACGTATCGGTTTGCGAAGATGTGCGCTTCGTTTGCAAGGGGGGACAGGTCTTCAAGGCCCCGGAATAAGGCGGGAAGTAGCCAGCCTCAACCCGAGGCCGGTTGCACGGGATCGTGGGTGTTGCCGCCGTCGGCGCCCCCATGGCGGCGCAAGAAGGTGGTGGACCGGCTCACAAACCGCCAGCCTCCTCCAGTGCGCCGATAGCGATCGCTATACCAGGCCAGGCGGAGCTCATGGGTCTGCTGGTTGACGAACACGTAGTGCTGCTCGCCAGTGGCCTCGTCGCCGTCGAGTTCCACCACCGGGGGATTGACCATCAGCTGGCCCTGGGGAGCGCTCTCGATGAGCCCTGGGAATGCCTTCATGGGGTATGTCTCGCCAAATGCGTGGTACTCCCCGTCGGGAACGAATAAGGCGACGATCTCGTCCAATTCGCGACGGCTCAGATGCAGGGCATAGCGAGCACAGAGGTCGGTTATGGCTATCTGGTCCACGGCGGCCTCAAGGGTGGATTGCATCGCCCGGGCAGGCTCCAGAACGTGTCCGGTCGACCGGCGAACCGCGGCCCCGCGGCTCGCCGGCCTTCCTCGCGGTCAGTCGGCCTCGTCAGGCGAGACGGCGCCGGGCCACCAGCAGCATGGCACCCGCGGCCATCAGGGATGCGGCCACAATGATCAACAGGTTGGTCTCAACACCCGTAGCGGCCAACTCGCCGTCGTCCATCATGTCGCCGTCGTCCATCATGTCGCCGCTCACCGTCATGGTGAAGAAGGCCGACTCGGTGCGGGTGGCCTCACCGGCTGAGATGATCATGCCCTCCTCGGGAACCGTGTAGGTAACGATCACCAAGAAGTTGCCATCAGCATCGGGCGAAGCGGGCGTGAGGTTGCTGGCATCACACCCATCGGTGGCGCTCAGGGTGCTGGCGTCCTCGCGGTTCTCACACGGCAGAACGAAGATCGGCGGCGGCGCCGTCCAGCCCGATCCCCTCACCGTGAACTCATGGTCGCCGGGCTCAGACACGGTGGCGGGGGTTACATCCAACGCGGGGCCATCTTGTGCACTGGAGGGCGCGGCCATCAACGCCGCCAACAGGGTCAACAGCCCAGTGAACAGCAATAGTTTCTTCATCTCAACTCCACTTGAGTCAGAGGCGACCGGGGCCGCCAAGAGTATGTATCCGTTTGACAACCTAGCCGACTTGCCGCCCTCGCTCCCGATTCTGCCGTGGCCTCGAATTCAGCCCTCTCCGGACAGCTCGCCTTTCATCACCTTGCCGGTTGCGTTCAGGGGAAGAGAGTCCCGCACCACCACCGACCGGGGCACCTTGTAGTTGGCCATGCGCTCCCGGCACCAGGCAAACAGCCCCTCGGGTTCAACCGCTGCGCCAGGCCGGGGCACCACGAATGCCCGACCCACCTCTCCCAGCCGGTCGTCGGGCACGCCGACCACCGCGGCCTGAACCACATCGGGGTGGCCGAGCAGCACGTTCTCGATCTCCGCGGGGTAGGCATTGAATCCCCCCACGATGAACATGTCCTTCAAACGACCGGCGATCTTCAGATAGCCGCGGGCATCCATGACCCCCAGATCCCCAGTGCGCAGCCACCCATCGGCGTCAATCGCCGCCTCGGTGGCCTCAGTGTCCTCGAAATAGCCGGCCATCACGCTGTAGCCCCGTACCAATACCTCTCCGACGGCGCCTCGGGGCACCTCGGCACCACCGTCTACCACCCGGACCTCGAGACCTGCCATGGCCCGGCCCACGGTGGTGGCGATGGTCTCCGGGGCGTCGCCAGGGCGGGTTCCAGTGCAGGTTCCGGCTTCAGTGAGTCCGTAGCCAGTGCAGACCCGCTCGAATGGCAGCTCTGCGAGCATCCGGCTGATCAGTTCCACCGGTATGTCAGCGGCACCGGTGACCGCCACCCGCAAGCTGGACAGGTCCCGGGTCTTGTGAGCGGGGTGGTCGAGGAAGCTCTGATACACAGTGGGCGGACCGGGCAGAACGGTGATCTGCTCCGACTCCACCAATTCCAGCACCCGGCCGGCGTCGAACACCGCCACGGGCACAACGGTGGCCCCCCGCAGCAGGCAGGCCAGCCACCCGGCCTTGTAGCCGAACATATGGAAGAAGGGGTTGACGATCAGGTAGCGGTCCCCCTCCCGCAAATCGGCGAAATCGCACCAGTCGGAGAACTGCCGCAGCGTCTGCCCGTGAGTCATCATCACGCCCTTGGGAGCACCCGTGGTTCCCGACGTGAAAAGAATGTCGCTGACGCAATCAGGACCCACCCACCGCAGCCGGGCTTCAACCGCATCAGGGGGCACCTTTTCCCCGGCAGCCAGAAATCCAGACCACGGCACCACCTCGACTGAAGCCCCCAAAACCACCGCGGTCGCCGCGGCGTTCGATCCACTGGGAGCAAGCACCACCACTTTCTCCAACTTGGACAGGTCTGCGCCGGTTTCTCCCCACAGACCCTCCGCGTTGATGCCCGCAAATCCGGCTTCGACCACCAGCACCCGGGTCCGGCTGCGAGCCAGGATGTCGGCAGCCTCGGCGGCCTTGAATCGGGTGTTCACCGGCACCAGCGCAGCCCCGGCTGCTTGGAGGCCCAGCGCAGCCACGATCCACTCGCTCCGGTTGGAGGCCCAAATCGCCACCCGATCGCCGGCCTGCACGCCGGCCGCCTGCATGGCCGCGGCCGCCTGGCCGGCCCGCCGGCCCAGTTCCGCGTAGGAGAGCCGAACGCCCTCCTCGATCACCGCCGGAGCATCTCCGAATCGCGCCGCGGCCTCCCATGCGACATGGGGGATGGTGGACCACTTCCCCACTGGCCCACCACCGGGAGGAGGCTTCATGAAATCGCCCCAGCCGCCTTGAGGCTGATGATGCGCTCCCACTCCAAGCCCAGATCTAGCAGCACCTGCTCAGTGTCGGCGGCAAATGCCGGCGCCGGATGCAGTTCCGGGATGCTGTGGTCGAACTGCACTGGGCTGGCCACCAGATCGAACGCAACCCCGTCGTCGGCCACCACCGGTATCACATAGCCGTTGGCTCGAGCCTGGCCGTCGGCAGCAACCTCGATCGAGTCCTGCACCGGGGCCCACTGTCCGTCCAGGGTGGCGAACCGCTCGGTCCACTCGGCCAGCGTGCGCTGGGCCAGTACTTCCCGGAGGATTGCAGTGGCCTCGGCCGCGTGCTCGGCCAGGAGCTCGGCGGAAGCGAAGCGCGCGTCGGCGACGAGATCGGCCCGGTCGATGTGGCGGCAGAAATCGGCCCAGTACCGGAAGCCCTGAAGCATTAGCAGCGACAGCAGGCGACCGTCGGCCGTCTCGTAGATTCCGGCCAGGGGATTGGTGGGGGCGGCGCTCAGGCCGGTCGGCGGGGCTGTCCAGGGTTGCCCGGCGCGTGCGGTGGCGGCGATGGGCAGGCCCATGGCCCACATCCCCACGCCCAGCAGGGATACGTCTACCTCGCTGGGCCGGCCGCTGCGCTCCCGGGCCAGCAGCGCGGCGGCAACTCCGCCGGCAATCGTCATCCCGCCCATCGAATCCCCGAAGGCGGGCGGCTGAGGGACTATCCCGGTCACGTCGGTCGGGGTGATGCTGGACGCCACCGAGCCCCGGCACCAAAAGCCGGTCATGTCATAGCCGCCGTGCTCTCGCTCGGGGCCTCGGTCGCCCAGAGCGGTGCCTCGGACATAGATGATGTCCGGGTTGCGGGCTCGGACATCCTCGACTTCGATCCCCAAAGACCGGCGGGCAGCAGGCAGGAAGTTGGTCAAGAACACATCGCTGGTGGCGACCAGATCCAACAGCAGTTCCCGCCCTTCGGCGGTGGCGATGTCGATGCCCACGCTGCGCTTGCCCCGGTTGGGGTGCTCGAACCCCGGGTTGTGGTCGGCGGGCAGCCGCAGGTGGCCGATCTGGCGCAGACCCCGCTGCCCGTCGCCGGTCGCCGGGTGCTCCACCTTGATGACCTCGGCCCCCCAATCGGCCATCACTGCTCCCGCGGCGGGCACAAAGGTGAACTGGGCCACCTCCAGCACACGGATCCCCTCCATCGGGCGCATCAGCTATTCACCCCGCGGGCTCGGCCAAGGTCTTGATCTCGAGGAACTCCTCGAATCCGGCGACGCCCATTTCCCGGCCGATTCCCGACTGCTTGTAGCCCCCGAAGGGGGCGTCTGGGGCGTAGTACAGCCCGCCGTTCACGCTTATGGTGCCGGACCGGATCTGACGGGCCACCGCCCGGGCCCGCTCGGGGTCGGCGCTGCTAACCGCCCCCGACAGGCCATAGATTGAATTGTTGGCGATCCGCACCGCCTCGTCGTCGCCGCCCTCGTAGGGGATGACCGCCAGCACCGGGCCGAAGATCTCCTCTTGAGCCACCAGGTCATCTTCTCCTACCCCGGTTAGAAGGGTGGGCTCGTAGTAGTACCCCGCGGCAAGATGGTCGGGGCGCCGGCCCCCGAGAGCCAATGTCGCCCCCTCGTCGACTGCGGCAGCCACCATTTGATCTACCTTGTCCCGCTGGCGGGCGCTGATCAGCGGTCCCATCATCACGCTGGGATCGGAGGGATCGCCATAGGGAATGCCGGCCAACACGGCCGAGGCCGTTGCGGCCGCGGTGTCGGCCATTGCCGCGGGGACCACCAAGCGGGTGGCGATGGCGCACCCCTGCCCGGCGTGGGTGCAGACCATGAACGCGTTCATGGTGGCCGCCGTCTGGACATCGGCGTCGTCGAGCACCACATAAGCGCTCTTGCCCCCCAGTTCGAGAAAAGTCCTCTTCACCGTGGCGCTGGCCGCGGCCATGATCTTGCGCCCGGTGGCCGTGGAGCCGGTGAAGGTCACCATGTCCACGTCTTCGTGGGTGGTCAGGACCTCGCCAATAGCGTTGTCCGATGAGCTCAAGATGTTGACCACCCCAGGGGGGATGTCGGTCTGGGTGGCGATCAGCCGACCCAGCGCCAGCGCCGACCACGGGGTGTCGGGTGCTCCTTTGAGTATGACGGTGTTGCCCGCGGCCAACGCGGGGGCCAGCTTGGCCAGATTGAGCTGCGTCGGGAAGTTGTAGGCCGTGATGGCGGCCACCACTCCCACTGGCTCCCGTTCGATCCACCGCCGGTGGCGGCCACCGTAGGCTTCGACCTCCCCGAGCTCCCGAGCCCATTGGTAGTCGTCCATCATGTCGGCCACCCACTTGACGGAGGCCACCGGGGCTTCGAGCTGCGGTCCGGCGCGAGTGAGCATCACCGGCGCTCCGACCTCGGCCACGGTAAGCGCCCGCATCTCCTCCAGGTTGCGCTCCAGAGCAGCGTGGAACTGGCGCAGGCACCGAGCCCGCAAGGCATGGTTCCGAGGCCAGTCGGTGGTATCGAACGCCCGGCGAGCTGCGGCCACCGCGGCATGGGCATCGGCCTCGGCAGCGTCAGCCGCCTCTCCCAGAACCGCTTCGGTCGCCGGGTTCACCGTCTTGAAGCTGGCACCCCCGTCAGCGGCCCGCAGATCTCCATCGATCAACAGCCGTTCCTCATGCCACATGGTCACAATCCCCTTCTCAGGATGCTCGCTCCGCGCCCGTGCCGGCCCCGGCTTTCCCCATGTTCTGCCAGCGGACTTGAACTTGTTCGGCCGTCAGCTTGGCTCGGGTGCTCATCGACCGAATCGACACGTCGTGGCCCGCGGCCCGAGCCCGCAAAGCTCCCACGGTGGCCTGCTCTGGGGGAACGTGGGTGAAAGGGTCGAAGGAATACCAGCGCATGGCGTTGGCATGGGTCATCTTGGCGGCCTCGGTGGCGGTCACCCCGGCTTCGGTCATCGCCTCGGCCAGCTCCTCGGGGGCGCCGGGCCACCCGGAGTCGCTGTGGGGGTAGTCGCACTCCCAGCTCATGTTGTCCACGCCGATCTCGTGGCGCAGCCGTATCCCGGCCCGATCCGAGATGAAGCAGGTCAAAAAGTGCTCTCGGAACACCTCCGACGGCAACCGGCCCCCGAAATCCTGGCCGGTCCAGCGATGATGCATATCGAAGGTGCGGTCCACCCGCTCCAAGAAGTAGGGGATCCACCCGGTTCCTCCCTCAGACAGGGCGATCCGCAGGCCGGGAAACTCCTTCAGCGCCCGAGACCACAGCAGATCGGCGGCGGCCGACTGGATGTTCATGGGCTGCAAGGTGATCATCACGTCGGGCGGGGAGTCCGGCGCGGGAAAGCTCAGCTGACCCGATGATCCCAGATGGATGGACAGCACCGTGCCGGTGTCGCAGACCGCGGTCCACAGCGGATCCCAATACGGGTCGTGGAAGCTGGGATAGCCAAGAGCAGCGGGATTCTCGGTGAAGCTCAGCGAATGGCACCCCTTGTCGGCCACCCGCCGCACCTCAGCGGCGCATTTGTCGGCATCCCAGATAACCGGCACGGCCATCGGGATGAACCGGCCGGGGTGGGCGCCACACCACTCGTCGATATGCCAGTCGTTGTAGGCCCGCACAAGGGCCAGCCCGAAATCCTCGTCATCCACCGCGAAGAGTCGGGCGGCGAATCCGGGGAACGACGGGAAGTTCATCGATGCCAGCACCCCTCCGGCGTCCATGTCCTTGACCCTCTCGTCCACCAGAAAACAGCCCGGACGGATCTCGTCCAGCGACTGAGGCTCCACTCCGTACTCCTCCCGGGGACGGCCCGCCACCGCGTTGAGCGCCACATTGGGCACCTCCACCTCTCCGAAGCGCCACACATCGGCCCCGTCTTCCCGGCGGACAATTCGGGGGGCATCGGCCTTGTAGCGCTCATGCAGGTGTGCGTCGAACAGCCCGGGGGGCTCGATGATGTGGTCGTCGACGCTGATCAACGTCAGGTCATCGGCATCGTGCCCCATGGCAGGCCTCCTCAACTGGCTCAGCAAGAGCCTTCGACCGCATGCCGCACCGCCAACGACAGCCGCGCTCCTCAGGGAGCAATAGTAGCCCCGGCCAGACGACGCTTTCGGCTTCGCAGGCGCGGCTTAGCGGGGGGCTATGCCTGCTCGGGCCTTTGTCTGGCGTCGCTGCGAGCAATGGCCCGCTCGTCGGTGCCGAGGTAGCTGGCAATGACGACGGGGTCGTTGCGCACCGCGTCGGGCGGGCCCTCGGCAATGATCGAGCCGGCTTCCAAGCAGTACACCCGATCGCTGATGCCCATGATGAACGGCATGTCGTGCTCGATGACCAGCAGTGACGCACCCAGTTCCTCGCGGATTCGCTGCACCAGGGGGGCGAATGCCTCAGTCTCGCGCTGGGCCACGCCGGCAGTGGGCTCGTCGAGGCAAAGCAGCTTGGCCTCCAAGGCGATGAGGCAGGCCAGTTCGCAAATCCGGCGGGTGCCGGTGGACAGCTCATTGATGAACGAATCGCCGTAGCGGCCCAAGCCGAAGAAGGCGATCAGCTCGTCGGCCTCGGCCCGCTTTCGCCGCTCCGACCGGCGAGCCGACGGAAGCGACAGCAGTGTGGCCGGCAGCACTGCCCGAGACCGGGCCTCCAAGGCCACCTGGATGGTGTCGCGCACCGTCAAGTCGGGGAACAGATCGGCGGTCTGGAACGTGCGGCCCAATCCGAGCCGGGCCCGGCGATGGGGCGCCAGTCGGGAGATGTCCCGCCCGGCCAGCTCAACCCGCCCCCGGGCGGCAATGAAGCCGCCAATGGCGTTCATCATGGTGGATTTGCCCGCGCCGTTGGTGCCGATGAGCCCGACCACCTCGCCCGCGCCGACCTCCAAGCTGGCGTCGTTCACCGCCACGACCCCGCCGAACGACACCGTCACATCGGAGACCGCAAGGGCAGGAACCCCGTCCGGCAGGTGCTGGCCCCGCTCTACGACCACCCGGGCGGGAATCGGGGTTCGCCCTCGGGCCGTGTCCGCTGGAGGCCGTCGGCGGGAGACCGCGCTGAAAACCGCATCCCGCAGACTGTAAGCCACACCCACCAGACCGGCCGGCAGGTACATCAGCAAGATAAGCAGCCCAACCCCAGAAGCCAGAAGCTGCACTTCTTCGGCGTCTTCAAACAGAGCGGGGAGCCCGATCACCCACAGGGCGCCCAACACCGCTCCCCAGGCCGACGAGAGCCCGCCGATCACGGCGACGGCCACCACCCGCAGCGACTCGTCTGGGTCGAATGCTCCAGGGCCGAACTGCACCCACAGACCGGCGATCAACCCTCCGGCCAGCCCGGCCAAGGCCCCGGCGACCCCGAAGGCGGTCAACTTCATGCGGGTGGGCGACACCGTGAAGGCGGCCGCGTTGACCTCGTTGTCACGAACCGCCCGCATCGACCGGCCAATGCCGCTGCACCGGATTTGGCGCAGAACCAGAGCACACACCGCCAATGCCCCCAGGCACACGTAGTAGTAGGTGCGCTGGCTCTCCAGCGAGAAGCTGTCGCCCCACCGGGCGCGGGGCAAAAGGACGATGCCGGAGTCGCCGAGGAGGAACGGCCGGTCCAACAGCCAGCCCTCGGCCATGACCGCGAAGGCCAAGGTGGTCACGGCCAAGAACAGCCCCCGGACCCGCAGCGCGGGTATGCCCACCACCATGGCGGCCACAATGCAGACGGCTGTTGAGATCAGCACCGCGGCCTCGAAGGAGACCACCGGGATGTCCACGGCAACGCCCAGCCACTCCAGGTGCATCCCCCGGACGAGCGCGGTGGTGAGCATGGCGCCCAGGCCGACGAAGGCAAACTGCCCCAGCGAGAGCTGCCCGGCCCACCCGGTGAGCAGGGTCAGCGACATGGCCACAATGGCGAACAGCAGCATCGAGGCGTACAGGTATTGGCGGGAGGGACGCTCCACCACCATCGGCAGCACAGCGGCCAGCGCCAAGGCCGCTCCGACGACCAGCAGCGGCAACCGCCGAACCCACCAGAGATGTTCGATGTTGGCCGGCACAGGGCGGAATCGGGGGGTGAAGGAGATGCTCTCACGCTCTATGCCGCTGTCCTGCCGGGTGCGCAGGAGCACGGCTGCCAGCACCACGACGAACAGCGCGGCATCGATCAGGCCGGGCTCATCGGTGGCGTTGAAGAAGAAGGCTGCTTCGGCCACGCCGATAGCCGTCCCGGCGGCAATGGTGATCGGCAGCGAGCGCATCCGGGCCACCAATGCGGCGGCCAGCGCCCTCAGCAGCAGCGTGGGACCGAGCGCTTCGATGCCCACCGCCGTTCCCCCGCGAAACGGGGCGACGAGCACCGCGGTGACGGTGGCCAACAACCCGGCCAACACCCACACCAGCGTCGACATGGTCTTGACGCTGATGGCCGACAACCGGGCCGCATCGGGGTTGTCGGCCGCAGCTCGGATGGCGGTGCCCTGTTTGGAGCGCTCCAGAAACCAGGCCAGCGCAACGGTGATCACGGGGACAACGACCAGCACCATCAGGTGCTCGCTGCGGATCAGCAGGCCGCCAATGCGCCATCTGGCATCCAGCGGCGTGGGAAAACGCTCGTTGGTGTGCAGGTCGGGAAGCAGAAACTGGAAGAGCAGCATGAGCTGGGCCACCCCCAGAGTGGCGGCGAACAGCACGATGCGGGGCGATGTGAACAATCGGCGCACAACGCTCAGCTCAACCGCCGCGCCCAGTGCCGCTCCCGCGGCCAGTGCGGCGGCAAAAGCAAGATAGAAGTTGATGTCCCAGCGGATCACCAGCAACGCCAGTATCGCCGCGGCGAACGCCCCCATTTGCCCGTGGGCGAAGTTGATGACCCGGCTGGAGCGGTAAACCAGCACCAGCCCCACGCCCAACACCCCGTAGGTGAGCCCGGTGACCACGCCATTGAACACCACCTGGCGGGTTATCAGGATATCGGCCAACACCGGGAGCATCATCGCGGTCACCGATCGGCGGCGTCGCCCAAGAACACCGCCCGGGCGAGATCATCGCGACGGGCCAACTCCTCGGCGGGCCCCTCGAACCGGATCTGGCCCTTCTCCAAGAAGACGGCCCGGTCGGCCACCGCCAGAGCCACATTGAGCGACTGCTCGACGATGACCATGGTTACCCCCCGGCCCCGGAGATCCTCCACGGCCTCCAACAGCTCCTGCACCACTACCGGCGCCAGCCCCAGAGACAGCTCGTCGATGAGCAGGACCTCGGGGTCGTGGAGCAGGGCCATGGCCAAAGCCAGCATCTGCTGCTGGCCTCCCGACAGGGCGCCAGACGGCGCCCGGCGGCGGGCGGCCAGCACCGGGAACATCTCCAGCACCCGGGCCATCCGGGCCTCGACCTCTTCACGGTCGTAGCGGTATCCCGCCATTCGCAGGTTCTCGTCCACCGACAGAGTCGGAAATACCGCTCGCCCACCAGCCAGCTGCACGATGCCGACCCTGGCCCGGACCTCGGGATCGGCATAGGTAACGGTCCGGCCGGCTAGCCGTACCACCCCTCGGCTGGGGACCCCGAGTCCGCTGATCACCCGCAAAATGGTGGATTTTCCCGCCCCGTTGGTGCCCAGCAGCGCCAACGTCTCCCCCTTGTACACCTCAAAGCCCACATCGAACAGCACCTGCACCTTCCCGTAGGAGAAGTCCAGGTTGGCCACTTGCAGCGCCGGGATGCGGGCCCCCGGCTCACGGGTCCGCTGCTGCTCAGCCTGCTCCTCGCTCAGCTCCTCCACCACCATGGAGATGTCGCGCCGCACGAACCGCGCCCCATAGGCCATGAGCGACCCTCCCACCAGAGTGGCCGGAAGCATCACCACGGTGAGCGCCACCCTCTCTCCGAAGGCGTCGCTCAGCATCCCAGTGAGCACCGCACCGAAGAAGGCCCCGAACACAAACATGTAGATGCCGATGAGCGCAGTCCCCCTCGACCGCAACCGATAGGGGATGATGGTGGAGATCACCGCGGGCAGAACGGCGAAGGCCGCTCGGGCCAGGGCCACCGACACGCCGGCGAAGATGCCGTATGCCCAGACAGTGGGCATGCCCAGGCCGATGGCCTGGAACACGCCGAAACCGCCGATCAGGAGTCCGATGAACACCAGTGCCCGAGGCGGGCTTTGCCGGTAGAGGGCGTCGCTGCGCCGGCCGGCCAGAGCCACTCCGGCGAATCCGGGCAGGATGGTGAACGTGCCGAACAGGCCTCGCTCGAGGGGTGACAGACCGAACTCCTCCTCCAGATAGAGGTTGACGAAGATGGCCGTGCTGAACAGGGCGAAGCCGATGGCGGCCATGCCGGTGAGGAAGTAGTAGAAGGTCTGGATCTTCTTGAGGCGGGCAAAGGCCACCGACAGCGAAATGGGGAGCTCGTCGACCTCCTCCAGCTCCTCCCCTAGCACGGCCCTCATCTCGAAGCGGCCCCGACGGGGCTCGCGCAAGAAGAACGCGCTGAGCGCTGCGGGAAGCCCGATCGCCCCGAGGACCACAAACACCCACCGCCAGCCCTCGTCGCCCCCGGCCACCTCGGCCACAACGCCGGCCAACACCGGCCCCAGCGCCTGTCCGGTCATCTGGAAACCGCCGCTCACCGCGAACACCTTGCCCCGGGCGGCTATGGGATAGCCGTCCATCAGCATTGGCCCAGCCACCGGCAGGTGATACGACTGGCCGAGCCCGGCGCCCATGCGGGCCATGAACAGGGAGAATGCATTGGTCACAGTGCTGGTGGCCGCGATGATCAGCGACCAGGACGCGACCGCGGCCCCCGCCACCGTCTTGCGGGAAACCCGATCGGCCAGCGAGCTGAGCGGCACCGATCCCAACAGGAACAGCACGCCGAATGCCGCCCCGATTGCCCCGATGGTGGTGTCGGACACGTCGAGGGTTTCCTGGATGTCTGGGGCGATCACCGCGAAGGCGCTCACCTCCAGGGTCTCCACCATGCCCAGCAGCCCGATCACCGAGAGGAGCGGCCAGCCTCCCTCGCGCACGCCTTGGCGCAGCGACATGGGCTCGGCCCCCACGCCGGGCAGGAGATCGTCGGGCAATACCACCGCCGAGTGCTCGGCTGACTGGGCCACTTGCCGCTCGGCCTCCGAATTCAGCACGTTGGCGGCGAGCGCCGCCGGTGAGCCCTGGGCCGGGGCTTCGTCCCTGGAATCATCAGCGCTCAAGGCACCACCTGCTCGAACACCGCGAAGCCCCTCGATCGCCGCGGCCTCCTCGAACGAGCCCGCTAGCCGTTGAGGATGCCGCGGCTCCCCTCGATCTCATGCCAGCATAAGCAGTCTCGGGACCACTGCTTGAGCACATAGGTATCGGTGGCGTCGTGCTTGCCCGGCGCCCACCCTCCCCGGGCATCGCCCAGCTCGAACGTCAGCTTCTCCAACTCGACAATGAACGAGGACTGGCTCAGACCTCCGGCTGCCTCGGCGTTGTCGGCCGCCTCCACGATGCGGTCCACGATGTAGCACATGCTGCCGACTGCATTCCAAGCATCGACAAGGGGCTCGTACTCGATGCCGGTCACCTGGGTGAACCGGGTGTTGCAGTCGCTGCGGTAGGCGTCGGGGGCAGCGCTGAGGGGCGACGCCGAGACGCCGTATGCGCCCTCGTAGTTCCTGGAGATGCCCCGCATGAACGCGGCGGTGGAGTCGAATGCCTGATTCTCGAAATCGCTGGACAGCCATTGAGGTCGATAGCCCGCCGCTTCCGCGGCGCTCACCACGGTGGTGTATTGGATGGCGCCCATGAGGGAGAAGATATGGTCCACGCCTCGAGCCTGGAATCGCTCTATGGCCGTGCCGGCCTGGCCACACGAGGTGCCTTCGCACGGCAACGCGATTTCTTCTATGAGGTCATAGCCCCTCTCAGCCAGAGCATCCCGCACAACATCGGCGGCCTCGGCATGATCGCTCTGATCGTGGCGGATCAGCCCGAAGGTGGCCCCGCTGAGAATGCCGTTGTCGTCCAGCACCTGCACCCAGGTATTCATGAGGCGATTGGCCGACACCGCATGGTTGAACAAGCGGCCTCCGGACCGGTCGTAAACCGACTGGGTGAGCACTCCAGACAGGGCATAGGCGATGCGCTCGTGCTGTTCGGTCACGCACAGCACCGTCTCCGCGGCCATGCCCCCTACAAACACCACGATGAAGGCCTCGTCGTCTTCCGTGGCCTGAAGGCACGCGGGCTGCTGGGCAGTTGCCGTTGCCCCCGGCGGATACAGATGCGATGTCACCACGATTTCTCGGCCTGCCGCGCCACCAGCCTCGTTGGCCAATCCGGCGAACACCTTGAAGTTCTCAACCGGGTCGCCCACATCGGGGATCACACCCCGTTCCTGGAGGTCGGCGGTATCGCTGCGCACCACCGAAATCACGATCTCCGAATCGCTCACCCCGATGCTGGGCTCAACGGTCGGCGGGGGGGGCTCGGGCTCGCCCCCGGGCTCATTCTCGGCCGGGACAGGAGCCTCGGGGGTCTCCTCGGCGGGCGCCGGCGCCTCAGTAGATGCTGGATCCTCGGCGGGTGCCGGCGCGGCCGCAGGGGGGGAGGTGGGGGCGGATCCCGTACCGCCGCGGTCACCGCTCGAGCTGCACGAGAGGGCGAACAGGGCCAGCGCCGCCAGCGCTATCGCTGTCTTGAACGCGGTGCCCGCTACCGGCTTCATGGGATCCCCCTTCTAGGCACCGTCGCCGAGGCCTTGAGCGCAGCACTTATACTCACACAGCCGGAGGGTTGTTTCAATCGTCCCCATCGGCCAGCACCGTCCACGAAAACCAAACCGCCGTCGGGCAGCAAGCAGCCATGTCGCCGATCTTCCCACCCTTGAGCTATCCCCAAGGCACCAGCGTCCACAGCCTGCTGGAATCGGCTGCGGGGCGGTTGGGCGAAAGGGTCGCTATCCGTTTCGAAGACCAGGCGCTGACTTATCGGGAGTTCAACCGACAGGCTGACGGTTTCGCCCGCTTGCTGGCCCAAAGAGGCGTTTCGCCTCACCAACGAGTGGCGGTCATGGCCTCCAACCGTCCCGAGTTGTTCACCGCGGTCTTCGGGGTCCTCAAGCTGGGGGCGTCTGCGGTGATGATTAGCTCGGCGTGGAAGCAGGCCGAGACCGCCCACGCCGTGGACCTAACCGAGCCGGTGCTGGCCATAACCGACGGCGACACCCACCTTCGCCTTCCTGCTCGACTGTCCGAACATGTGATCCACCTCGATGACGACCCCGCGGCTGCTGCGGTGGCCGACCATCCGCCCCAGCCCGCCGCCGTCGACCTCGACTGGGAACCGCCCCAGCCCGCCGCCGTCGACCTCGACTGGGAACCGACCGAGGCGGTGCTGGTGTTCAGTTCGGGAACCACTGGAATGCCCAAGGCGGTGCGCCACACCCACGCCAGCCTCAGTGCAGCCGTCATCATCTGGGGGTCGGTCCTCGGTCTGACCAACGACGACCGCTTCCAGATCGCCACCCCGCCGTTTCACATACTCGGGCTGCTCAACCTGCTCTCCTCGGTGTGGGCCGGCTCGTCGGTGCGACTCCATCCTCGGTTTGACCTAGACGCGGTGCTGACCGCCATCGAAAACGACCGCATCACCCTGGAGATGGCGGTGGCCCCGATTGCTATGGCCATGGCCAACCACCCTGACCTAGAGCGCTACGACCTGTCGTCGCTGCGCTACATCATGTGGGGGGCCACACCGGTCACCGAGAGCGTGGCCCAGCGAGTCACCGAGCGCACCGGGGTTCCGTTCATGCCCGCCTACGGCACCAGTGAGGCACCAGTGCTTACCAGCAACCCGGTACACCGACCCGAGCTGTGGCGGCTGGACTCTCCCGGCCCCCCTGTCCACGACGTCCGAATCCGCATCGCTGATTTGAAGACCGGCGAGGTTCAGCCCCCCGGAGAGGCGGGCGAGATCCAGGCGCAGAGCCCTGCGATTATGGCCGGCTACCTGCCCGGCGAGGCCAACGCCGACGCCTTCGCCGGCGGCTGGTACCGCACCGGCGATGTCGGTTGGATGGGGCCCGACGGGTGGCTGCACATCACCGACCGGGTCAAGGAGATGATAAAGGTCAAGGGCTTCCAGGTTGCTCCCGCCGAGGTAGAGGCTGCGTTGCTAGGCCATCCCAGCGTGGTCGACTGCGCGGTGTTCGGAGTGCCCGACCCCGACACGGGCGAAGCGGTAGCAGCCGCTGTCCAACTCGCCGACCGAGCCGACACCTCTGCCGACGAGCTCAAGGCATTGGTGGCCGACACGCTGGCCAACTACAAGCGCCTCCGCACCGTGTACTTCGTGGAGGCAATCCCCCGGCTGCCCTCCGGCAAAACCCTGCGCCGGGAGCTGAAGCTCCAATTCGGGCATTAGCCCTCCTAGCCTCAAGAGCAACTGAGACCAGCCCAACGCCGCCCTTACCGGGGCTCGTCGCCCTCGAAGGTGATGCGGTGCATGACCCGGAGTTGGCCGTGGTAGTCGTTGATGGGGTTGTGCATGGCGCAGCGGTTGTCCCACAGCGCCAGCGATCCCACCTCCCAGCGGAACCGGCAGGTGAACTCCGCTTTGGACTGGTGCGCGAACAGAAGCCGGAGCAGGGGCCTGCTCTCTTCCTCGGTCATCCCCTCGAACCGGGCGGTGTGGGCCACGTTGACGTATAGCGACTGGCGACCGGTTTCCGGGTGGGTGCGGACCACCGGATGAACCGCCTCGTAGCCCTCGCCGGCCTCGTGTCCGGCCTCGGCGATTCGGTCTTCCCGGGTCTTGGACACGTCGGCCAGCGCCGAGCTGTTCACCGCTCGAAGGCCGCGCAGGAAATCTTTCAGGCCGCCGGACAACGCGTCGAAAGCGGCGTACATGTTGGCGAACTCGGTGTCACCGCCCGCGGCGGGCACCTCCCGGGCCAGCAGCATCGACGCCATCGGGGGCCGCTCCAGATAAGCGGTGTCGCTGTGCCAAATGCCGCCGAAGTTGACGGTTTCGTGAGGGAGCTTCTTCACTTCGATGACCTCCGGGTGGCCGGGCAGCCCGGGCACGAACGGGTACCGGCCGGGAGTGCCGATCTTGCGGGCGAACGCCGAGAACTGGTCGAGGGTCAGATGCTGGTCCCGGAAGAAGACCACCAAGTGGTCCAACCACGCCCCGCGGATCTCGGCCACCACCCCGTCGGCCAGATCCTCGCTCAGATCGACCCCGCTGATCTCCGCGCCGATGCAGCCGCTCACCAGTGACACCGTCAAATGTCGATACTCGCCCACTCCGGCTCCACTCAGGATCAGAACTCGTCATTCGTTAGGGTAGCGACGCGTGTCGAGGAACCCTGATGCCTGAGCCCTTTGACCTGTCCGGGAAGGTGGTGCTGGTGACCGGGGCCAGCCGGGGCGTGGGGGCAGCGATTGCGCTCGCTGCCGCAGCCAAGGGGGCCAGGGTCGCCTGCGCGGCCCGCTCCACCCGGGAATCGCCCAAGCCGCTGCCCGGCACCATCGACGAGACCGTCGATGCGGTGATCGACGCCGGAGGCGAGGCCTTGGCCGTGGCCACCGATCTCACCTCGGCCGATGACATCGTGGCCATGGTGGCCGCCCCGGTGGAGGCTTGGGGCCGACTCGATGTGGTGGTCAACAACGCGGCGGTGACATTCGTGGGTGAGGTGGACATCCCGCTGAAGCGATACGACCTCATCATGGACATCAACCTGCGGGCCCCGCTGCTCACCGTGCGAGCCGCGCTGCCCCATCTGCGGGCCGCAGGGCGGGGGCGCATACTCAGCCTGTCGTCGCAAGCCGCGCTGCGCCCGGTGCCGGGCCTGATGTCCTATGGCATGTCGAAGCTGGCCCTGGAGCGGATGACCACCGATCTGGCCCGACAGCTCCATCCCGACCACATCGCGGTCAACTGCTTCCGCATCGACATCCCGGTGGCCTCCGAGGGAACACTGGCCAACATGGGCGACATCGATCTCTCCGGCTGGGAGCCCACATCGGTGCCCGCCGACGGCATCATCTGGATGCTGGAGCAGCCCGACCGCTATTCCGGGCGGTGCGAGAGCATGTGGGATCTGCGCCACCGGGAGAAGATCATGGCCAGCCGGGCCAAGCGGGAGTACACCGCCAAACCCCCGCTCCAGTTCATCGGTGGCCTCTACGACCTCGACACCAAAGACGCCTTCGCCCGTGGCGCCCAAGAGTCCGGGAGCTGAGCATGGACCTCGCTGGGAAGACGGCGCTGGTAACCGGGGCCGCCTCGGGCATCGGCGCGGCCTGCGCCCGCCGCTACGCCGCTGCCGGGGCCCACGTGATCTGCGCCGACGTGGCCGACGAAGCCGGCCAGCAAGTCGCCGATGAGACCGGGGGTCGGTACCACCACCTCGACGTGGCCGACTCCTCGGCCTGGGCCGAATTAGCCGCGGATTTGACCGCCGACCCGGGCAGACTCGATCTGGTCCACCTCAACGCCGGGGTCATGATGGGGTTGGGCGACATCACCAAGATGTCCGACGAGGACTATCTCCGCATCATCGGGATCAACCAGCACGGCGCGGTGTTCGGCCTGCGGGCTGCGGTGCCGCTGCTAGAAGCGGCCGGGGGCGGGCACACGCTGGTTACCGGTTCGATGGCCTCGTTCAGCCCGCTGCCGGTGGACTTGGGCTACTCCATGTCCAAGCACGCCATTGCCGCCCTGGTCCGCAGCGCCGCCCCCTCACTGGCCGAGCGAGGCATCAGCCTCAACGCCATTTGCCCGGCCACCGTCGGTACTGGATTCTTGGGCGGCAATAGAGACCGTCTAGAGGCCGCGGGCATGATCATCATGGACTCCGAAGAGGTGGCCGAGGCCGCCATGGCGATCCTCGATTCGGGCCTCACCGGCGAGTGCTTCGCCCTGTTCAAGGGCCGAGAGCCCGAACCCTTCCCGTTCGCCACCGTCCCCGGCAGCGACTACCGATCGCGCCGCTGACTTCCCATGCCCACTCAATCGTCGCTAAGCACCAATATCGGCCTGACCGTCGCAGAGTCCACGCCCCGCCCCCCGGAATTGCCCCGGGCCCCTGAGGGGGCGCCCAACGTGCTGGTGATCCTGCTGGACGACACCGGGTTCGCCCAACTGGGCTGTTTTGGCGCCGATTTCGCCACCCCCAACATCGACCGGCTGGCCGCTGGCGGCCTGGCCTACAACCGATTCCACGTGATCGCCCTGTGCTCGCCCACCCGGGCCGCCCTCCTAACCGGGCGCAACCACCACGCGGTGGGCATGGGCTTTCTGTCCGACATGACCATGGGTTTCCCCGGCTACACCGCCCGCATCCCCCCCTCAGCCGCCATGCTTCCCCGCATCCTGCGAGACGCCGGGTGGGGAACCATGGCCATAGGCAAATGGCACCTCGCCCCCCGAGGCGAGCGCAGCGCGGCCGGGCCGTTCACCCTGTGGCCCACCGGGGTGGGCTTCGAGCGCTACTACGGGGTGCTCCATGGCGGCGCCAACTGCTGGACCCCCAACCTGGTGCGCGACCAGCACTACATCGACCCCCCGGCCCATTACGACGACGGCTACCACCTCAGCGCCGATCTGGCCGATCAGGTGATCGCCACCATCACCGACCAAAAGCACGCCGCCCCCGACAAGCCGTTCTTCTGCTACTACGCCGAGGTGGCCACCCACGCCCCCCACCACGTGTCCCCTGAGTGGGTGGAGCCTTATCGGGGAAAGTTCGATGACGGGTGGGACCGATGGCGGGAGCGGGCTTTCGAGCGCCAGCTGGCCTCGGGCATCGCGCCTAAGGGCACCACGCTCACCGAACGGCCCTCCTGGGTGCAGCCCTGGGAGGACCTCGATGAAGATGCCCGACGGCTGTTCGCCCGCATGCACGAGGTGTACGCCGGGTTCGTCACCCACACCGACGCCCAGATCGGTCGGGTGATCGACCACCTCGAGGCCATCGGCGAACTGGACAACACCGTGGTGATCCTGTGCTCCGACAACGGGGCCAGCGCCGAGGGGGGCCACGTGGGCTCGGTGAACGAGCACCGTTTCACCAAGGGCCTGCCCGAGTCGGTGGCCGCCAACCTGGAGTGGTTCGACGAGTTGGGCGGTCCCCGCACCTACAACCACTACGCCTGGGGCTGGGCGTGGGCCGGCAACACCCCGTTTCGGCTGTGGAAGCGCTATGCGTGGCTGGGCGGCACCCGCACCCCGCTGGTGGTGTACTGGCCCGCGGGCATCGCCGCCCAAGGCGAGGTGCGCTCCCAGTTCTGCCATGCCATCGACTTGGCCCCCACCGTGCTAGAGCTGTGCGGGGTAGACGCCCCCGAGGCGGTGGACGGGGTGGCCCAGATGCCGATGCACGGGGCCAGCCTGGCCTCCACGTTCGACGACGCCGATGCCCCCTCCCCCCGATCCGAGCAGTACTTCGAGGTTCAGGGGTCGCGGGCCGTGTACGTGGACGGCTGGAAGGCCACCACCGACCACGTGGGCCAGGCCCACGGCGACGAGGTCGCTCTGATGGAGGGAAGCCGCTCGTTTGACGACGACACCTGGGCGCTGTTCTGCCTCGACGACGACTTCTCCGAAGCCCGCGACCTGGCCGCCGAGCATCCCGAGAAGCTGGCCGAGCTCGAAGCAGCCTGGTGGGCGGCGGCCGAGCGCTACGGCGTCCTGCCCCTCGACGACGGCTACACCGGAAGGATGCCGGCCATCTACCCGCCGGCCTATCCGCCCCCCACCCAGGCCCGGTACCGCCCTGGCGCCGGCCGGGTGGCCGACGAGGTCATGCCGGTGCTGGTGCGGGGGTTCACCATCGACGCCGCAGTGTCTTTGGGCCCCGCCGGCGCCGAGGGCATCGTGTGGGCCATGGGCGACTGGACCAGCGGCTTGGCCCTCTACGGGTTGAACGGCGAACTGGTGCTCGGGCTGTGCCTTTCGGGCGACCAATTCCGGCTGGCCACCCCGCCGGTTCCCGCGGATGCCACCAGCCTGGGATGCCGCTATCAGCCCACGTCACCGGCCTCGAGCCTGGTGGAGCTGCTGGTGGACGGCGAGGTGGCTGTCCGCCTGGAGTTGGACCGCACGCTGCCCAACTCCTGGCAAAACGGCGGTACCGGCCTCATCATCGGCCACGACACCGGCTTCCCGGTCAACGACGACTACCAGCCCCCGTTCCCGTGGACCGGCACCATCGCTCACGTCGATGTCATCACCCCCAGCGCCGCTCCACCCAACCCCGCCCAAATCGCCCGGGAATCCCTCAACGCCGACTGACCGTTGTGACCGTTGGGCTGGCCGTGAAAAAACTGCTAAACCTCAGCCGTCAGCCATCACAGGAGGCACCATGAGCAGCGACACCCCATCTGAGCGTCTCGACGTCAACGGCATGGTGGCGGTGGTCACCGGCGGGGCCGGCGGCATCGGCAAAGGCATCGTGACCGCTCTCTTGCAGCGGGGCGCCACCGTGGTGGTCGCCGACATCGAGGCCGACACCACAGAGGCCACCGTGGCCGAGTTGTCGGGGCTGGGACCGGTGTCGGGCTGCCCCACCGACGTGGCCGCCGAGGATTCGGTGGCCGCGCTGGCCGATTACGTCTACGACGCCCACGGCCGCTGCAACCTGCTCTTCAACAACGCCGGGGTGACCTCGGGAGGGGGCGGCAAGCCCTGGGAGCAGGAGCCCAACGACTGGCGGTGGTGCTTCAGCGTGAACGTGTTCGGCGTGGCCATCTGCACCACCGAGTTCGTGCCCCGGATGCTGGCCGGCGGCCTACCCGGCCAGATCATCAACACCTCCTCGGGCGACGGCGGGTTCGCCCCCGTTCCCACCGCCTCGGTGTACGCCGCCTCCAAGGCCGCGGTGAGCTGCTTCACTGAGACCGTTCACACCAACCTGATCCGCGAGGGCAGCGACCTGCGGGCCTCGGTGCTCTACCCGTCAGGCGGCATGCTGGACACCGGCCTGTTCACCGCTCAGCGCAACCGCCCCGCCCACTTCGCCCGAGTGGGCGACGCCACCGGGCGGCGCAGCATGACCTTCCAAGAGCTCAAGGACATCATGACGGAGATCCGGGGCTACGAGCCCGAGTTGGCCGACCTGCTAGAACATGGCAACTTCGTAGTCGACTGCGTCGAGGAGCGCCGGTTCATCATCGGCCGCAACATCGAAGACACCGTTGCTCTCCTCCACCGCCGAGCCGAAGCCATCAGCCGCTACGAAATGCCCGACTACCACGACATGGGCCTCTGATCGCACAAATCGTCGCTCAGAGGCCGAAGCACCTTTGGGCATTGAGCCCCAAGATCTTGTCTTTGCGGACGTCGCTCAGGTCTTCCCGTTCGGCCAGTGCCTTCACGACACCGGGGAAAACGCCGTCGGGGTGAGGGTAGTCGGTGGCGAACACCACGCAGTCGTCGCCCAGGCTGTCCATCACGGCGGGAACGGTCCGCTCCTCGGGGTCACAGGAGATGAAGCACTGCCGCTGGAAATACTCGGTGGCGCTCAGCTCCAGCGGGGCCGAGGCGTGACCCCAGGAGTCCAGGTGGTCGTCGATGCGCTCCAGCCAGTGGGCGGCCCAGCCGCAGCCCGACTCCAAGAACACCACCCGCAACTCGGGGTGGCGCTCCAGCACCCCTCCGGCGATCAGCTCCAGACAGCCCATCTGCTGCTCGTGGGGATGGGAGCACACGTGGCGGAACATGAAGTTGTCGTAGCGGTCTAACCCCGACTGGGGCACGTTCTGGGTGGTGCCCTCGTGCAGGGCGGCGGGCACGCCCCGGTCGGCCAAGAGCGACCACAGCCCGTCGTAGGCCGGGTGGTCGAGGGTCCGGCCGGCGATGACGTTGGGCCGCAGCATCACGGCCGCGAACCCCAAATCGTCGATGGCCCGCCGGGCCTCGGCCAACATCAGTGCCGGATCCACCTGGGGCACCACCGCCACCCCCAGCAGCCGGGAAGCGTCGGTGTCGCAGTAGGTGCGGAGCCAGTCGTTGTAGGCCCGGCACAGGGCGTTCTTCACCGCGGCGTCGGCGATGCCCCCGAACATGAGCCCGGTGGTGGGGAAGATCACCGAGATGTCCATGCCCTCGCTGTCCATGTCGGCCAATCGAGCGTGGGGATCGACGCCCCCTTTGGGGCGCTCCTTGTCGTAGGCCTCAGAGTCGAACGGGATGTAGGGCGCCATCTCCCCGCCCACGAAAGTGCGGGGCCGACCCTGGCTGTCCAGCACCCGCCGGGGGGCGAACGCCAGGAACTCGGGATCGCAGAACTCCTCCCACAGCTCAGGCGGCTCGCTGATATGCCCGTCGGCGTCGATCACCAATCTGCTCATGGAAATTCTCCCCCTCTGCTGCTCACCGCAGCGTGGCCCGGCCTTTGTCGAAGACGGTGGTGCCCCGGTTGGAGACCACTCGGAACAGCACCCCGTTCTCTTCAGCGGGATTGTGCCAGATCTGGGTGGTGAGCACGTCGCCGTTGTAGCCGGGGGAGGCGAAACGACCGGCCATCGAACCCAGGGCCAACGGGTCGCCCCCGCATACCGTCTCTACTAGGGCTCGGCAGGCGAAGCCGTAGGTGTTGAGTCCCATCAAGATGGGTTCTTCGAACCCGGCCGCCGCAGCCACCGCAGGGTCATAGTGGATGAGGTTGGGGTCGTTGCCCCCGTGCCGGTATAGGAGCGATTGCATCGGAAGCGTCTGCCAGTCCACGGTGGCATCGGGCGGAGCGTCGCCCACGTCCCAAACCGGGGCCCTCGGGCCGGGATCGCCGCCGAAACCCCCTTCACCCATCACGAACAGCTTGGAACCGGTGGTGAACAACGGCTCACCGGTGGCGGAGTCCACCGACTCGCTCTCGGAATGGACCACCGCGCCAGAGCCCTTGTCGTAGATGCCCACCACCGTCGACGTGCTCACCACTGACCCCTTCGGGGCGATCTCGCCGTGAACGGTCAGCTCTTGCTCACCGTGAACCAGTTGGTGTACCTGGTAGTCGCCGAACTGGAACATGGGATTCCCACCGCTGCTGGGCTTGTCCGACCGGCCCCCCGAGCACACGAAGCTGGGGTACACCTGCTGGGGGTGCCCGGCGGCCTGCTCGCCCACGAAGGCCAGGTCGTCGAACCCCGCCCCCACGCTGAGGGCATACAGGGTGCAGTCCCGGGGCAGCCACCCCCGCTGATGCGGCTCTCCGCGGTGCCCGATCATGTCCAAATTCATCGCCATGGGTGCCATTGTGTCCCAAATCGGCCCCATTCTTCCCGCCGTTGCGCAGGGGGATACGGTGAGGCCATGGCCGACGAACGAGTACAGCTCACGAGGGACGGGCACATCGCCGTCATCACCAACAACAACCCTGCAAAGCACAACGCCTTCGACGACGAGATGGATTTCGCCCTGTTCGAGATCCTCGACGAGATCAAAGCCGACAAGTCCATACGGGCCGTGGTGTGGCGGGGTGAGGGGAAATCGTGGTCGTCGGGGCGCGATGTGGCCGCCATCGGCGGAAAGCAGGTGGAAATGGCCCACCACGCCCTCATGGAGCGGGGCCAAAGGGGCATCCAACAGCTTTGGGAAATCGATGCCCCGGTGATCGTGGCCATACAGGGATGGGCCATCGGTGGCTCCTTCCAGCGGGCCCTTTTGTGCGATATCCGGGTGGCTGCCGAGGGTGCCCGATTCATGCTCCCCGAGGTGACCCACGGGGTGATCCCCGACACCGGCGGGGTGGGCCGCCTGTTCGAGATATGCGGTTCGGGCCTGGTCAGCGACATGGTGCTCACCGGCCGGATCCTCAGCGTCGAGGAGGCCCTGACCCATGGCATCGTGTCCCGCATCGTGGCCCCCGAGGAGCTGGACGACACCGTGATGGAGATGGCCGCCAAGGTCGCCGCCGCCTCGCCCTACACGGTGCAACTCGCCCGCCGGGTGATCCGCAACCTGGCCGACGAGAACCTGCGCCGCTCCATGAACGACGAGTACGCCTACCAGACGCTGATCAACCGCTCCGACGACTACAACGAGTTCCGCGCCGCCCGAGCCGAACAGCGCGAACCCGAATACCAGCGATCTTGAGGCGCGACAGTGCCCAACCCCCAACACCAGCGATCTTGAGAATCGACCCGAAGGAGGACTTGAGCCATGGCTGAGATCATCGGACTGCCCGAACCCGCCCCCGAGGGCGCCACCGCCCTGGTGCCCGGCGCCTACGAAGGCCAAACGGTGTTCGTCACCGGCGGGGGCACTGGCCTGGGCAAGGCCATCGCCACGGAGTTCGCTCGGCTGGGGGCCAACCTGGTTATCGCCAGCCGCAAGCCCGAGCACCTGGAAGCCGGCCAAGCGGCCATCGAGGCGGTCGGCGCCGAGGTGCTGGTGGTGGGCTGCGACATTCGCCAGCCCGAGCAGGTCGCCGCGGCCTTCGATGAGGCGGCCGAGCGGTTCGGCCTGCCCAATGTGCTCATCAACAACGCGGCGGCCAACTTCCCGGTGCCGGCCGAGGACATGTCGCCCAACGCCTGGCGCACGGTGGTGGACATCACCCTCAACGGCACGTTCTTCTGCGCCCGGGAGTTCGCCCGCCGCCATCTGGCCGCGGGAACACCGGGATCGATCGTCAACATCGGGGCGTCCTACGCCTGGACCGGCGGCCCCGGCTTCGCCCATTCGGCCGCGGCCAAAGCCGGCGTCAAGTCGATGACCGAAAGCCTGGCCGTGGAATGGGGGCCCTACGGAATCCAGGTGAACGGCCTGGTGCCGGGGCTGTTTCCCCACGAGGACATGACCGCCGATATCCGCTCCAGCCTCGACCGGACCCACGAGAAGGATCCCTGCCAGCCGGCCATGAGGGTGGGGCGGCTGCGGGAGTTGGGCTGGGCGGCCACCTTTCTGGCCTCCCCCTTCGCCCAGTTCATCAGCGGCCACACCATGGTGGTGGACGGGGCCAACTGGCAGCGCCGCTCCATGACCAACCCGGCGGTGACCACCATCCGCGACCAGATGGGCAAGGGTCCCTTCGAGCCCTGATCGGTGCTCTGAATGCCATGGATATCGCCCCATTGAGCACCGGCAACCGGCCTTCTGATCCCATTGCACTAGAGGTGGTCAAGAACGCCCTGGCGGCCATCGCCGAGGAGATGGGGCTGACCACGGTGCGTTCGGCCTACTCCTCGGTGGTCAAAGAAGGCGGGGACTCCACCGCGGCGATCTTCGACCACCAGGGCCGGTTCATCGCCCAGTCGATGGGCGCGCCGCTCATGCACTTGTCCAGCTTGCGGCCGTCTCTTCGCTCCCTGCTCGACGACTTCCCGCCCGAGTCGATGGCCGACGGCGACGTGTACGCCTCCAACGACCCCTACCGGGGCGGCATCCACTCCAACGACGTGATGGTGTTCCGCCCGGTGTTCATCGACGCAACTCTGGCGTTCTTCACCTGCGCGCTGCTGCATGTGGCCGACTTAGGGGGCATGGCCGCCGGCGGTCTGCCGGCCAACGCCACCGACATGTTCCAGGAGGGCCTGGTGCTGCCCCCGGTGCCGCTGGCCACGGCCGGCCAGCCCAACCAGCCCATCCTGGATGTGATCGCGGCCAACAGCCGCACTCCCGAGAAGGTACTGGGCGACATCCGGGCCATGATCGCCGCCACCAACCTGGGCGCCGACCGGCTGGCCGACCTGGCCGGTCGCTACGGCTTGGAAAAGCTGCATCAGATCACCGGCGAGCTGTTGGACTACACCGAGCGCCGGACTCGGGCGGGCATCGAGGCCCTGGCCGACGGCACCTACACCGGCTCGTTCATCATCGACGACGACGGCGTGAACCCCGGCGCCGACCACGAGGTGCAGGTTGCCCTCACCGTAAGCGGCTCGACCATCACCGCCGATTTCGAGGGCACCTCACCCCAAGCGCCCGGACCCATCAACGCCGCGGTATCTCAGACCACATCCGGTGTGCTGTTCGCCGTCCGCTGCCTGTTGGCCCCCGACATCCCGGTTAACGACGGCGCCTTCCGCCCCCTGGAGCTTCGCCTGCCCCGGGGCACGCTGGTGAATCCAAATCCGCCCGCCGCACTCAACGCCCGCATGGCCACCGTCATGGCCGTGGTGGAGGCCATGTTGGGGGCATTCTCGCAGCTAGACCCGGCCCGAGCGATGGCCGCCTCGTGCAACGTCCATGTCTACATCATGAACGGCGTCGGATCCGATGGCCGGCCGTGGGCGTTCATGGACCCCCAGTTCGGCGGATCGGGCGCCCGCTCCGACCGCGACGGCGTGGACGTGACCGGCCCGCTGGTGCTCGGCGCCGGAGGAGCGTTCCACACCGTGGAGGCCTACGAGCAAGAGCACCCGGTGCGCTTCGAGCGATTCGAACTGTGGACCGACTCGGGCGGGCCGGGCCAGTGGCGGGGCGGCACCGGGGCGCGCCGCGACATCCGCATCCTGACCGACGGCCAATTCACCGGGCGGGCCACCGACCGCTGCCGTCGCCCGCCCCCGGGCATCTGTGGGGGCTCTTCTG
Organism: Candidatus Poriferisocius sp.; assembly: GCF_965208475.1. Classification (GTDB taxonomy): domain Bacteria; phylum Actinomycetota; class Acidimicrobiia; order Acidimicrobiales; family Bin134; genus Poriferisocius. Next base: position 3,362,682 of record NZ_OZ242338.1, on the reverse strand, counting down.
GCGCGGGCGGGGGCTGGGTGCTCAACCACGGCACCCCCGATGAACAGCCGCTGCCGGCCAAGGTCACCGCCCACCAGCTTCGAGCCGGCGACATGATCACCATGCTCACCTCGGCCGGCGGCGGATTCGGCGACCCGTATGAGCGCGACCCCGCGTTGGTGGTTGCCGATGTGCGCGATGGCCGAGTGTCGCCCGAGGCCGCCCGCCGGGATTACGGCGTGGTGGTCGACCTAGAAACCGGGGAGGTGGACCTAGCGGCCACCGAGGCGTTGAGAAGCCGATGACCGTCGCCCTGGGGATCGACATCGGCGGGACGTTCACCGACGTGGTGTTGATCGACCGCACCGACGGCAGCATCTGCGCGGCCAAGGTGCTCACCACCCCCGACGACCCCGCAACCGGGGTGCTGGCCGGAGTCGCCGAGCTGTTGGGTGACGCCGGGCGCGACCCACAAGAGGTGTCCCAGGTAGTCCACGCCACCACCCTGGCCACCAACTTGATCTTGGAGCGCAAGGGGGGTCCGGTGGCCTACGTCACCACCGCCGGGTTCGGCGACATCTTGATCATCGGCAACGAGCGCAAGGGCGACGCCGAGAAGTACGACCTCTTCTACACCAAACAGGCGCCCATCGTCCCCCGGCGGCGCACCGTGGACGTGGTGGAGCGCACCGCAGCCGACGGCTCGGTGGTGGTGCCGCTCAACCTCGACCAAGCCCGTACCGCTCTGGCCGATCTTTTGGCCCGCGAGCCGGTGGAAGCCGTGGCGGTGTGCTTCCTGCACTCCTATGCCAATGGGGAGCACGAGCGCCGGGTGGCCGACATCATCGCCGAGCTGAACTCCGACCTCTATGTGGCGGTTTCCAGCGAGGTGTGGCCCGAGTACCGGGAACTGCCCCGAGCGTGTACCACGGTGATGTCGGCCTACGTGGGCCCCACCGTCACCCGCTATATAGCCCGGCTGGACGAAGAACTGGCCCAACAGGGCATCGGTGCCCGGCTTCAGATTATGGGATCGTCAGGCGGCATCATCTCGGCGGCCACCGTGGCCCGGCGGCCGGTGCAGCTGGTGGAGTCGGGTCCGGCCGCCGGGGTGATGGCCGCCGCCCATATCAGCCGCCTCAGCGGCATCGACAACCTGATCTCCTTCGACATGGGCGGCACCACCGCCAAAGCGGGGCTGGTGCGCAACGGCCAATCGGCCATCGCCCACGAGTTCTTCGTGGGGGGCACGGCTTCTTCGGGCGTGAAGCAGATCAACACCGGCTATCCCATCAAGATCCCGGTGATCGACTTGGCCGAGGTGGGCGCCGGCGGCGGATCGATCGCCTACCTCGACAGCGGCGGTGCATTGCGGGTGGGGCCGGACTCCGCCGGGGCCGAGCCGGGACCAGCCTGCTATGACCGGGGCGGCACTCGACCGACGGTGACTGACGCCGACCTGGTGCTGGGCTACCTGAACCCGAACTTCTTTCTCGGGGGCCGCATGACCATCCGAGCCGACCTGGCCCATGGCACCCTGGCTGAGCTGGCCGAGCCCATGGATCTGAGCCCGGAGGAGACCGCCGCGGGGGTGTACGAGGTGGTCAACGCCACCATGGCCGCCGCAGTGCGGGTGGTGACCCTGGAGCGGGGCATCGACCCCCGCGACTTCACCCTTTTGGCCTCAGGCGGCGCCGCCGGTGCGCATGTGGCCCGCTTGGCCGAGGAGTTCGGCATCGCTGAGGTGGTCATTCCGGCCAACCCCGGTGTGGGCTCGGCGGTGGGCCTGCTGGCTTCCGACGTGGTGACCGATCATGTCCGTACTCAGGTGATCGACTCGGTGGGCGTCGATGCCAGCGTCATCGAGGCCATCTACATCGAACTGGAAGCCGTGGCCACCGCCGAGATCGGCGCGGAGGGGTTCGCCGCCGACGAGATCGTGCTCGAGCGCGAGATCGACGTCCGCTACCGCCACCAAGCCCACGAGCTGACCGTCCCCCTCCACGGCGGCGACATCGACGGGGCCGCCACGGCCTTCGGCGATCTCTACGAACAGCTCTACGGCATCCGCCAAGACGACCCGGTGGAGTTCGTCAACTATAGGGTGAGGGTCATCGGCCCAGTCCCGAAACCCGACTGGTCAACCGACGAAGTAGCGACCCGACCCCCCGTGCCCCTCTCCTACCGCCCCGCCTGGTTCAACGGCAAAATGGCCGACACCCCCGTCTACCGCCGCCACACCCTCCTGCCCGGCCCCACCATCGCCGGCCCCGCCATCATCGAAGAGACCTCCTCCACCGTCGTCGTGCCACCCGGCTGGGCCGTGTCAACCGATCGCCGCCTCAGCCTGGCGCTGCGGCCCGACTAGTGCCATTGGACGCGGCGGTGTTCGTGGCCCATGGAGCGCCAGGAAGCGGCGATCGGCGATCCCTCCTCCACATCACAGTGGCCGCCCCTTTGGGCTGCTAAGTTCGCCAAGCCCTATAACAGCCTTTATCTCACTTGGAAATCCGATCTTCTATGCCCAAGAGGCCTTCTTCCCTTCGACCCCTGTGCCTGGGCCTGGCCATGCTCGCCTTGCTGGCATCAGGCTGCGCCTCAGAGAGCGAATCCGCCGGTTCTCCCCCGGTGGTCGAACCTTCCCCCGAGCTGCCCGCCCCAGACAGCCCGCCGACTACCGCCGCTGCGCCCGAACCTGAACCCGCAACCGAACCCGAACCCGCAACGCCGCCCCCAACCGAACCCGCAACCGAACCCGCAACCGAACGCGAAACTGAACCCGCATCCCCAACCGAACCCACCGCAACGCCTGCAACCACCGCAACGCCTGCAACCACCGCAGCGCCAGCCGAACCCACCGCAACGCCCGTAACCACCGCAGCGCCAGCCGAACCCACCGCGCCGCCAATCCCACCGGTCACGGCTAACACCCCGACTTCGACCACGGCGCAAACATCAGGAAGCGGCCTGGCAACCCTGGCGGAAATGCTCGAACTCGCCACAATCGCCGACGAGGTGGCGGCCGGTTACAGCCGCGACGACTGGAACCACTGGATCGACCAAGACGGAGACGGCCTAGACACCCGCCAGGAGGTGCTCGCCGCCGAATCTCTGCAAACCCCGGAAATTTCCGAGAATCGCGTGCGAGACGGCCAATGGGCGAGCTTCTACGACGGTCGGCAAACCAGTTCGGCCAGCGATTTCGACGTGGACCACGTTGTCCCCCTCAACGAGGCCCACCAGTCGGGGGGCTGGGCCTGGGATGCCCTCACCCGGCAGCTATACGCCAACGACCTCACCTTTCCCGACCATCTCATTGCCGTGTCGGCCAGCTCCAATCGCAGTAAGGGGGCCCGCGACCCGGCCGAATGGCTTCCTTCCAATCCCGAAGCACTCTGTACGTATCTGGCCTGGTGGACTGCGATCAAGGTCCGATGGGAACTGTCTATGGACCCTGCTGAGCATCAGACCATCTCCCGTTACGCCGACAACCAATGCGCTGGTACCCGCATCGACCTAGCCGCCGCCGACGCGGGCACCGTCCAAATCACGGTGGCCGCCCAGACGCCGCCCACCGACGCCCAAACCCCTTCGGATGGCTCCGACTGCCACCCGGCCTACGACCCCTGCCTGCCGATCGTCGACGACCTCAACTGCTCCGACGTGAAGGAACTGGGCCAAGCCCCAGTGACCATCATCAACATTGGCCAAGATCCCTACCGCCTCGACGGAAACCGAGACGGCGTCGCCTGCACATAGGGCACCGACGCCATCGGGCTGGCCGGTCAGCCGACACCCAACCCCGGCGAGTTCCTCCGCCGATTGCCCGCTAGCGGGGCAAGACAGGCCAGGTGATCTCAGTGACCGGACCACCAGCCGACTGTATTGCCTGCCACACCCGCTCGGGAGTGAGCGGCAGGTCGATCGATGAGCCCAGGCAGTAGTAAGCGCGCAGGCCGAAGCCGTTGTGCTGGCTGACGTCGCGGGTGAGATCCAGCCGGTCAGGCTCGGCAAACGCCTCGGGATCCCGATTGCACGCCCCCAGCATCACCACACACAGGTCGCCCCCGGGAATGGTTTGGCCGGCCACCTCCACTTCGCTGGCGAGGACCCGGCGGTTGATCTGCACTGAGCTGTCGTAGCGCAGGAGTTCCTCGAAGCCGTCGTCGATCATCTCGGGGGCAGCCTGCAACTGTTCCAGCTAGCCGGGGTTCTCCAACAGCGCCTTGGTGGCGTTACCGATGATGTCGGCGGTGGTCTCGTGGCCGGCTTGGAGCAGGATTATGCAGGTGGGGACGATCTCCTGGTCGGTGAGCGGCCCCCGCTCGTCTTCCACTGTGACCAGCTTGGTCATGAGGTCGTCACCGGGGTTGGCCCGGCGCTCGGCGGCCAACGGCGATGATTTTCTCAGGATTGGCGCTCATAGTGAGAGCCAAGCAATGGCCGGCTCGGGATCACCCGCCGACTGGATGGCCTGCCATATCCGACGAGCCTCGGCTTGCCTACGATCCGACCGAATTGGCAGTAGGCTTGACGGGCTGGATTCCCAATTCCGCGCATCCGTCGAGATAGGCATCTACTGAGAAGCAGAACTCCTGCTCGATCCCCTCCATATCAGCCGCCTCGGCGTTCGCTATTGGGTATGGGCCGCTGTTGATAACCCTGGCATGCAGAATCTTGGCCTCATCATCGTATACCACCTCGCCGACGTAGCCCTTGTGCTCCAGCATCAGCTTTATCCTATGCGCTCCATAAACTTGACAATGTCACGAACAGTATCGCGCCTGGTCACAGGCCGGGGGTGGGGTCTGTGGACGACAATCGAATCTGATCCCTTTACCAGCTGAACCCTGGAGCCAGCCCGTTCAACCACGGCGACTCCAAGCGCTCCCAGCAACGACTCGATATCCACCCAACGGATGTCCGTCGGCGTAGGCACGGTTCGCATCCGTTCCAGCGTTCGACGGTGACGCTTTCTCATTTCTCGGATTCTCTGCCACTCCTTCGCCTACCCCGACAAGTATAATCATTAACATTGATATTAGATAAATATAGTTGAAATATAATAGAACTGCTCTACAGGGTGGGCCAGGTGATCTCAGTGACCGGACCACCAGCCGACTGTATTGCCTGCCACACCCGCTCGGGAGTGAGCGGCAAGTCGATGTGGCTGATGCCGAGGTCGCTCAAGGCGTCGATCACCGCGTTCTGCACGGCCGGGGTGGCACCGATGGTGGCCGCCTCACCGATGCCCTTTACCCCCAGGGGATTGAGTGGGGTCGGGGTGATCGTGCTCTCAACGGTGAAGTCGCAGAACTCAGCGGCCGACCCCATGGCGTAGTCGGCCAATCCGGTGGTGAGCGGGTTGCCGGCGTCGTCGTACACCACGTGCTCGTACAACGCCTGGCCGATGCCCGAAGCCACCCCGCCGTGCTGCTGGCCGGCCACGATCAGCGGATTGAGCAGGTTGCCGGCGTCATCCACCGCCACGAAGCGCAGCAGGGTGACCCTGCCGGTATCGGCGTCCACCTCCACCACGCAGATGTGGGTGCCGAACGGGAAGGTGGGGCCGTCGGTCGCGTGGTCCAGTTCAGCTCTCAGCGGCTCGTCGGACGCCGCAGCTACCTCGGCCCAGCTCACCGATGCGGAGGGCACACCCGCCACCGCCAAACCGCCGTTATCGCCAACCACGATGTCGTCTGCGCTGGCCTCCAGCAGCCCAGCAGCCCGCAGGCGGGCGGAATCCAGCACCTCGCCGCAAGCGGCATGAATGGCGCTGCCCCCGAGCTGCGCACTTCGGGAGCCGCCGGTGCCGTCGCCGCGGGCCACCAGGGCGGTGTCGGACTGCACGTAGGCGATTCGATCCATGTCGATGCCCAGCCGGTCGGCAGCGATCATGGTGAAGGCGGTCTCGTGGCCCTGCCCGTGCGAAGCCGTGCCCACCGCCACAGTGGCCGACCCATCGCGGTGAACCTCTACCACGGCATGCTCAGACTGCCCAACCGGTGCGGTCACCTCCACATAGCTCGACACCCCTATCCCCAGCCGACGGGGGTCGCCCGCGACCCGGCGCTCAGCCTGCTCGGCCCGCATCTCCCGGTAGCCGACCAGATCGCAGGCCCGATCCAGCGCCTTTTCATAATCGCCGCTGTCGTAGGCGCCGCCAGTAGGGGTCACCAGCGGAAAGCTCTCAGGGGCCAGATAGTTGCGCCGCCGCAATTCCACCGGGTCGATGCCCAGTTCCGCGGCGGCCAAGTCGGCCATGCGCTCGATAGTGAGGGTGGCCTGAGGCCGCCCCGCTCCTCTGAACGCCCCAAGCGGCGCCCGGTTGGTGGCCGCCACCGCATAGTCGAACTGCACCTTGTCGATGCCGTAGACCCCCGGCGCCATGAGCCGGGTGGCAAACGGCAGCACACCTCCCATCCCCGGGTAGGCACCGGCGTCCACCACCGCCACCACCTCCAGCGAAACCATGCGCCCACCATCGGTGACGCCCAGCCTGGCGTAGTGGACATGGTCGCGGGCGTGCATGGAGAGGAGATTCTCGGCCCTGGTCTCGTTCCACACCACCGGTCGGCCCAGGTGCCTGGCCGCAGCTACTACCGCGACGTGCTCAGGGCTCCATCCGCCCTTGGCCCCGAAACCGCCTCCCACCCAGGGGGCGATAACCCGGATCTCATCTTGGGCCAGACCCAGCGATTCGGCCAAGCCCCCTCGGGTGGCGTGTACGCCCTGGGTGGATACCCACACTGTGAGCTGATCCCCGGTCGGATCAGCCAGCAACGCGTGGGGTTCCATCGGGACGACCGCCATCCGATTGTGGACGATTCGAGCCTCCACAACCCGGTCGGCGCCGTCGTGGAGGCCGTCGACCGGGCCGAACACCCGTACCATCGTGTCTGATCCCCGCTCGGGGAACAGCGTTGCGCTGCCGGCGCAGACAGCCGCCTCCGCGTCCATCGACACCGGTAGCGGCTGATAGTCGACCATCACCAGATCGGCGGCGTCTTGGGCGGCCGCCGCCGACTCGGCCACCACCATCGCCACCGCCTCGCCCGCGAAGCGAACCCGCTCTGAGGCGAGGGCTTCCCTCTCGAAGTGGGGGTCGAGCGACATGCGAGATTTCACCTTGCCCACGCCCAGCGAGGCCGCGGTGTGTACCGCCACCACGCCGGGATGGTCGACAGCCTCGCCGGTGTCGATACCGACCACCTCCGCATGAGCCGCCGCCGAGCGCACAAAGCAGGCGGTCAGCAACCCATCGGGCCTAATGTCGCCGGTGTAGCGTCCCTCTCCCGTGAGCAGGGTGCCGTCCTCCCGGCGTACAACTTCAGTCCCCAGAATCGATCCAGCCATAGAGTGCCAATTATGGTGGACGGTTTGGACATTCTCTCGTTCCTAGCCGCCTGCTCGAATACAGGAATCCTGGCCCGCGCCTAGTTGGTGAGGGCCCAACACAAGGCAAGGCGGTTATGAAACTGCGTGAGATAGTCGATCCGGCGACCACTGCTTTGGTGCTTCAGGAGTGCCAGAACGGGGTGATCGGGGAGCTGTCGGCCCTGCCCGCGCTGGCCGAGGCAGCCAAGAAGGAGCTGATCCCCAACGCAGCGGCATTGGCGGCCGCGGCCCGGACCGCCGGCGTGCGGGTGATTCACTGCACGGCCCAGCACCGGACCGACGGGTGGGGCGGCAACCGCAACGCACGCCTCTTCCGAGCCATGCCCAAGATCCCGGTGCAGTTGCACGTGGGCACCCCGGCGGTGGAGGTGGTTCCCGAGATCGGGGTGGCCGACGCCGATGTTGTGCTGCCCCGCCACCACGGCCTGTCGCCGTTCGAGGGTACCGAGCTCGACTCGCTGCTACGCAACGAGGGGATCCGCACCATCGTGGCGGTGGGGGTGTCGGTGAACGTGGCCATCACCAACCTGGCCTTCGACGCCGTCAACACCGGCTACGTGGTGGTGATCCCCCGCGACGCGGTGGCCGGCACCCCGCCCGACTACGTGGATGCCGTGTTCGAGCACACCTTGGGCATCGTAGCCACCGTCACCACCACCGCCGAAGTGGTCAGCGCCTGGACCAGCTAGAAGGCCCTTTCAGGATCAGCCCAACCCGCCTCGAACGTAGGCCACCACTGCGGCGATCTCGACATTGTTGAGTTTGGAGGCGAACTCGGGCATCTCGCCAAGGCCGTAGCGCACCAACACCTCCATCGCCTCGGCCGACGCGTACTTGTCCAAGACCTTGCCGGGGCGGATGTCGGGGCCGACGATGCCGCTCCCATCGACGGCGTGGCACCCCACGCAGCGCTGCAAATACACGCTCTTGCCGACGGAGATATCCCCGGGGGCTGCTGGCTCGGTGACCTGGAGAACCGTCGGAGCAGCTGCCTGTTCAGGGTCTGCCCCTCCGCTGCACCCCGACGCCATCAACGCCAAACAGCCGCTCAGCAGCAGGGCTCCCAGTCTCCTCCACCACCGGGGGCGAGACAGGCTCAACCTCCCATCGGGGCGCTGGGGGTGAACGTCACCGGCATTCCCTCGGGGCCCACGATGAAGTTGGATGCCCGCCAAGGCAGCGGCTCCTCATTGGCCAGCTGCAAGTCGGGCATCCGCTCGGCCAGTCGCTGGAACATGATCTTGAGCTCCAGGCGGGCCAGGGACGACCCGAGGCAGAAGTGGGTTCCCCAGCCGAAGGCCAAGTGGTGGTTGGGGTCCCGCTCCAAGTCGAACTTGTAGGGATCGTCGAACACGGTTTCGTCACGGTTGGCCGACGGATAGAGCAGGATGACCTGATCGCCTTCCCCGATGGTTTCGCCGTGCATCTCCACGTCCCGAGTGGCGCTGCGGGACATGTTCTTGATGGGGGTAACCCAGCGCAGCATCTCCTCCACCGCCCGCTCCATCCAGGCATCGTCTGCGGCCTGCTGGTTGAACAGCGCCTTCTGGTCAGGATGCTCCATCAGCGCCAGCATCCCCCCGCTGATCACATGGCGGGTGGTTTCGTCGCCCCCGATAAGGATGAGCAGCGTCTCTTGCACCAGCGACTCATCGTCCAGCTTCTCGCCGTCTACTTCGGCGTGGCACAGCACGCTTACCAAATCGGATTGGGGCGGACGCGACCTGCGGTCGGCGATCACTTCAAGCTGGAACTCCCGAAAGGCGATGCCGGCCAGCATCCCCTTCTCCGCCGCAGCCGGGTCGGTTTTGGTGGTCGCCCGGATCATGTCGTCGGACCACTCGAGCAGGTCGTCGTAGCTTTCCCGGGGAAAGCCCAGCATGTCGCCGATCAACATCAAAGGCAGGGGGGCGGCGATGTCCCAGACAAAGTCGCATTCGCCCCGCTCGCACACTTTGTCGAGGATCTCGTCGCAGATGGCCGCCACCTCGGCAGTGCGATCCCTCACCCGCTTGGGGGTGAAGCCTCGATTCACCAGTTTCCGGCGCTGCTTGTGCAACGGGTCGTCCATGGAGATCATCATCGGCAGCGGGTCGCCATGGGGGCGGGGGCTGCGCCAAGAGGAGAACGTGCTGGGGTCCTTCTCGACCTCCAGGATGTCGTGGTAGCGGGTGATTCCCCACACGTCGCTGTCGGCGTCGTAGTACACCGGCGCGTTCTCCCGCATCCACTTCCAAGTGTCGTGGGGTTCGTGCTGGTACCAATACCCGTCGAGGAAATCGATGTCGTCTCGGGTGGGGTGATTGGGCATGGTTCGCCTCCTGTTGTCGGATTGCCCGCGGCTGGGCTACGCCTCGCCCATGAGCCGGGCAATCATCCTGTCGCCCTGCTCGGCATCGTACGCCGCCACCATGTCGTCGATCCCCTCCTCCCACGAAACCGTGCATGGACCCGTGATGGAGATGCGCTTGGCGCTGTCGAATGCCCGGCTGTGGGTGCCCACCGGGAAGTACTGGAAGTCGGGGGCCACCCCGACCTGTTCTCCCATACGCCGGCACATGTCCTCGATGCTCACGTTCTGGTCGCCGCCCCAGTTGACAACGGTGGCCGGCACGGTGGCCGCCTCCAAGAACGCCTCGGCGTGGGCGCACATGTCTTTCTCATGCACCGGGGCGAACATGTTGGGCTCTGCGTCTTTGAGCATCACCGGCATGCCGTTGGTCATCATGGCCAACAGGATGGCCGGCAGCCCCCCGTTGCGGCCGTAGGCCACGTTGATGCGGCCGATCACGGTGGGCAGTTCATAGAGCCGGCACATGGTCCGGGCCACCGCCTCAGCGGCCAGCTTCGACACCGCGTAGGTCTCCGAATAGGGCTGTTCGCTGTCGCCCAGCGGATCACCCTCGGTATAGGCGTGGGTGTGATCGGGGTTGTTCTTGTAGGAGGCCGCGGTGGCCGCATGCAAGAAGCCCTTGGCCTTGCGGCAATGGGCCATCAACAGGCCAGTGGCCTCGGCGTTCTGGGTGAGGGCGAAGTCGTAGTCGGGGCTCGCGGCCATGAACGCGGCCATATGGATCACGTAGTCGAAGTCGTCGGGCAGCCCGTTCAAATCGCCGGCGGCGAGGTCGGCGGCGTGGGGAGTGGCCCCGGCCTCCTCCACCTGCTCCCGCGATCCCGGCTGGCTGAACCGGGCCAGCCCCCACACCTCGTTGCTCTGGGCGAAATGACGGGTCATGGGCAGGGCGATCTGGCCTGCGGTCCCGGTGATAAGAATCTTCTGGCCTTCCACAGTCATTCCTCCTAAACCATTGCTGACCCTGTACTAGCACGGCGAGCGTGCAGCGTTGACATGATAGGGATAGAGACATGATTCGCACCGAGCCCATCGATGCCCCCCTGGGTGCGCTGGCCACCGGCTGGAATCCGGGCACCCCCTTGTCCAACGACGACCTAGCGACGCTGCGCCAGGCGCTGGCCGACCGGTTGGTGGTGGTGCTTCGGGGCCAGCGGGAGTGCGACGCCGATGAACTGGCCGCGCTGGCCCACCAGTTGGGCGAGCCCTTCCCCGCCGATGAGCTCTACAACATCCCCACCGAGGTACCTGAGGTGCTGGCTGTGTCCAACGAGTTGAACGACGGTGGCCACGAGATCGGCACGGCCGGCAGCGGTCCCCTGCCGTGGCACACCGACTATGCCTTCTTGGACACCATCGCCCGGGAGTCGCTGCTCAACGCCCAGCGGGTGCCCGCCGACGGCGGGGCCGACACCTCGTACTGCGACATGTACACCGCCCATGAGACCCTGCCCAGCCATCTGGCTGAGAAGCTGGCCGGGCGCATCGGGCACTACACCATTACCTCGGAGAACAACACTCGGCTGCGCCAGAACCACCACGACGAAGATCCCGCTGCGACGGCCGCCCGCCGGCGGCGGGCCAACCCCGACATCGTCTATCCCGGATCGGGGGAAGTGGTCGAGCATCCTGTCGAGATGCCCCACCCCGACACCGGGCGGGTGGCGCTGTACGTCTCATCGTTCTCGTGCGGCTTCGAGGGCATCGACGACCCCGAGGAGGCCTTCGCCCTCACCCAAGCGGCCATGGACCACGCCATAGTCCCCGAGCACACCTACACCCACCGCTGGCGCCAAGGCGACGTGGTGATCTTCGACACCGTGGGCACCGTCCACCGCCGGGAGATGCCCCACAGCCCCGGCCCCCGCTCCCTTCGCCAGTTGTCCATCAAATACCGTTGACCTGCATTGGCTCGAAGCGGCAGCGGCGCGGTCGAGTGTCGTTAGTCTGACGCCATGCCCGAAACCGTGCTGTATGAGCAATCCGGCCATGTGACCACCATCACCTACAACCGCCCCGAGGCGCTCAACGCGGTCAACGGCGAGCTGCGCCAAGACTTGAACGCGGCCTGGGACCGGTTCCGGGGCGACAATGACGCCTGGGTGGCCATCCTCACCGGAGCGGGCCGGGCGTTCTGTGCCGGGGCCGACATGCGCGACGGCGCCGGGTCGGTGGGGGTGTTCAAGGGCACGTTCTGGGAGAAGCCCACCATCAATTCCTTCGAATCGGGCTTGGAGTTGTTTAAACCCACCATCGCCGCGGTGAACGGCCACTGCCTCGGCTACGGACTGACCGCCGCTTTGTCCTGCGATTTCCTCATCGCCAGCGACCGGGCCACGTTTGGCTTCCCCGAGGTGCGCTTGGGGGTGCCCACCATTGTTGGCGCCATCATGCTGCCCCGACGGGTGGAGTGGGCCGACGCCATGGAGCTGCTGTTGACCGGCGAGCGGGTTGACGCCGAGCGGGCCCGACAAATGGGATTGGTATGGCGGGTGGTGCCCCACGACCAGCTCATGGACGAAGCCGGGGCCCTCGCCGAGCGGCTCGTCGCCTCGGCGCCGCTGGCCGTGCGGGCCACCAAAGAGGTGGCCACCCGCACCCGGTCAATGTCCTGGGTGGAGGCCGTGCGCTTCGGAGAGACCATGCGACTTGTGGCCGGGGCCACCGAGGATGCCACCGAAGGCCTGACCGCCCGGGCCGAGGGCCGTCGCCCCGACTGGCAGGCCCGCTAGATGGGCATTCGGGCCATCGTGTTTTGCGTGGCAGTGGCCGGTTTGGCCTTCGTCGCTCTTTCCTTGGCCGGCATCGTGTCCACGTGGGGGTTCGACTGGGTAACCATCGAGTCGGAGGAGCCTGAGCCAGACTCAACCCCCGAGGCAGCCCCCACTGCCACCGCGGAACCCCTGCCCGAGCCGGTCGTGGCAGCCGAATTGGAGATCGACCCCCGCTATCCCCCCGACACCCAGTGGAGGGTGTTCGATGTCCCCTCGGCCCTCAACGTGCGGGCCGGCCCCAACACCGCCCACGAGGTGCTGGGAACAGCCAGTTTGGATTCAACCGTCACCCTCACCGGACAAGTGGTGGAGTCGCCCACCAGCGGCACCTGGGTGCAAGTCCGCACCAACACCGTCACCGGCTGGGTCTTCGCCGCCTACCTAGCCCCCGCCGGCTGATACCCATTGCCCCCCAGATGGGGGCTATGAGGTCCCCAGGGAGCCGACAACGGGAATCTGGTCGTCGGGGATGGGCGCCATGGGGGTGCGGCGGGCCAGGGCGGCGCCGATGTGGGGGGCGAGGCGGTCGGCCTTGGCTGCTTCCCGCTCGTCCTCGCCCTCTTTGAGGACGGGCATGACCTCTTTGGCGAACATCTCCAGCGACTGACAGATGTGCTCATGGCGGTTGCGGCCCGACTGCTGGATGAACATCACCTGGTCGACACCGGCTTCGGCGTAGCCCTGGAGTTGCTTGGTGACCTGCTCAGGAGTGCCGATGCCCAGCGTCTCGCCCAAGCCATCAAATGATTCCTTGGATTCCTGGAAATTTTCCCAAACATTGGTCCGGCCCGGTCGGTGCTGGCCGACCGCGTAGTAGTGCAGCAGGCCGTGGCCGAAGAACTGGAACCCCTCAAGGCCCCGGCGCTCGGCCTCGTCTCGGTCGTGATGCATCGACAGGCCCACCACCATGGCGATGTTGGGGTTAACGGTGTGGCCGATGGGCACGCACTCGGTCGACAGGATCCGGTAGTAGTCGTCCACCCACTGGGCGGCCTCGTCGGGATCGACGAAGGCGAACGTCAAAGCGCCCATGCCCAGGCGGGCAGCCAGCTTGATGGTGTCCCGGTTGGAGCATGCCACCCACAGCGGCGGGTGGGGCTTCTGCGCCGGCTTGGGCACCACGTTGCGGCACGGCATGGAGAAGTACTCGCCCTCGAACCCCGGATAGGGGTCCATCACCATCATGTTGCAGCACTGCTCGGTGGCCTCGGCCCACGCCGGGCGCTTATCGGCGTGCTCGATGTTGAACCCGCCCAACTCCACCGCGGCCGACGACTCCCCGGTGCCGAAGTCCACCCGACCGTTGGAGATCAGATCGAGGGTGGCAATGCGCTCGGCCACCCGGGCCGGGTGATTGTACTTGGGGGGCATCTGCACGATGCCGTGTCCCAGCCTGATCCGCTCGGTTCGCTGGCTGGCCGCGGCCAAGAACACCTCGGGGGCCGACGAGTGGGAGTACTCCTCCAAGAAGTGGTGCTCCACCTCCCAGGCGTAGTCGTAGCCCAGCCGATCGGCCAGCTCCACCTGCTCGAGGGCCTCGTGCAGCAGCCGCTGCTCATCGCCCTCTTGCCACGGACGAGGCAACTGATGCTCATAGAAAACGCCGAACTTCACGGTTTGAGCCTATGCCCTGCCCGCCCCGGGAGCGTCACCCGCCCTCAGATGCAGTCAACCGCCACTTCCAATGCGGCGCACACTTCGCGCATGCGCTCATCGCTCAAGCGGCCCAGCCGCTGCACCAGCAGCGCCAGCGGCGCATTCTCAACCGAATCGAGATTCACCGCCGACACGGCCGGCACCGGATCATCGCCAGGCTCAAGCAACACCTCGCTCGGCAGACCCCTGATGGTGGTGGTGCAGGGGGCGACGATTGCCATCTTGCGCCGATCCGTCGCCGCATCCCGCGACAAGACCACAACCGGTCGCCGGCCCGTATGGGGCGCCTCCCACCACCACACCTCGCCCCGCCGAGCCGAATCAGCCATCAACGTGGCACGCCAGCGGTGCGCGGTCGGTCGTCTGCAACTCCCGCCTCTTGGCGGGCCGCCCGGTTGGCCCCGTGGAACGACGCCAGATCGCCCCACTCATCGGGCTCGTCGAGGGGATGGCGGTCGTAAGCCTCGTAGGCGGCATCGATCACCGCCTCTCGATAGCGGGCCACGAGCGCTTCGAGAGCGGCATCCAGCATCGCCGCATCGTTGGGCCACGGCTCAAGATGGCGGGCCCGGTCGAGCAGAATGCCGTCCACCGTGGTGCTTACCCGCTGTCGACCCATGCCATAACTATACCACGACTATGCTATAACAGCTCCCCACTACCACAGAATGCCGTTCTCCAACCCATTGACCGCAGGGACGGGTGGCCTAGCATCGCCGCGGTGGGAATTGACGGGGCGAGCGATCGGGCACCGGTGATAGTGGGCGTGGCCCAGTATGTGGGGCGGGAGACCGGCCCCACAGCCGCGCCCGATCCGGTGACCATGCTGGCCGACGTGGCCGTCCGGGCCGCCGGCGATGCCGGAGTCGGCCGCCGGCTGTTCGACCATGTGGACGCCTACTTTCAGATTCCAATGGCCCACTGGCGCCCCGCCAACGGCGCCCGACTAACCGCCGAGCGCCTGGGCATCGACCGCCGGGCCCGGGTGCAGAACACCGGCGGGGGCGGAGAGATCGGCGTTCTGGCCGCCAACCATCTGGCCGGCGAGATCATGGCCGGGCGCATCGAGGCCGCTGTGGTGGCCGGCGGCAATATCTGGAAGACGGCCGAGCGGGCCGGCAAGGCCGGCATCAAGCTGGAATGGCCTGCCGGGGGCGATCCCGAAGGGGCCGACGACCGCTTCGGCCAACCGGCCAAGGCAATGGTGTCCGACGTCGAGAAGCGCCACGGGCTCACCGATCCCATCCAGGCCTACCCCCTGTTCGAGAACGCCCTGAGAGCAGCCCAGGGGATGACCCTGGCCGACCACGCTCTGCGGCTGGGCGAGGTGATGACCGACTTCACCACGGTGGCCGCGGCCAATCCCTACGCCTGGTTCCCCACCGAGCGCAGCGCCGAAGAACTGGCCGCCCCCACGCCTGAGAACCGGATGATCGGATTCCCCTACACCAAGTACCTGAACGCGGTCATCAACACCGACCAGGCCGGGGCCTACGTGATTGCATCCGCAAACAAGGCCCGTGAACTGGGGATCCCGACTGACCGGTGGGTTTACTGGTGGGGCGGCCACCACGCCGCCGAGGAGGCCTGGTTCGTCAGCACCCGGCCCAACTTCGCCGAGTGCCCGTCGATGAAGGACTCGTCAGTGGGGGCGCTCGACCAGGCCGGTGTGGGAGTGGACGACATCGCCATGTTCGACTTCTACTCCTGCTTCCCCGTGGCGGTGCGAATGGCCTGCACCATGCTCGGCATCGACGAGCTCGACCCCCGTCCCTTCACCGTCACCGGCGGCCTGCCCTACGCCGGCGGGCCGGGCTCGGCCTACACCCTGAACTCGATAGCCGCCATGGTGGAGCGGCTGCGCGACGACGACAACTCAATTGGGCTGGTCACCGGCAACGGCTTCATTCTGACCAAACACGCCGCCGCGGTGCTGTCTAACAAGCCCAAACAAGGCGGCTGGGACCGCCCCGACGGCCCGCCTCCCTCCGCAGACATGGACACCGCCCCGGCCAACCCCGACGAATCGGCCACCGGCCCCGGCACCATAGAGGCCTACACCGTCATGCACAACCGCGACGGCCAGCCGACCACCGGCTACATCTGCGGACGCCTAGACGGCAACATCACCGACGGCCGCCGCTTCCTGGCCAACACCCCCGAAGACCCCGACCTGCTCCACGACCTGCTGGCCTCCGAGGCCATCGGCCGGACCGGCAGCGTTCGTCAGGACAACGCCACAAACCGCGGCATCTTCACCCCGGCCTAAGAAGTTTCAGAATCGGTTCAGAAATTCCTACTACACACACCTATGATGTAGTCATGTGTGTGATGTCGCTCCGCTTCCCCGATGAGTCGACTCTCGACCGGCTTAGGGATCATGCCCACCGACGCGACTCTTCGATGTCATCACTGGCTGCGCGCCTGATCGAAGAAGGTCTCCGAATGGAAGAGCACCCTGCCATCTGCTTTCGAGATGGACCTGCTGGCCGCCGTGCCATATTGGTCGGAGGTCCCGAAGTGGCCGATGTGGTGTCTGCCCTTATTGGCGGAGACGTGCCAGTCGAGCAACGCCGATCCAGAGTTGCCGAGATGATGTGCCTGCGCCAATCCCTGGTGGATGCCGCTCTGGCCTACTACGCCGAGCACACTGCGGAGATCGACGCCGAGATCGACGCTCAGGAGGAGGCCGCCGAAAGGCATCAGGCGCTTTGGGAGCGCCAACAAACGCTGCTTGCCCGGTGAAGCTGCTGCTTGACGAAATGCACAGCCCGACGGTTGCTCGGGTACTGCAAGAGGCTGGTCACGATGTCCATGCGGTATCGAGCGATCCACTGCTGCGAGGTATGGACGACGCGAATCTCCTCCAATTTGCTGCTGATACAAACCGAGCCATCGTCACCGAAAACGTGCGCGACTTTGCCATATTGATTTCACGGTGGGCGACCGGCGATACTCCCCATCCCAATGTTATCTTCACCGGTCAAAACAGATTCAACCGCCGCACAGTTGCCTACCCCGCCAACCTCATCGCCGCCCTCGATCAATTCCTACGGCAACCACCCGTCAAGGGCCACAGCTGGGTGTGGTGGCTCCAGCCACCTCCCTAGTCAGTCGGCTACCAGGCCGACGGGGCAGGACACGCCGGTGCCGCCTAAGCCGCAGTAGCCGTTGGGGACTTTGGCCAGGTACTGCTGGTGGTAGTCCTCGGCGTAGTAGAAGGGCGGGGCGGCGATGACCTCGGTGGTGATCTCACCGTAGCCCGCCTGTTGCAGCCGTGCGCCGAACCGCTCCCGTGACGCCTCGGCGGCCACCTTCTGGTCGTCATCGAAGTAATAGATGCCGGAACGGTACTGGGTGCCCACGTCGTTGCCCTGGCGCATTCCCTGGGTGGGGTCGTGGTTCTCCCAGAAAAGGGCCAGCATCTGCTCATAGCTGGTGGCCTCGGGGTCGAACACGGCCAGCACCACCTCGTTGTGGCCGGTGAGGCCGGTGCACACTTCTTGGTAGGAGGGGTTAGGGGTGAACCCGGCGGCGTAGCCCACCGCGGTGGTGAACACGCCGGACGCCGACCAGAACACCCGCTCGGCCCCCCAGAAGCAGCCCATGCCCACCATGATCTGCTGCATGCCGTCGGGAAACGGCGGCTTCAGCGGGTTGCCGTTCACGAAGTGCGATTCCGGCACCGGCATCTCTTCGTCCCGGCCGGGCAGCGCGCCAGCAGGCTCAACCATCATCGTCTTCTTCATCCCGAACAATGCCATGCCTCGAAGTGTAGAGGGTGTTGGCGGCGTTCCCATCCGGGCATCGATCCTCTCGGTGACAGCGCCCAATCCGAGCCATCACGCAGTTCCAGTGGTTGCGCTGTCACTGATGCCGAATATTCTTGTCACCGCGTCTAGAACCACAACCGGGTTCGATGGCAATTGGCCGACAGGGAGAACCACAGTGAAGCGAGCAACAGCGGGAACGCGGGCAGTGACAACGGCTGGCGTGGCCGTCGCCCTAGTGGCCGGACTACTGGCCTTGGTGGGGGCGGGAACCGCCTCGGCCCAGGAACCGGTTCCAATCCAAGCCGAGGTGACCACCCAAGAAGAAGCAACTGCTGAAGAAGGGGCGAACTGCGAGGCCGTCGATCTGGGCATGCTGGACAGCACCCCGGGCAGCGCGCTTCGGGCGAGCGGGCGCTGGAGCGCCGAAGACTGCGACTCGCGATTTCGGAGCAACAGCGATGCCCACACCTTTCGGTTCGAGATAGCCGAAACGGGGCGGATCAGAATCGCCCTTACATCGTCCGATGCCGATTCCTACCTCTACCTGCTCGATGGGGAAGGGCGCCGGATCACCGAGAGCGATGACGGCGGTGTGGGGGGCCTAGATGCACGCATTGAAAGAGAGCTTGAGGCGGGGGTATACCAAGTGGAGGCCACGACCACCGCGGGCCGTGCCCGGGGAGCGGCTGACTTCGAGGTTGTAGTGTCGCAGGTGGCCACCTGCGACCCGCAGGCGCTGGGCACCTTGACGCCCGAGGAAGACATCGAGGTGACGGGCTTTTGGACACCCGAGTCCTGCCAGTCGGTCTTCCTGACCGGCCACCCTTCCCACTACTTCGTGTTCACCCTGTCCGAAGGCGCCCGGGTGCGCGTCGACCTCGAATCTGAAGCTGGCGATCCCGTGCTCATCGTCGCCCCTCTCGTGGCACTGCGGTCGGTGGTTCCGGGCCAGGTCGCCCACAACGATGACGCCGGGGGCACCCGCAACTCCCGCATCGAGCAGTACCTTCCGCCCGACGCCTACGGAATAGAGGCAACCACCTTCCGCAACAGAGACCTGCAAGGGCCCCAGATCGATTTCACCCTCACCCTCACCATCGTGGAGGAGGAGGCATACCAAAGCAGTCCCCTGCTGAAAATCGAGGAGATCGACATCCCCACCGAGGTCGTGGCCGGCGATCCCCTCCCCATCAACTACCGAATCGGCAACCTGGGCGGAGACCTCCCCGACGAGGCCAGTAGCGCCATCTTGTACACCACTGGTCCCGGGGTGTTCGACCGGATCGGACCATTGTCCTCGCAATTCTGGCCGGCTGGGGTCGCTTATCACACCAATGAGGAGACAGCCAGCGCCACGAGCACGACGACGGCGCAGGTAGCCCCGCACTCGGTGACATTCCACAGACCTGGTCCCACATGGGTGTTTACCGCCGTCATCACGTTCGACGGCAACGGCGGAGAGCTTGGATTCCACGGCCTGTGGCACGACCTCTTGGTGCTGAGCAATCCGACCTACGACTCCGTGCCGGTGGATGTCGACGGTGTGGTCTATTTGGTCTCGGCAGAACTCGCCGAGGTGGTTCTAGGCGATGAAGATGAAGAAGGAGTTGAAGAGGGAACGGTAATCACCACCGTGTCCTCCGTGGCCGACCCAGAAGCTGAAATCGACCTCGAGACACGGGAGAGGGCTCAATTCGCCGCGGGGGTGCGCACCCAGCTGCTCGACGGCATCTTCGACCGACCGGCGATCGCCGGGCTGCCGGAATCGGCCGAGCCGGTTTCGGTCACGGTGGCCGGCCCCTCGTCGAGCGGGCTCCTTCAGACGGCCGCGCCGCGGTACCAGTCCCTGGTCCAGGCTTCGGGACTGCTCGAAACTCTGGCCGCCGGAGAGGCGATCAGCCCCGTAGCCGTTGAGAATCTGGTGCTCGCCTTTGCCGAAGGGGCGTCAGGGGCCTATGCGTCTCTGGCTGAGTCTTGGCGGGGGCTCTTGGAGCGGATCGACAACGGCGGAACGCTGTCGTTCGACGAGGCATCAGCCGTCCAAGCCGAGTTGGCCTACGTCGAGCACGTCATCGCCCCAATAGTGTCGGCTGGAGAGATCGTGGCCTCGGCCCGGGCTGCCGAGCTGGGCTGGGATGATCCAGAAGTCCGGGCAATGCTGTCTGCCCAGCCGAGCTGCCACACCGGCGATGATCCGCTGAGCGAACCGCTGGCGCTTGCCGGCATCGAAGACGGCGACTCCCTCAGGGAACTCGATGCCGAAATGAGGGCCGCCCTGTTCGCCTACATCGTTGCCATCGACAATGTGCTCTGCGGGATGGAGAACGCCGATGCCGCCAACTCCCGATTCCTCGAGCGCCTGGGCCTCGATCACAGCGAGCAGCTTCTGGCATTGATCGAACCCGAGTCGCTACCCGAGCCCGAGCCCGCGCCCGAAGCGGATCCGACTCACCGTCTGCGCATCATGGCCCGGCTCGGCGAAGACGGGCGCATCGAGCACGGTGCGGAGCTCTTCAGCGGCCTCCAGATCCTGCCCGAGGGGCGCTTCTTGCCCACTGAGACACAGATTGGGAGGTGGCACTCCACCCAAAACGTGGAGCTGGACGGCAGTTCGCTCGGCCGGATCCGGGCCCGTCGTCTGGGCGACGGTCGGATCGAACTTGGGTTCCGCAACGTCGACGGCGACGACGCATCCCCCGACATCGCCTACCTGCCCGCCGACCTCGACGAAGGGGTCTGGTACCGCAGCAGCCTGATCGAAGTGCCGCAGCCCCCCACAACACAAGAAGCAACCGACTCCTCTGCCCCAAGCCAATAGCCCCGGCCATCTTCAGCCAACACCGAAGACCTCCCTATGCCCGCCATCATCAACACTGCGGGGCCCACGGGCCATCCCCGGCCAATTTCCAACACCCCTCATGGGATCGAGCCCGCGGTTGGCGGTAGGCTCAGCGGCCTACTGCTGAGAGAACCCAGAATCCATTAGGGGGATGTCGATGGCTATCGCACCGGAGAAGATCCGCAATGTCGCGCTGGTGGGGTCGCAGGGGTCGGGAAAGACAACACTGGCTGAGGCGCTGCTGTACCGGGCCGGCGTCATCGACCGCACCGGCCGGGTGGAAGAGGGCACCACGGTGTGCGACTTCAGCCCCGAGGAGAGGGCCGCCACCCACAGCCAGTCGCTGTCGCTGGCCAGCTTCGAGTGGCACGGGCACAAGATCAACCTGCTCGACACCCCCGGCGCCCCCGACTACGCCGGCGAGCTGCACGCCGCCCTCCAAGTGGCCGACCTGCTGGTTTTTGTGATTGACGCCTCCAGCGGCGTGGACCACCGCACCACCGCCATCTGGCGCCAGGCGGCCGACGCCGGCCTGCCCCGCATCGTGTTCGTAAACAAGCTCGACCGGGAGCACGCCAGCTTCGACAACGTGCTCTCCGATCTGCAAGACGCCTTCGGCACCGGGGTGGCCCCCCTGGAACTGCCCATCGGCACCGGGCCGGGCTTCCACGGCATCGCCGATCTGCTCACCGACAAGGCCTACATCTACGACAGCGGCGCCGCGGAGGAAACCGACATCCCCTCGGAGATGGAGGACCAGGAGTCTGAGGTCCACGAACATCTGGTGGAGAACATCGTGGTGGCCGACGACGACATGCTGGAGCAGTATTTCGAGGGCAACATCCCCAGCCCGGCCGAACTCGAGGTGGTGCTCGGCCGGGGCGTGGCCGACGGCTCGGTGTTCCCCGTGGTATGCGGTTCGGCCACCGGTCCCATCGCGGTGGACCGACTGGCCAACTTCCTGGTGGAGATCGGACCTCCCCCCACCACCCGCGCCATGACGGTGACCATGAGCGACATCGACTCCGAGCCGGCCTGCGATCCCGACGGCGACCAGCTTGCCTGCGTTTTCAAGACCATCAGCGACGACTACGTGGGCCAGATCTCCCTGTTCCGGGTGCTGTCGGGCACCATCCGCCGAGACGACAACCTCACCAACTCCACATCCGGCGACAGCGAGCGGCTACGCGGCCTTGTGAACCTGGTGGGAGGCAAGCAGGACGACATCGACGGCATCTCTGCCGGCGACATCGGAGGGGTCACCAAGCTCCAGCACACCCGCACCGGCGACACCCTCACCAACGCCGGGCGGGCCGTCGTCCAGCTCGAGCCCTGGCCGGATCCTGTTCTGGCCTATGGACTGCTTCCCAAGACCCGGGCCGCCGAAGACAAGCTGGGCACCGGTCTGCGGAGGCTCACCGATGAAGACCCGTCCCTGCAACTGGAGCGCAGCGAGGAGACCCACCAGACATTGCTGCGGGGTCTGGGCGAAGCCCACCTGCGGCTGGCCATCGCCCGCCTCGACCGCATGGGCATCGAAGTGGAGACCGAAGACCTGCGGGTTCCCTATCGCCAAACAGTCACCGGCACCGGCGACGCTGAAGGCAAGCACAAAAAGCAGTCCGGCGGGCACGGGCAGTTCGGGGTGGCCTATGTGCGCATCGAGCCCCTGCCTCGGGGCAGCGGATTCGAGTTTGTGGACGCCATCAGCGGCGGCGCCATCCCCCGTTCGTACATTCCGGCCGTGGAGGCCGGCATCCGTGACGCCATGGCCGACGGCGGCGATTTGGGCTTCCCCATCGTGGACATCAAGGCCACCGTGTACGACGGCAAACACCATTCGGTGGACTCTTCGGAGTTCAGCTTCAACATGGCCGGCAAGCTGGCGTTCAACGCCGCCTTCGCCCAGGCCAACCCGGTGGTTCTGGAGCCCATGGCCCGAGTGGAGATAACCGTGGCCCCCGAATATCAGGGTGACGTGATGGGCGACTTGTCGTCCCGGCGGGGCCAGGTGCAGGGCACCGACGCAGGACCATGGGGCGAGCAGGTCATCCACGCCATCGTCCCCGAGGCGGAACTGGTGCGCTACGCCATAGAGCTGCGGTCGCTCACCGGCGGCCGGGCCCGGTTCAAGTCTGAGCGGGTGTCCTACGAGATTCTGAGCGGCGCCCTCCCAGAAGCAGCCACGGCATAGCCCGGTAAACTGCAACGATGCCCGAGTCGGAGGAAGCCGAGGATCTGGAGACGAGACTGGGGCAGGAGGAAGCCGGATCCGAGGATCTGGAGTTCCAGTGGAGTGATCCCCGGGACTACCAGCCTCCAGAGGGAATGATGCGCAAAGCCGCCGGAACCTCAGCCGGCTCCGCTGTGGGCGCGGCCATGGTGGCGCTGGGCGAGATCTTGGAGCCAGAGAAGACCCGGGTGGAGATCCAGCAGGAAGACGACGAGCCCGAGCCCGACCTTCCCTTCACCATCGACTTCGGCGACCTGCCCCCGCTCACCTAGGAGTCATCAGCTTCAACGACCACCGGGCAGCGATGCAGAACCGGCGCTGGGTCCGAGCTTGGCCCTGAGATCGTCTTCGACGGCCTTGATCAACTCGCCGGCGTGCTGGTCGCGCAGTTCGGCCAACCGGGGCGCCCCGGCAGCCGACTCGGCATCCCACTCGTCGGCGAACCGGCCCGAGGTGATGTCCTCGGCCAGCTCCTGCATGGTGGTGGTCACGTCCACATTGTCGAACCGGCCCCGCCGGGAGAGCTGGCCGTACTGGCTGGCCGGGGAGTGGTGGTCGAGTTGGGCCACAAAGCCCTCCTCCCGCAGCAGCCGGTAGTTGCGCTCCACCTCGCCGGAGTAGAACAGCTCGGTGGTGATGGCCTCCAGCGGGATGCCCAGCTCCAGCATCACCATCACAAACGACGTGTTCACGTGGGTCAGCACCGGCGACAGGAGCTGCTCCACCGCCAAGTCCAGCACCGCCTCCTGACGGGGGGTCATCACGATGGCCCCCTGCTTCAGGCCGCCCACTGCCTGGGCCACGGCCAGCATCCGGGCCTCGGCGGTTCCGGTGGCGTCATGGTGTACCCCCACCGCGGTGATGAACCCCACTCCCTCCTCGTAACAGCGACGCACCTCGGGGCCCAGCATCCGGGGAGCGATCATGGCGATGTCGCCTTCCGGGGTGAACCGGTCGAAGGCCAGGGTGTAACCGCTGGCCACGATGGTGAGCGAGTCCGGTCGGGGGGCCAGTCCCAGCCCGGGTATGGAGTCGTCGGGAATCAGCACACAGATGACGTCGGCCGACGAGGCGTCGGCGATTGCCCCCGCTTCGAAGCCGTCCGCTATGGCCTGCTCCCGGGTCTGGTCGGCCCGCACATGCACCGACACCGGCAGTCCCGAGTCCCGCAGGTTGAGCGCCCACGGCCTCCCCTGGTTCCCGTAGCCGACTACGGCCACCCGCTGGCCGTCGAGAGCGGCGAGATCGGCATCGTGCTCATAGAAAAATCCGGTCATGGCTCCACTCTCCCAAATCGACGGTCAACCAGCCGAGGCGGGCCGGTGCCTTCGCCGGGCCTGTGCCACTATTTGGCATGGACGCTGCTGCCACTTCCGCCATTGCCCTGGAAGCTTCAACGGTGATCGATCCGGATGTCTGGGCCGATCCCTACCCGTTCTACCAGAGGCTCCGCCAAGAACATCCGGTGTGGCTGGTGCCGGGACTCGATTTGGCCTTTGTGGCCACCCACGATCTCATCGTGGACGCCCTCCGCCGGATCGACGACTTCTCCAACCACCTCGACGTGCTGGTGATCACCGGCGACGACGGCAATCCCGCGCTCTTTCGCACCGATGAGTTCGGCGAGGGCACGACCACCCTGGCCACCGCCGACCCTCCTGAGCACACCGTTCACCGCAGCGTGGTGTTCCCCGAGCTGGTGGCCAAGCGCATGGAGGCCATGCGACCGGAGATCGAGGCCTTCATCGACGAGCAGTTCACGGTGGCCCGCGCCCAGGGAGCCAAGCTCGGCGCGACAAGTGCGCCTGGGGCCAAGACAATCCAGTCGGCATCCCATACCTCCCGAGTGGAGTGGGCCAGCACCGTGGCCCATCCCGTTCCCGCCCGGGTTATCGGCCGGCTGATCGGGCTGCCCGACGAAGACTGGCCCAACGTGATGAAGTGGGCGCTTCATGGCGGGCTGCTGCTGGCCGGCTTCCCCACCCGGGCGAACTTGGCCGCCATCACCGAGGAATCGATCGAGGCGGGTGGCTATTTGTTCACCAAGCTGATGGAATCTGGCCGCGAACCGGGTGACGACTTGGTGGGGGTGTGCGCCAAGGCGGTGGCCAACGGCGACCTCGATGTGGGCGATGCCATCGGCACCCTCACGGTGCTGCTCGGCGCCGGCGGCGAGTCCACCGCTTCGCTGATCGGCAACGCGGTGCGAATGCTGGCCGACGATCCCGCCCTCCAAGCCCAGATTCGGGCCGACCACAGCCTCTTGGGGAACTTCATCGAAGAGGCTGTGCGGCTGGAGTCGCCCTTCCGGGGCCACTACCGGCAGGTCAAGCGCGACTGCGAGCTGGGAGGAGTGGCCCTCAAGGCCGGCACCACCGCCTTCTTGCTGTGGTCGTCGGCCAATCGTGATCCCGCGGAACACGACCGGCCCGACGAGGTGGTGCTGAACCGCCGCATCCCCCGCAGCCACCTGGCCTTCGGCCGGGGCATCCATCACTGCGTGGGCGCGCCGCTGGCCCGATTGGAAACCCTCTGCTCGCTCGAGCGGCTTCTCCAAGAGAGCTCTTGGTTCACCCTGGCCGACGACGACCCGCCCCGGTGGGAGAACAGCATCTTCGTCCGCCGCCACGAGCACCTGCCGCTGGACGTGACCTGGAACTAGCCGACCACACAGCTTGCGGCCCTAGGGTTGCAAGCTATGAGTGATTTCTCAGGCCGGGCCGGCGGGGCGCTGGTCACCGGGGGCAGCGGCGGCATCGGCGCGGCCATCTCGGTGATGCTGGCCCAGCAGGGCAGCCCGGTGGCATTCACCTACCGGTCCAATTCAGAGACCGCCGAGGAGGTGGCCGCCACGGTGCGCGCCGCCGGCATGGATGCCCACATCGGAAATCCGGCACTGGAGGACGCCGACGCCATGCAGGCATTTGCCGACGAGGCTGCCGAGCGGCTCGGCGGGCTGCACACCGTGGTTAGCGCGGCCGGGCCCCATGTGCCCCAGATGTACTTGTCGCAGACCGACCCCGCCCTGTTCGCCAGCCAGATCGAGGCCGACGTGATCGGTGCGTTCAACCTGACCACCGCCACCCTCCCCCATTTGCGGGTTTCGGGCGGCAGCATCGTGTACATCACCACCGCGGCCACCACCGTCTTCCCCAAGCGCGATGCCCTGTCGTCGATCCCCAAGGGCGCAGTGGAGTCGCTCATGCGGGCCGTGGCCGTTGAGGAGGGCCGCTTCGGTGTGCGGGCCAACTGCGTGGGGCCGGGAATGCTGGAAGACGGCATGGCCGCCCGGCTCATGGCCGATGGCGATCTGGACGAGCGGGCGCTGGAGGTGGCCCGAGCCAACATCCCCCTGGGCCGCTTCGGCAAGGCGGTGGACGTCGCCGAGGCCGCCTGCTTCTTGGCCTCCGACGCCGCCAACTACATCAGCGGCCAAAAGCTCGACATCGACGGCGCGTTCACCATCTAACGCTGAGCGCCTAGTCCCACTCCTCCACGGTTACCCGGTGCATGACGCGGCGCTCGGTGTAGTCGGGGACGGCAAAGTGCTGGACGGCGCGGTTGTCCCAGAAGGCGATGGAGTCGACAGCCCATCGGAATCGGCACTGGAACTCAGGGGAGCGAACGTGGTTCAACAAGAACGGCAGGAGCGCGTTGCTCTCGGCCTCGGTCACCCCCACTAGGCGGGTGGTGAAGTTGCTGTTCACGAACAACGCCCGCCGCCCCGTCTCGGGATGCACCCGAACCACCGGGCGGATCAGCTCCGGGTATTCGGCCTGCATGGTGTCGAGGTGCTCGCGGGCCAGTCCCTCGTCGATGGCCCGGGTGAGGGTGTAGGTCAGGTCGTGGGCCGCGTCCAGCCCGTCGACCAGCGCCCGCATCGGCTCAGAGAGCTCATCATAGGCCTTGTACATGTTGGCGAAGCAGGTGTCGCCCCCCACATCGGGCATCTCCACCGCCCGGAGAACGGAGCCCAGCGGCGGGTTGGGCATGTAGGTGTTGTCGCTGTGCCACCGTGCGGCCAGTCCCCCCACCGGCGCCACTTGATCGAGCACGGTGATGGCCGGGTGGGTGTCTAGCTTGGGGCCGAACGGGGCCACGTTGATGGGGCCGAAGCGCTGGGCGAAGGCCAGATGCTGGTCGGGGGTGATGGCCTGGGACCGGAAGAACACCACCAAGTGGTCGAGCAGTGCCTGGCGGATGGCGGCCACCACGGTGTTGTCGAGCTCTTCGCGCAGATCCACTCCGTATATCTCAGCCCCGATATCGGAGGTCAGCGGGCGGATATCCAGGCTCGACATGTTGCTACTCGACAAAGTCTGCCACTTCTCGGCGCAGCGCACGGATATCCAAGGCAGCCATGGTTGAGTTACTCGGCAAAATCCCCTGCGTCGCGGCGGAGCGTGCGAATGGCGTCGTCCAGGGCCCTGAGGGTATCGGCCGACAGCCTGGCCAGACCGAACTCGATGTCGGCCAACGCGTCGGCGGCTTTGGCCACCACCCCGCGGCCCGCTTCGGTGATCTCGGCCAGCACGGTGCGGCGGTCGCCGGTGTGGGGCACACGGCGAACCAGCCCGTCGCGCTCCAAGCGGTCGATGGCGTTGGTGACGCTGGTGGGATGCACCATCAACCGATCGCCCATCTTTCCCAGAGGCAGTGAGCCGCTGCGGGAGAACTGAAGCAGGGCCAGCGCTTCAAACCGGGAGAAAGTCAGGTCGAACGGCACCAAAGCTTCGTTGATCCGCCCGATCACCAATTGGTTGGCGCGGGTAATGGACGTCGCCGCCGACATGGCGTCAACTGCTCGCCAGTCGTTGGCCTCCCAGTTTCGCCGGGCCTCGCCGATGGGATCGAACGGCAGCATTCGACCGCTACTCTAGGTGACCATTGATCGGCCCACGGTTGTCGGCGGGCGATCCGTCCACCAGCCTCCCCTATGGCTACTCTTTGGCCGGTTGCCACACCAAAAGGAGCTTCCATGATCGTTGTCGCCGGTTCTGTTTCCGTCCCGCCCGAGCACTCGGAGGCATTCACGGCCGCCGCCACGGAAGTGTCCGCAGCGTCGCGAACTTTGGACGGCAACATCGACTACTGCATCTCGATGCAGACCCCTGGTGTCTTCCGCTTCTTCGAGTGCTGGGAGACCGAGGAAGCCATGATGGCTCAGTTCGCCGCTCCCCCCTTCGGGGCATTCCAGGCCGCGGTCAGCGATCTGGGCATGGCCGGGATGGATGGCAAGAAGTACGAAGTCTCCTCGGTCGGCCCGCTGTTCGGTTAGCGGCTAAGGCAGCCAGCCCGATCCCGGTTCCCACCGTCCCTGTGGCTACGCTGTGACCGCTCATTGCAACTTTGAGGAGATCCCATGATCGTTATAGCCGGCACCGGCACCCTTCCCCCCGAGAACACCGAGGCGTTCATGGCGGCCGCCAACGAGATGGCCGCCGCGTCCCGGGCTGAGGACGGCAACATCGAGTACGTATTCTCGGTGGAAGCGCCGGGCAAGATCCGCTTCTTCGAAATCTGGGAGGGCGAGGAGGCACTGGGCGCTCACTTCACCGCCCCGCATATCGCGGCATTCGGCGCGGCCATCACCGAATTGGGCATCACCGGGATGGACGGGAAGAAGTACCAGGTATCCTCGGTCAGCCCGCTGTTCGGTTAGCCCGCTCGGCCACCCGTCGTCCCGGGTGGCATGAAGAACCAACTGAAGACGGGCAGACTGGACACGGTGGAGGACTATTTCCAGCACCTAGTGCGCTCTTGGCGCAGCGTCACCTCTCGGACGGTGCGCGAGGCCGTGTCGGTGCTGTTGCTGCTGATAGTGGTGTTCGGCTCGGGGTTCTCCGCGCTCACCACCTACGCCCATCTGGTGGTGTTCGACGAAAACCGCTTCACCGAGGAGCTCGCCGGGATCTTCGATAACGAAGATGTCCACAATGTGGTGGCCGCTTCATTCACCGACACCACCGTGGAGATGGCCGAGCTGCCGGTCACGCCCGCCGGCGCCGCCGGCGCCCAGCAGACCATCCAGCAGGAGATTCCCGAGGTGGTCGCCGAACTGCTCACCGATGAGGCCAACAGCCGGCTGCTCGAGCGGGCTATTCGACAGACCCACGGCGATGTGCTGGCCGCGGTGGGCGGCACCCGGGTGGCCAACCCGCCCGTCCGCAGCGTCGAAGTCGATCTGGAGCCGATCTTCAGCCAGATGCTGGCCAGGATCGCCGCCAACGAGGATCTGGCCTTTTTGGACAGCGTGACCCCTCCGTCCGACGCGGGGACGGTGACCGTGCTCCAGCGGGCCCAACCCGGCGACCGATTCTGGGAGTTCCTGGGCCAACTCCAAGATCGGCGGTCGTCCACCATCACCCTGATCCTGCTGTGCGGCATCGGGGCGCTTTTGATATCGCCGTCTCGCTCTCGAGTGGTGTGGAGCATCGGCACCGGCATCGTGGCCATGGCCGGCATTCTGGGGGTGGGCATCTACGGCTCTCGGGCGCTGCTGGCCGTGCTGATCGACAGCACCGACACCGTTCGGTCCGCCCAGTCGATCCACGAGGCCCTGTTGGACGATCTGGGCGGTCGGCTGTTGGACATGGCCCTCATCGGGGTGCTGATGATCGTGATCGGCGCGGTAGTCGGCTGGGGGTGGCGCCGCTTCGGCCCCACCCCCCCCGAGGAGAAGGCCCAGGCCGTCCCCGAGAACAACCCCGTTGTCTGAAAGACAGGCAGCCCCGGCCCGATGACCAGGCGGCGGTGCCCAGTCATCGCCGGCGCATCCATCCCGCTCAGCAGACGCCCAGCCATCGCCGACCCATCTCGAAGTGGCACACTCAGGAGATGTGGGCCGCAACCATCGGGGCGTCGGGCCGGCGGTTCTCTGACCGTCCGGCCCTGGTGGCAGAGGAGGGTTGGAGGATCAGCTTCTCCGACTTCGACCGGCTGACCGACGAGGTTGCGGTGGGCCTGTCCCGTCGAGGCGTGAGCCACGGCGAGGTGGTCGCCCTGCTGGTGCCGTCGTCGGTGGATTACATCGTTCTCTACGGGGCGCTGGCCAAGCTGGGGGCCATCACCGCGGGGGTAAGCAGTCGTCTGCCCGCTCCCGAGCGCACCGTGCTGGTAAGCGAAGTGGCCGGCGCCGACCGGGCCATCGCCACCGCGGCGATGGCCGACGGGATGGCACTCGACGCCAGCACCATCGAGGTATCCCTCGCCGACGGACCGGGTTCACTGTGCGCCGATCTCCGGGTGCGCGACGAGGCGCCGCCGCCCCTGCCCCCCGACGGCGACCGGACGGTGGCGGTGGTGTTCACGTCGGGAACCACCGGCGTGCCCAAGGGGGCAACGTTCACCGACCAGATCTTGGCCGACATCGCCGTCGTCGACACCGGCAACGGCTGGGGGGAGGGCGGCCCCATCACGTCCAACACCCAGATGTCTCACATCGGGGTGATGGGCAAGGTGCCGGCCCAGTTCGCAGTGGGCACCACCCTGCATGTGATCGACAAATGGAGCGCCACCTCGGTGTTGCAAGCCGTGTCCCGCTACCGGATGCCCGCCATTGGCGGGGTAGCCCCACAGATCGCGCTCATGCTTCGTCACCCCGACTTCGATCAGTACGACTTCTCGGCGGTCAAGCTCGTCGTCACCGGGGGAGCGCCATCTCCCCCCAACGTCATCGCCGAAGCCCGAGAGCGGTTCGGGGCCGACTGGACCCAGCGGTACGCCTGCACCGAGGCCGGCGGGGTCGGAACCTTCACCTGGATCGACGCCCCCATGGAGGAGATGCTCTACACCGTGGGGCGGCCTCGGCCCGGTATCGAGGTTGAGGTGCGCGACCCCGACCGCGACGGTGCCGTGCCCGCTGGGACAGTGGGAGAGGTGTGCTTCCGGTCCCCCACAGTGATGGCCGGGTACTGGCGCAACCCGTCGGCCACCGCTGAGGCGCTGCGGGGCGGCTGGCTCCACACTGGCGATGAAGGCTGGATCGACGACACTGGCAGCCTGCGGCTGGTGGGCCGTCGGGGAGAGGGCTTTCACCGGGGCGGCTACGTGGTGTTCCCCGTGGAGGCCGAGAAGGTGCTGGCCTGGCACCCCAAAGTGGCCGGGGTGTGCGTGGTGCCCCGGCCCGACGACGTGATGGGCGCCGTCGGTGTGGCCGTGGTCATCCCCGCCGACCCCGCCGAACCGCCCACCTTGGAGGAGCTGCGAGCCTTCGGCCAGCAGCACATCGCCGCCCACAAGCTCCCCGAGCACCTCCGTCTCACCACCGCCTTCCCCATGACCCCAATGTCCAAGATCGACCGCAAGGCCCTAGAGCAATCAGAATTGGACTGACCTCTAGTTGGTGATGGTGGCTGTGGCTTTGGCGGTGTTGTTGGCGGCGCCTATGAGGTACACGATGTGGAACTCGATGTCCGCGTCGATGCCCGCGGTGGGGACGTTGACGGTTGCGCCGGTTTCGCCGCTTTCGATGGTGATGGTGATGACGCTGCCGAGGCGGCGGTCGTGGGCGACGGCGTAGTAGACGGTGACGTCGCCCGTTGAGCGGCAACTCAGGCTGATCTCGAAGTGGAGGTCTTCGCCTTGTTGGGCGGCGGCGTCGGCCACCGACACGTTGGGGTTGCCGGCGCAGTCGGCGATGGCGGGCTCGGGGGGCGGGTCGTCGTCGTCAGCGATGGGCGCGGCCCGCGACGCCTGGGAGCCGATGGTGTAGCCGCTGCCCGCTGCGATGGTGGCGGTGATCGACCCGTCGGGCTCGTCCGCGCTGTCGTCGACGGTAGCAACGGTGAGGGTCGCCTGCGTGGCGCCTTTGAGGATCATCACTGTTCGCGTGCCGACGGTTGCGCCCCACTCGCCGGTTGAGGCTATGTCCACGCCCACGTCGAGATCGGCCGCGGTCGGCGACGACGCGGTGATGGTGAACACAGCATCTGTGCCTTCGGTGCCGCCTGCGGCGGCGGTGATGTCGATCTGCGGCGGCGGCTCGTCGCTGTCGATAATGACGACGGTGGTGGAACCGTCGGCGCGCTCGACGCCGTCGGGGCCCCACGAGATGCCCAACGTCACCCCCTCGGTGCTGCCGTTCAGCGTCGGCGCCCGACTGCCGGTCCCATAGGACACAGTGATCTCCTGATCGACCCAGTCGCTGTCAGCCACAGCCGTCAACACCAACTCAGCACGCTGATCACCCGGCTCCAACACAACACCGTGATCACCCGGCCCGAACCTCACCTCGAACTCATTCGCGAACACCGCATCGGGATCGTTCAGGTCGCGCATCGTCCAATGCGTGCCCTCATCGCCGCCGACCACGCTCAACGGCACCGTGAGCGTCTCCCAAGACCGCAAAGCGCGCGTCGGGGCGATTCTCAGGTGCGCCTGATTGCCATCGCCGGTGCCGTCCTCAGCGATCGACCTCGAAAAGAAAATCATGTACACCGTCAACGGATCCACATCATCATCGGACACCGCGACGGTGGCCTCTCCCTGGGCGGACGAAACCTCATAACCAGCGTCCGCACCCGGCGCGTCCAACGTGGCGGTGACAGAGCCGTCGACCTCGTCTGTGCTGTCGCCCGTGGTGGCGATGGTGAGCGTCGCGCTGCCGCCCGCAGGCACGTCTACGGTGCGCGCCCCGGCCGTGGCCCCATAGTCGCCCGCCGCGGTCACCGTCACCGCCACCTGCACCGCCGCCGCGGGGGTGGCGGTAACCGTGAACACCGCGTCGGCCCCCTCGGTGACGTCGCCTGCCGCCGCGATGCTGATCTCGGGGATCACCAGCGGCGGGTCGTCATCGTCGAGAACCTGCACCGTCTCCGACGACGACGGGCCGACGGTGTATCCGCTTCCCGCAACCAAAGTCGCGGTCACCGACCCGTCAGGCTCGTCGTCGCCGTCATCGACCGTGGCGATGGTCAGGGTCGCCTGAGTGGTGCCCGACAAGATCATCACCGACCGCGACCCGGCGGTGACACCGAAATCGCCCGACACCGAAATGGCCACGCCCACAATCAGATCGGACGCCGGCTGTGACGCCGCGGTGATGGTGAACACCACATCTGTGCCCTCGGTCCCCCCCGAACCGGCAGTGATGTCCACCTGCGGCGGGGGGTCGTCATCGTCAGCCACATTCACCGTCGCCGACTTGGCCGCGCCCAGCTCATAGCCGGCGCCGTCGACCAGCGTGGCGGTGACCGACCCGTCGGCCTCGTCGGCCGAGTCGTCAGCGGTCGCGACCGAAAGGGTCGCCGACCCGCCGCTCAACACCACCGTCCGCTGCTGCGCGGACACCGCGAAATCACCGACCTGCGAGACATCCACCGTGACAGAGACCGGGCTCGCCGGCACCGGAACCGCAGTCAAAGTGAACGCCGCGGCGGAGCCCTCGGTAATGTCGCCGCCTGAGGCGACGCTCACCACCGGCAACGCCTCCACGATGACACCAGTCGCTTCAGGCACCCTGAACGCGTTCGCCGCGCCCGGGGCCCACGCCACGGTGAGCGACACCTCAGACGAACCCGCAACAGGCACGCTCACCGACACCGACGTCACCCCCGCAACGAAACGAGCCGACGCGGTATTCCCGTCGATCTCGCCGTCACGCACGAGGTAGTAATGCGCCACCACCGAACCAGACGCACGACAACTCAAACTGAACCTGAACACCAAAGCCCCGCCCCGCCCCGCGCTCGCATCAGCCACCGACAACGTCGGCCTTCCCACACACGCAGGCAGCAGATCGTTGTTGGTGATGGTGACGGTGAGCGGCGAGCCGAGCGTGATGCCGGCAATCACGCCGGTGTGGGAGGGGGCGCGGGCGCCGGTGCCGAACGCGAACGTGATCGGCCGGTCGACGGTCGCGTCGTCGTCGACGGCCTCGAAGCGCAGCACCGCTGTGCGCCCGCCCGGGCCGAACTCTACCGCGGTGGTTTTGCCGTAGCCCGTGCGGGTCACGCCCGGACCTGTCGGGTCGCCCAGGGTCCAGTCGCTGCCCGGCGTCCCGGTCACCGTGGTCGGCACGCTGACCGTCTCGCCGGCCAAGAGCGTCCGGCTCAAAGCGATCTCCACATCAGTCCAGCCGCCGTTCTCGGAAACCGACGCGTCCGCCGACGACAGCGAGACCCTCACCGGCACCGAGCCGCCGTCGTCATCCCTGACTCCGACCGTCGCGGCCGCCGACGGGGCGAGGTTGTAGTCGAGGCCGTCAACCAGCGTGACGGTGATGGTCCCGTTGGGCTCGCTGATCGAATCGCCGGCGGTCGCGACCGACAGCACCGCGCGGCCCGACGCGGGAATCGTGACCGTCCGCGCGCCCACCGAGACGCCGAACGCCCCCTGTTGGGCCACCGTCACGCTCACCGCCAGATCATCCGAAGGCGTCGGGCTGGCGGTGAGGGTGAACTGCGCGGCAGAACCCTCCGCGACGGCGGGGCCCGCCGCGATGGAGACCACCGGGGCGGACTCGTCGTCGTCGATCCTCACCGTGATCGCCGCGGGGTCGGCTACGCCGTTGCCGCCGCGGACAGCGGTGGACACCTCGAATGTCTTGGCCGCCGACCCGGCCAACTCGTACACGTTGTTCTGTGATGCCGTGAACGCCACTGACCCCGAACTCTCCGTCGAGCCCGCCGAGATCGTCAACACAGCAGGCGAGCTGAGCCAACCATCGCCGGCGACCGCCGGTGCCACCGCGGCCGCGGACAGGTTGGCGGTCACATCCTTCGATGACAAGCCGCTGAGGCGCGCCGTGACATCCACTGAGCCGCCCTCGGCCACCGACGCGCTCGCGGCGTGCAACGACATCACCGGCAGCGGATCGTCGTCGGTGATCGTCACCACCACCAGCCCCGATTCGGGACGATACCCCAGCGGCAGACCGCGCAGCCCGACCGCGAACGTCTCGAGGCCCTCGTACACGCTGTCCTGGGCGATAGATATCGTCGCGGTCGCCGACGACGAACCCGCTCGCACCGTCATCGACGCGGGCGCCGAGTAATCGGTGCCGGCCTCAGCACTCACACCGACGAACGCCAGCGGCACCACCAGATCGGTGGCCGGGGCGGGGCCGCCCACCGACACCGTCACATCCACACTCCCGCCCTCAGCGACGCTCGCCGCCGCGACCGACAGCGAAACCGGCTCCGTGGGCACGCCCGTGTGCCCCGTCACCACGACGCTCCATGAGCTGAGGATCTCCCTGAAGCCGTCGACGCAGTACAAGTCGTACCAACTCCTTGCCAAGCTGCGCGTGAAAGTGGCAAGACTGGTGCAGTCGGGCAGCGTAGGCATGTGCTGGATTCTCAGCTTCCATGTTCCCCCCGGGTTCTCGCCCAGATGGCGCGACGACCCGAAATCGAACGAGCCCCGCAACGAGCACGCATGCGCGCGGCACCCGTCAGTCGCCGGCAACAGGAGGGATTCGGTGCCTGTCGGCGACACCAGGGTCCACCGGTAGGCGCGGACGTCAGATATGTCGCCGGCGACTGTGACCTTGACGTGCTCTGTGAAATCGATGGCCGTCTGCACATCAAGGGTCAACTCGATCTCCGCTCCGCGCCCCGGCAGCGACACATCGCCGGTGTGCGAAGCCGTGTAAGTCTGCATCGGAGGCAGCAGCGCCCAGGCGGCCGCGGCATCGACCGCGGCATCAGCGTCGACCAGACCGAAGCCGTACTTGTAGCTGAACGAGTACGACTGCGGCACCGGCCCCGTCGAGGTGTATTTCTGGGCGCCGCCCATCCAGCCCGAGTCCTGCGGGTCGACCTTGCGCGCGGTGTCGGCCAAGATCACCTTCACGTCCCGCCATGTCAAATCGGCGTTCACGCTGCGCATCAACGCGATCACCCCCGACACCATCGGCGCAGCGAAGCTGGTGCCCTTGAGGTCGTCGCGGTAGTGATTGTCGCCCACGGGCGCCAAGACCCCCGCCTCGCCGTAGTCCCCTGCGAGTCCGCACACCCACGTACTGGGGCCTTCTTCGGAGTAACTTGCCAATAGCCCCGAGGGTGCCACCGCGCACGCCAAAATGATGCCGCGATAATTGTTGGCAGCCTCCAGGCCCGACCAAACACGTCGGGAGTTAGCAACGCGGCCGTTGCCGGCTGACTTCACATGGGGAGTCCCCTTACCGCCGAATCCCTGTTCGAGGCTGGTCTCCAGTGCCCGCTGCCAAATGGAGCCCGCCCGATCAAGTCCTCGTTTCTGAGGGGTGCCCCAGCTGTGGTTGGCCACCGCCACCGTGCCTATGTTGAAAGTCAGTGCCTCGGCTTTTCGAGCTGCGGAGTAGTTGTCCAGGAGGTTGTAGTTCACCAGCGTGGCCCGGGGGGCGACGCCGCGCCCGCCCACGGTGTTGTCGCGTGCCCCCACAGTCCCGGCAACCATGGTGCCGTGAGGTCCGCCACTCCACCCCTCGACTTCTGAGGTGTAGCCGCCCCAGTTCGTGCTCCGGCTGGTGTCCGCGTTGTCGCGGAGATCCTCGTGGGCCGGATTCCAAGTGTGGTCCACCACCGCCACCGTCACCCCGGCCCCCATCGTCGTGGACCACGCATCGCCGAGGTTGATGTCGACCACAGGATCCCGCCGACGGAGATCATTGGTCTCGTCATACCGGTAGTCGCCGGACGCGTCCAAGTGCCACAAGCAGCTCGACAGCTCGTCGGGCCAAAGGCTCGCGTACTTGGTACACCGCCGCCTCGCAGCCGCCGTGTCCGAGGCAACGCCGTCCGCGGATATCAGCGAGTCCTGCCCCACCTCGAGCGGCGTGAACGTGTTGGGAACCGCGGCCTCGACACCCGGCTCGGCCGACAACGCGTCGGCCAGACGCAGCGACTCCGCGTCCGACACCGTCTTCACCAAGAACCCGTTGGGCAACCCGCCCAGCGGCGACACCCGCCCCGGCGCGACACCATGGCGGCCCCACACCTCATCGACCGCCGCTCGGCCCACCTGCGGACCGAACAGCACCATCACACCGCCCACCAACAGATGCGGCTGCCCGGTATCGGACACGAACCAGGTATCGGGCTTCTGAGGCCCCCCCCCCCCCGACGCATTCCCTGCCGCTCCCGGTGCATAGGCGGTCGCCGCCACAGATGCTGCCAACGACCGCTCTTCGCCCAGCGTCTCGACCTCCCCCTCGTCCAGCAGACGCAGCGGTACCTCGCGGCCGCCGTCGCGCATGATCCAAACGCCGTCAGGGCCCACCAAATCCAAGACGCCCAACTCCTGCACCGCCTCACCCAGTTCTGGACCGCCCAACCCGTCCTCTGGCGCCAGCCCGTCCCCTAACCCAAGCTCCCCGCCAGCCGCCGCCGGGGCGATGGGCAGCACCGCGCCCAAAAGCGTCAGCACCAAACCCACAGCCCCCACCCGCAATGCCAAAACAGAGCCGAGGCCACGCCGAATCCTCACCGCAAACACCCTAGGCCAACCACAAAACACGGGGTGATTCAAACGCTGTTCAGAGACTGCCTGGGTTCGCACCCACCTGGTACATCTCGAAATGGCACACTCGTGAGAGGTGGGTGACCTCGCTCCTAGCGAGGTGTCGGGCGCCCGCGGTGCCGAGCCAATAGAGGTTAGGGGGTGATGGTGGCTTTGGCTTTGGCGGTGTTGTTGGCGGCGCCTATGAGGTACACGATGTGGAACTCGATGTCCGCGTCGATGCCTTGGGTGGGGACGTTGACGGTTGCGCCGGTTTCGCCGCTTTCGATGGTGATGGTGATGACGTTGCCGAGGCGGCGGTCGTGGGCGACGGCGTAGTAGACGGTGACGTCGCGCGTTGAGCGGCAGCTGAGGCTGATCTCGAATTGGAGGTCTTCGCCTTGTGTGGCTGTGGCGTCGGCGACGGTGACGGTCGGCTTGCCAGTGCAGGCCGCGATGGCGGGCTCGGGGGGCGGGTCGTCGTCGTCGGCGATCGGCGCGGCCCGCAACGCCTGGGAGCCGATGGTGTAGCCGCTGCCCGCCACCAGGGTGGCGGTGATCGACCCGTCGGGCTCGTCGGCGCTGTCGTCGACCGTGGCGACGGTCAGGGTGGCCTCAGTGGCGCCTTGGGGAATCGTCACCGTCTGCGTGCCTGCTGTGACACCCCAGTCGCCCGCTGACGCGATGTCCACGCCCACGTCGAGGTCGGCTGCGACCGGCGCAGACGCGGTGATCGTGAAGGTCGCGTCGGTTCCCTCGGTTCCGCCCGTGGCGGCGGTGACGTTCACCTCGGGCGGCGGCTCGTCGCTGTCGATAATGACGACGGTGGTCGAACCGTCAGCGCGCTCAACTCCGTCGGGCCCCCACGAGATGCCCAAAGT
Source organism: Candidatus Poriferisocius sp. (assembly GCF_965208475.1). Lineage (GTDB taxonomy): Bacteria > Actinomycetota > Acidimicrobiia > Acidimicrobiales > Bin134 > Poriferisocius. The sequence goes on along the minus strand of NZ_OZ242338.1, from coordinate 3,324,375 downwards.
CACACCTTCGGTACTGCCGTTCAGCGTCGGCGCCCGGGTGCCGGTGCCGTAGAACACGGTGATCTCGTGATCGTCCCAGTCGCTGTCGGCCACAGCCGTCAACACCAACTCAACACGCTGATCACCCGGCTCCAACACAACACCGTCAACACCCGGCCCGAACGTCACCTCGAACTCATTCGCGAACACCGCATCGGGATCGTTGAGGTCGCGCATCGTCCACTGGACGCCCTCATCGCCGCCGGTCACGCTCAACGGCACCGTGAGCGTCTCCCAAGACCGCAAAACGCGCGTCGGCGCGATGTTCAACCCCGCCTGATTGTCATAGCCGGTGCCGTCCTCCGCGATCGACCTCGAAAAGAAAATCATGTACACCGTCAACGGATCCACATCATCATCAGACACCGCCACCGACGCCTCTCCGCCGCTCGCCGACACCGTGTACCCCGCATCCGCGGCCGGCGCGTCCAACGACACCGTGACACTGCCGTCGGCCTCGTCGACGCTGTCGTCGACGGTTGGGATGGTGAGCGTCGCCGTCGCCGCGTCCGCCGCGAAGCTCACCGTCCGCGAGCCCGCAGCCACACCCCACTCGCCGGACGCCGACACCGTCACGCTGACATCGAAAGCCGCAGGTTTCGGCTGGCTCGCGGTCACCGTGAACACCGCACCAGAACCCTCGGTCACATCCCCAGCAGCGGTAACGGAGATCTCGGGGATGACCGGGGCCGGGTCGTCGTCGTCGGTTATCGGCGCGGACTGCGACGCCTGCGGGCCGACGGTATAGCCGCTGCCCGCAACCAGTGTGGCGGTGACTCTGCCGTCGGGCTCGTCGTCGCCGTCGTCGACCGTGGCGACAGTGAGGGTCGCCTGGGTGGCGCCCGACAAGATCGTCACCGTCCGCGTTCCGGCGGTGACGCCGAAATCGCCCGAAGCGGTGATGGCCACGGCCACATCGAGGTCGGCTGCCGGTTGCGGCGCCGCGGTGATCGTGAACACCGCATCTGTGCCCTCGGTGCCCCCCGAACTAGCAGTGATGTCCACCTGCGGCGCCGGGTCGTCATCGTCAGCCACATTCACCGTCGCCGACTTGGCCGCGCCCAACTCGTAGCCGGCCCCGTCCACCACAGTCGCTGTGACCGACCCGTCGGCCTCGTCTGCGCTGTCGTTGGAGGTCGCAACCACGAACGTCGCCGACCCCGAGGTCGGCACCGTCACCGTGCGTGCGCCGGTCGCCGCGCCGAAGTCCCCGACCGCCGACACCGTCACATCGACCGCCATCGGGCTCGCCGGCGCGGGAGCCGCGGTGACGGTGAACGCCGCGCTGTGGCCCTCGGTGACGTCGGTACCGGCCGCGATGGTGACCACCGGCAGCGGGTCGTCGTCGTCGGCGACGATCACCGTGGCGGTGCTGCTGGTGCCCAGGTCGTAGCCGGCGCCGTCGACCAGCGTGGCGGTGACCGACCCGTCCGGCTCGTCGACCGCGTCGTCTCGGGTCGCAACTGAGAAGGTCGCGGATCCGCCGGTGAAGCCGAGGATTTGACGCCCGGTATAGGAGGCGAAGTCGCCGGTCTGAGCGATGTTGATGGTGACGGTGATCGGTCTTGTGGGTGCGGGAGCCGCGGTGACGGTGAAGGTCGCGCTGTGGCCTTCGGTGACGTTTCCGAAGGCGGCGATGCTGACTAGGGGGGAGGTTCCGGTGACGGTGCCGGTGGCCGCGGGCACACTGAGGGCGTTCGCGGCGCCCGGCGCGTAGGCCACCTTAAATTTCACCTTGTCGGAGTCCTTGGTGGGCACGCGCACCGTCACCGATGTGTCGCCGGGCCCGAACGTGACGCTCCGGGTCGACCCGTCGATCTCGCTGCCGCGACCGATGTAGTAGTGGGCCACCAAGGCACGGCTGAATCGGCAGCTGAGGGTGACGCGGAACTCGAGGTCCTCGCCCCGCAGCGCGGTGGCGTCGGCCACCGACACCGTCGGCCGGCCGGCGCACACCGGCGGGAGGTCGTTGTCGGCGATGGTGATGGTGACCGGCCCGCCTGCCGTGACGCCGCCGGCGACGCCGACATGGGTGGGCGCGCGGGCACCGGTGGCGAACGCGAACGTGATGGGCCGGTCGAATTCCGCGTCGTCGTCGATCGCCTCGAAGCGCATCACCGCGGCGCGCCCGCCCGCGGTGAACTCCACCGCGGTGGTGCTGCCGTAGCCGGTGCGCTTCACGCCCGGCCCGGCCGGGTCGCCCAGCCGCCAGTCGCTGCCCGGCACACCCGACACCGTTATCGGCACGCTCACCACCTCGCCGGCCACCAGCACCCGGCTCAAAGCGATCTCGAAATCGGTCGCGCCCCCGTTCTCAGAAATCGAGGCGTCCCCCGCCGACATAGAGATATCCACCGGCACCGGCCCGCCGTCGTCGTCAGCCACCACGACCGTCGCGGCCGCGGCCGCGGCGAGGTCGTAGTCGAGGCCGTCTACCAGCGCAACGGTGACCGAACCGTCGGGCTCGCCGAACGAGTCATCTGTTGTCGCCACCGGCAGCACAACCCGGCCCGAGGCGGGGACCGTCACCGCCCGCGAACCGGTCACGGCGCCGAAGGCGCCCCGCTGGGCCACCATCACGCCCACCGCCAGATCGGCCGACGGCGCCGGGAACGCGGCGAGGGTGAACTCCGCCACCGAGCCCTCCGCTACGGCGGGGCCCGCGGCGATCGAGACCCGTGGCCTCGGACTGTCGTCGTCGAACACAGCTACGCTCGCTGTCGGCGGCGTCGGCGGCGTGTAATCGGCGCCCGCGGTGACCGTGACGGTGACCGACCCATCGGTTTCCACCGCCGAGTCGTCAGTGGTCCTGATGGCCAGCGCGGCGCGACCCGTAGCAGGGATCGTGACCGTCCGCGAACCGGTTGTGACGCCGAAGGCACCCTGCTGGGCCACGGTCACGCTGACCGCCAGATTGGCCGACGGCCTCGGAAACGCGGTGAGGGTGAACTCCGCCACCGAGCCCTCCGCTACGGCGGGGCCCGCAGCGACAGAGATGAGGGGCGCGGGGTCGTCGTCGTCGATCCTCACCGTGATCGCCGCCGGGTCGGCCACGCCGTTGCCGCCGCTAGCGGCAGCGGACAGCTCGAACGTCTTGGCCGCTGACCCGGACAGCTCGTACACGTCGTTCTGCGACGCCGCGAACGGCACCGACCCCGAACTCGCCGTCGAGCCCGCCGGGATCGCCAACACCGCCGGCGAGCTGAGCCACCCATCGCTGGCCACCGCCGGCGCGACAGCAGCCGCGGACAGGTTGGCGGTCACATCCTTTGACGACGCGCCGCTGAGGCGCGCCGTGACCGCCACCGAGCCGCCTTCGGCCACCGACGCGCTCGCGGCGTGCAACGACACCACCGGCAGCGGATCGTCGTCGTCAATCGCCACCACCGCCAGCCCCGACGCTGGCCGGTACCCCAGCGGCAAAACGCCCATCCTGACCGCGAACATCTCCTCCCCCTCGTGCACGCTGTCCTGGGCGATCGAAATATGGGCGGTCGCCGAAGACGACCCCTTGGGAACCGTGATCGACGTCGTCGCCGAGAAGTCGGTGCCCGCCTCAGCGGTCACGCCGGCGAACGCCAGCGGGACCACCAGGTCCTCAGTCGGCGCCGGGCCGCCCACCGACACCGTCACATCCACGCTCCCGCCCTCGGCGACGCTCGCCGCCGAAACCGACAAAGAAACCGGCTCAGTCGGCGCGCCCGTGTGCCCCGTCACCTCGACGCTCCACGAGACGACCTCCCTGAAGCCAGTGCCGCAGTACACGTCGTACCAAAGCCGGCTCCTGAAGTTCGAAGGGCTGGAGCAGTCGGGATACGTCGGCATGCGCTGGATTCTCAGCTTCCAGGTGCCCCTCGGGTTCTCGCCCAGATGGCGCGACGACCCGAAATCGAACGAGCCCCGCAACGAGCACCAGCCCGCTATGCACTGGTTGCCCTCCGGGGCCAGAAGAGACTCGGTGCCCGTAGGCGACACCAGCGTCCACCGGTAGTCGCGGAAGTCCGATATGTCGCCGGCGACGGTGACCTTGACGTGCTCCGTAAAATCGATGGCCGTCACCAAATCCAGGGCCAACTCGATCTCCCCGCCGCTTCCCGGCAGCGACACGTCGCCGGCGTGCGAAGCCGTGAAGGTCTGCATCGGGGGCAACAGCACCCAACGCGCCGCGGCAGCTACCGCTGCCTCGGCGTCCACCAAACCGAAACCGTACTGGTAGTTGAACGAGTAGGACTCGGCCACCGGCCCCGTCGAACTGTACTTCCGAGCGCCGCTCATCCAGCCTGAGTCCCCCGGGTCGACCTTGCGCGCCGTGTCGGCCAGGATCACCTTCACATCCCGCCACGTCAACTCGGCGTTCACGCTGCGCATCAATGCGATAACACCCGACACCATCGGCGCAGCCGCGCTGGTCCCGCCGAAGGTGTCGCGGTAGTGATTGTCGCCCACGGGCGCCAAGATCCCGGCATGGCCCGCGTACCTTGATAGCCCGCACACCCACAGATTCGGGCCCTCCTCGGAGAACCTCGCCGATGTCCCCGCCGAGTTCACCGCGCATGCCGAGATGATGGCGCGATAGTTGTTCGCGGCCTCCAAGGCCGACCAGTAGCGCCGTGAACCAAAAGAGCGGCCGTTGCCGGCCGCCTTCACATAGGAAGTCCCCTTGCCGCTGAACCCCTGCTCGAGGCCGGTCTCCAAAGCCCGCTGAAAAATCGAGCCCCCCGGCGAGAGCCCCGACCGAGGCCGAACGCCATAGCTCATGTTGGCCACCGCCACGGTCCCTATGTTGAGCGTCAGCGCCTCGGCTTCTCGCGCGGTGGAGAAGTCGTCCAACAGGTTGTAGTTCACCAGCGTGGCCCGGGGCGCGACGCCGCGCCCGCCCACCGCGTTGTCGCGGGCGCCCACAACCCCGGCAACCGCAGTGCCGTGATAGGCGCCGCTCCTAGAGGTCTCCGAGGTGAAACCGCCCCAGTTCGTGCTCCGGCTGGTGTCCGCGTTGTCCCTGAGATCCTCGTGGTTCGGATTCCAGGTACGGTCCACCACCGCCACCGTCACCCCGGCCCCCATCGTCGTGGACCACGCATCGCCCATGTTGAGGTCGGCCACCGGATCCCTCACCTGCCAGCTGGGATTGGTGGCCTCGTCATACCGGTAGTCGCCCGACGCGTCCAAGTGCCACTGGCAACTCGACAACTCGTCGGCCCAAAGGTCGCCATATGCGTTGCACCGCCGCCTCGCAGCCGCCGTCTGCGAGGCATAGTCAGAAGCCTCCACATCCACGGCGACCTGACCTACCTCGAACGGCGTGAACGTGTTGAGAACCGCGGCCTCGACACCCGGCTCCGCCGACAACGCGTCCGCCAGACGCAGCGACTCCGCGTCCGATACCGTCTTCACCAAGAACCCGTTCGGCAACCCGCCCAGCGGCGACACCCGCCCCGGCGCGACACCATGGCGGCCCCACACCGCCTCGATCGCCGGCCCGCCCACCTCCGGACCGAACAGCACATTCACACCGCCCACCAACAAATGCGGCTGCCCGGTGTCAGACACGAACCAGGTGTCCGGCTTCGCCGCCGCACCCGCCCCCGACGCCGAAGCACCCGACGCGTTCCCAACCGCCCCAGGCGCATACGCGCTCGCCGCCGCCGACGCCGCCAACGACCGGGCATCACCCAGCTCCGCTATCTCGGCAGTATCCAACAGGCGCAGCGGTACCTCACGCCCACCGTCATGCATTATCCACACGCCGTCGGGCCCCACCAGATCCGTGACCCCCAACTCCTGCACCGCCACGCCCAGCTCCGGAACGCCCAAACCGTCCTCAGGCACCAAACCGTCCCCCGCACCCGGCGCGGGTTCCGTCGGCGCAGGATCGTCGTTGGACGCTGAGGGCCCAACACCTGACGCGGACGGCCCCCGATTCGCCGCCGACTCGGCGGTTCGGAGGGCGGCGCTGTTCGGCTTGCTGTCGGCGTCAAGCGGGGTCCACAGCTGCGGTGCCAATGTGGACTGCGGTGACGCGCCCGCCGCGGGCACGCCAGCGAGCACCCCGCCCAACAGCGCCAACACCAAGCAGAATATGTTGAATCGCACAGCCCGGGCCTTGACCACCATGATCCCTCAACCCTAATTCACTCACGGCTGCGGACTGACAGTTCTACCCGCCGCGCGGTTCGGCCGACGGGCCCCCACGCCGAGTCAGTCGGTGATGGTGGATGTGGCTTTGGCTGTGTTGTTGGCGGCGCCGATGGTGTACAGAATGTGGAGTCCGATGGTGCTGGTGACCCCGTCGGTGGGGACGGTGACGGTGGTGTCGATGTCGCCGCTGTCGATGGTGATGATGTCGCCTGCGCTGAAGCTGCCGCCGTGGGAGATGAAGTAGTAGACGGTGACCGCACTCGTCGAGCGGCAGCTCAGGCTGATCACGAACTCGAGGTCGTCGCCTCGTGCGGCTGTCGCGTCGGCGACGGTGACCGTCGGCTTGCCGGTGCAGGCTGGGACGGCGGGCTCGGGCGGCGGGTCGTCGTCGTCGGTGATGTGAGCGGTCTGTGTTGCTTGCTGGCCGATGGTGTAGCCGCTGCCCGCCACCAGGGTGGCGGTGATCGACCCGTCGGGCTCGTCGGCGCTGTCGTCGACCGTGGCGACGGTGAGGGTCGCCTGGGTGGCGCCTTTGGGCACCGTCACCGTCTGCGTGCCGACGGTTGCGCCCCAGTCGCCCGCTGACGCGATGTCCACGGTCACGTCGAGATCGGCTGTTGTGGGTTTCGACGCGGTGACCGTGAACGTCGCAGCCGTGCCCTCGGCGCCGCCGGTCGCGGCGGTGATGTTCACCTCGGGGGGCGGCTCGTCGCTGTCGATAATGACGACGGTGGTCGAACCGTCGGCGCGCTCAACGCCGTCGGGACCCCACGAGATGCCCAAAGTCACCCCCTCGGTGCTGCCGTTCAGCGACGGCGCCCGGGTGCCGGTCCCATAGGACACAGTGATCGCCTGATCGTCCCAGTCGCTGTCGGCCACAGCCGTCAACACCAACTCGACACGCTGATCACCCGGCTCCAACACAACACCGTCAACACCCGGCCCGAACGTCACCTCGAACTCATTCGCGAACACCGCATCGGGATCGTTGAGGTCGCGCATCGTCCACTGGACGCCCTCATCGCCGCCGGTCACGCTCAACGGCACCGTGAGCGTCTCCCAAGACCGCAAAACGCGCGTCGGCGCGATGTTCAACCCCGCCTGATTGTCATAGCCGGTGCCGTCCTCCGCGATCGACCTCGAAAAGAAAATCATGTACACCGTCAACGGATCCACATCATCATCAGACACCGCCACCGACGCCTCTCCGCCGCTCGCCGACACCGTGTACCCCGCATCCGCGGCCGGCGCGTCCAACGACACCGTGACACTGCCGTCGGCCTCGTCGACGCTGTCGTCGACGGTTGGGATGGTGAGCGTCGCCGTCGCCGCGTCCGCCGCGAAGCTCACCGTCCGCGAGCCCGCAGCCACACCCCAATCGCCGGACGCCGACACCGTCACGCTGACATCGAAAGCCGCAGGTTTCGGCTGGCTCGCGGTCACCGTGAACACCGCACCAGAACCCTCGGTCACATCCCCAGCAGCGGTAACGGAGATCTCGGGGATCACCACCGGCGGATCGTCGTCGTCGAGAACCGGCACCGTCCGCGACGCCAGCGAACCGACCGTGTAACCGCTGCCCGCCGCCAACAACGCGGTGACGCTGCCGTCGGGCTCGTCGACGCTGTCGTCAGTGGTGGCGATGGTCAGGGTCGCCTGGGAGGTGCCCGACAAGATCGTCGCGGTGCGTGTTCCGGTAGTGACCCCGAAATCGCCCGAAGCGGTGATCGCCACGGCCACATCGAGGTCTGCCGCCGGCGCCGACGACGCCGTGATAGTGAACACTGCGCTTGTGCCCTCGGTCCCCCCTGAACTGGCCGTGATGTCCACCACCGGCGGCGGCTCGTCGTCATCGGCGACGCTCACCGTCGCAGTGCTGCTCGTACCCATGTCATAGCTTGCGCCGTCGACGAGCGTGACTGTCACCGACCCGTCGGCCTCGTCGGCACTGTCATTGGAGGTCGCGACCGAAAGGGTCGCCGGCCCTGCCGTCGGGATCGTCACCGTCCGGGCGCCGGTCGCCGCGCCGAAGTCCCCGACCGCCGACACTGCTACATCGACCGCCATCGGGCTCGCCGGCGCCGGCGCCGCCGTCACCGTGAACACGGCATCCGCGCCCTCGCTCACACCGGCGCCCGCCGACACGCTCACCACCGGCACTATCTTCACGATCCGGCCCGTCGCCTTAGGCACCCTGAAAAGGTTCGCCGCACCCGGGGCCCACGCCACATTGAGCGTCACTTCAGAAGACTGCGCAGCAGGCACGCTCACAGACATCAGCGTCACCCCTGGGGCGAATCTCACCGACCGTGCATTCCCGTCGATATCGCCGTCGCGCACGATGTAGTAATGCGCCACCACCGAACCAGACGCACGACAGTTCAGACTGAGCCTGAACACCAAAGTCCCACCCCGCACCGCACTCGCATCAGCCACCGACAACGTCGGCCTGCCAGTACACGCAGGCATCTGGTCGTGGTCGGTGATGGTGACAGTGAGCCCCGCACCGAGCGTGATGCCGGCGATCACACCGGTGTGGGAGGGGGCGCGGGCGCCGGTGCCGAACGCGAACGTGATGGGCCGGTCGACGGTTGCGTCGTCGTCGACGGCCTTGAAGCGCATCACCGCGGTGCGCCCGCCGGGGCCGAACTTCACCGCGGTGGCCGTGCCCTGGCCCGTGCGCGTGACGCCCGGTTCTGCCGGGTCACCCAGTGTCCAATCGCTGCCCGGCGTCCCGGTCACCGTGATCGGCACGCTGACCGTCTCGCCGTCCAACAGCGCCCGGCTCAAAGCGATCTTCACATCCGTCCAGCCGCCATTCTCAGACACCGACGCATCCGTCGACGACAACGAGACGTTCACCGGCACGACAGCGTGGACATCATCCACGACAGCGACCGTCGCGGAGGCCGACGGGGCGAGGTCGTAGCGGAAGCCGTCAGCCAGCGTGACGGTGATGGTCCCGTTGGGCTCTCTGATCGAATCAGCGGTGGTCGCGATCGCGAGCTCCGTGCTGCCCGACGCTGGGATCGTGACCGTCCGCACGCCGGTTGTGACACCGAACGCCCCCTGCTGGGCCACCGTCACGCCCACCGCCAGATCAGCCGACGGCACCGGGCTGGCGCTGACCGTGAATTTCGCCGACGAACCCTCAACGACGGTGCTGCCCGCAACGATTGACACCAACGGCCTCGCGGTGTCGTCGTCGAACACCTCCACGGTCTTCGACGACGACGGCGGCGGTGTGTAATCGGTGCCTGCGGTGACTGTCACGGTGATCGACCCGTCGGCTTCCGCGTCGGAGTCGTCAGTCGTGCTCAGCGCCAACACCGCGCTGCCCGACGCGGGGATGGTGACCGTCCGCACGCCGGTTGTGACACCGAACGCCCCCTGCTGGGCCACCGTCACGCCCACCGCCAGATCAGCCGACGGCACCGGGACTGCGGTGAGCGTGAACTCCGCCGCCGAACCCTCGGTGACCGCCGGTCCCGCGGTGATGGAGATGCTCGGGACAGGGTCGTCGTCGTCGATCCCCACCCTTATCGCAGCCGGATTGGCGACGCCGTTGCCGCCCGCCGCGATCCCCGTCACCATGAACGTCTTCGCCGGCGCCCCCGAGAGCTCGTACACCTCGTTCTGCGACGCCGCGAACGCCACCGACCCCGAGCTCGCCGTCGACCCCGCTGGGATCCTCAATACGGCCGGCGAACCGAGCTGCCCGTCCGACGCCACAGCCGGCGCGACCGGCGTCGCAGACAGATCCACAGCCACATCCTTCGACGACATGCCGCTCAGGCGTGCCGACAGCGCCACCGAGCCGCCCTCGGCCACCGAAGCGCTTGCCGCATGCAAGGTCAGCACCGGCAGCGGATCGTCATCGGCGATGGCCACCGTCACCGGCTCCGACGCGGGCCGGTATCCCTGCGGAACAGGCCCCAGTCTCACCGCGAACGTCTCGGGGCCCTCATGGATGCTGTCCTGGGCGATAGAGATCGTCGCAGTCGCCGACGTCGACCCCGCCGGCACCGTCACCGACGCGGGCACCGAGTAATCGGTGCCCGCTTGCGCACTCACACCTGATGACGCCAGCTGAACCACCAAGTCCTGGGTCGGCGCAGCACCGCCCACCGACACCGTCGCATCCACGCTCCCGCCCTCGGCAGCACTCGGCGAAGCCACCGACAGGGAAATCGGCCTCGTCGTCGTGGTCGAGTGCCCAGTCACCTCCACGCTTAACGAGCGAAGGACCTCCCTGAAGCCGGCGTCGCAGAATTCGTCGTAGCGGGAATGAGTCTTGAAGACGGGGTCGGCACAGTCAGGGTCCGTCGGCATGTGCTGAATTTTCAGCTTCCACGTACCCCGCGCGTTCTCGCCCAGATGACGCGACGTCCCGAAATCGAACAAGCCCCGCATCGAGCACGATCTCACATCGCAGGTTTCGGCTTCTGGCGCCAGGAGAGATTCGGTGCCTGTCGGAGACACCAAGGTCCACCGGTAGTCGCGGACATCGGCTGTGTCGAGTGACACGGAGACCTTGACGTGCTCAGTGAACTCGATGGCGGTCTGCAGGTCGAGCGCCACTTCCACCGTCTGGCCGCGCGCCGGCAGCGACACCTCGTTGTTGTGTGCAGCCGTGAAGGTCTGCATCGGAGGCAACAGCGTCCATCCGACCGCGGCATCCACAGCAGCCTTGGCATCCACCAGTCCGAAGCCGTACTTGTAGCTGAACGAGTACGTCTGGGCCACCGGACCCGTCGAACTGTACTTCTGGGCGCCGCTCATCCAGCCCGAGTCCTGCGCGTCGACCTTGCGCGCAGTGTCGGCCAAGATCACCTTCACATCCCGCCACGTCAACTCGGCGTTCGCGCTGCGCATCAACGCGATCACGCCCGACACCATCGGCGCAGCCGCGCTGGTTCCGCCGAAATGGGCGTAGTAGACGTCCTGGCCCACGGTCGTCAAGATTCCCGCCTGGCCCGCGTCTCTTGCCAGCCCGCACACCCACAGATTGGAGCCTTCCTCAGAGAAACTTCCCGAGAGCCCCGAAGACGCCACCGCGCACACCGAGATGATGCCGCGGTAGTTGTTCCCGGCCTCCAAGGCTGACCAGTAGCGCCGGGAATCAGGGTCGCGGCCATTGCCGGCCGACTTCACGTGAGAAGTCCCCTTGCCGCCGAACCCCTGCGCGAGGCTTGTCTCCAGTGCTCGCTGCCAAATCGACGGCTCCGGAGCAAGCCCCGACCGAGGCCGAGTGCCATAGCTGTGGTTGGCCACGGCCACGGTTGCCTTGTTGAGCGTCAGCGCCTCGATTTCCCTCGCGAGGGAGTAGTTGTCCAACAGGTCGTAGTTCACCAAGGTGACGCGAGGCGCGACGCCGCGCCCGCCCACGGTGTTGTCGCGGGCGCCCACAACGCCGGCAACCGCGGTGCCGTGATAGTGGTGCCGCCGGTCCGCCTCTGAGGTGAATCCGGCCCAGTTCGTGCTGCGGCCGGTGTCCGCATTGTCCCTGAGATCTTCGTGACTCGCTGTCCAGTTGCGATCCACCACCGCCACCGTCACCCCGGCCCCCATAGTCGTGGACCACACATCGCCGATGTTGATGTCGATCACCGGGTCGCTGACCCGCACCGCCTCCGAACGCCTGGAGAACCTGTAGTCGCCAGACGCGTCGAGGTGCCACGAGCAACTCGACAGCTCGTCGGCCCAGAGGTCGTCGTAGAGGTTGCATCGCTGCCTGGCATCGGCCAACGTCGACGATGAGCTGTCCGGCGCCTTCAACGGGGTCTGCCCCTCCTCGAACGGCGTGAAGGTGTTGGGAACCGCGGTCTCGACATCGGGCTCGGCCGACAACGCGTCCGCCAAGCGCAGCGACTCGGCGTCCGACACCGTCCTCACCAAGTACGCGTTGGGCAGCTCGCCCAGCGGCGACACCCGCCCCGGCGCGACCCCGTGGCGCTCCCACGCCGCATCGATGTCGAGAGCGCTCACCTGCAATCCGAACAGCACATTCACACCGCCGACCAGCAGGAGCAGCTCACCGGCATCGGACACGAACCATGTGTCCGGCTTCGCCGCCGAACCTGCCGCGGGCCCGGACGCATTCAAGTCGCCCGCACCGGGCGCGTACGCAGTCGCCGCCACAGACGCCGCCAACGAACGCTCCTCGCCCAGCTCCGCTATCTCGGCCGCGTCCAACAAGCGCAGCGGAGTCTCGCCCCCACCGTCACGCATGATCCAAACGCCGTCAGGGCCCACCAAATCCAAGACGCCCAACTCCTGCACCGCCTCGCCCAGTTCTGGACCGCCCAACCCGTCCTCTGGCGCCAGCCCGTCCCCTAAGCCGAACTCCCCGCCCTCGCCATCCAGCCCGTCCCCTAAGCCAAGCTCCCCGCCATCCACAGGCGGCGCCTCAACCCCCGCCACCACAACCTCACCCCCAGCAGCAAGAGCCGACTCCAACTGCACAGGCTCGCCCGCGGCGAGCGCGGCGGACAACAACACGCCCAACAGTGCCAACACCATGCCGGCTGCTGTGAATCGAACAGTCCTGCCCGCGTTTCTCACGATCCCCATATCATAGTTAACGCCTGCGGGGGCGCGGGCCTGCTGGGAGCTCGATATTTCCGATCGACCCTCGGCGCGCCTTCAGTTGGTGATGGTGGCTTTGGCTCGGGCTGTGTAGTTGGCGGCGCCGATGAGGTACACGATGTGGAACTCGATGTCCGCGTCGATGCCTTGGGTGGGAACGTTCACGATTGCGCCGGTTTCGCCGCTTTCTATGGTGATGATGACGACGTCATCCAGGTCGTCGTCGTAGGCGACTGCGTAGTACACGGTGACATCACCCGTCGAGCGGCAACTCAAGCTGATCTCGAAGTGGAGGTCTTCGCCTTGGCGGGCGGCGGCGTCAGCCACCGACACGCTGGGGTTGCCAGCGCAGTCAGCGACGGCGGGCTCGGGGGGCGGGTCGTCGTCGTCGGAGATCGGCGCGGCCCGCGACGCGTGGGAGCCGATGGTGTAGCCGCTGCGCGGGGCGAGGCTGGCGGTGATCGACCCGTCGGGCTCGTCGACGCTGTCGTCGACGGTGGCGACGGTCAGGGTGGCCTGGGTGGCGCCTTGGGGGATCGTCGCGGTGCGGGTGCCGGTGGTTGCGCCCCAGTCGCCGGTTGAGGCGATGTCCACGGCAACTACGAGATCTGCTGCGGTCGGCGCCGACGCGGTGATCGTGAACGTCGCGTCCGCGCCCTCGGTACCGCCGGTCGCGGCGGTGATGTCGATCTGCGGCGGCGGCTCGTCGCTGTCGATAATGACAACGGTGGTGGAACCGTCGGCGCGCTCGACGCCGTCGGGGCCCCACGAGATGCCCAACGTCACCCCCTCGGTGCTGCCGTTCAGCGTCGGCGCCCGAGCGCCGGTGCCGTACCACACAGTGATCTCCTGATCGTCCCAGTCGCTGTCATCCACAGCCGTCAACACCAACTCAGCACGCTGATCACCCGGCTCCAACACAACACCGTGATCACCCGGCCCGAACGTCACCTCGAACTCATTCGCGAACACCGCATCGGGATCGTTGAGGTCGCGCATCGTCCAATGCGTGCCCTCATCGCCGCCGGTCACGCTCAACGGCACCGTGAGCGTCTCCCAAGACCGCAAAGCGCGCGTCGGGGCGATTCTCAGGTGCGCCTGATTGTCATCGCCGGTGCCGTCCTCAGCGATCGACCTCGCAAAGAAGATCATGTACACCGTCAACGGATCCACATCATCATCAGACACCCCCACCGACGCAGCGCTCTGGGTCGCCGACACCGTGTACCCCGCGTCCGCACCCGGCGCGTCCAACGACACCGACACACTGCCGTCGGCCTCGTCAACGGAGTCGCCAACGGTCGGGACAGTGAGCGTCGCCGTCGCCGCGCCCGCCGCGAAGCTCACCGTTTGCGAACCCCCAGCCACACCCCACTCACCGGACGCGGAGACCGACACAGCGACATCGAACGCCGCAGACTTCGGCTCGCTCGCAGTCACCGTGAACACCGCACCAGAACCCTCGGTCACAGCGCCACCAGCAGTGACCGAAATCTCGGGAATCACCGGCGGCGGGTCGTCGTCATCTGCGACTTGCACCGTCCGCGACGCGACCGGACCGACCGTGTAACCGCTGCCCGCCACCAACGACGCCGTCACACTGCCATCAGGCTCATCGACGCTGTCATCTGCCGTTGCGATGGTCAGCGTCGCCCCGGAGGTGCCCGACAAGATCGTCGCAGTACGCGTCCCGGTAATGACCCCGAAATCGCCCGCAGCGGTGACCGCCACGGCCACATCAAGGTCCGCCGCCGGCTGCGGCGTCGCAGTGACGGTGAACACCGCGCTGGTGCCCTCAGTGCCCCCTGAACCGGCCGTGATGTCCACCTGCGGCGGCGGGTCGTCGTCATCGGCCACAGCGACCGTGGCGGTTTTGTCAGCACCCAGGTCGTAACCGATTCCGTCCACCACCGTCGCGGTGACCGACCCGTCGGCCTCGTCGGCAGCGTCGTTGGAAGTCGCGACCGAAAGCGTCGCCGACCCCGACGTCGGGACCGTCACCGTCCGGGCGCCGGTCGTCGCGCCGAAGTCCCCGACGGACGACACCGTCACATCGACTGCTATCGCGCTCGCCGGCGCAGGAACCGCGGTGACGGTGAAGTTCGCGCTGCCACCCTCGGTGACGTCGCCGCCGGCCGCGATGGTGACCACCGATGACGGGTCGTCATCATCGGCGACTGAGACCGTCGCAGTGCTGCTGGTGCCCAGGTCGTAGCCGGCGCCGTCGACCAGCGTGGCGGTGACCGACCCGTCGGCCTCGTCGACACTGTCATCCCGGGTCGCAACGGGGTAGACCGCGGCACCGTTGCTCAAGACCAGGGTTCGCTGTCCCGACCGATAGGCGAAGTCGCCGCTTTCGGAGATGTCCATGGTGATGGTGATCGGGCTCGCCGGTGCAGGGACCACGGTCACGGTGAACGCCGCGGCGGCGCCCTCGGTGATGTCGCCGCCGGCGACGATGCTGACCACCGGCAGGGTGGTGATGATGGTGCCGATGGCCGCGGGCACACGGAAGGCGTTCGCTGTACCGGGGGCCCATGCGACCGTCAATTCCACCTTGTCGGAGTCTTTGGTGGGCACGCTCGCCGTCGCGCGTGTGTCGCCGGGCTCGAAGGTGACCGTTTGGGTATTCCCGTCGATCTCGCTGTCGCGAGCGGTGTAGCGAGCGATGTAGTAGTGAGCCGCCACCGAACCAGACGCACGACAACTCAAACTGAACTCGAACACCAACGTCCCACCCCGCGCCGCACTCGCATCAGCCACCGACACCGTCGGGCGGCCGTCGCACACCGGCGGGAGGTCGTGGTCGGTGATGGTGACGGTGAGCGGCCCGCCGAGCGTGATGCCGCCGGCGACGCCGACATGGGTCGGCGCTGTAGTCCCGGTGCCGAACGAGAACGTAATGGGCCGGTCGAACGTCTCGTCGTCGTCGACAGCCTCGAAGCGCATCACCGCGGCGCGCCCGCCGGCGGTGAACTCCACCGCGGTGGTCGTGCCGTAGCCGGTGCGCGTCACCCCCGGCCCGGCCGGATCGCCCAACAACCAGTCACTGCCCGGCACACCTGTCACCGTTATCGGCACGCTGACCGTCTCGCCTGCTCTGAGCGCCCGGCTCAAAGCGATCCTGAAGTCTGTCGCGCCGCCGTTCTCAGACACCGAGGCGTCCGCCGCCGACAGCGTGATCGCGACGCTCGCCGGGCCGCCGTCGTCGTCGGCCACCGCGACGGTCGCGGTCGCGGCCGCGCCGAGGTCGTACTCGAGGCCGTCTGCCACAGTCACGGTGACCGATCCGTCGACCTCGCCGGCCGAGTCGTCGGCCGTCGCGACCGACATCACAACGCGGCCCGAAGCGGGGACCGTGACCGTCCGCGTGCCGACAGTGACGCCGAAGGCGCCCTGCTGGGCCACCGTCACGCTCACCGCCAGATCAGCCGAAGGCACCGGGTCGGCGGTGAGGGTGAACTGCGCGGCGGAACCCTCGGTGACCGCGGGGCCCGCCGCTATGGAAACCCGAATCCTCGAAGCGTCGTCGTCGAACACGGCCACGGTCGCCGACGGAACCGGCGGCGGCGTGTAGTCGGTGCCTGGGGTGACTGTGACGGTGACCGAACCGTCGGCTTCCGCATCGCTGTCGTCTGTCGTGCTCAGCGCCAACACCGCGCTGCCCGACGCGGGGATGGTGACCGTCCGCACGCCAGTGACTACGCCGAAGGCGCCCTGCTGGGCCACCGTGACGCTCACCGCCAGATCAGCCGATGGCGCCGGGTCGGCGGTGAGGGTGTACTGCACGGCGGAACCCTCGGTGACCGCGGGGCCCGCCGCTATGGAGACCAACGGGGCGGACTCGTCGTCGTCGATCCTCACCGTGATCGCGGCGGGGTCGGCCACGCCGTTGCCTCCGCGGGCGGTCGCCGACACCTCGAAGGTCTTCGCTGCCTGCCCCGAGAGCTCGTACACGTCGTTCTGAGACGCGGCGAACGCCATAGACCCCGAGTTCGCGGTCGAGCCTGCCGGGATCGTCAACACCGCCGGCGAGCTGAGCCACCCATCGCTGGCCACCGCCGGAGCAACAGCAGACGCGGACAGGTCGACGGTCACATCCTCGGACGACAAGCCGCTGAGCCGCGCGGTGACCTCCACCGAACCGCCCTCGACCACCGACCCCGGGGCGTGCAACGCCAGCGTGGGCAGCGGATCGTCGTCGGCGATCGCCACCACCACCAGCCGCGACGCGGCCCGGTACCCCACCGGCAAAGAGTGCAGCCTGCCCGCGAACGTCTCGGGGCCCTCGTGGACGGTGTCTTGGTTGATCGAAATCTGGGCGGTGGCTGACGACGACCCCTTGGGCACCGTGATCGACGTCGGCGCCGAGAAGTCGGCGCCCGCTTCAGCCGTCACGCCCCCGAACGCCAGCGGGACCACCAGATCCTTCTCCAGCGCCGGGCCGCCCACAGCCACGGTCACATCCACACTCCCGCCCTCAGCGACGCTTGCCGCCCCGACTGACAGCGAAACCGGCTCCGTGGGCACGCTCGTGTGCCCCGTCACCTCGACGCTCCACGAGCTGACAACCTGCCTGAAGCCAGTGCCGCAATACGCGATGTACCAAAACGGGTTCGAGAGGAAGAAGGAGCGGTCAGAGCAATCCGGCCAAGTCGGCATGTGCTGGATTCTCAGCTTCCAAGTGCCCCTCGGGTTCTCGCCCAGATGGCGCGACGACCCGAAGTCGAACGAGCCCCGAAACGAGCACGCGGCCGCAAAGCACGAGTCCCTCTCCGGCGAAAGGAGCGACTCGGTGCCCGTCGGCGACACCAGCGTCCACCGGTAGGCGCGGAAGTCCGACATGTCGCCGGCGACGGTTACCTTGACGTGCTCTGTGAAATCGATGGCCGTCTGCAAGTCCAGGGCCAACTCGATTTCATCGCCGCGCCCCGGCAGCGACACATCGCCGGCGTGCGAAGCCGTGAAGGTCTGCATCGAGGGCAGCAGCGTCCAGCCCGCCGCGGCATCCACGGCGGCCTCAGCATCCACCAAACCGAAGCCGTACTTGTGGTTGAACGGGTACACCTCGGCCACCAGCTCCGTCGAGCTGTACTTCCTCGCACCGCTCAGCCAGCCCGAGTCCCGCGGGTCGACCTTTTGCGCCGTGTCGGCCAAGATCACCTTCACATCCCGCCATGTCAACTCGGCGTTCAAGCTGCGCATCAGCGCAATCACGCCCGACACCATCGGCGCTGCCGCGCTGGTGCCCCCGAAGGCGTCGCTGTAATAGTTCTGGCCCACCGGCGCCAAGATCCCCGCTCGACCCGGAGGGCCGTTCGACAGCCCGCACACCCACAGATTGGGACCCTTCTCGGAGTACCACGCCAATTTCCCCGTCATGTCCACCGCGCACGCCGAGATGATGGCTCGATAGTTGTTCCCAGCCTCCAAGCCTGACCAACCGAGCGGGCCGCCGTTGCCGGCCGCCGTCACGTAGGAAGTCCCCTTGCCGCCGAACCCCTGCTGAATGCCGGTCTCCAATGCCCGCTGATAAATCGAGCCCTTCTTCGAGAGCCCCGGCCAATTGATGGCGCCGTAGCTCATGTTGACCACCGCCACCGTCGCCATGTTGAGCGTCAGCGCCTCGGCTTCTCGCGCGGCCGAGGAGTTGTCCAACAGGTTGTAGTTCACCAGCGTGGCCCGGGGCGCGACGCCGCGCCCGCCCACCGCGTTGTCGCGGGCGCCCACAACCCCAGCAACCGCAGTGCCGTGAAAGGCAGCGTCTCGGGTGGTCTCCGAGGTGAAACCGCCCCAGTTCGTGCTCCGGCTGGCATCCGCGTTGTCCCTGAGATCCTCGTGGTTCGGATTCCAGGTACGGTCCACCACCGCCACCGTCACCCCGGCCCCCATCGTCGCGGACCACGCATCGCCGAGGTTGATGTCGATAAGCGGTTCCCTGGCCCCATAGTAGAAACCGGCAGCGTCGTCATACCGGAAGTCGCCAGACGCGTCCAGATACCACTGGCAGCTCGACAGCTCGTCGGCCCAAAGGTCGGTGTATGCGTTGCACCGCCGCCTCGCAGCCGCGGTCTGCGAAACGTAGTCGTCCGAGGCGTCCAACAGGTCCTGCCCCACCTCGAACGGGGTGAACGTGTTGGGAACCGCGGTGTCGACACCGGGCTCGGCCGACAACGCGTCCGCCAGACGCAGCGACTCAGCATCCGACACCGTCCTCACCAAGAACCCGTTCGGCAACTCGCCCAGCGGCGACACCTGCCCCGGCGCGACGCCATGGCGGCCCCACGCCGCATCGATTGCCGATCCGCCCACATGTGGACCGAACAGCACATTCACGCCGCCCACCAAGAGATGCGGCTCGCCGGTGTCGGACACGAACCATGTGCCCGGCTTCGCCGCCGAACCCGCCGCGGACGCAGACGCATTCGAGGTTCCCGCGCCGGGCGCGTACGCAGTCGCCGCCACCGACGCCGCCAACGAACGCGCCTCGCCCAGCTCCGCGACCTCGGCCGCGTCCAACAAACGCAGCGGAGTCTCGCGCACACCGTCACGCATGACCCACACGCCGTCGGGCCCCACCAGGTCCAAGACACCCAACTCCTGCACGGCCTCGCCCAGTTCCGGACCTCCGAGCCCGTCCTCTGGGGCCAGCCCGTCCTCTGGGGCCAGCCCGTCCTCTGGGGCCAGCCCGTCCTCGACGCCGAGCGGGGTCTGCTGCTGCGGCACCGACGAAAACCGCTGTGACGCGCCCACCCCAGGCACACCGGCCAGCACTCCGCCTAACAGCGCCAACACCACGCCAACCGCCGTGAATCGCACAACCCGAACTGCGTCTCTCACGGTCCTCAAATCATGATTCATACCTGCGGTCCCGCCGGCCTGTTTGGCACCCGATATTTCCGATAGATCATGGGCGGGAGATTAGTTGGTGATGGTGGCTGTGGCTTTGGCTGTGTTGTTGGCGGCGCCGATGAGGTACACGATGTGGAACTCGATGTCCGCGTCGATGCCCGCGGTGGGCACGTTGACGGTTGCGGCGGTTTCGCCGCCTTTGATGGTGATGGTGATGACGCTGCCGAGGCGGCGGTCGTGGGCGACGGCGTAGTAGACGGTGACGTCGCGTTTTGAGCGGCAGCTCAGGCTGATCTCGAATTGGAGGTCTTGGCCTTGGCGGGCTGTGGCGTCGGCCACCGACACCCTGGGGCTGCCGGCGCAGTCTGGGATAGCGGGTTCGGGCGGCGGGTCGTCGTCGTCTGCGATCGGCGCGGCCCGCGACGCGTGGGTGCCGATGGTGTAGCCGCTGCCCGCCACCAGGGTGGCGGTGATCGACCCGTCGGGCTCATCCGCGCCGTCGTCTGTGGTGGCCACCGTCAGGGCGGCCTGGGTGGCACCTTGGGGGATCGTCACCGTCTGCGTGCCTGCTGTGACACCCCAGTCGCCTGATGAGGCGATGTCCACGGTGATGTCGAGAGCGACTGCGGCCGGCGACGACGCGGTGATGGTGAACACGGCGTCTGCGCCCTCGGTCCCGCCTGTGGCGGCGGTGATGTCGATCTCGGGGGGCGGGTCGTCGCTGTCGATGATGACGACGGTGGTGGACCCGTCGGCGCGCTCAACGCCGTCGGGACCCCACGAGATGCCCAGCGTGACCCCGGTTGTGCTGCCGTTCAGCGTCGGCGCCCGGGCGCCGGTCCCAAAAGACACAGTGATCTCGTGATCGTCCCAGTCGCTGTCGGCCAAAGCAGTCAACGCCAACTCGACGCGCTGGTCGCCGGGGCCGAAGACCACCTCGAAGTCGTTCGCGAACACCGCGTCTGGATCGTTGAGATCGCGCATCGTCCAATGCGTGCCCTCGTCGCCGCCGGTCACGCTCAACGGCACCGTAAGCGTCTCCCAGTCGCGCATCGTCCGCGTCAGACCGATGTTCAGCCCGGCCTGGTTGTCATAGCCGGTGCCGTCTTCCTCGATCGACCTCGAGAAGAAGATCATGTACACCGTCAACGGATCCACATCATCATCAGACACCCCCACCGACGCAGTTCCCTGCGCGGCAGAGACCGTGTACCCCGCATCCGCGCCCGGCGCGTCCAACGACACCGTGACAGAACCGTCGGCCTCGTCCACGGAGTCGCCGGTCGTGGCGACGGTGAGAGTCACCGTGCCGCCCGCAGGCACGTTCACGGTGCGCTGGCCGACCGTGGCCCCGTAATCGCCCGCCGCGGTTACCGTCACCGCCACCTGCACCGCCGCCGCAGGAGTGGCGGTAACCGTGAACACCGCGTCGGCCCCCTCAGTCACATCCCCAACAGCAGCGATGCTGACCTCGGGGATCACCAACGGCGGGTCGTCATCGTCGAGAACCTGCACCGTCTCCGACGCCAGCGGGCCGACCGTGTAACCGCTGCCCGCAACCAAAGCCGCGGTGACCGACCCATCGGGCTCGTCGACGCTGTCGCTCGCGGTAGCGATGGTCAGCGTCGCCGCTGAGGCACCCGATTGGATCGTCACGGTGCGCGTTCCAGGAGTGACGCCGAAATCGCCCGATGCGGTGATGGCCACGGCCACATCGAGGTCGGCCGTCGGCTGCGGCGCAGCGGTGATGGTGAACACCACATCAGTGCCCTCGGTCCCCCCTGAACTGGCCGTGATGTCCACCTGCGGCGGCGGATCGTCGTCGTCGGCCACGGCGACCGTGGCGGTCTTTTCAGCTCCTAGGTCGTAGCCGGCGCCGTCCACCACAGTCGCGGTGACCGACCCGTCCGGCTCGTCGACATTGTCATCCCGGGTCGCGACCGAGTAGACCGTGGCCGCGCCGCTCAGCACGACGGCTCGCCGCCCTACGCCATAGGCGTAGTCGCCGCTTTGGGAGACGTCCATGGTGACGGTGATCGGTCTTGTAGGTGCGGGGACCACGGTGACGATGAACGTCGCGGCGGCGCCCTCAGTGATGTCGCCGTCGGCGCCGATGCTGACCACCGGAAGGGTTTCGGTAACGGTGCCGGTGGCCGCGGGCACACGGAGGGCGTTCGCGGCGCCGGGGGCGTATGCCACCTGAAATTTCACCTTGTCGGAGTCCTTGGTGGGCACGCGCACCGTCGCGGATGTGTCGCCGGGCCCGAACGTGACGCTCCGGGTCGACCCGTCGATCTCGCTGCCGCGACCGATGTAATAGTGAGCCACCAAGGCACGGCTGAATCGGCAGCTGAGCGTGATGCGGAATTCGAGGTCCTCGCCCCGCGCCGCGGTGGCGTCGGCCACCGACACCGTCGGCCGGCCTTCGCACACCGGCGGGAGGTCGTTGTCGGCGATGGTGACGGTGACCGGCCCGCCCAACCCGAGGACGCCGGCGACGCCGGAATGGGTCGGTGCCCGGTCGCCGGTACCGAACGCGAACGTGATGGGCCGGTCGAACATGGCGTCGTCGTCTATCGCCTCGAAACGCATCACCGCGACGCGCCCGCCCGCTGTGAAATCAACCGCAGTGGCGCTGCCATAGCCGGCGCGCGTCACGCCCGGCCCGGCCGGATCGCCCAACAACCAGTCGCTGCCCGGCACACCCGTCACCGTGATCGGCACGCTGACCACCTCGCCGGCTACCAGCGCCCGGCTCAAAGCGATCTCCAAATCGGTCGCGCCCCCATTCTCAGAAATCGAGGCGTCCCCCGCCGACAAAGACACCGCCACCGGCACCAGGCCGCCGTCGTCGTCGGCCACCGCGACCGTCGCCGTGCTGCTGGTGCCCAGGTCGTAGGCGAGGCCGTCGACCACACTCACGATGACCTTCCCGTCGGGCTCGCCGAGCGAGTCATCTGTTGTCGCCACCGACAGCACAACTCGGCCCGAAGCGGGGACCGTCACCACCCGCGGGCCTTCAGCGACGCCGAACGCGCCTCGCTGGGCCACCATCACGCCCACCGCCAGATCAGCCGCCGGCGCCGGGTCGGCGGTGAGGGTGAATTCCGCCACCGAGCCCTCGGCGACGGCGTCGCCCGCGGCGATCGACACCCGAAGCCTCGCAGCGTCGTCGTCGAACACAGCCACGCTTGCTCTCGGCGGCGTCGGCGGCGTGTAATCAGCCCCCGCTGCGACCGTCACGGTGACCGACCCATCGGGCTCCGCAGCCGAGTCGCCGGTCGTCCTCACCGACAGAACGGCGTTGCCCGAAGCGGGAATGGTCACCGTCCGCACGCCGGTGGTGACACCGAAGGCACCCTGCTGGGCCACCGTCACGCCCACCGCCAGACCAGCCGACGGCACCGGAACGGCAGTGAGGGTGAACTCCGCCGCGGAACCCTCCGCCACGGCTGGGCCCCCGACGATGGAGACCACCGGGGCGGACTCGTCGTCGTCGATCCTCAACGAGATCGCTGCCGGGTCGGCCACGCCGTTGCCGCCGCCGCCGGTCGCGGACACCTCGAACGTCTTCGCCGCCGACCCGGAAAGCTCATACACATCGTTCTGCGACGCCGCGAACGCCACCGACCCCGAACTCGCCGTCGACCCCGCCGGAACCCTCAACACCGCCAGCGAGGCCAGCCACCCATCGCTGGCCACCGCCGGGGCGACAGCAGACGCAGACAGGTCGGCGGTCACATCCTCAGACGACAAGCCGCTGAGCTGTGCGGTAATCGCCGCCGAACCGCCCTCGACCACCGACGCGGCAGCATGCAGAGTCAATGTCGGCAGCGGATCGTCGTCGTCGATCGTCACTACAACCGGCTGCGACGCGGACCGGTACCCCCGCGGCAAAGCGCCCAGCATGACCGCGAACACCTCCTCCCCCTCGTGCACGACGTCTTGGGCGATCGAAATCTGGGCGGTCGCCGAAGACAACCCCTTCGGCACCGTGATCGACGCCGGCACTGTGTAGTCGGCGCCCGCCTCAGCGGTCACGCCAGCGAACGCCAGCGGGACCACCAGATCCTCAGTCGGCGCCGGGCCGCCCACCGACACCGCCACATCCACGCTCTTGCCCTCCGCAACGCTCGCCCCCGCAACCGTCAAAGTGACCGGCTCCGTCGGCCCGCGCGTGTGCCCCGTCACCTCGACGCCCCACAAGCTGATGACCTCCCCGAAGCCAGTGCCGCAGTACGGGCGGTTCCAGGATGGGAAACGGCCGCAGTCCGGCCAAGTCGGCATGTGCTGGACTCTCAGCTTCCACGCGCCCCTCGCGTTCTCGCCCAGATGGCGCGACGACCCGAAATCGAACGAGCCCCGCAACGAGCACCCGCCCGCCAAGCAATAGCTGGCTTCCGGCGCCAGGAGCGACTCGGCGCCCGACGGGGACACCAGCGTCCACCGGTAGTCGCGGACGTCCGCTATGTCGCCGGCGACGGTGACCTTGACGTGCTCGGTGAAATCGATGCTCGTCTGCAAATCCAACGTCAGCTCGATCTCCCCGCCGCGCCCCGGCAGCGGCACATCGCCGATGTGCGAAGCCGCGAAGGTCTGCATCGGGGGCAAAAGCGCCCAGGCGGCCGCGGCATCAACCGCGGCCTCGGCGTCAACCAAACCGAAGCCGTACCGGTGGCTGAACGAGTAGGACTCGGCCACCGGCCCCATAGAGCTGTACTTTCGAGCGCCGCTCAGCCAGTGGGAGTCCTGCGGGTCTACCTTGCGCGCCGTGTCGGCCAAGATCACCTTCACATCCCGCCACGTCAACTCGGCGTTCACGCTGCGCATCAGCGCGATCACCCCCGACACCATCGGCGCAGCCGCGCTGGTGCCCCCGAAGGTGTCGCTGTAGTGATTGTTGCCCACCGGCGCCAAGACCCCTGCTTGGCCGTCATCCCTTGACAACCCGCACACCCACAGATTGGGACCCTCCTCGGAGTAACTCGCCAATCTGCCCGTGGACGCCACCGCGCACACCGTGATCATGCCGCGATAGTTGTTCGCGGCCTCGAAGGCCGACCAGACGCGTCGTGTGTTAGCTTCGCGGCCGTTGCCGGCCGACTTCACATGGGGAGTCCCCTTGCCGCCGAACCCCAGTTCGAGGCTGGTCTCCAAAGCCCGCTGAAAGATCAAGCCCTCCGGAGCGAGCCCCTGCTGAGATCTCTTGCCGTAGCTGTGGTTGGCCACCGCCACCGTCTCCATGTTGAGTGTCAGCGCTTCGGCTTGCCTCGCGTCGGAATAGCTCCTCAACAGGCCGTAGTTCACCAGCGTGGCCCGGGGGGCGACGCCGCGCCCGCCCACCGCGTTGTCGCGGGCGCCCACAACCCCGGCAACCGCAGTGCCGTGAGAAATACCCCCTTCGCCTGGGGTGCAGCAGCCCCAGTTAGTGCTCCTCTGGGTGTCCACGTTGTCCCTGAGGTCCTCGTGGTCCGCATTCCAAGTGCCGTCCACCACCGCCACCGTCACCCCGGCCCCCATCGTCGTGGACCACACATCGCCGATGTTGATATCGATCACCGGATCCCAGGCCTGTAAACGGCGATCGGCAACGTCGTCATACCGGTAGTCGCCAGACGCGTCCAGATACCACTGGCAGCTCGACAGCTCGTCGGCCCAAAGGTCGGTGTACGCGTTGCACCGTCGCCTCGCAATCGCCGTCTTCGCGCGATGTCTGAACGAGTAACCCGACGAGACCTGCCCCACCTCGAATGGCGTGAACGTGTTGGGAACCGCGGCCTCGACACCCGGCTCGGCCGACAATGCGTCCGCCAGACGCAGCGATTCGGCGTCCGACACCGTCTTCACCAAGAAGGCGTTCGGCAGCTCGCCCAGCGGCGACACCTGCCCCGACGCGACACCGTGGCGGCCCCACACCGCCTCGATATCCGGCCCGCCCACCTCCGGAGCGAACAGCACGTTCACGCCGCCCACCAACAGATGCGGCTGTCCGGTGTCGGACACAAACCAGGTGCCCGGCGTCGCCGCCGCTGCGGCCCCCGCCGCCGAAGCCCCCGACGCGTTCCCGACCGCCCCCGGCGCATACGCGCTCGCCGCCGACGAAGCCGCCAACGACCGGGCATCGCCCAGCTCCGCTATCTCGGCCGCGTCCAACAGACGCAGCGGAGTCTCACGCCCGCCGTCGCGCATGACCCACACGCCGTCGGGCCCCACCAGGTCCAAGACACCCAACTCCTGCACGGCCTCGCCCAGTTCCGGACCGTCCAACCCGTCCTCAGGCGCCAAACCGTCCTCCAGAGCCAGCCCGTCCCCCGCACCCGGCGCGGCTTCCCGCGGCGCAACATCGCCGTCACGCGCTGAGAGCTCACCACCTGACGCGGGCGGCCCCGGCTCGACGGACCAGAGCGCGGCGCTGTACGACTCGCCCTCGGCGGCAAGCGGAACACGCGGCTGCTGCGCCGACGCCGATTGCGGTGACGCGCCCGCCGCGGGCACGGCCAACACCCCGCCCAACAGCGCCAACACCAAGCACAAGGCGTTGAATCGCACAACCCGGGCCTTGACCACCATGGTCCCTCAACCCTAATTCACTCACCGCAGCGAACCCGCAGACCACGCCCGCCAGACAACCAACGGCACTCTGACGCTCACGGCTTGACACGACAGCATCTGACAGGCCCCGCGGCGAGGAAGCCCGTGAGCAGGCAGCGGCCAAGCCGCTGCATGACCGCGGACGCCGGCGGAGCGGCACCCGTCGCCGACGGATCAGTCGGTGATGGTGGACGTCGCCTTGGCCGTGTTGTTGGCGGCGCCGATCGTGTACAGCACATGAAACCCGATGGCCTTGTCCACCCCGGCGGTGGGCACGCTCACGGCGGCGTCGGTGTCGCCGCCGGCGATGGTGACGATGTCGCCCGCGCTGAAGCTGCCGCCGTGGGAGATGAAGTAGTAGACGGTGACCGCACCACTCGAGCGGCAGCTCAGGCTGATCACGAACTCGAGGTCATCGCCTCGTGCGGCTGTCGCGTCGGCGACCGAGACCGTCGGCTTGCCGGTGCAGTCGGCGACGGCGGGCTCGGGCGGCGGATCGTCGTCATCAGCGATCTGCGCTGTCTGCGTCGATTGCCGGCCGACGGTGTAGCCGCTGCCCGCCCTCAGCGTCGCGGTGATCGACCCGTCCGGCTCGTCGACGCTGTCATCGGTCGTGGCCACCGTCAGGGTGGCCTGGATGGCGCCTTGGGGGATCGTCGCGGTGCGCGTGCCGGTGGTTGCGCCCCAGTCGCCGGTTGAGGCGATGTCCACGGTGATGTCGAGAGCGGCTGTTGCGGGCGCCGACGCGGTGACCGTGAACGTCGCAGCCGTGCCCTCGGTGCCGCCCGTCGCGGCGGTGACGTTGATCTCCGGCGGCGGCTCGTCGCTGTCGATGATGACCACGGTGGTGGACCCGTCGGCGCGCTCGACGCCGTCGGGACCCCACGAGATCCCCAAGATCACACCCTCGGTGCTGCCGTTCAGCGTCGCCGCCCGGCTGCCGGTGCCATACCACACAGTGATCTCCTGATCGACCCAGTCGCTGTCATCCACAGCCGTCAACGCCAACTCGACGCGCTGATCGCCCGGCCCGAAGGTCACCTCGAAGTCGTTCGCGAACACCGCGTCGGGATCATGGAGATCACGCATCGTCCAATGCGTGCCCTCATCGCCGCCAGTCACCCGCAACGGCACCGTGACCGTCTCCCACGACCGCAACGTGCGCGTCAAACCGATGTTCAGCCCCGCCTGATTGTCATAGCCGGTGCCGTCCTCGTCGATCGACCTCGAAAAGAAGATCATGTACACCGTCAACGGATCCACATCATCATCGGACACCGCCACCGTGGCTGTGCCCTGTACAGCGGAAATCGTGTAGCCCGCATCCACCGCGGGCGCGTCCAAAGAGACCGACACCGATCCGTCGGCCTCGTCGACGCCGTCGTCGACAGTTGGGATGGTGAGCGTCGCCGTCGCCGCGTCCGCCGCGAAGCTCACCGTCTGCGAACCGACCGCGGCACCCCAGTCGCCCTGCGACGACACCATGACAGCCACATCGAGCCCTGCGGTCGGCGGCGGATCAGCGATCAGCGTGAACACCGCGCCGCCGCCCTCGCTCACATCGCCGCCCGCCGCGACGGAGACCACAGGCACCACCACCGGCACCGGCACATCCGGCGGCACCGGAACGTCCTGCGGGGTCGCCGGGGCATCGTCCGGCGGCACCGGAACATCCTGCGGCATCGCCGGGGCATCGTCCGGCGTCGTCGGGGCCTGCGCGGCTTCGAGCGCGGTGAGCTCGACGACTACCTCGTCCCACACCGGGCTGCTGTGAGTGTCAGCCATCTGCTGGGCCTGGGCGGCGGTCATCGCGCCACCCGCAACGCCAGCTGCGTCGAGCACCCCGAACGCGACCAGCACCCGCTGCCAGCGATTCACATGCGCCGAGCCGTGATGGGTCTGCGAAGCCAGGTACTCCACCTTCGCTACCACACCGGGATCGACCGTGTAACCCTGCGGCGCCGCGTCGCCTTCGCCGTCGCCGCTGTCGTCGAGGGACCCGGTCGGCTCGTCGTCGTCGACAATGTCCGCGCTCAGCGACGACACCGCGCCCACCGTGTACCCGTCGCCGGGCTGCACGCTCACGGTGACCAACCCGTCCGCCTCATCGACATCATCGTCTGTGGTCGCGACCGTCACCGTCGCAGAGCCGCCAGCGCCGATCGTGACCGTACGCGACCCGACCGCCGCGCCGAAATCGCCCGAACCGGTCACCTCGACAGTCACATCGAGATCGGCCTGAGGCGCCGGGACAGCCGACAGCGTGAACACCGCATCAGTGCCCTCGGTGCCGCCCGACGCCGCAGACACCGACACCGCCGGCTCCGGCGTGTCCGCGTCGCTGGTGATCCCCCCCGCCCGCTGCCCGGCCGGATCCAGAGGGCAATACGGCTCACCGTCAGCAGTGTCGATCCCCGACTTGTCCCCACAATACTTCAACACCGGATACTGCGACGACGACCCGAAATCCCACGGATCATCACCGGGGCCGATCTCGTCCCAGTCCGCGTAGATGCCCGTATAACCCGTGGGGGCCTGCAACTGCGCCGTCGTGTAGCCCACCCCCAACCCCGGGCTAGCCGCCTGACCGGATGTCTCCACATCCCAGTAATTCGAACCCTCACCAGACGGGATGGGCGAGTGGATGATCTGACCGCCCAGCCCGCCGACGTTGATGGCTCCCTGCGGCGCCGAGACCTGCCCGATCGCGTAGCTGGCACGCGGCCAGTCGACCAGAGCGGGTGCCCACATCGATCCGAGCAAGCCGCCGACAGATCTCACGAACACGCCGTCCACCGTGCATCTGCTTGTTCCGGTGGCGGTCACCGAACCGGTGGCATAGGCCGCCCGGATGTGGCCGTCGATCCGCCGCCCGATGAGCCCTCCCCCTACGCAGTGTGCCGTCACGTCGCCGGTGGCGTAGCTCGCAATAGCACCGGGTCCCGCGTTGAGGATCCCGATCAAGCCGCCCACAAGCGCCATGCCGGTCACGTCGCCGGTGGCGTAGCTCTCGACCACAGCGCTGAAGTTCCAGCTCGCCCCGACCAGGCCCCCGACTTCGGTCCTGCTGCCGGTCACGTCGACATCGGACCACACACCGCTGACAATGCCCCCCTCCACCGTGCCTGCCAACGCCCCCACATGACGGTTGCCGCGCACCCCGCTGTCGGAGTTGGGGGCCGGCAGCCCCACATTGCGCACATGCCCGCCAGGGCCGACATAGCCGAACAGCCCCACATACCGCCGATCAGGATCGTCGATGAACAAATTCGAGATCGTGCGGCCGTTGCCCTCGAACACCGCAGTGAACATGCGAGCACGCGAATTTGGCCCGCTAGTACCCGCGTAGTCCATAAAACGCCAATCCGTATCCCAATCGCGGATCGCCTCGCCGCCCATCAACGGGAACCAGCCCAGGCCGCCGTTCCAGAAGGCGTCACCCGCGTCGGCCTGCCCGTTGGCGTTGGTGTCGAAGTCCAAGTCCGCGGCCAGCTCATAGCCGACACACCCATCAGACGTGCAGCCCATGCCCGCCACCGCGTTCGGGAACGCTGCCGCATGCTTCGTAGCGCCGTCGGGGTCATGACCGGTGCGGCCCGCACTATCGGGCGGATACACGTCGGCTGCGCCGTCGCCGTCGAGATCCCACCGGATCGCGTTCAACTGCGCCAAGCTCGACACCTCGATCAAACCGTCATCATCAACGTCGTAATCCACCGCCGGAGGGGGATTCTGCGCCCACGCCGGACCCGCCGACACTGGCACCACCAACCCAGCCGCCAACACCACAGCCGCCAAACCCTTGGCAACCACACCGCCGATCCTCATTAACAACCTCATTAACAACCTCTCTTCGATTAGGGGGACTTCAGTCAGGGGGTGATGGTGGCTTTGGCTTGGGCGGTGTAGTTGGCGGCGCCGATGAGGTACACGATGTGGAACTCGATGTCCGCGTCGATGCCCGCGGTGGGCACGTTGACGGTGGCACCGGTTTCACCGCCTTTGATGGTGATGGTGATGACGCTGCCGAGGCGGCGGTCGTGGGCGACGGCGTAGTAGACGGTGACGTCGCCCGTCGAGCGGCAGCTCAAGCTGATCACGAACTGGAGGTCTTCATCTTGTTGTGCGGTGGCGTCGGCCACGGTCACGGTGGGCTTGCCGGCGCAATCGGCGATTTCGGGCTCAGGGGGCGGGTCGTCGTCAGCCACTGCCGCGGTGGCGGTGTTCTGGGTGGGCGACACGGTGTATCCCGCGTCGGCGGCGGGCGCGTCGAGGGTGGCGGTGACAGAGCCGTCGGCCTCGTCGACGCCGTCGCCGGTGGTGGCCACGGTGAATGTCGCGGTTCCGCCGGCGGGGATGTCGATGGTGCGCGGCCCGGTTGTGGCGCCGTAGTCGCCGGTCGCGGTGACCGTGACCGCTACCTGTGTCGCCGCGGCGGGATCAGCGGTGACAGTGAACGCGGCTGCGGCGCCCTCGGTTATGGCGCCAGCGGAGGTGATGGAGATCACGGGAATGACGGGGGGCGGGTCGTCGTCGTCGGCGATCGGCGCGGCCCGCGACGCCTGTTGTCCGATGGTGTAGCCGCTGCCCGCCACCAGGGTGGCGCTGATGGAGCCGTCGGGCTCGTCGGCGCCGTCGTCGACCGTGGCGACGGTGAGGATGGCCTCGGTGGCGCCGGATGGGATCGTGGCGGTGCGCGCTCCGGTGGTTGCGCCCCAGTCGCCGGTTGAGGCTATGTCCACGCTCACGTCGAGGTCGGCTGTTGTGGGTGCCGACGCGGTGATGGTGAACACAGCGTCGGTTCCCTCGATCCCGCCCACGGCGGCGGTGATGTCGACCTGCGGGGGCGGTTCGTCGCTGTCGATGATCACCACCGTGGTGGAACCGTCGGCACGCTCGACGCCGTCGGGACCCCACGAGATCCCCAACGTCACCCCCTCGGTGCTGCCGTTCAGCGTCGGCGCCCGACTGCCGGTCCCATAGGACACAGTGATCTCTTGGTCGACCCAGTCGCTGTCAGCCACAGCCGTCAACACCAACTCAGCACGCTGATCACCCGGCTCCAACACAACACCGTCGACACCCGGCCCGAACCTCACCTCGAACTCATTCGCGAACACCGCATCGGGATCGTTCAGATCGCGCATCGTCCAATGCGTGCCCTCATCGCCGCCGGTCACGCTCAACGGCACCGTGAGCGTCTCCCAAGACCGCAAAGCACGCGTCGGGGCGATTCTCAGGTGCGCCTGATTGTCATCGCCGGCGCCGTCCTCGGCGATCGACCTCGCAAAGAAAATCATGTACACCGTCAACGGATCCACATCATCATCGGACACCGCCACGGTGGCCTCGCCCTGGGAAGCCGACACCTCATAACCAGCGTCCGCGCCCGGCGCGTCCAGCGCGGCGGTGACCGAGCCGTCGGCCTCGTCTGTGCTGTCGCCCGCAGTGGCGATGGTGAGCGTCGCGCTGCCGCCCGCAGGCACGTTTACGGTGCGCGCCCCGGCCGTGGCCCCGTAGTCGCCCGCCGCGGTCACCGTCACCGCCACCTGCACCGCCGCCGCGGGGGTGGCGGTAACCGTGAACACCGCGTCGGCCCCCTCGGTGACGCCGCCTGCCGCCGCGATGCTGATCTCGGGGATCACCAGCGGCGGGTCGTCATCGTCGAGAACCTGCACCGTCTGCGACGCCAGCGGGCCGACCGTGTAGCCGGTGCCAGCGGTCAGCGTGGCAGTGACGCTGCCGTCGGGCTCGTCGTCGCCGTCGTCTGCGGTGGCGATGTTCAGCGTCGCCTGGGTGGTGCCCGACAAGATCACTGCGGTGCGCATTCCGGCGGTGACGCCGAAATCGCCCGATGCGGTGATCTCCACGGCCACATCGAGGTTGGCCGCCGGCTGCGGCGTCGCGGTGAAGGTGAACACCACATCAGTGCCCTCGGTTCCCCCCGAGCTGGCCGTGATGTCCACCTGCGGCGGCGGGTCGTCGTCGTCGGCCACGCTGACCGTCGCAGTGCTGCTAGTGCCCACGTCGTAGCCGGGGCCGTCTGCCAGTGTCGCCTTCACTGACCCATCTGCCTCAACTATCGCATCGTTGGAGGTCGCAACCGCAAACGTCGCCGACCCCTGGGTCGGGACCGTCACCGTCCGGGCGCCTGTCGTCGCACCGAAGTCCCCGACGGCTGACACCGACACCGACACCGCGACCGGACTCGCCGGCACGGGAACCATGGTCACAGTGAACGACGCTTTGTGGCCCTCGGTGATGTCTGCACCGGCTGCGATGGTCACCACCGGCGGGGGATCGTCGTCGTCGGCGACGCTGACCGTCGCGGTGCTGCTGGTGCCCAGGTCGTAGCCTGCGCCGTCGACCAGCGTGGCGGTGATCGAGCCGTCGGCCTCGTCGATGCTGTCGTCGCGGGTCGGGACGGAGAAAGTCGCCGTGCCGCCGCTCAGCACGACGGTCCGCTGTTGCGTGGAAGCAGCGAAATCGCCGGTCTGCGCGATGTCCACGGTGACGGTGAGCGGGCTCGCCGGCGCGGGAACCGCGGTGACGGTGAACGACGCGCTGGCACCCTCGGTGATGTCGGCACCGGGGGCGATGCTTACCACCGGCACGCTGTCTTCCGACGCTGTGTCTGCCGTAGAAGTGTCGGTGACGGTGCCGGTGGCCGCGGGCACACTGAGGGCGTTCGCGGCGCCCGGCGCGTATGCCACCTGAAATTTCACCTTGTCGGAGTCTTTGGTGGGCACGCTCACCGTCGCGTGCGTGTCGCCGGGCCCGAATGTGACGCTTCGGGTCGACCCGTCGATCTCGCTGCCGCGACCGATGTAGTAGTGGGCCACCACGGCACGGCTGGACCGGCAACTGAGGGTGATGTGGAATTCGAGGTCTTCGCCCCGCACCGCCGTGGCGTCGGCCACCGACACCGTCGGCCTTCCGTCGCACACCGGCGGGAGGTCGTTGTCGGCGATAGTGATGGTGACCGGCCCGCCTACTGTGAGGCCGCCGGCGACGCCGACATGGGTCACAGCTCTGGTTCCGGTGCCGAACGCGAACGTGATGGGCCGGTCGAACTCAGCGTCGTCGTCTATCGCCTCGAAGCGCATCACCGCTGTCCGCCCGCCGGCGCTGAACTCCACCGCGGTGGCCTTGCCGTAACCCGTGCGCACCACGCCCGGCCCGGCCGGGTCGCCCAACAACCAGTCGCTGCCCGGCACACCCGACACCGTTATCGGCACGCTCACCGTCTCGCCGGCCCTTAACGCCCGGCTCAAAGCGATCTCCACATCGGTGGCGCCGCCGTTCTCAGACACCGACGCGTCCGCCGCCGACAACGACACCGCCACCGGCACCGGGCCACCGTCATCGTCGGCGACGGCGACGGTTGCGGCCGCTTCCTCGACGGTCGCGGACGCGGCAAGGTCGCCGTCGGCCCCGACGGTTGCGGTCGCGGAAGCATCGATGTCGTAGGCGAGGCCGTCGAAAACCGTGACGGTGACCGACCCGTCGGGCTCGCCGAACGAGTCGCCGGTTGTCGCGACCAAAAGCACAACGCGGCCCGAAGCGGGAATGGTGACCATCCGGTTGCCTTCTACAACGCCGAACGAGCCCTGCTGGTACACCTCCACGCTCACCGCCAGATCGGCCAATGGCACCGGGTCAGCGGTGAGGGTGAACTCCGCGGCGGAACCCTCGCTGACGGCATCGCCGGCGGTGATCGAGACCCGCGGCCTCGGACTTTCGTCGTCGAACACGGCCACGCTCGCCGACGCCGACGCCGACGGCGTGTAATCGGCACCGGCGACAACCGTCACGGTGACCGACCCGTCGGGCTCTGCTGTCGAGTCGTCAGTGGTCATCACAGCCAGAACGGCGCGGCCCGATGCGGGGATCGTGACCGTCCGCGCCCCGACGACGACGCCGAATGCTCCCCCTTGAGCCACCATCACGCTCACCGCCAGATCGGCCGACGGCACTGGGTCAGCGGTGAAGGTGAACTCCGCCGTGGAACCCTCGGAGACGGCGGGGCCCGCCGCCATGGAGACCACCGGGGCGGACTCGTCGTCGTCGATCCTTATGGTGATCGGCGCCGGGTCGGCGACGCCGTGGCCGACGCTGGCGGCGGACGCGGACACCTCGAACGTCTTCGCCGTCGACCCGGCGACCTCGTACTCATCGTTCTGCGACGCGGTGAACACCACCGATCCCGAACTGGCAGTCGAGCCCGCCGGGATCGTCAACACAGCCGGCGAGCCCAGCAGCGACCCATCGCCGGCGACCGCCGGCGCCACTGCCGCCGCAAACAGGTTGGCGGTCACGTCGGTGGACGACACACTGCTGAGCTGCGCGGTGACATCCACCGAGCCGCCCTCGGCCACCGACGCGGCGGCGAGCAGAGTCATCACCGGCGGCGGATCGTCATCGTCGATCGTCACCACCACTGGCTTCGACGAGGAGTGGTGCGTGCGCGGCAAGGAGCCCAACCCGACCTTGAACGTCTCGGGGCCCTCGTGGACGGTGTCTTGGGTGATCGAAATCTGGGCGGTCGCCGAAGACGACCCCTTCGGCACTGTGATCGAAGCGGGCGCCGAGAAATCGACGCCCGTCTCAGCAGTCACGCCGGTGAGCACCAGCGGGACCACCAGATCCTCGGTCGGCGCCGGGCCGCCCACAGACACCGTCACATCGACGCTCCCGCCCTCTGAGGCGCTCGGCGCCGAGACCGACAGCGTGACCGGCTCCGACGGGGCGGTGGAGTGCCCGGTCACCTCGATGCTCCACGCGCTGATGACCTCCCTGTAGCTGTCGTCGCAGTACCTTTTATACCGAGCCTGGAGATCCAAATTGGGATAGTACGGGTTGAACAATGCAGCAGGGCCCCCGGCGCAATTCGGCCTGTTCGGCTCATTCCGGATTCTCAGCTTCCACGTGCCCTCCGGGTTCTCGCCAAGATGGCGCGACGACCCGAAATCGAACGAGCCTCGCAACGAGCACTTACCGGCGTCGCACCAGTTGGTCGGCACCGACAGGATCGACTCGGCGCCCGACGGCGACACCAGCGTCACCCGGTAGTCGCGGATATTGGACACGTCGCCAGCGACGGCGACCTTGACGTGCTCTGTGAAGTCGATGGCCGAAGACACGCCCAGGGCCAGCTCGATCTCCTCGCCTCGCGCCGGCAGCGCCACATCGCCGGTATGCGACGCGGTGGCGGTCCGCATCGGGGGCAAAAGCGTCCAGCCCGACGCGGCGTCCACGGCGGCCTTGGCATCCACCAGGCCGAAGCCGTAGCTGTGGCTGAACGAGTACGGATCTGCCTCAGGCCCCGTCGAGCTGTACTTCTGAGCGCCGCTGAGCCAGCTCGAGTGCTCCGGGTCGTTCTTCTGCGCGGTGTCGGCCAAGATCACCTTCACGTCGCGCCAGGTGAGGTTGGCGTTCACGCTGCGCATCAGCGCGATCACCCCCGACACGATCGGCGCAGCCGCGCTGGTCCCGCCGAAATGGGCGGTGTAGTGATCATCGCCATCCTCGCCTATCGGCGCCAGGATCCCCGCCTGGCCCCTATCGCTCGTCGGCGCGCACACCCACAGGCTGGGGCCCTTCTCGGAGTAATACGCCAAACTGCCCGCCGAGTTCACCGCGCACGCCGAGATCACGCCGCGGTAGTTGTTCGCGGCGTCAAGGCTCGCCCATTGCCAATCGCTTATGCCGCCGTTGCCGGCTGCCTGCACGTGGGAAGTCCCCTTGCCGCCGAACCCCTGTTCGAGGCTGGTCTCCAAGGCCGCCTGCCACAACCTGTCCCTCGGAGCTAATCCCCGGCGGTGCATGCCGTAGCTGTGGTTGGACACTGCCACGGTCTCCATGTTGAGCGTCTTCGCCGCGACTGCATTCGCCGAGGATATGCAGTCCATGAAATTGTAGTTGACCAACGTGGCACGGGGCGCGACGCCGCGCCCGCCCACCGTGTTGTCGCGGGCGCCCACAACCCCGGCAACCGAGGTTCCGTGACTATTGCGTATCCGCTGCCCGGTGTAGCCGCACCAGTACTGGCTCCTCGCAGAGTCCACATTGTCGACGAGATCCTCGTGGGCCCGATTCCAAGTTGTGTCCACCACAGCAACTGTGACTCCAGCCCCCATCGTCGTGGACCACACGTCGCCGAGGTTGATGTCGATGCTGGGATCGCTGACTTTCAATGTCTCCCGATGCCGGTAAAATCTGAAGTCGCCGGACGCGTCGAGGTGCCACTGGCAGCTCGACAGCTCGTCGGCCCAAAGGTCGGGAGATGCGTTGCACCGCCGCTCCGCATCCGCCGTCAGCTCAGCACCGCTCGGGAAGGGCCCTAGCGAGCCCGACGAGAACGGCGTGAACGTATTGGGAACCGCGGTGTCCACACCGGGCTCGGCCGACAACGCGTCGGCCAGACGCAGCGACTCGGCGTCCGACACCGTCTTCACCAAGAACCCGTTGGGCAACTGGCCCAGCGGCGACACCTGCCCCGGCGCGACACCGTGGCGATCCCACACCGCATCGATCGCCGGCCCGGCCATATGCGAACCGAACAGCACATTCACACCGCCCACCAACAGATGCGGCTGCCCGGTGTCGGACACGAACCAGGTGCCCGGATTCGCCGCCGAACCCGCCCCCGACGCCGAAGCCCCCGACGCGTTCCCAGCCGCCCCCGGCGCATACGCCGTCGCGGCGGTAGACGCCGCCAACGACCGGGCATCGCCCAGCTCCGCAACCTCCGACTCGTCCAACAAGCGCAACGGAACCCCACGGCCACCGTCATCCATGGTCCAAACGCCGTCGGGACCCACCAAATCCAAGACGCCCAACTCCGCGACAGCCTCGCCCAGCCCCGGACCGTCCAACCCGTCCTCAGGAGCCAGACCGTCCCCAGCGCCAAGCTCCCCGCCCTCGCCTTCCAACCCATCCCCGGCACTGAACTCCCCGCCCTCCGGCGGCGGCGCCTCAGCCCCGACCACGACGGAGTCGCCCCCCGTGGCAAACGCCGACTCGAACTGTGCCGCCGGCGGGTGCGGCCCCGGCTCCGCGCCTTCGGCGAGCGCGCCGTTCAGCACCCCGCCCAAAAGCGCCAACACCAAGCCCACTGCCCCTAACCGCAGCACCATAAACCTACCGACTCCCCGCCTTTTCCTCACCAGGATTACCTTAACCCACAAGCAAGCTAGCAGCGCAAATACCGTTTTTCTAGTCACCCAGCCGGTTGCGGTGACGCCGGGTTGAGCTTGCCTCCGCGCCCAGCCTGCACGCTCCTAGCGCGGCTCCTTCGGCAAACCCAAAACCGCTTCTCCTACGCCATTTTTCATGACCTCGTCGGTGCCGCCGCCTATGCGGATGGCGCACGCTCCCAACAGCAGCTGCTTCCAGGCGTAGGTGCCCCATTCGCCGGTGTCGGCGCAGATGCAGGGGCCAAGCAGGCGAGCGATCATTGACGCCGCCCAGTTCATGTGCCGGGCGGTGGCGTACTTGGCCGCTGCCGGGGCCAGCGGAGGCCGCCGGTTGGCGTTCCACTCCACCAGTCGGTAGCCGATGTAGAGGCGGGCCAGGTCTTGGCGCACCACCGGGTCGTCGGCCAACCCGAAGTGCTGGGCCATCTGGACGACTTTCTCCGGGGCGACCAGTCCCACCAGCCCGCTGCCGCCGTAGCCCGCACCCCTCGACCCGATCGAGGCCCGCTCCGATTGCAGCGTGGTGCGGAACACCGACCAGCCCGCGTTGATGTCGCCCACCCGGTAGCGGTCGCTGATGCGGGCGTCGTCAAGGAAGACCTCGTTGAACTCCGATCCACCGGTCATCTGCCGCAGGGGGCGCACATCGGTTCCCGGCGTGTCCATCGGATAGATGAAGGCGGTTATTCCCTGGTGCTTGGGGGCGTTCGGGTCGGTGCGGGCCAGCAGCAGGCCTATGTCGGAGTAGTGGGCCCGGGAGCTCCACACTTTTTGGCCGCTTATCACCCACTCGTCGCCGTCGGCAGCGGCCCGGGTGCTGAGGGAGGCCAAATCCGACCCGGCGCCCGGCTCGCTCAAAAGCTGGCAGGCCAGGACCTCCCCCCCGTGCAGCCGGGTCAGGTACCGCTCTTTCAGCCAATCGGAGCCGTGGGCCAAGATGGTGGGGGCTACCACCCCCAAGGCGGTACCGAACATCGTCTGCGACGGCACCCGATAGCCGGCCTCCAGATCGAGATAGGCCCGCTCGTACTCCGGGTCGAGGCCTCGTCCGCCATACTGCGGAGGCCCGGTGATCCACCCAAAACCCGCCTCCCACATCTTGGCCCGCCACTGCTGGGCGGCTTTGACCGCGGCCTCCTCCTCTGCTGCGCTCTTCTCGGCATAAACGGTGATCTCGTCGGAGCCGACACCCCAGGTGAACTTGTCGCGCACAGCCCGCTCGGCGTTGGCGTCCAAGAACGCTTGAGCTTCGGCGGCAAACTCGTCCAGAGTTGGCTTCACATCCCCATTCTGCACTGATGAGATGCTAAGCAAGACCCCGTGACACCGCTGATCTCCATCAACCTCCGCACTTTCGCCGCCGCCGATCCCGGTCCGGGAGGCTGGCAACCCGTGCTGGATCTGGCCAAAGCGGCCGATGCCGCCGGAGTGGACAAGGTGGTGGTCAGCGACCATGTGGTGTTCGGCGACCGCTTGGAGGCCTACGGCCAGCCCGAACTGGGAGGCATGGCCGGTGGTCGCCAGCCCACCGGCCCCGACGGCCACTGGCTGGAGCCCACCACCGTGTTGACGGCGCTGGGTGCCATCACCAGCAACCTCCGGCTGGGCAACAACATCTTGTTGGCCGCCCTGCGGCGTCCGGTGATCCTGGCCAAGTCTCTAGCCACCCTCGACGTGCTCACCGGCGGCCGGGTTGACCTCGGCGTGGGCGTGGGCTGGCAGGCCGAGGAATACGAGGCCGCCGGGCTGGATTTCGCCGAGCGGGGCCACCAGCTCGACCACACCCTGGCAGTGTGCCAAGCCCTGTGGGGCGCCTGTCCAGCCGACTTCAGCGACGACCAGCTCGAGTTCTCCCGCATCTACATGCAACCCCAGCCGGTGCAGCCCGGCGGGGTGCCCATCTGGGTGAGCGGCACGGTGAACCCCCGGGCCATGCGCCGACTGGCCCGCTTCGGCGCCGGCTGGATCCCCTGGGGCGACTACATGGGCGGCGACATGGCTTCCCACATCGACCAGATGCGGGAGGCGGTGGCCGGTTTCGACCGCGACCCGACGGGCCTCGGCGTAGTGGGCACCCTGCCCATCGTGCGCACCGACGACGGCGTAGACCTGGCCGCCACCATGGACGCCGTGCCCGCCCTGGTAGAAGCCGGCGTCACCGACTTCCGAGCCCACCTCCCCATCCCCTCCGACGCCGCTGAGGCCCACGACTACCTAGCCGAGGTAGTCACCGCCTTCCGCCCCGCCGCCGGCCGCTAAGGGAACCGCGCAGGCACCCGGGGATGACAGAATCAGCTGCTATGGCCAAAATGGATCGGCTCGCAGTGTTCATCGATCATCAGAACGTCTACAGGGGGGCACGAGATGCTCTTGGCGCCACAGATGCTGATCATCACACCGTAGGTCAATATGACCCGATCAAGCTCGCCAATCTGATCGCGGAGCGCCACCCGAGCTACCGGGGGGCGAATCTAC
Source organism: Candidatus Poriferisocius sp. (assembly GCF_965208475.1). Lineage (GTDB taxonomy): Bacteria > Actinomycetota > Acidimicrobiia > Acidimicrobiales > Bin134 > Poriferisocius. Next base: position 3,284,494 of record NZ_OZ242338.1, on the reverse strand, counting down.
GCAAGCTTGTACAGGTCAATATCTACAGTGGTTTGCCAGGTTCGTCGAGAAACCCAAAGGGATACGCGGCCTCTCGAAAGCAGTTCAAGCGCTGGGAAAGCGCAACCAGTGGGTCCGACCCCAAGGTTGAGGTCTGTACTCGGCCGCTGGACTATCGAACTGGATACCCCCGCGAAAAAGGCATCGACGTGTTGTTGGCCCTGGATCTCGCATTTGGCGCAGCCGACAAAGACTTCGATGTCGTTGTGCTGTTTTCGGGCGATTCTGACCTCCTGCCGGCACTAGAAAGAGTCCACGCCGTTGGGGTCATGTGTGAGGTCGCGGCATGGAAGGGGGGCGGTCGACAGCTCCCCAAGAAGGACTACATCAAATGGGAACATCGCCTCTACAAGCGTGACTACGAACAGGTTCACGATTCCTGCAACTATCTCTAGGAGTTGCGCTCGTCGCTTCTAGCGCTACACTTTGGACCAATCCTCCCCGCCGTCCACCACGGCTTGTCTGTGGTGCACTGGCGGGGCTTTTTTGTGCCCTATAGGCAGTGATCCCCGGATTCTCGGTGGTTGTCACTCCCAATTCCCTGTAACTGTGCCTAGCCAGATGTTCTTGCCGAAGGTGGCGAGGACAGTCTTGTGGGTTTCGTAGGCGGGCATGAGGCGGGCGACGGTGGACCAAAATCCGGAGGTGTGGTTGGTTTCGTGGAGGTGGGCGAGTTCGTGGACAACGATGTAGTCGATGAGGCTGGGCGGGAGCTGGAGGGCGGCCCAGTGGACGTTGATGCGCTGAGGGCCTTCGGTGGGACGGGCTGAGCCCCAGCGGTAGCCGAGGTCCCGAACGGTGACATCGATGGAGTCCTCTCCCATCCGGGCGGTCCAAGGACGAATTCTCTTTCGGAGCCATTGAGTGCCGGTGCTGGTGTACCAGCGGCGCATAGCGGCCGCACCCTGATCGACCTGAGATGGGTTCATGTGGAAGCGGCCTCGTTCAAGGCGAACGCCGGCAACCTGGTCAGTGAGGGTGAGGCGGTAGCTGCGACCGAGATAGGCAAAGCCCTCCCCTTCGACGAATTGCTTCGTGATCGGTGGGCCAGTCAAGGCATCCTTCTCAGCCAGTTTGCGGTACACCCACTGGCGCTTGTCGATCACAAACTGGGTCGCCCGTTCGATGGTTGTGCCATCAGGAGCTTTGAGCACTAGCGAGGCATCGCGCTCAACGGTGATCTCAATGGTGGTGCGGTCGCTGGAGGGAGCGATCGCCAATGCAAGGTCGCCCACAACAAGCTCAGGAAGCTCGTGGAGCGGGACGACGGCAGCGGCCGTCATGCCAGCCGCTGCTGGTTGGCCTTGGCCAGGTCGACGAGCTCAACGGCCAACTCGTCGAGGCTGTTGTAGTCGAACAGGTCGCTGCTGTCGAGCTTGCGCTTCACAGCCTTGCGGAGTTCGTCCTGCTTGGTGGGGTTGTCCCAAAATCCAACGGTCTTTATGGTGCGGCGGATATCGGAGACGATCTCGCGGGTCTGCGCGATGAGCTGTTCGGAAGCGTCGGGATCGGAGCTGGCCACTTTCTCAGCCATCTGCCCGTGGAAGGGCAGTTCGGTAGTCGGGTCGAGCCCGGTGTTGTCCTCATCAGTTCGTCCGGCGTTGATCTCGGCGATCAGCTCTTCGAATTCAAGGGCAATCTGATCCCACCGGCCTTCAAGCCGCTCAAGAATCTCGTCGATGCGCTTGGAGAGCTTGCCGTAGTAGGCGGGGTCTTCGTCAAGGTGCTCACGGATGTGGTGGCGGGTCGCGTGCTCCATCTCGGACGCCTTGGCCCGATCAGAGTTGAATTCCTTGATTCGGCTTCGGAAATCGGGGTCGGTGATCCTCAAAGGCGCGATCTTCTGAGACAGGTCGAGCACCGTGACGTGCTCGTCGATCAGCCGACGGACCTTCTCCTTGTACTTGAGCGGGTCGAAGTCGCCATCGGGCGTGTCCCGGTAGCGGCGCCGGGTGGCAACCTGGATCTCGCCGAAGAGGTTGGCGTCGTCCACGAACCGAAGAGCTTCGGGCCGGGGCAGCACGGTGTCGAAGGTGGTAAGGAACATCCGCAGCGCCACATCGAATTCGGCTCGGAGCCGCTCATCACCAAGAAGGTGGACGCAGTCTTCGATGGCATCGACGGTTGCAGCCGGCTCGATCCCTCGCTGTACGAAGATCTGGCGAACCCGTTGGCGCTGCGGCTCCAGCTTTTCGATCTCAGCGGCCAGCGGACGAAGCGCACCTTCCACATCCGGATCGATCTCGCCATCGTCACCGGCGTAAGCGGACAGTGCCTGGGTGAGCTGAGAAGACACCCCGTAGTAGTCCACCACCAGTCCGTAGGTCTTCTTCGGTGCCGTCCGATTGACCCGAGCGACTGCTTGGAGCAATTCGGCCTCTTGGATCATCCGGTCGAGATACAGAACTTGAGCCCAAGGTGCGTCGAATCCTGTGAGCAGCATCGACTTCACAATCAACAGCGACAGTGGACTGCGATTGTCGCCCTCATGTCCCAACGGCAACTTGAAGCTGTTGATTCGGGCCTCTTGGCCCGGCTTGTCGGTCCACTCCGCATAATGCGGAGGATCGTTGTGATCGCCCGAGATCACCGGCGCGAATTCCAGAGCACGGATCAAATCCACCCCACCTACTGCTGCCCGCAGAAACGACTCCTCAGGATCGAGGTGGCGAGAGTCGCTTGAACGGTCCAGCAAGTCGTTCCGGCGCTGGTCGAGCTCTATGACCAACTCGTCTCTGGCTGTGTTCAGCGCGTCGTAGTACCGCAGACACGCCTTCCGGCTGGTGGCCACGATCATGCCCTTGAACCCGTCGGGCATCACCGTGGATAAGTAGTGGCGCAAGACGTCTTTCGCCTTGGCCGCAATCAACTCCGGCGCCTCCAGCACTTGGGCAGTGGTGGCGTACTTACTCTGGAGCACTTCGCGCTGGTGATCGGTGAGATTGCGGAACCAGCGGAAGAACACCTCGTCCATCCTCGACGCACCGCTGACCGCCGCGTCGGTGGTGCGTCCCTCGTAGAAGATAGGCACCGTCGATTCATCGGCCTCCGATTGGGCCAGTGTGTAGCGGTCGATGTAGCCGCCGAAGATCTCCAGCGTCTTTTTCCGCTTGCCCATGATGATCGGTGTGCCGGTGAATCCAATCCGGGCCGCGTTGGGAACCGCACTCATCAAGTTGGCATGCAGCGTGGACGCCTGAGAGCGGTGGGCCTCGTCCACCATCACCAGAATCGACTCAGAGTCGTTCAGCACCCCGAACGTCTCTTCAGCACCCAAACCATCACCGCTCCCACCGTTGGTGTCGCGATACTTCTGGATCATCGCCATCACCACACCTGGACCGGGCTGGGACAGAAGTTCACGCACCTGAGCCGCGCTCTTGGCCACCTTCACTGTCTCACCAGCAAGCGCCGCCGTGTCGCGAAGCTGAATCTCCAAATCGGTCCGGTCGGTGACCAGCACAATCTTGAATTTCCGCAGCTCAGGATGGCTCCGCATGGCACGAATCAAGAACACCATGGTCAAGCTCTTGCCCGATCCCTGGGTGTGCCAGATGATACCGCCTCGGCGATCCACATGGCCGTCCTCTGCGCGAGTGGCCCCAGTCAGTAGCCGCTGCAACGCTTTCTGTACACCTCGATACTGCTGGTACCGGCTCACCAGCTTGACCGTCCGGCCTGAGCCGGTCTCCTTGAAGAGCGTGAAATGCCGAACGATGTCCAGCAACCGCTCCGGCGCCAACATCCCAGCAGTCAAGACCTCCTGCTGGGTAACCGCCTCAACCAACATCCCCAATGACGCGGCAATCTCTTCCCTTGACGTCGGGTACGGGTCCTTCCAAGCCAGATAGTGCTCAGGCAAGGCAGAGAATGTGCCTGCTTCAGCCCTCTCCCCAGTCGTGGCCACCGTGAATTGATTCGTCCAGAACAATTGCTCCGCGCCCTCGACTGATTCGCTGCCTCTCTGGTTGGCATAGCGACGCAACTGATCAATGGCATCAGTGAGACCACTCTCCGTCCCTGGCGGCTTGGCCTCGATCACAACAAGCGGGATGCCATTCACAAACAGCGTCACATCCGGCCGAATGTCCGGCCGGCTCCCCGGTGTAGCCACCGGAAACTGCGACACCGCCAGAAAGTCATTGGCCGACCAGTCGCCCCAGCAGATGTAGTCAACCGTCTGCTCCCGACCCCCATCCCACCCTTCCAATCCCGAAACCGAGAACCCGCCCAACAACAGCTCGGTCGCCTGCTGGTTGGCTTCCAAAAGCCCAGGTCCCGCTGGCACCGTTCGTAACTCCGCTATCGCCGACTTGACCCGACCCTCATCCAGCCAGGCCTGCCCACTCGGCCCTACATTAATCCGCCCCAGCGCCTCACCCAACCGCTGCTCCAACAACACGTCCCGTTCCGAGACCCGAATTACGGCATCAGCCTCCTGGCGTTCTTTCCAGATCAGTGCCTCCCATCCCATAGAACTCAGGTGCTCAAGTAGCGGCCTCTCAACCCGCTCCCACTCCGGTCCTGAGTTCACGCAGCCACCGTTCGAACCCGCCCAGACAGCAGATCAGCAGCAACGCCAGCACGTAGCATCTTCAGTTTCTCTAGCCCTGATTGTTCATGAGTATTGGTGGTTCGCTTTGGCCGGGTGTTCTGTGTGTGGGTCGGGCGGGGTTCGGGGTTGGGGTTCGGGTGTTGGGGGTGGTTGGGGGTTTGGGGGCGGTTGCTGTGGGGTGTCGGGGTCGGGTTGGGGCGCGCTGGGTCGGGGGTCGGGGGGCGTCGGGGTTGGCGGGCGGGACAGCGGGCGGTGTTATGGGGCGTGGGGCTGGCAGGCGTGGAGGAGTTGCGGGGTTGTGGGCCACCAGTCGAGGAGGCGCAGGGTCTGTTTGCGGGAGGAGCGGACGAGGCGGGCGGGTGCGTGCCATAGCTGCCATCTGAGGCGTTTGGGGGCGGCTTGGGCGAGGGGTCCGGTGAGGCGGAGTTGTTGGAACCATCTAACGAGCGCCAGGCTGAGCGCGACGAGCTGCGCCCATGCGGCGTTGGCTTCGTAGTCGGTGAAGGGCATGCGTTTTAGGCCGGAGTCTTTGAGGTCTGCGATGGTGTTCTCGATGCGGGCGTGGGCTCTCATGTGGGCGTCGAGTTCGGCGGGGCCGCCTTCGGCGTCGGTGTAGAACCCGCGGTAGCGCCGGTTGCCGGAGTCGAACAGGGTGCGCTGCGCGCCGGGGTGCAGCGGCTCGCGGCGGGCGATGAAGCGGGTGCCGGCGGGCCAGCCGGAGAGGTCGACGCTGTCGGTGAGGTCGGCCACCTGGGCCCGCCTCGAGGGCTCGCCTCCGGCGCCGAGCGCCGGCTGCCATGCGCCGGCGTCGAAGCGGTTATGGTCTATGGCCGCTTCGACCTGGTGGTTCGAGCGGGCTGTCATGAAGAACCCGATGTTGCGGGCCCGGCAGGCCTCGGCGATGCCGACAGAGCAGCCCGCCGCGTCGACCCGCAGGTGCACCTCGCGCAAGGGCGCCTGCCCGTCGCCTTCGCGGTGGCCCCCGGCGACGGCGGCGGGGAGCTGCGCGATGGCGGCGTCCAGGACCTCTATGTGGTCGCAGATGTCGTTGGCCGCGGCGTTTCCCGCCCGCAGCTTGATCGACAACGGCTCGCCCTCTGAGGTGGCGCACAGCATCGGGTGGAACCCGAACCCGCCCTTGAAGTGCGCAGCCGCGCCCTGCTTGTTCTCAGAGTGCACCTCCACCAAAGTCGAGTCGATGTCCAAAACCACCGGACCGGACCCCTCGCCGCGGCGCTCCCACACCCCGGCCCGCACACCGGCCACCGCCCCCAACAGGCCCTCCACCACATCAGGGCCCAAACCGCGCAGCGTGCGGTACAGGGTCGAGTCAGACGCCACCTCGCCGAACAGCACCGGCTGCGCCCTCAGATGCTCGATGTCGCTGCACGCCTCCCCGCCACCGGCCAACATCAACAGCAAATGCGCCAGCACCTTGCCCCGGTCGTGCGACGGCGCCCGCTCGCCGCCCGGCGGCACCGCCGCCGACAACGCCTCCCCCAGCCCCAAACCGTCGGCGAAACGCCCCAAAGCGAACAAACCAGAATGCGCCGCCACCTGACCGCCGCCGCCTTCCACCCTCACATCGCAAGTGCTGCTAGCCTGCATCTCGGAGATGCCCCTCCCTGTGGAGCCGATACGTGCCCATCAACACACATCGTCCCACACCAGAGGGGCTTTTCCGCGGACGCGCACCCCCCAAACACCACACCCCATGAACAATCAGGGCTAGCTCTTTCTCCCTAGTAGCCCACGCTGCACGTCCAACTTCATGTCTGCGGACTACTTCCTGCTGCCTAGAAATGTCTGGGCAAGAAATGCGAAGGCTTGCTATGCGATGTAGTGCAAGCTTTGGCACACCACTACCAGTCCCAATCTCAGCTCTAATCTGAGAAACAACCTCTGCGGAGTTCATATGCAAGGCCAAATACTCTGGAACGAATGACTTAGACGGCACAATTTTAGCAGCGTTCTCCGTCAGAATCGTCTTGAGACCTACTGGTGGACAATTGATTCCTACATATCCAATCGATCCGGCAATCGACATGAACAAGTCACCATATTCAATTTCGTACCGCTTCAAAATATCAAATGTAGCATAACTGAGGGAACGTAAATCACTGTAGTTCACACTCTTCTGGAAAAAGTCTTCGACTCTTAGATAACGATATTGTGTCTCATGAGAGACATATGAATGTCCACCTGGAAGACGCTTTCCTCCAAACACCTTGCACATTTCGCCTAATCGAACAGCTTTGCTGTCCACAATATTGGCCATTTGTTCCTGAACATACGCCTGGTTAACCGCCTTCAATTTGAAGACGACTCGTTCGGTGGCCTGAATGGCCTCATCAATCGTGTCGAGGACCTCTGCAATCCTGAACTGTTCCTCCAATGGCGGCACCCAAACTAGAGCCTGCGATACCGCGAGCCAAGATGTCCTCGGCATACCTGTACCGATGGAATTACGTTCAGCGTGTCGAAAAACAGTTTCACTGGCTACGGCATGACTTGCATACCGGGGATCAACACCAGCCTTGGGACGCAGGATGAGGAAGTCGGTTGAGCAGTAGCCTTCGCAATCAACCTGGACAGCTTTGCGCAAGTTTGGTCGCAGCTTCCCAAACAGTATGTCTCCTCTTGCGAAGACCCCATTTGTGCTCTCTGACGCGGATGAGGGCGCGACACCCATCAACGTCCGAGCACTAGCCCTGATTGTTCATGAGAATTGAATAGTCCCGGGTTTCGTGGGGGCTCTGTTCTTTGGGCGGGTGGGGTTTGTGTGTTTTCGTGTGGTTTCGGTGTTGGGGTTGGGGGGTTGGTGAATTCCTCTGGTGGTCGGGGGGTCTGGTGGGGGGTTTGGGGCGCGTCGGGTCGGGGTTTGGGGCCGGGGTCGGGGTGGGAGCGGGGCGTGGGGCTATGGGCCGTGGGGTTGGCAGGCGTGGAGGAGTTGGGGGGTTGTGGGCCACCAGTCGAGCAGGCGCAGGGTCCATTTGCGGGAGGAGCGGACGAGGCGGGCGGGTGCGTGCCATAGCTGCCATCTGAGGCGTTTGGGGGCTGCTTGGGCTAGGGGTCCGGTGAGGCGGAGTTGTTGGAACCATCTCACGAGAGCCAGGCTGAGCGCGACGAGCTGTGTCCAGGCGGCGTTGGCGTCGAAGTCGGTGAAGGGCATGCGTTTGAGGCCGGAGTCTTTGAGGTCTGAGATGGTGTTCTCAATGCGGGCGTGGCCTCTCATGTGGGCGTCGAGTTGGGCGGGGTCGCCTGCGGCGTCGGTGTAGAACCCGCGGTAGCGCCAGTTGCCGGAGTCGAACAGGGTGCGCTGCGCTCCGGGGTGCAGCGGCTCTCGGCGGGCGATGAAGCGGGTGCGCTCGGGCCAGCCGGCCAGATCGACGCTGCCGGTGAGGTCGGCGACCTGGGCCCGCCTCGAGGGCTCGCCGTCGGCGCCGAGCGCCGGCTGCCACTTCCCGGCGTCGAAGCGGACGCGGTCTATCGCCGCTGTGACCTCGAAGTTTGAGCGGGCTGTCATGAAGAACCCGATGTTGCGGTCCCGGCAGGCCTCGGCGATGCCGACAGAGCAGCCCGCCGCGTCGACCCGCAGGTGCACCTCCCCCAAGGGCGCATGCCCGTCGCCTGGGCGATGGCCCCTGGCGACGGCGGCGGGCAGCTGCGCGATGGCGGCGTCCATGACCTCTATGTGGTCCAAGATGTGGTTGGCCGCGGCGTTGCCCGCCCGCAGCTTTATCGACAAAGGCTCCCCCTCGTCTGTGGCGCACAGCATCGGGTGGAACCCGAACCCGCCCTTGAAGTGCGCAGCCGCTTGCTGCTTGTTCTCGGAGTGGACCTCCACCAAAGTCGAGTCGATGTCCAAAACCACCGGGCCCGCAGCGTCGCCGCGGCGCTCCCACACACCGGCCCGCACACCGGCCACCGCCCCCAACACAGCCTCTGTCGCGCCGGGGCCCAAACCGCGCAGCGTCCGGTACAGAGTCGAGTCAGAAGCCACCTCGCCGAACAGCACCGGCTGCGCCCGCAGATGCTCGATGTCGCTGCAAGCCTCACCGCCACCGGCCAACATCAACAACGAATGCGCCAGCACCTTGCCCCGGTCATGAACCGGCGCCCGCTCCCCGCCCCGGGGCACCGCCGCCGACAACGCCTCCCCCAGACCCAAACCATCGGCGAAACGCCCCAAAGCGAACAAACCCGAATGCGCCGCCACCTGACCGCCGCCGCCTGCCACCCTCACATCGCGCGTGCTGCTAACCTGCATCCCGGAGATGCCCCTCTCTGTGGAACCAAAACGTGCCTAACAACACACATCGTCCCACACCAGAGGGGCTTTTCCGCGGACGCGCACCCCCCAACACCACACCCCCATGAACAATCAGGGCTAGGAGCAATGTGCTCAAGACCCACGTAAGGGAATCCAGCTGGCTTTCGGCCAGTCGTCTTCGCGGTGACCTGATCCACCAGGTCATCAAGTCGGCCCCTATCCATACCCTAGCTCCTCAAGGAGCTGGTTCAGCCGTGTGGCAGAGGTGTTTCGATCGGCTTGGAACTCACTGAGGGTGATGCCGTACTTGCTGACGAGGTTGTCGTACCAAGAGAGCATGCCTCGCTCTATTGCGGCGTAGTGGTCGGCTGCGAGTGCTTCAATCCGACTACGTAGCACTGCAACGGCATCGGCAGGGGCATCATCTGCCTGCATGGCCTGGAGGGCTTGACGAGCTTGCGTGATCAGCGCGTTGTCGACAGATTTGAGCGCCTTCTTGACTCTCGTGCGCTCAGCCTTCAATTGCCTTATCTTCGATGAGTTGACTTTGTCGACGCCGGGACCTTCATCGTCTTCTGGGGTTTCGGCAGCATTGATCTCAATGACCAAGCGGGCGTGTTTGAGCACAAGGTCGACCCGCTCGGCGAGTTGGTGGCCCGCGAGCAGTTTGATAGCGGTCTGATCAGCCAGATCGGGGGCGTTCTTCTCGCTCTGGCTGGCTTCAGCAGTAGTGAACCATGCTTCGATCGCTGCCTTCCACCCTCGATTGGCAGCGGTCTGAATCTCGTTGATGCTCTGTTGCCACCACTCTGCGACCATCCCCGCAGCCTTAAAACGGTCCAATCCAGCAGACGTCATGCAGATGGTGAAATTGTCCACAAAATGGCGACGCAGACCAGCGAGGTCGTCGGCGGCATGTAAGGCCAAAAGCCTTGGCTCAACGGTCTCGGACCACCACTGAGGCCAGGGACTTGCGGCAGCCTGTTTCGAGACGGCATACCTGATTGCGCTTCGGGCAGCCTCCCGTCCATTGTCGGAGGCGATGTTGTGGCACCACTCGGCATAACCGTCGCCCCTGTCGGCAAAGAGGATCTCAGCATCCAATCCTGCTCTTTGCAGCAGGTCCTTGGCGGCGTCGATCTCGGCCATGGGCACCCCGCCGTGGATGTGGGCTCGCACATCTTGCGGCTCCGGCGGCGGGGCGTTGTCGGCGTAGCGGCGGATGTTGCAGTTGAAGTCGTTGTCGGCCAGTTCGTCGATGGTGACGACCTTGGCAAACCCCTCTACATCTAGGAAGTCGTGATAGGTGACGGCGATCTTCTCTTCATCTTGAGGTCGCAAGTAGTTCTGGGCCCTACCCTCCCCAAATTCGCGATCGGCGTTGATGAACAGCACCTTGCCCAATCGCTCCCGAGGCTTCGAGCCTTTGGCTCGCAAGATCAAGATGGCTGCGGGTATGCCAGTGCCGTAGAACAGGTTCGGACCCAGCCCGATGACTGTGTCGAGCAAGTCGTCCTCGATGACCTTCCTGCGGATCTCGCCCTCTGCCCCGCCCCGGAACAACACACCGTGGGGCATGACGGTCGCGACAACGCCATCCACCTTCAGTACGGCCAACATGTGCTGCAAGAACATGAGGTCGGCCTTCTTGCCACCCTCGGGGGTGTAGCCGTAGCGGAACCGCTCGGTATGGGTCAGGGAGTCCTTGTCATAGTTCTGGCTGAACGGCGGATTGGTGATCACGCAGTCAAACCGCTTCAGCTCCCCACCCTTGGTGTGCTCCGGTGTGGTCAGGGTGTCGTTGTTGCGCATATCGGCGTCCCGGATGCCGTGCAGGAGCATGTTCATCTTCGAGATTGACCATGTCGTGCCGTTGTTCTCCTGGCCAGCGAGTTCAAGGTTGTCAGGATTACCGCCGTTGTCGGCCACATGGTTGCGGGCGTAGATCAACATGCCGCCCGACCCCGAGCACGGATCGTACACCGACATCCCCTCCTGGGGGTCCACAAGCCTCACCATCAGTTGCACCACTTGGCGGGGTGTATAGAACTCGCCACCCTTCTTGCCAGCCGAGTCCGCGAAGTCTCGGATCAGGTACTCGTAGGCCGCACCCAGCAGATCGGGAAACTCGAAATCCTCGTTGCGGAGCCGGAACTTCGAGAAGTGGTCGATCAGGTCACGCCACTTCTTGTCTGTCACGGTCGTGTTGCCCACTCGCCGGTTGAAGTCGATGTGCTGCAACACCCCCTCCAGCACTGGATTCCACTCCTCCAGCGCTGCGAGCGCCTTGTTCAACCCATCACCCACCTGATGATGCAGCTCGTCCCGCAGGTACTCCCACCGAGCCACCTCAGGCACAAAGAACGCGTCTTCATAGAAGTCAGAATCATCAGCCCGCCTCTCCGCCTCCTCCTGCGAACGCCCCCGATCCAGCTCCCTCTCAACAACGCGCCGTCGCTCCTGCTCGAACACATCGCTCGCCCGCTTCAAGAACAGAGCCCCGAAGATGTACTCCTTGAACTCCGACGCATCCATCTTCCCCCGCAAGATGTCCGCCGCCGCAAACAAATGCCTCTCAAGCTGGGGCAACGTAAGCATGCGGTTACACTAGACGGCCCCACCATGCGAAGCCCTAGAAGTAGCTCTGGAAGCAAGGGCCCTATTCGCGCACTGGTAGGGGCTTGAGTCCGCCCATCCCAAGTCTCCCCACGCATTCGGGGCACACGGTGTCTTGGCGGGGAAGCTCGATTGCCGGCTGGGGGTCCAGTGGGCGGCACTTCGTCCATGTGACCATTTGGTCCGCATCTAGCAATCCCAAGACAGCAAAGAGGTAGTCGTTTACGGCATGGGCTACTGCTACAGCGTTGAGGGTTATGACGCTCGGAGCGGGAACTTCGTCTACGTAGCGCTGAGCTTGGCGTTGCTCAGGTGATGCTGCTTCCTCAGCAAGCCTGGTCGAGTCGATCAGCTCATTGCACCAAAGGCATGTCTCACCAGGTACGAGCTGGCGTACGACTGAGAAGACATCTTGGATCTTGCCTGTCGGTGGGTCGACTTGCACCTTGGCTCCGACCTGCCATGTTGGAATCAGATACTGATGGCAGAGCGCATTGACCACCAAGCGTGCCTGCATCGTGTCAGCAGCCAGGAAAATGGCGTCGCAGTCAACCAACCGCTGGGCCACTGCTGAATCAGTTATGTCTCCAGCAATCGCCTCGAACTGAATTCGGGGATTTGCTTCTTGAGCCACTCGCTTGGCTATGTCTACCTTGTGCTTTGCCTTGTAGCGCAGCAGTCGGGCAATTGGAGCTGGAAGCCATTTTGGCCGAAGGTCGCTTCGCTTTGCCCCCACAACCCTCGGGAGGTTCGTAGCATCGAGCCGATCGAAGTCGACGACGACAAGGTGGCCAATACCCAGACGAGCAAGGTATTCGCTGATCAGCGAGCCAGCGCCTCCCGCTCCAATGATGCCGACCTTTTGAGCCGAGAGGATGTCTTGGCCGCGTTCGCCTAGTAGCCGCACCTGACGGTCATACTGCGGATCAGTTCCGCTAAGTGTCCTAGGGGATGGGTACATCGTTTCTTGGGTTCTGCCAACCACCACGGCGTGATCAAGCTCAAGTTGATTCTGTTTTGAGAGCCAGATGTCGCCGGCCACAGCCTGGTGGGCAAAGACCAGGGCACCGACCGGCGACCCGTCGAGGATGTCGAGAAGCGCTGGGTAACCCCGGCGGTGTGATGCCATGTCATCACCAGATAACGCGACGCTGTCGGTTCCAGGGTGATTGTGGACAGCCATGTAGGCGAGGCCGTCATCTGCGCATGCAAGAGCGCACTGCCTCACAAAGTCGGCTGTGAGCATGCGGTAGCCCCGGTGGCCTGGTAGGTAGTCCACACCATCGACGGCGAGAAAGAGGCGACGCCCCAGAAACCGGAGTCCACGAGCCGTCGCTACAGCCGAAGCTCCAATAACCGCTCCATGCTCATCCCCGTCGCCCTGAAAGAGATGGGCACGCAACTCAGACATCATGGCTTTAGGCAGTCGAATGCTGATCGGACCCTTCATTGCGCTCTCATCCATGCCAGCACCTTGTTGACCTTGAGGCACGCGGTATCGATTGCAGGGTTCAGGCGATTGCTCCGCCGAGACAGTTGCAGTGCCGCCTCCCCGTTGAACTCTGCTCTTGAGAATCCCTCCCCATGCTCCCCATCATCCACCCGAGCCAAATCAGGACGGACGAACAATGGGTAGACGTCGGCGGAGGGGTATTGGAAGCTGATGGCAAACTTGAGCCACGTCTCCTGTTGGACGTATGCCGGGCCTGGGTCAACAGGATCTATCGAAACGAAGACACCACCGTCTTCGATCCCGACAGAGACCACCTCCGAATCGGGAAAGCACTCCTTGAGCTCCTCGAGTGCCTCCTCTATCTCAGGCTTCACAGTCCATGCTCCCAGTAGGAGTTGTCGTCAGAGGCAGTGGCAAAGAACTCCGACTTGTCGCTCACCTCAACGACGTCGTTGTCGCCAATGATCTTTTGCTTCCCCTCAGGGTCAAGCATGGCTAGCTGAAAATCCAGAGCAATGTCCACGCCCTGCTCAATCGCAGCTTCCTTGATCTCCAGACCACTGTCTCCTGGGCCATCGATTTCGATGTCCTGACGGTTGACTGTGATATGCACCTGCCCTCTCCGTCTGTCTCCACCCTTGCTGGTTTCTGGCTCATTCATCAGTTATCCTCACCTTCGTGATTGTTCTTCCGACGCTCAGTTGCTACTGAGCGATTGCATAGTAGCATGTCAATTTCATTATCGCAATCATCGGAGAGGGCCGTGACCGAAAAAATTGGGTGGTTCGACATCGAAGCATTCTTCGATGCTCTCGACATGACCCGGCAGACGAGAAGCCTGAACTGGAAGCAGGTGGCGGCCGAGTCAGGCGTCAGCGCTTCAACCCTCACCCGAATGGCACAGGGCAAGCGCCCCGATGTTGATGGTCTCGCAGCCCTGGTCACATGGTCAGGACTCCAGACAAACGACTTCGTGCGGTCCGACTCTGCTCTGCCTGACCCTGAACCCCTAGCTGCAATTTCTACCTACCTGCGATCAGACAAGAACCTCACGCCAGAGGCAGCGAGCGCCCTCAACCAAGTCATCCAGGTGACCTACGAACAGCTACGAACGCAGGGGTAATTTGTGCAACTTCGACGAGGCTTCAAGGCGGAGGCTGCGGATCTTGCTAGCGAGATTCGGGGCGAACTGGAACTTGGCCCATTTGACCGCCTCGACCCACACGCCCTCGCCCAACACCTCGCGATCCCCACTCTCCGACTTAGCACCCTAGAAGATCAGTGCAATGGCGCCTACTACCTCCTCTTCAAAGAACCAAGAGCATTCTCTGCCTGCACAGTTTTTGACGGCCGCCGCAGGATCATCGTGTACAACGATTCGCACTCCAAGGCACGGCAGAACAGCAGCTTGGCCCATGAGTTGAGTCATGGCCTCCTCCTCCACGAGCCGACTCCTGCACTTGACGGAATGACAGGATGCAGGATTTGGGACCCCACCAAAGAAGATGAGGCTGGCTGGCTGGCTGGAGTAATGCTCGTCACCGAAGACATGGCCCTCGCCGTTGCGCGTGGGCGATTTACAAAGCAAGATGCACAAGAACGGTGGGGGGTCAGCAAACAAATGTTGACTTGGCGCCTCAATATGACCGGCGCCTACAAGAGAGTCCAACGGGCTCGCGCTGGCTGACAGCCAAGTCGGTTGACTGCCAAGCAACAACTTGCGGGCATAGTTTCACGTCGTTGCCCCATCCTTCGGGGCCTCGTGCAATTGCCGCCCTAAGCCCCGGAACCGTCCCTGCTTCGGCAAACGGCCGGGGTTACGCCTTTGTGGGGGACTTCTTGCCCGCTGCGGCAAGTGTGTTGGATTCTGCTTCGAAGAGCCAGCCCACGCTGCGGGTGGGAGATCATCCTCAGTAAGCACATCACCCCATACCAGCCAAAGGTCACGAGGCAAGGGATCGTCGAGGCGATCTTCCTTGCCAAGCTCGTAAAACCTGCGCAAGCCAAGCCCGGTCGCTTCCGCATTCCTCTTCAATATCTCAACGATGTCCTCTCGTGGAGCAGTCAAACTGGCCATGGGGTCTCCTCGGCGTCTCCCCAGGTTGTGGCACTTGGGGAGCATCTGCTTAGAGTTTGCTAGCGGTAGCCGCAGCCAGTACCACCGCTTGTAGAGCGAGGATCCGTCCTGAATTGAACCGAGGTCCGAGACCGGGGAGTCGGCTGATGGCGTCGCTGCCTTCCAGCCCTCTGCTGGTTGCTAGTGGTGTGTCGCGGGTTTGTTTGCGCGGTTGAGGGCTGTTTGTGCTCGGCGGGTTTTGGCGATGATGGGTTCGGCGGTTTTGGTCCAGCGCAGGGGTTTGGGGTTCTGGTTCCAGTGTGATGTCCAGGTGTCGATGGTGTCCTCGAGGTCTTTGACCGAGGTGTGGGTCCGGTGTTTGAGGGCTTTGCGGGTGAGTATGGAGAACCATGTTTCGACGAGGTTGAGCCATGACGCGGATGTGGGGGTGAAGTGCAGGTGCCAGCGGGCTCGTTTGGGGTGGGCGAGCCAGTCTTTGACGGGTTTGGACTTGTGGGCTGAGAGGTTGTCCAACACGATGTGGATGTCGAGGTGGCGCGGTGTGTGCAGGTCGATCCATTTGAAGAACGCGAGCACGTCTTTGCCGGTGTGGCGCTTTCGGGTCTGGTGGAGCACCTCGCCGGTTGAGACGTTGAGGGCGGCGAACAGGTCGAGGGTGCCGCGTCTTTTGTAGTCGTGGGTGAGGGTGCGGGCCCGGCCGGGTACCATCGGCAAAGACGGCTGGGTGCGGTCTATGGCCTGGACCTGGGTCTTCTCGTCGAACGCGAACACCGCGGCGGCCTCGGGCGGGTCCAGATACAGGCCGACGACGTCGACGAGCTTGGCCTCGAAGCAGGGGTCTCGCGACAGCTTGAACACGTCTGAGCGCCACGGGCGCAGACCGTTCTCGCGCCACACGCGCGCCACGATGTCCTTGCCGACGCCGTGGCGCTCGCCCATAGAGCGCGTCGACCAGCACGCCGACCCGTCCGGGGGCTCCTCGAACAGCGTGTCGGACACGATCTCCGACTCCCGGGCCGCGCCCAGCGACCGGGCAGGCCCCCGGCCGCCCGCAACAGTGCCCAGCCACCCCAGCCCCCCGGCCTCGAACCCGCGCCGCCACGCCCGCACCGTGTTCGGAGCCACCCCGCAACGCCGCGCGATCTCCTCATTGGCCAAACCATCGCAAGCCGCCAGCAACACCCGCGCCTGGCGGGCCACCCGATGCGACACACACCCCGAGCGCGCCCAGCGCTCCAACACCTCCCGATCCGCATCCGAGACCCCCAACGCAACCGCAGCCGAAACCATCCCCCCACACTACACCACCCCGCAACACAACCAACGACACACCACTAGTGCCGAATCGGCCTCCGCCGCCGATAGCCTCAATTCGGCTGCCCGATGGCGCCAACAGCGGCCTCCCGGTCGCCCTCACTTCCCCCACCAAGACGTAACCCCGGCCGTTTGCCGAAGCAGGGACGGTTCCGGGATTTAGGCAAGTGAGGATACCGCCCGATGTCCAACCCGTCAACATTCGATCCCGCGATCATCATGAATCGCCTGAACCCAGACCGACTGAGGTCGTACCTCGAGGACTGCGACGACGACCTAGGCCGGGCACTCGACCTCTACGCTTGGAACGCGCAGATTGCTGCCGCCTTCCTCGAAGACCTTGGGCGGCTCGAGGTCGTACTTCGCAACCGCTTCGACGATGCCCTAACCGGGTACGTCTCATCGGCTGGTCACGCATCCCACTGGTTCGACCAAGCTGCCCTGTTCCCTGGAAAAGCAGCGGGCACATTCTCAAGGTGATCGAGAAAGCAAAACGAAGAGCTACAAGAGACGAACGGCAACCCATATCTCATGCCAAGGTGATCTCCGAACTCGGATTCGGATTCTGGAGATTCCTCTGTTCACCGCGTTATCACACCACTATGTGGGTTCCTGCTCTTGCTGCGCAGTTTCCGAACCATCCATCAACCGGACACGCGGCTCAAGTACGGGTTGACGTGGAATCTAGAATGAGGCCACTCCACTTCCTCAGAAACCGGGTGGCTCATCACAAGCCCATCCACCGCCGTGCGTTGGCAGATGACGCCGCAATGATCTTCGAACTCGCTCAATGGATGTGCTTCGACACCCACGCCTGGATGACTGGTCTTTCCCACATCCCCGGCGTTCTGGCCTCCAGACCATCCTGAAATCGACCAAAGCTCAGACCACCGGCGCAAAGAGCGTTGACCCAGGCAACAGTGCCTCGTACAGTGGTAGGTCAAGACCCCGGAACCGTCCCTGCCTCGGCAAACGGCCGGGGTTACGCCTTTGTGAGGGACTTCTTGCCCGCTGCGACAAGTGTGTCCGATTCTGCTTCGAGGAATTCGCTCACGCAGTGGGTGGTAGGTCTTCCTCGGTTAGCAAGTCACCCCAGATCAGCCACAGGTCACGAAGCAAGGGATTGTCGAGGCGATCTTCCTTGCCAAGCTCGCAGAACCTGCGCAAGCCCAGCCCGGTCGCTTCCGCATTCCTCTTCAACATCTCAACGATGTCCTCTCGTGGAACAGTCAAACTGGCCATGAGGTCTCCTCAGCGTCTCCCCAGAGTGTGGCATCTGGAGCGCCTTCGTTTGGAGCCTATCGACGGCAGCGACAACCAGCGCCACTGCTCTTTCAACGAGATCTTGAGCTGAACTGGGGTTCATGGTCAAGGAGTCTGCTGATGGCGTCGCCTCCTTGTGGTCCGCCGCTGGGTGCTCGTGCCGAATCGGCCTTCGCCCCCGGTAGCCTCCATTCGGCTGCCGAAGGGTACCTATCGCGACTTTGAGTCGCCCTCACTTCCCCCTAAAGGCGTAACCCCGGCCGTTTGCCGAAGCAGTGACGGTTCCGGGGTTTTCACAAGTGAGGATACCGGCCGATGCCCGCATCGTCAACGTTCAATCCCCAGGTCATCCTAAGTCGCCTGACCATCGACCGAATGAGGTCGTACCTCGAGGACTGCGACGACGACCTAGATCTGGCACTCGACCTCTACGCTTGGAACGCGCAGATTGCTGCCGCCTTCCTCGAAGACCTTGGACGGCTCGAGGTGGTACTCCGCAATCGATTCGACGAGGCCCTAACCGCCCTGGCCGCATCGGACGGCTTGCCTCACCCCTGGTACGACCACCGCACGCTCTTCCCCGGCCGCGGCAGCAAGCATATTCTCAAGGTGATCGCGAAGGCGAAAGGGCGGGCTACCCGACATGGGCAGCCACATCCACCCCAAAGCAATGTGATCGCCGAGTTGGGATTCGGGTTCTGGCGCTTCCTATGCACAGAGCGCTATCTCACTTCACTGTGGAGCCCGGCCTTGGCCTCAAGATTCCCGCACCATCCCACACCAAACAACGCTGTTCAGATTCAGGTCGACGTTGAGTCACGGATGGATCGTCTCCACTTCTTGAGAAACCGTGTCGCCCATCACGAGCCCTTACACCGTCGGGAATTGGCAGCTGACGCTGCGTTGATCTTGGAGCTCATACGATGGATGTGCTCCGACATGTATGCCTGGATGGCTGGCTTGTCCCGCATCCCTGCCGTATTGGCGTCCAGACCTGCCTGACAATCTGCTCAGCCTAAGAAAGTCGTTGCCCCAAACTTCTGCGCCTCGTAAACTTGGTGCCCTAAACCCCGGAACCGTCCCTGCCTCGGCAAACGGCCGGGGTTACGCCTTTCTCCGGGAAAGTACCTGCTCAGGTCGCTGTAGATCGAAGCCCGGGGTCGCGGTCGATGTAGGTGCGGACGAGGGTGATGAAGATGAGCATGACGGCGGAGAGGGCGGCGCCGGACCAGAGGACTAGGCGGGTGTCGCCGACAGCTAGCAGGCCGGCTACGACGGCGGGGCCGCTGACCTGGCCGATGCGGATGGCGGTGCCCCAGGCGGCCACCATGACCGCTCGGTGCTCCTCGGGGGCCAGGGAGGCGGCTCGGCTTTGCAGGGGGACCACCACCAGTTGGTCGGCGGCGCCCAGCACCAGCACGGGGGCGATTATCACCGCCAGCGAGGGCGACAGCGCCATTCCGGTGAGGCAGATGACGAACCCGATGTAGCCGACCCGCACCATCGTCGAAATGGAATGGCGACCGGCGATTCTTCCCATGCTGAGGGCAATCAATCCCGCTGTCACCGCAGGGAGCGATTGGATCACGCCACGGATCCCGACCGAGGCTCCGAACTCGTTCTCCAGGTGGATGGGCATGGTGGTGATTCCCACGGCGAAGAACACCAGGAACGTGAACGGTGCCACCAGTAGAAGCACTCCGACTTCGGGCTGCATCAGGTGGGGGCGGGCCTGGCGGAGTTGGTGGCGCAGCGGCTGGGGAGTCCGGCGCTCGTCGGGGGGCAACAAGGTGGCTGCGAACAGGGCCAGCACGATGGTGGCGGCGTGCATCGCGAACGGTCCCCGCCAGCCGAACAGCTCGGTGAGCAAGCCCCCGGCGGCGGGCAGCAGCGCCACGCTGAGGTTCATGGCCAGGGCGTTCTGCCCGATGATCCGGGTGCGCTCCACCCCCTCGTAGTTGTCGCCGATGATGACCAACGCCAGGCTCAGAAAGCCCGAGGAGCCCAGCCCCTGGATGAACCGGAAGGTCAACAGCATGGCCAGGTTGGTCGACGCCATAATGACCAGTCCGGCCAGCCCGAACAGCATCAAGCAGGGCACGATGATGCGCCGGCGGCCGTAGCGGTCGGCGGCCACCCCGATCACCGAGGCCATGAACAGGCCGGGGGCGTGGGCGGTCATCAAGATGAACACCGAGGTCTGGTCGGAGATGTCGAAGGCGTCGGCAATTTCGGGAATGGCAGGAGCGATAGAGGCGTTGGGAAGTATCACCGCGGCGCCGATCAGCCACACCACCATGAGCTGTGACCGCCGGAGTCCCACGACTCGACGGTATTGCCCTGCTCCGGCCAGTGGCATGATCTGGGGATGGAGATGGCGACGACCCGGGCCGAGGAGTCGTGAGCTTCCGCCGAATCGCGCTGCTAGTGGTATTGGTGCTGTTGGCCGCGGGCTGTACTACCAAGACCAAAGAGCTTCCCCAGGGGCCGCCCCGAGAGATTCGCATCATCAACAACGTGGAGGTGGCTGACGACGACCGCACCCTCACCGTCCGCTACTGGGGCACCGAGTGCGAGGAGTTCAGCGACGCCGAGATCGACTACGGCATCACCCAGATAGAGATCGCCGTCTACGCCCTAGTCACCACCGAAGAGTGCCAACGCTCCGGTCTCCAACAATCCGCCACCATCACCCTCGACCAGCCGCTGGATAACCGCATAATCATCGACGCCAACACCGACACCGTGGTCTGGGAGTTCTGAGAACCCGTCTAGGTAGGAATCAGCTCAATGCTGTCACCGTGAAGCGCGGCCAGTCCCCTGTCGAGCGTCACAAGCGATCCATCGAAATGCGAAGCCAGTTCAACCAAGTACGCATCCGTTACCTGCCGATGGCCGATAACACCGGTCATCATCGAAGCGCCATAGCCGATCTCATCGGGCCAAAAGACATGCTGGGGAAGTTCAACGATCTGATGTAGCGCCCCGAGCGCTACTTGAGCCGTCTCTCCGGCACGCATGAGATACCGCAGAAGAGTTACCTGGGTCATCGGGCAGGTCGCGAATCGGTCGTTTCTGGGGTCGAACCAACCCCACGCCTGACCGTGATGGACATGTTCTGAAACCGTCAGAGCAATGAGGACGTTGCCGTCGAGCAATGCAGTTGTCATTCATCTTCCAGCGAACGGACATCTTCGGCGGTAACAGGACGGCCCACGCTTATGATCGGCCAGCCTGACCGAGCAGTTTCAGGAGCAGCCTGGGACGAGATGCCCTGGCGGATGAACTCAGTCAGCACCTCGCTCATGGTTTTTTGCTGTTGGTGGGCCAATTCACTGGCAAGGGTGTGAACGTCATCAGGGAGATCAACCGTCGTTCGCATCATTGCATCATAACATCAGTACATCATTGTTCGCTCAGGTTGAGGTCTACAGCGATCGGAC
Source organism: Candidatus Poriferisocius sp. (assembly GCF_965208475.1). GTDB lineage: Bacteria > Actinomycetota > Acidimicrobiia > Acidimicrobiales > Bin134 > Poriferisocius. Next base: position 3,263,461 of record NZ_OZ242338.1, on the reverse strand, counting down.
TTTGGGGCGATAGGAGGCAACAGCCTTCGGCAACGGGCGGTGTCTCGGCGATGTCTCGGGTGAAGAGACCGGGGGTTACGGCGCCGTGGACTTGTGGGGGTCCGGGGAGGGCGGCGGCAACGCTCAGGGCGGCGTGTTGGCCGATGGCGGAGTCTAGGTAGTTGGTGACGACGACCTTGCGGCCTTGGTCTGTCCAGCGGCGGGCGGCGGCGTAGGCGGTACGGGGGCCGCCCAGGGCCATGGGCTTTACCACCACGACGGCGATTGCTTCGGGAACTTGGTCTTGGGCTGCACTCAGGCTGTCGTCCACCGCCACAGGTACCGGGGACTGCTCGGCTATTTTGGCTAGAGCCTCAATGCCAACCACCGGCTCCTCGACGTATTCGATGTCGTACTGTTCGAGCTGGGTCAAGACGGTGACCGCTTGCGCCATGGTCCACGCTCCATTGGCATCAAGGCGCAGTCGAGCGGCGGTGCCGATAGCGCCGCGCACCGCGGCCACCGCGGCCATTTCCTCATCCAGATCAGACGCACCTACCTTCAGCTTCACCGTGCGATACCCATCGACTACCGCAGCAGCCGCGCCATGGGCGTCGCTGACCAGGGCGTTCAACTCCACCGAGCCGGATACCGGTCGGCCGGCAGCCAACACCTCAGACTGCCTTCGACCGGCGCGCTGGGCCTCCAAATCAAGCAGAGCCAGCTCGACAGCACCGTGGGCGAACCGTTCGCCGGGCAGAATGGATGATTCGGGTCCCGCCGCCCATGCTTCCAACGCTCGTCGAGTTGCCGATAGGTCGGCGCCTGGCCATCCGGGCAAGGGCATGGCCTCTCCCCAACCGCTGAGGCCGCCATCGAAAATCTGCACCAGGATCCCATCTCTTCGAGTGATCGCTCCCCGGCTTGTAATCACCGGATGGCGCAGCTCTAAGGAAACCTCGGTCAGCTCGACACGCATTGGATTACCGCGGCTGCGGTTGCGTCGGGGGCTTCAAGGTGGGTGGCATGGCCGGCGTCGGGAATCACACAGACATCAGCCTGGGGTATAGCTGCGGCCATGTCACGGGCGATGGCCGCGAACTTGGTGTCGTCTTCGCCGACGATGAGGGTGCAGGACATGGACAGCTCCCGCAGGTGGCACCCGATGGGCTCGACCGCTCCGGCTCCCATGCCCCGCAGGCTGAGGGCCAAGCCTCGGGGGTCGCAAGCCAGCCGCTGTATCCGAAGCCCGGCTCGCTGGACGACTGACAGCCGATGGCGCTGGGTGGCGAACAGGGGGCGGTCGGCCCAGTAGTCGGCGAACCACTCGACACCCTCCGATTCGATTCGGCTGGCCAATGCCTCGTCGGCGGCTATGCGCTCGGCTCGCTCGGCGGGATCGTCGATACCGGCTCGAGCGCCGATGAGGGCCAGCGCCACAACCCGGTCGGGACAAGCCAGCGCGATGTGGAGCGCCACCCGGCCCCCCATCGAGTAGCCCACCAGGGCGAACCGCTCCAGGTCGGAGGCTGAGGCAAGTACCCCGCTTACCGCAGCGGCCATGGTGTAGTCGGCTGGGTCGTTGGAAATCAGCCCTGGTCCGTGGCCGGGAAGATCGAGGACCACAACTGGATCGGGCAAGCGACTGGCGAGCGGGGCCATTGCCGCCGCCGATCCGGTGAATCCGTGCAGGACCACGGTGGCCGTCTCGGTCATATCGACAAGTCGGCAAGCAGACGGCGTTGACTCATGGCCGCCTTGTGATCGACCGGTACCTCGATCACGGTCACCCCGGTGGCCTTGGCCACCGCGCCGGATAGGTCATCAGCGCGCTCGGCCCGGCAGTAGTTGACGCCCATGCCTCGCACCAGTTCGCCCAGATCGACTCCATGGGGGGTATGGAACAGTTCTTCGAAGTGGACCTCGCGGCTGCCACTGGCCACCGGCAAGAGCGAGAAGATGCCGCCGCCGTCGTTGTTGGGCACCACCATGGTGAGGTCGGCATCAGTTAGGGACGCGGCCAGCAGCCCGCCGATGTCGTGCAGCAGCGCCACATCGCCGACCAGGGCAGCAACGGGCTGGCCGAGGGCCAGGGCTGCCCCCAAAGCCGACGACACCACGCCGTCTATGCCGTTGGCCCCACGATTGGCCAGCACCCGGCGGGGCAGGGCGTCTGGGGGCCAAAAGGTGGTCGCGTCCCGCACCGGCATGCTGCTGGACACATACAGCGCCACCTCCGGTGGCAGAGCCCGCAGCAAGGTGGCGGCCAGCAGCGGCTCCAGCAGATCAGAGGAGCCCAAGACCTCCGCCACCCCATCCCATGCTTCGGCGGCCGCTTCGATCCAGCTCGCGGCCCAGGCATCATCGGCAGAGCCCATTCGGGCCGAGGCCGCACCCAGCAGCGCCACCGGATCAGAGGGCAGTGCTTGCGTCCATCCGAACGACGGGTCCTCCCATCGACGGCGAGGGTCCACCAACAGCCGATCAGACGCCGGGCAGGAATCCACAACATCGACGACCGCCCGGTTGCTGGGCGGTCCGCCGAGGCGAACCAGCACATCAGGAGCCAGATCAGCGCGGCCTAGCACCCACTCGGCTCCGTCCAAGACCAGCGGCCTTCGACCTCGGAGCTGGGATCCGACATCGGCCACCACCGGCCATCCGGCCGCTTCAGCAAAGCCGACAATGGCCGCCGCGCCGGCGTCGTCCACGTCCAGCGCCCCAGAAACGATCAGCCCCCGACGACCGGCCAGGCGGCTCACTGCCTCCACGTCGGCGTCGACCAGGGGGCGGACGGGAACGACCGGTCGGCCCACCGTTGACGACAAGCGGGGAATCGGACCCTGGGGCTCCAACGGCTTGCGGAACGGCCAGTTCAGGTGCACCGGGCCGGGGTTGGGCCCCGCGCCAGCGGTGGTGGCCGCCCGCACGGCCAGGCGGGCAAAGTAGTCGGGCTGGTCGAGATCGCAGGGCGCTTCGGCGAACCAGCGAACGTGGTCGCCGTACAGCTTCACCTGGTCGATGGTCTGGCCCGCTCCGGCGTCTCGGTGCTCAGGCGGGCGATCGGCGGTACACACCACCAGCGGCACTCCGCTGTGATGGGCCTCCACCACCGCGGGTAGATAGTTGGCTGCCGCGGTGCCCGACGTACACACCAGGGCCACCGGACGGCCCGAAGCCTTGGCCATCCCCAAGGCGCAGAACCCGGCCACCCGCTCGTCGAGCAGCACGGTGATCCGGAGGCCGTCCTGGTTGCGGGCGGCAACCGCCAGCGGGGTGGAACGGGATCCAGGCGAGATCACCACGTCGGTCACCCCGCTGGCCGCCAGCTCGGCCCAGAATCGGCCGGTGGCCCGGTAGGCGAGATCGGTCATGTGACCACATCCAATATCGCAGCCAGCTTGATGTCGGTCTCGGCCAGTTCTTGCTCGGGGTCGGACCCGGCCACGATTCCGGCCCCGGCGATAAGCCGCATTCCGCCGGGACTGATCAGCGCCGATCGCAGGGCCACGTAGAACGAGCCGCAGCCCCGATGGTCGATCCACCCCACCGGGCCGGCGTACCACCCTCGGTCGAGCCCTTCATTCTCTGCGATCCACTGTTGGGCGAACGTGCTCGGCGTGCCCCCCACTGCGGGAGAGGGGTGCAGGGCGCCCACCAACCGCAGGGCCATGCCTGGCTCAGGAGCGATCCGCCCAGAAACCATCGTGCTCAGGTGGTGAATGCCGGGCAGGGTCAGGACCTCGGTTTCGCCGGTGGGATCCAGTTCCACGCCAGCCAAGGCCAGCCGCGTCCGCAGATATTCCACCACATAGTGGTGCTCGGCCTGCTCCTTGGGATCAGACGCCAACCGCTGGGCGTTGGCGTCATCACCAGCCGGAGTCGAGCCCCGGGGAGCGGTACCGGCCACCGCGAAAGTTGTGACCACATCGTCGTCAAGCTCCACCAGCACCTCGGGGCTAGCCCCCACAAAACACGGCGCCCCCCGACCGAAGCCGAACACAGCACACGAATCGAAGCGGCTCGACAACCGGGCCAAGACCGCCGCGGGGTCGATGCTGCCAACCGCCTCCACCTCCCGAGCCACCACTACCTTGGCCAACTCTCCGGCATCGATGGCACCGGTGGCCTGCTTCACTGCATCCCGATATGAGGGGCGGGTACCGTCCTCAACCCGAAGCGCACCGCCTGGCCAGATGTCATCAGTGCCCGGTTCCGTCCCCCGTACCAACCGCTCCGGTACCACCAGTCTCCCGCTGGGAAATCCGGCCCACGCTCCCGATGCCGGCTTGTCGGCGAACCCGAATCCGGCAAACGCGATCTCCCCCTCATCCAACAAATCAGCAGCGGCCCCGGCTGCGGCATCAAACCGCCAAGCACCATCCACCTCAACGGCCCGGGCCGCCCCCAAACCGGCCATCGCCTCATCCCCAGGAGCACGCCAATACACCCGGTCGCCGCCCGCCCAGTGGGCGAACTCATCCAGAGGCGTCATTGCACCCGCTCCGCCAAGCGGGCCGCGGCCCTGCTCAGCAAGGTCCGGCGGAAGTGCTCGCCCACCAAAGCCACCACCTGGGGCACCAGCGCCTCCACCAACGGGGTCAGGTTCTCCAAGTCGTCGCTGTCCAAGTTCTCGGTACCCATAGCGGCCAAAAACAAATCAACCGCCTCGTCCACCACTGCCTCCACGTTGCGGGCATGGCGAACAGCCAGACGAGCCAGGTCCGGCACGCTCACCCCAACCGAGACGAGAGCGGCTCCGGCTTGCAGCATGGTGACCGCGTCTTCTTTGAACCGACCAAAACCGTCGGGGATCACCAGTCCGGCATCAATGGCCAAGTCCACCTGCTCGGACATCAAGCCCGACACTTCGATCAACTCAGCCCGGCTGAGCCCCTCTTCTGCCATCCCCAAAGCGTAAACCCAACAGAACCAATAGCCATCTCGCAGCAAGAGATCACCATCGCCGAAGAGCCGCCACTGTGAGCCGATGTTGGCGGCTCTGGTGTGGGTTATCGTCAAAACGCCATGAGCTTCGCATCGCTCCTTCTGGAGCCCGAACTGCCCGTCGGGCCGGACACGCCCGGGGTGATAGTTGCCCGGCCCGACGGCGACGAGGTGACCTCCTACTTCGATCTGGTGGAAGCAGCCCGGCGACTGGTGGCCACCCTGGTCGATGCCGGAGTCGCTCCCCGCACGCCGGTGGCCTGTCTGCTTCCGCCCAGCGCCGACGTGGTGGCTGCTTTTTTCGGCACGTGGGCAGCCGACGGGGTGTACGTGCCGGTGAACCCCCGCCTTTCCGACCCCGAGATCGACCACATCCTCAACGATGTGAGCCCCGCCGCGGTGATCGGGCAGCCCGAGCAGCTCCAACGGGTGAAGGCGCCCATCACCCGGATCGCAGCCGATGGCGAAATGGGATGGTCTGTGGCGGAGCGCCGGACCACCAATCCGGCCTTCCATGATCCGGGCATCGCCACAGTATCGTTCACCTCAGGCACCACCGGCAGGCCCAAGCCCATCGAGCTGCAATCCGACGCGGTGCTGCGACTGATGGACACGATCGTCTCCACGGTGCGCAAAGGCCGAGAACCCACCGAGCGGCCGACCATGCCAAACGTCATCCCGGTGTCCACCTCGCTGTGGGCCGGGATCTACAACGTGATCTTCGCCGTCCGCACCGGAAGCCCAGTGCTGCTGATGCCCACCTTCGACGCCTTGGAATACGCCCGAATCGTGAGCCAATACCAGATCGCCTCCACCGTGCTGCCGCCGGCGGCCATCACCATGCTCAACGACGAGCCAAGCATCGACAGCCTCGAACCGCTGAAGATCGTCCGCTCCATCACCGCACCCCTGTCCCCCTTGCAGGCCCGCCGCTTCTTCGGGCGGTTTGGCGTGATGGTGCTAAACGGTTATGGGCAGACCGAAGTGGGCGGCGAGATCGTGGGCTGGACCGCCCGGGACTTTCGGGAGCATCCCGAGAAGCTAGGCGCCGTTGGCCGTCCCCACGACGGAGTGGAGCTGCGGTTCGGCGAAAACGACGAGCTGTGGGTCCGCACCGCCTACACCGCATCTTTGGACAAGAAGGGGCGAATGGGCGACCGCCTCGATGACGAGGGCTTCTTTCGCACCGGCGACATCGCCCGCCTCGACGCCGACGGCTTCTTGTGGATCGAGGGCCGGGAGTCGGACATGATCAACCGGGGAGGGCTCAAGGTATTCCCCGCCGAGGTGGAGGAGGTGCTGCTGCTGTCAGAGGCGGTGTCCGACGCCTCGGTAGTGGGAGTGCCCGACGACCGGTTGGGCGAGGTTCCCCACGCCTACGTGGTGCCCGCCAGCGGCCGCGCCGCCCCCAGCGGCGACGACCTGAAACAGCTGTGCCGCCAGCACTTGGCCCCCTACAAGGTGCCGGTGGCCTTCGAGGCGCTAGAAGCCCTGCCCCGCAACGAGGTGGGCAAAGTGCTGCGCCGAGTCCTCATCGACCAAGCCGTCGGCCTCCCATACTGAGCTGAGGCTTCAATGCCCATTTCAGTCGATTGAGCCTTCACTGATTTCTTTTTCTTCACTGATTTCACTGTCTTCACTGTTTTCTTTTTCTTCCACAATGGCCCAACAGACCCCGAAGCCCCCTCAACCTGGCCCGCCCTTGGGTTCTATGGGCCAGTTATCAGGTCAACCACGATTATCTGGCCAAGCAACTCAGACAATGGGGCACGAGCCATACGAGCGTCAAGGGTCAGCAGGGGAGCGGCAAGCACAGCGGCGAGCGCAACGAAAGCAGCGTCATATGCCGTGAGGTTGCTGCGAAGCCTCCAGATCAGAGGCAGTAGCAACTCGTGGGTGTACCGCACGGCGTCCAGGTCGGCGAGGGCGCTCAGGGCACGCTCGCCCGTCTGTGCCGTAATCTCGCCCGAAGCTGTATAGCGGCGCACTACTTGGGCCACCTCCACGTCGAGCAATGCTGGAGCATGCAAGGAGTCGGTCGCCATGATCCGATCACCGACCTGATCAGCGAGGGAAAGGCCGAGAAGCCACTCCACTGCGGCCGAGGAGTCGAGGACGATCACCTCGCGTCGCGCTCAGCCCGAACGGCGTCGGCCGCCGATTCGGTGACGGTTATGCGCTCGAATGCGGCCACCCGCTCGACCATCTCGCGGCGAGTGGGCCGCTGCATGGCCCGACTCAGCTCACTGAGCGCATATTCGGAGAGTGACTGGCCCTCAAGGGCGGCCCGGGCCTTCAAACCCCGGTGGAGGTCGTCGGGTACATTGCGGATCTGAAGCGATGCCATGCAATCAGCATACTTGCATGCAGTCTGCTGATCGAGAGTGTGGCCCACGCAGTCCCGGCAGCCTCACGAAGTCTTGGGCGAGGGGGTGTAGTTCTCTAGTTCGGGGATGATCTCTTTGCCCAGAAGCTCGATGGTGCGCATGATCGACTCGTGGGAGTGGTAGCCGAACTGCACGTAGCAGATGAGCTGGTCGACGCCGAGGTCGGCGTAGTGCTTCATCTTCTCGTAGCAGGTGTCCACGTCGCCCACCACGATCATGTCGGCCTCGTCGAAGTGGTGGATTAGATCGTCGATCCCCTCCTCCATCAGCGGCTTGAGCAGCGGGAAGGTGGCGTCGCGCTCCTCTTGTGACAGCTCGGGCAGCTCCCAGTCCAAGGTGAACTGGGCCAGGTTGGTGTACCACCACTCCACCGACTTCCACACCTCGTTGTCCAGCACCTGCTGGGGGGAGTCGGCGCAGTGAACCAGGGTGTAGGCCGCAGTGGCGTTGGTGGTCACGTCGGTGATGGGCTCGGGATTCTCGGCCGCGGCCCGGTAGTTGCGGATGTGGCGGCCCATGGCCTCCAGCGGCTGCATGATGGAGAACGACAGCATGCCCATGCCCGCCTTGCCGGCTACTGCCGCGGAGTTCTCCGAGGCGCACGCCATCCACGCCGGCGGGTGGGGGTACTGCATCGGCTTGGGCGTCACCATTCGCTTGGGGAACTTGAACCGGGGCGAGTCGTACTCGAAGTACTCCTCCCGCCACATCCCGCACACGATCTCGATGGCCTCTTTCCAGTCGTCGCGAGACTTCTCCCGGTCGACGCCGAAGGCGATCTGCTCCATGGGGGTGGACCGACCGGTGCCCCACACCGCCCGGCCGTTGGACAAAATGTCGACGGTGGCCACCTTCTCGGCGATTCGCTGCGGCGGGATGAACCCGAACGGGGTCAGGGTCACGCCGAAGCCCATCTTGATGTTCTCGGTCACCATCGACAGGGCACCGAGGAACACCTCGGAAGCAGGGCAGTGCGAGCGTCCCTCACGGAAGTGATGCTCCACCGCCCAGATGGTGTTGAACCCGAAGGAGTCAGCCAACTTGATCTGCTCGACGGCGTCCTTGTAGGCCTTCTGCTCCCGCTCCCTTTGACCCCAGGGATGGGGCTTTCCCCATGGCTTGGGCGCATCAACCTCGTACAGCAAGTCCAACTTCATGGCGGTGACGTTACCGACCAGCCTCCGATCAGCGCATCTTGGAGCCGACACTGGGGCCGACCTCGGCCTCGGCGTCGGCGGCCAGCCGGAATCCCATGTGCCCGGTGGTGGAATCGGGGCCGTTGGCGTGGCGGGCGGCCACCCGATACCGGTTGCAGTAGGAATCGTGGCACAGGTACGACCCGCCCCGGATGGCCCTGACCCGGCCCTGGGGAGGTCCCATCGGATCGACTAGCGGCCTCTCGGAGGGGAACCGGTTTTCGAACCAGTCAGCGCACCACTCCCACACGTTGCCCGAGCAGTTATAGAGGCCGAACCCGTTGGGCTGGTACTCGTCCACCGGGGCAGTGCCCACGTAGCCGTCCTCGGCGGTGTTGTGGCTGGGGAACTCGCCCTCCCAGATGTTCAGCCGGGGCACCCCGTCGGGACACAGCTCGTCGCCCCAAGGCAGCCGGGCCTGCTCCAGCCCGCCCCGAGCGGCATGCTCCCACTCGGCCTCGGTGGGCAGCCGGGCCCCGTACCAACCCGCGCACGCGGCGGCGTCAAACCACGACACATGGACCGCCGGGTGGTCGCCCCGTTCCTCCACCGCCGACTGTGGCCCTTCGGGCCGGGACCAACAGGCCCCTTCCACCTGCCGCCACCACTCGGCACCCACCACCCCTCGGGTGGGCTGGAAGTCGTCGGGCAGCAACCCGCCGAACACGAACGACCATCCCTCCCGCTCGGCGATGGTCACGTGCGCGGTGGCTTCCACGAAGGCGGCAAACTCGGCGTTGGTCACCGCGGTGGCCGCGATCTGGTAGGGCCTCAGCACCACCTCGCGCACCGGTCCCTCGCCATCGCCTTCGAACCACACCTCGTCGGTGCCCATCAGGAACGACCCGCCGGCCAGCGCTACAAACTCCACCTCAGGGTCATACCATGAATCCATGAAGACAACCGGAATCATCTTCGCCGGCCTCGACTGCGACGCCGACGCCATCGAGGGCTGGAACCGCTGGTACGACCTCGAGCATCTGCCTCCCAACATCGCCCTCCCCGATGTGATGCACGGTCGCCGCTATGTGGCCCCGCCCAGCCACCAGGCGCTGCGACCCGACGGCTGCGACGAGGCCTTCTCGGAGGGCCGAAGCGCATTTCTCACGGTCTACTGGCTGTGCGGAGACGTGGACGGGGTGATGGCCACCATGACCGAGTACCGAGAAGTGCTGGTAGAAGCCGACCGGATGTTCCCCGACGAGAAGAAGGCCGTGAGGCTGGGCGACGCCCTGGCCCTCGATTGGGCGGTGGCTGATCCGGCCCTGAAGGCCGACCCCGGCGACATCCCCCACATGTCCCACACCAACCTCCACATGGTGCTGCGCCGAGGCCTGGGCGACCAGAATTGGCACCGCGACGTATACGCCCCTGCCGCGGTGGCTGTCGACGGTGTGCATGCGGTGGTGTCGTTCACCTCCCGATTCGCCCCCGACACCGCTATCGACCTGCACATGATCGAGGGCGATCCCAACGAGGTGGTACCCGCACTGCGGGCCGCCACCCCCTCCCGGCCCGCCACCACCGATGTCGGCATGGACGGGCCGTTCCAACTCATCGAGCCGCTGCGCTACCCGTGGGCTGAGCAGATCCGCGGGTCATGGATGCCCCAAACGGTCGCCTGAGCGACCCGGCCTCCCATAGGGGAACCAAGCGGCGGGCCACCGGGGACTCCCCGTCGCTTCGCCGCGCCAAGCGCCGGGCCACCGGCCTACTGCTAGCGGCCGCCGCCCTATTCGTGGTCATTCGCCTGCTCACCGACGGCAACGGCTGGGCCGGCTACGTGGAAGCTGCCGCCGAGGCCGCCATGATCGGCGGGTTGGCCGACTGGTTTGCAGTGACCGCCCTGTTCAAACACCCCCTGGGCATCCCCATCCCCCACACCGCCATCATCCCCCGGCGCAAAGACGCCATCGGCGCCAGCCTGGGCGAGTTCGTGCAGGACAACTTCTTCGACCCCGACGACCTGGCCCGCTGGGTGGCCGATCGGGCGCCCGCCGAGGCTCTGGGGCGATGGCTAGCTGCCGAGGGAGACACTGGGCTGGTATCGGCTCCCGCCGTGGGCCGCCTGCTGGAATCGCTGGTGGACGGCGGGCACCACCGCTCCATGGTGGACGCCGCCGTGGAGCGGGCCGACCGCTTCCTGGTGGACAACCACGACGTACTGAGGGACCGCATCGTCGAAGAAGCCCCCATCTATACCCCCAAGGTGCTCGACCACCACATCTTCAACCGACTCCATCGGGGGGTGCGCGGAGTGCTGGCCGATATGGCCGACGATCCCGAGCACGAGTTGCGCCTGCGCATCGACGCCGGACTGCGAAGCTACAGCCAACGACTCCAAGCAAATTCGGCACTAGGCACCCGGGTAGAGGCCGCCCTGGTCCGAGTCGGACAGTCGTTGCAATCCGAATCCACCCTTCAGAACCGGGTCGACAGGTGGCTCGTCTCGGCAATGAGCTTGCTGGCCCGTCATGCCCAAGCCGAGGTGGCCAACGTGATCGGCACCACCGTGGCCCGCTGGGACGCCGACGACACCAGCACCCGCATCGAACGCCGAGTAGGCCGCGACCTCCAGTTCATCCGCATCAACGGCACTCTCATAGGCGCCCTAGCCGGCCTAACCATCCACGGAATCAAGCAGGTGCTCTAGTCGCTGAACTGAGCCCGCAGCTCGTGCTTCAGCACCTTCCCGGTCGCATTGCGGGGCAGCGAGTCCACGATCTCTAGCTGCTCGGGGATCTTCTGGGGCATGATCCCTGACGACCGGAAGTGGCCCCCCACCTCGGCCAAAGTAAGGCCGTCTGCTCCAGTAGCCAGCTCCACTACCGCGCACACTCGCTCGCCTCGCTCTTCGTCGGGCAGGCCGATCACCCCGGCGTCCAACACCTTGGGGTGGGCGAACAGCAGGTCCTCGATCTCGGTGGCCGAGATGTTCTCCCCTTTGCGGATGATGATGTCTTTCACTCGGCCGGTGAGCGTCACGTACCCGTCGGCGTCCAGACGACCCACATCGCCGGTGTGGAACCAGTCCCCGTCGAACGAGGCGGCGGTCAGCGCCTCGTCCATGTAGCCCCGACACACCATGGGCCCCCTGATCCACAACTCCCCCTCTACGCCGACCTCGGCCGGGCCGCCGTCGAAGCCCACCACCTTGATCTCCGCCCCGGCCAGCGGTCGGCCCTCGGTCTCCGCCAGCTTCTCGTCGGGGTCGTCAGGAGTGTTCTGGGCGATGATCGGCGCCTCGGTCATACCCCAGGCGTGGCCGCACCCCTGCCCGCCCATCTCGGCCATCACCTCGTAATGCTGAGACCCAGGCATAGGGGCTCCTCCCCCCGAGCAGAGCCGGAGCTGAGGCAGGATCGGCTCACCGGGCTGCTTGCGCTGCTCGGCCAAGAACGCCATGAAAAAGGCCGGACCCCCGCCCACCAGGGTGACGCCGTGGCGGGCGAACAACGCAGTGGTCCCCGCCGGGTCGAACGTCTCGGCGATCACCAGGGTGCAGCCCGAGCTCAACGACACCGACAGGTTGGACACTCCGCCGATGTGGGCAAACGGAAAGGCCAGCCCGAACTTGTCGTCGGCCGTGACGTGCTGGCGCTCCACCATGGCAATCCCCGACGCCATCACCGAGGTATCGCAATGACGAGCACCCTTGGGGTTCGACGTTGTGCCCGACGTGTAATACACCCACCGGATTTCCTCGGCGTCCTGCGGGGCAGGAATGTCGTCCAGCACCGACGGATCCCCGGTGGGCAGTTCTCCATCGCACACCACAACGTCCAGCCCGTCGACCTCGATGGCAATCCCCTCCGCCATGGCCTGGTAGTCGAACCCCCGCCACACCGACGGCACCAAGAACAACTGCGCCCCCGTCTGCCGAATGCAAAACCCCACCTCTCGCTCCCGATAAACCGGGATGATCGGATTCTGCACCGCCCCCAACCGGGCCAACGCCGCCTGCAACACCAGCGTCGAAGTCCAAGTCGGCAACTGCCAAGAAACCGAAACCCCCGCCCCCGCCCCCAACTCAACCAACCCCGCCGCCACCCACAACGCCGATTCCCGATACCCCCCAAACGAAAGCACCCGATCCCGATCATCAACAATCATCGGAGCGTCGGGCGTCAACTCCGCCCGCCTCTCCACCATCCCCCAAAACGTCCCGCCTGTGAGCATTCGATCAGAATAAGGGCATGGCCACGCTGTCAGTAACCCTTCCGTCGTTCGGCCCCATCTTCCGAGACAACAACTTTCACCAGATCGCCGACCTCGCCCAGATGGCCGAACAAGCCGGAGTCGACCGCATAATGCTCACCGACCACGTAGTCATGGGCGAACACACCGACCGCTACCCCTACGGCCCCTTCCCCTTCCCCCCCGACACTGCCTGGCTCGAACCCCTGGCCTCCATAGCCCACATGGCCGCCGTCACCTCACAGCTTCGGTTCAGCACCAAGATCCTCATCGCTCCCCTGCGCCCTGCCGCGGTGCTGGCCAAGACTCTGGCAACCATGGACGTGCTGTCGCAGGGCCGCATGGAGGTGGGCGTGGGCACCGGCTGGCAGCGCGAGGAGTACGAAGCCGCCGGCATCCCCTGGAACCAGCGGGGCCAGCGCCTCACCGACACCATCGCGGCTTGCCAATCGCTGTGGCGAGACTCCCCCGCCTCGTATCACTCAGCCACCGTCAACTTCGACAACATCTGGTGCGAGCCCAAGCCCGCCCAGCCCGGTGGCATCCCCATCTGGGTGGCCGGTGCCCTGCACCCCAACAATCTGGCCCGTCTCGTCCAGCACGCCGACGGCTGGATCCCGCCCCCCTATGCCGACCTCCAAGAGTTGGCCGACGGAGTACACACACTCCAAGACGCCCTAGCCGCCGCCGGCCGCAACCTCGACGGGTTCGGCATCCAGGGCGACATCGACGCCGTGACCGACGAAAACGGCCGCCCGTCAATCCGGCCCAGCATGGACGCCGCCCCCCGATGGGTTGCTGCCGGCGCCACCACCATCAACGTGGTCATGTCCCTGTTCTGCTGGCGCATGGACCGAGCCCAAGGTTGGTTCGACGATCTCGCCCAGAGCTGGGAACACCTCGCACTCCGCTGACCTCGGAGGCATTGTCCATTCCCACCCTTATGCTCCGATCATGAAGTTCCTAAACGCCCGGGAGCTTGATCGGATCCACTTCGAGGCCGCCCTGGAACTTCAGCAGAGGCTGGACTGCGCCCGCGACCCGGGGATTCCCGTAACCCCAGCCGGCGAGTTGCGGGCCACGTTTGACGACAACGCCAGCGAGAACGCCCGCCACGAGCGCATTGTGGCGTTCGACGACGTAGGAGCCGTCGCCATTGGCCACTTGGAACTTCCCTGCGATCCCGCCAACGCGACATTGGCAATCGTGGAGATAACTCCAGTCCACAGCGACGCGTCAACGACGGTGTTGAGCGAACTGCTGAAAATGGCACTAGCCGATGGCCGAGCCTCGGTCATCGCCTGGGGCGACTGCACGCCCGAAGCTGATGCATTCTGGACCGGGCTGGGAGCCGAGTTGCGCTCCACCGAGCAGGAGTCCGATTTGGACCTGGCCTCGGTGGACGCCGACCTGATGAGCCATTGGATCGACGCCGCTCCCGACGACTACGGACTAGTGCACTGGAAGGGCCGCTGCCCCGACGAGCACATCGACGCGCTCGTTGCCACCGCCAACGCTATGAACGATGCCCCCACCGACGACCTCGAGATCGCAGATACCGTCTACGACGCGGTCACTCTTCGAGCCGACTTCGACGCCCGCGACGCCTCAGGTATCGACTATCTGGGCATATTGGCCGTCTGTGCTGACGGGTCGGCCGCGGGCGCCACCGAGATTTTCTTCAACCGCTTCCGACCTGCCTTCGCATGGCAGTGGAACACGGTCGTGCTGCCCGCCTACCGGGGCCGGGGCATCGGACGCTGGATGAAGGCGGCAATGTGGAGGCGGCTGCGCGCCGAAGCCCCCGAAGTAGCCACACTGCGCACCGGCAACGCCGAGAGCAACGCCGCCATGCTGGCCATCAACACTGAGATGGGCTTCCAACAGTCACACCTAATGGGGTGCTGGCAAGCCGACGTTCAAATGTTGAATCAGGGGATGTCGCCATCCGCTCGGAAACGCTCCACCGCTTCGGCAGGACGGCCGGCGATGACACCGTCCACCGGCAAATCGATGAGCTCGGCGTAGTAGTCGGGGTGTTCTTGATAGTCCTCGTTGGGCCACACCCATACCGCTAGGCCTTCGTCGGCGGCTTTGCCCAGCAGGTCGGGGGTTAGCACGTCGAGGCCACTGAAGGAGGGGGGCACCTGCAAGATGAGGTCGTTGGGGTGTAGGGGGACCGACGCAAAGGCCCACGCCGGCAGGGCATCCTGGCCGGGGCTGGTAACCACCTCGGGGGCCAGCTCTCGGAACCCGACCAGCGCCTCGTCCCTGAACGAGACCACCACCACCGAGTCGGTGCGGCCCAACTCCTCTATATCGGCGGCCAGCACTGCTGCCATCTCGAGAATGAAGTCGATGTCGTCTTCACCGTCGTCGCCTGCGGGGGTCTTGATCTCCACGTCCAGCACGTGCTCGGGAAACGCCTCTGCTACCGCTCGGAATGTCTCGATCCGGAAGTCGTCGGGGCCATACCCGTCGGGCGCAGCAATGTCACCAGTGCGAATGCCCCGATAGGTGTAGGCCTCGGGAGCAAGGTCGTGGCTGGGCCACTCCTCCGACCACCAATAGCCGTTGTCGAGCGCCTGAAGCTCCTCATAGGTCATGTCCCTGACCCGTCCGGTTCCCTCGGTCGTGCGATCGACCGTGTCGTCGTGATGAACCACCAACACTCGGTCGGCCGTCATCTGCAAGTCCATCTCCAGCACGTCCACACCCGCGTAGGCCGCCTGGGAGAAGGCATACATGGTGGAGTGGGGCCATGAGCGGTCACCGCCGGCGTGGCCGATTACCAGGGGACGCCCCAATGCCAGCAGCTCGCTAACCGTGCTGGCCGCCGGAGTCGGGACTGGCGGGAGCAAGGCTGTTTCCTCGCTTTCAGACTCCTGCACGTCATCGGCAACCGGCGTCGGTTTGCTAGTCGGCTGCTCAGCCGGGATGGCGACCACCGTGGGTTCTGGGGTCGGCTCCGGTTCGGCGCGATCCCCCACCACAGCCTCAGGTGTGGCCGACATCGTCGCAGTAGGAACCACCTCAGTCGGGGAAGAAGCAGGTGGAGCAGTAGCCACTTCTGCGCTCGGAACAGACTCGTCCCCTCCGCCGCACGCAGTCAACAACGCTCCCACCATGATCAACGCCAACAATGCGAGAGCAGGTGACAACGACGCCGCTGTACTCGGCAACCGATGCACGCAGAAATCCTAGGCGTTCTCCAGGAGACTCGCCGCGACTAGCGAGCCTCTAGTACTGAGGGGCTACTACCACCCCGTCGCGCATAGAGCCGGTGACGCCGGTGCGGGCGGCGCAGCAGTGGCCGGTCTCGTTCATGCTCATCAGCATTCGGCGGTCGTCGTCCACCCACAATCGGCAGATGCCGGTGTAGGACACATGGAGGTGGACCCGCTCCGACGCCATCACCAGCTCTGACACCACCCGGTTGATCACCCCGCCGTGGCAGGCCACCGCTATGTGCTGGCCGGGGTGGGCCTCGCACAATCGCTCGAAGGCGGCCATCACCCGCTTGTGGAACTCCTCGGGAGTATCCCAGCCGATGGCGGCATGGTCCCCGGCCCGGATGGCCTCGTAGTACTCCCCGCCCTCAGTGGCCAGCAGCTCGGTGGGGAGGTACACCTTGGAGTTGCGGTCGATCTCGGTGAAGTCCTCTTCGAGCTCGATGCCCATGCCCAAACGGGCGGCCAGCGGCTCGATGGTCTCGATGGCCCGCCGTTTGGTGCTGGAGATGATGTGATCGAAGGGCTCGTGCTCCAGCCAGTCGGCCAGCCGCTCGGCCTGCCACTTACCCAGCTCGCTGAGGCCGGGATTGGCAACCTTGTCGGTATTCCACTCTCGTTCGGGCTGCCCGTGGCGGATGAAGGCGATCTGCACCGCGACAGCCTACGCTGCCCTGATGGACAACAAAGAAGCCGATCGTGTCGCCTGGAACAACATCATGCTGGACGATCCCCCCGACCACGACGACCTGTATCTCCGGTTCACCAAGCGGGTGTTCTCCGACGTGTGGGCCCGTCCCCGCCTAGGACGCAGGGAGCGTCGCCTCACCACGCTGACCGCCATCGCCGCCACCGGCAACGGCGCCATCCTGCCCTTCCACATGAAGCCGGCCCTCGAAGCGGGCGATCTCACCACCGACGAGCTGGCCGAGTGGGTAGTACACCTAGCCCACTACGCCGGCTGGCCGGCCAGCGCCCAGGCCTACACCGCGCTTCGCACCGTTGCCGCCGAACTCGGCCTTGAGTTCGAAGACGAGTAATAGGCCGGCCGAGGCAACCCGGCAGAAGCGGCCGCGGCCTAGCCCGCGCTATTCCAACTCCACTTCGGTGCAGCGTGAAGGCGCGTCTTGCGGGGTGTATATCCGGGGCTGTGATTTGACCTCGGTACCGGTCCGGGTGGTGTTCAGATATGCCTCGATGGCGTTGGCCGTGGCCTTGGCGGACACGCTGTTGTACTCGGCGGTGGCAAATAGTGCGGCTTCGGAGGGGTTGGTCAGATATCCGTATTCCACCAGCACGGAGGGCAGATTGGGGCGGCGGATGATCCCGTAGGCGTCACGGCCGGCAGGCACCAGCACCCGCAGCACACCTGCGTTGGACACACGGCTCCATCGCACGTTCTTGAATCGGCTCAGGGCCTCGGTTATCTCGGCGTGCAGCAGCCCTCCCAGGCGGGCGGAGTCGACGCGGGCCACATGCTGCGAGTCCGATTGCACAAACACCTCGGTGCCCGGAGTTGATCCGGTGGCGTAGGTGGGGCCGTTGTGGTGGAGCGAGACCAGAGCCTCGGCTCCCAGTGCGTCGGCAAAATCAGCGCGAACCGAGAGCTGGGTGTCGTAGTCGCCGGTTCGGGTTGTTGAGGCCATAATGCCGCGGCCGGCCAGCTCGTCCAGCACCGCCTGGCTGAGGGTCAAGTTGAGATCCTTTTCTGCCAATCCGTTCGGCCCGTAAGAGCCGATGTCGAAAGCACCCCCATGGCCGGGGTCGATCACCACCCTCACGCCCCGCAGAGGCTGCCCATTGCCGACGGTGGCCAAGTTCCCGCAGGGAGTGACCACCCTGTAGCTGTCGCCGTCACGCCCAACCACCGAAACGGTCACACCGGTTGGGGTGATGATCCCCCTAGGAAGGCCTCCGGCGGCAATGGCCTCGCTGGCCGACATGAGCTCGCCGGGAGATTGAGAAGCCGAAGCCCCCTTGGCATGGTGCTCGCAACCCCCTGGCACTGCAAGGGTATCTATGCCGTAGCGACAGCGGTACGTGTTGAGCACTGATTCTTGGACTGCGATCAGCTCGTCGCGCACCTCGATGTCCACCAGGCTGGGGGCGCCTTCGAACGGCCCGGGCCGGGAAATCCCCTCGATGGGATGATCGCCGGCACAGCCGCCCCGCACTGCCATCAGATCTACGCCGAATCGGCAGCGAGCCACGTTGAGCAGCGATTCCTGGGCGGCAATCAGATTGTCGCGCACCTCGATGTCTGCCGGGGTAAACGCGGTATCAGCGGGGCTCTGCGCGCTCAATCCGCCAATGCCAAGGGCCAGCGTCAGCAGGCCGGCCGCAACCATTGCTATCACCTTGCCAGCGCGGTTCAACGCGCCTCCGCAAAGGCTGGAATCAGGCACCGCAAGAAAATATACGAATCAGCACCCATAAGAAATGCCGAAAGCAGCCCCGATTCAGACGAAGGCGATCTCACCGGCGGCATCCAGACCGGCGGTGGCGGTAGAGCCCTCGGCGATCGTCCCGCTGAGAACGGCCTCGGCCAAGCGGTCGGCCAGCTCCCGCTGGACCAACCGTTTGAGGGGGCGGGCCCCAAAAGCCGGGTCGTAGCCGTCGGCAGCCAGCTTGGCCCTCACCTCGTGGGCCACCTCCAGATGGATGCGCCGGTCGGCCAAGCGATCGGCCAAGCGATCGATTTGGAGATCGACGATCTGGCCCAAGTGCTCGGGCCTCAGCTCGCCGAACGTCACGATGTCGTCGATGCGGTTCACGAACTCGGGGCGGAAGTACTCCTTGGGGTCAACCGCGAGGTTGGACGTCATGATCAGCACCGCGTTGGTGAAGTTCACCGTGCGCCCCTGCCCGTCGGTCAGCCGGCCGTCGTCCATCAGTTGCAGGAGAACGTTGAATACTTCTGGATGGGCCTTTTCGATCTCGTCCAGCAGCACCACCGCGTAGGGGCGCCGCCGCACCGCTTCGGTGAGCTGGCCCCCTTCGTCGAACCCGACATAGCCGGGGGGTGCGCCGATGAGGCGGGACACGCTATGGCGCTCCATGTACTCCGACA
The DNA here is from genome assembly GCF_965208475.1 of Candidatus Poriferisocius sp. GTDB lineage: Bacteria > Actinomycetota > Acidimicrobiia > Acidimicrobiales > Bin134 > Poriferisocius. The sequence goes on along the minus strand of NZ_OZ242338.1, from coordinate 3,244,455 downwards.
TGTCGATGCGGACCATGGCCCGCTCATCGTCGAACAAGAAGTCGGCCAGCGTGCGGGCCAGCTCGGTTTTCCCCACTCCGGTGGGGCCGATGAACAGGAACGTTCCGATGGGCCGGTTGGGGTCAGACAGCCCGGCCCGGCTGCGGCGGATGGCCGAGGCCACCAGATGCACCGGCTCGGCTTGGCCGACAACCCGCTGGCCGAGCACCGATTCCAGGCGCAGCAGCTTCTCGGTCTCGCCTTCCATCAGGCGGGCAGCCGGCACTCCGGTCCAGCGGGACACCACCTCGGCCACGTCGTCGGGGTCGACTTCCTCCTTCAGCATCCGTCGGTCGGCCTGAAGCTCCGCCAGCCGCTCGTCGGCTTTGGCGATCTGGCGCTCCAAGTCGGGAAGCTTGCCGAAGCGGATCTCGGCGGCCCGCTCCAGGTCGGTTTCCCGATCAAGGGCGGTGCTAAGGGCGTCATGCTCTTCTTTCAGCGCTCGGATGGCGCCGATGGCCTCCTTCTCCGACTGCCAGTGGGCCTGCATGCCGGCCAGTTCCTCTCGCAGGTTGGCCAATTCCTCTTCCAGAGCCCCCAAACGCTCGGCCGATGCCGCGTCGGACTCCTTGGCCAGCGCCACCTGCTCGATCTCCAGCTGGCGGATGCGGCGGTCCACCACGTCGATCTCGGTGGGCATGGAGTCGATCTCGATGCGGAGCATGGACGCAGCCTCGTCCACTAGGTCGATGGCCTTGTCGGGCAGGAACCGCCCGCTCACATAGCGGTCGGAGAGCACGGCAGCCGAGACCAAAGCGGCGTCTTGGATGCGAACCCCATGATGGACTTCGTAGCGCTCCTTGAGCCCACGCAAGATGGCCACTGCGTCCTCCACCGACGGCTCGCCCACGTACACCTGTTGGAAGCGGCGCTCCAGGGCGGCGTCCTTCTCGATGTGGGTGCGGAACTCGTCCAGCGTGGTGGCGCCGATCATGCGCAGCTCGCCTCGGGCCAGCATGGGCTTGATCATGTTGCCAGCGTCCATGGCCCCCTCAGCCGCGCCGGCGCCCACGATGGTGTGGAGTTCGTCCATGAACGTGACCACCTCGCCATCGGCATCGGTGATCTCCTTCAGCACCGCCTTGAGCCGCTCCTCGAACTCACCTCGGTACTTGGCCCCGGCCACCATGGCCGACATGTCCAGCGCCACCAGCCGCTTGTTCTTAAGCCCCTCGGGCACGTCTCCATCGGCGATCCGCAGGGCCAGTCCCTCCACGATGGCGGTCTTGCCCACGCCGGGCTCGCCGATCAGCACCGGGTTGTTCTTGGTGCGGCGGCTCAGCACCTGAATGGTGCGGCGGATCTCCTCGTCTCGGCCGATCACCGGGTCGAGCTTGCCGTCGCGGGCCAATACCGTGAGGTCGCGCCCGTACTTCTCCAGCGCTTGGTAGGAATCCTCGGGGGTGGTCGAAGTCACTCGGTGCGATCCCCGCACTTCGGCCACCGCCTCCAGCAAGCGGTTGCGGCCCACCCCCACCCGGTCGGCCATGGCCAAAATCAGGTGCTCGGTTGACAGGTACTCGTCACCCAATTCGGTTCGGGCGGCGTCGGCGGTCTCCATGGTCTTGACCAGATCCCGGGCGGTGCGCACCTCGGTTCCATAGGCCGACGGCAACTGGCCGAGAGCTGCCTCCGTCTGGTCCCGCAGGTCGGGTAGCGCCACCCCTGTGCGCTGCAACACCGGCAGCACCACGCCGTCGGTTTGGCCGATGAGGGCCAGCAGCAGGTGGTTTGGGGTCACCTCAGGATGGCTCTTCGACTGGGCCATGGCGGTGGCGTCGTTGAAGGCCTCCCTGGTCTTCAACGTCCAACGGTTGGGGTCAAGCATGGGCGTGCTCCTCGCTCTGCCTCAATTCTCTATCTCTTCTATGGACAACCGCCAAAAGTTGAGGGTATTCCACTCAATTTTCTTTATTGCCCGTTGCCATGCCTAATGCGGCCATACCGGCCAGTCCTGCTGAGGCGGCTAGGAAAATGAAGAACGTGTCATAGTCATCGAAATCCCCACCCCCGACCACAGCCACCCCCACGGCCACTCCCACCGCACCACCGATGCGGATGACGGTTTGCACGGTGCCGGCCGCCAGTCCGAGTTGACCGGGGGCGAGGCCGTGGGCGATGGCGCTGTTGACCCCAGGAAAAACAGTCCCAATCCCCAGCCCCATCACCAAAACCGCGGGAAACCACACCAGGGCCAACTCCCGGTCCAACCCGGCCATCGCTGCCATCCACACACAACCCGCGGTAATGCAACCCGCCGCGGGCACCATCACCACCCGGTGGCCAAATCGCTCCATCAACCGGCCGGAGGCGTAGCCCATAATGCTGGTCACCGCGGTGAGCGGAGTGAGCAGCAGTCCAGCCGCCAACGTGGAGTATTCCCAAGGTCCTCGCAGAAACTGCACCAGCGACAGGAACAGCCCGTAGAACGCCAAACCGACCAACGCGGCCGCCGCCGCGGTGGATGCGAACACTCGATTTCGGAACAACGCAAGGTCGATTACCGGCGCCGGATGTCGATGACATCGGACCAAGAAGAGGGCCAGCCCTGCCGCCGCGGCCGCCAGCGCCCCGATCACCCGGGGGTCATCCGACCCCCACTCGTTGAACTGCACGATGCCCAGCACCAGCGCGGCGGTGCTGAGACCGGCCAGCACCACCCCGACCATGTCGGGCAACTCGACATCGGCGTCCACCGCCGACTCGGGAATGAGGTTGCGACGGACCAGTGTCGCCGCCCCTACCGGGATCATGATGAAAAACCCTGCCCGCCAAGAGACGAACTCAATGGCCACCGCTCCTAGCGAGGGGGCCAGCGAGGCCACCACCCCGGCCACCGTGGCCCACACCCCCACCGCCACCGCCCGGCGCTGCGGGCCGAGGGTGGTCATCACCAAGGCCAATCCCGAGGTGATGAGGCTGGAGCCGCCGAAGGCCTGGTAGCACCGGGCCGCAATCATGAACGGAGCGTTGGGCGCCAGGCCCACCGCCATTGAACCGGTCATGAAGATGGCGATGGCCCACAAGAACACCCTCCGGTGGCCGAAACGGTCGGCCAGTCGCCCGGCCGGAATGAGCAGGGCGGCCACCATGATGTTGTATCCGCTGATGACCCACGACACCTGGGTGGCCGGGGTGTCGTTGAACGTGTCGAGGATCTCCGGATAGGCCACGAACATCAAAGTCACGTCCAGGGAACTGGCCGCTGAAGCCAGCGACACCAGCCACAACGCCTTCCATTCCCGGCTCACTGGTCCAGACCGATCATCCGATTGCCGCTCGGCATCTGTCGGCGTCGCTAGTCTCCCCCACTGGTCACGACGGTACTCTCAGGCCATGGACACCAAGCCCGTCATCATCGAAGTGGCCCTGAACGGCACCACCACCCGGGACCGCAACCCCCATGTGCCCATCAGCCGGGAGGAGCTGATCGACGAGGGGTTGGCCTGCATCGAAGCTGGGGCCACCATCATCCACTGCCACATCGCCAACATGCGGGTGCCGGCCGCCGAGGCCGCCGCCGAGTACCGGGCCACCTTCGAGCCGTGGGCAGCCGCCGACCCCGACGTGCTGGTGCTGCCCACGCTGGGCTGGGGCCAGAACATGGCAGAGAAGCTCGGCCACTTGGACTACCTGGCCGAAGGGGGATTGCAACGTCTGGGGTTCATCGACCCCGGTTCCATGATTTTGGGCAAGGCCGGCGCCAACGGGCTGCCCGACCCCGACAGCTTCGTTTATGTCAACTCTTTCGCCGACATGGAAGTGGCCATCGAGCAGTGCAACCGGCTGGGCCTGGGCATGCACTTCGCCATCTTCGAGCCCGGATTCCTCCGCAACGTGCTATCGTATTGGCGCTACGGCCAGCTCACCCCCGGTTCGTTCGTGAAGTTCTACTTCGGCGGGCCGGGCGGCTACTTCGCTATCGGCGACAGCGTCAGCTTCGGTCTGCCCCCCACCGAGAAGGCGCTGGACGCCTATCTGGAGATGCTGGAACTGGTCGGCTGCGACCTGCCCTGGTTCGCCGCGGTGGTGGGCGGCGACCTCATCGAATCCCCGATCCCCCAGCTCGCTCTGGAACACGGCGGCCACCTCCGAGTGGGCCACGAGGACTACGCCGGCGACCGCCCCCGGCCTAACCACGTCTTGGTGGCCGAAGTCGCCGCCCTAGCCGCCGACATGGGCCGCCCCGTGGCCACCTCCACCCAAGCCGTAGAGATTCTCGGCCTCCCCACCCGCCAAACCGCCGGCGTCTAGCCAAGAGCGGAGTTTTACGACGGTTTACAAAACTATACGCACTTTTATTCTGTTTTTCTAATTCGTAAAGACTGCGTTATAGTTTCTCTGTGGGGCCCAGCGACCTAGAGAAAATTATCGCAGCAGGAGAGACATACACCGTCGAATTCAAGAGCGACGCAAACGACGACGAACTCGTTGAGGCCGTCGTTTGCCTTGCCAACGGCGACGGTGGATGGCTCCTCATCGGCGTCAGTGACAACCGGGATGTCATCGGTGCCCAACCCCGACATGGCAATACGACGCATAGCCAGCGGATTGTGGCCCTCGTCTCCAACAAGACCACGCCTTCTCTTGGAGTCGAGGTCAGCGTTGTACAGCTCGGCAGCAACGATGTCGTGGCTATAAACGTGCCCAAGGCGTCAAGGGTTGTCGCGACGACCTCGGGCCGCTATTTGCGCAGGGCTACCGATGTGCACGGAAAACCCGAATGCCTGCCCATGTCCCCTCATGAGATCCAGACCCGAGCCAGTGCGCTGGGGGCGCATGACATTTCGACCTTCCCTCTCGCCAATCTCTCTGTTGAAGATCTGGACCCCGCGGAACTTGACCGCTTTCGCAACCTTGCAGCAAGCGGCGGAGATTCGGTCCTCGCAAACCTCTCCGCCAACGATCTGTTGTCTGCCCTTGGGTTTCTATCTGTCAGCGATACTCCGACACTAGGTGCAGCCCTCTTGTTCGGCACTCCAACCGTGCTTGATGCTTTTGCTCCCACCCACGCTGCCATCTTCCAGGCGCTTGACTCCCATGACGCCGTTCTGGCCAACCGCAACCTGCGAGCACCACTGATCAGAGCCATGCTCGAGTTGGTCGAAGCGGTGATGCCCTATAACCCTGAAGAAGAAGTTCAAGACGGGCTTTTCCGGCTAGGCCTTCCCCGATTCTCCGAGGTCGCGATCCGAGAGCTGATTGCCAACGCCCTCGTTCACCGCGACTACTCCCAAAACGGTCAAATCCGCGTAGCCGTTGAAGACACAACGCTCTCAATCAGCAGCCCGGGTGGATTTCCCGAAGGCATCACAATCAACAACCTCCTCACCGCGCCACCGCAAGCACGAAACCCCCTGATCGCCGACGCCTTCAAGCGAGCCGGACTCGTTGAACGCACTAGCCGGGGCATCAATCGCGTCTACCGCCACCAGCTAGTTCTCGGGCGACCACAACCCGACTACTCACGTTCAAATCGAGCATGGGTTGAGGTACGGGTTCCGGGCGGGGCTGCTGATCGAGAACTCGCAGTCTTCGCAGCGGCCGCGGCGCGTGATGACAACGTCCTAGACCTTCGAACTCTCCAAGTTCTCCATGAAGTGCGCTCTGAAAGTCGGATTGCTTCAGAGCGCGCTGCCGAGCTATTGCATATCGCAGTCGCCGAAGCACGAGCAGCACTAAACAATCTGGTCGAGCGAGGACTGCTCGAGGCCCGCGGCGAGGGCAGAGGGCGCACCTATCACCTGGCTGCTGAGCTCTATCGAGAAATCGGTGAGCCAGCCGCATATGTGCGCAGTCGCGGATTCACGCCAATCCAACAAGAACAAATGGTGCTGACCCACACCGCTGAGCACGGGTCTATCGGGAGGAGTGAAGCGGCCGAGCTCTGTAGACTTTCCCCAGACCAAGCCTCTCGCCTGCTACGACGATTGGCCGCTGAAGGCGCACTCCGCATGACTGGCCAACGCCGAACCGCCCGCTACCTCCTTGCATCTGACACCTCCGCATAGCAGCATCGACGTCCCCTGACCTTCCACGGGGTACGCAAAACCCCGAGCTCTGAAACGACGGTGAAATGGCGGTCGAGACGGACGGCACTGGAATTGAACTCGTTCAGGCATCGATCGGCATCGGCAGTCATCAAACGCGGCTACCGGTCAAAGCTGGATGGGTCGATTCGGGCTCGGCCCCGCTTGGTCTCGGCTCGACGGCGCTTTTCGTCGAGGCGTCGCCGTCGAGCCCGTCGTGACGGGCGGGTCGCCTTGCGGGGCTTGGCGGTCACCATCCCGCGGCGAAGGCGCTCCTCCAGTCGGTCGAGGGCGATCTCGCGGTTGCGGGCCTGAGATCGGGTTTCGTCAACCACCACTCGCAATTCGTTGCCCAGTCGGTCGATCAGCTGCTGGCGGACTTCGGGAGCCATGTCGCCAGCCGCGCCAAGATCGATCGTCGCCTCTACCCGGGTATTCGCCCGATTGGCATGCTGGCCCCCCGGTCCACCCGAAGGATCAAAGCGCCAGGCGATCTCCGACACCGGCACCGTCCCGCCCGAAAACGAGAGCACCCGGTCCACCCCACCGACCCTACCGCCAAGCTCTTCTCTGTTCAGCGAGCAATCGTGCGATAGTCGCCAGCGAGATCGGCCATTGCCGCCCGAATGCCCGGGCCGTCATCTCCAACCCAAACACAGAGTGGACCCCCAAAATGCTCCGCGGCTGCCACCGCCTCAGCTCCAAGGCTTGAAAGTCGGTGGGCGTCGGCAAGCTCGGCCATCCGGAAGGCAAGGCTTCGCATTGGGACGACCTCGATGTCTTCGGGAAGGGCGAGGAGCTGTTGGCCCAGTGCCCGACGGGCGCTGGCCGACCATGAGCCTGTGAGCGTCCCACCGGCAGCAGACACCACGCTCCGGCACAGCCGCAGGAGGTACATGTTGGTCGTCGCCGGCTGATGGTCGGCCAGCATCTGATGCAACTCGCCGCTTGCCTCACCCGCCAGCAGATCCCGGAGGAGATGGTCGTCGAGAACCGTATTGGTCATGTAGTGGCAAGGTCGGGATCATCATCCAGCGATCGCACAAAGGCCGCGTGCTCATCGCGGCTAAGCAAGTCACCAAGCAGGTGCCGCCCCTCTCCCTGAGGCACAGTGAGCACACCGAATCCGAGATCGAGCACATCGACCGGGCCTCCCTCGTTGAGGTTCCAGCGGCGGCGGACCTGAGCGGGGAGAGACATCTGTCCCGATGACGACACAAGGAATTCCAACACGGTGGCCATGTTCGGCAGTGTACTTGGTAAAAGAGTCTCTTTCACCAAGCAACGGACCCGGGATGATGCTGAGGTTGCTCATGTGTTTTCTGCGGGTTCCCCTGTGCTGGCCTTGGCTTCTAGGGTTTGAGGCATGGCCAGCGTTTACCTTGACCGTGCTCGGGAGCTGCGCTCGTTAATCGACGAGAACGCGGCCAAGACCGACGGGCTGCCCATACCCCAGGAGACGGTCAGCGCCTTGGAGGATGCTGAGCTGCACAAGGTGATGGTGCCCGATGCGGTGGGCGGGCTCGAGTTGCCGGTCAACGAGTGCATCGACATCTGGGCCGAGATCTCCCGGGCCGACGGCTCGGTGGGGTGGTGCCTGATGGCTAGCTGTGCGGCCACGGCTTATTTCGCGGCCTGGTGCCCCGACGAGCACATCGAACGCATGTTCTCCGACGGGGTGCCCATGTCGGCCGGGCAGTTCGCCCCCAACGGCACCGCCACCCCCGACGGCGACGGCTTCCGCCTCAACGGCCGCTACTCGTTCGGCAGCGGCATCAACCACGCCCAGTGGGCCGGCGCCGGGGTTTTCACCACCGAGCCCGAGGGCGTCGACCCCCGCTTCCTGTTCGCCATCTACCCGGTGGAGAAGGCCCAGATCACCGGCAATTGGGACGTGATGGGCCTCCAGGCCACCGCCAGCTACGACTACACCCTCGAAGACGTGTACGTGCCGGCCACCTCCACCTTCGACATGTTCGATCTCACCGTGTACCGGGGCGGACCCCTCTACAAACTGGGCGTGATGCCGCTCACCGCCGCCGGCCACGCCGGATTCGCCATCGGAGTGGTGCAGCGGGGACTCGACGAACTGCTCTCGGTGGCCCGCTCCAAGCACCGCATGGGCGACGCCACCCCGCTGGCCCAAAATGACCGTTTTATCCATGAGATCGGAGAGTTGGAGTCCCGCTTCCGGGCTGCCCGGGGCTGGCTCCACGAGACGTTCGCCACCGCCGAGCGCAACGTGGCTGAAACCGGCAGCGTCGATCCTATGGACGTGATCCTCACCCGTCAGGCCACCGTGTTCGTCACCCAGGAAGGCGCCGACATCCTGCGCCGGGCCTACCTCCTGGCCGGCACCGACGCCCTCCGCTCCGGCGGCCTGCAACGGGCGTTCCGCGACATCCACGCCGGCACCCAGCACGTCTTCGCCGGCCCCGGTCCCGCCCTAGAACTCGGCCGCGCCCTCCTAGACGCCGCCCCCGACAACCCCCTCGACGCCTGAACTGACCCAAACAGAACGCTCGCCGGTACGCTGAGCCGATGGTTCCCGTCGTCCCTGCCGCCACCGTGACCGATGCTTGCGGCCCCGATCCAGGCTTTTTCTGCGAGTTGGTTTTCGACAACACCGAGAACGAGCGGCTGGCCGAGATCATCGGGTGGGTGGTGGAGCGGCCCCTGCGGATCATCCTCATCCTGCTGGTGGCCTGGATCGCAAAGAAGATCGCCCACAAGGTGATCGACCGGGCGGTGGCCCGGTTGGGGCGACAACACGAGACCGACACCGAGGAGCAGCTCGAGAGCGCCGGCAAGCTTGACTTCGGCGCCCGGGCGACCAAAGCCATCAGCAGGATCCAGGAGCGCCAAGCCCGCAGCGCCCAGAGAATCGAAACCATCGCCGCGGTACTTAAAAGTCTTGCTACCGCGCTCATCCTGGCGGTGGCCGCGCTGTTGTGCCTGAGCGAGCTCAGCATCGACTTGGCGCCCCTGATCGCCGGTGCCGGTATCGCCGGCCTAGCGGTGGGTTTCGGGGCCCAATCGCTGGTGAAGGACTTCCTGGCCGGAATGTTCATCTTGGTCGAAGACCAGTTCGGGGTGGGCGACGTGGTGGACGTGGGCGACACGTCGGGCACCATCGAGAAAGTCAGCCTGCGCACCACCACCCTGCGGGACGTGAGCGGCGTGGTGTGGACCGTGCCCAACGGGGAGATCCACCGCACTGCCAACCACTCCCAGCTTTGGTCGAGGGCCATCTTGGACATCGGGGTTAGCTACGACACCGACATCGATGAGGCCAGCGAGATCATGAAGGCGGCGGCCGACGAGCTTTGGCGCGAGAACAACCCCGACGCCACCATCTTGGAGGAGCCCTCGGTGTGGGGCGTTCAAGAACTGGGCAACGATGCCGTGGTCATCCGGTTGGTGGTCAAAACCGATCCCAGCGAGCAGTGGGGAGTCGGTCGCATCCTGCGAGCCCGCATCAAGAAAGCCTTCGACGAAGCCGGCATCGAGATCCCCTTCCCCCAGCGCACTGTGTGGATCCGCAACGAGAACGATGCCGGCGACAACGCTGAGCAGAGCCCACCCGGCTCAGTCGATCGGCGTGAAAGATCCGCCAGCACCGGCGATGACGAAGCGCCCGCAGAACTCTCGGGAGACGGCGGCGGCCATGACAGCGGGGGCGGCGGAGACGAGTAGCGTCCGGGCGCCGTCGGGGAACTCGCCGATGACCACCGCTCGCTCGGGGCCCTCCCGGCCCCAGATCACGGTATAGGACACCACAGTGGCCTGCTCCCCGTCGCCGGTCCGGTAGGGCTTGGGATGAAGCTCGGCGGCCACCGCGTCGGTCACGTCCAAGTTGGCGAACGGCTGGGCGGGTGGGTCGGCTGACCACAGGCTGGCCCCCTGCTTGGTGATCATGCCGCTGATCGAGGTCAGCAGCCCGGTCGATCCGGGATCGGCTCGCAGCACCTGGGCCATCTTCACCGCGGCCTGGATCACATAGTTGTTGAGCGGCCCGCCGGCCCAGGTCATGCCCCCGGTCACGGTCAGGTCCCGGTCTAAGCCGAGGCCCAGCTCCAGAGCCTGAGTGCGCACTGCAATGGGGAAACAGGAGTAGAGGTCGATGTGGTCGGCCTGGTTGGGGCCCATGCCCGCGTGCTCGGCCAGGGCCCGGCCGGCATGGGCGAAGCCCGGGCTGCGATGCAGTTCAGGTCGTTCGGTCACCGGCACCATGTGGTTGGACTCGGCCGCGGCCCAGGGGAATACCCAACGATCGGTGGGTATGCCCAGCGATCGGGCTGCGCCCGCTGAGCAGAGGATCAGCGCGGCGGCCTGGTCCACGTTCCACTGGGAGTTGTGCCACTTGGTGTAGGGCCAGGCCAGCATCCGGTTGCCGTTTTCTGGAGTGGCGATGGCGGTGGCATCTAGGCCATCTTGCAACCAGGCGTCGGGATTGGCCGCGGCCACCTGGGCGAATCGGGCCCACAGCCCAGCCACCTCGTCGCGGTGCTCATCTATGGTCTGGCCGTCGGCGAACCGGCGGGCGTTCTCGATCATGGAGTAGTGGTGGGTGGCCATCACCAGCCCGGTGTCGATCTCAGGGCGACTGATGATCATCCCGTGGGGAGTCACGAAGTCGTCAGGCTCGGCCCCGGCTTGGTCGGTGTCGGGAGCGTCGATACCGGTGATCGACGCCCGCAGACCCCGGTACTTGGCCTCACCGCCCACCACCGCCACCGCGTCAACCGCCCCCGACGCAATGGCCGCGGCCGCATCGCCCATAACCGCGGTCTGCAATATGCCCACATCAGCCAGATAACTGCGGGCCTGGGTCGCCCCGGCCGCGTCGGCCACCCAGCGGGCCGGATCGCTATAGCCCCACGTCCCCTTGGTGACCCTCACCTGGTCGAGCCGTCCCAACAGCCCTCTGGCACCGGCGTCGTCAGCCGCCGCGACCAGCGCCTGAGCCATCAGCGCTACCGCCTCTTTGGCCTCGGTGGGATCGTCTACCCGTTGAGCAGCCGTCGCCACCCCCACCAGCACCGGCGTCATGTCATCGATATTCACGCCCGCACCCTAATGGCCCGCTTGCCGGAAAGAAGATGTACCGTCGGGTCATGGAGCAGTGGGAATTGATCGCTCGGGAATCGATCCGGGATCTGATAGCCCGGTACAACGCCAACGGCGACTCGGGCCGCTTCGATCAGGTGATGGATCTGTTCGCCCCCGAGGCGGTCATGCGAACTCCGACGCAGCCCGACAAGCACGGAATCGACCAGATCCGCACCATCTTCACCGGAGCGCAAAGCACCCTGTCAGACATCGGCGGCGGCACCCCCAAATACATACGCCACCACACCGCCACCCACCAGATCGACGTGCTCTCGCCCACTGAGGCCAAAGGCCGCTGCTACTACCATGTGATCATGGAGCACGGCCTCGACCACTGGGGCCGCTACATCGACTGCTACGGGGTGGTGGACGGCCGCTGGCTGTTCACCGAGCGGTCGGTGACCATGGACGGCCGCATCCCCGGCGGCTGGGGCGACCACAACGCCTCCAAGGGCCAGGACTACTGAGCAGGCTGTTTCCCCTCAAGATGGCAGCCGCGCCGCAGCTCAGGGCGCCGGGGTGTTGGCGTCGAGAACAGAGCCGGGATTGGCGCCGGTGAGCGAGCCATCCACCTGGGTGAGCACTCCGTTGACCGCGGTGGCCCGGTAGCCGCCTGCCGGGCGGCGCAGGCGGGGAGCGCCCGACGGCAGGTCGGACACAAAGCCGTCGGCGTCCCACGAGAGCTCGTCCAAGTCGAACACCGCCACGTCGCCGGCATAGCCGGGCAAAAGGCGGCCCCGGTCGTTGAATCCCATGATCTCGGCTTGGCGGCCGGTGATCTCGTACACCGCGTGCTCCAACTCGAGGTCGCCCCGGTCGCGCACGTGGCGGGTCAAAAGCAGGGTGGTGTCACCCGCCGCGCACATCATCTGCACATGGGCCCCAGCGTCGGAGGCGCTGATGAGACAGCGGTCGTCGGAGATCATCTCGGCCACCCCGTCGGTATCGCTGTTGCTCACCCCCATGGCCACCACTCCGGGCGCCAGGTCGTTCTCCAGGATCCAGTCGGCGAATACGTCGGAGGGGTGGCCGCCCCGGGCCGCGGTCAAGTCGGCCAGAGATCGCCCCAACCAGTGCTCGTTGTCGGGCCGGGTCACCGATGTGAACCGCACGTAGTCGGGCCGGTGGATGGGGAACAGCGACTTCTCGGTTTCATCCCACTCGGCGCGGGCGATATCCCTCCAGCCGGGATCGGCCAGCATCTCCCGTCGGGCCTCACCGGTTGCCCCCATGATCTGGTTCCACCCCTTGGGCAGCATCATGAACACCATGGTCTGCTCCCAGCTCACGTTGAAGTCCACGGTGCGGGGAGAGGCGATGGGCCACATGTCGCAGCCCTCATCTCGGATCCCCTGGGTCAGCGCCATGAACTCCTCAGAGCGTGTGGGGTTGAGATCGGTGTGCAGCAGTCCATTCCAGATGGAGGTCACGCCTCGGGGGCCAAAGATTTCGGCCATGCGGCGGATATCGCCGTGGGGATCGTCACCGGTGAGGTTGGGGATGAACTCCACCAAGCCATGTCCTGCTGCGGCCAGCGCGTCGGCCAGCGCAGCCAGCTCGGCATCGCAGGCCAGCCGGCTGGGAACCGGTCGGCTGCGGCGGTCCAAGTCGAAAAAGGAGGTGCTGAAGCCGTAGCAGCCCGCGGCCATGGCATCGGCCATCTCCGCGGCCATGGCCGAAATCTCTTCGGCAGTGGCCTCCCGGGTCCAGGCGTCGTCACCCATCACATATATCCGCAGCATGGAATGGCCGATCAGCGAGGCCATGTTCAGGGCGATTCCTCCTTCGTTCATGGCGTCGCGGTACTGGCGCCACGACCCCCAAGACCAAGGAATGCCCGACTCGAAGTCGGCCACCGGCATGTCTTCGATGTAGCAGAACACATCGATGAGCTCGTCGAGGCTCTCGGGCTTGGCCGGGGCCAGCGACAGCGAGCAGTTGCCGATAAGCGCGGTGGTCACCCCGTGCTGGGGCATGGGATCGCAACCCCGGTCCCAGAACATGGACGGATCCAGGTGGGTATGGGAGTCGATGAAACCAGGAGTCACGTAACAGCCGCCCGCGTCCAGCTCAGCCTCGCCGTCTCGGGCCAGACCAGGCCCAACCTCGGCCACGATGCCGCCGGTAATGCGCACATCAGCGGGGCGGGCCGGCGACCCGGTGCCGTCGATCAGGTTGCCGCCGCGGATTATCAGATCAGACATGGGCCAAACGATAAACAACCGGGCCGCCACTGGTCTCATCAGCACCGAGGCACCCGCGCGATAGACAATAGGGCCATGAGCGACTCCATCAGCACCGGCGCACTAGAGGCGCTAGTGGCCAAGCAGGCCATTACCGAGGTGATCTACGGCTATTGCCGAGCACTCGACCGAATGGACAAGGACGCGGCCTACGAGGTGTGGCACGCCGACGGAACCGCCGACTACGGCGAGGACATCTTCAAGGGAACCGGCCGAAGGTTCGTGGACTGGGTGTGGACGGCCCACGCCGCCATGTCCACCCACAGCCATCAGATCACCAACGTGTTGATCCAGGTGGACGGCAGCCGAGCCGCCAGCGAGGCCTATGTGACCGTTGCGCTGCGGACGCTGCCCTTCGGGGACGCGGCCGAGGTGGCCGATATCTTTGCGCGCGGCCGCTACCTAGACCAGTGGTCCAGGCGTGATGGCAGATGGGCCATCGATCACCGGGATTTCATCACCGACCACTCCGTTACCGTGCCCAACTCCAATCCCGACTCCCACGATCCCCGGTCGATCCGCGGCCCAGAAGACCTCTCTGTCGCCTTGTTCGGCTAATGGCTGAAACGCTTTCGGCAGACGTAGCGTACCGACAAGTTGAAACGATATAGCGAATCGATATAATCGCGAGTCCATGTTGGATCTCGCGGTGCTCGGACTGCTGAAGGAGGGCGACCTCCACGGCTATGAGCTGAACAAGCGGCTCAAGTCGCTGGTCGGCGGATACTCCACCTCTTTCGGCGCACTGTACCCCGCCTTGGCCCGGCTTGAGCGGCGCGGTTGGGTGAGCTCGGACGCGGTGGCCCCGGACCTCATCGCCGACGAGCAGACTTCTGAGGGCCACGCTCGTCGCAGCCGGAAGCGCAGCACCAAGTCCAAATCAGGGCGGACCCGCAAGGTGTACCACATCACCGAGGCGGGCGAGTTCTACCTGTTGGAGCTGCTCCAAGAAGACGCCAACAACGAGCGCCGATTCCGCTTGCAGCTGGCCTTCTGCCGTTTCTTGCCCTCCGACCGGCGGCTGGCGCTGTTCGAGTTGCGCCGGGCCCATTTGGTCAGCCTGCAAGCCATGGCCCGCCGCGACCCCGTGCAATCCACCGATCCCTATGTGCGCTCCTTGTTCCAGAGAGACCAGGAGCGCCTTGTACACGACTTGGCCTGGCTCGACCGGCTGATCGCCGACGAGCGCAACAACCGGACGAGTCCCGAATCAAGCGACCGATGATCAAAACAGATCGATCCGACTTCCCCCAGGGAGGGCAATCACAATGAGCAATCCCATCCGAATCGCCATCGCCGGTATCGGCAACTGCGCCAGCTCTTTGGTGCAGGGGCTGTACTACTACGCCGACGCCGAGCCCGACGACCATGTTCCCGGCCTCATGCACGTGGTGCTCGGGGGCTACCACATCAACGACGTCGAGCCGGTGGCGGCTTTCGACGTGGACGCCTCCAAGGTCGGGCTGGATCTGGGCAAGGCCATCGCCGCCGCTCCCAACAACACCGTGCAGTTCTGCGATGTTCCCGAGCTGGGAGTGCGGGTGCAGCGGGCCCCCACCTTCGACGGATTCGGCGAGTTCTACCGGACCCAGTGCGAGGAGTCCCCGGCTGCGCCGGTGGACGTGGCCGAGGCCCTGCGGGAGTCCGGGGCCGACGTGCTCATCTCCTATCTGCCGGTGGGCTCTGAGGAGGCCCAGCGCTACTACGCCGAGTGCTGCCTAGAAGCCGGTGTGGCCTTTGTTAACGCCATCCCGGTGTTCATTGCCTCTGATCCAGAGTGGGCCCAGCGCTTCAGTGACGCCGGTGTGCCGGTGGTGGGCGACGACATCAAGAGCCAGGTGGGAGCCACCATCGTACACCGCACCCTGGCCCGGCTCTACGAAGATCGCGGGGTGGAGCTCGACCGCACCTACCAGCTCAACTTCGGCGGGAACATGGACTTCATGAACATGCTGGAGCGCTCCCGGCTGGTGTCCAAGAAAATCTCCAAAACCCAGTCGGTAACCAGCCAGCTCGACAAGGGCATCGCCGCCGATGACGTACACATCGGCCCCAGCGACCACGTCCCCTGGCTGAACGACCGCAAGTGGGCCCACATCCGCCTCGAGGGCCGGGGCTTCGGCGACGTGCCCCTCAACATCGACCTCAAGCTGGAAGTGGTGGACTCCCCCAACTCCGCCGGCGTCATCATCGACGCCCTGCGCTGCGCCAAGCTCGGCTTGGACCACGGCATCGGCGGCCCCCTGCTCGGCCCCTCGGCCTACTTCATGAAGAGCCCCCCCATCCAGTACCGCGACGAGGCCGCCCGCGAGATGGTCGAGGCCTACGCCCGCGGCGAAGTCAGCTAGAACGCCACCGCAACAAGTGGTTACGGGCCTCTTCCGGGGTGTGGGGGCCGGAGTCGAGGCGGTGGCGGCGGAGTTCTTCCACGGCTGCGCCCACATTGGGGCCGGGATCGAGGCTGAGCAGGGCCATGATCTCCTGGCCGTCGAGCACGGGAGGCCCGAGTAGGTCGGGCTCGGCTTCCAACAGGGCGGCCACATCGGCGGCCAGCGTGCCCAATGCGCCCAAGACCGACGCCACAGCCAGTGCTTGATCTAGGTGAGATCCGGCGTCGACCACCCAGCGCCGCAGCAGGGGCAGGGTTCGGGGCGGCTGGCCGACAGCCTGGTGAGCCGCAGACAAAACCGCGGACACTGCCCGGCTGACCGCGGTGGTCGCCCGCCGCTCTGACAACACGGCCTGCACTTCGGCGGGGGTTCCCACGTCGGCCAATAGCACGGCTAGGCGGGGGATCGGATCATCACCAGCCCGCTCAAGGCGCCCCAATGCAGCATTGCCGTCGGTCACTGGGCCCAGAACTCGCTCGGCAACACCGGTCTCGAACACCAATCCAAACCCGGGCACCGGGTTGGGCAGGGCCAAGAGCCGATCTAGCTCATCGCGTATCCGCTCGTCAGCCACGATGGCGAGACGGTCGGCCATCACCTTCATGGCGGCCACCAGCGGCGGCTCAGCAGTCAGCTCGAACTGGGCCGTGAACCGGGCCGCCCGCAGCATGCGCAAGGGGTCGTCGCTGAAGGTTTCCGCGGGGTCCAGGGGAGTGAGGAGGCGGCGGGCGGCCAAGTCGTCTGCCCCACCGAAGGGGTCGATCAGCTCCCCGTCGGGCAGTTCGACGGCCATGGCATTGATGGTGAAGTCGCGGCGGGAGAGGTCGGCCTCAATGGCATCGGCGAAGGCCACGTCGGGCTTGCGGGAGTCGGGCAAGTACCGCTCGGTGCGGTGGGTGGTGATCTCCACCCGGCGATCGCCCCGGCGGGCGCCGATGGTGCCGAATCGCTCCCCTTGGGTCCACAGGGTGTCGGCCCAGCCCTCCAAGATCGACTTCACCGCGGTCGGCTGGGCATCGGTGGTGAGATCGAGGTCCAAAGCTGTGTCCAGCGGCAGGCCCAGCATCGCATCGCGCACAATTCCGCCCACCAGATAGATCCGGTAACCAGCGGCAACAAATAGCTCGGCCAGCTCGCGGGCTTCGTCACGAACAGGCGCCAAACGTTCCAGGCTCACGGCAACAACGCAGCCGCCGCGGCCGCCACCTCCGCACCCGGCCCTCCGCCTGTAGCCGCTTCCGGTCGCCAGGTCACACCGGCCAAGACGGCCACTGCGGCCCCGGCGCAATCGGCCAGCGCGTCCAAGTCGTACCCGCCCTCTAGAAAAGCAACGCGCCGGCCCGGCGGCACCACATCGATGATCGCGCTGGTGAGGTCGGCGAAATCCCCGGCGGCCAACCCCAGGCTGGTCAGCGGATCGGCCCGATGGGCGTCGAATCCGGCCGACAGCACCAGCCACCCAGGATCGAATTCCTCCACCGCGGGCAGCACGGCATCATCCCAGCCCTGGCGATACGCGTCGCCGGTGGCCCCTGCGGGCATGGGCAGGTTGATGGTGGTGCCCGCCCCGGCCCCCTCTCCCCGCTCCAACAGCCCGCCGGTGCCCGGATAAAGCGGGTACTGGTGCCACGACACGAACATCACCCGGTTGTCCTCCCAGAACACGTCCTGGGTGCCGTTGCCGTGGTGGGCGTCGTAGTCCACCACCAGCACCCGCTCGCCCCGGTCGGCCAGCGCCTGGGCGCAGACCGCCGCGCTGTTGAACATGCAGAAACCCATCGACCGCGCCGGCGTGGCGTGGTGGCCCGGCGGGCGCACCGCGCAGAACGCGGCATCGGCCTCCCCGCCGTCCAAGCATTCGATGGCCGCCAGACCTGCCCCTGCGGCCAGGCGAGCCGCCGTCTCCGATTCGGCGGACAGCACCGTGTCGGGGTCGAGCCGGCCACCACCGTCTTGTGCTACCCGACGCACCGAGTCGAGCACCGCTGGATCGTGGACGGCCAACAGCTCGGCATCGGTGGCCAACCGGGGCTCGGTCGGAACCAGGGCATCGGCCAGTCCCGCCTGCTGCACTCCGTCGATGACGGCGCTCAGCCGGGCCGGCCGCTCCGGGTGGGAGCGCCCGGTGTCGTGGTCGAGAAAGCGCTCGTCGGTGATCCACAGAACCGACACGGCCCCACGGTACCCCGCTGCCCCAGCCTCCCCCTCAAATATCCATGAAGGGCCATCGTTCCTACACACCACTAGCCTCGCTGAGATGTTGGGCCGACGGTCGGAGGTGCTCCGGCTCGGGGGAGATCGCCTGCGGCTTAGGCCCTGGGCCGGCGAGGCCGGGACTGGCCTGCTCATACAGCTGACTCCCGGCTCGGCGGTGTCCGATGATGCCACAGCCGCGGCGGTTGAGTCCGCGATTTCCCGGGGCTACCACCGGCTGAGAACCTCAGCGCTGTCGCACATCGAATCGGAGCCGTTCCTGCGGGCCGGTTTCAAGCCGTGTCGGCAGCTCGCCTTGTTGACCCGTCCCATCCAAAACCGCCTCCCCGGTATCACCGGCAACATCGCCATCCGAAAGGCTCGCCGCCGCGACCACCCAGCGGTACTGGCCATAGACCGCGATGCTTTCGAGCCCTTTTGGCAATTCGACCGACATGGGTTGCACGACGCCCTGCGGGCCACCCATTTCCGACGTTTTCGGGTCGCCTGCAAAGACAACGACACAGGGCTGGCCGGGTACGCCATCTGTGGGCGCAGCGGCCCTGTCGGCTATCTCCAGCGCTTGGCCATCTCTCCCAACCAGCAGGGCCAAGGCGCCGGGGCCTTCCTGGTGATCGACGGGCTGAAGTGGATGGCCCGCTGGGGCGTTGCCCAAGCCTGGGTCAACACTCCCCAGAACAACACGGGGGCGCTGCGCCTGTATGAGCGGCTGGGCTTCGAGCAGGTCCCCCCCGGCCTGCAAGTTCTGGAGGCAGTCCTTGCGCCCTGAGCCCCGATCGGGCCGCCGAATCTGGGCCCATGGCCTGATGATGGCTGTGGTGCTCGTTGCCGCTCCCGCCATCGCGCTTCCGGCGGCATCGGCCCAGGACGACGACGGCTCCTCGGCACAAGCCACTCCCGCCATCGAGCTGGTCGGCCAGAGCATGTGGCTCGCCGCTGAGGATTCCTTCCAGATCTCCTTCCGGCTCCTCGATGCTCCGGGTGAATCCACCGTTGACATCATCATCGGGGTGCCCGTCCGGTCTCGCTCCGCTTTCCTGGATCGGCTGGCCGAGCCCTCCACCGGGCTGGTTCTGCACCAGATTTCCCGGTTGGCCGTCCCCGAGCCTGATGCCAACGGGGTCGCGTCGCTGCAAATCGCCACTACCAGCAGCGAAGGGCGGGAAGAGGATGGACCGCTGCTCTCACTGCCAGCCGAAGGGGTGTATCCGGTGAGCCTTGTTCTTCGGGGTTCCAACGGCATTCGACTCCACACCATCAACACTGTTGTGGTCCGCACCCCTCCGCCTGACTCCAACCAGCCCCCCCTGCTGGTGGGCACTGTGCTGTCGGTGAGCGGGGCCCCAGCGGTCGACCCCGGAGGCAACGTGGATCTGGGGCCCGCTGGCCCGAGCCTGCAAGCGCTGGCCGATGTCCTCGACCCCCGGGTTCGCCCCCATCTCCTGGCCACAGTCGCGCTCGACCCTCACCTGATCGACGCCCTGGCCATCAGCGATCAACCCGAGCACGCCCAATTGCTGGCCCGACTCCAGCAAGCCACGATCAACCGTCCGATTGCCAGCAACACCTACGTCCCCCTGGACAGCGACGCGTGGATCGGCCAAGACCTCAGTCTCGAGATCGGCTGGCAGATCGAGGCAGGGGCGGCGGTGCTGGACGAGCATCTCGGCTCTCAACCCGATCGCACCATCATGGTGCTGACAACGTCGGCCTCCCCTGAGTTGCTCCAACGGCTCCAACGAGAACAGGTGGAGCTGGTGCTGGTTCCCGACTCCCTGCTCCATCCGGCTGATGAACTGGTCAGCACATCGGCAAGAACGTCGTTCCTGCTGCCCGCATTCGACCAACCGGCTCAAGCGGTGGCTATCGACGGCAGCGCGACCGCCCACTTCACCCGGTCCAGCAGTGCCGACGCCGCGCCCTATCTGGTGCTGGCCGATCTGGCCGTCCGCTGGTTTGAAGACCCCCAGAGGCTCCGGGGGGTCGTTCTAGCGCCACCCCTGGCCTCGCTGCCGGACTCGACCGGGCTGGGGGTGCTGCTAGACGAGATCAGCGCCAGCCCCATCCTTTCGCCCATCGACCCCGCCGCCATTGTTGAGAGGCTCGAGCCCGACACCCTCCGAGAAGTGCGCCCCGCCGAGGAGAACGGATTCGGGGAGGACTACAAGGCCGCCTTGAGCGACGGGCAGCGCATCGCCCGGTCGTACCAGAACATGGTTGACCCGATAGCCACCGTGGGCACCCCCGAGCGGCGGTTGATTGAGACCTTGGAGCGGGCACTGCTGCTGTCGGGCGCCTATGGCCTGACCGAGACCCAGCGAGATGCCTATCTGGCCGTGGTGGCCCAGACCGTGCGCGACACTGTGGCTGCCATCCAGCCTCCGAGCCAGCAGCGGATCACCCTGACCAGCCGGTCGGGAAGCATTCCGATGCTCATTCGCAACAGCCTCGACCACGATGTCATCGTTCGCTTGGACCTCAACAGCGACAAACTGGACTTCCCCGACGGGGATTCCCGGCTCTGGCGGCTGTATCCCGGCGTCAACCAGGTCCAGGTAGCGGTGCGGGCCAAGACCTCGGGCGACGCCGTGTTGGAGATCAGGGTAAACTCCCCCACCGGCCTGCTGGCTCTAGGCGAATCCCAGCTGACGGTGCGGGCAACCTCTTTGTCGGGCACCGGGGTGGGGATCGCGGCGGCCGCACTGGCCATCTTGACGGTGTGGTGGGCTCGAAGCTGGTGGTCTCGCCATCGCCCCGCAACCGCGCTTGCCGACAGCGACGGCGATAGACCTCCGAGCGAACCGTCGAGGCCGCCCGGCTTCAACTCCTCCAAGTAGGGTCGAGACATGACCGTTCGCATCGTGACCGACAGTTCTTGCGATCTCAGCGCCGCTGAAATCGAGCGTTTCAAGATCACCGTGGTCCCCCTCACCATCCGCTTCGGCGACGAGGAGTTCACCGACGGCCAAGGCCTTTCGGCTGAAGGCTTCTACAAGATGATGGCGGCCCGCGGCGATCTGCCCTCAACTGCCGCCCCCGCACCGGGTGCTTTTGAGGCTGTGTTCCGAAGTCTCGCCGACCGAGGCGCCGACGCAGTGGTGTGCATCAACCTGTCGTTCGCACTGTCGGCCACCGGGGAGTCGGCCCAGAATGCGGCCCGGGCCCTAGAGGGCGAGGTGGACGTGAGGGTGGTGGACTCCGGCAAGGTTTCAGTGGGCCTGGGCCTCATGGTGAAGGCGGCAGCCATCGCCGCCGAGGCCGGGCGGAGTGCCGATGAGATTGAAGCCCATCTGGCTCAGCTCAAAGACCGGGTGATCATCTATGCCGCACTGGACACCCTTGACAATCTCAAGAAAGGCGGGCGCATCGGCACCGCCCAGGCCCTTTTGGGCAGCGCCCTGTCCATCAAGCCCTGCCTCGATCTCACTACCGGCGTCGTTGAAGAGGCCGGCAAGCAGCGAACCCGGGGCAAAGCCCGCGCCTGGCTGGCCAAACAGGTGGCCGCCGCCGGTGAGTTGGAGGAATTGGCCCTGGCTCACGGCGCGGCCGACGACATCGACGCGTTCGCGGCCAGCCTGGGCGACGCCCCCGCCCACAACCCCATGACGGTGACCCTCATCGGCCCGGTGGTAGGCACCCACGCCGGGCCTGGGGTTATCGCCGCCGCCTTTATTCCCGCCCCCTAAGTACGTCTTGGCCCGCAGAAAACGCCATCGGTAACCTTCGGGCCGTGTCGGAGTTCCTCCGCGACTACCTCCTTGTCGTCTTGTTCGTTGCGCTGGCCGGCGCGTTGGTGTTCGGTATGCTGGGGCTCGGAAGCCTGCTGCGGCCCACCCGCCCGCAACCCCAGAAGTACCTCACCTACGAGAGCGGCGTCGATCCCGTGGGGCTGGGCTGGTCGCAGAGCAACATCCGGTACTACGTGTTCGCCCTTCTCTTTGTGATGTTCGACGTCGAGGCGGTGTTCATCTTCCCGTGGGCCACCCGGCTGGAGGCCTACGGCACATTCGGACTGGTCGAGATGGCCATCTTCATCTTCATACTCGCCCTGGGCTTGGTGTACGCCTGGCGGAAGGGCGTTCTCCGGTGGATCTAGAGCCCACATTGCGATTGAGCGGCCAATCCACGCCCGGCTACGCAGCGACGCGCCCCGGGAGTTAGGCAATGGGACTGGTCGCCAGTGGGAAGGCTCCAAAACCCCTTACCATGCTGCTCAATCTCGGGCGGAAGTACTCCATCTGGATGTACCAGTGGGGCCTGGCCTGCTGCGCCATCGAGATGGGCGCGGTGATCGGCTCCCCCCGCTACGACGTCATGCGCCTCGGCGTGATCCCGTTTCCCGCCAGCCCCCGCCAAGCCGACCTGGTGGTGATCTCGGGCACGGTCACCGACAAGATGGTCCCTTCGATCCTCCGCCTCTACGAGCAGATGCCCGACCCCAAATACGTGATCTCCATGGGCTCCTGCGCCAACTGCGGAGGCCCCTACTGGGACTCCTATTCGGTGACCAAGGGCGTCGACCAGATCATCCCGGTGGATGTGTACGTGCCCGGCTGTCCACCTCGTCCTGAGGCCTTGCTGGAGGGCATCGTCCTGCTCCAAGAGCGCATCGGCAACGAGGATCCGGCATTGCGGTGGCGAGGTGACCCGATTGTCGTCGACTGAGACCGAAGCGGCTGTCGATGCCGGACAACGGTCCGACCAGAGCCGGGAAGCCTGGGCTGCCCAGCTGGGCGACGCGCTGGGCGACGGCTACGTGGAACACCACATCATTCCGGGCAGCGACCTGTGGGTGCGGGTCAGCCGGGACTCATGGGCCGATGCAGCCGCCGCCGCCCGCGACCAACTCGGCTGCCGGTTCTTCGACTGGCTGTCGGCCATCGACTGGCTGCCCTCCCCCTACGGGCGGGACATGGACGCCCAAGAGGACAACCCCCAGCCCAAGGCAGCCGACCCCATAGAGCAGGGCCACGCCGGGGGCCAGACTCGGCTCCAGATGGTGGTCCGCCTCTACTCCCTGGCCGAGCGCATGGGCGTCACCATCAAGGCCGACCTGCCCAATGACGACCTCAGCATCGACACCTTGATCCCGGTGTACGCCGGGGCCAACTGGCATGAGCGGGAGGCCTGGGAGATGTTCGGGATCCACTTCAACGGCCACCCCGACCTCCGCCACATCTATCTGCCCGGAGAGTTCGAGGGGAACCCCCTCCGCAAGGACTTCCCACTGCTCGCCCGGCGGGTGAAACCGTGGCCTGGCATCGTGGACGTGGAGTTGTTCCCCGGCGAGGACGGCTCATGACCGCCGCGAGCACCGACCGGCGCCAGCAATTGGCCTACGTGGCCACCCAAGCCGCAGATGCCCGCCTCAACGTGGAGATCGAGACCGAGGGCATGACCCTCAACATCGGCCCCCAGCACCCGGCCACCCACGGAACGCTCCGGCTGGTGGCCCGCCTCGACGGCGAGCAGGTGGTGGAGGCCGAGCCCATCATGGGCTACATGCACCGGGGCTACGAGAAGCTGGCCGAGGTGCGGACCTACCCCCAGATAACCACGCTCATAAACCGCATCGATTGGCTGGGGAGCTTCGCCAACGAGGTGCCGTTCATCCTGGCCGCCGAGAAGCTCATGGAGGTCGAAGCCCCGCCTCGAGCCCAATGGATCCGCACGGTGCTGTTCGAGCTGAGCCGGATCGCCAACATCACCCTGTTCTTGGGCGACATGGCGGTTCAGCTCGGGGCCATCACCCCGGTGTTCATGGCCTTTCGCGACCGCGAGTTTGTGCTCAACCAGATCGAGGCCGTCACCGGTGGACGCTTCCATCCCAACTTCGACCGCATCGGCGGCGTCAAAGACGACCTGCCCAAGGGCTGGATCGACGACACCAAGAAGACCATGGAGAAGATCCGGGACTTCTGCGACGAGTTCGAGGATTTGGTGCTGGGCAACGAGATCTTCCAATCCCGCTCCCGGGGCATCGGCATCGTGCCCCCGGCCATCGGCCTCTCCTACGGGCTGTCGGGGGCCAATATCCGGGCCAGCGGGGTTGACTGGGATCTGCGCCGCGACGGCCATGAGGCCCTGGTCTACGACCAGCTCGACTGGAAGGTGTGGACCCACCCCGACGGCGATTCCTTCGCCCGCTACTGGGTGCGGCTCCAGGAGACCCGGGAGGCCACCCACATGGTGGACCAGCTCTTGGACGGGCTTCCCGCCGGGCCGATCATGGCCAAGGTGCCCCGCATCATCAAGGTGCCGGCGGGAGAGGCCTACGCCGCCACCGAGAACCCGCTGGGCGAGATGGGCTACTACATCGTCAGCAAGGGCGATCTGGTGCCATTCCGGGTTAAGATCCGATCGGCCAGCTTCTCCAACATCTCCATCACCCCGTGGCTGCTGAAGGGCGTTTACGTGCCCGACATCATCACGATCTTGGCCAGCCTGTACTTCATCCTGGGAGACATCGACCGATGACCGCAGGCCGACGACCCAAAACCGAGGCGCTTCGATGACCGCGGCACCGGTGTTGTCCGGCCTGCTGGCCGTAGAGGTGCCCTATTGGGCGACGGCCATCATCAAGATGGGCGTGATCGCCCTGGTAATCCCCACCGCCGCTCTGGTGCTGGGCTATGTGTTCCTGCTGAAGGTAATGAGCTTCATGCAGAGCCGCCTGGGCCCCATGGAGGCCGGCCCCTACGGCACCTTGCAGCTTTTGGCCGACGGCGTGAAGTTCTTGCAGAAAGAGGACATCTTCCCGGAGAAGGCCGACCGAACGGTGTTCGCCCTGGCGCCGCTGGTGGTGCTGATCTCCACGTTCTTGATCTACGTGGTCATCCCCACCGGCCCCGACGCGGTGGTGGCCCAGTTGGACGTGGGCATATTCTACGCCCTGGCGGTGTCGTCGCTGTCGGTGGTGGGCATTTTGATGGCGGGGTGGGCGTCGGCCAACAAGTACGCCCTCATGGGCGGTCTGCGGGCGGCCGGCCAGCTCATCGCCTACGAGCTCCCGCTGGTGCTGGCGGTCATGGGCGTGGTCATCCAAGCCGGCACCCTCGACCTGCAAAAGATCGTCGCCGCCCAAGCCACCGGGGAGATCTTCGGCTGGGACGGCATCGGCAACCCGTTCATCCTCACCCAGTTCGTGGGCTTCTTCATCTTCCTGGTGGCCGTGCAGGCCGAGCTCACCCAGCCCCCGTTCGACATGCCGGTGGCCGAATCCGAGATCGTGGGCGGCTACCAGGTGGAGTACACCGGCTTTCGGTTCCTGTTCTTCTTCATGGGCGAGTTCGGCACCGCCTTCGCCTTCGCCGCGCTGGCCGCGGTCTTGTTCTTGGGCGGCTGGGCGCTGCCGTGGGGCGACCTCGAGCACTGGGCGTTCAACATCGCCGGGCCGGTCATCATGCTGGTGAAGGTGCTGGCCGTTGCCGCGCTGATCTTCTGGTTCCGCTTCACCTATCCGCGCCTGAGAGAGGATCAGCTCCAGCGCCTAGCCTGGAAGTTCCTGATCCCGTTGTCACTGGTCAACATCGTTGTCACCGGTGTGTTCAAGGTCATTTTGTAGGAGTTTGCCATGGCACTGGTACCAGGATTGATCACGGGGCTGAAGGTCACCGCCCGAACGATGTTTCGAACCCTGTTCGGCGACGGCCCCCCGGTGGTCCCCGCCCCATCCAAGCACTCCCACACCGTGCAGTACCCCCACATAAAGGAGATGCCCGCCGACCGGGCCCGGGGGGTGATCGCGCTCCACGAGGAGAACTGCACCGCCTGCATGCTGTGCGCCCGGGAGTGCCCCGACTGGTGCATCTACATCGAGGGCCACAAGTACCTGGCCCCTCCCCGCCGGGAGGGGGGCAAGCCCCGCCAGAAGAACGCCCTCGACCGCTTCGACATCGACTACAGCCTGTGCATGTACTGCGGCATCTGCGTGGAGGTGTGCCCGTTCGAGGCGCTGTTCTGGAGCCCCGAGTACGAGTACTCCGAGCCCCGCATCGCCGACCTCCTCCACGACAAGGAGCGCCTCAGCGAGTGGATGGACACCGTTCCCGACTTCGAGCCCTATGAGCCCGGTTCCGAGCAGAAGGTGTTGAAGGTTCCCCGGTGATCGCCGAGCACGTCGCCTTCGGGATCATCGCCGCGGTGATGGTGGCCTCCGCCCTGCGGGTGGTGACCACCCGCGACATCGTTCACGCCGCCCTGTATCTGGTGATCGTGCTGGCCGGGGTGGCCGCCCTGTTCCTGCTGGTGGGCGCCGAGTTCACCGGCATAACCCAGGTGCTCATCTACATCGGCGCGGTGATCGTGCTGTTCTTGTTCGGCATAATGCTCACCCGGTCCGACTTCGACCAGGACACCGAGCCCGATCACAAGCGCAAGTTCCCTGCGATTTTGACCGCCCTTTTGCTTTCGGCCGTGATGATCGGCGCGCTGGTGGACCGATTCGAAGATGTGAAGCTCGATGCCAACCTGCCCGGCGGCCTGACCCCCCAGACCACCGCGCAGGTGTCCGACGAGCTCTTCTCCCAGTACATCGTGCCCTTCGAAGCGGTGTCGGTGCTGTTGTTGGCCGCCCTCATCGGCGCCATCGTGATCGCCCGACGAGAGGAGGGCGGCTGATGCTCCTTTCTGCGAATCACGGGACTTCCGCAAAGGGACACCGCTGATGTATCTCAACGAGATGCTCCTTTTGGGCGCGGTGTTGTTCTGCATCGGGGTCTACGGCGTGCTGGCCCGCCGCAACGGGGTGCTGGTGCTCATGTCCATCGAGCTCATTTTGAACGCGGTGAACATCAACCTGGTGGCCTTCGGGGCGTTCCACGGCACGGTCACGGGGCAGATCTTCGCCCTGTTCGTGATCACCGTGGCCGCCGCCGAAGTGGGCGTCGGCCTGGCCATCGTGCTGCTGCTGTACCGGAACCGGCGATCCATCGACTTGGACCAGGTCGATCTGATGAAGGGGTGATGAGCCGGTGCTGAGTGCGATCATGGCCGCTGCGGAATCCAGCGGCCAGGCGGTAGCCGCAGAGGGCTGGTTCCTGGAGAACGCCTGGCTGGTATGGCTGTTCCCGGCAGTGTCGTTCCTTTTAATTCTGCTGTTCGGCAAGCGGTTCCCCCGGGGGGGCTCCGAGATCGGCATCGCCGCGGTAGGGGCCTCTTTCGTGTTCGGCCTGCTCACCGCCATCCAGTGGATCAGCGAGGTGGAAGGCGCCGGCGGTGGCGGCGGTGCCGAGGGCGAGCACGCCCTAGGAGCAGACGGGCTGGTTGCCGCGGCCGAAGGCGAGGCTTCCGGCGGGGTGGGGGCGCTCACCCGGTCGATCACCTGGCTCACCAATGGGGCCGAGGCCATCGGTGCGGGCATCATGATCGACGGGCTGGCCGTGATGATGATCTTCGTGGTCACCGTGGTGTCGCTGCTGGTACACGTCTACTCCACCGACTACGTGGCCGGCGACCGCCGCTACACCCACTTCTTCGCCTTCTTGAGCCTGTTCACCGCGTCGATGCTCTTCTTCGTCACCGCCTCCACCACCATTCAGATGCTGGTGGGCTGGGAGTTGGTCGGGGTGTGCTCCTTCGTGCTCATCGGCCACTGGTGGGAGGACAAGGACAACTCCGACGCTGCTCTCAAGGCCTTCTTCACCAACCGGGTGGGCGACGTGGGCCTCATCATCGGGGTGTCGATTCTGTTCTTCGGCGCGGGCACCTTCGACGTGATCGGAGTGAACGAGGCCGCCATAGCCGGCACCATGAGCCACACCGTCACTCTGGCGGCTGCGCTTTGCCTGACCGCCGCGGTGATGTCCAAGTCTGGGCAGTTCTTCCTCCACACCTGGCTGCCCGACGCCATGGCCGGCCCCACCCCGGTATCGGCCCTCATCCACGCCGCCACCATGGTTGTGGCCGGCATATTCATGGTGGCCCGGCTCTACGGGGTGTTCTTCGAGGGCTACTCCATCGGCGGCTCCAGCATCAACCTGCTGGCCCTGATCGGCGGGGTAACCACGCTGGTTGGGGCCACCCTGGCCTTCGTCCAGAACGACATCAAGCGGGTGCTGGCGTATTCCACCGTCTCCCAACTCGGCTACATGGTGCTGGCCCTGGGGGTGGGGGCGTGGACCGCAGCCCTGTTCCACCTGTTCACCCACGCCTTCTTCAAGGCCTGCCTGTTCTTGGGCTCGGGCTCGGTCAGCCATGCCGT
This sequence comes from Candidatus Poriferisocius sp., assembly GCF_965208475.1. Taxonomy (GTDB): domain Bacteria; phylum Actinomycetota; class Acidimicrobiia; order Acidimicrobiales; family Bin134; genus Poriferisocius. Next base: position 3,216,227 of record NZ_OZ242338.1, on the reverse strand, counting down.
CCACTCCTTCGACATGAAGGAGGACATGGGGGGCTTGCGCAAGCACATGCCCCACACCTACCGAACGTTCATGATCGCCACGGTGGCGCTGGCCGGACTGCCCATTTTGTCGGGGTTCTGGTCGAAGGACGAGATCTTGGCCGGCACCGGCGGATGGGGTCTGTTCGGAGGCACCGGGGGCAACGGGGCCTACACCGTGATGCTGGCCATGGGCATGATCACCGCCGCTCTCACCGGGGCCTACATGACCCGGGTGGTGTACCTCACCTTCTTCGGGGAGTTTCGGGGCCATGGCGCCCCGCATGAGTCCGGGCCCCGGATCACCGTGCCGCTGTGGATCCTGGGGGGCCTAGCTGTGGTGGCTGGGTTCATCAACCTCCCGGCCGGCTTTCAGCTAGTCCCGGCCAGTTGGGAGGAGAAGTTCCTCCAGTGGGTGGAGCCCGTGGGGGTTAGCTATTTCCCCGCCATCAGCCACGCCACCCCGTCGTGGACGCTGGCCATCGTGTCGGTCATCGTGGCCCTAGTCGGCATCGGGGCCGCCTACTACTACTACTTCGTCCGGGTGCGGGCGGTGAGCCCGGCAGCCACAGAGCTGCCCGACGGGCTCACCACCAAGTCATCGCTGGCCCGCGTCGGCCATCGGATCCTGGTGAACAAGTACTACCTCGACTGGCTGTACACCACCGTGATCGTCGGCTTCGTAAAGGGGCCGCTGGCCCGCGCCGCCTATTGGACCAACCAGAACATCATCGACCGAGTGGTCAACGAGGCCGGAACCCGCTCGGTTCAGGCCGGCGAAATCGTCTACCACAAGGTGGACCAGATGGTGGTGGACGGCATCGTCAACGCCACCGGGAAGATCTCCGACAGCTCGGGAGAGGAACTGCGGCGCATCCAAACCGGAAAGGTGCAGCAGTACGCCGCCATCATGTTCGCCGCCGCCACCATCCTGGCCGGCATCTTCATCATCGTCATCTAGGGAGCACACGAACCAATGGAGTCATTGTCGACCAACCCAACCGCCTCGGTCAGGCACAAAGGGAGGGCACGAACGCATGAGTGACTTTCTCAACGACTGGGGGCTGAGCATCCCAACGTTCTTGCCGATCTTCGGCGCGGCCGTCATGATGCTCATTCCCAAGGATCGAGAGCAGCTCCACAAGCTGATCGCCCTAGCCACCACCGTGGCGGTGGCCGTTTTCGGCTTGCTGCTGTTGATCCAGTTCATCGACAACGACGACTACGGCGCCCTCAACTTCGTGGTCGACAAGGGGTGGATCGACGTCATCGACTCCCGCTACATCATGGGCGTCGACGGCATCTCGCTGCCGCTGATGTTGATGACCATGCTGATCGTGCCCCTGTGCGTGATCTACTCCTGGAACCACTTCCCCGAGCCGCACAATCCCAAGGCCTTCTTGATGCTGATCCTCATCCTGGAGACCGGGATGATCGGCACATTCGCCGCCCAAGACCTGATCTTGTTCTTCGTGTTCTTCGAGGTTGTGCTTTTGCCCATGTACTTCATGATCGGGGTGTGGGGCGGCGAGAACCGGCGTTACGCCGCCATCAAGTTCTTCCTGTTCACCCTGTTCGGCTCGGCGCTGATGCTGGTCAGCTTCTTGGCCCTGTATTTCCTGGCCGACGCCGGCACCTTCGATATGCGGCTGCTACCCGAAGCCGCCGCCGGGATCGCCAAGTCGTCGCAGGTCTGGGTGTTCGGCGGCATGTTCCTGGGGTTCGGGGTCAAGGTGCCCATGTTCCCGTTCCACACCTGGCTGCCCGATGCCCACACCGAGGCCCCCACCGTGGGCTCGGTGATCCTGGCCGCGGTGCTGTTGAAGCTGGGCACCTACGGGTTCGTGCGCATCGCCATCCCAATCCTGCCCGAGGCGGCCGCCGAGTGGGCCCCGTTCATCGGGCTCTTGGCGGTGATCGGGATCATCTACGGCGCCTTGGGCTGTCTGGCCCAGCGCGACCTGAAACGGCTGGTGGCGTTCTCGTCGGTGGCCCACATGGGCTTCGTGATGCTGGGCATCGCCACCCTCACCGATTTCGGCATCAACGCCGCGGTGTTCGGCATGGTGGCCCACGGCCTCATCACCGGGATGCTCTTCTTCTTGGCCGGTTCAGTGAAGGAGCGTTACCACACCCTCGACATGACCCGGCTGGGGGGCCTTCTGGTGCAAGCCCCCCGCATGGGCTGGATCCTGGGGTTCTGCGCCATGGCCTCGCTGGGTCTGCCCGGCCTGGCCGGGTTCTGGGGCGAGTTCCCCGCCATCTTGGCCTCCTACAACCCCGCCGAGGTGCTGGCCGAGGAGACCTTCCGGTCGTACATGGTGATCGCCGCGCTGGGCACGGTGCTGGCCGCCGGCTATCTGCTGTGGATGCTCCAGAAGACCGCCTTTGGCGAACCCCGAGAAGAGTTCGCCAACGATCCCCATGTACACGACGCCACCTTCTCCGAGTACCTGGCCTGGGCACCGCTGCTCATCCTCATCGTGGTGCTGGGCGTGTACCCCCAACTGCTGTTCGGGGCCACCGATCCCGCAGTGGTCAACTCGATCAGCGAATGCCTCGACTCCGTGACCAGCGGGTCGTGTTTCGACGCGGCGGCTGGTAGGTAGGCCCTCCGATGCTCTCGTCGCTGCCCTCGATCGCCGGCTTCGTCCGGCCGGACATCGACTGGCACGCGGTCGCGCCCGAGCTCACCCTGCTGGGGGTGGGCGCGGTGGTCACCCTGCTCGACATCGTGCTGTTGGAGCGGGGACGGCCCTACACCTCGGCGCTGGCCGGCATCGGCCTGCTGGTGGCGCTGATACCCATCGTGACCTTGGCCGCGGCTGGCGACACCCGGGAGATGTTCGGCGGGGCCTTCGTGGTGGACGACTTCGCCCTCATTTTGAAGGCCATGTTCATCGTGGTGGCCTACATCGTGGTGCTGTTGTCCACCAACTACATCGCCGAGGGCGACTATTGGGAAAACGAGTACTACGGCCTTCTCTTGGCATCGGTGTTGGGCATGGTGCTGATGGCCTCGGCCCGCGATCTGGTCACCATTTTCGTGGCCCTGGAGCTGCTGTCCATTCCTGCCTACCTCATGGCCGCGTGGCGAAAGGGCGATCTCAAGAGCACCGAGGCCGGGCTCAAGTACTACCTGATGGGAGTGTTCGCCTCGGCCATCATGTTGTACGGCATGTCGCTGCTGTTCGGCCTGGCCGGCGACACCCGCCTGTCGGTCATCTCCGAGACGGTGTCGAGCGGCAGTACCAATCCGGTGATCACGCTGGGCATCATCTTCGTGATCATCGGCTTCGCCTTCAAGGTGTCGGGCTTCCCGTTCCACACCTGGGCCCCCGACACCTACGAGGGCGCGCCCACCCCGGTGACCGCCTTTTTGGCCGTGGCTTCCAAAGCCGCCGGGTTCGTGGCCCTCATGCAGTTGGTGCATGCCGGTTTCCCCGGCCGAGACGACGTCTATCAGCCGCTGTTGTGGATCCTGGCCGTGGGCTCGATGACCGCGGGCAACCTGATCGCTTTGCGCCAGGAGAACATCGTTCGGCTCATGGCCTACTCCGGGGTGTCGCAAGCCGGCTTCATGCTGGCCCCCCTGGCGGTGGCCGGCGATATCGGCGACGAGGCCCTCTCCGCGGTGATCACCTACGTGCTGATCTACGCGGCCATGAACCTGGGCGCCTTTGCGGTGGTCATCGCCGTGGCCCGCCGCACCGCCTCCGGGGAGATCCGCTCCTATGCCGGGTTGTTCAAGTACGCCCCCGGCATGACCGTGCTCATGTCGGTCTTCCTGTTCTCCCTGGCCGGGATCCCCCCGCTGGGCGGCTGGTTCGCCAAGTTCGCCGTGTTCCGGGCCGTGTTGGAAGCCGACACCGGCTGGGGCTATTCCCTGGCCGTCATCGCCGCGGTCAACTCAGTGATCGCGCTCTTCTACTACGCCAAAGTAGCCCGCATGATGTGGTTCGAGGACACCCCCGAAGAGGCCGACACCACATCCCTGCGGGTGCCCCCCTCCCTGGTAGCCGCCCTCGGCCTCACCGCCGCGGCCACCCTCCTGTTCGGCATCTACCCCGCCGTAATCACCCACTTCACCGACGGCACCCTCATCGCCCTGCCCTAGTTGCCTTCTGACGGGCAGCAAGTGCGTTTCGTTATCGAACCAGCTAGGCGTCAATCAGAATTCGGTAGTTGTCGAATACTGCGGCGATCTCAATCTCGCCGCCAAGTTGGCGGACGATCGACCTTAGGGTTTCCAGCGACAGGCCGATCTCGCCATGCTCGAATTGGGACACCGCTGACTGCGACTTACCGATCATCTCGGCCAACTCCAACTGCGTGACGCCGAGCGCCTTGCGAAGCTCGGCAAGACGACAGGAGGCAATCTCAGCCAATGCGCGGTCCCTGGCGTCATCGATACGACGACTGCGTTCAGGATCCCGCCGGGCCTCATCACGTAATTCACTAAATTTGTGGGTCTTCGGCATCAGATCAAACCTTCCTCCCGTAACTCTTCAAGATGGGTGTCATAGAGATCATCGGCAATTGGTGTGTAGGGGTCGTACCAGCGGTTCCAATTCGGGCTGCCCGGATCGTTGGGGCTCTTGTCACCGCCAATCAACAAGATGGCCGTTCGAAGCGGATCAAAGGCGAAAATAACCCGGATTGCACGTTCCGCCCGCAGTTCCTTCATATTGGGGTGACGCGAACGATGAATGTTGTCGACGACAGGCCGGCCGAGCCCCGGACCAGCAGACTCCAACAACTCCACCCGGGCAATCACTGCATCCTGCTCCTCCTTGGCCAGCGTGTGGTACCAGTCCCCAAATTGGTCTGTGTCCTCGACCTCCCACACAGTCATCAGTATAGCTAATATCAGCACAACTGGTACTTTGCCAAGCCACCGCTGTCCCCTCACCGCGGCGGCCACCCTCCTGTTCGGCATCTACCCCGCCGTCATCACCCACTTCACCGACGGTACCCTCATCGCTTTGCCTTACTGAGTCCACCAAAATCGAGGGACAACTTGGTGTATTGATGGTGTATGGTTTGTGAATGGCGCGGACAAACATCGACATCGACGAGGAGGCTTGCGCTGAAGTCATGCGGCAATACCAGCTGCGCACCAAGCGGGAAGCCGTCAACTTTGCCCTGAACCAGCTGGCCATCAAGCCTTTCACGGTAGAAGAGGCACTCCAGATGCAGGGGACCGGCTGGGACGGTGACCTCGACGAGATGAGGACCTACGAGGTCTGGTGATTCTCGTCGACACCTCGGTATGGGTCGAGTACCTCCGCAATACGGGGAGAGATTCACACATCCGACTCAGGTTGTTGATCACAACCGAGGCCGAACTGGCGATCACCGATGCAGTAAGACTGGAACTCCTAGCCGGCGCTCGGGATGACATCCACGAACAGAAACTCAGACGTCTCTTGGCCCGCGCGGTGACCCTGCCCACCCATTCCTCACACTACGACTACGCCGCCTCTGTCTACCGGTCCTGTCGCAGGAGGGGCGAGACAATTCGCAAGCTGCTGGACTGCTTGATCGCCGCGGTGGCCATTCACTCCGGGGTTCCGGTTCTTCATGCCGACGCCGACTTCGATGTCATGGCCCAGCACACCGACTTGGAAGTCGTGGCCCTGTCATAGCCTCTTGGCGTGATCGCTAGTGGAAGGAACCGCTTTCGTGCCCGAGCTGCCTGATGTGGTGGTCTATCTGGAAGCGCTGGACCGGTTCGTGGTGGGGCGGGAATTGCGCAAGATCCGAGTGATCGGCATCAGCCTGCTCCAGTCGTTTGACCCTCCGATCAGCGAAGTTGAAGGGCGGACCGTGGTCGGCACCCGGCGGCTGGGCAAGCGGCTGGTGCTGGAAATGGACGGTGCCGACGAGTTGTTCCTGGTTATCCACCTCATGGTGGCGGGGCGGCTGCGGTGGCGCGACCAGCCAGGCGCCAAGCCGCCGGGGAGGATTGGGTTGGCCGCATTCGACTTCGACCACGGCACGCTGATGCTCACCGAGGCCAGCAAGCGCAAGAGGGCATCGCTGTGGCTAGTGAACGGTGGCGACGCCCTGGCTGAGGATCATGACCGGGGTGGAGCGGAACCGCTGGAGGTAAACGAGGCCGGTTTCCGCGACGCCCTGACATTCCACAACCGGACCCTCGAGCGAGCCCTGTGCGACCCCACTGTGTTCAGTGGCATCGGCAACGCCTACAGCGACGAGATCCTGTTCCACGCTGGGCTGTCCCCGGTCCAGCGCACTGGCAACCTTGCCGACGGTGAGATCGCCCGCCTCTACCTGGCCACCCGCGACACCCTGGACGACTGGACTGAGCGCCACCGCCAAGCTGTGGGCGACGGCTTTCCCGACAAGGTGACCGCCTTTCACGACGACATGGCCGTCCACGGCAAGTTCGGCCAGCCTTGTCCCGTGTGCGGGGTTCCCGTTCAGCGCATCGTCTATGCCGACAACGAGGTGAACTACTGCCCCCAGTGCCAAACCGAAGGCCGGGTGTTGGCCGACCGATCCCTGTCCCGCCTCCTCAAGGACGACTGGCCTCGCAGCATCGAAGACCTCGAGGACTGATCGGCAGCTTCTCCTTCAGCGAACTATCTTCCCGATGTCAATGAGGAGGCCACAGCATGAGTTCGTTCAGTCGAGAGTCCACCGCCGAAGAGGTCGTTGACGGGCTCGACCTGTCGGGGCAGGTTTTCGTCATCACGGGAACGACAAGCGGTTTGGGCGAGGAGTCGGCTCGGGTGCTCGCGGCCCGCGGCGCCCAGGTGGCCATGCTGGCCCGCGATCCCCAAAAGAACCAGGAGGCTGCCGAGCGCATCCGCTCATCAGTGCCCGATGCCGATCTGTCGACCCACCAACTCGACCTCTCCGATCTCGGCAGCGTGGCCCGCTTCGCAGCCGAGGCCGCCGACCAGTTCGACCGCATCGACGTGCTGATGAACAACGCCGGGGTGATGTGCTGCCCATTCGACCACACGGCCGACGGCTTCGAGATGCAATTCGGCACCAACCATCTCGGACACTTCGCTCTCACCGTCCAGTTGTTGCCGCTGCTGCAACAGGGCGACCAACCCCGCGTGGTCACCCTCTCTTCGGGCGGACACCGCATCTCCGACGTCGACCTCGACGACCCCAACTTCGAGCACACCCCCTACGACCCCTGGGTGGCCTATGGCCGGTCTAAGACTGCCAACGTCCACTTCGCCGCCGAGCTGGCCCGACGCTTCGGCGATGAAATGCTGTCGCTGTCGGTCCATCCCGGCGCGATCCCCACCAAGCTGGGCCGTCACATGACCAAGGAAATGATCGACGGCATGAGGGAACGAGCCAAAGCCAGTTCGTCCTCAGGCCAAGGCCTCCAATACAAGACCCTGGAGTCTGGCGCTGCCACCCAGGTATGGGCCGCTACCGCTCCCGAACTGGCCGAGAACAACGGCAAATACCTAGCCGACTGCAACGTGGCCGAGCCCGGAACAGGCGAAATCGGCTACGCCCCCCACATCTACAACCCGGCCACCGAGGCCGCGCTGTGGGAGCTGAGCGAACGCCTCGTCGGATTGACGGCCTAGAACCCCCTACTTGCGGGGGCCGCCCCGGGTGCCGGGCCAGCGGGAGCCGCCGATGACATCGGCCATGGGCCAGAACGCATCGGGATCGAGCGGTCCGGCGTTGGTGATCTGTCGGTCTTTCATCTTGTTGGTCACCAACCGGGCCGAGAGCTGCTCGACGATCGGGAAGTACCGGGCTACCGGATCCCAAGGGCTGTCCAACAACCGCAGCTCTCCGTCGATGTCCTCAATGTGGACCTGCTCAAACGTGGTGGCCACGTCTACAACGTGGGGCGCGAAGTCGTATTCCTTCTCTGCCCCGCCGATGGCCCGGGAGTACTTGGTCCACCACTCGTGCTCGGTAAAGTCACCGTCGGCCGGCGCCGGAGTGCCGGTCACATCACCCTCGAATTCGATGAAGGTGTAACCCTGGTGGATGGTCCGGGCCTCCACTCGGTTGCCGAGGCGATAGAAGCGGATGTCACACGGGTACTTGGGTTGTCCATTGGTCTCGCCGCTGATGAAGATGGCGGCTTCCTGATCGATGCCCAAGCCCAGGCTGTACTGACCGCTGGTGCCCTGCCAACTGGCCGGAACCTTCACGCTCACGCCGTACTCCGGTTCGCCCAGCACCGGCACGCAGTACACCCCTACTGTGACAATCGGCTCCCCCGGTGTGAGCCCCGGCGGGAGAATCTGCTCGATGCCAGCCGGGTCGGTCCGGTACTCAACGGTCAGCTTGGGCCAGCCGGCTACTTCACCAGGTCGGTTCATCGGTGTTTCAGTCACAGTTCCTCCAGTGCTGAATACTGCGAAACCTCGAGGTTTCGCCCGTTCATTTCCCGACAGTGTATTTGCCGTGCAAAAGCTGTGCACCAGTGAGGTGTCCGAGCGACGGTGTCGCCATACTGGACTCATGGGGTTCGCCGAGTTCATGGAGCGAGCGCTGTACGACTCCGAGCACGGGTTCTTTATGTCGGGCCAGGCCGGTCGGCGCGGCGGACACTTCATCACCAGCCCCGAAGTCGGGCCGCTTTTCGGCGCGGTGGTGGGCCGGATGCTGGACCAACGCTGGGCCGAGATGGGCAGACCAGACCCGCTCACCGTGGTAGACGCGGGGGCCGGGCCGGGAACTCTGGCCCGCACAGTGGCCAAGGCCGATCCTCAATGCACATCTGCTCTGCGTTGGATCAACGTGGAACGAAGCTCCGCCGGGCGCGCCGCCCACACCGTTGGAGAATCCCGGGCCGACATGCCCCACGGGCCGATCAAGGGGGTGATCCTGGCCAACGAACTGCTCGACAACCTGCCGCTCCGCCTTTTCGACGCCGGCGGCCATGAGGTTGGCGACCGCCGACCCAAACCCGAGACCCCACTGACCCCCCGCCAAGACCAGGCCTGCAAATGGCTGTCCCACGCCCTTTCGATCATGAGCCAGGGAACCGTGGTGGTAATCGACTACATGAGCACCACCGAGGAGATGGCCGCCCGACCCTGGCCCGAGTGGCTGCGGACCTATCGGGGCCACGAGCGGGGCGATGATCCGTGGTCGGCCCCCGGAACCCAGGACATCACCTGCGAGGTGGCCCTCGATCAGCTCGCCGCGGTTTGCCACCCCACCCGGGTCGCCGGTCAGGCGGCCTGGTTGCGAGCCCACAGCCTCGACGAACTCGTGGCCGCGGGCAACGCCGCCTGGCGAGCCGGTGCCGCCCACGGCGATCTCGTCGCACTGGCCGGACGCAGCCGGGCCATCGAAGCCGAAGCCCTGCTCGATCCCGCCGGTCTGGGCGGCTTCACCGTGGCCGAATGGGACGTGTCCGCCCCGCTATGAGGCCGATCAGGAGTCGTTGCGAACCGCGGCCCGAAAACCCAGGGCAACCGGGTTGGCCCCATCGGTGTCGGGCTGAATGGCCACCTGATACCGACCCGGCGTGGGCAGCTTCATCGCCCGGAAATCAGCCACGAACGGCACATTGACCAGCTCGCCGGGGTCATGGCCCGATCCCAGCTTGACTTGAACTTCGCCCGTCATCTCGGCCAGCTTCTGTCCGTCGGCGTCCTCCACTCGCACTCTGATCTTGTGGGGCTCCATCGCCTCCACCGGGGACATCTCCAGCACCAGCGCCAACATGACCCCGACCGGCGCGGGGAACGCCTCCCGATACACCCGAGTGATGCCCGCCGAGCTCACAAACAGCAGCCCCTCCCGCACCTGGGCGAAATCACACAGCGTCGCTACCCGAATGTCCATAACCGCCGATCAGCTCCCGACCTGAAGTAGCTCCACTACCTGACCATAACCTCTATAGGACTACAGAATGTAGGCTCGCCGCGCCGTTCCATTAGAGCATCGGAAAGGATTGAGCAATGTCCGACGCCACCATTGAGGACTATTACGTCGAAGACCGCACCTTCGCCCCAGCCGCCGACTTCGCCACCGCCGCCCTAGCCAACGACCGCTCGCTCTACGACGAGGCCGATGCCGATTACGAGTCGTTCTGGGCTCGCCAGGCCCGCGAGCTGCTGAGCTGGGACACCGATTTCCACACCGTGTTGGAGTGGGACCTGCCCTTTTCCCGGTGGTTCGTCGGCGGCGCCCTCAACGTGTCGTACAACTGCCTCGACCGCCACGTCGAAGCGGGCAAGGGCCACAAGATCGCCTTCCACTGGGAGGGGGAGCCGGGCGACACCCTCACCATTACCTATGCCGACCTGCTGACCAAGGTGTCCAAGTTCGCCAACGTTCTCAAAGGCCTGGGACTGGGGGCAGGCGACCGGGTGGCCATCTACATGCCGATGATCCCCGAGCTGCCGGTGGCCATGCTGGCCTGCACCCGCATCGGAGTGGCCCACTCGGTGATATTCGGCGGCTTCTCCCCCGACGCCATCGTCGACCGCTGCGAGGATGCCGAGGCCCGCCTCATCATCACCGCCGACGCCGGCTACCGCCGCGGCACCCCGTCGCTGCTGAAGCCCAATGTGGACACCGCCCTCAGCCAGGGAGCAGCCTCGGTGGAGCACGTGGTGGTGGTCAACCGCTGCGACACTGACGTCGGCATGGCCGAGGGCCGCGACCTGTGGTGGCACGACCTCATGGCCGGCACCTCAGCCGACTGCCCGCCCGAGCCCATGGACTCCGAGGCGCTCCTCTATCTGCTGTACACGTCGGGCACCACCGCCAAGCCCAAGGGCATCATGCACACCACCGGCGGCTATCTCACGCAAGTGGCGTTCACCCACAAGTACGTGTTCGACCTGAAGCCCGATACCGACGTGTACTGGTGCGCGGCCGACATCGGCTGGGTCACCGGCCACAGCTACATCGTGTACGGCCCGCTGGCCAACGGCGCCACCTCGGTCATCTACGAGGGCACCCCCGACACCCCGGGCCGAGATCGGCTGTGGGACATCGTGGAGCGCTACGGCGTCACCCAGCTCTACACCGCCCCCACCGCCATCCGCACCTTCATGAAGTGGGGCGCCCAGGAGCCGGCCAAACACGACCTGTCCAGCTTGCGGGTGCTGGGCACGGTGGGCGAGCCCATCAACCCCGAGGCGTGGATGTGGTACCACACCAACATCGGCGGGGGGAGCTGTCCCATAGTGGACACCTGGTGGCAGACCGAGACCGGCGGCCACATGATCTCCCCGCTGCCCGGCGTCACCACCACCAAGCCGGGGTCGGCCACCCACCCCATCCCCGGAGTGTTCGCCGAGTTGGTGGACGACGACGGCCGGCCGGTGGAGCGGGGCGGTGGCTACCTCACCATCACCCGCCCGTGGCCGTCGATGCTGCGGGGCATCTGGGGCGACCCCGAGCGCTACCGGGAGACGTATTGGAGCCGGTTCGAGGGCCGCTATTTCGCGGGCGACGGGGCCAAAGTGGACGATGACGGCTACCTGTGGCTGCTGGGCCGGGTGGACGACGTGATGAACATCTCCGGCCACCGCATCTCCACCACCGAGGTGGAATCGGCCCTGGTGGACCACGCCGCGGTGGCTGAGGCCGCGGTGGTGGGCGCGGCTGACGACACCACCGGCCAGGCCATCATCGGCTACGTGATCTTGCGGGGCAGCCACGACGCCACCGACGAGTTGGGTGAGGAGGTCCGCCAGCACGTGGCCACCAAGCTCGGTCCAATTGCCCGACCCAAGACAGTGGTGCTGGTTCCCGACCTGCCCAAGACCCGCTCGGGCAAGATCATGCGCCGCCTGCTGCGGGATGTGGCCGAGGGCCGCAGCCTGGGCGACACCACCACACTGGCCGACCAGTCGGTGGTGGACGAGATCCGCACCCGAGCCGCCGAATCCCCCCAAGAAGATTGACCGAACGAGCCGGACCCGCCCACTGGACCTGGCGGGGCGCGCCCATCGACGGCGGCCCCGCGGTGATCGTCGATGTCGACGGAGTGATCTCCGACGGCAGCGGCCGCCAGCATTTGGCCCAAGCCCGCCGATGGGATGAGTTCTTCGCCGGCTGCCCTGACGACCCTCCTCTGGAAGCAGCGGTGGCCTTGGTCAACTCGCTGGCCCCCGAGATCACGGTCATTCTGCTCACCGCCCGCCCCTGGCCGCTGCTCGACGACACGGTGACTTGGCTACAAGCCCACCGTGTCCGCTGGGATCTCCTTATCTTGCGACCCCCCCACAGCGGCGACCGGTCGCGCGCTTACAAGGCCACCGAAGTCGACAATCTCCGTCAGCACGGTTTCGAATTGCTGTGCGCACTCGAAGACGACCCCCGCAACGTGGAGATGTACACCGAGGCCGACGTCCCCTGCGTGTACGTCTACTCCGGCTACTACGACCGCTGACGAGCGAAAATTGCCGTCGGCCGATAGCCTGACCTCCAGAATCTGATCTTCAATTTGGAGTGATCCTGGGCATGAACACGATCAAGACAATCCTCCTGCTGGTGCTGATGGCGGCGCTGTTCGTGGCCGTCGGCGGGCTGTTGGGCGGCAGCGGCGGACTGGCCATCGGCATCGTCTTCGCGGTGGTCGTGGTGGGCGGTTCGTACTGGTTCAGCGACAAGCTGGCCATCGCCTCGGCCCGGGCCGTGCCGGTCACCCCAGAGCAGCTCCCCCAGTATCACGCCATCATGGAGGAGCTCACCGCCAAGGCTCAGATGCCAATGCCCAAGCTATATGTGAGCCCCAATCCCCAGCCCAACGCCTTCGCCACCGGCCGCAACCCCAAACATGCTGCGGTGGCTGTTACCGAAGGGCTCATCAACCACCTGAGCTGGGATGAGATCCGTGGCGTGCTGGCCCACGAACTAGCCCACATCCGCAATCGCGACATCCTCATCGGATCGGTGGCCGCCGCTATCGCCATGGCCATCACCTTCGCATCTCGCATCGCAATCTGGGGCATGATCTTCTTCGGCGGCCGAGGCCGCGACCGGGGAGCGGGCGACCTCATCGGCGTATTGATCGCCGCCGTCTTGGCCCCCATTGCCGCCAGCCTGATCCAAATGGCCATCAGCCGCACCCGGGAGTACCAGGCCGACGCCTCAGCCGCTCGGCTCATCGGCGACGGCGAGCCCTTGGCCCGGGCCTTGGAGAAGCTGAACTCCGCCTCCCAGCGCATCCCGGTCAACGTGCCGGTGGAGCAGGCGTCGCACTACATCGTCAACCCCCTCACCGGCCGGGCCAACTTCCGCAGCCTGTTCAGCACCCACCCCCCCGCCGAAGAGCGCATCCGCCGCCTCCGCGCCGGCGAGTGGGTCCCCCAGGCGTACTAAGCCGCCGCCCTGCCCCCCGGAAAACCCTAAGAAACCAGAGCGACGGCGTTGGGTTAGGGTTTTTTCAAGAGAAAACCCTAACGGAGGTGGCCACAAGGACCGAACTCATGGGAGCGCTGTTCGCCAACCTTGCGGCTGACCCTTCGAACATGCCGTCGCAGACGCCTGTCAACTCGATCGCACCGTCTGCCATGGAGACGCTTCGAGGCCGGCTGTCAGACGATGATTCCCCCAAAGCGGAACTGCCCAAGCGCGACCTGCTGGGCAGACTCGGGCTCGTCGCAGAGGACGGCGAACATCTGAACAAGGCAGGCGAGATGCTGCTAGCGGTGCGTCGGGAGCCGGCCATCGACTACTCGTACCGGCACGTTCCCGGCGGGCCTTCCATCTTGCGGATCTTGGAGGGTGGCCGCTCGCTGCTGGAAGAGGTTCTGGCAGTTGAGGTACGGGCCAACGATCACAATTTCGTGACAGAGATAACCATCGGGCTTCAGGTCCACAAGGTGTGGGCCATCCCGCGGCGGTCGCTGCGGGAGGCGCTGTTGAATGCGGTCTGCCACCGGGAGTGGAGCTTGCCGGACCCCACGGTGGTGGAGCATATCGGCAATCACTTCCGCGTCACCTCGCCCGGCGGACTCATCGGCGGCATCACCGAGAGCAATATCATTACCCACCACTCCGTGCCCCGCTATCGGACACTCATGAATGCGCTGCGGCTGATCGGCCTCGTGGAGCAGGAGGGAGTTGGAGTGGACATGATGTTCGCGGAGATGATCCGCATCGGCAGTCGGCCCCCTGCCATCACAACCCTGCCCGACCCGGCCGTCCGCATAGACCTCTACGGGCAAACGGTGAACGAAAACTGGTACAGGTTGTTTGCCGACTTGGAGCCACCGGGTGGCCGTGACGATGTGGACGCCGCGCTGCTCGTCTGGCGGGGGGCGCAGCCACAATCGCCGTTCCTCACCAGTGAATCTTGTGCTCCGCTGCTGCAACGCTCCCGGGGCGACGCCGAAGCAGCGCTGCGACGGGTGGCCGAATACAGGCTGGCCACGCCGGGGGCACCCTTGCTGTCACCCATCGCCGTGCCCCATGACACTCCTGCTGCCTGGCAGCTCAGCCCGCAGGCAAAAGCAGCCCTCGGCCTGCAACCCGGTACCGAGTCCGGTGAGTGGGCGCTGGCTTGGGCCCGCGAGCGCGGGCGGATCTCCTCTGGCGAGTATCGCGAGTTGGCCGGGGTATCGGCCGCCACCGCCACAAACCGGTTGAAGGAAATGGCTCGACAGGGCTGGCTCGTGCCGAGCTCAGACGTAGGGCGGGGAAGAGGTTTCCACTATCTGCCCACCCGGTGAGCGCCGATCAGTCTCGGAAGTTCCCGAACTGGAGGGGGATGGCGAAGTCGGCTTCTTTGAGGGCGGCGATCACCTCTTGGAGCATGTCTCGCTTCTTGCCGCTCACCCGGAGCTGGCCACCCTGGGTCTGCGACGACACACCTTTCATGCCCAGGTTCTTTATGAACTTGTTCAGCTCCCGGGCCTTGTCCGCCGAGATCCCCGCAGCCAGCGCCGCCTCCTGGCGAACAGTGCCGCCCGCGGCATCCTCCACCGCCCCGTAGGTCACCCCCTTCAGCGAAACCTTGCGCCGCACCAGCTTCTCCTCCAGCACCTGGCGGGCCGCCGCCAGCCGGTCCTCGCTGGACGACCGCAGCGAAATCACACCGTCGCCCAACTCCACCTCGCTGCCCGTGTTCTTGAAGTCGTATCGGCTGTGGATCTCCCGAGCCGCCTGGTCCACCGCATTGCGGACCTCCTGCATGTCCAGCTCAGAAGAAACATCAAACGTCGGCATCACCCGAACCTACCGCACCGCCACCAACGCTATTCGTGCCGTCAACAGAAGACGATCTGAGATAATGACGTCTGTTCCAAGGCCGTTTTCGAGCAGCGTCACCAAGGAGAGAAGGCCATGACTGCCATTCCTGAATCCGAGGTACATCACATCACCGAAGAGGAGCTAGACGTGCTCATCGAGAAGACCCTGCAAGAGGCCGGGGTCGAGCTAGAAGAACTCCGCCGCCAGTACATCCTCGGGAGATTCGAGTCCGAAAAACTCCGCCGGACATGGTTCGTAGTCTCGGGCCTCGGTCGCGCCTGAAATGAGTAGGGCAACGCCCTCGCCGCCCGGTAGGGTTGTCCTCCGTTGGGTCGGTGCCCGAGTGGCCAAAGGGAACGGGCTGTAAACCCGTCGGCATAGCCTTCGGAGGTTCAAATCCTCCCCGGCCCACAACATGACGGCTTCATTCAGGGAGCCTCGCTACGGATGCCATATGCCATTGTCCATGGCGAACTTTTTGAGCTGCTTGGCTTTCCTGTCCATTTCGCGTCTGCCACAGATTCGTAGGTCGATATAGGCGTGGCCGTACGGCACACCAGCGACAGCAGAATCGTCAACAGCGCGAAGCCCGCAGCCTTCAATCTCGGAAACTGTAACGAAGCAGCTGCCGATTGTCGGGTTCGAATAGCGGGAATGAGCCTCCCCTGGCGACAAAAGGGCATCCCTCGTCGTGGACGCCATCTTGTTTCGGGGCTTGAATGCCTCAGATGTGATCGTTCCGTCGTCGCGTGCCCAATTTGGGTGTATCTGACGCCTGAGTTGTTCAGCGAGATCGGTGATTTCGGCTTCTCCAGCCGCCAGTGGGGGCCAGCTCACCGCACTTGTGTGCCTGTGAGACCATCCAACCAATCCCTCATGTACTTCCTATCAACTAGGACGTTTTCCTCATACCGGTGTTCGTCAGTTGTCGCGTCCCAAGAGGCAACTGTTGCGTATCCGAATGAGTCGCCGAATTCGATGGAGGCTTCGATCTCACCCAGCGTCCATTCCATGGATACGCCGCCATCGACGCGCGGGAACACATGCGGGCGAGGCAGCCCGTAAGACCGTATAGCTGACGCCAGCTTCCAGACTCCTTGGATCGCTTCATCATGCGGCGCCGTCCCTGCCTCGCCGTCGGTGTCGTACCAGCCGTCTTCGAGTTCCTTGAGTTTTTCGATCTCTTCATACAAGGCGCTGATGGACTCCGGGGGGATCGGCCTCCTCACCAAAGCATCTCCGCGGCTTCTCCTGGTCATGGCGAAGGGAAACCACAAATTGAACGCCGCAGGGGCCACAACTCTCAAAGGGCCAGAAATGGTTTCTAGGCCCCACGGAAAGAACCCGCTCGCACAGTCGTCAACGGGGTGCGTTTCGACGAGGAGACCTGCTGCTCGGCTGTTCATCGTTTTCGCCCCCAAGTCTTGTGTGCTGATGGTGTGGTGAATGAAGCAAACCCTCGAACGATCCACTCGTGTGCGAGGTCCATAAACTCGAGCGCGCCTTCCAGATCGGGCGAGGACGCTAGTCCCCTAGCTGCTAGATAGACCGCGAGGACGCTTTGGTCGTCGACGCCGACTGGGCCTGCCTGAATGTCGAGCCACTCTCCCGGATCAGGTATGTGGAAGTGCAGGTAGGTGGCTGCGACCCCGGGTTCGGGAAGAAAATCGTCGCTCATGACGCCACCCCAAGGAGCCAGAATCTCGGGAGTGTCCTCGGGCCCCTGCCAGCCGCTCTCCGCGCCGATGTGGTTCACATAGAGAACTTGGCAGATGCCTGGCACCAGCTGATCGCCGACAGCACCGTCGAGTTTGTGCCATGCGTCTACGAAGGACTCCCGCAACGAAGCAAACCGAGGATAAGCCTCTTCCGATTCGTCTTGAGTCCAATGAACGGCGAGCCGATCATGCTGTATCTGAACTACGCGGCTCCCGCCGGGATTGGACAGCCACAGCCTAAGGTCGGCCGCTTCATCGTCTTGTCGATCGAACGCACCCGGTTCTAGACCCATCGTTGTCAGCACTGGACGCATTTCGAGGTCGTAGCCAGGCCACGCAGCAGCCAGCGCATCCTCACCCGAAGCCTGGATGTCCAACGACTCTTCGAACTGAACCGAGAGCGCTACCTCGATAACTGGTGGCCGCTCAAAGTCTGGCAGCTCAGACAACGCCAAGGCAGTGTCCTTTCGCTGCACGAACTGCGCACATGCGCTGAAATGCTCGCACAGAGTCGTTCACGGAAGGTGGATTTACTAATAGATGCTACCACTCTCTGCCAAGATGCGGCCCGGAAGACAAGCAGCCGGATCTGCGGTCTGAGTACTGGCATTTGCCCCTGCCGAATGGTGTCCGGCGTTCTTCGTGGGCGTAGTGTCAACCTTCGGAAAGTTACGGAGGACCGCGTGAATGCCAGCACGCACCAGCAGCTAGCCAGCTTCATTTGGAAGATATGCAATCTGCTGCGAGGGCCGTACAAGCGGAACGAGTATCGGAAGGTGATTCTGCCGCTGACGGTGCTGCGGCGGTTCGATTGCGTTCTCGCGGACACCAAACAGGCGGTGCTCGACGCCCACGAGCAGCACGCTGGCCAGCCCGATACCATCCGGGAGCCACTCTTGGAGGCGGCCTCGGGCCTGCCGTTCTACAACACGTCAAGGCTGGATTTCGACAGGCTCCTGGACGACCCGAATCTGCTGGCCCAGAACCTTAACGCCTATATCAGCGGCTTCTCCGAGAACGTCCGGGAGGTCATTGACCGCTTCGGGTTTGCCGACCACATCGCCCGAATGGACGAAAAGAACCTGCTGTACGAAGTGATCAAGGCATTCGCCGGGGTTGATCTGTCGGTGGAGCGCGTCGACAACATGCAGATGGGCTACGTCTTCGAGGAGCTCATCCGCATCGGGGCCGAGCAGTCCAACGAGGAGGCCGGAGAGCACTTCACGCCCCGCGAGGTGATCCGTCTAGCCCTGATTGTTCATGAGAATTGAATAGTCCCGGGTTTCGTGGGGGCTCTGTTCTTTGGGCGGGTGGGGTTTGTGTGTTTTCGTGTGGTTTCGGTGTTGGGGTTGGGGGGTTGGTGAATTCCTCTGGTGGTCGGGGGGTCTGGTGGGGGGTTTGGGGCGCGTCGGGTCGGGGTTTGGGGCCGGGGTCGGGGTGGGAGCGGGGCGTGGGGCTATGGGCCGTGGGGTTGGCAGGCGTGGAGGAGTTGGGGGGTTGTGGGCCACCAGTCGAGCAGGCGCAGGGTCCATTTGCGGGAGGAGCGGACGAGGCGGGCGGGTGCGTGCCATAGCTGCCATCTGAGGCGTTTGGGGGCTGCTTGGGCTAGGGGTCCGGTGAGGCGGAGTTGTTGGAACCATCTCACGAGAGCCAGGCTGAGCGCGACGAGCTGTGTCCAGGCGGCGTTGGCGTCGAAGTCGGTGAAGGGCATGCGTTTGAGGCCGGAGTCTTTGAGGTCTGAGATGGTGTTCTCAATGCGGGCGTGGCCTCTCATGTGGGCGTCGAGTTGGGCGGGGTCGCCTGCGGCGTCGGTGTAGAACCCGCGGTAGCGCCAGTTGCCGGAGTCGAACAGGGTGCGCTGCGCTCCGGGGTGCAGCGGCTCTCGGCGGGCGATGAAGCGGGTGCGCTCGGGCCAGCCGGCCAGATCGACGCTGCCGGTGAGGTCGGCGACCTGGGCCCGCCTCGAGGGCTCGCCGTCGGCGCCGAGCGCCGGCTGCCACTTCCCGGCGTCGAAGCGGACGCGGTCTATCGCCGCTGTGACCTCGAAGTTTGAGCGGGCTGTCATGAAGAACCCGATGTTGCGGTCCCGGCAGGCCTCGGCGATGCCGACAGAGCAGCCCGCCGCGTCGACCCGCAGGTGCACCTCCCCCAAGGGCGCATGCCCGTCGCCTGGGCGATGGCCCCTGGCGACGGCGGCGGGCAGCTGCGCGATGGCGGCGTCCATGACCTCTATGTGGTCCAAGATGTGGTTGGCCGCGGCGTTGCCCGCCCGCAGCTTTATCGACAAAGGCTCCCCCTCGTCTGTGGCGCACAGCATCGGGTGGAACCCGAACCCGCCCTTGAAGTGCGCAGCCGCTTGCTGCTTGTTCTCGGAGTGGACCTCCACCAAAGTCGAGTCGATGTCCAAAACCACCGGGCCCGCAGCGTCGCCGCGGCGCTCCCACACACCGGCCCGCACACCGGCCACCGCCCCCAACACAGCCTCTGTCGCGCCGGGGCCCAAACCGCGCAGCGTCCGGTACAGAGTCGAGTCAGAAGCCACCTCGCCGAACAGCACCGGCTGCGCCCGCAGATGCTCGATGTCGCTGCAAGCCTCACCGCCACCGGCCAACATCAACAACGAATGCGCCAGCACCTTGCCCCGGTCATGAACCGGCGCCCGCTCCCCGCCCCGGGGCACCGCCGCCGACAACGCCTCCCCCAGACCCAAACCATCGGCGAAACGCCCCAAAGCGAACAAACCCGAATGCGCCGCCACCTGACCGCCGCCGCCCGCCACCCTCACATCGCGCGTGCTGCTAACCTGCATCCCGGAGATGCCCCTCTCTGTGGAACCAAAACGTGCCTAACAACACACATCGTCCCACACCAGAGGGGCTTTTCCGCGGACGCGCACCCCCCAACACCACACCCCCATGAACAATCAGGGCTAATGGTTAGCCTCTTGCTGTCACCTGAGCCTGACCTGGGCAAGAGCCATGTCGTCAAGACGATCTACGACCCAGCCTGCGGCACCGGCGGGATGCTGTCGGTGGCCGAAGAGCACCTGCTGGAGCACAACCGGGAGTCGCGCCCGATCCTGTACGGGCAGGACTACAACGACGAAGCCTGGGCGGTGTGCAAATCCGACATGCTTCTCAAAGGCCAGGACGCTGACAACATCATTCGTGGAGACTCGTTCACCAGCGATGGATTCCAACGGCACCCCAACGGGCAGCCCTGGACCTTCGACTACATGCTGGCCAACCCGCCCTTCGGCGTGGAATGGAAGCAGCAGCGCCAGCACATTGAGCGCGAGCACAACACCCTCGGCTACGACGGCCGCTTCGGCGCCGGCACACCGAGGATCAACGACGGATCGCTGCTGTTCCTCCAGCACATGCTGTCCAAGATGCAGCCTGTCGACCAGGACGACCAGGCCGACAGTGGCGGCAGCCGCATCGCCATCGTGTTCAACGGGTCACCGCTGTTCACCGGCGACGCCGGCAGTGGCGAGAGCGAAATCCGCCGGTGGATCATCGAGAACGACTGGCTGGAGGCGATAGTGGCGCTGCCCGACCAGATGTTCTACAACACCGGCATCGCCACCTACATCTGGGTGCTCACCAACCGCAAGGAACCGCACCGCACCGGCAAGGTGCAACTCATCGACGCTCGCCAGATGTTCGAGAAGATGCGAAAGAGCCTCGGCAACAAGCGCAACGAACTCTCGCAAGCCCAAATCGACGACATAACGAGAATCCACGGCAACTTCGCGCACGGCGAAACCCGCGACTTCACCGATGAAAACCCCGTGACCCACCTGCCTCGCACCCGGCCCCTTATTGTGAGCAAAGTGTTCGACAACCGCGATTTCGGCTTCCAGAAGATCACCGTCGAACGGCCCCTGCGGCTGAGGTTCCCCCCCCCCCCCCCCCCCCGATTGCGACAGCCGCTTAGAAGATCAAAAGGCGTTTGCCAACCTGGCCAAGAGCAAGAAGCGCCCTGGCCCTCAGCACGATGCCGAGGTAGCCGCGGGCAAACGGCGCCAGGAGTTGCTTCGAGCATTCGTGGATGCGGTCGCAGACGAGATGGGTGGCGAGCCCATCAACGACCGCGACGCTTTCATCAGCACTCTCCGAGACACGGCGAAAGCCGCTGGAGTGCAGCTGACGGCGCCGGAGCAGAAGGCCCTCGTGGCCGCACTTGGAGAACGCGACTCCGACGCGTCGATTTGTAACGACAAGACCGGCAACCCAGAACCTGATCCGGAGCTGCGCGACACCGAAACCGTACCGCTGGGCGAGGCCATAGACGACTACATGGCCCGAGAAGTGCTGCCCCACGCGTCCGACGCCTGGGTAGACCACACCAAGACCAAAATCGGCTACGAAATCCCCCTCAACCGCCACTTCTACGTCTACGAACCACCCCGCCCCTTAGACGAGATAGAAGCCGACCTGAAAACGCTTGAACACGAGATCGCTGTGCTGCTCGGCGAGGTCACCGGATGAAACACGCCCCCTACCTGAGCTACAGGCCGTCAGGGGTGGAATGGCTGGGAGATATGCCGGAGCACTGGGAATTGGTACGACTTGGGCGTTTGGGTGCATTTTTCAAAGGCGGCGGGGGCACAAAGGAAGATGAAGTCGAGGGAGGCGTGCCTTGTATCCGCTATGGAGACCTCTACACGCAGCACCAATTTCTGATTAGACAAAGTCGAGCTGGCATAGCTGAGGCGAGCATTAGCAGGTACAAGCAGTTGCGATACGGAGACCTCCTGTTCGCCGGATCGGGAGAGACCATTGAGGAGATCGGCAAGTCGGCGGTAAACCTCATCGGAGGCCCCGCTTACTGCGGTGGGGATGTAATCGGACTTCGACCAGATATAGAGATCGACGCGACCTTCTTGGGTTACGCCGCAGACTGTTCTCCAGCCATTTACCAGAAAGCATGTATGGGGCGCGGGGTCACCGTCATGCACATCTATGGCAGCGAACTCAAACACCTACTTGTATCCCTCCCACCTTTCCAAGAGCAACGTGCCATCGCCGCGTTTCTCGACCATGAGACCGCCAAGGTGGACACCCTCGTGGCGAAGAATCGCCAGTTGATCGAACGGCTTGCCGAGTACCGGACAGCGCTCATCACCCGCACGGTGACCAAGGGCCTCCCGCCCGATGTAGCCAAGGCTGAGGGCTTCAACCCGTCCCCGCGGCTCAAACCGTCAGGGGTGGAGTGGATCGGGGACGTTCCTGACCACTGGGACGTTATGAGGTTGGAACACGTCGCGACCTATCGCACGAGCAGCGTGGACAAGAAGACCGCGGACAACGAGTTGCCCGTGAGGCTCTGCAACTACACCGATGTCTACTACCAGGATCGAATCCGAGCCAGCGAGGGCGACTTCATGTCAGCGACCGCTTCACCGCAGGAAATCGCGCGGTTCGGATTGCACGTTGGGGATGTGGTCATCACGAAGGACTCTGAAGACTGGACGGATATCGCAGTCCCATCACTAATCGAGGAAGTCGCCGACGATTTCGTATGTGGCTACCACTTGGGCATTATCCGGCCTGAAGTAGCAACAGACTCCGCTTTCATCTTTCGTGCGATGCAATCGGTAGCCGTGAATCGGCAGCTTCAAGTCTCTGCGTCTGGTGTCACTCGATACGGGCTGCCAAATCCCGCTGTTGGTGATGCACTAATTCCCATGCCACCTCTTCCAGAGCAACAAGCCATCTCTGCCTATCTTGACCTTCAGACAAAACGAATCACCTCTCTGTCCTCTCGGGTCGAGACAGCCATCGAGCGCCTCCAGGAATACCGTACAGCGCTCATCACGGCTGCGGTGATTGGGAAGATCGACGTGAGGGACTATGCCGCAGTCGAGGCAGGAGGCAGCGCGGCGTGACCAGCCAGACGAGCGAGAGGGCGTTCGAGGCGACGGTTGAGTCGATGCTGGTCGAGGGCGGCTGGCGCGAGGGCGATGTTGCCGAATGGGATGTGGAGCGGGGCTTGTTCCCTGCCCGGGTGGTCGCGTTCTTGGAGGTTGCACAATCGGAGTTGTGGGGGCAGTTGGCTGCTCAGCACGGAGCGAGCCTTGATGCGATGGTTGTGGATCAGTTGGTGAAGCAGCTTGAGATCAAGGGGACTCTCGGGGTTTTGCGCCAGGGGTTCAAGTTCCAGGGCAAAACGCTGCGTCTGGCGTTCTTCCAGCCGGCCCACGGCCTCAACCCCGACGCTGTGGCACAGTTCGCCCTGAACGAGCTCACGGTGACGCGCCAGGTTCGATGCCATCCCGGCAAAGGCGACACCGTGGACATGGTGTTCGCTCTCAACGGCGTGCCGGTGGCGACCTGTGAACTCAAGAACCCGATGACCGGCCAAACCTGGCGGAACGCCGTCCGCCAGTACAAGGAAGACCGCGACCCCAACGCTCCGCTGTTCAAGTTCTCAAAGCGCGCCCTGGTGCATTTCGCTGCCGACACTGACGAGGTTCACATGGCCACTCGGCTGTCGAAGAACAAGACCAGGTTCTTGCCGTTCAACCGGGGCAGCTCCCCCGACCACATCAAGTGCGGCGCGGGCAACCCGGAGCACCCCTCCGGCTATCGCAGCGGCTACTTCTGGGAGGAGGTTCTTGAGCCGACCCGCTTCCTCGACATCTTGGGCCACTACCTGTTCGTCGAGCGCCGCGACGAGAAGGTCTACGGCGACAGCGGTGCCCGCACCGTGCGGCGGGAGACATTGGTGTTCCCCCGCTACCACCAGCTCGACGCGGTGAACAGCCTGGTGGAGACAGCGCGAGCAGAAGGGGCTGGCAACAACTACCTGATCCAGCATTCGGCGGGCAGCGGGAAGACCAACAACATCTCGTGGCTGTCACACCGGCTGGCGAGCCTGCACACCGACACCGACCACAAGGTGTTCGACTGCGTTCTGGTCATCACCGATCGCCGCGTCCTCGACCGGCAGCTTCAAGACGCCATCTACCAGATCGAGCACGCCCAAGGTGTCGTGCAGGCCATCGACGAAAGCTCAACACAACTAGCCCAAGCCCTGGTGGACGGGACGAAGATCGTCATCACCACATTGCAGAAGTTCCCGTTCGTCATGCGGGGCCTGCTTTCCATCGCCGGTGCTGTCTCTCCCGACGAACCCGCCCAATTCGAGCAGGCCCAGGTAAAGGACTGGCGCCAGAAGATCGCTGAGCGGCGTTATGCGGTGATCGTCGACGAGGCGCACTCCAGCCAGACCGGGGAGAGCGCCCGCGACATGAAGGCGATCCTCGGTGAGCGCTCGCGGGCCGCTTCGGAGAGCCTTGAAAACTGGGAGGACGGATTGAACGCCGTGGTGGAGTCGCGCGGCCCGCAGCCGAACCTGTCGTTCTTCGCGTTCACCGCCACCCCCAAGGGCAAAACCATCGAGCTCTTCGGGCACCGGGGCGCCGGCGGAATCCCTGAGGCGTTCCACATTTACAGCATGCGCCAGGCCATTGAGGAGGGTTTCATCCTCGACGTGCTGGCGAACTACACCGACTACGACACCTATTACAAAATTGCCCGTCAGGCCGCCGACGACCCCGAGTACCCGCAGCGGCGCGCCGCCCGGGCCCTCAGCAAGTACGCGTCGATCCACCCCCACAACCTGGCCCAGAAGACCGAGGTCATAATCGAGCACTTCCGCGCCAAAGTGAGGCGCCATATGGGCGGCAAGGCCAAGGCGATGGTGGTCACATCGTCGCGGCTCCACGCCGTGCGCTACATGCAGGCCTTCGAGGAATACATCAACCAAAAGGGATACACCGACATTCGCCCCCTGGTTGCGTTCAGCGGAACCGTCACCGACCCCGACACCGGCGAGGACTTCACCGAACCGGGCATGAACACCAACATCGTGAGCGGCAAGCCGATCAGCGAGTCGGCGCTGCCGGGCCGCTTCGACTCGCCCGACTACCAGATACTCCTCGTGGCCGAGAAGTACCAGACCGGCTTCGACCAGCCATTGCTCCAGGCGATGTACGTCGACAAGCGCCTCGATGGGGTTCAGGCCGTGCAAACGCTGTCGCGCCTCAACCGGATCGCCCCCGGCAAGGGCGACCCGTTCGTGCTGGATTTCGTCAACCACCCCGAAGACATCGGCGCGGCCTTCGCCCCCTACTACGACCAGACCCAGCTCGAAGCCCAATCAGACCCGAATCAGCTCGATGGCCTCAAGCACGAGCTCGACGAGATGCAGGTCTACCACCACGACGAAGTGGAGCGATTCGCCCAGGTGTACTTTCAGCCATTCGACAAGCGCCAACAGAGTGACCATTCGCTGTTGGTGTTGGAGCTTCAGCCCGCTGTTGACCGGTTCAGGCACCTCGAAGAAGACGACCAGGCGAGGTTCCGCGACCGGCTCGGCGCATTCGTGAGGCTCCACTCGTTCATCAGCCAGATCATCCCCTATGGCGACAGCGACCTCGAACAGCTCGCAGCATTCGCCAGAGGTCTGATTCCCAGCCTTCGCGACGACATGGTGGAACAGCTGCGCCTTGAAGACGATGTCGAGTTGGAGTACTACCGCTTACAACATGTGTCCACCGGAGCCATCGACCTCGACGACGATGGCCCAACCGTGAGGAGTCCGACCGAAGTGGGCACAGGCCGCACCGAGGAGGATGAGGCCCCACTCTCCGAGATCATCGCCAACCTCAACGACCGATTCGGCACAGCATTCAACGAATCAGACCGGCTGTTCTTCGAGCAGATCCAAGAAGACGGTGCAAACGACGAGAACATCAGCCAGACCGCCGCAGCCAACCCCTTCGAGAAATTCGAACTCGCCATCCGCCAAGAACTGCCCAAGTTGATGATCGATCGCATGGCCGACAACGACGAAATCGTCAAACGCTGCCTCAACGACCCCGACTTCCAAGAAATCGTGTTCGCCGGCCTCGCCAAAGGCATCTACAAAACAGTCACCGCCCAGTAATCACAGGCACCCGAGCGGCCAGTGGGAACGGGCCACAACCCCAATCGGATAGATGCTGTCACAGGGGTCGGTATACTTGTATGCATGGAGTTTAGGCCCCTTGAACAGGGGAAACGGGCTGATTGCAAGCCTTCTGGGCCGGTGTGGCCGGAGGCAGTTGACGTCTCCAGGATGTCGCTGCCGGAGCTGCGGGAGCGGTTGGGGTTGATCAAAAGGGCCGAGGCCCGGCTGGCCGCAATGAAGACGGCAGCGCTGGCCGCCTATGCCGACCGTGGAGGCGAGGGATTGGCCCGCCGGATGGCACTGGAAGAGCTTCAGGCCTCCAAGCAGCAGGCCCGCCGGGAGGTGGAAACGGCCTCCCAGCTTTCGCAGGTTGCCGAGACTCTCGATGCGTTGGGCGCGGGGGAGATTCCCGAGGCCCATGCCAAGCAGATCGCCAAGGCCGCTTCTCAGGGGCCGGTTGACGAGGCCGTGCTGGTGGAGGCGGCCCGACACGAAGATTTCGGCACCTTCTCCAAGACGCTGCGTGACCACCAGCATGAGCAGTCGGGCGATGACGGCAAGTCGTTGATGGCCAAGCAGCGGGAGCGCCGTTCATTTCGTTTTTTCAAGTCTCCTGACGACGGTATGTTCGTTGTGAACGGGCGGTTCGATCCGGTTGCGGGGAATCGTATGGAGGCTGCGCTGGCCGATGAGGTGCGCCGCCTGGCCAACAGCAGCAACGACGGCGACCAGACGGCGTTCGACCAGCGGATGGCCGACGCCTTGGAGAATCTGGTCTGCGCCGACGCCAAAGACCGCAAGCCTCAGGGCACTACGTTGATCTTGACCGCCGACTGGGACGCGCTGAACCAGAAGCTGGCTGATGCCCGCTTGCTCGACGGCACGCCCCTGCCTGTGTCTGAGGCGCTGCGGCTGGCCTGCAACGCCGACATCGTGCCTTCGGTGTTTGACACCAAGAACCAGGAACTGTGGGTGGGGCGCAAATACCGCCTAGCCACCGAAGCCCAGCGGGCTGCGCTGATCATCCGCGACAAGCACTGCATCGGTTGCGGACGATCAGCCGTATGGTGCGAGGCCCACCACATCGAAGAATGGCTGACAGGCGGCCGCACCGACATCGACAACCTCGTGCTGGTCTGCAAGAGCTGCCACCACAACATCCACGACGACGGCTGGACAGTCAATCGAAACCGAAACGGCACTTACGAACTTCGACCGCCACCAGCGCCTTATTCCGACTCCCAGTCGGTGCACGCTCGCTGCGGGCCATCTCCCCCAACCGCAGAAGCCGCCTATCCACGATCAGGTGGGAAGCTCAAAACCCAAGCTAGGGGCAATTCCAATCTCGCAGCATGAGCTGCATCATGGTCACGTCTATCCAGCGGCCGAATTTGCGGCCCACTTCGCGCTCGGTGCCCGCTACTTGGAATCCCACGGAGCGGTGGACGGCTATCGAGGTCTCATTGCCCCCGGAGATGCGGGCGATCACGGTGTGAAAACCGTGGCTTTGGGCCAGGGCGATGATCTCCACCAGCAAAGCCCGTCCGATGCCCTTGCCTCGGTGGTCCTGGTGGACATACACCGAGTTCTCCACCGTGGTGTTGTAGGCCGGCCGGGTATGGAAGGGCGAAAGCGACGAGAAGCCCAGCACGGTGTCGTCATCGTCATCGGGGGTGGCCACCAGCACCGCGTGAACCCCGCTGCGGTCCTGCAACCAAGTGCGCTGGGCGGCCAAAGTTCGAGGCTCCAACTCAAAGATGCTGGTCCCGTTCAGAATCTCGTGGTTGATGATCTCGCGGATGCCCTCGGCATCGGTCAGCCTTGCCGCTCGAATCGCCACCGGCTGCACCGTACCGCCCGGCGGCGCTCAATTCTGGCTTTCCCGCCGCAAGCACGGGGTGGCAATATTGGCGTCGCAAAGGGGTAAAATCCCCAGCCCGCCTCCTTAGCTCAGTCGGCAGAGCGTTTCCATGGTAAGGAAAAGGTCGAGAGTTCGATTCTCTCAGGAGGCTCAGAGTCTCAAGAGCGGCAAACCGCTGCTCAGGGGCTCCGGGGCGGCGTAGCTCAGTTGGTAAGAGCGCTCGACTCATAATCGAGAGGTCGCCAGTTCGAGTCTGGCCGCCGCTACCGCCCCGATCGCAATGGCCGCCGAGCGCCGCGAGAGCGCCGAGTCGGCACTGCCGGCGCTGAGCAGCCGTCGGACAGGGCTTTTCGCCCCGCAGGGGAGACGGCTATAGACTGGCCCCATCGAACCCGCAGCATCTCGCCAGCCGATCATCGAAGACGCCGATCTGTTGGAAGCCGCCCGGAGGGGCGACCGCGACGCGTTCAACGAACTGGTTCGAACTACCTATCGAGACACCTACTCCCTGGCCTATCGCCTCACCGGCAACCGGGATGACGCAGCAGATGTGGTGCAAGACGCCTATGTCCGGGCCTACCGGGCCATTCGCCGCTTTCGGGGCGACTCCAGCTTCTCCACCTGGATGTACCGCATCACCAGCAACTGCGCGTCTACCCATTTGAGCCGCCGCACTCGCCAGCGCACCGAGGAGCTTAGCAACGACGCTCCCATCGTCGATCTGCGCCCCGAGCAAGATCCGAGCCTGCGGGCTGAGGCGGCTGTTCTGCGCCACAACATCGACCGGGCGGTCCGGTCGCTGCCCGAGCGACTGCGCCAGGTGGTGATACTGCGCGACAGGCACGATCTCTCCCACAGCGAGATCGCCGCCGAACTGGGCATCACCACCTCAGCGGCCAAAGTCCGGCTGCACCGGGCCCGACAGCGGCTTCGCACCGTGTTGCAGCGCACCACCGAACTCGAAGACGGCCAAGCCACGCCCTCAATCCCAGAACATCCCTCAATCCCAGAAGACGCAGCCTCATGATCAATGACGCCTCCCGGTCTCTTGATCCCCGTGTCCCGGCCGAGGCGCCCCCCACGCTGGTATGGAAAGTTATGGCCCGCCTCGACCAGTACGACCGGCGCCGACAACTCATCAGGCGTTTCCTGGCCGCTACCACCCTGGCGGTGCTTACCGTGGTTTTCCGACGCCGCGTTCGCCGGTAGCTGGGCCCCAGCCCCGGTTTTGCGTTGCGGGTTGCAACCCCTGGCACGGTAGCCTTGGACAACCCCTGACAAAGGGCAGTGGCTCAATTGGTAGAGCACCGGTCTCCAAAACCGGCGGTTGGGGGTTCGAGTCCCTCCTGCCCTGCGCAAGCAGTTCCGTCTCCGCAGTGCCGGGTGTACTGGAGTCCCAATGAGCGACCTGAACAGACAACAGAAGCGGATGGCCAAGAAGCAGGGCTTCGTGGACGAGCAAGGCGACCCCGTCCGCGAGCGCCGCCAGCAGCGGAACCAGCCTCGTCCCGGCGAAGAGCGGGTGGGTCCAGTGCAGTTCACCCGCGAGGTCCGCGGCGAGCTCCGCAAAGTTTCGTGGCCGCGGCGCGACGAGGTCGTCAACTACTCGATAGTGGTTCTTGTGGTCCTCGTGCTGCTCACCGGGGCCATCGGCCTGCTCGATTGGGGATTCAGCGAAGCCATCTTGAAGTTGTTCGACCGATGAACTCTGAAGTAGACGGGAGCGAGATGACAGACCTCTTCCCCGCAAGCGCAGCCCCAGAGGCAACCGAGCCCGATGCAGCCCAAGCTGTCGATGCGGGCGAAGCCGTCGATGCTGCGGAGGCCGCCGCGGCGCTGCTGCCCACCGGACCAGTTGCCCAGCCCGCCCCCCGCACCAGCGATCAGCCGGAAGAGCTCGCCCTGCCCGGCGATGCCGCCGCAGCCGACGACGCCGACACGCTCATCGACGCCGACGAGTTGGTTTACGAGAAGGCCGAAGAGGAAACCGAGACCGTCAGCCCCTACGACATGCCCGGCAAGTGGTACGTGGTCCACACCCAATCGGGCTACGAGAACAAGGTCCAGCAGAACATCGAGGCCCGCCGCAAGACAATGGACACCGCGGGCCACATTCATGACACGGTCATCCCCATGGAAGACGTGGTGGAGTTCAAGGGCGGCAAGAAGGTCACCGCAAAAAAGAAGATGTTCCCCGGCTATCTGCTGGTGCGGGCCGAGATTAACGATGTCTCCTGGGACGTGATCCGCAATACCCCGGGCGTGACCGGATTCGTGGGGCACGGCCAGCGGGGCAGCAAGCCGACGGCCCTCAAGCGCAAGGATGTGGAGAACTTCCTCCAGGTCAAAACGGATGGCGAGCAGACCGTGCGGCGCACCAAGCCCCGACTGCTGTACGAGGTGGGCGAGACCATCCGGGTCAAAGAGGGCCCGTTCGCCGACTTCTCCGGCGAGGTGGCTGAGATCAACGAGGACCAGCTCAAGGTGAAGGTCTTGGTCAATATCTTTGGCCGGGAGACGCCAGTCGAACTCGAGTTCTCCCAAGTAGCCAAGCTCTAAACACCGAGCTCTAACGAGGAAGTTCCATGGCCCAGAAGAAGGTAGCCACCACAATCAAGATCCAGATTCCCGCGGGGCAGGCCACGCCGGCGCCTCCGGTGGGCACCGCGCTCGGTCCCCACGGCGTGGCCATCATGGACTTCTGCCGGGACTACAACGCCAAGACCGAGGACAAGCGGGGTCAGATCATCCCGGTTGAGATCACCATCTATGAAGACCGCACGTTCTCGTTCATCACCAAGACCCCGCCCACCTCGTTCCTCATCCGGGAGGCAGCCGGTTTGGAGAAGGGATCCACCGAGCCCGGCCGCGACGAGGTCGGGGCCATCACCGACGCCCAGTGCGCCGACATCGCCAAGGTCAAGATGCCCGATCTCAACACCGACGACCTCGAGCAGGCCAAGCTGCAAGTGGCCGGAACGGCCCGCAGCATGGGTATCCGGGTGGAATAGCCGAGCAATACATCAGTCATATCCAACCGCTCGACGGGACGACCTCGCCCGGCGGGCCTACAACCCCGAGGGAGCCGACATGGCGAAAAATGGCAAGCGATACCACGACGGCGCCCAGCGCTACGACAAGCAGCACCCGCACACCGCCGATGAGGGGGTTGAGATTGTGAAGAGCTTGACCGCCGCGAAATTCGACGAGACCTTGGAGCTCGCAGCCCGGCTGGGGGTCGACCCCCGCAAGGCGGACCAGATGATCCGGGGCACGGTCAACCTGCCGTCGGGCACCGGGACCGACGTTCGGGTGGCGGTGTTCGCCCAGGGCGAGGCGGCCGCTAAGGCAAGCGAGGCCGGTGCCGACGTGGTGGGCGCCGACGACCTCGCCGAGCAGGTGCAGGCGGGCAAAATGGACTTCGATGTGGCCATCGCCACCCCCGACATGATGCCGGTGGTCGGCAAGCTCGGCAAGATCCTGGGCCCCCGAGGGCTCATGCCCAACCCCAAAACAGGCACCGTCACCGATGATGTGGCCAAAGCAGTGGGCGAGTTCAAGGGCGGAAAGGTGGAGTACCGCACCGACCGGCAGGGGAACATCCATGTGCCGGTGGGCAAGATCAGCTTTGAGGCCGATGCCTTGGTGGCCAACATCCGGGCGGTCATGGAAGAGCTGAACCGGGCCAAGCCCGCTGCGCTCAAGGGCCGCTATATCCGCAAGGTCATCATCTCCTCCACCATGGGGCCCGGAGTGCGGCTGGACCCCGCCGACTTGGGTGCCACCAACTGATCTGGTAGCTTTCTTCGGCTTACAACTAATCGATTTGCCGCAGACATCAGGCGCAGTGCCCGGCACCGCTTAATCGGCTGAAGCTGGCCTGACGAGGTGAACCCTCCCGAAACTCTTGGGGCGTTCGCATGTCGGCGGTGCCCCATTGCTGGTTCTCACGGAGGGTTCGGCGATCTGATGGAAAATCCCCGCCCTGAAAAAGTGGCCGTCGTGGACGAGGTGCGCGAGCGCATCTCTGCGGCCGAGGCGGTGGTCATCACCGACTACCGCGGCCTGGACGTTACGGGCTTGGCCGACCTCCGCCACCAGCTGCGCGAGGTCGGCGGCGAGTACAAGGTGTACAAGAACACGCTGACCCGCTTCGCCGCCCAAGAGCTGAAGCTGGATCTTGATGACGTCTTGGTGGGCCCAACCGCCCTGGCTTTCACGGGCACCCGTGCCGACGGCACCCCCGGCGACGCAGTGTCGTTGGCGAAAGCCCTGTGCCGGTACTCCGAGGGCTCCGATTTCCTGTCGATCAAAGGGGGCGTGCTCGACGGGCAGGTGCTCTCAGCCGACGAGGTTGGCACCTTGTCCAAGCTCGGGACCCGATCCGAGATCCTGGCCGAGTTCCTGGGGCTGCTGGAAGCCCCCCTGGCCGAGCTGGCCGGGCTGCTGGAAGCACCGCTCGTGGAGTTGGCCGGCCTCCTCGACGCCCCGCTGGTCGAGACCGCAGGGCTGCTGGAAGCGCTGAGCGAAAAGAGCGGCGCAGCGGCATGACCCGCTCAGCGACACAGGCGCGGGCTGCCGACAACACCTGACCACTCGCCGACAAGCAACAAATCACCGACAAACAACAAGCCAAAGACAAACAACAAGCCATAGATAAAAGGAATGAGGAACTGCCATGACCAAGGTTGACGAGGTTCTGGACTCCATCGGGTCCATGACCGTGCTCGAGCTGTCCGAGCTCAAAGAGGCGTTCAAAGAGCGCTTCAACGTAGAGGCGGCGGCCCCCGCGGCGGCCATGCCCATGATGATGGCCCCGCCCAGCGCCGATGGCGGCGGTGACGACGCCGCTGAGGAGCAGAGCGAGTTCGACGTGGTCCTGACCAGCGCGGGCGAGAAGAAGATCCAGGTCATCAAAGAGGTGCGCACCCTCACCAACCTGGGCCTCAAAGACGCCAAGGAACTGGTGGACAACGCTCCCAACCCGGTCTTGGAGAAGGCCTCCAAAGAAGACGCTGAGAAGGCCAAGGAGCTCATCGAAGCGGCTGGCGGCGCTGTCGAGCTCAAGTAGCTCCCTGCCGGCGAACTCCGACCGGGCATGGTTTGTAAACCATGCCCGCGCCGCGTAACATTCCTAGCTACGTGCTCGCTCGTCTTCCTGGCTACGCTTTCTCTATTGTCGCGGCCGCGTTTTCGGGATTCCGCCTTCCCGATGACGTCTAGGGGTTCGAGCAGCCTACCGGCGTTGCCCGTCCACCACACCACCTCAGGAGCTCACCTTGGCCCCCCGTTTGGCGACCCGCGACCGCTACTCCTTCGGAAACCTGGAGGAGGTGCTTGCTCTACCCGACCTCATCGCAGTGCAGAAGGACTCCTTCCAGTGGTTCATCCGCCACGGCTTGGCCGATGCATTCCGCGACATCAGCCCC
Source organism: Candidatus Poriferisocius sp. (assembly GCF_965208475.1). Lineage (GTDB taxonomy): Bacteria > Actinomycetota > Acidimicrobiia > Acidimicrobiales > Bin134 > Poriferisocius. Next base: position 3,183,057 of record NZ_OZ242338.1, on the reverse strand, counting down.
ATCAAGGATTTCTCAGAGAACCTCCAGCTCGAACTGGAGTTCGACCCCGACGATGAAGACCTGAACCCCGGCCCCCGTTGGGGCACCTCGGTGGAAGAGTGCAAAGAGAAGGACATGACCTACTCGGCGCCCATCCTGGTGCAGGCCCGGTTCTCAAACCGCCTCACCGGCGAGATCATCGAGCAGATCGTGTTCTTGGGCGACTTCCCCGTCATGACCGACAAGGGGACGTTCATCGTAAACGGGACCGAGCGCGTCGTGGTGTCCCAGCTCGTTCGCTCGCCAGGGGTGATCTTCCAGCCCGGCGAGCGGTTCCGGCTCCGCAACTTGAGCAAGCACCAGCTGGTCACCGGCACCATCCACCCGTACCGGGGAGAGTGGATCGAGTTCGACGTCGAGCACAAGCCGGGCCGCAACCCCACCGCGGGCGCCCGAGTGGCCCGCAAGCGCCGCATGAGCCTGTTCACGCTGCTGCGGGCTCTGGGCTACGACGAGGAGAACGCACCCGGCTTCCTCGACCGATTCGTGGCCCACTTCGACTTCCTCGCCGACCAGTGGGAGAGCGACAAGCACCAGCACACCACCCGAGACGAAGCCCTGCTGGAGATCTACAAGCGAGCCCGCCCCGGCGAGCCCCAATCGGTGGAGGCCGCCCGCAACTACTTCCGCAACGCCTTCTTCGAGAACCGCCGCTACGACCTGTCCCGGGTGGGCCGCTACAAGCTCGATCGCAAGCTGGGATCGGAGCTGGACCGCATCGAAGAGCTGTTCGGCTTGACGTTGGATCGCCCCGATCCCGACCAGCCGGTGCTCTCGGAGGCTGAGGTGCTGGCCACCTGCACCTACCTCCTGCACTTGGTGAAGTTCGAGCCCGGCTACCGCCTCGACGATCAGGACCACTTCGCCAACCGCCGCATCCGCTCGATAGGCGAGCTGATCCAAAACCAGGTGCGCATCGGCCTCTCCCGCATGGAACGGGTGGTGCGAGAGCGCATGACCACACAGGATGTGGAGGCCATCACCCCCACTTCCCTCATCAACAACCGGCCGGTGGCCGCCGCTATCAAAGAGTTCTTCGGCACCAGCCAGCTCTCCCAGTTCATGGATCAGGTGAACCCGCTGTCGGGGCTCACCCACCGCCGCCGTCTGTCGGCTCTGGGCCCGGGCGGGCTGTCCCGGGAGCGGGCCGGTTTCGAGGTGCGCGACGTCCACTTCTCCCATTACGGCCGGATGTGCCCCATCGAGACCCCCGAGGGTCCCAACATCGGCCTGATCGGCGCGCTGGCCTCTTACGGCCGGGTCAACGAATTCGGATTCATCGAGTCTCCCTACCGGAAGGTGATCGACGGTCAGGTGACCGATGAGATCGTCTGGCTGGCCGCCGACGACGAGGAGGAATACGTGGTGGCCCAGGCCAACGCCCCCCTCGACAGCCAGAACCGGTTCGTCAACGACCGGGTACTGGTTCGGCGCTCTCCCCAGGCGGCCACCATGAAGGGGTTGCAGGCCCAGCTCGAGCAAGAGGTGTTCTTCGGGGCCACCACCGAGATCTCCTCGGTGCCGCCCGACGAGGTCCAGCTCATGGACGTCTCCCCCAAGCAGATCGTCTCGGTGGCCACCGCGCTCATCCCGTTCCTTGAGCACGACGACGCCAACCGTGCCCTCATGGGGGCCAACATGCAGCGTCAGGCCGTGCCTCTCGTCCGGTCGGAGGCGCCCTATGTGGGAACCGGCATCGAAGCCAAGGCCGCTCACGATGCCGCCGACATGATCATCGCCGAAGAGGACGGCACGATCACCGACGTCGCCGGCGAGAGCATCACGGTCGACTACAAGAAATCCGGCCCGTCCAAGTACAAGCTCATGAAATTCGAGCGCTCCAACCAGGACACCTGCATCAACCAGAAGCCGCTTGTCCAGGTGGGCGACCGATTCAAAAAGGGCGACATCTTGGCCGACGGGCCGTCCACCGACAACGGCGAGATAGCCCTGGGCAAGAACCTTCTGGTGGCGTTCATGGCCTGGGAGGGCTACAACTTCGAAGACGCCATCATCCTGAGCGACCGGCTGGTGCGCGACGACGTGCTGACCTCCATCCACATCCACGAGCACGAGATCGATGCCCGGGACACCAAACTCGGCCCCGAGGAGATCACCCGAGACATCCCGAACCTGTCGGAGGAGATCTTGGCCAACCTCGACGAGGAGGGCATCATCCTCCCCGGCGCCGAGGTCGGCCCCGGCGACGTGCTGGTGGGCAAGGTCACTCCCAAGGGAGAGACGGAGCTGACCCCCGAGGAGCGCCTGCTGCGGGCCATCTTCGGGGAGAAGGCCCGCGAGGTGCGCGACACCAGCCTCAAGGTGCCCCACGGCGAGAACGGCAAAGTCATCGACGTCAAGAAGTTCAACCGCTATGCCGGCGATGAACTCCCTCCCGGCGTCAACCAGCTAGTCAGGGTGTACGTGGCCCAGAAGCGGAAGATCTCCGTCGGCGACAAGCTGGCCGGACGCCACGGCAACAAGGGGGTCATCTCCAAGATCTTGCCCATGGAGGACATGCCCTATCTAGCCGACGGCACCCCCGTGGACATCATTTTGAACCCGCTGGGGGTTCCCTCCCGCATGAACGTGGGCCAGGTGCTGGAAGCCCACTTGGGCTATGCGGCCCGCTGGGGATGGGATGTGAACGGCACAGTGGGAGCCGAGCCCGAACGGGGCGAAGGGCGCAAGACCCGTCCCGCCACCCGAGCTGCCACCCTGGTGGCGACTCCGGTGTTCGACGGCGCCCATTGGGATGAGGCCGGCCACTCTGGGCAGCACCCCACCATCCAGCAGCTCTTGCGCAACATCAAGCCCGAGACCGTAGACGGGGAGCGCCTTGTCGGCGCCGACGGCAAGGCCGAGCTCTACAACGGACGCACCGGCTATCCCTACGACAACCGGATCATGGTCGGCTACATGTACATGCTGAAGCTGGCCCATCTGGTGGACGACAAGATCCACGCCCGCTCCACCGGCCCCTACTCGATGATCACCCAGCAGCCCCTGGGCGGCAAGGCCCAGTTCGGCGGCCAGCGCTTCGGCGAGATGGAAGTCTGGGCGCTGGAAGCCTACGGCGCGGCCTACTGCCTCCAAGAACTGCTCACCATCAAGTCCGATGATGTGCTCGGTCGAGTGCGGGTATACGAGGCCATTGTCAAAGGCGACAACATCCCCGAGCCGGGCATTCCGGAGAGCTTCAAGGTGCTCATCAAGGAAATGCAGGCTCTTTGCCTCAACGTGGAGGTCAGGGACACCGCTGGACAGCAAGTGGAGATCACGGAGCTGGACGACGACGCCTTCCGCACTTCCGAAGAGCTGGGCATCGATATTTCGCGCCCCGAACGGGGATCAGATGATGAAGACGAGCGCCGCGTCGCAGGGAGGCCGTTCTAGATGTTGGATGTCAACGCTTTCGACCAACTCGCCATAGGGCTGGCCACCGCCGATGCCATTCGGACTTGGTCCAATGGCGAGGTGAAGAAGCCCGAGACCATCAACTATCGGACGCTCCGTCCGGAAAAAGACGGGCTGTTCTGCGAGAAGATCTTCGGGCCCACCAAGGACTGGGAGTGCTACTGCGGCAAGTACAAGCGCATCCGCTTCAAGGGCATCATCTGCGAGCGCTGCGGTGTGGAGGTGACCCGCTCCAAGGTCCGCCGGGATCGGATGGGGCACATCGAGCTCGCGGCCCCGGCCGTGCATATCTGGTATCTGCGGGGCACGAGGTCGTGGCTGGCCTATCTGCTGATGGGCACCGAGCCCAAGGAGGAGCTCAAGGCCAAGCAGCTTGAGAAGGTCATCTATTTCGCGGCCAACCTGGTCACCGAGGTGGACGAGGATGAGCGCCACCAGCAGCTTCCCAGGCTCGAGCAGGAGATGCACGAGGAAGTGGAGGCTGTCCGCGAAGAGCACCAGGAGCGCCGAAACGAGCGTTTGGCCGAGCTGGAGGCCGAGCTGGCCGAGCTGGAGGCCGCCGAGGCCAAGGAGTCGGAGAAGAACTCCCGGCAGAAGGCGGCCGAAAAAGACCTGCTGGCCATCGACGAGGAATACGAGGAGGAGATCGACCTGGTAGAGCGGGCATTCGAGGAGTTCTCCAGCCTGTTCCCCCGCAAGATCGTCGAGGATGAAGATCTGTGGCGGGAGATGGAGGAGCGCTACGGCGATCTGTTCTCCGGGGGCATGGGCGCGGCGGTCATCGCCACGCTTATCGACAGCGTCGACCTCGATGAGGAGGAGCGCAAGCTCCGGGAGCAGCTCGACCCCCCCGAGGGCCAAAAGAAGCTGTCCCAGCAGAGGGAGCAGAAGGCCATCAAGCGGTTGAAGATCGTGTCGGCCTTCAATCGCCGCGACCAGCACAACCGGCGGGTCAACGACCCCCGGGCCATGATCTTGGACGCCGTTCCGGTCATCCCCCCGGAGCTGCGCCCCATGGTGCAGTTGGACGGCGGCCGGTTCGCCACCTCTGATTTGAACGATCTCTACCGGCGGGTGATCAACCGCAACAACCGCCTCAAGCGGCTGCTCGATCTGGGCGCGCCCGAGATCATCGTCAACAACGAAAAGCGGATGCTGCAAGAAGCGGTGGACGCCCTGTTCGACAACGGCCGCCGGGGACGTCCGGTGACCGGTCCGGGCAACCGCCCGCTCAAGTCGCTGTCGGACATGCTCAAGGGCAAGCAGGGGCGGTTCCGCCAGAACCTTCTGGGCAAGCGGGTCGACTACTCGGGTCGCTCGGTAATCGTGGTCGGCCCCACCCTAAAGCTGCACCAGTGCGGCCTGCCCAAGCTCATGGCTCTGGAGTTGTTCAAGCCCTTCGTGATGAAGAAGCTGGTAGAAGAGGACTTGGCCCAGAACATCAAGTCGGCCAAGCGGATGGTGGAGCGCCGCCGACCCCAGGTTTGGGACGTGCTCGACGAGGTCATCCAAGAGCACCCCGTGCTGCTGAACCGGGCCCCCACCCTGCACCGTTTGGGCATCCAGGCGTTCGAGCCGGTGCTGGTGGAGGGCAAGGCCATCCAGATCCACCCGCTGGTGTGCACCGCTTTCAACGCCGACTTCGACGGCGACCAGATGGCAGTCCACCTGCCCCTGTCCGCTCAGGCCCAAGCCGAGGCTCGGGTGCTGATGCTGTCGGCCAACAATGTGCTCAGCCCTGCTCACGGCCGGCCCCTGGTCACTCCCGGCCAGGACATGATCATCGGGGCCTACTACCTCACCGAGGAAGTGGAGGGCGCTCGCGGCGAGGGGCGGGCTTTCCGCCATCAGCACCAGATCGAACGGGCCTACGAATCCGGCGAGGTCGAACTGCACGCCCGCATCGAGTACCGCATCCCCGAGCTTGTGGACACCCCCGCCAATGGCGACGCGGCCACCTACACGCCCACCACGGTGGGCAGAGCGTTCTTCAACAGCACCCTGCCCGAGGACTTCCCGTATGTGAACCATGTGGCCACCAAGCGGGACATAACCGCGATCGTGGACAGGCTGGCCCAGCAATACAGCAAAGAGGTGGTGGCTCGCAGCCTCGACGCCCTGAAGAACCTGAGCTTCGAGTTCTCCAGCCAATCCGGGCTCACCGTGTCGGTTGACGACATCAAAGTCCCCCACGACAAAAAGAGCATCCTGGACCGATACGAGAAGGAAGCAGACAAGGTAGAGAACCAGTTCCGGCGGGGGATCATCACCGACGGTGAGCGCCGCCAGAAAGAGGTTGAGATATGGACCGAGGCCACCGAGATGGTGCGCCAGAGCATGGAGGCGGTTCTCAAGTCCGAGAAGTTCAACCCCATCGACATGATGGTGGGCTCTGGCGCTAGGGGCAACATGATGCAGGTCCGCCAGATCGCGGGCATGCGGGGCCTGGTGGCCAACCCCCGGGGGGACATGATTCCCCGTCCCATCAAGAGCAACTTCCGCGAGGGCCTGGCGATGCTGGAGTACTTCATCGCCACCCCCGGCGCCCGCAAGGGTTTGGTGGACACCGCCCTGCGCACCGCGGACTCCGGATATCTCACGCGTCGCCTGGTTGACGTGGCCCAGGAGGTCATCATCAACGACCGCGACCCCTTCGAATCCGGAGGGCCCGTCCGGGGCATCTGGATCGACGAAGTGGTGCCCGACGAGCCGGGCCGGCGATCCTATTTGGAGACCCGCCTGTTCAGCCGCACCCTGGTCGACGACGTGGCCTTGGGCGACGGCACCGTGCTGAAGAAGGGCACCATCGTCGAAGACGAGGAACTGGCCCTCTTGCGCGACGACCCGACCGTGAGCCGCGTGCGCGTCCTGTCCCCCCTCACCGACGACTCCGAGGTGGGCATCAGCCGGGCTTCCTACGGGCTCTCCCTGGCCACCGGCCAGACCATCGAAGTGGGTGAGGCCGTCGGGGTTATCGCTGCTCAGTCGATCGGCGAGCCGGGCACGCAGCTCACTATGCGCACCTTCCACACCGGCGGCGTGGCCGGCAAGGACATCGCCGGCGGCCTGCCCCGGGTGGTGGAGCTGTTCGAAGCCCGCACCCCCAAGGGCAAAGCCGAGCTCACCCGGATTTCCGGCGTGGTACGCATCAGCGAGGATGATGGCAAGGTAAGCAGGCTGTCTGTGGTGGGCGACGACGGATCCGAGTGGTCCACCGTCATCGACCCGGCATGGAAGCTGGCCGTGAACGAGGGCCAGGAGGTGGCCGCCGGCGATCCGGTGGCCCAGGCCGATGGGCCTCGCGACCCCAAGGAGCTCCTCGAGATCCGAGGGGTGCGGGAGACCCAGCAGTATCTGGTGGACGAGGTCCAGCGGGTTTACCGAGACCAGGGCGTGTCCATCCACGACAAGCACATCGAGCTGATCGTGCGCCAGATGACCCGCCGGGTGGCCATCCAGGAGCCGGGAGACTCCGATTTCCTGCCCGGCGAGCGGGTGGACTCCCAGGTGTTCACCAACGTGAACCGCTCGCTTGCCCAAGAGGGCCAGCGGCCCGCCGAAGGCCGTCCCGAGCTCATGGGGATAACCAAGGCCTCCTTGGCCACCGACTCCTGGCTGTCGGCGGCTTCATTCCAGGAGACCACCCGGGTGCTCACCGAAGCGGCCATCGAGTCGCGCCATGACGGACTCATCGGCTTGAAGGAGAACATCATCATCGGCAAGCTGATTCCCGCCGGGACGGGCATGGAGCTGTACCGGGAGATAGCCACCCATGCCCCCGACTACACGCCGATGGAGTACTACACCTCCACTGATGACGACATTGACCTGGCCGATCAGTTTGCGCATTGGGACGCTCCGACCAATGCCGAGGAAGCCGACGTGTTGCCGATGGGAACAATAGGGGCGTAGACTTCCCATCGGAGCGTGGATTTTTCTGCGCTCTCAATCTTGTCCCAATCAGCCCTAGGATGTGCTGTGCCCACGATTCAGCAGCTGGTGCGCAAGGGCCGCCAGTCCAAATTTCGCAAAGAGAAGACGCCGGCTCTCAAGGGCGCGCCCCAGAGGCGGGGGGTATGCACCCGCGTCTACACCACCACTCCGAAAAAGCCGAACTCGGCACTGCGAAGAGTGGCCCGCGTCCGCCTGACCAGCGGCATGGAGGTTACCGCCTACATCCCCGGCGAGGGGCACAACCTCCAAGAGCACTCCATCGTGTTGGTGCGCGGCGGTCGGGTGCGGGATCTGCCAGGGGTGCGCTACAAGATCATCCGCGGCACGCTCGACACGTCGGGGGTGGCCGAACGGCGCCAGGCCCGCAGCCGGTACGGCGCCAAGAAAGAGGGCTAGCGATGCCGGGCAGCTTCACCACCGCTGGAAGAGAGTCATAACGATGCCTCGCAAGGGCTCGCCGGGGCGACGCGATCTCCCAAGGGATCCGGTTTATGGCGAGTTGCTGGTAACCCAGTTCGTCAACAAAGTGCTGCAACGGGGCAAGCGCTCCACTGCGGAGCGCATCGTTTACGGCGCGCTCGGCATCGTCGAGCAGAAGACCACCGCCGAGCCGATCGGAACCCTCAAGCGGGCCGTGGACAACGTGCGGCCCCAACTCGAGGTCCGCAGCCGACGCGTCGGCGGCGCCACCTACCAGGTTCCCGTGGACGTGCGCCCCCGGCGAGCCAACACGCTGGCTATCCGCTGGATCGTCAACCACGCCCGAGAGCGGCGCGAGCGCACCATGATCGACCGTCTGGCCAATGAAATCCTAGACGCCTCCAATGGTCTGGGGGCGTCGGTGAAACGGCGCGACGACCTGCACAAGATGGCTGAGTCGAACCGGGCCTTTGCTCATTACCGCTGGTAAGCGGTCCACCCCAGATGACCATGTCTCGTCACCCCCTGGAAAAAACCCGCAACATTGGCATCATGGCCCACATCGATGCCGGAAAAACCACCTGCACCGAGCGCATCCTCTACTACACCGGCAAGGCCTACAAGCTCGGAGAGGTTCACGACGGCGCCGCCACCATGGACTGGATGGAGCAAGAGCAGGAGCGGGGCATCACCATCACCTCGGCCGCCACCACTGCGGAGTGGGCGGGACACCGCATCAACATCATTGACACCCCCGGCCACGTGGACTTCACCATGGAGGTGGAGCGCTCCCTGCGGGTGCTCGACGGGGCGGTCGCACTGTTCGATGGCGTCGCCGGCGTTGAACCCCAGTCGGAAACGGTTTGGCGCCAGGCCAACAAGTACGGAGTCCCCCGGATCTGCTTCGTCAACAAGCTCGACCGCACCGGCGCCAGCTTCGAGCACGCCGTGCTCACCATCCAAGAGCGGCTGCGGGCCAACACCGCGGTGGTGCAGTTGCCCATCGGGATCGAAGCCGGCCTGCTCGGCGTGGTGGACCTGGTGGAAATGCGGGGCCTGGTGTGGCGAGGCGACGACTTGGGGGCAACCTGGGATGTCACCGAGATTCCCGAAAACCTCAAGGACAAGGCCGAAGAGGCCCGCCTGGAGCTCATCGACCAGCTCACCCAATTCGACGAGTACCTGCTTGAGAAGTACGTCGAGGACGAGGATTCGATTACCCCTGCCGACCTTCGTTCCGCACTCCGGGCCGGCACCCTGGCGCTGGACATCGTGCCGGTGCTGTGCGGGTCGGCCTTCAAGAACAAGGGCATACAGCCCTTGCTGGACGCGGTTATCGAGTACCTGCCCTCGCCGCTGGACATCCCCGCGGTGAAGGGCACCCACAAGGGAGAGGCCTGCGAGCGGCCCGCCGACGACAACGCTCCCTTCAGCGCGCTGGCGTTCAAGATCATGAGCGATCCCCACGTGGGCAAGCTGACCTATTTCCGGGTCTACAGCGGCAACTTGGAGAAGGGCAGCCAGGTGGTCAATCCCCGCACCGGCCGCAAGGAGCGGGTGGGGCGCATTCTGGAGATGCACGCCAACGACCGGGAAGACCTCGACGTCGTCCGGGCGGGCGACATCGTGGCCGGCATCGGCTTCAAGGACGTGCGCACCGGCGACACCTTGGCCCAGCCCAACCACCCCCTCGAATTGGAGCAGATGGACTTCCCCGACCCGGTCATCCAGGTGGCGGTGGAGCCCCGCACCAAGGCCGACCAAGACAAGCTGGGCAAGGCCATGTCCGCTCTGGCCGAAGAGGATCCGACGTTCCAGGTCCGCACCGATGAGGAGACCGCTCAGACCCTCATCGCCGGCATGGGGGAGCTGCACTTGGAAGTGCTGGTGGAGCGGATGCTGCGCGAGTTCAACGTGGACGCCTCGGTGGGCAAGCCCCAAGTGGCCTACCGGGAGACCATCTCCGCTCCGGTGATCAAGTTCACCCACACCCACAAGAAGCAGACTGGCGGCTCCGGCCAGTACGCCGAGATCACCTTCGATTTGGAGCCCAACGCCCCCGGCAAGGGCTACGAGTTCGCCAGCGAAGTCTCCGGGGGGCGGATTCCCCGGGAGTACATCCCCGCGGTGGACAGCGGCATGCAGGACGCCATGACCACCGGCCCCCTCGCCGGCTTCCCGGTCGTGGATCTCAAGGTGACCCTCACCGACGGCAAGCACCACGATGTGGACTCGTCGGACATGGCCTTCAAGATCGCGGCCACCGCCGCCTTCCGGGGTGCCGCCCGTCGGGCCAAGCCCATCTTGTTGGAGCCGATCATGGCCGTCGATGTCGTTACGCCCGAGGAGTACATGGGCGATGTCATCGGTGACTTGAACGGTCGACGGGGCAAGATCGACAGCATGGAACAGCGGGGCCGCGAACAAATTGTCAAGGCCCATGTGCCACTTTCGGAAATGTTCGGATACGCTACCGAACTCCGTTCGCGGACACAGGGCCGCGCAACGCACACCATGCAATTCGACACCTATCGGCAGGCGCCGGCCAAGGTGCAGGAGGAAATCGTCGCCCGCATTCGGGGCGAATAACCATGGGGAAACAACCCACCCTCGGAGGTTGAGAGAAAATGGCAAAGGAAACATTCGAGCGAACCAAGCCGCACTTGAACGTGGGCACGATGGGCCACATCGACCATGGCAAGACAACGCTCACCGCGGCGATCACCCGGGTGCTGTCGGAAGCTGATCCTTCTTCAACTCAGTTCACTGAGTTTGACAACATCGACAAGGCCCCCGAGGAGCGGGAGCGGGGCATCACCATCAACGTGGCCCACGTCGAGTACGAGACTCCCAACCGGCACTACGCCCACGTGGATATGCCCGGCCACGCCGATTACATCAAGAACATGATCACCGGGGCCGCCCAGGTCGACGGCGCCATCCTGGTGGTGTCGGCCGCCGACGGCCCCATGCCCCAGACCCGAGAGCACGTCCTGCTGGCCCGCCAGGTCGGCGTGCCGGCCATCGTGGTGGCCCTGAACAAGGTCGACATGGTGGATGATGATGAGCTGTTGGAGCTGGTCGAGCTCGAGGTTCGGGAGCTGCTCAGCGAGTACGACTTCCCCGGTGACGACATCCCGGTGATACCGGTTTCCGCGCTCAAGGCCCTCGACGGCGACGGCGACTCGGCCCAGCAGGTTCTGGACCTGATGGAGCAGGTGGACTCCTATATCGAAGAGCCCGAGCGCGACGTGGACAAGCCGTTCCTGATGCCGATCGAAGACGTCTTCTCCATCACCGGGCGGGGCACCGTGGTCACCGGCCGGGTAGAGCAGGGCATCGTCAACACTGGCGACAAGGTGGAGATCGTCGGCATCCGGGATACGGCTGAGACGGTCTGCACCGGCGTGGAGATGTTCCGCAAACTGCTGGACGAGGGCCGCGCCGGCGACAACATCGGCGCCCTGCTGAGGGGTACCGGCAAAGACGAGGTGCAGCGAGGCCAGGTGCTGGCCAAGCCCGGCTCCATCAACCCCCATACCAACTTCGAGGCGCAGGTCTACGTGTTGACCAAAGAAGAGGGCGGGCGCCACAAGCCATTCTTCAGCAACTACCGGCCCCAGTTCTACTTCCGCACCACCGATGTCACCGGCACCATCGCCCTGCCTGAGGGCACCGAGATGTGCATGCCCGGCGACAACACGGAGATGATCGTGGAGCTGATCGCACCGATCGCCATGGATGAAGGCCTCCGCTTCGCCATCCGCGAGGGCGGCCGCACCGTGGGCGCGGGCACCGTCACCAAGATCCTCAAGTAGCGCACATGGCCACAGGACAGAAAATCCGCATTCGGCTGAAGGCCTACGATCACGAGATCATCGACCAGTCCACCAAGAAGATCGTGGAGACGGTCAAGCGCACCCAGGCCGACCTGCGGGGACCTGTCCCGCTGCCCACCGAGAAGCACCGCTTCACGGTTATCCGCTCACCCCACAAGGACAAGGACAGCCGCGAGCACTTCGAGATCCGCATCCACAAGCGCCTGCTCGACATCGTGGACCCTGGTCCCAAGACCGTGGACTCCCTCCAGCGGTTGGACTTGCCCGCGGGCGTGGACATCGAGATCAAACTCCAGCACGGCTGAGCATGGGCTGAGGCAACGGACCGAGTCCGGGCTGGCCATGGCCTCTTCGCAAGTAATCCTGCTCCGGGTCTCCGGACCAGATCGCCCCGGCTTGTTCGCCACGCTGCTCGACGTTCTGACCAGCGGCGGGGCACGCATCCAGGACGTGGAGCAGGTGGTGATCCGCCGCCAGCTCACCCTGGGCATCGTGATGGAGGTTCCCCCCGGGCAAGACCTGCTCAAAGACCTGTTGCTGTTCGGATGGGAGCAAGAGGTCGCCGTCGAGTTCGACGTGGTCGACCCCACGCCCTCTTCCCACACCGGCGCCTACGCCGTGACCGTGCTGGGCCGGGAGTTGACCCCGGCGATGCTGGCCGCCACCGCCTCTGCCATCGCCGACGGCGCAGGCAACATCAACCGCATCGTGCGCCTCTCCCGCTATCCCATCTACAGCTACGAGTTGCTGGTGGAGGGGGGCGATGCCGACGCCATCCGGCGCAACCTGCTGTCGGTGGCCGGCGCCAACCCCGAATTCGACGTGGCCATCCAGCGGGAAGGACTGGCTCGGCGGGCCAAGCGGGTCGCCCTGCTCGATGTCGACTCCACCCTCATCCAAGATGAGATGATCGATCTGCTGGCCGCCGAGGCGGGATACCGCGAGGTGTGCCGGAAGCTAACCGACCAGGCCATGCGAGGCGAGATCGACTTCGAAACTGCCCTGCGGGAACGAGTCCGCCTCTTGGCCGGTTTGGACGAGGCCGCGCTGGAGCGGGTATGGGACCAGGTCATCCTCACCCAAGGAGCCCGGACATTCGTGACCACCCTTCAACGGCTGGGCTATGCCATTGCCATCGTTAGCGGCGGCTTCACCCGCTTCTGCAACCGGCTCAAGCAGAGCTTCGACCTCGACTACGCCTTCGCCAACACCTTGGAGATGGCTGATGGCAAGCTCACCGGCAACCTCGAAGGCCCAATCGTGGACCGCGGCCGCAAAGCCGAGATTCTCCACGAAGTGGCCGCCGCCGAAGGGGTGTCGCCCGAGCAGGTGGTAGCAGTGGGCGACGGCGCCAACGACATCGACATGCTCACCGCCGCCGGTCTGGGCATCGCCTTCAACGCCAAACCCAAGGTGCGCCAAGAAGTCGAGACCTCGGTCAGCGTCCCCTACCTGGACGCGGTGCTGTTCCTCCTGGGCGTAAGCCGCGAAGAAGTCGAAGCCGAGGGAATCTAGCCGTCGCCGAGATGACTCCCGATCCCCCGCCGATCCGCAGCCTGCCGGCCGCCAACAGAACCTGACCGATGCCCGCAGCAGAATCAGACCCTCCCCCGATCCGCAGCCTGCTGTTCGTCCCGGCCAACCGGGCCGACCGGATGCAAAAGGCGCTGGCCACGCAGGCCGATGGGGTGGTGTTCGATCTGGAAAGCGCCATCACCCGAGCAACAGCCGCTGAAGCCCGGGCCAACGTCCGCCACGCCTTGGAAGCCCACACCCCAGGGCAGCCTGCGGTGTTTGTGCGGGTTTCTGCGGTAGGCACTCCCGACTTCGCCCCCGACACCGACGCCTGCCGCCACCCGTCGCTCACCGCTCTGATGCTTCCCCAGATCGCCGAGCCCAGCGAAGTAGCCGCCGCTTCCGATGCCTTGGAGGGCACCGCGGCCCGCATCATGCCGCTGGTGGAGACCGCGTCGGCCGTCCGCTTGGCCTACGAGCTGGCCACCGCCTCCGACCGAGTGGCCTACATGGGCGGCGCCACCGGCCGCCACGGTGACCTGGGCCGCTCGGTGGGCTTCCAATGGACTCCCGAAGGCATCGAGACCTTGTACCTCCGCCAAAAGGTGCTCATTGACGTGCGCGCCGCGGGCGTGTTGAACCCGCTGTCGGGGCTATGGGGCCACGTCGACGACCTCGACGGTCTCACCGGGTTCGCCCAGCAGACTCGCCAGCTCGGCTATGAGGGAATGATGATCATCCACCCCAGCCATATACCCATCGTCAACCAGACCTTCTCCCCCACCCCCGAAGAGGTAGAGGGATGGCGCAGCCTCATCGCCGCAATCCAAGAGGCGCAGGCCCAAGGCATCGGCGCATTCAGATACCAAGGCCGCCTCATCGACCATGCCCACCTCCTCACCGCCCAGCAAAACCTCTCCCGCGCCGAGCGACTGGGACTTGGCTAGCGCAAGCCGCCGCTCCCGCCGATGTCAGGGACGAGTTTTCTTGTTGCCGTGGACCGAGGGCTCGGCACACCATTGCAACCGCAGGGTGCCGAGGGGTTCCCGGATAGACTCGGGCAGTCCAAGCACACCGCACAGCACCCGTTCGTCCAGTTGTTGGCGGGTTTCGTCTCGATAAGACTCATTGGCCGGCAACATGGGGCTGCGCTCAAACTCGTCGAACACCATGGCCAATTCTTGCACCTGCTCATCCGGGATCTCCTTCAGATTCAGCACTGGGATATTCCCCATCGTGGTCACCGTCAGGTTGGCGCGGCCCTTCTGCTGCCGGTTCGACATCCACCACCGGCCCACCAATCCGAGGGTGCTGTTCAACCACACGCAGAGTGCCTTTTCCCAGATCTCGACGTCAAACTTATCATCGGGCGTCGGGTGGAATGAGGGCCAGGCTCGGCCGCCTATGGCCAGGCAGGGCGTCATGCAGGCCGCCATCGGTTGCGAGTTCACCTGGAAGTCTCTGTTGAGGTGTAGCCGCGTGGCACCGGCAATAGAGAGTTTGCCCAGATTCGAACGCCCTTCCCAAACGACAAGGGCGAATTCCCTCAACTCGTGGCGCTCGACACCCTGCGAACAGGGCAGTACGCGCATGGCGGTCTCTGCTCTGTGGTTGTGGGACCAAAGCACAGGCCAACTCGCCTGGGCAAAATCCGCTCGGTTGGGCAGCTTGAAGATGTCGAACGGCCCACGGGGAAAACCGTTTGGCATATGTCCAGAGATATCGCGATCCACCCACCCTCGACATCCCAAATGGCCAAGCGTCGTTATAGGGATTTCAATAACTGGAGAATGGGGCAGTGTCAGTCGGCCAGCTGCCAGTTCCGTAGCTGATACCATCACCCCGACATTGGACACCCCAATAGGTTGACCCTTCATTTCGGCACCAAACATCGAGTTGGCGATCAACCCCATGTCTTCTTCACCAACTGCCAGCAAGCCAGAACTGCCCAGTTTGGCGTTGACTGCTCGAGCCACTTCCACCCCGGCAATTGGTGAGATTGGAATTCCGTTCAAAATCGCATAGGCGATTTCCAACTCTGTACTGGTTGCCGGTTCCTCCTTTTTTGTAGCAACAAAGATTACTTCAGCCATACCGGTGTCGGCTGAAAAGGCCCGGCCTTCGGAGCCACCGTCTCCTTGGTCAGATATAGAGACCGCAACAATGTCCATGTACCTCTTGGTCAGGAGTTCCCGCGCTCCACCCCACGCTGCCCCTGACACCACCGACGCTGGCAAGACCAAGGCCAATACTCCACCCGGTTTGAGCTTGGCATGGGCCAAGTCGATGAAGTTGGAGGCGATCCCGGCGTTGCCGTGACTCGCCTTCGTGCCCCTGATGCCTTTCGTGTTCGCTGCTAGTGCATCCGACATCACTTTCTGCGCCTTCGAGTCATTGCCCAGTCCGGCGAAAGCTGGGTTGGGCACATCGGCGTGGTGGCCCTCGTGGTTGGTCGGTCGAGTGAACGGCGGATTCATGATGACAATGTCAAGAGACTCGGCAGGAACATCAGCGACGGCCATGACCTCGTCTCCCTGAGCGGTTGCGGCCATCGTCCCATCGCCCCACAGGGCGGCACGGGTGTTGGAATGAAGCAAGTCGAGTGCACCGATTCGATATGCCGACACCCCCATAGCATCGGACACCTCCCCGTAGGGCATGACCCATGTCTTGGTACCGGTGTAATCGACATCGGGCCTCTCACCCGACAGTCGGGCTGCGGTAAGATGCACGGCCGCAGGCATTATGTCGCATCCGATCATCACGTTCTCAATAAGCGCCCGGTGGGCTGCGGCGTCATCACCTCCCTCAACCCTGTGCCGCTCCATGATGCGGCGATAGGCCGCGGTAAGAAGCGCTCCTGTTCCACAGGCCATATCGCCCACCCGCAATCCGCCTATAGCCTCCACATCCGACCAGTCCGCCTCCAAACGGCCAACGGCCAACTCGGCCAGCAAGGCAGCAGAGGCAGGCTGCGTGTAGAAGGTGGCCAAGAACTTCCGATCACCGATCAATTCCCCGAAGAGCCGGCCCACAAAACCCGAGGCATCTGGAGTCTCAAGAATCGCGGCTGCGGTGCGGCACAGGATTCGCAAGGCCTCAGCGGCGTGCCTGGCCCCAGCAATCGACCACACAAGCTTTCGGCTCACTCCGAAGATCGGCCAGTAGTCGACAGCCAAGATCTCATCCCAGACTTCCAGGATGCGCAGCTGATGGAAGTCATTCTCAGCCATCATTAGAGATGGAGAAGGGATGTGGGGATGATGTTCGGAAACGTGAAAATGAAACAGCACGGCGTTGAACACCACCGCCATGGCCATCCGATTGGTCTGCTCGCCAGGCTCTTGGGTCAGCACATCCCCAAAGGCCTCGGCCACCCCGGCTCCTTGGATGGCAACTTCCGCTGCCGCGGCCAATCTCATCTGCACCAAGTCGGCCATCGCGGTGGTTTCAGCTCCATCGGCTCCTGCTCGGTCGATGAACGCGGCCAATTCTGAGATTCTGCCCTCCAACCATCCTGACTCAGGAAACCTCATTGGCTCGCCGTCGCCATTCACCGACCACATGGCCCACTGGAATGTGATCTCGGTGAACGCTCCTTGGGCTAGCTCCTCGTCGGAGAAGTCATTGAGACGCTCCGGGCTCCTCACGCCCACCACCACTCGGACCGGGCGATCGTCTTGCGCCCAACGCATTCCGAAGTGCTCCAAGCACTGCTGCTCCAACTGTCGAGCGGGCACATTGGCGTACTTGTTCTCCACCAGAACCCGTTCCCGGCCCGGAGCATCCACGGTGATGTCGGGCTGCTTCGCTGAGCCGACCAGTTTGCGGGCCCGCTCTGCCTCCACCACCGACTGCGAATGACAGCGACCTACGGCCGCGGCAATGGCCGCATTCAGAGCCTTTTCGTCGCGGTGGCCGGAGGTTGGCATTCTTCGATTGTACGAGCGTGATATGACAGATTGGCTGCAATCCCAACCTCGAAACAGGTCTCCCGACAATGAAGCCAGCACAATCACCTTCCCCGGCAACGAGTGCATGCCGCCGGGGTGGTACAAAACGGCTATGGCACAGACCACTTTCCGAGACACGACAGTCAATACCGGCGGCGACCTCCCTGCGGTGGGAGCGGCGGCGCCAGCATTCACACTGACGGGCGGCGATCTGGCCCCGGTCACGCTGGAGGGCCTGGCCGGTCGCAATGTGGTGCTCAACATCTTCCCCAGCATCGACACCGGGGTGTGCGCCAGCAGCGTGAGAGCTTTCAACGAGCGGGCCGCCGGGCTGGACAACACCACCGTGGTCTGCGCCTCGATGGACCTGCCTTTCGCCGGTTCCCGGTTCTGCGGCGCCGAGGGCATCGAGAACGTGACCATCGGCTCCATCTTCCGCAATAGGGAGTTCTTGGACGACTACGGCGTGGAGATGATCGACGGCCCCCTGTCGGGCCTCACCGCCCGGGCCGTGGTGGTCATCGCCCCCGACGGCACCGTGGCCCACTCCGAGTTGGTGGAAGCCATCGCCTCTGAACCCGACTACGACGCCGCCCTCGCCGCCTGCTCCTGAGCAAAGCCAGCCCGTTACTCCAGCCCGCTACTTGGGAGTGAACACCCGCCGCGCCACCTCGCGGATGCGCTGAGCCAGGGGTTCGCGATCGGGATGCTGGGCTGCTTCGGCATCCTCAAGCTCCTGCACCACGTCAACCCGGTCGAGGTAGCTGGACATGAACGCCTGGACGGTGGCCGCGGCCGGCAGAGCCAGCACCGCCCCCACCGCGCCCAATAGCAGGCTTCCGGCGATCACCGATCCGAATGCCACGGTCACGTGGATCTCCATGGTGTGGGCGGTCACCTTGGGCTGAAGCAGGTAGTTCTCCACCTGCTGATAAACCGCAATGCCGATCAATATGGCCAGCCCGACCGACGGGCTGTCCAGCAGCCCGATGAGCACCGGCAGCGCTCCGGCGATGTAGGTGCCGATCACCGGAACGAACTGCGACACCAGCCCCACCCACATCGCCATCGGCACCGGGAAGGGGGCGCCCACCAGCCAGAACACCAGCCAGTGGACCAAGAACGAGATCGCGGCCAAGATCAGCCGGCTGTAGATGTAGCCCCCGGTCTTGTCGATCGCCAGATTCCAGATGCTCAGCACCAGCCGCTGACGCTCAGGGGGTAGCAACGAGCAAATGTTGCGCCGCAGCTTGGGCCCCTCGGCAACCAGATAGAACGTGAACAGCACAATGGTCAGAATCTGAAAGAGCACTTGCAAGACGGTGGCCCCCAGGTTGACAAGATTGTCGGCCAGCCGGGTGGCCAGGTTGGCGACCGCCCCACCCTCCTGGAACTCGTCGAGCAACCCTTGGGCATCGATCTCGATGTCGAAGGCGTCCTCTACCCAGTCCTCAATGTCGTTGATGTAGCCGGGAGCGTCGTCGGCGAACTCGCCTATCTGGTCGGCCAGCACCGTGCCGATGGCCCAAAGAAACAGCCCCAGGGCGATCAGCAGAAACAGGAACATCATCCCGGTGCCCAAGCCTCGCCGGATTCCCCCCCGCTCCATCCGGTTCACCGCGGGTTCCAGCGCGAAGGAGGCGAAAAACGACACCAGCACGATCACCAGCAGCGTTTTCAGCTCCGCGATCAGCCAGCCCAACACGTACAGCCCGCCGAGAGCCGCGGCCCCGGCCATAATGGCCCGAAACAGCCAGGGTGGAATCTTCGGGGACAGTGTATCCTCGGACGAAGTTTCGTCCACGATTTCACGCTAACCGTAGCCCCTTGCTCAATTGGGGATTTGGCCGAGCCACCGCCAGCCGGTATCATTTGAGACTCGTGTCGGCTCCGGCCGGCAATGTCCGTATCAAACGACGTCCGTCTAGGCCTGCAAGGTGTATTCACCCTGTTCGGGGAACCGGACGGCACAACCTAAGCCCGCTCCGCCGGAACGCCCCACACGATGGGGCTGCACCCGTGCGGAGCGTTCGCATGAAGGCAGGTTCGCGATGGTTGCCAAGGCGATTGTCGGCGAAAAACTAGGAATGACCCAGGTTTGGGACGAGGACGACCGCGTCGTGCCCGTCACCGTGCTGCGGGTGGAGCCCTGCCGCGTCGTGCAGGTGAAACGGCCCGAGACCGATGGTTATTCCGCCTTGCAGGTGACCTTCGGAACCCAGAATCCCGATCGGCTGACCCAGCCCGAACGCGGCCACCTGGCCAAGGCCGGGGTTGCCCCTGGCCGCACGCTGGTGGAGTTGCGCCTCGACGACGTGGGCGCCTACGAGGCCGGCCAGGAGATCGGGGTAGAGGTGTTCGACGGCGGAGAGTTGGTGGACGTCACCGGAGTCAGCAAGGGCAAGGGCTTCACCGGCGTTATGAAACGGCACAACTTCAGCGGTCAAAAGGCCAGCCACGGGGCCCACAAAGTCCACCGCAAGCCCGGCGCGGTGGGCCAGTGCGCCACCCCGTCGAGGATTTTCCGCGGCAAGAAGATGCCGGGACGAGCGGGCGCCGAAAAGGTCACCACGCTGAATCTCCAGGTGGTGAGGGTGGACAGCGAGAACGACTTGATCCTGGTGAAGGGCTCGGTTCCCGGCCGACGCGGCTCAACCGTGCTGATCCGCAGCGCCGTGAAGAACGGTGCGAAATGACCGCCGTGGCCGTTCGCGATACCACCGGCACCGAGACCGGTTCGGTGGACTTGGACCCCGAGGTGTTCGATATCAAGCCCAACGTGGCCGTCATGCACCAAGTGGTCACCGCCCAACTGGCGGCCCGGCGCCGGGGAACCCAGAGCACCAAGACCAAAGCCGAGGTCAAAGGGGGCCCCGGCAAGCCGTGGCGCCAAAAGGGCACTGGCCGGGCCCGCCACGGCTCGATACGCAATCCCCAGTGGCGGGGAGGGGGCGTGGCCCTCGGCCCCAAGCCTCGGAGCTACCGCCAGCGCACGCCCAAGAAAATGGTCCGCTTGGCGCTGCGGTCGGCGCTTTCTGATCGCGCTCGCGAAGAGAAGGTTGTCGTGGTCGACCGCTGGCAGTTCGAATCCCCCCGCACCAAGGATGCGGTGGCCGCGCTCGACGCCTTGCAGGTTGAGGGTCGCGTGCTGTTGGTAGCTGACGGCGATGAGCCTGAGGTGTGGAAGAGCTTCCGCAATCTGCCCCGGGTTCACCTCATCACCCCCGGTGAGCTGAACGCCTACGACGTGCTGGTGTCCGATGTGGTGGTGTTCACCCTCGGCACCCTGCCCTCCACCACTGCCGCCGGACAGGATTCCGACGAGGCCGACGCGAGCGAAGGAGACGAAGCGTGAAAGACCCCCGCGACGTTGTGCTGGCCCCGGTGGTCTCAGAGAAGTCCTACGAACTGCTGGAATCCAATGTCTACACCTTTCGGGTTCACCCCGACGCGTCCAAGCCCGAGATCAAAGACGCGGTGGAGTCGTTGTTCGACGTCACCGTTCTCAAAGTCAACACCATGAACCGCAAGGGCAAGCGCCGCCGCAACCGGCGCAGCCCCACCTTCGGCCGCCGACCCGACGTCAAGCGGGCGCTGATCACGCTGGCCGAAGGCGACCAAATCGAGTTGTTCGATGTTTGAGGCACACCATGGCAGTTCGTAGACGAAATCCCACCAGCCCCGGTCGCCGCTTCCAAACGGTTTCGGACTTCTCCAGCGTCACCGCCACGAAACCCGAGAAGTCGCTGGTGGCCAAGAAGACCAGCACCGGTGGGCGCAACAACCACGGACGCAAGACCGCCCGTCATCGGGGTGGAGGCCACAAGCAGCGCTACCGCGTCATAGACTTCAAGCGGGCTAAGGACGGCGTTCCCGCCACAGTGGCATCGGTGGAATACGACCCCAACCGCAACTGCCGCATCCTGCTGCTGCATTTCCACGACGGCGAGAAGCGTTATGTCTTGGCCCCTGAGGGCGTGGGCGTGGGCGACATCCTGCAAAACGGACCCACCTCCGAGATCAGGCTGGGCAACGCCCTGCCGCTGCGCTACATACCAGTGGGAACCACCGTCCATGCCGTTGAGTTGAAACCCGGCGGCGGGGCCCGCATGGCTCGTTCCGCCGGCGCCAGTGCCCAGCTCGTGGCCAAAGAAGGCAGCTTTGCCACCCTCCGGCTTCCCAGCACCGAGATGCGACGAGTGCCCATAGACTGCCGGGCCACTGTGGGAGCGGTGGGCAACGCCGAGGCCGAGCTGGTCAAGCTGGGCAAGGCCGGTAGATCCCGCTGGAAGGGAGTACGGCCGCAGACCCGGGGTGTGGCCATGAACCCGGTTGACCACCCATTGGGCGGAGGCGAGGGCAAATCCTCCGGCGGACGCCACCCCGTGTCTCCGTGGGGCCAGTCCGAGGGCCGCACCCGCAACAAGAAGAAGAAGTCGCAGCAAATGATCATCCGACGACGTCGCACCCGCGGCGGCCGTCGCTAGGACGAGACACCGAAAGGAGGGACCGCCGATGCCCAGGAGTTTGAAGAAGGGCCCGTTCGTCGACGGCCACCTGTTGCGCAAGGTAGACGCGCTCAACGACCAGAACACCAAGCAGGTCATCCGCACCTGGTCCCGCCGCTCCACCATCATCCCCGACATGGTGGGCCACACCATTGCGGTCCACGACGGCCGCAAGCATGTGCCGGTCTACATCACCGAGTCGATGGTGGGCCACAAACTGGGCGAGTTCGCGCCCACTCGAACGTTCCGGGCCCACGCAGGCCAAGAGCGAGGAGCCCGGCGCTGATGACCGCGGTCACCGTGGGCGCCGAGACCCGGCCGGGCAGTCGGGCAGTGGCCAAGTACGTGAGGTCCTCGGCCTACAAGGCCCGGGAAGTGCTCGACTTGGTGCGAGGGAAGTCGTATTCCGAAGCTCGGGAGATTCTGACCTTCTCGGAACGGCGCATCTCCGACACGATCGCCAAGTGCCTCGACTCCGCGGTGGCCAACGCCGAGCACAACGATGAGCTCGACGGCGACGAGTTGTTCGTCGCCGCCTGTTATGCCGACGAGGGCCCCACGCTCAAGCGCTGGCGGCCCCGGGCCCGAGGGCGGGCCACCCGCATTCGCAAGCGGACCTGCCACATCACCGTGGTGGTGGCCCGATACACCGACGAGGAATTGGCCGATTTCGACGCCCGCATGGCCCTCAAAGGCACTGGCCGGCGCACTTCGGCAGCCGAAACCCGTCGGCGGCGGGTGGCGGCCAGCCGCGAGCGCGACGCCAGTCGAGCCGAAGACCACGACCACGATGAGGACGACATCGAAGCCCCGGATGACGCCGAGGCCGAGGCCGAAGCTGTATCCGAGGCCGAAGCTGTATCCGAGGCCGACGACTCCGATGCTGTATCCGAGGCCGACCAGGCCGAGGCCGAATCCGAAGAAGACGAGAAGGAATCCTGATGGGCCAGAAGATCAATCCTTACGGGTTCCGACTGGGGGTCACCACCGATTGGAAATCGCGCTGGTTCGCCAACCGGCGGGAATACGGCGACTTCATCATCGAGGACTGGAAAGTGCGCGACTACCTGATGTCGGAGTTGCCCCACGCAGCAATCAGCCGCATCGAGATCGAGCGCACCCGAGACCGGCTGCGGGTAGACGTCCACACCGCCCGGCCGGGAATCGTCATCGGTCGCCGGGGCAGCGAGGCCGACCGGCTCCGCAATGGCCTGGCCAAGATCACCGGCAACAACCGGGTGCAACTCAACATCCAGGAGATCAAGCAGCCTGAGCTGGACGCCGCTCTCATCTCCCAGGGAGTTGCCGACCAGCTCGCAAACCGGGTGGCCTTTCGCCGGGCCATGAAGCGGGCGGTGCAAAATGCCCAGAAAGCCGGAGCTCTCGGCATTCGAGTGCAGTGCTCGGGCCGCTTGGGCGGCTCGGAGATGGCCCGCACCGAGTGGTACCGAGAAGGCCGGGTTCCCCTTCACACGCTGCGGGCCGACATCGATTACGGCTTCCGAGAGGCTCACACCACCTACGGGCGCATCGGAGTGAAGGTGTGGATCTACAAAGGCGACATCCTGCCCTACAAGACTCAGGCCGAGGACAAGATCAGCCGCGAGGCGGCCATGGCGGTCGGGGAGGCCTCCGGCTCGCAGAGACCGCGAACCGTGGTGTCGTCGGCCGCGGCCCGGCGGCAGGGCGAGGTGGATCGCCCTGAAGAAGCCGAAGAGCCCGCACCGTTGATCAAAGAAGCCGACCCCGAGTTCGAGAAGCTGCTCGAAGAGGAGGAGGACATCCTCCGCACCACTCGCGAACACCGCGAGACGCCGCACTTCCGCCCCGGCGATGGAGACTGACCTGCCATGTTGATGCCCAAGAAGGTCAAGCACCGCAAACACCATCGCGGCCGGACCAAAGGCCGCGCCAAAGGGGCTACCAGCGTGAACTTTGGCGAGTACGGCATCCAGGCCCTCGAACCGGGGTGGATCACCGCCCGCCAGATCGAGGCCACCCGCATCGCCATCACCCGGCACATCCGTCGAGGCGGCAAGGTTTGGATCAACGTCTTCCCCGACAAGCCGGTTACCGAGAAGCCCGCTGAAACCCGCATGGGCTCAGGCAAGGGCAACCCGGAGCGCTGGGTGGCCGTGGTGAAACCCGGCCGCATCCTGTTCGAGCTCTCCTACCATGACCCTGAGATGGCCCGCACCGCCATTGAGCGGGGCATCCAGAAGCTCCCTGTCAAGGCCCGCTTCGTCGAGCGCCGGGAAGGGTGGTAGCGATGGCCCGCAAAGCAACCTGGACCGGCCTCAGTGACGCTGAGCTCATTGAGCGGCTGGACGAGGCCAAAGACGAGGTGTTCAAGCTCCGCTTCCAAATCGTCACCAGCCGTCTGGACAACACCGCCCGCCTGAAGCAGGCCAAAAAGGAGGTGGCTCGAGCCATGACCGAGCTGCGAATGCGGGAGATTCAAGCCGCCGAGGCCCTGGAGGCAGAGAATGTCTGATCCCTCGATTGAAGTGCCCCCCACTCCCCGGCCCAACGGCCGCAAAGTGCGGGAGGGGATGGTGGTGTCCGCCGCAATGGACAAGACCGCAGTGGTGGCATCCACCGATCGTGTCCGCCACCGCCGCTACAACAAGACCGTGCAGCGCACCACCCGCCTGTACGTCCACGACGAGACCAACCAGCTCGCGGTGGGCGACCGGGTGCGGGTGCAGGAAACCCGTCCGCTGTCCAAGAACAAGCGGTGGCGGCTCCTCGAAGTGGTGGAGCGGGCCCGATGATCCAGCAGGAGACCCGGGTCAAAGTGGCCGACAACTCCGGGGCCAAAGAGGTGCTGTGCATTCGGGTCCTGGGCTCCTCCCGAAAGCGCTACGCCACCATCGGCGACGTGTTCGTGGCTACCGTCAAAGACGCCATGCCCGGTGCCGCGGTCCGCAAGGGCGACGTGGTGCGCTGCGTTTTGGTCCGGGCCAAGAAGGAGAAGCGGCGCAAGGACGGCTCCTACATCCGCTTCGACGAGAACGCCGCCGTGCTCATCAACGACCAGCAGCAGCCTCGGGGAACCCGTATCTTCGGCCCGGTGGGGCGAGAGCTGCGGGACAAGCGGTTCATGCGCATCGTGTCGCTAGCACCGGAGGTGCTGTAGCTGCCATGAAGATTCGCAAAGGAGACCGAGTCCGGATGCTCAGCGGGAAAGACCGGGGCAAGGAGGGTGAGGTCATGTTCGCCTTCCCGGCCCAGGGAACGGTGATCGTGGACGGCGTGAACGTCGCCACCAAACACCAAGGTCCCCGCCAGGGGATTATGCAGACCGGCATCATCGACAAGGAGATGCCCGTCAAGGCCTCCACCGTGGCCGTGATCAGCCCAGCCGACGGCCGCCCCACCCGAGTGGGATACCGGTTCGACACCGACGGCCGAAAGGTCCGCATATGCCGCCGCACCGGGGTGGACCTGTAATGGCCGCCACTATTTCTGCCCCCCGACTGCAAGCCCTGTACCGGGAAGAGGTCCGCGACCAGCTCAAGGAGCATCTGGATCTGAACAACGTCATGCAGGTGCCCCGCTTCGAGAAGGTCGTTTTGAACATGGGCGTGGGCGAGGCCGTGGCCCAGGCCAAACTGCTCGATGGCGCGGTGGCCGACCTGACCACCATCGCCGGCCAACAGCCCGTCATCACTCGGGCCAAGAAGTCCATCGCCAACTTCAAGATCCGCGAGGGGAACCCCATTGGGGCCAAGGTCACCCTTAGGGGGCCCCGCATGTGGGAGTTCCTGGATCGGCTCATCAACCTGGCCATTCCCCGCATCCGGGACTTCCGGGGCCTGTCGCCCCGAGCCTTCGACGGGAACGGCAACTACTCGTTCGGGGTCACCGAGCAGCTCATCTTCCCGGAGGTCGACTACGACTCCATCGACACCGTCAGGGGCATGGACATCACGATCGTCACCACCGCAACCACCGACGAGGAGGGCCGAGCTCTGCTCGAGGCCTTCTCCTTTCCATTCCGAGCCGAGGGACAGTAATTCAATGGCAAAAAAAGCGCTTGTCCAAAAGCAGCAGAAAACGCCGAAGTTCAAGGTGCGGGGCTACACCCGCTGCCGCCGCTGCGGCCGACCCCGGGCCGTGTACCGCAAATTCGGCCTGTGCCGAGTGTGCCTTAGGGAGCTGGCCCACGCGGGCGAGATCCCCGGCCTGACCAAGGCGAGCTGGTGAGGTGATCGTGAGTATGACCGACCCCAAAGAGGTGATGCGACTGTGAGTATGACCGACCCCATCGCCGACATGCTGACCCGCATCCGCAACGCCAACACCGCCATGCGCGACGAGGTGAAGATGCCGTCCTCCAAGATGAAGGTGGCGCTGGCCGGCGTCCTGAAGCAGGAGGGCTACATCGACAACTTCGAGGTGGCCAACGCCGAGCGCGGCCCCGGGCAAACCCTCACCATCGACATGAAGTACTCCGACCAGCGGGAGCGGGTCATCTCCGGTATCACCCGGGTGTCCAAGCCCGGCCTGCGGGTGTACTCCAAGTCGGACGGGATCCCTCGAGTGCTCGGTGGGCTGGGGGTGGCCATCGTGTCCACCAGCAAGGGATTGATGAGCGACCGCGAGGCTCGCCGCCGCCGCATGGGCGGCGAGGTCGTCTGCGTGGTTTGGTAGGAGGGCTGCGGTGTCAAGAGTTGGAATGAACCCCATACCGGTGCCAGACGGCGTGGACGTGGCCATCAACGGCGCCCATGTGACCGTTACCGGCCAACGCGGCTCGCTGGAGCACAACCTGCCTGAGGCCATCTCGGCTCGAATCGAAAACGGGTTGGTGCTCGTCGAGCGGGCCGACGAGCAGCGCAACACCAAGGCCCTGCACGGGTTGAGCCGGTCGCTGTTGGCCAACATGGTCACCGGGGTCAGCGAGGGCTACCGCAAAGAACTGGAGATCGTGGGGGTGGGCTATCGGGCCATCGCCCAAGGCGCAGGCAAGATCGAGTTGCAGTTGGGGTTCAGCCACCCTGTACACGTCGAGGCGCCCGACGGGGTGACGTTCGAGGTGCCCAACCAGACGAGCATCCACGTTCTGGGCTTCGACAAGCAAGCAGTCGGCCAAGTGGCCGCCGACATCCGAGCCATCCGCAAGCCCGAGCCCTACCGGGGCAAGGGCATTCGCTATGCCGGTGAGCGGATCATCCGCAAGGCCGGGAAGGCCGCGAAGTAGGGCACCGGAAAGAGATATGAGCAGCGTCAAACACAAGCACCACAGCCGGGTCCGGCGCCATCGCCGGGTCCGCAAGAAGGTCCAGGGCACCACCGAGCGCCCCCGCCTCGCCGTGTACCGGTCAAACCGCCACATCATCGCCCAGCTCATCGACGACACCGCGGGCCACACCATCGCGTCGGCCTCCACCACCGAGTCGGGGCTGCGATCCGGTCCTACCGGCAACGTGGCCGGTGCCGCCGCGGTGGGCAAGCTCATCGCTGAGCGGGCCAAGGAGAAGAACATCACCGCGGTCGTATTCGACCGGGGCGGCTTCCGCTACCACGGACGAGTGGCCGCCCTAGCTGATTCAGCTAGAGAAGCTGGACTGGAGTTCTAGTGACCACCATCAACGCATCCCAAAATACCTCGCGTCGGGAACGGCCATGACTGACACCTCAACCTCGACGCCAGCCGGCGACGCCCAGCTGCGCGACTCCCGGGTCATCAACATCAACCGGGTGGCCAAAGTGGTCAAGGGCGGACGGCGGTTCTCCTTCACCGCGCTGGTAGTGATCGGCGACGGCGCAGGACGGGTCGGGCTGGGCTACGGAAAGGCCAAGGAGGTGCCCCTGGCCATTCAGAAGGGCACCGAGGAAGCCCGCCGCAACCTGTTCCGGGTACCGCTGGCCTCCTCTACCATCACCCACCCCGTTATCGGCGAGATGGGCGCCGGTCGGGTTCTGCTCAAGCCGGCTGCCCCCGGCACCGGCGTGATTGCCGGCGGCGCGGCTCGGGCCATCCTGGAAGAAGCCGGCATCGGCGACGTTTTGTGCAAGTCACTGGGATCGCCCAACCACATCAATGTGGCCCGGGCCACCATCGCCGGACTCAAGGCCCTCAAGCGCCCCGACGAGGTGGCCCGCCACCGGGGCATTCCCGCCGATGAGTTCGTTCCCGCCGGACTGCTGGCCGCCTACCGGGAATCGGAGCGCATGTCCGCCACCGCCTCGGCCGGCGACGAGGAGTAGCCGCCATGGCGATCAAGGTCACCCAGACCCGATCTCAGATCGGCACCCGGCCCAAGCAGCGGGGCACGCTGCGGGCGCTGGGGTTGCGGGGCATCGGGCAGACCAACACCCTGCCGGACGCCCCTGAAATCAGGGGGATGATCGACAAGGTGGACCACCTGATCTCCTGGGAGGAGACCGACGAATCATGAAGGTCCACGATCTGAAACCAGCTCCCGGCTCTCGCAAGCAGCCGCAGCGCAAGGCCCGGGGCATCGCCGGCAAGGGCGGGAAGACCGCGGGCCGGGGCATGAAGGGCCAGCGGGCCCGCAGCAAGATCCCCGTCGGATTCGAGGGCGGCCAGATGCCTCTGGCCCGCCGCGTGCCCAAGCTTCGGGGGTTCAAGAACCCCTTCCGAGTGGAGTACCAGGCCATCAACCTAGACGTGATCGAGGCCACCGGGCTCGATGAGGTCACTCCTGAAGTCCTGCACGAGCACGGGCTTCTGCACAAGGGCGCTTTGGCCAAGGTGCTGGGCCGGGGCGAGCTGACCCGAGCGGTCACCGTCAAGGCCCACGGTTTCTCCGAGTCCGCCAAAGCGGCCATCACCGCCGCAGGCGGTAGCGTGGAGGTGTTGCCCAAGCCCTTCACCGGGCGACCCCCGGCCAAGGGCAACGCCCTAACCAACCGCTAGCCACGACCCCCAGGGTCAAAGGAGAGATATAGCCGTGCTCACCAGGGTGACGAACATGTTCCGAGTGGCCGATCTGCGGAACAAGATCCTGTTCACCCTGTCGATGCTGGTCGTCTTCCGCCTCGGTGTCGCCATCCCCTCCCCCGGCGTCGACCTCGACGCCGTCGAACAGCTCCGCAACCAGGCCGATGCCGGCGGTGTCACCGGGTTGTTGAACTTCTTCTCCGGCGGGGCCTTGTCGCAGTTCGCCATCTTCGCCCTGGGCATCTTCCCCTACATCACCGCATCCATCATCATGCAGGTGCTGGGCGTGGTGATCCCCCGCATCGAGCAGTGGCAGAACCAGGGTGCGGTGGGCCAGCGCAAGATCACCCAGTGGACCCGGTACCTGACCATCGCAATCGCCATCATCCAGGCCACTTCCTTCTCCTTCCTGTTCCACAACGGCGGCGGCGGGCTCAGCCTCACCGGAGGCAACGCCAACCAGGCCATCGACCTGCTGCCCAACTTCACCGCCCCCCGGGTGTTCCTGGTGGTGCTCACCCTCACCGCGGGCACCGCCCTGCTGATGTGGATGGGCGAGCTCATCACCCAGAAGGGCATCGGCAACGGCATGTCGCTGATCATCTTCGCCTCGGTGGTGTCCACCATCCCCAACCAGTTCTCCCTCGTGAAGGCGTCGGAGGGTTGGGGCGCGGTGTTCGTCATCGCCCTCATGTACCTGGCCCTTTTGGTGGCCATCGTGTTCGTGGAGAACGGCCAGCGCCAGATCCCGGTGCAGTTCGCCAAGCGTGTGGTGGGCCGGCGCATGGCCGGCGGCCAGAGCACCTACATCCCGCTGAAGGTGAACCAGTCGGGGGTGATCCCCATCATCTTCGCCAGCTCGGTTCTGTACCTGCCCATCTTGCTCTCCGCGGTGCTCCCCTCTGATTCCAACCCCGACCACAACACTTGGGGGGAGAGCGTCCAGAGCTGGGTGAACACCCACTTGGGTGATCCGGCCGACACGGTGTACCTGATCGTCTTCGCCCTGATGATCGTGGGGTTCGCCTACTTCTACACCGCCATCACCTTCGACCCGGTCAAGCAGGCCGACCAGATCCGCAAGCAGGGCGGTTTCATCCCCGGCATCCGGCCCGGCCGCCAAACCGAGCGCTACCTGGGCCGCATCCTGTCGCGCATCACTTTGCCCGGGGCGCTGTTCATCGCCGCGGTGGCCGTCATTCCCGCCATTGCCCTCTCCCAGTACATCCCCAGCGAGAGCGCAACCGCCTATAGCTTCAGCGGCATCTCCGTGCTCATCGCGGTGGGCGTGGCCCTGGAAACCATGAAACAGATCGACAGCCAGCTCATGATGAGAAACTACGAGGGCTTCCTGAAGTAATGCCTCAAGTCCTCGTGATTCTGGGGCGTCAGGGGTCGGGCAAGGGGACCCAGGCCGCGTTGTTGGCTGAACGCTACGGGGTTGTCCACGTGTCCACCGGCGACATGCTCCGGGCCGCGGTGGAGGCGGGCACCGAACTGGGTCTGCGGGCCAAGGCGGTGATGGATGCCGGCGACCTCGTGGGCGACGACATCATGATCGGCATTGTCGATGAACGGTTGGGCGACGCCGACATCCAAGCCCGCGGTGTGCTGTTGGACGGCTTTCCCCGCACCACCGCGCAGGCCGACGCTCTGGCCGAGATCGCGGGCGGAACCGGGGCCGATCTGGCCATCAACCTCGACGTGCCCATTGCCGAGGTCACCGAGCGGATGCTGGCCCGGGGCCGGGCTGACGACACTGCCGAGACCATCGCCCGCCGGCTGGAGCTCTACGAGGCCGAAACCGCCCCGCTGCTGGCCTGGTTCGAGGAGCGGGGGTGCTTGGCCGTGGTCGACGGCCTCGGCGCCGAAGACGAGGTGTTCGCCCGCATGGCCGAAGTCATCGACGGGCTCTAGTGCCGCTCGAGCCTGCTAGCCGGTTTGTTCCCATCAGAAGCGCCCGATAGCATGGCTCGTCGGCTCACGTAGTGGGCCATTATTCGCGCCGTTAGCCGCATCAGCTTGCCAAGACGTCAGGAGAGGTCGCCCTTGGCGAAAAACAAGGAAGACGCCATCATCATGGAGGGGACGGTTACCGAATCCCTTCCCAATGCCATGTTCCGGGTTGAACTCGAGAACGGGCACAAGGTGCTGACCCACATCTCTGGCAAGATGCGGATGCACTACATCAGAATCCTCCCCGGCGACCGGGTCCAAGTGGAATTGACCCCTTACGACCTCCAGCGGGGCCGGATCACCTACCGATACAAATAGCCCCCACGAAAACAGCCCCCTATGAGAACAGCCACAGCGCACAACGGATCATCGAAAGGCACACCGTGAAAGTCCGTCCCAGCGTCAAGAGAATCTGCGACAAGTGCAGGGTCATACGCCGACATGGGCGAGTGCGGGTGATCTGCACCAACCCCCGACACAAGCAGAGGCAGGGCTGAGCTGTGGCCCGTATCGCCGGCGTCGACATCCCCCGGGAAAAGCGCACCGTGGTCTCCCTGACCTACATCTACGGCATCGGGCCGTCTTTGGCCCGCGGGATCTGCTCCGAGACGGGGATCAGCGAGAGCACCCGATTGCGCGACCTCACCGATGAAGAGGTGGCCCGATTGCGCAACTACATCGAGGGCAGTCTGCGGGTGGAAGGCGACCTTCGCCGGGAGACCAGCCAAGACGTCAAGCGCAAGATGGAGATCGGCTGC
Organism: Candidatus Poriferisocius sp.; assembly: GCF_965208475.1. Taxonomy (GTDB): domain Bacteria; phylum Actinomycetota; class Acidimicrobiia; order Acidimicrobiales; family Bin134; genus Poriferisocius. The sequence goes on along the minus strand of NZ_OZ242338.1, from coordinate 3,151,785 downwards.
TACCAGGGACTGCGCCACCGCCGGGGGCTCCCCGTGCGCGGCCAGCGCACCCATACCAACGCTCGAACCCGCAAGGGACCGAAAAAGACAGTCGCCGGAAAGAAGAAAGTGATGAAGAAGTGAGACGAGAAGGGATTTTCCGCTAATGGCCAAGCCATCAGCCGGAGGGCGCCGGCCCCGGCGCCGAGAGCGCAAGAACATCTCCTACGGGGTGGCTCACATCAAGAGCTCCTTCAACAACACCATCGTGACCATCGCCGACCAGCAGGGCAATGTCATCTCTTGGGCTTCAGCCGGCAACGTCGGATTCAAGGGATCTCGCAAGTCCACCCCGTTCGCCGCCCAGATGGCCGCCGAGCAGGCCGGCCGCAAGGCCATGGAGCACGGTGTGCGCAAGGTTGACGTGCAAGTCCGCGGGCCGGGCTCGGGCCGTGAGACCGCCATCCGCTCGCTTCAGGGAGTGGGCATCGAGATAACCGGCATAAAAGACGTCACCCCCATTCCCCACAACGGTTGCCGACCGGCCAAGCGGCGGAGGGTCTGACATGTCCCGCTACACCGGCCCGCGATCCCGCGTATCCCGGCGACTCGGCGTGAACGTATGGGGCACCAAGGGCGAGACCATCGCCCTAGAGCGGCGCCCCTACCCTCCGGGCGAACACGGAAGGTCCCGACGACGGGGCAACGTGTCCGAGTACCTGCTCCAGCTTCAGGAGAAGCAGAAGGCCAGGTACACCTACGGCCTCAACGAGCGCCAGTTCCGCAACGTCTTCAAGGAGGCGGCCCGCCACAAAGGGGTCACCGGCGAGAACATGCTGCGGTTCTTAGAGCTGCGCCTCGACAACGTGGTGTACCGCCTCGGTTGGGCGGCCACCCGCCCCCAGGCCCGGCAGTTCGTCTCGCACGGCCACATCAGCGTGAACGGCCGCCGGGTCAACATCCCCAGCTACCGACTCCGCAAGGACGATGTGCTGTCGCTGCGAGACAAGGCCAAGGAGATGATCGTGGTGACTTGGAACCTGGATGTGCTCGATCGCACTCCTCCCGCCTGGCTGAGCCGGAGCGACGACGGCTTCGAGGCCTCCGTGCGAGACGCCCCGCTGCGCGAGCAGATCGATGTGCCAGTCAGAGAACAGCTCATAGTCGAGCTCTACAGCAAATAAGCCCAACCCAACCACCATTCCAAGACCTGAGGGAGCCGGATCATGCTGGTAATGCAACGACCCACCGTGGAACCTGTCACCGAACTGGAAGGCAATCGCCAGAAGTTCGCCATCGGCCCACTGGAGCCTGGCTTCGGGCACACCCTCGGCAACTCCCTGCGCCGAGCGCTGCTGTCGTCGATCCCCGGCGCGGCCGTGATCAGGGTGCGCTTCGACGACGCCCTCCACGAGTTCGACACCATCAGCGGTGTGGCCGAGGACGTGACCGACATCATCTTGAACCTGAAGGATCTCGTGTTTCGGTGCTACAGCGAAGAACCGGTTGAACTCCGCATCGACCAGCGAGGCCCCGGCGAACTCTCCGGTGCGAGCTTGGCCGTCACCCCCGACGTCGAAGTGCTCAACCCCGATCTGATCGTCGCCCGGTTGAACGACAAGGCCCGATTGGCCATGGACGTCACCGTCTCTCGGGGGCGGGGCTATGTATCGGCCGAGAGCAACAAGGAAGACTCCACCATCGGGGTCATCCCCATCGACTCCATCTTCTCCCCCGTGCGCCGGGTGACCTATACCGTTGACCCCACCAGAGTGGAGCAGTCCACCGAGTTCGACCGTCTGGTGCTGGACATCGAGACCGACAGCTCCATCACCCCCCGAGATGCCCTTGCCTCGGCTGGCGCCACCTTGCGGACCCTGGTGCAGTTGGTCGAGGAGATGAGCGATGAACCCCAGGGGCTGAGCATGGCCGAGGCGGGCAGTGCTCTCGCCGGGGCCCCCGACCTGGATTTGCCCATCGAAGACCTGGAGCTTTCCGAACGGCCCCGCAACTGCCTCAAGCGGGCCCAGATCAACATGATCGGCGAGTTGCTGGCCCGCACCGAGGACGAGTTGCTGGCCATCACCAACTTTGGACAGAAATCGCTGGACGAGGTCAACGAGAAGTTGGACGAGCGGGGTCTCGCCCTCGCTGGGCCCCGGTCCTAGAGCGGGGAACACCATGCCCGGACGACCCCGCAAAGGACGCCGCTTCGGCGGAAGCTCGCAGCATCAGAAGCTGATGATGGCCAACTTGGTCGCCTCGCTGATCGCGGCCGAGGCCATCACCACCACCGAGGCCAAAGCCAAGGCCATGCGCCCGGTGGCCGAGAAGCTCATCACCAAGGCCAAAAAGGGCGGGCAGCACAACCACCGCCAAATCCTGGCCCACCTGGGAGACCCGGAGATCGCCGACAAGCTCATAGTGGATATCGGTCCCCGCTACGCCAACCGGCCCGGCGGCTACACCCGCATCCTGAAGCTGGGGCCGCGCTACGGCGACAACGCCCCCATGGCCCGCATCGAGTTGGTCTAGCCCCCCGACGACCGTGCGAGTCCGCGCCACGGTCGCCTACAACGGCGGGTCGTTCCATGGGTTCGCAGTCAACGAGGGGGTCCGAACGGTCGGCGGTGAGCTGACCGAAGCCCTCACCCGGTACTTGCGCCAACCGGTGGAGTTGGCCTGTGCCGGCCGCACCGACGCCGGTGTCCATGCCAGAGGTCAAGTGGTGAGCTTCGATGCGGCCGACAGCGCCGACCTGCTGGGCCTGCGCACTGCGGTGAACCGCATGTTGGCCCCGGCCATCGCCATCTTGGATCTGGAGGCTGCGCCTTGCGGCTTTGACGCCCGCTTCGCCGCCACCAGCCGCACCTACCACTACACGGTGCTGAACCGCGAGGTGCCCGATCCGTTCCTGGCCGCAACCGCTTGGCACCATCCCCGTCCGCTCGACACCGCCGCCATGAACGCGGCGGCCGCGGCCATCGTGGGCGAACACGACTTCTCCTCCTTCTGCCGCCGGCAGCGCAATGCCGATGGCACCGAAAAATCCCGGGTGCGCGTCGTCAAGCGGGCCAACTGGCTCGTCGCCGATCAAGGCCTGTTGCGCTTCGAGATCGAGGCCTCCTCCTTCTGCCACCAGATGGTCCGCTCCATCACCGGCGCCCTGGTGGACATCGGCACCGCCCGCTGCCCTCCCGAGTCCATGGCCGAAATCCTGGTCGCCAGGGACCGCGCGGGCGTCGGTAGGCTGGCCCCACCCCATGGCCTGTGCCTGTGGTCGGTCTCCTATTCGCAAGCCCCATAAGCCGATGCCCGCTGGGCCAGTTGTCACCCCCCTGGTTCGGGCCGTATCATTGCCGTTCCGGGATCGCGTCCGAAAGAAAGCCGATGCCCACCTACACTCCGAAAATCAGAGACATCGAACGCGCGTGGCACCTCGTGGATGCCGAAGGGCTCGTCCTCGGTCGCATGGCCACCGAAGTGGCCAGCGTGCTGCGAGGCAAGCACAAGCCCGGCTTCACGCCCCACCTCGACACCGGCGACCACGTGATCATCGTGAACGCCGAAAAAGTGGTGCTCACCGGCACCAAAACCACTGACAAGCAGGTGTACCGCCACTCCGGCTATCCCGGCGGCCTGCGCCAGAGCAGCTACGGACACCTCCTGGAAACCCAGCCGGCCGAGGCGGTGCGCCGAACGGTGCGGGGAATGCTCCCCAAGAATCGTCTCGGCCGCCAGATGCTCCGCAAGCTCAAGGTCTACGCCGGACCGCTCCATCCCCACCAAGCCCAGCAGCCCCAGCCCATGGAGATCAACGGGGCCCGATCCAAGACCGGAGACTCTTGATGCCCTCCCCTCTGACCCAGGCCACCGGACGCCGCAAACGAGCTGTCGCCCGCGTCCGGCTACGCCCCGGCGCCGGGCAGGTGACCGTCAACGGGCGCCAAGCCGAGGACTACTTCCCATCCCGGAGCCACCGGATGGCGTTCATGGCCCCCCTCCGGGTCACCAACACCGCCGAGATGTACGACATCGATGTGAACATGCACGGCGGCGGGGCCAACGGCCAGGCCGGAGCTCTGCGGTTGGGCATTGCCCGGGCGCTGGTGGCCTTGGATCCTGAGATGAGGGAAGTTCTCAAGCAGGAAGGCTTCCTGACCCGCGACGACCGCAAGAAGGAGTCCAAGAAGTACGGCCTGAAGAAAGCCCGCAAGGCGCCTCAGTACTCCAAGCGCTAAGAGACGGCGCGAATGGGCACTGCGTCTAGCGGCAAGGCGGCGATTGAGCAGCGATGCTGGAAGTCGCGGCTCGCCTGTCCCCGCCAGCGCTAAGCCCAGCCCGTGCTCCGCTTCGGTACCGACGGTGTTCGGGGCCGAGCCTACGACGAGCTACTTCCCGATGATGTCGTCCGACTGGCCCACGCCGCGGCCGAAGTCTTGGCCCCATCCGGCCCGGTTGTCATCGGCCGCGACACCCGGGCATCGAGTCCCGATTTCGCTGATGCCCTGATCACCGGGTTCAGTGCAGTCGGGGTTCCCACTCTGGACATGGGGGTGGCCCCTACCCCAGCAGTGGCTTGGGCCGCGGCCCGAGAGCACATCCCCGGTGCCGTGGTCTCGGCTTCCCACAACCCGTGGCAGGACAACGGTGTCAAGCTGTTCGGCCCCGGTGGCCGAAAACTGGACGACGAACTACAGGCTGCTCTGGAGTCGGTTCTCGCCGATCCCGACCGGGGTCGGCCACCCGATCCCGCCGGTGCTCGACTGACCACCGATGCCTCCGCGCTGGTGCGCGGCTATCAGACCGCGGTGGCCGCCTCCGCCGACTTCGACGGACAAGGACTCCGAGTGGTTGTGGACGCGGCCCACGGCTCGGCTACCGCCGCGCTCCCCGGCCCGCTCCAGGCCCATGGCGTAGCCGTCACCGTGATCAACGCGCGACCCGACGGTCGCAATATCAACAGCCGGTGCGGCTCCACCCACCCTGAGGCCGTGGCGCAGGCGGTCTGTGCACAAGGCGCCGATTTGGGGCTCACCTTCGACGGCGATGCCGACCGGGTGCTGGCCGTGGACCACACCGGCGATCTGGTGGACGGCGATGAGATAATCGCCATCTGCGCGACCGATCGCCATCGACAGGGTCGGCTGCCCGGCAATACCGTGGTGGTAACGGTGATGACCAACCTGGGCTTCCATCGGGCCATGGCCCGGCAGGGAATCAACGTGGTAACCACTCCGGTGGGCGACCGCCATGTTTGGGCCGCCCTCCAAGACGGCGACTGGGCGCTGGGAGGCGAGCAGTCGGGCCATGTGATATTCCCCGCCCTAGCCAGCACCGGCGACGGCCTTCTCACCGCCTTGCAACTCCTCGAAGTGGTCGCCCGACGCGGCCTGCGGTTGCGCGACCTCACCGCCGACACCATGACCAAGATGCCCCAGGTGCTCCAGAACGTGTCCATCGGCTCAACCTCTGTTGACGAAGACCGCCTGTCGGCCGCGGTCGCCGCCGCCGAACAGGCATTGGGCGCCAACGGCCGAATCCTGGTCCGCCCCTCCGGCACCGAACCCGTCGTGCGAGTCATGGTCGAGGCCGAAACCCCTGAAGTCGCCAGATCCATCGCCGCCGACGTCGCCGATGCGATAGGCCCCTGAGCCCGTCAGCCCTGGGCGAGTCATCCGGCAAGCAGCCCACTAACCTCGGGGGAGATGTGTGGCATTGTCGCGGTGGTACGGCGCTACTCGCAGCGGGTTCCCCCGACCTCGGCCGAGGTCCTCGACCTTTTGAGCCCGGTGGTCGGGCATTTGCGCGACCTTGGCTGTGCCGATGATTTGGCGGGGCGTATCGGGGCTGCGGCCGACAACCTGACCCGAGCAGACCGCCTGCTCCACGGCACTGCCGGGCTCCAGTCGTTGCTGCGCGAGAAGCCCCTGCGGGCAACGATCCGCAGCGCGCTCAACGAGATTGAGCGGCTGATCGCCGGTTTGGAAACCGATCTCGACCTTTCCGGGGGTGAGCGGGCCTCCGAGGCGGTCAACGCTGCGCTGATCGACTTGAAGGATGCGGTGTGGGCCATCGGCAATGACCGGCTCAATACCGCTGACGCCGTGGCCAAGTTGGCCGGGCCCGCCCCCAGCAACGCTGCGTTGGCCTCCTTCAGCTCGGTGCAGATCGCCCTGTCGGCACTGGACCGGCTGGAAGTTCGGGGGCGGGACTCTGCGGGACTCCACATCATGGTCAGCGGCCATGGTCTGGACGCCTCGACGCCGGCGGTGGCCGCGGCGGTGGCCGAGCGGGCTGCCGATCCCCTCTTTCGCACCGGCTCAGTGCGCTGGGCCGACAACGCCCTGAGCTTCGTTTACAAAGCCGCCGCCGAAATCGGCGAACTGGGCGACAATACCGCTGCCCTGCGAAATGCCATCGCCGACGACGAGCTGCTGGCCGCCGCAGTTGACTCAAACGAGTCTTCAGCGGTGGTCGTCGGACACACTCGCTGGGCCAGCGTGGGCATGGTGACCGAGGCCAACGCCCACCCCCTCAACTCCGAAGTGGTCGACGGCCCCCCTCGGCCCTATGCCATCGGGGCCCTGAACGGCGACGTCGACAACCACACCGATCTGGTGGCCCGGCATGGCTTGACCCTAGACCCCGGCATCACCACCGATGCCAAGGTCATCCCCGCCCTGTGGTCTGCCCGCCTGAACGACTCATCTGGCCCGAATGCGACCGTGGACTCCTTCCGCCGCACAGTGGCCACCCTAAGCGGCTCGGTGGCCATCGCCGGGCAGACCGCCGCCCACCCCGGCCAACTCCTGCTGGCCCTGCGGGGGAGCGGCCAGGCCTTGTACATCGGTGCCGCCGAGGACGCCTATGTCGTGGCCAGTGAGCCATATGGCCTCGTGGAGCAGGCCGGCCGCTATCTGCGGATGGACGGCGAGACGCCATCCGACCCAGAAAACGCGGCCTCCAGCCGCGGTCAGATGGTGGTCCTCGACCGCCGCCACGCCGGGAACTTGGCCGCCGTCCAGCGCTTCTCCTATGACGGCACGCCGCTGCCGGTTGCCGATGAAGAAATCACCCGACCGGAGACGACCACTCGCGATGTCGACCGCCGGGGCTTCCGCCACTATTTGCTCAAGGAGATCACCGAGTCTCCCGAATCGTTCCAAAAGACCCTGCGAGGCCGGATCACCAGCACTCACGACGGCCGGCACCCACCGATCTTGACGGTGAAGCTGACCCCCGAGACACTTCCCGCTCCCCTGGTGCGGCGGCTGGCCGACGGCAAGATCGGCAACTTCGTGGTGATCGGCCAGGGGACCGCCGCAGTGGCCGCCCAAAGCCTGGCCCATTTCCTGCGCAAAGAACTGCCGGATCGACAAGTCAGCGCTGTTCAGGCCACCGAGCTGTCGGGGTTCGGGATGAAAGCCGACATGAGCGACACCCTGGTCATCGCCATCAGCCAATCGGGAACCACCACCGACACCAACCGCACCGTTGATCTGGTGCGGCGGCGGGGCGCAGCCGTCATTGCCATCGTCAACCGACGCGATAGCGACCTCTGCGACAAAGCCGACGGCGTGCTCTACACCTCTGACGGGCGAGATGTGGAGATGAGCGTGGCCTCCACCAAGGCGTTCTACGCCCAAGTGGCCGCCGGCGTGCTGCTGTCGGTGGCCTTGGGCGATGCCACCGGCGGAGGCAGGACCGCTGATTCCCTCCGTCACGAGCGAGGCCAGCAACTGCTGGCCTCACTGCGAGACCTGCCATCGGCAATGGCCGAAGTGCTCAACCTGCATCACCGCATCGCTGACATTGTCCGCCGCCACGCCTTGGGCCGCACATATTGGGCCGTGGTGGGCAACGGGCTCAACCGGGTGGCCGCTGAGGAAGTGCGGATCAAGCTGTCCGAGCTGTGCTACAAGTCGATCGCCTGTGACACCACCGAGGACAAAAAGCACATCGATTTGTCCTCAGAACCGCTGATCTTGGTGTGTGCGGCCGGACTGTTCGACTCCACGGTTGACGACGTGGCCAAAGAAGTGGCCATCTTCCGAGCCCACAAGGCCGCTCCCATCGTCATAACCAGCGGCACCGAAGCCCGATTCGACGCCGCCGCCGAAGTGATCGCCACCCCGACCACTGCCTCGCCCGAATTGGCCTTTGTTCTGGCCACGATGGTCGGCCACCTGTTCGGCTATGAAGCGGCGCTGGCCATCGACGAACTGGCCCAACCCTTGCGGGAGACCCGGGCGGCCATCGAAGCCGAGGTCGCCGCTAGCGACGCCGACATCGACAGCCAGGAGATGCTGGCCAAACTCCGCCCCCAATTCGCCCCCGCGGCCCAGCGGTTCTTTCAAGACCTCCGCCACGGCCGCTACAACGGGTGCCTAGAGGCGGGCACCGCCGCCGAATTGGCCTCCATGTACCGCTACGCCATGGGCATCGCTCCACTGGATGCCTACCAATTGGAGCGAGGACGAGTGGGCACTCCCGCAGTGGTGCTGGAAGACCTCACCGCCATGCTCACCGTGGCCGTCGGCGAGCTGACCCGACCAGTTGACGCCATCCGCCATCAGGCCAAGACCGTCACCGTTGGGATTTCCCGGGCTGAGGAGTCGTTGCTCGAACTGCCTCTGGTCCGAGCCGCCCTGAATGCCGGTGCCCCCCGCCACTACCTCAGCTACCAGACCCTGCGCACGCTGACTGCTCTGAGCCCCGCAGTCGCCGAGGTCACCGGGCATATCCGCTACATCATCAACGGCGATCCTGAGGCTTCCAGCACCACCATCCATGTGATCGACCGGGGCGGCATCACCGTTGGGCTGGCTTCCCGCACCGACCGCGACCCCACTCTGCGGGGCAGCAAGCACCTTGTGGCGGTTGAGCGGCAGGTGCGAACCGCCCGGGGTCGCTCCGACGGGCGGACCATTGTGCTGATTCCCGAGGTCAAGGATCGCCAGACCATCGGCCTGACCCTCTTGCACGTGCGACTCCAGCCCAGCCTCTCTCCAGAGGTGGCCCAGCAAGTGCTGGAGGGTTATCGAAACCGATTCGCCGCCCTGCGCGACGAGGTGACCGAGACCGAGCCCGACTTCCGCCTCGACCGGCTGGGCGACATCACCACAGAAGATCTCCTGCTGGAGCCGGTGGCCGATCTCGCCGATCGCTGGCGACCGTGATCCCCATCGCCACCCCAGATGAGATGGCCGCCATAGACGAGGCTGCCCCTGAGCCAGTCGAGGAGTTGATCGAGCGGGCCGGCGGCGCATTGGCCCGAACCGCGCTCAACATGTTGAGAGGAAGCTACGGACGACGGGTCACGGTGTTGGCCGGCAAGGGAAATAACGGTGCCGACGGACGCGCCGCAGCCCGACGCCTGCGACGTCGAGGCGTTCGGGTGGCGGTGGTCGACGCCGCCGACGGGCCTGAAATGCTGCCTGCGGCCCACTTGGCCATCGACGCCGCCTATGGCACCGGTCTGCGGAGGCCGTATTCCCCCCCTTCGCCGCCGCCCGCGCTCGGCAGACCCGACCGCATCGCTCCGATACTGGCCGCCGACATCCCCTCGGGAGTGGATGGATTGACTGGAGAAATCCATGGCCGCGCCTGGTCTGCCGACCACACCGTCACATTCGGCGCCCTCAAGCCGGGATTGATCCTCCACCCCGGAGCACAACGCTGCGGCCAAGTCACGGTGGCCTCCATCGGACTCGACGTCGCCGCGGCCCGAGCCCATCTGGTCACCGCTGAAGACGTGTCCAATTGGCTGCCAGCCCGGCCGGCCGAGTCCCACAAGTGGCATACGGCTACCTGGGTCATCGCGGGATCGCCGGGCATGACTGGTGCCGCCCGCCTGGCCGCCTCCGCTGCCCTGCGAGGCGGATCGGGATACGTCCGCCTGAGCACCCCCGGGCTCGACGCTGCTCACCTTCTGTCTGGCCCTGCTGCGCCCATCGAGGCCGTGGGCTGCCCCCTCCCGGCCAAGCACTGGGGCACGGCGGCCGTTGGTGCCGAGGACATCTCCCGCTTCAAGTCGATGCTGGTGGGGCCCGGGCTGGGACGACGGCCCGACACCGTTCAAGCAGTACGCGACCTCGTCGCCAAATCCCCTCTTCCCCTGGTAATCGACGGCGACGGCCTGGCCGCCTTGGGCACCGATGCGCCCAATCTGCTGGCCCATCGCAGCAGTCCCACCGTGTTGACCCCCCATGACGGCGAGTACCGCGTTTTGACCGGCGCCGCCCCGCCCTCCGACCGATTCGCCGCCGCCCGATCGCTGGCCGATGCCACCGGCGCGATCGTGCTGCTCAAAGGCCCCACCACTGTGGTGGCCAATGCCGCCGGCACGGCGATGGCCATAGCCAACGGCGACGCCCGGCTGGCCACCGCAGGCACCGGCGATGTGCTGGCCGGGCTGATCTGCGGCTTGCTGAGTGCCGGGGCGGCGCCCATGAACGCCGCCGCGGCGGCGGCTTGGCTTCACGGAGAAGCAGGCAACACTCGTCCGTCTGGAGCAATGGCGGCATCTGATCTGCTGATTGCTCTGCCTGAAGTGTGGTCGTCCATCGACAATCGGCCGCCGGCGTCGGCCCTTCCCACCGCTTGGGAACCTGCTGCGGCGCCGACGGCAGCCCCATGAGGCCGACCTGGGCCGACATCAGCCTGACGGCAGTCGCCCACAATGTTGGCCTATTGGCCGAACTGGCCCGCCCGGCCGAGCTGTGCGCGGTGGTCAAAGCCGACGCCTACGGGCACGGCATGATCCCAGTTGCCCGAACCGCAGTGGACGCGGGCGCCGCGATGCTGGCCGTGGCTCTGGTAGACGAGGGTCGCCGGCTTCGCGAGGATGGAATCGAAACCCCCATCCTCCTGTTGTCTGAGCCCCGGCCCAATGAGTTCGCCGAAGTGGTTGAGCACCGGCTGATCCCCACCGTATATCAGGGCGCGGGGCTGGCGGGCGCGGCGGCCGCCGCGGCCGCCGCCGGGGTGTGCCTGCCTGTCCAGGTCAAAGTCGATACCGGCATGACCCGGGTGGGGGCCCCGCCGGCTGAGGTGTTGATGCTGGCCGATGCCATCGCTGAGCGCGACACCCTGGAGTTGGCCGGGGTGTGGACTCATTGCGCGGTGGCCGACGAGCCCGACAATCCGTTTACCGCCTATCAGATCGAGCAGTTCAACCACCTGCTGTCCCGGTTGCGGGTGGCCGGCCACCACGATTTTCGCCGCCACCTGGCCAACTCGGCCGTGGCCATGGCCCACCCCGCGGGCCGGTTCGACATGGTGCGCTGCGGCATCGCCATCTACGGCATCCCTCCGTCACCGGCATTGGCCGGCTGCCTGTCGCTTCAGCCGGCCATGACTCTGCGCACCGAAGTATCCATGGTAAAGACCATCGCCGCCGGCACCCCGGTGTCCTACGGCCACCATTACACCGCCCCGGCCGAGACCCAGCTGGCCACCATCCCCATCGGCTACGCCGACGGCTGGACGCGGCACCTGGGCGTGAGCGGAGGCGAGGTGCTGATCGGCGGCCGCCGTCGCCCCATCGCCGGGGTGGTGACCATGGACCAGACCATGGTGGACTGCGGCCTCGAACGCCCCGTATCCCCCGGCGACGAGGTGATCCTGCTGGGCCGACAGGGCGACGATGAGATCACCGCCACCGAGATCGCCGAGCGTCTCGGCACCGTTGCCTACGAAGTCGTCTGCAACCTCGGTCGCCGGGTTACCCTTCGCTACCAGTAGGGGGAGGCTCTACCGCGATGGCGGTATTGCCTCCGGCAAACCCACGGTGTATTCGGGATTGGCCTCATTCATGATCGACTCGGTGCGAGCTGCGATCCTCTCCTTGAAATCAGGGTGGGGGAAGATCCAGAACTTGTCGCTGCGCACCGCGTCGAACACCAACTCGGGGATCTCGGTTGGATCGGTGCCCGCGTCGATCGCGTTTATCAGCGCCTTGTGGAACGCGGCGGCCTCGGCGTCGGCCGACATGGGGCCGCAGGTGTCGTCATAGGTATCGGGTCGGTTGCGCTCGGCCCGGAAGATGCCGGTGGCCACCGGGCCGGGACACAGGCACGACACCCCGATCGGCGCGCCGATGATGTCCAGTTCTCGATGGAGCGACTCAGCGATGGCCACTGCGCCGTACTTCGAGGTGGTGTAGGGGCCGAGCAGCCCGCCGGCGGTGAGGCCGCCGACCGAGGCGGTGATCACCACATGGCCGGGCTCGCCCCGCTCCAGCATCCGGGGCACGAAGCTGCGCACTCCGTGGATCACCCCCCACAGGTTCACGTCCAGCACCCACCGCCAGTCGTCCACGGTGTTCTCCCACATGAACCCGCCAGTGAGCACCCCCGCGTTGAGGTGGACCAGGTGGATCCCGCCGAACCGCTCCAGGGCCGCGTCGGCCAGGGCCTCGTTGGCTTCGGGGCTGGTCACATCGGTCAGCATGAGCTGGGCGTTCTCCAATCCCCCCACCGTCTCGGCCAGCCCGGCCTCATCAATGTCGCCCGCCAACACGTGCATGCCCTCCGAAGCGGCCTTGCGGACCATGGCCCGGCCCATGCCGCTGCCCGCCCCGGTGATCACCGCCACCTTGCCGGCTAATTCGTCCATGTCAACCCCCTTGCGGTTGTGTTCGACCACCGCCATCATGGCCCACTGAGCGGATGGCTGTCTCGACGGCGGCCGCGGCCATCAGCCGAACCAGCCCGAAATCGGCCTCGACCTGGCCAGTTGCACCCACAACCAGCGCGTCTCCATCGCCAGGAGTATGCACCGGCAACAGCGCCCGAGCCATTCCGTTGTGGCCGCCGCGGGCCACTAGAAAACAGCCCAGCTTGTCGAGCGCCGCGTTGGTCGCCACCACCCCGATGGTCGTATTGGTGGAAACTTGGGCGCCATCCCCCCCGGCAAACGGATCAGCCGGGCGGTGCTGGTAGGCACCAGACGCCAGGGAGTCGACCACGGAGCCGTCGTTTATGGCCCCCGAGGCATTGACCGCCACCAGGGCGCCCACCAAGACGTCGTCCACTCGAACAAGCGCGCCGCCCAGCCCGCCCGGCTCGCTGCGCTCCGCCCCCTGCCACTTGTTCAGCGTCGCCCCCGTGCCGGCCCCCACCCGCCCCAGCGGTGAATGCCCCTCATGGGCTGCCCGGGCGGCGGCGTAGCCGGCATCGGGGCCGGGCCGCACTGAGCCGTCGCCCTCGGCCAGGTCGTAAAGCGACAAGCCCACCACGATGGGAACCCGCCCGCCCCGAGTCTCGAACCCTCTGTCCTGTTCCTCGCACCACCTCATCACCCCGTCGGCCGCGGCCAGCCCGAACGCCGAGCCCCCCGAGAGCACCACCGCATCCACACAACCCACCGTCTGCTCCGGGGCCAGCAGGGCAAAATCTCGGGTTGCCGGCGCTCCGCCCCGAATCTCCCCTGAGGCTGCTGTCCCTTCGGGAAACACCACCACCGTGCACCCCGTGAGGGCCACCTCGTCGGTCCAGTGCCCTACCAGCACGCCCCCGCCAACTCCGAGCATCACCGGTGACGGTACTCCACCAGCCCCCCGCTGTCCCATGACCGCTGAAGTGTTGAATCGGGGGCGACCCGCCGCCCCCCAAGGGGCGTATTCTTGTTGTGTGTCGTTGACGCTGGCAGAGGTATCCGCTGAGGCTGCTGAGTGTACCAAGTGCGAGTTGGCCCGCGGCCGGACACAAGTGGTGTTCGGCATGGGCGACCCCAGTGCCGACCTCATGTTCGTCGGCGAGGGGCCAGGGGCCGAAGAGGACAGGCAAGGGCTCCCCTTCGTGGGCCGGTCAGGCAAACTGCTCGACCGGCTGATGGCCGAGGAGATCGGGCTCTCCCGCGACCAGTGCTACATCGCCAACGTCGTCAAATGCCGCCCTCCCGACAACCGGGATCCGAAGCCGGAAGAGGTGGCCGCCTGCCGCCCTTGGCTGGAGCGTCAAATCCAGCTCATCGCTCCGACGGTTGTGGTCACCCTCGGCAATTTCTCCTCCAAGCTGCTGCTCGACACCAAAACCGGCATCACCAAGCTGCGGGGCCAAAACTACCCGCTGAATAGCCCGGTCAGCGCCGACACGGTGGTCATTCCCACCTACCACCCCGCAGCGATTTTGCGCGGCGGCGGCCTCCAAGAGGCCCAGATGCGCTCCGACCTGGTTCGAGTGCGCATGGCGATTTCCCGATGAGCCGAGCCCCCATCAGCTGGTCCCCCAACATTGGGATGCGCCGATGATCCGAGCCCACACCAGCTCTCCCGAAGAAACGAAGCGCCTGGCCGCCGCCTTGGCCGAGTTGGCCCGACCGGGCGACCTGGTCCTGCTCGTGGGCGATTTGGGCGCCGGCAAGACAACCTTCGCCCAGGGGTTCGCCGCCGGCTTGGGCATCAACGGGCCGGTGACCAGTCCCACCTTCACCCTGGCCCGCGAATACCGCGGGCGGCTGCTCCTCCACCACTTGGACGTCTTCCGGCTCGACCAGATCTCCGAGGTGCTCGACCTGGGCCTGCCCGAACTGCTCGACAGCGATGGGGTGACCCTCATCGAGTGGGGTGATGCCATCCGCCAAACCCTTCCCAGCGACTATCTCGAAGTGGCGCTGACTTTTGTCGAGGGCGCCAACAGCTCCCCCGATGAGCGGACGGTGACGCTGGCCCTGACGGGATCCCGCTGGCAGGCCCGGTCCAGCGCGCTGGCCACTGCGATCAGACAGTGGACTGGGGAACCCCCGTGTTGATCTTGGGCATAGAATCTGCCACCCAGCAGGTGGGATGCGCCCTAGGCGGACACGAGGGGGTGCTGGCTTCGGCCCACAGTGCCCGAGGCCGCCGCCACGCGGAGAACATCACCCCCCAGATCCAGTTCGTGGCCCGCCAGGCCCGCATCAACCTGCGCGATGTGGGCTGTGTGGCCGTGGACCTCGGCCCCGGCTTGTACACCGGCCTGCGAGTGGGCATCTCCAGCGCCATGGCCATGGCCTACGCCTTGGGCGTCCCGATGATCGGGGTGTCCAGCCTCGACCTGCTGGCTTTCGCGGTGCGCCACGCCAACCGCTTGATCGTGGCGGCCATCGACGCCAGGCGCAACGAGCTATTCCACGCCTTCTACCGCCAAGTGCCCGGCGGAGTCCAGAGGGTGTCAGAGCCCCAGGTGGGAACCCCCGACGATCTGGCCTCCGAACTGCTGGCCGCCGGCGAAGAGGTACTGCTCGTGGGCGACGGCGCCCGCCGCTACAGCGAGGTGTTCGCCGGACTCCAAAAAACCGACATCGCCGAACAGGGCCTGGCCCATCCCTCGGCCGCTTCGCTGGTGCAGCTGGCCCACGCCCGGGCGTTGCGAGAGGAGTTCGTCAAGCCGTGGGATCTGCGACCGATCTATCTTCGGAATCCCGACGCCGATATGAACTGGAAGACCCGATGATCGTTCCCATGACCACCGAACACCTGCCAGAGGTCATGGCCATAGACGCCCAGTGCTACCCGGTTCCCTGGTCCCGGGATGTCTACGAGTCGGAACTGGCCCGCACCGATGACCGGCTCTACCTGATTGCCCGCCGCAATCGAGTCGCCGGCCACGGCGGTGTGGCCTTCGAAAAGGGCGAGGCCCACATCACTACGGTGACGGTGGCCGCCGATTGGCGAGGGCGGGGCATCGGCGCCCGCCTCTTTCTGGCCCTCGCTCTGGCCGCTCGCCGTCGTAGAACCAGCCTGGTCTTGGAGGTGGCCGCCGACAATCCCGCCGCCCAAGCCCTGTACCGGCGCTTCGGGCTCGCCCCGGTGGGCGTCCACCGGGGCTACTACACCGACACGGGCCTCTCCCCCGATGCCATCGTGATGCGAGCCGACGGCATCCACCAAACCGACTACGCCAACCGCCTCATCAACATCGCGGTAGAACTGGATTGCGCATGACCACCCGGCAAACTCCTATTGATTCCCCCGCCATCGTGTTGGGCATCGAGACCTCGTGCGACGAGACCGCGGCGGCCGTGGTGTCGGGCCCCTCCGACATCCTGTCGTCGGTGGTCAGCAGCCAAGTGGATCTGCACGCCCGCTACGGCGGGGTGGTGCCGGAAATCGCCAGCCGAGCCCATGTGGAGTTGCTCACTCCGGTGGTCGCCCAGGCAGTGATCGAAGCCGGTTTGGGCAATCGCGATGTGGAGGCGGTCGCCGCCACCGCCGGGCCCGGGCTCATCGGCGCACTGCTGGTGGGGGTCAGCGCGGCCAAGTCTCTGGCCCTGGTCTGGGATGTGCCGTTCGTGGCGGTGAACCATCTGGAAGCCCACCTGTATTCCTCGTTCCTGGAGGAGCCCGACTTGGAGCTGCCGGTGGTGGTGCTGCTGGTCTCCGGGGGTCACACCTTGTTGGTCCTCATGGAGGCGTTCGGCCGCTACCGCCTCATCGGCCAGACTCTGGACGACGCCGCCGGAGAGGCGTTCGACAAGGTGGCCCGCTTCATGGACCTGGGCTATCCCGGCGGACCGGTCATCGACCGCCTGGCCATAACCGGCAATTCCGAGGCGGTGGCCTTCCCCCGCCCCATGCGCGACAACGGCTACGACTTCTCCTTCAGCGGCCTCAAGACCGCGGTGGTCAACCACGTCCGAACCCACCCTGAACACGATGTGGCCGACATCGCGGCCTCCTTCCAAGAGGCGGTGGTGGATGTGCTGGTCCACAAGGCCCGCAAGGCCGCCGCAGAGTTCGGGGCCAAGGGGCTCTGCTTGGCCGGCGGGGTGGCGGCCAACTCCTCGTTGCGGGAGCGCATGCTCGATGCCTGTGTGGCCGCAGGCATCAGCGGCTTCTTGCCCAGCCGCTCCATGTGTACCGACAACGCGGCCATGGTGGCTGCGGCCGGCTGGCAGCGGCTTCAGCTCGACGGCCCCTCGTCTCTGGAAGCCGGCGCCGATCCCAACCTCCCCCTCCCTTTCATCTTGCCCGGTGAACCGACACCCTGAGTTGGCCTCCAAGCCGTCCACGGCCTACTCTTAGCACTCGCCCATCGAGAGTGCTAACGCTCAAATATCAACCCCTTGGAGGCCAAAATGGCTCTAAAGCCCCTTGATGACCGAATCGTTGTCCGCCCCGGCGAGTCAGAAGAGATGACCGCCAGCGGCCTGGTTATCCCCGACACCGCCAAAGAGAAGCCCCAGCAGGGCGAGGTTCTCGCCGTCGGCCCGGGCAAGCGGTCGGAGAACACCGGTGATCTGATCCCGGTGGACGTCTCCGTCGGCGACACCGTGGTCTACAGCAAATTCGGCGGCACCGAGATAACCGTCGACGGCGAGGATCTGCTGATCCTGTCGGCCCGCGACGTGCTCGCCCTCGTCAAGTAGCCCCGATGACGAAGATACTCAAATTCCGAGAAGAGGCTCGCCGCGGCCTCGAATCCGGCGTCAACCAACTGGCCGACACGGTCAAGGTGACCCTTGGGCCCAAGGGCCGCAATGTGGTCCTCGACAAGAAGTTCGGCGCCCCTACCATCACCAACGACGGCGTGTCCATCGCCCGCGAGGTGGAACTCGAAGACAAGTTCGAGAACATGGGCGCCCAGCTCATCAAAGAGGTGGCCACCAAGACCAACGACATCGCCGGTGACGGCACCACCACGGCCACCGTGCTGGCGCAGGCCATGGTCCGCCACGGTCTGCGCAACGTGGCCGCCGGCGCCAATCCGATGAGCCTCAAGCGGGGCATCGAAAAGGCAGTGGCCGCGGCGGTCGACTCGCTGGCCGACCAGGCCCAGGACATCTCCCAAAAAGAGGAGATCTCCCAGGTGGCCTCCATCTCGGCCGCCGATCAGGCCATCGGCAACGTCATCGCGGAGGCCATCGACAAGGTGGGCAAGGACGGCGTGGTCACCGTGGAGGAGTCCAACACCTTCGGCATGGAACTCGACTTCGTGGAGGGCATGCAGTTCGACAAGGGCTTCTTGTCCCCCTACTTCGTAACCGATGCCGAGCGCCAAGAGGCCGTCCTCGACGAGCCCTACATCCTGTTCAACCAGGGCAAGATCAGCTCGGTGCAGGATTTGCTGCCCGTGCTGGAGAAGGTCATGCAAACCGGCAAGCCGCTCTTGATCATCGCCGAGGATGTGGAGGGCGAAGCCCTGGCCACCCTGGTGGTCAACAAGATCCGGGGCACGTTCAACTCGGTGGGCGTCAAAGCCCCCGGTTTCGGCGAGCGCCGCAAGGCCATGCTCCAAGACATGGCCATCCTCACCGGCGGCCAAGTGGTGGCCGAGGAGGTAGGTCTCAACTTGGACGGCGTCACCCTCGATCTGTTGGGCACCGCCCGCAAGGTGATCGTGACCAAAGACGACACCACCATCGTGGAGGGCGCAGGCGCCAAGGCCGATGTAGAGGGCCGGGTAGCCCAGATCCGCCAGGAGATCGACAACACCGACTCCGACTGGGATCGGGAGAAGCTCCAAGAGCGTTTGGCCAAGCTGGCCGGCGGTGTGGCCGTGGTGCAGGTGGGCGCCGCCACCGAAGTGGAGCTCAAAGAGAAGAAGCACCGGATCGAAGACGCCTTGTCGGCCACTCGAGCCGCCATCGAGGAAGGCGTGGTCGCCGGGGGCGGAACCGCCCTGCTGCGGGCCCGGCCTTCGGTGTCAGATGCGGTCGACGCCTTGAGCGGCGATGAGGCCACCGGCGCCAAGATCGTACTTGAAGCCCTGTCTGTGCCGTGCTCTCTCATCGCTTCAAACGCGGGCTACGAGGGCTCGGTGGTGGTGCGCGACATCGCGGCCACCGATGGCACAATCGGGTTCAACGCCGCCACTGGCACCACCGAGGATTTGGTGGCCGCCGGTGTCATTGATCCCGCCAAAGTGACCCGGGCCGGCTTGCAGAACGCGGCCTCCATCGCCGCCATGCTGCTCACCACCGAGGCCCTGGTGGCCGACAAGCCCGAGCCCCCCGGCCCCCCGATGCCCCCTGGTGGCGACCCCATGGGCGGCATGGGAGGAATGGGGGGAATGGGCGGCATGATGTAGCCGACCGGCGCACATCAACCACCCAAAGAACAGACTCTGGGGGCCACCATCGCTGCGAAGCGGGGTGGCCCCCAGTTCATTCCCCACAGGCCCATCGGCCACAATGACAACCATGGCTGAGCGACCAAAACACATGAGCCCGGAGGAGTTTCGCCAAGCGGGCTACCAGGCGGTGGACTGGGTGGCCGATTACATGGCCCGCCTCGGTGATCTGCCGGTGATGGCTGATATCGAACCGGGCCACGTTCGGGGCAATTTGCCGGCTGAGCCGCCGACCCACGGCGAGGACTTCGCTGATGTGCTGGCCGATCTCGACCGGGTGATCCTGCCCGGCACGACCCACTGGCAGGCACCGGGCATGTACGGCTATTTCCCGGCCAACACCAGCGGTCCATCTGCGCTGGGCGAGTTGATATCGGCCAGCCTGGGAGCTCATGGGGCCATGTGGACCACAGGGCCTTCGGTCACCGAGTTGGAGCAGCACATGTTGGACTGGCTGGTCACTGCCCTTGGCCTGCCCGAGGCGTTTCGGGGCAATGGCGTGATCACCGACGGTGCCTCTTCCAGCACCCTGTGCGCCATCCTCGCTGCTCGGACGAAAGCCGGAGGCAACGACAAGCTCGACCAGATGGTGGCCTATACCTCCGACCAAGCCCACTATTCCATCGCCAAGGGGCTGCGGGTGGCGGGCATTGCCGACAGCCGCATTCGGCCAATCGCCACCACCCCCGACTACGCCATGCGGGCCGACCACCTGGCCTATGAGATTGTCAAAGACCGAAGCGACGGACTGATCCCCTTTTTCGTGGGCGCCACTGTCGGCACCACCTCCACCACCGCCATCGATCCCATACCCGAATTGGCCTGGGTGGCATCCAATTTCGACGCCTGGATCCATGTCGACGCCGCCTTTGCCGGGACCGCCGCGCTGTGCCCGGAAATGCGATTCCTCAACGCCGGTTTGGAAGACGTCGACAGCTACCTGTTCAACCCCCACAAGTGGATGCTCACCAACTTGGACTGCTCGGTGTTCTATGTGGCCGACCGAGCCGACCTCCTGAACGCCATGGCCGTAGAAGCCGAGTATCTGAGCGATGGCACCGCGGCGGCAGCCACCGCCGACTCCGAGCATGAGGCAGTGGACTACCGAGACTGGACAGTGGCGCTCGGTCGACGCTTTCGGGCACTAAAGCTCTGGTTTGTGATCCGCCATTACGGCACCGAAGGGCTCCAGGCCCATGTTCGCCGCCACATCGCCTGGGCATCCGACTTGGCTGACTGGGTCGAGGCTGACGACCGATTCGAACTGGCCGCCCCCCAGGTGCTCAGCCTGGTGTGCTTCCGCCACACCGACGGCGACGAGGCCAGTCGCCGCATCATGGACACCGTGAACAAGTCCGGTCGAGCCTTCATGAGCCACACCACCCTCGACGGCCGCTTCACCCTCAGGGCGGCCATCGGCAGCCCCCAAACCGAGCGCCAACATGTCGAGGAACTCTGGAATCTGATCCAATCGGCCGCCTGATTTCGCCTACCTTCTGGTGAGGGAGTAAATCCCTCTATAACAAGCCAGAAGGCTTTAGAATTCTTGGTTTCCAGGCAAAAGGGGCGTCGCGATGGCCGAGATTGAGATCGGGCTGGGCAAGACCGCACGGAGGGCCTACGGGTTCGACGACATCGCCATCGTCCCCACCCGCCGCACCCGCGACCCCGAGGATGTGAGCATCGCCTGGGAGATCGACGCCTACCGCTTCGATTTGCCGCTCATGGCCTCGGCCATGGACGGTGTGGTCAGCCCCGAAACCGCCATCGCCATCGGACGTCTCGGAGGCGTAGGGGTGCTCAATCTGGAGGGACTCTGGACCCGTTATGACGATCCCGAGCCGATCCTCGACGAGATCGCCGCCCAAACCCCGGAGAAGGCCACCCTGCGGATGCAGGAGCTGTACGCCGAGCCGATCAAGCCCGAGTTGATCGTCGAGCGCATCCGCCAGATCAACGACGCCGGGGTGGTCTCCTGCGCCTCGGTCACCCCCCAGCGCACCGAGCAACTGGCCCCCCACATGCTGGCCGCCGAGCTCGATCTCATGGTCATCCAGGGCACGGTGGTCACCGCCGAGCACAAGTCCAAGAACCACGAGCCGCTGAACCTCAAGCAGTTCGTCCGCCGCCTGGAGATCCCGGTGATCGTGGGCGGCTGCGCCAGCTACGACGCCGCCCTTCACCTCATGCGCACCGGCGCCGCCGGCATCCTGGTGGGCGTGGGGCCGGGTCAGGCCTGCACCACCCGAGGCGTATTGGGCATCGGCGTGCCCCAGGCCACCGCCATCGCCGACGCCCGGGCCGCTCGGATGCGCCATCTCGACGAGACCGGGGTGTATGTCCACATCATCGCCGATGGGGGCATGGCCACCGGGGGCGACATCGCCAAGGCCATCGTGTGCGGGGCCGACGCGGTGATGATCGGCTCCCCGCTGGCCGCCGCCCACGAGGCCCCCGGCCGGGGCCATCACTGGGGCATGGCCACCTTCCATCCCACCCTTCCCCGCGGCGCCAGAGTGCAGACCACCCCCCGGGGAACCCTGGAGGAGGTCCTGGTGGGACCGGCCCGGGAGAACGACGGCCGCCTCAACCTGTTCGGTGGTTTGCGCGCCTCCATGGCCACCTGCGGTTACGGCACGCTCAAGGAGTTCCAGAAGGCCGACATCATGATTGCCCCCTCCCTGCAAACCGAGGGCAAATCCCTCCAGCGCTCCCAGGGCATCGGAATGGGCCGTTGAACCCTTCTGCCATGTCCACAGCCGACGGATTATCGGCGGCCATGAGCACAGCCGACGGATTATCGGCGGCCATGTCCACAGCCGACGGATTATCGGCGGCCATGAGCACAGCCGACGGATTATCGGCGGCCATGAGCACAGCCGACGGATTATCGGCGGCCATGAGCACAGCCGACGGCGCCAGCCGAGACCATCTGGTCTTGGTGGTGGATTTCGGCGCCCAGTACGCCCAGCTCATCGCCCGCCGAGTGCGCGAAGCCCACATCTACAGCGAGATCGTCCCCCACTCCATCAGCGCCGACGAGATCGCCGCCCGCCAGCCCGGCGCGGTGATCTTCTCCGGCGGCCCCAAGTCGGTCCACGTTGAGGGATCGCCCCGCATCGACCCCGGCATCTACGGCCTGGGCATACCCATGCTGGGCATCTGCTACGGCGCCCAACTCATCGCGGCCCAACTCGGCGGCGAGGTGTCCCGCACCGGGGTCGGCGAATATGGCCGCACCCCCATGAGCGTGAGCAGCCCCGGCATCCTGTTCGGCCCCGAGGACGACACCGAGCGCTCGGTGTGGATGAGCCACTTCGACTCCATCTCCACCCCGCCAGACGGCTTTGCGGTCACCGCCTCCACCCCCCAGGCCCCGGTGGCCGCCCTCGAGCACCCCGCCCAGCGCATCTTCGGGGTCCAGTTCCATCCCGAGGTGGCCCACACGCCGGGGGGGCAGGCGGTGCTGGAGCGGTTCTTGTACCGGGGCGCCGGGCTGGTCCCATCATGGACCACCGAGTCGTTCATCGACGAGGCGGTGGCCGCCATCCAGGCCCAGATCGGCAAGGGCCGAGCGGTGTGCGGCCTGTCCGGCGGGGTGGACTCCGCGGTAGCCGCCGCTCTGGTCCACCGGGCGGTGGGCCACCAGCTGACCTGTGTGTTCGTCGACACCGGCCTCATGCGCCAGAACGAGGGCCAGCAGGTGATCGACGCCTTCCGCCGCTCCCAGGGCATCGAGCTCATCGCGGTGGAAGCCGCCGAGCGGTTCTTCGATGCCCTGATGGGGGTGATCGACCCCGAGGAGAAGCGCAAGATCATCGGCGAGCTGTTCATCCGCATCTTCGAGGAGGCCGCCAACCAGGTCGACGGGGCCGCCTATCTGGTGCAGGGCACGCTGTATCCCGACGTGATCGAGTCGGGCTCCGACTCAGCGGCCAAGATCAAGAGCCACCACAACGTGGGCGGCATCCCCGAGGAGATGGACTTCGAGTTGGTGGAGCCGCTGCGCGACCTGTTCAAAGACGAGGTGCGGGACGTGGGCCGCGAACTGGGCCTGCCCGACGAGATCGTCTGGCGCCATCCCTTCCCCGGGCCTGGGCTCGGAGTGCGGGTGATCGGCGAAGTCACCCCGGCCAAGGTGTCGCTTTTGTCCCGAGCCGACGCCATCGTCCGAGCCGAGATCACCTCCGCCGGGATGGAGCGGGAGATCTGGCAGGCGTTCGCCGTGCTGCCCGACATCCGCACCGTGGGGGTGATGGGCGACGAGCGCACCTACGGGCAGGTGGCGGTGATACGGGCAGTGACCAGCGAAGACGCCATGACCGCCGACTGGGCCCGGCTTCCCTATGAGCTGTTGGAGAAGATGTCGAGCCGGATCATCAACGAGGTAGACGGCATCAACCGAGTGGCCTACGACATCACCTCCAAGCCCCCCGGCACCATCGAGTGGGAGTGAGCCCCGCAGCTAGCTAGCAGCTAGGCAGCCCGAGTGGTGATGAGCTGCACCCGCTGAGGCGTGTCGGTCTTCATGTTGTTCAGCTCGTCGGTCCAGAAGAACTTCTCCTCGCCGAACGCCGGGCGTAGCTCGTCCAACCACGACGCCTTCTCGTCATAAGCGGCGAAGAACAGTCGATTCACCCAATCCGGGTCGCGGGCCTGGACGAACTTCAACGCGATCACCTTCTCGCCGCCGATCTCGGTAACCGCGTCCACCAGTACCTTGCCCGGAGTGGCCGACATCGACGGGCCCCGCCAGGTGCGGGCCAGGCCCGACACCTGCTTATAGGCATCGGTGTAGATCTGGTAGGCCTCCACCAGCGGCACCTCGAAATACCGCTTGGCCCCGGTGTCGCGCTCCACGAACATGTAGTAGGGCACTGCTCCCAGGGCTACTTCGGTGGAGATCATGTCGGCCCAGGCCCGGGCGCTGTCGTTCACATGGCGAATCAGCGGGGCCTGGCACCGCACCACCGCACCGGTCTCGATGATGCGCCGCAGAGCCTCGCGGGAAGCGTCGGTGGCCAGCTCCACCGGGTGCGAATAATGGGCCATGATGGCCAAGTGGCGGCCGGAGGCCACGATCTCCTCGAAAAGCCGCAGCAGGTCGTCGGCTTCATCTCCCTCGGTGAACTTGTAGGGCCAATAGGCCGGGGCCTTGGTCCCGAACCGGATGGTGTTGATCTCCAGGTCTTCAGCCATCAGCGGCTCGACATAGCGGCGGATCAGCTCAGTGCGCATGATCATCGGGTCGCCCCCGGTGAACAGCACATCGGACACCGTGGGGTTGAGCTTGAGGTAGGCCACCAGCCGGTCGATCTCCTTGCTGGCGAATTTCAGGTCGTCTAGTTGCACGAACTGCGGCCACCGGAAGCAGTAGGTGCAGTAGGCGTGGCAGGTCTGGCCCTGGGTGGGGAAGAACAGCACCGTCTCCCGGTACTTGTGCTGCACGCCCTGCACCACCTCCTCCTCCAGGTAACCGGCGTTCATCTCCACCTGGCCGGCAGGATGGGGGTTCAGGCCCAGCTGAATCTCCCGAGCAGCCGCCTTCAACTCTGCGGCGGGCACTTCGGCTCTGATCAGGTCGGCTATTTGGGTGAAGTGCCGGGGATCGAGCATCCCCTCCTGGGGGAAGGTGAGCTGGAACATGGGATCGTCGGGGACTTTGTCCCAGTTGATGAGCTGCTCGCACACGTAGTTGTTGGTCTTGAACGGGAGCACCGAGCCCACTACGCGGGTCACCATTTTCTGGTGGTCGCTCAGCCGGTCGAACCCGGGGGTGTCTTCGAGGTTGCGGAGTTGGAAGGTGCGAAAGGTGTGCTGCTCGCCGTTGCCGGTGCTCATGGTGAGTGCCTCCCTATGAGGATGCCGTCGATTTGTCAGAGTTACTGTTGATGGTACCAGCCCCTCCGACATTTGTTGAGGGATGCCGGTCTGCCACCATAGGCGGGTGCTGACCAAATTCGACGATTTCCCCATCCACCAGACCCCCGACCCCATCTCCACCCCGGTTACCGGGGAGAAGGACTTCTACGAGCGCTACTGGTTCAACGGCTACTCCAAAGTCGGCGACATGTATCTCGGGGTGGGCACCGCCCGCTATCCCCACCTCGACATCCAGGACTGCGGCATCAGCATCGTCCACAACGGCGTGCAACACGCCTTCCACGCCTCGGCCCGGGCCAATCCTGAGCCCACTGACCTGAGCGTCGGCCCCTTCAACCTGGAGATCACCGAGCCCATGAGGGCCTGCCGGGTGGTGCTGGCGCCCAACGACACCGACTTCGCCGCCGATCTCACCTTCGAGGCCCGTACCGCGGCCATCGAGGAGCCCCGCCACCACTGGGCCGACGGCACTCGCCGCATCATGGACACCACCCGGTTCACCCAGTTCGGCCGCTGGCACGGCTGGATCGAATACGACGGCCAGCGCATGGAGATCGACCGCACCGAGACCTACGGCACCAAAGACCGCTCCTGGGGCGTCCGACCGGTGGCCGGCGGCGACAACCGGGGCGCGCCCCAAGCACCGCGGGCCATGGGGCTGTTCTTCCTGTGGGCCCCCCTGCACTGGGATGACATGTGCAGCCATTACCAGCTTTTTGAGGACACCCTGGGCCGACCCCGGTTCCACGTGGGCGCCTTCTTGCCCGCCTACGACTCCCTCGCCGAGAACCCCGGCGTGGAGGACCCGGGCGTCGAGCCCATGCACCGCCTTGAGCACCAACTGGAGTTCGAGCCCGGCAGCCGCATGATCAAAAGCGCCACTTTGGCCATGACTTCGCTGGAAGACGACACCCGCCACGAGATCACCTTCGACAAGCAGTTCACCTACCGCATGAAGGGCATCGGCTACAGCCACCCCACCTGGTCGCACGGCGACTGGAAGGGCGAGTTGGCCATGGAGTCAGAGCGCTGGAAGCTGGCCGACGTAGACGAAAACGCTTTCGAGAACCAGCACGTGCAGCACCTCATGAAAGTCCGCATGGGCGACCGCCAAGGCATCGGCGTCCTAGAGCAATCCATCTTCGGCCCCTACCGACCCTACGGCCTCGAAGGGCATATAGCCCCCGCCAGCTAGCGGAGGTAGGCGTCGCCGCCGTCGATATTGACGGTGGTGCCGGTCATGTAGCCGGCAGTGTCGCTGCATAGGAAGGCGACTACTCGGCCGATGTCGATCTCGGCGTCGCCTACTCGTTTGAGGGCGAATCGCTCTTGGAGGGCGGCGAAACCTTCGGGGTTGAAGCCTTTCCAGTCCTCCATGGCGGGCGACATGGCCACCGGCATCAGGGTGATGGCCCGGATGCCGTCGGCCCCCCACTCCATCGCCGCCGCCCGGGTGATCGACTGGATGGCCGACTTCACCCCGGCGTACACCCCCATGCCGCTGGGATCGGTCTTGAGGCTCGACCCCGAGCCCTGGTTGATGATAACCCCGCCGTCCTTCAAGTACGGGTGGCACAGCCGCATGAACCGGATGGAGGCCAGCGCACCGGAGGTCCACGCCGCCATGCACGCCTCATCGCTCACCTCCAGCAAGTGCCCGTGGGGCACCTGCTGGGCGTTGTTCACCAGGATGTCGACGGTGCCGAAGTGTTCCACGGTGCGGTCCACGCACGCCTCGATATCGTCCAGTTCGTTCACGTCGCACACCAGCGCCAAGGCCGACCCGCCCCGCTCGGCGATCTCAGCCGCCACCGCCTGCACCTTCGACTCAGTGCGGGCCGCCACCGTGACCCCGGCGCCCTCAACGGCCAGGGCCAAGGCGATCCCCCGACCCACTCCCTGGCCCCCTCCGGTAACGATGGCCGTCTTCCCGTCAAGCAATCCCATGGCGTCGAACACTATCCCGGCCAACCACCCCAACCGCGGGCAACCAGCAACGAGCGGAGAGGGTGGGATTCGAACCCACGAACCACCTTGCGGCAGTTACTTCCTTAGCAGGGAAGCGCCTTCAACCGGACTCGGCCACCTCTCCAGGCCATCCCACACTAGCGGCTCACCCTCGGCCTGGCCTTGTGGATTGCCGGACCAAACGCCAAGACGAGGACCGAGCAGTGACGGCCCTCAGCGATTTAGCGCTATGGCCCATTGATCGCATCTCCCATCGAGCCCTGGCGCTGTTGGCATGGCAGCACTACAGCAACATCAGGTCCTACGACGCCTTCTACGTCGCCACCACCCGCGCCCTGGGAGTCCCATTGTTGACCGCCGACGGCCGGCTGGCCCGATCACCCGGCCTCGATATCACCGTCCACCACATCCAAATAAACTGAAAGCCGTCATCGAGGAAGGCCTGCGCATAGTGATGGATTCGAACTGATGCCCAAAGGCGCGCGGGTGCTATGGCCTCATTGATGTGAGCGGGACTACGCAAACACCATCGGGCCGCTCGTAGGCGTAGCCAATGGCGGTTATGACTGCGAGCCGTGCGGGCGGGCCAGTCCGGCCTCCCTTCAGCTTGGCCCGCAGTCGCAAGAGCGATTCGGCGCCCTTGTCGATCGCGTCGGGTACCCCGAGCTTGATCTCGGCCGCAGCCCAGCGCCCGTCGGCGTGCTCGATGATGGCGTCGACCTCTAGCTGGTGGCTGTCGCGATAGTGCGACAATGAGCACCGATTCGCCTCAGCATAAACCTGCAAGTCGCGCAGAGCCATCGACTCGAACAGCCTCCCGGCGAAGCTGAGGTCGCTCATCAGAGTGCCGACGGTGGTCCGCAGCGCTGCTGCGGTGAGCGAGGGATCGACGAAATGGATCTTGGCGGCATTGCGGACCTGCGCTCGTGAGGCGATGTGCGGCCGCCATGCAGGAATCTCCTCGACGACGAACAAGCGCCCCAATGCCGCGAGATAGCCCGCAACGGTGCGTCGCTCCAGTGGTGGCTCTCCTGCGGCCGCGGTGTCAGCGGCGAGCACGGTGTGCCGTACCTCGGTAGCCACGTTTCGCGCAATCGATACCAGCAATCTGCGCACCCGAATCGGATCGCGTTCGACGCCGTCGACTCGCGACACATCCGTACGGCTGATCTCGTCGAGGTAGGCGGTCGCAGCGTCCGCCGCGGTCGGCAGATCGGCGTCGAGCTGCTGGGGCCATCCACCGCGGCACGCAAGCGCCAGCACATCGCCCAGCGAGAGACCCCCGTCGGCGGCAGTGCATGCCTCACCGTCGATCAGGCCTTGAAACGACACGTCACCGCTGGATTCCCCGCTCTCGAACAGACTCATCGTGCGCATTGGCACTCGCATGATCCGGCCGGCTCCCGAATGACGGGTGATGTCGTCGGGCGGATCGGCAGAGCCGGTGAGGATGAACTGTCCCCGCTGGCCGCGCGCGTCACAGGCGCGACGCATGGCGTTCCACACTGCGGGAGCGAGCTGCCACTCGTCCAGCAGTCGGGGCGTCGCCCCGTCGAGGATCGACGCCGGGTCCATTCCCGCTGTCAGTGAAGCACTGGCCCGCTCGTCGAGATAGACGGCACTGGCCGCAAATCGTCGCCCGGTCCATGTCTTGCCGCACGCTCGGGGACCTTCGACGACCACGGCGGGCATCGCCCGAAGCGCTGCGCTCATCCGCTCGTCCACCAGCCGTGGACGGTACCCGGCCGGAGCGATGTCGCTCGTGCCACAACCGTCAGGGTCGATATCGACGGAATCCATGGTGCTCTCCGACTTCAGAGCACTCCATCATACTGGCAGAATTATTCATACGCCGATAAAGTGGCAGTTGGTCAGCCGATAAAGTGGCAGTTGGCCAGCCGACGCATGGAGTTCTTTGCTGGAAGATGCCTAGATGCGGGCCCGCCTTCAGCCGACGGCGACAACGATGTCAGAGGGAACCCTTGATCCCCTATTTCGGGATCGATGCCGGTTCCGATAGCTTTTCGTAGGGTAACGACCCGTCAGCCCGAATGCAACGGCCTATGACTCCCTTTGACACCGAAATCACCGATCGGCTGCTGTCCACCACTCGGTCGGTGCGGCGGCGGCTGGACTTTGACCGGGCGGTGGATCCCGAGATCTTGCAGGAGTGCCTGGGCCTGGCCTCATATGCCCCCAACGCGTCCAACGCCCAGGACTGGCGCTGGGTAATCGTGACCGATCCCGAATCTAGGGCGGCCATCGCCGATCACTATCGAGCGGGCATCGTTCCGCCCATGGAGGAGCTCTTGGAGCGGCGGCAGGCCGATGGAGATGCCGCCGGAGTCCGCCATTCCGAGGCAGTGCTCTACCTGGCCGAGCGCTTCCACGAAGTGCCCGCCCTGGTCATCCCCTGCATCCAGGGCCAACTCGACCCCGACCTTGAACTCGCCTGGACGACCAGCCTGTTCGGGTCGATCCTGCCCGCGGTATGGAGCTTCCAGCTTGCCCTTCACAGCCGGGGCCTGGCCTCCACCTTCACCACCGCCCACCTGCTGGCCGCCGACGAGGTGGCCGCCCTGCTCGACATTCCCGACGACTACCTCCAAACCTGCCTCATCCCGGTGGCCTACCTGCTGGGCGACGACCTCAAGCCCCCCGCCCGCAGAGACCTCGACGAGATCATCGCCTGGAACCGTTGGGCCTAATCCACCCCGTCAACCCCACCCCAGGGCTACTAATCTCGCCCTCGGAGGGATGGCAGAGCGGACGATTGCAACGGCCTTGAAAGCCGTAGGGCCTTCCGGGGTCCCGGGGGTTCGAATCCCCCTCCCTCCGCTCCGGGTGTGTCAGGCAGTTGCGCCTTCGACGACGCAAGGTCCAAGGTGCGGCGGACCGCTTGCGTCAGATGACACTCTGGTACGAGAACCACGAAGGCCTCTTTCATGACTGGTAAGAGCTACTCTATTTGCACGATACTTTCCATTTCTAAGCAATCCTGCTGTTGACAAGAGAGGGTACTCTGGTAAGTTCAGAGATATGATCGATAGTATTTACCACTTCTTAGAAACAGCCCTCCTCGATGTAGTGCGTGTTGGTGTCGGTGGAAACGGCGCCGGGGTTCGTCAGCTGGCCAATCGCATTTCCCGCGAACTGCCCGATGAGCTCCCTGACAGCAAAGCATTTCGACAACGCCTGGGCGAGGCGATGATCGGGAGCCCCAATCGGCCTGCCTTTAGATCGGTAGACACGCTCGAGACGATCTCAGGCGAGGATCTTGTCCACTGGGCACATCCCAACACCGAGGCGCTGCCGGAGCTCTTCTTGGATGCCGAGCCCAATGCCGAGGTCCACCAACTGCTGGCGCAATGGACTGGGAGTACCCGTCTAGCGAGCGCCGGACTTTCCGCAGCCAACACCGTTCTTGTGAGCGGCCCTCCCGGAGTCGGGAAGACGCTCCTCGCACACCACATCGCAGCCAAACTTGGACTCCCGCTAGCCACTGTGAATCTCGCCGAAGTGATCTCAAGCCTGCTGGGCGGCACGGGCAAGAACCTGCGGGACGCGATGCAAGCGGCCTTGGAAGTAGACGGGATTCTTCTCATGGATGAGTTCGACGCCGTGGCCAAGCGACGTGATGACTCATCCGACATCGGAGAGCTCAAGCGAATTGTGAACGTGATGCTCCTCGAACTCGATCAGTGGCCGCGCGAGCGGTTGCTCATCGCGGCCACGAACCACGCTCACCTGCTTGACACCGCAGTCGTGCGCCGCTTCGAAATGGTCATCGACCTTGGGTTGCCGACGAACACAGTTCGCGTCGGGCTCGTGAAGACGTTGTTGAATGACACCGGCAGTCCAGACTGGGTAACAACGCTCGTGGCTGAAGCTACCGCCGAGGTGAGCCCCGCCGAAATTGAGCGGCTCATTCGTTCGGCGCGGCGGGAATCGCTGACCGACGACGTTCCGCTTGAGCGAGCATTGGTTGTCCGCGCAATGCGGCTCCGCGGCGAAGCGTTCGATCGAGACCTCGCCATCAACGAACTCAGTGTCCGCTGGAACATGTCGAATCGGGGAATCGCAAAGATCTTCGGTGTCTCCCACCCAACAGTCGGGGCGGCCATCCGACGGTTCAATGGAAGGGACGATCAATGAGTCAACCAAACGACCCTCGGCCGATTCTCGTTGGAGGCGAACGTCTCATACTTGAGGTTGACCAGGTCAACTCCGGAGGCGGAGACAAATACCACCCCATGACTGCGGAAGCCGCGGCGAGCGTGCTCACCCCGATGGTTACCGAGCTCGCCGATCGCTTCAGTCAGCTGCCCCAGGAGGCTCTCGGTACTGCGCGCTATTTCCAAACCACGCTGCTACCGAACTATCTCGCGGCCAGCCACTTCCCCGCCCAACTGCTCGCGGCCGCTGGACTAGTCGCCGTCGGATCGCGTGCTGCTCCCGGCATATACGTGACTGCAACGACGTCCGAACCCACCACGACCAAATCGCTCATCGTCGCAGGGCCCGAAGAAGGCGCGGCGAGACTCAGCGATATTATCGAGAGCGCTGGCACTGGCGGAAAGAGCCAACGCAACGTGTTCGAACAGCTCCGAGAGATCTCCGAAATCCGGATGGCCAACAACACAGAGGTTCTGGGAACGGCCCCACGCGACGCCGACGTGTGGGAGGCCGTGCTCAACCCATTGAAAATAGACCAGTCGGGTGACCTCGTTGCCACCGACGACGAGACGTTCGAGAAATGGATCTCCTGGATTGCGAACCTTGGCGGCCAGGTTGTCGACGACTACCGGCGGACAGAGGCCGGCCTGACTTTCGTCCCTGTGAGGCTCGGCCCCGAGGGCGTCCAGCAGGCGTCGCAGTTCAACCCTCTACGTTCCCTTCGACCCATGCCCGTGCTCCGGCCGCTGCCAACAACTTTCCTTCGCGCCGCACCGCCCACAGTGCTACCGCCCGAAGAGTCAGCGCCAGAGGGCGCACACACGATCGCCGTCTTCGACGGTGGTATGCAGGAGAACTCCCTACTCGATTCGGTCGCGATCACCAATGTGACGAATGAGCCCGAAAGCCACGAGGCAACTAGCCACGGAACAGCCGTAACCGGAAGCGCGATCTATGGGGTCCTCACGCCCGGCGAGAGAGCGTCGCGTCCCGCCTCGGCTGCGCATCACTACCGCGTCTTCCCCGGATCACCCGGCGACGAAGACGTCCACGTCTACTGGGTCCTCGACCAGATCGAAGCCGTTCTCACCAAAACCCACTACCCAATCGTCAATCTCAGCATCGGCGTGGATGTAAGCGTCGAAGACGCCGGCGAGCCGAATCGCTGGACAAGCACGCTGGACCGCATTGCCTACGAACACGATGTGCTCTTCGTGGTTGCCGCCGGCAATAACGGCGCCGAGGATGAACAGACTGGTCTCAATAGGGTGCAATCTCCCGCCGACATGGCCAACGGAATATCCGTTGGCGCATGCGACGAACCGCACTCGAAAGGGTGGGAGCGGACCTGGTACTCCGCAGTCGGCCCCGGCCGTAACGGCAGCCGCATACAACCCAGCGGCGTACAGTTTGGCGGCAGCCTGAAGGCCGATCGGCCGTTCTACGGCCTCCACGCAAATCAGCAACTCCGGGAAACCCAAGGGACCAGCTTCTCCGGACCCATCACCACCAACGCGCTCTCCCGCCTCGGTGCAATCCTTGGGAACGAATGGAAGTCAGCCAATACACTGCGCTCCTTTGCCATTCACTTTGCAGAACGTCGCCCAGGCGAGGACGTCTGCGTCAAAACTGGACACGGGCGCTTCGCCCTCGACTACGCCTCAGGGCTTCAATGCGCAGCGAACGAAGTTCACTTGCTTTACCAGAGCAAGCTTCATCGCCACGAACTCCTCTCGTTTCGACTACCGGTCCCAAGGTCCATCGTTTCGGGGTCGGTCAAGCTCCGACTTACGATGGCGTTCGCCTCGCCAGTCGAGCCGGCGCAGCCACTCGAGTACACACAGGCGACGATCGAGCCGGTGTTCCGTCCCCATACCGACAAGTTCCGATTCTCCAAAGGCAAGAAGAGCAAGACCGTCAATATCGGCACCGAACCCGAAATCGCAACCAAGCTCATAGCCGACGGCTACAACATCAGCGGCCACCCAGTCAGCAAGGCCCTACCCGGGACCTCTGGGAGCGAAATCGAACTCCGAGAGGGTGGGAAGTGGGAAACGATCCGCCGAATCGACCTATCGATGCAGGCAAAGTCTCTACTAGATCCTCGCCTTGACCTCTCCTACGTCGCCCGGAAGTCGGGTCTGCTCCAGTCATCGGCTGCACCCCTCGAGTTCACGCTCGTCGTATCGGTCATCTCCCCCAAAGTTGACACGCTCTACTCGGACGTCGAGGCCGCGTATCCCATATTGAGCCGGCTCGACGTCGCAAACGAACCCCAAATCACGACCGCAATCAACAACTAGCGGGCCTATTAGCGGCACTCGGACGCTCCCTCGTCAAACGGCGGGTGCGAGAGGTTGTTCTCGGGTTTGTTCGTCGCGCCACATTCGGTGGATGACGCGGTTGGCGAGGTGGCGTTTGTGGGCTCGGCGGGCTTCTCGTCCGGTTTTGCATTTTGTGGCTTTGCGCGCGAGGTACGCGGCCGCGTCGGGCCGGCTGCGCTGCTGGGAGACCGACGCGATGTGCAGCACGCTGTTGACGCGCCGGTTGCCTCTGAAGTCGAGCCGGTGCTTAACGGGGTTGGCCGTGCTTTCGCCCGATGAGAGAGCGACGGCACCTGTGCCACACCAGCGGGCGAACTCGGGGCTCGCGGTCGAAGCGGCGGGGTCGCCGACCTCGCACACCAGGGTGGCGGCGGCGATGGGGCCGACGCCTGGCTCCGTCGCACAAGGAGGTGCCGTGGCGGTCGAGCAATTCGGCGGAATCGCTGATCGAGGCGACTTGCAGGAAGGTACTCGAAGCCCTCGAAGAGGAATATGAGCAGAGAGCTGAGGTTCCATAGCTCGTCAAGTCCGCCCAAAAGGCGCTCAAAGGGCACCCGGTGACGATCACCCCCACCGCCAAAGGCAGGGACACCATCGTGCGCGTTCTGGCGAGCCAGTCTCAGGTCGACATGGCGCAGCGGATCTGCGAAACGAGTACGGCACAGATCAGGACAGGAATTCGGCCCACAACGCTACATTGCTCTCAATCGCCCCCTTCGACTGAACTTGCCCACGAATTCTGAGTGCCCCCTGATGGGGGAGTGTTCGATCGGGCCTGAGCTTCTCTATCGCCTTCGGGAACGCTTTTTCCCGCGTTTCTTCGCAGTT
Source organism: Candidatus Poriferisocius sp. (assembly GCF_965208475.1). Classification (GTDB taxonomy): domain Bacteria; phylum Actinomycetota; class Acidimicrobiia; order Acidimicrobiales; family Bin134; genus Poriferisocius. The sequence goes on along the minus strand of NZ_OZ242338.1, from coordinate 3,117,569 downwards.
TTCCGCGACGGCGGTTTCGCCCTGGGTGTCTCCGGCTCCTCAGGCACCTGGGTTAGTGCCTGCCAGTTAATCAGGTCGGGATGCGCCTGCAGACAGCGTCTGGCCACTGCCTGTAGGTGGTATTCGCGTATGCCTTTCGGATCGTGGGCGGCGATCGCGCACACTGCCGCCAGCGCCTTCGGCGCTAGGACAGCGCTGTACTTCATCTGAGACCGGTCAATGAACTGAACCCAAGAACTGCGGTGCAGCAACTCGTGGCAGCTCTCTGCCGTCAGCCCCGACTCTGGGGGTGCGTTAGCAGCGGCTTCGGCCCCGAGTCGGTACCTCCAGTGCGCTCTCGCGATAGGCGGATCGGTCGCCACGGCCTTGACGTGGCGTATGTGTGGTAGCCCGCCCAAGCCGCGCAGCAGGTTTCTGGTGGCAGTATCCAAGGTCTGCTTTTCTTTGAAGCTGGTTCTGTCAGCAGGTTTCTCTAGCGTCTCCTGTCCGACACGGGCCTTGAATGTGGAGTTCGGCGGGTCAGGGAAAACGCCGCCTCGCAGCCAAGCAGCGTGGCAGATGTACCACCAGGGACTGGATATTGCCTGTATCGGCAATATGCCAGATAGCTGGGAGCCGACATGTTGCTCCCAGATGAGTGGGGTCTTGTTCATCTCGTCTGACGTCACACCATCGAGTGCCGGTGCCTGGGCTAGGGCCTCCTCCTCAATGTTGAGACGGCCGATCAGATAATCGGCCAGCAATGAAGACGATCCGTTCGCCGCCTTCAAGAACTGCTGTTGGCGACCGACCAGTTCGTGGCTGGGCCGGTCCTGGCGCTTCTTGTCGACCATTGACTGCTGCCAGACGCTGAAACTGGTTGACGTCTGCTCAGCCACAGGGCGTTCAACGGTCATGGGACGTCATCCTGTTCGTCGAAGACGACTAGCTGGCTTCCGGCAAGCAGAGTCGCGGCGCGAATCGGGTCATAGTCCTCCTCGCCGGGTGCCGGACACTCGGGGTCGGCGTCTTTGATCATTGCGGCCAGCTGAAGGCCGAGCGGCTCTTTCTCCTCGTCGTCGGAATCTCCTCCGGCAAACGCTGTCTGATTGGCCGCATCGGCTAGGGCAGCTGTCCACGCGGCGAGCATGACCACTTTGACGGCAGGGTGCCCTTCATTGTCCTGGCATGCCGCTAGGTCGTCGCTGTGCATTGAGACTTCATAGTGGGGGGAGCCTCCTCGGGGATAGGGCAGCGCCGAAGCGGGCCGGCCTTTGCGTGCCGAGTCTCCCACGAGCGCTCGTGCGGGTCCGCTGGGTTTTCCGGCGGTCATTCCCGAAGCAAGTCAGTACCGTCCAACCTGAGGGTGCGCCGGGAACTGCCCAAAGACGGATTCAGTCCGACAGCTGCCACCTGTATTGCCTCGCCTGTGCCGCCTAGACCACGGTGTTTGAGCGTCCTGTCAACCCCATTGTGGAATGCAGCGTCTCTCCATGAGACTTCTGAGCGCGTCATAACATCGGCCAATCCCCAACCGCCTTAGCCACAAGGCTCTCAACAGGGAAAACATTAGAAACGTCCAGCCGACCAGCAGCAAGTAATATGTTACGCCTGTGGAACGCCGACACGTTTCCTGTGGGACGACGAGCAACGCTCTGTTATATGTCTTCAAAACCCCTGGTTGAGCTAACAAGATCAAGTGGCGATGATCCCGCGGGCCCGCTCACCCGAGCGGCAATGCACCCATGACAGAGAATTGGCCGAAGCCGCCCTACTGAACACCGCGACCGTCGTACCGCCTAGAGCATACTGGTAAGCCCCCATGACCGACCCCGCCTGATCCCGGCGGCCCGCCGCCAAAACAAGATGAGCCTGCGACGACTTCTAAAGAGCCATCTGGCACCCCATCGCCAGGCGATCGTGTTCGTGCTGGTCCTTCAGGCCGGCCAGACCACCGCCGGCCTGTTGCTGCCGGGGCTGAACGCCACCCTGATCGACGACGGCGTCCTGCTCGGGGATCAATCTGTGATCTGGCGAATGGGCGCCATCATGCTGGTGGTCTCGTTGGTGCAGGTGGTATTGCTCACCGGGGCAGTCTGGTTTGCGTCAAGGGCGGCCATGGCATTCGGCCGCGACATCCGAGGCGACGTGTTCGACCGGATTACCCGTTACTCCACCCGAGAGATCGGTCGTTTCGGCACCCCCTCGCTCATCACCCGCATCACCAACGACACCCACCAGATCCAGACGTTGATGGCCATGGTGGGAACCATGATGATCACCGCCCCGCTCACCATGATCGCCGGCATCGTGCTGGCCATTCGGACCGACGCCGGGCTGTCGGTGCTGCTGTGGGTGGTCATCCCCCTGGAGATCATCATTATGGGCTCGATCATCGCGGCCATGAACCCGGCGTTCCGGAAGATGCAAAAGCGCATCGACCGGGTCAACGCCGTGCTGCGGGAGCAGATCACTGGGATCCGGGTGGTGCGGGCCTTCACCCGCGAGCCGGTGGAGAGCGCCCGGTTTGCCGACGCCAACGACCGGCTTACTGCGACATCAATGCGAGCAGCCCGGCTCATGGCAGCCACCTTCCCCGCGGTCACATTGCTGGTGAACCTGTCGAGCGTGGCCCTGCTGTGGATCGGCGCCGACCGCATTGAAGACGGATCGACCCAGATCGGGTCGCTGGTGGCCTACATCACCTATCTCCTCCAGATACTCCTAGCCGTCACCATGGCCGCCTTCATGGTGTCGATGATTCCCCGCGCCGCGGTGGCTGCCGAGCGCATCGTCGAAGTGCTCGACACCGAATCGTCGGTGGTCCCGCCGGCCGATCCAGTAAGGGAGTTCTTGCGTCCCGGGACGGTGGAGTTCCGCGGGGTTGGCTTCCGATACCCCGGTGCCGAGCATGCTGTGCTCGACAACGTGGCGTTCACCGCCCTTCCGGGAGAGACCACTGCCATCATCGGTTCCACCGGGGCGGGCAAGACCACGCTGTTGACTCTGGCCGCCCGCCTGGCCGACGCCAGCACCGGCGAGGTCTCGGTGGGCGGCGTGGATGTCCGCCGGCTCGACCAGATCCTGCTGTGGCAAGCCATCGGCTACGTGCCCCAGCGGGCCTACCTGTTCAGCGGCACGGTGGCCTCGAACCTCCGGTACGGACGCCCCGACGCCACCGATGGCGAACTGTGGGAGGCCCTGGAGATCGCCCAAGCGGCGGGGTTCGTCCAATCCATGCCCGAGGGACTGGCCAGCCCCATCAATCAGGGGGGCACCAACGTGTCCGGCGGCCAACGGCAACGGCTGTCCATTGCCAGAGCCCTGGTCGCCCAGCCGGCCGTCTTCCTGTTCGACGATTCGTTCTCCGCCCTCGACCTCGCCACTGAGGACCGGCTCCGCCGGGCCCTCTATCCCCACACCCGCAACGCCGCCGTCCTGGTGGTGGCCCAGCGGATCTCCACCATCGAGACCGCCGACCAGATCATCGTTCTGGAAGGCGGAGTGGTGGTGGGCATGGGTCGCCACAACGAACTGCTCAGCACCTGCCCCACCTACGCCGAGATCGTCTCCTCCCAGAGAGGAGGTGAAGCCGCATGAGCCAGGATGAACCGGGCGACATCGTGCCCGGCGATGGCGAGCTAGACGACGAGCAAGCCGACCAAGAAGCCCTCCAGAAGTTCGGGCGGGAGGCCATGCGCTTCTCCTGCCGCATGGGGGCCCCGATGCCCGCGGAGGCCACCCGCAACTTCCGGGGCACCGTCCGCCAACTGGCCGAGATCACCGGACGGGAGACGCCGGTGCTGATCCTGGTGATCGCCCTCGCGGTGATGAGCGTGAGCCTCACGGTTATCGGCCCTTGGCTCCTCGGCGGGGCCACCGACATCATCGTGAGCGGGATCCGCGAGGGCAGCATCGACACCGACCAGCTCCGAGATCGGCTCTTGATCATTGCCGGGGTGTTCGGCGCCGCGTGGGTGTTCGGCTATTCCCAGACATACCTGCTCACCGGCGCGCTCCAGCGATCGATGTTCCGGCTACGGGAGACAATCGAGGCCAAGCTCCACCGCCTTCCTCTGTCCTATGTCGATCGGCACGCCCGGGGCGACCTGCTCAGCCGGGTGACCAACGACATCGACAACCTCACCCAGAGCCTCCAGCAGACCATCAACCAAATCCTCACTTCGCTGCTGACCCTGGTGGGGGTGACGGTGATGATGCTGACAGTGTCGCCTCTGCTGGCGCTGGTGGCCTTTGCGACCGTGCCGCTGTCGGTGATGGCCACCCGCCTGTTCGCCCACCGGGCCCGGCCCCGGTTCCTCCGGCAGTGGCGGACCACCGGCACCCTCAACGCCCAAGCCGAAGACGTGGTGAGCGGACACGCCATAGTCACCGCGTTCGGCCGCCAAGACCAGGAGCGCCGGCGATTCGAGGCGGAGAACGACCAGCTCTACGACGCCAGCCGATCGGCCCAGTTCCTTTCGTCGGCCATGCAGCCGGTGATGATGCTGATGGGCAACCTCCAGTTCGTGGCCGTCGCCGTGGTGGGCGGACTGCGCATCTCCAGCGGGGCCATCACCATCGGCGACATGCAGGCCATGATCCAGTACACCCGGCAGTTCGCCATACCGGTCCAGTCGCTGGCCTCGATGGCCGCCACCTTCCAGTCGGGCATCGCATCGCTGGAGCGGGTGGTGGAGCTGCTCGAAGTCGACGAGCTGAGCCCCGACCCCGACCCGGTGCCCCAACCGCCGCCCACGTCCGGACGGGTGGTTTTCGACGGCGTCCACTTCGCCTACGACCCCGACAAGCCCCTGATCGCCGGGCTCGACCTCACTGCTGAGCCGGGCCAGACGGTGGCCATCGTCGGACCGACCGGGGCGGGCAAGACCACCCTGGTCAACCTGCTGCTGCGGTTCTACGAGCTGGACGGCGGTAGGATCACCCTCGACGGGCGCGACATCACTTCTCTCCCCCGCCACGAGCTGCGGTCGAAGTTCGGCATGGTGCTCCAAGACACCTGGCTGTTCGGCGACACCATCTGGGAGAACCTCCGCTACGGCAACCCCGACGCCACCGACGCCCAGATCCTCCAAGCGGCCCGGGTCACCTACGTCGACCGCTTCGTCCACTCGCTGCCCGACGGATTCGACACCGTCATCAACGACGAGGGCGACAACATCTCCGCCGGCCAAAAACAGCTCCTCACCATCGCCCGGGCCTTCCTCGCCGACCCGGCCATCTTGATCCTCGATGAGGCCACCTCGTCGGTGGACACCCGCACCGAGGTGCTCATCCAAGAGGCCATGAACGCCCTGCGAGCCGACCGCACCAGCTTCGTCATCGCCCACCGCCTCTCCACCATCCGCGGCGCCGACACCATCGTGGTCATGGACGGCGGGCGCATCGCCGAACAAGGCGCCCACGACGAGCTCCTCTCCCGAGGCGGCCCCTACGCCGACCTCCACGCCGCCCAATTCGCCGGCGAAGCCACCTGAACACCTGAAATCAATGCGGATGCGAAAATGGCGGAGGGGGTGGGATTCGAACCCACGGTGACTTGCGCCACACACGCTTTCCAAGCGTGCCGATTCGGCCGCTCTCGCACCCCTCCGGGGGTAAGCAAATTACCGCACACCGACGGGCGGTCCTGCACCGGTTGCCGCTATCCTGATCGAACCCGGGCGATTTGCCTGGTTTGGAATGTGATGGTCGGGTCCTGTGCAACGCCAGCCCGTGAACCGAGTCAGGGCCGGGAGGCAGCAGCTCTCAGCGGATCCTGGGGTGTGCCGCAGACCGCCTGGCCATCACTTTCGAGACCGGGCTTCACCTCCAAACCCGCGGACACACTGAGTAAAGTCGGCGCAATGGCCCATCAAGCACTGTACCGACGCTACCGGCCGGGTTGCTTCGCGGAGTTGCGCGGCCAAGAAGCCGTCGTCCGAGCCCTCCAAAATGCTGTCCAGCAGAACAGGGTCGGCCATGCCTACCTGTTCAGCGGCCCTAGGGGCACCGGCAAGACCAGCACCGCCCGCATCCTGGCCAAGGCCCTCAACTGCACCGATCTGAGCAGCGACGGCGAACCCTGCGACCAGTGCCAATCCTGTCTCGACATCGCCGGCAACACCTCTTATGACCTGATCGAACTGGACGCCGCGTCCAACAACAAGGTGGACGACATCCGAGACCTCATTTCCCGGGTGGCTATGGGCTCGCCGGGCAAGGCCAAGGTGTACGTGCTCGACGAGGTGCACATGCTCACCCCCGGCGCCGAGAACGCGCTGTTGAAGACGCTCGAGGAACCCCCCGATCATGTGGTCTTCGTGCTGTGTACCACCGAACCCCACAAGGTGGTGCCCACCATCCGCAGCCGCACCCAGCATTTGGAGTTCAACCTCATCGACGGCGAGGTGCTCGCCGAGCACGCCCGCTGGGTTATCGGACAGGCCGGGTTGGACGTCGATGATGAGGCCATCGACCACGCCGTCCACCGAGGTGCGGGGTCGGCCCGGGACACCCTGTCGGCTCTCGATCAGATCGCCGCGGCCGGAGGGGTGGCCGACCGGTTGGAGGCGGTCGACGCCATCACCGAGGCCTTGGGAAGCCAGGACTACGGCCCCGCTCTTGTGGCCGTGCATGAGACGCTGCGATCGGGACGGGAGCCGAGGATCGTTGGCGAAGCCCTGCTCGACCGCCTGCGCAACGCCTTTTTGTGCGCGATGGGCGCCGACTTGGGCTACCTCACCGAAGCCCAGCAGGCCGATGCCCGGGCCACCGCCGACCAGATCCCACCGGCCGGGCTCACCCGCGCCCTAGAGGTTCTGGGAACCGCTCTGGTGGACATGCGCCAAGCCCCCGACCCACGGGTGGATTTGGAGGTGGCCCTAGCCCGACTAACCCGCCGCGATCTGGACAACGACATCAGCGCCCTGCTCGAGCGCATCGAGCGCTTGGAGCGCCAAGGCATCCGTACACCGGCCGGTTCCGCTGCTGACTCCCAACCGCTTGGAACCGGAGCGGCCTCATCTGCTGGCTCCCAACCGCTTGGAACCGGGGCGGCCCCATCTGATCCCCGGCAAACCGAGGCTCCAGCCAGCGGCCATGATCGAGCCCGGGCCGCGGTAGCCCGAATCCAAGCCAAAACCGCTGAAGCCGAAGGACGGGTCCCGATTGCACCCGAACCCGCCGACGGCGATCCCGCCCCCAACACCGACACCGATCCGCCCCCGGCCAAAGACCGGGCCCCCCGGCCCACACTAGGGGCCATGCGGGCGGAAAAGGCACCCGCAGCGGCGCCGTCGGACGTCGCCCCCGCCCCGGAGACGGCTTCCGCCCCCGCACCCGATTCTGCCCCCGACGAGAGCGAGGCATCGCTGCCCAGCCGCGAGGAACTGGTAATGGCCTGGGGTGACACCATATTGGCCAAACTCCCGAACAAAGCCCGGGTCCGATTTCAAGCCGGTCGGTTCTTGGCCAACGATGCAAGCGGCGCGGTGTTCGCCCTTCCCAACCAGATCCACCTGACCCGCTGCGAGGAGACCCGCGACGAAGTAGACACCGCCCTTCAGCAGCACTTCGGACGGGACGTGCCCCTGCGGTTGACCATCGACGACGACAGCACTGCCCCGCCTCCCGACCGACAACCGCCACCCACCCCCTCCCCTCCACCCGAAGATGACGGACGTGAGGCCAACGCCCCTGACGAGCCCATGGATGAACAGGTCGCCACCCAAGAGGCCATCTCCAATCTCATGGCTGCATTTCCCGATGCCGAGTTGGTCACCTTCGATCCGCCCACTGCCTCCGGCCGACAGGGATAGCCGGGTTCAGCGTGAGCAGCTTCTACTCTGCTCCGGTCCAGGTGTTGATCGACGAGTTGGGGCGCCTGCCCGGCATCGGTCCCAAATCGGCTCAACGCATCGCCTTCCACCTGCTCAAGGTGTCGGGGCCCGATGCCCTGCGGCTGGCCGACGCCATCAGAGAAGCAAAAGCCCGAATCCAGTTCTGCCAGCGGTGCTTCAACATCAGCGAGCATCCACAATGCCAGCTCTGCGACGATCCTCGGCGAGATCCAGCCACCCTGTGCGTGGTGGAGGACCCCCGTGACATCGTGGCTTTGGAGAAGACCCGGGATTTCCGCGGCCGCTACCACGTGCTCGGTGGCGCCATTAACCCCATCGAGGGCATCGGCCCCGACCAGCTCCGGGTCAAAGAACTATTGGCCCGCCTCGACAGCGAGAATGTCACCGAGGTCATCTGCTGCACGAATCCCAACATTGAGGGAGAGGCCACCGCCATGTACCTGGCCCGGCTCATCGAACCGCTGGGGGTGGCCGTCACCCGCATCGCCAGCGGCCTTCCAGTGGGAGGCGATCTGGAATATGCCGACGAGCTCACCCTCAGCCGGGCGTTGGAGGGACGACAGCGCATCACTGCCGGCTGACCGGAAATCTTGGTCGCAAAAGCAAGACACCGCCTCAGTGAGTCGGGCGGGGGGCAATGGAACCGACGCACATGAGGCGGTGCTTGTTTGTTGCAATTACATTACGAACATGACGAAACAAAGTCAAGTCATTACTGATCTGTAACAATCAAACGTGTACTAGCAGGGCATCCCCTTGGCCCCCGCCTCCGCACAGGGCGGCCGCGCCCAGGCCTCCCCCTCGGCGGCGCAGTTCGTGCAGCAGCGACAACACGATGCGGTTTCCGCTGGCCCCGATGGGGTGGCCCAGGGCGATGGCCCCGCCATTCACGTTCACCACATCGTCGGAAATCCCCAGATCGGCCATCGAAGACAACGCCACCGCGGCAAAGGCCTCGTTGATCTCGAACAGGTCGACGTCGCTCAGGCTCAACTCGGCCGACTTGAGCGCCTGCAAGACGGCCCGCGACGGCTGGGTCAAGAGCGAGGGATCGGGGCCGGCCACCTGTCCGTAGCCCACATAGGCGCCCAGAGGTTCAACGCCGAGCCGCTCGGCCCGCTCCCGACTGGCCACTACCAGCGCGCTGGCGCCGTCGGAGATCTGCGAGGCGTTGCCCGCGGTGATATTGCCCGACTCGGCAAAGGCCGGCCGCAGTCGGCCCAGCGACTCAGCGGTGGCATCCAAGCGCACTCCCTCGTCAGCCGATACCAACACCGGATCGCCGCGGCGCTGCGGCACCTCCACCGGCACCAACTCGTCGTCGAACAAACCGGCCGCGGCGGCGGCCGCGGCCCGCTGGTGGGACTGAGCAGAGAAGGCATCCTGGGGCTCGCGGGCCAGCGCGCTCGATGCCGCGTACTTCTCGGTTCCCGCTCCCATGGCACAGCGGTCGAAGGCGCAGAACAGCCCGTCGTACATCATGGAGTCCACCAGGTCGCCATCGCCCAGGCGATATCCCTCCCGGGCCCTCGTCAACAAATAGGGCGCCTTGGTCATCGACTCCATCCCCCCGGCCACCACGATCTCGGCATCGCCGGCTGAGATCATCTGGTGAGCCAGATAAACGGTGTTGATGCCCGACAAGCACACCTTGTTCACAGTGGTGGCCGGCACCGCCAAGGGGATGCCCGCCCCCACCGCGGCCTGTCGGGCCGTGGCCTGGCCCTCGCCGGCCAATAGCACCTGCCCCATGAACACGTAGTCCACCTGCACGGGATCCACCCCGGCCCGGCTCAGCGCGGCACGAATGGCCACAGAACCCAACTCGGTGCCCCGAAACGACGCCAATCCCCCCGACATCTTGCCCACAGGCGTGCGGGCCCCAGCCAAGATCACCGTCTCGCTCATTGCATCCCCTTTTGTCAACATGTCAACGCCGTCCAACAGGATACGGCCAGAGCGCCGGCCGCTGAACAGTTCACAACCCGCCAGCTTGGCCCAACACGATACGGTCATGGTGTGCGGGTCCACCTCGTTGACGGCACATATGAGCTGTTCCGGTACCACTTCTCGCCGGGCAACCGCGACCCAGAGCAGGGGGCGGCCCGAGGGGTGGTCCACAGCATGCTCCAACTGATCGACGACGGGGCCACCCATGTCGGCGTGGCCACCGACCAGGTAGTCGAATCGTTCCGCAACCAATTTTGGCCCGGCTACAAGACCGGCGAGGGAGTGCCCCCCGAGCTGATGGCCCAGTTCCCCCTGCTGGAGCAGGCACTGGCCTCAGCAGGTTTCTGCGTGTGGCCCATGGTCGAGCACGAGGCCGACGACGCTCTGGGGGCCGCCGCCCGCAAGGCTGCCTCCCATCCAGATGTGGAGCAGGTGCTCATCTGCACCCCGGACAAAGACCTGGCCCAGTGTGTTACCACCGACGGCCGCGTAGTGCAGTACGACCGCCGACGGCAAATGCTCATCGACCACGACGGGGTGGTGGACAAATTCGGAGTGCTGCCCGAATCCATTCCCGACTACCTTGCCCTGGTGGGCGACACCGCCGACGGCTTTCCCGGCCTGCCCGGCTGGGGCGCCCGCTCCACGGCGACGGTCTTGTCCCACTACGTCCACCTGGAAGACATCCCCGACGCCGTCGGCCAGTGGGAGGTGGGCATCCGGGGCTCGGCCCGACTGGCCACCACCCTGGCTGAGAACCGGGAGTTGGCCATGCTCTTCCGGAAGGTGGCTACCATCGCCGATGATGCCCCCACCTTCGACCGCCTCGAAGAGCTGGCCTGGGCCGGCCCCAAGGCTGAATTCCCCGAGCTTATGGGGAGCATGGGGGGCGAACACCTGGTCGAGCGGGCTGAGAAATTGAAGGCCCGGGTCGGACAAGCCTGAAAGGAACAACCGCCCATGCACACCGCCGTCACCGAGATGTTCGACATCGAGTTCCCTATCTTCGCATTCACCCACTGCCGCGATGTGGCCGCTGAGGTGAGCCGGGCCGGCGGACTGGGGGTATTGGGTGTGGTGGCCCACACCGATGATGCTCTGGACACCGATCTGGCTTGGATCCGGGAGCAGGTGGGCGGGCGGCCCTTCGGCGTCGACCTCATCGTTCCCGCCCGATACGAGGGCGCCGATCAGGGCGGCTTGGACACCGACCAAGTGCAGGCCCTCATCCCCGAGGAGCATCAGCGGTTCCTCAACGAAATGCTCGACCGCTACAACGTGCCCCCACTGCCCGACGACGACGGTCCGACTGCGAACTGGGGTACCGCCGCCCCGCTCTCCGGGCGCCGGGCCGATCGCCATCTGGAGATTGCCTTGGCCTACGAACCCGCTTTGGTGGCCAACGCTCTGGGACCCCCTCCCCCGGAGATGATTGCCCACAGCCAAGCCGCCGGCGCCAAAGTGGCCGCTCTGGCCGGGCGGGCCGTCCACGCCGAGCGCCATGTGGCCGCGGGCGTCGATCTCATCATCGCCCAGGGATACGAAGCCGGCGGCCACACCGGCGAGATCGGCTCGATGGTGCTCATACCCGAGGTAGTGGACGCGGTGGCCCCCGTGCCGGTGCTGGGCGCCGGGGGCATCGGCCAAGGCCGGCAAATGGCCGCGGCCATGGCGTTGGGCGCCCAGGGAGTGTGGTGCGGATCGGTGTGGCTTGCCACCGAGGAGGCCGAGACCAGCCCGGCGGTCAAGCAGAAGTTCCTGGCGGCCACCTCATCAGACACCGAGCGATCCCGCACTCTCACCGGCAAGCCGGCCCGGATGCTGCGATCAGCGTGGACCGAGGAGTGGAACCGGGCCGACACCCCCGACCCGCTGCCCATGCCCTTGCAGATCATCCTGACCGGCGAGGCCCGCAGCCGCATCGACCGCGTGTCCCACCACCCCGATAGCGGCGCCCACAAGCTGGCCAACTATTTCGTCGGCCAAATCGTCGGCGCTATGAACCAAGTCACCTCCACCCGCCAAGTGGTCTACAACCTCGTCGAGGAGTTCATTGAGGCAGTCGAGTCCCTCACTGCTCAACTGGACAACGGGTAGAGCAACTCCAAGGCCCCGTCAATCGAGGCAGCCCGCTGGATGATCCCCGCCTTTTCCCGCCTCACAAAGCCAACCTCGACAAGCCGACCATGAAACCCGACCAGCGGCACCCAGAATCCATCATCGTCCAATAGCACCACCGGCTTGTGCTGTGAACCCTCGTGCAACCCAAGCTGCGTCCACGTGGCAGCCTCGAACAGTTCCTCCATCGTCCCCAGCCCGCCCGGCAACGCGCAGAACCCGTCCGACAGCGAGTACATGAGCTGCTTGCGCTCGTGCATGTCGTCTACCAAGTGGAGTTCGGTCAAGCCCTGGTGGGCCACCTCGATCTCGTCCAAGAACTTCGGGATCACCCCGATCACCTCTCCGCCCGCTGCCATCACCGCGTCGGCCATCACCCCCATGAGGCCCACCCGGCCACCGCCGAACACCACCCCGATCCGCTCTGCCGCCAGCCGCCTCCCCAGTTCGGCGGCCAGCGTGGCGTAACCCGGTTCGGTCCCCAGCGATGAACTGCAAAAGACCGCCACGCGCCGCGGCGCCCAGCCAGAATCCGATGGCATGAACACGAGGCTATCCACCGCAGGCTGTCGGGGGATGGCAGGCACACTCAACACGCTGAACCCAGCGAGCCCCATGTAGCCTGGCACGATCATGGCCGAGCATTCGATGAAGGATCGACTCGACGACCTAGAGCGCCGCAAGCACGAGGCTCTCCACGCCGGGCCCCAGAGGGCGGTGGACCGCCAGCACGACAAGGGCAAGATGCTGGCCCGGGAGCGCATCGAGTACCTCCTCGACGACGGCTCCTTCCACGAGCTCGACATGCTGGCCCGACATCGGGCGCTGGACAGCGGCATCGAGGAGCGCCCCTACACCGATGGTGTAATCACCGGATGGGGCACCATCGACGGGCGCAAGGTGTTCCTGTTCGCCCAGGACTTCACGGTGTTCGGCGGGGCGCTGGGAGAGGTGTTCGCCGAGAAGATCCACAAGGTGATGGACCTGGCCCTTTCGGTGGGAGCACCCATGATCGGCTTGAACGACGGCGCCGGGGCCCGCATCCAGGAGGGCGTGGTGTCGCTCGACTCCTACGGCGGCATCTTCCACCGCAACGTCAAGTCGTCGGGCGTCATCCCCCAGATCAGCGTGGTTTTGGGGCCCTGCGCGGGTGGGGCGGTGTACAGCCCCGCCATGACCGACTTCGTGTTCATGGTGGCCGAGAAGTCGCACATGTTCATCACCGGCCCCGATGTGGTGAAGACGGTCACCGGCGAGGAGGTCACCCTCGAGGATCTGGGCGGCGCCCGCTCACACTCCTCCAAATCGGGGGTGGCCACTTTCGTAGGCCAAACCGAAGAGGAGGTGCTAGACGAGGTCCGCTACCTGGTGGGCCACCTGCCGGCCAACAACCTGGAGGAACCCCCTCGCGTCGAGGCAGCCGACGATCCTCAGCGGCTGGCCCCCGAGTTGCGCGACATCCTGCCCGACAGCCCCAATTTGCCCTACGACATGCGCCATGTGATCGGCGCGGTGGTGGACGACGGAGATTTCATGGAGTACCACGCCCATTGGGCCCAGTCCATCGTGTGCGGTTTCGCCCGGCTGGATGGCTGCACCGTTGGCGTGGTGGGCAACCAGCCAATGGTCCTGGCCGGGGTGCTCGACATCGAGTCTTCGTCCAAAGCGGCCCGCTTCGTTCGGACTTGCGACGCCTTCAACATTCCGCTTCTTACCTTCGTAGACGTGCCGGGCTTTCTGCCCGGAGTCGACCAAGAGCACGGCGGCATCATCCGCCACGGGGCCAAACTGCTGTACGCCTACTGCGAGGCCACCGTGCCCCGCATCCAGGTGATCACCCGGAAGGCCTACGGCGGGGCCTACGTGGTGATGGACTCCAAATCGGTGGGATCCGACCTTTCCTTCGCCTGGCCAGGCGCCGAGTTGGCCGTGATGGGCCCGCAGGGGGCGGTGGAGATCATCTACCGCCGCGAGCTCCAGTCGGCCGCCGATCCCGTCGCCCGGAGGGCCGAGCTCGTGGACGACTACACCGAGCGTTACGCCAATCCCTACATCGCCGCAGAGCGAGGCTACATCGACGACGTGATTGATCCCGCCGACACCCGGCGGCTGGTGATCGCCGGGTTCGAGATGCTCCGTTCCAAACGGGAGGAACTGCTGCCCCGAAAGCACGGGGTTATCCCCCTCTGATCCTGTTGACCCGGAAAATCACCCCGGAACAGCCGAAAAGACCAGCTAGAACAACCCCATGACCGCCATGCAGATCACCCCGCAGCCTACCGACGGGGAAGTGGCCGCCATCCTGGCCGCCTACGAGGCTCTCTGGCCCCGTCCCTCGGTCGAACAGCCTCCTGCACCAGTCGCCCCGCGCTGGCGGTTCAGCGGGCGCTGGTGGACTGCACCGGCCGCAACCCGCCGCAAGCAACAAGGGCTGCGGCGATGACCGCAGATCCCGCTCGCCACCGGACGCCCGAGGAGTTGGAGGCCGCCCTCGACCACATCCGCCAAGCCCCCGTCCACCACGGCACCCTCGAGCTGATCGTGCGTCGACCGGCGGTGAACGAGCGTGAAGTGCTGGAATCCGGTCTGCTCACCCTGGAGGAAGGCCTTGAGGGCGACAGTTGGAACCAGCGGGGCTCAAGCAAGACATCCGACGGCGGCCCACTAGTAGACGCCCAGATCAACATCATGAACGCCCGGGCGGCTGCCGCCGTGGCCGGGCCCATCGAACGGTGGGCCCTAGCCGGCGATCAGATCTACATCGATCTCGACATCAGCTTGGAAAACCTTCCGGCTGGCACCCGCCTCGCCATCGGCGAAGCCGTCATCGAGGTCACCGCAGAGCCTCACACCGGCTGCGGAAAATTCTCCGCCCGATTCGGCCTAGACGCCCTCCGCTTCGTCAACTCCCCCACCGGCCGAGCCCTCAACCTCCGCGGCATCAACGCCCGCGTCGTTCGCCCCGGCCCTATCCGCCAAGGCGACTCAGTTACCCGCCGGTCCGCCGGTGGGTAGTAGCTCCCTAGGAAGGCCAAGGCGCCGACGGCTGCTTCACCGCCGATTTCAAACGCGCCAAATACTCACTCCGGGGAATCTCCACCGCCCCCAAACTCCGCAAGTGCTCCGTCGCCCACTGCACATCCAACAGCCGCGTCACCCCCCCATGGGCCAACCTCCCCACCAAGGAAACCAGTGCCACCTTTGATGCGTCCCGATCAACATGGAACATCGACTCCCCCGCGAACAGCCCCCCGATCGACACCCCGTACAGCCCGCCCACCAGCTCACCGTCCTCCGACCACGCCTCCACGCTGTGGGCCCATCCCAGCCGGTGCAGCCGCCCATAGGCATCGCGGATGTCGGGCGAAATCCATCCGTGAGGGCGCTCGATGGTCCTACAGGCGTCGACCACATCGGCAAAAGCCGCATCGACGGTGATCCGATAGCGGCGCAGCGAACGGCGCAGCGACCTGGTTACCCGCAGCTCGCCGAGGGGAATTACTCCCCGAGGGTCGGGCGACCACCAACCCAGCTTGTCGGTGCGGCCCAAGGGCATGGGAAACAAGCCGGCGCGGTAGGCAGCGAGCAGCGTGCCAGGCGCCAAATCGGCCCCCACCGCCACCAACCCGTGCTCATCGGCCGTCTCCGCCGGCGGAAACGCCCACTGGCTGGGCTCAGGTTCCAGCCTCATGCCCATACTCTGCCCCGCCCAAACATCCTGGGTCGGGGCAGCTACCCAGATTCTTCGATGGCGACCGAGTTGACAATCACCTGAGGATCGGGGGCCCCGCCCAGCCGGTTGCCGGGCTGGTCTGCGTGGCTGGCCAAGATGGCCTCGGCTACCGCCAGGCTCTCGCCGTCCATCTGGCCGAACACCACGTAGGTGCCCTGCCTGTTGAGCAGGGCGGTGTTCTCGTTGACCGCGAAGAAGAACTGGGCGCTGGCGCTGTTGGGCGCGGCGGTTCGAGCCATGACGATCTGGCCCGGCTCATAGGCGAACCCCGAGCCCTCGTCGGAGATGGTGTACCCCGGCCCGGGGTCAGACGCCGAATTTGTGTGGGGCGCCCCGCCCTGGATGATGCCGATGCTCGGATCAGTGCGGAACAACAGCGTGTTGTCGTAGTAGTGATAACGGGCCAACACCGCGAAGTTGTTGGCCGTGATCGGGGTGTTGGCCACATCGAGGTCGATCCGCATCTCGCCTGCGGTCGTGTCGAACACCGCGGTGTATTGCTTGGACACGTCCAAGCACATGGGCTGGGGGCCGTCGAAATCCAGGACCGTCGGTCCCGAACCGTCTGCTGGCGGGCATCCGCTCAAATCAATGCTCCCTTCAAGGGTGAGGTCGGAGGATTGTATGTCGATTGAGTTGACGATGACCGATTCCAACGGCCTCCCGCCGAAGGCGGTGTCGGGGTCGTCGACATGGCTGTTGAGGACGGCCCTGATCAAGCCCAGGCTGTTGTCTTCGATCTGGCCCAGCACCGACAGACCGGAGACCGACCGGGGCGGCTGGAATTCCACTTCGGCCAAGAAGATGAACTGGCCGGCCGATTCGCCCTCTGCCGACCACAGAAGCTGGCCGGCCCGGTAGTCATCCGACTCGCCACCGGTGACGGTGAACCCCGGGCCGGGGTCATCGGCAGAGTTGGTGAGGGGTGATCCGCCTTGGATGAAGCCCCCGATGGGATCGGTGTAGAAGATGGCGGTTCCGTCGTAGTAGTCGTAGCCGGCCAACACCGCGAAGGCGTTCACCGCATCCGGCGACAGATTTTGGTCGAGCCCCACTCGAATCACCCCGCTGCTGGTGTCGAACACCGCCGAATAGCGGATCTCGGGGTCGAGGCACTGGTCCGGCGCCGACGCGAACCGAGTCACCCGGAACGCTGGTCCAGCCGGATCGGGGCACGGCGTGGGATCGGTGGTCAGCTCCCCACCCGGACCCGGCGGAGCGGGGAGTTCTGGAAACACCACATCGGCGCCGATGACCGTGGGGTCGTCGCCGTCGTCGCCTCGAACCCAAAGCCAGAGAATCACCACGGCCACCGCGATCGCCCCGGTAATTAGCACGATCCGCATCCCCCGGGAGCGAATCCGGCCGCGAGTTGCCGTTGCACTGGCCCGGCGCCGGGCAACTTGCCGATGCTCTCGTTGCCGCTGTCTCTTGCTCGTGGCCATTGCGGGAAACTTAGCGGTCAAGAAATCTCGGATAACAACCACTTGAGTAGCAATCAAGGGCCGGTAGCGTTTTGGGTCGTGGACTTAGTGGTGCAGAAGTTCGGCGGCACGTCGGTGGCCAACGCCGACCGTATCCGCGAGGTTGCCGACCATGTGCGCCGATGCCGAGACCGCGGCGACCAGGTGGTGCTGGTTATCAGCGCCATGGGCAAAGAGACCGACGAACTGCTGGCGCTGGCCTCAGCGGTGTCCGACACCCAGCCGGGCCGGGAACTGGACATGCTCATCACCGCCGGCGAGCGCAAGGCCTGCGCCCTGGTATGCATGGCCCTCCACGATCTGGGGGTTCCCGCCGACTCGTTCACCGGCAGCCAGGCTGGGTTCATCACCGACACCAACCACGGCAATGCCAAGATCTTGGAGATCACCCCCAGCCGGGTTCAGGACGCGCTGGACGCAAACCGGGTGCCGGTGGTGGCCGGGTCGCAGGGAGTGAGCACCGAAAACGACGTGACGTTCCTGGGCCGGGGCGGCTCTGACACCACTGCGGTGGCGCTCGCCCACTCGCTGGGCGCCGACGCCTGCGAGCTGTACACCGACGTGTCCGGGGTGTTCACCACCGATCCCCGGGTGTGCGCCGACGCCCGAAAGCTCAACAGCATCTCCTTCGACGAGCTGTTGGAGATGACCGCGGTGGGCTGTCCCAAGCCCGCCATGCGGTCCGTCGAGGTGGCCCAGAACTACGGCGTCAAGCTGCACATCCGATCCGCATTCACCTGGGAGCAGGGAACCTGGGTGGTCAAAGAGGAGTTCTCCATGGAGCAACCCATCATCCGATCGGTCACCCCCGATACCTCCGAGGCCAAGATCACCGTCACCGGTGTGGCCGACCGCCCCGGGGTGGCTGCGGCCATGTTCCGCCAGTTGGCCGATGCCGGCGTGAACGTGGACATGATCGTGCAGAACGCCTCAGAGCGCGGCATAACCGATATCTCCTTCACCGTGCCCGACGGCGATGTCGACACCGCCGCCGCCATAACCCGCAGCCTGGCCGCCGAAATCGGCGCCACCGGGGTGGCCGCCGACCGCGACATTGCCCGGATAAGCCTGGTGGGCGCGGGTATGAAGTCGCACCCCGGTGTGGCCGCCACCATGTTCGAAACCCTCTCGGAGAACCAGATCAACATCGAGATGATCTCCACATCGCCCATTCGCATAAGCTGCGTGATCCGACAAGATCATGCCGATGCGGCCACTCAAGCTCTGCACAAAGCCTTCGGCCTGTCCCAATAACCGCATCAGTCTCGCGACACGCCGAAAGTAGGCTTATCGCAGTGAGAGTCGCAGTTGTCGGTGCCACTGGCCAGGTCGGCGGCGTGATGCGCCGCCTGTTGGATGAGCGCAATTTCCCGGTTGACGAGTTGCGGGTGCTGGCCTCGGCCCGCTCCGCCGGCCGCGCAATGTCGTGGCGGGATCAGGACCTGCTGGTGGAAGATGCCGCGGCCGCCGACTACCGCGGGGTGGACATCGCCTTGTTCTCCGCCGGCGGAGGCACTTCCCGGGTGCTAGCCCCCCGGGTGGCCGAAGCCGGCGCCACGGTGATCGACAATTCCTCGGCGTGGCGCATGGATCCCGACGTGCCGCTGGTGGTGCCCGAGGTGAACGCCCATGCCCTGGCCGCCATTCCCAAGGGAATCGTCGCCAACCCCAACTGCACCACCATGGTGGCCATGCCGGTGCTCAAGCCGCTGGCCGCGGCCGCCGGCCTGCGCCGTTTGGTGATCTCGTCGTATCAGGCGGTGTCCGGCGGTGGTTTGCCAGGGGTGTCTGAGCTGGACGAACAAGTGCGCAAGGTGGCCGATGATGCCATCGGCCTCACCCACGACGGCCAGGCCGTCTCGTTTCCGGCACCGTCGGTTTTCGCTGCTCCCATCGCCTTCAACGTGGTTCCCGAGTGCGGCGCCTGGATCGACGACGACTCCGGGGAAACCTCCGAGGAGCGCAAGCTGGTGGATGAGAGCCGCAAGATCCTAGAACTCCCCGATCTGGCAGTGAGCGCCACCTGCGTGCGGGTGCCGGTGTTCACCGGCCATTGCCTGGCCATCAACGCCGAGTTCAACCGCCCCCTCAGCCCTATGCAGGCCACCGAACTGCTGACGACCGCCCCCGGCGTAGCAGTCGAAGAAGTGCCCACCCCGTTGGTCGCCGCCGGAATTGACCCCACCTTGGTCGGCCGCATCCGCGTCGACCCGACCGTTGAGCACGGCCTGTCCCTCTTCGTCGTCGGCGACAACCTCCGCAAGGGCGCCGCCCTCAACGCCATTCAGATTGCTGAAGCCCTTCTGTCTCTTTCCTCTAGCTGAGCACAGCAGATCCGGGCGCAGGATGGTGAACCCCACCCGCAGCTAGCGCGGCGGGTCGTCCCGGTAGCGCAACGCCGCCTCTTCCAAACTCAGCCCAAGCTGATTGGCCAGCGACGCCAGCCAGGCCAGCACATCGCCCAACTCGTGCAGTCGCTCGGCGTCGTCGCCCTTGCGCACCGCTTGGGCCAGCTCGCCCAACTCCTCGCACAGCCATGCCACGGTCGCAGGGATGCCCCGCTCTCGGTCCTGCGGACCGTACAGATCGTCCATGAGCTGCTGGAAGGCCGCTATCTCCATTGCCGCTCAGCCTGCTCGACCAGGGGACCGACCGCGGTGGCCCGGCACACTCGATTCACAGGCGGTAGCCGCCATCCACGCTGATCACCTGCCCGGTGATTCCGCCGCCCGCCTCTGACGCCAGCAGCACCGCCATCGGGGCCAGCTCCTCGGGCGCCAGAATTCGGCGCTGGGCGCTGTCGGCATGGGCATCGGCCTCGGCTTGGGCTGGGCTTATCCCTTTGGCCGCGGCCAGGCGCTCAAAGTCCACCAGCGAGGTGTTGGTCCACCCCGGACAGAGGCAGTTCACCGTGATCCCATGGGGCGCGGTCGCCATTGCCAGCTGCTTGGTCAACCCCACCAAGCCGTGTTTGGCTGCGGTGTACCCCACGCTGGCCGCGGCTCGCTTGGATGCACCCGAGCCGATGTTGATGATGCGGCCATGCCCCTGCTCCCGCATATGGGGCAGCGCCTCCTGACTGGTCCAGAAGGCGGAAATCAGGTTCAGCCGCAAAGTGCCCATGAACGCGCCGGCATCTCCTGAGAACGGATCGTGATTCCCCCCCGACGAGCCCCCAACGTTGTTGACCAGCACGTCGATGCGCCCGAAGTCGGCCAATGCCGCCCGCACCGGGGCCCGCGCATCATCTTCGTCGGACGCATCCGCCACCACCGCCCGCCCCCGCCCACCGGCATCGTCAACCTCGGCAACAACCGCGTCAAGCTGCCCCTGCGTCCGCGATGACACCACCACAGAAGCTCCCTCGTGGCCCATCCCCACCGCAATGGCCCGGCCGATGCCTCGACCGCCGCCGGTAACCACCGCCACCCGGCCCTTGAGAACTCCTCGATCGGCAGCCGGCATTCTGGGCCGTGCTACCCGTAGGAGATGGTGCGGTGAGCCAGCTTCCAGCCGTCCTCAGTGCGCACAAAGCGATCCCGATACGTCCCGAACAACGCGATCGACGGTGCCGTGGCGGTATCCACCCAGAACTGCCAATAGGCGTCTGAGGCAGCCTCATCGCCGTCCACTGCCACCGCTTGTGTGGTGATCACATGCCGGGTATGGCTCCCCGGCCCGACAGTCCCCGCCGCTCGCCGCTCAATAGCCCCGTCCAAGAGGTTCTCCCTCCCCTGAATCGCCGCCCCCGGCATCTCCCACAGGGCATCGCCGGCAAACAGCCCCGCGTACTCCTCCAAGTCCCCATCATCGGCCAACATCGCCAGCCGGGCCACCACATTGCGAATCGCCGCATCATCACTCATGCCCAGAGACTAACTTCGACCCATGCACGATCTCGTCATCCGCGCCGGCACAGTGGTCGACGGCACTGGCCGACCCGGTTATACCGCTGACATCGCCATAGACAACGGCACCATCACCGAGGTCGGAAACAACCCCTCCAGGGGTCGCCAAGAGCTCGACGCCGACGGCCTGCTCGTCACCCCCGGCTTTGTCGACATCCATACCCACTACGACGGCCAAGTCTCCTGGGACCCCGACATGACCCCGTCGGTGTGGCACGGAGTGACCACCGTGGTGATGGGCAACTGCGGGGTGGGCTTCGCCCCCGTGCGCCCCGGCTCAGAGGAATGGCTCATCGGACTGATGGAAGGCGTGGAGGACATCCCCGGCGCGGCTCTGGCCGAGGGCATCGAATGGGAGTGGGAGAGCTTCCCCGAATACCTCGACGCCGTCGAGCGCAAACCCCGCACCATCGACGTGGCCGCCCAAGTCCCCCATGGTGCGCTCCGGGCCTACGTCATGGGCGAGCGGGGCGCCGACCACCACAGTCATCCCACTTCCGCTGAGATCGCCGAGATGGCCCGGCTGGCCGCCGAGGGCGTTGCCGTCGGCGCAGTGGGTTTCACCACCAGCCGCACCGTCAACCACAAGACCAAAGACGGCGAGCACACTCCCAGCCTCACCGCCGGAGCAGACGAGCTGTGGGCCATTGCCGAGGCTGTGGGGCAAACCGGCAAGGGCGTGTTCGAGATGGTGGGCGACTGGGGGGATTTGGATGCCGAGTTCGACCTGGTGGCCGAGATGGCCCGAGTCAGCGGCCGTCCGCTGTCCATGACCATTGCCGTCCCCGACAGCCGTCCCGATCTGGGCCGCCAACTGCTCGAGCGCATCGCTTTGGCCGACGCGGCCGGCATCCCCCTCCGAGCGCAGGTGGCCAGCCGACCGGTGGGCGTATTGGTGGGCCTCCAATCCACCTACCATGCGCTCCTCCCCTGTCCCAGCTACCACCCGATCGCCGCTCTCGACCTTGATGAGCGGGTGGCCCGCCTGCGCCAGCCCGAGGTACGGGAACGCCTGGTGGCCGAGTTGGCCGCTCAGCCGGTCCATACCTTCAATCGACTCGACAAGCTCTTCCCGTTGGGCCAATTCCCCGATTATGAGCCTTCGCCCGATGCCAGCGTGGCCGCCGACGCCGTCCGGCGAGGGGTCGACCCCCACGAAGCCCTCTACGATGCCCTGCTGGCCCGCGATGGCACCGAACTGCTCTATGTGCCGGTGATGAACTACGGCGACGGGGACTTCGAGCTCACCAAAGAGATGCTTGCCCACCCCCTCAGCGTCCCGGGACTAGGCGATGCCGGCGCCCACGTCGGGTTCTTGTGCGACGGCAGCATGCCCAGCTTCCTCCTCTCCCACTGGGGCCGCAATCGGACGCGGGGCGAAACCCTGCCGGTGGAGCAGCTCGTCAAATGGCAGTGCGCCGACACCTCAGCTTTGATCGGCTTCGACGACCGGGGCACTCTGGCGGCCGGACAGCGGGCCGACATCAATCTCATTGATTTCGACCAGCTCAAACTGAGGGCCCCTGAGATGGTGTTCGACCTTCCCGCCGGCGGCCGGAGGCTGATTCAGCGAGCCAACGGCTTTGTGGCCACCCTGGTCGCCGGGCAAACGGTGCTGGCCGATGGAGAGCTGACCGGCGCCCGCCCCGGTCGGTTGGTGCGAAGCTGAACCGCCCCTCGTTGGCCGAATACCCCGACCGGCCCGAAGAGTCCTGTGCCGAACTATTAGTTGCACTTCCAACTATCGGACTTCCTTGATAAGGTTTGCCTATGGTCGAGTCAATGTCGGGAATCCCCCTCGATGCCTTCTACGGCGATGACTTGAAGCCCGGTGAGTTCCCCTACACGAGAGCGCTTCACTCCACCGGTTACCGCAGCAAGTTGTGGACCATGCGCATGTTCGCCGGGTTCGGCACCGCGTCCGATACCAACGCCCGGTTCCACACCCTGCTCCGGGCCGGGGGAACAGGTCTGTCCACTGCCTTCGACATGCCCACTCTCATGGGCCGCGACTCCGATCACGAATGGGCGATAGGCGAAGTCGGACGGGCCGGGGTGGCGGTGGACACCCTGGCCGACATGGAGGATCTGTTCGCGGGCATCGAATTGGACAAGGTGACCACCTCGATGACCATCAATGGGCCGGCCGCCATCTGCATGGCCATGTATGTGGCGGTGGCCGAAAAAAACGGCGTAAGCCGCTCCGGTCTCGCGGCACCATTCAGAACGACATCTTGAAGGAGTACCAAGCCCAGAAGGAGTACATTTTTCCGCCTCGGCCGTCGGTGCGGCTCGTCACCGACCTGATCCGTTTCACCGCCGCGGAGATGCCCCGATGGCACCCGGTTTCCATCTCCGGGTACCACATCCGCGAGGCGGGCTCAACCGCCGCCCAAGAGTTGGCCTTCACGCTGGCCAACGGTTTCGCCTATGTGGAGGCCGCCGTTGCCGCCGGGCTGGACGTTGATGATTTCGCTCCTCGGCTGTCGTTTTTCTTCAACGCCCACAGCGATTTCTTTGAAGAGATCGGCAAGTACCGGGCCGCCCGCCGCATCTGGGCCACATGGATGAGGGACCGATACGGCGCCACCAACCCCAAGTCGCTGATGTGCCGGTTCCACACGCAGACCGCGGGGGTCTCGCTCACCGCGCAACAGCCTGAGAACAACATCGCCCGGGTGGCCATCCAGGCCCTTTCCGCGGTTTTGGGCGGCACCCAGAGCCTGCACACCGATTCCTACGACGAAGCCCTAGCCCTGCCCACCGAGAAGGCCGCCCGCATCGCCCTTCGCACCCAGCAGATCGTGGCCCATGAGACCGGGGTCGCGTCGGTGGTGGACCCGCTGGGCGGCGCCCCCTTCGTGGAATGGATCACCGACGAGATGGAGCGCCAGGCCAACGAGATCTTCGACCACATCGGCCAACTCGGCAACGGGGCCATGTTGGAAGGGGTCTACGCCGGCATCGAAGACGGCTACTTCATGGGGGAGATCGCCGACGCCGCCTACCGCTACGAGCGCGAGGTGAACGCCGGGCGGCGCATCATCGTGGGGGTCAACGACTTCACTGAGGGCCACGACACCGAGGCCAACATCTTGTCCATCGGCCATGAAACCGAGGAGTTGCAACTCAAGCGCCTTGAGCAGGTTCGCAGCGACCGCGATGCCGAGGCCGTCAGAGCTTCTCTCGCTGCGCTGGTCGATGCCGCCGAGCAGCCCGACGTGAACCTCATGCCCCCCATCATCGAAGCGGTGCAAACCTACGCCACTGAGGGCGAGATCGTCGCCGCTTTGGAGACGGTGTTCGGCGCCTACGTTGAGACCGCGGTGGTGTGAGTCGATGAGCGAGCCTCCTGGCGACGCACCGTTTCCTTCCGGCGCCGAATTCGAGGCACCGATCCGGGTGGTTTTGGCCAAATTGGGGTTTGACGGCCACGATCGCGGGTTGAAGGTCGTGGCCCGCACGCTTCGGGACGCCGGAATGGAGGTGATCTATCTGGGCTTGCGCCAGACCACCGACAGCATTGTGGCCGCCTGCGAGCAGGAGGACGCCGACATCATCGGGCTTTCCATGCACAACGCCGGTCATCTCACCCTGGCGCCCCGAATGGTAAAGGCTGTGGACCAAGCCGGCTTGGACGTGCCAGTGGTGATCGGCGGTATCTTTCCTGCGGATGACGTCCCCACCCTCATCGACTCCGGAGTAGCCGCGGTCATCGGGCCCGGCGCATCGGCCGAAGAAGTGGTGTCTGCGGTGAAAACAGCCGGGAACCGTCAAGCCGCCGCCCGGTGAGCCCGAATCGATCCGGCGAGCTAATGAGCTGCGACCCGCTCGACGAGTTGTTCGAAGCAGCCCGAGGCGGCAACCGGCGGACCCTGGGCAAGCTGCTCACCATGGCAGAGAAGGGGGGCGAGCCCGCCGCCATGGTGTCGGAGCAGGCCTATCGCGGCGCAGGCCAGGCCCGAGTGGTGGGAGTCACCGGCGCCCCGGGAACGGGGAAGTCCACTATCACCGGGCAGTTGGTCGCAGCCGCGGGGGCGTCACGCCCTGCCATTCTGGCCATCGACCCCAGCTCTCCTCTCACCGGTGGGGCCATCTTGGGCGACCGGATCCGCATGGACAGCCATGTCAGCAGCAGTGCATTCATCCGATCGATGGCCACCCGCGGTCACGCCGGCGGACTGGCGGTGGCGGTGCCCGACGCCGTTCGAGTGCTCGATGCCGCCGGGTGCGACCCGATCATCGTGGAAACCGTGGGCGTGGGCCAGGTGGAGGTGTCGATCGCCGCGGCGGCCGACACCACCGTGGTGGTGGTGACCCCCGGCTGGGGCGATGCGGTGCAAGCCAACAAGGCCGGGCTATTGGAGGTGGCCGACATCTTCGTGGTGAACAAAGCCGATCGCCCTGACGCCCGCGGCGCCCGGCGAGACTTGGAGTTGATGCTGGACCTGGGCCACCGAGGGGGATGGCGGGCCCCCATCGTGCTGACCACCGCAACCGAGGGGGAGGGCATCGGCGATCTGTGGGCGGAGATCGAGCGCCACACCGCCCATCTGCACGACTCCGGCGAACTGGTTCGACGCCGCTGCCGCCGCCGCCGAGAAGAGGTAGCCGATCGGGTCGAGTTGAGCCTGCGCGATCAAGTAGACCAGATGATCCACAGCGAGTTGGGCCAGGCTGCTCTCAACCGGGTGGATCACCAAGAGCTGTCCCCCGCCGCGGCGGCTGAGTTGCTGCTCGCCGAGTTGAATCCCCCACAACCCCTCTGAAGGCAGAAATGAGTACCTACAACGCTCCTTTGGACGACATCTCATTCGCACTGCGCCACATCGCCGGGTTGGAAGAGCTGGCCGAGCTGCCCGCATGGTCGGACATCGGCCTTGACCACACCGAAGACCTCTTGGCCGAAGCCGGGCGGCTGGCCTCTGAGGTCATCGCTCCCACCAACCGGATTGGAGACCAAACCGGGAGTGTGCTCGACGACAACGGCGACGTAACCACCCCCGAGGGCTTCCAGCAGGCCTACCAGCAGTTGATAAAAGGCGGCTGGACCGGGGTGTCGGCCGACCCCGAGCACGGCGGCACCGGGTTTCCCCTTTTGGTTGACGTGGCCATCCAGGAGATGATCACCTCGGCCAACATGGCCTTCTCGCTGTGCCCCATGCTCAGCCAGAGCGCCATCGGGCCTATCGGCGCCCACGGCAGCGACGAGCAGAAGCGCCGATGGCTGCCCCAGCTCATCGGCGGGGCCTGGACCGGCACCATGCTGTTGACCGAGCCCCAGGCTGGATCCGACGTGGGCGCGCTCACCACCCGGGCCGAGCCCCAAGCCGACGGCACCTATCGGTTGTGGGGCCAGAAGATCTTCATTACCTGGGGCGAGCATGACATGGCCGAGAACATCGTCCACTGCGTGCTGGCCCGCACCCCTGGCGCACCGGCGGGCACCCGGGGCATCTCCTTGTTCATCGTGCCCAAGTTCCTGCTGGAGCCGAACGGCGAAGTGGGCCGGCGCAATACCATCCGATGCATAGGCTTGGAACACAAGATCGGCATCCACGCCAGCCCCACCTGCGTAATGGAACTAGACGGCGCAATCGGCGAATTGGTGGGCGACGAGCACCAGGGAATGGGCCAGATGTTCACCATGATGAACAAGGCCCGCCTTCTGGTCGGATTGGAAGGCTTGGCCCTGGCCGAGCGGGCCTACCAGCAGGCAGCGGCCTTTGCCGCCGAACGGCGCCAGGGCCGGCGCCCCGACACCGAATCTGGCGCTCAGACCCCCATCAACCAACACCCCGACGTTCGTCGGATGCTGTTGGACATGCGGGCTCGTACCGAGGCCATGCGGGGGTTGCTGTACCTCAACGCCGCCGCCGCCGACCAGGGTTTGCGGCATCCCGATCCCGAGCACCGACAGCGAGCTCAGCAACGGGCCGAATTGCTCACCCCGGTATCCAAAGCCTGGTGTAGCGACCAGGGTGTCGAGGTGGCGTCTGTGGGCATCCAGGTCCACGGGGGCATGGGGTTCGTCGAGGAGACCGGAGCGGCCCAGCACTGGCGCGACAGTCGCATCGCCCCCATCTACGAGGGCACCAACGGCATTCAGGCCATTGACCTGATCGGGCGGAAGCTTCCCATGGACAACGGCGCCCCGCTGGCTGCCCTGCTGGAAGAGATGGCCGGTTTGGACAAGAACTTGGACCAAGCCGCCGCGGCTGTGGCCGAAGCCGCCCGCTGGTTGGGCGACCACCCTGGTGACGACGCATTGGCCGGCGCCACTCCATTTCTCCAGATGCTCGGCCTCACCGTCGGTGGCTGGGTCATGGCTCGCGTGGAGGCTGCGGCTGGTGGGCTCAAATCAGCCGAGCCGGAGCAGGCTGACTTCTGGAGGGCCAAGCAAGTCTCCAGCCGGTTCTATCTCGACCAAATCCTTCCCACTGCCCCGGCATTGCTTCCCGCAGTCACTTCTGGGGCATCTGCGCTGGGCTAGTGGTCTGCCCACCGGCAAACTCGGCAAGCTCACACGCAGGCAACTAGCTATCCGCCCAAGCGCTCCCGAGCCGAGGAACTGCGGGACAGCAGATGGGCCGGCACCGTGGCCCCGTTCACCACAATGTCTCCACCGGCATCGCCTCCGCTGTCCGGGGCAGGATTATCCCCAGAATCGCTGCTCAAGCCCCCGTCCAGCTCACCTGGCTGGGTCACGATCTCGGCGGCGGCCCGTTCGACCAAGAAATCTTCCCAGTCGGCCTCTCTCACCAGCTTCTCGCGGTGGATCGACCCCCGCTCGACCCCGTTGTCGAATCGCACCCAATAGCGCACCCAGCGCATGCCAGTGTGGAGCATCACCTCGCCTGAGGTGCCCTCAGCCACCCCGGCCAAGTCCTCGGCCAAAACCACCCGTTCTCGTCGGTCCAAAAGCCCAAGCACTACCTAAGGGTATCCACCCTGACAGATTCCAGAGAAACCGCCGCGCCAGCCATCAATTCATCGGCCACTTGAGCCACATAAGCCACACCAGTTACATGAATGGTCACTTGTAATTATATTGCGATTTGGTTACAATTGTAACCAACGCCGTACACATGGCCGTTGCCGACAACTTCTTATGCACAAGTTCTTCAGGATTATCTGCCTTATAGCGGTCATGCTGCCGTTGGCGCTGAGCACGCCTGGCGCGGCCCAAGACTCGTTCTTCGAAGAGCGCGAGCGCCAGATCGAGGAGAAGAAGCGGGAAATCGAAGCTCGGCAGCGAGAGCAAGAATCGCTGAAGCGTCAGGCTCTGTTCGCCATCGAAGAGCTGAATGTGACAGTGGCCCAGATCGAAGAGGTGGATGCCGCCCTGACGGAGGTCAACGATTGGATCGCCGCGGCTGAGACTCGGCTAAGAGCGGTGGAGCTCTCCCTGACGTCGGCCAAAGAACGAGTATCCGCCGCCCAAGAGCGAGAGGTTGAGCTAGAAGCAGAAATCGCGGCCATCCAGGAGCGGCTGCGCACCCAAGTGGTCGACATATATCTCGACTTGGTGTACGAGCAGAACTTCCTCCTCCAAGATGGCGACCCCAATCGGAACGCCCGCCGCCAGTACTACATCGAGGAACTCGGCGCCGATGCCCAGGTGCTCATCGATCGACTGCGCCAAACCCAGGACGATCAGCAAATGGCGGTGCAGCAGGCAGAGCAGGCCCAGACCGAGATCGAGCAGGCCCAGACCGAGATCGAAGAAGCTCTGTCCGACCTAGCCGAACTCAGAAAGGCGCAGGAAAAGCTGCAAGACGAGTGGAACCGAAAACGACAGGAGTTGGAGGAGCGGATCGAGAACGAGGCTCAGGCCAGCCTCGATATAGAGAACGAGATCGCTGGTCTGAGTCAGGACATCTCAGGCATTGAAGACGACATCGAGCGGGAGAGAGAGCGAAGGCGTCTGGCCGAGTTGGAGCGCCAGAGACAAGCCGAACTCGCCCGTCTGGCCGAGTTGGAGCGCCAGAGACAAGCCGATTTGGAACTCCTCGCCGCCCAAGAGCGCCTGGGCCGATTCGACGACATCAATATCCCCCCTCCCCCCGCGTTCTTAAACCCGGTGCCGGGGCCACCTGGATCAGGGTACGGAAACCGAGTTCACCCCATCTTCGGCACCGTGCGCTTCCATTCTGGGGTCGACTTCAGCGGCAACACCGGTGATCCCATCTGGGCAGCCGCCTCCGGTACGGTGACCCAAGCTCAATCGCGAGGTGGGTATGGGAACACGGTGGTCATCGACCACGGCGGCGGATGGTCCACGCTGTATGCCCATCTCTCGCGCTTCAACGTCTCCGTCGGCGACGAAGTGGCCACCGGCGAGACCATTGGAGCGATCGGCAGCACCGGCTGGTCCACCGGCCCCCACCTTCACTTCGAAGTTCGCTACCGGGGCTCGCCCCGCAACCCGGCAAATTACCTCTGACCGCGTGGGTGGACAGGCGCATTGATGCAGGCATTGGTCTTCGAGCGCAAGCTCGCTCGATATGCGGCCGCCGCGGTGGCTTCTCGGGTGATACCCGGCATGGGCGGAGGAGTAGGCCCCCTGCAACTGCGGGAGGTTGATTCGCCCGAGTTGCCCGGGCCCGAATGGCGCACGATCAGCCCTCGGTTGACTGGCATCTGCGGGTCTGATCTGGCCACTGTGGAGGGCCGGTCTTCCCGATATTTCGAGCCGCTGGTGTCGTTTCCATTCATCCCCGGCCACGAAGTGGTGGGCATCGACGACAACGGTCACCGCCTGGCCCTCGAGCCGGTACTGGGGCCGGCGGCCCGAAACGAGCCTCTGCCCTTTCCCGGTGCGGCGCCCGGCGACGGCACTGACTACGGCTACTTGCTCAGCGGCGCCATTGAGGACGGGATCCAAATCGGATTCTGCTCTAGCACTGGCGGCGGATGGGGAGAGGCGCTGGTAGCCCACCAGAGCCAGCTCCATTCCGTGCCGCAGCACTTCAGCGATGAAGCCGCGGTAATGCTGGAGCCCGCCGCCGGCGGGGTCCACGCCGCGTTGAAAGGCCACGTTGAGTCGGGCGCCTCGGTAGCCGTGCTCGGGGCGGGAACCATGGGACTGTGCTCGGTGGCTGCGCTGCGGGCGCTGACACCAGTGGAAACGGTCATCGTCACCGCCAAGTATCCGCATCAGCGGGACCTGGCCGCCGATCTGGGCGCCGACATCGTGGTAGACCCCAGCGAGGTGCGCCGGGCAGTGCGGCGGTTTTGCGGTTGCCGGATGCTGGGGGACTTCCTCTCCAGCGGAGTGGACATAACCATCGACGCAGTGGGCAGCCCAGCTTCGGTGGCTGATGCCATCGCCATAACCCGGCCCCGCGGCCGGGTGGTCCTGTTGGGCATGCCCGAAGCAGCTCGAGTCGACCTCACTGGGCTGTGGCATAGGGAGACCGAGCTTGTCGGCGCCTACACCTACGGAACCGAAACCCTCTATGACGGGCGGCCCGCCACTAGCTTCGAGCTGGCATTCAACTTGGTGGAATCAGCCAATCTCGAGCGGCTGGTATCAGCCCGCTACCCCTTGGACCGCTATCGAGAAGCCATCGCCCACGCCGCGGAAGCAGGCCCCCGAGGAGCAATCAAAGTCGCCTTCGAGCAGCACGGATGATCACACCGAACCCAGCGGGGGAAGACCGAAGTCGGCCCCGATCGCGCTGATCTCGTGGACTAGGGCCGTCGGCAGGGGTATCCCCGATGCCAGCCGCTCGGCCCGGTTCTCGTGCTCGATCTCGCCGGGCACATAAATCCGATCAACCCCTTCAGCTCGCTCGGTAGTGCGCACATCTGCGATGAGCTGGTCCATCTGATCCCGAAATCGGTCCAACCCGCAGAACCGCTCCAAGTCGAGGGTCAAGAACATCCATCCTTTGGCCAGTCGGCGGCTGCCCACCAGTTCGCACTCGGTTTGCTCGGTGTGCCCGAAGCTGCTCCCGGCCACAATCCCCGAGAGCACCTCCACCATCATCGCAATCCCGAATCCCTTGTACCCCCCGAACCAGCACAGATTCTGCGCCGAAGCAGCCCCGGTGTCAGTGGTTGGCCGACCCTGCTCGTCGTTGGCCCATCCTTCGGGGATACTCGGATCACCCCGCTTTTTGGCCAGCAAGATCTTGTTCCCGGCCACCGCGGTGGTGGCGATGTCATACACCACCGGAAGCTCTCTGCCCGCAGGCGCCGCCCAGGAGAACGGATTGGTCGAGAAGATTCCCGACCGGCCGCCGTAAGGAGGAACGATGGCCGGGCCGTTCTGCACCGCCATGGCAAAGCATCCGGCTTCCGCTGCGGGCAGGGTGTAGTAGGCCAAGGCCCCCAGATGAGTTCCCTCTCGCACGGTTACCGCCGCCACACCGTGGGCTTTGGCCCGATCCACCGCCAACTCCATGGCCGCCACACCGGAGACCTGCCCGAAACCGATACCGCCATCCAACATCACAGTGGCGCCATCGTCACGCACCACTCTCACCTCGGTGGTCGGTCGCAAGTGCCCCGATCTCAGTCGAGCCACGTACAACTCCACCAGGTGGGCCCCGTGAGAGTCCACGCCGCGGAGGTCGGCCTCTACCAGGTTGTCGGCCACAATCTCAGCTTGGTCGGAGGGCGTCCCCAGCGCTTCGAGGATGGCAACCTCGTAGCGCCGCAGCTTCTCATGGTCCAGCCGCACCACGCTCGCGTCGCCCACCATTCAGCCGGCCTCTTCGGCTTTCGGAGGGCGATAGAACAAGGCGAGTTGCATCAAACCGGCCAGCGCTCCGCCGCCGGCGCCGATGGCCAAGCCCACATAGCCATCCCAGTCGTCATCGATGCCCAGCGCGTTGTCGATCGACCACTCCATGGGTCCCAAAACGGCCACTGATGCTGCGACCACGGCCAGCACGAAGGTGTACTCCCAGCCTTCTCGCACGATCATGAAGCCGTTGTGCCGGTGGACCGTCCACCCGGCCACCACCATGACCCCGACGATGCCCGCGGCGGCCAGAGGAGTGAACAGCCCCAAAGCCAAGAGCAAGCCGGCCCCAATCTCGGTTAGCGCGGCCATCCAGGCATGCAGTCTGCCCGGTTTCATTCCCATGCTGTCAAACCAGCCCGCGGTACCGGGAATGCGTCCGCCCTGAAAGATCTTGCCGTATCCGTGAGCGGCAAACGTAAGCCCAATGCCCACCCGCAAGATCAGCATTGCCAGATTCATCTCATCCATGGGTCCACAGTACCGGCCCATCTAGGCTGAACAAGTGCCCCTATGGCTCAGCGTGCTCATAGCCATCCTTGCCGGGATGATCCTCATCCGCGTCGGCATCGGGCTGTTGCTGATGATCCGCCAGCCGCTTCCGCCGCCGCCGCCGCCGGGCGAGCTGCGCAGGGTAAAGCTCACCTACCGATGCTCGGTTTGCTATGCCGAGGTCCGCATGACCAACGCGCCCGAAGAAGACCCTGAGCCTCCGCGCCACTGCGGCGATGACATGGACTTTGTCGCTCCCATCGACGAGTGAGACTCGTTATCCACAATCTGTGGATAACCTGGGAACAAACTACAAAGCCGTAACTAAGCTACGACGACCTCGGCTAATGCCATTGCGTGGCCACCAGCATGCCGGCCAGCAGCAGGCCGAGGCCTCCCAGCAGATACCAGTTGCTGGTATCGCCCGGCAGCAGGGCAACGTAGTTCAGCACAATCATGATCGCCCCCAGCACCAGCAGGGCGATCATCAGCACTGGCACCCAAGTCGGGCTGATCTTCTCGGCAGAGACCGGCACCCGGGGCACCGCCTCGTTCTCGGGTCGGGTACCCCTCGGGGTAACCCGCCCACCCTGTACTCTGCGCTTGGTCGGTTTGGCCATGGCCAAAGGATATGCGCTTCTAACCTCGAGCAACCCCCCGATAACGTTTGCCTCGGTGACTCCCCGCATATTGGTTATCGACAACTACGACTCCTTCGTCTACAACCTGGTCCAATATCTAGGCGAACTGGGCGCCGAACCCATCGTCTATCGCCACGACGCAATCACCCTCGAACAAGCCCTCGCGGTCGATCCCGACGGTGTCCTCATCAGCCCCGGACCGGGGCAGCCTTGCGACGCCGGGCTGAGCAACGCCCTCATCTCGCAGTTCAGCGGCGTGCGGCCCCTGCTCGGCGTGTGTCTGGGATTGCAGTGCCTCGGGGAGGTTTTCGGCGGCCGGGTGGTTC
The DNA here is from genome assembly GCF_965208475.1 of Candidatus Poriferisocius sp. Lineage (GTDB taxonomy): Bacteria > Actinomycetota > Acidimicrobiia > Acidimicrobiales > Bin134 > Poriferisocius. The sequence goes on along the minus strand of NZ_OZ242338.1, from coordinate 3,084,323 downwards.
GAGCACCTCAAGTCATGCACGGCAAAACCTCGACCATCCACCACACCGGTGAAGGGGTCTTCGCCGGACTCCCCAACCCCATCGAAGCCACCCGGTACCACTCGCTCATCGTGGAGCGGTCTTCGGTCCCCGATATCTTGACTGTTACTGCGGAGACCGATGACGGGCTGGTGATGGGGCTTCGCCACCGCGATCACCCGGTGGAAGGAGTGCAGTTTCACCCCGAGTCAATCTTGACTTCAACCGGCCATGACATGTTGGCGAACTTCCTGGCCCAGGTCTCCCCATAGCAACCACTCTGGCAATCCTGACTAGGGGACGGTGCATCCGTCGTCTTCACCCGGCGTGTCGCCATCGAGGCCTTCCTCCCAATTGGCGGCATTCGCCGCTACCGCGGGCATCGGATACGGATTCTCCAAGTTCCACTCCACCACCAGGCCGGGAACATCAGAGTAGGCCGAGACCAACTCTCGGCATTCCGCGGCAAACCTGCTCGACAGGGCGTTCCATCTCGGGATGCTGCCCAGGGCATCGGGCTGGCGACCCGCGTCGACAGCTCTCGCGGTTATCGCGGCGGCTGCGATCCTGGCCTCAATCCTGCGGGGGTTGAACTCGTCGATGGTGCTTGTGGGCGTGGGCCCCGGTCCCGGCGAAGTCGGCTGCCCCAGACAAACGGTTACCTCCGTCCCCAGGGGGTGCTCCTCCTCGGCCAGCGGCATCTGGCCCATGACCCGGCCCACCAGCTCCTCGGCGTCGTTGGGGAAATCACACTCGGCGATGGGTTCAGCCAACACCAGCTCCAAGTCGGCAAGCTGCTCAGCAGCCGTCTCCGGAGTCAGTCCAGCCAAGCTGGGAACCACCACATTCTCCGAGCCCAACGAGACCAGGATCATGATCGGAGAATCCGGCAATAGCAGAGCGGGCGGTGAGGGATCGGTGCCGATCACCAAACCCTTGTCCACTTCGGCAGAGGGTTGCTCTGAGACATCCTCGCTCACCTGCAAGCCGGCCTGCACCAATACTTGCGTAGCCCGCAGCAAGGTCATTCCCGTCACATCAGGTACTTCGACGGGCTGAGTGCCCTCGGCCACATAGAGCACCACAGAACTGCCGGGGGCGACCTCGCTCCCGGCCAGAGGCTCTTGGCGCAGCACCTGGCCCGCTGGCGCAGTGGATCCGGGCTCCACCCGCAACTCGGAGGCAAACCCCCGATCCTGCAACAAGCGGGCCGCGTCGTCGGCGCCTTGGCCCACGACTCCAGGAACGGTCACCGGAACCGCTCCCGAGCTCACTGTGATCTCTATCTCCTCCCCTTGCTCCACCTCAGCCCGCGCCTCGGGAGATTGGGAGATCACCTCATTGCTGTCCACGGCCTCACTGGCCTCGAACACCTGGCTGACCACAAAGCCCGCCGATCGAAGCTCGCGTATCGCGGCCTGACTGGACAACCCCACCACATCGGGCACAGAAATCACCGGGACAGATGTGCCGGTGACCGCAGGCGGGGCGGCCTCATCACCGTCACCGAGCACATTTGTCAGCACAAAGAACACCAGCACCGCCACCGCGACAAAGATGACCGTGGCCGCCGCATAGAGCCCAGCGCGCGACGACGGTTCCAAAACGGTCACAGGGGCCGGAGGCAACGCCGGCGGAGTCTGCGCCGGCCCGCTAGACGCTGGTGGAGGAGCAGCCTGCTGGGGCGGGTCAGGCTCTGGTGGCATCTTGTCCGGCGGGGGCGGTGTCGGTGGTTGGACATCTGCCGGCTGCCGGCCGGCCGACAGTTGATGGCGCCCCTCGCGATAGCGCTGCAAATCCCGCTTGAGGTCCTTGGCCGTGGGATATCGCTCCGCTGGACTCTTGGCCAGCAATTTCATGGCAATGGCTTCCAGCGACTCCGGCAGCACGACTCCCAGCGAAGAGGGAGACGGCACAGCCTGCTGCACATGCTTGTACGCGACCGTCAAAGAGGTGTCGCCGGAGAATGGAGGACGGCCGCAGAGCATCTCGTAAAGCACGATTCCCAGCGAGTACAGGTCGCTGCGATGATCCAGCGGTTTCCCTTGAGCCTGCTCCGGCGAGAAATAGGTTGCTGTGCCCATCACCGCACCAGTTTGGGTGAGATTCGACTCCGCTCCGCCGAACGCCACAATGGCGATGCCGAAGTCGGTGACCTTCACCTGGCCGTCGGGGGAGAGCAGCACATTGCCGGGCTTCACATCCCGGTGGATTACCCCGTTGGAGTGGGCGAATCCCAGCGCCTCAGCCACGTACATGGCAATTCCTGCCGCCCGCTCCGGCGCCAGGGGGCCTCCCGAGCGCAACAGCTCAGCCAGGCTGTGCCCCTCGATGTACTCCATGACGATGTAATACGTACCCTCGGCTGACCCCCAGTCGTACACCGCCACAATGTTGGGATGACTGAGGTTGGCCGCCGCAGTCGCCTCCCTCTTGAACCGCTCCACAAAGCTCGGATCGGTGGCAAACTCTGCAAACAGGCGTTTGATGGCCACCGGGCGGGACAACAAGGTGTCCTGTCCCAGAAAAACATCGGTCATACCGCCACGGGCAATTTGACTCCGCAGTTGGTAGCGACTGCCCAAGAGCTCCGGACCGTTGTCTGACATGGCAAAAACAGCGTAGTTCTTTGCTTGTCCGATTTATTGGAGGATTACATCCACGACATCGACCACCACCACCGTGATGTTGTCGCTTCCGCCCCGCCGCAAAGCCAGGTCCACCAGCGCATCCGCCGCATCTCCTGGCGCCTCGTGCCGGAGCAGTGCGGCGTGTATGTCCCGATCGGCCACTTCATGGGTCAAGCCGTCGGAGCACAGCAGGTAGCGGTGCCCGCTCACCGGGTCTAGCAGCCAATCATCGACCACCACCCTTGATTCCATGCCCAGAGCCCTGCTGAGCTGATTGCGGCTTTCATGGACTTCCGCCTGTTCGGAAGTGATCATCCCCGCCTTCAGCATCTCCTGCACCACAGTGTGATCCTCCGTCAATTGGTGTAGTCCGCTCTCGTCGCAGCGGTAGACCCGGGAATCTCCGACGTTCACCACGGCCAGGGTTTCGGCGTCGCCGTGCTCAACCACAGCCAGCGCACACAGGGTGGTCCCCATTCCAGCCAGCTCGAATGTCGACCTTGACTTGGCAAAGATCTCCCGGTTCGCCAAATCCACTGCATCCAACAACTCCTCCACCGTGGGAACCGGCAGCAACAGGTGGCGGCGGAAGGTGCGACGGCGGTGAGCGGTGCGCTCCTCAACCGCAGCTCTCACCGCAGACGCCAGCGTCTCCACGGCAAGGGCCGACGCCACCTCTCCTCCCCGATGACCGCCCAACCCATCTGCGACCGCAAAGAGGTCGTTGGCAGCCAGCATCGAATCCTCGTTATTTTCTCGACGTCGGCCTCGGTCGGTAGCTTGCCCCGCTTCTAGCCGGATCATCAGAGTTCCATAGCCCTGGTGCTCCTACTCTGCTGTGGACTATATACAGAGTCGCAATAGCTGTCGCTTCCGATACGGCGAATGATGAACAACTCGGTTACTGATCGTTGCGCCAGTCTTGTACGCTGACCACCCCGACAACCAGCGCGAGTGGCGGAATTGGCAGACGCGCAGGATTCAGGTTCCTGTGTCCGCAAGGACGTGGGGGTTCAAGTCCCCCCTCGCGCACTCTTCGACTCAGCCCACCGTCCCCTGAGGGGTGGGGGTGGGTACCTCGGTCACCGGTATGGGTGGGGGCGGTCCCCAGGCAATGGCGGCTTTGGAGAAGCCTGCGGCCATGGCCACGGTCAGAGCAAGCTCGGCCAACTCAGCCGGCGTGAACTCCTCAACCAGCGCCGCCTGTTCCGCCACGCTGAGCCCTGAGGGATCGGAGATCACCGCATCGGCCATCCGCAGAGCCAGCTTGAAGCGCTCCGGCAAGTCGCTGTCGGCGTAGCCATCTTCGATCTGCTCTACCAATCCCTCGGTGAGACCCTGCTGCTTCGCACCTGCGAAGCGGAGGTTCTTTCAAATATTGCAGTCGTTGACCCGGGCGTTGCGAAGCCGGCCCACCTCCTTGGTGGCTTGATCAAGCCGCCCTTCGCTCCACAGCGTGCCGTAGAACCGGTTGAACATCGCAAACAACTCGGGCTGGTGGTCGAACAGCGATGTGCCCCCTTCGGGGATGGCGATTCTGGTCATTTGATGACTCCTTTCAGCACGGCCCGGCTGCGAGCCAAGGCCTCAAACGTGGCGATTGCGGTGGTGAGCGCGGTCAATTCGGGGGGTGACAGATGAGTGTTCAACTCCGCGCACAGCTCGTCGGTCACGCCGTGGGCATCCAGCACGTACTGCTCGGTGAACGCCAGCACCACCTTTTCCCGGTCGTCTGCGGGAGTCCGAGCAAGAGCTTCACCACCAATCATCTGCTCGACCCGAGCGGCGCACAGCTCCAGCAAGCTGGCATCCACCCCTGTGACATCGAGAGCCTGGACCAATTCATCTAACGGCTCGGAGACATGAGGGTCCAAAGCCGCCAGAGGATCGCTGTCCGGGGGTGCCACCATCCTGCTCACCCGCCGAACATGGCCAGCCACTGCTCGGCTGAACGGGGCATGAACACATAGTTGGTGCTCCGGGTCTCGCCCATCGAAGCCGACGGCTGGGGCGAGTACAAGTGGCCGGGATACAGCGTTGCCGTGTCGGGAACCCGGGCCAGGCGCTGGGTGAGGCTCTCATACATCGCGGCCGGATCGCTCCCCGGCAGATCGGTCCGGCCGCAACCCTCCAAAAACAGCGTGTCGCCCGCCACCAATCGCCCGTTGGTCAAAAAGCACTGGCTGCCCGGAGTGTGGCCCGGAGTATGAATCATCTCGATGTCCACCGCCCCCACCGACAGCACATCGCCACTGGAGTGCAAGCACAGATCGTCATCTTCCAACCCGGTGGTCATGGCGACATAGCGAGCCTCATCCGCCTGCACATGCACCGGAACCGACACCAGCTCCAACAGCTCGGCAACGCCCGTGATGGAGAACTGCATCATTGACCCGCCCACATGATCCGGGTGGTAATGCGTGGCCAACACCCCCGTGAGCCGCATCCCGTCAGCCTCGGCCAGCGCCACAATCCCCTCCGGGTCATACGCCGGATCCACCACCACGGCCTCCCCCGTCTCCCGATCCCCGATCAGGTAAACGAAGTTCACCATCTGGCGGGCCATCATGTCCCCACCCGCGAAGTCCCGCCCCGACAAGAGCTGGCGAAAATAAAGCCGGTCCTCCTCCACGGGGCTGATACTACGCAACCGGCTCGTCATCGCCCTGTCGCCGCCAGGCTTCCTCCGCCAACGAGACAACCTCACGGGCCGGCAGCCCCAGCAGCTTCGAAGCCCGCACCGCCTCGTCGTGCTCAACCTTGACCCGCCCCGCACCCACCTTGACGCGAATCCGCCGGCCGTCCACATCCACTTCATGATCGAACCGCGACCGCGGCCACCGTTCGATCATCTGCCCCCGAACCCCCAACGACCCGGTCTCGTCGGCCAGGGCTGCCGCCACTTGGTCGCCCACCGCGGGATCAGCCAGCGCGCTCACCGTGTACGCCGGCCTCCCCTTCTTCATGACGATCGGCGTGATCCACGCATCATGAGCCCCCGCCTCCAACAGCGCAGCCACCGTGTGAGCCAGCGTCTCCCCGGTGGCGTCGTCCACGTTTACTTCGAACAGCATCACCGGCTGGCCCTCAGGGCGGGTGGCCGACATTGTGCCCACCACCACCTGGGTGAGGTTGGGACGGTCTTCCATCTGATTGTCGCCGGCGCCGAAACCGGCTGCCGAGATGGTCATCGGCGGCATCGACCCCCACCCCTCGGCCAGCGCCGAGAGAATCGCCGCGCCGGTGGGTGTGGTCAGCTCCAATCCCACATCCAGCCCGAACACAGGACACCCCACCAGAAGCTCCACCACCGCCGGGGGGGGATTGGGCAAGCGCCCGTGGGCACTGCGAATCATTCCCCGCCCGCACGCCACCGCGCTGGAGTGGACCTCTTCCACCCCCAACACCTCCAGCGCGGCACAAGTGCCCACCACATCAATGATGGCGTCCAGTCCGCCTACCTCATGGAAGTGCACCTGCTCGGGGGGGCGGCGGTGCAGTTTGCCCTCGGCCCGCGCCAGGGCATCAAAGATCGCCAGCGCCCTATCGGCCACTCTGTCGGGCAGTCTGGCCTCGCCGATGAGCGCGTTGATGTGGCTGGCGGTGCGCACCACCGACGTCTCACCGGCGATCACCCTCACATCAGTGGCCGCGATGCCTCCCCTCTGGGTGGGATGGGCTTGAAGGTCCCACCCTCCCAGGGGCAGCAGTTCGCACATGTCCCGAACTTCGGCCAAATCGGCTCCGGCGTCGATCAGTGCGCCCAGCGCCATGTCGCCGGCGATCCCGCTGAAGCAGTGGAACCAGGCGATTCGCGCGGGATCAGACATCGCTTGCCCCACTCAACTCCGCCTCCGAAGCCACCCGCTTCGCCAACTTGACCATCCGCACCACCGCGCAGGCCGCGCCAAACCCGTTGTCCACCCCCACCACCGTCACCCCGGCCGCACACGAGGACAACATGGCCAACAGCGCGGTAACACCCTCCAGCGAAGATCCGTAGCCCGCACTAGTGGGCACCGCCACTACCGGGGCCGCGGTCAGCCCGCCCACCACCGAGGCCAACGCCCCCTCCATACCAGCCACCACCACCACGGCATCGGCCGACGCCAGCACTTCAGCCTCCGCGAGAATCCGGTGAATCCCAGCCACCCCCACATCGTTCAGCCTCTGCGGGGCCAGACCATGGGCGGCCAACACCACCCCGCATTCGTCGGCCACCGGCAGATCGGCGGTGCCCGCCGCAGCCAACACCACCCGCTCGGGCCTCGGCGGTGCCGCCCGCCAGACCACAGTGGTGTCGTAGCGCTCCCCCTCGGGGAAGAGGTCCACCGCGGTCGCCGCCTGCTCCGCTGACGCCCGGGTCAGCAGCACCGGCCCGCCCGGCTGGTCCAATAACTCCCCCACTATGGCCGCGCACTGGCTGGGCGATTTGCCCGGCCCATACACAACCTCGGCCATGCCCTGCCGGAGGCTGCGATGATGATCCACCCGGGCAAACCCCAGATCAGCGAACGGCAAGCGGCGCAATCGCCGGACTGCATCGTCTGGGGTCACTGTGCCATCGCGCACGTTGGCCATCAATTGGCGAACAAAGGCCTCATCCACTCCCACTATCCTGCCCCTTTGTGACTGCCTCTGTCCGATCCGCGAGCCAAGTGGCCTACCTGGGACCGCCGGGCACTTTTACCGAAGAAGCGCTCCTCACCCAGCCCGACCTGGCGGAAGCCGACCACCTCTTGTGCCGGTCGATCCCCGAAGTTCTGTGCGCCGTCGCTGACGGCCGGACTGCACTGGGCTTCACCGCCATCGAAAACTCCATCGAGGGGACGGTCAACGTGGCTCTCGACGCCCTGATCTTCGAGCACGACCTGCTCATCCAGCGAGAAGTGGTCATCGATGTTCGCCTGCACCTGCTGGGCTTCTCCGATACCTCAATGGACAAGATTCGCCGTGTCATCAGCTTCCCCGTCGCCACCGCCCAGTGTCGGCGCTATTTGGCCGAAAACCTGCCCCATGCCGAGGAGATCGCGGCCAATTCCACCGCCGCCGCGGCCCGTGATCTCGCTGTCTCCAAGGACAAGACCGCCGCCGCCATCGGCACCGCCTTGTCTCAGGAGATCTACAGCCTGGACATGATCGCTGCCGACATCGAGGACCACCCGGAGAATCAGACCCGCTTCGTGGCAGTGGGCCGTTCTGGGGTGCCCGCCCCCACGGGCTGCGACAAGACCTCCATCGTGGTATTCCAGCGAGCCGACCGGTCAGGCTCGCTCATGGGGATTCTCGCCGAGTTCGCGGCCCGCTCCATCAACCTCACCAAACTGGAGTCGCGCCCCACCAAAAAGGCGCTGGGCGACTACTGCTTCCTCATCGACCTCGAGGGCCATGTCGCCGACGCGTTGGTGGCCGATTGCCTGACCAGCATTGTGGCCAAGCACGGCGAGGTGAAGTTCCTCGGCTCGTATCCCACCAGCATCAGGGGAGGCGAAGAGCAGAGCACCACGGCCACCACCGCATGGACTGAGGCTCGGAGTTGGATCCAAGATCTTCGGCGCCAGGTGGGGAACTCCTAATTTGACAGTTTCTAATAGCTTCCATTAGAAACCACTGCAACATCCAACAGACGCGGAGGAGACCATGGAGTTCGGCGTTTTCGTCAACGGCTACATCCCCGGGCCGGCAGCCCACGACACCGAGGCGGAGCACACCGCATTGATGCGCGAGGCCCACTATGTCATCACCGCCGACAAGTACAACTGGAAATACGCCTGGTTCGGCGAGCACCACTGCCTCACGGAGTACAGCCACATGTCGGCCCCCGCCCCAGTCATGGGCTATGTGGCCGCAAAAACCGAGCGCATCCACCTGTCCACCGGCATCACCAGCCTGCCCACCGCCAAGGAGCACCCGGTGCGCATCGCCGAGCGGGCCGCCATGCTCGACCACATCACAGAGAATCGCTTCGAGTTCGGCACCGGCCGCGGCGCGGGGAGCCATGAGGTGGCCACCTTCGGCGGTCTCACCCCGCCCGAGACCAAGTCGATGTGGGACGAGGTCGTCCGCGAGATCCCCCGCATGTGGGAGCAGCGCGACTATTGCTTCGAGGGCGAGCACTTCTCGGTGCCCAAGCCCCACAACGTGCTGCCCAAGCCCCACGGCCACGGCCATCCCCCCATCTGGGTGGCGTGCGGCAACCCCCCCACGTTCGCCAAGGCCGGGTCGATGGGCATCGGCGCCATCGCCTTCAACTTCGAGCCCATCTTCAACCTCAAGGACCGTATTGAGGCTTACAAGGAGGCCATCCAGAGCCCAGTTGAGCAGATCGGCCAGTTCAAGAACGACAACGTGATGATGACCAACGCCGTTATCTGCTTGGAAGACCGGGATCGGGCCCGGGAGATCGCCAAGTCCAAGGGCCGGGGCTATCTCGTCACCATGGTGAACCTTTACCACGACACCATGCCCAAGTCTCCCGACGCCATCACTTGGCCGTCCACTCCCCGGCAGATCGAGTGGACCGACGAGATGCTCGATGGGGCCATTGCCGGCGGCTACATGCTGTGCGGCAATCCTGAAGAAGTGTGCGAGCAGGTGGCCCGCTACCAGACGGTCGGCTGCGACCAGGTGGCGTTCGGCCTGCCCGGCGAGGGCATGGAGCACGAAGAGATCGACGAGATGCTCGAGGTGTTCGGCACCAAGGTGATCCCCGAATACGACCCCGACCCGATCCACTCCACCGACCGCTACCGGGCCACAGCCCAGCGCCGCTATCCCGACTTCGAGTTCCCGCTGCCCGACGGCATCGACGTGGAGCTCATCCCCGAATCCGCCATATTGCCCCTGGGCCACGGCAAGTAGCCCGACCGAGCCAAGGAGCAGCGGCAGTGCCGCGCGACGCCACCGAAACTCGAAACCGGCTACTCGCCGAGGCCGAGCGCCTGTTCGCCGACCAGGGCATCTGGCGGGTGCGGGTACAAGACATCGTGGCTGCCGCCGGGCAAAAGAACAGCTCGGCGCTCACCTACCACTTCAGCTCTCGCCGGGGGGTGCTCGACGCCATCCTGCGGGAGCACGGCGAGCCCATCGACCGAGACAGAGGCGACGTTTGGGCTGCTTTGGACGATGATCAGACCCCCGCTCTCATCGAGGCTCTGATCCAACCCCTCACCTGGCGCCTGTCCACCCCCAGCGGAAGGTGCTACCTGCGCATTGTGGCCCAGCTCAGCGCCGAGTTCAGCCGCTGGGATTTCGATCCCACCCACGTTCCGGCCAACCTCAACGCCATCCTGCGGCTGTTGCGAGACCAGGCCGCCGTCAGCGACAAAGATCAACGCGACGAGCGGGTGCTCGGCATGATCCAGCTCATGACCGCCTCCCTGGCCGAGAGGGCCCGGCGGATCGAGGCCGACGAGCCCTTGGCCACCGACCACGACATGTACGCGGCAAACTTGGTGGACATGTTGACCGGAATCATCGAGGCACCCTCTCGGGCGGTGGTGGCCGGCTTGCCCCTGTGACCGACAGGCCGAGCGCCCGCCCGTCCAAGTCCCGCCCTGCTCTTTGATGTATCGACGACCCGCTCAATAGGCCATGCTTTGGGCATGAATCGATTTGAGAACAAGATCGCCGTTGTCACCGGGGCGGCTTCCGGCATCGGGGCCGCCACCGCGGCCCGGTTTCGCTCCGAGGGTGGAACGGTGGTGGGCATCGACCGCGACCCGGTGAGCGACGTGGACCTGGCCATCCAGCTAGACCTGCTCAACCTGGAGGCCATCAGCCCCTCCGTCGCTCAGGTGATCGATGCCTGCGGCCGCATCGACATCCTGTGCAACATCGCCGGACTCGGCCACTTCGCCAAAGACGAAGACGAGACCCCCGAAGCATGGAACCGGATTATCGGGGTGAACCTCACCGGCACCTTCTTCATGTCCCAGGCTTGCTTGCCCCACCTGCTCGAGTCCCAGGGCAACATTGTGAACACCGCGTCCACCGCCGGCACCAACGCCCAGCCCTGGAGCTCCGCCTACTCGGCCTCCAAGGGCGGGGTGATCGCCCTCACCCAAACCATGGCCATCACCAATGGGCGCTCGGGGATTCGGGTGAACTGCATCGCACCCGGCGGCGTCGAAACCCCGATCGCCAACCAATTCACCCCCCCGGAGAACGTGGACCTCGCAATCATGAGCCGCATCCTGCCCTTCGACCGCCCCGCCGACCCTTCTGAGCTAGCGTCGGCCTTTGCCTTTTTGGCCAGCGACGACGCCAGTTACTGCAACGGAATCGTTCTCAGGGTCGATGGAGGGATGCAGGCATGAGCCACGCGTCTCCTCCCCTTGCCGGTGTTCGGGTCATCGAGAGCTCGCTGCTCGGCCCCGGATTCTTGACCACGTTCCTCTCCGACATGGGCGCCGATGTCATCAAGGTGGAGCCCCCGCAAGGCGACTACATCCGCCAGATGACATGGCCCATCGTCAACGGGGTGTCGCTGCTGCATCTGCACACCCACCGGGGCAAACGCAGCATCGTGCTCGATCTGCGCCAGCCCGAGGGCGTTGAGCTCTACCTGGATTTGGCCCGCAACGCCGACGCGGTGGTCGAGGCCATGAGGCCCGGCGCGCTGGAGCGGCGGGGCTTGGGCTATGAGCAGCTCAAGGAAGTGAACCCCAAGATCGTGTTCGCCACCATCAGCGGATACGGCATGACCGGCCCCTACAAGGACATGCCCAGCCACGGCATCGCCTACGACACCTGGGCCGGGCTCATCCCTCCCGCCTACGACGATGACGGATTCTGCCGCATCCCGGAAATGCCCAACATCGGCATCAACATCGCCCCCCTCATCGGTGCGCTTGCGGTCTGCGCCGGCATCATCCGGGCTCGAGACACCGGCGAGGGCTGCCGGTTGGAGCTGGCCCAGTCCGACGCGGCCGCCTACATGGACTGGTACCGCATCGAGACCTGGAAAGCCTACGAGCGCCCCGAAGACGAGGTGACCGGCAACCCGTCGGATGACTACGAGCGTCGGGCGCCGGGCCTGGCCGGCATGTGGGAGGGCGTCCGCTACCAGATGTACGAGTCGTCCGACGGTCACGTGCTGTTCATGGCCTCAGAACAGGCCTTCTGGCGCAACTTCTGCGAAGCCCTAAATCGAATGGACCTGTTCGACCGCTGGCCAGGGTCGAAGTACGCCGACCATGCCCGGGGAAATCTGGAATTGCAACGGGAGCTGCGGGACATTTTCCGCACCAAGACCAGTGCAGAATGGCTGGAGTTCGGCGACCGGGTAAACACCCCCATCGCCCCGGTGAACAACGCCAAGAACGTGGTCGACGACCCGCAGTTCCAAGATCGGCTGCCACTGTTCTCCGTCGATGAGGTGGGCTGCGAGCAGCTTCCCCTGCCGGTCAAGTTCTTCGACGAGGAACTCCCCGTCCCCGCCCACGCCCCCACCGTCGGCCAGCAGACCGATGAGGTCCTGAGCGAGGTACTGGGATTGAGCAGCGACCGACTAGCTGCCCTGCGGGATCAGGGCATCCTCGGATGACCGACCCCAGATCGGCTGAATCGGTAGCCGCCGAACTGCTGAATGAGGCCGTTGAGCTGACTCGCGAAGCCGGGCGGCTCACGCTGGGCTGGTTCAACGACCACGATCTGTCGGTTCGCCGCAAGGGCGACGGCTCGCCGGTAACCGATGCCGACCAGGTGGCCGAGGCGTTTCTTCGGGAGGCCTTGGCCAAGAGGTTCCCCGATGACGCCGTGATCGGCGAGGAGTACCCCGCAGAACAGGGCACATCGGGGCGGACCTGGATCATCGACCCCATCGACGGTACTCGTAGTTTCGTCCGCGGGGTGCCTCTTTACACCACGCTGCTGGCCATGATCGACCAGCACGGCCCGGCCATCGGCGTCTCCGCCGTACCCGGCCTTGATGAAACGGTCTGGGCGGGCCGCGGCCTGGGCTGCTACCACGACGGCCGTCCCTGTCAGGTGAGCCCTCAAACCGAGCTGGCCCGGTCCTATCTGTGCGCATCGGGCTTCGAATGGTGGCCCGAAGGCGCTTTCGACCGGGTGAGCCGCACCGGCGCCCGAATGCGCACCTGGGGAGACGGCTACGGCTACGTCCTGGTGGCCACCGGCCGAACCGAGGCCATGATCGACCCCGGCCTAAACCTCTGGGACATAGCCCCCATGCTGGTCATAATCCCCGAGTCCGGCGGCCAAATCACCCAGTGGAACGGCGCTACCACCGCCGAGGCCGGCGACTGGCTCGCCACCAACGGGGCCATCCACGATCAACTCCTCAACCGACTCCGCTCCAGCTAAGCCCCAGCGAATTCCTCACAAACAACCTCCTGCCCCTCAAGCACCTCCAAGAACTCCCCCGCATCCACAATCTCCGACAATCCCACCACTCCAGTCCCAGAGACTTTCCCCGCCCCAATCAACTCCAGAACGCTCGTCACAACGGCTGCCGCCGCAAACCCCGGCGCCGCCGAAGCCCCCAGTATCCGCCCGCACCAAGCCCCATCCCTCTGCCCTCTCACTTCTACCCTGACCGCGCCCAGCTTCCCCTCCGGATGCGGCGGCCGCAGCATCGGCAACCAAGAGCTGAGGCGATCCCTCCGAGTGGCCGCCATACGGGCCGTAATCCGATCTGCCCGGCTGAACCTGCGAACCAGCAGCATCGGATCGGGCAACGCGGCCCGATAGCAGTCGGCCGCATCCACCGGGCTAGGGAACCAGCACAGCTCGCGGCCCGAACCACCGGGCCGCTGCTTCCACCCCGCCCGCCATTCCAACGCCAAAGAGCTCAATGCCCTGTGGTGTTGGCGGGCACAAGCGGGCCCACCGGTGCCGAACTTGGCGACGTGTACTTCCGTCACTTCGTCGATTTCCTCCGCCGCCCGAACGGCCAGAACGTCGCTCAAACCAGGCGCCATGCCCACCCCGGCCACCACCAGCGATCTCTGCTGTTGAACCGCCCCGTTCATGCCCAGCAGCCGTCGCACATCAGACACCGAGTCAGACGAGGCCAGCACCACCCGGCCGCTGCCGAGAAATCGACGAGCCAGGCGGGCTTGGCTGCCGGATGCGGTGGCTAGCACCACTACATCTGCCGGATCGTCCAAGCTGCCCACAGTCACGGAAGGTCCGTGCTTTTTCGACAAATGCCAAGCACGATCTGGGTTCCGATCGGTGACCGCCACCCGGCCAGCCGAAAGAGACGGCGAGCCGGCCAGGCGCATCACCACTCCGGCGCCGACCACGCCCGCGCCGACCACCAAGATGTCCATGCTGCTCAGGAGAAGCGTTTCAAGATCTGTTGCTGCCGCTGATCTGGCGCCACCCGCCCGACTGAGGCGGTACGCCCCCGGTTCCCCGAGCACGCAAAATGGCCGCAATAGCAGCCGCCCCGGCCAAAGCAACCAGTGCTCTTCGCAGAACCTTCACAAATCTCATCCTAACGAACCCTGACAACGCCGTGGGCGCCCATTAGCAAGAGGGTCGGGCCACAGAAGGAGCAGGTCACGAAATAGCGAAGATGCCGCTGTGGGGCTAGCTGGATTCGAACCAGCGACCTCACCCTTATCAGGGGTGCGCTCTAACCGACTGAGCTATAGCCCCGCAACCGGACGGCAAGCCTACTTACGGGCAGCCCAGATAGGCCAACGAAATCGAGCAGGGCGAGTCCGGGGACGTTGGCGGGCCGTCTCCTCCTCGATAACCGTAACCCTCATTCCCCCCGTCAGGTCGCTGATGAGATTGAACAGCACACACAGCAAGACATTGAAGAACGTGCCCGCCACCACCAACACCAGTCCTCCCACGGCAAAGCCCCGGAATATCTGGCTGGCGTTGAACTTGAACTCTTGCAGCGCGAAAAGTTCCTCGATGAACGACTCGGTGTCATCCACCGTGCCCGAACCCACCGCGATGCTCCACAGCATCACCCCGGCCAGCATGACGATCACCCACAAGCACCCATAGAACAGCAATGAGATCTTCAATACCGACCAAGGTTCGATGTGCCGGACCACTCGGCGCACCTTGCGGGCCTGCAACCGCACCGCACGCCGGTATTCCCTCGGCGTCACCCTCACGGGAGGTCGCGCCGCTGCCGGACTCGGCAACGGCGAAGCTGACGGGTCGCTCACCCGCCCGGGGTCGATGGACACGACTCGAAGTGTACGGGATCGACGGCGGCAAGAGACTGGCACCGCCACCACCCGAGGGGAAGCAGTTCGGCCCTCGCCGTTGCCATCACCCCATCGCGGCGAACCACCACCTCAGTCTGAAAACCCTCCCTCCTCGACGAAACCAAGTCTGCCCGGTTGGCGGTTGCGACCCTCGCAGCCGCATGCGGTTCGGCGACCGCGGCCATCGCCACCACATCAGCCACTGCGGTCGCCCGTGCCTGTCGAACGGCATCGGCACCCAACTGGCCCAGCAACATGGCTGCCATTCCAATCAACGCCAACACACCC
This sequence comes from Candidatus Poriferisocius sp., assembly GCF_965208475.1. Taxonomy (GTDB): domain Bacteria; phylum Actinomycetota; class Acidimicrobiia; order Acidimicrobiales; family Bin134; genus Poriferisocius. The sequence goes on along the minus strand of NZ_OZ242338.1, from coordinate 3,069,187 downwards.
ACGCCCAATACCGAGATCGATCCCCGCTCGCGCACAACACTGCTCCCATGTCATGTAGAGGGGAAGATTCAACTCAGAAAAGGCTACTCTTCGTCTTCCACGGTGGACAACACCGGTGCCACCGCGGCTACCAGCTGATCCTCGGCCAGGCTCATCACTCGTACCCCTGAAGCCTGTCGCCCCTTTACCGATATGGAAGAAACCGGTATTCGAATGGTGACTCCGTTGGACGCAACCACGAACACCTCGTCTTCAGAGGTGACTACTCGGGCAGCCACCACCGTTCCCCGGCCGTCCATCATCCGCATTGCCCTCATCCCCAATCCGCCACGATGCTTGGCCCGAAACTCGTTGAGCGGCATCCGCTTGCCAAACCCCTGGTCGGTAACCAACAGCATCTCGTCGCCGGGCTGCACTGCACTGGCCGCCACCACCACGTCATCACCTCGGAGCCTCATTCCCCTTACGCCGGCAGCATTCCGCCCCATAGACCGGACTTCGGTTTCGGAGAAACGCATGAGCTGTCCTGCGGCGCTCACCAAACAGACATCGTCGGAGCCCCCGGTTGCCAAAACCCTCACCAGTTCGTCACCCTCCTTCAGGTTGATGGCAATGAGGCCTCGGGTGCGCGTCTTGTCGTACTCCAAGAAACGAGTCCGCTTCACTACTCCCCGCTGGGTCACGAACAGCAGATAGCGCATTGTCTCGTAGTCTCGGGTGTCGATCACTGCCGAGATGGTTTCTTCGGGTGCCAGGTGGAGCAAGTTCACGACGGCCATGCCGCGAGCAGTGCGGCTCGTTCGAGGCACTTCGTGGACCTTGAGGCGGTATACCCGCCCCATGCTGGTGAAGAACATCAGATAGGCGTGGGCGCTGGTGTGGATGAGCGTGGCTATGTAGTCCCCGTCCTTCAAGTTGGCGCCGATAACCCCCTTGCCTCCCCTACCCTGGGTCTTGAACTCGTCGGGCACCACCGTCTTCACGTAGCCGGCTGCGCTGAGGCTGAAGATCAATTCCTCGTCGTCGATCAGATCCTCGATATTGAAATCGCCTTCGCCGGCCATGATCTGGGTGCGGCGCTCATTGGCGTAGCTCTTCTTCACCTCGAGCAACTCTTCCCGAATCACCGCTCGCAGCTTGGCGGGGTCGGCCAGAATGGCCTCCAACTCGACGATCAGAGCCCGCTTCTCGGCCAGTTCGTCGTTCAGTTCCTGGGTTCCGAGTTGGGTAAGCCGTCCCAGGGCCATATCGAGAATGTGATTGGCCTGAATCTCGCTGAACTCGAACTGCTCGCCCATGAGCGTGGTTCGGGCCGCAGCCCGGTTCGCCGAAGCCCGAATGGCGGCGATGATCTCATCGATCATTTCCACCGCCCGCACCAGTCCTTCGAGGATGTGCTCTCGGCGTCGGGCCTCGTCCAAACGGAACTCAGTGCGGCGACGCACAACTTCCTGCTGATGGCCGGCATAGGCCGCCAGGCAGTCGCGCAGCGTCATGGTTCGGGGCACACCGTCGGCCAGCGCCACCATGTTCGCCGGGAAACTGGTTTGCAGCGGCGAGTATTTGTACAAGTTGTTGAGCACTACCAGGGCAGGGGCATCCCTCTTCAATTCGAACACCAACTTCGTCTGCCCCTTGGCCGACTCATTGTGGATCTGGCGGATCCCGTCGATAACCCGTCGGTTCACCAGATCAGCCACCTTCTCCTCGATCACCTCCGCACTGGTTTGGTACGGAATCTCGGTGACCACGATGCTGGTCTTGGCGCCGCTCTCTACAATTTCGGCCAATGCCCGAACCTTTATGGTCCCCTGGCCGGTGGTATAGGCGTCCCGGATGCCCTGGAAGCCCATGATGCGGCCCCTGGTGGGGAAATCAGGGCCCTTCACGAACTCCATCAACTCCTCGGTGGTGGCCTCAGGATTCTCCAGGAGGTGGTTCACCGCGTCGATTACCTCACCTAGGTTGTGAGGCGGGATGTTGGTGGCCATTCCCACCGCGATCCCCTGACTGCCGTTCACCAGCAGGTTGGGAAACCGCGACGGGAGCACTACCGGCTCGTGTTCAGTGGAGTCGAAGTTGTCGGCGAAGTCGACGGTCTGCTCGTCGATGCCGTCCAGCAGCCGCATGGCCAGCTCGTGGAGTCGGCACTCGGTGTAGCGCATCGCCGCCGGCGGATCATTGGGAGAACCGAAGTTCCCGTGGGGGTCGATCAGGGGGTGGCGCAGCGAGAAGCCCTGCCCGAGCCGCACTAAGGCGTCGTAGATGGCCTGGTCGCCGTGGGGGTGATACTTGCCCATCACATCGCCCACCACTCGGGCGCACTTCACATACGGGCGATTGGGCCGGTGCCCCTGGTCGTACATGCCCCAGAGAATGCGACGGTGTACCGGCTTCAGTCCGTCTCGCACATCGGGAAGCGCCCGAGCGGTGATGACCGACATGGCGTAGTCCAAGAAAGACTGCTCCATCTCGGTCTGGATATCGATGTCCTGGACCGTGCCACTCGACGGCTGTTCAGGCTCGTGAGAGGTATCAATCTCGTCGGGCACGGGATTCCTTGGCGGTCATATGTCCAAAAAACGGACGTCTTTGGCGTTGGTCTGGATGAACCGTTTACGCGATTGAACGTCTTCCCCCATTAGCTTGGAGAACACATCGTCGGCCGCGGCGGCCTGTTCCACCGAGACTCGCAGCAACGTGCGCTGCGTGGGGTCCATGGTGGTAGACCACAACTCCTCCGCGTCCATCTCGCCAAGGCCCTTGAGCCGCTGGAAGTCCGCGCTGTGCTTGGGATTCTCCGCCAGGAAGGCCTCTTTGGCGTGGTCGTCTTTCAGGTAGATCTTCGACCGTCCGACTTCTGTTGAGTAGAGCGGGGGCTGGGCGATGTACACGCGTCCCCTCACCACCAGTTTGCGCATCTGCCGGTAGAAGAAGGTAAGCAACAGGGTGCGGATGTGGCTGCCATCCACATCGGCATCGGCCAAAAGGATCACCTTTCCGTAGCGAACTCGGCTCTCGTCTTCTCGCTCGCGTTCATCCGTGTCCTTGGTGCCGTTGCTCTCCGCGATATCGAACTCGTCGCCGAACCCCGCTCCTATTGCCGCCACCAGGGCTTGGATCTCCGTATTGCGGAGCATTCGGTCAGCCTGGACCCGCTCTACATTCAAGATCTTTCCCCGGATGGGCAGTATGGCCATGTTCTTGGGGTCGCGGGCGTCCTTGGCCGAGCCGCCTGCCGAGTTGCCCTCCACAATGAACAGCTCGCATTCATCTCGATTGGTGGAGGTGCAGTCGACCAGCTTGCCGGGCAATCCCGCTCCGTCCAATGCCGATTTTCGCCTAGTGGCATCGCGAGCCTGTCGAGCCGCTAGACGGGCCTTTTGGGCCTGGAGGCACTTGACCACGATCTTGCGGGCATCGGTCGGGTTCTCCTCCAACCATTCAGCCAGCTTCTCGTTGGTGGCCCGCTCCACCAGCGAGCGAATCGAGGCGTTGCCCAGCTTGGATTTGGTCTGGCCCTCGAATTGCGGCTCCCGCAGCCTCACGCTCACAATGGCCGTCAAACCCTCCCGGATATCTTCGCCGGCCAGGTTGTCGTCTTTTTCCTTCAAATGACCCTTGGCTCGGCAATAGTCGTTGACCACTCTGGTGAGTCCCTTGCGGAAACCCTCCTCATGCATGCCTCCCTCAACGGTGTTGATGCCGTTGGCAAAGGAGTGCAGGCCGTCGGTGTTGTAGCCCGTGTTCCACTGGAAAGCCACCTCGACCTCGTCCCCGCCGTCTTGCTGAGAGAAGAAGCCGACCTCGTCGAACAACGCGTCTTTCGAGCTGTTCACCTCGCGGACAAAGTCGCTGATGCCGTCTTGGTAGCAGTACACCGTCCACTCGGTGCCTCCAGTGCCGTCAGAGCGCAAGTCTCGGAACTTGATCTCCAGATTGCGGTTCAAGAACGCCATCATCTGGAGTCGCTCCACCAGAGCCTGGGCTCGGAACCGCACATCGTCGAAGATGCTCTCATCGGGCCAGAAGCGAACTGTTGTGCCGGTACGGCCGTCGGGGCTGTCGCCGACCACACGAAGCTCCTCAGCGATCTCCCCGCCGTTGGCGAATGTCATCGAGTGTCGCCAGCCGTCCCGGTCGATTTCCACTTCCAGCCGAGTCGACAGGGCGTTCACCACCGACACCCCCACCCCGTGCAGGCCTCCCGATACCTTGTAACCGTTGCCGCCGAACTTGCCGCCCGCATGCAATAGCGTGAGCACGACGGCCACCGCGCTCATATCGGGGTGCTGGGGATGGGCATCAACCGGAATGCCACGTCCATCGTCTCGCACCTCGCAGCCGCCGTCGGCCAGAAGGGTCACCTCGATGGTCGAGCAGTAGCCGGCCATCGCCTCGTCAACGGCGTTGTCCACCACTTCGTAGACCAAGTGGTGCAACCCAGTCACCGAGGTGGAACCGATATACATGCCCGGACGCGTCCTCACCGCGTCGAGGCCTTCCAAGATAGTTATGTCTTCAGCTCTATAAGACTCAGACGTGTCTGTCACGACCTGGCTTTTCTGCCCTGCTAAACGGGCCTCGTTGGTAGATTGGACAGGTGTCTTTGCCAGGTTGCTCGCTTCGCGACCAGACCAGCCGAATGCCCTGTCCCGTATGGTGCAATTCTACCAGTTGACGCTCTCCATTTGACTCACCGGAGACCTGCCCGCCGGCTTCTCCACGGGATCATCGCGGTCGGACCCTGACGGTCAGAGAACTGACGGCTTCTTGCTCGGCGACCGCATTGATCCGATCTATGAGGTCCGAGCTGAAGAACTTCATTTCCGTAGCCCACGCGGGGTCGTCAACTGCCACAACCAACTCCCCGTCGACGAGGCGCACCGGCGACGCGTGGGCCGCCATCACCGTGCCCACCAGTTCTTCCCACGCCTCGAACACCGCCGCCAATACCTGGGCTCGGGGCGCTCTCAACCGGTAGGCCACCTGGTCGAGAGCCTCTCCTATCCGCTTGGGGCCGGAAGGCTCGTGCAATGGTTCCCACCCCACCCTGTCAACCTGCTCTCACGTCAACGCACCGCCCCAGGTCACACTTCGCGGTACACCCGGCCAGCAGTTACCCGGAAGCGGGCGTCATAAGAGATGTCAGCGGGCAAATCACCAGCAGAGGTGAGAAGGGTCTGCTCGGAATGCAATGCCCGCAGCACACCCCGCGATCTGCCGGGGTCCAATTCTGAGAACACATCGTCAAGCAACAGCACCGGAGATTGGCCGACCGCCTCGGCCAATTCGCGATGCACAGCTAGACGCAGTGCCAACGCCAGGGAACGCTGTTCGCCCTGCGAGGCATGGGTACGGACCGGTCTTCCATCAAGCATCAACGAGAGGTCGTCTCGATGAGGACCCACCGTGCTAACTCCTCGGCGCAGATCTTCGCTCCGGGCCCGTTTGAGCGCCTCGCCCAACCCTTCCCCCTGCCAGGCACACTCATAGCTCATTTCCAGAGGCAACATCTCCCCCGCAATCTCTCCATAGGCGGCCGCTGCCCTCGGACCAAGCCGCATCGCCAGCATCCTGCGGGCGTCGACAAGCTCTTCGGCTGCTTCGGCAAGCTTGTCGTCCCAAACCTCCAACGTCGTTCCCACATCGGCACTCAGCCGACCCCCCGCCCCTCGGAGAAGAGCGTTTCGTTGACGCAAAATGTTCTCAACCTCCGACCTAACCGCGTCCAGCCGGGGTTCCATCTGCCCCAACGCATCGTCCAAGTATCGTCGTCGATCGTTCGGGCTGCCTTTGACCAAGGTCAGATCCTCGGGCATGAACACCGACACCGGTATGCGTCCTAGCAATTCCCGCCGTCGCACCCGTTGCCTGTTCATCTGAAAGTGGGAACGACCATGGTGCCGTATAGCGGCCTCTATCAACAGTTTCCGCTCGCCGGCTAGAGCTTCCCCTCTAACAACCGCCTCAGAGACGGTAGAATCAGTTCTGACCAACGCTGACACCGTACTCACCCTAAATGATCCCATAGTAGCCAGGTAAAAAATAGCCTCGAGAAGATTGGTTTTCCCTTCGCCATTGGCACCAACAAACAAGCTGGTTCCCGTAGGCAAGTCCAAGTCAAGCTGGCAATAACTCCGGAAATCAGATAGCCATAGCTTAGTGAAGCGCACCTTCAGTTGATTCGTACTGGCATCAACAGGTATAAGAAATCCTCAGATTCTGGTATACGTAGAACTGCTGGCTTGAGAGCATCCACCGTATTCAATACAACTTCTTCGCCAGTCGCAGCTTCCGCTCCATCCAGCAAATACTCAGGATTGAATGCCACTGTAAGGTCTTCGCCTTCATACACCGCGTCCATCTGTTCTCGGGCTGCTCCAACATCTTGTGTTGTGGCCGACAAGTCTAACCCAGCAGATGACATGTCCAAACGTATTGGAGTTGAATCTTGAGCCATCAGCCGCACTCGTCGTACCGCACTGATAAGACTCTCACGGTTCATTGTCAGTCGATTTGGCTGATGCGTTGGAATTAGGCCTTGATAGCTAGGAAACTCTCCCTCTATGAGCCGAGTGGCCACCGTTATAGAACCGATACCAAACGACGCTTCACGATCGCTGAATCTCAAGGTGATGTTATCCGAATCTTCAAGCAATCGAAGAACTTCTTGAATAGATCGTGATGGAACCAACACGCTTGGCTCCGAACCCAGCAATTCCAATTCAGGAAGGTCACATAGAGCCAGGCGGTAAGAATCTGTCGTCACCATGCGAAGCCCTCCCTGTTCTGCTGATAAGAGGACACCAGTCAACACCGGTCGAGACTCATCAGTCGAAGCGGCTTTGACAACCTGACGCAATGCCGCTGTTAGGTTCCCCGCCTCCAACACAACCGGCTCATCTTCAAGAGCAGTCATCTTCGGAAAATCTTCAGCACTCATGGTTTGCAGTGAAAATGAAGAACGAGCCGACTCAACGTCAATTCCCCCATCATTCACTTCCACGTTGACCGCACCAGCATCAAGTGACCGTACAACATCACTAATCAACCGAGCGGTTACAACGGTCTCCCCGTCCATCGCTCCCGCAACCTTCAGATGCACGGTAATGGTCAGTTCCCGATCGGTTGCCGTCAGGGTTAAGTCGTCACCAGACAGCGCCATATGCACGCCGGATAGCACAAGTTGATACCCTCCCCTGGTGCCAGCGGCCCGGCCAGTGGTTGTCAATGCTTCAAGGAGGGCATCCCGCTCGCATCGAAATTTCACAGGTTTGCTCGCTTTCTATGTCTATTTATATATTTATGCTGCTAGCAGCAGTAGGTCGGTGGAAATGTGGAAAAAGTACGTTTCCCCAGGTCAATCGGCCTTTGCCTTACGAGTGGCTTTCCCCAGACAGGGGAACGTTGTAGGGGCGACAGAGAGACTCTGTGGATTGTGTTAGCGCAGTCCCCAGGGATCATAGGATTTTCCCCAACTTGACGCCGCATAAATCCCCAGCACTGTGGCCTAGGCATTTTTGATTCTTTGGATCAAGCCGGTAACCTGGTTGAATGTCTCCGGTTGTTCTGCCATTTGCGTGGTAATTTTCTGGATGGCGTGGATGGCGGTTGTATGATCTCTCCCACCAAAGACGCGAGCTATGTCGGGGTAGCTTAGATCAGTCAATTCTCGAAAGACATACATGGATACTTGACGAGCCTTGACGAGCGGTCGTTGACGCCGAGGGCCGACAATATCTTCAATGGCAAAGCCAAAGAGTTCTGAGGTAGCTTGCAAGATGATATCAGAGGTCACAAGCTGGGGTTCCCGACGTGCAGTTATATCTCGCAAAATAAACTGCGCAAGGTCGAGACTGAGGGGTTTGTCATTAAAACTAGCGTAGGCAGTTACCCTGGTGAGTGCTCCCTCCAATTCTCGAATATTGTCTTTGATATTACTAGCAATAAATGTCAGAACATCGTCGTCAATAGTGAAATTGGACTGCTCTGCTTTTTTCCTCAGAATAGCTAGCCTAGTTTCCAAGTCGGGTGGCTGGATATCAGTTAGGAGACCCATTTTGAATCGGCTGGTCATCCGATCTTCGAGTGTTGCTATTGCATCAGGAGGTCGATCACTCGTAAGGACTATTTGCTTGTTTACTTCATGAAGTGAGTTGAAAGTATGGAAGAACTCTTCCTGCAAACCTTCTTTGCCTTCCAGGAACTGAATATCGTCCACGAGAAGTACATCAACTTCGCGATAGTTACGTTTAAAATAACTACGAGTATTTGTTCGAATAGCATCAACGAATTGATTGAGGAAGGTTTCTGTGGAGACATAGAGAACCTTTTCAATGGGATGACGCGAGTCATTGGCATAGTGATCTTTAACGTAGTGCCCAATGGCTTGAAGAAGATGAGTTTTGCCTAGGCCAGCATGTCCGTGAATGAATAATGGATTGTACGATTTGCCTGGAGTCTCAGCGACGGACAAAGCAGCAGCAAGGGCAAATCTATTAGACGGTCCGGTTACAAACTTATCAAATACATAATTCGGATGGAGTGTATTGTTTGTTTTGTTCTCAACGAGAGGACTAGCGACCTCGGGAATAGAACTCGGAGGTGACAACGTTATATCGGGACTCGCTTGACTATTTGGACCTTGGTCGGTGCTAATCTTTAGCGTTATGTGGGTTGCGTTAGAATTAGCTAATGCTTTGCGCAATACTTCAAAGTACTCACCTTCTAGCCGATCTTTGATTATAGTATTCGGAACGGTGAGTTCGAGTACATCTTCGACAAGGGATGTTGGCTTTGCTGGATTGAAAGTTGATTGCCACACCGCGTCGGGGACTTGAGTGCGAATACTGTTGGCGCAGGAAGTCCAGAGAAGTGTTGCTGACACCATTTGATGGCAACTCCAAAAGATTGAAAAGTAATATCCACAAATGTGTACAAATTGTGGATAACTTACGACTTGCTTTGTTGTTCCCAACCAAGTTGGCACCTTCTCGACTGGAGCACAGGACTGTAGCACCCAGGCTGAGCATGTGCACGGGCGTTAGGCAAAGTTTCGGCAGGTCAGGGGCTTGCGTTGGTAATGTTGTGATTGTCGTTCAGGTGGCTGATGTTGACATCGGGGGCTCATTGGTTGTCGTCATGCTCAGAGAGGCCGTAGCGTAGGGCGAACGCCGGGAGACGGGAGGCGCTGGTAGGGCGGTCTCGATGACGATGTCACCCCGGCCTTGGAGGAACTAGTGAAGCGCACGTATCAGCCGAATGTGCAGCGCCGGGCCCGGCGTCACGGCTTTCGGCATCGAATGATGACGAAGAGCGGGCGGGCGATTATCAGTGCTCGTCGCCGCCGCGGCCGCAAAAGGCTGTCGGCCTGATTGACCGGCTCAGGGGACGCGATGCGTTCGCTCGGTTGGGTGCCGAAGGTGTTCGTGCCAGCCAGGGACAGCTCTGGGTCCGATTCGTGCCCGAGCCTTCCCTCGGCGCGGCCCAAGTGGCTTATGCGTTGCCTCGGCGGATGGGAACCGCGGTAATGCGAAACACGACCCGCCGTCGCTTGCGAGAGATTGTGAGAGACCTGGATCGAAATGCTCCCGATGGTCTGCCAAATGGCCTATACCTAATTGGCACTCAGCGCGGTGCCAAGAGCTATGCCTACGTTGACCTGCGGGATTCGTTGGCGGTGTGTCTGGCCAAATTGGACCGGGTTGTCTTGTGAGACCGGGCGATCACGAGGAGAGGAACTGGAGCATGGGCTTGGGTGCTCGTGCGGTGAAAGGCCTGATTACGGTGTACCAGCGCGCCACCGACCATCGCCCGAGCCCTTGCCGGTATGTGCCGAGCTGCTCTTACTATGCAGTCGAGGCGGTGGAGGTGCATGGCGCGGCCAAGGGTGCATGGCTGGGCTTGCGTCGCCTGATCAGATGTCGCCCCGGGGCGCCGACCGGCTGGGACCCGGTGCCCGATGCCAGCGGCCGCCTCTCCCCTGACCCCACCGCAACCGAGGTGGCGGCTGATGTTTGACGCCTTGTTCGACGGCCTAGCTTGGTTGCTAGCGGTCTATTACACGCTGGGAAGCAGTTACGGCATCGCCATCATGCTGTTCACCCTCACGGTGATGCTGGTTCTAACGCCGCTCACGTTCTATACCACCCGCTCCATGCTTCGGATGACGGCCCTTCAGCCTGAGGTCAAGAAGCTTCAGTCGCAGTACCAGGGCGACCGCCAGCGGATGAACGAAGAGATGATGCGGCTATATCAGGCCAACAATGTGAATCCTCTGGGCAGTTGTCTGCCCATGTTGGCCCAGCTCCCAGTGTTCTTCGTGCTTTTCCGTCTGATTCGCGGGCTCACACGGCGGGTCAGCGATCTGGGCAACCATGTAGGTTGGCGTCTGCCGTTCGGGGACACTGCGGCGGTACCCAACCCCGATTTTCCCGACCGGACATTCAACCCGGAGTATTTGGCGTCAGGTTCCGAACTGCGGGTCGCCCTCGAAGGCTCCACGGAAATGAATTTCCTGGGCACGGACCTGTCGGCCAGCCTCACCGACGCTTTTCGGGACTCCTTTTCCACCGCCCTGCCGTTCCTGCTGTTGATCGTGTTGATCGGTGTGAGCAGCTATATCCAGCAGCGCCAGATCGCGGGTCGCCGTGATCCTGATGCTCCCGTGAACCCTCAACAGCAGATGATCATGAAGCTGATGCCCTGGTTCTTGCCGATCATATCGGTCGGCTTTCCCGCTGGTCTGAATCTGTACTTTGTGAGCTCCAACATCGTGCGTGTAGGGCAGCAAGCGGTGATCACTCGCCGCATCTACAACCCCCACAAGGAGCGTCAGGCTCAAATCGACAGCAGGAAAGACGAGGAAGAAGAAATTCCGGCACCCGCTAAGCCTGACCCGTCGCCGCTGATCAGGCCGAACACTCCGGTACAGGACCACGGTAGCCGGCGGCCCACATCCAGAACGCCACCGAAACGGCGGACAGATAGCCGCCGCACGCAGGTGAGCGCCTCTGAGCCGAAGAGGCCGACTCGGTCGGCTTCCACGTCTGAAGCCCAGGAGGCGCGAGTGGGAGACTCGAAGCCGTTGAGGGCCAAGGAGAGAAGCAGCAAGTCATCAAAACCAACGCCGGAGCAACGCCAGACGAGCCGGACCACTCAAAAGGGCCATCAGTCACACCCCACTGATCGTCGGCGCCAGCGCAAGAAGAGGAGAAGGTAGCCATGGAGTGGCTCGAAGTCACCGGCAAAACCATTGCCCAAGCTGAGGAAGCAGCTCTGGACCGGTTGGGAGTAGACCGCAGCGAGGCAGAGTTCTCCGTTGTGGATGAGCCCAAGACCGCTCTGCTGGGTCTTCGACGAACAGAGGCTCGAATCAGAGCTCGAGTACGGCCGGTGTTGCCCCGTGAGAAGCGGAACCGCCGGCCTTCCACCAGCAAGGGTCGGAATCGGAATCGCAAGCCTGAACGGGGTAACGTGAAAGAAGGCAGAAATCGGGGTGGCCGAGGCGGCCAAGGCCAGGATCGAAGTTCAGGAGCTTCAAGTGGGGCGCGGTCTTCGAGCGAGCAGCCGAAACAGAAATCTCAGAACGCCAGTAAGACCAGCAGGGGAGCTGGCAAGAATCGTCCATCAAATGCCCCTGCGGGGGATCGAGCAAGGAAGAGCAAAACCATGGAAGACCCAATGAGCTTGCAAGAGCAGAGCACCCTAGTCGTTGAGTTTCTGGACGGGCTGTTGGATGCCTTCGATTTGGATGCTGAGGTGTACGCCGAGAGCGTCGCCGACGACACGATGGAGATGAGGGTGGAGAACGCCGAAGGGGTGGGCCTGCTCATCGGACCCAAGGGCAACACATTGCGGGCCGTAGAGGATTTGTCCCGGATGCTGGTGCAGCGCAAGTCGGATGGGAATTGCGAGGGTCGCATCCGAGTTGACATCGGCGGATACCGCGAGCGCCGCCGGGCAGCTCTTGAATCGTTCTGTGAGAAGATCGCTTTGGACGTCCGGGATACCGGCGTTGATCGCCCGCTCGAGCCGATGAATGCCGCTGATCGCAAGGTGGTTCATGATGTCGTGGCCGAGATTGATGGTGTCAACACTGTCTCAGAAGGCCAAGAGCCCCGTCGATGGGTCGTGATCGTCCCAAGTTGATTTCTGCTGACGTCCGCTCGAGGTTGGCCGAGATATTCGGCCATGCCCAGAAGCGAGGTTGGATCGGACGTCAGGCAATAGATGCTCACATCGACCACTCGTTGGCTTTTGCCGCGGCCGTTGTCGGTACCCCCACTGTAGCGGTGGACTTGGGGAGTGGAGGTGGTTTGCCAGCTCTCGTTCTGGCCGCAGCCTGGCCGCGGTCTCGGTGGACCCTGGTGGAGTCCTCCCTGCGTCGGGCGGCTTTCTTGGAACAGCATTGCGCCGGCATCGGATGGTCAGACCGGATTGTCGTGCGCCACGACACCGCCCTGAACTTGGGAATACAAGTTGAGCACCGCGGCAAGGCCGACCTTGTGACATCCCGCAGCTTCGGATCATCGTCGTTGGTGGTGGAGGTCGCTGCCCCGCTGCTTCGCCTCGGTGGCCAACTTGTGGTCAGTGCCGCTCCCGATGCCGCTCCTTGGCCGCCTGAATTCCTCGCTGCATTGGGCTTGGGTCCTGATCGCCTCATCCGCACGGCACCAAGATTCCACTGTGCCAAACAGGTAGCTCCCTGCCCTCTGCCGGTTTGAACGCGGATGTTTCATGTGAAACATCCGCCGATATCCTTGACCGCTGGTTGAGGGTGAGGGAGAATCGTAGCGGTGTCGGTCTCTAGAGCGGAACAATCTAGCCCTTGTCGCGTTGTTGCGATTGCCAATCAGAAGGGCGGTGTCGGCAAGACCACAACCACGGTGAACCTTTCTGCCGCTCTTGCCGAATTGGGCCAACGGGTGCTCGTTGTCGACTTGGATCCTCAAGCCAATGCCACTACCGGGTTGGGGATAGATCCCTTTGCTGGTGGCGTTTCTACCTACGACGTTCTTCTTCAGAGCGGGAGCATGTCGGACAGCGTTGTCGCTACCCAGGTGGAGAACCTCTGGCTGGCGCCATCCACGCTTGACCTTGCCGGAGCAGAAATCGAGTTGGTGCCGGCCTTCAGCCGGGAGCGAAGACTCGATTCTGCCCTTGCGTCTGTGGTCCAGGACTTTGATTTCATTTTTGTGGACTGCCCGCCTTCGCTTGGCTTGCTCACCGTCAACGCTCTGGCCGCAGCCCGAGAAGTCATGGTGCCTATCCAATGCGAGTACTACGCCCTCGAAGGTTTGGGACAGCTGATGCGAAACATTGACCTGGTGCGCAGCAGTCTCAACAGTGAGCTGGATATCTCTCTCATTGTGCTGGTGATGTACGACGGTCGCACCAAGCTCTCTGCCCAAGTCGCCTCTGAGATCCGCAGCTATTTTGGCGACAAGGTCTGCCGCCAGATGATCCCCCGGACGGTTCGTTTGGCGGAAGCTCCATCGCACGGCGCTCCGGTCACAGTCACTTATCCCAGCTCGCGGGGCGCGTTGGCCTACCGCGAGTTAGCAAAGGAGGTCGTCGGTGGCGCGCTCGCCAGGGCTGGGTAGAGGACTCAGCGCTCTGATTTCGAATCCGACAGCACAAGCGGAAGAGGTGCATGCTTCGGCCTACCTGGATCTTCCCCTTGACGCTATAGCGGTAAACCCGTATCAGCCTCGCGAGAAGTTCGATCATGCGTCCTTGGATGCGCTCACAGAGTCCATCCGCGAGGTTGGTGTTCTCCAACCGGTGCTGGTCAGACCTCGCTCAGACGGTACCTACGAGCTGATCGCTGGCGAGCGCCGCTGTCGGGCGGCAAAGCAGGCCGGGCTTGAGCGGATTCCCGCGGTTGTCCGCACTGCGAAGGATGCTGATGCGCTAGAGCAGGCACTGTTGGAGAACTTGCACCGAGAGGACTTGAATGCAATCGAAGAAGCTGCTGCGTGTCAGCAGCTCATCGATGAATTCGGGTTTACTCAGGAAGCCGTGGCGAAGCGGTTGGGTCGAAGCCGGTCGGCGGTGGCCAACGCTGTGCGCCTTCTGCAACTTCCCGACGAAGTCAAGGCAATGGTCGTAGACGGTTCATTGTCGGCTGGCCATGCTCGGGCGCTGCTGGGGGTTGTCAGTGAGAAGCGGCTGATCAAGCTGGCCAATGAAGCGGTATCTGGGGGGCTGACCGTGCGAATGGTTGAAGATGCGGCCCGAGCCAGCTCTTCAAACGGCAAGAAGGCCAAACAGAGCAAGGATCGCCCGACCAGCGCTGACCGGGGAGCTGCGGTGCTCGAACTAGAGGGCTTGTTGAGTGATCACCTCGACACCAAGGTGGGGGTAACCCTTGGCAAGGGGCAGGGAAAACTGGTAATCCAGTTTGCCGACCTGGATGATTTGGAGCGCATCTATCGGGTGATGCTCCAAGCGGGCTAAGCCGGAGTTGTGGCCCATAGGGCGAGACAGCCTTCGATGGTTCGAGCGAGGGGGGAGAGGCGCGCTTGCACGAGACCGGCTGGTCCGATGAGGCATTGGACTGCGGTCATGCGAGTGTGGCGCAGCACCGGCAACCGCATGCCCTTCACGTCGACGTTGTCGGTGCCCAGCGCGGCGGGGAGCCGCTGACTCAAGATGCTGGCTAGCCGCTGGCCCCCAGGAGAGACGAATCCCTCGGTGGCGAAGTAGGCCACTCGGCACTCCTCGAATTCCGAGGGAATCAAGCCCAGGTAGGCGTCAACGTCTAAGCGGTTGGCTTCGGCGACCCGATCGGATTCTGGTACATCGCAGACCTCGGTGACGGCAGCCCCCGACCGTCGCAGACCGGTAGCCAGTTCTCCGGCCACCGCGGCCATGGTGGTGATTGATGCAATCATGATGTGTCGCTCGGTCAGCCTTCGAGGGGTTCGCTGGAGCTTTGCTCGCTCTCGGACTGCGGCCACTGTGGCTGGAGTGACTCTGGCCGCCATCCGCTTGAGGGCTGCGGTGGTAGCTGCCCCGCAAACTGCATCAGCAACCAGGCCGGTGTTCATCTGGAATTCCCCTATTGCTCCCGCCGTGTCGGGTCCGAAGATGCCGTCTACTTTTCCGGCATCAAACCCCAGGGCCCCTAGTCGGAGTTGCAACTCTGCCACATCATCGCCCCGTAGCATGGGCTGGCTGAGGTACAGATTTCGATCGCCCAGCGACCATGCTGCCTCTTGCAATGCGGCCCAGGTATGAGGGCCACAGATCCCGTCGACGCTGAGGCCTCGGCTGGCCTGGAAATCAGCGACCGCGGCCGCCGTGGAGGCCCCGAAGTGGCCATTGGCCGCCAGGGCCAGGGCAAATCCTGCGGTGGCCAGTTTCTGTTGCAGGCCGACCACGTCATCGGTCTCGTCTCCCCGCTTCAGCGTGGGCAGATGGTCATCGGCCAAATCTGGCGCTCCTCGCGGCTGTGGCGGTCAGCCCTTCGCAGGTGATGGGCCGCTGGCCGGTTGGGTCAAAAGGCTATTTCGCCGATTTCCTGGAGCAGTTGCTGTTTGCCCTTTGCGCCCACAATCCGCTTGGCCGGCTCACCGTCTTTGAACACAATCAGTGTGGGGATGCTCATGACCTGATAGCGCAGGGCCACGTCTTGGGCATCGTCCACATTGAGTTTGGCCACGCTGAATACGCCGGCCTTCTCCACGGCGATCTCATCAAGGATGGGGGCGATCATCTTGCACGGGCCACACCACTCAGCCCAGAAATCGACGACGACCGGCAACTCGGCGCTGCCGATTATCTCATCAAAGGTCTCATTGGTGAGGGTGGTGATGCTCTCAGCCATCGCTGGGGATCCCTTCGGTCTGATGCAGTCAGGGGAGCGGTCAGCTTATCAGGGGTTTTCCGCTTTAGCCGTGTCCAGCAGACTCCAACCACCGTTCGGCATCGATGGCCGCCATGCAGCCTGATCCCGCGGCGGTAACCGCTTGGCGATAAATGTCGTCCTGGACGTCGCCGCAGGCGAACACCCCCTCCACTTCGGTACGGCTGGTGTCAGGCTCGGTTACGAGGTACCCATTCTCCTTGCGCTTGAGCTGTCCCTCGAACAGGTCGGTGTTCGGCCGGTGGCCAATGGCGACGAACAGCCCGGTCACATCCAAGGCAGAGGTCTCGCCGGTGATTGTGCTCTGGACATTGATGCCGGACAGCCTCTCTTCGCCTTGTATGTCGGTCACAATGTGGTTCCACAAGAATTCGATTCGGTCGTTGGCCAATGCCCGGTCTTGCATGATTTTCGACGCCCGCAGTTCGTCTCGACGGTGTATTACCGTAACTTTTGATGCAAAACGAGTCAAAAAGATGGCTTCTTCCATAGCTGAGTCACCCCCGCCCACCACCGCGATGTGCTGATCTCGGAAAAAAAACCCGTCACAAGTTGCGCAGGTTGACAGGCCGTGGCCGATAAGCCGATCCTCTGCTTCCAATCCCAGCATGAGCGATTGGGCCCCGGTGGACACGATCACCGCCCACGCCTGGTAGTTGGGTTCAGGCGCATTCGGATCGCCGACCCACACTCCATGCGGTGGGCCGGATAGGTCTACACGGCTGACCTTCTCAGTGACCATCTCTGCGCCAAACCGCCGGGCTTGCTCTCTGAACTTGATCATCAGCTCAGGGCCCATGATCCCGTCGGGAAAGCCGGGGTAGTTCTCCACATCGGTGGTGAGCATTAGCTGCCCGCCAGGCTGATCGCTGGTGGACGACGGCTCACCCTCGATGACCAAAGGAGTGAGGTTGGCTCGGGCCGTATAGACGGCCGCGGTAAGCCCAGCCGGCCCTGAGCCGATGATGATCACGTCGCGGATGGCTGTCTCGGTCATGAGGGGCGCCTCAACCAGGCAAAGGCACCCAGTGAAAGGAACAACAGTCCGAGAATGCCGTGGGCTGCCCAAGCTCGCCCGGTGGCTACCTCCAGACCGCGTACCGAGGCGATGATGCCCAGTACGAGCACAGTGAGCAGGGGGAACACCCCGAAAACGATGTAGGCCAAGAGACGGCTGAGGTTGACCACCGGTCCGGTCGTCACGTCGCGGACTTTGTCCACGGCGTTGAGAACGGTGTCGGCGGCCTGCTCGGGCCAGTCCTCGGACAGTCCCAGCATTGAAGCGGTTGTTGCCTCTTCCTTCGGCTCAGCGGGATCAGCCATGGAGGTTCAGCCTACCGCCGAGTCGGTCGAGATCAGATGTTGGGGGAGGGGCAAGGAGGGTTACAGCCGGTTGGGGAATGAGAGGACTCTGCGTAGGTTGGAACCCCACGCAACTCCAGGGGCAAGGAGGGTTACAGCCGGTTGGGGAATGAGAGTGAGCTGAACAGCTCGCATTCGGGGGCTGGGCTTGTCTGGATGATTTGCAGTTCGTCTTTGCCGAGGTATACCGACACCTGGACTTCTACACCCTGCAAAAGAGCGTCGAATCCGATGAGGAGTTCGAGTTCTTCGTCGAGGAGCGGGGGACAGCCCACAAGGTTCATAGGGGCAGCTTCGTCGGCTCCACCGACGCTCTGAGCGTCGATCAGCTCTAGGGCCAGCACTAGAACATGGCTGACAAGGTCGGCCTCTGTGTCGTACTGCCAGAGGGTTTCCACCGAAGTTGGGAAGTCTTCTGTGTCGTCGGCCATTGTCGACCCCACGTCATATGGCGCCTCAATCGGGGCCTCCATGGGGCTCTCTTCGGCTAGGTCATCTTCGGCGGGGCTCTCTTCGGCCATTACTGGGTTCTCGGCCGCGGAGACATCCTCATCAGGGTCCTCCATTGGGTTCATGAGTTCCGCGGGCGCTTCTTCTTCCGCACTCGCGCCACTTGAGGATGAGTCGGCCAATTCCTCCGCGAAATCAGCAATCTCATCAGCGCTCTCAGGTTGGGATGCCGGGGCGGTCTCTGCGGGTGCTGACTCGGGAGCGGTCCCATTCGATTCGTCGTCTGCCGGGGCGGTCTCTGCGGGTGCTGACTCGGGAGCGGTCCCATTCGATTCGTCGTCTGCCGGGGCGGCTTCCGCGGGTGCTGACTCGGGAGCGGTCTCATTCGATTCGTCGGCCATCACCGGCACTGCCGCCGAGTCGACTGCGAACTGTTCGGCGGCATCGTCGTCGGTGGCTTGGTCGAACAGGGTCACACTCACCATGGCGATGGCTGCCACCACTGCGGCCGCGGCCAGAACTACCCTTGCCCGGGCGGGAATCGACCGCCGCCGCCCTCGGGCCGCCTCCAGCGACACCACCGCAGCGCGGTGTTCTAGTGCCCGGGCGATCATCTGGTTCTGCATCTCGTCGGAAGGCGGGTCGACCGGGGTGGCCAATAGTTCGGGGACGGCTCGGAGTTCCTCCACCAGAGCCTGCAAACGGGGATCACCTTCCACCAGGGCGGCCTCTTCCGCCGTGACCTGCCCGTCCAAATAGGCGGAGGCCAACTCGTCCATGTCCCGTGGGGTCATTTCGCCGCGCTCGTCGCTCATGATCTCTCCCCAGTGTGACGTTGGCCGGGGTCGCCTGGGTTCCCGCTCAGCAGTTCGGCTAGCCGCCGGCGTCCCCGAGAGATACGGGACCGGACTGTCCCGGGAGCGATGTCCAACTCTTGGGCTATCTCCTCATAGCTCAGTCCTGCCTGATCGCACAGCACCACTGGCACCCGGAACACTCCGGGAAGCTGGGCCAAAGCGGCCTCGATGTCCAGCCGGTCGCTCACCGAATCGGCCACCGGCTTGTCAACGGCCGCTAGGGGCTGTTCCTCCACCGAGGCGGGAACCGGTCGCCGCTGCCGCCGCCGCAGCTCGTCTAGGCAGGCGTTGACCACCACCCGGTGCATCCAAGTGGTGAACTTCGATCGTCCGTCGAATCGGTCGATGCGCCGCACCAAAGTGATGAGCGCTTCCTGGGTGGCATCGAGGGCGTCGGCCTCGTTGCCGGCCAACCGCCGGCAGGTGGCGTAAATCTGGTTGTAGTGCCGTTTCAGAAGAACGTCGAACGCGGCCTGGTCGCCCTCTTGGGCTTGTTTCACCAACTCCGTGTCATCAGCTACGCCTCTGATGCACTGAGGGTACTTACCCATTGCCCGCTACTGGTTGAACCGGGATCCCTGAGGGCGGATGAGTCCAATCGCCCGGGACGGACACCATACCCAAGGCAAAACCCGGTGCCGCACCGTGAATGGCATGTCGTCAGCCCTGCTCGGCGTGCTCCCTGACGGCTAGTTGAACAGGGAACGCGAGGACATCAACTGGTCGTAGAGTTCCAGCAAATCGGGGCTGATCAAGTCGTCAACCTCGTGTTGGGCGCTCTCCCGCTTCAACAGTTCCACTAGCTCAGCCATTATCTGACGCACCTCGGTGGGGTTCTCCGCCGCGGCCATCAGCCGCCAGCGGTAGCACTGCTCGCAGACCCCCACCAACCGGAGGCTGGTCATCACCGCTCTTCGAGCCCCTTCGGAATCGCCGACCTCCAGGCTGAGCTTGGCCGACTCGTGGGCCGCGGTGTCCACCATGCATTCGATCTGGGTTCGCAACCCGAAGTCGGCCCATCGGTACATATTGCCGGTGCCACCGGTGAATGGGGTGCCCCGAACCAACTCCAGGGCAGCTTGAAGCCGCTGTCGTCCTCGGTTGCCGGCGTCGACGCGGGCGGCTGAAACGAGAGCTTCGAATCGGGCGACATCGGTTCCCACCTCAGGCAGCAAACGGTATGTGCCCTTCGGGGTTACTCTGGGCAAGTACGGTCTGCCCTCCTCGTTGACTCCCAGCGCTTTGCGAGCTCGGCTTATGGTGTTGGCCAGAGTCGACTCAGAGGGTGGATCATCCGGTGGCCAAAGATGGGCTCTCAGCTGATCCCGGTCGGCCCCTTCGGGGTGGAACGCCAGGTAGGCCACCAAGTCCAGCGCTCGTCGCGAGGCGAAGGGCTGCGCGGCACCCAGCACCTCCACAGACCCCAATACCCTGACTTCCACCTCGGTCAGCTCCTGCTCGAAGCCGGGAGTGATTTCGAGGTCGGTTGGAATCGGTGCCAGCGGCACTTCCAACTCCACCCCATGAGTTTGTACGGCATCAGCCGCCAGTTCGGACACCGCGGCGACCGCTGCGCCGGACATACCGTGTGGCTCTAACCGAATGCCGAGTGGCTCCACGAACAAGCCATGTTCATCGAATCGTCCCAACCAAGTCGCACCATTTAGACCGTGGGCAACGACGCAGATCGACGATCCGCACACCTCCAGGAGCCGGTACGCTTCTTCCTTGGTCAATTGGCCGGGAACCAGTACTACAGTGGGATGCCAATGGTCGCCTCTATTCCCGATCCTGGTGTCAGCCGCAGAGGGGCAACTGCCCAGCAACGCTCTGTTCTGCCGTTGCTGGAGCGCAATGCGTTCGATTGCCGCGGTCACATCAGATACATACTCAACCCGCTCGAAAACCCTTAGATCTTGCCCAAAACCCACGCACAACACGGTTAGATCATCGGCTAAATGGCTATTGGCCAATTGGATGGCCATAGCCGCGCACAAGTTTTCGACAGCTTCGGGATTGCCTTGAAGGTCCAGGGCGGTCATGTGTTCAAGATTCAACAGAAATTCGCCTCCAGCCTTTTTCCCCACGGCGACCAGAGTGGGAAGAGGTGCTGGAACACCTTCCGTTTCTTTCATAAGGTGTTCCAATACTTCGTTTTTAGGCAGCTTCCAGATCATGTTGTCTTCACTGGCATTGAAGCCAGAAGGCGCCTCAGTCGGCGTGGCAAGCAGAACTGACACGGTGTCTACATCCAAGATCGCTCCGATCACCTCGGGTGGAGAGTGACCAGCCATTCGCGAAGACATCACTCGCAATGACGCGTCCAAAAAGAGGGCGCTTTCCGTATCAGATGTGGCCTCTAATTGCTGTTCTAACTGAACGGCATCCCAGGTGGGAGACCCGGGCATACGCCAGTTTGGCAAATGACGACGATGCATTCGCCGAAGTCGGGCCAATGTCCAGCCTAGGCTGCTGGCGAACAGGCCGAGCCCACCTATCGTGAACATTGTCCGAGTGGTGGGTGTGGACTGTCCATCTGCACTGGGAAGGGCGACACTCGCCACTACCGCGGGTTTTGTTGTGGCGTAGGCCACAACAGGCATCGCTTGATCCATCGATGCTTCCGATGCTTCAGTGAATTGTTCGAGAAGTTGCGGAGTGAATAGAGGGAAGTCGACTTCGGGGTTGTCCACAGGTAGTTGAAGTTCCCATCCGGCCATGATCACGTTGGGATTTTGGATAAGTTCCTGGTTGGCATTGTAAATGTCAATCCACTTTTCTGGGTCATTGAGATGATAGGCGGCTAGCTGCCGTAGGGTATCTCCGGTCTTCACCGTGATCTTGGTGTTGTCGGACTCAGTTGAATAGTTGTCGGCTTGAGAGTTACTGGCAGAGGGCACCACATGCTTCAAATCATTTAGTTCTGGAGAGCGCGCATCAGCAGGCATGACGAGTTCCCATCCAGGTTGCAGTCGAGTTGGATCAGCAAGCGATCCTCCAACAGCCTGTGCTTGACTGTGATTTAGAACATATGCTTCAGTCCATTTGTCCGGGTCGCCCAAGTATTGCTCCGCCAATGAGCGCAGACTATCTCTCTGGTTCACTGTGTGGATCAGAGGCTCTTCTTCGGTAGGTCCAACGTTTGGAGCAGCGTCACTTCCATTTCCTCCGTTATCTGAGGCAGAAAGGGAATCCAAGCTATTGGGGGTCAGGCTCTGTGGTGGTTCGATGTCCATCTCGATGGCTGTAGGAGTGAGCAAATCCTGGTTATCGGCTACCGCTATTGCTGGGTGTTGGATTGAGAATGCAATCAACAAGGCTGTGCCGATCATCCGAGCCGATGAACTCTGTACAAATTGAGGAATGAGCACAACTCGAGGAGCAACTCGGCCATGAAAATGAGCCCACAGTTCTACGATCACCCCGGTCAGTACTTGCAGCCAGACAATCCAAATGAGAAGAGAAATGGATTTGAAGACCAGAGATGAGGGAATTGTTCCGGTTCTAATGGCGGTAGTTGCTTCTGAGCTCAAGGGAACCCCTCGGGGCAGGGGCCATCCCACCCAGAGGACCAGCAGTGTCGGAATTGCTATTAGCAAACCGGCCAACAACGCTGCTGATGTCAAACCGCGGATGAGTTCTGTCCGATGCTCTTCGTTCGGGTTCATAGGCAATTTCCTGTGTTGGCACCCCACAACGCATGGGCAGGGGCGTTGGAGTCCGCATGTTTGGCTGCCGGGATCTGCAAGCGGTTATGGATCCGAAGAACAAGTTCGGCCAGGGTTCTCCACAGGAGCAAACGGCGATGGCGCCGGTCGGAGGGCAGGCCGCCCCCCAATGCTTGATTCACCCTCGGATCGTGGGCCATCACACCCAACAGATCGAGTTGGGACGCCTTGGCCATCTCTGTTGGCGGATATGGCCGGTCGCCCACGCAAACCAATGCGGTTGGAATGTCTTGGGCGACCATGCGGCGGGCCTGATGGACCAACGGGACAAGATGATCGAACCGAGGCTGAGCGACGAGCACCAGAAGATCGCAGCGTTTGATCATCTCAGCAGCAGGGGAATGAGACCGCACTCGGCCTACGTCGACTACGGCGTCGATCTCGTCGGAGCGGTGCAAGCCGTCGGCCAGTCGGCTGGCTATCGGACTGAGTACCCGGGTGGTGGTCTCGCCGCATCCAGGAGCAACGAGGGTGGGCAATTGACCGGCCAGCAGTTGGCTGTTGGCCTGTAGCCGACTGATCGTCATCTCCTGTCGACCTGTGCCGGCAAGCTCCAGCAGGGAAGGAGTTTGGGCTAGCCCAAAACGTGCCGCCAACACCCCGCCGTCTCCGTCGCCCTCCACCAGAACGGCTCGTCGCCCTGTGGTTTCCTCCCACGAGAGCCCGAGTCCAGCCGACAAGCTGGTGACGCCGGGACTGGCTTTCGCGCTGCCCACTGCGATGATGCTCATCGAAGCGGTCCCGTCGCCATCGGCTCACGACGCAGTTGGCTGTTTGCTGTTCGGGAGTCGTCGGTCAGCGATATCGGCCATCGACGGTCTTCACTTGACGTCCGCATGGGCTGTTTCCGGAAAGTCGGGGAGGGAGCCGTCGAATCGCTCCGATGGCCTCAATCTGCCACAGCTCACCCATGGAAGCAAGGTGTATTTCGGAGATATTTTTATGCGGCGACCACCCCAGGTGGTGGAAGTAGTCGCTGCTGAAGCCGTCGACGGCGACACGGATGTCGACCTCGTCCCCCTAGCGGACGGACAGGTCGCGGAGTGTGTCCACTGTCCGAACCACGCCCGACACGCGCCGCCCAGCAGGATCTGTGCCCACCAGGCTTCTGGATGCGTCGATCAGCAGCAGCACGTTCATGCTGAACACGCCGCCGAGCTGGGGCATGCACCGATCTGACAGCCCGTCCGAACCGCCGGGCTGGGCGCTGTCATCCGCCTGGACTTGAGCTGACGCGGGGGAGACCACAGCGGCGGAGAGGATGAGCGAGGCGGCTAACAGCGCCGATAGCGCTGCCCAGATGCCCGCCGCTGCCCGCTTCACGCCGCTGCCAGCGTTTCCGCTGCCAGCCATGCGGCGGCTACCGCCGACGCTAGCGCCGCCCAGCAGAACACGATTCCTGGGGTGCCGTAGCGCCGCCGGCCCCGAAAAGCGGCCGAGGTGGACGACACGGCGAACAGCGAACAGCACACGGCGAACCCCGCTATACCGCTCATAGGGTTATTGATGGCCCATCCGCCCAGCAGCGCTGCCGCGAGGGCGGCGAATCCGACAGGGGGGAGCATTCCCCGCTTATGCCTCTGGGGAGGGGGCGCAACGCTGTCCGACGCGGGGGTCGCGCCGACTGCGAGCGGGTCGCTTTGTCCCATACATCAAAGAAGCTAACGACACGCTGTACCCTCCCTACAGGGCATGCGAGCAGACAGCCTTGGCCGCGTTTGCGAGAAAGCCTGAGGCAGCCCGCCCGGCTTTCTCGCATTCCCACCGTTAGACCATCCCGAAAAGCAGGAACGCGGCTCTCATAGGGCACGGTACGCTTTCTACATGGCTAGTGGTGTGTCGTTGGTTGTGTTGCGGGGTGGTGTAGTGTGGGGGGATGGTTTCGGCTGCGGTTGCGTTGGGGGTCTCGGATGCGGATCGGGAGGTGTTGGAGCGCTGGGCGCGCTCGGGGTGTGTGTCGCATCGGGTGGCCCGCCAGGCGCGGGTGTTGCTGGCGGCTTGCGATGGTTTGGCCAATGAGGAGATCGCGCGGCGTTGCGGGGTGGCTCCGAACACGGTGCGGGCGTGGCGGCGCGGGTTCGAGGCCGGGGGGCTGGGGTGGCTGGGCACTGTTGCGGGCGGCCGGGGGCCTGCCCGGTCGCTGGGCGCGGCCCGGGAGTCGGAGATCGTGTCCGACACGCTGTTCGAGGAGCCCCCGGACGGGTCGGCGTGCTGGTCGACGCGCTCTATGGGCGAGCGCCACGGCGTCGGCAAGGACATCGTGGCGCGCGTGTGGCGCGAGAACGGTCTGCGCCCGTGGCGCTCAGACGTGTTCAAGCTGTCGCGAGACCCCTGCTTCGAGGCCAAGCTCGTCGACGTCGTCGGCCTGTATCTGGACCCGCCCGAGGCCGCCGCGGTGTTCGCGTTCGACGAGAAGACCCAGGTCCAGGCCATAGACCGCACCCAGCCGTCTTTGCCGATGGTACCCGGCCGGGCCCGCACCCTCACCCACGACTACAAAAGACGCGGCACCCTCGACCTGTTCGCCGCCCTCAACGTCTCAACCGGCGAGGTGCTCCACCAGACCCGAAAGCGCCACACCGGCAAAGACGTGCTCGCGTTCTTCAAATGGATCGACCTGCACACACCGCGCCACCTCGACATCCACATCGTGTTGGACAACCTCTCAGCCCACAAGTCCAAACCCGTCAAAGACTGGCTCGCCCACCCCAAACGAGCCCGCTGGCACCTGCACTTCACCCCCACATCCGCGTCATGGCTCAACCTCGTCGAAACATGGTTCTCCATACTCACCCGCAAAGCCCTCAAACACCGGACCCACACCTCGGTCAAAGACCTCGAGGACACCATCGACACCTGGACATCACACTGGAACCAGAACCCCAAACCCCTGCGCTGGACCAAAACCGCCGAACCCATCATCGCCAAAACCCGCCGAGCACAAACAGCCCTCAACCGCGCAAACAAACCCGCGACACACCACTAGCTCAGCGCTGGCAGTCACCAAACCAAGTGCTTCCAGTGTCGCCCGCGAATGGATTGAGGCGCTCCCCGCCGGCACATGGTTCCGCTCGGCGGCGGTTCCAGGCAAGCGGCATGTGGTCCGCAACGTCCTCTCCAGGCTGATGGCGGCAGACATGCCGATCATCGGAAGGTTCACCCCTGGCATTTATTGGCGGCAGCCGTGCCGGCGCGACCACGGCTATGGGGTGATGCCCTCCTTGGACGATTCGATTCTTGCCCCACCAGGCTCGGGATATGCGAGTTGGTGTGCCCTCAGGCATGTCGGTTGGTGTCGCCAGGTGCCGTACAGGACGGCTATCGCCGTCCCATACCGGAATCTCACTCCGCCCGCCATGCCATTCGGCCCCCCGATCACGTTCGCTGAGAGGCACAACGAGCGGCGACGCGACATGAACTGGAATGAGGCGACGCTGCTTGAGGCGGCATTGTCGTCAGGCGCCGCCGACTACCGGGACTGGGACCAGGCCATGCAGTATCTCGGCGAGGCGAATGGCTGGATGAAGCAGGGCATGCCGATCCGCAGAGAGGTGTTCCTCTGGGTGTCGGCGGCGGAGAACCCTCCGAGCGAGTGGCCGGCGGGCCAGGGATACAACTCGTTCAGGTCGGTGATCGACAGGTTGGCGGCAAACCTCCCGGAAATCGTAGACGCCCCATGAGATCCAAAGAGCGCTGCTTGATGCCCATGGCCCTAGCGGTGTGCCTCACCCATGCCCGGCTGAGCCGCCCCCTCCGCTAGAGTGCGGCCCGCTGACTGCCAGGAGCTGCCCTCCGCTTCCCACTGCTACTCCGATCAGGCACGATGTCCGCTTGTGGACCGCGCCTACTGGGCAGAAGGTGTCGCCCGCTGCACGATAATTACATGAATGGAATATGCCACCTCCGCAGCAGCCGTCCGGTACAGGGTGGCCCGACAGCGCATTGCGGCTTTTCGCATAGCAGTGTGGAGGCCGTGTTTGGGTCGACGGCCGCTGCGACGGTGGCCTTGGAGTTGGCGTGGCTTATGGACGGTTTCCGCACCCCTGCGAATTTCATGGTGCGGCTGCTGATCCTAGGGGTGGCGTTCAGGGTGATCTCCCGACTTGGTTGCAAGATGGCGAGAACGCTCCACGAGTCCGCTGACAGGGGTGAGGCTATCCTCCGCACGGCGAGCGCCGACCCGATGCCGGATCCCGAGTTCTGGTCTCGGCCGGCGCAAGAGTCGAGGGTGGACGGGACCGAGTGGGCGAACCACTTGAGGTGAGCCCGCCGCCGCTCAGCGGGCGACGCGGCATCGGATGCCCCATATCCTTGCCCTATGCCAGACCAGTACGGCGCTTCCGACATCCAAGTCCTCGAAGGGCTCGACGCTATTCGGAAGCGGCCCGGGATGTATGTGGGCAGCACTGGCGACGAGGGGCTGGCACACCTGCTGTGGGAGGTTCATAGACAACGCTGTTGACGAGTCCGCTGCGGGGCACGGCGACCGCATCGCCATCACCGTCCGCGACGACGGCTCCTACGAGGTGTCCGACAGCGGACGGGGCATCCCCGTAGGCCCGCACCCGACGAGGGAGGGCAGGTCTGCGTTGGAAGTGGTGTTCACCGAGCTGCACACGGGGCCAAGTTCGGAGGCGACCAGTACAAGGCATCAGGCGGGCTGCACGGCGTGGGCATCACCGCTGTCAACGCTCTCTCAGAGCGGGTCGATGCGACGGTAGAGCGCGACGGCAAAAGGCACCAACTCTCGTTCGAGTCGGGCGAGCCGGGCCATTTCGACGGTGACGGGAACTTCAAACCGTCCCACAAGGTCAAGACCTCGGGAAGGCTGCCCAAAAAGCAGACGGGCACCACGGTGAGGTTCTGGCCCGACAGCGATCTGATGCCCACCGCGGTGAACGGCGTGCCGTGCGACCTGATAGCGGAGCGGATGCGGCAAGTCTGCTACCTGGTGCCGAATCTGGTGGTCACCGTCGCCGACGAACGCACTGGCGAGACGGTCGTGTGCGGACCTGCTGAGGGCGGGCTCAAAGACTGCGTGGCGGACATGCTGAGCGGCGAGCAGTCCGTCGCCCCGATCATCTCGTTCCAGGGGTCGGGGTCGTTCACAGAGAAGGTGCCCGTCCAGCGGGGCGGCGGCACCGAGATCGAGGAGGTGGCGCGGGAGTGTTTCGTTGAAGCCGCCCTTTGCTGGACAGACGACGATGACACCAGGATCGTGTCCTGGGTTAACACCGTCCCCACTCCCGACGGAGGCACCCACAACGCAGGGTTCGAGAAGGGCATCACATCTGCTGTGGCTGCGGCTGTGAGGGCTGCGGAACTCAAGAAGCTCAAGAAGGCAGAGACAGTGCCCCGTCGCGACGACTGCCTGTCTGGCATGGTCGCCGCGGTCCGGGTGCTGGTCCCCGAGCCGCAGTTCAGGGGGCAGACCAAGCGTCAGCTGGGCACCCCCGAGGCAGAGGATGTGACTGCTGAAGCTGCCAAGGCCGGGTTTCAGGGCTGGGTCGAGGGAAAGGGCACCGCCAAGGCCCATGTCAAAGCAGTCGTGAACAGGGTCGCAGACGCTGTGCTGGCGCGGGAGGCGGCCGCGAAAGCGGCGCAGGCACGCCGCCGCCAGCGGAAACTGGCCAACTCGGCTCTGCCGTCGAAACTGTCCGACTGCAGGTCGCGGCCAGGCGGGAAGGCATCCCCCGAGCTTCTGCTGGTGGAGGGCGACAGCGCTGCGGGTCCGGCGAAGAGGGCCCGCGATTCGGGGTGGCAGGCGGTACTGCCTTTGAGGGGCAAGATCGTGAACGCGGGCAAGTCGACGGCACACCAGGTTCTGCACAACGCCGAGGCGCAGGCTGTGATAGCCGCCGTCGGCGCGGGTGCGGGCAAGGACTTCTCGCTCGACGACAGCCGATACGACCGCATCGTGCTGCTGGCCGACGCCGACGTTGACGGCAGCCATATCCAATGCCTGCTGATAACCCTGCTGTGGCACTACATGAGGCCCATGCTCGAAGAGGGCAGGGTGTTCGCAGCCGACCCCCCGACCCACGCGATCCAGGCTGGCAAAAACGACCCCGAGTTCGTCTACGGAGACACGGCTCTGGTGGAGCGGTGTACCGACCTCGACAAGGCGGGGCGGCAGTACAGGGTCACCAGGTTCAAGGGGCTGGGCGAGATGGACGACGACGAGCTCTACGAGTGCGCCGTGAACCCTTCCACCAGGGTGCTGCGCCCCATCACTGTGGGCGACGCGTCACGCTCCGAGAACGCGATCAGGGTGATGATGGGCGGCGACGTGCAAGCCCGCCGCGACTACATCGTCGAGCACTTCAGCGCCTATGGCCACGCCCTTGATGTGTAGGTGCGAGATGCAGAAGGCGACGAGACACAGAAGGCAGCGTGGTAGAGCGACGCTCTTGATGGTGGTCCTGTTGCTGGCAGGCTGTTCGGCAGGGGTTGAGAACGTCCTCAAATCGAGCGACACGGAAATGGTGATCTCGGGCAGCGGCGCCACCAAGCTCAGACGCGGCTTCGCCGCTGGCAACTACGCAGTGTGCATCAGCGGGAGTCAGTCAAGCGGCGGAATCCACACCAAATCCGTCAAGCCCCTTAGCTTGAAAGTCGAGACCGACGCAGAATTGGTCGCTATAGATGGGCAGGTCGAGACCGACTGGGCTTCGCCCAACCATCCAATCAGCGTGCCTCCAGGCGAACCCCTCGCCGCTTTCGATATTTCAGCGGACCACGCGATCAAGTGGATTTTGAGGATGGAGCCAGCCGAGAGCGCGCTCGGTTGCGGCTACTAAGCAGGGGCGGGAGAAACCGGTGTTAGCACTCATCCCATCCTGGCTGGCTATCGGATTGTTGGTGGTGCTGGCCGTCGGCGGGCTCGCCGCGGTCGCTGGGTTGCTGTTCGCCAGCTTCGCTATGTTCAGCAAGGCCGATGGCATTCCGAGGGCTGTGGCGAGAGGTGAGCGCCAGGGCGACCGGTGGGCGGTTACGGTGCTGGTCTCCGGCGCGCTAGCGGCCCTCGTCTGCGCGTGTGTAGCGCCTGTCGGCATATGGGTGGCCGCCCGTACCGCCGTATGGGACAAAAGCGTCCTTGGCCAGGCGCAGGCCCGCTCCGGTCACTGGGAGCAGCGGGTGGAGCCCGCTAGCGACTGGGCTGGGCAGCCTGCATAAGTCGAGCGGGTCGAGAAGGCGCGGGGCGATGGGTCCAGGTCCACTGTGGAGCCGAGGATCGCTGTGCGATGCACCGCAGGCTCAGGCATGTCGGTGGTCATCGCCCCAGGCGATGCCAGATTCGGCGGAGCCGTCACGCTCGCGGTGATCGCCGACGACACCGCCGGCAACGGCCAGGCGCTCCCAGCGTCGTCTGTGTCGACCCACCGGCTCAACCTCGCAGCCGATGGTACGCTGGCTCTCGCCGATCTGCGTTCCGCTTTTGAGTTGCTGGCCTCAGCGGGAACGGACACGGATATGTGGCTTGCTCCCGCTAGCACGACCCGCGGCGGACAGGTGTACCGCTTCGACACCGACTGGGCCGCTGAGCGGCTCGCCGGCTACCGCGACTGTGACGCAGCGCTCGCCGCCGCATTCCGCGGTCGCTGAGGTCGGCAGTGTTTTCGGCAGTGGAGTCATCGAGCGAGGACCAGAATCACCTCAGCAGTGGAGGTTGCATGACTACCGCCGACTGTCATTTCCACCATAAGGCTGACGCGGGAAGGTTGGTGGTCCTGGTCCGGGAAACGGATCAGGTGTGATCATCGAGGCTCGCGGCCAATTCCAGCGCTTCGCCGAACGACGGCAAATTCCCCCACACGAAATTGGCGAGACTCGGGTATGCCTTTTCGAGATGGCCCTGTGCCTCGGAGCCTTTTCTGAACAGGATGCTGTCCGCGTAGCCCTTGTCTGGCCTGGGCACGGAGTCGTCGCCCCTCCCGAACGAGCGGGCAGCAGCGTCCGCGAGTTCGGGCAAACGCTGTCTGGCATCCTCGGCGTGCTCGGAGCCGGCGATCATGGCGAGGTCGTACAGGTCGCGGATCCTCGCAGCGAGACCTCGGAAATGGCCGTTGACGGCTCGGCGGTGCAGGGCGTCGAGCTTGTTCGCCGCCGTGTAGGCGGGCTTAGTGCATAGCAGATCGAAGCCGCCCAGCTCCGGGTACCGCGCCCTTTGCTGCTCGGTGGCGAAACGGCCCATGAGCGAGACGACGGGGCGGCTCTCCTGCAAGTTGCCGGCGACCGCCTCCGAGGCGATCTCAACTTTCAAAAACGCCTTTTCTCGACCTACAGGCAGCCACATCTTCCTGTAGCCCTTCTGCCGGTCATCGTCCTGCCTGACGGCCAATTCAGTTTGGCCGAGTGGTTCCTTCACCCAGTTCGAGATTTGCGACCTGGCTTTCCGCAAGGTTTCCTTCATCGCGCCACCTGTAAGGTCAGCCGCGAGGACGTCGATGTCTTCGGAGTAGCGCTCAGTGATGTGCCATGCTGAGACCAAGGACGTGCCCCCAGTGAACAAGCAGGTAGCGCTCGGTTCTCGCTGGCCTTTGAATTCCCTGAATACCTGCATCCCGTGGGGAGAACCAGACTCGGAGAGATTGTGGAGGCATGCAGTAAGCCAGTAGTCCTGAACGATTGAACCAGGCACAAGACCGAGCGAAGCCGCGGCAGTGCTGAGCAACTTATCGAACTCGCCTGGGCTGCCGGCCAACCCGCGAGTCCCCCGTGAAACTCCTACGGGTGCCTGGTCGAGGGTTATGGGTGCCCCGTCGAGGGTTATGGGTGCCCCGTCGAGGGTTATGGAGTGGCCAAGCGGGGCTGTTGCGTCCGCAATGCCGCTGGTGCTCGTATGCCTGCCACCCCTGTGTTGGATATTGCAGCTTTGAGCAGGGTTCTGACACGGCTTCCCGTCAACCGTGTTTGTGGAACCGCATATCTGGGACATCAAACGTCCGCCATCTCGGCGACCGCCGACGAGATTTCTTGAACCATGTGCAGTGTTTCCACTGTTGCGCCATCATCAGTCTCAGCAGCCCATTCGAGCTTGTCGGCGCGTATGGGCGCTTGCCATCGAAGGCGTCCCATGGAGATGCCGTTGCGGAACCTTTCAAGGCACTCATGCCAAGGCTCCTCTGTCGTCCAGCACACGCTGACAGCTTCCAATATCGTGACCTCGGTCCAGTTCAGATCCGATCGCCGCTGATTTTTTCTGGGTATGTAGACCACAGTCGGATGAGGCGGCTTCGGAGGGGTGCCCAGTGTGCTGATCAGGGCTTTGCAGGGAACTTGGGTGCTCCACCGAAGTGTGTTGAGGGCATCCCAGTCGGCGAGGCCTGCCCCTGGACCAGCCAACAAAAGGGCACCAATGGTGTAGTCGGGAGCCATGAACGCTAGTTCATGGCCTTCAGGCCAGCCGCGCCAGTACATCTCGTGGCCTACTCTCACCACGCCGCTGGATTCGTTGCGGTGGAGGCGGGAGAGGACGGGGTGGACGATCTCGCGCCGGCCTGGCACGTTCTTGCTCCAGAACCATGTGCCCGGCTCAAGGTCGGTAATCCAGTCTCGTGCCTCGGCGCTCTCATAGGTCTCGTCGGCTTCCACGATGCCCTGCAACATCTCGGCCCCGCCGTTCTGGTCGGCCATCGCAGACCGGATGCGCTGCTGCATGTAGTGGGCGGTCTGCTGGGTCAGGTCCAAGTCTCGGGCGAGCTGGGGCGAGGAGATCGACTTCTTGGCGTTCACCTCCAGACAGATCGCCAGCATCCACTTCTGCAACGGCACCCTGGTCTTCGCCATGATCGTGCCGGACAGCACGTTGAAGCTCGACTTGCAGCCGTGGCAATTCCACCGGCCCACCCGATACGTCTCGGCCTTGCGGGCCACATCAACACACCCGCACAGCGGGCACGCCGGGCGTTCGCCCCACCGCACCCGCTCCAGATACTCGTAGCACGCCTCATCATCGGGAAACCTGCGGAACACCGCCATCAAGTCCATGCCTGAGACAGTAATGGACCCCACCTACAAAGTCAAGCCCATAACTTGTAGACCCCTATTTTTGTGTATTGCTGTTCGGCTGGTACTGGCAGATGTGAGGGAGTTGGCGGTAGCGCTCACCGACGTCAAGGCCGTAGCCCACCACGAAGTCGGGCGGGATCTCGAAGCCCACGTATCGCAAGTCGAGGTCTTCGTGCTGGCGGCCCTTGCGCACCAGCAGAGCGCACACCTCCAGGCTGTCAGGATTGCGGGCGGCGAGGTTCTTGCGCAGGTAGTTGAGGGTCAGGCCGCTGTCGATGATGTCTTCCACCAGGATCACGTCGCGCCCTGCTAGATCGAGGTCGAGGTCTTTGACGATCCGCACCACACCGCTGGTGCGGGTGGAGCTGCCGTAGGACGACACCGCCATGAAGTCGAACTCCACTGGCAGTTCGATGGCCCGGGCCAGATCAGCCATGAACATGAAGGCGCCTTTCAGCACGCCCACCAGCAGGGGGGCCCGGCCCTGGTAGTCGTTGGTGATGCGGGAACCGAGATCGGCTATACAGGCCTCGAGGTCGTTGCTGGGGATCAGGATAGGGCCAGGATCGCCCTTTGCAGTGGTCGCCTCGCTGGACACGAGGTCAACCTAGTGCTGCCTACTTGCTCAGGCCGAGCCGTTGGGAGGATCGAGCAACCCGCCAGCCTCCGCCAATTTCAGTGGATCGAGCCTCATTTCGCACTACTGCCATCACCCGTTCGATGGTTGCTGCTTCTGGGGGGTGCTCTGCACCGGTCTCGTGCTGGATCCACCTTCGCAGCGCTAGCTGGGCCATGGGCTCAGGGATCTTGGCCACCGCTTTGGCATCAGTGGGGTCGATGCCGGCGGCCAACTCGTCGAGCAGGTCGCGGATTCCTGCAATCAGGCCCGCGCTGCGGGCGATGATCGGGACGACGTCGCGCTCGGCGATATCGCACAGCAGGGGCAGCAGTTCGTGGCGCATCCGGTTGCGGCGGTGGGCAGGGTCGAGGTTCGACGGATCCTGCACCGGTTTCAGTCCGACGGCATTGCACAGGGCCTGGGTTTCGTATCGCCGCAGGGCCAGCAGCGGGCGCCGGGCCGGGCCGATTCCCGCTAGCCCGTCTAGCCCTGCTCCTCGGATGAGGTTCAACAGCACGGTTTCGGCTTGGTCGTCGGCTGTGTGGCCGGTGAGCACTCCATGCGGAAGCACCTCGTAGCGGGCGGTGCGGGCTCGGGCCTCCAGGTTGGGGCCGGGCTCGCAGTGGGCGGTGCGGGCTTCGAAGGCTGCACCCCAGCGGGCGGCGGCTTGGGCCACATCATCGGCTTCGGCGGCTGAGCCGGGGCGCAGCCCGTGGTCCACATGCCAAGCGGTCACCCGACAGCCCGATTCGGAGGCCAGCACTAGCAGGGCCAGGGAGTCGGGGCCGCCCGACACCGCACAGTCCACCGTGGTTCCCGCAGGGGGGAAAGTGCAGCGCGATTGGAGGTCGGAAGTTTCGGTGCTCACGCAGACAGTGCGTGGGCACCGTTGACCCGGTCGATCCATTGCTGGGGGTTGCGAACTTCGGTCATGGTGGGCAGCCGATCGGGCGATTCCCATACCCGGTTCAACAGATCAGGGCCGCCGCGGGCCTCCACCGTCTCGATGAAAGCCTCTCCGGCGGCGTATTGGTTCAGCTTGGCCTCGATGCCGATGATGCGTTGCAACAGCTTGGATATCCCCCTGGCCGAGTTGCGGCGATGGCGCAGCACCCGGGCGAATCGACTGGCGTCGGGAATGTGGCTGGCCCCGGCCCGGTCCATAGTGATGTCGCCGTGGCCCTCCAGCAGGCTCATCATGCCCCCGATTCGATCCAGCGCCGCCTTCTGCTCTGGGGTGGCCAAAAGGGCAGGAAGACCCCCGTCGGCCAACGGGTCGTCGCCCCGACGTCTAGCTTCGATTACCTGTCTGGCCACGAACCTGAAGTGCTCCACATCGGGCTCGGCCGCATCCAGAGCCTCTTCCACCAGGCTCAAGAAGTGGGGCCGCAACCACTCGATGCCGGTGAACTGGGCCCGATGGGTGGTCTCGTGGAGGGCCAGCCAAAGCCGGAACTGGTGAGGGTCGAAGCCGTGCTTGTGCTCGAGGGCCATCACGTTGGGACCCACGTAATACACCATGTCTTGGTCTTCGGGGCGGTCGTCCTCGATGATCAGCAGGTCGTACTGGCCCAGCACTCGGGTGGACATCCAGCCCAGAACCGCCCCCATCTCGGCGCCGCTCACTCTCTGTGTCACTGGGGCCAACCACGAAAACGACGTCCGCTCGGCCATTTTTCCGATAACCGGGCGCAACAGCCTCTGGAATGAGGCCACGTTGGCCTTCACCCATTCGGCGCGGGTGACCACCTTCGCCCGGGCCGCGCCCGACATAGACATCAGCCCCGTTTCGGCTGCGACTAGCTCCTCGGCTTGGGCGGTGAGCTCGGTCAGGTCAGGGGCGAGCTTGTGGAAGTGGTAGGAATCGAGGAACGGCTCGTGGCCGCCGACCCTTGTGGCTACTCGCTCTGCCAGCCGCCAGTCGACTGGATCGGCTGCGAAATCCACCGATGACTACCGTTGCCGCTGTTCGGAGTCGTCAGCACTCTGAGATCTGGTTTCCCGCTGGTGCCGACTGTTGTAGCGGGGGGCGACCACCTTGGTGAAGTAGCCGACAATGGTGGCGATCACCAAGGGGATCGTGCCGATAACCAGCAGCAGGGCGATCCACCAATGCCACACCACGGCAGCGATCAAATCCATGCGCTCACCCTAGTGGTCTGCCTGCTGAGACTCCATGCCGGGGGCTCCGCCCGGACCGGCTCAAAGATCTTGGACATCGAGGTCGTCGAGCACGACGCGCTGGAGAGTCTCGGTAATGCGGATTTGAAGGGAGGTTGGCGCCGACTCCCGACATGCCTGGCTCATGGCCATCTTGAAGCGGACTTCGACGTCCAAGATCTGTATGCAGGAGAGGCAGTCGCCCAGATCGACCCTCACTCGGCTGATGTTCTCCAGTGTGGGCTGGCCGTCCAGGGCTCGGGCTATGAGATCGCGTGAGAAATCGCACTGGTTGGGAATGCCCAAACAATGCCGATTGCTGCTCATCACCGTGCCTCCGAAAATCAGATGCCAGCCGAAGCCGGCGCTCGATCAGGATCGGGTGGATCCACCCAGCCCCTGGTCTTTCCGAACTCTAGCAACCGCTTTTGCAGCGTTTTTCTTCCCCGATGCAGCCTGCTCATGACGGTGCCTATGGGTATGGCCAATATCTCCGCGATCTCCTTGTAGGCAAAGCCCTCCACATCAGCCAGCAGCACGGTGATCCGGTACTCTTCAGGCAGCGATTCCAGGGCGTCCACGATCTCCGACTCGGCAATCGTCTCCATCAGCACGTCCTCGGCGCTGGCCCCTAGCGCGGCCTTTGTGTCTCCCCCCAGCCGTTGGTGTAAATAGAGGTCTTCCACGCCGGCTAGGTCCACCGACTTCGGCTTGCGCTGCTTGCTCCGGTAGGAGTTGATGAACGCGTTGGTGAGAATGCGGAACAGCCAGGCCCGCAAGTTGGTGCCCTGCTGGAAGTTGCCGAAGCCTCTGTAGGCTCGCAGGTAGGTCTCCTGCACCAGGTCTTCGGCGTCGGCTGCGTTCCGGGTCATCCGCCGGGCCGCCGAGTAGAGCTGGTCCATGTACTCCATGGCCTGTTCGGCGAATGTGGCTTGATCAGCCATCTGGGGTCAGCTTACTCCTGACGTGGAAAGAATAGGTCGCGGTCTCAACAACGGTTCTGGCAGTCATTTTGAGCCCGGCCCGCCCACCTGATCCCGCCACGGGACGTGCTTGTCCACCCGGGGTTCAGGTGGCAGCCGCAGCACTCGCTCGGCCATGTTGTTGCGGTGTACCTCGTCGGTTCCCCCGCCGATAGACCCCCAGAACCGGTTCAGCGCCTCATTGGCCCACACCGCCGTGTCGGCGTGATCGCCGGCCACCCCGTACCCCCCGAGCATCCCCACTCCGAGGTTGCCCCGGTGCTGGCGGCTCTCCGACCAGTAGACCTTCAGCGCCGAGCCGTCGAAGCTGGGCTGGCGACCTCCGCGCACATCTTCTTGCAACCGCCGGCCCATCCAATCCAACAGCTTCTCCTTGGTGTAGGCCTGGGCCAACTCTTGGCGGACCATCGGGTCTTGGGCCGCGCCCCACCGCTGGGCCAAGGCGATCAGGTTGGACGCGCTGTCGGCCCGGTCCATGCCGCCGCCGATCATGGTCGACTCGTTGGCCAGCACCAGCCGGGCCACCGCCCAACCGCTGTTCACCTCGCCGACCACGTTCTCGGCCGGGATCCGCACGTCGCTCAAGAAGACCTCGTTGAAGTGGGCCGATCCGTTGATGGTGCGAATCGGCCGGGGCTCAACGCCGGGGGTGGCCATGTCGACCAAGAAGAATGTGATCCCCTTGTGCTTGGGGGCGTCGGGATCGGTGCGGGCCAGCAGGATCCCCCAGTCCGACAGGTGGGCTGAGGAGTTCCACACCTTCTGCCCGTTCACCACGAACTCGTCGCCGTCGCGGTCGGCTCGTGCGGCCAGGTTGGCCAGATCCGACCCGGCACCGGGCTCGCTGAATAGCTGGCACCACACCACGTCGCCCCGGAGCATGGGCTTGAGGTGGCGGGCCTTCTGCTCCTCGGTCCCGAAGGCGCCGATGGCCGGGCCGGCCAAGGCGATCCCCGCGGCGAGGAATCCGCTGGTCACGTCGAAATTGGCGGCCTCCTGCTGGAAGATCTGCCGTTGCCACCGCTCGCCGCCCCGGCCGCCCCGGTCCACAGGCCAGTCGATGGCCGCCCATCCGCCGTCGTGCAGCTCCCGCTGCCACGCCCGGCACCGGTCCATGTGGGCTCTCTCCGCAGCCTCGTCGGGGTGGGTGGTCCGAGTCGACCAGCCGTCGCCGTCCTCCCGCAAAGGTGCTCGGGCTTCCAGCCAGGCCCGCACCTCGGCTCGGAACGCGGCCTTCTCCAAGGTGTCTTCTAAGTGCTCGGCCACGTTGCGACGATACGGTATTACCTCGACAGAATCAGAGGGGAAGCACAAATGGCCTCCATGAGAAGTAGTGGCCCACGATGACAGTGCGCCGGCGAGCACAGAGGGGGAGCACCTATGGCCGATGATCGATATGGGGTTCGCGACGAGGAGGTGGAGATCGAGCGCAACCGCCTCGTGATGTTGGCCGAGGCCCGCGACCCCCGCACTCGCCGCATTCTGGACAGCACCGGGTTGAGCCCCGGATGGCGATGCTGGGAGGTGGGCGCGGGCGCCGGCACGGTGTCGGCCTGGCTGGGTCGCAGGGTCGGCCCCGACGGCTCAGTGTGGTCCACCGACGTCGATCTCCAGTTCCACCGTGAGGTGCTGCCCAATGTGACGGTGGAGCAGCACGACGTGACCCGCGACCCCGCGCCCGCCTCGGCGTTCGACCTCGTTCACGCCCGGGCCGTGCTCCAACACCTTCCCGAGCGCGACCTGGTGATCGAGAAACTGTGGGATGCCCTGGTTCCCGGTGGCTGGCTGGTAGCCGAGGACGGCGCATTCGCCTCGTTTGCCGAGCAGTCGCTACCAGAGCCCTACGCCACCGTCCATCGCTATGTGTCCTCGGGAACCACGACCGAGTGGCGCGACGCCGACTACGGGGTGCGATTGGTCGGGCGCTTCCGTGATCTGGGAGCAGCCGACATCGACATCATCGGCGACGTGTGGGCCATGCGACCGGGCGAGCCGGGAGGGGAGTGGTGGTTCATGGCCTTGGAGCGGGCCATTCCCCGGCTGGTGGAAGCCGGCTTGGTGACCCGCGAAGACGGTGACACCGCCCTGGCTCAGGTTCGAGCGCCCGGATTTGTCATGATGAGCACTGTCTCAATAGCCGTGATTGGCCGAAAGCCCTGATCCTGGGAGATGTAAATGGAACCGTTGAATCTTTGGAGCCCGGCCACCTTTAGTGAAGGTGTCCCCTACGGCTATTTCCGCCATCTGCGCGACGACGCGCCGGTGTCATGGCACGAGCACCCCGTATGGGGGGGCTATTGGAGTGTTACTCGCCATGCCGACGTGCAACGGGTGTCGCGCGATTCTGAGTGCTTCAGCAGCCAGCCGAACCCCTTCATGGCCGAGGACCAGCCTCCGGCGGCCAACGACGAGTTCACTTCGGGAATGCTCATAAGCCTCGATCCGCCCGACCACACCAAAATGCGCAAGATCATCAACCGGGGTTTCACCCCCCGACGGGTACGGGATCTGGAGGCCAACATCCAGGCCACTGTGGATCGGCTCATCGACCAGGTTTCCGCTCGGACGAGCTGCGAGATGGCCGGAGACATCGCGGTGGAGCTGCCCTTGCAGGTGATCGCCGATCTGGTGGGTGTGCCCACCGAAGATCGCCACAAGATTTTCCACTGGACCGAGATGACTTTCGGGTTCGACGAGCGGTTCAGCCCCGAGGAGCAGCAGGAGGCCAGCATGAATATGTTTGCCTACGCCGATCAAATGTGCGAGATCCGCAAGAAGGAGCCCCACGACGACCTCATCAGCGTGCTGATGGAGGGGGAGGTTGACGGGGAATCTCTGGATCAGATCCAAATCGATGCTTTTTTCATGCTGCTCCAAAACGCTGGATCGGAGACCACTCGCAACCTGATAACCACCGGAACCATGGAGTTGCTGCGCCATCCCGACCAGATGCGGCTGCTGCGGGACGACCCGTCCCTCATTCCCAACGCCATCGAGGAATTGCTGCGCTACACCACCCCGGTGATGCAGTTCGTGCGCCGGCCCCGACACGACACCATGGTGGGGTCGCAACGGATCAAGGCGGGCGAGCCGGTTGTGCTGTGGTACTGCTCGGCCAATCGCGACGAGCGGGCGTTCGATAACCCCGACACCCTGGACGTCACCCGTGACGCCAGCCAGCATGTGGCCTTCGGCGCGGGCGGCCCTCACTTCTGCCTGGGGGCATCGCTGGCCCGCTTGGAGGCCAAGATGATGTTTGAGGCCATCATCGGCCGCTTCGAGGGCTTGGAACTGGGGGTGGACGATCCCAGCACTCTTCCCCGGCTGCACTCCAATCTCATCGATGGCTATGCCGAGATGCCCTTGCGCTGGAAGTCGGTGAAACCCGCGGCCTAGGGGTGTCTCGCTCTCTGCACACAAAATGTTAGGCTAACTTGACATCCTATGGCGGCCACCCTAGGGTTCCGCACCCATGACAAGGATCTCGTGTTTCAGACTGGCTGGCGCAGCTTTGGTCGTTGCCCTCATCTCCGCCGCTTGTGGCGGCAACGGCGGCACCAAGTTGGACGGCGTCGCCGCCAGCATCTACGACGACACTTGCGCCGACGACAACGGATCGTCGGTCACCGTCTACTCCGGCCGCAGTGAGAACCTGATCAAGCCGGTGCTGGACGCATTCGCCTGCGAATCCGGCACCTCCGTGCGGGTTCGCTGGGCCTCATCCACTGATCTGGCCCTGCTGATCGACACGGAGGGCGATCGCACCGACGCCGACGTGTTCATCTCCCGGTCGCCGGGCCCGGTAGGTTTCCTTGAGTCCAAGGGCCTCCTAACGCCAATGGACTCCAGCGTGCTCGCTCTGGTAGCCGACGAGCATCGAGGGGGCAACGGCAACTGGATCGGATTCTCAGGCCGCAAGCGAGTGTTGGTTCACAACCTCGACAGCGTGTCGCCCTCTGAGCTGCCCACCTCTGTGTTGGAACTCACCGAGCCGGAGTGGAGGGGCAGGGTGGCCATACCCGCCACCAATGGCTCGTTCCTCGATTGGTTCACCGTTTTCCGCGACCAATACGGCGACGCGGTAGCCGCCGGGTGGCTAGACGACATGGTGGACAACGGCGCCCGCTATTACCCCAACAATGTGGCCATCGTGGAAGCCGTTGCCAGGGGCGAAATCGATGTGGGCCTCGTGAACCACTACTACAACTACCGGATGGCAGCAGATGCCGAGGCAGCCGGTTCTGAGCATCGGGCGTCCAACTACGACCTGTCTGCCGAAGACATCGGCTCGTTGCTCATCATCACCGCTGCCGCCATGACCTCCAGTGTGAGAGATCGAGAAGCGGCTGAGGGCCTTGTCGCCTACCTGCTCTCACCGTCGGTCCAGCGCTACTTCACCCGCAACACCTACGAGTACCCCCTGGCCGGGGGGGTCGAACCCAACCCCGTACTCCCGCCCCTGGCTTCTCTCTCCATCGGCTCAGTCGATTTCGACGCCCTGGGCGGCGGCTTCCAAGGTTCCGAAGACATCATCCAAAAGAGCGGTATTACCAACAGATAAGACGGTCCACTAACGTTTCACCGTGGACGTAGACCCCCTAGATCTCATCTCCCCCCAGCGCTACGGCGCCAATGGACAGCCTCACCGGCAGTTGGCCTGGTTGCGCCAGAACTCTCCCGTGCACCGGTGCGAG
Source organism: Candidatus Poriferisocius sp. (assembly GCF_965208475.1). Lineage (GTDB taxonomy): Bacteria > Actinomycetota > Acidimicrobiia > Acidimicrobiales > Bin134 > Poriferisocius. The sequence goes on along the minus strand of NZ_OZ242338.1, from coordinate 3,028,449 downwards.
CCCGAGGGCTTCCAGGACTTCTGGGCCATCACCCGCCACGCCGACATCATCGAGGTGTCGATGCAGCCCGAGTTGTTCAGCAACGAAGCCGACGGAATCGTGGTGCTGAGCGACCAGCAGGTGGCCGACCAGAAAAAGGGGAAGAGCGCCATCAGCGACATGCGGACGATTATCAGCATGGACCCGCCCGATCACCGGCTCTACCGCAAGGTGGCCAGTGGCTTCTTCACCCCTCGGGGAATCAGCCAGCTAGACCAGATTGTCAACGACAGCGCCAAGGCCCTGCTAGACAGCCTGGGGGCCGATGGCGAGTGCGATTTCGTGGACATCATCGCCCAGAGGCATCCGCTGCGGGTATTGGCCACGATTCTGGGCATCGACCGCGACGATGAAGAGCGCCTTCTGGTGCTGACCCAGCAGCTCCTGTCTGGCGACGACCCGGACTACCGGCGAGAGGCCGAAAGCCGCTACGAGGCCAGCCAAGAGATGGGCGTGGAGTTCTATGCCATGTTCGACCGCATCATCAAAGACCGCCGAACCAGTCCCACCGATGATTTGGCCTCCATGCTGGCCAACGCCCATCTCCCCACCGGCGAGCCATTGGGAGAGATCGAGACCTTCGGCTACTACCTCATCGTGTTCGTCGCCGGCCACGACACCACCCGCAATGCCCTGTCGGGAGCTCTGGAGGCGTTTCTGGCCCATCCCGATCAGCTCCAGCGGCTGCGCGAGCACCCCGAGTTGGCCAAGGATGCGGTGGAGGAAGTCGTCAGATGGTCCACCCCGGTCAACTACATGAAGCGCACCGCCATGGCCGATGCGACCGTGGCTGGACAACCGGTGAAAGAAGGCGACTTCTTGATGCTGCTCTACGCCTCGGGCAACCGGGACGAAGCGGTGTTCGACCGTCCCCACGATTTCGACATCGGCCGCCATCCCAACCGCCATCTGGGCTTCGGCTGGGCTGAGCACTACTGCCTGGGTGCCCACCTGGCCCGGGCCAGCACCCAGGCCCTCATAACGCAACTGGCCGAGCGGGTGATCGAGCTCGAGCCCGCCGGTCCGGCCGTTCGCACTGAGTCCAACCTCATTGTCGGCACCAAGAAGCTGCCGGTGCGATACAAGCTCCGCCCCGCAGCCTGAGCCCGCCAGCTCCTGAGAGGCAATGATGAGCACCAACGATCAAAACCCTGTCCACTATGACGCCGTTGTGATAGGCGCGGGCTTTGCCGGCATGTACATGCTCCACAAGCTCCGCCAGATGGGTTTGACCGCCCGGGTGTACGAGCGGGGCGACGACGTGGGGGGAACCTGGTATTGGAACCGCTACCCCGGGGCTCGCTGCGATGTGGAGAGCCTGGAGTATTGCTACAGCTTCGACCCCGAACTGGAGCAGGAATGGGAGTGGACCGAGCGCTACCCCGGCCAGCCGGAGATTCTCCGCTATGCCCAGCACGTTGCCGAGCGATACGACCTGTATCGGGACATACAGTTCAACACCAAGGTCACCAGAGCGGCATTTGACGAGGAATCGGAGAACTGGCACGTAAGCAGCGCCCCTTCAATCGACCACATCGACCACAACCACGCCCCCAATGCCGACGACACCGACCATGTCACCGCCCAGTACCTCATCACCGCGGTGGGCTGTCTGTCTTCTTCCAACGTTCCCGACATTGCCGGTATCGACACGTTTCAAGGAGAGGTGTGCCACACCGGCCGGTATCCCAAAGAGGGCATAGACTTCGCCGGCAAGCGGGTCGGGGTCATCGGCACCGGGTCGTCGGGCATCCAGGCCATCCCGGTCATTGCCGAGACCGCCGAGCACCTCACCGTGTTCCAGCGCACGCCGCAGTTCGCCATCCCGGCCCGCAACCACCCGCTAGACCCGGCGGAGCAGGCCGAGGTCAAGGCCGACTACCACCGGCTCCGGGAGCAGAACAAGACCCAGCAAGGCGCACTCGGTGCCCGCTTCGACTGGAACGAGGGCTCGGTGCTCGAAGTGGAGGTCGAGGAGGCGTTCAAGGAGTTCGAAACCCGCTGGGAGATGGGTGGCTTCGCCTTCCTCGGCGCCTACGGCGATATCGCCCGCACACCGGAGGCCAACCACGTCGCCGCCGACTTCGTGAAGGAGAAGATCCGCGAGACGGTCAAAGACCTCGAAGTGGCCGACCGGCTCATCCCCACCACCTACATCGGCTGCAAGCGCTTGGTGCTCGACACCGACTACTTCGTCACCTTCAACCGCGACAACGTCACCCTGGTGGACATCAGCGAGAACGTCATCGACGAGATCACCCCCGATGGCCTGCGCACTGCCGATGGCACCAGCTACGACCTCGACGTGATCGTGTTCGCCACCGGCTACGACGCCATGACCGGCTCGCTGCTCCGCATCAACATCCAAGGACGAGGCGGCCTTCCCCTCTCCGAGCAGTGGTATGCCGGACCCCGCACCTACCTGGGGCTGGGAGTGCCCCAATTCCCCAACATGTTCACCATCACCGGCCCGGGCAGCCCCTCGGTGCTGGCCAACATGATCGTGTGCATTGAGCAGCACGTGGACTGGATTGGCGACTGCATCGATTACATGCAGGCCAACGGCCACCGCCATATCGAGGCCACCGAGGAGGCCACCGAGGCCTGGGTGGACCATGTGAACCTGGTGGCCAGCTATACGCTCTACCCCACCTGCAATTCCTGGTATCTGGGGGCCAACATCCCCGGCAAGACCCGGGTGTTCATGCCCCTGCCCGGTTTCCCTCCCTATGCCGAGAAGTGCGACCAGGTGGCCGCCGACGGCTATGAGGGGTTCGCCCTCACTGGATAACGGCCATCGCCTATCTTCTGGTCCCATGACCGAACACCGCATTGGGCTCACTCTGGCCGAGTCAACTTCGCCGCCCACGCAACGGCCGTATGATCCCGATGCCCCCAACGTGCTGGTCATCGTGCTGGACGACCTCGGCTTTGCCCAACTCGGGTGCTACGGCTCTGACATCGACACCCCCAATCTCGACCAACTGGCCGCTCGAGGATTGCGGTTCACCAACTTCCACACCACCGCGGTGTGCTCGCCCACCCGGGCCTGCTTGCTCACCGGGCGCAACCATCACCGGGTGGGGGTGGGCATGCTCACCGACATGCCCGTCAACTTCCCCGGCTACACCGGGGAGATCCCCGCATCGGCGGGAACCCTGTCCCAGTACCTGCGGGCCGAGGGCTGGGCTACCTACGCGGTGGGCAAGTGGCATCTCACCCCCCGCGACCAGCGGCCGGCTGGGCCGTACCACACGTGGCCGACCGGGGTCGGGTTCGACCACTACTACGGCTTCCTCAACGGGGAGACCAACCAATGGACCCCCCAGCTCATCCGGGACACCACATATATAGAACCTCCGGCCACTCCCGAGGAGGGGTACCACCTCGACAGCGACCTGGCCGGCCAGGCCATCGCCTACCTGCGAAACCTGCGGCTGGCCGACCCTGAGCGGCCGTTCATGATGTGGTACGCCACCGGTACGCCCCACGCCCCCCACCAGGCGCCCCCCGAGTGGATCGACCGCTACGCCGGGCAGTTCGACCGAGGCTGGGACGTTTGGCGGGAGGAGGTGCTGGCCCGCCAGAAGGAAATGGGGGTCATCGCCTCCGACGTGGAGCTGTCGGACAGTCCCGAGTGGGTAGAACCCTGGGATGAGGTTGATCCCGACCGCCAGCGGCTGTATGCCCGCATGATGGAGGTGTACGCCGGTTTCCTGAGCCACGCCGACCATCACATCGGCCGGCTTTTGGACCATCTGGAGCGCTCTGGCGATGCCGACAACACCGTCATCGCCCTCATCTCCGACAACGGCACCTCGGCCGAGGGCGGCCCCAACGGAAGCTGGAACCAGATCCGCCACTACATCAGCGACGAACCCGACGACTTGGAGCTAGAGCTTTCCCACTACGGCGATCTCGGCGGGTTTCGCTCTTCCGGGCACTACCCCTGGGGGTGGGCGCTGGCCGGAAACACCCCATTTCGCCGGTGGAAGCGCTACACCTTCGAGGGCGGTGTGCGCGACCCGTTGATTCTGTCCTGGCCGGCCGGGCTCGCCGCCCAGGGCGAGCTGCGCCACCAGTACTGCCACGTGACCGATGTGATGCCCACAATTCTGGATCTGGTCGGGGTGTCGCCCCCCCGAACCCTCAGCGGCGTGGAGCAGATATCATTCGACGGCGCCACCATGCGGGCCGTGCTCAACGACTCAGGCGCCCCCGACCACCGCACTAGCCAGTACTACGAGTGCTGGGGCAGCCGGGCCATGTACCACCAGGGGTGGAAGGCGGTCACCAACCATGTGAACCAGCTCACCGCCGCTGAGCGGGATGCCATTGTGGGCAGCCATGATTTTGCCCAAGACCGCTGGGAGCTGTTCGACACCGCAGCCGATCCCACCGAATCGAAGAACCTGGCCGACCAGCATCCCGCGAGGGTGGCCGAGTTGGTGGAGCTGTGGAACGCCGAGGCCGACCGCAACGGGGTGCTGCCCCTCGACGACACCGCGGTCAATCGCATCGCCCACATGTTCATGCCGTGGATGTCGCTGCAATCCCGCTACGAACTGGTCCCCGGCGACATGGTGCATGAGGCCTCGGGGCCAGTGCAGTTCGGCGGCTACCGGGCGGTGGCCGCCTTCCCCGACGGCGTGCCCGAGGCCGCCTCCGGGGTCATCTGCGAGCAGGGCGACTGGATCTCGGGCTGGGCGCTGTTTGTGGCCGATGGCGAGTTGCGCTGGGTGGCGGTAGTCAATGGGCGAGAGCACCGGGCTGCGGCCATGGTCCCGATCGGTTCCCGCTTTCTCAGCGCTGTGGTCACCCCGACTGACGACGGTTTGTTCACGGTCACGCTCAACGCCGACGACGCCGAAATCGGCCGGGGATCGAAACCGGTGCCCCTGCCCACCAACTGGGCCCCCGATGGCGCCTTTCTCACTGTGGGCTATGGCCGTCCCTTCCCGGTGTGCGACGACTACAACCCGCCCGCTCCGGGCCCCGAGGCCATGGCATCATTGACCATCGAGACCGGCCCGCCGCCCCCATTCGACTTCCACGCTGAGATGGCCCACGCCATGCGCCATCAGTAGCCATGTACTCCGCCCGGCGTTTCGGCCATAGTGACGATCCTTGGTTCCGCATCGGCGGTTTCGCGGTTTCCACCACAGTCTTTGTGGTCGGCCTCGGTGTTATTTCCATGATCATCTGGGCGGTCGAGGGCCGCTTTGGGCCGATCTTTAGCGGATTGGTTCTGTTTTCGGAGGGCTATTCGTACGGGAGCGTGCTGGAAGGCGATGTCTGGCGTCTCGTCACCTGGCCGATCCCCAACGAACCTGACTTCTGGACCATCATCCTGTTCGCCATCTTCTACATGCTGGGCTCCCAGATCGAATCCCTGCTGGGGCGCTGGCGGTTTGCGTTCTTCCTCATTGCCCTCACGCTCGTCCCCGCGGTGATAGTGACTGCGGTCGAGGCGGGAACGGGCATCACCGGCTATGTGGCTGGCCTGCGAATGGTGGAAGTCGGGGTGTTGGTGGCCTTTGCCGCCCAGTACGCCCAGGCCCGGTTCTGGCCCGGCATTCCCGGCTGGGTGATCGCCGTGGTTATCGTCGCGCTCGACGCCATCCAAGCCCTCGGCAACCGCAATTGGTTTGCCCTTATCGTGTTGGCCTGCACGGTGGCAGTGGCCCTGTTTGGCATTCGAGCATTCGGCTACGCCACCAATCTGACGTGGATCCCGAAGCTGTCGCCGGCGTCCGGATCGAGCCAGTCCTCCGGCCGCTCCCGCCACCCGAGATCGCGGCGCAGGGAGCGGGGCCGCAATCATCTGCAAGCGGTGACATCAGCCGGCGAAAGTGTGAGCCCTGAGATCGACGCCCTCCTCGATCAGGTGGCCAGCCAAGGCCTCGACAGCTTGTCCCGCAAGCAGCGCAAGCAACTCGAAGCGCACGCCCGCCGGCTACGCCGTCGCCGCTAGGGATTGATTTATGCTGGTCAGAGTGTCGTTTCGAGACGCTCTAGCGTTAAACGCCAGATCATATTAGGGTGTTCCCCCCACAGGCGGGTTGCCGCGCTTTTCGGCGTGTCAAGCTTTGATTCAATTGGAGGGATACCAATGAGAGAGCGAAACCACTGGCAGGTTTTGGTTGCCATTCTTTTGGCTTTTGGACTGGTGGTTGCTGGTTGCGGCAACGACGATGACGACGACTCGACGCCATCGCCGGCGCCGGCGCCGGAAGAAACAGCACCTGATGGCTCGGAAGAAACCGCACCCGACGGCGAAGGAGCACCTGAGCCGGCGGGCGATGATATGTCGATGCCTGGTGAGGGTGTGTCGGTGTCGATGGCTCGGGCGAATTGGTCGACGGGTTATATGCAGGCGGCGATTTATCGGACGTTGTTGCAGGAGTTGGGCTATGAGGTGTCTGATCCTTCGGAGGCCGAGTTGGCTCCGGCGACGTTCTATCCGGCGTTGGGCGAGGGCGAGTACGACTTGTGGGTGAACGGTTGGTTCCCGATCCACGCCACGTTGATCGACGATGCCGGGGTCGATGATTTGGTGCAGCCGATCGGCAGCGAGATCGTGGCCGGTGGTTTGCAGGGCTTCATCGTGGACAAGGCCACTGCGGAGGCCAATGGGATCACGATGCTCGACGACATCGGCGACAACCCGGAGATGGCGGCGTTGTTCGACATCGACGGCAACGGCCGGGCCGATCTGATGGGCTGCAACGATGGTTGGGGCTGTCAGGTGGTTATCAACGACACCATCGCCCAGAACGGCTGGGAGGACACGATCGAGCAGGTGTCGGCGGAGCACGCGGCGTTGTTCGCCGACTCGGTGGGCCGCTACAACCGGGGCGAGTCGATCTTGCAGTACATCTGGACGCCGGGTGCGTTCACCGCCGAGCTGGTGCCGGGGTCCGATGTGATCTGGCTGTCTTTGGGCGACCCGCTGCCGTCTCAGGTGGGCGCGGCGGCCCTGCCGGCCGATCAGTGCCCGGGCCAGCCTTGCGAGATGGGCTTCGTGGCCGCCGACATCCGCGTGGTGGCCACCAACGAGTTCCTGGTGGCGAACCCGGCGGCGGCCAAGCTGCTGGAGGTGGTCACCATTCCGGTGATCGACATCGCCTTGCAGAACCTGGCCTACGACGGAGGGGCCAACACCGAAGCCGACGTGCAGGCAGCAGCCGACGAGTGGATCTCCGCCAACCGGTCCACCGTCGACGAATGGCTCGCCGAAGCCCGAAGCGCCAGTGGGTTCACGCCTGCCCCCGCCCCGGAACCAGGAGAAGCGATGAGCGATGTGCCTGGTGAGGGTGTGTCGGTGTCGATGGCTCGGGCGAATTGGTCGACGGGTTATATGCAGGCGGCGATTTATCGGACGTTGTTGCAGGAGTTGGGCTATGAGGTGTCTGATCCTTCGGAGGCCGAGTTGGCTCCGGCGACGTTCTATCCGGCGTTGGGCGAGGGCGAGTACGACTTGTGGGTGAACGGTTGGTTCCCGATCCACGCCACGTTGATCGACGATGCCGGGGTCGATGATTTGGTGCAGCCGATCGGCAGCGAGATCGTGGCCGGTGGTTTGCAGGGCTTCATCGTGGACAAGGCCACTGCGGAGGCCAATGGGATCACGATGCTCGACGACATCGGCGACAACCCGGAGATGGCGGCGTTGTTCGACATCGACGGCAACGGCCGGGCCGATCTGATGGGCTGCAACGATGGTTGGGGCTGTCAGGTGGTTATCAACGACACCATCGCCCAGAACGGCTGGGAGGACACGATCGAGCAGGTGTCGGCGGAGCACGCGGCGTTGTTCGCCGACTCGGTGGGCCGCTACAACCGGGGCGAGTCGATCTTGCAGTACATCTGGACGCCGGGTGCGTTCACCGCCGAGCTGGTGCCGGGGTCCGATGTGATCTGGCTGTCTTTGGGCGACCCGCTGCCGTCTCAGGTGGGCGCGGCGGCCCTGCCGGCCGATCAGTGCCCGGGCCAGCCTTGCGAGATGGGCTTCGTGGCCGCCGACATCCGCGTGGTGGCCACCAACGAGTTCCTGGTGGCGAACCCGGCGGCGGCCAAGCTGCTGGAGGTGGTCACCATTCCGGTGATCGACATCGCCTTGCAGAACCTGGCCTACGACGGAGGGGCCAACACCGAAGCCGACGTGCAGGCAGCAGCCGACGAGTGGATCTCCGCCAACCGGTCCACCGTCGACGAATGGCTCGCCGAAGCCCGAGCATCAGGATGATGGCAGGGGCTGATCGCTTCTAGGTACGACGCCGTGAGCTCCCGAATTGAGCTGAGCAACGTCTTCAAGATCTTTGGGGCTCGCCCGAAAGGGCGAGCCCTGAAGATGGCCCAATCGGGGGTCATGAAGGACGACGTCCAGGCCGCAACCGATCACGTAGTCGGCCTGCACGACGTCAGCTTCTCAGTAGAGGACGGCGAAATTTTTGTGATCATGGGATTGTCCGGTTCGGGCAAATCCACCGCCATCCGAACGGTCAATCGGCTCCATGACATCACCGCCGGAACGGTTGTGGTGGATGGCATCGATATCGGCACGTTGAGCCAGCGAGATCTGGAGCGATTTCGCCGCGAGAAAATGGGCATGGTGTTCCAGCACTTCGCCCTCTTTCCCCACCGCACGGTGGTCGACAACGTGGCCTATGGCCTCAAAGTCAATGGGGTGGGTACCGATGAGCGCCGCCGGCTCGCCTTGGAAGCCCTCGAGCTGGTGGGCTTGGATCGGTACTACCTGTCGTTCCCCCGCGAGCTGTCCGGCGGCATGCAGCAGCGGGTGGGGCTGGCCCGGGCATTGGCCGCCGATCTCGATATTCTCCTCATGGATGAGGCGTTCAGCGCCCTCGACCCCCTGATTCGCCGCCAGATGCAAGACGAGTTGCTGGCCATGCAAGGCGAAATGCTGCACAAGACCATCTTGTTCATCACCCACGACCTCAATGAGGCCCTGAGGGTGGGCGACCGGGTCTGCATCATGAAGGACGGCGCGGTGGTGCAAATCGGCACCCCCGAGGAGATTCTGCGAAATCCGGGAACCGCTTACGTAGCCGAGTTCGTCAAGGATGTTGACCAGGGACGGGTGCTCCAGGTTGAGAGCGTGATGACCAAACCCACGCCGGTCACGCTGGGCACAACCGTAGGGGAGGCGCTGTCCACGCTCGGCGCCAGAGCCGCCGTGTTCTGTGTGGACGACGAAGGCAAGCCCTGCGGCGTGATCACCCGTGATTTGCTCTCCGCCTCCCAGCAGTCAGGGGTAGAGACGGTGATGAGAACCGAATTTGGGATCACCTCTCGCACCGCACCGTTGGTGGAGGCCTATGAGCTCTGCGCCAAGGGTGAGTTGGTGGCCGTAGTCAACGATCAGGGTGTGCTCGAGGGGCGCCTCTATGCGCTGGACGTGCTGGCCGAACTGGGTGAGATCGAGTCCAAGGCCGAGCAGGTCAAAGCGGCTGATCTGACCGGAGAAGGGGTCTAGCCCGTGGGAGTGGTTGCTGAGAGCTGGTTCGACTCCGGTTGGAGAAATGAAGAATGGCTAGACCGCTGGGAAATCCCGTTCGGGCGGTGGGTTGAAGAGAGCATCGACTGGCTCAACATCGAAGGCGAGTCGGTTTTCAACGTGTTCAAATGGCCGTTTGAGAACCTGCTTGATCTGATCACCGACGACATTCTGCTCGCCATTCCTTGGCCCTTCATGCTGCTTGTTTTCGTGGTTATCGGTTTCTTGGTGCGAGACGTGAAGGTGGGGCTCGGGGCGGCAGCGGGCATATTCCTGTGCGGAGTGCTGGGGCCGGACTACTGGCGGTTCACCATGCAGACCATCGGGATCATCTTGGTTGCGGTCATAGTCTGCGTGGCCATCGGCTTGCCTTATGGAGTGCTGTGCGCCCGCAATGACAGGGTGTGGAACATCACCAGACCAGTGTTGGACGGAATGCAGCTGGTCCATGCCTTTACGTACTTGATTGCCATCATCTTCTTCTTCGGTACCGGCCCGGTGGGCGGCACCGTCGCCACCATGGTTTTCGCCCTGCCGCCCATGATCCGACTTACCAACCTGGGAATCCGCCAGGTTCCCGGCGACGTCGTCGAGGCCGCCAAGTCCTATGGGGCTTCCAACCTCCGCGTGCTGACCGATGTGCAGCTTCCTTTAGCCCGCCCGGCGATTATGACCGGGGTCAATCAGGTGCTGTTGTTGTCCTTGTCGTTCGTCGGCATTATTGCGGTTATCGCCGGCGGTGGCCTAGGTCAGTTGGTGCTGCGAGGGATCAACACGGCCGACCCCGCTCTCGGTGCGGCATCGGGTTTGGCGCTGTATCTGGTAGGGGTGGTTATGGACCGGCTGAGCCAGCCCGACCCATCCGACGACCGGACTCTTTTCCGCAAGATGGGAGCGGCCATTCGAGGTCGATACGTAGTTCCCGACGTCCCATCCGCCGAGCCGGCCGCCGCTCCCGAGCCCGAGCCGGTTGCCCGTCCGCGTCGGCCCGCGCTCAAACCGGCGATGGCAGTGGCGGGAGGAGTCGGCCTGGTCGGGGGAATCGTGGCCATAGTCAGCGCTTTCATGACTTGGGTTGATGGCGCTGGCCGAATCAGCAGCTACGCCCGACCCGACGACCAGTTGTTGGATGGCAGCTTCAGCGGCACCGACGCCACCGGAGGGAGTTGGTTCGGGATCATCGTGTTCGTCGTTGGCGTGATTGTGGCACTGTTGTCCGCGCTGGTGTTGCTCAGGGTCAGGGAGCGCTGGTCTTCGTGGTTGCCTGCACCATCAGGCTTGGTGTTCACCGGGGTGGCTGTAACCGGATTGATGATCTTCTACCTGACCATCGCCGCCCACGACCTAGCCGGACCCACTAGCCATGGCACCGGCGTGTATTTGGCCTTGGTAAGCGGTGTGATCCTGTTGCTCGGCGGATTGCTGTCGTGGCGCAATCACCGTCCTGGCCATACAAAGGCCAGCGCTGTCGTGGTCCGAATGGCGCTGGGTGCCTTTGCGGTGGGCTTGCTCGTCATCGGTTCCTTCTCCAACTGGGTCAATGACGAGCGGCCCAATGCCTTTACCCCCGAACAGCAGAAGCTCATCGACGAGGAAAGGGCCAACCCCACACCTGGAGGGGTGAGCGCATCGCTGATCGCCCAAGTGATCGGGGAAGCCCGAGAGGAACCCAATCGCTATGACGGCTTCGATGATCAAGGCCCAACCCTCGGGTGGGGCATCTTGATCATTGCCATCGCCCTGGCCGCAGTCGTTCTGCTTGCTGGCGTCGCGCCGCGAGCCAATGCACTGTGGGATGCCCTCACGCTGGGGGTGGCTACAGCCATGCTGTTCGGAGTGGCGGCCTGGGTCGTGAGCTTCCTGCGGGTGTCGGTGAACGGCATCTTCACCGGTGCGGGCGCGCTACCCGTCTTGATGGGCTGTGGATTGGTGATCGGCACGACCCTAGGCCGCATGCGCCAGCGCAGCCTTGACGAGCGCGAAGCAGCCGATGGTGCCACGGCTGGTGCCTAGCCCTCCCTGCATCTAAAGCCGGCAACCCAGGGCGCATACGGTTGGGGGCTGTGCTGGCGCGTCATTGGGCGGTTTTCTGGGTGTGCATGGGGGCGGTGTTCCTGGTCACCATGGACGCCACCTTGCAACCGCTGGCTCTTGGCGGCATCGAGGAGGGCTTTGGCACCAGCCGTACCGCAACCGCCTGGGTGCTCAGTGCCTACTCCATCTCGCTGGCCACGTTCGTGGTGGCGGCCGGCCGCCTCGCCGACCGCTCGGGCCGCAAGCAGGCCTTCCTTGTTGGTTTGGCCCTGTTCGTCCTTGGCGCGGTGGGCGGCTGGCTGGCGCCGGAACTCTGGGTTCTGGTGCTGTGCCGGGCGGTGCAGGGGGCCGGCTCGGCTTTCGTGATGCCGGCGTCCATCGGGCTGATCCTGGCGGTGTGGCCAGAGGACGATCAGACCAGGGCCATAACCAATTGGACGGCCGTCGGCGGCATTGCCGGGGCCTTGGCTCCGTTGGTGGGCGGGGGGCTGATCGATATTTGGGGCTGGCGGGCCGCCTACGTGTTGAGCGTGATCATTGGAGCGCCGTCGTTTCTGGCCGCACGGACCTTGTTGACCGACACCGAGCGCAAAGTCACGTCGCGATTTCCCGATCTTGTCGGCGCATTCATGGTCGCGGGCAGCCTCGGCCTCTTGACCTTGAGCCTGGTGCAAGGTCGGACGTGGGGATGGAGCGACCCTCGCATCGTCGTGGCGTTCGCGCTGGCAGTTGTGCTGATCCCGCTGATTCGGCAGCGGATTCTGGGCCACCCTGCGCCCATCGTCGAACCCCGCTTGCTGAAGCTGCGAACCTATCGCCGGGCACTGTTCATCGCCACCGCCATTCCCGGCTTCCTGTTCCCCTACTTCGTGATGATGATCCAGTATCTCGAACAGGTATGGGACTACCGGCCTCTCAAGGCAGGGCTTGCTCTGTTGCCATTTCCCGCGGCCGCCACCCTGGCCAGCGTGGCCGCCGGGCACCTGAGCCGCCGTTTCGACGAGCGCACCATCACCATCGCCGCCATGTCCATGACCACCATTGCAGTGGTATGGCTGCGTCTGGTTCCCGGTACTGACCCCGCCTACTGGCAGGAGTACTTCTTGCCGATCATCTTGGGCGGTATCGGCGGATGGGGGATGGGGCTTCCCATGATCAACGCCATCGGGGCCCGAGACCTCGACAACGACACCTACAGCCTGGGCATGGGGGTGCTGTCCACCGCCCGCCAAGTGGGAGCGCTGACCGGGCTGGCCATTGTCTTCGGCCTGTTGGGCAACGTGTCCGACACCGAATTGGCCAACCGCTTCAACCAGGTCTGGACCGTGCTGATCGTCCTGTCAGCGCTAGGCGTAGCCGTCTCCCTAACCCTGCCCCGCCGCTCGCTGACCGCTTCCTCACCATGAACACGCCGATTCGGGCGGGTACGGTGGCGGCGTGATGGAGTACCAGTTGGTGTCGGCCGACTCCCATGTGAATGAGCCGCCCGACCTGTGGGCCGATCGGGTGCCGGGCCGCTACAGGAATCGTGCCCCGCGAATGGAGAGCTTCGAGCAGGGAGATGGGTGGGTTCTCGAAGGGGCTCACGATCCCATCAACTTCGGCGGCAACTGCTCGGCAGGCCTGCCCGCCGAGCAGCGTTCGGGTTGGGTCAGGTGGTCAGACGTCCGGGGCGGGGGCTATGAACCGGCTGCCCGGATCGGCGAGCAAGACCAAGACGGCGTGGACTTGGAGGTCTTGTATCCCACTCCCCGGATCGGCAACCAGCTTGTTTGGCACCGCGAAGACGTTGATTTCCATGTCGCCTGCATCCGGGCCTACAACGACTGGCTGGCCGACTTCTGTGCCCACAACCCCGACCGCCTGTGGGGAGTGGCCATTTTGCCCAATGTCGGGGCGGCAACCGCGGTGGCCGAGATGCAACGGGTGGCTGCACTTCCGGGCATCAGGGGGGCAATGCTCGGGCGATGGCCTAGCGGGGATGAGATGTTGACCGCTGATGATGACCCGGTGTTCGCCGCCGCAGCCGAGGCTGGCCTGCCCCTCTCCATCCATGTGGGCTTTGCCACCCACGCCCAGGGCGATGTGGCCAAGATGAAGCTCACCGGGTCGATGCGCTTCTTCGACATGCCGGTGCGGATCACCCAGCTCATCGAGGGCGGTGTGTTCGACCGCTATCCCAACCTCCAGTTCCTGGCGGTGGAAACCGATAGCTCCTGGTTCCCCTACCTGCGGGAGCAGATGGACGACCGCTTTCGCCGGGCCAACCCCGCTACCCGGGCCCCCATCCAGCGTCTGCCCGGCGACTACTTCGAAACAAACATCGCCTCCACGTTCATCACCGACCGCTACGGCATCATCAACCGCCACCACATCGGGGTAACCCAGATGATGTGGTCTAGCGACTTCCCCCACGGAGGGTCCGACTGGCCCAACTCCCGCACCACCATCAAAGATCACTTCGACGGTGTGCCCGACGATGAGCGCCACGCCATCCTGGCCGGCAACGCCCTTCGCATCTACGGCCACGGAGCAGCATCATGAGAGTGGGCGACATCACTGCCCCCGAGCACGCAGCCAACGGCAAGCCGCTCGACGGCATCCGAGTGCTGGCCATCGAGCAAATGCAGTCGCTGCCCTACGCCACCCAGCTCTTGGCCCGCATGGGCGCCGAGGTGGTCAAGATCGAGCACCCGGTACGGGGCGACCTGGGCCGGGGCTCGACCCCCGGTATTGCTGATCCCGACGGCCGACCGGTGGGCGGCACCTATATTCGGAACAACCTCAACAAGCGCTCGGTGGGGATGGACTTGAAGAATCCCGCCGCCATCGACCTCATCCGCCGAATGATTCCGAGATTCGATGTGCTGGCCGAAAACCTCAAACCCGGCACGCTGGCCAAGACCGGCTTGGGCTACGACGATTTGGCCCAGCTCCACTCCGGCCTCATCTATCTGTCGGTATCGGGGTTCGGGAACCTGAGCCAGTCGCCCTATGGCCACTGGCCGGCCTATGCCCCCATCGCCGAGGCCATGGGCGGCCTCTACGCCATCAACCGGGCCGAGGGCGAGAACGTGAAAGTGTCCCCAGTGGGCGCATTGGGCGACACTGGCTCGGGCCTCTACGCCGTGATCGGGGTGCTCATGGCCCTGCGCCAGCGGGAGCGCCACGGCCACGGCCAGCACGTGGACATCTCCATGTTCGACGCCATGGTGGCCTTCGGCGACATGGTGCCCAACTACTGGTCGCTGGGGGCCGATCCCCGGATTCCCACCGCGATCATCAACGACGGCTTCCCCATCGACTCCGGCGAACTGGTGATGCAGATCGGCCGGGAGCACCAGTTTGAGCGACTCTGCCATCTCATCGGCCGCCCCGAATGGCTAGAAGACGAGCGATTCTCAACCCGCGACGGTTGGCGGGAGCATCTGGATGAGATTCGGGCTGCGGTCCGCTCCTGGGCGGGGGACCGAACAACGGTAGAAGCCGCCAACGACTTGGCCGCTGCCGGTCTGGCCGCCGCCCCGGTATTCGAGGCGCCCGACGTGATCGACGATCCCCATGTGGCCGCCCGCCACATGATGGTGGAGATACCCCGCCCCGACGCCGACACCCCGGTGCTGACCTCCGGCAATCCGGTGAAGATGTCGGCCGTTAGCGAAGGCCCCGACACCCGCCCGCCGTGGCTGGGCGAGCACACCGACGAGGTGCTGGCCGCTGAGCTTGGTTTGAGTGATGAGACGCTGGCCGAGCTCCGGGCCGATGGTGCTATTGGCTGATGGCGCTTTCGTCACTTCGATTCGAGGGACGCACCGCAGTGGTTACCGGCGCGGGCCAGGGTTTGGGCCGGGCCTACGCCCTGCTGCTGGCCGAGCGGGGCGCCCAAGTGGTGGTCAACGACATCGTGGCCGAAGTCGCCGATGCCGTTGTCGCAGAGATAACCGCAGCCGGAGGAGCGGCGCTTGCCGACCATCACAGCGTGACCACCCCCGAGGGCGGGGTCGCCCTAGCGGAACAGGCCCTAGACGCATTCGGAACCGTTCACATCGTGATCAACAACGCCGGCGTGAACCGGGCGGCCCAGTTCGCCGCTATGACGCCGGAGTCCGGGCCAGAGTTGTTCGAGGAGATGATCGCCATCCATCTGATGGGCCCGTGCCATGTGCTGTGGCCGTTGTGGCCCACCATGGTGGAGCAGGGCTATGGCCGGGTGGTGAATGTGTCATCCGGAGCGGTGTGGGGCCTGAGAGGCCAAGCCGCCTACGCCGCCTGCAAAGCCGGGGTGATGGGCCTTACCCGCACGCTGGCCCGAGAGGGCCGCTATCACGGCGTGCAGGTCAACTGCGCGCTGCCCTGGGCGGTGACCGACAAGAGCCCCGACCGCTCGGGCGAAGAATTCGGCCCCATCATCGACGCCCACATAACCGCCGAAAGCGTCGCCCCCGCCGTGATATGGCTGGCCCACGAAGACTGCCCTGCGACCGGCGAGTCGTTCACCGTCGACGGCCCCCGTATGGCTCGCCTCGCCTGGATCGCCAGCCCAGGCCACACCGATCTCAACCCCACCCCCGAGTCCTACCGTGATAACTGGGATGAAGTCATCGACCTAACCAACTTCACCGTCCCCAAATCCACCAACGACCACATGCAGCGTTCCGTAATGCCCCATTTCCAACACCCGGCCCGCCGGTTCGGGATCAACTCATAGACAGCGGAACCGCCTCAACGCCGGTAATCCACGGCCGCCCTGCTGTGGCCAGCGCCTCCCACTTTTCTGCTGCCCCCGCTGCGTCGGTTTGACCCAGTTCCTCGGGGGTCGGGCCGATTCGGCTGACCAGCGGGGCCAGCGCCTCGGTGTCGAAACCGTAGAACTCTGCCGCGTTCAGCCCGAGGATGGCGGCGGTGTCATCGGCGGGAATATCCCAAAAGGCCTGGGCCAGTGATTTGCGGGTGTGGGGCCATGTGCCTTCCGGATGGGGAAAGTCGTTGCCCCACATAATGTTGCCCACGCCGATCTCGAAGCGCCGGGCCAACTCCCGCCGACGGGTATTGGATGCCCCGATGGCACAGTTGCGGTCGAAGTAGTCGCTGGGACTCAGGCTCAGGTGCCCGTAGGCGTCGGATGCCAGCTTCTGGGCGCCTCCGTTCTCGCGGGAATAGGTGGCATCCATGGTCCACAGCATGTCGGCGGCCCAGAAGCAGCCGCATTCGGTGACCGCATAGCGAAGTCCGGGATACCGCTCGAACACCCCGGAGTACAGCAAGAACCACAGCGGCCGGGTGGTCCACCACCGGACCTCGGCCACGTACATGCCGATGAATCCGGGCCCGGTGCCGTATTCGGCCCGCGGAGCTGCGCCAGAGTGGGTGTGGACCGGCATCTCCAGGTCTTGACAGGCTGCCCAAACCGGGTCATAGCGGCGGTCGTGGTAGCCGGGGCCCTCGTTCCACATGGAGGCGATGAGGATGCCGCCCCGAAGCCCCGACTCCCGGGCCCGGGTGATTTCAGCCACCGCCGCGTCCACATCGTCGATGATCGGCACCACCGCCACCCCAGCTCGCCGCTCGGGGCTGTCGCCGCAAAGCTCGGCCAGCCACCGGTTATGAGCCCGAGCCCCGGCCATCAGCAGCTCCGGGTTCTCGGCAAACGACATGCCCAGCCCCGCTCCGAACGGTGCCGAGGCGCCCCCGGTAACTGCGTCGGCATCGGGAAAGATCACCTCGCCCGCAACCCCGTCGCCATCCAACTCCGCATCCCGCCGGGCCGCATTCCAACCACCCCGCAGCCCTTCCTCGTTCTCCCCGAACCACTCCTCCTCGAACTCGGCATTGCCCATGATGTTGCCCTGGTTGCGGATCGCCTCCCGCTGAACCAAGAACTGGTCGAAAGAATCGTGGTACTTGGCCTCTAGATAGTTGCGATACTCCGAATTCGGCAGCCCTGCATGGCAGTCCGAGGAGATCACCAGATAGTTCTCAGTCATGTCCGCCCCCTTTGCCCAGACAATAGCCAAGCAAGCTCAAGGAGACATTTGGTCGGGCAGGCCGGATTTGAACCGACGACCTCTTCGTCCCGAACGAAGCGCGCTACCAAGCTGCGCCACTGCCCGTCCCACACACAATACCAATGGGGTGCGAATTCAACATAGGTGGGATGGTGGGGTGGCCCGGCTCAGGGCGCCCGCCACCCCACCGGAGGATGATGGTTACGACAAAACCGCCAACACAGCCCGCTGCACACTCACCGCATCCAAAGGCTTCACCAACCACCCATCTGCTCTCGACTGCTTGGCCAGGTAAGCATCGGCCTCGCGATCCAACAACATCAGCACCCGGGTCTCCGGCACCCGCCCCATCTCCGCCTCTAGCCGCAGGTCCAGGCACGTCGCCATGCCCCCCATGTTGCCGATTTGCAGATCGCAGATCACCACGTCGGGCTGTTGTTCCCGCACCGCGGCTCGCACCTCCACGCCGGTCCGCACCCTGGCGATGTCGGTTTTGTCGCTTCCCAATGCGGCGTCCACCGCGCTGTGTACCGAGTCGCTGTCAGTAGCCAAGAGCACCTGGGTCACCCGCTGATGGTACCCAATCTGCGGCCGCGGCAACTGGTTGGGGATGTCGGGATCAGCAGCAGTCCGCAGATCATTTGCCTGGCAGCCAGGTTGGCCGATGGCATTGCAGCCGTCTCGCGTTAGCATCATGGTCGGTCACAGGGGAGGCGCTTTGCTTGAGATCGACGTCGAAGAACTAGACACTCATGTGGTGCTCCGCCCCCGCGGCGAGATTGACGCCTACACCGTGGCCCATTTCCGGGAGCGCATCGGCGACTTGGCCCTTGCACCTCGGTTGCTCATCGACTTGGGATCGGTTCCGTTCATGGACTCGGCCGGTTTGGGCGCGCTGATCGGTGGAATCCGACGAATCCGCGATTCTGATGGCGAGGTTGTGGTGGCCTGCGGGGAGGGGGCTCTGGCCCGCCTGCTGCACACCACCGGCTTCGACCGGATCGTTCCGGTAGCTCAAACCTCAGAAGAGGCATTGGCCCTGTTGTTGAACCCCGACACTCCAGAGGCGCTCTAACCCCATTGTGCGAACACCTCGATTGAAGTTGGCTGCTGCCTGCCTCGCCGGAGGCAGTGTGCTGGCTGCCCTCGGCCTAGCCGGGGCGGCACCGGCCTCAGCCCAGGCCAGTGCATCAGATGCCGGGGTGGCGGTGGTGGTGGAGGTCACTGGACTGCTTGATCCGGTTATGGCCGAGCTCATTGAGAATTCGGTGGCCGATGCGGTCGATGCAGGCGCCCTCCTATTGGTGATCCGCGTGGACAGCAGCCGCTCGGTCGTGTCTGACGAACGCATATCCGAGTTGGCTGACGCCATTGCCGGGTCCCCGGTGCCCATCGCCGTTTGGGTCGGTCCCAATGGGGCTTCTCTGGAAGGCAAGGTGGCCCAGCTCTTCGCCACCGCCGAGGAAGTGGGCATCGCCCCTGGCACCCGGGTGGGCAATCTAGGCCCTCCGCTTCCGCCATTGGCCGACCATCCTGTGGCCTGGGCCAACCAGGAGCTGATTCGCCACCAGGCACTGGGATGGCGACAGGTCGTCTCACAAGGGGTGATTGCCTGTGATCCTTTGACCCTTGATGATTTTCGCGACCGCTTCGCCGACGCCGGCATCCCCTTCGATCCCGCGGCCGTGCGGGTGCCTCCTGACGAAGAACAGTGCGTAGCCCCCCTGATCGGCGACTTCCTGGTCGACTTAGACCATCTCGGCTTCGTCTCCAACTTGGTTGAGGTGGACGGCCAACCGCGATTGGAGCCTCAGACCCGGGTCCAGTTCCGAGGCTTGTCGCTCGCCCATCAGCTATTCCACACCGTGGCCAGCCCGCCGGTGGCCTATCTGCTGCTGACCATCGGGATGGGCCTGATGCTGTTCGAGTTCTTCACCGCGGGCATCGGAGTAGCCGGCGTGGTGGGCGCGCTGCTGTTCATCTTGTCCGGCTACGGACTCTCGGTGCTGCCCCACAACACTTGGGCGCTGGCGCTGCTGGCCGCTTCGATGGTGGCGTTCGGCATCGACGTCCAAACTTCTGTTCCCCGCTTTTGGACCGGGGCCGGGCTGGCCATGTTCGCCGCTGGCACCTGGTGGCTTTACGACGGGGTGTCCATGTCGTGGATTCCCATGGTGGTGATGATCGGGGCCATGTCGGTGGCCATGTTCTCGGCGATGCCGTCGATGGTCCGCACCCGCTTTTCCACCCCGACGATCGGCCGGGGCTGGATGATCGGCGAGATCGGCCAAGTAGTCGACGACGTCTCCCCCGACGGCGTTGTCCGCATCCGGGATGCGCTGTGGCGGGCCCGGGCCAATCGAGCGACGCCGGTGACCGCAGGCGACCAGGTAAGGGTGGTGGAGATCGACGGCCTGTGGCTGGAGGTCGAGCCCATTGAGGGAGCGGCCCGCGACTATCGGGAACCCCGCCGTTAGGGCGGTGACGAGGCCGGCGCCCGGTATCGCAGCCATTGGGGGCCAGCGTCAATCGGTCTGTTTGGGGCGGTGACGAGGCCGGCGCCCGGTATCGCAGCCTAAATCGGGGTGCGATTGCTCAACTCTCGTCTTGTGTTCGGACATCTTCGCCTATAAGGTCCGATCCAAGGGGGTAACAAGTGAGCGCTGTCATCAGTGAGAAAGCTTGGCAGGTGAAGGCTGCATGTCGAGGGCCGCAGGCCGCGGTCTTCTTCCCGCCACCATCTTTTGAGCGCAAAGACGAGAAGCTGGAGCGGGAGAGCCGGGCCAAGGCCATTTGCGAAGAGTGCGCCGTCATCGACGAATGCCGCGACTATGCCCTGAAGATTCGCGAGCAGCATGGGATCTGGGGCGGCCTCAACGAACTGGAGCGACGAGAGATCCTCAATCGGCGCCGCAACTGATCGCGGCGGCGTCAGACAGCGGGCAGGCGGGGTCCAGCGATGCGCACGTCTCCGCGACGGCGGGTGACGCCATTGCTGTCGAGCCAGGCCAATAGCGGGAGGGCGTACTTTCGTGTGGTCCTCAATCGCTCGCGCACCTCGGCCACGGTGACTCCGCTGGGTTGAACCGCCAACATCTCGGCCAGCACCGAACCGGCCGCCTCCAGTGCCAGCGCGGCGAAGAACACCCCGTCCTGCTCCACAACCAAACCCCGTTTCACCAACTCCCGTACCTCGCCGCGGTCGGCGCCCACGGCTTCAGGGTCAGGCGGGGTGAATAGCGCCGCTTCCAGCGCGGCAGTGTACCGGTGGTTCTGGAAGGGGTCCGACAGCCCGACGGGCCGGGCTCGACCGCCGTCGACCACCACATCGGGCAACAGGTTGAGCACCACCCGGTCCCGTTCGCTCAGCCCGGCCATATCCAGCCCTAGGGGCCCGGCATCGTCCACCGCCCCCCGCAGCCGGTCCCGAGTGTCGGTTAGCACTGAAGGGCTCACCGCCCATCGGCCTATGTCGGGGGCGCGCTGCTGCCCGGTTAGCAGGGCGAGGCGCTCGACTTCCACCCATCCCCGCTCGGCGATCACCCGGTCGACGGACAAGTCGGGACTGGCTACCGAAGCGGGCAGCACCGGGTCGACGTCGAGCACGGTTCCACCTCCGATGGTCTCGGCCCGGCCGCTCTCCCGCAGGATGAACCGGTCGCCGGGCAGCAACGGCAGGCGTCGGGGGAGGTGGAGCCGCACCAGCCCGGTTTCGCCCGGAGACAGCGATTCGAGCCCGAGAATGCGCATCCTGGCCGGCAGCTCGCATGCTCCCAGGTAAACGGCATGCGCTCCTCGGCGGGACACTTCATGGTCCAATGTGCTCAACACGGTGAACGAGGCGTCGACTCGGTTGGTCAGATGCCACTGTCCGGCTCGAACCAGCACATCGCCGCGGGCCACTTCTTGGTGGCCGACTCCCGACAAGTTGACCGCCACCCGGTTGCCCGGCCCGATCTTGGTTCGCCGGTTGTGGTGGCTCTGCATGGCCCGAACCCTCACCGCAGTACCCCTGGGCCGCAGCACTAACTCGTCGTCCACCCGGATCTGACCGCCTCCCAATGTGCCGGTCACCACCGTTCCCGCCCCCCGGGCCGCGAACGCCCGATCAATCCACAGCCTCGGCCGGCGCTGGTCGGCGGCCGCCGGAGTCCGGTTCACCAAGTCGTCCAGCTCGGCTCGCAGCTCATCGAGGCCCAGCCCGTCCACCATGTCGGTCTCAACCACCGGCGCACCGGCCAAGAAGGTGCCCTCAACCCTCTCCTCCACCTCCAAGCGGGCCAACTCGGCCACATCGGCGTCGCACAGTCCCACCTTGGTCAGTGCGATCAGCCCGTGCGACACCCCCAGAAGCTCCAGGATGCGAAGGTGCTCCTCCGACTGCGGCATCCAGCCCTCGCTGGCCGCCACCACGAACAAACAGGCGTCCACTGCGCCGACCCCGGCCAGCATGTTGCGGATGAACCGCTCATGGCCGGGCACGTCGATGATCGACAGCGACCGACCGGAGGGAAGCGGCGCCGATCCGAAGCCCAAGTCGATGGTCAGGCGTCGGGCCTTCTCCTCGGCGAATCGATCGGGGTCAACCCCGGTAAGCGCCTCCACCAGCGTGGACTTTCCATGGTCAACATGGCCGGCGGTGGAGATGGTGATGCTCATGGGCAATCAAGTGGGGACCCGCTGCCCGGTCGGTTGTCGCCGAGTTCCAAGATGATGCTCACCCCAGGGCCTTCAGGGCGGCGATCACGTGCTGGTCGTCGCCGGGCGCCACCGTTCTCATATCGAGCCATGTGCGGCCGTCGCTCACTCGGGCGACGACCGGCGGCGTGCCGGCTCGCAGCGCGGCGGTGTGGTCCCCGTCCAGCACCACGCCGCACGAGTCGATGGCCGCGCCGGGCAGCGTGCCGCCCCCCGGTACCGACGCCATCTCGGCCAGTTCGCCCACCCCCGATTCGCCCACCACTGCCTGGGCCCGGCTTTGCAGACTGGCCACCGCCAGCGATGCCATCCGCCAGAATTCGATGGCCGGTCCGTCTCGCCGCAAATACGCCAGCGTCACCTGTTGGAGCGCACCCAGCACGAGGCTGCCCGGTCTCAGCGCTCGGGCCAGAGGATGCCGGGCGCACTGCTGCACCAGGTCGGCCCGCCCGGCGATGACTCCCGCTTGGGGGCCCCCGAACAGCTTGTCGCCCGAGAACGTGACCAGCGCCGCGCCATCGGCCAGGCTCTGGCGGGCGGCAGGCTCGCCGACCAGCCACACCGGTGGGCCGTCGGCCAGCCACGGGCAGGCGGCATCGACCAACCCCGACCCGATGTCGGCCACCACCGGCACATCGAGGGAGGCCATCTCGGCCACGGTCACGACCTCGGTAAACCCCACGATGCGATAGTTCGACTGGTGGACCTTGAGGGCGAGGGCGGTGTCGTGGGCCGGGTTCTGGGTGGCCGATGCGAAATCGGCCAAACGGGTGCGGTTGGTGGTTCCCACCTCCACCAGATTTGCCCCCGACTGCTCCATCACCTCCGGCACCCGGAACCCGCCGCCGATCTCCACCAGCTCGCCCCTCGACACCACCGCCCCCTGCCCGCAGGCCAAAGCAGCCAGGACCAGCAGCACTGCCGACGCCCCGTTGTTCACCACGATGGCGTCCTCGGCATCGCACAGCCGGGCCAACAGGGCCGCGGCGTGGGCGTGGCGCGATCCTCGGCGACCTGAGGCCAGGTCCAGTTCCAGGTTGGAGTAGGCCGCGTCGGCCGCGACGGCCAGCGGGGCCCGCCCCAGGTTGGTATGCAGGAGAACCCCGGTGGCGTTCACCACCGGTTGAAGCAGGGCCCGGGCCGCGGCGTGGGCGTGGTGCCGGGCCCGCTCGTGGACGACCTCGGGGCTGCCGTCGGCTATGGCCCTTCGGGCCGCATCAACCAGCAGCGGATGCGGCAGGCCGGTGTCGGCCAAAGACCGGGCCAGGGTGTCCACCGAAGGGGGTCTCACAGCTCTCAGCGTATGGCCCGACTGCGAAGCCGTCACTCTCCGTCGGCGAGATCGGTGTCGTGGATGGTTCCCGGCTTGGCTTCTCCGGGGCCGAAATAGGCCACCCGATGCCGGAAGCGGCGGATCAGGATCGGGCGGATCGCCATGCGGGTGGGCGGGAACAAGAGCAGGAGGCCGAAGGCGTCGGTCGCGAATCCGGGGGTGAGCATGAGCGCTCCGGCAAACAGCACCAAGGCGCCGTCCACCAGTTCTCGACCCGGCATCTGGCCCTCATGAAGCTTGCTCCGCACCCGCCAGAGCACTGCCATTCCTTGGGCTTTGACCATCCAGGCGCCGACCACGCTCACCAAGATCAGCAGGCCTATGGTTTCCAGCGTCCCGATGCTGCGGGCCGTCTCCACGATCACGAACAACTCCACCAGGGGCACCGCGATGAACAGGAGCACCAGCCAGACGAGCACGCCAAGCCCTATCCGGAAGCGACGTCGAGGCGGGCCAAGGCCGCCTCAGCGGCCTCGAAGATCCGAGCGGTGCAGCCGGCCATGTCGACAGGCGGGACTTCCTCCAGCAGCCGGTCGGCGATGGCTCGGAACGCATCAGCCGCGGGGCTTGGGGCATTCGCCAGCACCACTGGGATACCGTCATCGCCGCCCGGGGCCACTGAGGCATCGATGGGAACCTGGCCCAGCAGGGCCACGTTTAGCTCGTCGGCCAGTTCCTGCCCGCCCCCGCGGCCGAATATGGCATACGACTCCCCGTCGGGCGCGGCGAATGCGCTCATGTTCTCGATCACCCCGGCGATCCGGAGGTAGTTGCTCCGGCCCATCGAGGCCACCCGGGCAGCCACCTTCTGGGCGCTGCGGGCCGGCGTGGTCACCACCACCATCTCGGCCTGGGGCAACAGCTTGGCTATGCCCATCTGCACGTCGCCGGTGCCCGGTGGCATGTCGATCAAGAGATAGTCCACCGGCCCCCAGCGCACATCCTCCAAGAAGTGCTGGACGGCCCGGTTGAGCATGAGCCCCCGCCACATCAGAGCGGTCTCCTCCCGATCCACCAAAAACCCCATCGACACCACTTCCAGGGTGCCGTCGCCCACCTGCTTCTCGTTGGGGACGATCTTCTTCTCGTCGGTCGCGCCGGCCAGACGGCCATCGATGCCCAGCATTCGGGGCACCGAGTAGCCCCAGATGTCGGCATCCATAACCCCAACCCGCATCCCCCGTCGGGCCAGTTCTGCGGCCAGGTTCACCGTCACCGTCGACTTGCCCACCCCGCCCTTGCCCGAGGCCACCATCACCACTTTGGCCGTGGGGGGCACCTCGGTGTCGGGGGCGTTTTGAGCCACGTTGAAGCGGGCCTTGGCCATCGTGGCGGCCTTCTCCTCCTGGGTCAGCTCGCTCCAGTGGATCTTGACCTTCTCCACGCCGGGCAGATCGCCCACTCGGCTGCGGACCTCCCGCTGGATCTGGGCTCGCAGCGGGCAACCCGAGGTGGTGAGCGCCACCGTCACCTCGACCAGCCCGCCGGGATTGACCACCGCACCGCGGGCCATGCCCAGATCAACGATGTCGCTGCCCAGCTCGGGGTCGATCACCCCGCGGAGCACGGCCATCACGTCGTCAACCGTCGGCAAGGCTGCGGTTGGGGCATCGCTCACCCCAGTCATGCTATCGGGTGTGTATACCCGCCAAGCCTGCGGGTAAACTAACGTCGGTTCACAGCACCGAGTAGGGAGAAGCTTGTGATCACACTCACTGACGCAGCCACCAGCAAAGTCGGCAACCTGGTGCAACAAGAACAGGCCGATGACGAGGAACTGGCCCTACGGGTAGCGGTGCGGCCGGGCGGCTGTTCTGGGTTCAGCTACGAGATGTACTTCGATGCCGACTTCGGCGCCGAGGACCAGGAGGTTCTCTTCGGCGATGTCAAGGTGGTGGTGGACTCGTCCAGCGCGGCCCTGCTGGAAGGCGCAGTTCTCGACTACAAAGACGGCCTGACCGACGCAGGCTTCTCCATCACCAACCCCAACGCCCAGCGCACCTGCGGCTGCGGCCAGAGCTTCAGCTAACCCTCTTCGCCGCGCATGGCGGCCGCTTTGGAATTCACCGTTGACGGCCGCCCAATCGAGGTTCCCGACGACGGTGCCTCTCTCATGGAGGTGTTGCGCGACCGCCTGGGCATTCGCGCCGTGAAAGACGGGTGCAGCCCGCAAGGCCAATGCGGCTGCTGCACCGTGTGGGTGGACGGCAAGCCGCGAGTGTCCTGCGTGACTCCCGCCCGACGGGTGGCCGGCCGGGAGGTCACCACGATGGCCGGGTTGCCCGCCGATGTCCGCAGTGGGTGGAGCGAGGCGTTCTGCGCCGCAGGGGCCAGCCAGTGCGGCTTTTGCACCCCCGGCATCATCATGCGCCTCGCCGGCCTCGAAGCCCGATCGGGGGCGGACCGCCCTCGGGTCGTCGGGGACCAGCCCCGGTCGGCGGCGGCCACTGCGCTGGCCGCCCACCTGTGCCGCTGCACCGGTTGGCAGACCATCTTGGAGGCGTGGGAGGGCTATGGCACAGCCGTCCCCCAACGGAACTGGCCCGCCGCGGCCCGCCGGGCCGAACTCGAGGGCGGCGTTGCCCAGGCCGTGGGGCCTGATGTGGCCTCGGGCGAGGGGGGTTTCGCCGACGACACGGCGCCCGAGGGGGCGTTGGTGGCGCTGTCGGATGGCCAAGGGGGCTGGGCCCTGGGAGAGACGGTCGCCGAGGCTCGGGCCGCGGCCGGCAAGGTACAGGGCCGTCGCACCCCGGCTGAGGCGCTCATGCCCCTGGCGTTCCCCGAGGGGGACTGGGCAGTGCGTCTGCGGACCTCCTGGGTTGAACCGGCCTATTTGGAAACCGACGCCTCGTGGTGTACGCCGGGCGGCGAACCGGCGACCCCCCTGGCCAACGGCGGGGCATTCGGCGCCAAGCTGGCCTCTCCTTTGCCCGGGGTGGCCCGCAAGCTGGCCGATGAGCACGGTCGACCGGTCCGAGTGCTGTGGTCTCGCGAAGACACGGTTCGCCACGGCCCCAAGCGCCCCCCGATGGCCATCGGGGTCAACGCCAATGGCCGCGGGCTCGTTCGGGTGGTTCGCACGCCGGGGGTGGCCGAGGCCATCGCCCTGGTGGCCCCTGGCCTGAAGGTGGAGGAAGTGGCCATTGCCGGGCCCCCGACGTCGGTCGCCATGCGGGGTGCGGGCTGGGTGGAGGCCGCAGTGGCTCTCAGCTTCCTGCACGACGGCACCCAGCCGATGGTGGCGCCCGACGGGGGCTCGGCTCGGGCCGAATGGAGCGAGGGCGGCTTTCGGGTGCAGGTGCGCGGCGGCAACCCGCTGGATGAGATCGTGCTTCGTTCCTACTGCATCGGTGCTGCTCACATGGCCTATAGCTGGGTCACCTCCGAAGCTCTGACCGTCGATCTCCACGGTGAGGTACACGACCTCACCATCCGCTCCTTCGGCGTGGTGCCCGCATCCCGGATGCCGCCGGTGGAGGTGGAGATCGAGCCGTCCGATGACCCGCCGGTCAACTGCTCCGACGCCGTGTTTGCCGCGGTGGCCGCAGCCACCTGGCGGGTCGCCGGCTATCCCGCCGACTGGCCCACCGGGCCATTGCCCGGTCAGCCCGACTGGTTGTAGAACAGTCGGTCGGTCACTTCTCGGACGGCCGCGGTGATCTCCTGGAAGTCGGCTTGTAAATCCTTGCTGCTGGGGTAGCCCAGTCGCCGGGCCAAGAGAAGCTCCTCGTGGTCGTCGTCGGGGAACCCGTCTGAGGAGAGCCCGGAGAGGTGGTAGCGGGCGTTGCGGAACCTCTGGCAGAAGCGATAGCCCACATCCAAGGTGGCCCGGTCGCCGATGTCGAGCAGTTCGTGCTCCGACAGGCCGGCCAGCGCGGGCAGGGTGCGGTTGTCGCGGATCGAGGTTCGTCCGTGCCCGTGCTGAAGTTGCAAGAGCTGCACGGTGAACTCGATGTCGCTGAGGCCTCCGGCGCCGAGCTTCACATCCCGAGCCTTGCTGCCGGTGCCCAGCCGCTCGGATTCGATGCGGCGCTTCATCGCCCGTATCTCCTCAGCATCGGCCTCGCTGAAGGTGGGTTGGTAGCACCATTCGTCGGCCAACTGGAGGAATCGGCTTCCCAGGCCGGGATCGCCGGCCACAAAGCGTCGCTTGACCAGGGTTTGGCGTTCCCACAGTTGGCCCCGCTCGGCGTAGTACCGCTGATAGCCCTCGAGCGATCGGGCAAGCTGTCCGTTCTCGCCTTCGGGGCGCAGCCGGGCGTCGATCTCCCACGCCCGGCCTTCCGCGGTTTGGGCCCCGATCTGTTGGAGCAGGCCCCGGGCGACGCGGTTGGCCGCCTTGGCATCGTCAGATGTTGTGCCCTCGTACACGAAAATCACATCCAAGTCGGAGGCATAGGAAAGGTCGAGCCCGCCGTAGCGTCCCAGCCCGATCACCGCGAAGGGCATCTGCGGGGCCAGCGAGTCGACGGCCGCCGACACGGCGACATCCGCGATGTTTGTCAGTTCCTCAGGAATCTGGATGATTGAGGCCAACCCCAGAATGTCCCGGGCCGCCACTCGCAACTGCTCCCGCCGCACGAATCGGCGCAGCTCGGCCATCTGCATGTCGGGATCGTCGCCGCTCGACCTCATCGCCTCGATGGCCTCATCGGCCAGGTCGTCTGCCGTCCGAGCCTCTGCGAGGTCCTCGGGATGCATCAGCGAGCGGGCGAACTCCGGGTAATTGCGCATCCAGCCGGCAGCCACCCGACTGGATCCCAGCAGTTGGGCGATGTCGCTGATGGCGATGGGGGAGTCGCGCAGCACCGGGAGGATGGTGCCGACCCGGAAGGAGCCGTCCAGCAGCCATGCCAGGCGGATGAGTCCCAAGTCGGGGTCGGGGCTTGTGGCCAGCGCCTCCACCATGATGACCAGAACCTGTTGCATCACGTTGGCCCTGCGGCCCAAGTTCTCGGTCAGGCGCTCGATGGTGGCTGCGGCCCGGTCAGGGTCGGCGAAGCCCAACTGGCCCAGGCGGTCGGGGAGCAGTTCGGTCACCAATCCGGTCTCATGCATCCGATCCAGGGTCTGGCGGTAGAAGATCCGCTGGTGGATTTCCCGAACCGAGGTCTGATGGCGGTTATGGGAGGCCTGGAACGCCTCCAGGTTCTCGAACCCTGACGCCCGGGCAGCCCATTCCCGGTCGGCGTCGACGGTGGGCAATTCGTGGGTCTGGCGCTCGTCGCGAAGCTGCAAGCGATGCTCGACCGTGCGCAAGTGGATGTAGGCCGTGGTGAAGTGAAGGGCATCGGCCTGGTCGATGTACTCGCCCCAGCTCAGTTGGCGCAGGGCGGTGAGGGTGTTGGGGGAGCGGATGGTGGGATCGGATCGGCCGTGGATCAATTGCAGGAGCTGCACGGTGAACTCGATGTCCCGCAGGCCCCCCGGTCCCTTCTTGAGCTCCCGGTCGCCCTTCAACTTGGCCGACTCCTCCACCCGCAGCTTCAGGGCCCGGAGGTGAGGCACCGTGTCGGCTTCGAGATTCTCGCCCCAAACCCCCGGCTGGATGGCGTTGAAGAAGGCATTGCCCAACTCGGGATCGCCGGCCGACAGCCGGGTCTTGATGTAGGCCTGCCGCTCCCAGGGCACCGCCCACCGGTCGAAGTAGGTTCCGAAC
Organism: Candidatus Poriferisocius sp.; assembly: GCF_965208475.1. Lineage (GTDB taxonomy): Bacteria > Actinomycetota > Acidimicrobiia > Acidimicrobiales > Bin134 > Poriferisocius. The sequence continues at coordinate 2,999,161 of NZ_OZ242338.1, read as the reverse complement.
GCTTCTGGGGTGCGGCTGAGCGCCCCGGCCCCTCCCTCGGGCCGGAGTTCGATGTCCACCCGGTATACCTGCCCCTCGGGGGTGAAGGCGGTGAGGATCTCCAGCACCTTGCGGGCTCGCCGGGCCGCGGCCGCCGAATCCCCCTGGTGGACGAACACGATGTCCACATCGCTGGCGTAGTTCAGCTCGTTGCCCCCGAGCTTGCCCATGCCGATAATGGCCAGCGGCGGGCCTTGATCGGCGATCTCCAGGGCTCGGACGAAACAAGCATCGGCCAGCAGCGACAGCTCCCGTCCCACGGTGGGCAGGTCGGCCTCGCCCAGCAGGTCGCGCAGTGCGATCCGCAGAAGCTGGCGGCGCTTCCACCGCCGCAGGCCATCTAGGGCATCGGCGTCGTCGGGGGCAGCCAGCGAGATCTTCTCGGTGGCGAAGTCGCCGGGCGGGTCGAGCACGCCCAGCAGGCCGGGGTCGCGGCGCACCGCCTTGGTCATGCTGCGGGAAGCCCCGGCCAGCATGGCCGCCGCTCGAGCCCGGCGCTCGTTGGTGATGCCGAGGTCACCGATGAGCGATCGGGCATCCTCGGGCCACGGGCAAGAGGCGATCAGGAAGTCAATGTCCTGGTTCTGCTGCTCTGGGCCTTCAGCTTCCATAAGATCCCATGCTATGAGCACTCCGGTCGGTCCGTACTCTCCCATCGTCCGAGCGGGCGATTTCCTCATCTGCTCCGGCCAGATCGGCATCGCCGACGGGGCGCTGGTCCCCGGCGGGCTCATCGCCCAGTTCCGCCAGGCCGTGGCCAACGCCGAATCGGTGCTGGCCACCGAGGGCGCCACCCTGGACGACGTGGTCAAGGCCACCGTGTTCCTGGTCCACATGGATGATTTCGCCGCCATGAACAACGCCTACGTCGAGTGCTTCGGCGACTCCCGCCCCGCCCGCTCCGCCGTTGGCGTCGCCGCCCTCCCGCTAGGCGCCCTCGTAGAGATCGAGCTTTGGGCTCATTCGGCTGTTTGAGTTCAGCAGCCGCCGTCTCGGAACGGGTTGCTGCCGGCCGGAGGGAAGCGCTCCGGGTCTAGGGGATAGTCGATTCAGTGGCAATGGTGTCAGCGGTGGCAGTCATCGGGGGTGATCCAAGTGTCGATTCCGAATAGGCAGGAATAGGCGCTCAGCAGTGACAATTGGGCGTTGAGCAATCTGTTGCGAACTGTGAATTCAGCGGGGGTGGGTGTGCCTTCGAACGGGGCGGGCTTTATGTCTCCTCCGGCTGGCCTCCCGTTATCACAGCCTTCTGGCACCACATGGGTGTCCACGTCAAAGCGGCAGCGGAAGATGTTGAGCGCGGTTTCCTGAAGGGCGACCAGTTCATCCAGCTCCAGCATCGTTCGAACAGCCTCGTTGTCGTCGCCATCGTCTAATGCAGCCGCGCTGGCAGTCTGAAGGCCAGTTACCACAAGCAATACCATCGTCATTGCTGCCCACAGGCGGGGGCTTCTTATGCGCATGCTGTAGAGGTTAGTGAGAATGTCGCCAGCCCCTCCTCGCTGAGGTCAACGCTCCCAGCGGGAGAGGCCGAAGCGGTAGCCGACGGATCTCACGGTGGTGATGAGGCCGGCGTGCTCTTCGCCCAGCTTGGCCCGCAGGCGCCGCACGTGGACGTCCACCGTGCGGGCGCCGCCGAAGTAGTCGTAGCCCCACACCCGGCTGAGCAGGGTTTCCCGGGTGAACACCTTGCCGGGAGAGCCGGCCAGGAACTTCAGCAGCTCGTATTCCATGTAAGTGAGGTCTAAGGGCCGGCCGGTGATGGACGCCTGATAGGTCTCCACGTTCAGCACCAGCGGGCCGTACTCGATGAGCTCGGGGCGCAGCGCGGTGCCTGTCCGCCACACCAGGTGGGTCAGCCGGGCCTCCAGCTCCCGCTGGTGGAACGGGGTGAGGCAGAAGTCGGCGTAGAGGTCGTCGCGCATCTCCAATTCGTCCAGATGAGTGCCGGAGATGAGCAACAGCACCGGAATGTCCAAGCCCCTCCGGCGCAGGGCACGGCAGAAGCCAAATGCGTCTTCGGGGTTCTCATCCACCGCCACCACCGCTCCCAGCCACCGGCCCTCCGGCTCTTGGGCGCTGTCGGTTGCCTTCCAGTTGAAGCCGCCCAAGTCCAGGGTGCGCACCAGCTCTGGCGGCGGCGGATCGGGATACACCAGCAGCGGTTCGCCCATGGCAGCTACCAGGTGTTCAGGTACCGGCGGAGCTCGAAGGGCGTTACCTCCCGGCGATAGTCGGCGAACTCGGCCCTCTTGTTGCGCAAGAACCACTCATGGATGTGCTCGCCCAAAACCTCGGCCATCAGCGGCGACTCCTCCAGCACGTCCAGCGCGTCTGACAGCGACGTGGGCAGCTCCTCGAAGCCCTTGGCCCGGGCTTGGCTCCTGGTCATGGTGTAGAGGTCGGCGGCAGCCTCGGCGGGCAGGTCGTAGCCCTCCTGCACGCCTTTCAAACCGGCGGCTAGCACCGCGGAGAACGCCAGATAGGGGTTGGCCGCCGAGTCGAGCGCCCGGTACTCCACCCGGGTTGAAGACTCCTTGCCCGGCTTCACCACCGGCACCCGGACCAGCGCGGAGCGGTTGTTGCGGGCCCACGACACGAAGGTGGGAGCCTCGTCGCCGGCCACCAGCCGCTTGTAGCTGTTCACAAGCTGGTTGGTCACCGCGGTGAACTCCCGGGCGTGGCGCATCAGCCCGGCGATGAAGGCCTTGGCCGTTTTCGACAGCCCGTACTCGTCTCCGGCGTCGTGGAAGGCATTCACATCGTTCTCGAACAGCGACATGTGGGTGTGCATGCCCGACCCCTGCACACCGTTCAGCGGCTTGGGCATGAAGGTGGCGTGCAGGTCGCGGTCTAGCGCCAGCTTGCGCACCACCAGCCGAAGTGTCATCACGTTGTCGGCCATGCTCAGCGCCTCGGTGTAGCGCAGGTCGATCTCGTGCTGGCTGGGGCTGTCCTCGTGGAAGGAGTACTCCACCGGGATGCCCATGGCCTCCAGCATCCCTATGGTGCGCTTGCGCAGCGGGCTGGCCACATCGGCGGTGGTCAGGTCGAAGTAGGAGGCGTTGTCCAGCGGCGTCAGCGGCTGTTCGGGGTCGCTGTGGCCGAAATAGAAGAACTCCACCTCGGGCGCGGTGTAGAAGGTGTAGCCCATCTCGGCGGCGGCGGCCAGGCTGCGGCGCATCACCCAGCGGGGGTCGCCCTCGAAGGGCGTGCCGTCGGGGTTGCGGATGTCGCAGAAGATGCGGCCGGAGGGCTCCTCGGGGTCGGCCCACGGCAGCAGCTCGAATGTGGCCGCGTCGGGAACGGCCAGAACGTCGCTCTCTTGCACTCGGGAGAAGCCGTCGATGGCCGAGCCGTCGAATTGCAGTCCCTCGTCGAAGGCGTCAGCCAGCTCTGCGGGGGAGATGGCCACCGACTTGAGTTGGCCCAGGACATCGGTGAACCAGAGCCGGACGAGCCTTACCCCTCGCTCCTCCACGGTGCGAAGCACATAGTCCTTTTGCGGCTCCATAGTGGGCGGCCAGCGGGTCTCGGCGGATGGTCTCTGCGGCTCCATAGGCGACTACCAGAGTGCCTTGAAACGAGTCGGCGGCGCCAGCCCATCCCCGGCGTTCACAGAGCCTTCACAAACGGGAAAATCTTTGGAAACCCAGGTCTGGCACAATACGAGATGCCCTTGCCGCTTGTGGGAAAGTAAGGATCAGACAAAGGAGGAACCCACTGTGTCAACTCCCCAGGAAGTCATTGCGCTGGCTGCGTCTGAAGGTGCGGAGTTCGTGGATATGCGCTTCACCGATGTTCCCGGTGTGCAGCATCATTTCTCGCTTCCCATCCATGAGCTGACCGAATCCGTATTCGAGGAAGGCCTCGGATTCGACGGTTCGTCGGTACGGGGTTTCCAGACCATCGACGCCTCCGACATGCTCTTGATCCCCGATGCCGACACCGCGTTCTTCGACCCGTTCACCAGGCGCAAGACCATCGTGCTGCTGTGCGATGTGAAGGATCCGGTCACCGGCGAGATGTACGCCAAAGACCCCCGGGGAGTGGTACGGCGCTCCCTTTCCTACATGGCCAGCACCGGCATCGCCGACGCGGCCTTTTTCGGGCCAGAGGCCGAGTTCTTCATCTTCGACAGCGTGGCCTTCCAGAACCAGCCCGACGTATCGGGCTACCAGATCCGCTCGGCCGAGGGCATCTTCGAGAGCGGTCGGCCTTCTGTGGCCGGTGCTCCCAGCCCCGGGCACCGCGTCCCCTACAAGGGCGGGTACTTCCCCCTGTCGCCGGTGGACACCTTCCAGGATCTGCGCTCGGACATGGTGGTGGCCCTCGAGTCGGTGGGCATCCCCATCGAGGTCCAGCACCACGAGGTCGGCACCGCCGGCCAAGCCGAGATCGACATGGTGTTCGACGAGATGCTGTCCATGGCCGACAAGGTCCAGCTCTACAAGTACGTGGTGAAGAACGTGGCCGCCCAGCAGGGCCGCACCGTCACGTTCATGCCCAAGCCGATCTACGGCGACAACGGCTCGGGGATGCACACCCACATGTCGCTGTGGATGAACGGCGAAACGCTGATGTACGACGAGCGGGGGTATGCCGGGCTGTCCGACCTCGCCCGGTGGTACATCGGCGGGCTGATCCGCCACGCCCCCGCGGTGCTGGCCTTCGCGGCGCCCACCACCAACTCCTACAAGCGCCTGGTGCCCGGTTACGAGGCTCCGGTGAACTTGGCCTACTCCCAGCGGAATCGCTCGGCTGCCATCCGCATCCCGCTGATCTCCGAGAGCCCCAAGGCCAAGCGCTTGGAGTTCCGCTGCCCCGATCCCAGCGCCAACCCGTATCTGGCGTTCGCCGCCATGCTGATGGCCGGCCTCGACGGCATCCAGAATCAGATGGATCCCGGAGAGCCGCTGGACAAGAACATCTACGACCTGCCCCCCGATGAAGCCGCCGGCATTCCCACGGTGCCCGGCTCTTTGGCCGCGGCGCTGGCCGCCCTGGAGGCCGACCACGACTTCCTGTTGGCTGGCGACGTGTTCAGCACCGGTCTGGTGGAGTCCTACCTGGAGGTCAAGCAGGAAGAGGTGGATGCTGTCAACCTGCGGCCCCATCCCCTCGAGTTCGAGATGTACTACTCGGTCTGACCCCGTCGGGCTGAGGCCCGGCCAAAGACCACCACTAGCCTGTTCTCGTGGCCAAGCTGCGGGTGGCCCTGTGCCAGATCAACTCAGTGGTGGGCGACATCGCGGCCAACACCGAGCGAATCCTCGCCGCGTTGCATGCCGCCGAAGAGTCCGGCTGCCACGCGGCGGTATTCCCCGAGCTGGCCGTCACCGGTTATCCCCCCGAGGATCTGTTGTTGAAGCGGAGGTTCGTGGCCGACAGCCGCCAAGCCATGGAGCACATCGCGGCCCGGTCGCGGTCGTGTACCGCGGTGGTTGGCTTTGTGGACGGTGCCGACGGCTGTCGGAACGCCGCGGGCATCGCCGCCGATGGCCGCCTGCTCGGCGTGTACCACAAGCGGGAGCTGCCCAACTACGGGGTGTTCGACGAACGCCGCTACTTCCGCCCCGGAGTCAACGAGCCCGGCCTGCACAACATCGCAGGGGTGTCGGTGGGCGTCTCCATTTGCGAGGACGCCTGGGTGTCCGGCGGACCGATGAGCCAGATGGCCGCCGCTGGCGCCGAAGTCATCTTCAACCTGAACGCCTCGCCCTACCACGAGGGCAAGCCGGACCAGCGCCTCGGCGTCCTCCGCCAGCGGGCCGGCGAGACCGGCTGCCCCATCGCCTACGCCAATCTGGTGGGCGGCCAGGACGAGCTGGTGTTCGACGGCGCCTCGCTGGTGATGTCCCCCGATGGCCGCGTCATCGCCCAAGCGCCCCCCTTTCGGGAGCATCGGCTGATTGCCGAGGTGGAAGTGGCCGACCGGTCCGGCCTCCCGCCGCCGCCGGCCATAGCCGACGACATAAACGCGGTTCACCCCGGTTTGGGCGAGCTCGACGAGCAGTATGAGGCCCTGGTGCTGGCCACCCGAGACTACGTACACAAGAACGGTTTCACCGATGTGGGCATCGGCTTGTCGGGGGGCATCGACTCCTCGCTGGTCGCGGCCATTGCCGCCGACGCCCTGGGCGCCGGCCATGTCCACGGGGTGCTGATGCCCTCTCGCTACTCCAGCGGTCATTCGGTGGCCGACGCGCAAGCCCTATGCCAGAACCTGGGCATCGACCACCGGATCATCCCCGTGGAACCGGGCCACCGGGCCTTCTTGGAAATGCTGGCCCCGTCGTTCGAGGGTTTGGACTCCGACCTCGCCGAGGAGAATGTGCAGTCCCGCATCCGGGGGACGCTGCTCATGGCCCTGTCCAACAAGTTCGGCTGGCTCATCTTGACCACCGGCAACAAGAGCGAGAGCGCGGTGGGCTACTCCACGCTGTACGGCGACACAGCCGGGGCCTATGCCGTCATCAAAGACTTGTGGAAGCTCCAGGTGTACGCCTTCGCCCGTCACCGCAACCAGCGGGCTGGCGTCGACCTCATCCCCGAGAACGTGCTGGCCAAGCCGCCGTCAGCCGAGCTGCGCCCCGACCAGCGGGACGACCAGAGCCTGCCGCCCTACGAAGTGCTCGATCCGCTGCTAGAGGCCTATGTGGAGCGCGACCTCACCCCCGCCGACCTTCTCAGCCAGGGACACCCACCGGAGTTGGTGAGTCGCATCACCGGCTTGGTGGATCGGGCCGAGTACAAGCGCCGCCAGAACCCTCCCGGCGTGCGCATCACCGCCAAGGCCTTCGGCCGCGACCGCCGGCTGCCCATCACCAATCGCTACCAGGGTCCGACACGGTGACTCGCCGACGGGGAAAAGTGAGGCAGCCGGGAAACGGCCCTCTAAAGCAGGGTCCGACATGGTGACTCGCTGGCAGGGAAAACAATCGTTGGCGGTGGTGGTCGGATACCGGGGCGGAGGCTGAGAATGGACATCGAGCCGTTGGCCGACGCCTGTGGCGGCCTGGCTTGGATCTCCGGGGAGCTGTTCGAGGTCGAAGGCCGATTGGCGGCCGGCTCGAGCGATGGCGAGTTGCTCGATGCCCGCCTTAGGGCGCTTTTGGCCCGGTCCAGCCGCCGCCATGGCCAGCACGCCCAGTGGTGGAGGGCCGCTCTGCCCGACTCGCCGGCCTTGGCCGGGTTTGATCGCGTCCGACCGCCTACCGATGCGTGGGTGCGTCTTTTGGACCACATTGTGGAATCAGCGCCCGCCGGCGCGGTTGCGGCGCTGTTCGAGGTGGCACTGCCCCAGCTGATTTTCGTACTCGAGCATTTGAGCTATGAGCTGTCGCCGGTAAGCGATGGGAATGCCATCCGCATTGTCGCCATGGTGACCACCGATTTGACCGAGGAAGAGTCGGAGGCAAAACAGGTGTGGCCGATGCCCAAAATCCCGTCCAGCGCCGACCTTGAAGCGCTGTTGATTGCGTTCTCTGATGACTATCGGGAAAAAAGATGGCCTCCGCTGCTGCCACATCCGCGACGAACCGGGTAACCTTGGTGACTAGCAATTGTCCGTGTCTCTGCCCGGTCAGCGTCGACCGGTTCGACCAGGGGACTGGTGACCCACGGATAATCGGGAGGGTGTGACTGTGCCGAAGGAGCGTGTTGAGCGCGACGACGAGGATCTCGTCCGCCTCTATCTGACTGATATCGGCCAGTATCCGCTGCTCACCAAAGACGACGAGGTAGAGCTGGCCCAGAAGATCGAAGAGGGCAACGAGGCCCAAGCTCTCCTCGACGACGACAAGCAGTACGCGACCGGGAGCCCGGATCGACTTTCGCCCGCCCGTCGGCGGATACTGCGGCGCCAAGTCAGAGTCGGCGAGCAGGCCGAGCGGCGATTCGTGCAGTCCAACCTGCGACTGGTGGTGTCCATCGCCAAGAAATACCAGGCCTCTGGCCTTCCCCTGCTGGATCTTATCCAAGAGGGCAACCTCGGGCTGATGCACGCCGTCGAGAAGTTCGACTGGCGCAAGGGCTTCAAGTTCTCCACCTACGCCACCTGGTGGATCCGCCAGGCGATCACCCGGGGCATCGCCAACACCGGTCGCACCATCCGCCTGCCGGTCCACGCCGGCGACACCCTGGCCCGCCTCCAAAAGGCCCGGGCCAACTTGGAAAAGAAGCTGGGCCGCCCAGCCACCCTGGCCGAGTTGGCTGTAGAGGTGGACCTCTCCGAGGAGAAGGTCACCGAGGCCCTGCGCTTCGCCGCCGAACCGCTGTCGCTCAGCGAGCCGCTGCGAGAGGACGGTGACGCCGAACTCGGCGATGTGGTGGAGGATCGCTCCGCCGAGTCACCCTTCGAAGTGGCCGCCACCGCCCTTTTGCCCGAAGAGATCTCCCGCCTGCTCGGCCCCCTCGATGAGCGCGAGCGGGAGATCCTCAAGCTTCGCTTCGGCCTCGACCGCGGCGAGCCCCGCACCCTCGAAGAAGTCGGCGAGCACTTCAACCTCACCCGCGAGCGCATACGCCAAATCGAAGCCCGAGCCATGTCCAAACTCCGCCACCCCAGCAGCGACACCGGCGCCCGCGACCTCTTGGCTGTTTGAAGTAGCTTCTGGCCTGCCATTAAGTGCTAACGGCGTGGGGACTACTTTGGGAAACCCGTCTAGCTGCTGATTATGACCTGGTCGCGGTACATGGTTATGTGGAATCTGGTCAGCATGTCCATTCCCAGCAGGATGTCGATGTCTTCGCCCACTTCGTGGGCCAGGATCATTACGCGCAGCACGCCCCAATAGAAGTAGAACCTCTCCGAGACTTTACCGTCAAAGTCGATTTCCTCGACCTCGGTGGGGATGATTATTCGCAGTTCGTGTATCGGCGATTCGGCTGGTCCGGTCACACCCTCGACGGTGCCGTATCCGATGACAGGGGGGTTGAGTTGGTCGGCGATCCTTCGCGACACCATCGTGCCCTGTGCCCCGGTGTCAACGAGTGCTTTGCAGATGATCGACTCCGGCTCTGACTCTTCGGTGTAGTCGTGGGGGAGTTCCACCATCGCAGGGATGATGATGTTGTTGTCCTCTACCGGGACCACCAAAGAGGGCATGAAGGTTGGAAGTTACACCAGGTGTGTCATCGCCCCAAGCCTGATGGGCTTAGCCCCTACGCGCACTATCGAGAAGTTGCCCAGCCCGTAGAAGTGCTTCCCCGCGGTCACCGCATCGTCCTCGTCGTTGTAGTAGTCGATGATTTCCCCATTGTGCATCAATGCAGTTTTCCCCCGGTGGGTGCGCTCTGCTTCCAGTTTGTGTTCAGCCAGGTAGACGTCGTAGTTCCTACGCGCTTGGTCGTATGCCGCATCAGTTTCGCTGCTCATTGCGACCTCCCATCAACAACAGCCCGCAAAATACATGCAATCTCACGATAGCAGCGAGGTGTGCGGTACCGCACTAGGGAGTTAAGCGACCAGCGATTACGATAGCTTTTCCGCTTTACCAACACTGTGGGCCACGGCCTTTTGCAGGGCGCTAGCGATAGGTGTCGCGCGAGGGCATGGCGGAGGTGGACGGGAATCGAACCCGCCGGACGGGGGTCGCCCGTCCCACCCGCTTTGAAGGCGGGGGAGCCCACCAGGTACTCAGACACCTCCCGGTGGCGGCCAGCCTACTGGCGATTCTCCTGGTCGGCGTAGGCCTGCTTATGCGCCTACTGGCGCGCTCTCCGGCTCGCCCACGCCGCTCATCAGCAGCCCCACCTGCTCGATGGTGGCCTCTTCTCGGCTCATCCGCCCCATAACACGCCCCTCGTACATCACCACCAGCCGGTCCGATAGGGCCATCACCTCGTCGAGGTCTTCGCTGATCAACAAGATGGCCTTGCCCTGGGACCTCTGTATCAGAAGCTGCTCGTGGATGTACTCGGCCGCGCCGATGTCGACACCCCTGGTGGGCTGGGCCACCAGCAGCACCTTTGCTCCACCGCTGAACTCCCGGGCGATCACCACCTTCTGGATGTTGCCCCCCGAAAGCTTGCGGGTGAGGGTTGCGGTGCTCGGCGTGCGAATGGAGTAGTCGCTTACCAGCTGTCGGCTGCGCTCCTCGATGGCATTGAGGCTGAGTATCCCGTGTCGCACATACGGCGGCTGGTCGTGTTCTACGAGCACAAGGTTCTCGGCCACGGAGAAGTCGCCGATGCTGCCGTACTTCATGCGCTCCTCGGGCACATAGGCCAATCCCAGCGACCGCACATGCTTGGGGGTGGGGGCCTTCACCGGCTGGCCGTCGATAGACACCTGGCCCGACTCGAACTCCCGCAGCCCCACAATGGCCTCGGCCAGTTCTCGCTGCCCGTTGCCCGATACCCCCACGATGCCCACGATCTCGCCGGCCCGCACATCGATGTTCACGTCGTTTACTGCCAGCTCGCCGCGATCGCCCCGAACCCGCAGGTGCTGCATTTCCAGCTTGGGCTCGCCCGGGGTCTGCTCGGAGATGGAACGGGTGAACTCCACCGGCCGGCCCACCATCATCATGGCCAGCGACCCTCTATCGGATTCCGCAGGGGTGGTCCGCCCCGACACCCGGCCGTCGCGCAACACGGTGATCTTGTCGGAGATCTCCATCACCTCGTTGAGCTTGTGGGAGATGAACACCAGCCCCCGGCCGTCGGCGGTGAGCTGTCGCAGGGTGACGAACAAGTCGGTTACCTCGGGAGGGGTGAGCACTGCGGTGGGCTCGTCCAGCACCAGCAGTCGCACGTTTCGGTACAGCGCCTTGAGGATCTCGGCTCGCTGCCGCTCTCCCACCGCCATCTGCCAGATGTAGGTGTCAGGATCGACGTGCAGGCCGAATTCCTCGGACACTTCCCGGATGCGCCGGCGGATCGGCGCCAAATTGGTGAGCCCCAGTGGTTTGCCCAGCCCGAGGGCCACGTTCTCAGCCACGGTCAGGGTGTCCACCAACATGAAGTGCTGGTGGATCATGCCGATGCCAGTGCGGATGGCCACCGAAGGCGAGTCGATGTCGACGGGGGCGCCCTCGAAGGTGATCGACCCCTCGTCGGGCTGGTAGAGCCCGTAGAGAATCTTCACCAGCGTGCTCTTGCCCGCTCCGTTTTCTCCCAGCAGGGTATGAACCTGACCCGCCAGCACCGTGAAGTCGACGTCTTCGTTGGCGACGACGCCGGGGAACCGCTTGGTGATGCCGCGCATCTCCAGCATCGGTTCCGTCCTCGGCGCTGCCGGGTCAGAGCTCATGTTCGATTATCGGCCGTATCGACCGCCAATGTCGGGGTTATTGCCCGGTGGAGATTGAACCGTCGGACAGGCCGTCGATGGTGGCCTGGGCTGAGGCCAAAACGTCGGCGGGGAGGCCCATGGCGTCGTTGAACTGGATGTCCAGCCCGCCGCCGTCGAAGGTCATGATGAAGGTTGTGCCACCCAAGATGCCGGCCTTGACGTTCTCGACCACCTCGGAGAGCACGACCTCCCAGCGGTACACCTGCGAGGCGACCACGATGTCTTCGCCGAGGGCGGTCTGGTTGGCCTGGGTGCCGAACCACAATACGCCGTTCTCCTGGGCCACCCCGGTGGCGCCCACCACCATCTGGGCCGAACCGGTCAGCACATCGGCACCCGCCGAGATATGCGATTGGGCGGCTTCCGCGGCCAGCGCCACGTCGGCGAACGACCCGGTGTAGACGATGTTGACCTCGACATCGGGATTCTGGGCCTCGGCCCCAGCCTTGAATCCATCGACGTAGAGCTTGGCGTCGCCCACCTCGATCGGGCCGACCACGCCGATCACGTTGCTCTCGGTGAGCTGGGCCGCGACCACACCGTTCACGTATCCGCCCAGATCGGAGCGAACCGAGTAGGAGTACACGTTGGGCAGGCCGAAGGTGTCAACCGCGGTGCCCCAAGCGAACGATACGTCGGGGAAGTCCGGGGCGATCTCCTGGAGCGGACCGCCGTACTGGGAGCCGTGGGCGATGACCAGGTCGTAGCCCTCATCGGCGTAGCCCCGCACCGCGGCGGCGGCGTCCTCCACGATGAAGGTGCCGTCGGTGATGGCAAACTCAGCGATCTGCCCAGAATCAACCAGGCTGCTCACTGCGTCGTACATGCTCTGGGTGAACGCCAGGTCGTTGCTGGCGCTCGGCGCCACCACCGCCACGCGGAATGGCTCCTCGGGCTCAGGCTCGGGAGCTTCGGTGGGCGCCGGTGCCGGTGCTTCAGTGGCCGGTGCTGGCGCCTCCGTAGCCGGTGCCGGTGCTTCAGTGGCCGGAGCAGGCTCCGGTTCCACCGCTGGAGCGTCGTCGTCGTTTCCACATCCGGCTACCGCCAGCGAGAAAACCGCCAGCAGAGCAATGAGCAGCTTGAACGCGAGTCGAGGTTTCATTCTTCTATCCCCTCCCTGGGATACCTGATTGTCACGGGATCCCGTGTTGGTCTGTACACAGTAGCCAAAAAATCTTGCCTAGTCTCCGGCGATCTTATCTTGACTCTGTGACGGCTCGGATTCGAGGTCCAAATCAGCCGTCTCTGGTGAACGGCCGGGTGAGCGCTGCCGGTTGGCCAATGCGGCGGCTCACCACCACCAGCACGATCACCGTCAGCACTGCGGGGGCCATGTTGGCTATCGACGACACCGACCCCGAGATCACATCTTGGACCTGAAGTTGCAGCACGGTGGCCGACACGATGCCGAACAACAGCGAGCCGGCCATCACCCCCACTGGACGCCAGGCCCCGAAATACACCAAAGCGATGGCGATGAACCCCCGCCCCGCGGTGAGATTCTGCTGGAAAATCCCGATCTCCAAGGCCAGGGCGGCACCGGCCAGCCCGGCCATGGTGTTGCCGAAAACGATGGCCACAGTCCGGATGCGGTTCACGTTCACGCCCAGGGTGTCGGCCGCCTGGGGGTTTTCGCCCACGGCTCGCACGTTGAGCCCGAACGTGGTCCGGGTGATGAGAAAATACACCAGGGGAACCAGCAAGAAGGCCACATACGTGAGCACGGTGTGGTTGAACAGCAACTCCCCGGCCCGGCCGGTGTCGTCGGCCAACCAGCCGAAGGGCTTGGCCTGCAATCCGCTGATGGGCTTCGGTGTGCCCACCTGCTTTTGGAACAACAAGTCGGTGAAGCCCAAGCCGAACAGGTAGATCCCGATTCCGCTGATGCCCTGTTCGGCGTGCATCACCACGGTGATCAAGGCGTAGATGAAGCCCATCGCCATTCCCACCACCAGGCCCATGAACAGCCCGAAGGCCGCGCTGCCTGATTCCAGCGCGGTGTAGTAGGCCGCGAATGCTCCGATGAGCATGACCCCTTCCACGCCCAGGTTGAGCACACCGGCCCGCTGGCCCACGGCCTCGCCCAGCGCGGCCAGCAAGAAGGGCACGGCCAACCGGATTCCCGACGCCAGGGTGGCGATGATGATGGAGGCGGTGAAGAAATCGTTCATGCCCGGTCCTCCATCTGGACATCCCCTTCAGCCCAGCGCTGCACCCGGGCTCGCAGCTTGAGGCTGCCCACCACAAAAACCACCACCACGCCATTGAGGGCGATCACCAAGGCCTGGGGAACCTGCACCACTCGTTGCAGGGAGATGCCGCCAGCCAGCATCCCTCCGAACAGATAGGACGACAGCACAGTGAACAGCGGGTGCAGTCCGCCGAACAATGCGGTCACGATGCCGTTGAAACCCGCACTCTGCGTGAAGGCCAGTGGGCCTCCCTCGCCGATCAGCCGGTGGGATTCGCTGCCGAACACCAGCACCGCACCGGCGATGCCGGCACAGGCCCCGCTGAAGGCCAGCGCCTGGGTGATGCTGAGCTCGACTTTCATGCCCGCCGAGCGGGAGGCATGGGGATTGTGGCCCACCGCCCGCAAGCGAAGGCCGAGCCCGCTGCGGAACAAGAGCAGATACCCGAGAATGGCCACGATCAGCGCAACCACGATGCCCAAATGCAGGCGAGTCCCCCCTGGCAGGATGGGCAGGTCGGCGTTTGGGCTCAGCCGCTTGGTCTGCTGGATCCTGATGGCGCCGGGCTCGATGAGCCAGTCCTCCAGCAGAAAGCTCATGAAGAACCCGGCGATGATGTTCATCATTATGGTGCTGAGAATCTCGTTGACCCCGCTGTAAGCCTTCAGCGCTCCAGGGATCGCTCCCCATATTCCCCCGCCGACACCTCCGGCGATCATCACCAGCGGCACCAGGATGGGGCGGGGGACATCGGGCAGGGCCAGTGCCACCAGCGTGGCCATGATCGCCCCCATGATGATCTGCCCCTCGCCCCCGATGTTGATGACCCCTGTGCGGAAGGCGATGCAGATGCCCACCCCGACCAGCATGAGGGGAATGGATTTGAGGGCGGTGGCGGCCAGTTCGTCCGGGCCGCCGAATGCCCCGGTGAACAGAGCCCGGTAGCCGGTTAGCGGGTTGGCCCCGAAAACCCCCAGAAGAATGGCGCCCACCGCCAGAGCGGCGATCACTGCTGCCGTGGGCACTGTGAGGCCAGCGAAAGGCCGCAGCAGACGACTAATTTCCGCCCCTGAAGAAAATTGTTGTTGCTTGTCAGTCATTTTCGCCATAGACTGCTCTGAGTTCCCCTCTCCTTGCCAATCGATCAAGTCGCGGAGGTTTCCATGCTGGTGACCTGCTGGTCAACCAAGGGGGGTTCTGGCACAACGGTGATCGCGGCTCTCATAAGCCTACATGCCGCTCAAGACCGCAACCGGCCCGTTCTGCTCATCGACCTCTGCGGCGATTTGGCGGCGGTGTTCGGCTGCGCCGAGGCTTCGTCTGGATTGGGAGAGTGGCTCCGCAGCGATCTCGCCCCCTGTTCGCTCGACCGGGTGCTCGAGGAGCTCACCCCCAACCTGTCGCTGCTCTGCCGGGGACATGGTTTGTTGAGCGCTCTACGGGCCGATGATCTGGTGGAATGGCTGGCCACCGACGCCATTGTGGTGGTGGATGCGGGGGTGCTGCGCCCTTCGGGCGAACCGTCTGACCGCGGCTCGGGTGACGACGAGTTGCGCTGGCGGCTGGCCGCCGAAGCCGACCGGTCGGTGCTGGTTACTCGGGCGTGCTATCTGGCCCTGCGTCGAGCGGTGTCGCCGCCGGTTCGGCCCAGCGGGGTGGTTCTGGTGGCCGAGGCGGGCCGGGCGCTGACCCGGTCGGACTGTGAGCGGGCCATCGGCGCGCCGGTGCTGGCAACCGTGGCCGTCGACCCCGACATCGCCCGGGCGGTGGACGCCGGAATGTTGAGGACCCGGGTGCCCAAGGGCGCGATCAGAGCCCTCAGCCGGCTGACCGAGGAGGTCTGAGCGGTGGGCTGGAGCCGCAGCGGGGGAGGGAGGGAGGCCATCGAGCCGTTCCTGCGCGATCCGTCGGTATCGGAGATCATGGTGAACGGCCCCGGACCAGTCTGGATCGAGCGCCGTGGAAGGTTGGAGCCAACCGCCACGATCCTCGACACCGAGACCATCGAACTGCTCATCGAGCAGACGGTGGCGCCGCTTGGCCGCCGCATCGACCGCAGCTCACCGATGGTGGATGCCAGGCTGGCCGACGGCTCCCGCCTCAATGCGGTGGTGCCCCCGGTTGCGGTGGACGGTCCCTACGTGACCATCCGACGCTTCTCGGTCCGCCCGGTTCCCCTGGAGGACTTCGCCCCTCCGGGGGTGGTGTCCTTGCTGCGGTGGGCAGTGGGCGCCCGCTGCAATCTCGTGGTGTCGGGCGGCGCCGGAGCGGGCAAGACCACCTTGTTGAACGCACTGGCCGCTTCCATCGCCCCCGGTGAACGAGTGGTAACGGTGGAGGATGCCGCGGAACTGGCCTTGGCCAGCGACCATGTGGTGCGACTGGAGGCTCGGCCCCCGGACAGCGATGGGGTGGCCCCGGTCTCCATCCGCCAACTAGTGCGCAATGCCCTGCGGATGAGGCCCGACCGCATCGTTGTCGGCGAAGTCAGGGGCGCCGAGACCATGGACATGCTTCAGGCGATGAACACCGGCCATGAAGGCTCGCTGTCCACTTGCCATGCCAACAGTCCGGCCGATGCCGTCAGCCGGTTGGAGACGATGGTGCTCCTCGATGGCGGCACCGTGCCCTTGGCCGCGGTGCGAGAGCAGATCACCGCCGCGGTGGACATGGTGGTCCACATCGCCCGCCGCCCCCAGGGGCAGCGCCGCATCACCTCGCTGGCGGTGATCGAGCGCTTCGGTGAGATCGAGCACGGCAGCCGCCCCCGATTGCGCCAGATCGCCGACGAGACCGGGCTGCACGCTCTGCCCACCGTCGAGCCCCGACTGCCCGAAGCGCCTGAACCCGACCCCGGGTGGCTCAGAACATGAGCAGGGCCAAAGTCATTTGGCGGCGTGTCGGCAGAGACTCACTAGGACAGCTCAGAACATGAGCAGGGCCAACACAGCCCTCTCAGCGGTTGTCGGGCGAGTTCAAACCATGGCTGCCCAGGCCAACTTGGAACTGACTCCGGCCCAGATCTGGCGGGGGTTGGGCGCCGTTGCCCTGCTCGGCGCCGCCTTCGGCACGCTCCAGGCTGGAGCGGCCGGTGCAGCGGCCGGTGCGGCGGCATTCGTCGCAGGTGGTCTGGGCGCGCTTCGGGCCAACCGGCATCGCCGCCGGCGGGTGGTTGAAGCCCAGCTTCCCGGCTTTTTGGAGGCCACCGCCCGGGGCCTGCGCACCGGGTTGCAGCTTGGCCCCGCCGCGGCAGAGGCCGCCGACAGCACGCCGCCGCCGTTGCACCGCGAAGTGTCCCCGCTGGCCGCTGAGCTGCGACGAGGGCTGCGTAGCGCTGACGCATTCGACCGCTGGGCCCGTTGTCATCCCGGCAGCGGTGCCGGCTTGGCCGCCGCGGCCATGGCCTTTGCCGCCACCGCGGGCGGGGCCCGAGCCCGGGCCATCGACGGGGTGGCCGCCACTCTGAGAGAGCGGGCCGCCCTTGAGTCGGAGGTTCGCTCACTGACTTCTCAGGCTCGGATGTCGGCGATGATGATCGCGGCGCTGCCCGCCGGATTCATGCTCTTGTCGGCGGGAGCGGGCGACAATGCGGCCAGCTTCTTGTTCACAACTCGCCTCGGACTGGTGATTCTCGCCGGAGGGCTGACCCTCGATGCGGTCGGTGCACTGTGGATGCGCCAGATCGTCAATTCCCGAGGCTGAAGTGGCCCTTCCAATCGCATTGGGACTGTTGTGGACGGCCGTGGTCGTGCTGTGGGGATGGCAGGCCCGGCCCCGCCGGGTTCGGTCGCCCTCCCCGTCGCCAACGCAGGCCCGCTCGTCGAATAGAGCCCCCGCAGTCGGGTTGGCGTTGGCCGCAGTGACGGCATTGGCTGTTCATCCGGCGTTGGGAGTCGGCGTCGGTCTGGTGGTCTGGATCGCTCCCCACCGCCGGAAGGCCCAGCAACTTCAGCGAAAGCAGGCCGAGATAATCGAAGAACTGCCCGAGGCGATCGACCTGCTCCGACTGGCTGTCTCCTCGGGACTGAACATTCATCTGGCGGTGGCCGAAGTGGGGGAGCGCCTCCCGGGCCAGGTGGGCGCCGGATTGCGCGGGGCGGCCGGGCAGGCTCACTCCGGCATGCGATTGGCCGATGCGCTGGAAGCGCTGCCCGAAACCGTCGGCGAGCCGGTGCGGCCTCTGGTCAGGGTGCTGATCGATGGCGACCGCTACGGCACCGAGCTGGAACCAGCACTGGAGCAACTGGCCGCCGATAGCCGCCTGCTGCGACGCCGACGGGCCGAGGAGCAGGCCCGGCGGATACCCGTGCGGCTTCTGCTTCCCCTGGTGACTTGCATTCTGCCCGCCTTCATCCTGCTCACCTTGGCGCCAGTTATCGCCGAGACCTTGACCAGCTTGCGGCCATGATCGCTTCCCGCTCTTCCCCCCATGACATCCCTTACCGATAGGCATACCCCATGATCTTTTTTCGATTGCTGTTAGCCCTTCATTCCTGGCTGTCGCACAGGAGTTCCGATCGTGGCCAGGCCACGGCCGAATATGCCCTCGTCCTATTGGGCGCTGCGGCGATTGCCATGCTCTTGGTCGCCTGGGTCACCAGAACCAACCGCATCTCCAACCTTCTCGACGCGGTATTCCGCCACATCACCGGCCTTGTCGGCTGATCCGCGGTCGACATGCCCCGAACAGCCGCAGGTTCGGCAAGAAACGACCGCGGCCAGGCCGCGGTCGAGACGGCACTGGTGCTTCCGCTGATCATGGTGGTGCTTCTGGTGCTGGTGCAGGTGGGGCTGTTGGTGCGCGACCATGTGCTGGTCGTCCACGCGGCCCGGGTCGCGGCCCGGGCCGCGGCAGTTGATCCCGCAACCGAGACGGCGGCCGCTGCGGCCGTCTCGGCCACCGCGCTGGACCCGGCCAGGATGGAGGTTCACACCGCGGGCAGTCGGGCCAGCGGGGGCCTGCTGCACGTGACTGTGAGCTACCGGCCCAAACTTGCCGTGCCCATTGTGGGCAGGATGTTTCCCGCCGCGGCCATAGAAGAAGCCTTGACCGTCAGGGTGGAATAGGCGCAGTGCCCAGAAACGGATTGGGATGCAGCCGGCGCCGGGGCGGTGCCGACTCGTCACCCCATGGATTAGGCGCAGTGCCCAGAAACGAATTGAGACTGCAAGTAGTCTGAGTTGTTGTGGAGTTCAGCGTCGCGGTTGCCACCCGCGGTCGATGGGAAGTTCTGTCGGTTACCGGTGAGATCGACATGGCCACCGCCCCCCGCTTCCGTCAACGGCTGCTGGCATTGATCAGCACCGGTGCCCAGAACGTGGTGATCGATCTTACCGAGGTGGACTTCATCGATTCCACCGGGCTGGGTGTGCTCATGGGAGCGGCCAAGCGGGTGCGCAGCGCCGGCGGCGACATCCGGTTGGTGTCGGTGGGATCACGCCTAGCCGACCTCATCGAGCTCACCAGGCTGGACCGCGTCCTCGACGTGTTCGACTCGGTGTCTGCCGCTACCGAGGACTCTGGCTTGTGACCGCCGAGACCAGCTTCGACTTCGAGATTCCCGCCCGCCCGGAATACCTCTCGCTGGTTCGCTCCCTGGCGGTCGAGGCCGCCGAAACAGACACAGCCTTGAGCCGGGAGCGCGTCGAGGATTTCAAAATAGCGGTCTCAGAAGCCACCACGAACGCGATAGAAGCCCACGCTCGAGCCTGCCTTGATGAGTCGATTCGGATTCGCTGCACGATCACCGACGATCGCCTCGAGTTTCACATCATCGACCGGGGCTTCGGCTTCTACCCCGATCAGATCCAGGTGCTGCCTGAACCCGACGACCCCAGCCGCTTGAACTTTGAGCGGGGCCTGGGCATCTATCTGATGCGGGTGCTGTCCGACGACCTCGAAATCCACAGCGGCCCCCACGGCACCGAGGTTTCTTTGGCCATACGCCTCTCCTCGAACAACTCGAGTGCTTGAGCCGATGGTGAGACAGCCGCCAACAGCCGCTGTGACTGAGTAAGTCAAGCCCAAAGGCGATACGTTCACCGCCGATGGCCGATGGGAATCCCCTCAGCGATCTGACCTTCTTGGGCAGCACTGGTCGGCTGGCCCGCTTTGTGGGCCGACCGATTCACCGGTTCGTGGCCGTCGAGGCCGCCGGGGGCGTTCTGATGCTCATCGCCACCTTGGCCGCCCTCGTCTGGGTCAACTCCCCCTGGCAAGACTCCTATATCGATTTCTGGCACACCGAAGTGTCGTTCTCGGTGGGCGATTATCACTTCGAGCACGACCTCGAGCATGTCGTCCAAGACGGCCTGATGGCGGTGTTCTTCTTCGTGGTGGGCCTGGAGATCAAGCGGGAGCTGGTAAACGGCCAACTCCGCGACCCCCGATTCGCGGCGCTGCCCGCGGTTGCCGCGCTGGGTGGCATGGTGGTGCCCGCGGCCGTTTATCTGGCCTTCACCGCCGGCGGTCCCGGCCAAGACGGCTGGGGCATTCCCATGGCCACCGACATCGCCTTTGCCATCGGCGTGCTCTCGCTGCTCGGCGACCGGATACCCCGGCAGATGAAGGTCTTCCTGTTGACCCTGGCCATCGTGGACGACATCGGCGCCATCTTGGTGATCGCCATCTTCTACACCAGCGATCTGTCGGGGAATTGGCTCCTCACCGCCGGGGTTCTATGGGCGGCGGTCTTCGTGCTGCGCCGGCTGCATGTGTGGTACTTGCCGTTGTACCTGGTGGTCGGGGTGGCCTTCTGGCTTGCCGTGCTGGAGTCGGGCATCCACGCCACCATCGCCGGGGTGATACTCGGTTTCATGACCCCGGCCAAGCCGCTCCAGTCTGAAGACGAGGCCCGCCGCTGGGCGCAATGGCTCCAAGACAAGAAGGAGGTCCGACTCCTCGATGTGAGGCGGGCCGGATTCCACATCCGGGAGTCGCAGCCGGTCAGCCAGCGGATTGAGGAGCTTCTCCACCCCATCACCAGCTACATCATCATCCCCGTCTTCGCCCTGTCGGCCGCGGGAGTGGAACTGTCCAACGACGTGATCTCCGACGCAGCCACCTCACCGGTGACGCTGGGCGTGGTGCTCGGCCTGGTGGTGGGCAAGACGGTGGGGATCTCGGCATTCTCCTGGATCGCTGCCCGCCTGGGCCTGGTCAGCATTCCCGCGTCGATGACCGGGGTACACATGGTGGGGCTCGCCATGGTGGCCGGCATCGGCTTCACCGTGTCGCTGTTCATCTCCAACCTGGCCTTCGACTCCCCCCATGTGGGCGACGAGGCCAAGATCGGAATCCTCGTCGGATCGCTGATCGCCGCGGTTGCCGGCCTGGTTATCCTGTCTCGCACCGAGACGCCCCACGGGGCTTCCGACAAAACCTGATCCCCGGATTCGCCCCCCATCCGGTTTAGGGTCTGCTTGACATCCACTCCCTCCCAGCCCCTACCTTCTCCCCGTGCCCCAAGCCCTCGTTATCGTCGAGTCTCCGGCCAAGGCCAAGACCATCGCGGGCTATCTGGGGAGCGGCTACATGGTGGAATCCTCCATCGGCCACATCCGGGATCTGCCCAGCAGCGCCAGCGAGGTGCCCGCGGCCTATCGGGGGGAGTCGTGGTCTCGCCTGGGGATCGACGTCGACAACGACTTCAAGCCGCTCTATGTGGTGCCCTCCGACAAGAAGGCCCAGATACGCAAGCTGAAGAATCTGCTGAAAGAGGCCGACGAGCTTTACCTCGCTACTGATGAGGATCGCGAGGGGGAGGCCATCGCCTGGCACCTGCTCGAAGTGTTGTCGCCGAAGTCCGGCGTAGATGTCAAGCGGATGGTGTTCCACGAGATAACCCCGTCGGCCATCCGGGCGGCCATCGAATCGCCCCGGGATCTGGACCGCCGCTTGGTGGACGCCCAGGAGGCCCGGCGGCTGCTAGACCGGCTGTACGGCTACGAGGTGTCGCCCGTGCTGTGGAAGAAGGTGCTGCCCCGCCTCTCGGCCGGCCGGGTGCAGAGCGTGGCCACCCGCATCGTGGTGGAGCGCGAGCGGGAGCGCATGGCCTTTGTCGCCGCCGACTACTGGAGCCTGAGTGCCCAGTTCCGGGTTCTGGGCGACTCTGATCCCGGCGTGCCCCGCACCTTCAGCGCCTCGTTGACCGCGGTGGACGGGGCCAAGGTGGCCACCGGAAGGGACTTCACCGCCGCGGCCCAGCTCCGCAGCCCCGAGGTTGTCCACCTAAACGAAGAGGCCGCCCGCACGCTGGCCCGCGGGCTGGCCGGCGCCGAGATAGCGGTGCGGTCAGTTGAGGTGAAGCCCTATCGCCGCCGGCCCGCGGCCCCGTTCATGACCTCCACCTTCCAGCAGGAGGCCGGACGCAAGCTGCGCCTGTCGTCGGCCATGGCCATGAGAGCGGCCCAATCCCTGTACGAGAAGGGCTACATCACCTACATGCGTACCGACAGCACCACCTTGTCGGACACTGCCCTGCGAGCGGCGCGCGCTGCCGTGTCGGAGCACTACGGCGGCTCATATCTGCCCGACAAGCCCCGCCACTACGCCAAGAAGGTCAAGAATGCCCAGGAGGCCCACGAGGCCATCCGCCCCTCGGGCGACCAGTTCCGCTCCCCGGCGGCGGTGAGGGCGGAGGTGCCCCAGATGGAGGGCCGGGTCTACGAGCTGATCTGGCAGCGCACCGTGGCTTCCCAGATGACCGACACCGTGGGCCAGACCGTACACGTGGATCTCGGCGGCACCACTGATGATGGGCGCGACGCCGTCTTCTCGGCCGCGGGGACGGTGATAACCCATGATGGCTTCCGAAGGGTGTACAGCGAGGGAACCGACGACGAGGCCGACGACGCCGAAGCCGAGCGGCGCATGCCCGCACTGGCGGCCGGCGATCCGCTGGCCATCGACGAGCTGACGCCGGCGGGCCACTCCACCCAGCCGCCGGCCCGCTACACCGAGGCATCGCTGGTGAGGAGGCTGGAGGAGCTGGGGGTCGGACGGCCTTCCACCTACGCCGCCATTATGAACACCATCGTCGACCGGGGCTATGTGTGGAAGAAGGGCTCGGCGCTGGTGCCCTCGTTCACCGCCTTCTCGGTGGTCAGCCTGCTGGAGCAGCATTTCCCCAATCTGGTGGACTATGCCTTCACTGCTCGCATGGAGGACGACCTCGACGGTATTGCCTCGGGCGACCGGGAGGCGATTCCCTGGCTGAGCAGGTTCTATTTCGGCCCGGCCCCCGGTGAGCCCGATGACGAGTCCGCCCACGGCGTGGCCAAGTACGGGCTTCGCACCGCCGTTTCCGACCGCTTGGGCGACATCGACGCCCGGGCGGTCAACTCCATACCCCTGGGCACCCATGAGAAAGGCGACCCGGTGGTGGTCAGGGTGGGCCGCTACGGGCCCTATGTGCAGTGCGGTGAAGAGCGGGCCAGCGTTCCCGAAGACCTGCCCCCCGACGAGCTGACCCTGGATCGGGCCCTGTCTTTCATCGATGCTCCTTCTGGCGACCGCACCCTGGGCGCCGATCCCGACACCGGCCTGCCGGTGGTGGTTCGCGCCGGCCGGTTCGGTCCCTATGTCCAGGTGGGCGAAGATCCGGACAACGGCGGCGAGAAACCCAAGCGGGCGTCTCTGTTGACCGCCATGCAGCCGGAGACGATCACGCTCGAAGATGCCCTCAAGGTGCTGTCGCTGCCCCGAGTGGTGGGCGCCGACCCCGCCGATGGAACCGAGGTTGTGGTTCAGAACGGCCGCTACGGGCCATACCTCAGCAAGGGCAAGGAGAATCGGAGCCTCGAATCCGAGGATCAGCTGTTCACCATCACTCTGGAACAGTGCCTGGAGCTCTTGGCCCAGCCCCGGCGCCGGCGGGGGCAGACGGCCAAGCCCCCCCTGCGGGACCTGGGTGCCGACCCGGCCACCGGCAAGCCCATGGTGGTCAAAGACGGCCGCTACGGGCCCTACGTGACCGACGGGGAGGTGAACGCCTCGCTGGGCAAGGGCGACTCGGTGGAGTCGCTCACCTCGGAGCGGGCGTCGGAGCTGCTCCAGGTTCGACGCGACAAAGTGGCCGCCGGCGGGGGCAAGCCATCAGCCCGCCGCAAGCCCGCGGCCAAAAAGAAGACCGCGGCCAAGAAAAAGCCGCAACCTCGGTCTGGATCGTGAACCACTAGCCTGAGCGGGGTGGAAGCGGCTCGGCGTGGCAGTTGACGAGCCCTCCCCGGTGGTTTCGACCCGGATTGACCGGGTGTTCGGCAGTGCCCAGTACTTGAGGCTGTGGATCGCCCAGATCTTTTCCTCCGGCGGTGACTGGCTGGCTCTGTTTGCCATTCTCATCACAGCCGACCGGGTGGGCGGCGGCACCCCGGAGGCATCGGTGGCCTATGTGATGATCGCCCGCTTTTTGCCCGGGCTTGTCTTCGGCTCGGCCGCCGGGGTGCTGGTAGACCGCTGGGATCGCAAGCGAACCATGGTGGTGTGCGATCTGGGCCGGGCCGCCACCCTGCTGTGGCTGCCGTTCGTGGATTCTGTGTGGCAGTTGGTGCTGGCCTCGCTGTTCCTCGAGGGCTTTGCCCTGCTGTGGGCGCCGGCCAAAGAAGCCTCGGTCCCCAATCTGGTACCCCGGGAGAAGCTGACCGGCGTTAACTCTCTGTCGCTCGTCGCCGCCTACGGCACGTTTCCGGTGGCCGCGGCCGTCTCCATCGGCCTGGCCAGCTTGGCCACTGTGATCGAGCGGGTCAGCGCCGTCGATTTCTTGCGCATCGACGCGGAGTCGATGGCGTTCTATATCGATGCGGCCACCTTCGCGGCCTCAGCAGCCATCATCTCCCGGCTGGCCCTGCCCCGGGGCCCTCAGGCTGCTCAGCAGTCGGAGACCCGATCTGAGGGCTCAACCCGGGTGTGGGCGCCCGAGCAGGTGTTCAAAGATCTGCGGGACGGGTGGAGCTACATCTTCTTGAATCCCACCGTGCGGACGGTGAACGTCGCGTTGGCTGTCGGACTGATCGGCGGCGGGATGATCATCCCGCTGGGGCCGGTGTTCGCCGAAGACGTGCTCAACGTCGATGGGGGTGACGGGTTCCGTGCCTTCATGGTTGCCTTGGGAATCGGGGTGGCCATTGGAGTGGCTGGGCTTACCGTCAGGCAGAACCGCTTGCACAAGGAGCGGGTTTTTCAGGCCGCGGTATTCGGGGCCGGAGCTTGCTTGTTCGTGGCCACTTCGATGTGGTCGCTGATCGGGTCGGCTCTGCTGGTCGGCGGGCTTGGTGTTTGCGCCGGGACGGTCTACGTGTTGGGGATAACCCTGCTCCAAGAGAGCGCCACCGAGGAATTGCGGGTCCGAGTCTTCGCCGGTCTCTTCACCCTGGTGAGATCGTCGGTAATGCTCGCGCTGTTGCTCGGACCGGCCTTGGCTCTGTTCCTCAACGGGCTGTCGGACAAGTTCTTCGACAAAGATGTGAACATTCTTGGCTTTGACGTGATCATCCCCGGTGTGCGCCTCACGCTGTGGCTGGCCGCTCTCATCATGGTGGCCGCTGGGTTCTTGACCCTGGCCTCGAGGAGCTGGGCCAATGAGCAGACCACCAGCCCATGAGCGGCCGCTTGATCGCGTTCGAAGGCGGCGAGGCCGTCGGCAAGAGCACCCAGGCCCGGCTGCTGGCCGAGCGGTTGGGGGCCCGGTTGACCTTTGAGCCGGGCGCCACCGAGTTGGGAGCTCAGATCCGCTTCCTGGTGCTGGACAAGGCCGATCTTTTGGTGTCACCCCGGGCTGAGGCCCTGCTGATGGCGGCCGACCGGGCTCAGCACGTTGCCGAGGTGATCCGTCCTGCCCTGCAAGCGGGGGTCGATGTGGTGACCGACCGCTTCATCGGGTCGTCGCTGGCCTATCAGGGCTTGGGGCGGGGATTGGGCGCAGACGAGGTGCTGGCCCTGTCGCTCTTCGCCACCGGGGGTCTGCGAGCCGACTTGGTGGTGGTGTTGGAGGTCGACGACGAGGTGGTCCGGAAGCGTCAGGCGTCGCCCGGCGACCGGATCGAATCCGAGGCGGCCGAGTTCCACCGTCGGGTTGTCGAAGGGTATCGCACACTGGCTGAGCAGAATCCCGACCAGTGGGTGGTGATCGACGGAGACCGCCCGGTAGGTGAGGTGGCCGAGGCGGTGTTTGCCGCCGTGCAGGAGCGCCTCGGTGGCTGACGCTGCGGCTGGCATTGGCGATGCCGTTGATGATGTCTGGGCCGCGCTGGAAGGCCAGCCGCGGGCAGCCGAGATCCTGGCTGCGGCCGCGGCCCAGCCGGTCCACGCCTACTTGTTTTGCGGACCGCGGGGCACGGGCAAGCGCACCGCCGCTTTGGCCTTTGCCGCTGCCCTGCTCGGGGTCGATTCCCGAAGCCGCCGCCTGGCCCTGGCCGGTCGTCACCCCGATGTTTCCATTCACGAGCCCGAGGGCCGCACCCTTAGGGTGTCGGAAGCCGATGAGATCATCTTCGAGGCGTCCCGCAGCCCGGTAGAGGGCCGCATCAAGGTGATCGTGTGCGACCGGTTCCACACCGCGGAGGCCGAAGCGGTGGCCAGCCTGCTCAAGACCATCGAGGAGCCGCCTCCCACCGCGGTGATCGTGCTGTTGAGCGAGGAGATCCCCCCCGATCACACCACCGTGGCCTCCCGCTGTGTCATTGTGGAGTTCGACCCGGTGCCCGACGACGACGTGCGCCGCATCCTCGAGCGCGAGGGGGTGAACCCCGAGGGCCTGGACGACATCGTGGTCGCGGCCGCGGGCGACGTGAGCCGGGCTCGGCTGCTGGTCGCCGACGACGGCCTCGGCGCCCGGCGACAGGCGTGGGCCGCCGCGCCGGCCCGCCTCGACGGCACTGGGGCCACGGTGTCGACGCTGGTCGACGAGCTTCGGGGACTAATCGACGAGGCGCAAGCCCCGCTGTCTGCTCGCCAGCAAGCCGAGTCCGACGATTTGGCCCGCATCGAAGCCGAATTGGGCGCCCAGCGCCGCCTCAGACGGGAGATGGACGCCCGCCACCGCCGAGAACAGCGCCTGCTGCGTGCTGACGAACTGCGCTTCGGCCTGGCCACCCTGGCCGACTGCTATCGCCGGCAGATGGCCGACGACCGCCACATCCAGGACGCGGTCACCGCCATAAACCGCATCCGCGACGCCCACGCCTGCCTGGTTAGAAACCCCAACGAAACCCTCCTCCTCCAAGCCCTTTTCCTGTCTCTCCCCCGGCCATAGGGCTGGTAACCTGACCGCCGCGCCCGAGTAGCTCAGTCGGCAGAGCGATTCACTCGTAATGAATAGGTCAGGAGTTCGATTCTCCTCTCGGGCTCAACGGAAATCCTCAGCATCCGAGGCCGCGGGCGGTCCGGCCGGGGAGGGGGGCGGCTGGGGAGCGTCGGAGAGCGATGCCAGAGCAGCGTCGGCGTCGAACGCTGGGGAAGGCCTCCGGGTAGCGCATCCTCACCCCGTCGATGCTCGCCCGGTTCTCACCCACACCCGAAACGTAGCACCGTTCGATAGCATTTCCCGATCGGTTATCGTACCGTGACCGACAAGTCGATGTTACCGTGCGGTGCCCCCGCTGGCTAAGCCAGGGGCCGACATCTGTGCCGCAGAAGTGCCCGTTCTTGCAGTCCGAGGGGCACTTGTGCCGCAGAAGTGCCCGTTCTTGCAGCCTGAGGGGCACTTGTGCCGCAGAAGTGCCCGTTCTTGCAGCCTGAGGGGCACTTGTGCGACAGAAGTGCCCGTTCTTGCAGTCCGGTAGGTAGCATGAGCGGGGTGGGGAAGTATCTTGACCGGATCCACGACGGCGTTCTGGGCCCAGAGACCTACAGTGCCTATCTGCCCCATGGCATCGCCGACTGGAACCCCGAAATAGGCGGGCAGACAGCCCAGCGCGTGAAAGCCGCCAGTGACCGGATCGCGGGATTGGCCGCCAAGTTGCCACAGCATCGCTCTATGGCTTGGTGCCTGAATCGTTCCGAGGGGGTCGCGTCAAGCGACGTGGAGGGAATCTCGACGACACTGCGGTCGCTGAGTCTGCTCGAATCCCTGAGAGCAGAGCGCGACCTCCAGCGTCAAGAACGCGACAAGCAAGCGCTCGGAGCGGTCCGCCTGACCGCTCACGCTGTCGAGGTCGGCCGCCGCACCGATGGGCCAGTGGAGCTCGCCGATCTGTGCGAGATGCACCGGCGGCTCTTCGATGGCGCCGCCGTGGGGTTCGAGCCGGGCCGGGTGCGCAGCGACGACATTTGGGTGGGGCCAGGGGGAGCAACGCCGACAGAGGCCTGGTATGTCGCGCCGCCAGCCGCTCATGTGGGCCCGCTTTGCGAGGATCTGATGAGGTACGTGTCAGCGAGCGATCTGCGGCAACCGCTTGTCAAAGCCGCTATCGCCCATCTCCAGTTCGAGACCATACATCCGTTCCCCGACGGCAACGGGCGCGTCGGCCGGGCGCTGATCCACTGCGTGCTCCAGCGTTGCTGGCCTGAATCTGTGACGGTGCCGCTGTCAGCGGCGATCGCTGAGCACAAGCAGGGCTATTTCCAATCGCTGCGCCCTTACCAGACTTACACCGGCGGCCGCGACAGCAGGATACGCGACGCATCCGGGGAGGCTGCGGTCTCCTTCATCGCAGACGCGGCTAACGTGGCCTGCGACTACACCGAAGCGGTCGGGCAAGCCATCATGGACATGCACGCCAAATGGCGCGGTCTCAACTTGCGGCCCCACTCCGCGGCGGCGGCTGCGCTTGATGCGATGTCGACAATGCCCGCAGCCACCATCGGATACCTCTGTGATGCGGCGGACCGCAACGCCAACTCTGTGAGGCGAGGACTGCGCAAACTCGTCGGCGCCGGGATCGTCGTAGAAACACGCGACGAAGACACCGGGCGCAGAGTGTTTGAAGTGCCCGAATTGCTGGAGGTCGTGGATCACCGCCAGAGGCTGCTCAGGCGCTGCTGGGAGGAGCACCGTGCCGGCGTTGGGCGAACACCGGCTGAGCTTGTCGCGGAATGGCGCCTCGACATCTCGGCAGGTGCAGAATAGTCGCAGGCGGCGGTGCAGCGGTCGGCGGTTTGGTGGCTCGTGGTGCTGGTTGCAGGGGTAGGAGAGTAGTTGAGCGGGTTGGGCGGTTTGCTCTACATTGGCAGCAGTGCGTTGGTTTGAGAACAAGCGCTTGGTGCAAGCGCGAGTTGAGCAGGCAGGGTTGGCTCCTGATGGACGTTTTGGAGCCCAAGGGGCAGGAAAGACGCAGCTAACCCCCCCCCCCCCCCCCCCGATAGCACGGAGTGTTCGGGATGACGAGGGGTTTGCTCTTGCGTTGTCGGGGTCTGGCGCCCCGGGGTTTGTTGTTGGTGCGGTTGGTTGTGGTGGTGGGTCTGGTCGGGTCGTTGTTGGTTGGGGTGTCGGGTGCGGCTGAGGCGCAGGTGGTGTCGGCGCCGACGCTGTTGCGTGATGAGATCGAGGAGGGCGAGACCCGCCATTTTCTGATTGCAGGCGTTCCGCGGGGTTATTCGCGCTATTTCGTGCAGTTCAAGCCGCTGGACGGCTATACGGCGACCGCGGACGATGTGAAGTTCCAGGCGCGTACGGATTATTTCGTGTCGCCGGGGCAGTCGGGTCGGGTGGGGCCGGTGTTCGGGCGCAACGGGGGCTCGGGGACGGTGAGGTTCAGGGTGGAGGCGGTGGATGACGGGGTGGTGGATCCTGATGAGACGTTCGGGTTGCGGTTGTGCTCGGCGTTCAATTGCAGTTCGGGTGCGGTGTTGGGGGATTGGACGGTGACGATCCGCGAGCGGGCGGCGGACGCGACTTTGTCGGGGACGGGTGTGTCGGTGTTGGTGTCGGGGGGTTCGACTTCGATGTTGGAGCGGTCGGTGAGCGGCGACGGCCTCGACACCCGCGACAGTGTGACGATCACGGTGGCGTCGGCGCCGTCTTCTGACATCGTGGTTGTGGGCGAGGTGGCCCAGCGGGCGCCGGTGGCGGTGGCGGGGGGCGGCACGGGCATGTTCCCGGTGGCGTGGGTGGCGAGCGAGGGGGCGGTGTTCACCACCGGCGACACGTATCCGGCGTCGGTGGAGTTGGAGATCTCGGCGCGCGACAACACAGTGGACACGGCGGGCGGGTCGTTGTCGGGGACGGTGACCTGGACGGTGTTGGAGTACAACGCTGCGTTCATCGACAAGGCCGCGGGTTCGCCGACGACGCCGTACACGGGCATTTCGGTGCCCGATGTGGCGTTCACGGTCACCGACGACGACCCGACGTCGGTGGAGGTGCTGGCGCTGGCGACGCCTGATGCGTCGGCGACGGAGGGGGATTCGTCGGACACGGCGGGGTTCAGGCTCAGGCTGGGGCGGGCGTTGGTGGCCGGGGAGTCGTTGACGGTGCCGGTGCAGCCGATCGGCGGCGTGCTGGGCGCCGATTTCTCTTTGGCGCTGTCGGGTTCGCCGCAGGGGGTGTCGTATGCGGCGGCGGCCAGCGGGTTCGGCGAGGTGACGTTCACAGGGCCCTCCGCGCGGGAGGCGGCTTTGGTTGTGGGCGCTCTGGCCGATGCCGACGAGGTGAGCGAGTCGGTGCTGTTCTTGGTGGCTCACCGGTCGAACGAGGCGGGGCCCAGGTTCCTGCGGGCCGGCGATCTGGCCGGGGGGGCGTGCTCGGGGATTCGGTGCCCGCACCACGACACGCTCGCAGCGGAGTATCGGGTGCGGTTGTGGGACACCAGCCCGGGGCTGCGCATCGCCGCAACAGACGGGGCCGAGGTGGCCGAGAACGGCGGCGAGCTCAGCTATGAGGTGAGTCTGGCGGCGGCGCCGGAGGCCGGGGAGACGGTGACCGTGGCGGTGTCGAGCGGCAACACCTCCGCGCTGACGGTTACCGCCGGGGCGTCGTTGAGCTTCACCGCCGCGGACTGGTCGACCCCCCAGCAGATCACGGTGCAAGGCGTCAACGACACAACCGACACCGCAAACCGCCAAGTGACGGTGGCCCACGCGGTGTCCAACAACGGGGGCACGTCGTATAGCACCGCGTCGGACCGCGATGTGGTGGTGAGGGTCGTCGACGACGACGCGACCACCATCACGCTGTCAGGCGGCGGGACGCTGGAGGAGGCGCCGTTGGGCACGGGGTGGATCCCGGCGCCGTCTGAGGTGATGGTGGAGGGCGACGCGTCGCGCGCTGATGTGTTGATGGTCTCTTTGGGCCGCGAGCTCGTCGCGGGCGAGTTCGTGCGGGTGCCTTTGGTGGTGGAGGCGCTGGAGAACGGGTCGCGGGTGGCCCAGCTTTCGGGCCGCGAGCCGCGCACGTCGGCGAACGTGGCGTGGCCGCCGCGGTTCAACGATGTGACGATGGCGGCGTCGGGTGTCGGCGTGTCGTTCGAGCATGTGGATGCGCGCACCCCGCCGGGCACCGGCTATCGGGTGGTCACCTTCGCCGGCGCCGGCGCTCAGACCGCGACGGTGCGCCTCGCGGCCCGCGGCGGGTTCGACGACGGTGAGACCGCCGACGACGACTTGTTGTTCAGCATCTACCCGCTGAACCTCGAATCGGACCCCCATGAGGCGCTTTTGGCCCAGTTGGCGGGCGGGGACACCTCGAATCTGGGCGGCGGGCTCATGGAGTGGCAGCCGCGCGCGGTCGGGGCGGCGTACCGGATGTTCCGCATCACAGACGACGACGACCCGGTCGTGGGCGCCGATTGGCCGCTTTTGCCGGACGGGGTGGGGCCGGGCGACAAGTTCCGCCTCATCTACGTGACCTCCGCCACCACCGCGGCCGACCGCCCGGACGCGGCGTTCTACGACCAGTTCGCGCGCGACGAGATCACCGGCAACACGCTGCGCCACGGCGGCGTGGCGGCGCTGGCGCCGTACGCCGCGGAGTTCAAAGCGGTCATCAGCGCCAAAGGCGCCGGCGAGACCGTGCCCCTCGACGGCGCGGCGGGCCATGCCCGGTTCGGCGCGGCGGTCACCTCGTCGTCGTCGGACTACAACGACGTGAACGCCGCGGTGTACTGGGTTAACGGGGCGAAAGTGGCCGACACCACCGTCGGGTCGGGTTCCGATTTCACTGACGGCACCTGGGACGACGAGACCAACCCCAAATACGCCGACGGCAGAGCCGCCACCGCCAGCACAACCGGCTACTGGACCGGCAGCGCCCAAAACGGGACTGCCCCCCCGCCATGCTCGGCCGCAGGCCGCCCAAACCGGCTCGTCGCCGGCGAGGAATGGGTCGCCGTCGGGAAGCTCAACGACAGCTCATCCGCACCGCTGGGCTCAGCCACCACCGCCGGCACGACGCTGACCGACCCGGCCTGCACCGGCGAGCGCGGCGCCTTGCCTGACGGGTCCACCGAGACGCAGCCGCTGAAGCCGCTGTACGCGCTGTCCACCGCGTTCACCGTCGAGGCAGGCGTAACCGTGGAGCCCGCGTCGGCCCAAGAAGGCCAGAACATCAACTTCACCGTGAGGCTGCCCGCCGACGCCGCCTCCGCGGTGACTGTGCCCTACACCCTCTCCGACGGGCGGGGCGTGTCACCTGACCCGGCATACAGCGTCGCCACCGGCTCAGCCGACGGAACCTCAGCGGACTACAACAACACCTCCGGCACCATCACCATCGCAACCGGTGACCGCACCGGCACCATCACTGTGGCCACCACCCAAGACGACGTCTACGAGGGCGACCACTATCTGACGGTCACGCTGCGAACTCCCACCGGCACCGACGCGCCTGCCCTCAGTGCCTCCCGCGCATCCGCCGTCGGCACCATCACCGACGGCGCCGACGTACCCTCCATAGGCGCCCTCGGCCAATCCGCCGTCATAGTGGACGAAAACGTCGGCACCCACACGGTCACGCTGCGCAAAACCGGAGCCACCCTCGTGCCGGCCTCGGTCACCTGGTACACCATATCCGGCACCGCCATCGCCGGCGAGGACTTCGTCGGCGCCGAGCAGACTGTCACCTTCGGGCCCTCCGAGACCGACAAAACAGTCACCGTCACCATCATCGACGACGAAATCCCCGAACTGACCGAGAACCTCCAAGTCGCCCGGTTCACCAACTTCGTCGACGCCAAGCTCGCCTCCGGCGTCTCAGGCGTCGTGTCCGTCCAAGTCCTCAGCATCAGGCCGAACGACCCGCCGACCGTGTCCATCGCCGCCGCCAACCCCTCCGAGTTGGAAGGCGACTCCGCCGAGTTCACGGTCACCGCCAGCGCCGCTCCCGCCTACGACATGCTGGTCTCGGTCCAGGTGGCAGAGACCGGCGGCGGCGACCACGTCGCAGCAGCCGACGAAACCACCCACACCGTCACTATCGAGCAGGGCGAGATGTCTGCCGAGTTCTTCGTCGACACCCAGAACGACGATGTCCAGGAGCCTGACACCCAGCTCGCCGTCACCGTCCAGCCCGCCTCCGCCGCGCAATACACCCTCCACAGCACCCACACCGCCACCATCACAATCCAAGACAACGACGAACCGGCGTCTGTGACGGTGGCGTTGTCGGCGCCGGCCGGTGATGTGGTCGAGAACGGCGGCACCAAGGATGTGACGGTCACGTTGGGCCGGGCGCCAACCGGCACTGAGACGGTGACGGTGCCGCTCACGGTGGCCGGCGCGACGGTCACCGGCGATTTCACGCTCGGGCTGCACCCGCCGAGCCAGACGGGCGTGACGCTGATGACCGCTGGTTCGCACAGCGCGCAGAATCCGGCCGTGAGCTTCGCCGCGGGCGCGTCCTCTGCGGTGCTGCGCTTTACTGCGGTCACCAACACCGACCGCACCCAGCCCGCGATATCGGTGGCTTACGGCACCTCCAGCCGCGCCCCCGCAGCCGGCGGAGGCGCGGTGCTCGGCGCACTGTCGGGCAGCCCCATCACGTTCGTGATCACCGACGACGAGACCGGCACGCTCGAAGTGCCGTCCGACTGGGCCCTCAAACCGACAGGTTTGGCCGCGGGCGCGTCGTTCCGCCTGATGTTCGTCACCTCGGCCACCCGAACGGCCGCCCCGACCGACATCGAGGTGTACAACGACTGGGTGCAGGAGCTGGTGGCCCGCCGCAGCCCGGCCGCCTTCAAACCCTATGGCGGGTTGGTGAAGATCATCGGCAGCACGGCCACGGTCGATGCCCGCGACAACACCGACTCCAACGTGAACTCCGACGGCGCCGGCGAGCCGATCTACTGGCTCGACGCCGCAGGCGCGGGCGCGAAGCTCGCCGACGACTACGCCGGCTTCTATGGCGGTTCTTGGAGCAACGTCGGAACCGCCAATATCCGCTCGGAGAATGGAACGCTTGAAACCCGCAACAATGACGGCTACTTGACGGGAAGCAGGGACGAGGGGACTGCCTACCCAAATTCGCCACTGGGGGGCAGCGCCAGTATCAGAATCAGCCGACTGCACGGCAACCTAGGGCTTGATAATGGTAGGAGCACTTCCCCCACCAATTCGCGCCCGTTCTATGCGCTGTCGCCGGTGTTCCAGGTCGCACAGCAGGCGACTCGTGCGGTGGAGTTGCGCGATTCCTCTGATGCGCTTCTCGGGCACACGACGATTCTGAACAAGGGTGAGACGCTTTCGTTCAAGGTGGCGTTGGTGTCGGGTACTGGTCCTGTGACGGTGACGTTGGATTATACGGGCGGCGGCACCGCTGTGAGGAACACGCATTTCACGGGGCCGCTGACGGTGACGATTCCGGCGGGCCAGTCGGAGGCGGATGTGGCGATCGTGACGCTGTCTTCGGCCCCGCCGAGCGACAACAAAGTCCTAGCGATAACGCCGTCGGTGCCTGCCGGGTTCACGGTGCGGCCGGCTCGCCACGATGTCATCATCCGCGATCTGTCGGTGAAGGTGATGCTGGAGCGTGACGACGACGCAGCCGATGAGGCTTCGGTGCTGGAGGCGGCCACGGCTGCTGAAAAATACCGTGAGGCGGTGTTCGAGGTGAAACTCAGTCGTGCGCTGAAGATGGGCGAGCGGGTGGACGCTCCGTTGGTGGTGTCGGGGTCGGGGGTGTCGACGTCTGACTACACGCTGTCGCTGGCGTCCGGGGACGGTGTGAACACCGGGGTGAGCTTGGAGGACGGGGGCACGCTGACGCCGACGGTGATCTTCCAAGGTGTGGGGGCGCGTACGGCGACGTTGGTGTTGACGGCTGTGGCTGACGGGGTCGACGAGGTTGCGGAGACGGCGACCGTCGCGTTGGGCAATCGCGCCGCGTTCGAGGCCGACACTGACACCAATGTGGACGCCGGGGCGGCGCCGGTTCTAGCAACCTCGTCGGCGTCGGTGGGGATAGTGTCCTCTGAGGACACGCCGGTGTTGTCGGTGGCGGCAGAGTCGGCGTCGGTTGTGGTCGGCGACGCGGCGGTGTTCGTGGTGTCGGCGAGCCCGATGCCGGCCGCTGATCTGGCAGTGGTGTTGGGGGTGGCCGAGACCGGGGGCCATGTCCAGTCACGAAGAACGGGCGACAAGACGGTGACGATCTCAGGGGGCAGCGGCACAGCCCGCCACAGTGTGGGCACTCTGGTTGCGACGAACCTCGCGCAGGGGTCGGTGTCGGCGACGGTCCAGCCGGGCGCGTATGCGATCGGGTCGCCGAATACGGCGTCGGTGGCGTTGACGCCGGAGATCGACGCGACGATCAGCAAGGCGGCAGCGGTCACAGTCGGCGAGGCGTCGGGCCATCAGGACGTCGAGATTGCCTTGGGGCGTGCGCTGGCGAGCAACGAGACGATCACGGTGTCGCTGTCGGTGACCGGCGCGGTTGCCGGCGAAGACTTCACGCTCGCGTTGCAGCCGCTCACCCAGACGGGGGTGACGCTGCTGACTTCGGGTATGCACAGCGTCCAGAACCCGGCGGTGAGGTTCGCGGCGGGCGCGCGAACTGCGACGGTCCGGTTCAGCCCGGTCGATAACGATGTGCGCTCGCAGCCGTATGTGACGATCACCGTGACGGACGGGGTCGCGTCGGGTGGGGTGGCGTTCGGCGAGGCACACGGCGGTGCGGTGCGGTTCGTGGTCGTCGACGACGAGGCCGGCGACGTGGTTGTGCCCGCTGATTGGCCGCTGGCGCCGAGCGGGCTGAGCGGTGGCGACTCGTTCCGGCTGTTGTTCGTCACGTCGCAGACCCGTAACGCGGCCTCGGCCACTATCGGCGAGTACGACTTGTTCGCCCAGGCGCTGGTGTCGGCCGGCCACACCGCGGTAGTACCTTACGCAGGCCTGTTCAAGGTGGTGGGCAGCACCCCGACGGTCGACGCCCGCGACCACACGGCCACCACATTCACCCCCGCCGACAAGGGCGACCCGGTGTATTGGCTCGCCCCCACGGCCAACACCGCCAAGGCAGCCGACGACTACGAAGACTTCTACGACGGCGGGTGGGCCAACGAGAACGCCCCTCGCGACGAGTCCAGCGCCGCGGCCACCATCAGCACCGGCGGCTATTTCACCGGCAGCGATACCGACGGCACTGCCGCCAGCGGCGCCGAACTCGGCGCCGCCGGCGCAGCGAACGCCGGAGTCCGAATCGGCAAGCTCAACGACAGCGGTGCCGGTGTCGGCCCGCTCAGCGCCGCAACCCAGACCGTCGCCAAGAATTCCGCGCGGCCCCTCTATGCCCTGTCGCCGGTGTTCACCGTCTCGCCGGGGCCGGAGATCTCCATCGCCGCGGGCACGTCGCCGGTGACCGAGGGCACACCGGCGTCGTTCACGGTGATGGCCGACTCTGCGCCGGGGGCGAATCTGACGATCAACCTGAGCGTGGCTGAGACCAGTACCGGCGGCGGCGATTTCGTGGCCACCGGTGATGAGGGTTCGGGCAAGTCGGTGACAATTCTGGCGGGCCAGACCACCGCGACGTTCACGGTGGCGACCACCCAGGACACGGTTGATGAGCCTGATGGTGGTGTGTCGGTGACAGTCGAGGCCGGCTCGGGCTACACGCTGAGCGCTTCGGACTCGTCGGATTCGGTTGTGGTGTCGGACAACGATTCGTTCTCGTTGACTCTGTCGCGCGATGCCGGAGCGAGCATCGACGAGGGCGCATCTACGGGCTACACCCTCACGTTTAGCCGGGCGTTGGGGGCCGGCCAGAGCGTGACCAAGATGTTGACGACGGGTGGCACGGCCACCTGGTGGAACGACTATCGGCTGGTGTGCCCCGACCCGGCGCCCAGCGGTGTGGTGTGCTCGATGACCCAGGGCGCTCGGCTGGTGCAGTTCTCTTCGAGTTTCGCGGGCACGTCGCTGGCGTTGACGTTGACGGCGCAACATGACGCGGATGCTGATGACGCCGAGACGGTGGATCTGGGTTTGTCGGCAGCGGGGTATGGGGGCACCTACGCCGACGGAACGCCCCGAGACATTGACAATGCGGGGTCTCTGACCATCAACGACGCGGTGGGCGTGACCCTGTCGGCGCCGTTAGGTGATGTTGCGGAGGCTTCGGGCACCAAGGATGTGACCGTCACGTTGAGCCGGGCGTTGTCGGGCTCAGAGGTGGTGATCGTGCCGTTGTCGGTTTCGGGGGCGACGGTGACCGACGACTTCACGTTCGGTTTGCAGCCGGCGACCCAGACGGGGGTGACGCTGGTGACCGCGGGTTCGCACAGCGCGCAGAACCCAGCGGTGCGCTTGGCAGCGGGCGCGTCGTCGGCGGTGCTGCGGTTCACCGCGGTCGCGAACTCGGTACGGACCCAGCCGTATGTGACGATCGCCTATGGGAGCGCTGGGCGTGTGCCTACTGGGACTGGTGTGACGCTAGGCGAGCCGGCGGGCGGGCCGGTGTCGTTCGTGATCACCGATGACGAGACCGGCGACATCGTGGTGCCGGGCGATTGGCCGTTGTTGCCGATGGCAGTGAGTGCGGGCGGGGATTTCCGGGTGCTGTTCGCCACGTCGGGAACACGCGACGCGACATCGGCCGATATCGGCGATTACGACGATTTCGTGCGGTCGCATGCGGCGATGGGCCACGCCGACGTGGTGCCCTATGCCGGGTTCTTCCGGGTGCTGGCTAGCACCGCGGCCGTTGACGCCCGCGACCACAACGACGCGAATCCGTTTTCCGACGGGCCAGGGGAGCCGACCTACTGGTTGCGGCCGACCACCTCGACGGTGCATCAGGTGGGCGGCAACTACACGAATTTGCTTGATGGTGCTTGGGAGAACGAGGGCGGGGTGACCGACGAGTCGGGTGCGGCGGCGACGGTGAACGCGGTGGGGTATTGGACGGGCACCTTCGACGACGGAACCGGGTTCACCGGCCGCGAGCTGGGCGCAGGGTCGGGTTCGTCCACGGTCGGCATCGGCAAACTCGACTCGGGCACTGCCGGCGAGAACCCGTTCCGGGGCGGCATTCTGGCGCGCACCACCGAGTTGCCGTTCTACGCGCTGTCGCCGACGTTCACAGCGGGCGCGGCTGTTGTGGCTGCGGGGGTGTCGATTTCTGAGACGAGCGGTTCGACGTCGGTGACCGAGGCGGCGGGGGGCCGCACTGATACTTACACGGTGGTGTTGGATTCGGCGCCGACTCATGCGGTGATGGTGACGGCCACGTCTGCGACGCCGGCGGCGGCGACGGTGAGCATAGGGGGCGGCACGCCGGGCTCGTCGGCGACGTTGACGTTCTCCACGTCGAACTGGAACATGGCGCAGACGGTGACGGTACACGGGGTGGACGACTCCGCGGATCAGGGGGCGTCGCGCATGGTGGTGATCTCCCATGCGGCGACTTCGACTGACACCGACTATGTGATCGCGGATGCGGGGTCGGTGACTGTGACGGTGGTGGATGACGACGCGACGGTGGTGTCGTTGGGGGTGAGCTCGTCGTCGGTGGCCGAGGGCGCGTCGGTGTCGGTGTCGGTGTCGTTGTCGTCGGCGGCGCCGACGGGGGGCGTGTCGGTGCCGGTGCGGCGCCGCGCTGCGGGCTCTACGGCTGAGGCCGCGGATTACACGCTGGCCGCGTCGGTGTCGGTGACGGCGGGGACGTCGTCGGGTTCGGCGACGCTTATGGCGGTGAACGACAGTATTGATGAGGGCGCGTCGGAGACGCTGGTGATCGAGTTGGGCGCTCTGCCGTCGGGCTATGCGGAGGGCACCACGTCGCACCAGACGATCACCATCACCGACAACGACTCCGCCGGGGTGACGATCTCAGAATCGAGCGGCTCGACGTCGGTGACCGAAGCTTCGGGCGGGCCGAACTCCGACACCTACACAGTGGTTTTGGACACCCAGCCAACCCATGAGGTGACGGTGACGGTGACCGCGGGGGCCGGGGTGCTGGTGGACGGCCCCGACCCGGGCTCGACGGGCACCCGGGTGGAGACGCTGACGTTCTCGACGTCGAATTGGAACAGTGCGCAGACGGTGACGGTGTACGGAGACGATGACAACATCGACCAGGCCGCCACCCGCACGGTGACGATCACCCACGCGGCGTCGTCCACCGACACCAACTACGGCAGCTCGCAGAACATTGCAGACGTGGACGTGACCGTGACCGACAACGACTCCGCCGGGGTGTCGATCTCAGAATCGAGCGGTTCGACGTCGGTGACCGAAGCTTCGGGCGGGCCGAACACTGATACGTACACGGTGGTGTTGGACACCCAGCCGACCCATTCGGTGATGGTGACGGCCACGTCGGGCACGCCAGCGGCGGCGACGGTGAGCACAGGGGGCGGGTCTGCGGGGGCGTCGGTGACGTTGACGTTCTCGACGTCGAATTGGAACAGCGCCCAGACGGTGACGGTACACGGCGTGGACGACAGCGACGATCAGGGGGCGTCGCGGATGGTGGCGATCTCCCACGCGGCGACGTCGACTGACACCAACTATGTGATCGCCGATGCGGGGTCGGTGGACGTGACGGTGGTCGATGACGACGATCCGGCGCCAAGCGATGTGGCGGTGTCGCTGGGGGTGAGCGCCACGTCGGTGGCCGAGGGGGCGTCGATTATGGTGTCGGTGACGTTGGCATCGCCGGCGCCGGTCGGGGGTGTGGTGATACCGGTGCAGCGCCGCGCTACGGGCTCTACGGCTGGGACGGGCGATTACACGCTGGCCGCGTCGGTGTCGGTGGCGGCGACGATGTCGTCGGGTTCGGCGACGCTGGCCGCGACCGACGACGACATCGACGAGGGCGCCTCGGAGACGCTGATTATCGAGCTGGGCGCTCTGCCTACGGGCTATGCGGAGGGCACCACGGCGCACCAGACGATCACCATCACCGACAACGACTCGGCGGGGGTGACGATCACAGAGACGAGCGGTTCGACGTCGGTGACCGAAGCTTCGGGCGGGCCGAACACTGATACTTACACGGTGGTGTTGGATTCGCAGCCCACGCATTCGGTGATGGTGACGGCCACGTCGGGCACGCCGGCGGCGGCGACGGTGAGCACAGGGGGCGGGTCTGCGGGGGCGTCGGTGACGTTGACGTTCTCGACGTCGAACTGGGACATGGCGCAGACGGTGACGGTACACGGCGTGGACGACAGCGACGATCAGGGGGCGTCGCGGATGGTGGTGATCTCCCATGCGGCGACGTCGACTGACACCAACTATGTGATCGCCGATGCGGGGTCGGTGGACGTGACGGTGGTCGATGACGACGATCCGGCGCCAAGCGATGTGGCGGTGTCGCTGGGGGTGAGCGCCACGTCGGTGGCCGAGGGGGCGTCGATTATGGTGTCGGTGACGTTGGCATCGCCGGCGCCGGTCGGGGGTGTGGTGATACCGGTGCAGCGCCGCGCTACGGGCTCTACGGCTGGGACGGGCGATTACACGCTGGCCGCGTCGGTGTCGGTGGCGGCGACGATGTCGTCGGGTTCGGCGACGCTTATGGCGGTGAACGACAGCATCGACGAGGGCGCGTCTGAGACGCTGATTATTGAGCTGGGAGCCCTGCCGCCGGGCTATGCGGAGGGCACCACGGCGCACCAGACGATCACCATCACCGACAACGACTCCGCCGGGGTGTCGATCTCAGAATCGAGCGGCTCGACGTCGGTGACCGAAGCTTCGGGCGGGCCGAACTCCGACACCTACACAGTGGTTTTGGACACCCAGCCAACCCATGAGGTGACGGTGACGGTGACCGCGGGGGCCGGGGTGCTGGTGGACGGCCCCGACCCGGGCTCGACGGGCACCCGGGTGGAGACGCTGACGTTCTCGACGTCGAATTGGAACAGTGCCCAGACGGTGACGGTGTACGGAGACGACGACAGCATCGACCAGGCCGCCACCCGCACGGTGACGATCACCCACGCGGCGTCGTCCACCGACACCAACTACGGCAGCTCGCAGAACATTGCAGACGTGGACGTGACCGTGACCGACAACGACTCCGCCGGGGTGACGATCACAGAGACGAGCGGTTCGACGTCGGTGACCGAAGCTTCGGGCGGGCCGAACACTGATACGTACACGGTGGTGTTGGACACCCAGCCGACTCATGCGGTGATGGTGACGGCCACGTCTGCGACGCCGGCGGCGGCGACGGTGAGCACAGGGGGCGGCACGGCCGGCGCGTCGGTGACGTTGACGTTCTCGACGTCGAATTGGAACAGCGCCCAGACGGTGACGGTACACGGGGTGGACGACTCGGCGGATCAGGGGGCGTCGCGGATGGTGGCGATCTCCCACGCGGCGACGTCGACCGACACCAACTATGTGATCGCCGATGCGGGGTCGGTGGACGTGACGGTGGTCGATGACGACGCGACGGTGGTGACGTTGGGGGTGAGCTCGTCGTCGGTGGCCGAGGGCGCGTCGGTGTCGGTGTCGGTGTCTTTGTCGTCGGCGGCGCCGACGGGGGGCGTGTCAGTGCCGGTGCAGCGCCGGACTACGGGCTCTACGGCTGGGACGGGCGATTACACGCTGGCCGCGTCGGTGGCGGTGGCGGCGGGTACGTCGTCGGGTTCGGCGACGCTTATGGCGGTGAACGACAGCATCGACGAGGGAGTCTCAGAGACGCTGGTCATCGAGCTGGGAACCCTGCCTACGGGCTATGTGGCGGGCACCACGGCACACCAGACGATCACCATCACCGACAACGACTCCGCGGGGGTGACGATCACGCAGTCGGGCGGTTCGACGGCGGTGACCGAGGCGGCGGGGGGCCGCACCGATACCTACACGGTGGTGTTGGACTCGCAGCCGACTCATGCGGTGATGGTGACGGTGACGTCGGGCACGCCGGCGGCGGCGAGGGTACACGGGCCGGGCGGCACGCCGGGCGCGTCGGCCACTTTGACATTCTCGACATCGAACTGGAGCACCGCGCAGACGGTGACGGTGACCGGTGTGGACGACAGCATCGACCAGGGGGCGTCGCGGATGGTGACGATCACCCACGCCGCGTCTTCGACCGACACCGACTACACCATCGCCGACGCCGGTTCGGTGACGGTGACGGTGACCGACAACGACTCCGTGGGTGTGACGATCACGCAGTCGAGCGGTTCGACGGCGGTGACTGAGGCGGCAGGGGGCCGCACTGATACCTATTCGGTGGTGTTGGATTCGCAGCCGACGCATCCGGTGATGGTGACGGTCACGTCGGGCACGCCTGCGGCGGCGAGGGTACACGGGCCGGGCGGCACGCCGGGCGCGTCGGCCACTTTGACGTTCTCGACGTCGAACTGGAGCACCGCGCAGACGGTGACGGTGACCGGTGTGGACGACAGCATCGATCAAGGGGCGTCGCGGATGGTGGTGATCTCCCATGCGGCGTCTTCGACCGACACGGATTACGCGATCGCCGATGCGGGTTCGGTGTCGGTGACGGTGACCGACAACGACTCCGCCGGGGTCACGATCACGCAGTCGGGCGGTTCGACGGCGGTGACCGAGGCGGCAGGGGGCACTAATACCGATACCTATACCGTGGTGTTGGATTC
The DNA here is from genome assembly GCF_965208475.1 of Candidatus Poriferisocius sp. Lineage (GTDB taxonomy): Bacteria > Actinomycetota > Acidimicrobiia > Acidimicrobiales > Bin134 > Poriferisocius. The sequence goes on along the minus strand of NZ_OZ242338.1, from coordinate 2,956,681 downwards.
GCAGCCGACGCATCCGGTGATGGTGACGGCCACGTCGGACACGCCTGGAGCGGCGACGGTGAGCGCTCCGGGCGGCGCGGCGGGCGCGTCGGCCACTTTGACGTTCTCGACGTCGAACTGGAACAGTGCGCAGACGGTGACGGTGTTCGGTGTGGACGACGCCGTAGATCAGGTTGTGCCGCGGTCGGTGGTGATCTCCCATGCGGCTACGTCGACCGACACGGACTACACCATCGCCGACGCCGGGTCGGTGGTGGTGACAGTGGCTGATGACGACTCGACGGTGGTGTCGTTGGGGGTGAGCTCGTCGTCGGTGGCCGAGGGCGCGTCGGTGACGCTGTCGGTGTTTTTGTCGGCGGCGGCGCCTCCGGGTGGGGCGGTGGTGCCGGTGCAGCGCCGGGCGTTGGGCTCGACGGCGGTGGCGGCGGATTACTCGCTGGCCGCGTCGGTGTCGGTGGCTGCTGGGGCGGTGTCGGGGTCGGCGACGCTGGCGGCGACCGACGACAGCATCGACGAGGGCGCCTCTGAGACGCTGATTATCGAGTTGGGGGCCTTGCCCGCGGGGTTTGTGGCCGGTGTTCCGGCGTCTGTGGCGGTGACGATTGTCGATGACGACGATCCCCCGGTGGTGGTGCCGGGCGGTGCGGTGCCGATGGTGGGTGTGGCCGGGGGGCCTTGGGTGGAAGAGGGCGAGGCGGCGGTGTTCACGCTGACGGCGTCGCCTTTGCCGACGGCGCCGGTGGTGGTGACTGTCAACGTGGTGGAGCAGGGCAGTTACCTGCTTGGGGCCCAGGGGCCGCACAAGGTTACGGTGGGGGTGTCGGGCACGGCGACGCTGAGCGTGGACACGGTCGATGACAGCGTGGACGAGGGGGACGGGACGATTCGGGCGGTTGTGGTGGACGGTCCGGGTTATGAGGCGGACTCCGACGCGTCGCAGGCGTTGGTGGTGGTGAGCGACAACGACGACTTCCCGACGGTGGCGCCGATAAGCGTGGTGTTCGATGTTGTGGACTCGGCGTTGGTTGAGGGCGACAGCGCCGATTCGGGGTCGGTGGAGCTGAAGCTGAGCCGGTCGCTGGCGGCGGGTGAGACGCTGAATGTGGATCTGGACCGCACCAACGTGGACGCCGGGGTGTGGGCGTTCGCGCTGGCCGGGTCGCCTGCGGGGGTTTCCTACGACGCGTCGGCGGCGCGGTTGACGTTCGCGGGGCCCTCAGCGCCCAGGGCGGCGACGGTGACGGTGACCGCGGCGGCGGGATCGGTGGACGGCTCCGCCGGAGGGGCGCGGGCGGTGCCGTTCGCGGTGGCCTCGGTGTCGGGCGTGGTGGGCGCGCAGGGCCAGATAGGCGACGAGCACGCCCAGACGCTCCACATCACCGACAGCGCGGCCACCGGGCCGGTGCTGGACCTGTCGGCCCACGCCAACCAGGACCGGATCGTGGAGGGCGGCGTCCTCGCGTTTTCGTTCACGCTGTCTGAGAAGCGGACAGCGCCGACGGTGGTGCGCTTCGAGGTGGCCGGGTGGGGCCAGTATCCCACCCAGCCCGGCGACCTCGGCGACCCCTGGCCCGCCAAGTGGATCGCCGCCGACAGCCAGTGGGAGCTGGTGATCGCCGCGGGCAGCCTCTGGACGGGCGGGACACTGCGGGTTCTGGACGATCAGGTCCCCGACGGGGACAAGATGTTCGCGGTGCGCATTGCCAGCGTGTCCGCAGGAGTGCGCGTCGGCCGCGCCGAGCGCGTCATCATCGCCCGCGACACCCTCCCGAACCCCGAGATCGTGATGCGCTACCGGGCGGTGTTCGACAACGACGATCTCACCGCCGCCACGCACCCCGACTGCGCCGGCGACGACACCGCCACCACAGAGGCGGCCTACACAGTGCGGCTCAACAAGCAGCCCGAGCCCGGGCGCACCGTGTACATCGACATCTTCGACCGCGCCGACCTCACCCGCAAACAGATCAAGGCCATCACCGACGACCTCGGCCACAGCGCCTTCAACTTCAACGCCCCCCACAACGCCGCCACCGTCGACGACAACTGGACCAACAGCCTGCGCCTGTGGTTCTACAACGACGACTGGGACCAGCCCCAGACCGTCACCGTCGAAGTCGCCTGTGCCGCCGCCCAAGCCGCCTCCGCACAGATCTGGCACCGCACCCAAGCCCACCCCACCCCCCGCGACCCGCTCGTCTACCGCCAAATCCTCATCGAGCACCCCGAACACGGCTGGGTCAGAGCAGCCCAACAAATCCCCCCGCCCATCACCCACCAACCCGTCACCATCACCGCCACCAGCTAACGGCCCGATGGCGTGTCGCCCGAAACGGCTACCGGCTAGGAACCGTCCAGCAGCCTCACGGGGAGTTGGGCCCCCGACATCAGGGCGAGTCGAGGGGCGGGAGGTAGGTGTCGCCGACGGTGCGGCCGCCGTTGCCGTTGGGCCGGTTGAGTCTGCCTTCGAGCGAATGTCGGGCCAATCGGTTGGCGTCGTTGAGCGAAGCTAGGGCCAGGTATCCGATGTGGTCCGAGAACGCCTTGAGGTCGCCCTCGTCGGCTGCCTCGAGAGCGTCGATGTACGCGGGCTTCTGCACGGCGGCGATCACCGGCGGCGGCAGCGACCGCTTCAGGTACGCCCAGGCCATCAGCAGCCGCGACACCCGTCCGTTGCCGTCCTGGAAGGGATGGGTGCGCACGAAGCGATGGTGCAGCCACGCCGCTTCCACGTTCACCGGGTAGTTGCGCCCGGCGATGTCTTCGTAGAGCGCCAACAGCCTCTCCATCTCCGGCGGCACCTGCTCGGGCGGGCAGTACTCATGCACATGTCCGTCTTGGCGGCGCGGGTTGTTGGGCCTGATCTTCCATCGGCCCTTGGTCACGAACGGCACGGCCACATGCCGCCCCATCGGATCCAGGCCGGTGACGGTCTCTTGATGGCGGGTCAACAGCTGATGCCAGCTCTTGATCATCGACTCCGACAGTGCCCGGCCGCTGGCCACGTCGGTGAACACCATGCCCAAGGCGGCTTCCTGATCGGCGAGCAAGCCTCGGATCGTCGTGTCGTCGAGCGACTCGTAGGTGTGGGCCCCCACCACCCCGCCGAGCCCCTCGGCCACAAGTTGCTCGGTGACGCCGCGCCGCAGCGTGTACAGCCCCTCTATCTGCCCGGTCTCGATGGCGAACGCCCGGTTCCGCTCCCGCAGCCATCCCTGCACGAAGCGCTCCTTGGCCTCGTCTGTCTTCAGCCCGGCACGCAGCCGCGCCCACTCGGACTCCAGCTCAGCCTGGCCCGCGAGCGCCCAGCCTTCGGCGTCCTCAGGCATCCCCTCGATGGACACCCACCTCCAAGGTGTCTCATTGCGCATGACCCCAGCCTACGCGGCACGCACCAGCCCGACCCCGGGGTGAGGGCATTCATCTCCTGGAGGCCGAGCGAATGGCCGGCAAGGAAGGCAGGACTGTGCCATGACCGATTAGAGGCCGATCCAGGCTGAGGCTTTATATGCCAGGGTTTTGGATGTAGGTTCTACGGCGTGAGACGGCCGAGATCCGGGGCGGCGCCCGGGGGACGGGGGGCTCGCCGCCTAGTCCTACTGACGATCACGGCGTCAGCGGTCATCGCGAGCGCTTGCGGCGCGGAGTTGTCCTCTGGGTCGGTGGTTTCTTCGGAGCCGGTTGCGGCGGCTTCGGTGCCTTCGGGCGCGGAGTTGTCCTCTGGGTCGGTGGTTTCTTCGGAGCCGGTTGCGGCGGCTTCGGTGCCTTCGGGCGCGGAGTTGTCCTCTGGGTCGGTGGTTTCTTCGGAGCCGGTTGCGGCGGCTTCGGCGACTGCAGTGTCGTTTGCTCCGCAACCCCACGTGATGCTCAGCGTCGTGCTCGTCACCGAGGACTGGATGCCCTTCAGCCACACCGACGGGTGGGCAGCGATGGTTGAGGTGCGGGAGAGCGCGGCGCTCAGATTCTACGAGGCGGCGATTTGGGAGGAGACCGCTTCGGTGCATCTCTACGCTTTCACCAATGAATTCGACCCCTATTTCGCGCTCATGGAGCAGCCCTCCGATGCTGAGGCGATCGCCTACCGGGAGCAGCACGCGATCAGCGTGCACAACGGGATGCCCGAGGAGGAGTCGTCCGGGGCGCGCAGCGCCTTTCTGCGCGGCGTCTTCGAGGACTTCGCGTCCATCTTGGTGAAGCGACATCCCGAGGCGGAGCACCATCTGATGTACAGTGGCCACGGCGGCCCAACGGGAGGCCTGTTCGCACAACAACTCCAGCGCGATGACGCGGCCGCGTTCCTGTCGACATGGACGCGGCTGTTGGACAGGCCCCTAGGGGTCATCGACATGGGCGGGCCCTGCAACAAGGGCTCATACGAAGATCTTGCCAACTTCTGCAGATACACGCGCTACTACGTTGGCTCCGACCGTGCCAATGGCGGATACGAGTTGGATGACTGGACGTTCGAGAAGCATCGGGAGACGGAAGCGCCCATCCAGTACCACAGAATCCTCGCCGGGAACGCCTCGCTGGAGGACGCGCTCGTCGAACGTGTCGACCTGAGCCGGACGCGCTACGAGTACGCGCGAAACAACCAGACCGAGAATCGATGGGAGCAGTCCAGCTACCTCTACTCCTGTGATGGCTTCAAGGATTTCAGTTCCGCCTTCGAGGCCTACATCGCCGAGACAGTCTTTCCCGCTCCCGCGACCTACGACCTCAAGCGGCTGATGGTCGAGCAGAAGGTGCCGCCCAACCTGCTTGAACTTTTCGACGACATCTTCGTCCACTCCGTGGACAACCGCGACTTCTTCGAGTGGCGAGCCGTCGCCAACGGCCTGATCACGCCGGAGACGCGACTCCGGCACTGAGCGCGCCGGCCCGACTGCGGAGGCCGGCTCCGAGAGTAGGGTGCGTATATGGACAGCCTTAGCCTCAGGCTGTTCCTCATCAACGGCGGCTACCCGCTCATCTCCTACAGCGTCATCGGCATCCTGCTCAGAGTCTGGACATAGCCGCGGCTGCCTGCGGCCCGCCCAGGGGTGGCGGTATACAATCCGGCCACTAGAGGCGACGGGGAAGGATCGCTGCGCGGCCACTGACTAGTGACATCCAACCATGACATGATCTTGCTCTGCGCCGAGAGCCAGCAGCCGGTGATCTGGATTGACCCGAGAGGCCGCCAATTCAGCCGGGAAGCTCTTGTCTTGCTCGTGTTCAAGAACATCTCCGACTGGGAAGAAAGGCTCAATCAGGCCACTGGCCCAGTGTGCTTGGTCAATGCACTCCTGCACCGCCTTGGGGGCGTCCCATCAGGTGGTGGGGTTTTGGGGTAGCCGTGGTCGTCGAGACTGCCCGGCGAAATATCTCTCGGATGCGGTCGATGAACCTCCATGCATCTCCTCTCTTGGATGAGTGGGTGCGGATCTTGGAAGGGACAAACGACCAGATCGTTTCCCGAATGCTCGACCCCAGCGAACATGGCCGTGACCTCCGACAGGTCACGCCGTTTGCCGGTGTGCTCACTCCGGCACAACGCGCCGCCGTTTACGCATCATTCCGAGCAGCAGAATGAACCGCGAGGCGTTCGATCACGCAGTCCGAGCTGCTGGGGCCATCCTCGGCGAACGGGTCTGATCGAGCGTCTTTTTGGAGGCGGCTGAGACCTGCCCAATTCCAGGGGCTGTTGCATAAGGCGGGCTAAGACCCGTCGACCAGCCTCATGGGGAGCATGGTGAGGGCGGAGAGGCTGCCGTCTACGGCTGAGGTGGTGTAGCCGACGAGGATGGCCCAGTTGCCGGAGGCGGGGCGTTGGTCGAACAGCAACTGGGTCTCGAACGGCAGGTTTTCGCCGAGTGCTCCGCCTTGGGCCAATGCCAGGCCCAGCGGGCCGTTTTGGTCTTCGACCCGGAACACGATCGTGCCCTCGAAGCCCTGGCCCTCTCCTTCAATCACGGTGCCTCTGGCCAAGAGCTCGCCGAAGGCGGGAGAGTTGACCACGATGTCGTCCGACTGGGCGCTGATAACCACCCAGGCTGCCGAGCCATCGTCAAGTTGAATTTGCTGCATGTGGATGGTGGAGGCCACTCCGAACGTCGAGCCGTCTTCGGCGAGTCGTGGCAGCTCGGCCGTGGCAGTGGAGCCGCTTCGCAGGGCGGGCCGGGGTTCGGCGGTCCTCTCTCCAAGAGCCGCATGCCGGGCAAAAACCTCCGCCGCCTCATCGGCGGTTCGTGGCCACACCGTCGGCTCAGTGACCGGCCAGACCCGCAACTGCGGTATGGGTTCAGGAGTGGCCTCTGGTATCGCAGTAGCAGTGGGTTCAGGAGTGGCCTCTGGTATCGCAGTAGCAGTGGGTTCAGGAGTGGCCTCTGGTATCGCAGTAGCAGTGGGAGTCGGTGCCGGCACCACCTCAATGTCAGCGTCTTCGTTGCCGCAGCTCGTCGCCACCAGGACCACCGCCACCAGCCCGGCCGCTATTCGACGATTCACATGTGAATACTATCCTGGTTCGCCCATGCTGCCTGCCGATGTGAAACCCATCTCGGTCGACGATCACGTCATCGAGCCGCCCCACTTGTGGCAGAGCCGGTTGCCGGCGGCATATCGCGACCGGGCCCCCCGGGTGGTGGAGCTGGAGAACGGCACCGAGGCGTGGCTGTATGAGGATCAGGTGATCCAAACGGTGCGGGGCAACACCCGCACGCTGCCCGGTTTCGACGACGACCCCCTAGGCGTGGCCCGGTTCAGCGAGATGCGCCCCGGCTGCTACGACCCCTCAGCGCGCCTTGAAGACATGGACCTCGACGGCATCTGGGCGCAGGTCAACTTTCCCGACTTCTGCCGCTTCGCCGGCCACCGGTTCATGGTGAGCCACGACTTCGATCTGGCCGCACGGTGCGTGCGGGCCTACAACGACTTCATCTTGGAGGAGTGGTGCGCCACCGACCCCCAGCGGCTCATCCCCCTGATCGTGGTGCCGCTCTGGGACCCGGTGGCCGCCGCCGAAGAGGTGCGGCGCACCGCGGCGATGGGCGCTCGGGCGGTGGCCTTCTCGGAGAATCCCACCACTCTGGGGCTGCCGTCGGTGTACACCGACCACTGGGAGCCGCTTTGGGCCGTGGTGGCTGAGACCGGACTGGTGGTGTGTCTGCACATCGGATCGTCGTCCAAGCTCATCAAGTCGTCCGACGACGCCCCGCCGTGCACCGTGTTGCCCTATGTGGGGGCCAACTCCATGATCGCCTGCTCCGACTGGCTGTTCTCCGGCATCTTGGACCGCCATCGCGCCGTCAAGGTGGCCTTCTCCGAGGGCGGGGCCGGCTGGGCCCCCTACCTGCTGGAGCAGTCCAGCGAAGTCTTCGACAACTTCCGGGTGCAACTCCCCGCCGAGCGCCCCCCTCGGGAGACCTTCGCCGAGCACATGACCGTGTGCATGCTGCGCGACGACACCGCCATCGCCGCCCTAGACGTGATCGGCGAGGACAACATCACCTGGGAGTCCGACTACCCCCACGAGTCCACCCTGTTCCCCCACAGCATGGAATCGCTCGCCCACACCACTGCCCCCATGGCCGAGGACGTCGCCCGCAAGTTCGCCGAAACCAACGCCCGCCGCCTGTTCAAGATCTAGCCAACCCCGGATGGGGGGCTAGTGCCAGAGCAAGCTGATTGGTGCAGCCCAGATCTTGTCAGTCACCTTGCTTCGGACATGGCTGATGTAAGCGCCGGTGGTTAGCACCAATCCGAGCCTGAACCTGTCACCAAGCTTTTGAGACAGCCACTCGATGTGCTTGATGTCGGCCGGCCGGTGCCGGTTGGCCGACTTGATTTCGATGGCGATGATTCCCCCATCGTCCGTTTCGATGATTGCATCGATCTCGTGTACGCCCTTGTGAGTGCGGAGGTGGCTCAGCGCATCCGGCCGGTCGAGGGCCTCAATCTCGGCCCGGAGTTGATTGAGCACGAACGTCTCAATGACCCTGCCGTAGAGGTCGCCGCTCAGCTTTAGTTGGGCCAGCGGCTTGTTCATAGCTGCTATCAGCAATCCCGAGTCGCTGAACAGCATCTTGGGGGACTTGGCCAGAGCGGGAATCTCTTCGTTGATGAACGCGGGCACTTCAACGGTCACATCCAAATCCAGCAGGATGTGGCGATAATCCCGGTGGGTTCCCGGGTTCACTTGGGCAGCGTTGCGCAAGCTGCCGTCTTCTGGCGATCGGGCAGTATGCAGGGCGGCGGCAGAGAGGTATCTGCGGAAGTGGGAGGCAGAGCGACGCGACCCAAATAGGGGCAGGTCTCGTCGTAGAAGCACTCGCAGGTAGTCGCGGCACCACGTCTGTGAGTAGGCCTCAGAGCTTTCTGCTGCACATTCGGGGAACCCGCCGACAGCGGCAATGTCCAAGTATCCGAAAATGTCGGGAACGTGCTCTGGGCGGGACTGGGGGGGAGTGCCATTGAGCAAATTGGAGACTGCCGTAGATCCGTGGGGATGCGCCACTCGCGAAGTCCTCTCGCGCACCGTCATCGGATTGAGCCGGACAATCGCTGCCCGGCCAGTCAGCGATTGGAACTCCGAACGACTCAGTGGATCAGGCGAACCGGTGAGGATGAACCTCCCAGGTCTTCGGTCGCGATCGACCGTGCGTTTGATGGCTCGTACAACTTCAGGACCCATCTGCCACTCGTCAATCAGGAGTGGTTCTTGGAATTGCGCGAGGGCGGCCTCAGGGCTGTCTTGAAAGACGGTGAGGGTGGCCAAATCGTCGAAAAACGCGATTGATTTCGCAATTTGTCGAGCCGTGGTTGTCTTGCCGACTCCCCTGGCCCCTGTTACGAGCACAACCGGGTGAGTCTTGAGGGCCCGCGACAATTGAGCGTCGACAAGGCGGGGAATGTACTTCACCAATTGCAGCGTAGCAGCAATTGGTGGCTTAGCGTGGCAGTATCTGGCGATATAGCGCGGTAGTTATCGGAGCTGCTAACCTCCTATGGACCCTAGTCCTGCGGATCTGATCACTAACTCTTGGGCTGGCGTCCGAACCGCTCCATCGACTTCTCGAACTCTGCCACCGTGGAGTAAACCGCCACCCGGTCGAATTGCCGCTGGATGTTCCGGTCGGTGATATCGGCGTGTACATCCACCGCCATCTTGGCCAGACCCAACGCCTCGGTGGGCAGCGACATCAGGTGTCGGCAGAAGGCGTACACCTCGTCCATCAGCGACTCGGCCGGGTACACCCTGTGGATCAGCCCGATAGACTTGGCCTCGTCAGCGTCGATCTCCATGGTGGCCATCGCCATCCACTTGGCCCAGCTCGGGCCGATCAGCCGGGTCAGCCTGCTGGTGCCGCCGCTTCCGGCGATGCCCCCCAGCTTCACCTCGGGTAGGGCGAACGACGCCTCCGGGGTGCAGAACCGGAAGTCAACCGACCCGGACATCTCCACACCTGCCCCTAGACATCGCCCCTGTATGGCCATGATCACCGGCTTTTCCACCGCTTCCATCTCGTCGTAGAGCAGGTGGTGGCTGCGATAGTCCCGGCGGAAGTTCCACCCCGGGTGCTGGTCCATGGTCTCGGGGTCGCCGGGCCGGTTGCCCGCTGGGCTGGAGATGTCCTGGCCCGCGGTGAAGTAGCGGCCCTTGGCGGTTATCACCATGCAGCGCAGGTCGTCGCGGTCGCCCAGCGCCAGCACCGCCTCCCACAGCGACGCGGTCATGTCATGGCTGATGGCGTTCAGCTTGTCGGGGCGGTCAAGGGTGACCGTGATGATGCCGTCGTCGATGTCGATAACGGCGTTGGGGTGGCCCCCAGGCGCCTCAGCCATGGTTGCCGATTCTAGGCGGCGGCCTCGCGCAGGCGAGTTGTGCGGTGAACCGGATCGGTGTCGATCTTGGGGATCACGTGCTTGCCCAACAGCTCAATGGTCTTGAGGTCGTCGGCCCGCTCGCTGGAGCCCATGCCGAACACCAGTTGGTCGGCGCCGGCGTCAGCCCATTGCTGAGCACCCTTGAGGGCACGGTCGGGATCGCCCATCACGCTGCCCGGTTGGCCGACGCCCTCCCACAGCTCCTCGGCAGAGGGCATGGGGATGGTCTGGGGCCACGGCGGCACCCACTCAGGCCGGGGGAAGGTGTCGTGGTAGCGAAAGACGTTGGACTGGAGGTAGGTCATCGATGACCGCAGCGCGTGGTCCACTGCCCCCTGATCAGTTTCGGCCACGAACGCCCCGGTGGTCACCATGAGGTTGTCGTTCACGAACGCCCCCACCGGCTCGGCGTTGACGATGTCGCGCTTGTAGGCCTCCAGCACCGGGGCCAGCTCGTCGAGAGCCCCCACCGAGAAGCCGAGCACGCCGAGGCCCTTGCGGGCGGCCATGGCGTAGCTGGTCACGTTGCCCGCGGCGTACCACATGGCCGGATGCCCCTTGCCCCACGGCTTGGGCAGCACCTTGCGGGGCGGCAGCGACCAGAACTTGCCCTCGTAGCCCTCGTAGGTGTCTTGGGTCCACATCTTGGCGAACTCGCCGATCACGTCTTCCCAGATTTCCTTGGTGTGAGAGGTGTCGGTGATGCCCTCTTTGTGCAGGAAGCCGAGGATCTCGTGGCTGCCCGCGCCCCGGCCGGTGCCGAACTCGAACCGGCCACCGGTGAGGTGGTCGAGCATGGCCACCCGCTCGGCCACCTTGGCCGGGTGGTTCACCTGGGGCAGCGGGTTGAAGATGCCCGATCCGATGTGGATCCGCTCGGTGGCGTGGGCCAGATAGCCGGCGATGGCGTCGTTGGCCGACATGTGGGAGTACTCGTCGAGGAAGTGGTGCTCGGGCAGCCACACATACTTGAACCCCGCCTTGTCGGCGGCGATCACCAGATCCAATTCCTCCATGAACGCCTTGTGCTCGGCATCTGGGTCATTTTCCCGGCGATGCTGGGGCACGTACCCCTGGATGAAAAGTCCAAACTCCATGACGGCCTCTCTGTCGGGTTGCTATTGGCTGACATTTCCTAGCATCCCGCCCGCCTCCGGGCCTAAGAGCGCGCGCGGATAGGCACTGACCTGCGAAAATGCCTGAACCTCTGGCTGCTCCTTCAGTACCTTGACCTGCGGCTTTGCAAGTGCAGATCACAGCCGGGACAGAATTCTCCAAGATTTGCTTCACCTATCCGCGCAGCCTCTAAGAATGGTGGCCCTTAGCGCATTTTGCCCGGCTCCCCCTAGGCTTCCGGGCCGTGCCTCCCATTCGACCCGATCAGCCAGCCACACCACCCCCCGATGCCTTCACCATCCACCGGGCGCCGGTAGACGGCGACCTGTCGCTGGCCTACGTTCGCGAGGGAGTGGGCGGCTACCCGCTGGTGCTGGTCCACGGCTACCCCGAGACCAAGCGCATCTGGTGGCGCAACATCATCCCGCTGGTCGAGGCCGGCTATGAGGTGATCGTTCCCGACCTGCGGGGCTACGGCGACTCCGACTTGTCCGACAACGACCAATACGACTTGGTGCTGTACTCCCGCGACATCCACACCCTGGTCCACGACGTGCTGGGCCACGAGCGGGTCGGGCTCCTGGGGGGCGACGTGGGGGGCGCGGTGATAGTGGACATGGCCAACCGCTGGCCTGAGTTCACAGACCGGATGGTGTTCTTCAACACGGTGGCCCCGTTCATCGTCGATCAGGTGGACTGGTACACCGAGCGGGGCCTGTCGCTGAACCCCCTGCCCCACGGACCCACCGGCGACTACCGCATCCGCCAGGGCCGCGACCCCGACCAGCTCCGAGCCGACCTCGACACCCCCGATCGGTGCCGCCGCTACGTGCGGGACTTCTACGAGCACCGGCTACTGGCCTCGCAATACTCCTTCGAGGAGGGCGACTACGACTTCATGACCGAGCCGTTCGCCGACCTGGAGCGCCTGGCCGCCGGGTGGTCGGTGTACCAGCTGGAATACGGCCGGCCGATGAGCGAGCCGCCCATGATGGGCACCCAGGTGCAGGCCCCCACGCTCATCTTGTACGGCCCCGACGACCAGGTGGTGCCCAAGGACTTCCCCAAGCGCTGCGAGATCGCCTTTGCCAACCGGGTGGGGCCGGTGGTGATCCCCGAGTGCGGCCACTTCCTCCAGTGGGAGCGGGCCGACGTGTTCAACGAGCTGGCCAAGTACTTCTATGCCGATCTGCGGGAGGGGCGAAGCTGATGCACCTCAATGAGTTCGCCTCCACCGCTGACCCGCTGGACATGACGGTCACCGCCGAGTTCGAGAGCCTGTGTACCAGCGCGGCTGACCTTGGTATCGCCCACGGGACCGGCATTTCCTATGTGTCCCGCAACATCGTGGCCCGCCACCACCGCTTCCATTTCTCAGAGTGGGGCCACCCCGATAACCCCACTGTCCTGTTATTGCACGGCGGCAACCAGTCGGCCCACTCCTGGGATCTGGTCAGCCTGGCGTTGGCCGACCGCTACCACGTTTTGGCCCTCGACCAGCGGGGCCACGGTGACAGCGAGTGGGCCCGCGACGCCGACTACTCCTCAGGTGCCATGGCCGCCGACGCCGCCGCCTTCTGCGAGGCGCTCGGTGTGGCCGACCCCATCATCATGGGCCACTCCATGGGCGGCATGAACACCATGCGCCTCACCCTCGACCACCCCGATCTGGCCAAGGCCATCGTGTTGGTGGACATCGGACCCGAGATCTCCGAGGTGGGCACCCAGGTCATCCGCACGTTCGTCACCGAGAACCGGGAGTTTCAAGATTTGGACGACTTCGCAGCCGCGGTGCAGAAGTACGATCCGTATCGCACCCGGGAGCACATCGAGCGCACCGTCAAGTACAACCTGCTCCAGCGGGTGGACGGCACTTACATCTCCAAGGTGGACCACGGCCCCCGGCTGGCCCACGGCGCCGAGCACCGCCGGGCCGGCGACCGCTTCACTCTGGAAGACGCCGAGCGCATCGCCCAACCGGTTTTGCTGGTGCGGGGGGCCGACTCCTGGGTGCTCACTGCCGAGGCCGCCGAGCGATTCGCCGACGCCCTGCCCCACGGCACGCTGGTGACCGTTCCCGATTGCAGCCACAACGTGCATGGCCAGAACACCCCCGGTTTCCTGGCCGCGGTCGAGCCGTTCTTGGCAAGCTTCTCCACATGAGCGACATCAGCACGGCGGTAGAGGCTTGGGATGAGTGGTGCGAGCTGCTCAAGCGCATGGGCCGTGAAGTGGTCGCCCCGCCCTATCCCACCGACGACGGCGGCGATCTGGAGATGCTCGAGCACCTGGCCGACAACGTGGAGGCGTTCCTGGGCTGGGAGGTTTTCCACGCCGACCCCGCCCGCCCGTTCTTCAACCGCCAGAACGATTTGACCGTCCAGTGGGGCGGCCCCAACGCCGACAACGTGTACCGCCACGCCCGCATCGAGCCCGGCCGCCGCTACCGGATCACCGGCAACATGCACGGCTGCGACGACTTCATCCTGGCGCTGCGGGCTGGGTTTATGCACAACGACATCTGGGGCACCAAGGCCACCGTCACCGCTCACGACCTCGGCCTCGGCCGCCACGACGACTTCGAGATCCTTTTGGGGGGCGACGACCCCGGCGCAGTGACAATCCCCGACGGGGTGCTCTCCGCGTCGATCCGGGAGTACTACTTCGACTGGACCGCGGATGAGCCCGCCTTCTTCACCATCGAGTGCCTCGACCCCGAGCCTGCTCCTGTGCTCGACGGGCCTGTCTTCGCCAACCGGGTGCGCCGGGCCATGATGCAGATGACCGACTCGATCGAGCGCTGGAACGCCTACATGGTGATGAATCGGGCCGAGCGCATCGACAACAGCTTCACCAACCGCACCCTGGAGGTTTCCAAAGGCCTGTCCATGGCCCGCTACGAGTTCTGCTTCTGGGATCTGGAGCCCGACCAGGCCCTGATCGTGACCGCCGAGGTGCCCGAGGCCCACTACTGGGGCGCCCAGCTATACATGATGGGCACCTTCGAGCTAGTCGACACCTACGCCCACATCTCCTGCCGCAACCAATCCCAGACCACGGTGTCGTCCGACGGCAAGGTGCGCTACGTGGTGTGCGGCACCGACCCCGGCGCCGCCAACTGGCTCGACAACGCCAACCGCCGCAACGGCCTCTGCACCCTCCGCTGGTTCTGGCCCACCGGCGACCGGGCCATGGACCCCACCACCGAGGTAGTCGCCCTAAGCGACGTTGCCGCCGCCCTGCCCGCCGATCATCCCGCTATCTCCCCTGCTGAACGCGCCGCCGACCAAGCCACCCGCCAAGCCCACCTCAGACACCGGTTCCGGACCTGAGTAGCAGTACCAAGTTGCTGCTCAGCGCGGTATCTTCTTGGTGTGAGTTCTTCGACGCAGCGGGGACGGCAGTGATGCCAAAGCAGTACAAGCTGCCCTACACGCTGAAGGCACCTTCCGAGGAGACCGAGAATATGTACCTTGCGGAAGTGCCTGTGCTTCCGGGTTGCCGAGCATGGGGCGCAACCGCCGAAGAGGCCCTGTTCAACCTGGAAGGCGTAACGGCGGACTTTATTGCGTCTTGTGAACACCACGGTGATCCACTTCCCGCTGCCATTGCGGCTGCTGGCGAGCTTGTAATCGCGGTTTGACCTATCGAGAACTCACCCGCAAGTTGCGTGCGCTTGGCTGCGAGTTCGATCGCCAGTCACGTGGCTCTCATGAGATCTGGCGGAATCCCGCCAGTGGCACGCGGACCACGATCCCTAACTGGGGCGGCAAAGATCTTCGGTCTGGAACGATTCGCGCCATACTGCGAGATCTTCAGGTCGATCGGAACGCCTTCGACAGGACTTGACGCCTCGGCCTCTCGTGATCTGCTTGTCTCTAATCAGGGCCGCATCAAGCCGCCGCCGTCCACCTGGAACGTCTCGCCGGTGACGTATTGGCTGGCATCCGACAGCAAAAACCCGATCACGGGCGCGATGTCGCTCACCGGGTCGCCGTCGCGGCCCATGGGGTGGTTGTCGAACAGGGCCTTGTAGGAGGCCAGCCGGTCGGGATCGTCGTCGGGCGGGGCTCGGTGGGCCACCGACGCCGGGTTCACGCAGTTCACGGTGATGCCGTCGCAGCCCCACTCCCGGGCCGCGGTTCGGGTCAGCGAGCGAATGGACTCCTTGGCCGCCCCGTAGGGTCCGTAGCCCGGCCCGCCGGTGATCCCCACGTTGGTGCCGAAGGTGATGATGCGACCCCGGCCCTTGGCTGCCATGTGGGGGTGTACCGCCTGCATGAACCACAGCGTGCCCTTGGGCCCCGTGTCGAAAAGCACGTCCATGTCCGACTCGTCCACCTCCAACAGCGGCATGGTGGGTCGGAACGACTGGGCGTTGGCCACCAGCCCGTCCACCGTGCCCCATCGCTCCACCGTGCGGTCCACCACCTCGATGGCGTGATCCTGGCTGCCCACCGACCCCGCCACCGCCAGCACATCGCCGCCCCGATCCCGCAATTCGGCGGCAGCGGCCTCGATCCGCTCACGCTTGCGGCTGGTCACCGTGAGCTTCACGCCCTGGTCCACCAGGTACTCGGCGATCCCCCGGCCGATGCCCTTCGAAGCCCCGGTGACGATTACGACCAACCCCTCAAGCATCGCCTGAGCGTACCGTTCTAGGCAGTGACAGCGAGAAGCGCTGCTCTTGGCCCTTCCAGACAAGTTCTCCCAGGTTGAGAATGTCGCGCCCTATGAGGATGTCGCCTGCATCGATGAGACCCTCGTAGGCCTGGACGGGAAGAGGATCAGGTGGTTCCTTGTATCCCGGACCCACGGTCACCGAAATGGTGAAGGCCGCAGTTCTGACTTGTCCCATGGTTGTCAAGACCGTGGCATGGCGCACAGGTGTGATGGCGAGCGCTTGCACTACTGCCTCGGTTATGACCGACGCTTCGGCACCGGTGTCGATGACTCCTCGACCCCTGAATCCGGTAGAGATTGATCGGTTGTCAATACGGCGGTGTTCGATCTCCTCACGCGTCAATCCGAGTTCTACTTCTACAACTGCTCCGACCGCGCCGATTTCTCCGGTTATACGCCCGAAGCCAGACATCTAGCGGCTAATCAGCTATCGCCATATGAGGTATATGGATCGGCTGCTCTTCGGCGAGGATCTCATTGATCAAGAAGCGGGCCGGTGGTCGATGGGAAAACCCCGCTGCCGCAGCTTCGATGTCTGAGCCAAAGAACTGTGGTTGTGGATCACCTTCAATCAGAAGTGCCCACTGGCCAGAATGTTTGGTAACCAAAGAGGCTCGCTGAGCGTCAAAGCTGGCTTGCAGCCGTTCGAGTACAGGATCAGTCTGGATGTTCTGCATTGTACCGGCTGACAGCAGCAACTGGACGTACAGTTCAGAAATGAGCTGGACTCCTGATCCTCGGCCCGGCTGGGTTGCTGCGGTCAATCGGGGCGAGGCTGGCCCGGTGGTCGACGAGGCCCGCCGCCCATTCGACCCCGATCTGCTGATGGCTGAGGCTCTAGTGCGCCAAGGTCGGGCTCCCGACGAATGGACTGCGTTGGGCGACGACGACTTCATCGAGCCGCTCAGCCTGTTCTGCCACGGACTGGAGCACGAGGCCGACCTAACAGTCATGGGCCGATGGATGTCACGGCGGATGATCCTGCGGCTATTGGAGGTCCGCATCCAGCTCAACGACTACCTGGCCGCCGATCCCGGCACGCTGCAAGAGCCCATCGAGGAGCCCATCTTCGTGATCGGCGCCCCCCGCACCGGCACCACCGTCATGCACGGCGTGCTGGCCCAAGACCCCGCCCACCGGGCTCCCGAGGGCTGGGAACTGCTCCGCCCGGTTCCCCCGCCCCACCCTGATCCCGAAATCCGGGCCGCTGATCCCCGCATCCCGTTGGCCGGGGCCGAGTTGGTCATGCCCCAGACGGTGGCCAGCGGCATGCTGGCTATCCACGAGTACTCCGGGCGCATGTTCAAAGAGTGCCTGTCGGCCATGTCGTTCGAGTTCCGCTCCGAGGAGATGGTCAGCCGCACCGACGTGCCTGCCTACCAGAGGTGGTTCGACACCGCCGATCTGCGCCCTGCCTATCGCACCTACCGGAAGGTGCTACAGGTGTTGCAGCGGCGCATGCCCACCCGACGGTGGGTGCTCAAATCGCCCGCCCACCTCCAGGGCCTGCCCGCCCTGTTGGAGGTGTTCGACGACGCCCGCTTCGTGATCACCCACCGCGATCCCACCGCCATCCTGCCCTCGGTGACCAGCCTCATCGCCACCCTGCGCTGGGCCCACTCTGACCGGGTGGACTTCGCCGCCATCGGCCGCTACCACCTCGAACTCTACGGCCGCAGCCTCGACAACCTCATCGACCTGATTGACTCCGGGCGCCTGCCCCCCGATCGGACCGCCCAAGTGCCCCACAAGCTGGTAAGCACCGACGGGGTGGCCGCCGCCCACTCGGTGTATGAGCAGCTTGGCATGGATCTGACCGCGGAAACCGAAGCGGCTATGGCTGCACGGGTGGCCGCAACCCCGCCTGGCAAGCACGGCGAGCACCGCTATGAGTTCGAGGATCTCGGGCTGACCCGGGCCGAGGTGAGGACCCGCTTCGCCCGCTACATCGAGCGCTTCGACATCCCGGTGGCCGACAATGTTTGAAGATGGCTGACCAAGAGCACCCCGAAACGGCGTCGGCCTATCGGCTGGCCGAGCTGTTGGGCGATTTGCCCCACCCCGACGACTTCGGCCCCGAGGCCTACGAGCTGGTGGAGCGCACCCGCGACCTGGTGGCCGCAGTGTCGGCCAACGACGCCGACCCCGCCACCCGGGCCGAGATGGCCCAGACCCTGGCCGAGATCACCGAGCGGCTGCGGGCCGCGGCCCGCGATCCCCACATCGTGGTGGCCAAAGACCACGAAGGAACCATCTACAACCTCACCCAGGCCGGATCGGGCCTGCTCAACCCCCACGCTCCTCGGCTGATCTTCGATCCGGTCCCCCCGCCAGACCCCGATGCCGAGCCCCGGCCCGTGGAGATGCGGGCCACCGTAACCCTCACCGAAGCCCACTCCGGCCCACCCCACCGGGCCCACGGCGGCGTGGTGGCCACCATCTTGGACGAGGCCCTGGGCACCGCCGCCACCCGAGCTGGCGCCACCGGCCTAACCGCCGGCATCAACATCCGCTACAACACCGGCGTCCCCCTCCACACACCCCTCGAGGTCACTTGCCGCTACTCCCATACCGAAGGCCGAAAGCACATCGCCACCGGCGAACTGAGGGCTGGCAACACGGTGTGTGCCACCGCCGAAGCCATCTTCATAACCGAGTCGAGGACATAGGCCGTGTGCCACGATGGTCGGCATGGTTGACGTCGCACCGCCGGACGAGGCCGACATACTGGGCACCGCAGTCACCGCCTCAGGTCTGGCCGCCCAAGCCCCGGTGAAGATCCCCGTCCAGCGCTACCTCTCCGCTGAGTTTGCCGAACTGGAATACGAGCGCATGTGGCCCAAGGTGTGGCACGTGGCCTGCACCGTCGACCACATCGCCAACCCCGGCGACTGGTTCGAGCACCGCCTCGGCAAGTACTCGATCATCCTGGTGCGGGGCGAAGACGGCGTGCTGCGCGGCTTTCAGAACGTGTGCCGCCACCGGGGCAACTCCCTCTGCCAGGGCTCGGGCACCGGCATCACCGAACTGCGCTGCCCTTACCACCGCTGGGCCTGGGACCTCACCGGCCGGCTGCGGGAAATCCCCTCCCGCCGCGGCTTCGGCCCCATCAGCAACGACGACCTCCCGCTGGTGCCGGTGCGGGTGGACACCTGGGCCCGCCTGGTGTTCGTCAACCTGGATCTCGACGCCGAGCCGCTGGCCGACTGGCTAGAGGGGATCCCCGACGACATCGCCTGGGCCAACCTGGATGAGTTCCGGGGCACCTACTCCACCGCCACTGCGGTGAACTGCAATTGGAAGGTGGTCAACGAGGGCTTCTCCGAGACCTACCATGTGCAGGGCCTCCATCGGGAGATGCTGGGCAGCATCAACGACGTCAACTCCCCCCAGCGCATCTGGGACCGCCACGGTGTGTCGTATCAGCCCTACGGCGTGCCCAGCCCCCGCCTGGGCCGCAACGTGGACGACCAAGCGGTGTGGGACTCCTTCATCGTCACCCAGGGCGGCCGCATGGGACCGGACTACAGCGAGCCCTGCACCGCGCCCGATGTGCCCGACGGCCAGACCCTCCAAGACGTGATTGCCCAGAAGATCCGAGACCACCAGGCCACCATGGGCGTAGATCTATCTGGCTACGACACCGCCCAGATCACTCACCTCAGCCAATACAACCTCTTTCCCAACGCCACGGTTTTGATCAGCGCCGACATCTTCACCGTGCTGACCGCCCGGCCCGGCCCCAATCCCGACGAGGGCGAACTGGACACCATCCACCTCAGCCGGATGCCGGCGGCCGACGCCGCGGCCTCGTCGCCGGTACACGTCACCGTGCCCATGGACCAGGCCGACTTCGGGTTCGTGCTCAACCAGGACTTCAGCGTCATCCGCACCATGCAAAAGGGCCTCCACCAGCCCGGCTTCACCCACGTGTGGCTGTCGGGCGAGGAGTGCCGCATCATCAACATGCACCGCAATCTGGAGCAGTACCTCAACCTCGAGCCCGGCGGCTGGGTGCCGGTCGACTCGGCCCGGTGAGCCTGCCCGAACACCCCGAGGCCATCACCCCCGACTGGCTCACCGAGAACCTGGCTGAGCGCTATCCCGGCACAGTGGTCACCGCGGTGGAGGTGCTGGCCATCCACGCCGGCACCAATGCCAACGCCCGCCTGGCCATCACCTACGACGGCGACAGCGACCTGCCGTCCACCATGTTCGCCAAGCTCCCTCCGCTTGATCCCGACCGCCGAGCCCAGATTAACCAAACCGGCATGGGCCGCCGGGAGGCGCTGTTCTACCAGCGCTTGGCCCACGCGGTGCCTATGCGCACGCTCACGCCTTACGTTGCCGCCTTCGATCCCGATACCGGGGCTTTCGTGCTGTTGCTGGAAGATCTGGACAACTCGGCCAAGTCCCTTCCCGATTACAGCACAGGGGTGCCGGTGGCCTACGCCGCCGAGGCCATGGACCACTTTGCCGAGCTCCACGCCCGCTACGAGGATCCCGACCGCCGGGCCGCCGAGGCAAGCTGGGTGCCTCTGGCCAACAAGGGCAGCGACTACGGCGCTCGTCTCCTGCGCTGCGGGCTGGACAACCACCGCGACAAGCTCACCGACGCCTTCGCCGAGATCGCCGAGCTCTACATCGCCCACACCGCCGAACTCCACAATGCGTGGGCCGCGGGACCCATCGGCGGGCCGCCCACCGTGCTCCAGGGTGACGGCCACATCGGCAACCTGTTCATTACTGAGGCCGGCGGGCCGGGCTTTTTGGACTGGGGCCTCATCAACGTGGGCGCCCCCATGCGCGACGTGAGCTACTTCCTCAACATGTCGATGGCCCCAGAAGACCGCCTAGCCCACGACAAGACGCTGATCCAGCGCTATCTCGACGGCCGCATCCAGCACGGTGCCCAACCCATCGCCTACGAAGACGCCTGGCTGGCCCACCGCATCCACGCCGCCTACACCGTCCCCGCTAGCTGCCAAGTGGTCACCTTCCCCGAAGACGCCTCCTCCGGCCGCCAAGCCTTCGCCGCCGCCTTCCTAGCCCGCTGCGAAGCCGCCCTGGCCGACCTAAACCCCCGCCCCGCCCTCCGCAGCGCAATCGGCCTCTAGCCGCCAATAAGCCACACACCCCCGTCCGGGTGAGGGTTATTTGTCAAATAACCCTCACCCGGTGATGCTTAGGGAGCCTCGACCTTTAGAGCAAGATAGACAGAATACTGTCGATGTGGGAGGTCCAAAGGTCTTTGCGCCGGTGAAGGTGGAAGCTGCTCGGCGGGTCATCGAAGACGAATGGTCATCGGTGTGCGATCAAGCAGAACTGACGAAAGCCGACCGCAACCGTCTCTGGGGCCGTCAGTTCCTTAACCCCTTCGCTCTCTACAACTACTGAACCCGACATAGCCGGCGAGACGCGGGCGACTGACGGTCCCGTACCATGGCCCTATGGCTTTGGCCCAGATCGACCAGCACCCGGATCTGCCGTTCCTCATCAACGATGCCGACAACCATTTTGTGGAGCCCCGAGATTTGTATGTGAACTACGTCGACCCCAGGTGGCGGCACAAGGCAGTCACCTTCGAGGCCGACGAGCAGGGCCGCTGGGTGGGAGTGTTCGGCGGAAGGCCCTCCCGCCTAAACCAGGCGGTGGCCATGGTGGCCGCCGACGACGAGACCGCCGCCCAAGTGGCCGCCCGAGCCGTGCCCACCGCGGGCGACGAGAACCAGATGAAGCCCGGCCAGTCCAACATCCACTCACCGGGGATGCTGCTGTCCCAGCTCAACCCCTACCGCAATCTCACCGACGCCGAACGGATCGATCTCATTGCCTACTTCCGCGACCAGGAGGAGTCGTGGGGCAACCGCGATCTGCGGCTGGCCCTCATGGACAGCCAGGGCATCGGCGCGGCCCTCATGTTCCCCAACCAGGTGCTGTCGCTGGAATACGAGTTCGCCGACGACGTCGACGGCATCTACGCCAACACCCGGGCCTACAACCGCTGGATCAACGAGGAGATCGGCTGGGGCTACCTCAACCGCCTATTCCTCCCCGCCTACGTGTCGCTGGCCGATCCCGATGAGGCCGCCACCGAGGTTGAGCTGGTTCTGAGCCAGGGCGCTACCGTCATCCAGATCATCAGCGGCCACGTCCACGGCGGACGGCACAACACAAGGGGCGGGCGCTCTATGGCCGACCCGGTCTACGACGGCTTCTGGGCCCGCATCAACGAGGCCGGGGCCCGGGTGGTGACCCACTTGGGGGCCACCGACTACCAGAAGTACGGGGCCGACTGGAGCGAGGACCCCGAGGACGTTCTGGGCGACTTCGACGCCCTCCAGTGGGTGCTCTACTGGGGTGACCGCCCGGCCATGGAGACGGTGGCCGCCATGGTGCTCCACAACCTGTTCGGCCGCTTCCCCAACGTGAAGGTGTGCCTGTCGGAGCAGGGCACGGTGTGGCTGCCCTACATCCTCCGCAAGATGGATCACGCCTTCCTCATGGGCCGGGGGGCCAAGTGGGGTCCGAAGCTCGACCGCCGCCCCAGCGACATCTTCCGGGACCACTTCATCGTGGCTCCCTTTCCCGAAGAGAACGTGGCCCGGGTGGTGGAGGCGGTGGGCATCGAGCCCATCGTGTTCGGCTCCGACTTCCCCCACAGCGAGGGGCTGCCCTTCCCCGCCCTCTACGCCACCACCCAGCTCAAAGCCATGAGCGACGCCGACATCAAAACCATCATGTGCGACAACCTGGCCCGCTTCCTCAACATCGAACCGGCATCCGGCGGTGTAGGCGATTAAACGGCTAGGCCACCTTCATTAGGCTGGCCATGTTGCCGCCCATTACTTTGCGGATTTGGTGGTCGGGCAGACCTTCCAGTTGATCCACGAACGTGATGGGATCGGCCATGCCCTCCACATGGGGGTAGTCCGAGCCGAAGACCACGTTGTCGGCGCCCATCGCGCCGACTAGCCCGACCGGGTCGTCCTCGTGGAAGGGGTGGATCCAGATATTGCGCCTGATCGCGTCCACCGGGTGCTCTTCCCAGGCCTGGGGCATCCGCTGGTAGCAGGTCTCCAGATGGGCCAGCAGCGGCCGAACCCATGAGCTGCCGTTTTCGACGATGGCCACCTTCAGCTTGGGATGCCGGGTGAGCGCGCCATGGGCCACCCACGAGGTGACCGCATCCTCGATGGGTCGACTGCTCATCACCGACATCTGGAACAGCGACTGGTTGAACGCCAGCATCTCCCCGCTGGCCCCCTCCCACTCGTTGGTGAACCGGGTGTAGCCGCTGTCGGAGGCGTGCATGGCCACCAGCACATCCAGCTCTACCACCCGCTCCCAGAACGGATCGAACTCGGGCAGAGCGAACGACCGCGGCCCCCGCAGACCGGGCGGAGGAGCGGGACGAATCAGCACCGCCCGGGCACCCCGCTCCACGCACCACTCCAGCTCTTCGATGGCCTTCTCCACGATGGGCAGGGTCACTATGGGCACCGGGAAGATGCGACCCTCGTAGTTGAACGTCCAATGCTCCAGAATCCACTGGTTGAGGGCATGGATCACGATGTGGCACTCGTCGGGGGCGTCCCGGAAGCGCTCCTCCACCAGCGATGCCAGGGTGGGGTACATCATGGCGTAGTCCAAGCCCAGCTCATCCATCAGCTCCAGCCGGGGCTGGGGGTCGAAGTACGCCGGCAGGGCATCGATGGGCTGCATGATCTCCCGCCGGGACTTACCCTCGGGATTGCCGCTCCTGAAGTACTCCTCCTGGGCGCCGGGCGAGCCCACTCTCTGGAACGTGGGGTTGGGGATGTAGTTGCTGATCCTGCCCCTCACCAGGATTTTTGTACGGCCTTGGTGGTCGATGTAGTCGATGAGCCCCCGATGGGTGTCGGGCAAGTGCTTGGTGAGGGCTTCGGTGGTCTCGTACATGTGGTTGTCGGCATCGAAAACCGGGTAATCAAGCTGGCGAGAAGGCATACCAATCATCCTATTGCTGGTGTAGCCTGAGGGCAATGGCGGGGCTGCTGACGCCCGACTTCTACCGCTACGAGTGGCATCCGTTAAGCGGGGTTCGCCTCGACGGCGAGTTCGTGGTGGCCCGCTGGGCCGATGGCGCCGAGCTTCGCTGCTTCCGATGGTGGCTGGCCGAGCAGCGCGACTTTGAAATCTCCTCCCGGGAAGGGGTTCTCGAGCCCTGCGATCTGGGCGAGCACTGGCAGGTTGCCGACGCCTGGGCCGAGCACGACGGGGCGCTGGGGGTGCGCTGGGCCCACGACGGGGCTGTGTCCCGCTACCACCCCGGCTGGCTCCGCCACATTGCCGATGGCCAATTCCGCCCCGAGAGCTTCCTTCCCGAGCCCATTGCGTGGGACTCCTCTGTGCTGCCCGAGCCGGCCACCTACCACGGCCCGACGGTGCTGGCCGACCCTGAGACTTTCCGGCTCTGGCTCAACGACCTGGTGGCCTACGGGTTGACCCGGCTGACCTCGCTGTCGGTCGATCCCGATCAGGTCGAGGAAGTGGCCCGCCGGGTCGGTGTCCTCCGGGATTCCAACTTCGGCCCAGTCTGGGACATTGAGGCCGTTCCCGACCCCACGTCCACCGCCTATATGAGCATCGGCCTCGGCCCCCACACCGACTTCCCGTCGCTGGAGACGCCGCCGGGCTTCCAGTTCTTCCACTGCATCGAGAACTCCTGCGTCGGCGGGGCCAGCCAGATGACCGATGGCCTAGCCGTCGCCCGCTTCTTGGAGCAGCACGATCCCGATGTCTACGAGGCCCTCACCACGCTGCGGTGGGTGTTCCACGGGCGGGGGGACGAGGTTGACTGGCGGTGGTCGGGGCCGCTCATCGACCTGGGGGTGCCCGGCGCACCCCTCACCCTGCGTACCTTTTACCCCGTGCGCACCTTCCCCGATATGGCCACCGACGACATCCCCCGGGCCTATCGGGCGGCGAAGAAGTTGGGCCGGCTGTCCCGAGACCCCCGCTTCCAGATCACCTACAAACTTGAGCCCGGCGACATTGCTGTGTTCGACAACCGCCGGGTGCAGCACGCCCGGGAGCCGTTCGACACCTCCTCCGGCCGCCGCCTGTTTCGGGGGTGTTACGTGAACAGCGACGACATCTACTCCAAGCTGCGGGTGCTGAACCGACGGGCCCAAGAGAGCGAGCTGGCCCCCGCATGAGCGGAGTGTTCATCACCTGCGCCATCACTGGCAGCGGCGACACCACATCCAAGTCTGACTTGGTGCCCATTACCCCCCAGCAGATCGCCGAGGCGGCCATCGATGCTGCCGCCGCGGGCGCGGCCATCGTCCACATCCATGTCCGCAATCCCGAGACCGGCGAACCGGCCCGCGACGTGGAGCTGTATGCCGAGGTGGTGGAGCGGATCCGAGCTTCCGGCACCGACGTGGTGCTCAACCTCACCTCGGGGATGGGCGGCGACCTCACCCTCGGCTCGGCCGAGACGCCCCTGCCCCCCGCCGAGGTGGGCACCGACATGGCCGGGGCCACCGAGCGGCTGGCCCACGTGAGGGAGCTGATGCCCGAGATCACCACGCTCGACTGCGGCACCATGAACTTCGGCGAGGGCGACTACATCATGGTCAACAGTCCCTCAGTGCTCGACGAGATGGCCCGCCAAGTGCAGAAGCTGGGCGTGCGCCCCGAAATCGAGATCTTCGACACCGGCCACCTTTGGCTGGCCAAGCGCCTGGTGGACGAGGGGCTCATCGACGACCCGGTCATGGTGCAGCTGTGCATGGGCATCCCCTGGGGCGCGCCCGACGACCTGAACACCTTCATGGCCATGGTCAACAACATCCCCGACGACTGGGTGTTCTCGGCGTTCTCGTTGGGCCGCAGCCAGCTTCCCTACGTCGGGCTGGCCGCCATCGCCGGCGGCAACGTTAGGGTTGGCCTAGAAGACAACATCTACTTGAGCCGCGGCCAACTAGCCACCAACGCCGACCTGGTCGCCCGAGCGGCAACCATCCTCGAAGCCATGAACTACCAAGTCCTAGGCCCCGAGGCAGTCAGAGACAAACTCCACCTCACCAAGCACTAAAGCCCCCGCCGCCCCGCCGGTTCTCGCCCACAACTTGACCCGCCGCCCGGTCGCGCGCGGAAGAAGTCGCCTAAATTGATCCCGTGAACGCCGAAATAGCAATCCGCGGCGGCACCGTCGTAGACGGCACCGGCAGCCCCGTACGCCGCGCCGACATAGGCATCGCCAACGGCCGCATCACCGAAATCGACAAAACCGTCAAAGCCCCCACCGAGATCGACGCCACCGGCCGCCTGGTCTGCCCCGGCTTCATCGACTGCCACACCCACTACGACCCCCAGGTGCTGTGGGACCCCTGGCTGTCGTCATCGTGCTGGCACGGGGTCACCTCGGTGGTGGCCGGAAGTTGCGGCTACAGCATCGCCCCCACCAAGGCCGCCGACCGGTCCTCGCTCATCCGCACCCTCGACAAGGTGGAGGACATGCGGGTGGCCACCCTCGAAGCCGGGGTCAACTGGGACTTCGAGACCTACGGCCAGTATCTCGACGTGATCGGCCACCGGGGCCTGGCCGTCAACTTTGGCGGCTACGTGGGCCACACCGCGGTGCGGCTCTACGTGATGGGTCAAGACGCCTACGAGCGGGAGGCCACCCTCGAGGAAATCGACCAGATGAAGGCCGCGGTGGCCGAGGCCATCAACGGCGGTGCCCTGGGGTTCTCAACCGACCGGGCCGGATTCCACCTGGGCGACGGCGGCCGCCCGGTGCCGTCCATCGCCGCCTCCCAATCCGAGACCGAGGCCCTCATCGGGGTCACCGCCGAGATCGGCCGGGGCGTGGTGCATGTGGCGCCGGGGGAGAACTACCGCTGGGTGTACGACCTCCAGCCCAAGCTGGGCCGACGCCTCAACTGGTCGTCCATCCTCACCTATCCGGCCGCGGCCTCCTCCCGGGCCGACTACCGCACCAAACTGGCCGACCACCTGGCCGGTCGGGCCGCCGGGGCCGATGTGTGGGTGCAGGTCACCTGCCGCCCCATAACCCAGCATGTCACCATGATCGAGCCCACATCCTTCTACACCATGGGCTCGTTCAAAGAGCTGGTGGCCCTGGCCCACGATGAACGCCACACGCTGTACGCCGACCCCGACTGGCGGGCCCGGGTGCAGGCCGACTTAGACGCCAACGGGCTTTTGGCCTCCCGCTGGGACACGCTGGCCATTGTGGAGTCGCCCAACCACCCCGAACTGGTGGGCAGCACCGTGGGGGGAGTGGCCGCCGAGCGGGGGTGCACCCCGTGGGACGCCATGTGCGACATCGCCCTGGCCGACGGGCTGTTGACCCGCTTCGAGATCACCTTCGCCAACGACGAGGTCGACGGCGTGACCTCCCTGATGCAAGCCGAGGGGGCGGTTATGGGCCTGTCCGACGCCGGTGCCCACGTGGGCCAGATCTGCGATGCGGTGATGCCCACCGATTTCCTGTCCCGCTGGGTGCGCGACCGGCAGGTGATGACCCCGGAGGCCGGTATCCACAAGCTCACCGGAGAGTTGGCCGAGATGCTCGGCCTAGCCCCCGACCGGGGCTACCTCCGCCCCGGCGCGGTGGCCGACATCACCGTGGTCGACTGGGACAACCTCGACGTCGGCCCCATCCGCCGGGTGAACGACATGCCCGCCAACGGCGAACGCCTCATTGCCGACGCCCCGACCGGCGTCGACCACATCCTCGTCGCCGGCACCCCCACCCGCCTCGACGGTATGTCACTGCTCGACCAACTAGAAACCCTCCCCGCCACCACCCTCCGCTCAACCTGAGGGGGTCGTCCTTCAACGCCTTGCGCATCTCCCGGTTCGTGGCGCCCTTCGCTCAGCCTGAGGGGGCCGTCCCCAGGCTTGGTCGGCCGAGCAGGTGGATCAGCCGGGGGGAATCACCGGGTCGATGTTCAGGTCGGCGTAGGTGAGCACCGGGAAGTAGGGCACGCCCAGGGCTTCGAACCGGCGGCGGGCGGTGTCGCCCCGATCCACCACTGCGGCAGCGGCCACCACTGCGGCGCCGGTGTCTCGCACGGTCTCCCAGGCCTTGAGCGCCGACCCTCCGGTGGTGGTCACGTCTTCCAGCAGCAGCACTCGGCTGTGGGGCCCCAGGGGAGTGCCCTCGATGAGCTGGTTGGTGCCTCGGTTCTTGGGGGCCTTGCGAATCGAGAACCAGCGGCTGCCGGCCACCGCGGCAATGCCCACGGCCAGCGGGTCGGCGCCCATTGTCATCCCCCCAGAGGCATTGAACTCGATCCCCGCCTCATGAACCCGCTGGACGATGGCCCGACAGGCGACCTCTAGGTCGCCCCACCGGCACAGGGCCAGCTTGCCGTCGATGAAGTCGCTCGACATGGCGCCGCAGGCCAGTTCCACCGGCGCATCCAGCCGCCTCATCCCCCGGTGCTTGACGATGTCGATCAGTGCTTCGTCGGCCACGCTCCCATCATAACCATCGGGGCCAATTCCCCTGCTGGCTTCGAATTGTTGAAATATTATCGAAATATCTTGAATTTCCCCAAGCGATCCCCAACCTGGAGCGGCTACCCTGCCCAAAAGCTTCCCCCTTCAAACGGCATGTTAGACATGCGAAGGGAGAAGGACTCGTGTCTGCTCCACCGGAAATTTGCGCCTGGGCCCCATGGTGGACCTCAGATCAGCGCCGCCGCTTCCTCCACCATGTGGGGAGCGTCGTCCAAGCCCGATTCGGCCGGCACACAGTGGATGTGGCCGACGGGACCGTTGCCGTCGAGAAGATGGATTGCGTGCTGGGCCTGTCCAACCTGGCCCAGACCTGCCGGGCGTCCGAGCCCGACGACTGGCGGCTCATCATCTACAACCACATCGCCCGGCTCGACGACTTCGCCCCCGACGTGCTGGCCGATCGTCTGGGGGACTACGAGCGGCTCCAGACTGATTTGAGAGTCAGGGTGGTGAGCACCCAGCACCTCGGCCACATCGACCCGGTTGGCGACCCTTTGCCCCTGGGCCTCTTTGCCTGCCTGTCGGTGGACTTGGACGGTGCCGCCAGCCCGGTGGACCGCAGTTACTTTGAAGACTGGGGCGTGGAGCACGGCGAAGTAATGGCCACTGCGCTGGCCAACACCCTGATGGGCGAGCCGCTGACCGCTTTGGAAGTGAGCGGGTTGCCGGGAGATGTCCGGTTGCTTGCCGGCGACTCCCTATTCGTTTCCGGCCACCTGCTCGACTTTGCCCGCACGGTTCCCGACATTGGGCCGCAGGGCGCGGTGATTACCGTGCCCGCGGCCCACACCGTCATGGTGTGCCCCATGGACCTAAGCGATCAGTTCGTGGACCACTCCGCCACCATGCTGGCTGCCAGCTACGTCCGCTACTTGGCCGGCCCCAACTCGGTCAGTCCCAACGCTTTGTGGTGGCGTCCCGGCCTGCCCCTGGAAGGGTTCGCCCGCCTCGACAACCAAAGCTTCGAATTAGTCGCCCCCGAACCCCTCCGCTCCCAGCTATGGGCTGGCTGTCGAGGCGGCTAGCGTTGGTGGGATGCTGGACACGGCACTATCGCTCGACGAGATCGACATCCACTCCACCGATATGTACCGCGACCACGGCTATCCGTGGGCGGCGTGGGACATGCTGAGAGCTGAGGCCCCGGTTTTCCGGTACGAGCGACCCGGCATCGAGCCGTTCTGGGCCATCACCCGCCACGACGACATCCACTGGGTGTCGGCCAATGACAAGCTGTTCATCAACGGCGGCCCCCGCCTCCGCTTGGCCTCCATCGAAGACGACGAGGGCATGTGGGAGCGCCGGGAAAGACGGCTCACCGAACTGGGCTGGGACTTGGACGAGCCCATGGACATGGTGTTCTTGGACCGTCCTCGCCACACCCGGTTCCGCCTGCTCACCGCCCGCCGGTTCACCCCCCGGGCCATGCGGGAGCACGAGGAGCACCTGGCCCAGTACGCGGCCCGGTTCACCGGTGAGTTCGTGGAGATACTGGAGCGCGACGGCGAGGCCGACTTGGTGCTCGACTACGCCGTGAAGCTGCCCTTGGCCACCATCTGCGACCTCATGGGCCTTGACGTCGAGGACTGGTCGAAGGTCCACAAGTTCACCGAGATGGCGTTCAACGACGAGGAGAACATGCGGTGGGCCGAGCCCGGTGAGACCTTCGACGAGCTGAGGTTCCGGATGGGCAAGCAGTTCAGCGCCTATATCGGCACGATCATCGAAGACTGCCAGGCCGAGCCCCGCGACGATCTCACCGGCGCGGTGGTGAAGGGCGAGGTCGACGGCTGCCCGCTCAACACCCAGCAGCTCACCGGCTACATCACGCTGCTGCTGGGGGCGGGCAACGAGACCACCCGCAACGCCACCACCTCAGGCGTGATCGCCCTGCTCCGGAACCGCGATCAGATCGACCGCCTCCTGGCCGATGAGTCGCTGATCGAGCCGGCGGTGGAGGAGATCCTGCGGTGGACCTCTCCGGTCATCCAGTTTGCCCGCACCGCCACCGCCGACGTGGAGCGCCACGGCAAACTCATCAAGAAGGGCGACACCGTGGGCGTGTTCTACCCGTCGGCCAACCGAGACGAGGCGGTGTTCGACGACCCCTACCGCTTCGACGTGGGCCGCAACCCCAACCACCACATGGCCTTCGGCCACGGCGTCCACTTCTGCCTCGGCGCCAACCTGGCCCGCTGGGAACTCCGGGCCATGCTAAAAGCCATCCTTCCTCTGCTGCCCCGCTTGGAACTGGCCGACGAGCCTGAACGTCACGGACACCTCCACATCGGCGCCGTCAAACACCAGCGCGTCCGCTTAGTGGCATAACCATAAGGAGAAACAGAGATGGGACGACTGACAGGCAGGGTGGCGTGGATCACTGGAGCGGCGTCGGGCATCGGCCTGGCCACCGCAGAGCGATACGCCGAAGAGGGGGCTGTGGTGATCGGCTCCGACATCGCCGAGAGTGATGGTTGGAAGGCAGTGGCCGAGACCGCCCCGGCATCGAGCTTCCACCTCGTAGATGTGCGCGACGCTACCGCCCAGGAGGAGCTGGTCGGCCAGGTCGTCCAAGAGCACGGGCGGCTCGACGTGCTGGTCACCGCGGCGGGGGTGGCCGGGGGCGGCCAGGTTCACGAGCTCGACATCGAGGAATGGGACCGGGTGCAGGACATCAACCTCAAGGGCACCATGCTGTCGTGCCGGGCCGCCCTTAAGCCCATGGTGGAGGCCCGCTCGGGGAGCATCATCACCATCGCCAGCGTGGAGGGCCTCGAGGGGTGCGAGGGGGGCAGCACCTACAACGCCTCCAAAGGCGGGGTGATCCTGCTCACCAAGAACATGGCCAACGACTACGGCCCGGCCAACATCAGGGCCAACGCCATCTGCCCCGGTTTCATCGACACCCCCATGTTCCAATCGGTCATCCCCCATCTCGGGCCCATCGCCGACAGCATCCGCGACCAGCACAAGCTCAAGCGCTGGGGCCTCCCCTCGGAGATCGCCGGAGCCGCCTTCTTCTTGGCCTCCGACGACTCCTCATTCGTCACCGGCGTCGCCCTCCCCGTAGACGGCGGCTACACCGCCGGCCACTCCCACAACATGACCACCATCTAGTCGATTCGCCTCGACAGTTCAGACGGGGCGGAACTTGATGAGGGTGATCTCGGCGGTGGCGTCCTCGAACACGGCCTCCACCGCAAGGCCGCAGGCAATGTCGGCATTGTCGATGCCGATGAGGTTTGAGTACACCATCGGCCCCTCCTCCAGCTCTACCAGCACCACGTTGTAGGGGAGCTCCGGCTCGAACGAACCGATGTAGGGCTGCCGCATGATCGTGAAGCCCCACACCGTGCCCCGGCCCGACGCCTCGGTCCATCCCCGGTTGAACGACAGGCACGACGGGCAGGAGGCATAGGGCGGGAACCACACGTTTCCGCAGGCCCGGCACTGGGGCAGCACGAAGCGGTGCTCACGGGCCGCGGCCCAGAACTCCCGATCCTCATGGGTCACCGTGGGCAGCGGCTTGGCGTATCCCTCGCCGGCGCTCATAGCAGCCCGTCACGGCATAGCAGCGACGCCCCCGGCAGGGCCGACAAGCACCAGTACAGCGACCAGTCGCAGTCGGGGATCTGGCGTTCCCCGGCCTGTCCCCTCAGTTGGCGCACCGCCTCAGCGTGCTGGTTCCACCCCTGGAGGTACGACTCGCTCAGCATCCCCCCGCTGGTGTTCACCGGCAGCTCCCCGCCCAAAGCGATGCGGCCGTCCTGCACCCACTCCAAACCTTGGCCCTTAGGCGCGAACCCGAACCCCTCCAGTCCCCACAGCACCGACACGCTGAAGTTGTCGTACACCTGAAGGCAGTCGATGTCGGTGGTGGTAACCCCGAGCGGGTCGAACAAGTCGGCCTTCATCGACCGGCAGGCCTCGTCCCAGAACCCCAGGTCCACATACCACTCCCGGAAATTGGCCCGCCCCGCGGTGCCGGCGATCAGCACTGGGGGATGGGCCAGGTCTCGGGCCCGCTCGGCGGTGGTCACCACATAGGCCACCGCCCCGTCGTTCACCAGGCAGTAGTCGAATAGCCGCAGCGGCTCGGCAATGTACCGGGCGTCCAGGTAGTCGTCGATGGTCATCTCCTGCTGCATGATGGCCCCTGGAGTCATCCGGGCGTGCGAGCGAATGGCCACCGGAATGGCCCCGAGCTGCTCCTCGGTGCCCCCGTACTCGGCCTGGTAGCGGGTGAATCCCATCGAGTACTGCGCCCCCGGCGAGGCCATGCCATAGATCGTGTCGTACAGCAGCCCCTGGGGCTGGGCGCCGAACTTGGTGCCCTGGGTGCGGAACGCCACCGAGTTGAACAGCACCACGTAGTCGGCCAGCCCATGGTGTACCGCGGTGGCCGCATGCATGAGCGCCATGGCGCACATCCGACCGGCTTGGGGGTAGTCCACCACGAAGCGCACGTCGGTGAGCCCGGTGCGATAGGCCACCGGCTCATAGTGGGCCAGCCCCCCGGTAATCAGCCCGTCGATCTGCGACTTCTCCAGCCCGGCATCGGCGATGGCGGCCGCAATGGCCTCGGTGGCCAGCGCCTCTCCCGTCCGTTCTGGATCAGGCGTGCGGTACAGCCGGGCGAAGTCACTGCTGCCAATGCCGACGATGGCCGTCTGCCCGGCAAAGCCCCGATCGCTCATCGTTCAGCGACACTAGTGACGAAGCCGTTGCCCAGCCCCTATCGTCGGGGCCGAACCAAGGACGGTGTAGATGAAGATCAATCCCGATAGTTCGTGGCGGTTGGTGGCCATCAGCCTCGACGAGGTCGCTCCCTTGGAGCCTCTCAACTCTTGACCATTAGTCTCTCCGTCGAAGCCAGAGCGAAAGGCGATGCCGATGCAGATGAACCCCAACAAGACGTGGCGACTGTTGGCCGAGCGGCTGGAGGCCGAAACCGATCCCCGGCGGCGCCATGTGCTGGAGCTGGTGTTGGCCCACATGAAGTGCGAGGCCCAGGCCGACATCGAAGGAGTGGTGGCCACTCTCAGCGAAAAGCCCCAGTACATCATCTGGTCGAACCCCGATGACCCTGTCGCCAGCCCCGGCGGCTCCCGCGACGCCATCCGGGGCTTCTACGACCGCAGCATCGTGCAGACCGGCGCCCACCGCCTCGAGTTCGACTGCGACCGGGTCATCGTCGACGACGACGCCGTGTTCACCGAGGGGGTCATGAGGATGGCCTACCCCGGCCGCACGCTGGAGGCCATGGGCATCGACGTGCCCGACGCCGACTCTTACTACGTGGCCCAGGCTCGCATGGGCATCGTCTGGCCTGTTGACCTCGACGATCCCGAGGCCCGGCTGAGGGGCGAAGAGGTCTATTCCTCCAACGACGCCTTCGAAGGCGTCGCCGACCGCCCCATCTCCCTCGAAGAAATCGCCCCCCTAGAACTCGCCGCCGTCTGACCAATACCTCAAACAGACTGCGTCACACCCGGATCACGTCGAGTTCTTCGAGTGCGGGGAAGTCGTCGTCTTGGGTGACGACGGGGATGCCGAGGGCGATGGCGGTTGCTGCGATCCACGAGTCGTTGACCGGCATCTTGAGCTTGCTGTCCCGTAAGGCCAGGCGGAGTCTGGCCCAAGCGGATGCGACCGTATCGTCAACCGGAATGGGGTTGAGCGCCAGCGCAGCGGTGAGCGTGGAGAGGCGTTGATCGCGAGCAGCGGTGTCGGTGGCCGCCAGTACCCCGGCCCGCAGTTCGCCGATGGTGATGGCCGAAACCGCGAGCTCGTCGGGCAGGTGTTCCGTTTGAAGTGGGCGCCCGCTTTCTCGGGCAATGAAAATGGAAGTGTCAGCCAGCCCTCTGCTCATAGCCATGCAAGGTCATCGGTGGTCTCATCAGAGAGTCGGGCAAGCTCGTCGGCCAGCCCGGGGTCGGCTTGGTGAGACAGTACTTGGTGGACGAACCGGTCGCGGCCCATCCAACGAGGCCGGTCAGGAATTGGCGACAACTCCGCCACCGGCCGCCCCTGAACCGTGATTGTGATGCGCTCGCCGCGGGCCACAAGATCCAACAACGCCCTGGTCTGATTGCGCAGCTCCCGAGAAGCAACTTCAGTCATGCAACAAATGTAGCAAAAGTGCTACACAACCACTGTTCCTATCTTGCCGCCCAGGTTTCGCGGCGGAGATCGGTGTAGGCGCCAGCGAAGTCGGAGAGGGCTTTTTCGGGGAGATCAACCGCGTCGCCGAGGCGGCTGGCGCCCCACACGATGCGGGCGGTGTGCTCGGCCACCAGGGCGGCGTGAAGGGCGTGGTCGGGCGACTCGCCGATGCACAGCAGGCCGTGGTTGGCCATCAGCACCGCCGAGCGGTCGCCCAGATGGCGCACCACCTCTTCGCCCAGTTCGTCGGAACCGGTGGGGCGGTAGTCGGCCACCGGCACGTCCCCGCCCAGGTACATGATGACCTCCTCGATCACCGCAGGGATCCTCTTATGGGCCACCGCGAACATCGAGGCGTGTACCGGATGGCAGTGCACCACCCCGCCCACCTCGGGGAACGCCCGATAGCAGGCCAGGTGCATGGCCTTTTCGGTGGACGGCCGAGCCGTGCCCTCCAACAGGTTACCGTCCAAGTCCACTGCCGCCAGGTTGTCCACGCTCACCTGGTTATAGGGCAGCGCCGATGGGGTCAGCCAGATCGCGCTGTCGGCAGCTCTGCCCGAAACGTTGCCCGCGGTGCCCACCACCAGTCCGGCGGCGTTCATGGCCTGAGCCGCGGCCACTACTTGGGCTCGAATGTCGGCGCTATAGGCCATCTCTGCCCAAACTAATTGGCAGATAAGCCACCAAATGTCGCCTCACGCTATGAGCGTAAGGTTCCTAGCAGAAGCTCACTCCATTCGTTCCCGATGATGAACTGCTTGCGGCCAGCGCAGCGAGGCTGCAAAGTAGGGCCGCGCAAGGCGAAGGAGACCCATGAAGTTCGCAGTTACGTTTCCGATGGTGGCCCACCCGTGGGATCAGAAGCTGATCACCAAGCAGGGGGTGGTGGATTTCGCCCGCACCGCCGAGGAGTCCGGGTTCGACGGACTGGGATTCACCGACCATCCCGCGCCCACCGACCGCTGGCTCAGTGCCGGTGGCCACGACGCGGTGGACCCGTTTGCCGCATTGGCCTTCTGTGCCGCGGTCACCGACCGCATCAAGCTGATTCCCAACATCGTGGTGGTGCCCTACCGGAACCCGTTCATCATGGCCAAGGCCATCGCCACCATTGACTCCTTCTCCGGCGGCCGCTTCATCTTCGCCACCGGTTCCGGCTACCTCAAAGGCGAGTTCAAGGCTCTGGGCGTGGACTTCAACAACCGCAACCAGATCTTCGATGAGGCCATCGAGGCCATGATCGGCATCTGGACCACCGACGACTTCGCCTACGACGCCAGCACCTTCACCGCTCTGGGCCAGACCGCCAACCCCAAGCCGGTCCAGAAGCCCCATCCCCCCATCTGGATCGGAGGCAACTCCAAGCGGGCCCGCCGCCGGGTGGCCGCCGTCGCCAACGGCTGGACCCCGTTCCCCGCTCCCCGAGTGCTGGCCACCACGGCCAGAACCCCGCCATTGGAGACTCTGGACGACTTGGCGGCCTTGCTCGACGAGCTGTGGACCTACGTGGACGAGGCGGGACGCGACCCGTCGGAGTTCGACGTCAGCTACCTCAACCCCGTCGGCGGCCAGCCGGCCGCTCCCGATTTCGACGCTGATGCCCACATCGCCGCACTGGCCGAGCTGGAAGCGCTGGGTGTCACCTGGATCACCGTCAACCTTCCCGGCGACGACATCGAGGCCACCCTCGACACCATGCGCCGCTACGGCGACACGGTCATCGCCCCCTCCCAATCCTCTTAGGCACCCGATACCGTCTCAGCAGCCACATCGACCGCAGAGCCCTCCAACGAATCCTCGCGGAGGGCTCCGCAGAGTAGGGACATGAAGACCCGCAGCATTCCTTCCGGCCTCCGGCTCATGGATCGGTCGAAGAAATGACGTTCATCCACGAGATGCTCACGGTCGTGCCCCGGCGAGACGACCTCATCGTGGCCGGCGACCGCCGCCTGTCCTCCGACGAGGTGATCGCCTGGGCCGCCGAGGCCGCCGCAACCCTGGAAACGGGCCAACCCGCCGCTTTCCAACTCCCCACCGGCCCAGAGGGCGTGGTGGCCTACCGGGCGTGCTGGCAGGCCGGTGCGGTGGCCGTCCCCCTGCTGTATTCCGACGAGGGCCGTCAGCAATCGCACGCATTCGCCGCCCTCGGCACAAACCGCCTGTTGGACCCCTCCCAATACCCTGCTACCGGCAACGCCTCCCACCGCCAGATCACCCGCGCCCAGCCCGACGACCAGGCCCTCATCATGTTCACCTCCGGCTCGACGGGCGTGCCCAAGGGAGTGGTCCACACCCAAGCGGCACTGGCCTACAAGACCCGCCAGGCAATCGCCATCCAGGGCTTCACCCCCGCCGATGCCGGGCTGTTTCCCGCTTCGCTGGCCCATGTGGCCGGGCTGCTCCACGCGGTGCTCATCCCCGGCGCCGCTTCGATCAAAACGGTGCTCATGTCCCGCTGGGACCCGGGCGAGGCTCTGCGGCTCATCGAGCATGAGGAGATCACTTACATGGTCGGCCCGCCCACCTTCTTCAACGACCTCATGAGCCAACCCGACTTCAACCCCAGCCGCACCGCCTCCCTGCGGTTTCTGTCCATCGGCGGCGCCAGCATCACCCCCGCCTTCGTGAATCGGGCCCGCGACACCTTCGGCTGCGTTGTCAAGCGGGCCTACGGATCCACCGAGGCGCCCACCGTCACCACCTGCACCATCGGTGACGACCCCGAGCGCATGGCCAACACCGACGGCCGACCGTTCGCCCCCACCCAGATCCGGCTCGACGAGCACGGCGAGATACAGGTACGCGGCCCCGAGGTGACCGTCGGCTACCTCGACCCCGCCCACACCGCGGCCGCCTTCACCGAAGACGGGTGGTTCCGCACCGGCGATCTGGGCCGCATCGACGCCGACGGCTATCTGACCGTTGTCGGCCGCCTGGGCCAGAAGATCATCCGGGGTGGTGAGAACATCGATGCCATCGAGGTTGAGGCCATACTCGAATCCCACCCCGCGGTGACCCAGGCCGTGGCGCTGGGTGAGCCCGACGACCGCCTGGGAGAGCGGGTGGCCTCCTTCGTGGTGGTTGACGGCGCCTTCGACCTCGACGAGTGTCACCGCTGGTTCGCCCAATCCGGCGCGGCCCGGTTTATGGTCCCAGAGAGGCTGGTCACCGTCGTCGAAATGCCCACGATGCCCTCGGGAAAGCCCGATCGGTCTGAACTGGCGCGGCTATTGAAAGACTCCACTCGATAAACTGCCGTTCGTGGCCCAGTACCAAACCCCTGAGTGGCACCCGGCGTTCGAAGAGTATTGCGAGACCATCTTCGAGTTGGCCGAAGACGATGTCGATGTCATCCAGGCCCGGGTAGCTGAGCGCCTTGATGTGTCCCGACCTGCGGTATCCGAGATGATCCATCGACTGGCGTCCGAAGGCCTGGTCACCCTGAGGGGAAGGACCATCGAATTGTCCCCCGACGGTACGGACCTGGCCGAGCGGGTGGTGCGCCGCCACCGACTGGCGGAGGTGTTCCTGACCCAGGTTCTGGGCCTGTCCTGGGCCGACGCCCACACCGAGGCCGGCAAATGGGAGCACGTCATCTCCCCCATGGTGGAACAGGCCATGATG
Source organism: Candidatus Poriferisocius sp. (assembly GCF_965208475.1). GTDB lineage: Bacteria > Actinomycetota > Acidimicrobiia > Acidimicrobiales > Bin134 > Poriferisocius. Next base: position 2,918,680 of record NZ_OZ242338.1, on the reverse strand, counting down.
CGGGTGCTCGACGATCCCACCACCTGCCCCCACGGCAACCCCATCCCCGGCGCTGATTACGTGGCCCCCCCAACAAAGGCCTTGGCCACGGTCCAGGTGGGACAGCGGTTCGTTGTCACCCGCATCACCGAGGAGCTGGAGTTCACCGAGGGCCTGCTCGACTTCCTGGAAGGCTCATCGGTAGTCCCCGGCGCCGAAGGAGTCATCACCGCATCCTCACCCGACGGCACCACCACTGTCGAAATCGACGGCCACCACGTCGGCATCGGCGGCTTCGCCAGCCAACGCATCCTTGTCACCGCCGCCTGACGGTACGTGGATCTAACCCCCACCGCCGATCAGGAGGCGTTCCGACTCGAGTGCCGGCGGTGGCTTCAGGAGAATCTTCCCTGGGAGTATGGCCGGGGGCTGCCGCCGCTGTTCGACGATCTAGGGGAAGAGGTCGCCTATCTCCGCAAGTGGCAGGCCGATCTGGCTGAAGCTCGTTTTGTGGGCGTCTCTTGGCCGGAGGAGTACGGCGGTCGGGGGGCTGGGCCGCTGCACCACTACATCGTCCAAGAAGAGCTGGCTCGGGCTCGGGCGCCGGAGCTGGTGGGACGCATCGGCGTGAACTTGATCGGGCCCACGATCCTGGTCCACGGCACCGATGAGCAGAAGCAGCGTTGGCTTCCCTCGATCCTCCCGGCCCAGCAACTGATTTGCCAGCTGTTCAGCGAGCCCGACGCGGGCAGCGACCTGGCCTCCCTGTCCACCCAGGCTGTTCCCGCCGGCGGCGGCTGGAGGCTCAGCGGCCAGAAGGTGTGGACGTCCTATGCCCAGTTTGCCGACTGGGGCCTGTGCTTGGCCCGCTCCCACCCCGTGGAGCCCGAGCATCGGGGCATCACCGCCTTCATGGTCGACATGCACGCTCCCGGCGTCGACATCCGCCCCCTGCGCCAGATCACCGACGAGTCCGATTTCAACGAGGTCTTCTTGAACGACGTGTTCGTGGCTTACGACCAGGTAATCGGCGAGCCCGGCAACGGCTGGCGGGTGTCGCAGTCCACCCTCGGCGTGGAACGGGGCACCAACCCCCGCCAGCTCGTCATCCACCTCCAACTCCTCGACGAGCTCTTCCGCTTGGCCACTGAAACCGGCCGCAACCAAGACCCGGTGATCCGCCAAGCCCTCGCTCAGGCGTTCATCGAGGTCCGCCTGTTCCAGCTCCAGAACTGGCGGGTGCTGTCCCGACTGGCCCACGGCCTCGACCACGGCCCGGAATCGGCCACCGCCAAGCTCTTCTGGAGCGAGATGAGCCAACGGCTCCACGAAACGGCCATGGAGGTGCTGGGTCCTGCTGCCCCCCTGTGGCGAGACGATTCCCAAAACCCCGGTGAGGGCCGCTGGCAGCGGTCATGGTTGTACTATCGAGCAGCGACGATCTTCGCCGGAACCAGCGAAATCCAGCGGAACATCATCGGGGAGAGGATTCTTGGTCTTCCCAGGGAACCCCGATAGAAGTTCGCATTCAAACATTAGGCTTGGACCTCTGGGTTTGCCTCGGGAGCCCCGTTAGGAGCACTCATTAGCACCGCATTCGACACCATCAACTACAGCGTCGAAGGGGCCGTGGCCACCATCACCCTCGACCGTCCCGATGTGGCCAACGCGCAGGACACCCAGCTCATTGACGAGCTCGACGCGGCGTTCGATCTGGCCGAGGCCGACGACGAGGTGCGGGTGGTGGTCATGGCCGCCAACGGGCGCCACTTCTCCGCGGGCCACGACCTCAAGGCGCTGGTGGGCGACGTGGAGCCCGACAAGTGGCGGCTCATGCGGGAGACCCCGGAGGGCATGTTCCTCCACGAAAAGACCATGTACTTCGACCGCTGTCTGCGGATCAGAGACTTCCCCAAGCCCACCATCGCCGCCGTCCATGGCAAGTGCATTGCGGCGGGGGTGATGCTGGCGGCCATGTGCGACCTCATCGTGGCCTCCGACGATGCCTCGTTCCAGAACCCGGTGCTGCGCATGACCGGTGCCGCGGTGGAGATCCTCATCGAGCCCTGGGAGATGCCCCCCCGCAAGGCCAAGGAGTTCCTGCTCACCGCCCAAACCATCACCGCGGCCGACGCCGAGCGGCTGGGCATGGTCAACCGGGTGGTGCCCCGCGACGAGTTGGCCGCCACCACCCACGAGATGGCCGAGGCCATCGCCCTGGTGCCCCCGGCCACCGCCGCAGTAGTGAAGCGGTCCATCAACAAGACGCTGGAGCTGATGGGCCAAAAGGACGCCTGGGATTACCACTTCATGGCCCACCACTGGATGCACAACACCGACACCGCCCTGGGCGCGCTAGAGCGGCGCATGCAGAAGTCGTCGATGACCGAAGTATTCGCCGAGCACCGCGACGGCTGAGCCCATCGCTAGGCCAATGCCCGCCATCGCTGCTGCCCCGGTGCTGGAGCCCGATATCGGGCGGCTGCGGCGAGAGCGGTACGCCAAGCTGCAAGCCCAGATGGCCGCCGACGGCCTCGACGCTCTGGTGCTGCTCCACGGCCCTCATGTGGCTTACGCCACCGACTGCCTTCCCCAAGGGGTAGACGCCACCCACGTCGCGGCCAACCGCCCCGTCGCCGTGGTCCTCGCCGACCAGCCCCGGCCCTGTCTGCTGGGCGGCGATCCCGGCGGCCTCGACGTCGACGCCCATCCCGCCGTCTGGCCCGACATCGACGAGGGCGCCGCCGACCTGGGCGCCCAGCTCGACGCCATACTCGGCCAGCACGCCTTTGGGGGGCGCGTCGGCATCGACGTGATGACCGGGGCCATGCTCCGCACCGGCGTGCTGTCTTCTGCTGAGATCGCTGACGCGGCCAACACCCTGGCCGCGGTCAAGCTCCACAAGACCATCGACGAGATGGCCTGCATCCACCAGGCCCAAGTTCGCACCAGCCGGGCTATGGCCTCGGTGTACGAAGCCCTGGTCCCCGGCGTGCGCCGCAGCGAGCTGGCCGCCGTTTTCCTCCGCCGCCTCCGGGAAGAGGGCATCGACGCCAACATGATCGACGTCATCTTCCAGCCCATGGCCCGACGCATGGCCGACGGCCCCCGCACCACCACTGGGCATCTGGCCTTCCCCACCTGGTCGGGCGACCCGGTCTACGCCGAGGGCGACCTCATCTGGGTGGACGCTGGCAGCGATTACCACGGCTACGCCTCCGATTTTGGCCGCACCTGGGTGGTGGGCCGCTCGCCCACCCCCGGCGAGCATCGCTGCTTCGAGCGGTGGCTGGCGGTCATGGACGCCGCCTACGCTGCCATAGCACCCGGCGCCACCTTCGCCGAGGTGTGCGCTGCGGCCACCGCCGCCGACGCCTCCCACCGACCCGACGGCGACCGCCCGTGGATGCCCCACTTCTACCTTGTTCACGGGGTCGGTGTTGAGAGCGCCGAGATGCCCTTTTTGGGCACCGACAACGGCCCTGACTTCGACGCCGCTAACACCCTGGCGCCCGGCATGGTCATGGTGCTGGAACCCGCCATCTGGGCTGACGGCACCGGCGGCTTCCGGGCCGAGGAGATCGTGGCCGTCACCGACAACGGCTGGATACCCCTGGGCGGTGGCCACCCCTACGACCCCTTCGAGGTGCCCACATGAGCCTCCACCTCCAGCGCCGGTCCCGAGCCATCGACGCCCTAGCCGCCGCCGGGATCGACATGCTGGTGTGCGGACGACAAGACCACATCAACTACGTCACCGGCGCCCACCAGCTCTGGACGGCCGGCACCCGCCCGTTCGGCCCGGTCTGCACCCTGAACGTCGCCACCGCCGAGATATTCCTCCTGTCCACCTGGGACGAGGGCGTTCCCGGCGACATCGATCTCGACCACCTTCACGGCATCACCTGGAGCGAGGCGATCATCTACCAGCGCTTGGCCGCCACCCCGGGAATAGCCGAGGCCAATCGGGTGGGCATCGACGCCTGGTCTCCCGGCATGGCCAGCCTCCTAAGCGCGGTGGCCCCCAACGCCGAGATCGTCCCCGCCGACGACATCCTGGCCCAGGCCCGCCGCACCAAGCTGCCCTCCGAGGTCGACGCCATCCGGGCTGCCTGCGCCGTGGCCGCCGCCGGTGCCGCCGCTGCCATCGCCCACTCCGGCACCGATGCTCAAAGGCTGGCCGCCGGCGTTGAGGCCATGGCCCTGGCCGGGTCGTCCACCCCCGCCGCCGAGCCCTGGGTAAAAGGCCCCATCGTCGACTTCAGCTGCATCCGATCGCACTATGAAGGCGGCCTCGGCCGAACCTCCGGTGGTGCCGCCGAGCTAACCGCTGGGCTCATCGCAGCCTGCATCCCCGGTGCCACCGGAGAACACCTGCGCCAAGCCGCTCCCGACGGCGAATGGCTGGTGCGGGGATGCGGCATGGGCCTTGAGCCTCCCGTGATAAACACCCGCTACGGTAAAGGGGAGGTACTGGAAGCAGACTTGGTGCTGAGCGTAGGCGCCAGCATCGGCGCCAATTACCGGCGCAACATCGTTCTAGTCACCGAAACCACACCCGAGATCCTCTCATTGGAGACGGCATGAACCTCAACGGGCTTCTGCCCCTTCGCCTTGTCGCATGAGCGAGCAGACTGAATCGACCGCGGACTCGAGCGTTTTCTCGCGCTCCGACACCGACGAAGCCTCCGAGGCTGAGCGAACCCGGGGCCTGATCGATCCTGTAGCCCTGGGGGCGTGGATGGACGACCAGGGCATAGGCGACCAGGGCGAGCCCGTGACGAGCCGGTTCATCTCCGGCGGGGCCTCCAACGAGATCTTCGAGATCTGCCGGGGCGAGTACCGCTGGGCCCTGCGCCGCCCCCCTCGCAAAGTCCCCGACGGCCGCAACGAGACCATGATGCGGGAGTTTCGCATCCTCTCCGCGTTGGCCGACACCGACGTGCCCCACGCCCGAGCGGCGGGCGGCACCGACGACACCAGCGTGATCGGTGCGGCCTTCTACCTCATGGACTTCGTCGACGGCTGGTCGCCCATCAGCGAGCCCGGCTGGCCCGAGCCGTTCGCCTCAAACATGGAAGCGCGCCCTGCCCTGGCCTACGAGCTGGTCGACGCCATCGCCCGGCTGTCCAAGGTCGACTGGCAGGCCAACGGCCTCGAGGGGCTGGGACGCCCCGACGGCTTCCACGAGCGCCAGGTGGATCGCTGGTACGCCCACCTCGACCGCTTCAAGTTCCGCGACATCCCCGGCCTCGACACCGCGGGCGACTGGCTTAGGGGCCGCACCCCCCGCAGCTACACCCCGGGCATCATGCACGGCGACTACCAGTTCGCCAATGTGATGTTCCACCACGGTGCCCCCGCCCGGATGGCCGCCGTCGTCGACTGGGAGATGGGCACGGTGGGCGACCCGCTGCTCGATTTGGCCTGGGTGGTCATGAACTGGCCTGAAGACGAGGCCAGCCGCCCCTCGGTGGGCTACGTCGACTACGAGGGCCTGCCCTTCCGCGACGACCTGCTGGAGCGCTACGCCACCATGTCGGGCCGTGACGTGGATGAGATCGACTACTACGTGATCCTGGCCCGCTTCAAGCTGGCCATCGTGCTAGAGGGCGGCTACGCCCGCTTCGTGGCCGGCGGCGCCGACAACCCCCGCATGGAAGCCTTCGGCCGCGTCGTGCTGGACTTGGCCCGCGACGCCGCCGCCCTAGCCCAAGCCACCAAGCTCTAGCCGCTCAGACGTCCCACAACACTGGCAGGGCGGCGGGGGAGCGGAAGGCCATGCCGACTATCTCCGGTGCCGGAGCGGCGGGGTCGAGGCGCAGGCCGGGCAAGCGGTCTAGCAGGCACTCCAGCACCGCCCGCATCTCCATGCGGGCCAAGTGGATTCCCAGGCATAGATGCGGCCCGGTGGCGAACGCAATGTGCGCCTTCGGCTGGCGGAAGAGGTCGAAGCGCTCCGGGTCGTCCCATCGGGAGGGGTCGTGGTTGGCCGAGCCCATAGAGGTGTTCACCGACGTCCCCGCCTGGATCTCGATGCCGTCCACCACCGCGTCGGCTGTTGCCGTGCGAGAGATCCCGGTCAGAGGCGCCTCCCATCGCAGCGATTCCTCAACCGCAGCCGTTACCAGCGACCGGTCGGCTCTCACTGCATCGAGCTGCTCCGGGTTGGACAGCAGGCCGACCATCATGTTGCTGGCCGCCCGGTAGGTGGTCTCCGCCCCGGCGGGCAGCAACAGCCGGCAGAAGGCGATTATCTCGTCGTTGGTCAGCCGCTGCCCGTCTAGTTCGGCGTGGGCCAAGAGACTGATCAGATCCTCCTGGGGCCCGGCCCGGCGATCATCCACCACCGGTTCCAAGAAGTCGTACAACCACTGCGATGCCGCGAATCCCCGCTCGATCTGGGTGGCCATGTTGGTGATCTCCACCGCCCGGCGGTAGAAGCCGGGGAGGTCGGCCTCGGGCAGTCCCAGTGCGATGGCGATCACATGCACCGGGAACACGAACATCAGCTCGCCCACCAGATCGGCCCGTCCCCGATCAGCGAATGCATCGATGTAGTGGTTGAGCACCGGGTACACGATCTCGTGCTCCCACCGCTCCATCTCCCGACGGGTGAACGCCTGTTGGATCAGCTTGCGGTACTGCCCATGCTCGGGCTCGTCCATTTCCAAGATGGTGTGGCCCATCACCACCCCCATCGAGTCGGCATAGCCCGCCGACGAGAACGTGGCCCCGTCCCGAAGCACCCTCTCCACTCCGGCGTAAGACATCACGTTTGCGATGGGCCGCTCCCCAGCCAGCAGTTCGCTCACCAAACCCCGGCCGAATCGGGGGGCCAGGCTGCCGTGGTGTACCGGGCACTCGGCAAGCAGCTCGGCGAACTTCGGGTAGGGGTTGGGCACATTGTCGACACCCTGCGCCTCGTCGAACGCGTCGAACGGGTCGTACCCTTCGTCTCCGGGCTCGGGGGCCCTGGCGGCCGCTAAAATCTCGCTCGGCGTCATCTCAAACTTCATGTCGAGCCACTATAAATCCAGTCCAGAGAGTGCGGTAATCCTATGGCCATCGATTTTTCCATCGATCCTGAGTTTCAGGAGAAGCTCGATTGGATGGACACGCTCGTGACCACCGAGATCGAGCCCATCGACCTCTATTTCCGGGGCGAGGTCAACCCGTTCGACCGCACCAACGAGACAGCCAACGCCCTGATCCGCCCGCTCCAACAGCAGGTGAAGGACAAGGGCCTGTGGGCCTGCCACATGGGCCCCCACCTCGGCGGCCTCGGCTACGGCCAGGTCAAGCTGGCGTTGATGAACGAGATCCTGGGCCGGGCGCTGTGGGCCCAGGTGGTGTTCGGCTGCCAGGCCCCCGACTCGGGCAACGCCGAGATCATCGCCCACTACGGCACCGACGAGCAGAAGGAGCTCTACCTCCAGCCTCTGCTCGACAGCAAGATCTCCTCCACCTACGCCATGACCGAGCCCCAGGGCGGGTCCGACCCCAACTACTTCACCTGCTCGGCCCACCGCGACGGCGACGAGTGGGTGATCAACGGCGAGAAGTGGTTCGCCTCCAACTTCAAGTACGCCAAGTTCATGATCGTCATGCTCATCACCAACCCCGATGTGCCGGTGTACCGGGGCTCGTCGATGATGCTGGTGCCCACCGACACCCCCGGCATCGAGGTGGTGGCCAACGTGGGCCTCGGCACCGAGGATCTGGAAGACGGAGACCACGCCCACCTCCGCTTCAACGACGTGCGGGTGCCGGCCGAGAACCTATTGGGCGACGAGGGCTCGGGTTTCAAGATCGCCCAAACCCGCCTCGGCGGCGGCCGGGTCCACCATGGGATGCGCTCGGTGGGGGTGGCCCAGCGGGCGCTCGACATGATGTGCGAGCGGGTGCTGTCCCGGGAGACAAAGGGCTCGCTCATCGGCGAGAAGCAGTCCATCCAGCACTGGATCGCCGACTGCTGGATCCAGATCCAGCAGTTCCGCCTCCAGGTGCTCCACACCGCCTGGCTGATCGACAACGAGGGCGACTACGCCAAGGTCCGCCAGCACATCGCCGGCGTCAAGGTGGCCACCCCCAAGGTTCTGGTCGATGTGGTGTACCGGGCCATGCACGCCCACGGCTCCCTCGGCGTGTCCAACCTCATGCCCCTCACCACCATGTGGATGTCCGGGCCGGTCATGGGCATCGCCGACGGCCCCACCGAGGTCCACAAAGACACCATCGCCAAGACCATCCTCAAGGGCTACAAACCCTCCGACGGCCTCTTTCCCTCCCAACACCTCCCCACCCGAATAGCCGAAGCTCGCACCTACATCGAATCCCGCATAGAACACGAGATCGCAAACCTCTAGTGCCGCGTCGGCACCCGGCCGAAGATGTAGGCCAATCCGACGATCCCCAACCCGATCACGACCCCTCGCCACGTCCACGAGCTGAGAGCAAGCCCGGAACTCAGCCCCACCGCGACCACGATCATCGATCCCGCAATCACCTTCGCCCGCCACGGCATCCCCAAACCCGATCGATAGTCAGCCACCAGCTTGCCCACGCCCGGCAGATTCAAAACCCACCGCTCCATCCGCTCGCTCGACCGGCTGAACGCGGCAGCGGCCATTATGAAGAACACCGTGGACGGCAAGCCCGGAACAATCACCCCGATGGCCCCTACCGCCACGCAGGACAGCCCGGCCACTATCCACAAGCCCCGCACCAGCGGGTTGCTGGCCACTTTGGAGTGGCTGGGGGCAGCGGAATCGCCGGGGTCAGCCGGCGAGGTCGACGAAGTCACCGACGGTCAGGTAGCACAGCAGTCCGATCACCAACACGTTCACCGTGCTCACCGGCCACTTCAGCCGGTGGTCGGCCCGCCAGAACCGCCGGATGCTCAATCCGTTGAACACGATGGCCACCAGCCCGATCGGCGCGCTAAGAGCAGGCCCCACGGAATCGGCCAGCCCCAGCACCGGCAGCAGGTATGGGAACACCAAGTAGGTCAGCAGGCACCGGATTCCCGACACCACCATCGACTGGCTAAACCGGCTTTCGGCGGTGCTCGGGGCATCAACCTCCGACGGAGCGGCATCAACAGTCATTCCCGGTTAGTCTCCCACCGAAACCCTATCCCCGCCTTACCGAATGGGATCATTCAATCGCACCTTCGAACCATGAGCAGGGCAGCTTGTTCAGGGGCTGCCGTTCTCGCCACGCGGCCTGTGCCCGCTACGATGCCGGCTGATGCGCATTCGGGTGGACACCGAACTGTGCCAGGGCCACGGGCGCTGCTACATGCTGGCCCCCGACATGTTCGACGCCGACGCCGACGGCTACTGCGAGCCGACCGATGAGCGGGCTGTGGTCCCCGAATTGTTCGACCAAGCCCGCCGGGCATTTATGAACTGCCCCGAGCAAGCCATCTTCCTGACCGAGGAGACGTGATGACCGACACCAAGACCAATGCCCAGTACTCGCTCGAGCCCCCCGAGATAGCTCGCAATCCCCACGGCGCCTACCGAGAGATCCGCGACAACGCCCCGGTCACCGAGCTGGGGGGCCGGAGCCACACAGGAACGGTCACGCTCAGCCGCCACGAGGACGTGATGCGGGCCTTCCAGGCCCCCGAGGTGTTCTCCTCTGATCCTGGCGCGGTGGACATCGGCAACACCCGTCCCCTGGTGCCCCTCCAGATCGACCCGCCCCACCACCGAAAGCACCGCAAGGCGCTCGACCCTCTGTTCGCCCCCAAGCAGATGGCCAAGCACGAGCCCCGAGTGCGGGAGCTGATCCGCGAGATCATCGACAGAGTCGCCGATCGGGGCCATTGCAACTTCCACCATGAGATTGCCGAGCCCATGCCGTCCACCATCTTCCTAGAGCTCCTGGGCTTGCCGACGAGCCGGGTCGAGGAGTTCCTCTCCCTCAAAGATGGCATCATCCGTCCGCCGGCCCGCTCGCTGGAAGAGCGCCGTGAAATGGTCAACGCCACTGGCCAGAAGATCTACGCCGTCCTCGAAGAGGTGGTGGAAACCCGTATGGCCGATCGCCAGGATGACTTCCTGTCCACCCTCGTCGATGCCGAGGTCGACGGCCAGCCCCTCAGCCGCGACGACGTGGTCGACATCGGGTATCTGTTTTTCATCGCCGGGCTCGACACCGTGTCAGCCTCGCTGGAGTGCATGGTGGCGTTCTTGGCCCAGAACCCCGTCCATCGCCAGCGTTTGGCCGACGAGCCCGAGATGATTCCCCACGCGGTGGAGGAGATGCTGCGCTACGAGAGCCCGGTGGCCAGCGCCGCCCGCATCACCGCGGTCGATACCGAGGTGAATGGCTGTCCCATCTCGGCTGGGACCCGGATCCACCTCCTGGTCGGCTCGGCCAACACCGACGAGCGGGCCTGGGACCATCCCGATGAGGTGGACTTCGACCGGGAGTCCAATAGGCACATTGCCTTCGGCGCCGGTGTCCACCGCTGCCTGGGCTCCCATCTGGCCCGCATGGAGCTGCGGGTGGCCCTCGAGGAGTGGCACGCCCGGGTGCCGCACTATCGCCTGGCCGACGGCGTCGAGCTGAGGTTCAGCCAGGGCATCCGCCAGATCGACAACCTGGAGCTGGTGTGGTGAGCGAGAACGCCGTCCCGCCCAGTCGCCCCCTCGAAGGCGTCCGGGTGGTCGAGGTGGCGAGCTGGATGTTCATCCCCTCATGCGGCTCGGTGCTGGTCGACTGGGGCGCGGATGTCATCAAGGTCGAGCACCCGGTCACCGGCGACCCCCAGCGGGGCCTCATCACCTCGGGGCTTGTGCCCGGCGGCGCCGGCGGGGTCAACTTCATGATCGAACAGCCCAACCGGGGCAAGCGCTCCATCGGTCTGAACCTGGCCCACCCCGACGGGCGGGAGATGCTGCTCAAGCTGGTGGAGACCGCCGATGTGTTCCTAACCAACTACATGCCCCCGGTGCGCCGCAAGCTCCGCATCGGCACCGAAGATCTGCGGGAGCGCAACCCCCAGATCATCATCGCCCGGGGCTCCGGCCAGGGTCCCCACGGCCCCGACGCCGAGAAGGGCGGCTACGACGGCGCCTCCTTTTGGGCCCGCGGCGGCATGGGCGCCACCCTGCCCGCCCGGCCGGACGGTTGGCCCATGAACCAGCCCGCCCCCGCCTTCGGCGACGTGATGGGCGGAATGGCCACCGCCGGGGCCGTCGCGGCGGCCCTTTACCAGCGGGCTTCCACCGGGGTGCCCTCGGTCATCGATGTGTCGTTGTTGGCCACTGCCATGTGGCAGCTCTCGCCCCTGGTGATCGCGGCCAAGTTGTTCGGCATGGACCACCTCCCGGCGGCCGACCGCACCAAGATGGTCAACCCCGTGGTGAACGCCTACCGCACCTCCGACGGTCGCTACCTCAGCTTCATCCTGCTCCAAGCCGACAAGCACTGGCCCCAGCTCTGCGAGTGCATCGATCGCCCTGACCTGGCCACCGACCCCCGATTCGTCGACATGGCCGCCCGGGCTGAGAACAACGAGGCCTGCATCGCCATCCTCGACGATGTGTTCGAGTCGCAGCCCCTGGAGTACTGGAAAGAAGCCCTGGCCGACTTCAAAGGGGTGTGGGTCCCGTTCCAGACCCTCGACGAACTCTACGAAGACCCCCAGGTCATCGCCAACGGCTACCTCCCCGCCATGACCGCCGGCAACGGCCAAGAAGTGCAGCTAGTGGCCAACCCCGCCATGTTCAACGAGCAGCCGGTGGCGGTCGACCGCGCCCCCGAACACGGCGAGCACACCGAGACCCTCCTCCTAGAAGCCGGCATCCCCTGGGAAGACATAGCCGCCATGAAAGAATCCGGCGCCATCCTCTAGCCCCCAACACCTGCCTAAGGTGTCGTGAATCGGAGGGCGCACTGTACGATCCAGGGTCGGTGCTGTCCTCTACCGAGACACTTGACGGCGTCCCATATTGGACGGAAAAGATGTACAAGCCGGGTGGTGGTCAGGACCACCTCGGTCTCGGTTCCGTCGTGACCGACAGGATCCTTCCGCGACTGTCGCCAGGCATCAACGTTTTGACCATCCACCCCCGGTACTGGTCGTTCTACGCATTTGTGTTGAGTGAATTCTGGAAACGCGATTTTCCGAAGACCAGGGCGGCATTTCATGCTTGGTATCGGCCCCTCGAGTGCATCTATTCGGTCGCGTGCTCCCTTTGCGAAAACGCTGACCACGTCGGCACCCCGATTGGTTCGCGACGAATCTCGGGGGTGGTCGCGGCTGAGCCGAACGGTTTTGACCCTCAATTCGACTACATGGAAACCGCGATGGGCGGCTACGGGCTCTACTACTCGACAGTGATGCAGGCCGTTGGCCTGGCTGCTCTCGCCGACCCGCGACTCGGGTTGCCTGTCGATGCCGTCACACCTGAGGGCCAGTTGGTCGCGGATGCGTTCCGGGCTGTGATCGCCGAAACCGAGTACTACCGCAACTGGATTGAGCGTCACGATGAGGAAGTGCCGTACGAAGTTGCGGCCGAATACGGAGAGTTGGCCTGTTTCTGCCGCCTCCGCGACGAAACTGCGCTCGACCGCCCACTCCTCGTTGACGCCTTCCTTCATCACGGCAGTCCGGTCGAGGCCGAGGCGCGCCGCCAGACACTACGCATGTTGTGTGAACTGGCCGCCCAGACGAAGTCCAGTCAGGTGGATGCATCATCGTTCCGACGTCTCGTCTACTACGGGGCCGACCACCCCGCTGAGGAGAGTTCTTCCGGCGCCACGTTCATCCCACCGGCGCCACTCGTCCGCATCGCACGCAAGTGGCGCCTCTATCAGGCGCGTGAGTACTTCAACGTGTCGGTCAACGAAATGTGGCGACGACTGTCCTGCTGGGGACTTGCGCGTGACGGAGACGTCTACCCGGTGCCGATGGCTGAGATAGACGTTTCAGTCGACTTTGATAGCTTTGCCGAATCGGTTGGCGTCGAACTGCCATCGGGCGGGCTGACAGTCGATTCGCCATACCGCGATCTGCTCGATTGGGTCATAACGGCTGGTAGTATTACCGGGCAGCTCGACGACCGGTGGGACCTCGACAGTGACCTCACAGAGGACCGGATAACCGAGTGGCTCGGCAACAGGCACTCGGCGACCGACAACGGTCCCGACGTTCTCGCCGCGGCTCTCACGCTCGCGACATTCGTTGCTGCTCGCTTGTGGCCGCCCGAACTCGCCCTCATCGAACCGGCCGATTGGTTCCCTGTCCTTGCGGGAGGACGAGATCGACTCGGCTTGCAGCGATTCATCGACGCGCTCCGTACAAGAGTCGACTCCGACGCAACGATCGGGGAAGTCGCCCGCTGGTTGACACTCGACTATGTGATCGAACAGCACGAGCGTGTCGCTTCCGCCAAGCTCCCGACCACGGGCGACACCTTTCGGTTCCGACGAGAAGCCGGGCGACTCCGCTTCTTCCCCAAAGACGCCGGAGCGGGCATGAACAACTCCCGGTTCAATGCGCTCGCGACCTTCGTCTACGAGCTCGGGTGGAGCGGCTACCTGTACGTCGAGGACCACGGCCTGACCGAGGAAGGAGAGCTTCTGCGGATTGAGGGGGATCTGCCGGTGTCCGGCGCGTTCAGCCCGATGGTCTCCGTGGAGGGCGCGTGACGGAGCCGCGAGTCCGAGTGCCGACGCTGTTTGATGAGTCATGGGACAGCATCATCATCACCACGTACGGCACCGACCTCGCCTTCTACGAACGAGACCTCTGGCGACAGATCAACAGAGCGAAGAACCGTTTGATTTTCGCCGACGACCGACAATTCCAGCGTCGACTCCTGGCAGTCGAAAGCACCAGCCTGCTCCGACATGTCAACCGATCCTATGTTCTCGCGCCGATTCGCTTGGCGGGCGCTGCTCACGCAAAGCTGATCCTCCTCCTCGCCGAGGACCGAGGACTCCTGGCAGTCGGGTCGGGAAATCTCAGTATGGGTGGCTATGCGTCGCAAGGGGAGTGCTTTACCACCTATCGATGGTCGGAGAAATATCCCCAGCACCTTCATGCATTCGTCGCGGTGAAGGATTTCCTGGAGGAGGTAACCGCCCGCCGACTTGTCGACGAGGTCGTGAAGCCCCGCCTCCAACAGGCATGGCAGGACGCACCATGGATCTACGGTGCCGTCGGCGATGGGACCTCCACTGTGCGGCACAATCTGGAGGAACCGCTGCTCGACCAGTTCATCGACCTCATCGACGGCCGTCCGGTGCGCGATGTCGTCGTTCACGCCCCATTCTACGACCATCAATGTCGGGCACTGTCCGTGCTCATCGACCGGACGCAGCCACAGTCCTTGCAAATCCTCCTGCAAGAGCGAATCACTTCGGTCGATCCATCGCGATTGTCCGAGGTCCTTTCCAAGGCATCGAGTAAGGCCGAGGTCCGAACCGTTCAGGCGCACGAAAACGGCACGTTTCTCCACGCCAAGTTTATTATTGCTCGCTTGAACTCGTCGGATGTTTGCTTGCAGGGCTCTCCGAACATGTCGACGCCCGCACTTCTTCAGGACGGCCTGACGGGCAATATCGAGATCGCAAATCTGCTCGAAGACACCTCGGGTGTCTTCGAGCATCTGGTCTCCGACCTCACCGTCAGCCCTGATCCCGTGGATGTGTTATCGCTCGGTTTGTCGCTTGCTGAGAGTGACGACGAATCCAACGACGATTACTACGCACCGCTGGCCCAGGAATTGTCCTGGGTGCCGCCCCGACTCACCGGCGTCTTCCAGGGCATTGTCAACACCCCTCCCGACCTCATCGTCGGCGAGCGGATAGCCGACGAGGTCGAATGGCACCTTGATGTTCCTCGGAATGAAGCTACGCCATTCAGGGCAATCCTCGGTGAGTCCGTAGCCGCTGACCTCGACAGCGTCGCTGCCGTCACCTTCGTCTTCGACTCCGGTCGACGAACCGCCCCCGCGTACCCATACCACCTCAACACGTTGATTGCCCTGTCTTCCGGGCAGGGACGAACCGACCTGTTGAGGCAGGCAGGCGACTTCGATCTCGACGACGAGGAGCTCGAGCAACTCCTCGGCCAACTCGACGAGGTACTCATTGTCGACGGTAGGAGCCTTTGGCGGATGCTCAAGAGGAAGGTGCCCGAACCCGCCGAAGACGAGGATTCTGTGACGCTTTACTACGACGATCTTGACTGGGACGCGATCCGGTCCCATCCGAAGTTGGCGCAGTATCGAGCATGGGACCAACGTGGACAAGCTGATCCGACTGGGCTCGGGATCTTGCTCAAATCAATCTCCGATCGTTTTCGTTCAGAAGTCCGCCAGCGCAGCGGCGAAGGGGTGGCCGATGAGATCGAGGCCGACACGGGTGACGATTCCCTGGACGATCTCGCAAAGACCATCGACGCGGAGGACGAGCAGACCGCGGAAGCCGAACTGGCTGAGGCGGAACATCGTCGAATGAATGCCCGGACTCGAATACGAAGGCATTTCCGGAGCTTCGTCAAGCGCTTCGTGAAGGGGCTGACCGACATCGAGTTCACCCGGCTTGTAGGACCAAGCGTGATCGTGCCGAGCTACGTCGTGTTTAACCATCTGTGCTGGAAGCTCGCCCAGCTAGAACTAATGGACCGGCGGTTTGCAGTTGATGCCCAGCTCGAACTCTGGAAGTTCTTCTGGGGTGACGCCGACGGATCGGGCTATCTGACGGCAATGAGCCAGGCAGAGCAGCTCTTGTCGATCGATATCCTTGATGCTCATGACGCCGAGGCCGTGTTGCTCGCGTCCGTACACCAGTCCTATGACGTCGCGCGTGAGTTCGAGGATACGGAGGTAGTGCGTGTGCGCGACCAGTGGCGCTTGTTCCTCATGCATGATCTCGGTGGCTTTGGTACGGCATCGGTTCATGACGCTGCGGTGGTTAGTGGAACTGGTACAGACCCGCTGCCTCTCGCTGATTTCATCGCTGATCTCGTTGGCTTGGCAGGGTATACGCCCGACCGCGAAATTATCGGTGCGGTTGCCGGGATCGCGGGTTGTCGTGCTAGCGCTGTGAGTCGAAAGAGTCGAATGGTCAACCGTGGGGACCTCGGAGAGTGTTTTGTAGACGTTTTCGAAATCTCCGATCCGCATGTCGGGCTGCACTCATCAGCGACGCTACGGATCTTCTCTGAGCTTGCCCGTCTCCTACCCGAGGAGCAGTACCTCCGCGTGAAACACGCACAGACTGGAACGGTTGCCTTTGCTGACTACGAACTCGGCGAAGGGCTCTGGCATGACCCCCAAGCTAATGAGGAGTTCAAGTTCAATCCGCCCAGCCCGAGTACCTACCCGTGGGACGCGGCTGTTGGCCGGCTTCAGGCCCTGGTTGCATGACTTACCGCGTACGGCTCCAGGACAGTCACCCCGAGTTGCTTCGTCTGGGGTCAACCAAGAGGCGTTCTGTGTTCTTGTGTGCAAGAACACAGAACGCTGGTAGGCTGGCACCATTCCACGGAAGACCAGTGCTGAGATCGAACGAGAAGCTCTTGACAGCCTGATTACCGCTCTTGGTTGCATCGGGGTCAGTGCCGATGTCGTCTCGACAGAGACCTTGATTGCCGATGTCAGCCCTGACGCCGTGCTGGATGTGGCCGGTCATCGACTTGATATCGAGTTCAAGTCGGTAGTCACGGCGGCACACGGAGAGCGACTCGCGCGAACAGTTGGACATCGCCCGCACTTGGTTGTCGTCGCTGATCGGATCGCCTCGGATGCCAAGCAGGCGTTTCGGAAGGCAGGAATTAACTACTTCGATCGGCGTGGTGAGCTGCGCATCGTCGAGCCACCGGTAGTCATCGACACGATCGTCGGGTCCGAGTCCGCCAGCAGCCCGCGCTTTAGTGGATCGCTCAACAGCGAAGTCGTCAAGGAGGTGGCCATCGCATGTCTACTGACGCCCGACCAGCCGCACGGTGTCCGTGAGACTGCCCGCTACATAAACCGAGCCCCGAGCGCTGTCTCGACCGCCATGGCGGGCCTACGAGACGTCGGTCTCCTTACCTCTTCTGGCGAGGCCATAGTTCCGGATCTCTTCCTTGAACTCATGGGTATGTGGCGAAGACGAGCTGTCCCACTGGCAACCGTGCCCGACCCTGGTACCCGAAACGCAATGCGGTTTAGGCTCGGGCTCGACCAACCCGAGGACGCAATGGGATGGGCCCTCACAGACACCCTCGCTGCCGCGTCGTGGGGTATGCCCATCGTCGCACGCGGGGACCATCCTGCCGACTTCTACGTGCCTACCGAGTCAGAGCTTCGTGCTGCGCGGTCGATTCTCGGGGACGCACCCGACTCCGCGACCCGCGCCTGCACCATTGCCGTGGCACCGGCCCGGCTCGCCTGCCTCCGACGTGTCGACCACTCGAGCACAACGGGGGAGAGTTGGCCGGTAGCCAACCACGTCGTCGTAGCTCTCGACATAGCCCAAGACCGCGCCCGCGGCCTCGAAACCCTCGAGCGGTGGGAGCCCACAGGGATCGTGCGTGCCTGGTGACGCCATCATCCTCGTGGGCGACCGAGGCGGCCGCATTCGATCATTTGTCGACGCGCTGACACGCTTTCCGGCAGAACCCCAGTGGTCGGTCGTCGGCGGCTTCGCCGTCAACATCCGCATCAACCACGTCCATCGCTTGACCAACGACCTCGACACGGTGAGTCGAGACCAGACATCGCTCGTCGAAATCCTCGTCACAGAACTAGATGCTGAGCGCCTAAACGCGGCCAAGCTCCAGTTCGACCAAGACGGCACGAATGTTGTCGTCGACGTTATGGCAGACACGGCCAACGTCTCGTTGCCGATCGAACCCGGCGAGCGGGCCTTCGCGCTCGCTCGACACATGGCTCTGGCTACCAGTGAATGGACAGGGCTCCAGGTCGTTGAGGGCCGAGACATCATTGCGGAGGCGAGCGCTCCGATCGCAACAGTTCCAGCCCTCATTGTGCTCAAGACTGTGGCTATCCCGCGACGCTCGCGAGGCAACAGCCCAGAGAAGGTCGGCTCCGACATCCACGACCTTGTTCGCCTCGTCCAAGGATGTGACTTCGACGCTGTCGAGCACGCTATCTCCGAAGCTGGCGACGAGCTGCGAGAGTGGGTTGGGAAGACGTTGGTGAAGTGGTTTTCTCCTGTTCAGGACCTCCGGTACACCTACGCTCGACTCCGAAGACTGGCTCGCTTAACCGACGCCGAGGTGCTCACTGAAGACGATCTCGCGACCGCCGCCGAACTCGGTCTTGTGCTCTTGGACTAGCCGGCGCCCGGAGGAAATTCAGTTCCAAACCGCCAGTACTATCCCGATAACTGCGTAGGAGATCAGCGGATACCCGGAGTTGATGGCTAGCAGCTTCAGGCTGCGACCTTCGAAGGCGTAGTTCACGCCGTGTGAGGTGAGCACGAACCCCACGGAGGCCAGCACCCCCAGTCCAAGTCCCTCCCCGGCGTTGGTGGCTTCCATGCCCTGCACCAGCAGCGCCAAGCCCAGCGTGAACACGATGGCCAGCACAATGGCCACCACGTAGGGCACCCACTGCTGCGGCGTCCCCTTCATGCCCTCGATGTTCTCCTGGGTCATCCCGGTTTCGGCCATCCAGGGCTTGGAGAAGGTCCCGTACCACAACGCTCCCAAGAGCTGGTTGAACACCACGGCGACCAAGATCGCCAAATAGTTCAGATCGCCGAAATCGATGTTGTCCATGCCCCCATACTGCCTCAATCCCCGAACAGGGCGGAGGCGATAGAGGCGGCGATTCGTGGGGGATCTTGGAGAGGGCCGAAGTGGGTGAGGTCTTCAAAGGTCTCGAGGGTGGCGTTGGGCAGGGATTCGGCGATGTAAGGGGCCACCATGGCCGGGGGATCGGTGTCGGTGCTGGTCGCCACCGTTACGGCAGCAGCAATTTCGCCCAGCCGTTCGAACGCCGACCGGTCGGCGTTCTCGAAGATGGTGGCCTCCACCTCGCGGGGGCACTTCATGGTCACCGTGCCGTCGGGCAATTCTCGAAAGCCGTGGTCTAGATAAGCCCACAGCACCTCAGGGTCCAACAAGTTGAACGGGGGCCGGCTCGCGTACCGGTCATAGGCCGCCTGGCGCGAATCGAAGAACTCCTTGCGCATCCGGGCGATGTCCCCCAGCGCCCTCACTCCGTCGCGGGGTAGGGCGATGGCTGGAATGGTTACCGGCTCATACACCCAGGCCCGTTCGAAGGTGTCCGGCCGGGCCTGCTCGGCCTTCAAAATGGACGCCCCGCCCAAAGAGTGGCCCGCCGCCAGCCGTGGCGTCGGATATATCGCCTCCACCGCGGCCAGCACGTCGTCGGCCATCCCGCCCCAGTCGTAATCCTCACCGGGGGCCGACACGCTGTCGCCGTGGCCCCGGAAGTCCAGCGCCCAGCAGTGGGCCATCGGCCTCAACTCGCGGGCAGCCGCCTGCCACATCCGCCCGCAGAACCCGTTGGCGTGGGTCAACAGCACCGGCGGCCCGTCGCCCCCCAAGTCGTGCAGCGCAACCCGGGCGCCCTTCGTGGAGTCGATCAGCATCGGACCGCTCATGGCAGGAAAACCGGGGCCGCTGCGGTGAGAGCAAACATCGGCCCGCAGGTTACGGTTGGCGGCCATGAGCGACAACATTGTCCTGATCGACAACCCCCGGCCCAACGTCCGGCGCATCACCATGAATCGCCCCGAGAAGCGCAACAGCCTCATCCACCCGTTGCGGGGGGCTGTTCTCGACGCCTTGACCGATGCTGACCAAGACGACACCGTCCAGGTCAGCATCGTGCGGGGCGCCGGCCCGTCGTTCTCTGCGGGCTACGACCTCTCTGGAGGCAACGAGGGTTACGAGCTGCCCTTCTACACCCCCGGCGGCGAGGGCCAGTGGCCCCGCCATGTGACCGAGGGCTGGATGAGCATATGGGATCTGGCCAAGCCGGTGATCGCCCAGGTCCACGGCTACTGCCTGGCCGGGGGCAGTGAGCTGGCCACCGGCTGCGACCTGGTGTACATGGCCGAAGACGCCAAGATGGGCTATCCCGCCGTCCGCTTCGGCGTGCCCGACATGCACTTCCACGCCTGGTTCATGGGCATGCGCAAGGCCATGGAGATGATGCTCACCGGCGACTACGTGTCGGGCATCGAAGCGGTGGAGAGGGGCTGGGCCAACGCCGCCTACCCCGAAGACGAGCTGGAAGACGCCGTGCTCGACATCGCCGAGCGCATTGCCCAGGTGCCCGCCGAGCTGCTCCAGATGAACAAGCGCCTGGTACACCGCCAGATGGAGCACATGGGCATGCGGGCCGGCATCCGGGCCGGCACCGAGTTGTGCGCGCTGGGCACCCACACCCAGGCCATGGCCGACTTCGTGGCCTCGATCCAGAAGAAGGGCCTCACCACCACCCTTTCCGAGCGCGACTCCAAGTTCGGCGACTACCGCACCAGCCACTGACCTAGCCGGCAAATGACAGCGCGCAGGCGCGCCGATTGGCGGTTGTCGGCGGATGGTCAATACTGGGGTTATGGGGCAAGCCACCACCGTTGAGTTCGATCCGTTCAGCCGGGATTTTTTTGACGATCCCTATGACACCTATGCCGCACTTCGCGACCATGCCCCCTGCTACTACAGCGAGCAGTATGACTTCTATGCCCTGAGCCGGTTCGACGATGTGGTGGCCGGCCACCGCGACCACGCCACCTTCACCTCCACCCACGGCCAGACCTACGAGCAGCTGGCCTCGGGCCAGCCAGCGGACACAGGCGCGATCATCTCCATGGACCCGCCCCGCCACACCCGCTATCGCAAGCTGGTGTCCCGTTCATTCACCCCCCGCTCCATCGGCAACTACGAGTCGCTGGTGAGGGAGATCATCAGCGGATATCTCGACCCGCTCATGGGCCGGCGCCAGTTCGACATCCTCGAGGAGTTCGCCGCTCCGTTTCCGGTCGAGATCATCTCCAGCATCTTGGGCGTGCCCCCCGAAGACCGCCAGCAAATCAGGCTGTGGACCGACGCCATGCTCCACCGGGAAGAAGGCTCGGCCCTGGGCAGCCAAGCTGCCCGGGAGGGGGGCATGGCCCAGGGGATGTACCTGTATGAGCTCTCGGTGAAGAAACGCCAAAACCCGGCCGACGACATGCTCTCCGCGCTGATCGAGGCCGAGGTGGAGACCGAAGACGGTGACTTGGCCCAACTCAACGACGCGGAGATCGCCGAGTTTGGAACGCTGCTGGCCGCAGCGGGCTCCGAGACGGTAACCAAGCTGGTGGGCAACGCCGTGGTCTTGTTCCATCGCCATCGGGATCAGTGGGCCAAGGTGCTCGACGACCCCGCCGTCATCGCCAACGCGGTGGAGGAGATCCTCCGCTACTGGGCCCCCTCGCAGTACCAGGGCCGCTACTCAATGGTCGACTCCGAATGGCACGGGGTGACCATCCCCAAGCACAAGCCGGTGTTTCTGATCACCGGGTCGGCCAACCGCGACCCCCGCCGCTACGGCGATCCCGACAAATTCGACATCACCCGCGAGGCCGGTCTCGCCGTCGGGCTGGGCCACGGCCTGCATGTGTGTTTGGGCGCGGCCCTGGCCCGATTGGAGAGCCGGGTGGCCATCGAGGAGATCGCCCGGCGCTGGCCCGCCTTCGAGGTGCAGGAATCCTGCCTGCGCCGGGTGCAGATGTCCAACGTAGCCGGCTACTCCTCAGTGCCGATCACCGTCTCCTAATTCCCGAATGTGCCGGTTTCGCCCTCGAAGGAGATCACGTCGCTGACGGGCAGGTAGCGGGCGCCATCGGCGTCCACCACCAACTCTTCCATGCGACCGGCCTCCACCATGTAGGAGTCGTTGGCCCCGTCCATGCGCCGCGGGGAATTGCCCAGCGCACCACGGGAGTCGAAGTCCATCCGCCACATGGCCCGCATCACATTGGTCCGGTTGATGCCGCCGTCCATACCGGCCGCGTCCAAAAGAACCTCGTGCAATACCTCGCCGAAGATATAGCCCAAGGCGTGGGAAGCGGCTTCGGGATCGATGCCCTGGGCCTCCAGCGCGTCGCGCACGAACTGCACCCATTCGTCGTCGGCCAACGAAGAGTCGGACACGTCCTTTTGGGTGTTCACCATCCGGACCCCGTTGGCCAGCGGCCCGATGGGGACCCAGAACAAGGCAATGCTCTGGCACCCGTTGGCCACCAGCATCATCGGCTCCCACGGCAGGCTGGCCACAGTGGCCACTGCCTGCGGGCAGAACGCCCCCGAAGAGGCCACCACCAGAGCGTCGGCGTTGCTGGCCGCCAAGTTGATCACATCAGCGCCCACCGAGTCGGCCTGCGGGTCGTGCTTGATCTCGTCCAAGATCTCGATGCCGTGTTCGGGAGCGCACTCATTGAAGGCCACTCGCCACGCCTCGCCGGCGTCGTTGCCCAGCGCCAATACCGCGGCCGTCGCGCCCGAGCCGATCTCGTCGGCTATGTGCTGGCACCACACTCGGGCCTCGGTCTCATACGACATCAGCGCGCCAGTGGTCCACGGGTAGTTGGTGGGGTCGCCCCATTCGGGCAGCCCGGTCAGGTTGAAGAGCTGCGGGATGCAGTTCTCGTTGAGCGTGTCGCGCACCGCCAGATTGTTGGGGCTGCCCAGAATCCCGGCGAACCCCAGCAGGTTCTCGACGTCGATCATCTCCTCCACATTGGTCACCGTGCGGGCCGGCACGTAGCCGTCGTCCCGGGCCACCATCACCACGTTGCGGCCCTCGATGGGCCCGACTGCGTCGAAGTAGAGGCCGACGCCGTCGGCGATGGTGCCGAATCCGGCCAAAGCCCCCGACCGGGGCAAGCTGCTGCCGAAGCGGATCTCGGTGTCGGTAACCCCGCCGTAGTTGTCCCACTCATCAGGGCACTCGCCGACGTCGATCACCGCGCCGCCGCCCAGCTCCACGATGTTGGGATCGGAGGGCTCCACCGGCTCGGACGCCGGTGCGCCATCGTCGTCGTTGCCGCAGCTGCTGGCCACCAGCGCGAGCACAACAAACAGCGCGAGCAAGATTCGCCAAGATTTCGACATGGGGTCATCCCTCCTGAGATGGGCTCTTCGGTTGGAGCGGTCCTGTAACCCTACGCGGCCACAGCGACAATTTCAGCCCCCAGGCGGCTGGGGCGCCACCGGCATCAGCCGGGACTTGACCTTTCGGAATCCGTGGGCCCCCCCGCCGGGCAGCGCAAAGATGATCACGATCAAAAGGCCGCCCAATATGGCGGTTCCGTAGGGCCCCTCCAAAGCTACGTCGGTGCCCGGCAAAGTCTGGGTCTGGCTCGACCAGTGGGGCACGAACTGGATGGCCAGCCCGCCCACCACCGCCCCGTGCAGGGTTCCCGAGCCGCCCACGATCAGCCCCACGATCAACAAGATGGCCATCGAAAAGCCGAACTCATCGGGCCCCACGAACCCCGAGTGCATGGCCAGCATGGTCCCGGCCACCCCGCCCACCGCGGCGCTGATGCCAAAGCTCAGGGTCTTGTAAGCGGCCAGATTCACCCCGTTGGCCGCCGCCCCCAGCGGGTTGTCCCGAATGGCCACCAAGGCCCGCCCCACCCGGCCGGCCAGGATGTTGCGCACCAGCCAGAAGCACACCAGCGCCACGATCATCAGTAAGAAGTACTTGTACACCGCCTCCTCCTGGCGGCCGGTCAACCCGTCGGGAACCCGAGAACCCACCCCGGGTATGGCGTGCAGCCACTCGGTCACCTTCTCGATGGGCGCCCACGTCGGCGCCACCAGATCGCTGTCTATCAACAGCCCGTTGCTGCCCCCGGTGCGGTCGGCCACGTTGTCGAGTCGGATGATCGACGGGAACACCGCAGCCACCGCAAACGTCAACAGCCCCAGATACAACCCCTGGATCCGCAGGGCGGGCACCCCGAACAGCACCCCGAACACGAACAGCCCCGGAACCACCACTCCCAGGGTGGACACATACGACCAGTGAAACTCATTCACCAGCACCGCAGTGAGGTAAGCCCCCGAGCCCACGAAGAAGCTGTGGCCCAAAGAGAGCTGCCCGCTGTAGCCGGTGGCGATGTTCAGCCCCAAAACGGCCACCATCAGCCCGATGGCCTGGCTCAAGTTGCCCAGCCCCACCGTGTAGCGGTTGCCGAAGATGGTGGGGCTGTAAGTGTCGGCGATCAGAAACGGGATCAGCACCACCACCAGGGCGAACAGCGCCCACCCGATGATCTGGCGCCTCCGGTGTGCCCGGCTGCCCGCGGCCACAACGCCCAACTTGGCCGCCATCACACCCGCTCCACCCGGGTCGATCCGAACAGGCCGGTGGGCCGCACCAAAAGCACCGCCAAGATCACCGCCACCGCGGTGGCCAGGGCCAGCTCGCTCAGGTCCAAGAACGTCACCAAGAGGTTTCGGGCCAGCCCCACCACCAATCCACCGACAACCGCCCCCATCATGGAGTCGAGCCCGCCCAACGCCGCGGCGGCCAGCGAGAAGATCAGCACCCGCAGCATGATGGAGGGCTCCAGCAGCAGGTCGGGCACCACCAGTGCCCCGCCCAGGGTGCCGATGGCCGCGGCCAGCGCCCAGCCGAATCCCAGCGTGGGCCCCACCCGGATGCCCACCAGTCGGGCCGATTCCAGATTCGACGACACCGCCCGAAAGGCCAGCCCCACCCTGGTGCGCGACAACAGCAGATACAACAGCCCCACCACCGCGAACACTGTGCCCAGGTTGCCGATGGTGCGCCAGGTGAGCTGGGCGATGCCCCACTCGATGGGCGCTCCGCTGGGGAACATGCTGGGCAGGCTGCGGGTGCGGAACCCCCACACGATCCCCACCGCCGAGTCGATGATCAACAACAGCCCCAGCGTCACGATCACCAACGGCAGCACATGGTCGGGCGGGAACGGACGGATGAACACCCGCTCGATGAACATTGCCACCAATGAGCTGGCCACCATGGCGCACACCACCGCGACGGCCACCGGCAGCCCCTGCTCCACGCTGAATATGTAGGCCATATACACCCCCAACAGCGCCAAAGAGCCCTGGGCGAAGTTGATGAACCCGGTGGACTTGTAGATCATCACCAGCGCCAGCGCCACCGACGCATAGGTAGCTCCGTCGCTCAGCCCCCTAAAGAACTGGGCCAGCCACAGCTCGCCGTCGGAAAGCTTGTCCAGCGAGATGTCGAACACCCCGAGCAGCGATGCGACAACAACCATCGCTCAATACCCCAGGTACGCCCGGCGGACGTTGTCGTCGGCGGCCAGCTGGTCGGCGGGGCCCGACAGCGCCACCTCCCCGGCCTCCAGCACGTAGGCCACATCGGCCACTCCTAGCGCCAGGCTGGCGTTCTGCTCCACCACCAGCATGGTGGTGCCGGCGGTGGCATTGATCACAGTGAGCTGCTCGAACAAGGACCGGGTGATCATCGGCGCCAACCCCAGCGACGGCTCGTCCAACAGCAGCAGCGATGGCCGCAGCATCAAGGCTCGGGCGATGGCCAGCATCTGCTGTTCCCCCCCGCTCAGCGATCCGGCGGCCTGATTGCGCCGCTCGCCCAGCACCGGGAAGGTCTCGTACCACCGCTCGACGTCGTCCCGCACCTCTGCGTCGGAGCGCACGAACGCCCCGGCCATCAGGTTCTCCTCCACCGAGAGATCGGGGAACGTCCCCCGCCCTTGGGGCACATGGGCCACCCCCCGCCGCACGATTTCGGCGGTGCGGTGCCCGGCCAACTCCTCGCCGGCCAGCTTGATCGACCCCTCGGTCGACACCATGGCGCACAGCGCCCGCAGCGTGGTGGTCTTGCCCGCCCCGTTGGCCCCCAAAATCACCGCGATCTGCCCCTCGGCCACCGAGAAGTCCACCCCGTGCAGCACCTGGATGTTCCCGTAGGCCGCCTTCAGCCCCCGCACCTCCAAATAGGGAGCGCTCACTGCGGGGCTCCCAGATAAGCCTCCACCACCGCGGGGTCGTTCTGCACCTCGGCGGGGGAGCCTTCGGCGATCTTGGCCCCGAAGTCCAGCACCACCACCTTGTCAGATACCCCCATAACCATCCCCATGTGGTGCTCCACCAACAGAAGCGTCAGCGAATGCCGCTCGGCCAGCGCCACCAAAAGCTCGCCCAGCTCGCCCACCTCGGTCTGGGTAAGACCGGTGGCCGGCTCGTCCAGCAGCAACAGCCGGGGCCTGCCCACCAGCGCCCGGGCCAGCTCCACCCGCTTGAGCGTGCCGAACGGCAGCCCGGCGGCGGGGTGGAAGGCCACGTCGGTCAACGACAGCTCGTCCAGCGCATCCCACGCCGTTCGGGCCAGCTCGGCCTCCTCCCGGCCCGACCCCCACCGCAGAGCGGCCCGCAGAGCGCCGATCCGAGAGCGGTGGTGGGCGCCCACCATCACGTTCTGAAGCACGGTCATGCCCGGCCACAGCGCCAGATTCTGAAACGTGCGGCCGATGCCCAGGCCGCTGATGGCATGGGCCGGGCGGGCCAGCAGGTCGGCGCCCTCGAAGGCCACCGTCCCATCCTGGGCGTCGTACACCCTGCTGACCACGTTGAACAGCGTGGTCTTTCCCGCCCCGTTGGGCCCGATCAATCCGCAGATGCTGCCCTCGTCCACGGTGAACGACAGGTCCGCCAGCGCGGTGACCCCGCCAAACCGCACCGTGACCCCCGCCACATCCAACAAGGCCATACTCCACCCGACCCTATCCCGCCCACCTGCGCCGGGCGGGAAGGCTCACCCCCCGATGAGGCTGGCGATGGCCCATATCACGATCACCAGGCCCACCATGATCATCACCACGCTGCGCCCCACCTTCGGCTTGACCGGCTCATCGGGAGCGCCCGGCGGGGGCGGCGGACCCTGTGCCCGCCGTCGGGGCCCCTCGGGATTGATCAGCGCGGCGATGTTGCCCACCGCCAGCGCACCTCCCAGCGCCAGCAGCAAGAACGTGATGATCTCCGGCCCACCCAGCACCCCCCCAGTCTCGCGCCTGTATCCAAGCGCGCCTACACCAAGCGGTGGACCGACACGGCGTAGTCGCCGCCGGCCCACGCCCCCCGCTCCCAAGTCGAATACCGCTCCGAAAGGGCCAATCCAGCCGCATCGCAGTCGGCGTCGTAGCGATCTAGCCCGTAGCCCCCGCCCCGTAGCTGGAACCCGGCCACCAGCGTGCCGCCGAAGGAGATGTGGGCGGCGCAGTGCCCCACCACCGCGGCCTCAGTGCCCGGCGCGGTGAACAGCAGCACGTTGCCCGCCATCACCACCGCGTCAAACGTCTCCCCCAAATCAAACGAGGCCAGGTCGAATTGGTGCCACGCCAGTTCCGGCGCCTTGGCCCGAGCCCCCGAGATCATCTCGTCGTCGACGTCCACCCCCACGGCCTCATACCCCCGCCGGGCCAGCTCAACAGCCACCCGCCCCGTCCCGCACCCGGCGTCCAGCACCCGCCCCAAGCCCCCCAGCAGCGAGTCCACAAAGTCGGCCTCCCCATGCGGGTTGTGCCCCTCAGCGGCCAGCCGCTCCCACCGAGCGTCATAGTCCCTCCTCGACATCCGCCCACCCCAAGTAGATCCCACCCGCGTTGTCTCCTAAATCGAAACGATGCGCACGTCTTGGGCGTACGCCGACAAGGCGCGTAGATCGCCGGAATCAGAGGTGAGCACCGAACCTCCTGGTTCGGCCAGGGCAACTACAAGAGCATCAATCGCTGAGCCTCTCTGGGCACGAGTTCGAAGCCAACCGGCCCTCCGGGCCAATCCGATGTCAATCAATTCCACTACTTCGCATGATTTGAGAAGCAGATTGACTCTGGCGTCTTTTCCTGCGTCACCTTGCATGCACTCAACCAACACAGGTGACGGCACCACCGGTGGCCAAAGCCCTTCGCGCTGGAACCCTCGGATTACATCAGCCGCTTCAAGTGTTGTGCCAGTGAGAAACGAGACTCCGCCCGAATCAACCACGAGTGTCACTAGCTAGCGGTCTGCTCGGAATGGCGGACAATCTGTCCTACGATTTCCTCAGCCCAGGCCTCGCTTTCTGGTGTAGAAGGCCCTACCTCGGCCCGCAGCTCCTCCAAGTACTCCTCACCTGCCTTGATCAGCTCAAGTCGTCGAATCTCCTCCCGAACGGCCTTCTGCAGCATCTCAGAGGCGGGAAATCCGTGCTCTTTGACCGCCGCATGTAGATCATCCGGCAAATAAACCTGCATCCGTGGCATACGCCTAACTATACACACATCACTATCTTTCATCCCCAGATTTCCGTCAGGCCGCCCGCTACCCGCTGAGCCTGTCACAACCGCCCGGTACTCTTTGGCTGTGGCTTTTCCGACTCATGCTGCGCCCCGCGTGGTCGCCGACATCGGCTATGAGTTCCACCCGGCGGTGGCGGCTTGGTTCGAGGGGCGGTTTCCGGGGGGGCCTACTGAGGCGCAGGCTCAGGGGTGGCCGGCTATTGCGTCGGGCAAAGACACGCTGATCGCCGCGCCCACCGGGTCGGGCAAGACCCTGGCCGGGTTCCTCATCGCCATCGACAACCTCTATAAGCGCCACGCCGCTGGCCAAACGGTGGCCAAGGCCAGCCAGGTGGTGTACGTGTCGCCGCTGAAAGCCCTGGCCACCGACATTGCCGAGAACCTGGAGCGCCCTCTGGCCGAGATCGCTGAAATAGCCCGACAACAGGGCTTCGACCCTCCGCCGCTGACGGTGGCGGTGCGCACCGGCGACACCCCGGCTCACACCCGGGCCGCCATGATCAAAAAGCCGGCCAACTTCGTGGTCACCACCCCCGAGTCGCTCTATTTGCTGGTGACCGCGGCCAAGAGCCGCGAGGTGCTGCGCACCGTGGAGACGGTGATCGTCGACGAGATCCACGCCACCGCCCGAGACAAGCGGGGCAGCCACCTGGCCCTCACCCTCGAGCGCCTAGAACACGTGGCCAACAACCGCCCCACCCGCATCGGCCTGTCGGCCACCCAGCACCCCATCGCCACCATCGCCAACCTCCTCACCGGCATCCCCAAAACCCCCGCCGCAGCCGCCACCGCCCCAGCCGCAGCCGAACCCAGCTGCGCCATCGTCGACACTGGCCACCAGCGAAACCTCGACATCCGCTTGGAGCTGATCGACGACGAGCTCGAATCGGTGATCTCCCACGCCCAGATGGACCAGATCCTCGACCGCATGGCCACCCTCATCGGAGAGCATCACACCACCATCGTGTTCGTCAACACCCGGCGCCTGTCGGAGCGCATCGCCCACCAACTGGCCGAGCGCCTGGGCGAGGATGCGGTGGCCGCCCACCACGGCTCTTTGTCCACTGAGCGCCGCTACCGCACCGAGCATCGCCTCCGCGCCGGCGATCTCAAGGCCCTGGTGGCCACCGCATCCCTGGAGCTGGGCATCGACATCGGCCCGGTCGAGCTGGTGTGCCAGGTGGGCTCCCCCCGCAGCATTGCCACCTTCCTCCAGCGGGTGGGCCGCTCCAACCACAGCCGCCACGGCACACCCAAGGGCCGCCTGTGGCCCCTCACCCGAGACGAGCTCATCGAATCCCTCGCCCTCATCGGTGCCGTCCACCAGGGCCAACTCGACGCCATCTGTCCCCCGCAAGCCCCCCTCGACATCTTGGTGCAGCAGCTCATCGCCGAAGCCGCCGCCGACGACAACCACACCGTCGATGGCCTCTATCAGATGTTCACCAGGGCGGCCCCGTTCGCCAGCCTCCCCAGAGAGCAGTTCGACGAGGCCATACAGCAGGCTGCTCGGGGAGTGGTCACCGGCCGGGGTCCCCGAGGCGCCTACCTTCACTACGACTCCGTCAACCAAGAGGTGCGGGGGCGACGGGGCGCCCGGCTGGCCGCCCTCACCTCCGGTGGGGCCATCGGCGAGAACGGCGACTACCGGGTGGTGGCCGAGCCCGACGACACCTTCATCGGCACCGTCAACGAGGACTGGGCGGTGGAGTCGATGGCCGGCGACATCTTTTTGCTCGGCTCCCACTCTTGGCGCATCAAACAGGTGGTTGCCGGCACTGTGCGGGTGATCGACGCCGGCGACGCCCCGCCCACCGTCCCCTTCTGGCTCGGCGAGGCCCCCGCCCGCACCACCGAGCTGTCCCAGCAGGTGTCCGCTTTGCGCGCCTCCATCAAAGAACTCCTGCCCGAAGACCCCGAAGTCAACCCCCTCGACGACATCGCCCTTGCCCGTGCCGCCGAACAGTTGGCCCATACCCACGACACCACCGCAGAGATCGCCGAGCAGGCCGTCACCTACATAGCCGCGGCCAAAGCCTCCCTCGGCACAGTCCCCACCCACACCGACATCGTGTTCGAGCGCTTCTTCGACGACACCGGCGGCCAGCAGCTCGTGGTCCACTCGCCCTACGGTGGGCGCATCAACCGGGCCTTCGGCCTGGCCTTGCGCAAGCGCTTGTGCCGCCGCTTCGACTTCGAGCTCCAGGCCGCGGCCAACGACAACGCCATCATCTTGTCGCTCGGTCCCCACCACAGCTTCCCCCTCAGCGACGTCCCCGCCTTTTTGCACCCGGACTCGGTGGAGGAGGTGCTGACCCAAGCCGTGCTCGACTCTCCCATGTTCACCGCCCGGTGGCGCTGGAACCTGAACCGGGCGCTGGTGGTGCTCCGCAGCCGGGGCGGAAAGCGCAACCCACCCCCCATCCAGCGCATGGAGGCCGACGACATCATGGCCGCCGTGTTCCCCGGCGCCGCCGCCTGCCAGGAGAACGTCGCCGGACCCATCGAGATCCCCGACCACCTGCTGGTGCGCCAAACCCTCCACGACACTCTCCACGAAGCCCTCGACGTCGACGGCCTCAAACAACTCCTCACCGATATCCGCTCCGGGCAGGTCCGCACCCACTTCTGCGACACCGCTGAGCCCTCCCCGCTCAGCCACGAGATCGTCAACGCCCGCCCCTATGCCTTCTTGGACGACGCCGAAATAGTCGACCGCCGCACCAACGCCGTCACCGTCCCAAGAGGCCTCCGCCCAAGAAACGACCGCCAACCCCCCACCCTCGACCAACCAGCCCTCTCCCAAATCACCCCCGACGCCATAACCCAAGTAATCGAAGAAATAACCCCCGACCCAAGAACCCCCGACGAACTCCACGACCTCCTGACCACACTGGTAACCACCCACCCCCACCCCGAATGGACCGATCTCTACAACGAACTCGAATCCAAAGGCCGAGCCCAAACCATCCAATCCCCCACCAACACCCCCCTCTGGACCACCACAGAACTGTCCGAAACCGCCCTAACCCCCGAAATGGCAATAGAAAAGATCCGCGGCCACCTAGAAATCACCGGCCCCACCACCCCCGAAGAACTGGCAAAAAAGACTGCCCTGACTCTCCCCACCGTCCAACAGTCATTGGCCGCCCTCGAATCCGAAGGCACCGCCATGCGCGCCAACCACCTACCGGTCCAACCCACCCCCAACCAACAAAAAAAGGGGGGTGCTCCCCACGCCGGTGGATCGCGCGAAACATGGTGCTCAAGACGCTTGCTCCAACGAATGTCCTACCTGTCCCGAAGGCAAAAGCGCGCCTCTATCCAACCCGCCTCCGCCCAAGACTTCATGCGCTTCCTCCTCGACTGGCACCGCCTGACTCCCGACACCACGGTTCGAGGCCGCCCCGGCCTCACCAAGATCCTCGAGCAACTCCAGGGCCTTGATCTCCCGGCCGGAACCTGGGAGAAGCAGATCATCGCCCAGCGACTGCCCGACTACAACCCCCTCTGGCTCGACGAGCTCTGCTACCGCGGCGAGCTCGCCTGGCTCAGGCTCAGCCCGCCCACTACCCCCGCCAAGGCCAACACGATGGCCCCTCGAAAAGCTACGCCCATCACCCTTGCCTTTCGAGAAGACCTTCCCTGGCTACTGGCCGCCGCCCGCACCCGCGATCTTGAATGCCCCGAATCCGGCCCCATCCAAGAAATCGCCGACATCCTCGCTGCCCAAGGCGCCAGTTTTCTGCCCGACCTGGCCGCAGCCACCCACCGGTTGCCCGACGACATCGAGCGGGCCCTCTGGAGCGGCGTCGCCCTCGGCCTGTTCACCGCCGACGGGTTCGCCGCCGTCCGGTCGCTGCTGAGCCGCCCCAGTCGCCGCCCCACCCGCCACCGCCCTGGTCAGGGCCTCCGCTCGCAGGCTCTCAGAACTCGGGCAATGCGCGTCAATCGCGGCCATAACAGCCAGCAGCAGCAAGTCCCCGCCGCCCCCGGCCGCTGGTCGCTCGTTCCCCAGGCTGAGCACTTTCCCCTTGAAGACCTTGCCGAGGCCGCCGCGCACCAAATGCTTACCTGCTGGGGTGTGGTGTTTCGCGACCTCGCCCACCACCCGGCCAGCCCCATCGCTACTCCCTGGCGAGAGATCCTCAAGGCCCTGCGCCGCTTTGAGGACAGAGGCCTGGTCCGCGGCGGCCGCTTCGTCACCGGTTTCAGCGGCGAGCAGTTCGCCCTCCCCGCCGCGGCCGAACAGCTCCAAACCGCCGTCCACCGTCCTCGCACCGGCCAAACCATCAACATCGCCGCCTGCGACCCCCTCAACCTCACCGGCATCCTCTTCGAGGGCCCCCGGACTCCCGCCACCCCCAACAACACCATCTCCTACACCGACGGGCGCCCTATCCCATCCGGCGATAGGCCATCAACCTGACAGCACCCGCTGATTACGCCCCCCGGGCCATGTTGGCAAAGCGGGTGTGGTTGTTGATGAAGGCCAGGCTGGCTTTGCCGGTAGGTCCGGTGCGGTGTTTGGCCACCAGTACTTCGGCGATGCCGGCGTCTTGGGTTTCGGGGTTGTATAACTCGTCGCGATACAAGAACATGACAATGTCGGCGTCCTGCTCGATGGAGCCCGACTCCCGCAGGTCGGCGAGTATCGGCCGTTTATCCTGGCGCTGCTCCAGATTCCGAGAAAGCTGGGACAGCGCCACTACCGGGCATTGCAGTTCACGGGCCAGGATCTTGAGGCCTCGGCTGATCTCGGAGACCTCTACTTGGCGGTTCTCGGCGGAGTGGCGACCGGTCATGAGCTGGAGGTAGTCGACGATGATCATGCCAAGGTCGCCAGTTTGGCTGCGCAACCGCCGGGATTTGCCCCTGATCTCCATGATGGTCACCGCAGGGTTGTCGTCGATCCAGATGGGCGCGTCGGCGAGGCGTCCCAAAGCGTTGCTGATGTCGGTCCAGTCCTGGTCGGTGAGTTTGCCGGTGCGTACCCGGCTGGCGTCCACCCGGGCCTCAGCGCACAGGATCCGCTGGCTGATCTCGAGTTGGCTCATCTCCAGCGAGAAGACCAGCACCGGCTTGCCCGCCCGGATGGCGGCGTGGGCGGCCATGCCCAAGGCGAAGCTGGTTTTCCCCACCGAGGGCCGAGCACCGACCACCACGAGGGTGTTGGGCTGGAGTCCGCTGGTGATCGCGTCCAAGTCGTTGTAACCGGTGGGGGTGCCGGTGATGACCTCGCCCTGCTCGTAGAGCTTCTCGATGCGCTCCAAGTTGGCCGGCAGGAGTTCGGCCAGGCTGGCCGTGGTGTCGCCCATGCGGTCGGCGGCCAGCCGGTACACCATCGCTTCGGCTGAGTCAACAGTCTTGACCACATCGTCGGCACCCTCGTAGCCCAATTCGGCGATCTCCCCGCCGACCTCGATCAGCTTCCTGAGCGTGGCAGCCTCATGCACGATGTTGGCGTACTTGGCCGCATTGGCCGACGCCGGAGTGCCGGTCTGGAGTCTCACCAATGCGGCGTTGCCCCCCACTTTGTCGGCCAAGCCCAGCCGATTCAGCTCGGCGGCCACCGTCACCGCATCGGCAGGCTCCCCCTTGGCGTACAGCGAGCACACTGCCTCGTACACATGAGCATTCGCAGGCCGATAGAAATGTCCGGGGCGGATCAAGTTCACCGCATCCGCGATGGCATCGCGGCTCAACAGCATTGCCCCCAACAGCGCCTCCTCGGCCTCGAGGTCATGGGGCGGCACCCGCCCTGAGCGGCCCGGCGAGGACGAGTAGCCGCCGCCGTCGGAGTATTGGAAGGGATCGCTCACAGCTGTGCCCAGAGTACCGATGACCAGTGACAGTTATATGGGGTCGAATCGGAGGCCACGGTTGACTACTTTCGCGGATCCCCGTTGTGGGCCGCTAGGGGAAGGCCCGTGGATATGGGTGGATAACCTGGGGATTTGCCAAAGTAGGCTTCCCTGGGGCTATTGGGTGGCAATTACCTCCACGGTGATGGGGAACTCCACCTCTGGATGCGGTTTGGCCGTCACCATGTGACTGCCCAGTTCCTTGATCCCCTCGGAGGACAGTGCCTTGCGCTCCAACATGATGTTGGCCTGCTCGGCCACCGCCCGCACAACGTCGGCGGTGGTTACCGAGCCGAAGAGCTTGCCCTCCGCTCCAGCGCGAGCCGCAATGTGGATGGGGGTGGACACCAGCCTGCTGGCCATTTCCTGGGCCTCGGCCAGTTCCTTGGCATCCCGCAACTCACGCGAGCGGCGCATGCGCTCCGCTTGGCGCTCCGCCCCGGCTGAGGACTTGAAGGCCTTGCCGGCAGGGATCAAGAAGTTGCGGGCGTAGCCGTCGGCCACTTCCACTACATCGCCCTTCTTGCCCAGACCGTCCACGCTTTCACGCAGTACGACATTCATTGCGCCGTCTCCTCGCCGCCGCCCATCGCGCCCGCCGGCTGCTCAGCGCTCGGCGCCGGTATTGCCACCTCGTCGACGGCTGCTTCAGCAATCATTGCGTCGCCGCCGGCCTCGGGGGCGTCCATCTCGGCGCCGTCTGCTTCCGGCGACCCCCGCAGGCCTGGTGGCGGGGCTGTTGGCTGGGGGGCCGGCCCGTCGACGCGGTTGTCGTCGCGCGACCGGGTTGCACTGCGCTGGGTGGTGATCCGGTTGTTGTAGGGCAGCAGCGCCATCTCCCGGGCGTTCTTGATGGCCCGGGCGATCTCTTTCTGCTGCTGCTGGTTGTTGCCGGTTACCTGCCGGGCCCGGATCTTGGCCCGGTCGGACATGAACCGCCGCAACAGATTGATGTCTTTCCAGTCCACGTAGCCAATGCTCTCTTGGGTGAGGACGCTGACCTTCTTCTTGCGGCGCCGGCTGTTGTCCTTGGCCCTCGGCTTCTTGAGTCCTTTTGCCATTAGAACGGCTCCTCGTCGAGG
This sequence comes from Candidatus Poriferisocius sp., assembly GCF_965208475.1. GTDB lineage: Bacteria > Actinomycetota > Acidimicrobiia > Acidimicrobiales > Bin134 > Poriferisocius. The sequence continues at coordinate 2,883,435 of NZ_OZ242338.1, read as the reverse complement.
TCGTACCCCTGTGGCTGGTTACGGGGTGGGCGCCCGCCTCCGCCGCCTTGGTTGCGGCCCCCGCCACCGCCGTCGCGCCTCTCGTTCTTGATCACCTCGACGGTGGCCCAGCGCAAGCTGGGGGATACCTCGTCGGCGATGATCTCGATCTTGCTGCGGCGGTCGCCGTCCTGGGTCTCCCAAGACCGCTGCTCCATTCGCCCGCTGACGACCACCCGAGTGCCTTTCACCAAGCTCTCGCTGACGTTCTCGGCCAGGGTGTTCCAGCAGGTCACGTCGAAGAACGACACCTGTTCTTCGGTCTCGTTGGTCTGGCGGTTCTGCCAGCGCCGGTTCCAGGCCAGCCCGAATGTGGCCACGGCGCTGCCGCCGGGGGTGAATCGAAGCTCGGGATCTCTGGTGATGTTCCCGGTAACGGTAACCGTGTTGTCGAATGCCATCTCTGTCTCCTTGAATTACCCGGCCGCAGCCAGGGGAGTACCGCCGCCCAGCAGGCCGCGTCGTGCGGCTTCAGCGTCAGGCAGACGGATCAGCTTGTGGCGGACCACATCGTCCGCAAGTCGGAGGAGACGTTCCAATGTGCCCATGTCGCGCGTCTCGGTCGCAAACTCGAGAACCAGATAGTAGCCCTCGTGTTGATGGTTGATCTCATAGGCGAAGCGGCGCTTGCCCCACCGGTCTTCAGACATCACCTGACCACCTTGGGAGGTGATGTTCTCGGCAACCTGCTCGATACGGGCGACCACATCGGATTCCTCGACGCCCGCATCCATGATGATCATCAATTCGTATGCTCGCATGGCGAGCTTCACCTCCCTACGGTCCCGGCTCCAGCCGGGGCCCCGATCGCCGGGGCAGGGTCTTGTTTTGGAAAAACCCTACCGGACTTCTCGGGACTTCACTGCATCGGCTCCATTATCTCGCAGGGTGTGACAGTTGCAGTGGGGCCGGGGAGCGGCCGCTATCCCTGGTGGCCGTACAGGCCGAGCGCGATCACCTCGTCGGGGTCCATCTCGTAGCACTCTGCGGCATTGGGGAAGGCGCCGCCGCGCACATCGGCCGCGAACCGGGCCAGGGCGTCCACGCCGTCGGCGTGCATTGATGCGTAGCGGCGCACGAACCGGGGGAGCATCCGGGTTTCCAGCCCCAGCACATCGTGAATCACCAGCACCTGGCCGTCGCAGTCGCCGCCTGCGCCGATGCCTATGGTGGGCACGTCCACCGCGTCGGTGACCATCTGGCCCACTGCCGCGGGAATGCCCTCCAGCACGATGGCGAAGCATCCGGCGTGGGCCAGCGCCTTGGCGTCGGCCACCAGCCCCAGCGCAGCCTCGCTGTTGCGCCCTTGCACCCGGTAGCCGCCCTGGGCCAGCATCGACTGGGGGGTGAGCCCCAGATGGCCCATAACCGGCACCTCGGCCGAGATGATGGCCTCGATCATCGGCACCCGCTCCGATCCGCCCTCCAGCTTCACCCCCTGGGCCCCGGCCCGCACCAGGGTGGCCGCGTTGGTCACCGTGTCGGCGGCCGACACGTGGTAGCTCATCCACGGCATGTCGGCCACCACCATCGCCCGGGGGCGAGTGCGGGCCACCGCCGCGGCGTGGTGGGCCATCTCGTCGACGGTCACGCTCATGGTGTCGTCGTGGCCCAGCACCACCATGGCCACCGAGTCGCCCACCAGAATTAGATCGGCGCCGGCTTCGTCGGCCATGCGCGCGCTGGGCGCGTCGTAGGCGGTGAGCATGACGAGCGGGTCGGCACCCAGGCTTCGCTTGCGTCTGCTGATAGCCAGCGCGGTGAGCTTCGTGCCCATCGTCGTTCTCCTTCCCCGTCCAGCGCACTCCGGCTGCCGGCGGTAGTGCCCAACCATAGCCCACCACTCCCTCCCCCGCGCCACCCCGCGCCTGCATCTAGGGGGTGGTTGGCCGCTAGCTTCGGGGACATGGACGACTTGTTGGACCGGAGCGATGCAGTAGGGCTGGCCGATGCCATTCGGGCCGGCGAGGTGTCGGAGGCCGAGGTGTTGGAGGCCACCATGGCCCGCATCGACGAGCACAACCCCGAGCTGAACGCCATCACCACGGTGGTGGCGCCCGAGCCGGCGGCCGACGGGCGGCTGCGGGGGGTGCCGTTCGCCATCAAAGACCTGCATTTTGCCATGCGGGGCACGGTCACCACCCACGGGTCGCAGTACTTCGCCGACGCGCCGGTGGACGACCACGACGCCGAGGTGGTGCGCCGCTACCGGGCGGCGGGGATGGTGCTGGTGGGCCGCACCAACTCGCCCGAGCTCGGCCTGTCGACCACTACCGAGCCCGCCCTGTTCGGCCCGTGCGCCAACCCGCTGGACGTAGGCCGCAGCGCGGGCGGCTCCAGCGGCGGGGCGGCATCGGCAGTGGCGTCGGGGATGCTGACGGTGGCCCACGCCTCCGACGGGGGCGGCTCCATCCGCATCCCGTCGTCGGCCTGCGGGCTGTTCGGGCTCAAGCCCAGCCGGGGCCGGGTGAGCTTCGGCCCCGACGCCGGCGAGGGGTGGAGCGGCTATTCCTGCACCCATGTGATCTCCCGCACGGTGCGCGACAGCGCCGTGCTGTTAGACCTCACCTCCGGCCTGGCCCCCGGCGACCCCTATGTGGCCCCTGCTCCCGACCAGACATTCGAGGCGGCCATTGCCGCCCCGCCGCCCTCGCTGCGGATCGCGGTATGGGACGGCTCGGCCGACGGGATCGAGCTCGACTCGACAGCCCGGGGAGCGCTGGACGCCGCGGTGGCGCTGTGCGAGGAGCTCGGACACCGGTTGGAAGAGGCCGACTTGCCGGTGCGCCGGGGCATGGGCGGCCCGCAGGGGGTTATCACCTCCTCCAACATCGCTGCGCTGATGGTGCGTCGGGAGGCCCAGTGCGGACGGCCCCCCGGCGCCGACGACCTGGAGCCGGTGGCCGCTTCGCTGGCCGCCCGGGGTGCCACCCTCACCGGCCCCGAATACGCCCAGGCGGTGCTGGACAGCCATCTGATGGGCCGGATGATGGGCCAATACCACGAATCGGGGATCGACCTGGTGCTCACCCCCACCCTGGCCCGGGTGCCGCCGCCATTGGGTGAGCTGGTGGCCACCGGCGACGATGTGGCCGAGTGGGGCGCCCGCCAAGGTGCCTATAGCCCGTTCTGCGCCATGGCCAACGCCACCGGCCAGCCGGCCATGTCGGTGCCGCTGCACTGGGACGACCGGGGCCTTACCGTGGGCAGCCACTTCATCGCCCCCTTCGGCGCCGAGGCCCTGCTGTTGCAGCTGGCCGCCCAACTGGAGCAGGCCCAACCCTTCTGGCCCCAGCCGCGGTAGAGCAGGACAGGCAGCAGGGTTGGAGTCGACCGGCGCCGGTCAGCGGGGCTGGAGCACGTAGCTGCGGAGCAGGTGGTTCCAGCGGCAGTCGGGGCACACCTCCACCTCGTAGCAGGTGAATCGGCCCTTGCGCCGGGCCAGCTTGGCGATCTCCTCGGCGTAGCTTATGCAGCGGCCGTGGGCCGGCAGACGGGGCCCGAACACGTATGACACCAGAGCCAGATCGCCCCCTTGGCACACCGGGCACTGCTCCCCCGCGGCGGTTCCCACCTCTCGGCCGGCCCGCACCAGTTCTGGGTGGGCGTCGCACACGTCGCTGGCCATGCGGGTGCCGCTCTTGAGGCGGTGCAGCACATGGGCCCGCACCAACCGGTAGTCCACCGTCGAGGCGGGCTCGGGCTGAACCCCTATCGCTGCGACCATCGGGTCGGCCATCGCCACAGAGTAGCCACATCTGTCAAGGGCGCGGTCGCTCGAATGGCCGACGGCCCCTGTCGGCATTCCGATAAAATCCGGCGGCTTTGCCAGCGAAGTCCCTGCATTCTGCGCCCACTACTGTGGGCTCATGGCGTGTACCCCCACCGCCGCGCCGCCACGATGAGCGGCGCCCTCGAAGGCGTAAGAATCCTTGACCTGTCCACCCGGATGGCCGAAGCCACCGGGAAGACTCTGGCCGACCTGGGGGCCGAGGTAATCAAGGTGGAGCCCCCCGGGGGGTGCGACGCCCGCTCTGCCCCGCCGTTCGCCCAAGACGGCCGCTCGCTGTTCTGGGAGGCGTGGGGCTTGGGCAAGCACAGCGTGGTGTGCGACATCGACACCCCCGAAGGCCAGGGTCAGCTCAGAGCCCTGGTGGCGGGTGCCGATGTGCTGGTGGAGTCATTCGCCCCCGGCCACCTGGCCGGCCTCGGTCTCGGCCCCGACGATCTGGCTGCCGTCAACCCCGCCCTGGTGTATGTGTCGGTGACCCCGTTCGGCTTCGATGTGCCCGACGCCACCGCTCCCATGGTCGACCTGACTTTGTCGGCCGCCGGCGGGCTGTTGGCCATGCAGGGCGATCACGACCGGGTGCCCACCCCGGTGGGATACCCGGAGACGTCGTTTCTGGGGGCCATGCAGGCCGCGGCCGACGCCGCCATGGCGCTGTGCGAGCGCGACCGCAGCGGAGGGGGCCAGCACCTAGACAGCTCCATGCAGGCCGCGGTGATGTGGTCGCTCATGTCGATCACCAGCTACGCCGCCCTGGGCCAGGACTTTCCCGGCCGAGGCGACGACCGGGCCGAGGCGACCCACCCCGAGATCGTGCCCGGTGTGCCGATGCCGGTGATCGAGCCCTGCGCCGACGGCTATGTGGGCATGACGCTGGTGCTGGGCGAGCAGGGCAACCGGGGGATGAAATCGCTCATGGCCTGGGTGATCGAAGAGGGCGCGCTCGACGACGGACTGGTGGACGTGGCCTGGGACGCCTGGCTGGAGATGCTGGCCGACAAGACCCTGAGCCCTGAACAAGCCGCCATTGCCATCAACGACCTCTTGGCGTTCATCAAGACCAAGACCCAGGCCGAGATCCAGGAGCGGGCGGTGGCCGGCAAGATGCTGGTGGCCCCTTGCTTCACCACGGCCCGCCTGGCCGACGACCCCCAACTGGCTGCCCGGGACTTCTGGGTGGAGATCGACGGCGCCGTTCACGCCGGGCCGTTCGCCAAGATGTCGGCCACCCCCATCGTCTATCGCCATCTTGCCCCTGAGCTGGGCCAGCACCAGGAGTTGCTCGACGGCCTCGATTCCGTTTCCCGGCCAACAGCCGACGGCAAAGTGTGGGCGGTTCCCCGAGGCTCGCTGTTCGAAGGCCTGAAGGTGGCCGACTTGTCGTGGATCGCGGCGGGACCGCTCATCTCCAAAGATCTGGCCAACCTGGGGGCCACCGTGATCCGGGTGGAGACCGAGGCCCGCCTCGACACCCTGCGCTGGATTCCACCCCATCTGCCCCACGCCTCGCCGATGAGCGCCGGGCACCCCATGGCCAACATGAACCAGTCGAAGCTCGGTTTGGGGCTCAACTTCACCATCGCCGAGGCGAAGGCGGTCATCGACCGGATGATCGAGTGGGCCGACGTGGTGGTGGAGAACTACACCCCCGGCACCGCCGACCGCATGGGCTTCGGCTACGAGCGCGTCCGTGAGCTGAACCCCGCCGCGGTGATGCTTTCGAGCTGCATGCGGGGCCAGACCGGCCCCGAGGCCCGCCACACCGGCTTCGGGCTCCACGGGGCATGTCTGGGCGGCTTCGCGGCCATCACCGGCTGGCCCGACCGGACCCCCCATGTTCCCTGGGGGGCCTACACCGACTTCATATCCCCCCGCTACGCCCTGTCTGCCCTCGCCGCGGCACTGCACCACCGCAACCGCACCGGGGAGGGCCAGTACATAGACCTGTCCCAGATTGAGGCCTCCATACATTTTCTCGCCCCACTGGTGCTGGAATTTCGCGACAGCGGCCGGGTGCGCACCCAGGCCGGGCTGAGCTCCGAGCGGGCCGCTCCCCATGGGGTGTACCGCGTAGCGGGCACCGAGCGCTTCTGCGCGGTGGCCACCGAGACCGACGAGCAGTGGGAAGCCCTGCGCTCGGTGGTGCCCGAGTTGAGCAAGGTGGACGACCGGTGGTCTGAGACCGCGGCCGCCGATGAGATCTTGGCCGCCTGGTTTGTCTCCCGCGACGGCTTCGAGGCTGCCCAAGAACTCCGCAACGCCGGCGTGCCCGCCTATATGGCTCTGCGGGCCAGCGACTTCTACGCCGACCCCAACCTGGTGGCTCGGGAGTTCTTCATCGAACTGGACCACGGCGCCATCGGCACCATGACCTTCGACGGCCCCGTCACCTTGTTCTCCGCCACCCCCGCCCGCCCCTGGCGGGCCGGCCCCCTGGTTGGCGAGCACACCCAGCAGGTCATGTCGGAGATTCTCGGCTTCTCCGACGACGAGATCACCGCCCTAGCCGCCACCGGAGCACTCACCTAAGTTCCGCTCCCGCCACCGAAAGGAGGCATTCCATGTCCACCCTCAGCGAGCCCGATCGGACCCCGGCCGACCGGTCGGTGTATGAGCGGCTGGCGCGGCACCTGCCCAACGACAACGGCATAGGGGGCGCGCTCATCACCATGGTGGAGCCCCACGAGGGCTACGAGAACGCGTACAACCGCTGGTACGAGGACGACCATTTCTACTCCGGGGCCATGCACGGTCCGTGGGTGTTCGCCGGACGCCGCTGGGTGGCCCCCAAAGCGCTGCGCGACCTGCGCCCGGAGGTGGACGAGCCGGCGTTTCACCCTCCCGACGCCGGCTGCTACATCTCGCTGTACTGGAGCACACCGGGCCACGAGGACGACACCGAGCGGTGGAGCTTTTTGGCCATGGCCGAGGCCCTCATGCCCCACGGACGGGGATTCACCCAGCGCACCCATGTGTACACCGCCTTCCACCAGTACCGCTTTGGGGTGGTCCGCCCCGGAAGCGGCCCCATGAAGCCCCACTTGGCCCTCGACCACCCCTTCGCGGGGTTGGTGGTGGAGGTGATCGCCGCCGCCGCCCCCGACGATCAGCAGGCCATCGAGGATTGGCTGGTCGACGACCACCTGCCCTCTGTGCTGCCGGGCTCGCCCGCGGTGATGTGTCTGGCCTTCGCCCCCCGCGAGTTCGCCCAGGGCCGCATCGAACAGCCCGGCACCCCGCCGGTGGCCCCCACCGCCAAGGTGGGCCAGCGCCTGTGTCTGCTGTGGTTCTTGGACCAAGACCCCTCCGACGTTTTCCCTGACGCCCTCGCCAGCCACCACGCCGCCCTCGCCGCCCACCCCAAGGCCAGCCTGGCCCTGTCCGCCCCCTTCATCCCCACCATCCCCGGCACCGACACCTACGTAGACCAACTCCGCTGACCAGGGAAGGACGGACAGTTGCTACTAATTTGATATCAATTAGTATCGATTAGTAGTTCGCGTTCTATATCCAGCGGCTATGCGGTCAGCTTCGTCGTACCGCAGCCTCAACCTCGTGCGCGATTTGTTGCTTCTCAGCCTCAACCAGGTGATGTAGCCGATCTTGGATGTCGCCGACCGCATAGAACTCGAACTGATTGCCCAACTTGGCTTTGGCGAAAAGCCCCATGGCTTCTAGGGCGAGCAAATCGGTACGAGCCGACTGGTATACCACGCGGTGCAGTTGTGCCTGGCCTTGGATGGTGAAGACCTGGGAGGGGTCGTGCAAGGCGTCGTTGATGATGGCGAGTTGGCGGTTGTTGAGCCTGGAGACACTGCGCAAGCGCTGTTTGACGTTATTGATCTCTGAGGTCTTTCGGGCCAGGTAGTCCCGAAGGCTGTCGATTGCCTGCTCCATGACCTGAAGCTGGTAGATCACGAAGTAAGTGGCATCGTTGCTGTCAGTCTCAGCCTTCAGGTATGACTTCTTGTATTGCCCAGGAGCGTTGCGCAGGATGGCAGAGATGGAGATGTACTGGGCCAGCCAGTACCCGGATCTCAGTATCGACCAGTAGAACAGCGCCCGGGCGGTACGCCCGTTGCCGTCCACAAAGGGATGGTCGTACCCCACCCAGAAATGGAGGACAATGGCTCGGACCACTGGGTGTAGGAAACCTTCGACGTTCTCACCATTGGCGAACTCGCAGAGTTGTTCTAGCCGTCCTGGGAGTTCCTCGGCCGGCGGCGGTCGATGAATCACTGTGTCATCGCTGTCAACCACAACAACCCGCTCTTCGCCGGGCTGCTGGATGCGCCCGGATTCCGACTCGTCGTCCAACGTGCCGTCGGTGACGATGCGGTGCAGTTCCAATACATCCCCCGGCGTCAGCGGGCGGCCCTCTCGGGCCAACTGCTCGGCGGCGATCATCGCGTTGAAGTTATTGAACACCATGCGCTCGCCGTGGGTCTTGGGTGACCGCTTCGTTCGCAGCATTTCTTTGGCGGCTCGCCGAGTGGTGGCGGCGCCCTCCAAGAGGCTGGAGGTGATTGCCTCTTCCATGAGCGAAGAAACCAGGTAGCGGTCGCTGGACTGCACGTTGGCGATGGCGCCATCGGCCTGGATCTGCCCGCTGGCGTACTGGTCGATGCGGTGAACCGCTTCCTGTATTGGGTCGATGTTGGAGATCCGGAACGGCTCTCCTGTCACACTGGTTAGAGGTAGCGGGCGGGCAACTGCGAACCGGCTGTAGGCAGTGCCCATCCACCACTCGTCTAGAGTGAGGCCGTCGGGAGGGGTCCGGTGCCGCATCTCGTCCCAATGAAGGTATCGGCCCTTGGGATCAATTGGCCTTCCTGACGTCAGCACTTCAATCACGCGGTGATGATTTTCTGGTGGGACTTTTGAGGCCAGATCAGTCCAAGTTGGGGGTGTGAGCACCTTTGCCACAGTGCAACTCTATGGCAGATCCAGGGTGATTGCTACTAATGTGACATGAATTAGTATGGGTTAGTACTCCAACCATGTTGTTTGTCGGCCATGTTCGTCGGACAGAAGCCGCTTTCGCCCCATGTGAGTAAAATCCCCGGCGTGAGCGCCGAAACCCCAGCCCCCGAACCGTCTGGCAATGGCAGCCAGGTTAAGACCCATTTGAGGACCTGTCCGCTGTGTGAGGCCATGTGCGGGATGGTGATCAAAACCGAGGGCACCAAGGTGTTGCCCCCCATCCGGCCCGACCGCGACGACGTGTGGAGCAAGGGCTTCATCTGCCCCAAGGGCACCACTCTGGGGCATTTGCACACCGATCCCGACCGGGTGCGGGTGCCGCTGGTCAAAGACTCCAGCGGCACCTTCCAGGAGGCCACCTGGGAAGAGGCCTATGCCCGCTGCGAGGAGCTGCTCCACGGCGTGCGCGACACCTACGGCGTCGAGGCCATGACCTACTACATCGGCAATCCTGCGGCCCACAACTTCTCCATCAGCCGCTACGTGGGCGCGCTGGTGATGCTGTCGGGCGTGCAGATGGGGTACTCGGCGGGCACCGTCGACCAGTGGCCCAAGAACGTGTCGTCGGTGTGCATGTACGGCAACTCTTGGACGTTCCCCACCCCCGACATCATGCGCACCCAGTACCTGGTGGTGATGGGTGCCAACCCCCACGCCTCCCAGGGCAGCCTGTTGGCCTGCCCCGACGTGCTGGGCGAGATGGACAAGATCCGCGAGCGGGGCGGCAAGTGCGTGGTGATCGACCCCCGCCGCACCGGCACCTTCGACCACGCCGATGAGTGGGTGCCCATCACTCCCGGAACCGATGCCGCCTTCTTGTTGGCCCTGTGCCATGTGCTGTTCGACGAGGATCTGGTGGATCTGGGCACCATGGCCGGCCACGTGAACGGCCTCGACGAGGTGCGGGCCCTGGTGGCCGACTGGACCCCCGAGATGGTGGTTGAGACCACCCAGATTCCGGCCGAAAAAATCCGCCGGCTGGCTCGGGAGATCGCCGCGGCCGACAGCGCCAGCGTGTACGGCCGCATCGGGCTGTGCAACCAGGAGTTCGGCACGCTGGCCTCGTGGCTCATCGACGTGGTGAACCTGCTCACCGCCAACTTCGACGTGCCCGGCGGGATGATGTTCGCCACCCCGGTGGCTCCGGCCATGGCCACCCTCAACTTCGAGGCACCCAAAGAGCCCGAGTTCGGCCGCTGGCACAGCCGGGTGCGGGGCGCCCCCGAGGTGCTGGGCCAGGTGCCGGTGTCGTGTTTGTCGGAGGAGATCATGACCCCCGGCGAGGGCCAGATAAAGGCCCTGGTGGTGGTGGCCGGCAACCCGGTTATCAGCTCGCCCGAGGCAGGTCGCCTCGATGAGGTGCTTCCCATGCTGGATGCCATGATCTGCATCGACAACTGGGTCAACGCCACTACCCGCCACGCCGATGTGATCCTGCCCGGGCTGTCGCCTCTGGAGCAGCCCCACTGGGACGAGATGATCTGGTCATGGGCCGCCCGCACCGCGGGCAACTGGTCGGACCGGATCTTCGAGTTCGGCGACCGCCCAGACGAGTGGGAGGTGCTCGTGCGGGTGGGCGCGCTGATGGGCGGCCAATCCAACGGCGAGATCGACGAGCGCGCCATCGACGACGGGTTCTTCTCCGGGCTCTGCACGTTCTTCGGCCTCGATCCTGGCCATGTGCTGTCGCACTACGACGCCGGTGGCCCCGAGCGGATGACCGACTTCATGATCCGGGTGGGCCATCGGGGCGACCGCTACGGCGAGAATCCCGACGGACTCACCTTGCAGGACTTCAAAAACAACCCCCACGGCCTCGATTTCGGCCCGATGGTGCCCCGGATACCGGAGATCCTCCACACCCCGTCGGGCCGCATCGAGATGGCCCCGCCCTACATCACCGCCGATGTGGACCGGCTCCAGCGCCGCTTGGGGCGCGACGACGGAATGGTGCTGGTGAGCCGCCGCCATGTGCGGTCTAACAACTCCTGGATGCACAACGTGAAGGTGCTGGTGAAGGGCAAGGACCGCTGCACGCTAATTGTGCATCCCGACGACGCGGCGGGGATCGGCCTGGCCGAAGGATCGGTGGCCCGGGTGAGCACCGAGGTCGGCAGCATCGAGGTGCCCGTTGAGGTGAGCGACGAGATGATGCCCGGCGTGGTGTCGCTGCCCCACGGCTGGGGCCACAACCTCGACGGGGTGCAGCTCTCGGTGGCCAAGGAGTTCGCCGGGGTCAACAACAACCTTTTGGCCCCGGGCGAGCTGGTGGACGAGATCTCCGGCAATGCCATCGTGAACGGGATCAAGGTGGAGGTTGTGCCCGTCCCCGCCTGATATTCGGCCCGCTTCGGTGGGTAATCTCAGGTTCCTATGGCTATTCCCCAAGACCGCGACATCGACGCCCTCAAGGCCTCGGTGTCCGACTGGATGAACACCCGCCCCGGCGTGTCCGATGCCGAAGTGACCTTTCTGGTGAACCCCGAGTCCTCCGGGTTCAGCAACGAGACCTTGGTGTGCGACGCCGTCTACACCCTCAACGGCCAGATCCGGGATTCGGGCATCGTGGTGCGCAAGCGGCCCACCGACTACGCCATCTTCCCCACCTATGACATGAGCGTGCAGTACCGGAGCATGCAGAACATGGCCGCCTGCGGCAGCGTGCCGGTGCCCGAGATCCTGTGGGTGGAGGACACCGGAGAAGTGCTGGGGGAGCCGTTCTTCATCATGGAGCGCCTGCACGGCCGGGTGCCCTCCGACAATCCACCGTTCTTCTCGGAGGGCTGGGTATTCGAGGCCACCCCCGAACAGCAGGCCGCGCTGTACAACTCGTCGGTGGACACGCTGGCCGCGGTGGCCAAAACCGACTGGAAGGCCAACGGATTCGACTTCGTGGAGCGCCCTCAATACGGCGGCCCCGGTTTTGCCCAGCAGCTCGGCTATCAGCGCTACTACGCCAACTGGGCCGCTGAGGACCGGCCCAAGCCGCTTATCGACGCCGCGCTGGGCTGGTTCGACGCTAACGATCCCTCAGGCTCGATGCCTATCGAGCTGAACTGGGGCGACGCCCGGCCCAGCAACCTCATGTACGGCGAAGACTTCAAGGTGATGGCCGTGTTCGACTGGGAGATGGCCGATCTGGGGCCCGGCGAGGTCGACCTGGGCTGGTTCTTGTACATGAACCGATTCTTGAGCGAGGGTGCCGGCGTCGACTGGCTGCCCGGCTTCGCCGACCAGGAGGGCACCATCGCCCGCTGGGAGCAGGCTATGGGCCGCAAGGCCGAGCACGTGGACTACTTCGAGGCGTGGGGGTGTCTGCGCTTTTGCATCATCATGGTGGCCATCGTGAACATGCAGGTGAAGTATGGGGCCTTCAGTGCCGAGGACGGTGCCCAGTACGAACAGAACAACCCCTCTACCCAGATGCTGGCCCAGTACCTGGGCCTGCCCACTCCCGAGTGAGGCAACCATGAGCGACGCTGAGAATCGAGCACTGGCCGAGGCCCTGTTCGCCGCCCTGGAGCGGATGGACTGGCCCGCGGTGGCCGAGCTGTTCACCGAAGACGGCACCTACCAGGACATGCCCTTCGAGACCGACTCCGGCGGCACCGTCGGCCACGCCGGCATCATCGCCAAGCTGGAGGTGGGCCTGAGCGCCCTGGACCGCTTCGACCTCGGTGTCACCGACATCTGGGTGAGCGGCGACAACGTGCTCGTCGAGCGAGTCGAAGTCTGGCACCACCCCGACGGCACCGTTGCCAGCCTCCCCGTGCTGTGCCGCCTCCAAATCCGCGACAACAAGATCGCCCACTGGCGCGAATACTGGGACTACAACTACTTAATCGCCCAGCAACCCGACTCCTGGCTCCCCCAATCCCCCCGCCCCCGCTGGGACTGACCGCTACCAGTAGACCGTTCGCTTGCGGATCCAGTCGGCGGTGCGGAAAAGCAGCAGCCAGGTGGCTGTGAGCCCCAAGGCCATGATCGCCAGGTAGGTGAGAAGGCCCACTACCCCGACGAATAAGAGAGGGGGTAGGAAGAACACCGACAGGTTGATGGACTCATTCAGCGACAGGCTCTGTGAGGGTGATGCCACGGTCTTGGCTGCGGCGATGCCAAGCGAAAGACCGGCTGAGATGAGACCGCCCAGCAGGAGCGCACCCATCGCCGTCCGCCTCGTCGGCTTGAGCCCCACTTTGGAGAGGTAGCGAGCAGTCGACTCCGGCCTGACCTTGGATGCGGCCACACAGAGCATGGTGAAGAGCAGGGCAAGAACACCGGGCACGCTCAACAAGCTCAACCAGCCGTTGACGTTTACGTAGTCCTCCTCGGTGATGCCCTTGGTGGAGTACCTTCCCCCCAACCCGGCATAGAGCCCCAGCATGCAGAGCGACCCCAGCGCCATGAACCACCACTTGCGCCAATGCTCCAGCCAATACTCCACCGCCAGCCAAATGAGCGCGGCCACCACCATCAGCGAGGAGACGAGCCCAATCGGGTGGGCCAGCTCGTTCAGCCACCCCGGCGCTCTCCAGATGAAGTACAGCCGAAGAGATTCATCCGAGTAATCCGTCTGGTCCCCAAACAAATGCCAAACAGCCACCGGCAAGGTCACCACCAGCAAGGCTGCCGGAATTACGGGTCGATTCATCGGAATCCGTCCACTCGGCCCCCCCGGTTTCATCGGCAACCCCGCTGCTGGCTCAAAGAACCCCCCATTCACCGTACCTGCCCCCGCTGGGACTGAACACCTAGCCGTCGCTGCCCCGCAGTTCTATCCTTGCCTAGGGATACTTCGTATATCTCTGAAGTTATGAGAATCGAAGACAAACTTAACTTATATACGAAGTTCTGTCGAAGTGATAATGTATTCATGAATCCGCGAAGTTACGGGGTATGAGATGAGGGAGCAGCACACTCTGGGGGTTCTGAATTGGGATCTGCGGACGCCGCCGCAGGTGTCTCGGGCGCTCAAGGAGAGAAGGAAGGAGCTGGGCATGACCCAAGAGGAGACCGCTCGACAAGCTGGCGTGTCGGTCCAGTGGCTCTCAGGGTTTGAGAACGGAAAGGGAAGCTGCGGAACCCACCGAATGATGCGTCTGGCTGGTGTGCTGGGATTATCGCTCGCCTTGCACGAGCGCCCACGCACCGATATTGATCGGGTGTTCGAGAGCCTCAGCGGCCCCGCGTGAGCAGCACGAATGCCGGAGGATTCACTGCTCGTCTTCATCGGTGACGATTTTGTCGGCCGCATTGATCGGCGAGGGCCGATGCTGTGCCTCTCCTATGACGGCGACTATTCCTCCCGCCGCGATGTTTCGCCCCTTTCGCTCTCTCTTCCGCTGGAAGAGGGTGAGATCGAGGACCAACGGGTGGAGGGATGGATGTCGGGATTGTTGCCCGGTAACCCAGATGTCCGAGAACGCTGGGCAGCGAAGTACCAGGCGATGTCAGCCTCCCCGTTCGACCTGCTGAGCACTCGCATCGGTTTGGATTGTCCCGGCGCGGTCCGATTCTGTCGGCCAGAGAACTTCGATGCCCTCGAAGAGCGCAACGGCAGTGTTGAGTGGCTGGATGACACCAGCTTCGAGGAGCTCGTCTTGGGGATGGTGAGGGAGTCTGCCCAATGGGTGCGTCCCACCGGGCGCAGCGCCTTCAGCCTCGGAGGCGCCCAAGCCAAGACTGCGTTGCATCGGGAAGGGGGAAGATGGGGTGAGGCAATGGGAAGCGTGCCGACTACCCACATCCTCAAACCGTCGATGAGGGACTTGGACGATCAATCGGTCAACGAGCACCTCTGTTTGACGGTGGCTAGACACTGCGGTCTTCCCGCAGTTCGGACTGAGGTTGAAGTTGTTGCTGGCCATCCGGTGCTGGTTGTCCGCCGTTTTGACCGCCTTGATGTGGATGGTTCCATTCGACGCATACACCAGGAGGATCTGCATCAGGCATGTGGCGAGCCCGACGTTCCCATCTATCAGAACGAAAGAGGAGAGGGCCACAGCCTGCGTCGCCTCGCCCGCCTCATTGCCGACCACTCCGTCGACCGCGACACCGACCTACGGGTCTTCTTCGACGCCCAGGTGTTCAACTGGGTCATTTGCAACACCGATGGCCACTCCAAGAACTACAGCCTGCTGCTCGCCGCCGGAAGGGCCCGCCTTGCTCCGCTCTATGACATCTGGTCGATGATGCCCTACGACCCTCACCACTACCGCTCCTACTCGCTGGCAATGTCGGTCCTGCCCGACCGTCGGATCCTCACCGCCGAGAGCAAACAAGCATGGGAAATGGCGGCTAGTGCAATAGGGCTGCCCGAATCCGAAGGAGTCGACCGGGCCACCGCCATCGCCAAGGCCGCCCCCGAAGCCATGCAGCAGGCGGCCGACGAACTCTCTCCCGAACTAAGGGCGCTGCCTGTCGTGCAAAGCCTTATATCTATGACCGCCTTCCGCCGAGACCAATGCCTGGCCGGCTTGGCTTCGAGTTAGGACTGAGTATCTACCAGCAAGTGCGCCGCGTCGCCCCCCGCTGGGACTGAGCAACGCCTAAGTCGGGTTCTGGATTGCCCAGCCTTGGTGGGCGGCTGCTTGGGAGAGTCGACGGTCGTAGCAGACGAAATCAGTCAGGGAGTCTTCGAGAGACAGAGCACTAGCCAGGTGGATGGCATCGAGGGTTCGGAGCGAATTGGGTTTAAGGGTGCTGGCCATTTCGAGAATCCGGTTGTTCACTCGAAGGAGATCAATCCGCCCCAGCACCTGAATCACCCCGTGTTTTGTGGAGGCTCTGTTCCTTGAGAGGATGGAGCAATGCCAAATCATGGGAGATATCCCGCCGAGTTGCGTGAGCGGGCGGTGCGGATGGTGCTGGACAACGAGCGGCATCACGGGTCGCAGTGGGAGGCGGTCTGCTCGGTCGCTGACAAGCTGGGCCCGTCGGCGGAGACGGTGCGCAATCAGGTGCGCCGAGCGGAGGTCGACGGCGGGATGCGCCCGGGGGTGACGACCGCGGAGCGCGGGCGGCTCCAAAAGCTCGAGCGCGAGAACCGCGAGCTGCGCCGGGCTAACGAGATATTGAAAGCGGCGTCGGCTTTCTTCGGGGCGGAGCTCGACCGCCAGTCCAGGCTGTAGTGGCGTTCATCGACGCCTACCGGCACCGGTTCGGGGTCGAGCCGATCTGCGCGGTGCTCACAGAGCACGGCGTCGGGATCGCCCCGTCCACCTACTGGGCGGCCAAAAAGCGGGCCCCGTCGGAGCGTGCTTTGCGCGACGCCCGGCTGCGCCCGGTGATCGCTAGGGCGCACAAGGCGAACTACGGCGCCTACGGCGCGGCCAAGGTGTGGGACCACCTAAACCGCGTCGAGGGCGTGCGGGTGGCCCGCTGCACCGTCGAGCGGCTGATGGGCCAGATGGGCCTGGCGGGCGCCCGCCGGGGCAAAAAGCCCCGCACCACCACGCCCGCCGCCGGCGAGATGCCCGAGGACATCGTGAACAGGGACTTCGGCGCCGACGCCCCGGATCGGCTGTGGCTCGCTGACCTCACCTGGGTGCGGACCCGCTCCGGCTGGGTCTACATGGCGTTCGTCGTCGACGCCTACTCCCGCCGGGTCCTGGGCTGGCAGGCGTCGCGCTCTTTGCGCACCGAGTTGGCGCTCGACGCTTTGGACATGGCCATCGCCGCCCGCCGGCGCTGCGGCCACAGCATCGACAAAGCCGTCCACCACAGCGACCGCGGATCGCAATATGTGTCGATCCGCTACAGCCAGCGCCTCGACGACAACGACATCGTCGCCTCGGTCGGCAGCAAAGGCGACAGCTACGACAACGCCATGATCGAGAGCTTCAACGGCCTGTTCAAATGGGAACTCATCTACCCGCACGGCCCCTGGCAGGGACAAAGCGACGTCGAGTTCGCCACCCTCGAATACATCGACTGGTACAACAACCGACGCAGCCACAGCCAACTCCTCAAAGGCCGATACACCTACACCACCCCCGCCGACCACGAAACCGCCTACCATAACAACACCACAGCCACCCCGGCCGTGACCCAACAAAAACAGTCTCTACCAAACCCGGCGTGATTCAACCTCCTGTGCGGCCGCTAGTGCCGCGGGGCCGAATGCCAGAACCGCCCGTGATACCTCGGCTCGGGCCAGGGCGCTGGAGACCAATGGCTTCTGTTGGTGGAGGAACTGTTGCAAGGCAGCCGACTCTGGTTCGTCGATGACAAGCTTGACGATGGCCGATGAGTCTAGATAGGTCGCTGGTTGTGAGCTCATCTCTCGTCAGCGCGAAGCCTGGATAGAACCGCTGACGGTAGCTCTGCACCAGGATCAGGTTCAATGGGGTCTGGGAATGGGCCCTCATGCACGGCAGAATCGACCTCACCTGAGGCTCTCAGTCGCTCCAACGGAGAGACGTCTGGGATTGGACCCAACAGCGCCACCGGCCGACCATGATCTGTCACCTGGAATGTCTCCCCGGCTTCGACCCGGCGCAAGTACTCGCTGGCTCGTTGCCGCAGCTCCCGAATCCCAATCGAATCCATTGTGCTATTTGTAGCACATTATCTCCAATGCCGTGAACTGAAATATCGTCTGTCAGTCTGCCGCCACGTCTTGGAAATTTCAATATATTTTATAGCAATCCCATCATTCGAAGCGGGAGCCCATTTGTTTGAGGATTTGGGTGGTGTGTACCGAGGCCATGCGGCCTTGTTCGCCGGGGGTGTAGGTGACGGAGTCGATGGTGTTGGTGTAGGGGAAGGGGCCGTGGCGCTGGTAGATGTCCCAGGAGACGGGGGAGCGGCGGTCGATGCCCACGTCGATGCCCTCGAAGGGGGCCATGGTCCACATGCCGGTGAAGTTCTCGTCCGCGGCTACTTCGACGCCGTCCACCAGCATCCGCAGATCCCAGGCGAACCCATCGGTGATGGTGAAGGCGAGTTGCACGCTGCGCCGGCCCTCGGCCAGTTGGCCACCGTTGAGCAGCCGCATGTGGCCGTAGCCGTTGTGGACGTAGACCACCTCGCCACCCTCGATGTAGCAGGCGTAGCCGCCGCCCTGATCGCCGTGGGCCACCAGCATCCCCTGGTCGCCTGAGGCGTAGTCGAACTCGACGTCCACAGCGAACGACCGGGCCTGGATCATCTTCATGCTCCGGTAGCGCTCCAGCGTGTCGGTGCCCGGCGTGATCCGCACTGGCGTCTCATACACCGCTTCCGACTCAGGCCGCTGCACGAACTTGAGCATCGAGCCCTCATCGAGGGGGTACACCTGATAGCGGTGGGCAGCCTCCTCCCAGGCGTCGATCAGCTCTTGGCGCCGCTCGGGCTCAGCTTCCGACAGATCCACCGTCTCGGTGGGGTCGTCGGCCAGGTTGTACACCTCCCACTCGTGGTCGCCGAACGGGGTCATCGGCAGGTGCAGAGTGACCGCCTCCCAGCCGTCGCGGTAGAACCCCCGGTGGCCGATCTGCTCGTAGTACTGCTCGGTGTGGTGCTCGGGGGCATCGCCGTCGACGAACGTGGGGGCGAAGCTGGCCCCCACCAGCGGACCCTTGAGCGGCTGGCCGTTGCGCTCGGTGGGAGCGTTGAGCCCCACGATGTCGAGCACGGTGGGCAGCACGTCGGTGATGTGCAGGTACTGGCGGCGGAACCCGCCGGGGTCGGCGATGCGCTGGGGCCACGACGAGATCATGGCCACCTGGTGCCCCCCGGCGTGGGTGTTGCACTTGTACAGCCGCAGGGGCGTGTTTCCGGCCATGGCCCAGCCCCGGGGATAGTGGGCCAGGGTCTGGGGGCCGCCCAGCTGATCAAGGCGGGCGTGGTCAACGTCGATGTCGCCGGGGGTGGGCGACAGCACCTCGAAGTACTGCGAGCAGCCGGTGTCCTCGCCCTCGCGGGACGCCCCGTTGTCGGAGGTGAACAGCACCAGCGTGTTGTCCCACTCGCCCAACTCCTCCAGGGCATCTCGAAGCCGCCCGAGGTTCTGGTCGACGTTGTCCACCATGGCGGCGAACACCTCCATGTAGCGGGCGAACACCTCCTGCTGCGTGGTGGACAGCTCGTCCCACGGGGTGACGTCGTTGCGCTCCTCGGAGTTGCGGGGCGGCAGCGCGGTGTCGGCGTCGATGATGCCCAGCTCAATCTGGCGGCGGTAGCGGCGATGGCGGATCTCGTCCCAGCCGGCGTTGTAGGCCCCCCGGTACTTGTCGATGTCGGCCTGCTTGGCCTGGAGCGGGGCATGAACTGCCCCGTGCGACAGGTACAAGAAGAACGGCTGGTCGGGCCGGGCCGCCTTCTGCTCGCGCACCATGGAGATGGCCTCGTCGGTGATGTCGTCGGTGAAGTAGTAGTCGTCGGGGTATTGGTCGGTGCGCACCACGCTGTTGTCTCGGATCAGCCGGTGGGGGTGGTGGAAGTTGGTGAACCCGTCGAGGAAGCCGTAGTAGTGGTCGAAGCCCCGCTGAAGGGGCCACGAGTGGCGGGGGCCCACCAGGTTGGAGTCTTTGCACAGATGCCACTTGCCCACCATCAAGGTGGCGTAGCCCCCTGCCCTCAGGATCTCGGCCAACGTGGCGCAGTGCTCGGTGAGCTCGGAGGTGTAGCCGGGGTAGCCGGGGTCGGAGTGGCACACATGGCCCACCCCCACATCGTGGTGGTTGAGCCCGGTGAGCAGCGACGCCCGGGTGGGCGAGCACATGGGATTGACGTGGAAGTTGAGGTAGCGCAGCCCCTCGGCCGCCATCTTGTCGATGTGGGGGGTGTCGATCTCCGAGCCGTAGCAGCCCAAGTCGGCGAAGCCCAGGTCGTCCACCAGCACCACCACGATGTTGGGCGCGCCCTCGGGCGCCCGCACCGCCTCAGGCCACCACGGATCGGAGCCGGCCACCGTGCGGCCCGCCCGCCCCTCCCATCCCTCATAGGGCTCAGGCCTGCTCGCCGTCTCGTCGGTCATCGGATTGTGCTCTTTCTGCTGGCTCAGTCCATCGAGAAGTCGGGGTTGAGGGTGATGACCCAGAACATGGCGCCGGTGTCGTCCATGAGCTGCGCCATGCGCCCCGGCGGGGTGTCCATGGGTGGGACGATTACCTGCCCGCCCAGCTCACCGCACTGTGCCGCGGTGGCGTCGCAGTCGTCCACCGCGAAGTACACCGCCCAGTGGGGAGGGATGCCCTCCATTGGCAGGGGGCCGGCGCTGCCGATCATCTCGCCGTTGTGCGAGATGCCCACCGAACCCTCCATGTCAAGGGGTATCGGGGTCCAGCCCAGCAGCTCGGAGTAGAAGGCCAGGGCCTTGTCGACATCGGAGGTGAGGAGTTGGTTCCAGCACAGGGTGCCGTGCTCGCTCTTCAGCTCGGCGCCGTCTTGGCCCAGCGCTTCCCACAGAATCGCCACGGCGCCGGTGGGGTCGGCCACCACCACCATCCTGCCGGCGCCCGACGGCTCCATCACCGGTCCCATCGGCGTGCCCCCGGCGGGGCCCACCATGGCCAGGGCCTCATCGGCGCTGTCCACAGAGATGTAGGTCTCCCACACGTTGGGGATCCCCATCTCGCACATCTGCTGAGGCTTCTCGAGCAGCCCCAGCACCGGCTTCTCGCCCTTCAGTCCCAGCGTGTAGACGACCTGTGACCCGTCGGTCTCATCACGAAAGGTCAGCCCGAACAGCGCCGCGTAGAACGCCTTGGCCTTGTCGGGCTCCTCGGTGCACAAATCTACCCAGCTGAAATCGCCGTGAACATAGCCGTCTACCTCGGGCATCGTCGTGCTCCCTTCGCCTGGTCGCGGCTGAGTTTCAGGCAGCGTATAGGTTCAGATGGCGTCACCCACATTGGTGCGGCGGGCGCCGATGGCCCAGACCAAAAGAGCCAGGATGATCAGGGGATCGAGGATGTTCCACGCGCCCTCATCGTTGGCGAAGTAGGCGTTGACGAACACCGCCACGGCCATTCCGGTGGCGATCACGGCCGCGATCATGACGAACGGGTTGGCCGGTTCCATGCCCTGTCTTTGGGCCATGACCCGACGCCACCCGGTGCAGATGGCCACGGTGGCGCAGGAGATGAACAGCGGGTTGGCGGTGTTCCAGATATTGCCGCTGTGCTTGAAGACATCGGTGTAGTGGTTGAGCAGGTACGCCGTGGCCAAAGCCGATAGGCACACCGTGCGCACCCAGGGCACCTTGCTGGTGTTGCGCCACAGCAGCCACACGCCGACGATGGAGAACGCTACGGTGCCCATCTGCCAGAGCTGCCACTTCCAGTTGTCGGGCCCCTCGGCATTGGCGTCGACCACCGCCGATCGCTCGGCCCAGGCGAACACGGCTATGGCCAGGATGCCCGCTCCGATGATGGAGTCGATCACTCCCAGATCGCGCCGGCGGAAGATGTGCTCAATCATGCTCATTACCCATATTGAACACCCTCAGGGCGTTCTCACGGAGGAAATTGGGCCACACATGATCTCTGAACGGCACATTGCGCATCTCGGTCATGATCCGCTCCAGCGACAGACCCGAGGGGAAGTACCCGGCATACATCACCTTTTCGGCCCCCCGAGTGTTGGCGTAGCGGACTATGGCTTCGGGGTAGTGCTTGGGAGCGAACGCCGAAGTCGAATAGTGCAGCCCCGGCCACTTCAACATGAGCTTGACCATGAGGTCTTCCCAAGGCTCGGCCCCGTGGCGGACGACCAATACCAACTCGGGGAAGTCGTAGCACACCCGGTCGAGGTGCTCGACGTGCTGGGGGCCCATCGGAAACCGTGGTCCCGGCACCCCGGCGTTGATGCACATGGGGATCTCCAGTTCGCAGCACGCCGCATAAATCGGGTACATCAGCGGGTCGCTGATGTTGACTTGGGGGTGCAGCCCGGTGGGGAAGCAGGCCGCGGCGATCACCCCCAGTTCGTCGACCGCCCGGCGCAGGTCTCGCACCGCCTGCACGCCCTGGTTGGGGTCCACCAGGTAGCTGCCGTAGAGGCGGTTGGGATGCTCGGCGACCCCACGGGTGCCCCAGGTGTCGCCGAAGCTCACCGGCAACAGCCCTTTGTCCACGCCCCAGCGGTCCATCTCGGCCAGCAGGTAGGCGATGAAGTCCACCGTGCCGTCCACCTGGGGCAGGTCTTTGAACATGTAGGCAGCGCCGTGGCCGAAGCTGCGGCTCTCGGTGTCCTTCAGCAGCCCCTGGAAGTTGGCGTACCAGGCGTCGCGGTCCGACGGCACGCCCAACATGAGATCGACCACCCCGATTCCGTCCATCGGGTGGGCCTTAGGCTCGTCGGCCATTTACCCGGCCAGAGTCTCGAACAAGTCGGCGTCGGTGCGGCGCAGGCGCCGGTAGTTGGCCTCCCACATCATGGGGATGAAGTACTTGTGGTAGGCCTTTTTGGACCGGGCGGCCTCGGCCTCGGGCATCTCGTGGCCACCGACCACCTTGGCCTCGTAGTGGGCTCGGGCCGAGGTCTCATAGGCGATGGCCTTGATGGTGGCCTCCTCCAGCGAGGGGCATACGAAGCAGGCCCCGTGGTTGCCGATGAGCACCACCGACCGGTCGCCCAGCGCCTCGGCCATCTTGGGGCCGTCCACCGGCTGGTCGATGCCATTGTCGGCGTAGTGGGCTTGCTCCTTGTAGAACAGGCAGGCGTCGGCCGAGTACAGGCCCACGTCTTGGCCGGTGGTGGACAGCACCTCCACATACTGGGAGTGGGTGTGGATCACCGAGTTGGCGTCGGGCCGGGCCTCGTAGAACCCGGCGTGGAACCGCACCGCCGGCGAGGCTGGGGTGTCGCCGTCAAGCAGGTTGAGGCCCATGTCGTAGCTGTTCACGTCGCTGGGCAGCGTCTCGCTGAAGTATCCGAACGGCGACACCCAAAAAGCGTCGGCCCGCTCGGGATCGCGCACCGACACATGGCCGGCCACTCTGCTCTCGCACCCCTCCCGGGCCAGGATGCGCCGGGAGGCGGCCACCTGGAAGGCGGGATGTTCTTCGGTCCAGGTCTTGGTCATCGGCCCTTTCCTCCTACGTCTGGATGTCGTAGAGCCGGCGGACGTTGCCCGACACGATGGCGTGGCGCACATCATCGGTCGCGTCGGCGAAGTGCTCGCCGATCACCGCTTGGCTGTGGGGCCAGGTGGACACATGGTGGGGGAAGTCGTTGCCCCACATCATGGTCTCGGTGCCGATGATGTCGCGGGCGGCCACTCCGGTGAGGTCGCGCATGAAGGTGACCCGGAAGTTCTTGCGCCAGTAGTGCGAAGGCTCGTGCTGGCAGTTCATGTCCTTGAGGAGCTGGGCGTTGCGGTGGAACCAGTAGTCGGCCCGTTCCAGCAGGTTGCCGGCCCAGCCCACGTCGTTCTCGGCCGACACGATCTTGAGCTCGGGGAACCGGTCGAACACGCCGCCGAAGATGAGGTCTAGCACCACCTCTTGGATGTCCACCGTTTGCAGCACCGACCGGGTGGACGTGCCCTGGTCCCAGGACTTGTCGGGGTCGCGGGTGGTGGCGGCATGCAGGTTCACCGGCATGGAGTGCTCCACCGCCGCGGCCCACAGCGGGTCGAACGACGGGTCTTGGTAGGGGTTGTCCTCGCCGTTGACCACCGGGATCATCACCCCTTTGAGTCCGATGCCGCGACAGCGCTTGATCTCTTTGGCGGCCCGCTCCAAGTCAACCGGCGACAGCAGGCCGATGCCCACGAACGTGTCGGGGATCTGGCTGACGAACTCCCCGATCCAGGTGTTGTAGGCCTCGAACAGGGCCCACTGGAACTCCACGTCTTGGATGGGGTACATCTGCATGGCGATGGTGGGGTACAGCACCTCGCCGGTCACCCCGTCGGTGCGCAGCGCCTCCATGCGGACCGCGGGATCCCAACCCACATCGGGCACGTCCTCGTCCCATCGGCCCTTGACCCGCACGTTGTCGTCGGTGCGCATGCACCCGGCCAAAAGCCCCACCGGGGGCAGCCGGGCCTGGTCGCACACCAGGCGATCGGTGGTGGGCTCGTGGACCAGCCGGGGGGCCCGATCCCGGTAGGCCTCCACCGTGTATATCTGCCACAGGTCGTGGGGTTCGATCACATGGGAGTCGGCAGAGAAAACGTCGAAGCCGTTGTCGCTCATCACCTCTGATGTTATGCCCCCGCCCTCGTCCCCCGCCCACCGGGGCTGGGGCCGAGCGGGTGGATATCGTGGCCGACGTGAGCATTTGTGCATTTATCGGACTGGGCAACATGGGCTTCCCTATGGCCGGGCACCTGGCGGCTGCCGGCCACGAGGTGCGGGTGTTCAACCGGACGGCGGCAGTGGCCGAGCGCTGGGGGGAGGCCCACGACGGGGAGGTGGCCCCCACCCCGGCAGAGGCGGCCGCCGGGGCCGAGTTCGTGTTCACCTGCGTGGGCGCCGACGACGACCTGAGGGCGGTGGTGCTGGGCGACGACGGCGTTCTGAGCACCATGGCCGCCGGTTCGGTGCTGGTGGACCACACCACCGCGTCGGCCGACGTGGCCCGGGAGCTGGCCGAGGTGTGTGCCGGCCGGGGGATCGGCTGGCTGGACGCCCCCATCTCCGGGGGCCAGGCTGGGGCCGAGAACGGCGTGCTGACAGTGATGTGCGGCGGTGAGCTTGAGCACTTCGATGCCGCCCGCCCTGTGATCGACGCCTATTCGTCGGCGGTCACCCTTTTGGGACCGGCCGGCAGCGGCCAGCTCACCAAGATGGTCAACCAGATCCTCTGCGCCGGCGCCGTGCAGGGGGCGGCCGAGGCGCTGGCCTTCGGCGAGCGGGCCGGGCTCGACATGGAGAAGGTGCTGGCCGCCGTCACCAAGGGGGCGGCCGGTTCGTGGTATCTCCAGAACCGAGGCCACACCATGGTGGCCGACGAGTTCGACTTCGGCTTCGCCATCGACTGGATGAACAAGGATCTGGGCCTGGTAGCCGACGCCGCCGCCGAACTCAGCGCCCCCATCCCCCTAGTAGAACTCTGCCGCCGCTACACCGAAGCCACCGCGGCCGCCGGCGAGAACCGCCTAGACACCACCTCCATAATCCGCCGCTACCGCTAGCCGACCAATGGGCAGACCGCGTCCTAAGAAGGCATGAGGTCAATGATCTCAGGAATGTCAAGAAGGTGAGGGAGTGTGGACAAGGAATAGGTGCGGCCATCGGTGGCAATCACGATGTCCACGAGGGCGTTCGGACGCTCTGACCAACCCTTGCCGTCAACTACTGCACAAGGCAGCAAACCTCGATCTTTGGCGGCCTCATCCCTAGCAGATTCTGATAGCCGCAGCAGAACAGCTACCGCTTGACGACGAGTTGTGGGGCTGGGAGTGGTACCAGCACTGGCGAGAAGGTTGTGCTCAGGCTCAGTTAGCGACACGGAGCAGCCCCAACTCCTCCTGGACGAAGTCGCTGGCCAGGCGCTCCTTGGCAAC
Organism: Candidatus Poriferisocius sp.; assembly: GCF_965208475.1. Classification (GTDB taxonomy): domain Bacteria; phylum Actinomycetota; class Acidimicrobiia; order Acidimicrobiales; family Bin134; genus Poriferisocius. The sequence goes on along the minus strand of NZ_OZ242338.1, from coordinate 2,858,182 downwards.
CGCTGCATACTCGGCATGCAGTTCAATCCCACCGGAGTGGCGCCCATGTCGGCGGGAAACAGTAACCGTGGTCCCCGACCCGGCAAATGGGTCGATGACGATTCCTTCAGGTGGGCAGGCTGCCTTCACAAAGAACTCAGCCAAACCTTCGGGCATGACTGCGGTGTGCTGTCCGGCAGGGCCCTTGTGCTGGTTGTAGGTCTGGCCCACGTTGATCACATTCCCAGGGTCGGCACCGCCTCGGCCGTAGGTGCGGGTGCGGTCCCGGCCGAATCCGGCATCAGTGTTCCGACGGCCATTGGTGTCTTTGAGCCGCCGTTTGATCTCAGCTTCATCTGCTCGATACGGGACACGTACAGCATCCAAGTCGAAGTACGGATTTGGTCCCTTTGTGAAGTGGTACACGTACTCGAACGCGTCCTTGGTCCGTGGTCCGAACCGACCAGGGATGGCATTGGGCTTGCCCCAGATGTACGTCTCCGTCCACCGCCACCCCATGTCTTGCAGAGCGATCACCAGTTGGTACACGTACGGATGTCGCTGGCCCCGCAGCGGCCCCGACTTGGCCACCCGGTTTTTGATGTTGAGCACGAACGAACCGGTGTCCGTGGCGGCCCGAAGCATGGCATCGGCAAAGGGCAGGAACCACTCCACATACCTGTCCGGGCTGATCTTGGAATACGCCCGAGCATCGGCATAGGGCGGCGACATGAAAAAGAGGTCCACCGACCCATTCGGCAACCTCGGCAGCCACTCGCTGGAATCCCCCCAAACCACCCCTTCATCAAGCAGCACAGCCAGTGCCTCATCCCCGTCTACTGAAGGCACCGGAGCCATCTGACCAGCCATATTCAGAGAATACCCGCCCCCAGTGACGTCATTGTGGTTCCGGGCATCATCATCAACTTCTTCACGCTGCTGCTGACCATCATGATCGTGGTGGCGATATTTGACTGAAACGCGTTCATTGGCCGACGACAGTTCCTTTCCGTCAAATGCTGTTGGCTTCTTCAGTGGGTTGTGTAGATCAGCCCGAGATTCCTGGCAAGGGCCGCTGGGGGAGTGTGACGTAGGGATCATCGTCGGCTCTTGCCGGCCGGTTGGCTCGGACGTCGAGCCATAGGCTGCGTAGCTCATCGGAGCCGTGGTAGATGCGCCCCCGTCCCGCTCCCTTTGGTTCGAGGACTCCGGCGTCGACCATGGCCTTCAAGTCTCGGCTGGCGGAGAGGTCGGAGATCGCGTCGCCTTCGGTCAGCTCCACGAGGTGCGTGTAGATCGACCGGCGCAATCGGCGGCCTCGGGCTGCATCGGCCAGTGCGCCGGTGACCCGATTCGGAAGGCTGTTGCGGTGGACGAGTTGGGTGATGCTGTCGTACAGGTGCTCGGTTTCATGAATCCGCCTCTGCATTGTCCACGCCTGTCGATAGTGGGCTCTGAGCATGAATCGAATCCACGGCCGGGCCGAGTTCTCCGGGTGCCAACTTCCCTGGCCGACTTCGGAGAGAATCGCGTAGTAGTCGTCGGTGTTTCGCCCCAGATATTCCTCCACTGACGAGAAGACAGGGGAGACGATGCCCTCGCCTGAGAGCACCATTGTTTGCAGGGCTCTAGCCATGCGTCCGTTCCCGTCGCGGAAGGGGTGGATCATCACCAGGTTGAGATGAGCCATCGCGGCCCGGAATATGACAGGCACAGGCCCGTCCCCTTGGAGGGATTCGACAAGCTCGCCTATGAGTGGTTCGACCAGGGCTGCGTCGGGCGCGTCGTAGACGCGGGTCCCATTTTCGTCGGACACCCAGACATCTCCTTTTCTGTATAGGCCGGGCCGGGCGCGCAGATCATGCTTGGTCATCATGAAGTGGAGCGACTTCAAGAGGGATTGATCGACGATGGTCTCGGCTTCGGCAAGCTGGAGCACGTAGGTCATGGCGTCCCGGTAGCCGGTCAATGCCAGCCTGGTTTCCTCGGAGGTGTCCAGCGGTTCTTCTCCTTCGATGGCATCCAGCACGTCATCCAATGACGCTCGGTAACCCTCGATCCAGTTAGAGCCTCTGACTGCCCGGGCCAGGCTCATTCTCCTTAGATGGCCTGCCCACCTTCGGGGCTTGTGCCGAACGTATTGGGAGAGCTCGTGCCGCAAGCGCTCGATCTCATCGATTACCAGCAGGTCGGTATCTTCCGGTTCGGGTGTGGCAAAGATACTCGATGGCATGACTATAAAGATATCAAACTATGATATGAAGAATATATCAATATGTCATGCTGCGGGCCGCAAGGGAACTGACCGAAGTTGAGGCTCAGTACAGGGATTCTCCGCCTGCCTCGCTGCTCGCGGGGGTATTGCCGCTGAGGGCGTCTAGGACGGATTGGCGGTGGGCGGTGATGCCGGAGGTTAGGGCGGCGTTGTCGGCGGTGACGGTGACCAGGCGGAATCCTTGGGCCACCCGGGTGGGGGCCAGCGTGGGGGTGGAGTGGATGCCGGGGACCACGCCGTGGCGATCGCAGGCGGCCACGATGGCGGCCAGGGCGTCGTCGAAGGAGGATTCGCCGTCGTTGTTGCCGGGGGGCAGGCCCAGGCTTACCGACATGTCGGCCGGTCCGACGTAGACGGCGTCCACCCCCGGCGTGGACATGATGTCGTCCAGGTTCTCCAGCGCGGCGATGGTCTCCACCATGGGAATGCACTTCACCGCCTGGTTGGCGCCGGCGAAGTAGCCCGCTCCGTCGCGCAGCGCCACCCGGGTGGGGCCGAAGCTGCGTGACCCTTCAGGGGCGTAGCGGCACGACCGCACCGCGGCCTCAGCCTCGGCCCGGCTGTTGACCATGGGGATGATGATGCCCATGGCCCCGGCGTCGAGCATCCGGCCGATGATGCCCTGCTCGTTCCACGGCACCCGCACCACCGGGGTCGATGAGCCCAGGTCGATAGCCGCCAGCATGGGCAGCGCGTCGGAGTAGTCGGCCAGGCCGTGCTGCATGTCGATGCACACATAGTCGAAACCGGCTCTAGACATGATCTCGCAGCCCATGGCCGTGGGCAGCCCCGCCCAGGCGCCCAGCGCGGGTCGACCCGAAGCGAAGGCCTCAGCCAGCGGATGGGATGCGGAAACAGCGTCGCTCATGGCCGCAACCGTATCCTCCGTTAAAGGGAACTAGTCAGTTCGGTTGTCGGCTAGCGCCAGTAGTTGTTGGCGGCGGCGATGGTCTGGAACTCAACGGCCACGACGTGGGCCGAGCTGATGAGTTGAGCGGTATCGCGGGCGTAGTCATCGCGCAGGCTTGCTCGCACGTCGGCATCGGTCTGGATGGAGGCGATGGTCTTGCGGGCAATCATGATGGCCAGCTCACGGCCCACGGCGGGCGTGGCGGTTATGAGAGTGGGGATGACGTCGTCGAAGACGGACATGAACAGTTCCTTTCGGATCAGGGAGTGGCGTCTCGCAAAGGGCCGATGGGAACCAACAGGCCCCTAGCGCCCAGATCGGGATCTTGGGCTACGAGCTGGAAGGAGTCGTTGCTGGAGTACTTGCCCGGTCCGAACGAGGCGTAGGGCTGACTGGCGACGGAGAACTGGCCTGCATTGGCAATGGCCTCAGCGAAGGTCTCATGGGTCAGGTTGGGACCGGCTTCGGTGGCCAGATACTCAAAGATCTGGAAGAACCGACAGTGGCCGGACAGGGCGGTGAACCACAGCGGCTCGCCTTCCTCCAAGGCGTCGGGATGCTTGACCTCGACATCGGGGTGGGCGGCGGCAAATGCGTCCGTGCATTCCTGCATCCTCGGATCGGATTCGTATGTCTGGGCCCCGGTCATGGCCGACACGGTTATCACGCCCCTAGCGGACTCAGGTTCGACGTTGCCACCCAGGTTGGCGCCCAACCCGGAAGCGTCGGTTGCCCAGATGTCTACGTCGAGGCCGTTGATAGCAGCGTTTTCAATACCGGCTGACGCGTTGCCGACGAGCAGGAGGGTGTCGGTGCCGGCTGCCTTGATGCGCTCCGACAGTGCGGCCCACTCTTGGTTCTGGGCAATGAGGTCGGCAACGTTGGAGGAAGTGGCAATTTCGAGAACCGGCTCGACGCCATGATCCCGCAGCAGCTTGCCAACCTCATCTAGCTGGGGGGCTGAGGGGAGGTCGGCCACAATGGCGATCGAGCGTCCTTGGAGCATCCCCTCCTCGTCGAGCAGGGTGAACAGCGCGCTGGTGGTGCGCTCACGCGGGACTCTCTCGTTGACCCATGGGGCTCGGGCTAGGGCCAGCCGATCGGCGGTGATGGTCCCGCCCACCAGGATCGTCTCCTGTTGGTCGACGATGCAGGTGTTGGCCACTTCAGCAGGGCCGAGGAACCCGAACAGCACGGCGAATACTTCATTGTCCTCGGTCACACGGAGACAGGCGGCCTCGGCCTCGGTGGCTCCGATGGGGTTGTATTTGTCTATGATGACCTCAACCCGGCGGCCGTTGATGCCTCCCCGGATGTTGATGTCGTCCACCAGGGCTTGGATGACCTTCTCTTGGTCGCCCCAGGTGGCTGGCGAGAAGCCGAGTTCGACTAGTTGATCGATGTCGAGATAGGTGACACCGATGGTGATGGTCTCGGCGGTGACCCCTCGCCAGGTGGCGGTCAGGGGAATCTCCGGCTCCGGCTCCGCGGTGGGGGCCGGTTCGAACTCGGGCTCGTCGTCCTCGGGGGCCCCTTCCGGCTCGGGCTCAGCAGGGGCGGCCTCTTCGGGCTCATCCTCTTCCGGTTCCGGGTCAGGTTCTTCGGGCGCGGACGGGGCTTCGGTGGCCGGTGCCGCCGGTTCGCCGGCGCCATCGTCGTCGTTGCCACCGCAGGCCGCGGCGATCATCGACAGCGCTACGAGCATGGCGATCAACCAGCGCATCGTCTTGGTCTTCATGGGGTTCCCCCTCTGTGTGCCCCTGATGGGCACCGGGGGCGGATAGGCCGTCCCGGCTCAGAGCATCATATTCGGTCGGGAGTTACCGGTCTCCCTGACCGGGCCACTGGGTACTGCCGCTCGGGAGCGTTGCAGGGTACCCGGCCGGTGGGCGGTCCCTGGGCCGGGTCGCCGGTGAGCAACTCGGCCTCCGCGGGGGCGTACTGGAGGATGTAGGCCCTGCGCGCCTCGTCGGTGGTATTCGGCCCGGTCAGATGGGGGGTGAGCGACGAGAACACCGCCGCACCTCCTGCGGGCACCGGGGCGGCTACCGCGCTCTCGCACTGCTCGAAGCACTCAAAGCCCAGGGGATCGACGTAGGCATGGGCCAGCGTGCCGTGGAGGTGGACGCCGGGGGCCACCCACGGACAGCCGTTCTCCACGGTGGTGTCGGTGAGGGCCAGCCAAACGGTTAGATATTGCTGGGGCTCGATGAAGGTGTAGCCGTTGTCCTGGTGCCAGGGGAACCGGCGGGGTTTCTCGGGCTTCTTGTACACCGCCTGATCCCAGTACAGGTTCACGTCGGGGCCCACCAGGTCGGTGCACACCGCCGCGATCCGGGGATCGGCGGCCACTTGGCGCAGGAGGTTCGAGCGGGCCACCAGGTGGGGGGTGAAGGTGATGGCCCCAGCCTCGGCGATCATCAGCCGCTCGCCCTCGATCTGGCGCAGCCCGGCCTCGGTCTCGGCCTCTATGGCATCGATCTCCGCGACGACGGTGGCGATGGTGTCGGCATCGAGCAGGTCTTCCATCACGAAGAACCCTTGACGGTTGAACTGGTCGGTTTGGCCCGCCGACAGGAAAGCAGGCGACGAGGTGGCTGGCTGCCAGGCGAAGTCCCGGTTCCAGGGGTGAGGGGTATAGGCACCGTCGGCCATCAGGCCACCAGATGGCCGTCGCGGAGCAGGGGGTTCTTGAAGCCGTCGTACTGCTCGAAGCCGATGAAGAACCCCTGGGCGTGATGGCTGTCGAGCATTAGGGGAATCCTTCCACAAGTGCCTATCTGCACTCTCGAAGGCGGAGTATCGGAAGCTCCTGGTTCGGCAGAGATAGGCAGCTAGCGGGATAGGAGACGGTAGGCGGCTCGACCACGGCTAGCGCCCTCGGCATCAAGGGCGCGCCATGCGAGTTGATCCGGATCGCTCATCTCCGCTCTCCTGCGGATCCGGGTTCTGTCCTTTGGGGTTAGCTCGTTGGCCAACATGAGAGGCTGGTCAACCATGCTCAATAGCAGGGCCAAATCCGTCCGCTGTGCCTCAGGCATGTCGTCGGCGTCGACGGCTTCTGCTTTGCAGATGATCGCTCCCAGCAAGGAGGGTCTGGGCACGAGACCTGTCGAGTCGAGAATCTGGACGGGCACGAATTCGGTTCGCTTCAGCGCCTGTGTGCCGCCTGGCACTTGAAGGGTGCGGCCAGGTGGAGTCGTGGTGAGGTCAGACCGCTGACCAAGTCCCTCCGGGGCCAATACGTCAATGCTCACGCCATCGCGGTCATAGCGATGGGCAAGGCCCTCGGGTGAAGTGCCGGTGAGCTCGAAGCCACGCGATTCGAGCTCTCTTACAAACCGGCGCACGCTATCTGCGGCGACGCGAGCATTGACGAGGGCATCGAGGTCTGTGGACACGCGGGGTGGCTGGATTCCGTGTTCTATGGCGTGGAGCAAGACCATCTGGCCGCCGATCAGCGTCCATTCTCCCCGCCTCACACCGCCCACCTCGATCAGGGTGAGCCATAGAAGCTCATCAAGTCCGGGAAAGACCGGAAGTTGGACCGGTTCCCGCTTGAGGGTCGGCCAGTTGCTCACAAGCGATTCAAGAGGTCTTTACCGGCTCGGCGCGACCGCTCGTCGGCCGAGTCGAGAAGGTCGATTGCCACGACCGGGGTGGGTGCATGGCGCTCTAGTGGAGCAAAGGGCCAACAGTTGTCGTTCGCAACCCTTAGCAAGACGTTTGGTCTTTCGGATTCGCTGTCGAGCGCGAATTGATCGATCAGACCAGCCAGTTCCGACTCAGGGACATAGCCTTCGATCTGGTCGGCGACCACCAAGTCAATGTGACTAGGGGCGAGAGCGCTGATGCCGGAGGAGACAAACCCTGGGTGCTCCAGTATTGCCTCCAGTACGGAGGGGTGGGCATAGAACCAATGGCGCTCGGCTCGGTTTGCCAGCTGTCCCAGGATCGATCCAAGCCCCAACTCAAGGCGCTGTTGGGCGCGGTGCCTGTCAATAGGTGATCCTGGCACCCTGTTGCCGTTGGCCAGCGCGAGTACATCCCACGCAGATGATGGCTTCCACGGGCGCCCTGCACCCGACCTGCTCTTGGCAAACTCTCGAACCGCTTGCTCTTCTAGCACCCAAGAACGGCCAGTTCGTTCGCCCGGTATTCGGCCGTCCGCCAGCATCTGGCGAATGCGCCGATCGCTTACCCCGAGTTCGTTAGCGGCTTCGGCCACTGCCATCATCCTCATAACAAAAATATACCGCTAACGGAACAAATATGCAATCACGGCCACAGAGACTTCAGAGCGACAAGATCTCACATACCACAGAGTGGAGCTGATGGGACTCGAACCCACGACCCCCTGCTTGCAAAGCAGGTGCTCTAGCCAGCTGAGCTACAGCCCCGGACGGTTCAAGCGTACCGGGCGATTTGCGGGGCCAACGACCCAATAGCCCGCTCAATGTGACCGGCTGGCGTTGTCGTGGTGGAATAGCCCCGGTGAGAGTCGATCTGAGCGACGATCAGGAGTTCTTCCGGGAAACGGCCCGGCGGTTCATCGAGGCTGAGGTCCCGATCAGCGTGGTGCGGGAGTGGCACGAGTTGCCCGACGGTTGTCCGCAGAGCTGGTGGCAGGCGGCGGCCGAGTTGGGTTGGACATCGCTGATGGTGCCCGAGTCGTTGGGCGGCGGCAGCATCTCCGGTCGCCCCATTGTGGATCTGACCATCGTGGCCGATGAGATGGGCCGGGGTGTGACGCCGGGACCGTTCATGCCCACCAACGTGGTGGCCGACACCTTGGGCCGGTCGGGCTCGCCTGAACAGCAGGCGATGCTCGAGGGGGTCATGGCCGGTGAGGTGGTGCTGGCTTGGGCGTTCTGCGAGCCGGGTGGCGATTGGACTGCCGGCCATGTCGCGGCTGCGGCCGCGCCGTCCAATGGCGGCTATGTGCTGACCGGCGCCAAGACCGCAGTGGAATCAGGCGCGCAGGCCCACCACTTGCTGGTCACCGCCCGCACCGCCGACGGTTTGGCCCAATTCTTGGTGCCATCCGATGCTCCCGGTGTGACCGTCAACCCCCAGGAGTCGCTGGATTTGGGCCGTCGCTTCGCCGAAGTGGGCCTTGTTGGTGTGGCCGTCGGCCCCGAAGCCCTGGTGGGGGCACCGGGAGCGGCTGCCGAGGCCGACGTGGCCCGCCAATGCCTACTAATGCAGCTTCTCCAATGCGCCGACAACGCCGGATCGGCGGCCAGGGTGCTGGAGTTCACTATCGAGTACGCCTTTGACCGCTACTCCTTCGGCCGGCCTCTGGCGTCGTATCAGGCCCTCAAGCACCGTTTCGCCGACATGAAGCTGTGGTCGGAGGCTTCTCAGGCCGCGGTCGACGGTGCCGCCGATGCTGTGGCCACCGGCCAAAACGAGGCTCGGATAGTGAGCGTGGCCAAGTCGTATGTGGGCGACCACTCGGTGGAGCTCATGCAGGACTGCGTGCAGATGCACGGCGGCATCGGTGTGACCTATGAGCACGACCTGCACCTCCACCTGCGCCGAGCCACCGTGAACCGAGGACTGTTCGGCACACCGGACGACCACCGGATAATTCTGTCCAAGATGAGCGGGTACTAGAGATGGACGACTTCATATACGCCGAAACCGATCCCGCCGAGCTAGCCGATTACCGGGAGCAGGCTGAGACGTGGATGAACGAGAACATGCCTCGGCGCGACCCCGTGAATCCCTGGCACCCCACCCGTGACGATGACGAGAAGTGCTCCCGCAACCGGGAACTCCAGCGACGCCTCTCCGACGGAGGGTACGCCGCGGTGTGCTACCCCAAGGAATACGGCGGCCGGAGCCTGACCATTGCCCATCAGCGGATCGTCAACGACGTCAGCATGGATTTCGACATGCCGATTCTGTTCAGCATTCCCACGATGTCGATCTGTGGTCCGGTGATCTTGGAGTTCGGCACCGAGGAGCAGAAGCAGCGCTACATCCCGGGGTGGATTCGGGGCGACGAGCTGTGGGTGCAGTTCATGTCCGAGCCCAGCGGCGGCTCCGACATGGCCGGCGCCCTGACCCGGGCCGACCGGGACGGCGATGAGTTCGTGATAAACGGTTCCAAGATCTGGAGCACGTTCGCCCAGCGCTCCGACTACGCCCTCATGCTGGCCCGGACCAACTGGGAGGTGCCCAAGCACCGGGGGCTGACCATGTTCATCGTGCCCATCCACCATCCCGGCATCGAGATCCACCCCATCCAGATGGTGGACCGCACCGAGGAGTTCTGCCAGGAGTACTTCAACGACGTAATCATTTCCGCCGACAACGTGGTCGGCGCGGTGGATGACGGCTGGACGGTGGCCAGCCGCTTGCTGTTTCACGAGCGGGCCGCGGTGGGCAACGCCTCCCCCTACACCCAGGGCCGCAACCGGAACCGGACCGCCGACGGAATCGAGGACCTTGCTGCAATAGCCCGGCAACATGGGGGTGCCGACATGGGTAGCCACCGTCAGCGGCTAGGACGCATGGAGACGTTCAGCCAACTCGAGGCTCTGCTGTCGGATCGAGTGGTGAAGGGCATTGAAAGCGGCTACTTCCCGGCCCCGGCCGGATCTCTGGTGCGCCTGTTCCACGGCCTGTCGCGAACCGAGCGCCAGACGGTGGCCATGGAGCTGCGCGGTGACCAGGCCCTGGTGTGGAACCAGGGCGAGCCCACCGGCGTCTTCGGAGTGGAGTTTGTGCAGCGCCAGCAGGCCTGCATAGGCGGCGGCACCACCGAGATGGCCCGCAACATCATCAGCGAGCGCATTCTGGGCATGCCCCGCGAACCCGCGGTCGACCGCGACCTCCCCTTCAACCAAGTCCCCCGCAGCGGCTAGCCGCCGCGGCCCTACGGCGCCAGGGGGCGGCCGAACGGGAGGGGGTCTTGCCAGGTGGCCAGGAATGTCTCGGCTCTTTGGGCGGCGGCGAGGAAGAGGCCGTCGGGGTGGGCGCTGATTTCCTCTAAGGAGGCGGCGATCTTGGCGGCGGCATCGCCAGCGATGGCCTCGGGGGAGAATTCGCCGGTGGGCCACCAGGCGAACAGGGCGCCAGCGGTGGAGATGAAGTCGGGGACCACTGTGGTGCCTGCTCGACCGAGAATGGCCAAGGCTCGGGCGGTCACCGGGATTGGGGCATGGGGCACCACGGCGCCCACGCTGAGTTGGCCGGCCATCGTGTGATTGACGGCGCCCATCTTGGACCCGGCGAACAGCACGTCGACTGGTTCGGCCAGGGCCTCGTTTGCGGTCTTGTCGCGGTTGGGGATGCTTCCCGGCGTGCTCAGGGATCCAGCAGGAAAACCACCCCGGTCGATAGCGCCCCGGGGACCGGAAGTCACCGCCACTACCTTGGCGCCCTGCTCGGCCACTGCGGCGGCCAGCGCGGGGCCGGTGCCGTTGAAGCCCTCGATGGCCACGGTGCGCCCGTCCAAACCGCCGGCGGCGGTGGCTGCCGCGGCCACCACTCCGGCGACGACAGCCTGATCGGCCACATCGCCCACCGCGGCGCGGGAGTCGGCTTCGGCCAATGATGCCAGCGCGGCCCGAGGCACCCGGGTTCCCGGCTCGGGCAGAAAGCGGCCGGAGGCCACCATCGGGGAGATCTCGGAGGTGAACTTGGCCACCGCGTCGGCCCGGTCTTCATCTAGGGCGTTGATCCCCGCTGAGGCCCCGCTGCGGCGCATCTCGAAGGTGGCGAGGGCGTAAGTCATAGACCGGGCCAGGTCGCCAGCCCCGCTGGGCAGGATCTTGCGGGCCGACCGGACGATGCCCACCGCCTCAGGCGCGTTGGCCAAGTCGAACACGATGAAGGCGTCGACCGTCTCGAGGCTCTCTATGGGCAAGACTTGCTCCCCGCGATGGCAAGTGACTGGAAAATGGTTCCAGTCACCCGGACCGCTGTACTACTCATCGTCCAACAAATCGTCCCAGTCGTCTTCTTTGTTGGAAGGGGAGGGCTCATCTTCTTGGTGGTCTAGGCCGGCCACGATCTCTTTGACCCGCACCTCGGCGTCGTTGATCCGCCCCCGGCACACCCGGATCAGTTCCGCGGCCCGCTCGACCTTGGTGGCCAGTACGTCGATGTCGATGTCTTCGGCCTCCAGCTCGCTCAGAATCTGCTGGAGTTCGCTCAACGCGTCGGCATAGCCGATCTCTGGTGTGCTCATCGTGTTGTGCTCCTCATTGGTTCTCGTTCACCGTGCTGTGAAGGTCGCCCTCGGCCAGGGTGGTCGCAAGTTCATCGCCCGCGCCCAACTTTGCCGGATCGCGGACCACTTTGCCGCCATGGCGGGTTATCGACCAACCACGGGCCAAGATTGCCCGAGGATCGAGCAGGCGAACTCGGCCCTCCAGGTTGGTCAGTTCCTTGGTGGCAGCTCTGGGGGCTCGCTGGGCCTGGCTCGCCATTGTCGAGTTCATCTGTTCCAGCGTGCGCCGCTCGTCGGCAATGGCCGCCGATGCCCGGTAGCGCATGGCCCCCGCACAGCCGTCTACCCGCCGGGTCTCGCCCCGGGTCCGAGTCTCGGCCAACTCCCTGATTCGCCCGGCTCGGCTCTGAAGCCGGCTGCCCGCGCGGAGCAGGTGGCTGTCGGCGGCTCGGGCGGTGGTCTGGCTCACCACCATTAGCCGCTGATCGGCGTCGCCCAACCGCCGCAGGGCCCACGCAGAGACTCCTCCCCACGCCTGCTCGGCTGCTTCTAGGTGAGCCCGCGCCACCGTCACGATGAATACCGCGGCCGCGGTGGGCGTCTTCTGGGCCTCGTGGGCCACCTCGTCGACGATGGACCGGTCGATCTCGTGGCCCACCCCGGTGACCACCGGCACCGGGGCGTTGGCTGCGGCCCGGGCCACGACCTCGCTGTCGAAGGCCACCAAATCGGTGCGGGCCCCGCCGCCGCGCACCACCGCGATCACATCCACTCCGGCCCGGCCCACCGCCCCAATGGCCGCGGCGATGAGCGGAGGCGCGTCCACCCCCTGCACCGGAGTGTCGGCCAGCACCACCTCCCAGGCCAGGCCGCTGGCAACCAACTCATTGTGGAAGTCGTGGTGGGCGGCGCTCCCGTTCGAGGTGACCAGCCCGATCCGCAGCGGGGCCACCGGAAAGGGCACGGCCTGGTTCTTGGTCAACAGACCCTCGCCGCTCAGCTTCTCCAACAGTCGCAGCCGCTCGGCCTCCAACTCGCCCAGAGTGAAGTTGGGGTCGATATCCGACATGTAAAGCTGGAGCCGTCCACCGGGGGGCCAGAAATCCAATTTCCCCTGGATGCGGACCTTCATACCGTCTTCCATGGCCATGCCGCCCTGGCGGCGCAGCGTCTCTTCCACCCTCTCCCGGTTGAACCGGAACAGCGCCACCGAAATCAACGCCTCGGGCTGTTTGCCGGAGCCGTTGTCGGGGTCGGGCTCCACCAAGTCGAAGTACATGTGGCCGCTGCGGGCTCGGCTCAGGTTGCGGATCTCACCCTCCACCCACAGCTCATCGCCGAAGGCGTCGCCCAACACCTGTTTGATCCGGTTGGCCAGCTCGGCCACGGTGAACGTCATTGGTTCGCCAGCGGCCCTCGCCGCAGCCGAGTCGAACAGGCTCACAGCGCGCTCTTCGCCGGCGACTGCCGTTCGTTTCGCACCAGCGTGCGGTAGAGCTCGGCGTACAGCCCCCCGGCGGCCAGCAGATCGCCATGGCGGCCCGACTCCACCAGCTCCCCCTGGTTGAGCACCAGGATCTGATCCGCATTGGTCACGGTAGAGAGCCGGTGGGCGATCACCACTGCGGTCCTTCCCTGGAGCGCGATGCCCAGCGCCTGCTGCACCAGCGCCTCGTTCTCGCTGTCGAGGTGGCTGGTGGCCTCGTCCAGCACCACGATGGCCGGGTCTTTGAGCAGCACCCGGGCGATGGCCACCCGTTGCTTCTCGCCCCCCGACAATCGGTAGCCCCGCTCGCCCACCAAGGTGTTGTAGCCCTCGGGCAGCGAGGCGATCAGGTCGTGGATGTGGGCCGAACGGCAGGCGGCCTCCATCTCGGCTTGGGTCGCGCCGGGCCGGACATAGAGAAGGTTGTCGGCCACCGTCTCATGGAACAGGTGCGGGTCTTGGGGCACCACTCCCACCGAGGCCCGCAGCGACTCCTGGGTGACGTCCCGCACGTCGGTGCCGTCGATCAGCACTGCCCCGCTGTCCACGTCGTAGAGCCGGTTCAACAGCGCCACCAGAGTGGTCTTGCCCGCTCCCGACGGCCCCACCAGCGCCACCAATTGGCCCGGCTCGATCTCCGCCGACACGTTGCGCAGCACCGGGCTGCCGGTGGCCTCCGGCGCGGCGGCGTTGGCTTGCAGCGAGGCCAACCGGTCGTCACTGGGCGGATAGGTGAAGGTCACGTCGGCGAGCTCGATCCGCCCCTTGGGATTTTGCAGCTTCGGGGCATCGGGCCGGTCGGCGATGGGGTTGGGCGTGTCCAGCACCTCGAACACCCGCTCGAACGAAACCAGTGCGGTCATCACGTCCACCCGGGCGTTGGTCAGGCTGGTGAGCGGCATGTAGATCCGCACCACCATCAGCCCCATGGCCGCCAGCGTCCCCACCGTGATCGTCCCAGAGATCACCAGGTGGCCTCCCACCCAGTAAAGGACCGCGGCCCCCACCGCCCCCACCAGGCTCAGCGCAATGAAGAACGCCCGCCCATACATGGCGCTGCGCACACCGATGTCTCGCACTCGCCCGGCAGTGGCCCCGAACCCGTCTCGCTCCTGGTTGTGGCGCCCGAACAGCTTCACCAGCATCGCCCCCGACACGTTCAGCCGCTCGGTCATCACCGTGTTCATAGAGGCGTTGTGCTCCATGGACTCCCGGGTGAGGGCCTGAAGCCTCCGGCCCACCCGCTTGGTGGGCAGGATGAACACCGGCAGCAGGGCCAGAGCCATCAGCGTGAGCCGCCACTCCAGCAAGAACATGGCCACCAGTGTGGTGGCCAGCACGATGGTGTTGGACACCACCGACCCCAGCGTGCCGGTGAACGCCCGCTGGGCGCCGATCACGTCGTTGTTCATCCGGCTGATGAGCGAGCCCGTCTGCACCCGGGTGAAGAACGCCATCGGCATGCGCTGCACGTGGTCGTAGAGCCCCACCCGCAGGTCGTAGATCAGCCCCTCGCCGATGCGAGACGACCAATAGCGCTCGATGAAAGCGAGGGCCGCTTCCCCGAATGCGGCCAACACGATGATGGCGGCCAGCAGGTTCACCTGGCCCCGGTCGCTATTGGCGATTGCGTCGTCGATGATCTGGCGGAACAAAAGTGGCGGCACCAGCGACAGCAGCGCCCCCAACAACAGCACCACAACGAACCCGATGAGCATGTTCCGATAGGGCCGCGCAAAACCGGCCACCCGGCGAATCGTCTGCCCGGCTATCTGCTTGCCTTTGACCCCGGAGGGATCGTGGCCGATGGCGCCGTGGGCGCCGCCCATCGCATGCACTTCCTGCACGATACGCCGCAGGTATGACAGTCGGCTGTTTGGAGGCCCAAGAAGCGGCATAGGGTTGCGGCGTGAGGGTCCAGACCCGAAAGATCGTGGCCATGGTGGTGGCGATTGCCATAGTGCTCGCCCTTTTGCTCTCGCTGCTGGCGGTGTTCAGCAACACCGCCGCCGCCCACGCCGAGATGCGCCGGTCGGCCCCGAAGCCCGGTCAAGTGGTGGGTGGAACGGTCGACCGGGTGGAGATGGAGTTCCGAGAGCCCATCCAGCCCCACGACCTCAATGGAGCGGCGCTGCAATATCCCGACGGCACCCGTATTCTCACGGCGTCAACGGTGGACGGCCACCTGGTGCGGGGCCGCTTCGACCCGCTAACCGAGCCTGGCCGGTACACGGTGATTTGGGAGTTGCTCGACCAAAGCGATGGGGATTGGGCTACCGAGGAGTTCGATTTCACCTACGACCCGGCCGCCACCCCACCCGAGTGGCTTCCCGAATCCGCCGCCGAAGGCTCGGGCGGTGAAGGCGGCATCAGCGGCAGCACCCTGGCGCTGGTCGTGATCATTCCCGTAGCCGTTGCCCTAGCCGCCTGGCTCTTCTGGCCCCGCAAGCGCAAGAGCCGCCGCCCTAGTCGTCGCTGATCAGGGGCAAGTGCCGCACCCGAATTCGGTCATCGGTAATCACCAAGACAGCGCCCTCTTCAAGGTCGTTGGCGATGTCATCCAAATGATCCAGGATGATCGCAGCTTGGTTTTCGGCTCGTGGCATATGTCGAGCCCGAAAAAGGATCACGGACGGCTGGCTAGCTCGCAGCATGGCTAGCAAGGCTCCGAAGTCGGTGTCACCTGAAACCACAACGCGCCCTTGATCGGCGGCAAGTGCGAGCAACTCGCTGTCCTCAGCGCGTTCTAGTTCCAATTCAGAGGTATGAACTGCGTCGTGTCCGGCATCGCGGAGCAACTCAGCCAGCTGAGGAGAACGGTTCTGATCAATCAGAAACTTCACGCGGTGGTTTGCAGGGGAATTTCGCGATCAGAGACGGTGTCGGCAGCAAACCTCAGTGCCGCGCTCACGTCTTCGAGTTCAAGTGGCGGGAGTTCGGCAATGATATCGCTGGGGGTTAGGCCGTCAGCGATCATGTTGACGACGGTCGCGACCGGAATGCGGAGGCCTCGAATGCAGGGAACTCCGCCCATCTGATTGGGATTCACTGTGATCCGGTTCACAGTTCTAGCGTACTCCTGAATCGAGATGCCTCGGCTCTAGTTATTGAACCTTCGCAGGGCAAATGCAATCCCTCAGCGGCGGGCGGCGAAGAAGTCTCTGAGCAGGGTGGCGGACTCGTCACGCCCCACCCCGGCCACCACCTCGAAGCTGTGGTTGAGACGTGGGTCGGCGCCGAGGTTGTAGAGCGTGCCGCACGCCCCGGCCTTGGGGTCTTCAGCGGCGAACACCACCCGGGCCACCCGGGCCATCACTGCGGCGCCCGCGCACATCGGGCACGGTTCCAGCGTGGTCACCAGCGCCGCCCCGTCGAGCCGGGATGAGCCCCGAGTTGCCGCCGCGTCCCGCAGGGCCAGAATCTCAGCGTGGGCGGTGGGATCGTTGGTGGATTCCCGCTCGTTGTGGCGAGCGGCCACCACCGCGCCGTCGATGGCCACCACCGCGCCGATGGGCACCTCACCGCGCTCCAACGCCCGCCGGGCCTCGGCCAAGGCCAGATCCATGAACTGGCGGTCATCGGTCACGAGGTCAGGTTATGGGCTGGGAGTACGCCGGCGCAGCCCACTATCCTGATGAGCGGAAGGTTGCCAGAGCGGACGAATGGGGCGGCCTCGAAAGCCGTTGTGGCCTCCGGGTCACCATGGGTTCGAATCCCATACCTTCCGCCATAGCGATGCGGTGGCCATTGGATGTGGCCGACGCTCGTCAGCGGGGAACGAATGCGTCATTTCTCAGACAATTTCTGGGAGGCTGCCAGAGGCCATCAATGGTCGCTACGTGATCGCCCAATCAACCCGGGACATCGAGGATCAGTCCCAGGACTTCGCGGATTTGGGTGAGCGCTGTCCCTCCGATGTTGCCCCTTGCGCCCTCGATTCGGCTTGCCGCGACGGCGCGGACGTGCTGGCACTGGGCGGCCGAGGCGCGATCCAACCCGTTCTGCGGATCGGCCTCTAGCTCCACCTCCGAGGCAAATCCTCGAAGTTGCGAAGTCAGTGGCACCACTTGAACCACGCTGGGCCTGGCGTCGAGCACTCTTTGGGCTGTCACTACGACTGCGGGGTGGCGAAACCCCGCCTCGCGGCCAAAGGGAAATCCGAGATCCAGTTCGACAACGTCACCCGAGGTCAGCATCGAGCCAACCCGTTTCTTCGTCAGTGAGTTGATCCGCCAGCTCAGCTCCGATCTCGTCTTGCCGTAGTCGTCGCACCGCCAGCGCAACCGTGTCGCCCACCGTTGCGCCTAGGGATGCGGCAAGCTTCTTCAGCTCCTGATGGGTCGCCACATCGATGCGCACACTGGTACTTTGCATGCAAGTATGCTAACACTTTTGCATACACCCGCGATCGTGGCATCACCGCCATGGTTGCTCCCTTTGATCCGGCGGCTCAGCTCATTCGTATGTGGTGGATAGTGATGTCGAGGCCGGTTGATCTCGCTAGCCGGCCATCTGCGGTCAACAGCGGTACCCCCATGGCTCGGGCGGCTGCGATATAAAAGGCGTCGTAGGCGCTGACATTGGCGTAGTGCTGCCAGGCCGACATGGCGAGCACTCGATGGGAGATGCGATCGATAGGCCAGATGGCCAGATCGCTCAGAGCCATCACGGCCCTTGCTTCCTCAAGTCGTCCGGTGAGAACGGCGCGGCGCAGCGCCGACATCACTTCTGGGTCGAGCAGCTCGGGGGCAGCCAATGATGCTTTTTCGACGGTGTCAGCAAGCGTGATCCCCAGCGGCGTTCGCAATAGGTATTCGACCGCTACTGAGGCGTCGACTACGTAGCCGGTCATTCAAGCTCTGAATCGCGAGATGCCCGCACTTCGGCGATTAGGGAGGCAACCTCAATCCCGAGGTCAGTGGTCGGCCGAGTCGATAAATGCTTGCTCCACTCCCACCGGGCAAGCTCCCGCTCAATAGCGTCGAGCACCGCCGCGCTCATGGTGCAATTCCTCTCCAGGGCGTGCTGGCGCAACCGCTCGTGGAGGACATCAGGCACATTCCTAACCTGAAGATTAGCCATAGCATGATTCTAGCATGAAAGATTCATGCACCTATTCACCAGGTGGTGAACGCTGACTAGCCCGAAGGTTCTTCAGGAGCGCGCGGGTCTGTTGGCCGCCCGGAAGGTAAAACCCTCGTAGCCTTTGGCGGCGATCTGGTCGCAGACGGCGGCGTAGGTGTGGGTGCCGCCGAGGTAGAAGGTGACGCCTTTCGGCTTGCCGGCGATGTTGGCTCCGGTCCACCACGAATCGGTTTTGCCGACGATGCTCTGGGCGGCGATCTCCTGGACTTGCCGGGTCCATTCGGCCTCGGCCCGGGGATCGGAGTCGATGCGGTCTAGACCGTGGTCGAGCATGTGGGCCAGGCAGCCGGTGATCCAGTCGACGTGCTGTTCGATGGAGAAGATCACGTTGCTGAAAACCGCCGGGCTGCCGGGGCCGGTGATCATGAACAGGTTGGGGAATCCGGACGCCACCAGGCCGAGATAGGCGCCGGCCCCATTGGCCCATTTGTCGCGAAGGGCCAGGCCTCCAACCCCTTGGATGTCCATGGCCAGCAGGGCGCCGGTCATGCCGTCGAATCCGGTGGCATACACGATCAGGTCGAGGTCGTAGGAGCCCTCGGCGGTTCGCAGACCCTGGGGCGTGACTTCGGTAATGGGGTTGGTGGCCACGTCCACCAGCGTCACGTTGAGCCGGTTGTAGGTCTCGAAGTAGTCGATCTCTACGATGAGCCGCCGGGCGCCCAGGGGGTGGTCGATCTCCAGGAGGGCGTAGGCCACGTCGGGATTGTCGACCTTGTCTTTGATCTTGTCCCGAACGAACTGCGCCGTGAGCTGGTTCGACTCGGCGTTGGTCATCACGTCGTCGAAGGTCCGGGCGAAGCCCGGCCCGCCGAGGGCCCACGAGTCCTCCAGCACCCTGGTTCGGGTCGCCTCATCGACTTCGAGGGCCGACGATACCTCGGGAGGGTGACGCCCCATCCCGACAGGGTTCGCGCGCTTGAGCGCCCACCGCTCGCGGTAGTTGTGCTTCAGCTCCTCAAGCTTGTCGTCGTCGAGCGGCCGGTTGCGGGCCGGGATGGCGAACTGCGGAGTGCGCTGGAAGACGAACAGCTGCTCGGCCTGCTTGGCCAGCTGCGGAATGGCCTGCACGCCGGTCGACCCGGTGCCGATCACGCCGACCCGCATGCCGGTGACGTCCATGCCGCCCTTCGGCCAACGGGCGGTGTGGATCTGCTGGCCCTCGAAGGTGTCGGCCCCCTTGAATCGCGGCATGTTCACCTCCGAGAGGCAGCCGGTGGCTGATATGACGAACCGAGCCGAAACCGTTTCGCCCTCAGAAGTGCGGACTATCCAGCAGCTCAGCTCGTCGTCGAAACGGGCCTGCTCCACCCGGGTGTCGAATTCGATGTCTCGACGCAGGTCGAAGCGGTCGGCGACGTGGTTGAAGTAGCGCTCCAACTCCGGCTGGGTGGGGAACCGCTCGGTCCACTCCCACTCCTGCTCTAGCTCCTCGGAGAACGTGTAGCAGTAATCCCAGCTCTCCACGTCGCACCGGGCGCCGGGGTAGCGGTTCCAGTACCAGGTACCGCCGACGCCGTCCCCCTTCTCGAAGACCTTGGCCGACAGGCCGAGTCCGCGTACCCGGTGGAGGGCGTACAGCCCCGCGGCACCGGCGCCAATGATGACAACGTCGAAATCTGATTCGGTCATCGGGTGTTGGGGCGGTCGAGCATCGTGAATGGCCACTTTACCGAGGAGGCAGATTCGGGGGACACTGCGGTAGCGCAGTCCCGCGAGGCTGCGGCTGAGTGAGGCTCATACGCCACGGGGCAATCCAGTAGCGACCGCGCCCAGGGCGCCGGGTACACTGGCTGCTGCTCGCGCTTGTAGCTCAGTTGGATTAGAGCGTCTGACTACGGATCAGAAGGCCGGGGGTTCGAGTCCCTCCAAGCGCGCTGAGGGGGCCCAACATGACCGCCACGCCGCTTTATCCCAGCCGAGTCACCGCGGGGGACGCGGTGGTTACCAGCCGGGAGGGGTTCGCCCTCGACAAGTTGCGCGCGGTTGTAGAGGTCGAGGTTTCGCTGGACGAGTACCCGATTGCCGAAGCAGTGGTGGATCGGGCTCTGGTGTATCGCACCGAGGAGCTGCGCGGTCATCTCGGCGACCTCGGCGAAGCGGCCGCGGTGCGCCGGGAGTTGACCCGGGCGCTTCACGACGGGCCGGGGGTAATCGTGATCACCGGGGCCATCGAGCCTTCTGTGGTGGATCGGGCCACCGAGGTATTCGAGCAGATCATTGCCGAAGAGCGCGAGGCCGGAACCGGCGGGGGCGACCACTATGCCAAGCCCGGGGCCAATGACCGGCTGTGGAACGCCCTGGAAAAGCTGGCCGTGGCCGATCCCGACACCTTCGTCGACTATCACGCCTGCGATATGATCGACCTGGCCTCGCTGGCCTGGCTCGGTCCCGGCTATCAGATAACCGCCCAGGTGAACGCCATCAATCCTGGCGGCTCGGCCCAAATGCCCCACCGGGACTACCACGTGGGTTTCATGACCGATGAGGTGGCCGAGCGGTATCCGATCCACACCCACCGGCTGTCGCCGCTGTTGACCCTTCAAGGGGGGGTGGCCCACTGCCACATGCCGCCTGAGACGGGGGCCACCATGCTGTTGCCCCACTCCCACAAGTATGAGCTCGGCTACCTGGCTTGGCGGCGCCCCGAGCTGATCGAGTATTTCGCCGAGCACCGCGTGCAGATCGAACTGGACAAAGGCGACCTGGTGTTCTTCAGCCCGGCGGTGCTCCACGCCGGCGGCCATAACCGCACCAACGACGTGCGGCGGATGGCCAATCTGTTGCAGATCTCCTCGGCCATGGGCCGGGCCACCGAGGCCGTGGATCGGGAGCGCATCACCAATGCCGTCTACCCCGCGCTGTTGCGCCGCCAGGAGGAGGGGCTCGACCCCGCCCTCGTCGCCTGTGCGGTGGCGGCCAGTGCCGAGGGCTACGCCTTCCCCACCAACCTCGACCGCGACGTGCCCATCGGCGGCCTCACGCCCCCATCACAGCAAGATCTGGTGTTCGAGGCCCTGGCCAACAAGACGCCCCCCGACGAGCTCGCCGCCCAACTCGCCGCCCACCGCCACCGCCGAGCCACCCACTGAGGAGTCCTTGAGTTTGACTACGCCGCGGTGAGATAAGTCGATCTGAGCAAGTCGATGGCCTTGTCGGTGAGGTTGAGGTGGGAACGGGCATAGGAGTCCAAGCCGCCTAGTTCGTTTTCGATGTGGTCGAGAAAAGCATGGATCTGACTTTCGTGGGCGCCGAGTATGGGCCACAGCGAAGGCGGGGCCAAGCGGCGGAGCTCCTCTAGCTCGGCGGCGATCACGGTGTTGGTGGCCAGGTAGTCCTCCACCACCGCCTTGCGCTCGACGCCGAGCACGCCGAGCAGCAACGCGGTAGCCGCCCCAGTCCGATCGGTTCCGCCTTCGCAGTGGTACAGGAGGGGTCGGCCAGAGGCCGCTACGACCTCGGCGAAGAACTCGGCGAAGACCGAAGCGAAATCGGTGGCGAAGCTCACATACCGCTTCACGCGGTCGCCCGCGATGTCTAGGTCCAACTCGTTGGTCAGCTTGAGCACAGCATCGAAGTCCCGGTTGAGCCAATGATGGATGATCTCTGCCCGGAACTCCGACAAATCTTCGTCTCGGCCGGCGAGAAGCTCAGTAGAGCCTCGGGGGTTGTCGATGGGCAGATTTACCCAGCGCACGTCGAGGCCATCGAGCCGGTCTGGTCGGCGCTCCACCTCAGCGGCGCTGCGGAAGTCGACCACGCAGGCCAGATCCAGGCGGGCCAAATCCTCCCCGACTGCTTCGTGCAGCGTGTCGGAGCGGTAGAGAACCCCTCCGCGAACCACGCGGCTCTCGGCGGCTTGAATGCCGCCGAGGTCGCGCAGGTTCTTGGTGCCCCCCACGGGGACCAACTGCTCGAAGACGTCAATTCCCATCAGCCGGCCGGCACGAACTCCTCTTCGTCGGGATCCCACACCACCTTGATCATCGGCGAGTCGTCGGCACCGATCTTGCCCTCGCCGAGGGAAGCCGCAGACATGCCCGGCAGGTCGATGGACCCGAGGTTGGCCGCCGCCTCCAGGAAGGTGTCGTTGGTGAGATTGGGGCCAGCCGCGGTGGCAATGGCCGCGAATAGCTGGACCGTTTGGCATGCCCTAACGACCAGATCCAAGTTGAAGGGCTGGCTGGGATCTTCGGTCACGTTGACCATTTCGACGTTGCCATCCTCGTCGGTGATCTGGGCGTTGTTGTAATTTTCTACGCACTCGATGAGCAGGGGGTCGTTCCCCTGGTCCCAGATCGTCTGGTTCTGTGCTGGCGCGAATGCGTGTATCTGAATGTCGTTGGGATCCACGCCCAAGTTCAGGAAGATGTCTTCGTCAGATTCGCTGGTCATCACCGGGATGTCGATCCCCGCCCTTATGAGGGCCGCGGCCATTAGCGAAGGCTCAAGCGAGTACACCAGATCGGGACTCTCATCGGCGATCCGCTGGACGATCACGTCGTGGTTGGCCTCGGCGGCCGGCACATCGTCCACCGCGGTGATCGTGCTGACCGAGCTGATGGAGGCGCCGCCAGCCTCTAGCGCAGCACCGAGGGGGTCGATAAGAGCTTCTTCGGTGACCAATAGGCTGAGGTGGACGCTCTTGCCCTCGAGAAGCCCATCAGCCGCAGCCGCGGCGATCATGTTCACCTCGATGCCCAGCGTGGTGGCCTCGGTGGCGAAGAGCAGCCCATTGGAGCGGCTGATGGCATCCGGGGTCACATCGTTGCCGTTTACGGCAATGGTGTTGTTGAGCTCGGTGTAGCAGAGTTCGTTGTCCTCGCGAAGCCACCCGACGAACGCGAAGACCATCTCGTCCTCGACGAACTTCACGCAGGCCGCGTCTGCTCCGACCGACCCGAGGACATCGAAGACTTCGATGAAGGGGACCAGCATCCGGCCGTTTATCCCGCCGGCCGCGTTCACCGCGTCGGCGGCCACCTGCCATTTGGAAGCGAGGTCGCCCTGGTCGAATCCGAACATCTCCGCATCGAGGGAGGTCATGCCGATGCGGATCTCCGTTTCGGTCACTCCTCTGAATGAGGCCGTCAGCGGCTCGGGAGTTGCCTCGGGTTCGGCGGCGGGCTCGTCCTCTGCCGGTTCGGGTTCGGCGGCGGGCTCGTCCTCTGCCGGTTCGGGTTCGGCGGCAGGCTCATCCTCCGCCGGTTCGTCTGTCGTTTCGGGTTCGGCGTCGGGCTCGCTTGCTGGTTGCTCAACCGGAGCGTCATCCGTGGTGTCGGAATCTGAGTCGCCCCCGCAGGCGGTGACGAGCACTGATAGAGCGATGAGCACCCCTAGAAGTCGCTTGAACACTTGAACCTCCAAAGTCTCGGTGGTGGCCACAACGTAGCGAAACAAGATGGCATCTCAGCGAGAAGCCGCCGAATATTTCGCAACAATTTCGATAACTGTAGACAAGAATCGAAACTCTGTCTTTCCCGAAGTGGTTTCGGGTGCTATCCATCTGACGTGGCCAGTGACATGGAGACTGCCGAAGGCCCGAGTCAGGGTGCCGCCTCCGCGCTGAGCTCCACCATCCTCGACAACGAGGAGGCCCGGACCCAGGCCGCTGAAGCCGCTAGGCGCGATGTGGTCTACGAGGACGCTGTGCTGCCCGGCGTTGGCGCCGAGGAGATGAACCTGCGAGACGGCCTTCGCCGGGGCGGGATGATCACGTTCGGCACCCTTGCCGCCATCGAGGCCTTCGACGAGCTGGAGGGTGCCGCTCTCAACGTATTGGGCCCCGACATCGCCAATACCTTCGGCGTCTCCGACGGGACCATCACCTTCATCTCGGTAGCGTCAGCGGCCTTCTTGGTGCTCGGCGCCGCCCCCATGGGCTGGCTGGCCGACCGCATGCGCCGAACCCCCATTGTGGCCATCGCCACCATCTTCTTTTCTTTCTTCTCCTTTGCCACCGGCCTGGCGGTGAGCGCCTTCATGTTGTTCTGGCTGCGCTTCGGCGCCGGCATTGCCAAGGCCAACAGCCTCACCATTCACCCCGCGCTGCTGGCCGACGCCTATCCGATTGCCATCCGGGGCCGCATGTACGCCCTGGAGAAGAGCATTTCGCGCGTCGCCGGGACGATCAGCCCAATCCTGGTCGGTGCGGTGGCCACTGTCGCGGGGGGTGATGAGGGTTGGCGATGGGCCTACCTGATCTTCAGTATCCCGATCGCGGTTATGGGGTTCTACGCCCTGCGCCTCCCCGAACCCGAGCGCGGCCAGTGGGAGAAGCGCGAGGTCCTCGGCAAAGGGCTCGACGCCGAGGACGACATGGAGATCTCCGTCGAAGCCGCCTATGCCCGTATCTGGCGCATCGACACCATCCGATACATGACCATCGCGCTGGCCGCCCTCGGGTTCGCGCTCTTCCCCGCCGGGTCGATTGAGAGCTTCTTCCTTGAAGAGGAATTCGGCTTGGACGCGCTGGAACGGGGGATGGCCACCTCGCCAACCGCCTTCGGCCTGTTGCTCTTTCTGCCCTTCATCGGCAAGCGGTTCGACCAGACGTTCAAGCGGGATCCCAATCGGGCTCTCCGCATCCTCGGCGCCTTGCTGTTCCCGCTGGCGGTGACGGTGCCGATCCAGTACTTCATGCCCAACGTCTACCTATTCGTGGCAATGTCGGTGGTGAATGGGACGCTCCTCGGAGCCGCGTTCTCGATGATCGGACCCGCCGTCCAAACAGTCCTTCCCTACCGCTTGCGAGGAATGGGGATGGCCATCATCTTGTTCTTCATGTTCGCCATCGGCGCGGTGGGCGGTGGGCTGCTCGCCTCGGTCCTCCAAGACGAGATCGGAGAGCGGTCCACGATCATCACCATCACCTTGATCGCCATGCCCCTAGGGGCCTTCTACATCATGCGGGGGTCGAGCCGGATGCGCCGTGACCTGTCGCTGGTGGTCGCCGAGCTCAAAGAGGAGGAAGAAGAGCAGCAGCGGCGTGCCGAGGCAGGGGCGAGCGTTCCCGCGCTGCAACTCCACAACATCGACTTCAGCTACGGCCAAGTGCAGGTTCTGTTCGATCTCAGCTTCGAGGTGGAAAAGGGCGAAACGCTGGCCCTGCTCGGGACCAATGGGGCGGGAAAGTCGACTGCCCTCAAGATCGTTACCGGCTTGCACACGCCCGAGCGGGGGATCGTCCGTCTCAACGGCCGTACCATCACCTTCGCCACTCCCGAGCAGCGCGTCGCCATGGGCGTCCAGATGCTTCCCGGCGGCGGCGGGGTGTTCAGGTCGATGACGATTGCCGACAACATCCTGGTCGGCGCCGGCCGCTACCGCCAGGATCGCGCCGCCCTGGACCAGAGGCTGGACTACGTCTTCGACCTGTTCCCCATGCTGAAGGACCGGCAGCAGGAGTTGGCCGGCGATCTGTCCGGGGGGCAGCAGCAGATGCTCGCCTTGGCCCGGGTCATGCTCCACAAGCCCGAAATCCTGCTAATCGACGAGCTGTCGCTCGGGTTGGCGCCAGGGGTAGTGGCCGAGCTTCTCGAGCTCGTCGAGTCCTTGAAAGCGGCTGGCCAGACCATGATCATCGTCGAGCAATCGTTGAACGTGGCGCTGTCTATCGCTGAGCGAGCCGTCTTCCTGGAGAAGGGCGAGGTGCGGTTCGAAGGGCTTACCGCTGATTTGGCCGAGCGCGACGACATCGTCCGAGCAGTCTTCCTAGGAGAAGAAGGCGGCTAGCGATGTTCCCGGCTGTACTCGCTGTAAGCCGAATCAATCCCCAGGTGATGTTCAACGGCGCGGTTACGGGCATCGTCATAGGCCTGTTGGCGATGGGAATCGTGCTCACGTTCCGGTCGACGAAGGTGATCAACTTCGCAGTGGGGAATATGGGCCTGATCGGCGGGGTGCTGTTGCCGTTGCTGGTGCTCCAATACAACTTCCCGTTTTGGGTGGCCGTCGCTTTGGTTCTGGTGATGGGCGCGGTATTCGGGGGCATCGTCGAGCTCACCGTCATCCGGCGGCTCTTCCGATCGCCCAGGGTCATCTTGCTGGTGGCCACAGTGGGTGTCGCCCAGCTCTGCCAGGTGATCCCCCTCACGTACCCAGAAATCAACGTCAAAGGCGTACGGCGGTATCCGGTGGTCACGTCGGCCAGTTGGCGACCCTTTGAAGGACTGGGGGTGAGCGAGGTACAGCTCTGGACGGTGCTGGTCGCCCCGGCGGTGATCGCCGCAGTCGGCTGGGGATTGCTGGCACTTCGCCCCCCGCAAGCCCGCACCAGACGGCGAAACATTTGGCTGGGCACATGGGTGCTCGGGCTGGCGCTGACCTTTGGGGTGCTCGCGCTGGTCTCGGGCGGGGGAGAGCCCAAGGGGATTCGCATTTCCGGGACTCAGCTCACCATCCTCGTCGCGGTCCCGCTCGTCGCCCTCGGTCTCTATGTGATTCTCAACCGCACATGGTTCGGCAAGAACGTGGCCGCCGCGGCCGAGGATGCCGACCTCTCCCGGCTGGCGGGCGTCAAGCCGAAAGTCGTCTCAACGTTCGTGTGGGTGATCGCCGGGCTCATCTCCACGATTGCCATCGTCTTGCTGTCGGGGCAGAGCGGCAGCGTGTCAGGCCTTGGCGGGCTCGGCCCTTCGACGCTGGCTCGGGCTCTGGTTGCCGCCGCAGTGGCGGGGATGGCCTCGTTTCCCCGGGCCATGGCCGCCGGCATCTATCTCGGGGTCATCGAGTTTACGATTCAGTTCAATTTCCTAGATCAACCGGGCCTGTTCGATTTCCTGCTGCTGATTGCCGTGCTGGGTGCGGTAGCCATGCAGCGAAGCCAGAAACTGTCGGGCGAGTCGTTCTCGTTCACCCCCAAGATCCCCCCGATACCCGACCACCTCCGCCAGATCTGGTGGATTCGCCATATGAACCGGATCGGATTCGGCGTCGGGCTCCTGGCGTTGATCTTGTTGCCGCTCATCGTTGCTCAGCCGAGCCGGAATCTGGCCTACGCGTCGGTTCTCGCCTTCGCGTTGTGCGCCAGCTCGCTCACCGTCATCACCGGTTGGTCGGGCCAAGTCTCGCTAGCCCAGATGAGCTTTGCCGGGATCGGCGCGCTGATTGCCGCCGCGTTGACCCGCGGCCTCGAGATGGACTTCTGGTTCATTGATTTTCACGCCGCCCCCATACCGTTTGGGCTGGCCGTGTTCATCGCGCCGGCGGCAATCGCCCTGCTGGCTGTGGTGGTGGGAGTGGGCGCCCTTCGGGTGCAAGGACTCATGCTGGCGGTCACCACCCTTGTGCTGGCCTTGGCCGCGTCGCTCTACATCTTCCGGCGGCCGATTTTCAACGACGGCAACGCCCGGACAGTCCCGTTTCTGCGCGGCGACTTGCTCGGCATCGATCTGTCCAGCCAGCGCAACTACTACTACTTCTGCCTGGCCCTGTTGGCTGTTGTCCTATTCGTCTTGTCGCGGCTTCGCCGATCAGGTGTGGGCCGGGGGGCGATAGCGGTTCGAGACAACGTCGACGCCGCGTCGGCCTACACCGTCAGCTCCACTCGCATGAAGCTGTCGGCCTTCGCTTTGGCGGGCGGCATCGTCGGCCTCGGCGGGGCGGTGCTCGCTGGATTGGTCCAAAGCGTCCCGCTATCGGAGCGGTTCTTCACGGTGGACGACTCCATACGGCTGGTCGGCATCGTGGTTATCGGCGGTCTCGGAACGATCATCGGACCGGTGCTCGGCGCTCTTTGGATCGAGGGCCTCCCGTCCCTGTTCGACGACAGCAGCGTGGTGGCCCTGTTCACCTCCAGCATCGGGCTTCTGCTGGTGGTGATGTACTTCCCCGGCGGATTCGCTCAGATCCTCTATTCGTGGAGGCAATCGGCGCTGGGATGGGCGGAGAATCGCTACGGCTTGTCGACCCCGCCCAAAGGGGCCCGGGGCTCGATACGGCTGCCGACATCGCATCGCGTCCGCTCCGACACTGGGCCTGCGGTACTCAAAACCGACAACCTGAGCGTGGCGTTCGGCGGAAACCAGGCCTTGAGCGGCGCATCGCTGTCGATTCCCCACAATCGCATCGTCGGGCTCATCGGCACCAACGGCGCGGGCAAGTCGACGTTCATGAACGCCGTCGGGGGGTTCGTCTCGGCCGGCGGCTCCGTGCGGCTCAATGGAACGGAGATCAGCCGGCTCTCCCCCCATCGCCGGGCCAGGCTCGGCTTGGGCCGGACGTTCCAGGGGGCGACGCTGTTTCCCGAGCTCACCGTGCGCGAGACGGTGCAAGTGGCTCTTGAGGCCCGGGAGCGAACGCCGATCCTCGCCACCGCGGCGGGCCTGCCGCCCTCGAACAGGATCTCCCGGGCGCAGAGAAAGGCCGCTGATGAGATAATCGACTTCCTCGGCTTGGGCCGATACGGCGATTCCTACGTGGGCGACCTTTCCACCGGAACGCGGCGGATAGTCGAGATCGGCGGCCTTCTCGCTCTCGACGCCCACCTCCTGTGCCTGGACGAGCCCACCGCAGGGGTAGCCCAGCGAGAAGCCGAGGCCTTCGGCCCGCTGTTGGTGAGCATCAATCGCGAGCTCGGATCATCGATGCTGATCATCGAGCACGACATGCCGCTGATCATGAGCGTGAGCGACCACGTTTACTGCTTGGAGGCGGGGCAGGTCATCGCTGAGGGAAGCCCAGACCAGGTTCGCTCTGACCCCCTCGTGGTGGCCAGCTATCTGGGAACCGATGACCGGGCCATTGCCCGATCCGACCTTGGAAACCAGTGAGGACGATGCAGCCGGCACACGACAATACCGATGGTGTCGAAGAGCAGACGCCTCACTACCTCCGCCGGGTTCTCCGGTTTGACGGCGCTCTCAATGTGCGAGATCTCGGTGGGGTGACCACAGTCGCCGGAAAGCAGGTGCAGTTCGGTCTCGTCTACCGATCTGATGACCTCGCTGACCTCAGCGCAGTCGATCTGGCCGAGATGGAAGAGCGCTCAGTCCGCACGATTGTGGATTTCCGCAACCCCGATGAGGTCGAAGCCCGGCCGTCTCGGGTTCCCCGCGGTGCGGAGGTCGTGCCCGCACCGTTCCCCCCGGGGGAAAGGACGGCCGCGGAGATCATGGAGCTTCTGGTTGGCGGCGAGCTGACCCCGAAGAATGCCCACGAGATCCTCCTCGACTCCTATCGGCACACCACCGAGACCGGTGGCCCGGTGTTCGCCACGCTGATCCGCTCGATCATCGAGCAGTCCCCCGTGCTCTTCCACTGCGCGGGGGGCAAAGACCGAACCGGCGTTGCGGCCGCGGTCATCCTGTCGCTGTTGGGAGTGGGCCGTGACCAGATCGTCGCCGACTACATGCTGACCAACGATCGGCTGGTCGAACAGTCGAGCACGTTTCAACTCCGACTGGCGGAATACCCCGAGGAGTCGCGCCATGTCCTTCTGGCATTGGGGTTGGCGAAGCCGGTCTACGTTGAGAGTTCGCTCGACATCATCGACCGCGAATTCGGGGGAATAGACGCCTATGCCCGTGATCAACTATCGCTGACCCCAGCCGAGGTCGACGCTCTAAGGCAACACCTGCTACAGCCGTGAATCAGCCGCCTGGCTCTCTGCGGGTTGCCCACGGGGGGCTGAGTCGATGTTTGGCGATCATCTCGCTCCACAGCTCTTGGGCGGCCCGAGCCCGTTCCGGTCGCAAGCTGGCCACGGCCACGAACAGCGCATCGATTACCGCCAGGTGGGCCAGTCGGCTGGAGACCGCGGCGATTCGGAACTCCGACTCGGTGCCCCCGGCCAGCAAGACGTGGTCAACCGATTCGGCCAGCGGAGATCGGGCAAACGTCGTGATGGCGGCTGAATGTGCGCCTCCGCTGGAAGCTGCCTCGATTGCGGTAAGGGTCTCACGGGTGGACCCCGAGTGGCTGATGGCCATCGCGACGTCTCCCGGCCGGAGGAATCGGGCTGCGGTGAGCTGCATGTGGGAGTCGGAGTGGAATTCGGCTCGGACTCCCAGCGTACGGAACCGAAAGGCGGCGTCGAATGCCACTGCTGCGCTGGCCCCCGCACCCAAGAAGATGATCGAGCGAGCGCTCAGGAGGTGTTCGGCCACCTGGTTGAAGCTGGCCTTGTCCAGCGTGTGCTGAGTGTGGCCGATGGCGTCGACAGTTGAAGACAGAACCTTGGACAGAATCGACTCGCGGTCGTCACCCTGTGTCGGGCCGTCATAACCGGTTGCCGTTCCTTCGGCAGCCAGCTTGAGCTTCAGATCCTGAAATCCCTGAAGTCCGAGTTCTTGGCACAGTCGCACGATGGTCGACATCGAGGTTCCCGTGCGCTGGGCCAGCTCCGACACCGACAGGCGGACAATCACTGCCGGATCAGCCAGGATTTCTTCGGCCACAACCGCCAGCTTCGGCGTCAGGCTCGGCAGAAGGCTCCGAAGATGAATCGTCGGCGGGATTTCTGTGGCTGAAGAGTTCTCAGATTCGTCCAACCTGCCGGCCCTCCTCGTCGTGTTGGAATCTCATGCGATTGTCTCTCACTGGCTGCCCTCGGGTGGCCAGCCCTCGACCAAGCCGAGTTGAGCACACAACTCCAATGAGCTGAGGGTGCGCCCCCGCCATTCGGCTGTTCGCTCGGGGTCCTCGGTCAGCCAGGCGATTACCGTTCCGGTTGCCTCGGGCGGTGCGCCGCCGAAATTGTGCAGGTCGAGCGCGGCCATGCTCTCAGTCCAGGTGAAGCCGGGGTCGATGTTGATGGCGGTGATTCCGTCGAGCTCGTGCTCGGCCTGGATCAGCGGTGCCATGCGGTGAAACGCCCCCTTGGAGGCGCAGTGGGCGTAGCCGAGCATCTTCATCTTGACCACCTCATAGGGTGGATCGTCGACCTGGCCGGCCGACGAGGTGAGATTCAAGATAAGCCCCGATCCCCGTTCGACCATCGACGGCAGGATGAGCTGGGTGAGAAGCACCTGGCGCAGCACATTGGCAGTGAAGGCAGTGTCCAGGGCTTCGAGATCCAGCACGCCAACCGGATCGAGGAGGCCGGGGCCGCTCCAGATGGCGTTGTTCACCAGCACGTCGACCCGACCCCATTCGCTGAGGGCTGTATCGGCCGCGGCACGCACCGACTCCGCTGAGAGGAGATCCATGGTGATCGGCAGGACCCGCTGGCCTCGCTCGGTGATCTCCGCGGCTGTGGTGTCCAAGCTCCCGGGCACGGCCACGTCGCCGCCTGCATCTGTGGTCGGCTGGGCGACTATCCCCTCACCCTCCCGCACCGTTCGGGCAGTGATGGCCACGTCGAAGCCCGCATCGGCCAAGGCCAGCGCGGTGGCCCGGCCGATTCCCCGGCTCGCGCCGGTAACCAGCGCAACCGGGCTGGACGCTTGCTGAGTTTGATTGCTCACGACAACGGTCCTGATACTTCGACGCCGGGGGGCGTCTGGGAGATCTCGATCATCACGCCGTCGGGGTCCAGGATCATGAACTGCCAGAATCCCTTGATCTCCGACGGGCCGCTGACAATTGGGATACCGTTTGCCTCACAGGCGTCCGCCGCCTCGTTGATGTCGGCAACCCGGACGGTGAATCCCTGCAAGCCGCGCTGGTTCTCCTGAGGGTCGCTCATCCCCGTGTCGCCCAGGTAGACGAACTCCACCTTCTGCCCCCCGACCAGCCCGACCACGACCCGCCCCTGGACCCCCTCTCGGCCCACGATTGCATCGAGGCCCGGTCCGGAAATCCGCTCGTCAGAGAGGACTTCGTAGCCCAGCAGCTTGGTGTAGAACTCCAGCGAGGCATCGACATCCACTGGGTGAATGATCACGTGCGACCAGTGGCGTACTCCGACTGCTCCTGACATGTCCACGTCCTCTCAGAAATCGGCGTCGGCAGAATACTCCACAAATTAAATCAAGAAACGAAATATATTCGATTGTTCGCCGAGGAGATTTCCTGAGCCGTTGGCACCAGGCCCTATAGCTGCGGAGTTTCCTCGCTGCCGGGCAAAGGCGGCTCGCCTGCTCCCTGCACGGTTTGATCGATGTCGATCACGTTGCCGGTCAAAAGGCCCGACTCCGGCGACAGGCAAAACGCGATGGCATTGGCCACTTCCCAGGTTTGTACCAGGCGGCCAAACGGCCGAGTGGGGGCGGCCAACTCCAGCCAGTTCTCCGGCGCTCCGTCGTGGGCCATCTGGGTGTGGTGTTCCGATTCGGTTTCCATCCAGCCCGGGTTCACCTGGTTGACCCGGATGTTGTGGCGCATAAGGGCATAGGCCAGGTTCTTGGTCATGACCGCCAGCGCCCCCTTGGACATCGAATAGGCGGTCAGCCGAGGCTGCCCCCCATGGCCGCTGGTGGACCCCACGTTTACGATCGATCCGGCGGTGCTGGCCTCGATCATCACCCGGGCCGCAGCCTGAATAAGGAAGTACGGCCCCTTTACATTTACTGCAAGGTGCCGGTCGGCGTGCTCCGGAGTGTCGTCGAACAGCGTCGCCCGGGTAGTGAGCGCCGCCACGTTCACCACCCCAAACCGCTCCACACAGGTCTGGACAACCTGGGCTGGCGCATCCTGCTCCCCAATGTCGGCCGCCACGACGACCGACGGTGTCCCCAACTCAGTAAGCTCGTCAGCCAGCGCCTTCCCCCGATCCGCCGACCGTCCCGCCAGCACCAGACCCGTCGATCTTCCCTCACCAACCAGCTTGCGAGCCACCGCCTCACCCAGCCCCTGCGTCCCACCATTGATGATCGTGATCACGTTCTGATTTCTACACGAAACAGAGTGAGCAGCGAGGTTTGAGAGATATCGTGTGAGGATCGGGGCAAGGGAATGGTGCGCTCGCCCCCTCCCAATCGTGAGTGGGGACGGATAGGCATGACAGTTCGGGTCGATGTTGAGCCTGCTTTGTTGGCATGGGCCTGTGAGCGCTCTGGCCTTGACGCGGACAAGCTTGCGAGCAAGTTTCCCAAGCTACCCAAATGGGAGGCACGTGAGCTGGCTCCCACTTTGAAGCAACTGGAGAATTTCGCGAGAGCGACCCGCACGCCGGTTGGCTACTTTTTCCTGTCGACTCCACCAAAAGAAGAGATTCCCATCCCAGACTTTCGAACCATTGGCGATGGGTCTGTTGCTCGACCGAGTCCTGATCTCCTGGACACCATCTACCAATGCCAGCAACGACAGGACTGGTACCGCGACTACGCCCGCAGCATCGGGCTTGGCCAAGTCTCCCAGGTTGGTTCGTTGACCACTGCAGTTCCAGCTGCCGAAGCTGGTGACGAGATCACTGCTGCTCTCTCCTTTGACGTCGAAATGCGAGGATCAAGTTGGGCTGACGCGTTTGCCTACCTCAGGGATCAGGCCGAGAAAATTGGAGTATTGGTCATGGTCAGCGGTGTGGTGGGGAGCAACACCCATCGCAAGCTGAATCCCGAGGAGTTCAGGGGATTCGCGCTCGTCGACTCGGTGGCCCCTTTGGTGTTTGTGAATGGAGCAGACACAAGGGCGGCGCAGATATTCACTCTTGCCCACGAGCTGGCCCATGTCTGGCTTGGTGAGAGCGCCCTTTCTGATGCCGATCTCGGAGCGCATACGACGAATGCGGTGGA
The DNA here is from genome assembly GCF_965208475.1 of Candidatus Poriferisocius sp. Classification (GTDB taxonomy): domain Bacteria; phylum Actinomycetota; class Acidimicrobiia; order Acidimicrobiales; family Bin134; genus Poriferisocius. Next base: position 2,824,588 of record NZ_OZ242338.1, on the reverse strand, counting down.
GCGCTGGTGCAACCGCGTTGCCGCAGAAGTCCTCGTGCCTCTGGAGGTGTTGCGTTCGGGCTTTGACGTCCATGCCGACCTGACTGATGAACTCGACCGTCAAGCGCGTCGCTTCAAGACAAGCACTCTCGTGGTGTTGCGCCGTGTGCATGAGGCTGGGCACCTTGATTGGAACGAATTTCGAGATGCATATCGACTTGAGCTCGATCGAATTATGGGCCTCATTGGTGGAGGAGGCGGTGGGGGCAACTTTTACAACACGCAGCCCTTCAGGGTTTCCAAATTGTTCGCTCGTTCGGTCATCGCTAGCACTCTCGAGGGCCAGACGCTCTATGCAGAGGCCTTCAAAATGCTCGGTTTCAAGAAGAAAGCCACATTCAATGAACTCTGCGAGCGGCTCGGAGTCGTATGACGACGTACCTGCTCGACGCCAACGTCTTCATCCAGGCGAAGAACCTCCACTACGGATTCGAGTTCTGCCCCGCATTCTGGGACTGGCTTGATCGGGAGACTGCTGCGGGCAGGGTCTTCAGCATCGAGAGAGTAGGTGATGAAATCCAGGCGATTGACGACGAACTTGCCGAATGGGCCAGGCAGAGGCCTGGGCTTTTTCTACCCCCGGACACCGAAATGGTCTCCAGCCTGACCGTTGTGAGCAATTGGGCATACGGTCAAGGCTACGAACCTGCTGGGGTCGCGACGTTTCTGCAAGTTGCCGACTACTACCTCGTGGCCCAAGCCCACGCACACGACTGTGTAGTGGTGACGCATGAAGTGTTTAGCCCATCACTGAAGAGGATCAAGATTCCCAATGCTTGCATTGGGATCGGAGTCAAATTCGTCAATCCCTACGAGATGCTTCGGACAGAGAGGGCGCAATTCGTCTTGGGCCCATCGTCCTAGGCGCATCTATCGCCTCTGAACCTGATGGTGGTTAGCCGGCGATGGCTTGGGATATGGAGAGGTCCACTCGGCGGCGTTTGCGGTCGACGGATAGGACTTTGACCCAGACTTCTTCGCCGGGGAGGACGATCTCTTCGGGGTGGTACACGCGGTACTCGGCCATCTCGGTGATGTGGACGAGGCCCTCGACGCCGTCGTTGACGGCCACGAAGGCGCCGAAGTCCACCAGGCGGGTCACCCGGCCAGTTATAACCGCGCCCACTTCGAGTTCGGTCAGCGGGTCGGCGGTGAGTTTCATGGTGAGGTTCACCCGCTGCTTGGGCTTTTGGATCGACTTGACCCGCACCTGCACCTCGTCGCCCACGCTCACCACCTCGCTGGGGTGCTGCACCCGCTTCCAGGCCATCTCGGTGGTGTGGACCAGGCCCCGAACGCCGTTGATGTCCACGAAAGCTCCGAAGTCCTGAAGGTCCACCACCTTGCCGGTGTACTCGTCGCCCGCCGACATGGTCTCCATGAACGCTTTGGCCGCTTTGCGCTGCTCAGCCCGGACAACCGCCTTGCGGGACAGCACCAGGCGGCCCGACACCTGATCGGCCTCCACCACCTTGCACTGCACTTCCCGCCCGACCAGCGCCTTAAGGTCCTTCACGGGCTCCACATCGATCAGCGACGACGGGATGAAACCTCTTACTCCCACATCGCAAGACAGGCCGCCCTTTACCACCGCAGTGATGGTGCCGGTGACCGCCTCGTTGGCCGCGGCCGCTCGGGCTACGTTCACCCAGGCGATCTGCTGCATGGCCCACAGCCGGGACAACACTATGCGCCCCTTGTGGTCTTCCCGCACCAGCACGGCGGCGTTGACCACCTCGCCTAGCACGCACTCCCGAGTCAGGTCGGCGGCCGGATTGTCGCCCCAGTAGCGCTGACTGATCACCCCGATCCGCCCGCCTCCCAAATCCAGTTCTACCTCGTGAGTGGCCTTGGACTTGACTGTCCCGGACACGATGGTTCCCCCGGTCAGCCCATCTACGGTGGACGGTGCCGGATCCCCCGGAGGCGCTTGTGGCTGGGGCTCTTGGACTGCGGCCTCGGGTTCGGCCTGTTGTTCTTCTACGACGGATTCCTCAGCCTCAAGCTCAGCCTCTACGGGTTCGGTCTGTGGTTTTTCGGCGGCGGATTCCTCAGCCTCAAGCTCTTCGGGTTCGGGTTCCAGGGCGGCAGGTTCGGCTTCGGGTTCTTGGGCGGCGGCTTCGGCTTCGGGTTCTTGGGCGGCGGCTTCGGGTTCGGGTTCTTGTAGTTCGGCCTCGGTTTCAGCCGCTGGCTCTTCTACGCCAGCGTCAGGCACCGCACCAGGCTCCGGCTCAACCTCGGCGGTCTCGGAATCCAGGATGGTCTCCGCCTCAGACATAGGGGGATTAACACTAACCCTGATTGTTCATGGGGGTGTGGTGTTGGGGGGTGCGCGTCCGCGGAAAAGCCCCTCTGGTGTGGGACGATGTGTGTTGTTAGGCACGTTTTGGTTCCACAGAGAGGGGCATCTCCGGGATGCAGGTTAGCAGCACGCGCGATGTGAGGGTGGCGGGCGGCGGCGGTCAGGTGGCGGCGCATTCGGGTTTGTTCGCTTTGGGGCGTTTCGCCGATGGTTTGGGTCTGGGGGAGGCGTTGTCGGCGGCGGTGCCCCGGGGCGGGGAGCGGGCGCCGGTTCATGACCGGGGCAAGGTGCTGGCGCATTCGTTGTTGATGTTGGCCGGTGGCGGTGAGGCTTGCAGCGACATCGAGCATCTGCGGGCGCAGCCGGTGCTGTTCGGCGAGGTGGCTTCTGACTCGACTCTGTACCGGACGCTGCGCGGTTTGGGCCCCGGCGCGACAGAGGCTGTGTTGGGGGCGGTGGCCGGTGTGCGGGCCGGTGTGTGGGAGCGCCGCGGCGACGCTGCGGGCCCGGTGGTTTTGGACATCGACTCGACTTTGGTGGAGGTCCACTCCGAGAACAAGCAGCAAGCGGCTGCGCACTTCAAGGGCGGGTTCGGGTTCCACCCGATGCTGTGCGCCACAGACGAGGGGGAGCCTTTGTCGATAAAGCTGCGGGCGGGCAACGCCGCGGCCAACCACATCTTGGACCACATAGAGGTCATGGACGCCGCCATCGCGCAGCTGCCCGCCGCCGTCGCCAGGGGCCATCGCCCAGGCGACGGGCATGCGCCCTTGGGGGAGGTGCACCTGCGGGTCGACGCGGCGGGCTGCTCTGTCGGCATCGCCGAGGCCTGCCGGGACCGCAACATCGGGTTCTTCATGACAGCCCGCTCAAACTTCGAGGTCACAGCGGCGATAGACCGCGTCCGCTTCGACGCCGGGAAGTGGCAGCCGGCGCTCGGCGCCGACGGCGAGCCCTCGAGGCGGGCCCAGGTCGCCGACCTCACCGGCAGCGTCGATCTGGCCGGCTGGCCCGAGCGCACCCGCTTCATCGCCCGCCGAGAGCCGCTGCACCCCGGAGCGCAGCGCACCCTGTTCGACTCCGGCAACTGGCGCTACCGCGGGTTCTACACCGACGCCGCAGGCGACCCCGCCCAACTCGACGCCCACATGAGAGGCCACGCCCGCATTGAGAACACCATCTCAGACCTCAAAGACTCCGGCCTCAAACGCATGCCCTTCACCGACTTCGACGCCAACGCCGCCTGGACACAGCTCGTCGCGCTCAGCCTGGCTCTCGTGAGATGGTTCCAACAACTCCGCCTCACCGGACCCCTAGCCCAAGCAGCCCCCAAACGCCTCAGATGGCAGCTATGGCACGCACCCGCCCGCCTCGTCCGCTCCTCCCGCAAATGGACCCTGCGCCTGCTCGACTGGTGGCCCACAACCCCCCAACTCCTCCACGCCTGCCAACCCCACGGCCCATAGCCCCACGCCCCGCTCCCACCCCGACCCCGGCCCCAAACCCCGACCCGACGCGCCCCAAACCCCCCACCAGACCCCCCGACCACCAGAGGAATTCACCAACCCCCCAACCCCAACACCGAAACCACACGAAAACACACAAACCCCACCCGCCCAAAGAACAGAGCCCCCACGAAACCCGGGACTATTCAATTCTCATGAACAATCAGGGCTAATGGCCTCAATGCGGACATCTACAAAGGAAAGCCGGTCAGGTTCCCGCTAGCCGGGCCACCACGGGGGCCATCTCCTCCATGGATTCGGCTGACAGTCCGATGTAGCTGATGCCCAGTTCCTCCCGCTGGCGAACCAGTTTGTCGACTACTTCGCCAACCGTCCCGATCATGCTGTGGGGGGAGGCCAGGGCCTGGTCGGCGTTCAGCCCCAAAGCGGGGGCCAGCGCCTCGGCAAGTCCCCTGCCGTCACCCGCTCAGAGCCTCCGGCCACGAAGAGCGGCGGGCCTCCTGGTCGCACTGGTTTGGGCAGCCCTTCCAGGCTGTCAATGGTGTAGTGCTGGCCGGAGAACGTCACCGTTTCGCCGGCCAGCAGCCCCTTGATGATGGCCACTGCCTCGCCCACCCGCTCGATCCGCAATCCGGGCCGGTCCATGGGAATGCCGGTGCGGTGGTAATCGGTGGTTTGCCAACCGGGCATCGGTCAGCGTCCGAGCCTGCACCCCGAATCGAAACCCCCGCATCGCCGCGCACCATACTCTCAATCTGACACGGGCTATCGGTAGTGTGAGTCAATGCCGTCGACCACGCTCACCGAGGGGCTGAACCCGGTTCAGGTCGACGCGGTCACCCATCCCGGCGGCCCCATCTTGGTGGTCGCCGGGGCGGGCTCGGGCAAGACCCGAGTCCTCGCCCACCGCATCGCCCACCTCATCGACCACCAGGGCATTTCGCCGTTCGGGATCTTGGCCATCACCTTCACCAACAAGGCGGCCCAGGAGATGAAACACCGGGTGGGGGCGCTGGTGGGCCCGGTGGCCGACAAGATGTGGGTGAGCACCTTCCACTCCGCCTGCGCCCGCATCTTGCGCTACGAGCATGAGGCGATCAGCTTCCCCTCCAGCTTCACCATCTACGACCAGGCCGACTCGGTGAGGCTCACCCGCTATATCCTCAACGATTTCAAACTAGATCCCAAGAAGATGCCGCCCCGGTCGATCCATGCCGCCATCAGTGCGGCCAAGAACGAGATGATCGGCGTGGCCCAATACAAAGACAGGGCCGCCACTGTCTTCGAGCGCCGGATCGGGGAGGTTTACGGGGAGTACCAGGAACGCCTGCGCCGGGCCGGGGCCATGGACTTCGACGACCTGCTGGGCGCCACGGTGGGGCTCTTCCAGCGGGCGCCCGACGTGCTCGATCGCTACCGCGGCCGCTTCGAGCACATCCTGGTTGATGAGTACCAGGACACCAACCGGGTGCAGAACGAGCTGGTGCTGATGCTGGGCAAAGAGCACCGCAACGTGTTCGTGGTGGGCGACGCCGACCAGTCGGTCTACCGCTTCCGAGGGGCCGATGTCCGCAACATCTTGGACTTCGAGCGGGCCTTCGAGGATGTCACCGTGGTGCTTTTGGAGCAGAACTATCGCTCCACCCAGCGCATCCTGAGCGCGGCCAACGCGGTGATCGCCAACAACCTGGGCCGCAAGCCCAAGAACCTGTGGTCTGACCAGTCCGATGGAGAGCCCATCGTCCGCTATTGCGCCTCCGATGAGTACGACGAGGCCCGCTGGGTGGTGCGGGAGGCATACCGGCTACACGACGACGAGCAGTACCGCTGGGATGAGATGGCGGTGTTCTACCGTACCAACGCCCAAAGCCGGGTGGTGGAGGAGTTGTTGGTAGAGGCCGGCATCCCCTATCAGCTGGTAGGCGGTACCCGGTTCTACGACCGCCGCGAGGTCAAGGACGCGCTGGCCTATCTGCGCGTGGCGGTCAACCCCGGCGATGCGGTCAGCCTGAGGCGGGCGCTCAACTCGCCCAAGCGGGGGGTGGGCGACGGATCGGTGGCCAAGCTGGTGGCGTGGTCTGAGGATCACGGCCTGACGTTGATGGATGCATTGCTGAACGCATCCGAAGCCGGGGTGAGAGGGAGGGCACTGGCTGGTATCGGTGCATTCTTGAAGGTGATTGACGACGCCCGCGGCTTGCTCGACGGCGGCCCCGCCCCGGTGTTGGAGCACATGCTCGAATCCAGCGGGTATCTCGACCAACTGGAGGTCGAGGCCGCCGGGGAGACCGACGTCGGCGTGCAGGCCCAGGGAAGGCTGGAGAACCTCGACGAGCTGATCAGCGCGGCCTCAGAGTGCGATGACATGAACGACTTCCTGGAGCAGGTCAGCCTGGTTTCGGACACTGATGACTTGGCCGATGATTCCATGCTGACGCTGATGACCCTGCACTCGGCCAAGGGGCTGGAGTACCCCGTGGTGTTCTTGGTCGGCATGGAGGAGGGCGTGTTCCCCCACTTCCGCTCGCTCACCGAGCCCGACGAACTGGAGGAGGAGCGCCGCCTGGCCTACGTGGGCATCACCCGGGCCCGCCAGCGGCTGTACCTGACCCACGCCTGGCACCGCACAATTCACGGCACCCCGATGTACAACCCGCCGTCGCGGTTCTTGGAGGAGATTCCCGAGAAGTTGGTGGACAACCGGGGCAACAGCCGCAGCGGCTCAGCCCGGTCTCGTTCCAGCCGGGGTGCCGATCGCTCCACTGGCTCGTTCGCCGGTCGAGACCGTCTGGCAGATGCCGCCCAAGCACCCCGTACCCCGGTTGAGGCCGATCCCGACCCGGCACGGGTGGTCGTGGGCGACGACGTGAACCACGCCAACTTCGGCCTCGGGGTGGTCACCGACGTGAAGGGCGAGGGCGGTGACGCCGAGATCACCGTCAACTTCTCTGCCGCCGGCTCCAAAGTGCTGCTCGCCTCCTACGCCCGGCTGGAAAAAGCATGACGGCTGACATGGCCAGTTCGAGGTCGGACGGTTACACCTTCGATACCCGACGTCCCAGCTTCAACGCGTAGAGCCATATATCTTTCGAGTAGGCGGCTGACCGATAACTTGAGGACCGTCAGGCCATGGATAGCCATTACCCGCGGTCACGTTAACAACTCTTCCAACAACAAATAGATCCGACACAGCACCTTTAGCTTCACTATTAACCCTGATTGTTCATGGGGGGTGTGGTGTTGGGGGGTGCGCGTCCGCGGAAAAGCCCCTCTGGTGTGGGACGATGTGTGTTGATGTTCACGTATCGGTTCCACAGAGAGGGGCATCTCCGAGATGCAGGCTAGCAGCACTTGCGATGTGAGGGTGGCGGGCGGCGGCGGTCAGGTGGGGGACTGTCAGGAATTTTGTGTATCGGGCGTGATCTGAGGGTCCGCGGTTTGGTGCTGCGGGCCGGGAAGGATCATGTCTGTGACTGATCAGGATATGCCGGCTGTGCCGGCGAACGAGGCCGCCGGTGAGGCGGCGATGCAGGACTGGGCCGAGCTGTTGGTCGAGCGTGCCCGCGCCGAGGGCGTGGAGCTGACCGGCGACGGCGGGCTGTTGACGGGGCTGGTACGCCAGGTCCTCCAGACCGGGTTGGAGGTCGAGATGGCCGGCCATTTGGGCTATGAGCGCCACGCTCCGGAGGGCCGCGGGTCGGGGAACTCGCGCAACGGCTCTTCGCCCAAGCGGGTCACCACCGAGATCGGCGAGATCGACCTTCGGGTGCCCCGTGACCGGGCGGGGACTTTCGAGCCCGTCGCGGTGCCCAAGCACAAGCGCCGCTTGGACGGCCTGTCGGGCAACGTGATCAGCCTCTACGCGAAGGGGCTCACCACCGGCGAGATCCAGGCGCACCTCGAAGAGATCTACGACACGTCGGTGAGCCGGGAGACGATCTCCAAGATCACCGACGAGATCGTCTCCGACATGGCCGTTTGGCAGAACCGGCCCCTCGACGCGGTGTACCCGGTTCTGCTGATCGACGCGATAGTGGTCAAGGTCCGCGACTCGCAGGTCGCGAACCGGCCCGTCTATGTCGCCATCGGCGTGGATCTGGGCGGCGAGCGAGACGTTTTGGGCCTGTGGCTGGGCCCATCGGGAGGCGAGGGCGCCAAACAGTGGGCGGCGATGCTGGGCGAGCTCCGCAACCGGGGCCTGGCCGACGCGTTGATCGTGTGCTGCGACGGGCTGAGGGGCCTGCCGGAGTCGATCCGCATGACCTGGCCCGAGGCGACGGTGCAGACCTGCGTGGTGCACATGGTCCGCAACAGCCTGCGCTACGCGGCCAAGACGCACTGGGGGCCGATCACCCGATCAATGCGGGAGATCTACACCGCCCCCACCGTCGGGGCCGCCGAGGCCCGCTTCGAGGCGTTCGCCCAAGACTGGGAGGACACCTACCCGGCCATGATCCGAGCCTGGCGCAACAGCTGGGACGAGTTCACACCGTTCCTGGAGTTCCCCGCCGAGCTGCGCCGGGTGGTCTACACCACGGATGCAATTGTCAAGCAGGGGGTGCGGGTTTTTGGGGCTGCCAGTGGGAGACGAGGACCTCGTAGGCCCGCTCTTGTTGCTCGACGAGGGCTTTCTCGGCGTCTCGCAGCTCTTTGATGTGGTAGTCCCGCGACGGCCCGGCGGTCGGCCCGCGGCGGGATTCGGATCCGGCGGCGAGCTCGAGGCCGCGGCGCTTGTGCGCGACCAGGCTGGGGCGGGCGAACGCGTAGTCCTCGCCTTTGGTGACCAGGTGCCAGCACAGCACCGCCATTTTTCGGGCGGTGGCGACGGTGGCGATTTGGAAGCCGCGGCGCTGATGGATGCGCCGGTGGAACGCCCGCAGCGGCCCGGGGGCTCGCGCCGCGGAGAACGCTGCCTCGACCAGCATGCCTCGGGCCTGGCCGCGTCCGGCTTTGGTGATCCGCCCGTGGGCGGCCGGGCTGTTTCCCGACTGGGACACCCTCGGGTTCAACCCGAGGTAGGACACCAGGCGGTCCGGCGACTCGAACCGTGAGAAGTCGCCGACCGCGGCAACAATCGACATCGCCGCGGTCACGTTGATCCCCGGCACCGTCATCAGCCGGGCGATCACCGGATCATCCAGGGCGTCGGCGGCGATGTCCTGCTCAACCTCGGTGAGCTCTGCGCCATGGAAGTCGATCTGGCGCAAGAGCGCCTCGACGCTGCGCCGCTCGTCGCCCGGCAGGTCCTGGCCGGCGAGCCAGCGGCGGCCGGCGCTTCCGAACAGATCAGAGTGCGGGCACGTCGCCACCAGGTTCCGCGACAGGATCGCATGCACCCTGTTCTTCAGCCTGGTCCGCTGCTTCACCAGATTTGTCCGCTGGGCGACCAGACGCCGGCGGCGGCGGGTCCGGTCGTCGGCCACCCACGTCTCCGGCAAGAAATCCGCCGCCAACAGCTGCGCAAGGATGCGGGCATCCACCTTGTCGGTCTTGACTTTCGCCTCCGCTATCGCCCGAGTCTTGCGCGGGTTCGACACCACCACCCGGGCCACGACCCCGCGCAGCATCACCGCGATCGCGTCCGAGTTCGTCGTCGCCTCCAAAGCCACCTCGTCGCCAGGCTCCAAGAACTCCTCCGCCCAAGCCCGCAGGTCCTCCGGACGCACACCGATCCTCCCCTCGTCGCGGCACACCCCCGCTTCGACGACGGCGATCTGCGCAAACGAACGATGCACGTCCATCCCAATCCACCGCATATGACAGCTCCTCTCAGACATCAATGAGGAACCGCCGGGCGGACACGACAAAAACGGATTCGCGCTCACAGCGCAGCCGGGCCAGTCGCAGGGGCGGCCAAGTACTAACACGAGCTCGCAGCTCACTGTGTAAGGACGGCCTGCCCTAGCTGTTCCTCCTCAGCACCCCGAACCCGGCAACCCAGACCCTACCGGCCAAAGCAGCAAGCGCCCGAGACGCCGCAGATTTCATACCCGATACCAACGCCGTAGAGAGCCTCAACGCCAGGTTCCGACGAGCGGTACGCCACCGAGGGCACTTCCCCAACGAGCAGGCCGCCATGAAAATCCTCTACCTTGTCGCCACCACCAAACGAAAGAACCGCAGCAACCTCACCGGCAAGACCAACGGCTGGAAAGCCATACTGAACACACTGACCATCCACTACGGCGACCGGATCGCCGACCACATCAAATGAAAACCATCACGACCTGTTACACAAAAAAACTGACAGACCCGGGTTAACGACAAATATCATGCGGGGAGTTGTTTACGGAGGGTCTGTTACGGTGGAGTGGTGGAGTTGAGCCGGGCGCACTGGGGTTCGGTCAGGTCGTTTGCGGTGAGGATTGCCCGTTTCGCGGGGTGCGTGGTGGAGGCCCACCGCTTGGGGAATGAGCCCGGGGGGTCTCGGAAGCCTTGGGGGATAGGGTTTCAGCGGCGTGCCTGCTTGGTTTACGCGCAAACGCTGCGTCCTGAATATCTCAAGGGCGTCGCCGATGCGAGTGCATATTGCGCGGGGTTGATGGATGATGCTGTGCCGGAAGATGGGGTCGCAGCCGATTGGGGGATTGTCGCGGAGTTCCTGCGCTCCACTTCAGAGGCCTTGTGGGAGTTGCCGGAGGTTGGGGGGGTTGCTTACAGAGCGGGGGCCGACGAGTTAGGGTCGGTGCCTCCGGCGGTTCTGCGGTATGAGTTGCTTGCCGGTTTTCTTCACCCGGTGGGGGTTGCCCGACTGAGGGAGGCGGCCGAGGCGGTGGAGCGCTGTTGCCAGCGGCAATTGGGGGTTGTGCCGACGGCCCGTGAACTGGAATGGATCATCTCTGTGGCTGCCCAAGAGCCGGTGGTTGAGCTCGCTAGGCGCAATGCGACGTCGACTAGGGGCATGTACCGGCAGTTGGAGGCGATGTGGGGGCGCCTCGGCGTCCGCAACCAAGTCCAGGGGGTGGCTTTGGCAGTCCAGGAGGGGTGGATAGGCCCGCCTCCAGCCGGGTGGCGCAGCCCCTAGCTGTCTCCTTACCCGTAGACGCCTATCCTTGGCGTGTGCGCGTCAGCGACCGGCAGTTGGAAGTGGTTCTCAAGCATGCCATCCCCATCGAGCGATACGCCAAGCGGATCTCCGAGGCTCACGAACTGGGCCATGGCCCCGGCAGCAATGCGGATATCTGCGATCTGGGGCTACAGCGCAAAGCGCAGAAAGTGTGGAAGGAGACGCTCCCACCTCCTTTCCTGAGCAAGGTGGCCGACTCGTACGGGCGATGCGCCCAGATGATGAGCGGTGCGCTGCCCGATGACTCAGCCGACGGTGACTGGGACATCGTCTGCCGCTATCTGGGGGCGGTCGCGACCGCAATAGCCGAAGACTCAGAACAGGGGATGAATCAGGCGCCGTTGGACATGCCCGACATCGCAGAGATGCCAGACGTGATTCGCTACGACAGTCTGGCCGAGCTGATGCACCCCGATGCCGTCGAAGGGCTGCGGTCGGCGTCTGTCGCGGTGGCGCGATATTGCCGTTTCGCCACGCAGATAGCACCCGACGAGACGCAGATGGCGTGCTTGCAGGGCCTGGCCAGCGGGGAGAAGCACGCCGACCTCGCCGAGCGCCTCGGCTACTCCGAGCGCCACCTCCAGCGAATACTCGCCGACATGTGGCACCAGTTCGGAGTCGACAGCGCCATCGAGGGCGTGGCGTTCGCCGTTGATCAAGGCTGGATCACCGTGCCCAAACGCACCTAGCAAGAACCGCATGTTGCTTGCTAGGAGACACGCGCTCCAAGTGATTGCTCAGGATCCGCCGTTGGCGATCGCTTCCGCGTCAGTTTGTCGTAGCCGTCCAACCAACACCTGGAACAGAGTCAGTCGCGCTGATTGTATCGGGAATGGCAACAACCGCTAGAAGCACGATGACGAATGTCAAAGCCGCGAGGAGCACGAAGAGAATTGTCAAAGCGCCTGTCTGCTGCGTTCTCCGATTGTGTCTGCTGACCATCATGGTGCTTCCTCCGTTGCCTCTGTTCGAATGCCAGCTGTCGCTGAACTCGTAATCTGCTTCTGACTGTTACTTCCTCCTAAACAGAATCATAGAGATCTCGTACGTCGATGGCAGCCCAAACCGCTGTCAAAACATGACAAGTTTTTGTCATGTTTTGACACTTGACAGTGGCGAGGCCAGGGTGTACAGGCAGCGTGTGTTGCGTGTACCGCTCACCGCACTGGCTCGTTCGCCGGTCGAGACCTTCTGGCAGATGCCGCCCAAGCACCCCGTACCCCGGTTGAGGCCGATCCTGACCCGGCACGGGTGGTCGTGGGCGACGGCGTGATCCATGCTGCTCACTCTTTGACGCCGACACTGCCGTCCCCGCTGAAATCACCGCCGGAACTAACTATTTTGACAATGGGCAACGGGTCTAGCAAGTCACCAAGTTCGATCGACTGAGGCTGGCCGTCTGAAGACAGGCTGTGATCAAAGGCGGGGAAGGTCACATTGTTCGACTCATCAACAAATCCCAAAAGCTCGCCTCCGCGAAGTACTCCGAAGACTCCAGGCTCGAGATCCAAGGCTGTTTTTTCGTTTGAGTGGAGTGGAGCAGCAATTCGTTTACCTTCGAGTTCCGTTTTGAGTGAGTTCAAGTCAACTGGATTAAGCAAGAATAAGCTAATAGTAATCTGGTTTACTCCAGTGTAGTCATCGTCCAAATATAGTGAGTTTTCAACTGCGATAGATAAGTGGATAGTAGATAGCCAGGAGTCAGTCGAATTGAATACATGTGTCTTTCGGGTAGCCGGCTCTCCGACAACTTGAGGACCACCTGGCCATGAGTAACCGTTGCCAGCGGTCACTTTGACAACTCTCCCAACAACAAATATATCCGACGCTGGACCTACAGTCTTGCCATCAACAACAAACGTTGTGCGAGGAGTGGTTTCCAGAGCGGAGCTATACAGAGGCCGCTCATATGACACACTTGAGTTGAACTCCTCTATCTTATCAGTCAATGAAATACCTGTTGATTCCGACTTATGCACGCCACCACCGCAAGCACTTGCAATGACGATCAGCACTACTAGAGAGGCCATCAGTGTTTTCTTGCTTAACAATGGACCTCTGTAAACATCATCTCGAAAAGGCATGACCTTGAGGTTCATTCTGAAACGAATCTGTGTTCGAACGGGTCTGTCAGTTTTTTTGTGTAACAGGTCGTGATGGTTTTCATTTGATGTGGTCGGCGATCCGGTCGCCGTAGTGGATGGTCAGTGTGTTCAGTATGGCTTTCCAGCCGTTGGTCTTGCCGGTGAGGTTGCTGCGGTTCTTTCGTTTGGTGGTGGCGACAAGGTAGAGGATTTTCATGGCGGCCTGCTCGTTGGGGAAGTGCCCTCGGTGGCGTACCGCTCGTCGGAACCTGGCGTTGAGGCTCTCTACGGCGTTGGTATCGGGTATGAAATCTGCGGCGTCTCGGGCGCTTGCTGCTTTGGCCGGTAGGGTCTGGGTTGCCGGGTTCGGGGTGCTGAGGAGGAACAGCTAGGGCAGGCCGTCCTTACACAGTGAGCTGCGAGCTCGTGTTAGTACTTGGCCGCCCCTGCGACTGGCCCGGCTGCGCTGTGAGCGCGAATCCGTTTTTGTCGTGTCCGCCCGGCGGTTCCTCATTGATGTCTGAGAGGAGCTGTCATATGCGGTGGATTGGGATGGACGTGCATCGTTCGTTTGCGCAGATCGCCGTCGTCGAAGCGGGGGTGTGCCGCGACGAGGGGAGGATCGGTGTGCGTCCGGAGGACCTGCGGGCTTGGGCGGAGGAGTTCTTGGAGCCTGGCGACGAGGTGGCTTTGGAGGCGACGACGAACTCGGACGCGATCGCGGTGATGCTGCGCGGGGTCGTGGCCCGGGTGGTGGTGTCGAACCCGCGCAAGACTCGGGCGATAGCGGAGGCGAAAGTCAAGACCGACAAGGTGGATGCCCGCATCCTTGCGCAGCTGTTGGCGGCGGATTTCTTGCCGGAGACGTGGGTGGCCGACGACCGGACCCGCCGCCGCCGGCGTCTGGTCGCCCAGCGGACAAATCTGGTGAAGCAGCGGACCAGGCTGAAGAACAGGGTGCATGCGATCCTGTCGCGGAACCTGGTGGCGACGTGCCCGCACTCTGATCTGTTCGGAAGCGCCGGCCGCCGCTGGCTCGCCGGCCAGGACCTGCCGGGCGACGAGCGGCGCAGCGTCGAGGCGCTCTTGCGCCAGATCGACTTCCATGGCGCAGAGCTCACCGAGGTTGAGCAGGACATCGCCGCCGACGCCCTGGATGATCCGGTGATCGCCCGGCTGATGACGGTGCCGGGGATCAACGTGACCGCGGCGATGTCGATTGTTGCCGCGGTCGGCGACTTCTCACGGTTCGAGTCGCCGGACCGCCTGGTGTCCTACCTCGGGTTGAACCCGAGGGTGTCCCAGTCGGGAAACAGCCCGGCCGCCCACGGGCGGATCACCAAAGCCGGACGCGGCCAGGCCCGAGGCATGCTGGTCGAGGCAGCGTTCTCCGCGGCGCGAGCCCCCGGGCCGCTGCGGGCGTTCCACCGGCGCATCCATCAGCGCCGCGGCTTCCAAATCGCCACCGTCGCCACCGCCCGAAAAATGGCGGTGCTGTGCTGGCACCTGGTCACCAAAGGCGAGGACTACGCGTTCGCCCGCCCCAGCCTGGTCGCGCACAAGCGCCGCGGCCTCGAGCTCGCCGCCGGATCCGAATCCCGCCGCGGGCCGACCGCCGGGCCGTCGCGGGACTACCACATCAAAGAGCTGCGAGACGCCGAGAAAGCCCTCGTCGAGCAACAAGAGCGGGCCTACGAGGTCCTCGTCTCCCACTGGCAGCCCCAAAAACCCGCACCCCCTGCTTGACAATTGCATCCGTGGTGTAGACCACCCGGCGCAGCTCGGCGGGGAACTCCAGGAACGGTGTGAACTCGTCCCAGCTGTTGCGCCAGGCTCGGATCATGGCCGGGTAGGTGTCCTCCCAGTCTTGGGCGAACGCCTCGAAGCGGGCCTCGGCGGCCCCGACGGTGGGGGCGGTGTAGATCTCCCGCATTGATCGGGTGATCGGCCCCCAGTGCGTCTTGGCCGCGTAGCGCAGGCTGTTGCGGACCATGTGCACCACGCAGGTCTGCACCGTCGCCTCGGGCCAGGTCATGCGGATCGACTCCGGCAGGCCCCTCAGCCCGTCGCAGCACACGATCAACGCGTCGGCCAGGCCCCGGTTGCGGAGCTCGCCCAGCATCGCCGCCCACTGTTTGGCGCCCTCGCCTCCCGATGGGCCCAGCCACAGGCCCAAAACGTCTCGCTCGCCAGCCAGATCCACGCCGATGGCGACATAGACGGGCCGGTTCGCGACCTGCGAGTCGCGGACCTTGACCACTATCGCGTCGATCAGCAGAACCGGGTACACCGCGTCGAGGGGCCGGTTCTGCCAAACGGCCATGTCGGAGACGATCTCGTCGGTGATCTTGGAGATCGTCTCCCGGCTCACCGACGTGTCGTAGATCTCTTCGAGGTGCGCCTGGATCTCGCCGGTGGTGAGCCCCTTCGCGTAGAGGCTGATCACGTTGCCCGACAGGCCGTCCAAGCGGCGCTTGTGCTTGGGCACCGCGACGGGCTCGAAAGTCCCCGCCCGGTCACGGGGCACCCGAAGGTCGATCTCGCCGATCTCGGTGGTGACCCGCTTGGGCGAAGAGCCGTTGCGCGAGTTCCCCGACCCGCGGCCCTCCGGAGCGTGGCGCTCATAGCCCAAATGGCCGGCCATCTCGACCTCCAACCCGGTCTGGAGGACCTGGCGTACCAGCCCCGTCAACAGCCCGCCGTCGCCGGTCAGCTCCACGCCCTCGGCGCGGGCACGCTCGACCAACAGCTCGGCCCAGTCCTGCATCGCCGCCTCACCGGCGGCCTCGTTCGCCGGCACAGCCGGCATATCCTGATCAGTCACAGACATGATCCTTCCCGGCCCGCAGCACCAAACCGCGGACCCTCAGATCACGCCCGATACACAAAATTCCTGACAGTCCCGTTCGATCCACTGAGGGTAGTAGCCGCGGGCGATGATGTCGGCGTATCTGGGGCATTTTTGGCCGTTGAGGTATTGGCTGGCGGTGGCTGTGGCGGTGACTTGGTGCTGCGAGTGGCAGCGGAATGTGTGGTAGGTGGGGTCGGCGATGACTGGCCAGGCGGTCACGCTGCTGGTGTCCACTGTGATTGTGATTGCGGTTTTGGCGACTGTCTGGGTGATCGGCACTGCTTGCCCGTTGGCGTCAAGCGCCCAGGGGGCGAGTATTGAGCCGATCACGAGTTTGTTGTCGTTGACGAATAAGGCGCCGCCGTTGTCTAGGGCAACTGCTGAGTTGTTCTGGTCGAGTTGGAGTTTCACGGTGTAGGACTTCGGTGCTTGGGCGTTCTCGAGGACGGCCATCATCCTGTATCCCCGGCTCCCTTCGAGGCCTTGCACGAGCCAGCGGGAGTTCTCGTTGATCTGGAGGCCTGTCATTCCGACGGCGCCGACTTGTTTGTCGGTGCCTTTGAGTATGAAGGCCACGCCACAGTCAGATTCCAGCCTGCCGTCAACGATGGCCGGGGCGTCGCTGTTGGACTGGTCCAGCAGTTCTGTGTGCTCGTCCAAGATTTCCAGGGCGGAGTCATCGTCGGCGGTGTTCTCTGCGACCTGTCCCACAGCTCCATTCGTTGGACCAGTGCTGTCGTCGAGCGGTCCTGTCGGGGCGAGAGCGCCGCCGGCGCTGCCGGTTGAGCTACCGACGCTGCCGCAGATGGGAGCTTCGTCCAAAGCGGGATCCGCAGAAGCCGCGGGAGCCAGCATCGCGGCGATCAGACAAACAACGACAACGGCAATCGCCTTTGCCCTGGCTTGTCGGAAGCGGCGGCGGATTCTTATATCTTCCCCCCGTGTTCTGGCTGTTCGGGGGAACCCTGCTGGCAGGATTCCGACCAAATGCACCTTCCACTTGAAGTTACCGAGAACCGGGCTCACAAGGGAGCATAAACAGTGTCAAAACATGACGAGCTCTTGTCACGTCTTGACACTCGACACGGTTGATATCAGGGTGTACTGCCAGTGTGTTGTACCGATGTTGCTCAGGGGCCGTCGTTGGCGTCTGGACTTTCGATGATGTGGGCGGCTTGGGCGGCTGACTTCTCGCAGTGGTGGGCACGGGATGTTATTTCTCTGTGCAGTGTCTCCACGATGGGCAGGTTGGCCTTGTCGGGGGGGAGGTTTTCGATTGCTGCGTCGAGGGCGGCTGGGAGTCGGGAGGCGAGGTCGGCGGCCCGGCGGGCGGTTGTTCCGGCTTCGAGTCTGAGTTGCTCCGCGGTGCGGACCAGCGAGGCGGGCTGGTCGGCGTCGGCGATGGTGTAGTGGTCGCCCATGCGCATCGCCAGGCGGAAGATGCCGATGGGCTGGTCTTTGCGGTAGGGGAGCCAGCTGTTGGCGTCGTAGACGGGGGAGAGGACGGCGGTGCCAGCGGCGGGGTGCATGAGGCTGTAGTTCTTGGCGTGAGCGTCGATGCTCGCGGCGACCCATATGTAAAGGAGGCTGTCTCGGAACCTGCTGATGTTGGTTTCAGCGTTGGCCGGGTCGGCCCGCCTCAGGAGTGCCGTAACCTCTTCGGGGCCGGGCCCGCCCTCGCGCTGGTACTTCTGGTCTGGTCGGTAGCCGAGTGCCTGGCAGAGGTCTTCTTGGTGGATGCGGGCGGTTCCGCCGGGGGTTCTGTCGAATCTCTCCACAACGATTACCTCCAAATCGTCGTCGTAGTCGGCTATCGAAGTAAGGGCTGAGGCCAGGCCGCAGCGGGCGGCGGCTTCCATGATCAGGTGCTCGGTGACCGCCTCGTGGGGGAACGTGCGGTGGCGGGCCGCCTTGATGATGTGGGTGGTCGGGGTAGGGCCTTGGGGGACGGTCCACCCGCCGTCTTCGGCGCGCCGCACTGCGACCTTGGGCTGCATGCCGGCCAGGCTGAAGCCGGAGTCGGCCCCTTTTCCCCGGTAGGCGCGGCGGGCCGGGTCTGCTTGAACTTGGCGCAGCCAGTCGGCGATCTCGGCTTCTGTGATCGGGGTCTGCTCGCCCTGTCGGCTGATCAGTGCAGACACCGCGTCGGGCAGGCAGAACTGGACTGCCCCCGCGCAGTCGGCGCCCATCGGGGTGCCGAGCATCTGGGCGTAGTCCCGGGACCGGAGGCCGTGCTCCCGGAGGAGGCTTCGGATGGTCTGGGTGTCATCGGGGAGGAGTCCTTCGAGCCACCAGCGGAGCTTTTCCCCTTCGGCGCCACCGGCGGATAGGGGGAATTGGGCCGACAGCGGTGGGCCGGGGCGGCTGATGTATTGGGGGTGGTACTCGAATGACGGGTCGGCACCTGACGGGAGGTGCAGGGTTCCCATATGCCGGGTGCCGATGAGGACGGCCAGTTCCATCTCAATCTCTCCGGCTCAGTGCTTCCAGGTAGGCGTCGATGTCGAATTCCGGTTCGGGCCGTGGAGCGGCGCGGAGCATGTGGCCGAGTTCGCGGAGCGCGGCCATCGCCAGCCCGACCTCGATGGTGGGCTTGCCGTTCTCGGCCTCGGACAGCCACTTGCGGGACACGCCCAGGCGGGCCGCCAGCACTGCCTGGGTGATCCCTTGGCGGCGCCGCTCGGTTCGGATGAAATGTCCTAAGTCGCCGGGGCTGAACAGGGGGGCATGGCCGGCGGCTTCATGTGTGGTATCTGCCATTTGACCACGATATCACCGTACGGTGACATCAATAGCGTGACATCGTTCGATTACATAGCTTGTCTGAGGTCGAACGGTCATATAGCGACTATTGGCTGCCGGGTCCGTCGTTGGCGTTGACGTCGACGATCAGGTTGCCGTCGTCTACCCATACGCCGTACTGGGTCAGGCCGTCGCCGGTGGCGGAGTACACCAGGGTGGGATCGCAGGTGTCGACGAACAGCCGTCGGCCGGCGTCCCATTCGACCACGCAGTCGCCAGTGGCACCGGGAGACTGGACGTCGAAGGCGAACCAGCCCTTCTCGGGGTCGTCGCCGATGTGGTTGATCCAGATGCTGCGCCCTCGGCTCAGCGGGGCCCACGGGACCGGTCCCCGCTCGTCGATCTCGGCGGCCAGGTTCTCGGCGTCGCCGGCGTTGAAATCGTCGTCGCCCAGCTTCACCTCGATTTGATCGGATCCGGCCAGCGACACCACGGCGAACACCAGACCCACGCCCAGCGCGATGCTGATGACGCTGTAGATAACGGCCCTCAAGGGGGTGATTCTTGGACCCGATGAGACGGGCATGTCGCTCCCTCGGTTCGTTCCAACTGATGGGGTAGCTCCTAGTATCGCGGCGAAGCGTCGGCGGCACGAACCATCGCCAAGCCGCCAGCGCAAACTTGGCCAACGCGCTGTATTGGGGAGCCTGTGGATCTATTCGAATATCAGGGAAAACAGTTCTTCGCGTCATACGACATGCCGGTATCGCCGGGTGAGGCAGTCACCACCGTCGAAGACGCAGTGGCCGCCGCCGAACGGCTGGGGACACTGGTCATGGTCAAAGCCCAGGTCCACACCGGCGGGCGGGGCAAGGCCGGGGGCGTGAAGTTCGCCGCCGACATCGACGCCGTGCGCACCCATGCCACCAACATCTTGGGGCTCGACATCCGGGGCCACATCGTGGAGAACCTGTGGATCGAGAAGGCCTCCGACATCGCCGAGGAGTACTACGCGAGCTTCACCCTCGACCGGTCGGCCAAAAAGCACCTGGGCATGCTGTCGGCCGAAGGAGGGGTGGAGATCGAGGCGGTGGCCGAGGAGAACCCCGGCGCCATCGCCAAGATCTGGGTCGACCCGGTGGGCGGCCTGGCCGAGGACCAGTGCCGCCAATGGGTGCTGGCCGCCAAGCTCAACCCCGACGTCACCGACCAGACGGTGGAACTGCTGATGAAGCTTTATGGGGCCTACACCGACGGCGACGCCGATCTGGTGGAGATCAACCCTCTGATCGTCACGCCCGAGGGCCGGGTGCACGTGCTCGACGCCAAGGTCACCCTCGACGGCAACGCCGGCTTCCGCCACGACTTAGCCCCGTTCGACGCCACCCAGCCCCGGGACGAGCGAGAGGCCGCCGCCCACGCCAAGGGGCTTCAATACGTGGGCCTGGAGGGCTCGGTGGGGGTGATCGCCAACGGCGCAGGGCTGGCCATGAGCACGGTGGACGTGGTCAATCAGGTTGGCGGCAAGCCGGCCAACTTCCTGGACATCGGAGGCGGGGCCAACGCCGACGTGATGTCCGGGGCGCTGGAGGTCATCAACAACGACCCTGCTGTGAAGTCGATCTTCATCAACATCTTCGGGGGCATAACCCGGGGCGAGGAAGTAGCCAACGGCATCATCGAGGCCATGAACCGGGTGGACATCAGCTCGCCCATCGTGGTCCGCCTCGACGGCACCAACGCTGTCGTGGGCTGGTCTCTCCTGGATCCGTACCTCAGCGACCGGCTGGTAATGGAGCCCACCATGTTGGATGCGGCCCAAAAAGCCGTTGCTCTCGTAGAAGGGGCCGCATCATGAGCATTTTCGTCGACGAGAACACCAAGGTGGTCTACCAGGGACTCACCGGGAGCCAGGGCCGGTACTACGGCTTGTTGAACCGGGACTACGGAACCAAAGTAGTGGCCGGCACCAACCCTAAAAAGGCGGGCACCGACGTTGAGGGAGTGCCCGTATTCGCCACCGTGGCTGATGCCGTCGAGGCCACCGGCGCCAACGCGTCGTGCGTGTTCATCCCCGCCGCCGGAGTGCGCAGTGCAGTGCTAGAGGCCGCCGATGGCGGGGTGAAGCTGATCGTGGTAATTACCGAGGGCGTGCCCATGCACGACGAGGTCTACTTCTACAACAAGCTCAAGTCCGACTATCCCGGCGTGCGGCTGCTCGGCCCCAACTGCCCCGGCCTCATCAGCCCCGGCAAGGCCAACATCGGCATCACCGCCGGCCACATCGCCAAAGAGGGCGGTCCGGTGGGCATCGTGAGCCGCTCGGGAACCCTCACCTACCAGGCGTTGTACGAGCTGAAGCAGAAGAACATCGGCTGCACCACCTGTGTGGGCATCGGCGGCGACCCGGTGCCGGGCACCTCCTTCATCGACTGCTTGGCCGCCTTCGAGGAAGACCCCGAAACCGAGGCGGTGATGATGATCGGCGAGATCGGCGGGTCGGCCGAGGAGGAGGCCGCCGAGTTCATCGCCGCCAACGTGTCCAAGCCGGTAGTGGCCTACATCGCCGGTATGACCGCTCCGCCGGGCAAGAAGATGGGCCACGCCGGGGCCATCGTGTCGGGAGGCAAGGGCACCGCCCAGGCCAAAATGGACGCCCTGGCCGCCGCCGGAGTCCGCATCGGCCAGAGCCCCAGCGAAGCCGGCGACATCATGGCCGAGGTGGTCGACGGACTCTGACATTCGGGGCGAATCGACTGGGAAAACGACATCCCGAGCAGCCCGCGAGGCGGGTGGTAGGTTCGGCTCGATGCGACTAGCGGTGCTGGCGTCGGGCAGTGGGACGATTCTCGACGCCATGGCCCGCAGCGGTTTGCCCATCTCGCTGGTGCTGGTTGACCGGCCCTGCGGGGCCGAGAAGGTGGCCCCCGATCACGGGCTGACCTGCGTGATGGTGGAGCGGACCAGCTTCGGGCCCGACTTCGACCGGGTGGACTACACCGGCCAGGTCACCGAGCGCTTGGTGGCCGAGGGCATAGAACTGGTGGCCATGGCCGGGTTTGGCACCGTGCTGGACCAGCCGATGCAAGATGCCTACGGGGGCCGCATCTTGAACACCCACCCGTCGCTTTTGCCCGCCTTTCCCGGCTGGCACGCGGTGCAAGATGCCCTGGCCTACGGGGTGAAGGTCACCGGCTGCACTGTGCATGTGGCCACCCTGGAGGTGGATGCGGGGCCGATTCTGGCCCAGCAGGCCGTGGCGGTGGCGCCCGACGACACCGTGGACACGCTGCACGAGCGGATCAAATCACTGGAGCGCGACCTGTACATTCGCACTATTCGAGAGATCATCGACCGAGGGTGCGTCTTGTGAGCCAGGGAGATGACCACCTGCCGCGGGTTCTGGTGTCGGTGTACGACAAGACCGGGATCATCGAACTGGCCCAGCGGCTGGTGGCCCTGGGGTGGGAGATCATCTCCAGCGGGGGAACGTCGGCCGCGCTGGCTGACGCCGGAGTGCCGGTGACCCCAGTGGAGCAGGTAACCGGAGCACCGGAGATGCTGGACGGACGGGTCAAGACCGTCCATCCCGTGATCCACGGGGGCCTGTTGGCCGACCTGTCGAATCCGGGCCATGCGAAAGACCTGGCCGAGAGGGGCATTGCGCCGATCGACTTGGTGGTGTGCAACCTCTACCCGTTCCGTTCCGACCCGTCGGTGGAGCTGATCGACATCGGCGGTCCGGCTATGGTGCGGGCCGCAGCCAAGAACCACGAGCGGGTCGGCGTGGTGGTGCAGCCCGAGGACTATGGGACGGTGCTGGACGAATTGGAAGCCGAAGGCTGCCTCTCCGACGCCACCCGGCGACGGCTGGCTCGGGCCGCATACGCCCACACCAGCGCTTACGATGCGGCGATCGTCGATTGGCTGTCCGATGCCGACGCCGACAAGCTCCCGCCGACCGTGTTGCTGTCTTTGGAGCGCCAAGAGGTGCTGCGTTATGGCGAGAATCCCCACCAACCCGGCGCCCGATACCGCATCGCTGGCCAGTCGTGCTGGTGGGACGGGGCCCAACAGCTCCAGGGCAAGGCCATGTCGTATCTCAACGTGTTCGACGCCGATGCCGCCTGGCGGCTGGTCCACTCGCTGGGCGATTACCCGGCGGCGGTGGTGATCAAGCACGCCAACCCCTGCGGAGCGGCAGTGGCCGACGACATCGCCACCGCCTACCGCCGGGCTCACGAGGGCGATCCGGTCTCCGCGTTCGGGGGGATCGTGGCCGTCAACCGCATGGTGACCGCCGAGATGGCCGAGGCCATGGCCGACGTGTTCACCGAGGTACTCATCGCCTCCGAATACGAAGAAGCCGCGCTGGCCCTACTGGGAAAAAAGAAGAACCTGCGGGTGCTCCGCGCCCCGCCGCCGGATGCCGCCGACTTGGAGATTCGCACAATCGGGGGTGCGGCTCTGGTGCAGACTCCCGACACGATCAACATGGACCGCTCTTCGTGGGAAGTGGTCACCGAGCGGGCCCCCACCGACGACCAGTGGGCCGATTTGGAGCTGGCCTGGCGGGTGGCGGCCCGGGTCGGCTCCAACTGCATCGTTCTGGCCAAAGACCGCCAGGCGGTGGGTATCGGCGCCGGCCAGCAGAACCGCCGCGACGCGGGTCGCATTGCCGCAGAGAAGGCCGCCGGCCGTGCTGCGGGCGGGGCCTGCGCCAGCGACGCCTTCTTCCCCTTCCGCGACGGCCTCAACGCCGCCGCCGAAGCAGACTGCGCCACCGTCATCCAACCCGGCGGCTCAGTGCGCGACCAAGAGGTGATCGACGCCGCCAACGAGCACAACATGGCCATGGTGTTCACCAGCGAACGCCACTTCCGCCACTAGTCGTTGCTCCACCCGGGGTGGTGTTCGCCTCATTTGGGGAAAGGGAGGTTCTTGGCAACAGCGAGGGACGCATCAGATCGATTAAGCGTGTAGAGGTGGATGCCGGGGGCGCTGGCGTCTAGCAATTGCTGGGACAGTTCGGCGGCGGCGTCGGCGGCTGCGGCGATGCGACCCGGGGAAGAAAGCGATTCGAGACGGGCGAACAGCGCTTCGGGCACTGTCGAGCCGTTCATGTTGGCGAAGCGACGGATGCTCTTGGGCCAGATGACGGGCATCACGCCGGGGATCACGGGCCTGTGGCATCCCAGGTCGGCCAGCTCATTGCAGAGTCGGGTGTAGTCGACGGGGTCGAAGAAGAACTGCGTGATGGCGAAGTCGGCTTGGTTCAGTTTGGCGGCCAAGTGCCGGCGATCGGAGGTGCGGTCGGTGGAGCGGGGGTGGACTTCGGGGTGAGCGGCCACCCCGATGCTGAAATTGACGGGATGGTCCCGCACCACTTCCACCAGCTCCGAGGCGTAGCGGAAGTCGCCGCTGATGGCCGATCCGTCGGGCGGGTCGCCGGCCAGGGCCAAGATGTTCCTCACGCCAGATGCGGCGTAGTCGTCCAGCGGGGCGGCGACCCCCTGTTTGGTATGGCCCACGCAGGTCAGGTGGGCCATGGCGGGGAAGGGCCGGTCTTGGCAGATGCCGGTCACGATGTCGCGAGTCCGGTCGTGGCCGTCGCCGCCAACTCCGCAGGTCACCGACACGAACGAGGGCGCCAGCCCCGACAGTTCGTCCAGCGTCTCGGCGAGTTGCTTGGCGGCCACATCGTCGGCTGGGGGGAAGAACTCGAACGAAAGCGTTGGCTGGTCGCCCAGCAAGTCGGCTATCCGTGCCATCAACAAGGCAGCGTATGGGCCGGTCCCCGACGATTCGGCATTGTTTGTCGAAGCTGTACCGCCCCTTGCTGGGACTTGATTCTTGGCTTCGTTGGGGGCAAAGGGGCGTCGGTATGCTCGCCGTATATGGGCGACAAGATCACAATCGGAGCAGATGGGAAGCTAAGCGTTTCTGACAATCCCATCATCCCGTTCATCGAAGGCGACGGCACTGGGGTGGACATCTGGCCGGCGGCCAAGCACGTGCTGGACGCCGCCGCAGGCAAGTACGGCCGCAAGATCGAGTGGATTGAGGTGCTGGCCGGCGAGAAGGCCTTCAACGAGACCGGCGACTGGCTCCCCCAAGAAACCATTGAGAAGTTCACCGAGTACCTGATCGGCATCAAGGGCCCCCTTACCACCCCGGTGGGAGGCGGCTTCCGCAGCCTGAACGTGTCGATTCGACAGATCATGGATTTGTACGTGTGCCTGCGCCCGGTGCGCTGGTTCACCAACGTGCCCTCCCCGGTGAAGAGCCCCGAGCTGGTGGACATGGTGATTTTCCGGGAGAACACCGAGGACATCTACGCCGGGCTCGAGGTTGAGGCCTTCACCCCCGAGGCAGCCAAGCTGCGCGACCTGCTCCACGACGCTCTGGGCTGGAACATCGCCGAAGATGCCGGCATCGGCGTCAAGCCGGTGTCCAAGACCGGTTCGCAGCGCCTCCAGCGGGCCGCGCTGAGCTATGCCGTGCGTCGGAACCGCAAGCGGGTCCACTGGGTACACAAGGGCAACATCATGAAGTTCACCGAGGGGGCGTTCCGCGGCTGGGGCTACGAATTGGTCCGCGAGGAGTTCTCCGACGTGGCCATTGGCTGGGACGACTGCGGCGGCGACGCCGGCGACAAGATCTTGGTGCAAGACGCCATCGCCGACATCGCCCTCCAGCAAGTGCTCACCCGACCGTCCGAGTTCGACGTGATCGCCACCATGAACCTCAACGGCGACTACCTCTCCGACGCCCTGGCCGCCCAGGTTGGGGGCATCGGCATCGCCCCGGGGGCCAACATCAACTACGTGACCGGCCACGGCGTGTTCGAGGCCACCCACGGCACCGCCCCCAAATACGCCGGCCAAGACAAGGTGAACCCGTCGTCGGTGCTCTTGTCGGGCGTGTTGATGTTTGAGCACCTGGGTTGGGACGATGCCGCCGAGGACATCATCAACGCGGTGGAGGCCACCATCGGCGAGAGGATCGTGACCTACGACTTCGCCCGCCTCATGGACGAGGCCACCGAGGTGAAGTGCTCGGAGTTTGCGTCGGCCATCGTCGACCGCCTCTAGCCCTCCGCCAACTCTTGCCCGATAGTCCTTCCTAACCCTTTCTGCCCAAAGGAGACCTTTCGGTGAGCGAACCCAACTCGGCGCCTAGCCGGAGTGATCACGAACAGCCCGTTCGAGTGGCTGTGACTGGAGCTGCGGGCCAGATCGGCTACAGCCTGCTGTTCCGAATCGCCAGCGGGCAGATGCTCGGCCCCGACACGCCGGTGGTGCTCCAGATGCTGGAGATCCCCCCGGCCATGGACGCCCTGGGCGGTGTGGCCATGGAACTAGACGACTGCGCCTTCCCGCTGCTGGCCGGCAAGGTGTGTACCGACGATCCCAACGAGGCATTCGACGGGGTTGACTACGCCCTTTTGGTGGGGTCGAGGCCCCGGGGCAAGGGCATGGAGCGCCGAGACCTGCTGGAGGCCAACGGCGCTATCTTCACCACCCAGGGGCGGGCGCTTTCCGCCGGGGCGGCCGACGACGTGCGGGTGCTGGTGGTGGGAAATCCAGCCAACACCAACTGCCTCATCGCCATGAACAACGCCGACGCCATCCCCGCTGAGCAGTTCACCGCCATGACCCGCCTCGACCACAACCGCGCCGTGGCCCAGCTCTCGGCCAAGCTTGCGGTGACGGTGGGAGAGGTGAGCCGGATGACCATCTGGGGAAACCACTCGGCCACCCAGTACCCCGACCTGTTCAACTGCCGAGTTGGCAGCCAGACGGCCGCTGAGGCGGTGGGCGACCAGGGGTGGATCGCCGATGAGTTCATCCCCGCAGTGCAGAAGCGGGGCGCAGCCATCATCGAGGCCCGCGGCCTGTCCAGCGCGGCCTCGGCGGCCAACGCGGCCATCGACCACGTTCACGATTGGGTACACGGCACCGCCGACGGAGACTGGGTGAGCATGGCCGTCCCCTCCGACGGCTCCTACGGCGTCCCCGAAGGCCTCATCTCGTCGTTCCCCTGCACCACTTCCGACGGCCAGTGGTCCATCGTCGGCGGCCTAGAACTCAACGATTTCTCCCAATCCCGCCTCAACGCCACAGTGACCGAGCTAGTCGAAGAGCGCGACACGGTGGCCGAGCTGGGCTTGATCTAGTTGCCCGATATCCCTCTTGCCGGTCCTCACGGCGGAGACGGCCCTCGCATTGCCCGGGCACTGGGTATCGACCCCCAATCTGTTCTCGACCTGTCGCAGAGTCCCAATCCGTTCGCTCCTGATGTGGCGTCGATGCTGGCCCGCCATCTCGATGCTGTGCGTCGATACCCCGACCCGTGGGAAGCCGCTCGGCTCCTGGCCGACGCCATCGGCGTCGACCCCCAACGGGTCATCCTGACCAATGGGGGCAGCGAGGCCATCTCGTTGGTGGCCCAGGAGATCGGCGGCCGGGTTTGGGCCGAGCCCGAATTCGGTCTGCATCCCCGCAACTCCCACGGGCCGGTGTGGCGCAGCGACCCCCACAATCCCAGCGGGCGCTTGGCCGACTTCGGCGAGATCGCAGACGTGTGGGATGAGGCGTTTTATCCGCTGGCCACCGGACGATGGACGGCGGGACGGGCCGCGGTCGTGGTGGGCTCACTTACCAAGGTGTTTGCCTCTCCCGGTCTGCGGCTCGGCTACATCATTGCCGACGATGTGGAGCGGTTTTCCCGCCACCAATCCCAGTGGTCGGTTGGCTCGCTGGCGGTGTCGGCGCTGCCGGAGCTCTTGGAGTCGGCTGACTTGCCGGCCTGGTCGGAAGCCATCGCCACTGCTCGCAAGGAGTTGGCAGAGGTGTTTCGCCGTCGCGGGTTCGTCGTAGAGGATGCCGATGCACCATGGGTATTGGTTCGTGCGCCTGGGTTGCGGGAACAGTTGGCGCCCCTTGGGGTGGTGGTCCGGGATTGCTCCAGTTTCGGGATGTCGGAGTATGTGCGAGTAGGAGTGCCCGATTCGGTGGGGTTGGCCCGCCTGGAGTCGGCTATGATTCGGGCCGGCGTGGAGGCGAAGTCCGGTTAGATTCCGGCACTGTCCCGCAACGGTGAACTGGCCTTGAACCAGTAAGTCCGGTCGAGCTTTGCGCTGAAACGAGCCATAAGCCCCGAGGGTTGGGTTGGTTCGAGGGCAGGGCTCCTGCCGATCGAGCTTCCGTTCCTCGATCAACAGGAGGTGAATATGCCCCGACGTCCGTTCCGACTCTTCTCCGTGCTGCTGCTTGCTCTCGCCCTTTTGGGAGCTAGCTGCGGCAACGATGACGATGTTGCCGAGGTACCGGCAACTGAGGCGCCTGCGCCCGAGCCGGCCCCGACTGAAGCTGCCCCCAAGCCGCCTCAGCGCATCGTGTCGCTGTCGCCCACGGCAACCGAGATCTTGTTTGCCATCGGCGCCGGAGATCAGGTTGTGGCAGTCGACCAATTCTCCTACTACCCACCGGAGGCCCCCGTTACCGACCTGTCGGGATGGGACCCCAACGTGGAGGCGGTGCTCTCCTACGAACCCGATCTGGTGGTGATCTCCAACGACGCCAACGACCTCATGGCCGGGATGGAAGCAGTCGGCATTGAGGTGCTGTTGAGTTCGGCACCCGCCGATTTCGAGGGCGGGTATGCCGCCGTTGCCGACATCGGCATGGCCGTCGGCCGAGCAGACGAGGCGGCCGCGCTGGTGGCCGATTTGCGCGCCGAGATCGCCGACGCCCTGGGCGCAGCCCCCAATGCGCCGGTGCGGGTGTACCACGAGCTGGGTGACGCACTCTATTCAGCCAGCTCCTCCAGCTTTATCGGCGCGGTGTACGCCGCCATGGGCGCTGTCAACATCGCCGACGAGGCCGACACCGACGGCTACGGGTACCCCCAGTTGACCGAGGAGTACATTGTCGAGGCCGATCCCGAGCTGATCGTGATCACCGATCAGGTGGGCTATACCGTCGACGATGTGGCTGCCCGGCCCGGCTGGGGCGAGGTGTCGGCGGTGCGCAACGGAAACATTGTGGTGGTCAACGCCGATATCGCCTCCCGCTGGGGACCGCGACTGCCCCAGTTCATCAAAGCGGTAGCCGAGGCCCTCGAGGCAGTTGCCGAGTCGGTTTCCTAGTCTTCACAGGCACTGAGATGGCCGAAGCGTCCCTTTCAACCACCGTCTTGACCGATACCGATGCCGCCCATCCGGCGGTGCGGCGGGCTTTCGGGATGTCGGCGACGGCCATCCTCATCGGATTGGCGGTACTGGTAGCGGTGGGATTGCTTAGCGCCTCCAGCGGAGCTGCTGGGCTGCCAGTAAGCGGGGTGTTCAGCGCCCTGTTCGACTGGATTCCGATGCTCGGCATCGAATCGACGCTGTCGGCCACCCAGGAGAGCATCCTGTTCGAGATCCGGCTCCCCCGACTGGTGCTGGGGATGCTGGTGGGAGGATCGCTCGGTGTGGCCGGGGCCTCCTATCAGGGGGTGTTTCGGAACCCGCTGGCCGACCCCTACCTGTTGGGAGTTTCGGCCGGGGCGGGATTTGGCGCCGTGCTGGCCCTGGGGTTCGGACTCGACCTGGGCTGGGGACCGTTCGACACGGTGCCGGCCGCCGCCTTCTTGGGAGCACTGGTGGCAGTGGTGGCGTCGATGGCCATCGCTCGGGGCGGGGGGGCGTCGCCGGCCACGCTGTTGCTGGGCGGGGTGGCCATGGCCGCCCTGTTCTCGGCCGCGCAGACCTACGCCATCCAGCAGTTGGACGAGACCCGGGCCCGGGAGGTGCTGTCGTGGCTGTTCGGGCAGCTCAACACCACCGGCTGGACGCAGGTGTGGCTGCTGCTGCCCTACGCGGCGGTGTGCGGGGCTGTGCTCTTCGTCCACCGCAGGCACCTCGATGTCCTCCGGGTGGGCGACGACGAGGCCCGCTCTCTGGGGCTGGACCCCGCCCGGTCCCGCCTGCTGGTGATCGTGGCTGCGTCGCTTCTGACCGCGGCCGCTGTGTCGGTGAGCGGGCTGATCGCCTTTGTCGGTTTGGTCGTCCCCCATATCGTCCGCCTGCTCATCAGCCACAGCTATCGGGTGATCGTGCCTCTCTCCGCGTTGGTCGGGGCGGCGTTCTTGGCTTTTGTGGACATCGGCGCCCGCACCCTCTTGGCGCCATCGGAGCTGCCCGTGGGGGTCATCACCGCGTTTGTGGGCGCGCCGTTCTTCGCTCTCGTGTTGTGGCGAGATCGGTGGAGTTCCACATGAGCTCCACCGGGCTGCTGGATGCCCGCAGGCCAGCGCCAGCTCTGTCCTGTCGGGGGATGCGAGTTTCCTTCCGCGACCACGAAGTGGTCTGCGGTGTCGACCTGGAGTTGGGCACCGGGCAATGGCTGGGCATCATCGGCCCCAACGGTGCGGGAAAATCCACCCTGCTGCGGTCGATTGTGGGGCTGGCCGATTTCGACGGCGCCGTGGCATTGGGCGATGGCCGTGCTCCGGGCGCTACCGACGTGGCCCTGGTGCCACAGTTCCCGGAGTTGCCCAAGGGCATGACCGTGGCCGAGTACGTGCTGCTGGGCCGGACCGCACACCTGGGCTGGCTGGCCCGTGAGTCGCGGTCCGACCGCCAGATCGTGTCTTCGGTGCTGCACCGCCTTGACCTAGGGGAGTTCGCCGACCGATTGGTGTCCACCCTGTCGGGCGGGGAGGCCCAGCAGGTGGTGGTAGCTCGCTCGCTGGCCCAACAATGCCCGGTGCTGCTGTTGGACGAACCCACCAGCGCTCTCGACTTGGGCCACCAGGTATCCGTGTTGGAACTGGTGGATGACTTGCGCCGCACCGAGGGGCTGAGTGTGCTGGCCGCCATGCACGACCTGAGCGCGGCGGCTCGGTTCGCCGACCGCCTCATTCTCATCGACCACGGTCGGATCGTGGCCCAGGGCAGCCCTGACGAGGTGCTGAGGTCCGATCTGCTGTCGGCCGTGTATGGCACTTCGCTTACTGTTCAATCAATCGACGGCGAGCTGGTGGTGCTGCCCGCGTCTCGCCGTCGGACTCGACCCCCAGAGGAGACCCCATGAGCACCGAATCCGCCCCCCGAGAGGAGCGCCCCTACGACATCTCAGAGTTGCGGTCGGCGCCTTCGCTGGTGATGGTCAACACCGGCCACGGCAAGGGCAAGTCGACTGCGGCCTTCGGCACCGTGCTCCGGGCCGTCGCCCGAGGGTGGCCCACCGCGGTGGTGCAGTTTCTCAAGAGCGGCAACTGGAACACCGGCGAGGAGAAAGTGTGCCGCGAGCTCGGTGTGCAGTGGTTCTCGGCCGGCGACGGGTTCACCTGGGAATCAGACGACATCGACGAGACCAAGGCCAAGGCCGTGGCCGCCTGGGACTTCTCGGCCCAGCTCATCGCCGGCGGCGAGTACCGCCTGGTGGTCCTCGATGAGATCAGCTACGCCATGACCTGGGATTGGATCGACGCCGCCGACGTGGCCGCCGCGCTGGAGTCACGTCCTGAAAAGGTGAGCGTGATCCTGACCGGCCGGGACATGGTCGACGAGGTGGTCGAAGTGGCCGACACCGTGACCGAGATGGTCAAGGTAAAGCACGCCTTCGACCGCCAGATCCGAGCCAAGAAGGGCCTCGACTATTGACCAACGCGTTCGGCGATCGCTATTGGTGGGTAGAGCGGGGGAGGCGGTCATGATCGTGTTGGTGCTGGGCGGGACCCGCTCGGGCAAGTCGGGGGTTGCGGAGTCGATTGCTGCTTCGCTGGATGCGACAGCGGTCTATGTGGCTACTGCCGCGGTCGATCCGAGCGATGCCGACCATGCCGCCCGTGTCGGGGCCCACAAGTCCCGTCGTCCCGACCACTGGAGCACCGTCGAGTGCGAGACGCCCGATGACCTGTCCAGAGTTCTGAAAGAAAGCGACAGCCTGGTGCTGGTCGACTCGCTGGGCACTTGGGTGACCCTGCATCCAGATATGGCCGTTGACGCCGACGATCTCTTGGCCGCAGTTGCCAGCCGAGATGCCCCCACTGTCATTGTCTCTGAAGAGGTCGGGCTGGCGGTCCACCCGACCAGCGAACTGGGCCGACGATATGTCGATGTTCTGGGGATGTTGAACCAGCAGGTTGCTGCCGTAGCTGATCGAGTCTTGCTGGTGGTGGCCGGACGGGTCCTTGAGTTGTCCGGCCCCGATGAGGTGGTCTGATGGCGATGAGACGGCCGGCAGCGATGGGCGCGGTGGCCTTTTTGACTGTCTTCGGCCGAGGCCAGGTGCCCCAGGCCCGGGCCTTGTGGTGGTTTCCAATGGTTGGTGCCGGGATGGGGACGGTTTTGGCTGGCGTCCACTGGGGGACGGGTGAGCTGTGGCCCCTGATGGTGGTTGGAATCCTGGTGGTGGCTGCCGACCTCGTGCTTACCGGGGGATTGCACCTCGATGGACTGGCCGATAGCGCCGACGGCCTGCTTCCCCATATGGAACGGGACCGGCGGCTGGTTGTCATGAGCCGTCCCGACGTAGGTGCGTTCGCCGTAGCAGCGGTGGTGGTCGTGTTGGGGGCTCGTTGGTCAGCGCTGGCGGTTGACAGCGTCGAATCGCTGGCTCTCGTACCCATCTGGGCGATCAGCCGCACCCTGGTCGCCCTGGTTCCGGCCATCGTGCCCTACGCCCGTCCCCGCGGGTTGGCCGATCCGTTTATGGCCGGCGCCCGACGTTGGCTGGCACTGTGGCTGGCACCGGCGATTGCCGCACTGGTGCTGATCGAAGGAATTACCGGTGCAGTGGCGGCCGGGGTCGCGGTGGCAGCAGCAGTCGGAGTCGTGGTGTTGGCGTGGCGACGACTGGGCGGGTTCACCGGCGATGTGCTGGGAGCGGTGATCATGGTTGCTGAAACCGCCGCGCTGCTCGCACTGGTGGTCGACCCATGAGCCGGCTAGGAGGGCGATGCCTGGGTGCGGCGGCGGGCTTGTTCATCGACCGATTGGTGGGGGAACCGCCTCCTGATGTCCATCCGGTTGCCGGGTTTGGACAGATCATGGAGCGTGTCGAACACACGCTTTGGGCTGATCGGCGCCTGGCGGGAGTGGCCTATGCCGCAGTTGGGGTGGCTATTGGTGCAGTTGGGGGCCGCATGATGCGCTCAACGGCCTCTGCGGTAGCAGTCGCCGCCGCCGGCCGAGAACTCCGCCGTACCGCCCTGAGCATCGGAGAAGCGATCTCCGACGGAGATCTACCTGCGGCCCGGGCCACACTCCCATCGCTAGTTGGGCGCGACCCTGCCGAACTCGACGAGTCGGCCATAGCCGCCGCGGTTATCGAATCGGTTGCCGAGAACAGTGTTGATGCCGTGATTGCCCCCGCATTCTGGGGTGCAGTGGCCGGTGCTCCCGGTGCCGCCGCCTATCGGTCCATCAACACCATGGACGCCATGGTCGGGCGGCGAAATGAGCGGTATCGGAACTTCGGCTGGGCCGCAGCCCGCCTTGACGATGCAGCCAACTACATCCCGGCCCGAATCTTCGCGGCACTGGTTGCCGTGTTGAATCAGGAACGAGTTCGCCAGATTGCAAAAGCGGTGCGCCAAGACGCCCCTTCCCACCCGTCGCCCAACGCCGGTGTCGCTGAGGCCGCGATGGCTGCCGTGCTGGATCGAAAGCTCGGCGGACCACTCGATTACGAGGGCGTGGTCGAAAACCGCCCGTTTCTCGGCACAGGTTCTCGTCCAGAGACCGATGACATCGAAGCCGCCGTCCGCCTGGCCGACCGGGTGGAGATTGCCGCGGTCGTCTTGTTGATGCTTACCTGGCTCATCGACTGGCTATTGGGTCGAAGTGGTGGCTGAGGTGGGCTCGCACCCGTTTCCGTCGGTTCCCCCTCTGGACGTCCAGGCCATGGAGTTGGCCCGGCAACGGTGGGCGACTCGGGCCATGCCCCCCGGCGCGTTGGGGCGACTGCAAGACCTGGGTGTCCACCTTGCCGGAGTCACGGGTCGCTGTCCGCCTCCCGCGCCCCGCAGGCCAGTGGTGGTTGTGTTCGCCGGTGACCATGGGGTGGTGGCTGACGGAGCCAGCGCGTGGCCGTCGGAAATCACCGCGGCCATGGTGGCCACGGTGAGCAGCGGAGGGGCCGCCATCTCGGTGTTCGCCGACGCGGTGGGTGCTCAGGTGGTGGTGGTAGACGTGGGGGTAAAGACCCCGCTTCCCCCGCTTGCCGGGGTGAGGTCTGAGCGAGTGGCCGACGGTACCGCCAGCATCGCTACCGGGGCGGCAATGACTCCCGACCAGGCCGAGGCGGCCGTGGCGGTGGGCATACGGATCGCATCTGAGCAAATTGAGGCGGGGGCCGACTGCCTCATCGGCGGCGACTTGGGCATCGGCAATACCACGGCCGCGGCTGCACTGATCGGAGCTTTCACGGGCCGGCTAGCGGAAGAGGTGACCGGGCATGGGGCCGGTGTCCCCGCCGCAGGTCTCGACCACAAGCGCCGGCTGGTGACCGCTGCCATCCAGAGAACCCAAGGCTGCACCGGCCCCCTTGAAGTGCTGGCTGTCGCCGGCGGGTTTGAGATCGCCGCCCTGGCCGGGTTGTACGTCGCCGCGGCCCAAAACCGCGTCCCCTACATCGTGGACGGCGTGATCGCCGGGGCCGCCCTGTGTGCAGCCGATGCCCTCGCCCCCGGTACTGCGGCCCATGCGATCGCCGGCCATCGTTCTAGCGAGCCGGCCGCATCCATCGTCCTCGATCACCTGGGCCTGAACCCTCTGCTGGACCTCAATCTGCGGTTAGGAGAGGGAACCGGGGCTTGCCTGGCCTTTCCCCTTGTACAAGCATCTGCCCGGGCGCTGGCCGACATGGCTGACTTGCCCAACCGCTAGCCCCAGTCGGTGCGGGATCGAAGGTCGGCGAACACGTCGTTGGCCCGGGCCAGAACCTTGTGGTGGGACAACAGGGCCAGCGGGTCACCATCGACGACGGTCAGGCCGTTCAAAACCGCCTCCTCGGCCGATAGCTCTCCTTGAGCAATGGCCACCGCGGTGTCTCGGCTCTGGCTGAGCACGACCGCAGGATCGACAGCCGACCCAGCGCAGACGCGGGCACCCTGGTCGTCGATGACTATGTGGAACACCACTTCGCCCACCCGCTGTTCCACTGCGAATCGCTCTCCGTCTGCCGTGCACAGTCCCGACGCCCGCAGCGCGGCATCCGCTTCCTGAATCCACTCTTCGCTCAAGTACGCCGGCACCAGGCCCTACGGTACCGATGACGAGCTATGACGGCAGCACCGACGCACCGACTGTGGGCTGAATCCTGGTACGGCGATTTCGCCGCGTCCGACGGATCGCTCGGCGGCTATGCCCAGCTCACGGTGTGGCCCAACCTGGGACGGAGTTGGTTCTGGTCGGCGCTCGTCGGTCCTGATCGCCGCCCGGTGGTGCTGGTTGAGACCGACGCCCCACTGCCTCGGCCATCCACCCTGGAGCTGCGGGCGCCCGGACTGTGGACCGAGTTCATTGAGCAGATCCCCGACGAGCATTTCACTGTGGACCTGGAGGCGTTTGCGGTGGCGTTGGACGACCCCGAAGAGCTATTTGACCGAGGCTGGGGTGACCGGGTGCCCTACGGCCTGGAGTTGGAGTGGGAGGCTGCCGATGGCCTGCACGATGTGGTTCACGGCTTGGTACTGGTAGGCGATGAGTCTTACGAGCTAGAAGGCCGGGGCCGGCGCTTCCATTGGGAGGGTTTGCCCGCCTGGTGGGAGAGAGAATGGACCAACGGCCCCACCGACGGCGCAGTCATGGCTGCCGCCCCCCTCCCCATCGACCACCCCGACACCGCCCAACGCTCCCGCCTCGAGCGATCCCTGGTTTCCACCCCCGACGGCCCTACCTGGACCGAGAGGAATCACCTGTTGTCGACGCCATAGCCGAAAAGGTGAGGACCAACGAGGCTGCGGCCACGGCGAGCAAGGCAGGAAGCCACAGGTCGGCGGCGGGGGCCCATCCGAGGCCCGTGCCGTCGATGGTCTCTTCGGCGTGGCGGCTGATCACGCCCACACCGGCGGGCCAGGGCCACAGCACCCGCAGCGAGCCCAACAGCAACCCCACCATCACCGCCAGGGTCGGATCGTGCCAGCGGTCCAGAACCTGGCCGATCAGGTTGGAGAACAGGGCCAATCCCAGCACGGCCCCGACGCCGAGTGCGGCCAAGTCGGCCCAAGATCGGTCATCTACAGCTCCGATGGTCGCGGGATACACCCCGATCATCAGCAGGATGAATGCCCCGGAGATGCCAGGCAGCAACATGGCGCATACCGCCACGATTCCCGCTCCGAAGAGCGCAAGGGCCGATGGGTCGGCCACTGGCCCCGACTGGATCCCCAGCAATCCGAAGAACAGCCCGCCCACCGCTAGCGCCACGAGCACGAGCCCTACACTAGGGCGGGTCAAGAGCCGCCAGGCCACCACCACCGACGCCCCCACCAGGCCGAAGAACAGCCCGGCCATGGCCTCGGGCTCATCGGCCAACAGATCGTCGATCACTGACGCCAGCCCCACTACCGCGGCCCCGATCCCCACCACCAGCGGCACGGCGAACCACCAGTCGAAGCTCCGCAGCCGGTGCCCCGCCTCTCCCCATCGGCCCCGCACCAGGGCGCCCAGTACACCGGCCCCGGCCCGCACGGTGTCGATCAACCGGGCATAGATCCCCAGCAGCAGCGCCACCGTGCCCCCCGACACCCCGGGCACCACATCAGCCGCTCCCATGAGCACCCCCCGCACCACCTGCCCGGCGGATTCCCTCGCTCTAGACCACATGGCAAGCGTCAGAAGTCAGCCGGCGAAAACGGCTAGGGAAGAACTCACGGGCCAAGGGTATGGGCTGTGTCGGCGTCATTCATGGGCAAGCAGCCAGATGGTGCACCGGATATCTCCCGCTATGGGCGCTTTGCCTCAATTGAGTATTCTCATCGGTTGTGATTGTGTCAGAAGATAGAGCGGTGTAAATGGCATCTGGAGGCCGAACCCAAGAGGAGCCGCAGCCGCCATCGTGTCCGAAATGCGATTTGGAAATGGTGTTGAGGACCGTCAAGCGAGGGAAGAACGTAGG
This sequence comes from Candidatus Poriferisocius sp., assembly GCF_965208475.1. Lineage (GTDB taxonomy): Bacteria > Actinomycetota > Acidimicrobiia > Acidimicrobiales > Bin134 > Poriferisocius. The sequence goes on along the minus strand of NZ_OZ242338.1, from coordinate 2,787,922 downwards.
AAATCAGTTCTGGGGGTGTCCGACCTTTCCAGAGTGCTGGGGAAGGGTTCAGATTAACAACAGTCACAGATCCGGAGCGCGCGCCGAAACATCGCCGGAAACTGCCAGAGAGCATATCGGTAGAACTGAAGCGGCTGGGGCAGAGCCCTCAGAACGTCAAGCCACAATGGCCCCCAACACTGCTGGGCCTGCGGCTGTCGAAGATTTGGAATCCGACTCCGATGGTGGCGACATGCGGCGGAGAGTGGACTGGGCTGATGGGACGTTTGTTCGAGAAGGGTGGACGGTCCGCATAGCTTCGGCCGGCGGTTCGCTGAGAGCGTTTCCTGAAGGTCGATCCGAGCATTTGTTGGGCTGTTGGATTGCCCGGGAGAGCCGAGAAGGGGATAGGTCTCCGGGCAAGTTGTCGGCAGCGGAGGCGGCAGCAATTGGGACGCTGCTGAGGTTGCTAGCCAGAGGTCCAGCACCACCAGTACACCCTGAGACGGAAAAGCAGCTTCTTGAATCCTGTGTCGATATACCTGAGCCGAGGGATGAGGATTTCTTGGTACCTTCCAAGGGGAAGTCGGCGATCTCTCAGGGATTGTGCGATTCGGAGTACGAAGAACAACTGGTCGAGCGGATAGAGCAGCACCGCCCAGGTTCTGCGATGTGGCTGGTCCCTCAACCGCCGCTAGAAATGCTTGCTTTTGCCGCTGGGGTAGATGCCGAGATCGAAGGCGAACGCCGATGTGATTTCCTGTTTTGTCCTCCTGGGTCAGAGCCGGTGGTGTTCGAGGTGGATGGTACTCAGCACGAGGATGCGACACTGGTTGACGAGCAGAGGGATCGCTTGCTGTTGAAGGCAGGGATTCGCACGGTGCGTGTGCCGACTTCAGAACTACGAGCTGGCCGCGGTCCGGGGCTCAGCGACGTGTTGAAGACAGTTACCGAAGCTCGATGCGGGCAGCAGGCAGACGCTCAGTCTGGCCGTCAAGCCTGGCATCCGATGGTGTGGGGGCCGGTTCAGACGCATCGGTTGGTGTTAGCTGTGTGTGAAGCTATCGACGCTGGTTTCCTGTCAGGTGATCGCTGGGTGGTTGATGTGTCTGACCCTACGGAACTATCGCCAAAGCTGATTGGTCCGTACCTAGAGACGCTGGCGGCAGTTGCGGACATTTGGGGTGCTGACAAGCTTGCGCCTCAGGTAGCGGTGTTTCGCAGGGGCAGCACAGAGTGCATTTACAGGAGACAGGACATCAGCGGGTTCAGCTATGTGCTTACCGAGACGGCTAACCGTGGTGCAAATGGAAGCGAACCTGCTTCGGTTCGGGTGTTGCTGGGAAGCCATTGGTCCCCGTTCGAGCGGCTTCCCGAACCTATAGACGATGGGCCCCTGGCGGTAGTGGTCCGATCAACGGGTGTGCTGGCGCTGCCCCGCGACCCTGTTCGACCCAAGGTGGATTTCCGGCCGGTGGGCGCCGAGCCAGATCGATTTCGCCTGGCTTTGGAAGCAGTGATGAAGGCGGTGTTTGCCAAGGACTCGTTTAGGGCCGGGCAATTCGAGGCCATAAAGACAGCGCTCGCTGGGAGGGACTGTGCCGTGCTGCTCCCCACAGGGGCTGGCAAGAGCATGATCTATCAGCTGGCTGGACTGATCCTCCCCGGACGCTTGCTAGTGGTCGATCCGATCACTGCGCTGATCGACGATCAGATCGGCGGGCTGACCGCCCAGGGAATCGACCGCGCTGTTGGAATCACCGCCCAGAACAGCAAGAGCGGCTTGGGTGTCGCAGAAGACGCTTACTTCCTTTTTGTGGCCCCTGAGCGGCTGCAACGGCAGAAGTTCCGGGACATGCTCGCCGCTTCTGCTCGCTCCACCCCAGTGAGTCTGGTGGTGGTCGATGAGGCGCATTGCGTGTCTGAGTGGGGCCACGACTTCCGAGACGCCTACTTGAACTTCGGCAGGACCGCCCGGAAGGTGTGCGATCCGTCGGGCCTCAACGCTGTGCCGATTCTGGCGTTGACTGGAACCGCATCTCGGGCTGTGCTGTCCGATGTCCTGTTCCAACTGGGCATCTCAGGCGACTCACCGGAGAGCATCATCAGTCCGACATCGTTCGACCGGGCAGAACTCTCCTATGAGGTGGCTATAACCAAACCAGCAATGTCAGAGGCGATCTTGAAAGATGTGCTCCGAACTCTGCCGTCTTCCTTCGGCGAACAACCGACCGCTTTCCGGGAACGAGGAAGGCTGCCAGGAATCGTCTTCATCCCCACCGTGAACGGGAAGCACCGAAGCATGGACCGAGCTCTTAGCGCAGTCAACTCGATCATCCCCACCGCGGTCGGTTTTTCCACCACCGCTCCAAGAAGCCGAAATCGCAGTGAATGGAACACGGAGAGGCACCTCAACGCAGAGAAATTCAAACGAGACGAGGCCACGGCCATTGTCGCTACGAAAGCGTTTGGCATGGGTATCGACAAGCCCAACATTAGGTGGACCGTCCACTATGGCCTGCCGCAGTCAATTGAGGCGTTTTACCAGGAGGTGGGGCGAGCTGGCCGCAACCGGCAGCCAGCAAAGAGCGTGTTGATACTCGCGGAGAACAGCCAGGTGCAGAGCAAGGAGCGCCTGGAGTCAGGGCAGAACAGGCCCTCGTCTAGCAGGGGTGGCCCGCGCCCCGAACCCGACGATATTTCCACCGTCCTGCGATTCCACAATCAGGCATTTCCCAGTGTGGACAAGGATGTCGAGACGACTGTAGAGGTGTACGGCAAACTTTGTTCAAGTCACAGCGTTCCTCTTGGCGAACACGAGGACAAGAGGAACGCGTCAAAGCGAGCGCTCCACCGGCTTGCAGTGCTCGGCGTTGTAGAGGACTACTGCCTCGAAGGATTTGGGAAAAGCGAGAAAGCAGTGGTCATCATGTCGGATGCCGCTCCGGAGGAGATCGCCGATAGCTTGCTTCGGTTCGTGGCTCGTTCCCAACCGGGGCAAGTTGAGGCATTCCGCGCTCGTCTCCCCCACCTCCCTGACGCTCCCAGCGCTGTTCGGGAGTGCAGCAGGATGCTGGCCGAGTTCATCTACGAGACGATCGGCAAGGCTCGCCAGCGGAGCCTCCTTGAGATGTGGGAACTCGCCCGAGTCGGGCAAAGGGACGGGGAGCAGGTCCGCCAGGGCATCCTCGACTATCTGTCCGAAGGCGTCCCGTCGACCACCGCTCAGCGTCTCGCTGAGCAGACCGTATTCTCTTACTCCAACTGGACAGATGAATGGAAGGAGATCGCCAGCGCCGACGATGCCCGACAATGGCGGGCCGCGGCCGCTCGCCTGCTTGGGTCGTATCCCGATCACCCTGGACTTCTCGCCTCTCGTGCTGTTGCCGGGGCGCTCTTCGGGGGGTCGGCGGACGATCTCGAAGTTGGCTTGCATCAGTCAATGTTGAGCGCCCTGGGCCGATATCAGGCCGACAAGGGCGATGCAGAACTGATGGCGGTACATCTGTTGGAGCGGTTTGCATCAACCCCCTCAACTGAATCCGAGTCATCAGATGAGCGCCTAGCGATGGCTGCCGCGGTAGTCGCGGCCACCCGTACTGCGCTCCCGGCGTGTGAAAGGGTGAATGCGTGGCTTGACTCGAATTGGAAGCTAAGTCCTCACCTTGCTGTATTCAAACTTGCTGAGGGCGTCGCGCTTGCCAGCGAAATGGCCGAACATGCCGCTACTAGCACCGGGTCGCTTCCTGGTTGAGCGGTGGAAACGACTGAAAGGAAAAAGAGATGACCAACACTGCGAGCCCGACGAGCTCATTCGATGCGTCGGCCCGGCGATTTGCCGACGCAACAGATATCCTTGAGGAACTCCGCGACAAGGTGATTGCTCTCTCCGGCTACCAAGAGCAACAGAGCCACCTCACAAGTGCATTGAACGGGTCTAGTGATGCACTTCACACCGCGGTTGAAGCGCTCAGCCCGGTTGGTGAACTGGGCACGGAACTTCTCGCCTCGCTCAAAGCGGTCGTCGCTGCTGCCGAAACTGCCTTCGACCAAGGGACGGTCAAGGCCATTCGAGACGACGTTGCCGCTCTTAGCGAGGAAGTGGAATTGCTGCGAGATGGCATCCGCGCTGAACGGGACGAAGCTCGCCGAGAACTTTCAGAATTGCGGGCCAAGGTGCAGTCGTTGCCAGAGCGCATGCGGAGCAAACACGGCCTAGGCTAAGAACCTCGATTCTGACACGAGACCTACTGAATCGGCTGGCGTCAGCCTGCGAAAACGGCTTCGGTGGTGAAGGACATGCCTCCTTCTAGGGTTCTGCGCACGGGGCAGCGGCGGGCGATGTCCTCCAAACGGGCTCGCTGGTCGACGTCGAAGTCACCTTCGATGAAGATCTGGCTGCGCACCCGGTCGACGTAGCCTGAGGCGTCGGCCTCGCAGTCGTCGCAATCTTGGGCATGAACCCGGTCGTGCTCGAACCGGGCCGAAATCAAGTGGAGCTTCCAACCTTTGCGCTGGCAGTACATCGACAGGGTGATGCAGGTGCAGGCCGCCACCGACGACATGAGGAGCTCATAGGGGTTGGGGGCAGTATCACCGCCCCCCAGGTCCTCAGGCTCGTCAGCGCCCCATACGTGCGAGCCGGTTCGGAGCTCCACTGAATAATCCTGGCCAGCCTGGACCTTGAGGTCGGCGGTTACGGTGGTCATGCTTTGACGCTACAGCTAACCAGCTAGCTTGCGGTTCTTGACCTTGGCCTTGATGTAGTCCCGGTTGGTCCAGGCGATGAAGTCGATGGGGATCTCCTTGGGGCAGGCCTCTTCGCACTCGCCGTGGTTGGTACACGAGCCGAAGAACTCCTCCATGGTCTCCACCATGGCCTCGGTGCGGGCCCACCGCTGGGCCTGGCCTTGGGGGAGCAGGTTCAGGTGCTGCACCTTGGCCGCGGTGAAAAGCTGGGCCGCGCTGTTGGGGCAGGCCGCCACGCAGGCCCCGCAGCCGATACAGGCGGCGGCGTCGAAGGCGGTGTCGGCCGCCTCTTTGGGCACCGGGGTGAGGTTGGCGTCGGGGGCGGCGCCGGTGTTCACCGAGATGTAGCCACCGGAGGCGATGATGGCGTCCATGGCCCGGCGGTCCACCGCCAAGTCCCGCAGCACCGGGAACGACGTGGCCCGCCACGGCTCGATCACGATGTGGTCGCCGTCGCTGAAGCTGCGCATGTGGAGCTGGCAGGTGGCCGTGCCCTTCTGGGGGCCATGGGCCTGGCCGTTGATCATCAGCCCGCAGGTGCCGCAGATGCCCTCCCGGCAGTCGGACTCGAACACGATTGGCTCCTCGCCCGCCTCGATCAGCCGCTCGTTGACGATGTCGAGCATCTCCAAGAACGAGGCGTCGGTGCTGATGCCGCTGGCCTCATAGGTCACGAAATGGCCCTCGGCCTGCGGGCCGGGCTGGCGCCAAACCTGAAGCGTGAGGTTGATCTCAGAGCTCACTTGTAGCTCCTCTGGGTGAGCTCCACGTTTTCGAACTCGAGCTCCTCACGGTGGCGGGTCTGGGGGGTGCCCTCGCCGTTCCACTCCCAGGCAGCCACGTGGGTGAAGTTCTCGTCGTCGCGCCGGGCCTCGCCGTCGTCGGTTTGGTGCTCCTCCCGGAAATGCCCGCCGCACGACTCCTCCCGAGTCAGAGCGTCTCGGGCCATTAGCTCGGCCAGCTCGAACAAGTCGGCCACCCGGCCGGCCTTCTCCAGCGACTGATTCAAGGTGTCGGCCGATCCCAGCACCCGCACATCGCGGTGGTACTCCTCCCGCAGCGCGGGAATCTCCGAGATCGCCTTCTCCAAGCCGGTCTTGTTGCGGGCCATCCCGATGTAGTCCCACACCAGCTTGCCCAGTTCCCGGTGGTAGTGGTCCACCGAGCGGGTGCCACCGGTCGAAAGCCAGCGGGCCATCTCGTCGGCCACCGCCTGCTCGGCGTCGGCGAATACCGGCTCGGAGGTGCCAAGCGCGGGATCGCCCAGGAAATCGGACAGGTAGTTGCCGATGGTGTAGGGCAGGATGAAATAGCCGTCGGCCAGCCCCTGCATGAGTGCGGAAGCCCCCAGCCGGTTGGCGCCGTGGTCGCTGAAGTTGGCCTCGCCCAGCACGAACAGGCCGGGCACGTTGCTCATCAGCTCGTAGTCCACCCACAGCCCGCCCATGGTGTAGTGGGTGGCCGGGTAGATGCGCATGGGCACCCGGTAGGGGTCCTCGCCGGTGATGCGCTCGTACATGTCGAACAGGTTCCCGTACTTGGCCCGGATCACCGCCTCGCCGTCGCGGGCCACCGCACCGGATAAGTCCAGGTAGACGCCGTTGCGCAGTGGTCCCACACCCCGGCCCTCGTCCACCACCCCCTTGGCGTTACGGGAGGCCACATCTCTGGGCACCAGGTTGCCGAAGGCGGGGTACTTGCGCTCCAGGAAGTAGTCGCGGTCGGCGTCGGGGATCTCGTGGGGATCGCGTCCGTCGTCGTGGGCTTGGGGCACCCAGATGCGCCCGTCGTTGCGCAGCGACTCCGACATCAGGGTCAGCTTCGACTGGAAGTCGTCGCTGGCCGGGATGCAGGTGGGGTGGATCTGGGTGTAGCACGGGTTGGCGAACAGGGCGCCCTTGCGGTGGGCCCGCCACGCCGCGGTGACGTTGCACATCTTGGCGTTGGTCGACAGGAAGTACACGTTGCCGTAACCGCCGGTGGCCATCACCACGGCGTGGGCCGAGTGGGGAACGATCTCGCCGGTAATGAGGTCGCGGGTGACCACGCCCACGGCCCGGCCGTCGTGCATCACCAACTCCAGCATCTCTGAGCGGGTGTGCAGCTCCACCGTGCCGGCGGCAACCTGGCGCATCAGCGCCGAGTACGCCCCCAGCAAAAGCTGCTGGCCGGTCTGGCCCCGGGCGTAGAACGTGCGCGACACCTGGGCGCCGCCGAAGGAGCGGTTGTCGAGCAGCCCGCCGTATTCCCGGGCAAACGGCACCCCTTGGGCGGTGGCCTGGTCGATGATGTCCACCGACACCTCGGCCAGGCGGTACACGTTGGCCTCCCGGGCTCGGTAGTCGCCGCCCTTGATGGTGTCGTAGAACAGGCGGTAGACGCTGTCGCCGTCGTTCTGGTAGTTCTTGGCCGCGTTGATGCCGCCCTGGGCGGCGATGCTGTGGGCCCGGCGGGGGGAGTCGTGATAGGTGAGCACCTTGACCCGGTAGCCCAACTCGCCCAGCGAGGCCGCGGCCGACGCACCGGCCAGCCCCGAGCCCACCACGATCACGTCGAAGCGGCGCTTGTTGTTGGGGTTCACCAGCGGCATGGAGAACTTGTGGTCGGTCCACTTGCTGTCCAGCGATCCAGCGGGGATTCGGGCGTCGAGCGAGCCGAGCATCAGTACTCCTCTCCGTCAGCGGAGCCCTGGAGTTCGAGCTGCTCGACGATCGAGCGCCCGTTGTCGTCGATCACCCCGGCCTGCACGAAGATCGGGAAGCTCAGGTTGCCCACCAGGATGATCCCGGCCAGCCCAGCGGCCAGGTAGCGGCGCAGGTGGTTGTAGCGGGGGCTGTTGATCCCAAGGCTCTGGAACATGCTCCAGGTGCCGTGGAAGATATGGACGGCCAGAGCGGTGTTGGCCACTATGTAGAGGATCGCCACCGGGATGCTGCTCAGGCTCTCCGACACGTTGTGGTAGGGGTCGCCCCGCACGAAGTCGGGGTTGAACCACCCCCAGGTGAGATCGGCCAGGTGGTAGAAGAGGTACAGCCCGATGACGGGGCCGGTCCACCGCATGGTGCGAGAGGCGAAGTTGGCCGCGATGTAGCTCCGGCCGCCGGGGTAGCGCTTGTCCGCGGCCCAGCTCATCCGGCTCAGGGAGTAGGCCGAGTGGATGTGAAGGCCGAAGGCGGCGATCAACCCGATGCGCATGGCCCACAGCAGCCAGGTGCGGGGCAAGAGCTTGGTGCCCAGATCCCGCAGGGTCTCGGCGTACTCGTGGATCTCCAGCGGCCCTTCATACAGGTGGAGGTTGCCGATCATGTGGACCACGATGAAACCCAGCAAGGCGGCCCCGGTGAGGCCCATCACCCACTTCTTGCCCACCGCAGTCTGGTAGATGCTGAGCGGCCATGGAAGCCTCACCCTGGGCGCCGACCGCACCGGAGGCGGCGTGCTCACTCTCGTCATGGTCTGGGCCATCAACGCCGACGGTACCGGCGCCCCGCTCCTGCCGACTAGCCGAACCGGGGCTTGGACCGGACTGCTAGCCGAATACGCGGATGGGACCGGGGTATTGCCCGACTACCGCGTCGGCCGTCAGCAGCGTCAGCGCCTCGGCATGGGCTTGGGCGATCAGGAGGCGGTCGAAGGGATCGTTGTGGATGGGGGGCAGGGTGTCCACGGCCACGGCATGGGTTCCTGTGATCGCTAGCTCCAGGTATCCGTTGTTGCGCAACCCCTGGCGCAGCAAGCGGGGGTCGACCTTGAAGTCGGCCCGACCCAGCCCGTTCTTGATGGCGACCTCCCAAAGCGACGCCGCGCTGAAGTACAGCTCTGAAGACAGATCTTCGATCAGAGCCCGAGCGTCGCCGGGAAGGCGTTCAGGCATTCCCGCGGCCCACAGCAAGATGTGGGTATCCAATAAGAAGGTCACGTATCGCCTTCGAAGAGGGCTTGGAGCTTGGATCCGCCCATTTGGTCGAAGTCCTCAGGCACCGAAATGTCGGTCAGGAATCCTGTTCGGCGCATGGCGCCCGGCTCTGGCATCTCCAGCGAGGCAACCATGACCAGCGGAGTCCCCGCACGGGCGATGATAAACGGCTCGCCATGAACCGCTCTCTCAACGAGTTTTGAGAGGTGGGTCTTGGCCTCATGCATATTGACCACCCGCATCGCGGCCTCCATTTAGCTTAGTTCAGTAAACTAAGTCTATTCGCCGACCGGCGTGAGCGCAACCGATTCAGAGATTACCGATGACGAGATCAGGCTCGAGTTGTTGCGCGTGTGCAATGGCCGTCTCAGGTCAAATGAGTCAGCTTCGTGGCCGTCAAGTGCAAGACTCAAGGGACGCTGTAGGAGCAAGACGTGACGATCAATTTGGACGGCAGTCCATACAGCCTGGAAGAGACCGGTAAGTGGGCTGTAGAAAAAGCCGCGGATTTGGAAAGTCGGGTTGACCTCCTTCGCAACGAGGGTCAACTTACACAGCAGACTCTTCGAGCCTATTTCGGCGACACTCGTTTTGAGCAGATCGCCGAGTCGAATGCCATCGAAGGAAGCACCCTGAGCGCTGGCGAGACAGAGCTTGCCATCATGCAGGGCGTCACGATCACCGGACATGATCCGGCCTATACTCGAGATGCCATCAACCTCTCAAATGCCCTGGAACGCCTAGTAGAACTGGCCAAAGAACCAGCTGCTACGAACATTGAGCAGGTCAAAGAGCTGCACAAGCTGATCTTGGCAGATGCTTCTACAGCAGGTCTCTTTCGCTCTCACCCAGTCTGGATTTCTGGTTCCCCCCACACCCCTCCTGCTACTTGGCCTGAAGTCATGGCAGGGATGGAGGACTGGGAGGAGTGGTCAGTCGGCAACAGCGGGTCGTCAGCCTTGCTGCGAGCAATAGTGCTTCACACATGGCTGACCCATATCCATCCGTACGCTGATGGCAATGGACGGACCTCCCGTGCGGTAATGAACTTGGAGCTGATCCGAGCAGGCCTTCCTAGTGTGATCATTCGTCGCAAGGATCGCTTGAGGTACTACGAGGCGCTTGCTGAGTCTGACCTGGGAGGAGATCTTGGACCCATCGTTGAGTTGGTGGTGGAACGGGCTGAGGACGCTCTGCGCCGTCTAGAACACACAGCTTCAGCCGAGCAGGGCTATGACCGTGCACGAGCTGAGCTCATGGAAGCGCAGAAACGTCAGGTAGGCATCTGGAATGATGCGGTACGCTTACTCTTCTCACTGGTGAATGATGCCCTTGAAGTCGCGTTTGAAGGCATAGGGCGGGTCTCGACGTTTTGGTATGAGGGCGAGTTGTCCATTGAGGACTATGTTTCTCTCTCCCAGGGGAATGCCGCCGGGAACTCGTGGCTGTTTCGCGTCAATGCTGAAGTATCAGGTATTGGAAGTCGACGCTATCTGGCTTGGACTGGCTTTAGAAGCTACGAGATGCGTCACTCGCAATATATAGGAGAAGGGCCATCAATCTATTGGTCAGTTCCTGACAAGTCTGGAGAAAGAAAATGGGTCCTCGATGATTTAGCCTCTCCCGGAATCTCTGAACTAACTCTTGAATTGCCCAACGTTGATCAGTGGATTGGCAGACTCCCAGACGGAGAGTCTCGCAATTTCAAACCAAGTGCAGCAGCGAGGCGAATTGCTGAAAGTATCCTTAATTCGATCAACGTTCCCTGAAAATAAAGAAATATAATTCAGTTTCAATATCATTTGTCAAAAGTCGAATTGTTGTCCTCACAACTGAGTTGATCAGGGGTAGTTGTCACCGTCGTCGGTATCATGGTTGGTATGGAGTTTGGAGCTTCTACCAAGGGAGACGCCACTGAGGCGCAAGGCGATATCGCCGATTTTGCGATGGTGGATTTCTCCGAGATGGGCTCATCGGATCTCATCAGACTGGTGTTGCAGGCTGATGTTGCCCGACGGCGGCTTGATGGCTATGTGGCGGCGTTGTTGGGCCGCCTGGGGCAATTGGAAGGAGACGAAGCAGTTGCCGCAGTGTGTTCGCAGTTCGGCATCTCCAGGTACAAGGCTCGCAAGCAGGCAAAGACCGCAGGAATGCTCAACGGGCTGCCCAACATACTCCAGGCTGCGAAGGACGGTTGGATCACCATGGACCACGCCCAGCTTGTGGCTGAATCCCATGCCCGGGTACCGCTTGACTTGGAAGAAGAACTTGAATTGATCCCGTTGGCCATCAAGCTGGATTGCGACCACTTCCGCAAGACGTTGGCCGCCATGGAGGATCAGCGCCAGGCAGAGGACGGGTTGAGCCGTACCGAGAGGCAACGGGCCCGCCGATTCGCCAAGGTGTTCGACGGCGACGACGACATGGTGGTGGTGTACGCCGAGTTGGACCGCATCGCCGGCGAGCGGGTTAGGGCGGCGTTGGAGCAGCTGAACTCGCAGATGCTGCGTGATGACTCCGCGACCGGTGAGGAGCGCACCTTCGAACAGCGCAATGCCGACGCCTTGGTCGCACTCATCAGCCAACAGCCTGCGGCGCGAACCAACCAGGAGGAAGCCGCCGTTGGCGCTGACTGCGAAGAGGCCGACTGCGGGGATCTCTCGCCGCAGAAGACCACGCTGGTGGTGAGCGTTGACTACGACGTGCTGGTCGACAAGCTCCAAAATGCCGGGCTCATCGACGGCACCCCCATCGACGTCGACGAGCTGCGGCACATCGCCTGTGACGCCGACATTGTGCCCGTGATCTTCACCGCCGACGGGCAACCCCTCTGGTTGGGACGCAAACAGCGCTCAGTCACCCAGGCCCAAAAGCTCGCGTTGTACCGCCGAGACCGGGGTTGCATCGGCTGCGGCATGCGCCCCACTGCCTGCGACGCCCACCACATCAAATGGTGGGACGAAGGAGGCCCTACTGATATCACCAACCTCGTGCTGCTCTGCCCCCGGTGCCACAAGAGAGTCCACAAGCAGGGTTACCTCGTCGAACAGGATCCCAACACTGGACGATTCGTAGTCAAACCACCGCAAAAACAGCCGCTCGACCGCCGACCGCCAACACGAATACCTCGTCAAGAGTGTGAACGCCGACCTGAGGCAGTAACTCTTGAGCAAGTTGCCTGACTCAAGCCGCTGCCACTCAAGCCGCTGCCACTCAAGCCGCTGCCACCCAAGTAGGTGCAGCTCTAGTATGAGTTGCCCGGCGGCCAGCTACCCGTAGATCACCGCGTCGTAGCGGTTGGTGGCTTCGGCGGGGCCGGTGAGGCGCAGGTGGAGGGCGGCGGGGCCGGAGGCGTCGGGGATTCTCCAGTTGATGGTTCCCACCAAAACGCACTCGTCGCTGCCCACCTCTCCGGCCCAACTCCAGGTTTGGCTGCCGCCGGGCCATTCCAGGGCGGCTTCGACGTGCAACCCAGCCACCGGTTCTTGGCGGTCGCTCACCACATGGACGCCGAACGATAACTCGTCGCCGGGGGTCAGCTCGGGGGGCAGCCGGTCGGCCACCACGATGACCGGTTGGCAGGCTTTGGCCAGCGCTTCGTAGGCGGGTTTGGGCCAGCGCTGCCAGTCGAGCAGCGCAGTGGACACCGCGGGATGGGAGTCGGCGAAGAAGTGCTGGCAGAACCCGCCCGCCGGTCGGTACTTGAGCCGTCGCAGCGTTTCGATGTGCCGCCGTACCACCATGGCCTGATAGGCCCACGCCGCTTCCTGCCAGTCTTCCAGCGTGGTGTGGTCGCGGGGCGGGACATGGCGGTTCATGGCGGTGGCGTCCAGCCCGTGATCGCGGGCCAGTCTGGCCCAGTCCAGGTCAGGCCATGTCTCCGGGCAGAGCAGCGGCATCTCCTGGGGAGGGGACTGGGCGCCGAATTGGGATACGAAGCGAACGGCCCTAGGCCAGCGGGCCGCAAACTGCTCAAGATCCCGTTCGAAGCCCCGCTTCCAGCCGAGCCAAAGGTGGGTGTCGGTTCCGTCGAGGCGGGGCAGATGGGGGAGCACCCCGGAGTAGGCCACCACCGGACGGGAGGGGTCTCGCCGCTCAAGTTCCCGTTTGACGCTCCGATCCAGCACCGAGAGGTTCCAACTCGGCCGCTGGTGAGACGCTAGGTGACGGGCCATGCCCGGAGGACTCTCGCTTCCTCTGCTGGCGCTGTCGCCCAAGGGGTTGACGTGGCCGCACCACAGCATGACGCTGGGGTGGGCCCCTACCGCCCCAACTGCTGCCCGGGCGCAGTCGGTGGCTGTGTTCCGACTGCCCTGAGGGAACGGCCCAACCAAGGGCAGGTCTTGCCAGATCAAAATGCCGGCTTCGTCGGCCGCCTGGTAAAGCGCGGGCGGGCCCACATGGCCGTACAAGCGAATCAGGTCCAACCCCGCCTCTTTGGCCAGCCCCACATCTCGGCGCACATCAGCCTCGTCCACCTCCGCCCACCACGGGGAGGCCGGACCGAAGCCGGCCCCCTTGAGGAACATGCGCACGCCGTTGATGGAGAACTGCCACCGGTCCATCTCCACGGTTCGCAGCCCAGTTCGCACTCTCCGGCGGTCGCTCAGGTTGCCCTGTGGGGTGCCCACCTCCACGACGACGTCGTAATGGGGCTGATCCCCGAGCCGGTGAGGCCACCACCGGCGCGGCTCCGGCACAGCCACCCGCCACTCCACATGGTTTAGGCCGGCGGCCAAGACATGATCGTCGGAGTGCTCTACCTCGCCCACCGCAGTGCGGAGGCGCACCAGGCCCGCTCGGGAAGCGTCCAGATCGGCCTGCAAGGCCACTACCGCCCGCCGTTCTGAAGCACCTAGAGTGGCCACCCGCAGACCCATGATGCGGACCTCGCCGGTACTCTCCACTCTGACCGGCGCCCACAGCCCCCCGGAGTTGCCCGGCGGCAGAAGCTCCGGCGCCTGTCCCAGTGCGCCCAGCATATGGCTACCAGAGATGTCGGGCGAGCGGGGCGGACACGAAAGCTCCAAGGCCAGAAGGTGCTCACGCCGACCGCCCATGGCCTCGGTAATGTCGAACTGGTGGGCCATGAAGTAGCCCTCCACATCGCCCAGGTAACCTCCGTTCAGCCAGATGTCGGCCTGGTACAGCACGCCCTCAAACACCAGCCACCGTCGTTCACCCGCCGCCGGAGGCTGCTGGTTGAATCGATGCCGATACCGCACCTCAGTTTCGCCGCCCAGGTCCGACACCCGCTCCCAATGCCCGGGCACTGGCACCGAGACCCAGCCAGAGTCATCAAACCCCTCATCAGGAAACCCCAACAGCCCCCCGCCCCCCGGCGCCGCAACCCACTTCCCACCCAATTCCACTCCCACAAATCTATTTCCCCTTTTCTCAAAACAAACAAGGAGAGCAGAAAACGGAGGCGGGCGGCGGGCCTGCAAATGGGTCGTTGTGGGGGGTGGCCCGCAGTCGGCTAGTTTCCTCTCCTATGTCACAGCCCACCACCCTCGGCGAACTAAAGGCCTCCGGCTGGCAGTCGGTCTCCGTCAAGCATGAAATCCGCCGCAACGCCATAGCCCGAATCCGAGCCGGCGAAGACCTGTTCCCCGGCATCTGGGGCTATGAAGACACCGTCATCCCCCAGCTGGAGACGGCGCTGCTGGCCGGCCATGACATCATTTTTCTGGGCGAGCGGGGCCAGGCCAAGACCCGGATGATCCGCCTGGTGCTCGACCTGCTCGACGAGTGGCTGCCCATAGTGGCCGGCTCAGAGGTGAACGACGACCCGGGCAATCCCATCTCCAAGCACGCCAAAGACTTGATTGCCGCCGAGGGCGACAACACCCCGCTGGCCTGGGTCCACCGCAGCGAGCGCTACGGGGAGAAGCTGGCCACTCCCGACACCTCCATTGCCGACCTGATCGGCGAGGTAGACCCGATCAAGGTGGCTGAGGGCCGCTACCTGTCCGATGAGCTCACCATCCACTACGGATTGGTGCCCCGCACCAACCGGGGAGTCTTCGCCATCAACGAGCTTCCCGATCTGGCCGAGCGTATCCAGGTGGGGCTGCTCAACGTGCTGGAGGAGCGGGACGTGCAGATCCGGGGCCACAAGATCCGCCTGCCCCTCGACATCTTGTTGTTCGCGTCGGCCAACCCCGAGGACTACACCAATCGAGGTCGCATCATCACCCCGCTCAAGGACCGATTCGGCGCTCAGATCCGCACCCACTATCCGACCGATGTGGACATTGAGCTGGACATCACTGAACAGGAGGTGACGGTACCCGAAGCCGACGTGCTGGTGACGATGCCCGATTTCATGAGCGAGGTGCTGGTGTACCTCAGTTTCTTGGCCCGCCGGAGTCCCCACATCAACCAGCGTTCGGGGGTATCGGTGCGGTTGACGGTGTCCAACTACGAGACGCTGGTGGCCGCGGCCATCCGGCGGGCGCTGCGTACCGGCGAGGCTGCGGCCGTGCCCCGTGTAACCGATCTGGACGCGCTGACTCCCTCCACATTGGGCAAGATCGAGATAGAGACCATCGAAGACGACCGCGAAGCCGAGATTCTGGACAACCTCCGCAAGGAGGCTGTCCGCCAAACCTTCAAGGACGCGGTCGACCACCAAGTGCAGCAGGAGGTGATCGAGGCCTTCGAGGAGGGCCGGGTGGTCAACGCGGGCGATGACATCTCCTCAGTCGACTATGTCGCCCTGGTCGACGAGGTGCCCGCGTTCGCCGGCGCGCTGTCCGCACTGGGCTATGAGCCCGGTGATCTGGAGAATCCCGCGCTGGTGGCCAGTGGCATTGAGTTCGTGCTGGAGGGCCTCCACCTGTCCAAGCGCCTCAACAAGGAGTCCCTGGCCGGTGCCGCGGTTTATCGGGGCAGAACCTGATCTGCCCGGATTCCCCGAATCCGATCGCTCAGTGTGAAAGCGGCGTCTTTGGGATTGCGGTCCCTGTCGAACAGGCCGCGGGCGGTCGACCTCCCCTGGAGCCAGTGGTACCCGTCTATCGCGGTGTCGGCGAAGAACCCCACCACGTTTGTGTTGTCTGACCTCGCGGCCTCGACCTGATCCAGCGTTTGTCCCAAGAGCTGGTCTCGCCACGATTCATCAGTGGTGGACACGCCCGTCCCGGCCACTGCCAGCGGCCGGTCTCCCAGCATGTCGGCCAGGCGGGCCAAAGCCCGGCCCAATTCCTGGGGCTCGGGCGCCAGGCCGGAGTCATCGCAGCGGGCCGAGGGCGGGTGCGGCCCCAAAAGTCCGCGTCGGTCTACGGACACCGGGGCGTCGAAGTTCACCCCCACCACATCGAGCGCGTCCCGGAACTCCTCGCGGGCCGCAATCGGGCGATCGGGCACGGCGATCTCACCGTCGGTCAGCGCCGATATCCAACTCTGCCATAGCAGGCGGTCCCACCACGCCTGCCAGGCGAGGGTGTCGGACCGCTGGTCGGCGGCGAAAACGGTATGGACACCGAACACGCCCATGATCGGGAGGCGCCCGCTGCGGAGCAGTCGGCAGGCTTCGAATGTGGCTTCCAGGCTGTGCTGGGCGGCCTCCACACCGTCGGCGACGAGACGGCGACCGGGAGGACGCCGGCCCAAGATGCGGCTCCGCACCGCCCAGCCCACCGGATCTTCCACCGGTACCCATCCGGCCACCCGGTCGGAGAACCACTCCCCGCAACGGTCAATCCAGCGGGCCCACCACAGCGTTCGCCCCCGCCGGCTGCTCCAACCCCCCTCGTCGTCGGTGAACCAACCGGGCAGGGTGGTGTTCTGCAACACCAGCCAGGTTCGGAGCCCGGCATCTCGGGCCGCGGCCAAGATGTCCAGGTAACGATCGATGGCGTCGTGGTCAAGCTTGCCGGGCAATGGCTCGACGCGGGCCCATTCCACTGGGAGACGGCATTCGGTGAACCCCCAATCAGCCAGCATGTGGAGGTCGGACCGAAAATCGATTCCGAACCCGCAACCCTCACCCGACTGGGGTGCCCGTCCGTCTCGCTCCCACACCGACCAGTCAGCGGCCGCGGCAACCCCTTCCAGCGCAACTGAGTCCCCGGTCCATCCCCAGGCGAATTGGCTGTCCGACTTGCCTGGGTCTCTGGCCGGTCCCCCGAGATACTGGGCGTCCGCAGTGTCGCTGCTGTTTCCCACTTCGTTAAGAGTAGGTTGGCGAGATGCTTCGGAGATGGCGAAGAGCCCGCCGCCGGTCCGCTCACCGGGTGGCCTATTCCCGCTGGGACGGTACCCAGACCGGATTCGACTTCTCCGCGACCGACCTGTTCTCGGAGATGAACGACGACCTCCTCTACCACGGCGACGTGAACGCTGCCCTGCGCCGCCTTCTCCAACAGGGCTTCGAGGTTGACGGCCAAAGGGTGCAGGGCCTGCGGGAGATGATGGAGCAACTTCGCCGCCAGCGCCAGGAGCGGTTGGACCAGCACGACCTCGGCGGGGTTTACGACGACATCGCCCAAGAGCTGCGCGACGTGATCGACATGGAGCGCGGCGCGCTGGAAGATCTGGCCGCCTCGGTCACCAAGTCGGGGGACGAGCGCCGCGCCGCCATTACCACCGAAACCGTGGCCCAGCGCCGGTTCCAACTCGACATGCTGCCCCCCGATCTGGCCGGGCAGATCAAAGAGCTGGACAACTACCAGTTCACCTCGTCGGAGGCCCAGCAGCGGTTCGACGACTTGGTGGAGCAGCTCCGCCAACAGCTCATGCAGAACTACGTGAACCAGATGACCGACGGGATGAACAACCTCTCCCCCGAGGACCTGGCCCGGGCCAAAGACATGATGGCCGAGCTCAACAGCCTGCTGGAGAAGCGCCAGACGGCCGACGAGCAGCTCTCCCCCGACATCGACGACCCAGGCGAGCGCAACCGGTTGCTGGACGAGCGCCTCCAGGGCGACTTCGACAGCTTCATGGAGCGCTACGGCGACTTCTTCCCCGAGAATCCCCGGACGCTGAGCGAGCTGCTGGAGGTCATGGCCCGGCGCATGGCGGCCATGTCAGCCATGATGGCGTCGATGACGCCCGAGCAGCGGGCACAGCTCCAGGGATTGGCCGAGCAGCTTCTGGAAGATATGGACCTGCGCTGGCAGGTGAGCCAGCTATCCCAGAACCTCCAGGCCATGTTCCCCGATGCCGGGTGGGACCGTTCGTACGACTTCAGCGGGGCCGATCCGCTCGACTTCGCCTCGGCTGCTCAGATGATGCAAGAGCTGGGCGACTTGGACCAGCTCGACAACCTGCTGCGGGGGGCCAACAACCCCGGCGCGCTGGCCGAGGTGGACATCGACCGAGCCGGGGAGCTGCTGGGAGACGAGGCGGCCCAGAGCCTCGAGCAAATGGCCGATCTGGCCAAGCTGCTGGAGGAGGCCGGATTGATCGAGAACCGGGAGGGCCGTTTGGAGCTGACGCCCCGGGCCATTCGCCAGATCGGCCAGAACGCTTTGTCGGATCTGTTCAAGAAGCTCCAGCAAGACCGGGTGGGCCAGCACGCCATGGAGATGTTCGGCGGGGGGCACGAGCGGGAGTACCACACCAAGCCCTACGAGTTCGGAGATCCCTTCAACCTGGACATCGAGCGGACCATCCGCAACGCCATCCAGCGAACCGGGGGCGGCACTCCGGTGGAGCTGTTGCCGGAGGACTTCGAGGTGGAGCGCACCGAGAACATCGTGCGGTCGTCAACCGTGCTCATGCTCGACCTGTCCCTGTCCATGCCCATGAGGGACAACTTCCTGCCGGCCAAGAAGGTGGCCATGGCCCTCCACTCCCTTATCAGCTCGCAATATCCCCGAGATTTCCTGGGCATAGTGGGGTTCAGCGAGATCGCTCGAGAAGTCAAGCCCGAGCATCTGCCCGAGGTGTCATGGGACTTCGTGTACGGCACCAACATGCAGCACGGCTTCATGCTCGCCCGCCAGATGCTGGCCCGCCACAGCGGGACCAAGCAGATCATCATGGTCACCGACGGTGAGCCCACTGCCCACGTGGACGAGCATGGCCGGCCCTTCTTCTCCTACCCCCCCGCTCGGGAAACGGTGGACAAGACCCTGGAGCAGGTCATGCGGGCCACCCGCGAGGGCATAAGAATCAACACCTTCATGCTGGACGCCACCTCTTACCTCACCAACTTCATCGAGCAGATCTCCAAGCTGAACGGCGGTCGGGCCTTCTTCACCACCCCGGAGACCTTGGGCGACTACGTGCTGGTGGACTTCGTAGAGCACAAGCGCAAGTTGCTGGGCGGTCGCCGCCGCTGACTCTCGTTCCCGGCGGCCAAAAAATCCCTCTTGCATTGTTGGCCGTTGCGTGTCAGAGTTACGTTGTTGAAATTACAAGCGAGTCGTTTCCGCGACCGGGCAATCCAGGAGGGGTGCTATGAGACTGGTGGAGACAACTGCGAGGCAATCTGAGACGGGCGACGATGGCCGGGCCTGGCAAGCGCTGGCCAATTGCCTGGGGGTGGATCCCGATCTGTTCTTCCCGGAGCGGGGGGCGTCCACCCGAGAGGCCAAGGAGGTCTGCCGGGCTTGCGTGGTGCGCGAGGAGTGTTTGGAGTACGCCATCGTGAACGGTGAGAAATTCGGCATCTGGGGCGGCATGAGCGAGCGGGAGCGGCGCCGAGTACGCCGGGCTCGAGGGCTCACCCGAGTTCGGGAGCCGGTGACCGCAGTGGCCGAGAGCTCCGGTGCTTGAGCCGAGCTGGCCGCCGCATGATGCGAGCCGCGTTCTTCCGGGGTAGCCTGAGGCTATGAATCTCGGGGCAACCGAGCTGATCATCGTGTTGGCCATCTTGTTGGTGCTGTTCGGCGGGGCCAAGCTTCCCAAGCTGGCCCGCTCACTTGGTCAAGCTCAAAAAGAGTTCAAGCAAGGTGTCACCGACGAGTCGAACTCCGAAGACAAAACCGACGAGAAGCCCAAAGACGCATAGCATCGCCCCCCGATGTCTGTAGCTACCTCTGAAGAACTGGTCATGTCGTTGGCCACGATGTCCGTCAATCCGTTTGAGCTGACCTTTGATCAGTTGGAATCATCGCTGGTCGAGACGGCCAATGCAGGCTATACCGGCATCAGCGTTTGGCCGTTCACCCTAGGAATGGCCGGCGTGGACGCCTCCTGGCTGGCTGACCGGCTGGAAGAGCTTCAACTGACCCATCCCGTGGCTGAAGCGGCCTTCGGCTGGTTGAACGCTGATCGCGATGCGGCCGCGGCAGAAATTGCCGGTCTGAGCGAGTACGCCAACGCGGTGGGCAGCCGGGAACTGGTGGCAGTCACCATGGAATCCACGTTGCCCCCCATGGACGAGGTGGCCGCCTGTTTCAAGACCCTCTGCCTGACTGCCGCCGATGCCGGATTGCAGGTCAGCATCGAGTTCCTCCCCTGGACCGGTATCGCCGATCTGGCCACCGCGTGGGAACTCGTGCAGCGAGCCGACTGCGACAACAGCGGCATCATGGTCGACACCTGGCACTGGTTCCGCCAGCCCGGAGGCCCCAACCCCGACCTGCTGGGCCAGATACCCTCAGAGATGCTGCGGGTGGTTCAGCTTTGCGATGCCCCAGCCCAGCCCCCTCAAGACATGGACATCGCCACCGAGACCATGACCGCCCGGCTGCTTCCCGGCGACGGTTCGGTCGACTTTGCCGAGGTCCTGGGCATCCTCTCCGATGTCGGAGCGGCCCCGATCTGGTTTCCCGAGGTGTTCAGCAGCACTCTGGCCGCGGCCGGCCCTCAATCCATGGCTCCCAAGGTCATGGCGGCAACCCGGTCAGTATTGTCCTGAGCGCGGTTCTCTGGCGGCGGCGCGGCGCGGCAGGCGTCTGCGCTAGCGGCGCAATCGGATGTCCGGCCGCTGATTATGGCGGTGATATGGGCATTCGGGATATCCCCCCGACGCGGTTACAATGTCACGGCCCCATCTCCTACAGGAGCAACACCATGACTGAGACCGTAGACGCCCTGCCCGAGCCGCCGGTTGGGCATGTCAAGGTGGTTTATATGGGTCCGGTGGCGCCTCATTGGGACTTCGCCTCCGATTTCGGCGACTCGGGCCACATCGAGCAGTTCAAGGTCCGGGCCGAAGCCCGCCTGTTGCTGCTCCCGCCCCACGATCCGCAGTTCCGCCGGAACCGGGAGAGGGTAAATCGGGATGCCGAGCGGGAGAATCTGCTCATCGACTGGGATTTGGGATACGACGAGGAAGAAGAGGAGGGGGAGTCTGGTGGGAGGTAGGAGCGAAGGCCGCGCGACATGGATTTGGATTCCATCAACATAGAAAACATAGGAATCGACATAGGCGCAGAGTCTGGGCGATTCATCAATCGCGAGCTCTCGTGGTTGGATTTCAACAGCCGAGTGCTGGCCCAAGCCGAAGACCCGTCGGTGCCCCTTTTGGAGCGGGCCAAGTTTTGCGCCATCTGGAGTTCCAACCTTGACGAGTTCTTCCAGGTTCGAGTGGCCGGCCTAAAGGACCAACTGGCCGGCCAGTTCACCGGCACCACGCCCGACGGGCGCACCGCCGCCCAGCAACTCCATGAGATCCGCATCGAGGTGGACGCCCAGATGGACAGGGCCGCCCGCTGCTTGAGCGGCTTGACTGTCGAGTTGGCCGACGCCGACATCGAGATTCTGAACTGGGACGACTTGGACGACGAAGACCGAAAGTTCCTGTCCGGCGAGTTCGACGACCGCATCTATCCGGTGTTGACCCCCTTGGCAGTGGATCTCGGCCATCCGTTCCCCTATATCTCCAATCTGTCGCTGAGCTTGGGCGTGTTGATGGTCGACCCGGCCGACGGCCACCAGAGATTTGCCCGCCTCAAGGTCCCGGCCACCTTCGGGCGATTCCTCCGACTCCCCGCCGAGCATCGGTTTGTGCCCATCGAGCAAGTGGTTGCCGCGCACCTCCCCACCCTGTTCCCGGGGATGGAGATCACCGAGACGGTGGCTTTCCGGGTTACCCGCAACGCCGACTTGGCCGTCGACGAGGGCGAGGCCCAAGACCTGCTGGCCGCGGTTGAGGTTGAGCTGCGGCGCCGCCGATTCCGCAGCGTGGTCCGCCTGGAGGTTGAGCGTCTGGTGTCCTCGGAGATCCGCAACTTGCTGATCGACGAACTCGACATCGAGCGTGACGACGTCTACGAGGTGGACACACTGCTGGAGCTGTCCAGTTTGTGGGATCTTCTTGCCGTCGACCGCCCCGACCTCAAGAACCCAGCATGGAAGTCGGTCAACCCCCTCCCTTCGGCGACGACCGGCGATCAGCCGATAGATCTGTTCGCCCGCATCCGCGAGGGGGACATCCTGGTCCACCATCCCTATGACTCCTTCACCGCCACGGTGCAGGAGTTCATCTGGCAGGCGGCCAACGACCCCAAGGTGCTGGCCATCAAGCTCACGCTGTATCGAACCTCGGGCGACAGCCCGATTGTGCGCTCTCTCATACGGGCCGCGGAGAGCGGCAAGCAGGTGGCGGTGGTGGTCGAGTTGAAGGCCCGCTTCGACGAGGAGGCCAACATTGAGTGGGCCCGCCGACTGGAGCAAGCCGGCGTTCACGTGGCCTATGGGCTGGTCGGGCTCAAAGTTCACGCCAAGACCTGCCTGGTGGTGCGGGAAGAGGCCGAAGGCGTGCGCCGCTACTGCCATATCGGTACCGGCAACTACAACTCCATCACGGCCCGGGTGTACACCGATCTGGGCCTGTTCACTGCCGATCCCGACATCGGGGTCGATCTGACCCAACTGTTCAACTCCCTGACCGGCTACGGCCGAAACATCGAGTTCCGCCGTCTGGTGCCCGCGCCCCAGGGCCTTCGTCGCACAGTGACCGAGCTGATCCGCAACGAGGCGGCCCGCGGTACTGAGGGCCGGATCATCATCAAGATCAACAGCCTTGCCGACGCCGACATGGTGGAGGCGCTGTACGAGGCATCGGCGGCCGGGGTGGACATCGATCTGATCGTGCGGGCAATCTGCTG
Source organism: Candidatus Poriferisocius sp. (assembly GCF_965208475.1). GTDB lineage: Bacteria > Actinomycetota > Acidimicrobiia > Acidimicrobiales > Bin134 > Poriferisocius. The sequence continues at coordinate 2,765,266 of NZ_OZ242338.1, read as the reverse complement.
CCTGCGCCCCGGGGTGGGCGGAATGTCCGAGACCATCCGGGTCCGCTCTTTGATCGGGCGCTATCTGGAGCACAGCCGCATCTACTACTTCGGCAACGGCGAGGGCAACGGCGCCCCCGCCTACTACATCGGCTCAGCCGATCTCATGCCCCGCAACCTCAACCGCCGGATCGAAGCCCTAGTGGCGGTGGTGGACCCAGATTTGCGCCGTAGGCTCGACCAGATCTTGGAATTCAACCTCAAAGACGACACGCTGGCCTGGGATCTGCTGGCCGACGGAAGCTGGCAGCGGGTTCCCCCGCAGACCGGTTTTGATGCTCACACCGCCTTCGAGCAGTTGACTACGGCGGCTGTTTCCTAGATTTCCAAGCAGCGCAGTTTGCCGGGTATCCGCGTCCTCAATGCGGTCAAGCTCTACCGTTTATCCTCGTGCAGCCCGGAACAGTGGCAGTCATACTCGGCGGCGGCGGACTCATCACCCGCCACAACGACGGCGAGTTGGAAGTTCTGATGGTTCATCGGCCCAAACACCTCGACTGGTCGCTGCCCGCGGGCAAACTCGATCCGGGGGAGACGCTGGCCGAGTGCGCGCTGCGAGAGGTACATGAGGAAACGGGCTACGTCTGCGAGTTGGGCAGAGAACTCGACATGGTGGAATACACCGATCGGCGGGGTCGGACCCGTCAAGTCCACTACTGGGAGATGGACGCCATTTCCGGCAGCTTCTCCCCCAGTCTCGAGGTAGACGCCATCGCCTGGATACCCCTGGTGGAGTCGTTGAACTACTTCACCAACGAGCGCGACCTCAAGATTGTGAGCGCGTTCTTGGCCTTGGTGGGCACCAGCGTCCTGGCCTAACCGCGGCCGCTCCAAAACTTCCTTACCTGTTCACCTTCCGTTCAGACGGTCGCGGCAGGTCGGAAACCCGCCCTGCCTATATTTGCAGCTGATCCATTGCGCCAATCGGCGTGCAGTCAAGGAGGACATGTGAGGCTACGAAAACTGCTCGTTTTTGTCGTCGGGCTATTGGCAGCGTTCGCGCTCGTCGCGGCTGCCTGTGGAGGAGGCGACGATGACGATGTCGGAAGCGCTGGCAGGGATGTTGGGGACGGTGTCTCCGGTCGGGTGACTATTTCGGGTTCATCGACGGTGGAGCCGATTTCGGTTCGAGTGGCCGAGCTGTTCGAGGACGTGCAGCCGGATGTGTCGGTGACGGTGGATGGTCCCGGCACCGGCGACGGGTTCAAGCTGTTCTGCGAGGGCGAGACAGACATCTCCGACGCCTCCCGCCCGATCAAGGAAGCCGAGGCCGAGACCTGTTCCGCCAACGGCATCGAGTATGTAGAGCTGCGGGTGGGCATCGACGGCATCGCGTTGATGACCGGGGAGAACAACCCGGTGGAGTGCGTGACCTTCAACGACATCTACGGCCTGGTCGGCCCGGAGTCGACTGGCTTCGGCTCTTGGTCTGACGCCGGGTCGCTTGGTCTTGCAACCTCCGATCTGCCAGATGCCGACTTGGATATCTATGGTCCGGGCGAGGAGTCGGGCACGTTTGACAGCTTTGTCGAGATCGTGCTGGAGGACACCGCCGACGAGCGGGGCCAAGACGCCACCACTCGTCCCGACTACAGCGCCAACGCCGACGACAACGTGATCATCCAGGGCATCCAGTCGAGCGACACCAGCTTCGGCTGGGTCGGGTTCGCCTTCGCGGCCCACGCCTCGGGTGTGAAGCTGCTGGATGTGGACGGCGGCGGCGGCTGCGTGAGCGCCAGTGCCGACACCATCGCCTCGGGCGAGTATCCGGTGTCCCGGTCGCTGTACATCTACGTCAACAAGGCCAAGGCCGACGCCAGCCCGGCCCTGGTCTCTTATGTGGACTACTACATGAGCGACGACGGCCTCGGCACCGCGGTCAGCGAGGTCGGGTACGTGAACCTAACCGACGATGCCAAGGCTGCCACCCGGGCCAACTGGGCAGCCCGATAGGCCGGATTTTGGACTTCGAGTAGATGCCAAGCAACGATGCCGATGACCAGTAGCGTGTGGTCGTGAGCGACACCCGGGTCGATCCTGCCAAGGGGTTTTCCGTCGAATCACTGACGGCGAACCCCCGGCAGGCTCGCAAGGAGCGGCTCATCCGAGACTCCCTTGGGGCCACCGCACTGGTATCGGTGCTCATCTCCGGCCTCATCATCTGGTCGCTGTTCTCGGAAGCCTGGACGTTCATGGTCGAGGTGGACTGGGGCTCGGTGTGGGACATCGGCTGGTTCCCCCGCCGGGGCATCTACGACATCAAGACGCTGATCGTGGCCAGCTTGATCGTGACGGGCATCGCCATGATCGTGGCCGGCCCGCTGGGCCTGGGCGCGGCAATCTACTTGTCGGAGTACGCCCGCCCCGGTGTCCGCCGAACCCTCAAACCCATCTTGGAGATCCTGGCTGGGATTCCCAGCGTGGTGCTCGGTTTCTTCGCTCTGGAGTGGATCGCCCCCAACGTTGTCAAAACCCTCTTCGGCGGACCGGCTGCCGGCTCGCTGCTGGCCGCCGGCATCGGCGTGGGGGTGCTCGTGGTACCGCTGGTGGCGTCCATCTCCGAAGACACCATGAAGGCGGTGCCCATGTCGCTGCGGGAGGCTTCCTCCAGCTTGGGGGCCCGCAAGATCACCACCACCATACGAGTAGTGCTGCCCGCCGCCGTCTCCGGGCTGATGGCAGCCTTCATCGTGGCTGTTTCCCGGGCTTTGGGCGAGACCATGGTGGTGTTCATGGCTGGGGGCGCCGCCCAAACCGCCGTCTACACCCATGACCCTCTGGGCGGCAGCCTCACCATGACCGCGGGGATGACCTCACTGGCCCGGGGCACCGACAGCGTGGTGGGTGAGGGCCTCACCTTCCAGAGCCTGTTCTTCGTGGGCCTGATGCTGTTCGTGGTGACCTTCGCCTTGAACCTGGTGGCCGACCGTTTCGTCCACCGGGTGAGAGAGCAGTACTGATGGCCAAGGCACGGCTCATCGGCGATCGCACCAACAAGATGATGGTGCAGGCCATGGAGCGTCGGGCCACCGACGTGCGGGGCCGGGTCTTCCAGATCACCCTGCTGGTCACCCTGCTGATCTCGCTGTTCATCCTCGGCGTACTCATCGCGGACGTGGTGATCGACGCCTGGGGATTGCTTACCGGACGACCGGGCGGCTTCTTGTCCGGCACCATGCGGTCCCTATCCGACGATCCCAAGCTGGGTGTGCATCAAGCTTTGGTGGGCACGTTCTGGATCGCCGTCTTCGTAGCCGTGCTGGCTTTCCCCATCGGCATCGGCGCGGCCATCTGGCTGGAGGAATACGCCCTCAAGAACCGTTTCACCCGGTTCATCGAATTGAACATCCGCAACCTGGCCGGGGTTCCCTCGATTGTGTATGGCCTGCTCGGCTTGTTCTTGTTCGTGAACAGCCTGGGCGGTCTCACCGGCGGCAAGTCCATTGCCGCCGCGGGCATCACGATGGCTATCTTGGTGTTGCCCATAGTGATCATCACCGCCCAAGAGGCGATCCGAGCCGTGCCCCAAGGACTCAAAGAGGGGGCCTACGGCGTGGGGGCCACCAAGTGGACCATGATCCGCAGTCAGGTGCTGCCCTACGCCGCGCCCGGCATCTTCACCGGGACGCTGCTGTCCATGTCTCGAGGTATCGGTGAAGCCGCTCCGCTGCTTCTGGTGGGCGCGGTCTCCGGCCGGCTGGGAGGCAATCCGGGCTTTTTCGACTTCAGTGCCATCAACGCTGAGGCCTTTATGGCCATGCCGGTGATCATCGTGGAATGGGTGCAGAACTCGGGGCGCGATCCGGGCTTCGCCGAGGCCGCGGCGGCAGCCATCGTGGTGCTGCTGGTATTCGTTATCCTGATGAATGCGGCGGCCATCTTCTTGCGCAACCACTTCGAGAAGAAGAGAGGGTGACTGGTGGAAGCAGTCTCTGAAAGCATAAGGACTGATCTGATGGAGCAAGCAGAACCGGAAGCCTCTCTTCGACTCGGTCTGAACATCGACCGAACGATGCAAGCGGCCGTCCCCGACAGCACCGGCGACACGGTGTTCGAAGTGGAAGATCTGAACGTGTACTACGGCGACTTCCGAGCTGTCCAAGACGCCACCTTCACGGTGTACGAGCACGAGATCACCGCCATGATCGGCCCCTCCGGCTGCGGAAAAACCACGGTTCTGCGGTGCTTCAATCGGATGAACGACCTCATCCCCACCGCCCGGGTGGAGGGTCGCCTGGACTTCCGCAAAGTCCCCATCTACGACCCTCGGGTGGATCCGGTCGAGGTTCGCCGCCGCATCGGGATGGTGTTCCAGAAGCCCAACCCGTTTCCCAAGTCGATCTACGACAACATCGCCTTCGGCCCCCGGGTGTGTGGGATGGCCAAGAAGAAGAGCGACTTGGACGACATCGTGGAGCAGTCGCTGAATCGGGCCGCCTTGTGGGACGAGGTGAAGGACCGGCTGAAGGACTCGGCGCTGGGGCTGTCCGGCGGCCAGCAGCAGCGCCTGTGCATCGCCCGGGCGATTGCTGTCGATCCCGATGTGCTGTTGATGGACGAGCCATGCTCGGCCCTCGACCCCATTGCCACCGCCCGCATAGAAGACCTGATGCACGAGATCAAGAACGACTACACCATCGTGATCGTCACCCACAACATGCAGCAGGCTGCCCGCATCAGCAATCGCACCGCGTTCTTCACCGCACAGCTCGACTCCACTACCGACCAGCGGTGCGGACTGTTGGTGGAGTACGACCGCACTGAGACCATCTTCTCGAATCCCTCTGACGAGCGGACCGAGAACTACGTCACCGGACGGTTCGGCTGAGCACCGGCCCAGAGCCCGGGGTGGGAGAACTGCGCAAGTCCTTCCACGAAGAACTGGACGAGATCCAATCGGGGATCGTCCGGATGGCCGCGCTCGTCACCGAGGCCGTACCACGGGCCACCGAGGCGCTGCTGGAGTCCGACTTGGAGCTGGCCCAGCAGCTCATTACCGCTGACGACGAGCTCGACGACTTGTCGGTGTATCTCGAGGAGCGCTGCCACCATGTGCTGGCCCTCCAATCCCCCATGGCCAGCGATCTGCGGGCCCTCAGCAGCGCCCTGCGGCTGAACGCCGAGTTGGAGCGGTCGGGCGATTTGGCCGTGAACATCGCCAAGGCCACCCGGCGTATCTACGGCACCCGCTACGACGCCACCCTCCGGGGCCTTTTGGTGAGAATGAGCGAGGAAGCCTGCCGGCTGATGCGTCTGGCCGTCGACTCCTACGTGGACGGAAACGCGGGGCTGGCCGCCGCCCTCGACGACATCGACGACCAGCTCGACGGCTTGAACCGCGACTGCGTTCAGGCCGTGTTCCAAGCCCACAACGTGGGCGCCATCGACCTTCAGGCCGCGGTGCAGCTCTGCTTGATCAGCCGGTACTACGAGCGCATCGGCGACCATGCGGTGAATATCGGGGAACGGGTGGTGTATATGGTGACGGGATGGCTTCCCGAACACACCGGGTCGGCCCGATTGAAGATCCGAGAGCGCTACCACCTCGACGAAACCGGCGAAGAGACCGACGGAGAGACCGACGAGGGGTGAGCGTGGTGTCACGGGTCGCCTCTAGCCCGCGGCAAGGGGTGTTGGGGTGATCGTGACCCTCGTTGTGGTGGTCGCTGTGGTGGTGTTGGCGCTAACCGCCGCAGTGGCGTGGCGTGAGCACCGGCACTTTGTCGACGCTGAAGAGAGCCGTCGCCGCGACGATGAACTGCACCGCCGCCATGAAGACGGGGTAGTGGAAAGCGAGACCCGTCTCCGGCTGTCGATGGACGCCATCACCCAGGGAGTGGTCATGGCCGATCCCGACGGCACCGTGCTGTACCGCAATCTCTACGCTCGACCGTTCATCGAAGCTCGCCACGGCGAGGCCCTAGTAGAGGCCGCAGTGGCCGAGCTGCTGGCCGAAGCGGCCCGTGGACGAGCGGTGGAGCGAGAGGTCGAACTGTTCGGCCCACCTCGCCAATGCCTGTTCGTCAGCGCCATGCCGCTGCGGTTCGAAGGCAAGGACTACGGCTCGGTAGCCCTCATCGACGACATCACCGAGCCCCAGCGCTTGGATGCCATGCGCCGCGACTTTGTGGCCAACATCAGCCACGAGCTCAGAACCCCGATGGGCGCGCTCAGCCTTTTGGCCGAGACTTTGGCGGAAGAAACCGATCCCGAGGTGGCCTCCCGGTTGGCGGCGAGGGTGCAGGCTGAGGCCATCCGGCTATCCGACATCATGGACGACCTGCTGGAGCTCAGCCGGATTGAGAGCAACGAGGCGTCTGAGCAGGCACCAGTTGCGATCCAGCATGTGATCAGCGAGGCACTGGCGCGGGTCAAGCCCTCCGCAGAGGACAAGGAGGTTCCCATCGAAACCGTTCTGCCCGCGCTGGATCTGGTGGTCCGGGCAGATCGTCGCCAGCTCACCTCCGCGGTGTTCAATCTGCTGGACAACGCGGTCAAGTACTCCGAGGCCAACCAACCGGTCAGGGTCACAACCCGAATGGAAGGCGACCGGGTCGAGGTTGAGGTGCGCGACCAGGGCTATGGGATCCCCCAGGGTCACCAAGAGCGCATCTTCGAGCGCTTCTACCAGGTAGACCGCTCCCGGGGGCGATCCGATGGCGGCGTGGGCTTGGGATTGGCCATTGTGCGCCATGTGGCCACCAACCACGGGGGCGAGATCCGGGTGGAGTCAACGGTGGGAGAAGGCTCGGCATTCACGCTGGCGGTGCCGGTGTCCGATGACGAACCGGTCGAACAAGAGGATTCCCAAGATCTGCAATCCATTGGAGTGCAGGAATGAGCGGGTCGGCCCGGGTTCTCATCGTTGAGGACGAGGAATCCTTTGTCGAAGCGCTGACGGTGGGACTGACCCGTGAGGGTTTCACAGTGAACGTCGCCCGCGATGGCAAGGAAGCACTTGATTTCTTCAGTGCTTTCTCTCCCGACATCGTTCTGCTCGATGTGATGTTGCCCCTGGTTTCAGGGGTCGATGTCTGCCGCCAGATCCGGGCCCGCTCCCAGGTGCCCATCATCATGGTCACTGCCAAAGGCGAGGAGATCGATGCGGTAGTTGGCTTGGAAGTGGGGGCCGACGACTACGTGACCAAGCCCTATCGCTTGCGCGAGCTGATCTCCCGGATGCGGTCGCTGCTGCGTCGGTCCCGGTGGACCGCGGAGAGCGAGACACTCCGGGGCGAGGTCATCGAGGTGGGAGATGTGGCGGTCGACCCCGAGAGCCACGAGGTATTCGTCCGGGGGGAGCAGATCGAGCTGCCGCTGAAGGAGTTCGATCTGCTGGAACTGCTGTTGAACAATGCGGGACGGGTGTTGACCCGGGATGTGCTGATCGACCAAGTATGGGGCAGCGACTACGTGGGAGATACCAAGACGCTGGATGTCCACGTCAAGCGGCTCCGATCCAAGGTCGAGGACGACCCCTCCAACCCCAGCCGCATCGTGACCATACGCGGCCTGGGCTACAAGTACGCCACCGGCGTCGCGGCAGAGACCACGCCGCCGTAGTTCTCGCCGTAGTCTTCAAGACGTGATCAACACCCCGTTTTTGCGGCTGGTCAGGGTTCATGCCCTAGCGGCTGCCGGCGACGCCATGATCGCTATAGCGCTGGCGGGGTCGCTTTTCTTTTCCATCGATCCCAGCGCGGCCCGGGTTCGGGTGGCCCTCTATCTGGTTCTGACGATGGCCCCGTTCGCGGTGGTCGGTCCGTTGATCGGCCCGGGTCTGGATCGCTTTCGCGGTGGGCGGCGACCCATGATCTTCGCCATCAATGCGGGCCGGGCATTCATCGCTTTCTTGATGATCTCGAACATGGATTCGCTGCTGCTGTTTCCCCTCGCGTTCGCCATGCTGATCCTCCAGAAGAGCTATGGCGTGGCCAAGGCCTCGATGGTGCCCCTCATCTTGCGCGATGAGCAGCAGTTTGTGGGAGGCAATGCCCGATTGGCACTGGTGGCGAGCGTTTGCGGGGTTATCGGCGCCGCCCCCGCTCTGCTGGCCAACTTGCTGGGCGGGGCGCCATGGGCGGTTGGCCTGGCCATGGCGGTGTACATCCTGTGCGCCTTGTCCTCGCTGTCGCTGCCTTCGGGCCGAGTGGTTCCCGATCCGGTTGACAACGGTGAGTCGAGCAAGCTCCGCACCGTTGGCATCCGCACAGCGGCGTCGGCTACCGGCACGCTGCGGGGCATTGTCGGCTTCATGACATTTCTGGCCGCGTTCGCCTTCCGTGGCGGTGCCGATGCGGTGAACCTCTCCGGAGTGGGCAAGGCATTCGGCGCCGGCGTCCGCCACGCCCTTCAAGGCGATGTGGCCTCCGATGCAAGCCCGGCTTGGAAGCTGGGGATCGTGGCCGTCGTCACCGTTTGCGGCTTCTTGATCGGATCGGCACTGGCCCCCAAGTTGCGGGAAACGATTCGGGAGGAGGTGATAATTGCCGCCGCGTTGACCGCCCTGTTCGCAGTGGGTCTGCTGGCCGCCTGGGGAGGGGGTTACGGCTCGACCCTTCTGCTTGCCTTGGGTGTGGGGATCACCGCCAGCGCCGGCAAGCTCTCCTTCGACTCCATCGTGCAACGCGATGCCGAGGGCGCCAACCACGGTCGCTCGTTCGCCGCCTTCGAAACCCGCTTCCAGATTTTCTGGGTGCTGGGTGCGATCATTCCCGTGGCCATTCCCATTCCCGCCCGTGTCGGCTTCCTCCTCATCGCCATAGCGGCGGCGGTCGCCGCCCTTTTGTTCTGGCTTAGCCGGACGGCTAGTCAGGAAGGTCGATCCGGGCCAGCCACAGGCCAGGAGCGTCAACTTCAGCGGGCGTAGGCAATTCTCGGGTCGAACGCCAGAGGCGGGCCAGCCCCTCGGTCCCCGCCCTTTCCACCACCCCGTCGGCAAAGGCCGCCCCTCTGTCGTACTGGTCTTGGGAGAGTTCGAGGCCGAACATCTGCTCGACGAAGCGATCGGCGGCGTCGGCGGTGACCCTCCGCCGCCTCAGGGCTTCGCTGAGGCGCTGGTAGGAGCCGATGAGCCCGCGTCCAATGCTGTCCATTGTCCAGTCGACATATCCGGCGATTACCGTCACCAATGCAGTGATCTGCGGCAGCAATGCCCGTTGGGCCGGTGATCGGACGGCCCCCAAGATCACCTCGGGGTCGCCCAGCACCGATTGGAGGCTGCTCAGCGGATCAGTGCCGACGAGATCCAGATTGCCCAGCCGGCTCTCCAACGCGTCGGGATCAGACTCAAATCCTCCGACGTAGTCGGCCAACAGCCCGTCCATTGTTCGGCGCACATGGGGCACAGAGAGAACCGCATGATGGGTCAGCTCGCTCAGGCATACCCAAAGCCGCAGGTCAGAGGGGTCCAAGCTCCACTCATCAGCCAAGGCGTCGATGTTGGCCGGCACCACCATGAGCTTTGAGCCGTCACGGGGAACGGGCAGGTCGTATTGGCCCAGGCTCCGGCGAGCGAGATTCCCCACCATGCTGCCCGCGGTCATGCTCAACATGACCGGGCCGATCATCCTCATGATCTGGCCGAACATGGCCTGAGCGGGATCGATGGTTGCTTCCTCATTCTCAGCTCGGCCCGACACGCTCCCCAAGGGCGTCAACAGATCTTGGTAGGCGTCAAGGGTGGCAACGGCCCATTGCGCCCTGGTCACGGGGGTAATGGTCACGGTTTGACCTTCGGGGGTGGTCGACAGCCCGGTGGTGCTGGCCACGTGAAGCTCGGCCACTCGGGCCAGTTCTTCCAGGGCGATGCGGTCGGCGGGGTCGACGTTGGGCTCAGACTGCGCATCGGTAGCCAGCGCCACTGCGAACTGGCGCGCCGTCTCCCATGTGGATGACGCCTGCTGGGAGAGGAGCTTGCTCAAATCTCCGAAAATCGGCAACCCCTTGAAAGGATTGAACTCGTCGGGTGAGTCTGGTCGGTCCACGCTGCCTTATGCTACTGCCGTGACTCCGCTAACCGTGGCGGTGGTCGGCGCATGCGGACCTCTGGGCCGTCGGGTATGTCGGCGACTGGTGGGTCATCGCCGGGTTGGCTCGGTCATCGGCTTCGATCTCCGCCCCGATCCCGCAATCCACGGGATGGACTATGTGCGCGGCAACGTCGCTGAGTTGCAGCTCGGCGCTCTGCTGGCCGATGTGGATGTGCTGGTCCATTTGGCGTCGGCGTTGGAACCATGGCCCGACGAGGACCCCGCGAGCACCAGTGATGGCGAGGTAACCCGCCGGCTCTTGCAGGCTGCCGGCTCTGTCGGTGTCGGTCGGGTTGTGCTGATGTCCACTGCCATGGTGTACGGAGCATGGCCAGACAACCCGGTTCCCCTTACCGAGGCCTCCCCGCTGCGACCGATCCCCGAGTTCGGCTTTGCGGTCGACAAGGCTGAGCAGGAGAGGTTTGCCGCCCAGTGGGGTGAGGACCACCCCGCGGTGGACATCGTCACCTTGCGTCCCACGGCCAGCCTGGCCGAAGATCATGTGGGATGGGTGGCCCGGTCGCTGCGCGCCGCCGCCGGCCTCACCGGAGAGAGCGAGGTTCCAGTTCAGTTCCTTCACCTGGATGATCTGGCTGCTGCGGTGGAGCTGTCGGTGGTGGGCGACCTGAACGGGGTGTACAACGTCGCTCCAGAAGGCTGGACTAGCAGTGGCGCCACCCTCGACCTCGAGGGCTTGAGTCCCCGCGTCCGCATGCCAGAGCAGATGCTCGCTCGTCTGAGCGGGTGGTGGTGGAAGTACCGACTCGGGTCTATCAGCCCTGGCGTGCTCCGGTATGCCCGTTTTCCCTGGGTTGTGGCCAGTGATCGGCTTCGTGCGGCGGGCTGGACACCTCAGCACACCAGCGAGCTGGCCCTTGTCTCCGGGGGTCAGGGCCAGCCGTGGGGGATGTTGGACTCTCACCGCCGCCAGCAGATCGCCCTGGGCGGTGCGGCTGCGGGAGGCTTGGCGCTGGCATGGGGGATTTGGGCCGCCGCGCGATGGCTTTTTCGGCGGTAACCGCGTCAACGGGGTGGAATCCCACCGGAGCACACGGTTTACACTCAATCTGTGAGACCGCCAGAAGCCGCTGATGTGTGGATAGGGCTCAGCGAGTCGTCGCTGCCCCTGGACATGGTGCTCTCTTGGGTTGGCCGACCGGATTGCGGCGGCATCGTCTTGTTCAGCGGCACCGCCCGCGACCACTCAGAGGGACGGGCGGGGGTGACGGTGTTGGAATACGAGGCCTACGTGAAGCAGGTGACCCCCCGGCTGGAGGCGCTGGTCGACGAGGCTCGGGTCAGGTGGCCGGACATCGGTCGGGTGGCGGTGCTGCACCGGGTGGGCCGGGTGGAGATCGGCGAGTCGGCGGTGGTGGCGGCGGTGTCTGCTCCCCATCGGGACGAGGCCTTCGCCGCGGCGCGGTTCTGCATTGACGGCCTGAAGGCGACCATTCCCATTTGGAAGCGGGAGGTTTGGGAGGGTGGTGAGAGCTGGGGGTTGGAGGCCCAGCACATTACCGAGGCCGCGACTGTGGTTTCCTCGGAAGAGTCGGCCGGCTGATCTCATGGCCCGAGATCTGGCTATCGACCTGGGCACGGCCAACACGCTGGTCTACGCCCGCGGCCAGGGGATCATTCTCAACGAGCCCTCGGTTATCGCTTTGAATCGCAAGACGAACGAAGTGCTGGCCATGGGGCGCGACGCCTGGAAGATGATCGGTCGCACTCCGGCCCACATCGTGGCCGTCCGCCCGCTGCGCAAAGGGGCGATTACCGATTTCGAGGTCACCCAGCGCATGATCCGCTTGCTGCTCCTGCGCGCCGGGATAAATCGATTCATCCGCCCCAAGGTGGTCATCTGCGTGCCGTCGGCCATTACCGCCGTCGAGCGCCGGGCGGTGGTCGAGGCTGCTCGGCGGGCAGGCGCGGCCGAGACCCGGCTCATAGAGCAACCTCTCGCCGCGGCCCTCGGCGCCTCCCTGCCGATTCACGAGCCTGTCGGCAATATGGTGGTTGACATCGGTGGGGGAACCAGCGAAACCGCTCTCATCTCCTTGGGAGGGGTTATCGCGCTCAAGGCAGTCCGGGTGGGGTCGTTCGACATCGATTCTGCCATCCAGTCTTATGTTCGACATGAGTTCGGCATTGCCATCGGCGAGCGCACTGCCGAAGAGGTCAAGATAACTATCGGCTCCGCGGCCTATGTGGCCGGTGAGTGCAGTGCCGAGGTTCGAGGTCGCAATCTCATGAACGGCCTGCCGGAAACCATCGTGTTGTCTCCGTTCGAAGTGCGGGCAGCCATCAGCGAGCAGGTCTTGACCATCGTGGACTCGGTGGTGTCGTGTCTGGTAGAGGCGCCTCCAGAGCTGTCGCAGGATGTGATCTCCCGCGGAATTCACCTGGTAGGGGGCGGGTCGCTGCTGAGAGGGATGAGCGAGCGGCTTTCCCAGGCTGCTGATGTGCCAGTCAGCTTGGTCGACACCCCGCTGGAGGCTGTGGTGATCGGGGCGGGCCGTTGCCTGGAATCCTTCGAAGACGTCCAGGCCATGTTCATGGAGTGAACCCGGTCATTGGGGTGCTAGTCGGGATCCATGAGGAGCTCGGCGGCGTCTCGTGTCTGCCAGTCGCGGTCCGCCGAGGCTCGGCGGAGGGCGGCTTCCACCTCGGGGCCCTCGAACGGGGCCAGGGCGAGCACCGCACGGCGGCGCACGGCGGCTCGGTCGGTGGTTGCCACCAGGATGGCGTCGAGTCCCGCGGGGTGGCCGATGGCCCCCAGGGCGGCGACGGCCGCCTCTCGCACCAAGGGGTTGGGATGACCGGTGGCCAGTTCGGCCAGGCAGGCCATGGTGTCGAGATCAGCCGCCGCATCTTCGCCGCAGGCCCAGGCGGCGGTCTCCGCCACATCGTCGCTTGGGTCCGCCAGCAGCGGGGCGGGCGACACCTCCGGGCGCTCGGTGGTCAGGGCTGCGGCTCGCATTCGCACCGTGGGCGCCGGATCGCGGAGCGCGTCTCGCAGCTCGCTGTCGTCTAGGGCGCCCATACGGGCCAAGGCGCCGTAGGCCGACGCTCGGATGGCGGGGTCGTCATTGCTCTTGGCCTCCCGAGCGGTGGCCTCGTCCCCGAGGTGTCCGGCGATCACCGCATCGCGGCGGCGGAGCGCTCCAGGGGCTGGGGCGTCATCAAGGTGATCCCGGCCGCCCATCACACCAGCGTTTCCAACGCGATGGTGACGCCGACGAAGAACAGCCCCACCAGCAGAGTCAGGCCTGCTCCCATCAGGGCAATTACGAAGAACAGCGCAACTCCGGCCCGCAGGCGATGCCACCACCGAAACCGGGCCCCCTCGCCGTAGTCGGCCCGATAGGAGGCGAGCACATCCCGCTCGGCCCGATCATCTCGCCAAGCCGCCCATCGCGTTTTGCCGGCCCCCGATCCGTCATCTTCGCCCGGGCTGTGTACCCGCCGATGCCCCCGCCGCCGCCACCGATTCTTCAGCGCCCCCCAAGTATCGTCGGGGAGGGAGGCACGTATGCGCGACCAATCGACCACAGAGCCGTCCAGGATACTTGCATCCCCGCAAGACCGGGTGCCGTCCTGGTGGCGACGCAATCTGGCCTGGCTGGTCCCCGTGGCAGTGCTGGTGGCTGTGCTGGCGATCACCGCAGCGGTGTTCAGCTTCTGGCGCACCGATCAGGTGGCGGTCCGCCCCGGCTCGGTGGAGCCGGTGCCCTCCCGGATCACAGTGTCGGGTGCCGACGTGTATCCGCCTGAGAGCGAGATAGCCCTCGTGACCGTGCTGGTCAGCCAGCGGCTGAATATCTGGCAGCGCATCGGCGCCGAGTTCGAGTCGGGGGTGGACATCGAGCCCGAGCAGACCTTCACCGGCGACGGCACCCGCAGCGAGCTGCGCCGGCTCAACGAACTTCGGATGGAGACCTCTCAGCACACCGCCATCTTGGTGGCGCTGGAGCACTTGGGCTATGAGATTCCCAGGCATGCCTCGGGGGTCATTGTGGCTGAGACCATGAGCGGTGCTCCTGCCGCAGATGTGCTGGAGCGGGGCGACGTGATCGTGGGGATCGACGGCGTTGCGGTGGCCGACTTGAAGGACGTGGCTGAGGCTCTGGCCGTTCGGAGCGCCGGGCAAACGGTGGTCTTGGATGTGGAGAGGGCTGAAGACGGCACGGCGGAGTCGATGGCGCTGGAGCTGATCGTCTCCCCCGATGACGGCAATCGGGTGCTGATCGGCGTTGGCGCGCGCGAGCGCACCGATATCGGCGAGCTGCCGGTGGGGGTAACCATCGACAGCGGAAAGATCGGGGGGCCGTCTGCCGGGCTGGCCCTCACCATCGGGATCATCGACCTGTTGACTCCCGGCGAGCTGACTGGCGGTCGCCGCGTGGCGGCCACCGGCACCATCTCGTTCGACGGCTCAGTGGGGGCAATCGGAGAGGTTGACCAGAAGGCCATCGCGGCTGTCCGGGCTGGGGTGGATCTTCTGCTGGTTCCCACCTCGAATCTGAGCGTTGCCCTCGATCACGTGGGCAATGACATCGAGGTGGTGGGGGTGGCGTCACTGCAAGAGGCCTTGAACGCTTTGGCCGAGGCATGACAGGAGTACCATTTGACCATGGCTGAACGTCCTGACGGCGACACTCCCTTTGAGCGGGTGAACCCTGAGGAGGTGTCCAGTCATAGTTTTGCGGTCGCCCGCAAGGGTTTTGACCAGAAGCAAGTTCAGGCGTATCTGGTTTCACTGGGCAACCAGATCAAGTCGGGCCAGCAACAGATCCGGGACTTGCGGGAGCAAGTCGCCCAAGTCGATTCGCCTCCCGAATCAGAGGCCGAGTTCAGCGCGCAGGGGGTCAAGCTGCTCGACGACGGAGCGGAGGCTTCTCGCCGACAGTCGCAGGCCGAGACCAACGAGATGGTGGCCCGGGCCGGCCGGGTTGCCGACGACTTGGAGAAGACCATCGAGGCTTTGCGGCTGCAACAGGATCTGCCCGATGCTGGAGAGGTGGTGGAGTTGTTGGAGCAGGCTGGTGAGCAGGCCCATGCGGTGGCTGGCCTGGCTCAAGAGGCCCGAGAAAAGGCCGAGGCCGAAGTCGAGCATGGCCGGAGCCAGGGGCGGGAGATCGTGGAGCAGGCCAAGATGCTCCGGCTGACGGTGCTGAGGGATATGGCTCGCCGTCGCCAGACGGCCCGGGCCCAGGTAGAGCGGCTTCGCGCCGGGCGCGACAAGCTGATGGCCACCCTCGGCGATGCCCGCCATGCCATCGAGCAGTCGATGGAGTCGGCCAAGCTGTCGCTGGCGGAGGCCAAGGTGGTGGCTGATGCGGCCGCCCGCCGGGTGGAGGACGAAACCGAGCCCACCGACATGGCCTTGTTGTCGGAGCTGGACGATGCCCAGACTGTGGGGATGGTGCCCGGCGCCGATACGGGGGACGAAGACTCTGGCTATGACTCTTCAGAGGCCCATGAGGGCGTCATCCTCCTCTCTCCTGCTGAGCGCAACCCGGTGGAGTCCGCGGCCGAGCATCCTGTGCTGGCCAATGCTGGGGAGGGCGGCGACGTGGATGCCATCTTCGCTCGCCTGCGATCTCAGAGCGGCAAACTGCCCGACGATCTCGAAACCGGGCCAGGCGCTGCGGTAACCCCCGTCGGCGACGACTAGTCTGTTCCCGGTATGCGCATCCCCAGACCGGGCCAGCCGGCTCGCCCGCGGTTCTCGCGCCGGTCCAAGATCCTGGCCGGGCTCATCTTGGTGGTGCTTTTGGCCGCGGTGCTGTCGTTGCGGGGCTCGGCCCGCCTGTGGACCGACTACCTGTGGTTCGACTCGCTCGGACACGGGGAGGTCTGGAGCGAGATCCTGATCTACAAGATCATTCTGTCGGTGATCTTCGTCGTCCTGTTCTTCTTGCTGCTGTACTCCAACTTGGCGATAGCCGATCGCTTGGCCCCCGCCTCCCGTCCAGCCGGACCGGAGGAGGATCTGCTGGGCCACTATCACGATGCGGTCGGCCATCGCCGCAGGCTGGTGAGCGTCGTTGTGGCAGTGCTTTTCGCCCTCATCGTGGGCGGGGGTGCCGGCGGGGAGTGGCAGAAGGCCATGTTGTTCTTCAACAGCGTGGAATTCGGTATCGAAGACCCGCAGTACAGCAAAGACATTGGCTTCTACGTGTTCCGTCTGCCGTTCATCCAGTTCTTGGTCAGCTGGGTGTTCCGGGCTCTCATCATCGTGGCCGTCATCACCGCGATCGCCCATTACGTGAACGGCGGCATCCGGGTCCAGACCACCGGACAGCGGGTCACCCCTCAGGTGAAGGTTCACCTGTCGGTGTTGTTGGCCCTCATCGCCGTCGTTCGGGCCGCGGGCTACTGGTACGATCGATTCGGCCTCAACTTCTCCACCCGGGGGCCGGTGGACGGGGCCAGCTTCACCGATGTCAACGCCCAGTTGCCCGCGATCAACCTGCTGATGTTGATCTCGGTGCTGTCGGCGGTTCTGCTGGTGATCAACATCTGGCAGCGGGGTTGGGTACTGCCGGTGACCGCGATTGGCCTATGGATGATCGTGGCCATCGTCATGGGCGCCATCTACCCGGCAATAATCCAGCGATTCCAGGCTGAGCCGGAGGAGTCGCAGAAGGAGGCGGTCTACATCGGGCGCAACATCGGCGCCACCCGCTACGCCTTGGGCCTCGACGACGACGACGATCCCAAGAACGGCAGCGGGATAGTGACTGAACGGGAGTTCGATTTCGACACTCAGATCACCGATGAGGAGTTGGCCGGAAACCCCAGTGTGCTCAACATCCGGTTGCTGGACCCCGACATTGTGCCCAACGCCTTCCAGGTGGAGCAGTCTGAGCGCACCTTCTACACCTTCAACGGAGAAGTCGACGTCGATCGTTACGAAATTGATGGCCAGACCACCGAGGTGGTGATCGGCGCCCGCCATCTCAACGTGGCCGACATCCCCCAGCAGTCCTGGGAGGGCCGCCACATTCAGTACACCCATGGCTACGGCGTGGCGATGGCCCCGGTGAACTCGGTCACCACCCAGGGGTCTCCCGATTTCGCGGTGGGCGACGTGCCGGTGGCGGACACTTCGAACTTCGAGTTTCGTCGGCCCCAGCTCTACATCGGGGAGAACCTCGCCGGTTACGCCATCGTCGGGGCCTCGATTGACGAGGTGGACTACACCGCCGACAATGAGACTGTCACTTTCGCCTATGACGGCGAGGACGGCGTGGGCATCGGGAGCTTCTTCCGTCAAGCAGCGTTTGCCCTGCGCTTTGGCGATATCAATCCGCTGATCTCCGGTTTCGTGGAAAGCGATTCCCGGATCATCTTCAACCGGGATCTGCGCCTTCGAGTGCAGAACCTGGCCCCGTTCTTGGAGCTGGACGCCGATCCCTATCCGGTGATCTCCGACGGGCGGGTGAAGTACATCATGGATGCCTACACCACGAGCGACCGGTATCCCTATGGCCAGAGCCCCGACGTGAGCGATCTACCGCTGGACAGCGGGCTTCGCAAGAAGTTCAACTACGTGCGCAACTCGGTGAAGGTGGTGGTGGATGCCTTTGACGGCACCACCACGTTCTACGTGATCGATCCCGACGACCCCATCATCCAGGCCTGGCGAAAGATATTCCCCGGCCTGTTCGAGGACTTCGAGGAGATGCCCCTCGATCTCAAGAACCATCTGCGCTACCCGGAGGACTTGTTCCGGGTGCAGACAAGCATGTGGGCCCGGTATTTCATCGATGATGCTGAGACCTTCTATGCCAACTCGGTGACATGGGCGGTGGCTCAGGATCCGGGCACTCGAATCACCGCCCGAAGCTTCCTCGATGAGGTCACCGAGGCCATTTCCGCCGAGGGCGCGGCCACCGCAGTGGCCACCACCCGCCAGCTTGAGCAGAGAATCCGGCCGTTCTACCAGCTTCTCCAGCTCCCCGGTGAGGATGACCTGGACTTCGTGATCTTCCGACCGTTCGTGCCTATTTCCGGGGCAGGCGATGATGAGGACGAGCGCAAAGAGCTGACCGCCTTTATGGCGGCTAAGAGCGACATCGATGAGTACGGACAACTGGTGGTGTACAGGGTGCCGGGCACCAGCATCCCCGGTCCGAGCATCGTCGACGCCAAGATCCAGGCCGATACTGCAATCGCCGAAGAGTTCACCCTGCTGAACCAGCAAGGATCTACCGTGCTCCAAGGGAACTTGCTGATGATTCCGGTGGGCGACTCGCTGCTGTTCGTGCGCCCGGTTTATGTGCAGGCCACCGGCGATACCGAGCTGCCCCAGGTGAAGCGGGTGATCGCCGGTGTCGGCAACGACGACGACTTCAGGCTTGTTATACGCCCGACCCTGGACGAGGCCTTGACCGCCCTGTCCGATCCCGACGGGCTTTCGGGGCTCCCCGGCCAGCCATCGGTGCCGGAAACAGACGGCGCTGAGCCAGATCCCGCCCCCACCGCCGCGCCATCAGTTACCGATGGGGCCCCAATAGACGAAGACACCCGTCAGGCTCTGAGCGAGCTGATCACTGAATTGCGGACCACCCAGGACTCCCTTGACG
The DNA here is from genome assembly GCF_965208475.1 of Candidatus Poriferisocius sp. GTDB lineage: Bacteria > Actinomycetota > Acidimicrobiia > Acidimicrobiales > Bin134 > Poriferisocius. The sequence goes on along the minus strand of NZ_OZ242338.1, from coordinate 2,746,605 downwards.
AGGACCGCCGCCGCCTCGACGGCCTCATTGGGGAGCTGGAGTCCCTGCTCGACTCAGCCGACGGCTAGCCTCCGCCCAGTCGCTCAGTCGATCAGGATGTTGTTGGGCCGGGGGGTGCCTTGGGCTTCGAGCATGTAGTAGTAGCCCATCAGCACGGTTTGGCCGTCGGTGATGCTCTCGATGTTGCCGTCGGCGTCCATGTTCAAGTTAGCGCCCCAGATGGCGAAGAAAACCTCGGTGGTCTCGGTGTTGCTATCGGGGGTGTAGAGGGTGTGGATGGAGCCGGCCGGCTCATAGAGGAACGACCCGGCCCGGTTCAAGAAGTCGCTCTCCTTGTATCCCCAGGCCCCGGCGCTGGTGTGGGCGAACACCTGGCCGGTGTGCTTGTGGGTCGGCACCGAGTAGCCCGGCGGGAACTGGTTGCGGATGACCCACAACCCCTCGCTCTCTTTGATTTGGAGCACCTTGAGGCCGATGCCGTCTTCGCCGTAGGCCCAGGGGAGATCGTCCTCTCCGATGTGCTGGGCGGTGGGGGCAACCGTCATGTCAAGCATGGGGGAATCTTACGCTGGTGGAAACAGCATCAGCTCGTGCAGACGAGACTAGGCAGAATATGTCTCACGGGAATTAGTAGTGATTCAGACGCGTTCGCCCGCTAAGGCGCGGGGGCGAGGTCAGTCGAACGGCGGTTCGTAGTAGGAATTGTCGCCCTTCTCGACGAAAGTCGGCTCAAACGGCTCAACGTCGTAAAGGGGTGCTTGCTCTGCGGGTTCGGGTGCCTGTTCCGGCAGGGCAAGTGCAGTGTCGTCACGGCCGGGCTGCTCGGGAGTCTGCATCTCTGCATTATAGGTCGCCACAGCGATGCCGAGGAACAGAACGCTGGAAAGGAAGAAGCCCACCATTCGCGATGACCACCTCCTGACGCGGCGGACCCTGCCCTCGTTGGCTCGGAACTCTCTGAGATGGGAAATGACCAGCGCATACTGGAACTTCTCGAGTTCCCATCCCTCGTCCAGCGGGCGCGCCAACAGATTCTGGATTTTCGGACCAGATTGCCACTTTTGGGTCTCCATCACCTTGAGGGTCGCGATCACCCCAAGAACGAACGACACCGCCGCCGCCCCTGTCCAGTAGGGGTTGAATTCACCCTCAAGCCGCAGCATCCAAAACGTGGCCAGACCCGCGCCGGGCAGGAACACGCTGAAGAACAGCCAGGCAACCCGCCTTTGGTATTCAAGCCGTTCGTCTTGGTCTTTTCTCTGGCGGAGCATCTCTTCGAGGATCACCGGCAAAATCTCGGCACGATTCTCCGCCAGAACCTCCGGGACAGGTTTGGGCGGCTGTGGGTTGCTCACTCCTTGGAGTATCGCACGCGAATGGACGATCATCTCCAGCCATCCTTCGTCCGCTTCCAGGCCGTGGTTGGCCGTGGGAGCAGGGGTGAGCCCTTTGAGACAACCCTCGACCCGCCCCCTGCCGACCCATCGCTGCGCCACGATCTCAGCATTCGCCCCGACTGGGCCGAACTTTATTTCCCGACAGATCACTGAGGGGGTTGTGCAGATGTTGTCCAGAGGTGGCCTATCTGACCGGACCCCGTTTTTTGGTCCATCTGTTATGAGAGTTTGTTTGGGTTGTTTTTCGCCCATTGGTCTGCGTATTCGGCTGGTGTGAGCATGCCGAGCGCGGAGTGGGGGCGGTAGTAGTTGTAGTCGTCTCTCCAGTCGGCGACAAGTACTTGGGCCTCCAGGAGGCTGTCGAATTGCTCGATGGCCAGCAGCTCGTCGCGCATTCGGCTGCCGTAGGACTCGACCCACGGGTTCTGCCAGGGCGACCCGGGCTCGATGTAGCTGGTCTTTGTGCTGGTGAACCGGCACCAGTCCCGCAGCGCGTTCGCGGTGAGCTCGGGCCCGTTGTCGCACCGGAGGAACTCCGGGCCCCGGCCCCTGGCGGAGGTGGCCTTGTCCAAGCAGGCCACCGTGGCGTCGGCGTCGATGCTGTGGTCGACGACGTCGGCGAGCGACTCGCGGGTGAACTCGTCTAGGACGTGCAGGATCTTGATCTTGCGGCCTGCGGCGGTGACGTCGAACTGGTAGTCCAGCGCCCACACGTGGTCGGGGCGCTCGGCTTTGAGCAGGCCGGCTTCGGCGTCGGAGTCGCCCGTGCGCTGGCGCTTGCGCTTTTTGGGCGGGACCCGCAGGCCCTCCTCGCGCCAGATGCGCTGGATTTTCTTGCGGTTCACCGCCCACCCCCGCCGCTGCAAGACTGCGTGCGCCCGCCGGTATCCCCATCGGGAGTGGTTCTTCGCGAACTCGCGCAGCTCGGCCCGCAGAGCCCGGTCCGGGTCCGCCGCAGCCGGCTCGTAGCGCTGCGTGGAGCGGTGCTGTCCGACGATCTGACAAGCCCGCCGCTGCGACACCCCGAGCCGCTCCTGGAGCAGCTCGACGGCTCTGCGCCGCTGCGGCGGGCCTACCATTTTGCCCGGCTGATCTCCCGCAAAGCGTCGATCTCCAGCTCCTTGTCGGCCACGATCCGCTTCAGCCGCGCGTTCTCGGCCTCCAGCGACTTGAGCCGCTTCACGTCGTCGGCCTTCAAACCGCCGTACTGGTTGCGCCACCGGTGAAACGTGGCCTCCGACACCTCCAGGTGCCGGGCCACATCCGCGATCGATGCGCCCTCGGCCAACAGCCGGTCAGCCTCCCGGAGCTTGCGGACAATCTGCTCGGGCGTGTGCCTCCGCCTAGCCATACTCGTGATCCTCCTCCATCCAGCAATACTGGACAACGGACTCTCACAACAGGTGGACCAATCTCAGGGGGTCACGCCATATCCATAAACGATGCGATTGTGGCATCGAGAGGCAAATGTCAAGAGACTGCACGGATTTGTGGGGTGGGGGGTGGTGGCAGTGCTTTCGCCCTACGTAATCGTCCCTCGTCCAGCACCTAGTCGATCTCGGTGCGGGTCAGGCGCCACGAGGTGTAGATCAGCCCGGCCGTACCCACAGCCAGCGGCACTACATAGGACGCCAGCGTGGATCGGTCGGCTTGCGGCAGTTCCACCCCGGTAGCGTCGGACAAGATGCTCATCGGATAGCTGCGCACCGACAGCCGGGCGAACCAGTCGCCCAACCTTGATATCAACAGCTCCCAGATGGCGATGTAGCCCAGGCCGATCAACAGGGATCGCTTGAACCGCAGCCCCAGAGCCAGGAAAATGCCCGAGTAGGCGAACACCGCAAGAGCTGTGGCCACGGCAGTGGCCACTAGCAGGTCGTCAACTCCGGTTATCGCCGCGGCCACGGTCATCACCGCCACCACTATGGGGCCCGCCATGCTGATGACCGCGGCGAACGCTGCGGTGGCCAATGCGGGGCGGGGAACAGGCCGGAGCCACAGGTACACCAGGGTGCGGTCTTCCACCAGATTGCCCAACGCGGCCGTACCCAGGGCCAAGGCGATGAACGGAGCGAAGACATTGGTCCCAAAGTGGCCAACGCTCTCGGTGGCGTACGACACTCGATCCCAGGGGTCGTCGTATGTCCGGGCCACGAAAGCCAGGAGGATGGCGATCCCGCTCAAGCCGGCTAGGGCCAGCAATCGACCCGGGCTGACTTGGCCGCGGACCACGACCCGATAGATGTGGGGGTTCACTGTGTCTCCAGTTGAGTAGTCACTGGCCCACCAGGTATCGGAAGACGCTCTCCAGATCGTCGTCGAGTGGGCGCAGCTCCAATAGCGAGGCATCCCGGTCGCGGGCTGCCGGGGCCACCGTCCGGCGAAATGCCATTGGATCCGAGGTGTCCACAACCACCGAATCGTCCGCTTCCAGGCGACATCCGGAGATCACGCCGCGGTCCAACAGCGCAATGGCCAGGGCCCGAGGCTGGTCGGTGCGGATGCTGATGCGCAGCGGCCGATCATCCATCAGATTGCGGATCTCCCGGAAGTCGCCTTCAGCAGCCAGCCGTCCTTGGGCGATCACCAGCACCCGGGAGCCGAACCGCTCCACCTCGTCGAGCACATGGCTGGACACGATCACGCACTTGCCCTCTGATCCCAGGCGGTGGAAGAGGTCGATCATCTCCCGCCGCTGTCGGGGATCGAGCCCGGTGAGGGGCTCGTCCAGAGCAATGACCAGGGGATCATGGACGATGGCCTGGGCCAGCTTGATGCGCTGGCGCATGCCCTTGGAGTAAGTGGACAGCTTTCGGGTGTCGTCGGGATCGAGTTCCACTGTTTGAATGGCCCGGCGGGCGGCCTCAACGGGTTCGCCGACCTGGTGCAGTTGGGCGGCCAACTCCACAAACTCCCGGCCGCTCAGGTAATCGAGCAGTGACTCCTGCTGAGGGGCCATGCCGATGCGGCCCAGCACGGCCACATCGGCGCGGGGATCCTTGCCCAGCACGGTCACCGATCCGTTGGAGGGCTTGGCCAAGCCGCACATCATCCGCAGCACGGTGGATTTCCCCGCGCCGTTGGGCCCCAGCAAGGCAGTTACCCCGGCCCCGACGCTGAAGCTCACATCGGACACCGCCACCAGGTCGCCGAACCACTTGGACACTCCGGCGGCCTGCACCATGGGCGGAGGGCTGGCTTGGCTCATCCGGCGACTTCGATTCGCTGGTATCGCCAGCGGGCGAATGCTCCAAAGGCGGCGATGAGTCCAATGAGCGTCGCGAATATCGGCCACGTATCTACTTCACCTAGGGGCGCTCCTTCAGGGTCGCCCTCTCCGAAGATGCGGAAGACAGCCTCGAAGGGCAGGCCGACCAAGTTGAACAGGGCAAACGAGTCGTGAAGGTCAGCGCCTTGGGTAAGGCCGTCTCCTACCGCCGAGCTGGCCAACAAGCCGACGAAAATGCCCACACTGGCCAGGGAGCGGCGGCTGGTGAGGCTGGACAGCGCCAGCGACAGCGCCGTCCAGAAAATAGCCAGAGCAGCTCCCGACGCCAAAATACGCCCCAACTCGGCCAGCCAGCCGATCACTCCGTCGGGTCCGGCGTCGGCCAGCGTGTAGGCGATGAGCATCAATAGAGGTGGCCCCAAGGTCATGGTGCCCAGCACGGCGGCGACGGCCGCGGCCTTGGCCACCAGATAAGTGTCTCGGCTAAGCGGCGATGCCAGGTACAACCCCAGCATCCCGCTCCGACGATCGGTGCACACCGCCTCGGGGGCTACGAACGCCGCGAACAGGAAGAGGGCACCTGTGATGAACCCGTAATAGTTGGCGGTGGAATCCAGCCCCAGTTCCTCCCCCCGGGGCAAGAAGGCGGCAATGCCGATGAACACGATGGCGGGAATGAAGGCGATCAAAAGGGTGAGTGCGGGGAGAACCTTCTGCCAATTGGACCGCTTCAGGCCCAGCACCCGCTGCACGGTGTGGTAGCTCAGGTTCATCATGGCGCGCCGGGTGCCATGGCGAGGCCCGTCATAGCCCAGATAGCCCCGGTCGTGGATGCGGGCCTCGGTCATTGGGAGGCCTCGATGAACACGTCTTCCAAAGTGGTGCGGCGGGGCTCCAGCCGACGCAGCCCCAGCCCTAGATCAGCCACCAAGTCTCTGATCAGGTCGGATGCCGAATCGACGCCGGACACGATGAGGGAGTGGCCGTCGATGACTGCCTCCGCGCCCCGAGCGACCAGCGCAGCCGCTAGCGGTTCGGGGTCGGAGTCCAGTTCCACTTTGAGACCTGATGCCGCTAAGCCCAGATCATGCAGAGGGCCGCTGTGGCCCACCGTTCCGTTGGCCAGGATCACCACCGAGTCGCACACCCGCTCCACTTCCTCCAGCAAGTGCGACGACAACAAGATGTCGATGCCGAACTCGCTGCCCACCCGCCGGATGAGGGCCAGCATGTCGTCGCGTTGCACCGGATCGAGGCCGTCGGTGGGCTCGTCCAGTAGCAGCAGGTCGGGGTCGTGGGCCAGGGCTTGGGCCATCTTCACCCGCTGGCGCTGGCCGGTGGACATGGTGCCGATGGGGCGGAACCGCTCTTCGCCCAAGCCCACCTGCCACAAGGCGTCGCTAGACCGTTCGGTGGCGGCCCGCCGGGGCAGGCCGTGGAGTTGGGCAATTTGGCGCACCAGATCGGCGGCCTGCACATCGCCGGGCAAGTCGTGGTGCTCGGGGGCGTAGCCCAGCCGGGCTCTCAACTCAGGCCCGCTCTGGTCGGGATCCACCCCCAACACGTTGAGTGTGCCCCCTTGGCGGGGGCGCAGTCCCAACACCAGCCCAATGAAGGTGCTCTTGCCCGCGCCGTTGGGTCCCAAGAGCCCGGTGATGCCCCGCCCCACATTGCAATCGAGCCCCCGGAGTACATGGTTTGAGCCGTAACTCTTCTGCACTCCCTGAGCGGAGATGACGGCATCAGACACTGGACTGAACCCTATCCCTGCTCGGGCCCCATTAGGTCGTCGGGTGTGGGGAAGTGGCAGGCAACCGGGTGTCCGATCCCCAGGTCGAGCAACTCCGGGTCGTATTCGGCGCAGATGGACTGCGCCTTCCAGCATCGGGTACGGAAGCGGCAGCCCGAAGGGGGCGAGGCCGGGTTTGGCTCGTCCCCTTCGAGTACGATGCGGCGTCGCCTCCTCTCGAGCTTGGGATCGGGGATCGGAATGGCCGACAGCAAAGCCTGGGTGTAGGGATGGGCCGGGGTTTCGTACACCTCCGGTCCGGTACCCGTCTCCACGATCCGCCCTAGATACATCACCGCCACCCGGTCGGAGATGTGGCGGACCACCGACAGGTCGTGGGCCACGAACAGGTAGGTGAGCCCCAGTTGGCGCTGGAGGTCTTCCAGCAGGTTGAGCACCCCGGCCTGGATGCTCACGTCGAGGGCTGACACCGGCTCATCCAGGATTATCAGTTCAGGTTCGAGGGCCAGGGCTCGGGCGATGCCGATGCGCTGGCGCTGGCCCCCGGAGAACTCGTGCGGATAGCGGTTGCCGTGCTCGGGGTTCAGGCCGACCAACTCCAACAGGTCGCCCACCCGGGTCTTGATGTCTTTGATGTTGCGGTGGATGCGCAGGGGTTCGGCGATGATCGACGACACCGTCATGCGGGGGTCGAGCGAGGCCATCGGGTCTTGGAACACGATCTGCATGTTTCGCCGCATGGCCTGGAGCCGGCGGCGGCTCAGCCCGGCCAGCTCTTGGCCCTTGAATCGAACTGACCCCGAGGTGGGCACGATGAGGCGGAGGATGCAGCGGGCAATGGTGGACTTGCCCGACCCCGACTCACCCACCAGGCCCAAGGTCTCGCCCCGATTGATGTGCAGCGACGCGCCGTTTACTGCCTGGACCATTCCCACCGTCCGGCGCACGACGCCTTTGGAGCGGATCGGGAAGTCCTTGACCAGGTCGGTGACTTCCAGCAGAGGGGTTGCTTCAACCGGCCGGCCGGCGGGGCTAGACATCTTCGGCCTCGTTGAACTGGTCTTCGGCGTGGTGGCAGGCGGACTGCTGGTTGCCTATGGGGCGCAGCTCAGGGATTTCTTGGGAACAGAGCGGGGTGACTCGGGGGCAGCGGGTGGCGAAGGCACATCCGGGAGGCGGGGCCAGCATCGACGGCGGGGCCCCGTCGATGGGCATCAGCCGGGTTCCCTTGGGGGCATCGAGGCGGGGGATCGACCCGAGCAGCCCGGCGGTGTAGGGGTGGCTGGGTCGTTCAAACACGCCGTCGGCCATCCCGGTCTCGGCCGCTCGACCGGCATACATGACCAAGATCCGATGGGCGATGCGGGCCACTACGCCGAGGTCGTGGGTGATGATGACCAGTGCCGAGCCGGTGGCCTCCCGGGCTCGCTCAAGCACGTCTATCACCTGGGCCTGAATGGTGACGTCGAGGGCGGCGGTGGGCTCATCGGCGATGAGCAGGTCGGGATCGTTGGCAATGGCCATGGCGATCATGGCCCGCTGGCGCATCCCGCCCGACAGCTCGTGGGGGTAGGAATCCACCCGCTGGCCGGCGTTGGGAATGCCGACCAAATCGAGCAGCTCGACTGCGGTAGACCGGGCCGTGCGGGAATTGACCCGCTGGTGGATGCGGACTCCCTCGGCGATCTGGGCCCCGACGGCCATCACCGGGTTCAGCGAGGTCATCGGGTCTTGGAACACCATCGAGATGGACGATCCCCGCAGCCGTTCGAGGTCTTTGTCGGACATGGCCAGCACATCGCGGCCCCGGTAGGAAATCGACCCGCTGACTTGGGCGGTAGCCGGCAACAAGCCCATGGCGGCCATGACGCTGACCGATTTTCCCGAGCCCGACTCCCCGGCGATGGCTAGCACCTCGCCTTCGTACACGTCCCAGCCCACACCCCGCACCGCCTGGACGTCGCCGTCGGGGGTGGGGAAGGCAACCTCTAGGTCGCGCACCGACAGCACCGGGATCTCAGCTCGGGAACTGGCTTGGCCGGTCATCGACGGCGCTCCCGGCGGGGATCGAGGGCATCTCGCAACCCGTCGCCCACGAAGTTCACACACAGCACCAGCACCACCAGCACCGCTCCCGGCAGATAGAACAGCCACCACCGGGTGCGGGCTGCGTCGCGCCCCTCATCGACCAGCGATCCCAGCGAAACCTCGGGGGGCTGGATGCCGAAGCCCAAGAATGCCAGCGCGGTCTCCAGCAGGATGGCGGTGGCCACCGTGAGGGTGGCGTACACGATGATCGAGCTCATGGCATTGGGGATTAGGTGGCGGAAGATGATGCGGGTGTTGGATGCCCCCAGGGCCTCCGCTGCCTCGATGTACTCCTTCTCCCGGATGGAGAACACCTCGCCCCGCACCACTCGGGCCAACGGCGCCCACAGGAAAAGGCCGATGATCACCGCCACGAACATGAGGGAACTGCCCCCGCTGGCCCGAGTGCGGGTGCCCAGCACCATCAGCACCGGCAGTAGCGGAAGGATCAGCAGGAAGTCCACCAACAGCCCCAGGGCCCCGTCCACCCGGCCCCGGAACCATCCCTGAACCGCGCCCAGCACCGAGCCCAATACGGTGGCGATGCCGGCCACCACCACGCTCACATGGACCGATACCCGCAGCCCCCGCATGGACTGGGCGAACATGTCATGGCCGATGGTGTCGGTGCCGAACCAGTGGTCGCCCGACGGTCCCTGCGACAGATCAGGGGACAGATCCTTGTAGCCCCAGCCGGTGAGCGGTTCGGCCAGATAGCTGAAGAGGTAGGCAGCCACCAGCACGACGCCCGCAGCCACCGCCAGCCGGTGGGCGAGGAACCGCCGGAGCACCAGCCGCCACTGGGAGCGGGCCTCGGTCTCTGAGGGGGTGCCGGCGAGGATGCCGACCGGTACATCAGCCATCTCGCACCCTCGGATCCAAAAAGCCGTAGGTCAGATCGGTAAGCAGGTTGACGATGATCACCGAGATGCCCACCGCCAGCAGCCATCCTTGGGTCACGGTCACATCCCCGTTGAGCAGGGACTCCAGGAACAGGCGGCCCATGCCCTTCCAGTTGAACACCACCTCGGTAACCACCGTGCCCCCGATGAGGGTGCCGAAGGTCAGCCCGGTGTAGCTCACCACCGGGAGCAGGGCGTTGCGGAGGGCGTGGTGGGTGATGATCCGCCGTCGCGGAACCCCTTTGGCCCGAGCGGTTCGGATGTAGTCGCTCTCCAGCACGTCGAGCATGGCCGACCGCTGGAACCGGCTGGTGGCCGCCAGTTGGATCAAGACCAAGGTGAGCGCGGGGAGGATGATGTGCCCGGCCCGGTCGGCCCACGTGCCCCAGAAGTCGGCCTCGAGGCGGGGTGACTGCTCGCCGATGGTGAAGAAGATGCGCCGGCCCCACCAGTCGTTGAACCGGATGCCCAGGTCTTTGAGCACGGCCCCCAGCCAGAACACGGGCATGGCGAAGAACAGGAAGGTGAAGAAGGTGGAGATGTTGTCGAACGCCCCGTACTGGCGCACCGCGCTCACCACTCCCACGGCCACGCCGAGGATCACCGAGACCACGGTGGCCGCTATGACCAGGCGAAGGGTCACGGGGACGGCCTCGCCCAGCAGGGTGGTGACGTCCCGGCCGTTGTCGGTGGATACGCCCATGTTCCCGGCGAACAAGTCGCCCAGCCAGCCTCCGTAGCGCTCGAACAGGGGCTTGTCTAGGCCCAGGCTGGCCTCGAGGCGTTGCACTTGCTCAGCGCCGCCAGGTTGGGAGAGCAGGAACACCCGTTGCTCGGCAATGGGGTCGACGGTGGCCACCAGCAGGAAGGCCACCAAAGTGGCGAAAAACAAAACGATGATCGAGATCAGCAGCTTGCGGGTTGCGTATCCGAGCACTAATGGGAAAGCTAGTTAGCCAGCGCCCAATCTTCGAGGTTCCAGGTGAAGCTCTCGGCGGTGGGGTTGTCTTGGATGTTTTGGATTTTGTCGTTCCAGGCTAAGAAAAAGGGGAGTTGGTATACGGGCATGTTGGGCAGCGTCTCCCACATGAGGGCGTCGGCCTGGTTCAACAACTCGGCTTGGCGGTCGAGGTCGAGGGTGAACGTGGCCTCGGTGAGCAGGTCGTTGACCCGGTCGTCCACATAGGCGCCGGGGTTGCTGTCGCTGCCGGTGCCGAACACCTGAAGGGCCGCTGCGGCCGGAAGGGGTCCGCCCACCCAGGCGAATATCACCAAGTCGAAGTCTCCGGGGGGGCCGGGCGGGTCGTTGGTCGAGCCGAACACCGGTCCGAAGATCTCGCCTCCGGGCAGGTTGTCGATGGTTATCGCGATGCCGGCCTCGGCAAGCTGGTTCTGCACCAGTTCTTGGAATTGCTCCCGGCGGTTGTTGCCCCCGGTGGTGCGAATGCGCAGGCTCAGACGCCGCCCGTCTTTGGCGTATACATCGCCGTCCAGTTCCCAGCCGGCCTCTTCCAGCACGGCGCGGGCGGCGGCAGGGTCCCGTTGTTGGAACTCCGCTGGCGTGTGGTCCTCGTACTGGGATTGGCCGTTCACGAAGATCCGGTTGCCCAGTGTCTGGGCTGATTCGGAGAACGGCCGCATCAGTGCGGCCACGATCAACTCCCGGTCGAGGGCCAGAGCGACGGCCCTGCGGGCTTCCAGCGGCACCGCGGCGGTATTGAACGTGATGTGCTCCCAGGTGGGGCCGAAGGTGACGGAGGATTCCACCCCGCCAATGCGGTTGACCTGCTCCACCAGGTCCACTTGGGGCTGCGGGTAGATCACGTCGACTTCGCCGTTCTCCAGAGCCAGTGGCAGGTTGCCCACATCGCTGATGAACCGGAACGTGACCTCGTCGATGGCGGGCTCGCCGCCGAACCAGGTGGGGTTGGCCACCAGGGTCAGATCGCTGCCGGGGTTGTAGTCGTCCACCACGTAGGGGCCGGCGCCGACTCCGGGGTCGGCACGGAAGCCATCGCTCCAATCACGGCCCAGATGAGCGGGAGGGAACGGGCCGGAGAACAGTTGGATGTACTCAACATAGGGCTGGCCCTCTGGCCAGCTCAGCCGAACGGCCTTGTCGTCCAGAACCTCTAGCTCGGCGCTGTCGAAGCCCGCGGTGCTGCCGCAGTCGTCCCCGGCCTCGTTGCAGTTCTCGAAGAAGAACACCAGGTCGTCGGAGCTGACCGGAGTCCCGTCGCTCCAGGTGGCGTCTTCCCGCAGCCGGTACTCCACGACCAGCGGATCCTCGGTGATGACGGTGGGAAGCGACTCGCAGAAGTACGGCTCGAATGAGAAATCAGGGCGGACCCGAACGCAGGTGGGCCAGACGGCTCGCATGATCTGGCGACCGGCCAGGAGCTGGTCGGCGGCGGTCAGATTGTTGAAGTTGGTGATCTCCTGCTCCAGCCCGATGACCACCTCGGTATGGTCGTCTTCGAGTGCCGGGGCGGGGGCGGTTGCCTCTGGCGGCTCAGTTGACTGGTCGGGGGATGGAGCTGTTTGATTGTCACTGCTGCCGCAGGCGGCGGCCAATAGCGCGATGGCCAGCAGCACGGGCACCCATCGGCTCTTGCAGGCATTTCCCATCATTGCTTCCACGCCCGCAACGCTATAGGCCACGCTAGGGGGGCGACCCTGCTCGCGGACTGTCGCCACACTGCCGGGCTAATCGACACAGAGGGGATGGGGGCGACCCTGTTCGCTGACTGTCGCTGTTGCCGATAGCATTTGGCCGACGGGAACACATTCGGGTGCTCGGCGGTTGTAACCTCCTACCGCAAGCCAAGGAGAGAGACCAGTGACATTGGAAACCGTCCGCAGACCAGCGGCCCTGATCGAGATCACCGAGTTGGTGGATCGGCTGTTGGACGCCATCGACGGAGAGCTGACCAGCCGCTCCCGGGTGGTGGATGGACTGCTGGATCTGCGCCTGGCCGCCGGCGGTCTCCCCGAGGTGGTGGCCCAAGTTGACGACTGCCTGGCCACGCTCCCCGGCCACACCACCGTGACCAACCGGTGGTGGATGGAGACCCTGGCCGATCTCCGCGCCGCTGCCTCCAACTAGTGGTCCGTCTTCTTCCTCAGCCGCCGTTGACCGCCGACAGGGCAATGGCGGCGTTGACCAGCCCGAGGTGGGAGTAGGCCTGGGGGTGGTTGCCGAGCAATCGCTCGGTGGCGGGGTCATACTGCTCGGGGAGCAGGCCGGTGGGGCCGCAGAGGTCGAGGTAGCGGTCGAACAGGGCTCGGGCGTCGTCGAGTTGGCCGATGAGCACGTAGGCCTCGATTAGCCAGGATGTGCAGATCAAGAACCCGCCCTCGATGCCGGGCAGCCCGTCGTCGTGGCGGTAGCGGTACACGGTGTGGCCGTCTCGCAGATCGCTCTCCACCGCTTTGAGGGTGGACACGAACCTGGTGTCGGTGGCCGGCAACAGCCCGCTCAAGCCGATCCACAGCAGGCTGGCGTCGAGGTCGTCCGACCCGTAGGCGGTGGTGTAGGAGTGGCGCTGCTCGCTCCAGCCATTCTCCACCACATCGGCGGCGATCTGATGGCGCAGCGGCCGCCAGTACGAAGCCAGCTCCGGATCGAGGCGCTGGGCGATCTTGATGGCTCGGTCGACCGCCATCCAGCACATCACCTTGGAGTGGACGTGATGCCGCGGCGGGCGGCGCTCCTCCCAGATGCCGTGGTCGGGCTCGTGCCAGCGGGCGGCTACCGCGCCCACCACCGCCTTGACCACCTCCCAGTGCCGCTGGGTGAGGGTCACCTCGGCCTCGCACAGCCGCCAGGCCAGATCCACCACCGGGCCGAACACGTCGAGTTGCACCTGGTGCTCGGCCGCGTTGCCGATTCGCACCGGCCGGCTGCCGGCGTATCCGGCCAGTTCAGGCAGCACTGCCTCGGGCAGGGCCTCGTCGCCCACCAGGGGATATACGGGACGAAGCTGTTCGGGACTGGGCAGGTGTTCCACCCGGTCGAGGACCCAGTCGAGCAAGTCGCAGGCCTCTTGACAGCTCCCCAGCGCCACCAATGCTGCCGCGCTCAAGCTGGCGTCCCGGGGCCAGCAGTAGCGGTAGTCCCAGTTGCGAACCCCGCCCATCACCTCGGGCAGGCTGGTGGTGGCCGCGGCCATCATCGCCCCGGAGGGCTGGTGGCACAGCGCCTTGAGCACTAGAGCCGACCGCTCCACTTCCCCGCTCGCCACGGCCGGCAAGGCCAGCTCTTGGGCCCAGTCCTGCCAGTGGCGCTCGGTGACCTGGCGGCGGTCGGCCTCCGACAGATCGGATCGGTAAGGCCGCCCGTGTACCCCAAGGCGCAGCACCAGCTTCAGCGGTGTTCCGTCGAGTTGGATTTCGGCGACCGCCGTCTGGTGGGGACCGTCGCCCTGTATGTCCCAGGGCACTCCAGGGGCCAGCAAGATCATGGTCTCGGCTGCTCCCCACACTTCAAGGCCGTCGTCGGTCACGTGCAGCCCGGTGGGGGCCCGGCCGAAATCCAGCCGGGGGGCGAATTCGATGCGGATTCGCCCAGTGCCGTCGATGGCCCGGATGAGATTGGTGCGTCCTGCCGGCTCGGTTGGCCTCCCGTCGGAGCAGTCCAGGTAGTCGGTTACCGTCACGTCCGACCATCGGGTCTCGACGATCATGGTGCCTTCCAGATAGCGGTGGGAGATGGGCGGGCTGTCGTCATGGCGTCTGATGGAGAAGTGGCCGGCTCGTGCCCCCCCCAGCAGCCCGGCGAACACCGCCGGGGAGTCGGCGCGGGGATGGCACATCCAATTGACCGAGGCGTCGGTGGTGACCAGCGCCACCGTCCTCTGGTCGCTGAGCAGGCTGTGGCGCTCGATGGGCAGGGCGTGTTCGCCCATCAGCCACGCCCTCCGCCGCCGGGCCAAAAGGGCCAGCACTTGAGCCACTGCCTGGGGGTCGTCCAACCGGGCCCGGGCCAGGGTCGGACCGGACCCCACCTTGAGGCCCAGGTCGGGTCCGGCCAGCCGAGTGAAGGCATCCTCATCGGTGGCGTCGTCGCCGGCGAAGACGACCGCCTCTGCTGACACGTCGGCTCGCAGCCGGTCCAACGCCTCGCCTTTGTTGAGATCGAGCACCGACAGCTCCACCACCATCTTTCCGGTCTTGATGTGGACACCGTCCCACTTGCCGGGACCGCGCAGCACCTCCTCCACCGCTTGGCCGGCGATCTCGGGATCGGCCTTGCGGTAGTGGAAGGCGACGCCCGCCGGCTTGGGCTCGATGATGAACCCATGGTCGCGGCGGGCGATGTCGTTCAGTACCTCCAGGACCCGGCGGCGGCGCCCCCGCTGCTCGAGAGAGAGGTCGTCGGCGAAGCCCACGTCGAACTCGGTGCCGTGGCTGCCCACCAGATGGATCTCCTCGGGCAGGCGGCTGAGCGCGGCCAAGTCCCGCAGCGCTCGCCCGGAGATCACCGCCACATGGGTGTCGGGCATGGCGGCAAGCTGCCTCAATGCGGCCACCGACTCCCGGGTGGGCCGTGCCTCGTCGGGGTTGTCGATAATGGGCGCCAGCGTGCCGTCGTAGTCGCAGGCCACCAGAAGCACCGGAACCCGAGCCAGCTCCCGGAGCCTGGCATCCACTTCTGTTTCCGTCATGATCGGACCCCGTGCGGTGGGGCCGGCCAGCCTGGCCCCGGTCATGGGCAGGCCTCCAGACGGGCCAGGAAGCGCTCAGCCCAACGCTGGGCGGTATTGGTGCTCACCACCCGTTTCATGGCCCGCATGGCCGGCTCGGCGTCGGCGGCAGAGCGGTGGGCGGCGGCCTCCATGGCCGACTTCAGCCCCTCGATGTCGTGGGGGTTGATCAGCTCGGCGGTCCGCAGCTCCTGGGCGGCGCCGGTGAACTCCGACAGCACCAGCACCCCGGTGTTATCCCGGCGGCTGGCCACGTACTCCTTGGCCACCAGGTTCATGCCGTCTCGAAGCGGGGTCACCAGCATCACGTCGGCGATCAGATACATGGCCACCAGCTCTTCGATGGGGTGGCTCTGGTGCAAGTAGTGGACCACCGGTCGGCCCATCACCCCGAAGTTCCCGTTCACGTCGCCCACCATCTGCTCAACAGTCTGTCGGACTTCGGCGTAGCCGGTGACCTGCGACCGGCTGGGCTCGGCGATCTGCACCAGCACACAGTGGTCCAGCGACAGCCGTCGCTCAGCCAACAGCTCCCGGAAGGCCCGCAACCTGACTTCGATGCCCTTGGTGTAGTCGAGGCGGTCTACCCCCAGCAGCACGGTGGCCGGAGAGCCGAGGGTGCGGCGGATCTCTGACGCTCGGGCCTGCACCGCGAGGTCGGAGGTCAGCCCTCTGATCCGCTCAGCGTCGATGCCGATGGGGAAGGCACCCACCTGGGTGGCTCTCCCATCGTGCTGGATGGTCTTGCCGGTGGTCTTGGCGCCGGTAATCCGGTTGACTGCCCGACAGAAGTTGTCGGCGCCCAATGGGGTTTGCAGGCCGATCAGATCGGCGCCCAGCAGCCCATCGATGATCTCGGCCCGCCACGGCAGCCGGATGTACAGCTCGCGGGCCGGGAAGGGGATGTGGAGGAAGAATCCGATCCGCAGATCGGGCCGGGCTTTTCGCAAGAAAGCGGGCACCAGCAGCAGGTGGTAATCGTGGATCCACACGGTGGCGCCGGGGGCGGCCAAGTGCGCCACAGCGGCGGCGTAGCGCTGGTTGACGGTTCGGTAGGCATCCCACCAGGTGCGGTGGTATTCGGGCGGCACCAGGGCATCGTGGAACAGCGGCCACAGGGTGGCGTTGGAAAACCCCTCATAGAAAAGCTGGAGCTCCCCCTGGCTGACGCCCACTGGGTGGCACTGGAAGCCGTCCGTCTCGAACGGCTCGGTGCCTGGGCCGGGGACTCCCGTCCACCCCACCCAAGCCGCGTCGGGATCGCCCGACATGACCGGTCGCAGAGCCGACACCAGCCCGCCGGGACTGGGAACCCACTTGGCTGTGTCACCCTCCCACACCCGCCTCACCGGGAGGCGATTGGCTGCGACCACGAAACTCCATTTCTGATCGCTGGCAGCCACCTGGCCAAAATATCGCGCTGCCAACCGGGAACACGGGTTGTTAGGCTGTTTGGCGAGGTGGCCCCGCCCCGGGTGGCCGAGTCCGTTTGTTGCCGATTCGGGGCGGAGCCACTCGTCACGTTATCGGGGAATTGTGGCGTTTCATATAAATGACTGAAAATGGATGCAGTCAGTCAATAATTAGGAGCTGACCGGGTAGTTCTCGGTCGTCAGCGACATCAATCACCACCTGGCTAAGGGTGCCAGTGAACGGGAATTGGCCGCTGTAGCGGGGGCTAGGGGATGGGGCCTTGGTGAAGCCCACGCTGATGCCCACCGCGTGGATATGGGTGTTGTGGGTTTGGGGCATGGCTACTGATCCGACCTCGACGCCGTTTACCAGCAGTCGGCCGCTGCCGGCGTAGCTGCCGGTGCGCTCGAAGGCCGCGGCCACGGTGAGCTGTCCGGCGGGCAGCGCCTCGGCCGACACAGCCACGTAGTGCTCCCAGGCCATGTTGTAGTCCCACACCAGATGGCCGTCCTGCACGAACAGTGCGAACCCCGACGCCACGTCGCCGCAGGCCATCAGGGTGCCGTCGTCGCCGTCGGCTCGCTCAAGTTCGACGGCTATCTCATAGGACACGTTCTTGAGATCGGGGCAGCCGTCGCTGGGGATGTAGGCCCCCGGGTAGTACACGAACCGCGACCGGCTGGTGATGGGCCGGGGCTTGGGCACATGGAACCGCTCCAGGATGCGGTCGTCTAGGGGCAGCACCTGATAGTCGCGGGCCGCTCCCCACCAGCGGTCGATGAGGGCGGCTAGCCGCTCGGGCTCGGCGTCGGCCAAGTCTCGAGCCTCGGAGAAGTCTCGATCCAGGTGGTACAGCTCCCAGCGGTCGTCGTCGAAGCTCTCTCCCTGGATGTGCCGGGTCACCGCCTTCCAGCCATCGACCCACATGGCCCGGTGGCCCAGCATCTCGTAGTACTGGTCGGCCTTGGCGGTAGGGGCTTCAGCGTTGGAAAAGGAGTAGACCATGCTGGTGCCCTCCATCGGCATCTGGGCCACCCCGGCCATCTCTGCGGGTGGCTCGAGGCCGATGGCCTCCAACAGAGTGGGGGCGATGTCGCTCACATGGTGGTATTGGGTGCGCACCGCCCCTGTGTCGGAGATCCCGGCGGGCCAGGAGATGATAAGCGGATCCCGCACCCCGCCGGCGTGGGTGTTCTGCTTGTACCACTTGAGCGGGGTGTTGCCGGCCATGGCCCAGCCCATGGGGTAGGCCATCCACGAGTTAGGTCCGCCGATCTCGTCGATGTCGGCCAACTGCTGGTCGATGGAACGGGGTTCGAGGCCGTTGATGAAGCGCATGGCGTTCTCATGGCCCGAAGGGCCGCCCTCCTGGGTGGCCCCGTTGTCGGACAACAGCACGAACACGGTGTTGTCGGCCTGGCCGATCTCCTGGAGCGTGGCCATGAGCCGGCCCAGGTGCTCATCGGTGTGGGTGAGCATCCCGGCGTAGGCCTGCTGCATCCGGGTGGCCAACCGCTGCTCGTCGGCGCTCAGCTCCTCCCATTGGGGCACGCCGGGGTTGAACGGGGGCAGCTCGGTGTCTTCGGGGATGATGCCTAGTTCCTTTTGGCGGGCGAAGCGTTCCTCGCGGATGGCGCCCCAGCCGGTGTTGTAGCGCCCGTTGTAGCGGTCGATGTAGGGATTGGGGGCGTGGATCGGATAGTGGCCGGTGCCGAAGCACAGGTACAGGAAGAACGGGCGTTCGGGCCATGCCGAGGTCTGGGCGGTGACCATGCCGATGGCCTGGTCAACCAGATCTTCGGTGACGTGGTAGCCGGGCTTGTCGGGGGGGTCGATGTGGTGGTTGTCGGCCACGAGGTCGGGATCCCATTGGTTGGTGGCGCCGTCCAAGAACCCGTAGTACCGGTCGAACCCCCGCTGGAGCGGCCACTGGTCGAAGGGACCGGCCGGTGTGGTGTCCTCGATGGGCGCCAGATGCCATTTGCCCACCGCGAACGTGGAGTAGCCCGCGGGGCGGAGCATCTCGGCCAGCGTGGCCGCCCGGTTGCTGATGCGACCGGTGCAGCCGGGAAAGCCGGTGTCCCAGTTGCTGACCACCGCCATGCCCACCGAATGGTGGTTGCGCCCGGTGAGCAGGCAGGCCCGGGTGGGGGAGCAGATGGCGGTGGTGTGGAAGTTGTTGTAGCGCAGCCCGTTGGCGGCCAGGGCGTCCATGACGGGGGTGTCGATCTCGGCGCCGAAGCAGCCCAGGTCGGCGAAGCCGACGTCGTCGAGCACCACCATGACCACGTTGGGGCTGCCGGGGGGCGGGGTGACGGGATCGGGCCACCAGGGGGTGGAGTCGGCGACGGTGTTGCCGATAGTGCCGCCGTAGGGTTGGTTGTTGAAGGTCATGAGTGGTTGCTAGCACATCTGGCATATCGGGCACAGAAGCAAACCTGGTGGCCGTTAGGCTTCTGCCGTGCCTGAGCGGTTGTTGAATGAGCGGTTGGCGGAGTTCGGGACCACGATTTTTGCGGAGATGTCGGCGTTGGCCCTATCCACGGGGGCCATCAATTTGGGGCAGGGGTTTCCTGATACCGATGGTCCTCAGGAGGTGGCCGACGCCGCGGTGGCAGCCATTCGGGCGGGGCACAACCAGTATCCGCCGGGGTTGGGGATTGCCGATCTGCGAATGGCGGTGGCCGAGCACCAGAAGCGGTTCTACGACTTGGACTTCGATCCCGAAACCGAGGTGCTAATCACCGCGGGGGCCACGGAGGCCATCGCTGCGGTCATGTTGTCGCTTTTGGCGCCGGGCGACGAGGTGGTGCTGTTCGAGCCCTATTACGACTCCCATATAGCCGGCATCGCCATGGCCGGGGCTCAGCGGCGGCTGGTGACGCTGCGGCCTCCCGACTACCGGTTCGACCCCGACGAGCTGGCCGCGGCCATCGGCCCCCACACCAGGATGATCGTGGTGAACTCGCCCCACAACCCCACCGGCAAGGTGTTCGACCGGGGTGAGCTCGAACTGATCGCCGAGCTATGCCGCCGACATGACCTGCTGGCGGTGACCGACGAGGTGTACGAGCACTTGGCCTACGACGGCGAGCACATCCCGATGGCCACGATGCCGGGAATGCGGGAGCGCACCATCTCGGTGTCTTCGGGGGGGAAGACCTTCTCGTTCACCGGATGGAAGATCGGCTGGGTTTGCGCCGTTCCGGAGCTGCGCGACGCGGTAACCACCGCCAAGCAGTTCTTGACCTTCGTCAATGGGGCGCCGTTCCAACACGCCATCGCAGTGGGTCTGAGGCTGGGCGACGACTACTTCGACGGACTGCGGTCCGCCATGATGGCCCGGCGCGACCAGCTTTCCGACGGGCTGGCCGCCGCTGGATTCGAGGTCTACCGGCCGGCAGGCACCTATTTTGTGACCGCTGATGCGCGCCCGTTGGGCTTCGACGACGGCATGGCGCTGTGCCGCAAGCTGCCTGCGTGGTGCGGGTTGGTGGCCGTGCCCAACGTGGTGTTCTACGACAATGAAGACGAGGGACGTCACCTGGTGCGGTTCGCCTTCTGCAAGCGTCCCGAGGTGCTCGATGAGGCGGTGGAGCGCTTGGCCAAACTGGGGGCGCAACCATGAGGGTCGCCGCCGTTCAGCACGACATCGCCTGGGAGGATCCGAAGGCCAACTTCGAGCAGCTCGGCCCCATGGTGGCCCAGGCCGCGGCCGACGGTGCCCGGCTGGTGGTGCTGGCCGAGATGTTCTCCACCGGGTTCTCCATGGAGACCGACCGGGTGTCTGAGCCACCCGACGGGCCCAGCACGGGCTTCTTGGTCGATCAGGCTTCGACCCATGGAGTGTGGGTGTGCGGTTCGATTCCGGTGCAGGATCCCGTTGGGCCTGCGCTGCCCTACAACCGGTTCGTGCTGGCCGGCCCCGACGGGACGGTTGCCTCCTACGACAAGATCCACCCGTTTACCTACGGCGGCGAGCACAACCATTACGCCGCGGGCCGCGCTCGGCTGACCGTTACCGTCGAAGGGGTGAGGGTAACCCCGTTCGTGTGCTACGACCTGCGGTTTTCCGACGAGTTCTGGACGCGGGCCCATGACACCGACTGCTACGTGGTGGTGGCCAACTGGCCGGCGGCCCGCCGGGCCCATTGGTCGGCGCTGCTGGTGGCCCGGGCCATCGAGAACCAGGCCTATGTGGTGGGAGTGAACCGGGTGGGCTCAGGGGGAGGACTGGACTACGCCGGCGATTCGGTGGTCATCGACCCGTTCGGGGTCGAGGTGGCCCGCGGGCCAAAGGGACAAGAAGCCGTGCTGGCCGCCGACATCGACCTCTCGGCGGTGGAGAGAATCCGGTCCCGCTTTCCGTTCCTCCAAGACCGGCGATAAACCGCCGGTGTTGGCCCAACCGCTGATCGTCGTCTAGATGGTGTCCGGCGAGCCTCAGCCGTTGATCACGGCCAAATTCGTGGTGCTGTGCCTGTGCGGCATCTTCTATTTCATGTCGCTGGGACTGGTTTACCCGGTGCTGCCCGGCTTCGTGGAGAACGACCTGGGCGGAGGACCGGTGGCAGTCGGGCTGGCCGTCGGCGGGTTCGGCCTGTCGGCTGCGGTGGCCCGCCCGCTCGTCGGCCCGCTGGGCGACTCCCGGGGTCGTCGCTTCGTAGTGGTGTGGGGCTGCGCGCTGGCCGGTTTCGGCATCCTCGGCAATCTGTGGGCGGTGAACGTGGCAGTGGCGGTGCTGTTCCGACTGCTCACCGGCCTGGGCGAGGCCGCTTTCTTCGTGGGCATCGCGGCCGCCGCCCAGGACATGGCCCCCGAAGACCGCCGGGGCGAGGCCACCTCGTACTTCTCGGTCACCGTGTACACCGGGCTCGCGGTGGGCCCCATCATCGGCGAAGCCCTGAACGAGGCGTTCAGCGCCGACGCGGTGTGGATCATGGGCGGGGCGCTGTGCGCAACCGGCACCGTATTGGGGGCGATGTCCATTTCCGGTCGTCCCGAGAACGCGCCGGTGGGATGGCCGACCTCATTCATCCACTGGCCCGCCACCCGGCCGGCCCTGCTGCTGGGCCTGGGGCTCATGGGGTACTCCGGGTTCTTGGCGTTCATCGCACTGCACGTCGAACACATCGGGTTCGCCCACACCGGAGCGGTGTTCACCACTTTCGCGGTGATGGTGATCAGCCTGCGCATCGTGCTGGCCCGCCTGCCCGACCAATTGGGTCCCCAGCGCACCAGCACCATGTCGTATCTGTTCTCGGCATCTGGGATGTGGACCATCGCCCTGTGGCAGCACATCGTCGGGGTCTTCTTGGGCACCGCCCTGTTGGCGGTGGGCCAGACGTTTTTGTTTCCCGCCCTGTTTGTCATGGCCGTGGAGTCGGCGCCGGCCAATCGGCGCAGCCAGGCCATCGGCACCTTCAGCATTGCCTTCGACTTGGCCGTGGGGCTGGGCGGTCTGATCCTGGGGGCGGTGGTGGCGCTGTCGTCTCGCCCGGTGGCCTTCTTCGTGGGCGGGTCGCTCTCTGTGGTGGCCCTGGTGGTGAGCCGAACGGTGGCGCGTCCGCAGACGAAATATATCTATTGACATTGAAAGTGGTGTAAGGCAGAGTTAGAGCCTTCCCTCTGAACTTCCCCCTTGTCGCGCTGAGTGCGCTCCCAATGACCCGAAAGGAAGTTCAATGCGAAGATCCACCTTGCTGGCCTCTGCCCTGGCCTTGTTCGCCATTGCCGTTTCTCCCGAGGCGGCCGTCGCCGAGCACCCACTAGATGAAGGCGCCTTTGCCGAGGCCGAAGGCGGGGAGGTGGAACACGGAGACTGGATCGAGGTGCTTGTGCCCGGTCTTGAGCCGTCTGATGCCGCCCCTGGCAATCCGACGCCATCCTGCTACCGGAGACAGGGCAGCTTCGCTGAGTTGAACGCCTGGTTGGAGAACGACTATTTCGTCGCCCCCGACCCCGGCGGCGGAAACATCCTCAAGCTCTGCCCGATCGGCGGGGCGATCCGGCTCGCCGCCTTCTGGGCTCGTCAGCCTGTCCTGCCGCTAAATCCCCGTTCGCCCACCGCAGTGGAGACGGCCCGGCTGGGCAACGAGGCCTGGGGCAGGCTGGCCATCCCCGAACCGGCCACGCAAATGGCGCCGGGCATCGTCACCCTCGTCCAGATCCCCACCTATGTGTGGGTGCCGGCCGCCGACCGAACTCCGGTGTCGGAGACGGCCACCGCCACGCTCAACGGGCAAGAGCTGAGCGTCATCGCCACCGCCTACCCCCGCCGCCTGGGCTTTCTGCGGGTCGACATGGGCGACGGCAGCACGATTTGGTGCGACGCCGACGAGGTGGCGGCCTTCGACCTCGCCCGCGACCCGCTCGATCAGCCGTCCAGCTGCTTCCACCATTACCGTCGTTCATCGGTGAGCGCCCCCGACCTCCGCTATCGGGTGGTGGTGACCGCCTACTGGGATGTCGTGGTGGAGTGCATCTTCAACGGCGCCCCCTGCACCAACCCGCCTCCCGCCGTTCCCACCCAGGCAATAACCGCCCCGCCCCATCGCATCGCCGTCGCCGAGATCCAAGCCCCCGGCCGCGCCGGCTAGGCGGCCCTACCCAATCGCCTATCCCCCCTGGCGACCCGCCGGGCTGTCACCGCGCCACACTCCACCAGAAAACCAGGTGACAGCCCGGCGGGAGGGGGCTTCAGTGAAACGAGAGACCAGCGTGAGCCAACGGGATGCAATTGATTTCAATCCTCAGCAATTATTGATAGATCAGTACCACACTGAGATATTGTAAATGACTGAGGTATTAGCCATGGAGCGAACCCAAGTGTCGCCCAGAAATACTGGGTCTCGGGCCATAGAAGCATTTCTCAACGTCTTGCCCCGCGCCGCACAAGAAGAGGTCGAAGTGGGCAACCGTCCTGTGAACCTGATCCTCGGAGGGCAAGAACTGGAAGTCAGGTGGGTCGGCGAAGGGAACCTAGGAGACGTAAACGACTTGCTCGCCCGTCATGAAAACAAGCCTGACATCGCTGTGGCGCGCCGTTTCTAACCTGGAGCAAAAGCAAGGATGTCCGAGGAGGGCATCGGATGGATCGACGAGACGGGAGCGGCGGAAGTTGCTATTGCGTCGGTCATCGATTCCCGCTCTGGGCAACCGCCGGTGCCCGTCGAGCCGCCCTTGCGCTGGACACCAGCGGTGCTTGCCGTTGCGGAAGCAATTCTGTGCGGCATCAAACCGACGGTTTCTGAGGTCCGCTCGGCTACCGGCCTATCGACTGGAAGCTGTGTGAACGCCCTCCGAGTCTTGACTGGTCTCGGGTTGCTTGAGGCTGATGCGATGCGGGGTCGAGAGTCTGGTCGCCGAATTAGCGACCAGGAGCAATTTCTCAATGCCTATGCGTCGGCAGCGGCACCGATATCTAGTACGCCATCGTTGACGGTTGGCGCAGTGGGGCAAGACCCCATTGCCAGCCTTGTCGAAGTAGGGCGCCTGTGGGGTCAATCGGGAGTCCTCTGGGCATCAACCGGAGCGGCAGCCGCATCGGTCATTGCCCCATATATGGCAACCGTCTCAACAGCCGAGGTCTATGTCGACGCTCATTCAGTTGTCGGTCTTGAATCCGCAGCCCGCGGCGCCGGACTACGGCCGATCGCCGGCGGGCAGCTCACCCTGAGACCCTTCCCAACGGCTGTCACCCGCCGTCTCGCCACCGAGGTTGACGGACTCTGGGTCGCACCATGGCCTCGGGTGTATGTCGATCTGCGCAAGTCGGGAGTTCGAGGCGAAGAAGCTGCCGAGCATCTTCGCGAGGTGATGCATGGAAGCCCGACCTGAGCGCAGCCGGGTTGCAAGACGACTCGCAGAGGCAGCACTTGTGCGCATCGTCCATCACTACGGGACACGCCCCGAGTTCGTTGTTTTGGGTTGATCTGTCCCCCTTTTTCGGTCTTGGTATGTGAGAGTGGTGGTGTTGCGGCGGTTCAATAGCTGAGGGTGAGGGTTCCCTTGATGAGGCTGGCGTGGACGTGGGCGAGTACGTCCATTCCCACGATCGCGTGGTATCCGGATTGTGCGCGGGCTAGGCCGATTGCGTTGACGGGGACCCAGAGGAACTCGGCCGCGTCGGGGTCCGGTGCGGCGATCCCGATGACCGCTCGGAACAGGTGGGCTGGCTCGGCCACGCCCGAAGCGGTTCTCATCGTGGTGGTGAGATACGGGTCGGCCCCGAACTGCTCGACCACGCTTGGCCCTATGGCGCTGACTTGTGCGCCAGTGTCGACCAGGGCCCGGAACGGTTCTGGGTCTTGACGGTCGGAGCGGGGCATGAAGACCGCGACGTCAATCAGGATCTTGCCGTCCCGCGCTGGGACACTGATTGTCGGCATCGGTCAGTCGAATGCGAACGCGAGGATGCCGAGGTCGATGGGCTCCGCCCCGACCTCTATCGCAGAGAAATTGCCGAGCCCGAATTTGTCGCATCCGATTTCATAGGCATCGCCGTCGTCGTTGTAGATGCCGACTATTTCTCCGTCGTGCATCAAAGCGATCTTCCCCCTGTGGTCTCGCTCCATGTCCGCTTGGTGCTTGGCGACATATGCCTCGTAATTGGCTTGTGCTTGACCGGGCATCCGAGACGCCTCCTGTGCTGTTGCCGGACTCAAGCGTATCGCCCGGCGGGGCGGGGCTCAACGAGCGGCTTTGTGGGGCAGGTGGCCGGGAGGGCGGAGGTGGTGTGGGAGCCGCTGGGAGTGGACGACAGTGAGATCCTTGCCAGCTCTGGCGAGGCTCGTGTACAACACGCCTTGCCGTCCGACGTTCTCTGGAAATTCCCCTGGCTCGACGACTACGGCAGCGTCGAACTCCAGTCCGCGTGCCTCGTCAGGGTGAAGAACGACGACGGTCGTTTCGTCCAATGTCCAGCTGTGTTGGGACGTGCCTCGGCTCCAGCCTCGTTTCCTGAACTCTGAAGCTCCGGGACCGTATCGCAGACCTAGTGAACACTGTGCGGCGGAGCGTTGCGGGACTATCCTTTGTGTGCTACCGTATGGAAGTCTCTGTATAGCGCACGAGCCACGGCGGCGAACTCATCCAGCCACTCCGGTGTAATCCACATCACCGTTGCCGGGCGATTCTTGGCCATTATGTAATGTCGAAAGAGCCGTTGAAGGGAACCTCCGTCCCGATTTTCGGTCGCCGGGTGTGAGTGAGCGAGATGATTGCGCTCCGTCACCAGCGCCTTGTACCGCTCTGCCAACGGCTCCAGCATGGGGTCGTCTTTCCAAGCTTCGGCCAGGTCCCTGCTGACCTCTCCCGGGGTCGCAGCCGACAACATGCTCATCGAACTTCCCCGGATTTCACGCAGCTTGTCCAATATTCGGTGAGGTCCAAGCGGATACCAAGATTTGTCGTTGGCGTCAGGCGAAGCGTGGACGTGTGACCTTTCGCTGAGCATCTTGTGCCATCGATCTTCTGCCAGACGAGGGAGGGGGAGTCCCCGCCACGTCAGACTTGCAAGGACGAACCAGATATGCGCCCCGAAGTCGCCCATCCTGCTCATGATCCGATGGCTGTTGTGGTCGACTGATTGCGCGAACATTCAGTGCCCGCCCAGCATGTTCAGCTCTCTGGCTAGGGTGTTCCTCTCGCGCAGTGTGTGGAGGCCATCAAAACAGTTGCGGTTCTGCCAAGCTAAACACGCGGTCCTCAAAGGAATGGCCGGTTCTAACCTGATTTACTCGGCGCCGCTCTATGAGCCGGTCCACAGCGTCCTTGACGTGGGTCTCTTTGTAGATCGTCTCGAGGAGGGCATACTTGCGGAACTCCGCCATGTTGTAGTCGCGCTCATCAAGCAGTTCCAAGAAGCGGTTCTCTAATGGGGTGATGTCCGGGCTCAGAATGTCGAAGGACATCTGGTTGGGATAGCGCGGGTCTCGGAACCGCTGACCTGAGACACCATCGACCTCCCACAACCCGTCCTTGAACTTCTTCACGGCGACTTCATTCTGGTACTTCGGCGAGCCCATCGCCTTGAGCCGCTTCGACAGCGTGAGCGCATAGCAACGATCGCATCCCGGCGATGTGCGGTCGCAACCGGTGGTCGGGTTCCACGTTGCCTCGGTCCACTCGATCGCCGACTTGTCAGCCACGTCTCCACTGTAGGACCACGGTGTGACAGTCAAGAAGCTGGCTTCGGCGGACCCATGCCTTAGGGGTTCATCTAGTTGAGCTCCTATGTCAATTTTGGGGTGGTTTGGAGGGTGGTGTGGATGCGGTCTGACATATTGCGTTTGAGGGCTCGGATGTCTTCTCGTTTGGTTTTGCCGCGTTGTAGGCAGCAGTGAATCACGCCGGGTTTGGTAGAGACTGTTTTTGTTGGGTCACGGCCGGGGTGGCTGTGGTGTTGTTGTGGTAGGCGGTTTCGTGGTCGGCGGGGGTGGTGTAGGTGTATCGGCCTTTGAGGAGTTGGCTGTGGCTGCGTCGGTTGTTGTACCAGTCGATGTATTCGAGGGTGGCGAACTCGACGTCGCTTTGTCCCTGCCAGGGGCCGTGCGGGTAGATGAGTTCCCATTTGAACAGGCCGTTGAAGCTCTCGATCATGGCGTTGTCGTAGCTGTCGCCTTTGCTGCCGACCGAGGCGACGATGTCGTTGTCGTCGAGGCGCTGGCTGTAGCGGATCGACACATATTGCGATCCGCGGTCGCTGTGGTGGACGGCTTTGTCGATGCTGTGGCCGCAGCGCCGGCGGGCGGCGATGGCCATGTCCAAAGCGTCGAGCGCCAACTCGGTGCGCAAAGAGCGCGACGCCTGCCAGCCCAGGACCCGGCGGGAGTAGGCGTCGACGACGAACGCCATGTAGACCCAGCCGGAGCGGGTCCGCACCCAGGTGAGGTCAGCGAGCCACAGCCGATCCGGGGCGTCGGCGCCGAAGTCCCTGTTCACGATGTCCTCGGGCATCTCGCCGGCGGCGGGCGTGGTGGTGCGGGGCTTTTTGCCCCGGCGGGCGCCCGCCAGGCCCATCTGGCCCATCAGCCGCTCGACGGTGCAGCGGGCCACCCGCACGCCCTCGACGCGGTTTAGGTGGTCCCACACCTTGGCCGCGCCGTAGGCGCCGTAGTTCGCCTTGTGCGCCCTAGCGATCACCGGGCGCAGCCGGGCGTCGCGCAAAGCACGCTCCGACGGGGCCCGCTTTTTGGCCGCCCAGTAGGTGGACGGGGCGATCCCGACGCCGTGCTCTGTGAGCACCGCGCAGATCGGCTCGACCCCGAACCGGTGCCGGTAGGCG
This sequence comes from Candidatus Poriferisocius sp., assembly GCF_965208475.1. Classification (GTDB taxonomy): domain Bacteria; phylum Actinomycetota; class Acidimicrobiia; order Acidimicrobiales; family Bin134; genus Poriferisocius. The sequence goes on along the minus strand of NZ_OZ242338.1, from coordinate 2,718,834 downwards.
TCGATGAACGCCACTACAGCCTGGACTGGCGGTCGAGCTCCGCCCCGAAGAAAGCCGACGCCGCTTTCAATATCTCGTTAGCCCGGCGCAGCTCGCGGTTCTCGCGCTCGAGCTTTTGGAGCCGCCCGCGCTCCGCGGTCGTCACCCCCGGGCGCATCCCGCCGTCGACCTCCGCTCGGCGCACCTGATTGCGCACCGTCTCCGCCGACGGGCCCAGCTTGTCAGCGACCGAGCAGACCGCCTCCCACTGCGACCCGTGATGCCGCTCGTTGTCCAGCACCATCCGCACCGCCCGCTCACGCAACTCGGCGGGATATCTCCCATGATTTGGCATTGCTCCATCCTCTCAAGGAACAGAGCCTCCACAAAACACGGGGTGATTCACTCTGGAGGGCGGCGATGAGGTCGGTGGCGCCCTGGGTGGGTGTGATCGGGCAAGCCAGCGCGGCCTTGGTGGCGTAGTCCACCACCGGGCACAGCCGCCAGATGCCCTCGGCGGCGGTCTCGAAGGAGGTGAAGTCCGTCTGCCAGACACGGTTGCGGCGCACAGGCGGATCCACGAACACCTCGCGGCGTGCGGCGGCGAGCTGGCGACGCTCGCCCTGATATCGCACCGGCTGCAACAGATCGCGGCGCGCCATGGCCCGCTTGACGCTGGAGGGCGAGCCCACAATCGGTTCGGGGAGGGCGCGCCGAGAACCGGCGTTCGGCAAGGTCCCGAGGCCGCTCAGCGGCTGTGTCGGCGACGGTGGTGCGCCTCAGCTTGCCCCGCGTCACGCCGCGAAGGCCCAGGTCGCGCATCAGCCGCTCCACGGTGCAGCAGGCCACCCAATGCCACTCGCGGTTGAGCTGGGCCCACACCTTGGGCGCCCCATACCCCCCGAAGTTCTCCGCATGCACCCGAGCGATCTCGACTTTGAGGGCTTCATCTCGCTTCGAGCGCGCCGACGCCAGCTGGCGCCCCGCATCGATCTCCATCCGGCGCACCTGATTGCGCACCGTCTCAGGCGTCGGCCCCAGCTTCTCAGCCACCGACGAGACCGCCTCCCACTGCGAACCGCAGCCCCGCTGGGCCTCGAACACCATCCGCACCACGCGCTCGCGCATCTCATCCGGGTATTTCCCCCGGCGTCGCTGCTCTGTCATGGCTCCATCCTCTCAAGGGTCGGAGCCCGCGCAATACCCGGAGAGGTTCACTTTTCGCAAGCTGAATCCTCAGTTGGGTTGCACCCTTTGCTTTCCTTTGGACACATCCAGAAAACCAGGTGACAGCCCGGCGGGAGGGGGGTAGAGTGGTCACTCCACTCGACGCGGGGTGGAGCAGTCTGGTAGCTCGTCGGGCTCATAACCCGAAGGTCGCGGGTTCAAATCCCGCCCCCGCCACTCTTATCAGGTCGCCAGCCGTGAGCGCCGAAGCCCCCTGCCAGCCGCCAGCCGGGCTCTTGGCGGGACAGTTCGAATCAGACATGTCGCCGCCTTCTGTCGATGCCGCATGATGCGGACCAGATCGCTGGCTCAGGGAGGTCAGTACATGATGGTGCAGGTTAGGTGGTGGGGCCAGAAGGTGGCGTGGTACGCCTTCCAAAGTCGGAAGTCCACCTGGGGAACCACGAGGGCCAGCGACGGCGGGCGGATGCGGTTGATGGCGTCGGTGAGCAGGGCGGTGGCGTACAGGGTGTGGGCCCTGATCTCCACTTCCTCGGCGCTGTCGGCCGCGATGTGGTCTCCCCGGTTGATGGCATTCTCCAAGTCCGAGGTGTACGCCACGATGCCCATGAGCCGCAGGGCAACGGGGACGATGTAGTCGGCGAACGCCGTCATCCGATCCAGGTCGGCCACCGAGAAGGCGCCCCCGTCGGCCAGTGCCATGTGCAGTTGCCACAGCCACAGCTGGGCCAACTTGTGCAACTGCACCTCATGGCCGTAGTGGGTGCTGACATCGTTGAACCGGGGGAACTCCACCACCAGCCGCTCCAGCAGGCCGTTGTTGTCGGCGTACATGGCAGGCGCACAGTCGGCAACGAACCGATGTGCGCTGCCGTCGTAGCGTTCAGCCAGGGTTCGACCCGCCGCATTGAGTATCTGCACGCGCTCACCGAGCATGGGGATCTCGATGTTTCCGCTGAAAACGCGGTCCAGTTCGGCACGAGTGATCTCGGCCAGGTAGGCGCCGTCGGTCAGCGGCACGCCCTCATCCAGTGCCCGGTTGACGCAGGCGAACATGCCCTCGCTGTCCGACCAGGTGCGGCCCCGATAGTCGGCGGCGAACTTCACCCCGGAGTCGAAGTCGGTGAAGGCGAAGTTCATGACCGCATAGAAGAAGGACACATCGACTATCTCTGCCGGGTCAGTCCTGCGGTTGAAGGCGCCGTCTACCGGGTCAGACGGAAAGGCGAACTCCTCAAAGGCCATCCATGAGGCCACCTGCTCGATGGCCTCGATCGATGTGCTAACGTGTCGAGAGCGATCGACCACCCCGCGTGCCGACCGCAGCACCGGCGAGGTCCACACTGGGGATTCGTGCATGATCTGCTCCGGTCGGTGGGAGTACGTCAGAGGGCGAGATGGAGTCGGAGGGCGTTGTCGAGGTGGGCCATTAGGTCGAATGGGACCCGGCCGATCAGACGGCCGACTCGTTCAACGGAGATCGACCTGACCTGTTCCGCTTGGGCTTTGGAGTCGCGCTCGAGGCCGGTGTCGTCGGCCACTAGCAGCACCTGGAAGGGGTGGACCCTATCGGTGTTGGAGGTAATGGGTACGACGGTTACCACTCCGTGCCCCAGTCGGGCGGCGGTGGTGTTGGCGCCATCGTTGCTGACCAACACCGCGGGCCGGGTTCGGGCGGCCTCAGCGCCCAGCGTGGGGCTGAGGTTGACGATGCGGATCTCTCCTCGTCGCATCAGAGCTATGTGAGTCCGTCGGAAACGGCGGAGTCCCAGAGGTGGCTCTCGTCGTTGTCCCACTGTGCGAATGCGTCCGCATAGTCTTGCGCCAGCTCTGATGCCCGAAGGAGCCGGATCGCCCGGTGAAGGGTGGCTGATCGGGAGGCGATCCGGTGTATGCGGGCATAGTCGTCGAGGAATGCGATGTCTTCGGCGGGAAGGCTGACGCTAACTTTCACACCAGTTACCCTACTCAGGTAGGAAGGACACTTGGGATACGAGATTGACAATTTCGTCTTGAGGAACGGGCATGGATTCAATCGGGTTTAGCTTCGATGGCGAGCAGGTTTTGGCTGCGGTCACGGGTCGGGGCGGCGGGGTGAGCCGCGGCCAGGCCGCCAGTCTCAATCTGAGTTTTGAAGTGGGGGACGACCCCGGACACGTTGTGGCCAACCGCAAGATCGTGGGCGACAGACTCGGTTTCGACTTTAGAGATCTGGTTGTACCCCGCCAAGTGCACGGGGTCCGGGTGAAGGTCATCGGACCAGACGCCAGGGGTCAAGGGGCCGACTCGGCTGAATCTGGAGTGGCTGCCTGCGATGCGCTGGTTACCAGCTCGCCGATGATCCCGATCGCCGTGTTGGTTGCCGATTGCGCACCGGTGGTGCTCTACGACCCGATTCAACCCGCCATCGGAATCGTACACGTCGGATGGCGCGGGGCCATCGGCCGCATCGCCCAAAAAGCGGTGGAGACGATGGCTCGGGAGTTCGGCACCAGACCGCGGGACATCCGGGTCGGTATCGGGCCATGTCTGCAACCTCTCTCCCTTGAGGTCTCCATGACTGAGGCCATACAGGCTGAGGGCGAGTTCCATCAGCAACCCGCGGTGCTCTACGACGCGGGGGACAAGCCGCACTTGGACATCCCGTTCATGGTCAAACAGCAGGTGCTCGATGCCGGTGTGTGGCTCAAACACATCGAAGACGCCCGGATGGACACCCTGGACGCCAGGCGCTTCTTCTCGCACCGGGGACAGTCCGGCAGAGCAGGACGCTGTATGGGCGTGGCCATGCTGAGAGCGCCCTGAACGGCTGATCGTCAGTCGGGGATAAGGACCCCGGGATTCATGAGGTTTTGGGGATCGAGGGCAGCCTTGACGGCTCGTAGAACACCGACGCCGGCGTTGCCCAGTTCGTCGGCCAGCCAGGGGCGGCGGACGCGGCCGATGCCGTGGTGGTGGGCGATGCCGGCGCCGCAGTCGATGGCCGCCTGCATGGCCGCGGTCCAGCAGGCGTCGTAGACAGCCAGATAGTCACCGGGGTCGGGCGGCTGGGCGGCGAAAGTGAAGTAAAGGTTGGCACCGGAGCGGTAGGCGTGCGAGGTGTGGGCGGTGGCCGCGATCACCGTCGGCGCCGCGCTTACCATCTCGATCACCGCTTCATAGAGCCCGGCGAGGTGGCGCCAGCCGGTGGCCACCTCGATGGTGTCGGCCACCAGACCCTGCTCGAACAGCTCGGTCCAGGTGGGCACGGTGTTGCGATGCTCGAACCAGTGGTCCACCGCATCGGGGTCGGCTGGTTCGCCTCCGCCGGATCGGCACCGCTCGGCCACCGCGGCCGCTTCCAGCTCCGCGTGCCCGGGCGGACCCTCGTGCAAGAAGATGGCCACGCAGCGGCCTTTGGGCACCTGGTCGCGGAAGTGGCGGCGTGATTCACCGGCGTCATAGAGACGTACCACCGGGGGCCGCCAGCCGGGCATGATCACGCTTCGCACCGCGTCGATCCCTGCGCTCATGTCCCCGAAGTGGAACGCCTGGCGCACCCCCGGCTCGGGGAGCGGGCGCAGCGAAAAAGTCACTTCGGTAATGATCCCCAGCGTGCCCTCGCTGCCCAACAGCAGTTGGCGCAGATCTGGTCCGGCCGAGGCCCGGGGGGTGGGGCGCGATCGGTAGATCGAACCGTCGGGCAACACAGCTTCCACCGCATACACGATGTCCTCGATGTTGCCGTAGGCGGTGGAGTATTGGCCCGAGGCCCGCGTGGCCGCCCACCCGCCCACCGAGGAAATCTCTATCGATTGGGGCCAGTGGCCGATGGTGAAGCCGTCTTGTTGCACCCGGTTCTCAGCGTCGATCCCCATCGTGCCCGCTCCGAATGCGGCCAATCCGTCCACCGGGTCTAGCGACCGCAGCCCGTTCAATCGCTCGGTGCTGATGACCACCGACTCGGGGGTGGCCAAAACGCCGCCCACGCAGCCCGACCCGGCACCCCGGGGGATCATCGGCACGCCGTGGGCCCGGCACAAACGCACGGTTTCGGCCACTCGCTCGGTTGTAGAGGGCGCTGCCACCGCAGCCGGCAGCCGCAGTCGGCCCTGCCATTGGTCTAACTCGGACCGGGGCCAGGTGTCGCGGGCCCGGCGCCGGCGGGCGCCTTCGTCGAGGAGGAGGTCGTCGCCCAACAAGTTGGCTAGCTCGTCGAGAAGCGCCATCAGGCTTTCCCCATGAATTGGAGTTCGCTGGCGTAGCGGGCCCGAACCGATTCGACCTCGGCGTCGGTGCGGGCCTCGTCCCACCCCATCAGCTCGGCCATCATCGAGGCTGCCGGGGCCAGAAGGGCCTCGCGCTCGGCGGGCGTGTACCAAGCGGCCCGAGTTCGGCGATAGATCAGGTCCTCGAGGGTCAGCGCTGCGTCCACCTCCACAGCCCAGTCTATTTCGCCGGCCACAACCCGCCCTCCGGGCACAATCGGCTCGTGCCCCAGGGCCAGCACTCCGCTGGTCTCATCCCCGTAGAGCCGCACCAGACGGTCGGCTACGGCACGAGCGACCCCGGTGGCCGCGGCTACTGAAGCCGCGAGGTCGTCCAGGCTCGACGAGAGGTTGCCGCCGGGCATCGGATGGGGTTCAGGGCTCGGCCCCAGCGACCGGCCGAGCTGTTGGGCCACGTAGTCGAGCACCGTCTTCGCCATGGCGCGAAAGCCGGTGAGTTTGCCCCCGGCAACGGTGATCATCCCGCCCGTACCCACCCACACTTCTTCTTTGCGGGAGATCTCCTTGGCCTCTTTGCCCGCCTGGGCGACCAAGGGGCGCACCCCCGACCAAGCCGCGATCACGTCGCTGGACGACAGGGGATCGACGTCGAAGTATCGCCCGAGCGGTCCTAACAGGTAGTCGAAATCGCTCTGCTCGATTTCGGGCCACAGCAGTCGATCGCCCCGGTAGCTGGTGTCGGTGGTGCCGATGGCCACGGTCTCGCCCCGGGGGAGCACGAATATGGTGCGTTTGTCGGGTGCTTCCAAAACCACGAGATTCCGCGCCGGCAGTCGGGCGGCGTCGACCACAAGGTGGACGCCCTTGGAGGGATGGAGGCGGTCGATGGAGATGTCCTCCTCGAGGCTGGCCAGGCGCTCTACCCACGGTCCGGTTGCGTTGACCACCGCATCGGCGCGGACATCCACCCGGTTGCCGGTAACCTCGCACGCCGCGACCACCCCGTCGATCCGCCTGCCCTCCCAGATCACATCCACCGCCGGAAGCCGGCTCGCCGCCTGCGCCCCGGAGGCCACCGCGTCGCGCAGCACGGCCAGCACCAGCCGGGCGTCGTCGGTCATGTACTCCCGATAGGCGCACGCCCATGGGAACTCGTCCCGCCGAAGGCAGGGCTCATGGCCGGCGAGGTCGTCTCGGTCCCAGCTCAGGTGGCGGTCGGCGTCCTCGACGGCCCCGAGCATCTCGTAGGTGGCGATGCCGGCTCGGAACTTCATCAAACTGGCTCGGCTGCGGGCGGGTACCACCATCCAGCACGGCTCGGCCAGATGCGGTGCCATCTGATGGACGGCTTTGCGCTCGAGCGCGGTTTCCCGCACCAGGCCGATCTCGCCCATGGCCAGGTAGCGCAGCCCGCCGTGGATCAGCTTCGAGGAGCGAGACGAGGTGCCGGCAGCGAAGTCGTTCCCCTCAACCAGCGCAACCCGCAGCCCGCGCCAAGCCGCGTCGCGGGCCACGCCCGCGCCGGTAATCCCCCCTCCGACCACCACCAGATCGAACCGCTCGCTCCCCAGGTCGGCTAGCAGGGCAGATCGCGAACCTGGTGAAAGCGATGTCGCGTTGTTGGGTTCAGGCACTGCCTACACTTCAGTTGATTTTAGGGTTTCGGCTTTGGGCTTGGGGCGGCCGATATGGGGCACGGCGACAATGTACCTGGGTTGCGGGCGCTCAAGGGCTCAGCCGGTATTGCGCAGGCCGGCGGCAACCCCGTTTACGGTGAGCAGGAGAGCCCGCTGGATGCGATGGCCATCCTCCTGCGAGCTGGACGCCGACCTTGATCGGGCCAAAAGCTCCACCTGCAAGACGTTGATGGGGTCGAGATAGGCGTCGCGCACGGCCAATGTCCGCTTGAGCACCGGAAGGTCGCCGAGGAGTTCGCCGCCGGTCAGCCTGGCAATCTGGGCCACGGTGCCGTCGTGCTCGTCGGAGATGGTGTCGAAGAAATGGCGAAGCTCTGGGGCCACGAGGCGATCGACGTAGTGCTGGGCGATGGCCAGATCGGTTTTGGCCAATGTCATCTCGACGTTCGAGATGAACGTGCGAAAGAACTGCCAGTCCCGGTACATGGCTTGGAGCTGCGCCGCACAGCCGGCCTGGTGGGCCGCCTCGAGCGCGGTGCCCACTCCGAACCAGCCGGGGATGATCTGACGTGATTGGGTCCAACCGAATACCCAGGGAATGGCTCGGAGGTCGTCGATGCCCGCGGCCGACCGCGGGCGGCGGGCCGGGCGTGAGCCGATGTTCATGGCGGCCAGTTCTTCTACCGGGGTGGAGGTCTGGAAGTACTCCGCGAAACCGGGGGTGTCGAGCAGACCGCGGTAGGCGTAATAGGCCCGGGCCGACATAAGCTCCATCACCTCGTTCCACGCTTCGATGCCTCCATGGCCATGGCGGGGGTGCCGGTGGGAGATAGTTGCCTCCACTACGGCTGATAGAGCCAGGTCGAGGTTGCGCTGAGCCAAGCGGGGGAGACCGTACTTGTCGGCAATCACCTCTCCCTGCTCGGTGATCTTGAGCGCCCCGGCCACCATCCCGGCCGGCTGCGACAAAATGGCCGCGTTGGTGGGCCCGCCGCCTCGTCCGACCGTCCCGCCTCGACCGTGGAATACCACTACCCTGATCCCGGCCTCCGCAGAGACTTCGGCGATATTGCGCAACGCCTTGTGAATCTCCCATTGGGAGGTGGTGATGCCGCCGTCTTTGTTGGAGTCGGAGTATCCGACCATCACCTCTTGTACATCGCCTCTGAGATGAACCAACCGCCGGTAAGCGGGTACCGCAAAGAGCTCTTCGAGCAGGGCACCGATGTTTCTGAGGTCGTCGATGGTCTCAGAGAGGGGAACGAAACCGAGTCGGGCGATACCCCCGGGGATGTCCACCAAGCCGACTTCGCGTGCCAGCACCGCGGGGGCGAGCACGTCATCGACGCCCTGGGTCATCGAGACGATGTAGCTGTTGATGACGCCGTCTCCGTGGCGGTCGAGGGCTAGGCGCAGGGCCGCGAATAGAGCCAGGGCGCCCTGGGCATTCGACCCCGCGGGCGGGGCCAGGGGGCGGCGGCTTTCCAGTTCTGCGGCTAACAGCGCAGTGCGGTCGGGGCGCGACAGTGAGCGGTAGTCGGTTCCCAACTCGGCGAACAGCCCGTCCAGGGTCTCATGGTGGGTGGCGGCGTTCTCGCGGATGTCGAGGATGGCGAGATGGAATCCGATCATGGCCAGGATTCTCCGGACGCGGGCCAGTCGGCCCCGGGCCAAGAGCGATCCCCCGTTGGCCTCGAGCGACCGGGCCATGACGGCCAAGTCGGACTCCATCTCGATAGGCGACCCATAGGCCCTTGGTCCGGGGACGGCACTCAAAGTCTCCAGCAGGCGCTGATGTATGACCGAGCAACGCTGCCGGTAGGGTTCGCCGGCACTCAATTTGCCGAACCGGGAAACAACGTCGGGGAATCCGTCGCGGTCGGCGTCGATCTGAGCCTGCAACTCCTCGGAGATGCTGGTGACCGCGGTGCTCACCGACAGCTCCGACGAAACCTGCTCAATCTCTTCCACCAGCAAGCGCAGCGCCCGACCGCGCTGAAAGGCCAGCACTTCGAGCGTGGTCTCCGGGGTGACGTTGGGATTGCCGTCGCGATCGCCTCCCACCCACGACCCAAACCGCACCGGCACCTGAGGTCCGTCCAGCGAGCCGCCGATGGCTCTCAGCACTGCGTCCACATCGTCAAAGAGCTCCGGCACCCCGTTGGCGGCGATCTCGGTGAGGAAGTAGAGGATGGAACGGGCCTCGTCCACGGGATCGGGCCGCTCGCGGCGAAGCTCGTCGGTTTGCCAGATAGCGTCGATGAGCTCGTCAACCCGGCGGTCGATTCGTCGCTGGTTGGCCGAGTTGCCCCCAATCTCGCCCCGGCGCTCAATGAGAACCGCGATTTCATTGAGCTTGTCGAGGATCGAGCGGCGGGAGGCCTCGGTGGGATGGGCAGTGAACACCGGACGGAGGTCGGCGCTTCTGGTAGCGGCCACGATCTCTTCCCGGTCTATGCCCAGCTCCAAGAGCTTTTCCACCGTTTCGGCAAAGCGGTGGCTTCCTGCCAGCCCGGTGGCCTTCAAGTCTTCAACCCGGTGGACCTGCTCGGCCGTGTTGGCCAAGTGGAAATACACCGTGAACGCCCGCACCAGATGGATGGCCTCTACCACATCGACGTCGTCGAGGAGTTCGGCCAAAGCCGCACCCGACTCCTCGTCGCGCCGCAATCCCCGGGCCATGGCTCGAACCTGTTCGACGCGTTCGAGCAACTCAGGGCCATGTTGCCGCACAAGAGCATCTCCGAGCTGGACGCCCAGCCGTCGGATGTCGTTTCGAAGTGCAGAATGGATTTCGTCGAGATGGTCAGCCGTTGCCATGGCCCTGAATTCTTCATTCTATGCGGCAACAGGGTCAGGAGCCTCTGGTGGGGAACACCAAGGCATCGGGATCGAAGAACCCAACCTCGGCGGGGGCGCCGGTCACCGCAGCGCTTCTCCCGACATGGAAGCCACAAAGCCCCCCGAAGGATCAGACCGACCCTCGAGCAAGTCGTGATACACCGCCGTGATCTCCTGGGGTCCGAAACGGTGGACGACGGTGAGCCAGCGATCGGTGCCGTCTAGGAGCTCGTGCCATACCGCGGCAATGCGTCTCATCAATTCGGCTGCTCCCCACTCCTCGGAGCGCTTGGCGATCTGGTCGGGAGCGAAGAAGAACGTGGGCTGCGGACCAGGCAGCTCGGTCCCACCCGGTGCGGTGTCCTCCCAGTGGGTGGCGCCGATGGTCATGGAAAAGCGAAGACCGTCGCCGAAGCGGGTGTGTACCCCCGACCGCACGGTGTCGCTGCCGGCCATGTCGACCAGCCCCGTTGCCACCGTGGGGTCGAGTTGGTCGATTTCGTCATAGACGAGTACCTCGTCGTACAGGCCGAGTCCCTCGACGAAGGCCCGGTTGCGGGGCGACGTGAGGCCCACACTGCGGTGCCCGCGACGAGCAAGGCAGGCGGCCAGGCAGATCGAGGTCTTCGATGAAGCGCTGGTGATCAGGGTTTGAGATGCGTCGTGGAAACCGCGGTCGCCCAGGTAGTCGTCGGCCAGAAACGACGTCATGAACAGCCCGCGGAGCAGGAGGAACTCGTCGATTCGGTCATCGCGGAACATGATGTCGGCGGCGATGTCGCTGAAATTGGTGTAAACCTCGGCGTGTTTGGCCCGATGGGCCCCGACATCGGTGAACGCAGTTCCCCTGGGGTCCGCCTCGATGACCACCTCGCTGCACATGGGATAGAAGCCGAAGAAGCGGCCGCCGGTGCTGATATCGGGATGGGCGGACTCGACCACCGAGCCCAGCCCCATAGCCGGGATCCGACCCCAGGGCGCCTCGGTGGGGAAGAAGCCCCAGTAGTCGAGCATGTCGCCGGCCACCGCATAGGTGACGTTGTTGGCGGTCAACGCGAACCGCTCCACGGCCAACCGGATCTGCCCCGGAGCGAGCTTGACGGGCAACGAGTCAACTGTCCGGGTGTCGCGAAAATCCTGGCGGTTGACCTCAAAATCCACTAGCCCTGATTGTTCATGAGAATTCCTGATTTGCTTTGGGCGGGTGGGGTTTGGGTGTTTTCGTGTGGTTCGGGTGTTGGGGTTCGGTGTTGGGGGTGGTCGGGTGTTCGGGGCGGGTGTTTTGGGGTGTGGTCGGGGGTTTTGGGGCGTGGTGGGGCGTGTCGGGTCGGGGTTTTGGGACGGGTTGGTGAGTGGGCCGGGCGGGGCGGGTTTATGGGGCGTGGGGCTGGCAGGCGTGGAGGAGTTGTGGGGTGGCGGGCCACCAGTCGAGCAGGCGCAGGGTCCATTTGCGGGAGGAGCGCACGAGGCGGGCGGGTGCGTGCCATAGCTGCCATCTGAGGCGTTTGGGGGCGGCGTGGGCTAAGGCCCCGGTGAGGCGGAGTTGTTGGAACCATTTGACCAGCGCGAGGCTGAGCGCGACGAGGGCGGCCCAGGCGGCGTTGGCTTCGTAGTCGGTGAAGGGCATGCGTTTGAGTCCGGAGTCTTTGAGGTCGGCGATGGTGTTCTCGATGCGGGCATGGGCTCTCATGTGGGCGTCCAATTCGGCGGGGTCGCCTGTTGCGTCGGTGTAGAACCCGCGGTAGCGCCAGTTGCCGGAGTCGAACAGGGTGCGCTGCGCGCCGGGGTGAAGCGGCTCTCGGCGGGCGATGAAGCGGGTGCGCTCGGGCCAGCCGGCGAGGCCGGCGCTTTCGGTGAGGTCGGCGATTTGGGCGCGCTTGGAGGGCTCGCCGTCGGCGCCGAGCGCCGGCTGCCACTTCTCGGCGCGAAAGCGGCTGCGGTCTATGGCCGCTGTGACCTGCTGGTTTGAGCGCGCGGTCATGAAGAACCCGACGTTGCGGGCCCGGCATGCCTCGGCGATTTGCGCAGAGCAGCCCGCGGCGTCGACCCGCAGCTGCACCTCCCGGCCCGGCGGCGCGTCGTCGCCTTCGCGGTGGCCCATCGCTACGGCGGCGGGCAGCTGCGCGATGGCGGCGTCGAGGACCTCTATGTGGTCAAAGATGTGGTTGGCCGCGGCGTTGCCGGCCCGCAGCTTTATCGACAACGGCTCCCCCTCGTCTGTGGCGCACAGCATCGGGTGGAACCCGAACCCGCCCTTGAAATGCGCCGCCGCGCCCTGCTTGTTCTCGGAGTGGACCTCCACCAATGTCGAGTCGATGTCCAAAACCACCGGAGCAGAACCCGACGCGCCGCCGCGGCGCTCCCACACCCCGGCCCGCACACCGGCCACAGCCTCCCACAGGCCCTCCACCACATCGGGGCCCAAACCGCGCAGCGTGCGGTACAGGGTCGAGTCAGACGCCACCTCGCCGAACAGCACCGGCTGCGCCCGCAAATGCTCGATATCGGCACACGCCTCCCCGCCCCCGGCCAACACCAACAACAAATGCGCCAGCACCTTGCCCCGATCATGAACAGGCGCCCGCTCGCCGCCCGGCGGCACCGCCGCCGACAACGCCTCCCCCAGCCCCAAACCATCGGCGAAACGGCCCAAAGCGAACAAACCCGAATGCGCCGCCACCTGACCGCCGCCGCCCGCCACCCTCACATCGCAAGTGCTGCTAGCCTGCATCTCGGAGATGCCCCTCTCTGTGGAACCGATACGTGAACATCAACACACATCGTCCCACACCAGAGGGGCTTTTCCGCGGACGCGCACCCCCCAACACCACACCCCCCATGAACAATCAGGGCTAGTCAACCATAACGGTCACCGGCGAATGAGGCGACCAGCCGACTGCTGCCGTCAAATGACGATGACCAAGGTAGATCACACCGGGGGTTTCTACTTGGCCTCGTGTTGCTTCAGAAAGTTGATCCAAGCATCAACTGGGATACCGGCCAGCGGCTCGTCCAGAATCTCTTGGACCCAGTCATCCATGATGCCGGTACGGGCGATTCGGCCGAAGTTCCCCCCGCCATCTCTTGCAGGCTTGTCTGAAGTGTGGTCTCGGCCCATGTATGGAGAAGCATGGGCGGGTGATTCAATGGATGGATCTTGTTCGGTTTCGCGGATGTGACGCCACCAGTGATTTCGGTAGTCAGAAATGTACTTGGCCGACCAGCAGGCCGGGGTAGAAACTCGCGGGACACCGGAAAGCACGTTTGAAAGATGCCAGGGCACTACCACCAGAAGGTCCCAGTCTGAGCAAGCACTCGGGGTCACGCGGTACCGAAAGCTGGGTTCGCGCTCTTTGGCTAGCATGTACCAGCCCTTCAACTCTACCCCTAGGGCAGTTTCGTATTCGCCAGAGCTGTTCCTGCTTCGGAACAGCACATCAGGAAATGTTTGCGCTTGACGACAAAAGCGGTACAGAGCCCATTCATCGTTTGGATCCCAGACATCCCGCATTCGATTGAGTGTTTGCACCACCTGCACCTCGATGGTTGCACCGAGCAAAGTGTTCAGGGAAAATAGGTCAGTGGCAGCCAACCCCTCTATGTTAGTGGTCGAATCGAAATACCCGGGCAGCGCCAGCAAAGCGTCCTGAACGCGGTCACGCAGCTTCGTTCGAGGATCATCCGGGTCAAGAAGCGGGGGCTCTGGGACAGGCATTGCCCCGTTTTGCATCGACTGGCTGCTCATGGAGCTTGGAGGGTAGTCAGGATGCAGCAGATCCGATGCGCTCAATAGCCAAGTCGGCGAAGTGGTCTACCGTCTCTGCTGCGTAGCCACGTCGCCCAGCCTCGACCGCAGCTACTACCGCGCTGCACAGTCCACCAAAGGGTTCCCAAACAACGTCTCCCGGCTCAGTAGCAGCCTTGATGATTCGGCGCATGAACTCCAGTGGCTTCTGATTGAGGTGGACAGCAGCGTTGCGGCCCGGCTTGTACACGCGCGGCGCCGAGCGAACTCCATTGCCCTTGTAGCGCTCTCGACCATTCAGCGGCGGTGCCGACCACACGTTGGTGAGGCCATGGGTGTGATTCCACCGATCTCGCATTCCAGCCCACTCCCCTGCCGTGACCGGGGAGATACCGTCTAGGGAGTAGTAGGGAGCACCAGCGGGAGAACCATGCTTATTGGCGTAGCACACCAGGCGTTCCATCATTTCGGGCGGCGGGAAATACCAGAGCCAGTCTTGCGTGAGATATTTGCGTGTAGCGGCGTTTGCCACCCCACACGCCTCATTTGCTCGATACAGGGGCAACCCCGCTCGCTGCCACTCATACCGCAACCACCTTCGAGCCGTCATCACGCCGTCCGGAGTTGGGAATTCCAAGCGACGTCGATAGAAAACACAAACCTCGGATACCACCGGAAAGCGGCGGATGGTGTCCCCGTTGACGTTGCCTGCGATGTGCCCAACGCCCTTGTCCCACACGATCGCTTGAACATAATCCCAGCCGAATTCGGCCAAGACTGGATGAACTGTGGCCCAGCCAATCTCGGTATTCCAAAACCACAGCGTCGACGATGGAAGTGAGTGCTTGGACCAAGCCTCTACATGGGGGGCGTACCATTCGGCCAGGTCTTCTGGCGTCCGCGGGTCGCCGGGGAATCCGCCAACCCCATAAGCGCCATCAGAGATGATGGCCGAAGGGGATGGCCAGACGGGATAGGCGTCGAGCGCGTCCCCTCTGTACACCGACCAAACTCGACCGTCGTCACTGACAACAGACACAAATCCTCCTTCGCAGACACCAAATGGGAGCCTGCGATTGGCCTCCCTTGGGAATGATCCCATGCCGCACCTCGCACGGTGGTGGATGCTTGGGCAGCTTGATACGGAGCCGCGACCTGCGACGACCCTACTTCGACCCGGTGACAGATTCACCCATTGCCTTGCACCGTTGGGCAGTTCGGTTAGACCTCGATGTTTTGTACCGAGCGGATGTCGGCGGCTGATGCGGCCACCACAAGTTGGTACTGACCGGGGTCGACCGCCCAGCGGTGGTCTTGGGGGTCCCAGCGGGCGAATGAGCGCTCTTTGAGGGTGATCGCCGCAGTGGCGGTCTCGCCGGGGTCGAGGGTGAGCTTGGCGAATCCGGCTAGCTCTTTGGGGGGACGTGGTACGCCGCCGGCGGGTGGGGCCACGTAGACCTGCACCACCTCGCTGCCCGGCCGGTGGCCGGTATTGGTGACCGGGACCGAAACGGTGACCTCCGTGCCCTCGCCGCTCGCCTCGGGCGGGCCCCATTCAAACGTGGTGTAGGAGCCTCCGTGGCCGAATGGGATCATCGGCTCGATGCCGCGGGCGTCATACCAGCGGTAGCCCACAAAGATCCCCTCGCCGTAGTGCACCACGCCGGCTTCGCCGGGGTAGTTCAGGTAAGACGGAATGTCCTGTTCTCGCCATGCCCAACTGGTGGGCATCCGCCCCCCAGGCTCAACGTCGCCCACAAGCACATCGGCGATAGCCTCACCGGCCTCCTGGCCCGGGTACCAGGCCAGCAGCACGGCCGCTGCCCGATCAAGCCACGGCAGGGTCATCGGGGCACCGCAGTTGAGCACCACGACGGTGTTGGGGTTGGCGTCGAGCACCCGCTCCACCAGCTCATCCTGATTGTTGGGCAGCTCAATAGAGTCTCGGTCGCCTCCCTCTGACTCCCACTCGGAGCTGGAACCGACCACCACCACTGCGGTGTCGGCTTGGGCAGCCAGGGTGGCGGCATTGGCAAGGGCTTCCCCGCGGCTGACATCGGCCAGCTCTACCCCCACATCAACGATGCTGACCCACATGCTTCCCTCTGGGGGGACGTGATCGAGGCGGATGCGATAGGGATGGCCAGCCTCGAGATCAAGGTAACCATGACCGCCATGCAAGCCAAGGCTGGCGCTGAACCGGTCGATGTGGTTGTCGGCCACCAATTGGTCGTCGACAAACAGGCGAGCGTGGGCGAATCCAAGGGCGCAGAGCCGGTGCCGACCGGAGTGCTCGGGTGTCACGGTGAACTCCAGCCGCACCGACATGGCGTCGCAGTCTTTTGGCCAGTTGTCGCCAATCCACGCGTTGAACGGCAGGGGCCGGTTGAGGGTCTCAAACGGCTCGCCTTCGAATCCGATGCCGTCGTAGAGCTCGAACTGAACGCCGCCGTCGATCCACGAATCGGGAACAGCCTCAGCCTTTCGGCGCATGTCGATGCCGGGGGCGTGGCCCACTAACCGCGAACCAAGCCGCTTTGCCAATGACTCCAGCACAGAGGTAGTGCGATGGGGCACCAAGCTGGCCGAACCGCCTCCTAAAAGGGCCGTTTCGTCCGCCCCTGGACCGATGAGCGCCACCGTGCGGTCGCCGCCCAACGGGAGGAGTCCGCCGTCGTTGCGGACCAGCACCATCGACTCGGCAGCGGCCCGGCGGGCTAGTGCTCGATGCTCTAGGCGGTCGACGCTGGCCTCGTCGTGGTCGGTTGGCGTATCGATGCGACCAGCCCAGTTGAGGAAGCCGACGATGCGGCGCACCTTGTCGTCGACGAGCGACTCGTCCACCTTTCCGGCCTCGACTGCTTCCAACAGCAGACCCCTTCCCCACCATCGGCCCGGACCGGGCATTTCCAAATCGAGCCCGTAGAGAGCGGGAGCGACGGTCTCTTTGATGGCACCCCAGTCGGACACCACCAAGCTGTCGAATCCCCACTCACCTTTGAGCAACCCAACCAATAGATCGGGCTGGGCGCAGGCGTGGTGGCTGTTGACGAAGTTGTAGGCACCCATGACAGCGCGTACCCCGGCTTCTTTCACTGCGGCCTCGAATGGCGGGAGATAGATCTCCCGCAGGCTGCGCTCGTCAACGTCGACGTTGATGGTGCGGCGTTCGAACTCCTGGTCGTTGGCCACAAAATGCTTGACACAGGCACCCACCCCCTGGGACTGAACCCCGGTGATGTACGACACCGCGATGCGAGAGCTCAACTCGGGATCCTCGCTGTAACTCTCGAAATGGCGACCGCCCCGGGGCGAGCGGTGGAGGTTGACCGTGGGGGCGAGGATCATGTCCACCTTGCGGTCGGCAGCCTCGGTGGCCAAAGCCTGGCCCAGCTCATGGACGAGGGCGGGGTTCCAGGTGGCGGCGATGGCCGACGGACCGGGCACCACCAGCCCGGGGCCCATGTTCCGACCCCGGACCCCGACCGGACCGTCGCTGACACACCAGTCGGGGATGCCGAGTCGCTCGCACCCGGGGATGATCCACGGACCCTCGCCCGCCACCATCCGGCACTTCTCCTCCAGAGTCAGGTCGCCAACCAGTGCTTCGACGTCAACCATGAAACCCTCTCCCAAGCATCCTCTGGACAATTTTTCTACCACTGGTATATTTGGGGTGCAACAGCGACGGGATCAGGGGGAGTGCGATGAGATACCCACGGATGTTGCTGGCCCTACTGCTTGCGGTGGCGGTGGTCGCCACCGCCTGCACAACGGGGGGAGGCGGGGACGAACCTGCCGTTGATGAGGCCCCCACGGCCGCACCGGCCGAGCCCGCAGAAGATCCAGCAGAGCCAGCCGAAGAAGCTCCCGCGGAACCAGCACCAGAAGAAGGCGAGCCGGGGTCGGACACGGAAGCCCCCGAAGAGCCGGCGTCGGAAGACGAGACCTCTGAACCGGCGCCTGAGCCAACCCCAGAGCCCACGCCGGTGGTGCTTACCGCCAGCTTCCGGGGCGTGACCGAGGACACCATCCGAATCGGAATCGGTTTCTGGGACGTCTCCATGTTCGGATTCGGGTTCTTCGGCGACCCCCAGCCGGTATGGGATGCCCTAATCGGCGCGGTCAATACCGACGGCGGAATCCACGGACGCATGCTCGAGGCCCACATCGCCGGCTTCAGCCCGGCCCTTCCCAACGAGATGCTGGCCGCCTGCATCAAGCTCACCGAGGACGACGAGGTGTTCGCCGTGCTGGGCGGGCTGCGGGGCGACGCCAATTTCTGCGTATCCGAGCAGCACGAGACCATCCATGTGGGTTCCCAGGTGAACGCCAAAGGAGAGCTGTTGGAACGGGCCCGGGCACCTCTGGCCAGTTTCAGAGTCGAGGGGACGGCCAGGGATGAGGTCTTCATCGCGGAGTTGGGCCGCAGGGGGTGGTTCGACGGCACCAACGCGGTGGGCGTCCATTACGCCGAAACAGCAACTGCCGAATTGCTGGGGGACGTGGTGGAAGCAGCTTTTGCCGACGCCGGGGTGGAGATCGCCATCACCATGAACATCGACGATCTCGTGCTCGACGACGACGCTTTAGAGACTCAGACCGAGATCATGCAGGAGCAGGTGACTGACGCCGGCATCGACCGCATGGTGATCTTTGGGCCCGCGGCCACCGGCCTCGTCACCTACGGAGACCTGGGAATCCAGATGGCCGCAGTGGACTCGGGCAATTTCACCACTGCGATCTCCCAGGGGATCGATCCAATGGCGCTGGACGGCACCATTTCCTCCACGGTGCGGCTGGATCTGGCTACCGACCCGGTGGATGCCGAGACCCAGGAGTGCATCGACATTGTCTCCGCCGCGCTGCCCGACGCCCGCTTCGAGCGGCCCGGTCCGGGGGTGGAGAACAGCGAGGAAGACCCCAACTACTGGAGCTACACCGTGCTGGCGTGTCGCGATCTGTCGCTGTTCGTGCAGATCGCCACTGCGGCCGGGGCGGAGCTCACCAACGATTCCTTCCAGGCCGGTCTGGAATCGCTTACCCAGGCATCATTGCCGGAGATCCCGTTCTTGTCGTTTGGACCCGGCAAGTTCAACGGCAACGACACCCTGCGGCTGGTGCAGTTCGACGGCGATGCCGATGAGGACGGCGAGCTCGTCGCCCTAGGCGCTGCCGTGGACCTGACCCCGTAACCCCATAGCACCAGATGACCGAAGCGTCGGGCGATCGCCGCAGCTTCGCCGACCTCAGCCGGGCGCTGCTCGACGAGGAGGCGGCCCGAGAGGCGGCCGAGGCCGATCAGCTCGAGGTCCGCGCCGACAAAGACCTCCCCGGAGTCGGTGAAGAAGCGATAACCCTGCGACAGGCAGTGGCCACCGGCGGCGTAGGCGTTCTGGCCGTGCTGGGCACCCTGGACGCGGTCGATGCCTTCCAGCTAGCCATCCCCAGCCTGCTCGGACCCGAGATACAAGACACCTTCGGGGTGTCCGACGCCGGGCTGGCGGTGATGGGCATCGGCGGCCTCATTTCCGCCACGCTGTGCGCCATCCCCATGGGCAAGCTGGCCGATCGCGTCAACCGCATGCAGCTGGTGGGCCTGGCCACGATCTTTTGGAGCGTGGCCATGTGTACCCGGGGGTTTCAAGCCACCGCGCTGGGGTTCTTTCTGGTCGGTGTGCTCATGGGGGTCGGCACGTCCAACACCTTTCCGGTGCAGGGGGCAGTGCTGGCCGACGCCTACCCCATTTCATCTCGAGGCCGGATCTATGCCGTAAAGAACGTGCTCGGTCGAGGCGGAGAGCGGATCGCCCCCCTGCTGGTGGGCGGTCTCATGCTGCTGGTTGACGACAACTGGCGGTGGGCCTACTGGGTCTTTGCCTGGCCCACGCTGGCGTTGGGAATCTGGGCTTTGTTCGTTCCCGACCCGTCCCGGGGCCAGTTCGAGCAGAAGTCGGTACTCGGGGAGGTGATGGAAGAAGACGACGACCCGCCCCGGGTGTCGCTCGGCGCCGTCTGGCAGCGCCTTATGGCCATCAAGACCCTGAAGTTGGCGTGGATCTCGTTCAGCATCATCGTGTTCTCGATCATCGGGCAGAGCTTCTTGGTCAACCTGTACCTGGAAGATCGGTGGGGCCTGAGCCCCTTCGAGCGGGCGATGATCGGGTTCGTCCCCGGGATGCTGGCCTTCGCGGCCGCGCCGTGGGCGGCCAAGCGTTACGACGCCTTGTACCGGGAGAGCCCGGCTAAGGCGCTGTGTTGGGTGGGCGCCCTGTTCTTCCCCATTGCGGTGGCCATCCCCATCCAGTTCTTCATGCCCCATCCCGTGTTGTTCGCCGTGGTGGGGATCGTCCCCGCGGTGTTGAGCGTGATTATTTTCGGCATGATCTCACCGCTGTTGGTGGGGGTGGTTCCCTACCGGCTGCGAGCCCAGTCCACTGCCTTGTCGATCATGGTGATCTTCTTGGGGGGCGGCGTGCTCGGCCCCATAGTGGCCGGGCTTCTATCCGATGCCACCGACGAGCGCACCGCCATACTCATAGTGGCGATCCCGTTCAAGCTGATCGGGGGCGCCCTGTTGATCTGGGGTGCCCGCCACATTCGCCACGACCTGTCGTTGGTGGTAGACGAGATCGAGAAAGACCACGCCGAGCTGGAGCGGCGGAAATCGCACCCCGACCAGCTGCCCGCGGTTGGCCTTAGGGACATCGACTTCTCCTACGGACCGGTGCAGGTGCTGTTCGGGGTCAACCTCCACGTGGACCGGGGCGAAACCCTGGCCCTGCTGGGAACCAACGGTGCCGGCAAGTCGACGATTCTGCGGGTGATCAGCGGTTTGGCTGTTCCGTCTCGGGGCATCGTCACGCTGCACGGGCGCGACATAACCCTCACCTCGCCCCAAACCCGGGTGGACATGGGCATCCAGCAGCTCCCCGGGGGCAAGGCGGTGTTTCTGCCGCTGTCCATCGAGGACAACCTCCGCACTGCGGGATGGACCATGAGGAGGGATCGGGCCCAGCTAAAGGCCCGGACCGATCATGTGCTGGAGATCTTCCCCGAGTTGGCCGACCGGCTCGACGAACCCGCCGGTGCGCTCAGCGGCGGACAGCAGCAGATGCTGGCTCTGGCCATGGTGCTGATGCATGAACCCGACGTGTTGCTCATCGACGAGCTGTCGCTCGGCCTCGCCCCCGCGGTGATCGGCGAGCTGCTGAAGATCGTGGAACGGCTCAAGGCCGAGGGCCAAACGATGATCATCGTGGAACAGTCGCTCAACATCGCGGCGGCCCTGTCGGATCGGGCGGTGTTCATCGAGAAGGGACACGTCCGCTTCGACGGTCCTACCTCTGAGCTAGCCGAGCGGGGCGACATTGCCAGAGCCGTCTTTTTGGGCGACGACCGCCCCGGACCGGAAAGCCCGTCGTGATCCTCGCCTTCGAGGTCGGACGGCAATTCGTATTCATCGGCGCGGTCAATGGCCTTTCCTATGCTCTTTTGGCCCTAGGGATCATCCTTATCTACCGGTCGAGCCGGATCATCAACTTCGCGGTTGGTGCTACCGGGGTGTTGGCCAGCCAGGTACTGGCCCATCTAGTGATCCGATACGGCGCGCCCTACTGGATCGGTGTTGCGCTTGCTGTGGTGGCCGGGGCCGCGTTCTTGGGGCTGGCCGAGTTGACAGTGGTACGCCGCCTGTTCACCGCTCCCCGGGTGATTCTGCTGGTGGCCACCATCGGGCTGGCCCAGCTGGCCCAAGCTCTCATATTCGCCCTGCCCGAAGCCTCTGCTGCCGATAAAAGGGAGCGGTTCCCCACGCCTTGGAACCGGGAACTGGAGTGGTTCGGCATCCGCATCGACGGAGGGGAGTTCATCTTGTTCGTCGCGTCAGCCGCGGCGGTGGTGGCGCTCAGCATTTGGGTGCGATGGTCGGCATGGGGGCGGGCCATTCGGGCCACCGCGGCCGATCCCGATCGGGCTCGATTGGCCGGAATCCATCCGGGCCGGGTGTCGACGGTGGTATGGGCGCTCACCGGGGCGTTCGCCGGGCTGGTCACGGTGTTCCAAGAAGCCGACTCCATCGGCTCGTTCGTGGCCACTGGCCCCGGCCACGCCACCATGACCCGGGTGTTGGTGGTGGCGGTGTGCGCCTCGTTCGTGTCGTTCAGTGTGGCGGTGGCCTCCGGGATCATCCTCGGCATCGTCGAGGCTCTGATCCGGGTCAACTACCCGCTGGATTTGGGGAGGTTCGAAGCGGTGCTGTTGCTGGTGGCCATCTTGGGGATCGTGGCCACCACCCGCCGGGGCGCCCCCGACGAGGCCGGCGCCTTCTCGTTCAGCCCCCGTATTCGCCCCATCCCAACCCGGCTGCGCTCGATCTGGTGGGTTCGCCACCACCCTCGCATCCTGGCCGCAGTAGGAGTGTCCATAGCCGCGGTGGTGCCGGTGTTCGTGACCACGGCTAGCCGCACGTTCCGCTACAGCGAGATCTTGCTGATGGCGCTGGCCGCGCTGTCTTTGGTGGTGCTGGTGGGCTGGAGCGGGCAGATCTCGCTGGGCCAGGGTGCTTTCGCCGGCTTGGGCGCGCTGACCACCACTGCGCTGGTCAGCGGCAACGATCTCGGGCTCGGGGTGGCCGGGTTCGACGTGGTGGTGCCCATGCCTGAGCTGCACTTTTTGTGGGCTGCGGTGTGGGGCACAGCGGTGGCCGCCGCCGCGTCGGTGGTTATCGGCATCGGCGCGCTCCGAGCCCGAGGCCTGCTGCTGGCCGTGGTCACCCTGGCGTTCGCGGTAGCGGCCGAGAAGTTCTTCTTCACCCGGCCGTTCCTCAGCGGAGGCAGCCAAACTGCGGCGCTCTTGGAGAGGGCCCATATCGGGCACTTCGACCTCGCCCCCCAGCGAACCTACTTCTATCTGGCCCTGATCGGCCTGGTGCTGGGGGTGGCATTCACCGCCCACCTGCGTCGCACCGGGATTGGGCGCCGCATTGTGGCCACCAGGGAGAACCCGTCGGCCGCAGCGGCGGCCACCGTGTGGCCCACCGGATCAAAGGTGCTGGCCTTCGCGTTGGGCGGCGGGTTGGCCGGGTTCGCCGGGGCGCTCTTGGCCGGGCTTTATTCGACGGTGCTGTTCTCGTTCTTCTCGGTGGACACCTCGTTCGAAGTGGTGGCCATCGCGGTGATCGGCGGCATCGGCTCGGTGATCGGCCCCGTTCTCGGAGCGCTGTGGGTGATCGGACTGCCTGCCTTCTGGCCCGATTCGGCTCTGATCCCAGTGCTGACCAGCAGCCTGGGGATCCTGTTGCTGTTGATGAACGCGCCGGGAGGCTTCGTGCAGCTCTGGTACCTGGCCCGGGACTCGTTCTTCAGCTGGTTCGCCCAACGACAGCCCGCCCCTCCGGTGAGAGTTCGAGAGATACCGGGGTCGGTTTCGATCCCGTCGCCGCCGTCGAGTGTGGCGCTGGCCGCCAACGGTCTCACGGTGCGCTACGGCCCCCGGGTAGCAGTGAACCAGGTGAGCCTCGAGGTGGGCCACGGCGAGATTGTGGGGCTGATCGGCACCAACGGCGCGGGCAAGACCTCGTTCATGAACGGGGTGGGCGGTCTGATTCCTGCCGCCGGGCGAGTGGAGATCTACGGCACCGACGTGAGCCGGCTTGCTGCCCATCGCCGCCACCGCCACCACCTGGGTCGGGCCTTTCAAGCTGCCACCTTGTTCCCCGATCTCACCGTGCGGGAGACGGTGCAGGTGGCGCTGGAGCGACGGGGCCGCACCCGCTTCTGGCCGGCAGCCCTCGCGCTGCCGTCGGGTCTTCGTCACGAGAAGCAGCAGGGCGGGGCGGCTGATGAGCTAATCAGCTTCTTCGGCTTGGGCGACTACGCCGACAGCTTCGTGGCCGAGCTGTCCACCGGCACCCGCAGGATCGTGGAGCTGAACTGTCTGGTGGCCGGGGGATCCCGACTGCTGTGCCTCGACGAGCCCACCGCCGGGGTGGCCCAGCGGGAGGCTGAGGCCCTGGTGCCGCTGCTGCAAGGTGTACGCCGGGAGCTCGACGCGTCGGTGCTGCTGATCGAGCACGACATGCCGCTGGTGATGTCGATCAGCGACCGGATCTATTGCATGGACGCCGGAGAGGTGATCGCCGAGGGTCCGCCTCAGGCGGTGCGCGACAACCCCAAGGTGGTGGCCAGCTATCTGGGCACCGATACCCGGGCTATTTCTCGATCAGATGCAGGAGGTGGAACATGACCAGCCCATTGCCCGACTTAGCCCCCAACCCGCAGCCATGAGCTCAGTGTTCGCCGATCCCCCGCTAACCCCCAAAGCGCAGGCCACCCGCGCTCGGCTGTTGGAGGTGGCCGCCGAAGTGTTCGTGGAGCGGGGCTACGCCGCGGTCTCGCTGCGAGACATCGCGGTGGCCGCCGGAGTTACCAAGGGGGCGATCTACGGACATTTCCGGTCGAAAGGCCAGCTATTGGTGGAGGTGATCCGCGCGCAATTGGCCGAACGCGACGCCCAATTCGATGTCCAGGCTGCTATTGAGCAGCCGATCGAGGTCTTCTACCAGTTCATCAACCCCGACAGCCGCCATCTGCGGCTGTTGCAGATTGACGCCGCCGCGGCCGCTCGCCACGATCCCGACGTAGCCGCCGGCGTGGCCGAGATCTTCTCGGCCCGCAACGCCTGGATCCTCGACACCCTGCGGCGCCTCGACGCCTCCGAAGTGCTGCTCTACGTGGTCAACGCCCTGTCGGCCGGGGTCGGGGTGCAAGAAGCCCACGGCCGGCCGTCGCCCGACCCCGAGCTGTGGTCCAAGACTTTGGCCCAGATGTTCGGGGTGGCCGAGTCGGCAGGGGGGTTGTCGAGGGGGTCGCCGTGAGCCTGCGGGCTCTGGCGGCCGCCTTCGCAGCCCGGGCCCGCCGCACGCCAGCGGGTTGATCGAGCCCGCAACCCTGTATTGGTCAGTTTTCGTCTGCTTTCGCATGTATTTGCGAGTACTTGCCAATATTCTTCAGTACTCGATGGGCACCCGCTCGGTAGACGCCTGCACCGGATGGCCGGCGCGCAGAACTTCGGTCCAGTCCTGGTTGAAGGCGAGATAGCCTTCTGAGCTGGCTGCGGCGTAGTGGTACACCATGGCCGCCCGCATCCCATCGGTGAGATTGTCAGTAGACCGGTGGCGCAGGTGGGAGTGGAACACCAGCAGGTCTCCCGGTTCCATGAGGACCACCTGCTCGTTGTCGGTGGGGACGTCGACGATCTCCACGTAGGCCAGCCCCGCGCCCTCCCGGGTATCGGGCACGGCATCGTGGATCGGCTCGGTGTGGGAGCCGGGGACGATCCACAGCGGCCCGTTGTCCATAGTGGCCGCGGTGCAGGCCAGCCACACCCCCACCTGGGGCAGGGGGGTCATGCGGAAGTAGTAGTCGTCTTGGTGCCAAGGCTGGCCGAGGGTGCCGGGATGCTTGAAGATGAACTGCGACAAAAAGCAGTCCACGTCGGGGCCGATGAGCTCGCCCATCATCGACAGCAGCCGGGGGTCGGTGGCGAACTCATGGAACACCGGCTCACCCCGCATCACCCGAAAGATCTTGGAAACCCCCGCCTCGGGAGTGGCCGGATTCTCGTTCGTCTTGTCGGGAGTGATGAACAGATCGGGCCGTGATTCTCCCGCCGCATCGGCTCGCGCGATCTCCACGATCCGGTCGATCATGGCATCGGCAACAGCCCGGCTAGCGAACCCCCGCTCGATGAAGAAGCCGTTCTCTTCCCAACTCGCCCGCTGCGCCGCTGTTAATGCCATTGCTTATAGTGCCATCGCTAATACCATCGCCCAGAAATATACCAACGGTAGATTCTCCCGGCTCAGGAATAGTGGCTGGCGGTCGCGCCAGTTGCTGCGGTCGTACACCGGTAGGACACTATGTTCAGCTCAGAAGTAGTGGCTGGCGGTGGCTCAGGCTACTGGGGTCGTACACCCGTGGGGGCCGTGGTCAGCTCAGCAGCACTGGCTGGCGGTTGACAGGGTATCCAGTGCTGATTCCTGTTTCGGGGAATGGGTCGGCCTCTCGAGAGTGCGTGTCGGGTTTGGATTGCCAAGGCCGCAGGTGGGCGTAGGGTTTGGGCGGGGGTCTGAGCTCGTAGGCGCCGTCGCTTCGCCGGTGTACTTCCCAGTCGTCGTCGTGGATGTTGTGATGGCAGCTCGTACACACCAGTACGAGGTTGTCGATGTCGGTGCGGCCACCCTTGTACCACTCTTCGATGTGGTGCGCCTCGCACCACACTGCTGCTCGACCGCATCCGATGCAGTGCCTGTCTCGAACGATGAGGGCGGCCCGCTGGGCCTCGGTGGCCAACCGGTGTTTGCGTCCTACCCAGAGTTCCTGATTCTTGGTGTTGAACACGCAGGGCAGAATGTCGGCATCACAGGCCAGCCGCAGCGCCTCACCCATGGGCAGCAAATCGCCATCGGGCAGGCGGACATCAGCAATCTGGTTGTTGACCATGTCCCACTCCGCGGTCAACACCAGCGTGGTGCCCTGCGGCTTGGCGTCGCTGACATCGGCGCAAACCAGGCTCTCCAGCGCGTCGGCGAGGCGCTGGTCGAATGCGGCTTGGTCGCCTGTCTTGTCGTCGTTGCGCAGTCGGCGCTCCTCAGCGGCCAGCGCCGCCTCGAACCTGTTGCCCGCAACGGGGTCGAACCGTCCGTTGAGGATGAACATGCCGTCGTCGGGCGATTTGAAGAAACTGAGCGAGCGGCGCTCTCGCTGCCTGTTGAACAGCGACTTCCCGCCGTCGCCTGACTGCTTGTGTTGATGGTCTCGCAAGGTCCGGGAAAAGGTGCCGAAATCCTCGCGGCGGGCCGCCTCCACCAGCACGGTTTCGTCGACCGTGCCCTCAGAGGCGGCTTTGGCGATCTTGGCGGCGTGGGCCGCGGGAATCTCCCCGGCACCCAAAGCTTCGAAAGTCTCTGGTACCTGAGAGAACTGAGAGGCGGTCTCCACCTCCCGGCGGGCCTGCTGTTTGGAGGTCTGAAGCTCTTCCAAAACCACACGACGGGCCAACCCCTCGCCCCCTCGGCTGGTGTACGCAGCCAGCGTCGCCGACTTCATCGCCGCTAGCCGAGCCTCAGCTTTCTTGATCAGCCCCAGCCGCTCCCGCAGCCCCGACAACGACAAAGCGTCAACGTCAACCGCCTCCGGCCACACCGGGCCGACAAGCCCGCCATCAGTCTGTTTCCCCTGTTCAAAGGGCATAACCTTCATACATGCAAGTATATCAACTGCTGCGACAATAACCATCTGAATAATCGGACATAACTAGTATTAGGCTCGTATTGGCCAACATTGATGTAGTTATATGAAATAGTGCTTAGCTCTCCCTTGGTTGAGACAGAGAGTTAGTCGCCACGCCCTAACAGATTGCTGTAGTGTGTTACTCGTATGTGGCGACCTCTTGATGCGATGCTTGCAGCAATCGGAGCGCTCTGCGGTCCCGCCGGAGCGATATTGCTGGCCGACTGGGCGACGACAGACAACGATATGTATGGCGGTACCAACTCCCCGGCGGGATGGATTCTGCTACTACTTTTCACAGTCGCCTGCGGCTTTGCCATCTACTATCGAGAGAGACTCAGGGCCAAGGAAACGAATCGCCAGAACACCTCTCAACCTGAATAGCGTGGTTTTGGATAGGGGAATCTGACCGGACCCCATCGACTGGGCCATCGACAGCCTCCGCCGCAAACACGGCAAACCCTCCGGCATCACTGTCGACCCCAACGGGTGGCACACCTGGTGCGACGAGCCCTTCAACCTCATCCGCCACCTCCGCCGACTCATCCACCTCTGAGTCGAAACTGCCCGAATCGTCAACAGCCTGCCGCCCTCATTGCCAGCAGGCAATTGAAGCGGTGGGTGGGGGAGGTCTGCTAAGGCGCAGGGTCGATGACCGTTAGGAGGCGAGTGCGCTCGGCCCATTGGGTGATCTGGCGGTCGGCGGTTACCAGGCTGTGGCCCCCGACGATGGCCGTGGCGGCGATGAACCGGTCCCAGGGGTCCCCGTGAAATCCCGAAGTGCCCAGCATCGACGACTCGATGGCGATCCGTGCAGAGACAGGGATGATGTGAAGTCCGTTGTCCATGCAGCTTTCTGCCCATGCCTCCGGCGGCATTCCCAGGTCGACTCTTCCACCTAGATGTAAGCGAGTGGCCTCAGCCAACACAACGGCAGACGCCGCTAGCTCTCCCTCGAACTGGGCCTGGGTTAGCAATGCATCGGTGTGGCTACCTAGCCGGTCGTCCGAACACCTCAACCAAATCAATGAGTGAGTGTCAACCGTTATCATGACGCTTGTACCAGGCAACGGGGTCAAGGACTTTGTCGGGGTTGTCCTCCATGTCGAATGACTCGTCCTCCCACACCGAGGACACGATGTCGCCGTAGATCTTGAGCCGCCCTTTGTCGATCCCGCTCAAGGGGACAAACTCCTTCTTGACGGGGGCGAGCCGGGCGACGGGCTTCTTGTGACGGGTAATGATGATCTCTTCGCCGGTTTCGCCGACCTCGCGAATCAGCTGGAGGCAGTGAGTCTTGAACTCCCGCGCCGCCACCGTGCGAGTTTGTTGGCCATAATCTGACATTTCTTGTTCCATTACAATAACTTTCATCTATATTAGAGTAGTTCCTGTTCATAAACCCATCAACTAAACAAATTATAGTCCCATAATATAGTCACAAAAAGCAGTTTGCCTTCGCCCCTGGCCAGCGACACACCACTACTGTGAACACCATGGGTGATGAGCGGCGTTCGATTGAGTTGGAGGTAGAGGTTTCGGGGACGCCAGAGGAGGTGTGGCGGGCGGTGGCGACCGGGCCGGGGATCTCGTCTTGGTATGTGCCCCACACAGTGGAGGAACGCGCGGGAGGAGCGGCCATGGCCTCGTTTGGGCCGGGGCCGGAGATGCAGATTCCCGGGCGGGTGGCGGTTTGGGCGCCGCCACGTCGGGTGTGCTTCGACGGTGGCGAGGGGGTGGAGGGGCTGGCGTTCGAGTGGACGGTGGAGCCTCGGGGCGACAATCGATGCATGGTGAAGTTGGTGAACACCGGGTTCGGCCAGGGGGGCGAGTGGGACGCCCAGTACGACAGCATGGTGGAGGGCTGGGGGTTGTTCCTGTTCAATCTCAAGCTGCACATGGAGCATTTTGCCGGTCAGACCGCGGCGTCGGTGCTGCCCGTGGGGATGTGGGCTGGTTCCCGTGATGAGGCCTGGGGCGTGCTTACCGACGCGCTGGGCATCCCTTCGGCTCCGGCCACAGGGGAGCGGATCGAGGTCAACGCCCTTGGAGCTCCCCCGCTAGCCGGCACGGTGGTGGATGCCGCAGCGTGGAGAATTGTCCTGCTGCTCGATCAGCCCGCGCCAGGAACCGGGTTCGTGACCGTGGAGTCCTACGGCGAGCACGCCGGGGCCTCGGTGTGGCTGTACCTTTACGGCGGCGACGGGACCGAGGCCGCCGAGCGGGACGGAGCCCTCTGGCAGAATTGGCTGGCTGAGGCCCTCGGAGGGGGAGCAGATGGAAGCACTGAATGACCGCAAGATCCTGGTGGTGGGTGCGTCATCGGGGCTGGGTCGAGCCACCGCCATCGCCCTCCAGCGACATGGTGCCGACGTTGCGTTCGCGGCCCGGCGCCGCGATGAGCTGGAGGCCGCGGTGGCCGAGGCCGGGGGCGGCCATGTGGCGACCATAGACGTACTCGACCCCGCCAGCATTCAGCAAGGGGTGAGCGAAGCTGTGGAAGCGCTGGGAGGACTCGACGGCATCGTCTACACCTCGGGCACATCGCCCATGGCTCCAATGTCGGAACTCACCCAAGTTGACTGGCAGAGGGTCTTCGGCGTAAACACTTTTGGGCCCAACCTGGTAATCAACGCGGCCCTCCCCCATCTCAGCGAGGACGCGGTGGTGGCCGCAGTGTCTTCAGACTCCTCCTCGATGCCCCGCCATTCGCTGGTTCCCTATGCCGCGTCCAAGCGGGCCTTGGAGGCGACCATGGATGGGTGGCGCACTGAGATGCTCGGCAACCGGCGGTTCGTCACGGTCATCTTGGGGCCGACCATGCCTACCGAGTTCGCAAATTCCTTCGATCCCGAAGCCTTCGGAGCGGCTATACCACACTGGCAGCGCCAAGGGTTTCGCACCGGAATCATGCAGGCCGACGAGGTGGCTCACGGCCTGGTTTCCTGCATGGCCGCCTTGTTCGCCGCCCCCACGTTCGGAATCGAATCGATCCTGTTGCGGTCACCCGAACCCGAGGTGGCCAACGAGTTCTCTGCCGACGTTGAACAGGAGTAAGGGGAGACACGCCATGGTGACCACGCCAACCCCCGTCGCTATAGAGGAACTTCCCGGCACCCCTCCGGTACTGATCCGCCGCAGCTATGACCTAGAAGAGCTGGGCTACCTGGAAGCCGAATTCGAAGCACGGGGCCAGGCCCAGTCGTACCGGGCGGTTGGAGAGCTTCCGCGAAACGGGAAGATTGCCGCCGAACCGGCCGAGTGGGCGCCGTTTATCACCCGGCTGTTGGTGCGCCGCCCGGCGGCTGCGGCCGATTTCAGCGGAACAGTGGTGGTGGAGTGGCTGAACGTGTCGGGGGGCATGGACGCCTCCCCCGACTGGGACTACATGCACCGCCACATCATCCGAAGGGGCGATGCATGGGTGGGGGTATCGGCCCAGAAAGCGGGCATCGACGGCGGCGGCTTGGCCGAGGGCATCCATCTCAAGCTGTACAAGCCGCAGCGCTACGGGCATCTGTCCCATCCCGGCGACGCCTTCAGCTTCGACATCTTCACCCAGGCAGGCCGGGTGTTGCGCCAAGGCGGTGCTCCGCTGCTGGACGATCTGGTTCCCGAGCGGCTGTTGGCGGTGGGTGAGTCGCAATCGGCGGCGTTTCTGGCCACCTATGCCAACGCGATCGATCCCCTAGTACAAGTGTTCGACGGATTCTTGCTCCACGGTCGTCCCGGAACTCGGGCCGACCTCAACGGGACCTTCGGCCCCCGAGTGGTCGACGAGCGGTACAACGCGATGACTGACCGCCCTGAGCAGGTCCGCTCCGACGTCCGGGTACCAGTACTGCTGCTGAGCAGCGAGACCGACGTGACCGTGCTGCTAAACGGGGCAATACAGCAACCCGATGGTGGCAATGTCCGAGTTTGGGAACTGCCCGGGGCTTCACACGCCGATACCTACCTGCTAGTGGCGTCGCGAGCCGACGGAGGTCAGCTCGCCCCGGGGGAATTGGCCCGAATGCTCGAGCCGACCCCCGAGCCGGCGTTCGTGACCGTGGAAAAACCCATCAACTCAGCACCGCATCAGCACTACGTGGCCCAAGCCGCCCTTGAGCACCTCAACCGCTGGGCCAGGCACGGAGAGCCGCCCCCCGCCGCCCCCCGGTTGGAATTGGACGACGACGGCAAGACCTGCCGACGAGATGAACTGGGCAACGCCCTCGGCGGCATCCGCAACCCGTGGGTCGACGCGCCCATCAGGGTGCTCTCCGGGGAAGGGCAAAAGGGTAGGGGTTTTGCCCTCCTCTTCGGCACCACCGCCCCCTTGGAACCAAGTGCCATCGCCCGGCTCTATCCCGGGGGCCGCCACGGCTACCTCGCTGTGTTTGCCGCTGCCCTCGACCAGACCATTGCCGCCGGATACATCCTGGAGGCCGACCGGGGCGAGATCCTGGCCGTTGCCGCCGAAACATTTGAATTGGCCCGTCCGGGGATGGCTTAGCCGCTGGTCAGCTCAGCACCCGCTGCATCATTCGGGCTAGCCGGGATCTTCGGCCGGTGATCGCCTCTGAGCGGTCGGCCATGCCCATGATCCTCAGGGCCCCATTGATGCCGAGCCACCGCAGCGGCTCGGGCGCCCATCGCCGCGACCGGTGACCCACCCAGGGCAAGTCGATGCGGGGGGAATCGGTCTCGGTGATCAGCTCGGCCAGCGTTCGTCCGGCCAGGTTGGCGGCCGCCACCCCTTCGCCGACATAGCCTCCGCCCCAGGCCATGCCTCTGTCCCGATCAAGACCCACTGCGGGGAACCAGTCGCGGGGCACGCCGAGCACGCCGCCCCAGCGGTGGGTGATGGCCACATCAGAGAGCATGGGCAGCAGCTCCACCAGAGTCTTGACAATGCGATCGTGGGTGCGCGATCTCTGCTCCACCGAGCTGACGATCCTGGAGCCGAAGTTGTAAGGCGCCCCCCGTCCTCCGAACGCGATCCGCCCGTCGGCGGTCCGCTGCCCGTAGATCACCATGAACCGGTCGTCGGTGAACGTCTGCCGGTGGGCCAATCCGATGTCTGCCCAGAGCGCATCGTCGATGGGCTCTGTGGCCACCATCAGGGAATACAACGGCGCCAGCGACCGGCGGGTCCCCTCCAGCGTGCCGGTGTAGCCCTCCAGGGCTCGCACCACGATCTCGGTTCGAACGTCCCCCCGGTCGGTTGCAACCCGACCGGGTTCGATGGCGGTTGCGGCCGTGCCCTCGACAATCGTGCCGCCCAGGCGCTCAACAGCATCGCCGAGTCCACGAACCAGACGGGCCGGGTGGAGGGCCGCGGTGTGGGCGAAGAACATGCCCCCCACCACATCAGTGGCGGACACCTGCGCGCGGGCCTCGTCGGCACTGAGCATCCGCATGTCGCTATCGGTCAACCCGTAGGCGCTCTGATGCAGCTCGACCTGCCCCCGCTGGCGGGCGAGATGAGCCCGGTTCCGGGCCAGGCGGATCGCGCCGCCCTTGGCGTAGTGGCAGTCGATTGCCTCGCGCTCGGCCACCCGACCCACCTCGTCGACCGAATCGTGCAGAGCGTGGAGAAACCGGCGGGCCGCATCGTTGCCCGCTACGGCCTCGTGCCGCTGGGGCCCGGCCGCCAACTCCCCCACGCACCAGCCGCCGTTGCGGCCCGAAGCGCCAAAACCCACGATGTCGCGCTCGATGACCATCACCCGGATTGTCGGATCGATCGACAACAGGTAGTAGGCCGTCCACAGCCCGGTGTATCCACCGCCCACGATGGCGACATCCACATCGGCATCGCCTCCCAGGCCAGGGCGGGGCTCAAGCGACCCCCCGCAGGTGTCGTGCCAGAACGACCGGTCGCGGTAGCGGTCGCTCATGAGTCGAACCCCACGCCGAACCGGTCGAGCAGGCTCAGCCAAGCCCCTCGCTTTCCGCTGCGCCGATCCGACCGCTGAAGGGCCTTGCGAGTGAGTTGCACGCCGGCCCAACGGGCCGGTTCCGGGGGAAACGGCACCGGGGGCTTGCGCACCATCTTGAGCTCGGTCCTCTCAGTGGATTGGCCTTGCACCAGATCGAGGGCCACCCGGGCGCCGAATCGGCTGGCGCCCACACCGAGGCCGGTGTAGCCCGCCACCCACGCCAGGCGGCCCCGGCAGGCGGTGCCCCAGGCGGCGGTGAACCGGGTGGTGGTGCCGATGGGCCCGCCCCAGCGGTGGCTGAACGACAGCCCTTCAAGCTGGGGAAACGTCTCGAAGAAATGCTCAGCCAGCCGCAAATGAGTCGTCTCGCTCTGATCGTGGCGATCACCCACCCCGTTGTTGAAGTGGTAGGTGGCGTCGTAGCCGCCCCACAGGATCCGATTGTCGGCCGACAGCCGGTAATAGTGGAACTGGTTCGACACATCCCCCAACCCCTCCCGGCCGGCCCAGCCGATCGAGGCCATCTGCTCGGCTGACAGGGGCTCGGTCATCAGCACGTGGTCGTAGACCGGAATCGTGTAGCGGCGGGGACGCCTCACCGGACCGGGATAGGCGTTGGTGGCCATCACGGCCCGGTCGGCCAACACCCTGCCGCCCGGTGTGTCGATGGCCAGGCGGCTGCCCACGCGGTTGATCGACAGCGCCGGGCTCAGATCGAACACGTCGCCTCCCTGACCCTCGACGCCCGCCCGCAACCCCCACACCAGTCGGGCCGGATCGACCAAAGCCACATCGTTGCGCCGGATCATTCCCCCGAGGTAGGTGGGCGAATGCACTCGGGCCCGCATCTGATCGGCATCTAGCAGGTCGACGTCCTCCCCGTAGGCCCGATAGTGCTCGATGTCCCCGGCCAGCCCCTCCAAGTGCCAGGGCTCGGTGGCCACTCCGATCTCGGGGCTTAGTGAGAAGTCGGCGTCGATGCCGTGCTGCCCCAAACTGGCGGCCAGCCCAGCCAGATTCTCCCGGCCAAGCCGGACCAGAGTTTCAATCTCGTCAGGCCAATGTCTCATCCCATTGGCCAGCCCGTGGGTGAGCGACGAGTCGCAGAATCCGCCGTTGCGGGAGCTGGCCCCGAACCCGCACTGCTCGGCTTCCAGCACCGTCACCCGTATACCGGGCTGGTCTTCCAATGCCTGGAGCGCAGCCCACAATCCGGTGAAACCGCCGCCTATCACCACCAGGTCGACTTCGACTGTTCCGGCTAACGGCGAAGTCGCGGCCGGGGCGTCGCCGCGATCCGACCAGAACACCTCGGGGCGCGCCGCGGCCAGCGCCACCGGTGCCCAGTTGCGGTCGCTCAGTGCTTCACCATGACGTGCTTGAGCTCGGTGTAGTGGTCGAGCGCGTAGAGCGACATGTCCTTGCCGTAGCCCGACTGCTTGAAACCGCCGTGGGGCATTTCCGAGATGATCGGGATGTGGTCGTTCACCCACACCGTGCCGAACTGAAGGCCCCTGGCCATGCGCATGGCCCGGCCCACGTCGTTGGTCCACACGCTGGCGGCCAGTCCGTAGTCGCAGTCGTTGGCCCAGGCCAGCGCGGTCTCCTCGTCGGGGACCGCCTGCACGGTTATGACTGGGCCGAACACCTCCCGTTGCACGATCTCCGACGCCTGGTTCACCCCGACCACCACCGAGGGTTGGTAGTAGTAACCGTCACTGTCGCCCGAGGCGCCCCCAATGGTTATCTCCGCGCCGGCTTCGGCCGCCCGGTCGACGAACCCCGCCACCCGGTCGAGCTGCATGCCAGACACCAGCGGGCCCATCTCGGTGTCCTCATCAGCGGGGTCGCCGGTCACCACGGTGCCTGCCGCGTCGGTCAGCTGGGCCACGAAGTCGTCGTGTACCTTGGCGCCGGCAATAACCCGGCACGGCGCGGTGCAGTCTTGGCCGGTGTTGTAAAAGCTGTTGTCCCGCAGATTGGCCACCACTGCCTCGATATCGGCGTCGTCGAACACGATCACCGGGGCCTTGCCTCCCAATTCGAGATGCACCCGCTTGAGCGAGTCCGACGCCTCCTGGGCCACCGACTTGCCCGCGG
Source organism: Candidatus Poriferisocius sp. (assembly GCF_965208475.1). Taxonomy (GTDB): domain Bacteria; phylum Actinomycetota; class Acidimicrobiia; order Acidimicrobiales; family Bin134; genus Poriferisocius. The sequence continues at coordinate 2,683,917 of NZ_OZ242338.1, read as the reverse complement.
CCACCGACCCGGTGAGTGACACCATGGCCACATCGGGGTGCTGCACCAGCGGCACGCCGGCAGACCGGCCCTGCCCGCACACCACGTTGAAGACCCCGGGAGGAAGCACGCCATCGAGCAGCTCGGCCAGCCTCAGCGTGGTGTAGGGCGTGAGCTCGGACGGCTTCAACACCACGGTGTTGCCGACAGCCAGCGGCGGGCCGAGCTTCCAGGTGGCCATGAACAGCGGATAGTTCCACGGGGCGATCGAGCCCACCACCCCAATGGGATCGCGTCGCACCATCGAGGTGTAGCCCTCGAGGTACTCACCGGCCGCCTTGCCGTCGAGGAAACGCCCTGCGGAGGCGAAGAACCGCCAGTTGTCGCAAAGCTGATCCATCTCGAACTCGATGATCGACACCGGCTTGCCCACGTTCTCGCACTCGAGTTGAGACAGTTCCTCGACGTTCTCCTCCACGATGTCGGCCACCTTGTGGAGGATCTCGCTGCGCTCCCTCGGGGTCTTGGCCGACCATTCGGGGAAGGCTGCGGCTGCCGCGGTGACCGCAGCGTCCACATCGGCCGCCGAACTGGACGCCACCTCGCCTATCACCTTGCCGGTGGCCGGATTCACCACCGAATCGGTAACTCCTTCGATGGCCGGTTGAAATTTCCCGTTGATGTAGTTGTCCTTCAGCATCATCGTGCTGCCCCCGTTCTGTTAGGCACATCGCTCATATTGCAGCACCAAACCTGCACAATCAAGCCCCTCTTGAGACAAGAACTAGTTGTAGAATCATTTCTGGCAACTGATTTGGTTGCGCTAGTGGTCAAATTGGTGTTAAATCGGTGTTCACCAAGCGGAGTAGGGGGACGCTACCGGTGCAGCATGATGAATTGATTGCGTTGGCCGATCGCCACTTGTGGGGCCACTTCAGCAGCATCGGCAGCGCCGTCGACCGCATGCGCATCGTGGAGCGAGGCGATGGCTGCTATGTCTGGGACACCAACGGCAACCAATACCTAGACGGTTTGGCCGGGCTGTTCGTCTCCCAGGTGGGCCATGGCCGAGTCGAACTGGCCGAGGCCGCCGGGCGCCAGGCATCGCAGCTTGCCTATTTTCCCATCTGGACCTACGCCCACCCTGGAGCGGTGGAGTTGGCCGCGCGTCTTGCCTCGCTGGCCCCCGGTGATTTGAACCGGGTGTTCTTCACCAGCGGGGGGTCGGAGTCGGTCGAATCGGCTTGGAAGCTGGCCCGCCAGTACTTCAGGGTGATCGGCCAGCCTGAACGGCACAAGGTGATCAGCCGCCACCTCTCCTACCACGGCACTTCGATGGGAGCGCTGTCGATCACCGGCCTCGAAGTGTTGCGCGAGCCCTTCGAGCCGTTGGTGCCCGGCGTGTCCCACGCGGCCAACACCAACCGATACCGGTGCAAGCTGTGCGCCGACTGCCCCGGCTGCACGCTGGGGTGCGCCGACGACATCGAGCAGGCCATATTGCGGGCCGGCCCCGAGACGGTGGCCGCAGTGTTCTTGGAGCCGGTGCAGAACGCCGGGGGGTGTTTCGTGCCCCCTGACGGCTACTTCGCCCGGGTGCGCGAGATCTGCGACCGCTACGGGATCCTGCTGGTGTCCGACGAGGTCATCTGCGCTTTCGGCCGCTTGGGAAGCATGTTCGGCTCAGAGCGGCTCGACTATCTGCCCGACATCATCACCTGCGCCAAGGGGATGACGTCGGGCTATGCGCCACTGGGGGCCATGATCGCCAGTGACCGCATCGCCGAGCCGTTCGTGGGCACCGATGAGTCGTTCTTGCACGGCTTCACGTTTGCCGGGCACCCGGTGAGCTGCGCGGTGGCCTTGGCCAACCTCGACATCTTCGAGAAAGAACAACTGCTCGACCATGTGAAGGCCAATGAGGGCGCATTCCGGTCTGCCCTGGAAGACCTGTGCGACCTCCCCATTGTCGGAGAGGTTCGGGGCATGGGCTACTTCTACGGGATCGAGTTGGTGAAGGACCGCGGCACCAGAGAGTCGTTCTCCGAGGAAGAGGCCGAATCGCTGCTGCGGGACTTTCTCACCAACCGCCTCCTCGATTTGGGATTGATCTGCCGGGCCGACGACCGGGGAGAGCCGGTGATCCAGCTCTCACCGCCCCTTGTCGCCGGCCCTGAGGAGTTCGACCGCATCAACCAAACGCTGCGCAAGGTGCTCACCGAAGCCCAGGGAAGGTTCAGCCGATGACCGCCCCTGCCAGTTCACAAACGGACCACTAGGAAGCGACCGGACTGATGGCTGCGGTGTTCGACCTCGACGAGATCGACAAGGCCATCATCCGCGAGCTGCAAGGCGATGGCCGCATGCCCTACGCCCAGATCGCGCCTCTGGTCGGGCTCTCTCAGGCCGCCACCCGCCAACGGGTCAACCGGCTGATGGAGCGGGGAGTGGTCCAGATCGTGGCGGTGACCGACCCGGTCGGGCTCGGAGTGGGTTACCAGGCGTGGATAGGCATCAACGTTTCGGGCGATGCCCGGAGCGTGGCCGAAGCTCTGGCCGAGATCAATGAGGCAGAGTACGTGGTGATCGTGGCCGGGCGGTTCGACGTAATCGCCGAGATCGTGTGCGCCGACAGCGAGGCGTTCATTTCGGTGGTCAACGACCGTGTGCGGGCCATTCCGGGGGTCATCGACATCGAAACGCTGCACTACCTGAGGCTGGTCAAGCAGACCTACAACTGGGGCACCGGCTGATGGGCGGCGGGGGGGATCATCCAGTGGACGGCACAAGCGCAGCGGTGCAGCTCACAGCCATCACCAAGAGATTTGGCGCGGTGGTTGCGGTGGAAAAAGTGGACCTGGAGATTGCCGACGGCGAGTTCTTCGCCCTGCTCGGGCCGTCGGGATGCGGCAAGACCACCACGCTGCGCATGATCGCCGGGCTCGAGTTCCCCACCGAGGGCAGCCTCAAGATCTTCGGCGACGAGGTGGGCACTCTGCCGCCCAACAAGCGGCCGGTCAACACCGTCTTCCAGGACTACGCCCTGTTCCCCCACATGACGGTGGAGGCCAACGTGGCCTTCGGGCTCAAGATGCAGCGGGTGGCCAAGGCCGAGATCGCCGGGCGGGTGCAGGAGGCCATCAGCCTGGTTCGCCTCGAAGGGCTCGAGCAGCGCCGGTCTCAGCAACTCTCGGGAGGCCAGCGCCAGCGGGTGGCATTGGCCCGTGCGCTGGTCAACCGGCCCAAGGTGCTGTTGTTGGACGAACCGCTGGGGGCCCTCGACCTCAAATTGCGCCAGGAGATGCAGCGCGAGCTGAAGGCGCTCCAGCGCGAGGTGGGCATCACCTTCGTGTTCGTCACCCACGACCAAGAAGAGGCCCTGACCATGGCCGACCGGATCGGGGTGATGAATGAGGGCGAACTCCTCCAGGTAGGCACTCCGGAGGGCATCTACGAACGCCCGGTGAACCGGTTCGTGGCCAACTTCATCGGCCAGTCCAACCTGATCGACGCGTCGGTGGTGTCGGGCGACACGGTGTGCTTGGCCGACGGCACCCACATCCCCGGCCGGTCCGATGTGCCGGTGGGCACCCGGGTGGCGTTGTGCCTTCGACCGGAGCGGGTTGAGATGCACCCGGTGGCTGCGGTGCCCGTCGGCCACACCTCGATATCCGGGCGCTTGGAGAGCGTCACCTACCTGGGCAACGCGTTGGTGTACACGGTGGCCAACGAATGGACTGAGCTGGAGGTCCGGCTCGAGAACCAGCCCGGCGGGTTCCGGCCCTACGTGGGCGACGACGTGGCGGTGTCGTGGGCGCCGGACGCCGTCACGGTGGTACGGGCATGACAGTCGTCGAAGAACGGCGGGAAGCCGAGGTCGCCACTCCCGAGTTCGAGAAGGCGGCCAACCGAGCCGCGTCGCGGCGGGGCCTGTTGCTGTCGCTGCCCGCCTACGCCTATCTGGTGCTGTTCTTCGCCGTCCCGCTGGTGATCGTGTTCATGTATTCGTTCGCCACCCGGAACCGGTTTGGCGGCACCGATCTGTCGGGCTGGAATCTCAACGCCTACCGCAAGCTGAGCGAGCCCATCGTGCGCGACATCTTGTTCCGGTCACTGTGGCTGGCCCTCCTCACCACGCTGATCTGCCTGGTGGCGGCCTACCCCTTCGCCTATTTCATTGCCACCCGCCGGCCGGTGGTCCGCAACCTGATGCTGGTGTTCGTGATGATCCCGTTTTGGACCAACTTCTTGGTGCGCAACTATGCGTGGAGGGTCCTGCTGGGCAATGACGGGCTGTTCACCAACGTCTCCGAAGCCATCGGCCTGGGAGAGCGGGAATTGTTGTTCACCACATCGGCGGTGGTGATCGGGCTGGTCTACGGCTTCTTGCCGTTCATGGTCTTGCCCCTGTATGCGTCGATCGAGCGGATCGACCTGAGCCTGATGGAGGCCAGCCGCGATCTGTATGCGTCGGGCTTCCAGGCGTTTCGGCGGGTACTGCTCCCGCTGTCTATGCCGGGGGTGATCGCCGGCTCGATCCTGGTCTTCGTCCCCAGCCTCGGCGCCTACGTGACCCCGGAGATCCTGGGCGGGGCCAAGACCACCTTGCTCGGCTCCTATATCGTCACCCAGTTCCTCACCGCCCGGAACTGGCCGGTGGGGGCGTCGCTCTCGTTCGTGCTGATGGCAGTGATGCTGGTGGCCACCCTGGTGTACTTCCGCACGGGGGGCAGAAACCTATGAGCAGCACCGTGCAGCCCCGGGGCGCCACCAAGATCGCGCTGTCGGTCCACTCCTGGCTCGTCTACCTGTTCTTTTTTGCCCCCATCTTCGTGTTGTTGGTGTTCTCCTTCAGCGACGACCGCAACGTGGGCCGGTGGGGCGGTTTCACGCTGGAGTGGTACCAGGAGTTCGTGGAGCACAATCAGCTTCAGAGCGCGGTGTGGGTGTCGGTCCGGGTGGCCCTGCTCTCCACCCTTATATCGGTGGTGCTGGGCACGCTGGCGGCACTGGCGCTGGAGCGGTTCAAGTTCCGAGGCCGCAAGGTGTTCGACGCCCTGCTGTATCTCCCGATCATCATCCCCGACGTGACGATGGCGGTGATGATGCTGCTGTTCTTCTCGGAGTTCTTCGACGTGCTCGACACGCTGTTCGGGTTGAACCTCCAAAAGGGGCTCGGCTCCATCACCATCAGCCACATCGCCTTCAACATCAGCTTCGTCTCGGTGGTGGTACGGGCTCGACTGGCGGGCATGAGCGAGGTGCTCGAGGAGGCCGCCCTCGACCTCTACGCCACCCGGTGGAAGACGTTCCGCTATGTGACCTTCCCCCAGATCGTTCCCGGTGTCGCCGGCGGGGCTCTCCTCGCCCTCACCCTGTCGCTCGACGATGTGGTAATCACCCAGTTCGCCGCCGGCCCCGGCGCCACCACGCTTCCGGTCTTCGTTTTCGGCCTCATCCGCCGAGGGGTGACGCCGCTGATCAACGCCACATCGGTGATCATGCTGGCCGCCTCGGTCTTCCTAGTCGCCTTGTCGCTGCTCTTCCAGCAATTCAGCGGCCGCGGCCTGCGCCCTGCGCTGCGGGCCGGCGGGGAACCAGTGTCCGCCAAAACCAATACCATGACCACAACATGAAAAGAGGAAAACCCATGAAGAACCGCAGACTCTTTTGCCTGCTGTCTGTGCTGCTGGCCTTTGCGCTGGCAGCCGCAGCGTGCGGTGACGACGACGATGACGGAGGTGCAATCGCCGACTGCGAGGTGAACGAGACCGACGGCAATCTCAACATCTACAACTGGGCCGAGTACATCGACGAGGAGCAGCTCGCCGCGTTCTCAGATGAGTACGACGTGAGCGTGACCATGGACGTCTACGACTCCAACGAGGCCATGCAGCCCATTGTGGCGGCGGGCAACTCGGGCTACGACCTGATCGTGCCGTCGGACTACATGGTGGCCATCCTCATCGCCGGCGGAACCGTCCAGCCGCTGAACAAGGACGCCATCCCCAACATCGCCAACGTCTCAGACGATTTCCGCAATCTGATCTACGACCCGGCGGGCGACTATTCGGTTCCCTATCAGTGGGGCACCACCGGCATCGCGGTGGACACCGCCGCGCTGGGCGCCGACTTCCCCCGCTCCTGGGGTCTGATCTTCGATCCGGCCATCGCCGATGAGTACAGCGGCTCGATCTCGCTGCTCAACGATCCTCGGGAGACGATCGGCGCGGCCCTCAAGTACCTGGGCTACTCACTGAACTCCACCGACGAGGACGCCCTGCAGCAAGCCACCGATCTGGTGGCCAGCGCCCGCGGCCGTCTCGCGGCGTTCAACACCGACTCGGCCGACGAGTTCCTCACCACCGGTGAGACGGTGATCGCCCACGGATACTCGGGCGACATGTTCACTCAGTTCCTGGAGACCGACGATCCGTCGCAGTACGTGTACTTCGTGCCCGACGAGGGCGGCACTCGCTGGATCGACAACATGGCCATCCCGTTCGACGCCGGCAGCCCGTGTACTGCCCACACCTTCATCAACTGGCTGCTCACCGCCGAGCAGGGCGCCGCCCTGTCGAACTGGAACTACTACTCCACTCCCAATGCGGCCGCGTTCGGCGGGCTCGATGAAGACCTCCAGGGGTTCTTGAGCACTCCCGGTGTTGCCCCGGTGGCGATCTTGGAGGAGATCCAGGACACCGGCGACTTCGAGGTGAAGTTCTCCGACGCCTTCATCGAGGCCAAGGGCTGATCGCCTCAGCCCGCTAGGGACTCATGGTGGCCGACGTGCCTCAACCCCTCGGGGGCAATGAGATGCCCCGCTTCGCGGGCATCGCCACCTTCATGCGGCTTCCCGGCCGGTCGGCGGCGGCCGACCTTGATGTCGCCGTCGTGGGCGTGCCGATCGACATCGGCACGTCCAACCGGCCGGGCGCCCGCTTTGGCCCGAGGGGCATCCGCAACGAGTCGGTGCTGGTTCGCCCCTACAACATGGCCACCCGGGCGGCGCCGTTCGACAGCCTGCGCATCGACGACATCGGCGACGTGGCCACCAACCCCTACAACCTGGCCGACGCCGTGGCCCGCATCGAGGCCTTCTACGACGATCTGCTCGGCAACGACGTGATCGCGGTAACGATGGGGGGCGACCACACCATCGCCCTGCCGATTATGCGGGCCATGCGGCGCAAGCACGGCCCGCTGGGGCTGATCCACGTGGACGCCCACACCGACATCAACGACCACATGTTCGACGAGGCCATCGCCCACGGCACCCCGTTTCGCCGAGCGGTGGAGGAGGGGCTGCTCGACACCCACCGAGTGGCCCAGATCGGAGTGCGGGGCACCGGCTATGCCGCCGACGACTTCGACTGGTCGCGGGAGCAGGGCTTCCGGGTGGTGCAAGTTGAGGAGTGCTGGAACCGCTCGCTGGAACCCCTCATGGCCGAGGTGCGCGAGAAGGTGGGCGGCGGACCGGTGTACATGAGCTTCGACATCGACGCCCTCGACCCCGCCTTCGCCCCTGGCACCGGCACCCCCGAGATCGGCGGCCTCACCGCCCCCCAAGCCCTCGAAATCATCCGAGGCTGCCGAGGCTTAGACCTCGTCGGCTGCGACCTGGTGGAAGTTTCCCCCATCTACGACCCCACCGGCGCCACCGCCCTAACCGCCGCCAACCTCCTATTCGAAATGCTCTGCGTGCTGCCGGGGGTGGAGTGCTCGGGTTGAGCGGACTCGCAAACCGGTCGATCGCCCCAGAATCGAGTATCAGCCGCGTCATGTGCTGGAATTTGCAACTGCCGCGTTTCTGATGCTCTCCACGAAGTTCTCGGCGCGAGCCATCTGCTCGGGCGATGGCTCGCCAAACTCCTCGATTAGCCCGGCTAGATGCACATCGGCCTCTTTCATGAGAGCTTGCCGCTTTGAATCGGAGATTTCCATCCAAGCCCGGCAATCGCCCGCGCCGTCAGAACTGCTTGTTGTCGCGTCCTCGTCAACTTGCCTTGTCAGGTCGATGGGATGGTCCATCGGTGCGGTGGCCGCATCGGTACGCGGTGTGGGAGCAAATTGCCCGCCCCGTCTGCTCCCTCTGGGCCACCGGTTCCGCGGCATGCCGGTTAGCTTACCCGTTTACGTCGTCGACGAGACAGGGCTAACTCGCAGAGCATCACCTAATGACATGTCTGTAGTGCTATTTTCTGCATTAGCACCCAGTCCGGCCTAAGGGGAGGCCTGTTGGACGATCCGGTCGAAAGTGGGGTCGGAACGGTGGCACTCTCCTATTGGGTTTCGGCCAGCGGAGCAGTCAAGACATCATGTCAGGTTCCCGTGATCACACAGCCTTCGGGCGACGGGGCAGAAAGGCGCTGGTCTGCTGGACGTACTCCTGGTAACCCGGGCGGGTCTTCGCCAAGCGGTGTTCCACCATCGGCACCCCCGACACTCGGAGCAACAGCCAGGTAATGACGGCCGGGCCAATCAGCCCCACGATTCCGATGAGAGTGGAGGCGGCTACTAGACCGATACCCCACCACGCGGTGGCATCGCCGAAGTAGTTGGGGTGACGGCTGTAGCGCCACAGGCCTCGATCCATTACTTGGCCGGCGTTGGCGGGGTCGGCCTTGAACCGGGCGAGCTGCCAGTCGCCGACGGCCTCGAACCCATAGCCGACCACGAACACCACTGCCCCGATTACCCACAGCGGGGTCCAGCCCCTATCGGCCTCGCTGATGCCGATTTGGAGGGGAAGCGATACCACCCACATCACCGCACCTTGCAGTCCGAAAACCCGGCCTAGGCTGGTGATCCAGAATCGGTCACCGGCCCGGCGGCGCATGGCCTGGTAGCGGTAGTCCTCTCCCTTGCCAATGTTGCGAATCCCCAGGTAGATGGCAAGCCGCAACCCCCATGTGGTGGCCATGGCCGCCAGTAGCGCGGCTCGCACCCCGTGGCCGTCGGTGACCGCCAAACACACCCAGGCCACCACCACAAAGCCAAAGCCCCAGAAGATGTCGACGATGCTGGCGTCTCGAATCGCCACGCTGATGGCCCAAACCGCGAGCATCATCCCGGCGATCACCAGCGCGGCTACCCATAAGACCATCTGCGATCAGCGTACCGTGGTGATCTGTGAGCGACTCCGACCGCCATGTGCTGTTGACATTCACCAACCCGGTGATCGGCCAGGAGGCCCTGTACCACCAGTGGCACGAAATCCATACCCAAGAGGTCGCGTCGTGCGAGGGGGTGGTCAGCGGGCGACGCTACCAAATGAGCCCCGATGCCGACCTGCTGACGCCCGAGTGGATGCGCACCCACGCCGACCGGGCCGATCTGGCGATGCCGTTCGAGTTCTTGGCCGTATATGAGATCGAGGGCCACCTGCCCTCGGTTATCCAGGCGATCACAACCAAAGACGACTATTCCATGCGGCCCGGCGACAGTCTCGACCACGACGCCACGGCCAGTTGGGCCTTCACTCAGACCGGTCCGCAGATAAGGGCGGCCACCCCCGATGAGGTTGACCACCTCGGGATATCGCTGGCCAACCCCACCACGGGCAACCTTGGGTGGTTTGAGCACTGGTACACCATCCACTATCGGGAAGTCATGGCGACTCCTGGCTTCCTCACCGGGCGGCGCTTTTGGGCCGCCGACAACATCCTCACCCCCCAATGGGCCATCGACCACGGTGAAATCGGTCCCAACGGGATGCCGTTTCAGCACCTCGTCATGTACGAGGTGGGCACCCCGTATTCCGAAGCCAAGCCGGCGCTGGAGGAGCAGCGGAATAACTTCACCGTCTTCCCCGACGGCGCCATGGACTACGACAAGATCATCGGCTGGCGCTACACCCCACTAGCCTGAGGCGCCATGTCAGAAGAGATCCGCACCCTGTTGGCCCGCTACTCCGACGGTGTGTGCCGCTTCGACTCCGGGCAGTGGGCGGCAACCTGGGCCACCGACGCAGTGTGGGAGATGGGCCCGATGACCAAGACCGGGCGGGACGAGATCTCAACATCCTGGCAGGGCATGCTGGCCCGTCTCGACGGGGTGATCCACGCCTACCTCAACGGCTGGGCCGACCTCGACGAGGACGCCGGCACCGGCATCGGGCGCTGGTACGTCATAGAGCACTTCAAGCGACCCGGCGAAGGCCCCATGACCATGTACGGCTTCTACGACGACGAATATTGCCTGGAAGACGGCCAGTGGAAGTTCGCCCGCCGAGCCCTCAACCGCATCTACTACGGCCCCCCCGACATGTCCGGCGACTTCACCGGCTTCGGCCTCTAAACGCTTTGAGCCCTACGCCATAGGATGCAGCCCCTGGCTGCTACCAGCGGATTGGGGTGTCCACCCAGGTCGCCTGCGGAGCAAGCAGCGAAAGTTTCCAGCCGAATGATATAATATTTGGCCGCCGAACTCGCCGATTATGGTTCAACCCGATGCATGACCCCAATAGCACAGTGGAACTCGTGGTGCGCCACCTCCGCGAGGGCATTATCGGCGGCACATATCAGCCAGAGTCGAAGCTTCAACCGAAGGTGATCGCTGAGAGGTGCGGCACGAGCTTCATTCCAGTGCGCGAGGCGTTTCGGATTCTCGAGTCCGAAGGATTCGTCACTGTGTTCCACAACCGTGGCGCATGGGTGTCGTCAATGTCGGTAGACGACCTCGACGACCTTTACAGCATCCGCACAGAACTCGAATGTGAAGCGGTGAGACGGGCATCGAGCTGCGATGAGAGAAAGATCGACATGCTCTTGAACAATCTCAGTCAAGCCCAAGAGCGCCATGCCGAGGGCGACCACGCCGCGGTTGTCGCCTTGAACCGCGAGTTTCACTTTGCGATCTATGAATTGGCTGGCTCCCCTCGACGACTCAAGCTGATTGACCAACTCTGGCTGCATTCCGCCCGCTACCAGCGGCTGTCGCTTCACTACCGACATGATGCAGCGAGTGACGAGCACGGGTTGATAGTGGATTCCCTTAGAAATGGCGACCATTTCGCAGCCGCAGAAGCCTTGCGCTGCCATCTTGCATCCACGGTTGAATTGATCAGGGGCGCAGTTGAGGCGGCAAGCTTCGTGGGCCGCGAAGACCGCAGCGGGGTGGAGGAAGCTCCCTAACGTTGCGGCACGGGCACGCAACCACCCGGCTAGCGGGGGGTAGCGATTGTCCTCGTCCTTTGCTCGCCCAGTGAGTCGATTCCGAGATGCATTTCGCGACCAGGCTGTAGGTAGCGGGGTGGCGTCTTGCTGAGTCCGACACCATCTGGCGTCCCGGTGTTTATCAGGTCGCCCGGTTCAAGAACCATGAACTGGCTCACAAACCAGACGATGTGCTCGACGGAGAAGATCATGTCGGAGGTGTGGCCAGTCTGCTCGCGTCGATCGTCGATGTTGAGCCACAAGTTCAGCGTTTGCGGGTCGGGAATCTCGTCGCTCGTCACGAGCCACGGGCCAAGGGGGTTGAAGGTGTCGCAGGACTTCCCCTTGTCCCACTGCCCATCGCGCTCCAGTTGATACTCGCGTTCGGAGAGATCGTTGGAAATGGTGTACCCCGCGATGTACGAGAGCGCCTCCGCCGGAGTCCGCAGGTAGCTTGCGTACCGGCCGATAATGACGCCGAGTTCAACCTCCCAGTCGGTCTTGGTCGATCCGGGCGGAATACGCACATCGTCATATGGGCCGATAATGGTATTGGGTGCCTTCATGAACAGAATTGGCTCATCGGGGATCGGCATGTTCGATTCCACGGCGTGACCTCGGTAATTGAGGCCGATGCCGATGATCTTGCCGGGCCGTTTGACGGGGGGGCCGAGGCGCGAGTTGCTCGACTGGAGCGGCGGGAGGATTTCAGCGTCGAGTGCCTTCCTCAGGCGGTCGAGACCGTCGCTTGCAAAGAACTCAGCGTCATAGTCTGGGGCTACCGATTCCGCGCTCAAAACCGACCCGTTTCTGGGGTCAATAACAGCAGGGCTTTCTTGGCCTTTGGCACCGACTCGAATCAGTTTCACGGGTAGTCCTTCCCGCCGGCTACAACTTGACTTCGGACCGCACGCCGCGCATGTCCATCTCGAAATCGAGCCCCCGAACTGGTGGCCTCGCCCGGCTCCAGCAAAGCCCGTGGCGTCCCGCCACTCCTATCTTCGGCAGAACTGAGTCCTCTAGCAACCCCTCCAGCAAGAACACGGTGTACACGTCAATCGCAGTGACCAGCTCCCAACTGGCACCTAGACCATGAAGGCGTGACTCCATGATCCCGATCACATGGCCGGCCTTCTCCCGCAGGGCGTCGGGCCCGGACTCCCCTCTTCGAATGATGTCGTCCTCGTCCAGGGCGGCCTCGCGCAACTCCGCGGCACCCGCGACGACGAACGTCATCGGGGCATCCTGCATTTCGGGGGCCGTGTAGGAGAAGCCGTGCAAAACAGGGGCGGCAGGGGGAGAATCAGCCGGGGCCACGTTTGTCCGAGCGACAGGATTGAGGTCGCCCACATACAGATCCCATGATTGGACCAAATCGCAGTAGCCCACGTTGAATTCGATGAATCCCTCCATGCTGTAGGGCGTAGGCGACCGAAGCTCAACCCCGCAGAGGGCGTGACGGGGTCGACCGATTTCCCGAAGATGGGAGTCGATCTTCTCAAAGCCTTCCCTCCAGGGCAGCGGAGCTCGCATGGTCGCGTGGACTACTTCGTAGCCAGGGTCGGCAACGACGCCACAGGAGTAGGGGTCGATTCCCATGAGGAAGTGATATCCGCCGCGGCGGTTGGCTAACAGCATCAGGAGTCTCCATTCACGGATGGACTACTACGGGATTATCGATATTCCTATATTATGCTATAATATCCACATTGCAGGGGGGCCTCGTCGGTCTTGACGAGGCCCACGGGCTTGATTAGCCTGAATTATGCTATAATATTCGATCTCAGTTGAACCGCTCATCAGGAGCGGTGCGCTCTGACCGGAAAGTAGGAATCGATATGAGACGGATGAAGTTGTGGGCGGTCTTGGGCATTATTGCGGCACTAGTACTGGTTGCATCAGCGTGCGGGAATGACGACGACCCAGGAGAGACTTCGGCCCCCGAGCCGACTGCCGCCTCTACCCCTGCGCCGACTGCCGCCTCTACCCCTGCACCCACTCCTGAGAGCGCCCCCGAGCCGGTAGAGATCAACGATGAGTACTTCAGGACTCCACTGGATTGCGATGTGAACTCCACGACCGACGATCTGCTGGCGTATGCCCCACCTGCCGCAGACGCTTCCTACGAGATCGACTTCATGCAAGTGAGCCTGGCCGCTGAGTACTACCAGGCCATGGCCTACGGCGCGGAGCAAGCGGCAGCAGACGTCTCGGCAGCCGGTGGCGGGACCGTCACGGTCCGGCATACGGCGGGCGTGGGCTATACGGGTCCTGCCGACCAGCTCGCTGACGCGGAGAACATTCTCCAGCGCAACCCCGATGCCATCATTCTGGCTCCCGTGGACACGGCTGGCTCGGTTGCGATTGTGGATGCGGCAACCGACGCGGGCGTGCCCATCGTGAACGTCTCGACAGAGGTTCCCGACGGCAGGGTCTTCATGATCATGCAGGACGACTACCTGTTCGGCAAAGCAGGCGCCGATGCCATCGCCGAACTGGTTCCCGAAGGGGGGAAGGGTGTCGTGATGGCGGGACCCGCCAATGCCACCTGGTCACGCAAGCGGGCCGAAGGCTTCAGAGACCGGGTAGAAGAAGCCCATCCAAATCTCGAGATCATCGCTGCGCCCAACCAGTTGGTCGATCCCGAGGAAGGTCTCGCCGACTTCTTGAACGTGGTTACCGGAAACCCGGAGATCGACTGGATCTACGCGGCCCACTTCGCATTGCTGCTGCCTCCCTCCATTCCTGAGGAATACCAGGACGTCCCCTACATCGCGTCCGATTTCACCAATTTCTCAGCTCCTTGGATCGACGACGGCAGCGCTGATGCCCTCTTCCTCGTGAGTCCTTACTGGATGGGCTACATCGGTCTCGGAACTGCGGTTTCGGTGCTGAACGGAGATGACGTGCCTCGTATCAACTGCGTGCCCTTCCCCGTCGTCGGCCCGTCCAACGTCAACGAGGATTGGGTCCAGATCGAGCTGATCCCCGCCGGATGGCAGGCTGAGGTCAGCTAAGTTCCCTGTAGCAACCCCCTAGCAAGGAGAAATAGATGACTAACAAAGATCACACGATCTGCCTGACCTTCGATTTCGATGCGATCTGCCTCTGGCTAGGCTCATTTGGAGCTGAGACACCCAGTATGTGCTCTCGGGGGGAATTCGCCGTTCCAGGGCTGAAGCGTGTTCTCAAAGTCCTGGAAGATCGGGACATTCCCTGCACTTTCTTCTGCCCGGGCCACTCGGCCCACCTCTACCCGGACCTCGTCAAGGAGATCGTGGACAAGGGCCACGAGATCGGACACCACGGGTGGAGCCACCGCAACCCCACCAAACTCTCCCTGGAAGAAGAGAGACGAGATTTCGAGCTGGGCTTCGAAGCTATCGACTACGCCGCGGGTGTTCGTCCTACCGGGTGCCGCACCGCAGCATGGGACTTCAGTCCCAACACCATGGATCTCATGAAAGAGTTCGAGCTCGACTATTCGTCGACGTTCATGGCGAGTGACTTCTACCCCTACTACTTGCGCGAGGGTGACGAATTCCCTGCGAACGAACCCTTTGTGTTCGGCACACCGATCGACATCGTGGAACTCCCCCCCAGCTGGGGACTGGACGACTTCCCGCCGTTTGAATACGTCTGGGGTATGAACCAGGGTCCCAATACGCCTTCACAGGTTCGAGAGCTGTGGCAGGGGGAGTTCGACTACATGGTCGAGAACTGCCCGGGTGGGATGTACGTTCTCACCTGCCACCCACAGTTCATCGGCCGCGGGTCGCGTATCAAGATGCTCGAGGAGCTGATCGACTATATGGAGGGCGACGGACGAACCTTCAGCACACTCGGCGATCTGGCCGCGAAGTTCCGCAGTGAGAACCCTCTCGACGAATGGGTGGAGAAGAACCCCTATTTGACAGGGGCGAAAGCACGCCCGCCCGAGTCTTGGGCAGGGTTGGACGGCTGATGCCAACCAGCTAGGAGGAAGCCGCGAGGCTGCCTCCTAACAGGCCGAAGAGCGGTAGTGGAATAGAACTATGCTCTTGAGGGGGCTTCTGTGACCGAAGAATCGTTGGCTGCTCACACCTCGTTTACGGCCAGGAGTTACCGGCTCTCCATCCGAGACTGGGCTTTCAAGTATTCAACCGAACTCCAGCTTCTGGCTGGACTCGCCGTGATGATCGCCGTTTTCTCGCTCCTCGAGCCATCGATCTACCCAACTACAGCCAACGTTCAGAACATCTCGCGCCAGGCAGGCGTGCTGCTCGTGGTGGCAATCGGCCAGATGTTCGCCATAACCGTCGGCGGATTTGACCTGTCCGTTGGGGCCAACATGGGCTTCACCAGCATCGTCACTGCCCAAGCAATGGCAGACCACGGGGTGGCGGCGGCCATAGTCATCGGGCTTCTCACCGGTGCCGCTATTGGGCTCGTCAACGGGGTCCTGATCGCCAAGCTGCGTGTGAGTCCGTTCGTCGTGACCATGGCGATGCTGACCTTTTTGACCGGCTACGGCGGCGTGCGGAGCAACGGAGCCTCAGTCATCGCGAACGATCCCACCCTCAAGTGGTTCGGTGGCCGCGATTGGGGCTTCATGCCATCCACGATCGGTATCGGCATCATCATCTTGCTGTTGGCAGTTGCGTTCACCGGAAGAACGCGTATCGGACTCTATGTGTACGCCATTGGCGGCAGCCGCGAGACATGTCGGCTGGCCGGGATTCCCGTGGCCCGCTACGAGACCATTACCTACATGATCACCGGCATGCTCGCCGGGGCGGGCGGGATCATGCTCACCGCCCGAGTATCGGTTGGCCAGACCGGGCTCGGCGCCGGCTTCGAACTGCGATCAATCGCCGCAGTGGTGATCGGCGGCGCGGTCATCGGGGGGGGCAAAGGCCGATTGAGCGGAGTCTTTCTCGGGGTAGCTCTGATGACGTGCCTGACTGTGGGGCTTGCTGTGACTGGTGTCGGCACCTTCCAGCAGCAGATGGCGATCGGCATCGCCCTCGTTGTTGCCGTGCTGATCAGCCAGTTGCGAGGAGGAAGTTTCCGCCAAGTCTCTGATCTCCTGCCGACGCTCAAGCGTCTCTTCGTCGGATTCGATGACCAATCCCGGAGGTTTGCCGGCCCGGCATCAAAGACAGATACGGCGAGCGATGACACCGCCTGACTCCGCAACCGAGGCCGGTCTGGACGCGGCATCCAACGGGATGGCGTTGCCCGGCGACGTTCCAGCGGCACGACTGGATGGAATAAGCAAGTCATTTCCAGGAGTAAAGGCACTCGACAATGTGAGTTTCGATGTGCGACGAGGCGAGGTTCACGCGCTCCTCGGCGAGAACGGTGCGGGCAAGTCGACCTTGGTGAAGATTCTGGCCGGTCTGATCCGGCCCGACTCTGGCCGCATCCTGCTCGACGACACAGATGCGGTGTTCCACGGCCCTCGAGACGCCCAGCGAAGGGGTATCAGCCACGTCCCCCAGGAAGTGCAGGCTGTGCCGGATTTCAGCGTCGGGCGCAACATGCTATTGGGCTTCGAGAGGCCTTTCGACCGGAAGGGAAAGCTCTCATCCAAGGAGAGAGAGCAAACCAGGGACGCACTCAACCGTTGCGGCGCGGCATTCAGCGAGTCCGCACTAACGGGACAGCTCAGCGTCCCAGAACTTCGGCTTGCCCAGATCTCTAGGACGCTTTTGCATCCCGGCGACGTCATCGTCTTAGACGAGCCCAACGCAGCCCTGTCCGAGAACGACGCCGCGGCGATGCTGGACCGGCTACGGCTACTGCGCGACCAGCAGAAGGCGATCATCTTTGTCAGCCACCGGCTGACCGAGGTTCTCGGCATCGCCGACCGGATCACCGTTCTACGCGATGGCTGTGCAGTGGGCACGTTCCCCCGGGCAGAACTCGACAAGGACAAGATCGTCGCCCTCATGACCAAGACCAGCAGGCTCGCTGATCACGACAGTCCTCCTTCGGGCACCTTCCGCTCCTCTTCGGTGGAAGCGACCAATGGAAGGCCTCTGCTTGAAGTTGACGGACTGACGCGAGAGCCCAATCTCGCCGACGTCTCGCTTCGTCTGCATTCAGGGCAAATCGTTGGGATGGCCGGAGTTCAAGGATCAGGACACGGCCACCTCCTGCGCGCCATTGCCGGTGTAGACGCCTACGACCGCGGTCTGGTTGCCGTACGCGGCCATGCTCTCCACCCGGGCATGATCAGAGGCGCATACCGTGCTGGGGTCGTCCTCGTTCCGGCTGACCGCCGCGCGTCGGCCATCGTCTCGCAACTGTCGGTTCGGGCCAATCTCACACTGCCCATCCACTCGAGGGCTAGCCGAGGCGGAATACGCCGAATCAGAAGAGAGCGGCAATTGGCCCGTGAGCACGTAGAGGCGTTCGGAATCCGCCCATCCAACACAGAGATCCTCGCCGGCAACCTCAGTGGCGGCAATCAGCAGAAACTTGCACTAGCACGAGCCCTCGTCTCGAAACCGGACGTCCTCTTGCTCGACGAGCCCACACAAGGGATCGATGTCGCGGCCAAGGCAGAGATCCTTGCTCTCATTCGCCGGTTGGTGCAGGAACACGGATTCGGCGTTGTTGTGGCATCGTCAGAGTTCGAGGAGTTGCTCGCAGTGGCCGACGTGATCCACGTTATGAGCCGAGGTCGGCTGGTCGAGACGTTCCCGACCGAAGAAGCCGACTACGAGCGGATCCTTCACGCCGCTCTGCCCTAGTGGTGTGTCTTGGGTGAAGCCCGCTTTCAGGGACAGCGCTGCAATCGATGAAAGCCCCTGCCCTATTGGAAGCTGCCCATGGCTGTAGCCAGAGGGTCGGAGTTCCTTGTCGGGGTGGACATAGGGGGAACGATCTCTACCCACCCGACATGTCAGGTCCCTTCACCGGCTTTGATTCTGGTCCGACTAGGACCATTAGTGGCTATGATTGGACCAATGATTCACCTTGAGCTTGAGCGAATTGAAGCCTTGGAGTTAATGGGGATGGTCCTCGCCCACCTCAATAACGCTGAGGCTGCTGGCGATCTGTCACCCAGGGTTCCGATGCTGATGTCGATTCGAGACAAGCTGGCCGACGGATTACGGGAGCAACAATGAGCTACCGAGAAGCAGACGTGTCCGCAGCTGATGCTGCGATGGACAAGTACCGGAGCGGACTAGATGGTGAGGTAGGCGCTGCCCTGTCTGTAGTCGGTCTCAGCGCCGAGCGAGCCCACAAAGAGGTGTTGATCCGAGACGACATGATTCGGATCGCCCACCGCGTCGGAGCCTCACTTCGACAGATCGCCGAAGCTTCCGGACTTGGCCGCAAAACGGTGACCGCCATCGTCGACTCCGATCAAGGCTAAGTAGCAGCCAATAGCTGCTGTCGCAGACACATCAGCAACGCCTACCAACTGTGCCCTGGGCAAACTCGGCATCTTCACGCCCATGTACTTCCTCCACAGCCGCAAGCCGAGCTAGCGGGACGCTCGATCCACCAGCCATCCGAAGATGGGGTCGGTGGGGCGGGTGGGCATCATCTCGGGATGCCACTGGACGGCGACAACGTGATCGCCCATCTCCACGCCCTCGATGGCGCCGTCGCCGGGCTAGGGATTCTGTTTGGTGGCTCTACGCGACGAAGCTGGGACGTCGGGTTCTGATTTTTGTGACGGGTTGAGTTTCGCGTGGTTTTCGTCCGGCTGCCAGCAGGATTCGTAGCCGGTAGTTGTGCAGGATGCGGAACCGTCAATCTCGGCTTCAATCCTTGACAGATCGTCTGTCTTTGCCAGAAGCATCCTCACAAGTCCAAGGCACTCAGCAAAAGCTTGTGCATAGGCACCTTGCGATTCGCTGAGTCGCTGATCGCGAAAGATCTGCCTGGCCTCATTTCGTTGTTCATCGAATTCCGCTGCTGTCCAACGTGGAGGGTTTACCAAGCTCACAGCGCCATCTCGGACAGCAACTCGAGGTTAGGAACGGGAATTCGCTCCATTTCCGAAGGTTCGAACTTGGTCAGCCCGCCAGCGTACGTACGTCCTTGGGCAATCGAGACACCTGCCTTCAGCGACGCAGCTAGAGCGTCTAGGACATCGTCGGACATAGGCTCCCGCGGATAAATCCCATGGGCGACGTTGACATGCCTTGCCCCAACAAGATTGCGTACAAAGGCCGGAGGGCGGCGGGCCATGTAGGTAGCCAGGATGGGGGCCGGAGATCGCAGGCCAACCGACCACCAGGGATTGCGGTGACGGGCAACATATGATGAGCAGGCTCCGTTGCGCTCCGCGAGGTGCAGGAACCGTTGCACGAGCTCTCGGTCTTCTTCTTCGAGCACTTCCAGGTCTGCCGGTAAGTCGATCACAGCTCGAAGTCCGTCGAGGCTCGCTAGCACGCCATCAGCCGCCGCAAACAGCTCACGGGCCTTGGTGATTGATGGGAACAGTGTCTTGACGGGAAGCGCGGAATTGTTAGCTCTAGTAATCCAGATTGCATTTGCCCCGGTAACTGCCCCCCGATGCACCCGGCAAAGTTCGCCAAGCTCGATATACCCTTCGGGCTTAGGCTGTCCCGCGGACAATAGCGTCGACCAGCGCTTCTCAGCTTGCAGACGCTTCTTGGCCACTCGACGTCCCTTGGTGAGATCGGCGAGTTCTTCTACGTTCTTGACTCGTCGCATCTTGACTGATGAGGCCTCCGATCCAACTCGAAAGCAGATCACCGAAGCAGTAGTTGCTGCATCCTCGAAGGGCATCGCCTCCGGGGCCAGAACCTGCACTGACTCGCCACCCAAGCCGTCAGTGAGCATCCCGCGCAACAGCCGCCCGTAGTTGACGTCCATCCACTCTGCCGATGTGATGAACGCCCCGATATCCCCTGTCCGGGCTGACAATAGCGTCGCCAAGAAAAAGTGGATGTGCAGCCCCGCGAGGGCGCTGGCTTGGAAGCCGCGATCTGAGGCGGTTGTAGTCAGCCACTCCTTCCACTTTGGCTCGATCTGATGATGACGCACATAGGGAGGGTTGCCCACAAACGCAGTGACACCGCCGCATGAGCCAAGATCGGCTTGACGGTAGTCATCCACGATGACTCGGGCACGGTGGTCGAAGCCTGCCGCTGTCAGATTGGCCCGGCATACCAACGCTGCTAGGGGATCCAATTCAACCGCTACTAGCTCTGAACTTGGAAGAACCTGCCCAGCCCTTAGGAGGAAGCGCCCTGACCCAGCACCGGGATCGACTACTCGAACTGGGTGGTCGCTGGCTGCAATCCACGTCACCATTGCATCCACTATCAGGTGGGGCGTGTAAACAGCTCCCATAGGGCGTCGCTGCCGCGGTGACCTGATCCGCGCGAATGCATTTCCCAACGGATCGCCGCCCTGTCGGATCAATGAAGCCAGATCAGCGACCTTGCAGTCAGATACCTCGTGTGCCGCGTCCGCAATCCTCAACTCTGCGACTGTCAGGCCTGCAAGAGCACCTCCTCTGGCAACAGCCCACGCCACACCCGCCAGCTCCTGCTCGGACTTCGGGCGCGCCACCGCACCAACAATGTCCTCGTAGTCCATCAACGCCATCTGTTCGCAGTTTGACATAGGCACTCCTCAATCCAGCGGATACGAGCAGCCTGACCTCCATCATCCCAATCAGGGTGACAATTCCTGCTTGGGGACTGTGCTAGAACGAGTTGCCAAGCCCCTTTCGCAGCTAGCGGGACGCTCGATCCACCAGCCATCCGAAGATGGGGTCGGTGGGACGGGTGGGCATCATCTCGGGGTGCCACTGGACGGCGACTACTGAGTCTCCCATCTCCAAGCCCTCGATAGCGCCGTCGTCGGCTCGGGCGGAGACGGTTAGGTCCCGGCCCAGATCCGCCACCGTTTGATGGTGGAGGCTGTTGACTTGGGCTGACGAGCCGTAGAGCTCATGCAAGGTGGAGCCCTCGGTGAAACTCACCTGGTGGATGGTGGAATCAATGGGCAAATCGAAGCGGCCGTGCTCGGGAACATGCTGGTGCAACGTGCCCCCCTGGAAGACGTTGAGCACTTGGATGCCCCGGCAGATGCCGAGCACCGGGACTTCGGCCTCGAGGGCGGCCGAGAGCAATCCGAGCTCAAGATCGTCTCGCTCGGACTCGATGGGCAGAAGTTCGGGGTCGGGATCGGCCCCATAGCGGATCGGGTCTATGTCGGTTCCCCCGGGGAGGACAATCCCGTCGAGCCGCTCGCCGACCACGGCGGGGTCGACATCTATGGGGACGTGTACCGGGATGCCGCCGGCTTCTATGACACCGCGGGCGTAGTCGGCTAGGTAAAGATCGACATCGCTGTTGGCCATCATGTCGGGAAAGCCGCTGATCTCGCAGGCCTGCTTGCGCCGACCGGGCAGTCCTATCAATGGGAGTCTTGTGGTCACCAAATCGTTCGCTTCCAAACGCTCTCGCCGTGAACGTTAGTTTGGATTGTGGTGGCTCCCCTGATTCGAGATGTGGACGATGCCATCGCCTGGCGTGAGGCCGGCGAAGACGACGTGCTGCTGTTCCTCCACGGCCTGGGTGGGTCGCGGACCGCGTGGGCGCCCCAGATCGAAGCGCTCAGCAACCAGTGGCGCTGCGTAGCGTGGGACATGCCGGGATACGGCGCTTCGTCGCCGATCAGCCCGCTGACATTTGAGGCCATCGCGGACGCCGTGGCCGAACTTCTAGACCGGCTGGAGGTGGAATCCGCCCACCTCTGCGGTCTGTCGTTTGGCGGGCACCATGCGCTTCATACCGCGCTGCGCCATCCCCATCGAGTGCGGTCGCTGGTGCTGGCCGACACCAGCGCGGTGTTCGGGGGCGACGGGACCGACCCCGACGAATGGCGCCGTGAGCGGACCGAGATGATCGATGCCGGACTCTTGCTGGCCGACATCGCGGCCCCGGTTATCGACAGCATCACCGCCTCAGGGTTTGGCGGTGTCGAGCGCGACCGCACCATTGCGGCCTTTGTGCGTGTCCCCGAGGCGGGATTCCGGGCCGCCTGCCAGCTATTGCCAACCCACGATGTGCGCCACCGCCTCGGCGAGATCACCGCGCCCACCCTGGTGGTCGTGGGCGAGTTTGACGAGGAGACCCCACCGGCTTACAGCGAGGAACTCCACGCTGCCATCAGGGACAGTCGCATCGAGATCATCCCCTCTGTGGGCCACATCAGCCCGGCGGAAGCCCCTGAGGCATTCTGCGAACTCGTCCGCGAGTTCTTGGGTTCGCTATCGGCAACCCAGCCATGATGGGCTTTTGGGTACTGGCTGCTTCTTAGTCATGAGGGGAATCACTCCATGAGCGACTACGACCGGATTCGCGTGCTGTGGCCTGACCATCTCGGCCTGGCCCGGGGCAAGTATCTGCCTGTCCACCTGGCCGAACACGGCACCGGGCACTGCATCACCACCTTCGCCCTCGGTTACGACCGCAGCCTGATCCCCGCCCCCGGCGCCTACCTGTTGGAAGGGCTTCCCGACGTCGTGGCCAGCTTCGACCCCGCTGAGGTCCGCCCAAGCTGGGAGGACGACACCACCGGTGTGGTGGTGGGCCATCTGGACTTCAAGGGCCAGCCCTACACCGTCTCAGCCCGCTACGCCCTCCAGCGGGCCATCGCGGCGTGGGCTGATATGGGCTATGCCTCGAAAGTGGGCATCGAGTTTGAGGCCTACGTGCTCCAGCCCGACGGCGAGGGCGGCTGGGAGCGATGGGACACTCCCCGGTCGTTCGTCTACGGCACCGGCCGCTCAGCCGACCCGAACGGGCTGATCGACGACATCACCCGCACCGCCTGGAGGTGCGGATTCCCGCTGGAGAGCATCAACGCCGAGTACGACGAATCGCAGTTCGAGCTCACGCTGGAGTACGACGACGCCCTCAAGGCGGCCGACGAGGCGTTCCTATTCCGGGTGCTGGCCCGGGAGGTGGCTTTGTCTTATGGGCTGGACCTGACGTTCTTGGGCAAGCCGTTCGTCGGTGTAGCCGGCAGCGGAGTCCATGTGAACTTCTCGCTGGTCGACGCCGAGGGCCACAACGCCTTCAACGACACCTCGGCCGACGACGGCCTGTCTGCCCTGGCCAAGGGGTGCCTGGCCGGGCTGGTGGCTCACCACCAGGCTCTCATCGCGCTATGTGCCCCCACAGTGAACGCCTACCGGCGGCTTCAGCCAGCAGAACTCAACGGGTATTGGGCCAACTGGGGCCACGATCACCGCTGCGCGGCCAATCGGATGCCCGAGGCGAGGGGGGCCGCCACCCGAATCGAGAACCGGGTGAGCGA
This sequence comes from Candidatus Poriferisocius sp., assembly GCF_965208475.1. Classification (GTDB taxonomy): domain Bacteria; phylum Actinomycetota; class Acidimicrobiia; order Acidimicrobiales; family Bin134; genus Poriferisocius. Next base: position 2,660,476 of record NZ_OZ242338.1, on the reverse strand, counting down.
CGGAGCGGTCAACATCCACCTTGGGGTGGCCACCATCCTCCAAGCCGCCCGGCTCGGCGTAGTCGATGACCTGGACTGCCCCGACCCGCTCACCACCGACGGGTTCGAAGAGGTCAACACCGATGTGGGTGCGGCGCCCAACCTGGCCGCCGCGCTGGAGCATCTTCAGGCCGATGCCGGGTTGATGGCCGCGGTGGGCGACGACCTGTGCCAGAACTTCATCGCCAACAAGCAGGCCGAGTGGGAGCGCTACATCGCCGCGGTGGGTGAGGACGTGCCCGGGGGCGAGGTGACCCAGTGGGAGCTCGACGAATACCTGATGTACCACTGAGCGAGTGGTTCAGTCGGCGAGCACCTCGTCGAGGTACCAGTCGACAAAGGCGTGGCACTGCTTGATGTTGGCCATCTCGTGCTGGCGGGTCTCCTCCATGAGCTGTTGGAGGTCCACCCCGCACTCGTCCAAGTATTCCCTTGGGGCCAACCTGAGAAACGACTCGACGTGGGCCACGTCGACTTCGGGGTGGAACTGGGTTCCCACTGTGCGTCCGCTCCTGATCAGCTGCACTGAGCTGTCGTTGCGGGCCAGAACCTCGAACCCCGGTGGCGGGGTGAACCGGTCGTGGTGCCACTGCATCCACGGTCCCGGTCCGGCCGGGTTGGGGCCATCCTCACCGTTCTCAAGCTCGAACCAGCCGATCTCGGTCACCGGGGACACCTCGACCACTCCCCCCAGCGCCTCGGAGATCAACTGGCCGCCGAAGCAGATCCCCAACACTGGCCTGCCCTCCTCGTGGGCTTGCTTGATCATGTCTAGCTCCTCGTAGATCCAGGAGTCGATCTCGTCTTTGTCGGTGAGCGAGCGAACCGACCCCATCGGCAACAGCAGGTCATAGTCGTCAATCGATGGGAACGGTACGGCGTCGTTGGGGTGGTCGTAGTCGTCGGTCACCACATGGATGTGGACCTCGTAATCCCGCCGGCGCAGGCGGGTGGCTATCTGTCCGGGGAGGCCGTCCGACTCGTGGGCGATGGCCAGGGCGCGCTTCACGGGCTGAACCATAGATGGACTTGGCCGGTTCCGGCGACCGACTCGTATTGGCCGAACTGCTTGCCGGGAGCGGTGCAGGCCGCTCCGCCCAGAGCGCCGACCATTGTCAGGTAGTGGCCGAAGAACCCCTCGGGCGCGTGGGTGGAGAACTCGGGCAAGAAGTCGAGCACGCCGGCATGGTCGCCCCGCTTGAGGCAGGCGATGACGTGCTCGTCGGCGGCTCTCGCTTCAGGGGTGCGCAGATGGAGCGCGGGATCGGCCCCCTCGTGGTCGCGGAACTGCCGCAGCGGCCAGAAGCGGTGGCTCAGCCCGCCGCTGGCCAACACCACCACCCGGCGGTCCAAGCCCTCCACCGCCTGGGCCAACAGCTCGCCGAACAACAGGAAGTCGTGGGGCTCGGCGGTCTGGCAGATGCTGGCCGAAACCCAGGCCTCGTCGCCCTGGAAGAACGGAAGCAGGTTGATGGTGGGATAGTGCACCGGCAGGTGGGGATCGTCGATAGCGGTGATCCAGGTGTCGTCCCGGCCGGCGGCCTGAGCAGCCCACGCCTCGGCCAACTCCCGGTCGCCAGGCATGTCATAGGGCATTTGGCACATGCCTCGGGGCAGTTCTTCGGAGGTGAACAGCCCGCCTCGACGATCGTGGGAGGTCACGATGTGCTCGACAGTGGTGAACCAGTGGGTGTCCACCACCACCACGGTGTCGGCCGCCAACGGCCGCAGCCGCTGGTCGCCCAGCTCATGGAGCCCGCCAAACAACGTGGTGTCCTCGCCGTTGTTGAGCTCCCGGCGGACCGCCTCGGGCATTACCAGCGGGGGAACGTGGGAGATCAGCCCGGCACCGACGATGGCCCCCATCAAACCACCCTGACGGGCAGCCGTTTGATCCCCGAGATGAAGTTGGAGCGCAGCCGGTCGATGGGGCCGGCGGGCTCCAAGCGGTTCACCCGCTTCATCAGCTCTTCGAACACCAGCCTCACCTCCATGCGGGCCAGCCAGGCCCCCAGGCACAGATGCGGCCCGTTGCGACCGAACGCCATGTGGTCGTTGGGCTCGCGACCCAGGTCTAAGCGGAATGGCCGTTCGAACCCCTCGGGGTCGTGGTTGGCGGCCACAAACCAGATCACCACTTTGTCACCAGCCCGTATCTGCGACCCCCGCATCTCGACGTCGCGGGTAGCCGTGCGACGGAAGTGCATGGTGACCGAGCCGGTGCGGAGGATCTCCTCCACCGCGGTGTCGGTCAGGCCGCGGTCGGCCTTCCACGACTCCCACAGGCGGGGATGGTTCAGCAGGGTCCACATGCCGTGGGTCATGGTGTAGTGGGTGGTGTCGTTGCCGGCGGCCACCAACAGGGTGAAGAAGTTGTTGAACTCAAGGTCGGAGAGCGGGTCGCCGTCGATGGTGGGAGCCAGCAGCTTGGTGATGATGTCATCTCGGGGGCAGCCCCGCCGGTCGGCGGCTTGCTCCCGGGCGTACTGGAAGATCTCGATAGCGGCGGGACTGCGGAACGGCACCATCCGAAACTGCTCGGTGTCGGTGAGGTCTACCGGGTAGTCGGTGAAATCGGGGTCGGTGTTGCCGAGCAGCGCGTCGCCCCACGCCACCAGCTTGTGGCCGTCCTCGTCGTCGGTGCCCAGCAGGCGGCCCAGCATCCGCATGGGCAGCTCCTCGGCAATGTCGTGAACGAAGTCGAACTCGTCGTTGGCCAGCGCTTTGTCGAGCACGTCGCCAACCAGTTCCCGGATGGAGGACTCGAAGGTCTCCACCATCCGGCGGGTGAAGCCCTTGTTCACCAGGCGCCGCAGACGGGTGTGCTCTGGCGGATCCGTCTCCATCATGGTCCGTCGGGCCTCGGTCTGCTCGGCGTCCATCTCCTCCAGGCGAATACCCAGCGACGACGTGAACGTCTCAACGTCGCGGCTCACCGCCAAGCCGTCGTCGTAGCGCAGGATCGACCAGAACCCGGCTCCGTCGGCCTCCTCGGTCCAATGAACCGGGTCCTCGACCCGAAGCCGGGTGAAGGTGGCATGGGGCACTCCAGCCACATAGGTGTCGTGATCGGTTATGTCGGCGTCGTCTGGGCCGAGATCGGCCAGGTAGTCATCGACGAAGGCCAACTTGGCCATTACTCGGATTCCATCGGATTGGGGGCGGCCCACAGCGTGGTGCCCCCGGCCATGGAGTTGCCCACCTGCCGGTAGTAGCCGCCGATGATCTCGAATGGCTCTAGGCGGGCGAGCTCCTCGGTGGGGTTCTCGGGAAGCACTAGCTCCGCATCGCCGTTGAACACCGGTCCCAAGTCGGCGTCGTAGCCCCGCATGGTCACCAGCTCGTCCAGCGAGTCGCGCCCGTCCATCTCGATGGCCGGCATCTGGCGGCTGTGCAGCATGGGGTGGCCGTTGACGAATCCGGGTGAATCAGCGGTGCCTTGGATGGTGAACCGGGCCTCGGCGATCCGCCGCCCCCACGTGCTGAGGCTGGCGCCGAATCGCCCGCCCGGCTCCAGCCGGGGGCCGGCCTTGCCGTAGGCCACCGGCCGGGTCATCCATATCTCGCTCATCTTCTTGGGATAGCCCTGGATGTGGCCCCGGGCCATGGCGAAGTCTTTGTCCACCCAGATGTAGGCCGCCCGGCTGAAGATCTGGCCCATGTAGGCGCAGCGCACCACCAAGAACACATCTTTGTACTGGGCTCGGGCCGGGTCGAGGATCTCTTCGAAGCTGTCGCTGCAACTCTGCCAGTCGGCCCAGATGAGGGCGACGGCACCGGGGTCGTCGTCGACCAGGGTAAGCGGCTCGGGGAGAAGCTCGGCCACGTTGGCCGGATCGGTGCGAAACTCCACCGTAAGCATGTCGCCCGAGTAGTGCCATGGTGGACCGGGCAGGATGCCGGCGGCACCGGTGGGTGAGCGGGGATACATGAACCCCTTTAGGTCGGCCACTTCGGCAGTATATTTGTTTGGTACCAAACGATTCAACCGGACTGTCGGAATCAGAGTGGTCGACAATAGAGTCGAGGCCGTGGTTGTGCCCTGCGAACACAAGGTAGCCCGGTGAATCCTGCCGACCTCGCGGCGCGTGATGGGTTGCTGACTCCTGAGCGGACAGCCGTCGTGGAGCGGGTAAGGGAGCTCGGTCCTGCGCTGGCTGCTCGGGCGGCCAGGTACGACAGGGACGCGGCGTTCCCCTATGAGAACTGGCACGACCTCGCCGAGGCTGGCTTGCTGGGCATCTGTATCCCTAGGACGGCCGGCGGCCTCGGCACCGACTTCGTGGGCTACGCCCTAGCGTCAGAGGAGCTCGGGAGGCACTGCGCGGCAACCGCTTTGACATTCAACATGCACACGGCCACCACACTGATGGTTGGCCAGATTGCCGACGACATGGAGCTCAGCGCCGAGGAGCAGTCGGTGCTTCAGCAGCGTCGGAAAGTGCTGTGGCAGGGCGTCGTCGAGCAAGGCCACATACACAGCCAGCCGTTCTCCGAGGGGATCGCGGCCGGGGCCACCGAGGGCTACGCCACCACCGCGACTCCGGTGGACGGCGGTTTCCGGGTGAGCGGACGGAAGATCTTCGCCTCGCTCAGCGGGGCGGCCGACATCCACAACATCGTGTGTACGGTAGAAGGCGATCCCCGAGTGCGCCTGTTGGGCGTGGCCGCCGACTCTGAGGGCCTCCGCATCGAGGGCGACTGGAATTCGCTGGGCATGCGGGCCACCGACTCCCGCAACTTGGTGCTGGATGACGTGTTCATCCCCGAAGAGTGCGAGTGGATCCCGCCGGGGATGTTCGATCAAGCCGCTGCCCGGTGGCCGTATTTCTTCATGACCCTGTCGTTCGCCTATCTGGGGCTGATGGGGGCCGTCATGGACGCCACCTCGGAGTACCTCATCGGCGACGGCGGGCCGTCGGCCCGGCGGTCCCACCCCATCAAGCAGCAGGGCTGGGCCGAGATGAACCTCATCTACGACCGGGCCCAGGCGCTGTGCTACCGGGTGCTGGGAGAGTGTGGGGTCGATCCTGAGCCCGCGGCGGTGCGGCGGGCATGGAGTTCGATGGTCACCACCATGGACGGCGCACCTGAGCTGGCTTCGCTGGCGCTGCGAGTATGCGGCGGACGGGCGCTGCTGCGGCCGTCGCCTCTGGAACAGTATTACCGTGACGCACGGTGCGGCGCGGCCATGCATCCCTGGAGCGTGGACGTGTGCCTTGACCGCCTTGGCCAGGCGGGGCTTTTTGACGGCGCAGAAGAGACTCCGGTGTGAGCAATGGGGGCGTTTGTGTGATTGAGAGTTCCTGGGTCAAGCGATATGCCGAGCAGTTCGAGGCCTGCAAGCTGGTTTCGACCGAGACCGCAGTTGTGCTGTCGGAAACCCGGAGCCGCCCTGAGATAGTACAGACCGCCCGCCTGGCTCTGTCTCAATGCGGGGTTGCCCCCGTCGATGTAGTGGTAACCACCCCGCCCAATCCCGGGCCGGTCCCGATCCGCTCCACTGGGGCGTCGGTGGCGCTGGCGGCCAATCAGGCCGCGCTGGGTGCGCTGACCAATGCCGATTTCATCGTGGATTGCACGGTGGAAGGACTGCTCCACGCCCCCGAACTCGGCCAGATCCTGGCCAGCGGGGCCCGAGTGCTCATGGTGTCCAACGAGCATCCCGAGAACACCGAAAGATGGCCCCACGATCCCTCCCTGGCTGATCGAGTGGCGACCGGGGTCGGCCTGCTGGAGCAGGCCAAGATGATGAGGGTTGAATCGGATGCGGGCACCGACCTGACCGTCGACCTCTTCGGCGCCGTGCGGGCTGGCTCCCACGGCTGGTGTACCGAGCCGGGAACCATCGCCCACTGGCCCGGCGGTCTGGTGTTGGCGTTCCCCGCCGCGGCCACGGTGAACGGAACGGTGGTGCTGGCCCCCGGCGACGTGAACCTCACCTTCAAGGAGTACATCCGCGAACCAGTGGCGCTGACCGTGGCAGACGACTACATCACCGACATCGAAGGCGTCGGGGTGGATGCCGAGCTGTTCCGGTCCTATCTGGGCGCATTCGAGGAGCCCGAGGCCTACGCAGTGAGCCATGTGGGCTGGGGGATGAACACCTCGGCCCGGTGGGAGGCCATGGCCCTGTGGGACAAGGCCGACCACAACGGCACCGAACTCCGGGCTTTCGCCGGCAACTTCTTGTACTCGACGGGGGCCAATGAGGTGGCGGGGCGGTTTTGCCGTGGACACTTCGACCTGCCCATGCGGGGTTGCACGGTGTCCCTGGATGGACGCCTAGTGGTGGTGGGCGGCGATCTGGTAGCCGAGCTGCTTCCTTCTTGAGTGTTGGTTGACAGCAATTGCTGTTATCTGTATTTTGAATTTTGTATGCAAAGGTCGTTTGCTCCCAAACGACCTTTGCCGTAGGGTTTTCCAAACCTGACTGAGGAGGGGGAGCTCATGAAGCTCAAGCTCAATTTCTTGTTGGCGCTCTTGGCGGCTCTTGCCCTGGTGGTGGCGGCCTGTGGCAACGACGACGATGATGGCGGAGCCACTTCGGCACCCGAGGGGGCCGAAGTGGACATCAACTCCATCCTGACAGCCGATCTGGACAACTGCGCCGACGAACCGACGGGCGACCCGATCCGGGTTGGCATGGCCATGGACTTCAGCGATGTGGTGGGGTTTGTGGACATTCCTGGTTCCAAGCTGGTGCCGTTCATCGCCGAGAAGGTCAATTGCACCGGTGGCATCTACGGCTCCCCCGTTGAGGTTCGGGTCGCAGAGGTGGGCAACGACGCCGTTTTAGCCACCCAAGAGCTCCTGGATTGGGGCGCCCACTTCCTAATTGGCCCGCCGTTCGCCGATTTCGCGCTACCGATCCTCCAGACCACCGAGGGCCAAGTGCCGCTATTCGTGGCCGCTTCGACCGAGCCGACGCTGGCCGACGCCTCGAACAACTCGTTCTTGGTGACCTTCGACGACTACGGCATGTCCGGCGCTGCGGCCCAATGGGCCTGGAACCAGGGCATCACCCGGGCCATCGTGTTCACCGAGGGCGAGGGCATCCCCTACACCGGCATCAACCCCGATGCTTTCATCGCCAAGTTCGAAGATCTAGGGGGCGAAGTGGTGAGCGTGCAGACCTACGTCTGGGCCGCTGACACCGACTTCTCGGCCCAGGTCAACGAGATTGCCGGCATCTCTCAAAACAACGAGGTGGTGTTCTCCGCCGCCTTGGGCTTCCAGGTCACTGCGCTGCGGGGCCAACTCGAAGGCCAAGGCCTCGACGGGTTGACCTACATCGGCACCGACGCGCTGGACGCCACCGGCATCCAGTTCGAGGACAACAACGAGGGCATCGCCCATACCCCGCACACCAGCATCTCCCCTGGTGATCGTATCGACACCATGTTGGCCGACTACGAAGCCGCCAAGGGCGAGGCGTTGGAAAGCCGGGGCTTCATGGCCCTATACGTGGACTCGATGTTCCTGGGCATCCAGGGCATTTTGGACTGTGGCTGCACCGAGCCAGCCGACATCGGAGCCGCGGTGGCCCAGATCGAAGGCTTCCAGGGCCTGACCGGTGAGATCACCCTCGCCGGCACCAACGGAATCCCACCCAAGGCTGTGCCGATCAATCGGATCGTCGACGGCGTGGACACCTTGGTCGACACCATCGGCTAAACCCAGGCCGGAAATATCAGGCCTGTTGCTCACATACGATTAGCGCCATGCTCGAAGTATCGAGATTGACAACCAGATACGGTGCGATCTCAGCGCTTCGAGATGCCGATCTGCACGTTGGGTCTGGTGAGGTGGTGGGCCTCATCGGACCCAACGGGGCCGGCAAGACCACCCTGCTGGGATCGATCGCCGGCCTGCTCTCCCCCGCGGCCGGCTCGGTCACCTTCCAAGGGACCGACATCACCGGCAACTCCCCGGAGAAGCTCCTGCGATTGGGCGTGGCGCTGGTGCCCGAGCATCGAAGGATCTTCGGCGATCTCACCGTGGAGGAGAATCTGAAGATAGGCGGCATCACGCAGTCCCGCGACGAGCGGGGCGAGTTGCTCAATGAGATGGCGGAGCGGTTCCCGGTGTTGCGAGAGAAGCGAACGGTGGCCGCGGGCTACCTCTCAGGTGGAGAATCCCAGCAGCTGGCCATCGCCCGAGCTCTCATGTCCAAGCCCCGACTCTTGATGATGGACGAGCCCTCGCTGGGACTGGCCCCGGTCCTGGTCGACGTGGTGTTCGAGCTAATCGAAACATTACGAAGCCAAGGACGGACCCTGCTGGTGGTGGAGCAAAACGCGACCCGCATGTTGGAGGTAGCTGACCGCGCTTACGTGCTGCGATCAGGCGAGGTGGTGGCCGAGGGCACCGGAGCGGAGCTGCGAGAGAGCCCCGATCTATTCGACACCTTTGTCGGAGGCAGCGGGCAATGACCGAGCTGCTTCAGAACCTCATCGACGGCCTGGGTCGGGGCAGCATCTATGCGCTGTTGGCGCTGGGCGTGGCCGTGATCTTCGGAGTCATGCACCTGCTCAACTTCGCCCATGGTGAGCTGATCACAGTCTCGGGTTACGTGGCGTTCTGGACGATCAATGAGGGCTGGTCGTGGTACTTGGTCACCCCGGTAATCATCGGCACCGCCATCGCCACGTCTCTGGTCATCGAGCGGGTGGCGTTCAGCCGGGTCCGAGGCAGTTCCGATTTCACACTGCTGTTGACGTCCTTCGGCGTCCATTTCGTCGTGTCGGCGATCTTCTTGCTCTACGTATCCGCCTCGGTCAAGACGTTTTCTGAACCAGGATGGGTCGCTAACACCTTCCCAGTCGGTTCGCTGAACATTGAGGTGTACGACGCAGTGGTGATCGGAGTGACACTGGCAACCCTGCTGGGCACATCCTGGATCATCCAGCGCACCATGTTCGGCCTGGCCCTGCGGGCGGCAGCCGCCGACTTCGATACCACCCGGCTCATGGGGGTGCGCTCCGACACGGTGATCCGGGGCGCATTTGCCCTGTCCGGCCTGCTGGCTGGCATTGCCGGCGTGTTTTGGCTCATGCGATCCGGGCACACCACTCCCAGTGTCGGGATAACTCCCATGCTCAAAGGGGTACTGGCCGCGTTGATCGGAGGCTTGGGAAGCCTTCGGGGCGCGGTGCTGGGTGGCTTCGTACTCGGCCTGGCTGAGGTTCTCTTGCGGTCGCGGCTGCCCGATTCGGTGGCCAGCCTGACTGAGGGATTCGTGTTCTTGCTGATTGCCCTGTTGTTCATCTTCCGGCCGCAGGGCCTCATCCGGGTAGCCCACGCGGAGCGGGTGTGATGGCCGTACAGCGAGGCATCAACGCCGCCCACGCGGGGATGTTCCCCAACCTGCGCCGCGACGTGGCCTTTCCCACTGTCGGGGTGGGGCTGCTGTTCGGCGCGTTTGTTGCCGTCGGGCTGCTCTACCAGAGCTTCTTCAGTGGAGCAGCAGAGCGCCTAGTAACCGTGGCCATGATTGACGCCATCATCGTCCTCGGCATTCAGATCTATGTCGGCAACACCGGGGTGCTGTCGTTTGGCCATATCGGGTTCGGGGCCATCGCCGGCTACACATTCGCCGTCTTTGCCATCGCGCCCGCCGAAAAGGTCAAACGCATTCCCGACGCGCCACTGGGGCTGACCGATGTGGACATGGGTTCCTGGGGCGCAGTGGGCGTCGCCATCGCCGTCACGGTGGTGGTGGCCATCTTCGTGGGAATCGGCCTGGCTCGCTCCGGGGCAGAGTCGGGGGCGGTGGCCGCCACTGTGATCACGCTCGCCCTGCTGTTTGTGACTCACGAAGTGGCCCGTCATTGGCCGGAGCTGACCGGTGGAGAGCGCGCCGGGCTGTCGTTCCGCATCGGCGGCGCCCTCGACACCCGAATGCCCATCTATTTGGCACTGGCCGGAGCGCTTGTGCTCTCCCGCCTGTTCGCCCAGAGCCGACGAGGGCGGTTGGCCAAGGCCGGCCGGGAAGACGACCTCGCGGCCCGGGCCATGGGGGTGAACCCCATGGCCCAGCAGATGATTGCCCTGTTGATCTCGGTGGCCGTGGTGTCGACCGGCGCGAGTCTCCGGGTCTATGAGACCGGTTCGATCCTTCCCGAGAACTTCTTCATCGACTACACCCTTCTGACCTTGGCCATGCTGATTGTCGGGGGTCGAAACAGCGTCACCGGCGCGCTGTTCGGGGTGGCCGTCATGACCGTGGGCCGGGAGCTGGCCCGCCGACTGGGCCAGGACGGCTTCGAAGTGTTCGGCCTCGGTCTGGACAGCGCGCCGCTGGACTGGATCTTCCGGGAGAACCTCCAGACGGTGTTCTTCGGTGTGGCCATGCTCGGCTTCATGATCTGGCGGCCCAAGGGCCTGCTCAGCGACTGGGAGTTCGACGAGTGGCTCTACCGCCGATTCACCCGGACACAGGGCGTCCCTGCGGTGCCGGAGACCACCATGGACTCCGACCTGCACGACCGGCTTGAAGTGACCGATGTGTGCGTCGTATTCGGCGGGTTCCAGGCGCTCTCACAGGCGGGCTTCGAGGTGCGAAGCGGCCAGGTGGTGGGCATCATCGGCCCCAACGGCGCAGGCAAGACCACGATGCTAAACGTCGTCACCGGGCTCGTTCCCGCCACCTCAGGGCGAGTTCGGCTAAACGGCGCCGACATCATCGGCACCCCGTCGCACGAAATCGCTCGGGCCGGGTTGGTGCGCACATTCCAGAATCTTCGGCTGTTCGGGTCGCTAACCGTGCGGGAGAACGTGGAGGTCACCCGGCTGGTGGCCATTGCCGAACATGACGACCGCTCCACCCCGGAGACCGACGTCTTGGTGGCGGCCGCCGGATTGTGGGACCACCGGAACCGGCGGGCCAGCGAACTCGACTACGGCAACTCCCGCCGACTGGAGTTGGCCCGGGCCGCTGCGGCCCGTCCGCTGTTCCTGCTGCTCGACGAGCCCACGTCGGGAATGAGCGACACCGAATCACTGGCCATGGTCGAACAGGTGCAGACCATGGCCGCGCTGGTGGGCGCCGGCGTGGTGGTGATCGACCACGATCTGGACTTCATCATCGGGATCTGCGACCGCATCTACTGCTTGGACCGCGGCACAGTCATCGCCGTCGGCACCCCCGAAGAGATCCAGGCCGACCCCGCCGTGCAGGCCGCCTACCTCGGATCGTCGGCGTCATGACTGATCTGGCCGTCTTCCCCGATCCCTACCAGGGCACTCTGCCGCCGAGCCGGCGGCGGGGCGGGCTGGCCGACGAGGTGGTGTTCTATGTGAGGGAGCAAATCCTCACCGGGGCTCTGAAGCCGGGAACCAAGATCGATCAAGAGGCACTGGCTGCCGCGCTCGACGTCAGCCGCAGCCCAGTCCGGGAGGCGCTGGTCATCTTGGGCCAAGAGGGGCTGCTGGATTTGATACCGCGGCGCGGCGCAGTGGTTGCCGATCTGACCCCAGAGGACATCGTCGACCACTACGAGCTGTTCGGGGTGGTGGCCGGACGGGCGGCAGCCATTGCGGCCGACACTCTGGGTGAAGACGAGATCGAGCAGCTGCGGGCCATCCATGACCGGTTTGTCGACGGCACCAACGACGACCTCTCGGCGCTCAACTGGGCCTTCCACCGCATCATCAACCGCACCGCTCCCCGCCGCACTCGCTGGCTGCTGCGACTTCTGGAGCGCTCGGTTTCGGCCGACTACTACGAGTTCACCGACGGCTGGGACGCCCAAGCCGTCCAACACCACGCCGCCATTCTCGAGGCCATTGTCGACCGCAACGCTGAGGAGGCCCGCCGCCGGATGGAGCACCACCTCCACGAATCGGGGGTGGCCGCGGTGGCCCATCTGGAGCGCCAGGGATTCTGGGAGGACTAGGTGACTGCCAGCCCCACCGACTTCGAGCTGATCCGAACTGAGGTCCGCCGACTCTGCGACAAGTTCGGCAATGAGTACTGGCGCGACCTGGAGCCCAGCGGCTACCCGGAGGAGTTTGTGGCCGAATTGACCGCTCACGGGTGGCTGGGCGCGCTCATCCCCGAGCAATACGGCGGCGGCGGGCTGAGTTTGGCCGGGGCGTCGGTCATCGTGGAGGAGATCTCGGCCAGCGGCGGCAATCCCAGCGCCTGCCACGCCCAGATGTACGTGATGGGCACGCTGCTACGTCACGGGTCGGAGGAGCAGAAACGGCAGTACTTGCCCCAGGTGGCCGACGGGCGCAAGAGGCTCCAGGCCTTCGGGGTCACCGAGCCGAACGCCGGCTCGGAAACCACCGCCATCCAGACTCGGGCTGAGCGTGACGGGCTCAACTGGCGCATAAACGGCCAGAAGATCTGGACATCGCGGGCGTTGTACTCCGATCTGATGATCCTGCTGGCCCGCACCACTCCGGCCGACGAGGTGGACGGTCGTACCAACGGCCTGTCGGTGTTCCTCATCGAGCTGCGAGGCAACGACGGCGAGCTGGTGCCGGGGCTGACCATCAACCCCATTCCCACCATGATGAACCACAACACCACCGAGGTGTTCTTCGACGACGTGTTGGTGCCGTCCGACGCCCTGGTGGGCACCGAGGGCCACGGCTTCCGCCACATCCTCGACGGCATGAACGCCGAGCGGATCCTCATCGCCGCCGAGTGCATCGGCGACGGTCGATTCTTCCTGGAAAGGGCCAGCGACTACGCCAAGGAGCGCGAGGTGTTCGGGCGGCCCATCGGCATGAACCAGGGGGTGGCCTTTCCGCTGGCCAAGGCGTACACCAACCTCCAAGCCGCCGACCTCATGCGGTGGAAGGCGGCCAATATGTTCGACGCCGGGGAGCCGTGCGGGGCCGAGGCCAACATGGCCAAGCTGCTGGCCTCGGAGGCCTCCTGGGAAGCCGGGAACACCGCGCTCAACACCCACGGCGGGTTCGGCTTCGCTCAGGAGTATGACATCGAGCGCAAGTTCCGCGAGACCCGGCTGTACCAAGTGGCCCCGGTCAACAACAACCTGGTGCTGGCCTTCGTGGCCCAGAAGTGCCTCGGCCTGCCCAAGAGCTACTGACAAGGGCTACTGATATGCGCGCCGTAGTTCTTGAAGCCCGGAACTCCCCTTTGGTAGTGGTGGATGACTACCCCGAGCCCGGTGCCAACGGCAGCGAGGTAATCGACGTCATCGCCTGCGGGCTGTGCCACTCCGACCTGCACGTGGTGGCCGGCGAGTTCCCGAGCCCGCTGCCCATCGTGTTGGGCCACGAGGTCACCGGGAACCACCCCGAACTGGGGCCGGTGATGGTGTACGCGCCGTGGGGATGCGGGCGATGCCGGGAGTGCGCCGACGGATACGAGATGATCTGCGCCGATGCCACCGAGGCTGGCCTGGTGGTGGACGGGGGCTGCGCCGAGCGCATGGCCATCGCCGACCGGGCCTACCTCTACCCGCTGGGCGATCTCGACCCGGTGGCCAGCGCGCCACTGGCCTGCGGGGGCCTAACCGGCTACCGGGCGGTGCAGCAGACTCTGGAGACACTGCGCCGTCCTGGCCGGAAGCGCCGGGTGCTGGTCATCGGCGCCGGCGGGATCGGGCAGTTCGCGCTGCGCTACCTCAAGCTGTTGACCGACGCCGAGGTTTATGCCCTCGACCGAGCTCCCGACAAGCGGGACACCGCTGTGGCCCTAGGCGCCGACGGGGCGTTTGACGCCGACGACGATCTGCCGCTGTTCGATGCAGTAGTCGATTTCGTCGCACTCGACGCCACGTTGGCCCTCGCGGCCGGTGCGGTGGCCAGGCGGGGTCTGGTGGTGGCAGTCGGCCTCTACGGCGGCCGCGTCCCGTTCGGTGTTGGAGCCGTTCCCCACGAAGCCCGCTTCATGTCCAGCATCTGGGGCACCCGACCGCAGCTGGGCGAGCTCCTCGATCTGGCCCGCCGGGAGCCGTCCATCATCGCCCCGGTGGAGACCATGGCGTTCACCGATGCGCAGGTGGCCCACGACCGCTTGCGCGCCGGCGACGTCCAAGGCCGCCTGGTGCTCCTGATCGACCAAGCCCATGCCAACTGAACCGTCAGCGAGGTATTCCAATAATGGCTGAGACCATCAGCATCAACGACTTCCGCACTGCCTGTGAACAGGCGGATGTCCACACCGTCGAAGTAGCCACGCCCGACACGATGGGCCATATCCGGGGCAAGCGGGTTCCGGTAGAGCGCTTCTTTTCGACGACCGTCGAGGACGGCCTCAACATTGCCGACGCCATCTTCACGTTCGACATGCAAAACGACCTGCCCGACCACCCCTACATCAACATGGAGTCGGGCTTTCTCGACTGCCACCTCGTGCCCGACGTCTCCACCGCCCGCATCTTCTCCCATCGACCCGGCTACGCCCTGGTGTTCGCCGACACCTTCGACCCCCACGGTGAGCCCCACCCCGCCGCCCCGCGCAACGTGCTGGCCGACCAGATCAAGCGGTGCCGCCAAGCCGGGTTGGATCCGGTGGTGGCCACCGAACTGGAGTTCTACATCTGCGCCCCCGACTGGACGCCGGTGCAGAACCACATCCAGTACTCCTCGCTCACCGACGCCTTGGAGTTGGAGGACTGCGTGCGGGACATGCGCCACGGATTGCTTGGGGCCGGCTTGGAGTTGGAGTCGTCCAACCCTGAGTACGGCCCCGGCCAGATGGAGATCAACATCGGCCATTCCGACGCCATGGCCTGCGCCGACAACACCGTGCTGCTCAAGAGCATCGTCAAGCAGGTGGCCGTCCAACACGGGATGCGGGCCACCTTCATGCCCAAGCTGTGGACCGAGCCGTCGGGATCGGGCATGCACATCCACACCAGCCTGTCGGAGGGCGGGTCCAACGCCTTCGCCGACTCAAATGGCCTGCCCAACCAGCTAATGGGGCATTGGATCGCCGGGCTATTCGAGCACGCTGAGGCCATGACGCTGTTGGGGGCGCCCACCATCAATGGCCCCAAGCGCATTCGCCCTTACACGTTTGTGCCCACCCATGTGCACTGGGGCCTGGACAACCGCTCGGTGCTGTGCCGGTGCATCTGCGAGCCCGGCTCGCAGGCCAACCGGGTGGAGTTCCGCTCGGCGGGCGCCGACGCCAACCCCTACCTGATGATCGCCGCCATCCTGGCCGCCGGCCTCGACGGAATCGAGCGGGCGCTGCCCTTGCCGCCTATGAGCGACGGCGACATGTACGCCAATCCCGGCGACTCGCTGCCCCTTCCCAGTGATCTGGCCGGGGCCATCGCCGCCTACCGGGACAGCCCGCTGGCCGAGATGCTGGGGAAGATCTTCTCGGAGGGCTTTCTGACCCTGGCCGACCACGAGCTGGCCATGGCCCCGGAAAACTCGCCCCACCCCGACGAGGTGAACAACTGGGAGCGGGCCCGATATGCAGAGCACTGTTGACATGGCTCCTTCTGCTGTGGTCGAGACGCCGAACGTCACCGAGCCCAGCCTGTACCTCCAGGGGATTCCCCACGATCGATTCGCCCAGATTCGGTCCATCGCCGGATTGGCCTGGCATCCCTATGAGAACGGGGGATTCTGGGCCGTCACCCGCCACGCCGAGGCGCGCTACGTCTCCCGCAACCCTGAGCTGTTCTCGTCAGCCATCGGCCACACCAACCTGTGGGACCTGGAGGCCGATGCGCTGGAGGCCCGGCGGTCGCTCATCGACACCGACGCCCCCGACCACACCCGGCTCCGGCGCCTGGTGGCCGGCGCCTTCACCCCCAAGAACATCCGGCGGTGGGAGCAGGTGGTCCGCGAGATCACCGGCAATCTGCTCGACGAGTTCATCGACCAAGGCGGCGGCGACTGGGTTGAGTTGGTGGCTGCGCCCCTGCCCATCCAAGTGATCCTGACCATGCTCGGCGTACCCGTGGAGGATTCCGATTACCTGGTGGAGCTGTCGAATTACCTGGTGGAGGGCACCGGCGACGCCCAGTCGATCCCTCCCGACGCCTTCGGGAACACCACTGAGCTGCGCCTGCTGCCGTTCAATAGCCCAGCCAGCCATGCCTTGTTCGAGTATGGCGAGGGCATGCGCCAAAAGCGGCGCAACGACCCCCGAGACGACTTGGTCGGCCACTTGGTTAAAGCCGAGTTGGAGGGAGAGCGGTTCTCGCTGAGCGAATACCGCAACATGTTCCACTTGCTGGTGTTCGCCGGAAACGAGACCACCCGCACCGCCATCAGCCACGGGGCAATGGCGCTGGCCGCCAATCCGCATGAGTGGCAGCGGGTGCTCGACGACCCATCGATGATCGAGTCGGCTACCGAGGAGATCCTGCGGTGGTCCACCCCGGTCATGCACATGAGGCGTACGGCCACCACCGACACCGAGATGGCTGGCACTTACATCGCCCAAGGCGACAAGGTGGTGATGTGGTACGCCTCGGCCAACCGCGACGAGGCCGTGTTCGAGGATGCTTTCAAGTTCGACGCAGGCCGGTTCGACGCAGGCCGGACCAACAGCGACCACTTCGCCTTCGGCGGCGGCGGTCCGCATTTGTGTCTGGGGGCCTTCCTGGCCCGATTGGAGGTCTCCGTGCTGCTAGAGGAGATGTCCAAACGGTTCCTACGTTTGGAGCAGACCTCCGAGCCGGTGCGAGCCCGATCAAACTTCGTCCACGGTGTCCTCTCGGTGGGCATGCAGCCGGCGGCAACGTCATGACCGCGACCCCCAACACCGACCGGTTGGCCGCCGACCGCTCCCGCTGGGTGGCCGCGGGCACCGCGGGGCGGCCGTTCTTCGTGGCCCGGGCGTCGGGCGCCCGAATCTGGGACGTGGACGGCCGGGAGTACATCGACTTTGTGGGCGGAGTGGGCACCGCCAACCACGGCCACACCAACCCCGAGATCGTGGCCGCCATCCGCGAACAGCTCGACGCCTATCTCCACCAGTGCTTCTCGCTGTCGTCCTATGAGCCCTATGTGGAGGTCTGCCGGCTGCTGGCCCTATGCCACCCCGGCGAATTCGACAAGAAGGGGCTGTTGCTGAACTCGGGGGCCGAGGCGGTGGAGAACGCGGTGAAGATCGCCCGCTACCACACTGGCCGCCAGGGCATCATCTGCCTCGACAACGCCTTCCACGGGCGGACCCTGCTCACCATGTCGCTCACCGCCAAGGTGCGGCCTTATAAGCTGGGTTTCGGCCCGTTCGCCCCGGAGGTCTACCGAGCGCCGGGCCCCTACCCCTACCGAGGCGTCACCAGCGACGATGCCATCGCCGGCCTCCACCGGCTGTTCAAGAATCAAGTCGACCCGGCGAACGTGGCCGCCATCATCTTCGAGCCGGTCCAAGGCGAGGGCGGCTTCATCCCCATGCCCAAGGACTACCCAAACCGAGTGGCTGAGATCGCCGCTGAGCACGGCATTCTCATCATCTCCGACGAGGTGCAGGCCGGCATGGGCCGTACCGGCCTCCCCGCCGCATGTGCCCACTACGGGATCGAGCCCGATCTGTGTACTTGGGGCAAGGCCATGGGAGGCGGCCTGCCCATTTCGGGGGTCACCGGCCGGGCGGAGATCATGGACTCAGTACACGGTGGGGGCATCGGGGGCACTTACGGCGGGAATCCGCTGTCGTGCGCGGCAGCCCAGGCAGCCATCTCCCAGGTACTCGACCCCGAGTTCCAGAAGGCAGCCCAGGACTTGGGCGAGCAGCTTCGGACGCGGCTCGACGGTTTGGCCGCCGATCACCACAGCGTCGGTGAGGTGCGGGGTTTGGGGGCCATGCTGGCCATCGAGCTGGTGAAAGACTCCGACAGCAAAGAGCCCGACGCCGAGCGGGCTGCTCGGGTGATCGACGAGGCGTTCGACCGCGGGCTCATCCTCATGGGCGCCGGGGTGTACTCCAACTGCATCCGGGTGCTGGTGCCGCTGGTGGCCACCCAGTCCGACATCGATGAGGGCATGGCCATACTCGATGAGGCTCTGTCGGCGGTGGGCTGATGACCGAAGGCGGGGACTGGGTGCGGGTGGCGGTCGACCAAGAGCTGTGCATCGGCGGCGGTATCTGCGAGATGCTCGAACCCGAGGTGTTTGAACTGGACGACGACATTGTCATCTCCTCGGTGATCGGGGACGGCCTGCTGCCCCGAGACCGGGCCGAGGTGGTGGTGGATCGCTGCCCAGGCCAGGCCATCGCCATCGTTGAAGAGAATTTGGACAAGGAGCTCTAATGGAGACCTACGACAACTGGGTCGACGGGGGATTCGCTCCTCCGCCCAATGGCCAGCGCATGGCGACGGCCAACCCGTTCACCGGGGAACCCTGGGCCGAGGTGGCCGACGACCCCGCCGCGGTGGACGAAGCCGTCCGGGCAGCTCGAAGGGCGTTCACCGACGGCCCCTGGACCACGATGGCCGCCACCGAGCGGGCCCGGCTGATGCGCCGCCTGGGCGAGTTGCTGAGCCGGGACGCCGAGCTGTTGGGCCAGACTGAGACCCGGGACAACGGCAAGATCATCCGGGAGACATCGGCCCAGGCCAAGGGCTTGCAGGGCTATTACGACTTCTTCGCCGGGATGGCCGACAAGATCGGCGGTGAGCAGCTGCCAAGCCCATCGCCCAATTTTCTGGTGTACACCGAGCGCGAGCCCATCGGAGTGGTGGGGGCCATCATCCCGTGGAACTCCCCGCTGGTCCTGTTGACCTGGAAGCTCGCCCCGCTCTTGGCCGCCGGGTGCACCGTGGTAGTCAAGCCCTCCGACATCACCCCGGTCACCGCGCTGATGCTGGCCGAGCGGACCGCTGAGGCCGGGTTCCCCCCTGGTGTCATCAACGTGGTGACCGGCGGGCCCGAGGTGGGCGCGGCCGTAACCTCCCACCCGGACATCGACAAGATCACCTTCACCGGCGGTGGGGCCACCGCCAAGCACGTGGCCCGAGCTGCCGCCGACAACCTGACCCCCACCGTGCTGGAACTGGGCGGCAAGTCCCCCCAGATCATCTTCGCCGACGCCGACCCCGCAGCGGTGACCAACGGGCTCTTGGCCGGGATCTTCGCGGCCAGCGGCCAGACCTGCATTGCCGGGTCGAGGGCCTACATCCACCGCGACATATTCGACGAGGTCATCGGACGGGTCGCGGCTCGGGCCAACGAACTGGTGCTGGGCGATCCCTCTGACCCGGCCACCGAGATGGGACCGGCCGCGTCCGACGCCCAGCGGGATCGGATCCTGGCCATGATCGACCAAGCCCGCACCGAGGGGGCAACCATTGCCGCCGGCGGCGTGGTCGACCCCGAACTCGGCGGTCGGTTCGTTCGCCCCACCGTGATCACCGGAGTGACCAACCAGTCCACCATCGTCCGGGAGGAGGTGTTCGGCCCGGTGCTGGCAGTGCTGGACTTCGAAGACGAAGACGAGGTGGTGAAGCTGGCCAACGATAGCGACTACGGGCTGGCCGCCGGCATCTGGACCAACGACATCCGCCGGGCCCACCGGGTGTCGAGAGCGCTCCGGGTGGGCACGGTGTGGATCAACACCTACCGCAACGTGAGCTACATGGCCCCCTTCGGCGGCTTCAAGCAGTCAGGCTACGGCCGCGACAACGGCCTCGAAGCCCTCGACAGCTTCCTCCAAACCAAAACCATCTGGATCGAACTAACCGGCGCCACCCGCGACCCGTTTGTAATCGGCTAGCTGGCCAGCGTCGTATACAAAGATTGCCGATGTTGAGCGAATTACGTGTCGTCTACCAATCGCTCGGTGGGATCCATCCATCTGGTGGACGCAAGGGATATTCTTCGCCGCTTCTTGTCGGACGCAGGACAGGGTCCGGGAGGGGGTGCTCACGCAGATGACGGCGGTTCACCCGGAGGTACTTGGACGCTATTGCCGTGAAGGACTCACGGGTGCGGCCACGAGCAGGGGGCGCGATCACCACGACGTCCACTCCGAAGGATCGAACGGCGCGTACCGCGGGTAGCAGATCGGTGTCGCCGGTCACGAGAAGCTGGACGTCAGCCCTCTGCCCCACTGGTGTGGCTGCGTCCTTCACCATTTCCACAGCGATATTCACGTCCGTCTGCTTTTCAGTCTGAAATCCGACACTTGCACCGCAGTCTGTGCACGGCCGCGACTTTTCTTCGTACGATCCTCGCAAGATCTCAATGTGCGCGCAGTGCTGCTCCAAAGCCTGCAAGTAGATGTCTTGTCGTCGAGCTGCCTGCCTGTCCTTGACCAAGCTTGTGCAGTACACGACTCGGATGACTTCAAGCGGGCTCCCCAGCCGCGCACCGGCATCAGCGGCTAGAGATTCGATCATGCCCTCTATATGGAGCCAGTGAAACTTCAAGAGACCCTCGTCTCGAAGTCCGTGGTACAAGTTCAGACCATCCACAAAGGCCGTCGTTCGCACACCCACGATTGCTTACCCTTCAAGAACGCCGAATCGAATATTGCTAGCAAGTCAACACAGTCCCACCGTATGATGGCAGCTAGAGCTGTTTTAGCGGGTGACCGCTAGGAACGAGAACTGCCCATCTCATCAGAGTTGGGCAGTTCTGCTTTCTGGATCTAGCGACGAGGCAATTTCGATCAACGCTTCTTGTGCTTGGCTCTCTCCTGGCTTTCCTTCAAATACTCGTCGAAGAGCTCTGCTGCAACACGCCGTCCGAATGCCTTGGGGTCCATAGGCTGGGGAAACGGTGAGCGCACTCTTTTGGCGTTCCCCTCCGATAGCTTTTGACGCAGTACGTCCTCAGCGCTTCTCGTCATGGCCTCTCCCTCGTTTTGCCAGTGTCTTGGAGCCTTTGGCCATGGCCAAAGTAGCAGTGACGGCACTGAACGCAGTGACAACATCGCGGACCGGACTCGGCGTCATATGTGGCAGGCCCAGCCATCGCGACGCCGATGACCTATACAGAGGCGTTCGTCGTTACCGCTCGCAGGAGGCGGGCCAGCTCGTGCTTTTCGGCGACGGTGAGTTCCCCGCTCATCTTGCCCTCGAAGTCGTTGAACTGGGGGAACAGCTGCTCGATGGTCTTCAATCCAGCAGGGGTGAGGGCCACTGTGACCCGGCGGCGGTCCGATTGCATGCGGGTGCGCTGGACCCGGCCTTGCTTCTCCAGGGTGGTCACCATCCCGGTCAGCGTTCCTTTGGCCAAGTCGCACTCGGAGGCCAGTTGAGCGGCTTCCATCTCTCCCCACACCCACAGCACCCACAAGATGGTGAAGCCTCCCCAAGACAGCCCGGCCTCGGCCAACAACTCCCGCTCGGCCCGGCGCCGCACGGCCGACGCGGCCCGGTAGATGTTAGAGATGGCCTGCATCGAGTCGAAGTCGAGGGGCTGGTCGCCCAGCCGAGCCTGAATGTCTACTTCGGCATCGAGAAGGCGTTCGTCGGGAGTGGAGTCGGTTGCCATGGGATCACTGGGTAGATTGCCAGACATGCCCGAATATCGCCGCATCCTCTTGGACGGCTATCCCTGTCATGTCGAACGCATCGGAGACCGGCTCGTCGCTGGCGACGGACGGACGGTGGGCATCGATGATGCCGTGCATTTGGCACCGGTGACGCCCACCAAGATCATCTGCATCCACCTGAACTACCGCAGCCGGGTGGAAGAGTTCATGACCAAGCTGCCGGCCGCGCCGACCTACTTCCACAAGCCGATTACCGCGCTGACCGGACACCAGAGCGACGTCATCCGGCCAGAGGGCTGCCAGTGGCTGAACTATGAGGGCGAGATCGCCATCGTGATCGGCAAGACCTGCCGAAACGTGTCGCCCGCTGAAGCCGGGGACTTCATCGCCGGTTACTCGGTGGCCAACGACTACGGGCTCCATGATTTCCGGGACACCGATGCCGGTTCCATGCTGCGGGTGAAAGGCAGCGACACCCTGTGCCCGGTGGGGCCAGGCTTGGTTACCGGGTGGGATTTCCGGGGCAAGCGCATCCAAACCATCGTGAATGGCAAGGTCAGACAAGACGCCACCACCGACGAGATGGAATGGAACATGCACTACATCGTGGCCGACATCGCCCGCACCATCACCTTGGTGCCAGGCGACATCTTGCTGTCGGGGACTCCGGCCAACTCCAGACCCGTGGAACCTGGCGACGTGGTCACCGTGGAAGTGGAGGGACTGGGCGCGCTGATCAACACCATCGTGGCTGGCCCCACCCCCATCCGGGACGATGTGGGCGCGCAGCCGTCGAATTCAGAGGAAGTGCAGTCCACTGCTAAAGGAGGCGACTGGGAGTTCCGCGGTATCCGAGCACCTTTGGGTCCCGGCGCCCAGCACTACGAGTCCACCGTCGAGGAGGAATGACTCCGTGACCCGCCAGGACGTCGGTGGCGTCTCAGTTCCTGTCGACCACCTGATCGGCGGCGAATGGGCTTCCTCACCCCAACGGTTTGAGACCCGGTCGCCGATGGGCTGGGAGCACTTGGCCGACATCGCCCGGGGGGACGAGAGCACTGCGGCTAGCGCCGTTGCTGCTGCGGTGGAGGGGTTCGACGCGTGGAGCACCTTAAGCGTTGACGACCGGGCCGACGCCCTCCACCGGCTGGCCGACTTGATCGAGACCCGTACCGATGACATCGCTCTAGTGGAGACCCTCGATATGGGCTTTCTCTACGAGTCGATGAAACAGCGGCTGGTGGCTAGGGGTGCCCTCAACTTCCGCACCTACGCCGACTTGATCACCAGCCACGAGAACCGCACATGGGATGCCAAGAGCATGCGCAACCAAGTGCAGCGCATGCCCGCCGGTCCGGCGGTGGTCATCACCCCCTGGAATGCGCCGTTCATGCTCAGCACCTGGAAGCTGGCCCCCGCTCTGGCCGCCGGTAACAGCGTCATCCACAAGCCAGCCGAGTGGTCGCCGCTTTCGGCCGCGCTGCTGGCCGAGCTCACCGTGGAGGCCGGGTTCCCGTCGGGCGCGTACAACCTGGTGCAAGGCATCGGCGAAGAAGTGGGGGCCGCGCTGGTGTCCGACCCCCGGGTGCGGCGCATCACGTTCACCGGGTCGCCGGAGACCGCCCGCCACATCGGGCGGGCCGCGGCCACCAACATCGTCCCGTTCACCGCGGAGTTGGGGGGCAAGGGGCCGTTCCTCGTATTTTCTGATGCCGATCTCGATGCCGCCGCCCACCGAGCTGCTTGGCAGTTCGACGATTCCGGGCAGGTGTGTCTGGCGGGCACCCGGATTCTGGTGGCCGACGAAATCCGAGAGCCGTTCCTTGAGCTTTTCCACCACCACGCCGACGCTCTGGTGCTGGGAGATCCCCGCGACCCAGCCACCGACATCGCCCCCCTGGCCCACCCCGACCACCGCAACCGGGTCCACGGGTTCGTGGAGCGGGCTCGCGCCGCGGGCGATGTCATCGTGCGGGGCGGCCACCCTACCGACGGCAGCCTCCACTACGAGCCGACGCTCATCGAACCGGCTTCTAACCACAGCGAGGCGGTTCAGCGGGAGATCTTCGGCCCGGTGCTCACCTTCCAGACCTTCACCGATGAAGCCGAGGCCATCGCATTGGCCAACGGCACCGATTACGGCCTGTCGGCCCAGGTCTGGACGTCGTCACAGTCCCGGGCCGAGCGAGTAGGCGCCGCCGTCCGAGCCGGACTGGTGTGGGTCAACACCTTCTTGGTGCGAGACCTCACCGCCCCCTTCGGTGGCTGCGGCATCTCCGGCATCGGCCGAGAAGGCGGCGACTACGCCCTCGACTTCCATAGCGATCTCAAAACCCTGATGATCCTCGACGACACCACCGAGTGATCCCTGCATGTGGTGGCGTTATGAAAGCAATGATGGCATAATGACAGCATGACGGTGCAGATTACGATTCGCGGGGTGCCTGAGGAGGTCCGTGATGAGCTTGCCGCTCGGGCCGCGCTCAATCGCCAGTCCATGCAGGAATTCTTGCGCAGTGAACTGGAGCGGATCGCCTCACGGCCGGCATTGCGTGCCTGGCTTGACGAAGTCCACCGCCGCAAAGCGGCAGCGGGAACCGGCATCCCAACCTCGTTGATCCTCCAAGACCGCGACGCCGATCGGAAGTGAGCGCAGTCGTTGATGCCTCCGTGCTGGTGGCCGCGCTCGTCGATTCCGAATATGACGGCCCATGGGCGATGGAGGCGATCTCAACAGGTCCCTTGGCAGCACCGGAGCAAGCCCTTGTCGAGGCCACCAACATCCTGCGCCGACAGGAGCTAAGAGGCATCCTCACGCGACTGGAAGCGACGGCTGCCCAACGAGACTTGCTCCGCCTTGATCTCGACCTCTACCCGTTTACCCCCTTCGCTGACCGCGTGTGGGAACTCCGGGCCAACCTCACCAGCTACGACGCCTGGTATGTGGCGTTGGCCGAAGCGCTGGGTTGGCCCCTGCTAACCCTCGACCGCCGGATCAGCCGAGCAACCGGCCCCCAGTGCCAGGTGGAGGTTCCTCCGCCCTAAACAGCCAGCTACATCGAGCGGGAGGGGTCCATGGCACCGATAGCGGCTCTGGCCATGGAATCTTGGTGGAACGTGGCCACCAACTGGCCCTCGGCGGTGAACACCTCGCCTTGGCCGTAAACCCGGCCGTTGGCCGCTTTGGTGCCCCGAAGCTGGACCAGCAGCCACTGCGACACGTCCATGCGGTCGAGAAAGTGGAGAGTGTGGGCGATCACCCCGGTGGACAGGGTGCGGTGGGCGTCCTCGATGCGGATGGTGTCGCGGTGGGGGCGCATGGCCAGGCCGATGATGCTGCCGCAGGTGGCCCAGCCGGCAATGCCCTGGTTGGCCGCTTGAGATCCCGCTCCGGGCCCATAGCGGTGCCATGCCCGTTCCACCGGCACCCCGTCGATCTCCGGCTCGCCGGGCACCGGACGCCACTCGGCACCGGGGAAGATGAAGGCGAATCCAGGGTCCAGCCCGTCGGGACCGGGCACGTCGGGCATGTCCGGCTCGTGGCGCATCAAGTCGTCGTCCACCGTGCTCATCAAGATCAGCGCCCGACTGAGCAGCTTGCCCCCCTGGGTGGCGGTTACCGCATCGCTGGCCCACGTGCGCCCCGCCTGCATGGAGTCGACATCCACCTCGATCGGCAGGGTGTAGGTGCCTGCTCGGGCGAAGATGGCGTGGACCGAGCGGATGTCTTTGGCGCCGCCCGCCTCCCGGTCGGACGCCATCATCATCTGGGCCATGAGCTGCCCGCTGAACACCACATCTCGTCCCTCAGCCGATTCCTCCGGTTGGAAAACGTGGTAGCGCTGCTCACCAACCTCGGTGAGCTCCAATAGGTCGGGCAGTTCGCCGCTCATCGGGCGCGATGGCTCACTCGTCCATCCCGAACATGGCCGGGTCGAAATCCATCATCCCAGCCATGACCTTCACAAACGGGTCGTCCCAGGCGTCCACTAGCGAGGCATTGGTGTGGCCCTGGTCGACCAGCAGATTTACCCCATTGATCCCGCTGGCCGCGTCGCTACTCAAGAACAGCAGGGTGTCGCCCATCTGTTCGGGAACCAGGGTGGGCACATCGGCGGCTTCCCGGTAGCTGGCCCCGAATCCGAGCCACAGATCGGCGTTGGCCCGAGCCAGGGGCGTGTCAGTGGGGCCGGGCATGATTGAGTTGATGCGGATGCCCTTTTGCAGGAAGGGGAACGCCTGGCCGGCCACGTAGCCGTTTATGGCCTGCTTGCTGAACGTGTAGGTGTCGGTGCCCTCGTTCTCGTCGATCCACGCCGCGGCGGTGTCCCAATCGGGGGTGGCCAGAAAGTCCTGTACCTGCTCCAGATTGCTCATCCAGCCCATGCCCGCGGCCGATGAGATGAACGACACCGAACCACCCCGACCCAGCTTGCCCGACTTGATAAGCGCCTCAACGAGGTGGCGCTGAGAGGTGAAGTTGATCAGCATGAGGTTGCCGGTGCCGTCGGCCACTCCTGCGCAGGCCAGCACCGCATGCACTGGCTCGTAGATGGCGTCAATGGCTGCATCCACGCTGTCGCGGTCTCCCAGATTGACGTTGATGTACTGCCCGCACTCGTAGCTCACCTCCGCGATGTCCAACACGATGGTGTGAGCCCCCAGCGCCGCCGCCTTTTGGGCCACCGCCGCTCCCATCCCGGTTGCACCGCCCACCACCAGCACCCGCTTGCCTTCGTAATTCACCAAATCAGCCATTGCCTGCCCCCATGTTCGATGTTCGTGCGAAGCGGCTAAAACCGTAGCCCGAAGGTCCCCAATGAGCGCAGCTGGGTAGCGGAAAATGGCTTGACCCCAGCCATGTTGCGAGAC
Source organism: Candidatus Poriferisocius sp. (assembly GCF_965208475.1). Classification (GTDB taxonomy): domain Bacteria; phylum Actinomycetota; class Acidimicrobiia; order Acidimicrobiales; family Bin134; genus Poriferisocius. Next base: position 2,634,168 of record NZ_OZ242338.1, on the reverse strand, counting down.
TTCATCACATGAGCAGGGGGCAGCCCAACATCGCCATCGCCCACTGGCCGGGCATGGAGCTATTCGGCGACGCCGACCTCAACCGCCTGCGGGCTCTGGGGCCGCTGTTGAAAAGCGACCCCATCGGGGCCTGGGATGATGAGGCCAACACCGTGCTGGCCGAGGCCGAGGTGATCATCGGCCACTGGGGGTGCCCGCCCCTGGACGCCGCCATGCTCGACCGGGCTCCCCAACTCGGGCTTTTCGCCTACGCCGCGGGAACGGTCAAGATGACTCTGACCGACGCCGTGTGGGATCGGGGCATCCGGGTGACCAGCGGGGCCAACGCCAACGCCGAGCCGGTAGCCGAGTTCACCCTGGCCGCCGTCTTGTTCGCCAACAAGGGCGTGCTCTGGCGCCGGGGCCCCGCCGACTACTCCGCTATGTCGGCACTGGGCGACCGCCAGTGGGGCAACTACGGCCGCACCGTCGGCATTGTCGGGGCGTCGCTAATCGGTCGCCGGGTGATCGAGCTGCTGCGGCAGTTTCCCCATCTGAAGGTGGCGCTGTATGACCCTTACGTCACCCCGGAGGAGGCGGCTTTGTTGGGGGTGGACAAGCTCGAGCTCGACGAGCTGTGTGCGGAGGCCGACGTGCTGTCCATCCACGCGCCCGCCTTGCCCGAGACCATGCATATGATCGGCCCGACCCAGCTGTCGGCCTTGCCCGATGGGGCCACGGTGATCAACACCGCCCGGGGCCCGCTGATCGATCACGAGGCGCTGATGCCCCACCTGGAATCTGGCCGGTTGTACGCCATATTGGACGTGACCGATCCTGAACCGTTGCCCGAAGACAGCCCGCTGCTGGAAATGCCCAACGTTTGGATCAGCCCGCATCTGGCCGGAAGCCAGGGCACTGAGCTGGCCAGAATGACCGACAACGTGATCGAGGAGATCTGCCGGTGGTCGGCGTGCGAGCCAGCCCTCAACGAGGTCACCCGCGACCGACTGGCCACCATGGCGTGAGCTTGGACCTGCGCATGCCCGAGCCGCCGCTGAGCGGAGCCACCACCGCCGGGGCGCTGGCCAACCGCCTGGTGTCGGCGACGGCCGAGAAGATGGCCGAATTCGAGCAGACCGCCGCTCCCGGCTTCAAGCTGCCTGGCCTGTACGCGGGCCATCCGGTGCTGGACGACACCACCGCCGACTTGCTGTACGTGCTGGGTTTGCTCATCGACTGCGGGGTCGACGAGGTTGGCGGCTGCGACCTGCAAGACCGAATCCCGACGCTCATCGCCTCACTCGACCCGGACGCAGTCGAGGGCTTCTACAGCTATCGGGTCGGGGAAACCGTGTTGCGTCTGGGCGGTCTGCAAGCGCTGCCCGATGAGCTGCACGACACCGTTCTTGACGCCGTGAATTCCAGGGAGATCATCGCCCGTCTCGATGACACCGATGCCATCCCGCCCAACTTCGCGGTGGTGGCCACCCGATGTCTGCGGGCTCTGGCTCGCCTCCGGGGGGACGACGAGCCTGCCGAGCTCCCTCAACTGCTGGACCGAGTGCGCACAATATTCGCCAGCCCCACCGGTTGGCTCAACGACGGCATGGGGGCCTGGGTCCACTACGACATCTATACGCCCGACATGTACCTGTTCGCCGAGCCCCTTGTGGACCAACTCGGCCCGGGGTGGGCCGACGGACTGTCCCAGGTGCTTCGCGACCTCGACGAGGTGGCCCAGCCGGGCGGGGCTGTCGTGTGGGGGCGCTCTATAGGTGCGCTGGGCAAGGCCATCACCATCGAGTTGGCCGCAATAGCGGCAGGGCGCGACTTAGACTCCCCACAAGACCGCTGGCTGGCCCGGGCCAACGCCACGCTCGACGATCTGCTGGAGTGGTTCCCCAACGGCGTCATCGCCGCCCACCAGAATCGGGCAGCCATGTTCTATCGAGGCCCGGCCCGACGGCTTCAGATGACCTTGGACATCTACGGAAAGCTCCTGTTGTCCGCCCTGGAACTGCGGCGCAGACCAGAGGTGGTCGGCGCGCCGTCCACCGATGCCTTCCTGCCCGCAGAGCGCTTCGTGCGATTCGACGAATCCGGGCGAGCCACAGTGTGGTCGTATCGCTCAAAGTCGCTGTCAATTGCTCTGCCTACCGTTTTCGGCTTCTCGGCCGACTACGCCCCATCGCCCCGGGGTCCCGGTCTGTTGGAGCAGCCCACCTCGGGCCACCCGGTGATGATGCCGGTGATCACGCCGCGTGGCCGAGACGACATGGCTGGCACTAGCAACGCCCCCCTCCTGCCCGCGGGTTTGCCCACCTCGGTGGAGCACTCTCCGGGGACGGTCACCATCATCCACCAAGGCTGGGCTCCGGCGGGCAGCAGCGAGGCAACCGTCGCCGGAACCAGAACGGCCACCTACCGGGTGGAGGGCCGTTCGCTGGTCGTATCCGAGCAACTTAGCTTTGATGACCCTGATGGTCTTCCGGGGCCGCTCACCTTTTCGGTGGCCGAATCAGAAGCACGCCCCATCGATGTGGAGATCGACTCGGGCCCGCTCCAAGTCGTCGACACCGCCGGTATCGCCGAATGGCGCAGCTTCTGGGGCGAGCTGCCCCGGGTGTACCAGGCTGAGCTCGAGCCAGCCGCGGCAGTCGACTTCACCTGGAAGGTCACCCCCCGACTGCGGGTGGCCAGCACCATCCACGGCCACCCCTACGATCGGTCGCTGTATGACCCGCTGGCCGGCCAGGTGGTGGCCACCGGCGCGGGCATCCCCGACGAAAAGCTGGTGCGGAGGCTGCGGGACATCGACGTGCTGCACATGGCCTGGCCCGAGTGGTGGAGCGGTGTCGACCCCCAGCGCACCGCCGAGGTGCTGGGGCAGGTCAAGGCCACCGGCACAGCCATCGTGTGGACCCAGCACAACCTTCTTCCCCACTTCTTCAAGACCGAGGAGGCGGCGGCCAGCTACCAGCTTTGGGCCGACGCGTCCGACGCGGTCATTCACCACAGCCTGGCTGGCCGCCAAGTGGCCCTGGCTGCCTACAACTACGGCACTCACACCGAGCACCACGTCATCCCTCACGGCCACTGGGGCCGCGAGTATGAGGCGGTGGCCAGCACGACCCGCGAGGACGTGGAACTGGCCGAAGGCTGGCCAGCGTGCGGACTCCGGGTGGCGGTTATCGGCACCCCCCGAGTGGAGAAGGACCTGCAACTGGTGGTGGACGCGGTAGCCGCATGCGCCCGGGACGACATTCAACTCGTCATCCGGGTCGACCTCTCGGTGGCCGTGCCCGACGATCCCCGTATCATCGCCGAGCACGGCCATCTTGACTTCTCCCAATACTTGCGGCGTATGCAGGCCTACGACGCGGTGATCCTCCCGTTCGCCCCCACCGGAATGCTCACAACCGGCACGGCGTTCGACTGCATAGGGGCGGGCGTGCCCGCCATTGCCAGCGACTGGGACTTCTTCGATGAGACCTTCGCCGGCGCCGACATCCGCTACGGCTCAACCGTCGAAGACCTCACCCGCTGCCTCAACGAGCTCACCCCCGAAGACCTCGGCCGCTCCCGCCAGGCTCTGGTCGATCGCCGCCCAGCCTTCGACTGGGCCCCTATTGCCAACCAAACCCTGGCTGTCCTCGAAGCCGCCGCTCTCCGTTACGTATGACAACTTCGACCGTCACACAACGGCCGGGACAATCAGCGCGCCCCATGTGGTGAGCATGAACCCTGCCAGAGTCGTCAGATACATACGGGTCTGCTTGGCCAGCGCCAAGTTGATCTCGCCTTTGGACTCGGCGATCTCGCTCCGCATCTCTCCCTTGAACTCGGCGAACTCGTTCCGCATCTCTCCCTTGAACTCGGCGAACTCGTTCCGCATCTCCCCTTTGAACTCGGCGAACTCGCCTCGGAGGGTGGATTCCAAGACCTTGAGGTCGTCCTTGGTGGCCAGTTGATCTCGCCCCTCTGGGATGATGCACTGCATGAGCGTCTCGGTTGCCTCTTTGCCGATGGCCAATACCAGCCGGTTAGCCAACTCCGTGCGCTCTACCTCGGTGACTGCCATTGGGTTCCCTTCGTCGTCTATTCGATTCTGAGGGGAACCCTTTATGCTCTGGGGCAGTGCCGGTTCCGACTGCTTTTCTCACGATACAAGTAGCTACTGGCTGAGGCAACCAATTCCCAAGAGGACACCCATGGACGATTTCAAATACGTTGAGTACGAGACTGCCGACGCGGTGGCCACCATCACGCTGGCCCGGCCCGAGAAGGCCAACGCCCAGAACGAGCGCATGCTCGACGAGCTGCACCACCACTTTTTGGCTGCCGAGTACGACGACGATGTGAAGGTCATCGTGCTGCGGGGCGAGGGCAAGCACTTCTCCGCTGGCCACGATCTGGGCGGCGGCGAGCCCGACCCCGACGCGGTGTCACTGAACGAGCCCGACGGCAGCTGGCAGCTGAACAAGATCTACCGCTGGGAGGCCCGCAAGTACCTGGGGTATTCGTGGCACTGGCGCAACATCCCCAAGCCGACCCTCGGCGCCATCCAGGGCAAGGCCATCGCCGGGGCCCTGAACCTGATCTGGCCGCTCGACCTGCTGGTGGTGGCCGACGATGTGGAGTTCTCCGATCCGGTGGTGCTGATGGCCATCGGCGGGGTGGAGTACCACGGTCACACCTGGGAGCTGGGCGCCCGCCGGGCGAAGGATCTGCTGTTCACCCAGCGCACACTAGGTGCCGAAGAGGCTGTCCAAATCGGGGTGGCCCGAGAGGCGGTGGCCCGCGACCGGCTCTGGGAGCGCACTCACGAACTGGCCGCCCAGATCGCCCAGAACAACTCTTTCGGTCTGGCCCAGGCCAAGCGGGCGGTGAACCAGACCCTAGATGTGCAGGGCTACTACACCGCCCTCCAATCGGTGTTCGACGTCCACCACACCGGCCACGGCAACGCCATCAGCGTCAGCGGCTATCCCATCTTGATGCAGCTCGACGAGATGAAGCAGAACCTAAAGAAGCAGTAAGGCTGCCGGATGGCTCAAGACTCAAAGAAGCAATAGCCGCCCGATGCCGCCAATCTCCCACAAGCACTAGGCCGCAAACGGCATGGCCACCGACTACGACGCCATCTTCAAGGCCTATGACGTGCGGGGCACGGTGGGAGACCAACTCGACGCCGACGGCGCCCGGGCCATCGGCGGCGCCTTCGCCCGGTTCACTGCCAAGTCGGGAGCGAGGGCGGTGCTGGTCGGGCGGGACATGCGTCCCGAAGGCGAGGAGTTCGCTGCCGCTTTTGGCGAAGGCGCGCTCAACCACGGCGTCGATGTGGTGGACGTGGGCCTATGTGCTACCGACATGCTCTATTACGCCTCGGGAAAGCTCGATATGCCCGGAGCGGTGTTCACCGCCTCCCACAATCCCGCGGGCTACAACGGGATCAAGATGTGCGGCGCCAGCGCCGCACCGATCAGCTCTGACTCCGGTCTGGGAGCGATCAAGGCCATGGCAATCGCCGGTCCCGATCCATCGGCAAGAAAAGGCATCCGCAGCACCCGCGACCTGCTGAGCGGCTATGTCGACCATGTGCGCTCGTTCGTAGATCTAGATTCTTTGGACCCGCTGCTGGTGGTGGCTGATACCGCCAACGGCATGGGCGGTCTAGTAGTGCCCGCGGTGTTCGACGGGCTTCCCCTGGTGCTCGATCACCTGTATCCCGAACTGGACGGCACGTTTCCCAACCATCCGGCCGACCCCCTCCAGCCCGAGAACCTGCGGGATTTGCAAGACCGGGTGGTGGAGTTGAACGCGGACATCGGCCTGGCATTCGACGGTGACGCCGACCGGGTGTTCCTGGTAGACGAGACGGCCCGGCCGGTGTCGGGATCGTTGACCACCGCCATCATTGCCCGCTCGATCCTGGCCCATGATCCCGGTGCCACCGTGATCCACAACCTGATCTGCTCCCGAACGGTTCCCGAAGTGATCGCCGAAGGGCGGGGAACGGCCGTACGCACCCGGGTGGGCCACTCCTACATCAAACAGGCCATGGCCGAGACCGGAGCAGTATTCGGCGGCGAGCACTCCGGCCACTACTACTTCCGGGACAATTTCCGGGCCGACAGCGGACTGATCGCCGCCCTGGTGGTGTTGGAGGCCATCAGCCGCCACCCTGCCGGGCTCGCCAATCTGGTGTCCGATCTCGACCGCTACGCCGCCTCGGGCGAACTCAACACTGTGGTGGAGGATGCCGCCGTGGTGATCGAACGAGTGGCCACCGCCTACGCCGATGCTGATCAAGACCGCCTCGACGGCCTCACCGTGAACCTGGGCGACTGGTGGTTCAACCTGCGCCCCTCCAACACCGAGCCCCTGCTGCGATTGAACTTGGAGGCATCCACCCCCGACGACGTGCAACAAAGGGTGGCCGAAGTCCAAGCCCATTTCGCGTAAATCGCGTGCTGCGCTGAGCCATTGCCCCGGTTTGATGAACTGCACAGCCGGGGAGAGGATTGCGCCCCCTCCCGTCCTCCTCTCCCCGGTTCGACCGTAACTTAGACGCTAAGCAGAAATCCCGCACGGCTGGTCGGCCGGAAGTGGACGGCAGCTACCAGACCCGGGTTGACAGGACTCAGCCGATAGTGATCAGGGTGGTGCCAGCCAGCACGGCGGCGATACCCGCGGCCTGCCACCACCGCAGGGTGTCGTCGTCGAATATCACCGCCAGGGCGATGGTGACCACCGGATAGAGCGACCCGGCCACCGACACCTCCCCAACCGGGCCTCGCTGCACTCCGGCGATGAAAGACGCCATGCCCAAACCTCCGGCGATGCCACCGGCCAGGCCAGCCAGCCGGAGCGAGCGAGGCAGGATTTGGGGAATGCGGCTGGCCCGGGTGACCGCCAGCATGAACACCAAAGCGGCCGCCCGCTGGGTGACCGCCGGCCACATGCCGCTGTCCACACTGGTCCGGTCCAACAGCACGATGGCCGCGGTGAAGGCCAGTCCGCCGAGAATCGCATAGGCAATGCCTGCGCCGATGTTCTCCACCGTTTGGGGCACAATCACCGCTAGGAGCAGCCCGGCTACCGCCACCGCGATGCCGACGGCCGCCGCGGTGGAGGGCCGTTCACCGGTGGCGATGCCGTAGACCAGCGGTCCCAGCGCGGTGAAGGCGGCCACGATGGGCGAGGCAATAGCCGAAGACGACACGGCCAAGCTGTGCCACATAGACGACAGGGCGATGGCAATGAGAGCCCCAGAAACCGCACCCAACAGCAGGTCGGCCGCAGTGATGGCGCTGGGTACTACCAGCAGCAGTACCAGCGTGATGCCCAGACCGCCCACAAAGGCTGTACCCACCGTGGTCATTGCCTGGGCCCGCCGACTGCAATAGCGCCCGAAGTAGTCGGAAACCCCGATCAGCCCTGAGGCGAGAACCCCCAACAACACCGGCATGCCCCCCGCACGCTAGTGGTGCGACGACTCAAACCGGTTCCCAAGAGATCACCGGCTATCTTCGGGTGCGCCAAGGTGAACATGGAGGTTTAACTGTGCCGAGAAGAGAGCCCACCATTCGAAAGATGCCTCCGCCTCCGCACATCGTTGGTTTGCAGCACTTCACCACCTACGCCGAAATCGACGAGATCTTGCGGTCGAGGAGCTTTCGGCAGGGGTCGCATCAGGAGAGCCAGCCGTTCTTCGGACGCTCCTTGTTGACGATCGACGGCGACGAGCACTTCGAGCGCCGACGGCTGGAGGCCCCGCTGTTCGCCAAGGCCGCACTCGAGTACTACGAGCACACTGAGCTGATTCCGCTGATCGCCAAGACGCTGGAAGAGTGCCGCGACAACCGGGGTGACGATGGAATAGTGCGTGCCGACCTCTGCGTGCTGTTGCGCACGATGCTGGCCCGCATTGCCGCCGCCACCACCGGGATCGACGGCGTGGACACACCTGAGCGAACTACTGCGTTCCGGGAGTACGTAGAGCTGCTGGGCACCGGCGCCACCGTGGAGTGGTCAACCGAGGACCACGATGAGGTGATAGAGCGCATCATGGCGGTGAGAGACGAGTTCGACCGCGACTTCTTTGCCTCATCGGTGGCCCGCCGCCGAGCTCTCATCGAGCGCTTCCAAAGGGGAGAGATCGAAAGAGACGACCTCCCCGTCGATCTGATCACCATGCTCTATCTGCACTGGAACGACGACTGGGACGAGGGGCTGCCCATCAGGGAGGCCTGCCTGTTCTTGGTGGCGGCCACCCAGACCACCACCCACTCGGTTCCCCACCTCATCGCCCACCTCGACGAGTGGTTCGGCGCCAACCCCGAAGACCGGGCCAAAGTGTCCGACCGGGAATACATCAAGCGGGCCGCCCATGAGGCCCTGCGGCTGCACCTGCCGTCGCCTGCCCTGCTGCGGATTGCCAACGAGGATTTCACGCTGAGCAACGGCAAGACCATCGCCACCGACGAGCGGGTGGCCTGTCTGTTCACCCCGGCCAACCGCGACCCTGAGGTGTTCGGCGCCGACGCCGGGATGTTCAACCCCTACCGGGAGGTCAGCTCGGTGAAACCCTGGGGCCTCACCTTCGGCGGCGGCGAGCACATCTGCATCGGGCGCACACTGGTTACCGGCCTCTCAGCTCGCACCGACAACGACGAGGGCACCGACGGCACGCTGGTCAACATCGCCAGCGCACTCTACGAGGCCGGCATTGAGATCGACCCCGACGACCCGCCGGCCTACACCGAGGCCAGCCACCACGACGCCTACGGCCGCTTCCCGATCCTGCTGACCAAGCTGTAGACCATCCATGGGCGACGAAAAGCTGCACGTCACCGTCGACCACCACCAATGCCAGGGGGTGGGCTATTGCGAGCGGGTCGCGCCCCGGGTCTTCCAATTGGGCGACGATGCCCTGTCCCATGTGATCGACGCCCAACCGCCCGATTCTGAACGCGAAGCTGTCGAAGAAGCCGCCACCCTCTGCCCCAGCCGCGCCATCCGCTACTGACCGTCCCAGCCAAGAGGCCAATCAGAGCGCAGCTCGCAGGGCCACGAGGTCGCGTTGGGCGGATTGAAGGATGTAGGCCGGGTTGTCGAACTCGGCGTCGTCGCGACCGAAGCCCCACATGCCGTAGGAGAACTCGATGGTCCACGTGGCGTTGGGGGATGCGGCGCTTATGGCATCGGCGGCCGGTCGCAGCATCTCGCTCAATTCATCGGCGCTGGTGGACTGAGCAACTTCGGCCACTTGAACGTGGACGTGGCGAACCCGGTCGCCGAGGACGCCCAGCGGCTCCGACCACTCGTCTCGGGCCATGGGGTGTACGTGGACGATGGCCCCCAGCCGATCGGCGCCGGCGATGGCGTCGAACATGTCGCGGGCCACTGCCGGATCCTCGGCCACCGTTCCGAAATGGCACTCGCACAGCAACCGGGCGCCGTCGGGCACCTCGGCCTCGAATCGCCGAAGCCGCTCGGTGTATTCGGCAATGGAGTCCGTGTCGCTGCCCACGTTGAACTTGACGCCCTGCGCTCCCACCCGCTCGATCCACGCCGCCGTCTCGGCCCGGTCGGCATCGTCGGGCTCGTCCCAGCTGGTGTAGCAACTCAGGATCTCGATTGGTAGCTCCGATGCCAGCAGCGCGTCGAGTTCCTCATCGGGGGCCGAACGGGCATGGCGCTCCCACAGCTCCAAACCGTCGAAGCCCGCTTCGCCGATGGCAGACAGCCACTCCGACACCCGGGTCAGCGGATTCCCGCCGGGTTCGGCCAAACCCCACCGATTCGGCTCAATGGCCACCGTGCCCAAATAGATCTGCCCCGTCATTGTGGAGCGGGTGACGAGAATCGAACTCGCGTCATCAGCTTGGGAAGCTGGGGTTCTACCACTGAACTACACCCGCAGGTGTTTGGAACTCTAATCGAGCCCAAGGCCCGCTACGGCACTTGGGCGATAAACCAGCGTATCGATTGGAAGTCCGGGGGAAAATCGTCTGTCTGCTCCACGCGGGCGAGCGCGTACCCGTCGCCGACGGCAAGCCAGACCAATGCTTCGCTGGGCTCAAACGGGTCAATCCCAAATGCATCAGCAGGAGATTGCCATCCCCACTCGATGCCGTCGGCCGACCATCCCAGCCATACTTCCTCTTCTTCAGGGCTGTCGACAGCCAGCCCGGTAATGACCCACAGGGGGAATGTGGGCAATAGTTCCCCTCGGGTGAACGACACCAGTTCGGCACCGGTTCGCATGTCTTCGAACATGAGGACCTCCGCGTCCATGCCAGCGTCGTCGTCTTCTGGATACTCGAATTGGCAATCACCTTCAGCGGGGAACAGACCCCGAGCCCAAAAAGCTTCCCGACCGCACTTGTGGACTGCGGTGCCTGTTGCCAGATCCCAAAGGGTGAATCCCCCCTCAGGCTCGTTGAGCCGCAATTCGAAGCCCTTCTTGACGATTCGCTGGTCAGGGAGGATGAAGAGGTCGCTACCGGGAAAGGTTGCCGCGTTCACGGCCAGCCCTGACGGCCCTGCGAACATCTGGAAGGGGAGCATATTGTCGAAAGCAACCCTGGTTGTCAGAATCCCCTCCCGATCGAATCGATGCAGGCCATACCTGGTGCCCAACCAGACCATCCTCCACAGCGTTCCGTCGGGCCCAAGCGCTGTTGGCAAGAGTGAGCTGGCACCCTCGTTCTTGCTCCAAATGCGGCCATTGGGGGAGGTAAGCGTGAATGGCCGAGCAGTCTCCGGGTCGGTTCCGCTCTCAACGTAGAGCTGGAGTGAGAAACCGGCAGGAGTGCTGACGCTTCCACCGAGGACAACGCTGTAGACCGAGCCGTCGTATTCGGCTACCTGTTCAAAAGCGCCGCCGTCGCTGGCAAATACCCGGGCCTTGGGTTTCTGCCTGGTGCCGTCCTCCGAACCGCTGGACACCCCACTGCCGGGGTCTGGCGGAACACCAGCGTCAGCTTCTTTGCCTTGAAGCACGATCACCATGTGATCCCCCGAGGTCAACGCCGCAGTGACAAAATAGGGGATATGGTCGTAGGTAAGCGGCACTTGGATCGAACTCGAGGAAAAGTCAAACTCTGATTCAGTCCAACTCGCTCCTCGGTCATCGGAGAAAAAGACCCGATACCCGGAAAGGACTCGGCTGCCGCTATTTTCGGTTCCTGGATTCGCCGAACGGGGCTCACCGTTGAAGTCATATCCCGCAACCAGCCAGCGGTCACCGGATAAGTCATAACGGGGTGGCAAGAGTCCTTTCGGAATCGGCAGCTCGGACCAGTCAACGCCGTTCTCAGTGGCCAGGAACCGGAAGCCTGAGCCCGGTCCGTCGGCATGGTCAAATGTGCGGAAGAGAACGCGCCCATCGCCGAGGGGCTCAAGAAAACCCACAGAAACAGCATCCGCCAGGCCTGGGTCGTACTCGGCCCATTCAAGCACCGGCCCAGTAGATACGTCCGCTGGCCCGGTGACGTGGACTTTGCTGACAGACCCGTCGCGATCCAACAGTTGCCAAGCGCCGATACCGATGGCGAGCACGACGACTGCCACGACTACGGCTGTCGTCCTCCGGCGGCCATGTCGGACTTTGGCCAGGATCTCAGATTGGCCACCATCTCCAGGCACTTCAATAAGGCGAGCGTATCCTCAGCACCTCCCCTTTGTCCGGTCACCTCCATTAGGAGACAGCCACGTCATTGACGAAGCGTGACAGCCGCCGGGGGGCGTCCCATCAAATGGTGGGGCTTGGGGCTGGCCGACATCGCCCGGCTGCTGTCGTGGAATCCGGCGCGGCGCTACGGGCTGGGCACCAAGGGCACCATCGGGATCGGCTACGACGCCGACATCGCCCTACTCGATCCGGCGGCCAGCCATGTGGTGCGAGCCGCCGAGTCGGAGTCCAGCCAGGGCTACACCCCGTTCGAGGGCCAAGAACTCACCGGCAAGGTCAGCCACGTCTGGTTGCGGGGCCAGCGCATTCTGGCCGACGGACAGGTGGTGGGCAGTCCTGGAGGCCGATACCAGAAGCGGCCGACATGATTGCGGCGGCCACTGCGGTGAGGTGCTCAGCGAGGTTTCGGAAATCCGCCGGCCTTGGCCACCAGGCTGGGCACCCCGTGGCCGAGTTGGGCTTCCAGCCAGGCGGTGGTGTCGATGAGCGCGGCGAGGTCCAGCCCAGTGTCGTATCCCATCTCATGCACCAGGTACACCACGTCTTCGGTGGCGACGTTGCCGGTGGCTTTGGGGGCGAACGGGCAGCCCCCCACCCCGCCGAGGCTGGAGTCGAACACCCGCACGCCGGTGTCGATCGCCGCGGCGATGTTGGCCGGCGCGGTGTTGCGGGTGTTGTGGAAGTGGCCTCGAAGCGTGATGCCGCGAGCACGCTCCCGGGCTCCGGCGAACAGGTCGGCCACCTGGGTGGGAACCCCGGCCCCGATGGTGTCGGCCAGCACCAACTCGTCGGGCTGGGTCTCAGCCAGCTGGGCCACGATGTCGAACACGCTCTGGGCATCCACCCGCCCCTCGTAGGGGCATCCGCACACGGCAGAGACGGTGACCGCGGTCTTTATGCCAGAGGCCCGGGCGGCATCGCTGATGTCGCGCCAGCGCTGCACCGACTCAGCCACACTGGCCCGCTGGTTGGCCTGGGAGAACGCCTCGGTAGCCACCACCACCCCGCAAACCTCGTCGACCCCGGCGGCGATGGCCCGCTCAACCCCTCGCTGGTTGAGGGCCAGTGCGCTGTAGCTCACCTCGCTCGACCGGGGCACGCCGGCCATGACCGCGTCTCCGTCGGCCATCTTGGGCACTGCCTTGGGGCTGACAAAGCTGGCGGCCTCGATGCGAGTGTGGCCCGCGGCGACCAGCCGCTCGACGAACTCGACCTTCTGCGCGGTGCTGAGGTCGGCGGGGTCGGCCTGCAAGCCGTCCCGAGGGGCCACTTCGACGATTTGGATGGGCTCGCTCACTGCGAGTCCGAGCATATTGGAGAATCATGTCTGGGGCTCTGACCGATATCCGGGTCATTGAGATGGGCACTTTGCTGGCCGGCCCGTTCTGCGGCCAGCAATTGGCCGACCACGGCGCCGAGGTGATCAAGGTCGAGCCGCCGGGAACCGGCGATCCCATGCGGGTTTGGGGCCAGGAGAAGGCCGACGGCAAGTCGCTGGCCTCCACCCTTACCTCATTAGGTGTCGACACGCTGATCATCACCGGTGTGTCAACCAGCGGCTGCGTCCGGGCTACCGCACTCGACGCCTGTCAGCATGGGTTCGTTCCCATCGTGGTGGGAGATGCCTGCGGCGACCGAGACCAGCGCGTCCACGAGGCCAACCTGTTCGACCTCGACGCCAAGTACGCCGACGTGGTGTCCGAGCGAGAGGTGCTCGACTACTTGGCTGCCCAGAAATGAGTGCCGTCACCGAGGTTGGGGAAAGCGAGGTCGAAGCGAACGGTGCTGATCACTGAGCGGGGTTGACGAGGCGGCCGACGAACAGGAGAGCCCCGGTGTCCGGGTGGACGATGGCCCACAGGAAGGGTCGGTCGGCCACGAGGGTGAGGTCGGGTTCGGGCGGTAGGGAGGTCGGGAAAGCAGTTGCAGTGGCCGCGGCGGCTTCGGTGCCCTTTTCATCCACGATCACTTTGGCGCCGTGGAGCGCTCTGGAGATGGAGAGGCCGGGGGCAATCCCGTCCAAGCCTGCGCCGGGGCAGAACCCTTGCGGGCAGAGCCATTCGAACAGGTCGGCGGGCGGCAGGGTCTGCTCCCACTTGGGCATGGTGAGGTGGACCAAGCCCTCTTGGGCCGCGGCAGCCAGTCCAGTCAGCGCCTCTGCGTCAAGGGATTCTTCGACAGCAGCCAGGCCTTCGGGATCGCGGGGGACTATGAGCCACATGGCCAGATCGCCGCCCTGGTAGGGCAACTCCACGGCGTCGGCGTCGTCGAGACGGACAAAACGGCGCCTGATCGGATCATGGTCCTGCATCAAGAGCACCGGCACCGACTGGCCGTCGCCGTTGGTGAATTGGTCGAATCGGGTGAACTCAGCCAGGAATGGCACCAGCCAGTCAGCCTTGAGGTAGACGGTGTTCACCATGACCAGTTCTTGGTCTTGAACAACACCTGCATCGACGATGGAGGGGATAAGCCCCCGGGTTCTCTCCGACACCCAGCGGTTGATGGTCGCAGCAGCGGCGGCGCCGTCGGCGGTGTCGACCGGTTGGACGGTGGCGCCGTAGTGGGCGGTGGCGGTGTTCAAGAAATCGCGTCGCAGGGAGAATCCGTCTTTCGGGAAGAGCCGGTTGGCCACCTCCAAAGTGGTTGGCGCCACCGAGGCTTCGGCCAACATGAGATCGACGGCGTTGGCGGCACTATGGGTATCGGTGCTGGGGAAGCCGAAGACCCTGTCGAGCGCCTCCCCCGGGTCAGCCGATGCCCCGGCCCGGCTCAAGCTGAACGCCACCCCGATGCTCAGCGGGCTGGAAACCGCGTTGCCCTCCAAGCTCCGATGAAAATCCCACCCGGCGGCATTCACTCCGCCAACCCACTCGCCGACCGGGGCATCTGGATCGGCACCCAGTCGGTTTACCACCCGTTCCGCGATGGCGGTGGGAGTGGGAGTGGCTACAGAGGTGGGTTGAGCCGTGGGGATCGCGGTGGCGGTGGGGGTGGCCACCGGAGTGGGTTGAGCTGTGGGGATCGCGGTGGCGGTGGGGGTGGCCACGGGTGTGGGTTGAGCTGTGGGGGCCGCGGTGGCGGTGGGGGTGGCCACGGGTGTGGGTTGAGCTGTGGGGGCCGCGGTGGCGGTGGGGGTGGCCACGGGTGTGGGTTGAGCTGTGGGGGCCGCGGTGGCGGTGGGGGTGGCCACCGGGGTGGGTTCGGCGGTGGCAACGGAAGTGGGCTGTTGAGTTGCGGTGACTGCGGGGGTGCCATTCCCGCTGGCGGTGGGGCTTGTCTCTCGGGAGGTGCCGCATGCCACCGCGATTGCACTGAGCACAAGGAGTGAGCAGATCAGCTTGGTCATAGTTGTTAGACGCCAAGGTTAGACCTTAAGTTCCCGAGTGCGTCCCGGCGATGCCCCTTTCCACAGCAGCAAGGAGACGACGGCGACATTTGCCGAAATAGGGCCAAATCCGGCCCGGTTGCGCTGCACTTTCTGGCGTAGGCTGGAGGCCATGACCACATTGACTCAAGCCGCGTTCACCCGCATGGACGAGTCCACCGCGGAAGACTGGGCGGCATCCGTCCCGGCCCATCAGCACGTCGAACAGGGGTTGGCCGACAGGGTGCTGCGGGAGCTGCGAGATCTGACTTCAGGGCCCCAGGGTTTCGCCGTCGACCGGCTGGTCCACAGCATTCAGACCGCCCACCGGGCCGAGAGGGCCGGGCGGAACGACGAGTATCTGATGTGCGCCCTATTGCACGACATCGGCGACCTGCTCACCCCCCGCAACCATCCCGATCTAGCCGCGGCCATCCTCAAGCCTTTTGTGTCGGAGGCCAACCTGTGGATGGTGCAGATGCACGGCGTTTTCCAGGGCTACTACTTCTGGCACCATGTGGGTCTGGATCGCAACAGCCGCGACGCCTACGCCGGCCACCCCCACTACGACCGCTGCGCCGAGTTCTGCGCCGAGTACGACATGCCTGCGTTCGACCCGGCCTACCCAACCCCGCCTCTGGAGCACTACGAGCCGCTGGTGCGCAGCTTCTTCGCCCCCAAAGCATGATAAGGCCGAGCGAAGCCGTAGCCGGTTGGCCTCGCTGACGTGATCCTCTCCGACGTATCCATCCGAGAGGAGCTCGAAAAGGGTCGTATCGAGATCGACCCGCTAGGCGACGGCGCCATCCAGCCGTCGTCGGTCGACCTGTGCATCGACCGGTACTTCCGGGTGTTCCGCAACCACACCGAGGGGCTGATCGACGTCAAAAGGAATATGGACGCCCTCACCGAACCGGTGGAGATCGAGCCCGACGGGGTGTTCATCCTTCACCCCGGAGAGTTCGTGCTGGGCGCCACCCTGGAGCGGGTGCGGGTGCCCGACGATCTGGTGGCCCGGTTGGAGGGCAAGTCGTCGCTGGGGCGCCTCGGACTGTTGATCCACTCCACTGCCGGGTTCGTGGACGCCGGGTGGAACGGCCGCCTCACCCTGGAGCTGTCCAACGTGGCCACCCTGCCCATCACCTTGTATGCCGGGATGAAGATCGGCCAGATCTCCTTCATCCGCATGACCACCCCGGCCGAGAACCCCTACGGATCAACCGGGGCCGGCTCCAAGTACCAAGACCAAACCGGCCCCATCGCCTCCCGCTACTGGAAGAACTGGTAGATCGTCTCCCCGGCGACGCGGCCCCGGGCGGCGTTGGGGCCGAACTGCCCTGAGGGAGTCGACTAATCGGCCTCGTCGCGCTCAGCAACGAGGGCGGCGGCTTGGGTGGGCCACTTCCACTTGCTGATGCGGCCGGGGATCTCCAAGGCGGCCTCGAGGCTACGCACCCCGGCATCATCCAACGCGGCCAAGTCCTCGTAAGTGGAGATCCCGTGCTCGGGGAGAGCCCGGGCCAGTGCGGGGTCGGTGCCTTTGATGCGGGTGAAGTCGTCCGACGGGCGCACGGGCGTGGGGGCGGGTTTTTCCGCGGGCGCCGCGGGCGCCGCCGCTTCAGCCTCGGTGGGGGCCGCCTCCGGCATGGGCGTTTCCGCGGCTGGCTCAGCCTCGGTCGGGGCCTCGACGGCTGTTGCCGCTGGGCGTTCGGTCACCGCGACCGCGCCAGCTTTGGGCTGGGCCGACCGAATGGTCAGCAGGTCGGATTGCCGGGCGGCTTCCTCGTCGGCGTCTCGGTTCTCCAAAGCCTCGAGCAGGTGCATGGAGATGTCGCCCACCACCACATCCTCGTCGGCGCCCTCGGCCTTGATGCCGTCGTCGATCATGATGTAGCAGAACGGGCAGGCGGTGGCGATCCGGTCGGCCCCGGTAGCCAGCAACTCCTGCGACCGCTCCACGTTCACCTGCTTGCCGATGGTCTCCTCCATCCACATGCGCGCCCCGCCCGCGCCGCAGCACATTCCTTTGGTGCCGTTGCGTTCGGCCTCCACCACCTCCACGCCGCCCAGCGAACCCACCACGCGCCGGGGCGCCAGGTACACGTCATTGTGGCGGCCCAGATAGCAGGAGTCGTGGTAGACAACCCGCTCGTCGAGGCGGGCGCCGTCCATGTCGAGGCGGCCGTCGTCGATCAACGCCTCTAGGAACTGGGTGTGGTGGACCACCTCGTAGTGCCCGCCGAGCTGGGGGTACTCGTTGGCCAGCGTGTTGAAGCAGTGGGGGCACTGGGTGACGATCTTTTTGACCCCCATCTCGTTGAGGGTCTCGATGTTCTGCATGGCCAGCATCTGGAAGATGTACTCGTTGCCCGAGCGCCGGGCCGGGTCGCCGGTGCAGTTCTCGGCCGGCCCCAGGATGGAGAAGCTCACCCCGGCCCGTTGGAGCAGCTTGGCCACCGCCCGGGTCACCTTGCGGTTCTTGTCGTCGAACGATCCGGCACAGCCCACCCAGTAGAGGTACTCCGACTCCAGCGGGTCGCCGCCGTCGAGCACGGCGATGCCCTCGAAGTCTTGGGCCCACGCCCCCCGGTCGCCCTGCGACATGCCCCACGGGTTTCCCGAGTTCTCCATCGAGCGGTAGGCCTGGCCCAGCTCGGAGGGGAAGTCGGACTCCATCAGCGACAGGTAGCGCCGCATGTCGAGGATCTTGTCGAGGATCTCGATGTTCACGGGGCAGATCTCGTCGCACGCCTTGCACGAGGTGCATGCCCACAGCTCGTCGCCGGTGATCCGCTCGAACACCGAGTTGGCCTCCACCTTGATCTCCGGCACCGTGCCCAGTGGGGGGGTGGTGGCCGGCTCTCCGGTGGCGGCCATAACCTCCCCGGTCTTGAGGACGATCTCCCGGGGGTCGAGGGGCTTGCCAGTGGCATGGGCCGGGCACACCGACGTGCATCGGCCGCACATGGTGCAGGCGTCGGTGTCCAGAAGCTGCTTCCAGGTGAAGTCCTCCACAGTGGCCGCGCCGAACGACTCCAAATCGGTCTCCATCAGGTTGGGCATCGGCTTCATGGCGCCCTTGGGCCGTTCTTTGTCGCGGAGGTACATGTTCAGCGGGGAGGTGACCATGTGGCGCAGCATGGTGATGGGCAACAGCACCAAGAAGGCCACGAAGGCGACCACATGGCCGGCCCACCAGAACTGGTGCCAGTGGTCGAGACCCTCGAGGCCCCGCATCTGGGTGGCCACCTGATAGCCGAAGATCGACCACTTCTCGAAGTCGGGCACGCCGTGGTCGGCGATGCGGAACACCTCGGCGCCGAACCCGGTGACGCCGATGGCGAAGAACGTGCCCAATATCACCGCGTGCTCGGGCCGCGACTTGATGCGGATGCGATAGGGGCGCAGCCGTCGGGGGCCATAGCGGCGCACGATGGCCCACATCACTCCGACCAGAAAGACAGCGCCGGCTATGTCGCCCACTGCCGAGTAGGCCTGGTACACCCGACCGTGGAGGAACTTGGCCCCGTCGGGGAGCTGCTCGTCGATCTCCAGGGTGGTGGTTACCCCCAAAAGGACGATGAACCCCACATAGATCATGGTGTGCATGACCCCGGCGCCGGGCTCTCGCAGGAGCGTCCGCATGTACATGCCCCGCCGCAGGTCTTCCAGGCGGGTCTTGAAGTTGGCCACGGTGGTGCGGCGATTGTCGGGGCCGCCCCGCTCCCAGTTCTTCACCCGCTTGGCGAACTCCCAGGCGGCCCACACCAAGAAGATGGGGATGATGGTGTAAAAGGCGGCCTTCCAGCCGTTGGGGATGTTCTCCCACGGGTGGCGGGTTATCTCCGACGGGTTCTTGAACTCGGTGATGGCCGAGGCAATGCCCGAGGCGACGGTGAAGGCGGCGAAGCCCAGCCCGAGGCCGAGCACGATGTGATAGGGACGCAAGCGCTTTTGGTCCATGGCGATCCCAAAGCTAGCCCCCGGCATCCTCCGGTTTCGCACTCGGCCGACAGTCAGGGGGCGAGAGCGGCCTGCTTGAAGTTCACAGCGCAGAAACAATTGTGAAACCTGGACTTCCTACCGTATTTCCAATTGCACCGGCGCCGCCGTGGCGCGGGGGCAGGTCACGGCGAAGGAGGGCCGGTACCAATGAAGAGGAAATTCGGAGTGGGAGCGCTGATTGCCGCCGGGACAGTGCTAATCGGGGCTGTTCCGGCGATGGCCCAAGACGGCGGCGCCGAGGCGGTGCAGGTGATCGTTGACAACCTGTGGGTGTTCATCGCCGGCATCCTGGTGTTCTTGATGCAGGCCGGCTTCGGCATGGTAGAGGCGGGGCTCACCCGGGCCAAGAACGTCGGCAACATCATGGCCAAGAACCTGGCCGACATGTGCATCGGCGCGTTGGCCTTCTTCGCCTTCGGCTACGGCATTGCCTTCGGCACCGACGCCGGGTCGCTGTTCGGCACCGACGGCTTCTTCCTGAGCGGCACGTTCACCGCGTTCGGCGACGGGCTCAGCACCCCCACGTTCTTCTTCTTCCAGGTGGTGTTCGCGGCCACAGCGGTGACCATCGCCTCGGGGGCCATGGCCGAGCGGACCAAGTTCTCCGCCTACCTGGTGTTCAGCTTCTTCATGACCGCCCTGATCTACCCGGTGGTGGTCCACTCGTTCTGGCACGGCGACGGCCTGCTCTCCGACCTTGCGATTGGCGACGCCAAGTTCGGCGACTTCGCCGGTTCCACCATCGTACACAGCACTGGCGGCTGGGCTGCCCTGATGGGGGCCGTCTTCCTCGGACCCCGCATCGGCAAATACGACGAGCACGGCAACCCTCGGGCTCTGCCCGGCCACAACATCGCCTATGTGGTTCTGGGGGTGTTCATCTTGTGGTTCGGCTGGTTCGGATTCAACGCCGGCTCGGAGCTGGCGGCCGACGACTTCGTGATGAGGGCCGCAGTGACCACGCTCTTGGCCGCCGCCGCCGGGGGAGTGGTGGCCGGCGCGGTCATCTGGCGCAAGACCGGTGCGCTGGACGTGGCCATGACCGGCAACGGCGTGTTGGCCGGCCTGGTGGGCATCACCGCCGGCACCGCCACCATGAACCCGATGGGCGCGGTGGTGACCGGGGCCATCGCCGGGGCCATCGTGGTGTACTCGGTGCTGTTTTTCGACCGGATCCGCGTCGACGACCCGGTGGGCGCCATCTCGGTACACGGTGTGTGCGGGGTGTGGGGCACGCTGGCCGTTGGGTTGTTCTCCCGCTACGACGATGCCTTTGTCGGCCGGGACAACGCCGGGCTGTTCTATGGCGGCGGCATCGAACAGCTGGTGGTTCAGCTCATCGGCGCGGTGCTGGTGTTCGTGTGGGTGACGGTCACCACCGGAACCCTGTTCGCCGTCATGAAGAAGACGATGGGCCTGCGGGTGCCTCGAGAGGAAGAGATCGGCGGCCTCGACCTTCACGAACACGGAGTGCCCGGGTACGGCCCGGACACCCCGGTTTCTGTGGGCTGAACTCCTACTGACCCACGGGCGCTCAGCCCGCTTGCCCGGCCACCGCCGCGGCTGCTTCGGCCGCCGCGGCGGGGTCGAGCGAGCGGGCGAGCGTCGTCTTGGCTTCCAGGGGCATCATGTCGGGCCCCAGCTCGTAGACCAGCGGCAACCCGGTGGGGATGTTGAGGGCGGCGATGGATTCGTCGTCGATCTGATCGAGGTGCTTGGCCAGCGCTCGCAGGCTGTTGCCGTGGGCCGAGATCAGCACCACCCGCCCGGCCCGCAGGTCGGGAACCACCTCATGGCGCCAGTAGGGCATCAGGCGCTCCACCACGTCGGCCAGGCACTCGCTGGCGGGGATCTCCCCGGGGGTGAGATGGGCGTAGCGGGGGTCGCGGTTGGGGTTCCACGGGTTGTCGTCGGCAATGGGCGGCGGCGGTGTGCGGTAGCCCCGGCGCCAGGCGTTGAGCTGCTCGTCGCCGTAGCGCTGGCGGGTCTCGGACTTGTCCAGCCCGGTCAAGTCGCCATAATGACGCTCGTTGAGGCGCCAATCCTGCTTCACCGGCACCCCGGAGCAGCCCATCTCGGCCAAGGCCAGCTCGGCCGTGCGGATGGCCCGGGTCTGGAGCGAGGTGTGGGCCACGTCGGGCAGCAGGCCGGCCTCGGTTAGCGCCTTCCCGCCGGCTTGAGCCTCGGCTTCGCCTTTGGGCGTCAGGTCGCAGTCGTACCAGCCGGTGAACTGGTTGGAGGCGTTCCACTGGCTCTGACCGTGTCGGAGCAATATCAGCATGGCAGGATCCACGGCGCCCAGTGTAGGGGCGCCTACCCTTAGTACACATCACTCAAGTTTTGCTATGGAGGAATGCAAGGGGTATCCTGGAAGCGGTAAAATCGCAATCCGGCGAAGCAAAATCCAACAAGGAGTCAAACAAATGGGAAAGGTTGTCGGCATCGATCTGGGCACCACCAACAGCGTGGTGGCAGTGCTCGAGGGCGGTGAGCCCACGGTAATCGCCAACGCAGAGGGCTCTCGCACCACCCCGTCAGTGGTGGCGTTCTCCAAGGAGGGAGAGGTACTGGTGGGCGAAGTGGCCAAGCGCCAGGCCATCACCAACCCCGATCGCACCATTCGCTCGGTCAAACGCCATGTGGGCACCGACTGGTCGGTGGACATCGACGGCAAGGACTACAGCAGCCAGGAGATCTCGGCCCGAGTCCTCCAGAAGCTCAAGCGAGACGCCGAGACCTACCTGGGCACCGAGGTGGACGAGGCGGTTATCACCGTTCCGGCATACTTCGACGACGCCCAGCGCACCGCCACCAAAGAGGCCGGAACCGTTGCCGGGCTCGAGGTTCTGCGGATCATCAACGAGCCCACCGCGGCGGCCTTGGCCTACGGGCTCGAAAAGGGCGACACCGACCAGACCATCCTGGTTTTCGACTTGGGCGGGGGCACCTTCGACGTGTCCGTGCTGGAGATCGGCGACGGGGTGTTCGAGGTGAAGTCCACCAGCGGCGACACCGCCCTGGGCGGCGACGACTGGGACGACCGGGTGATCGGCTGGCTGGTGGACTCGTTCCGCAACGACCACGGGGTGGACCTGAGCAAGGACAACATGGCCGTGCAGCGGCTCAAGGAGGGCGCGGAGCGGGCCAAGATCGAGTTGTCCCAAACCCAGAGCACCAACGTGAACCTGCCGTTTGTCACCGCCACCGACGCCGGGCCGCTCCACATGGACTATGAGCTGAGCCGGGCCAAGTTCCAAGACCTCACCAGCGACCTGCTGGATAGGTGCCGCAAGCCGTTCGAGCAGGCCCTCACCGATGCCGGCCTGTCGGCCGGCGATGTGGACCACGTGATCTTGGTGGGCGGCTCCACCCGAATGCCGGCGGTGGTCGACCTGGTGACCGGCATGACCGGCACCCAGCCCCATCAGGGGGTAAACCCCGACGAGGTGGTGTCGGTAGGCGCCGCAGTGCAGGCCGGCGTGCTCAAGGGCGAGGTCAAAGACGTCTTGTTGTTGGACGTGACCCCGCTGTCGCTGGGCATCGAGACCAAGGGCGGCGTCATGACCCGGCTCATCGAGCGCAACACCACCATCCCCACCCGTCGCACCGAGGTGTTCACCACCGCTGACGACAACCAGCCCACGGTGGAGATCCATGTACTCCAGGGCGAGCGGGAGATGGCCTCCTACAACAAGACGCTGGGCAAGTTCCAGTTGGTGGACCTTCCGCCCGCGCCCCGAGGCGTGCCCCAGATCGAGGTCACCTTCGATATCGACGCCAACGGCATCGTCCATGTGTCGGCCAAGGACCGGGCCACCGGCAAGGAGCAGTCCATCACCATTACCGGGCAGACCTCGCTGGACAAGAGCACCATCGATCAGATGGTCGCCGATGCCGAGGCCCACGCCGCCGAGGACGCCCGCCGCCGGGAGGAGGCCGAGGCGGTCAACAACGCCGACAGCCTGGTGTACCAGGTGGAGAAGCTGCTGACCGACGCCGGCGACTCGGTAGACGCCGACCGCCGCTCCGAGGCCGAAGCCAAGCTGGCCGACCTCAAGGCGGCCGTTGACGAGAAGGATGTGGACCGCATCCGCTCGGCCACCGAGGAACTGTCGGCCATCAGCCAGGAGATCGGCGCGGCGATGTACGAGCAGGCCGCGGCTGCCGCCGCCGATGCGCCAGGGGACTTCACGGTCGACGACTCCGAGGGCGGTTCGGCTGGCGAAGACGACATCGTGGACGCCGAGATCGTTGAGGACGACGGAGACTCCAAGTGAGCGAGCCGCCCGCGGCCGATGCGGCTTACGGGGAACTGCATGACAGCCGGGCGGAATGCCAGGTTGAAGAAGTCCCCGATCCCCCAGCCGGCGAATCACCCGCCGAGCAGGCCGATCCGGCCCGATCGACCGTCGGCCGAGACGCCGGGGGGGAAGAGCCCCTGATTTCAACCGAGGAGCTATTGGCTCAGCGAGACAGTTATCTCAGCGACCTCCAGCGGGTGACTGCCGAGTTCGCCAACTACCGCCGCAAGGCTGCTGAGCGCCAGCAGGAGACGGTGGCCATGGCGGCCGCCGGCATCGTCGAGAAGGTGCTGCCGGTGCTAGACGCCTGCGAGGCGGCGGTAGCCCAAGGCGCCGAGGATGTCGCCCCCATTCGGGACGCTCTGTTCGGCGCATTGGAAAGGGAGGGCCTTGCCCGAGTAGATGAGACCGGCGCGCCGTTCGATCCAAACTGGCACGAGGCCGTGGTTCACGAGCCGGGAGACGGAGAGGCGGTTATCGCCGAGGTGCTGCGGGCCGGATATCGGTGGAACAGCCGGGTATTGCGGCCCGCCATGGTGAAGGTCCGGGGGTAGATGGAAGTCAAGCGGGAGTGGCTGGAGAACGACTATTACCAGGTTCTCGGCGTCTCCCCGTCGGCGACCGACAAGGAGGTCACCAAGGCTTACCGCAAGCTGGCCCGCAAACTGCACCCCGACGCCAACCCCGGCGACACCAAGGCCGAGGAGAAGTTCAAAGAGGTGTCGGCGGCCTACGACGTGCTCGGCGATGGCGAGCGTAGGGCGCAGTACGACCAGGTGCGCCACATGGGGCCGATGAACTTCCAGGCCGGGCCGGGCGGCGCCACCATGGAGGGTGATCTGGCCGACATCTTCTCGGCCTTCATGGGAGGCGGCCGTTTCGATCGCGGCGGCCCTCCGTTCACCAGCCAGCCCCGTCCGGTGCGGGGGCACGATCTCAACGCCCAGCTTTCGCTGGATTTCGTCGAGGCGGTGCAGGGAGTGACCACCGAGGTGACGCTCAGCGGCGCAACGGGCCAGGCGGGACGTTCTCTTTCGGTGCGGATTCCGCCCGGGGTCGATGCAGGCCAGAAGATCAAGTTGGCCGGCAAGGGGGAGCCGGGTGCCAACGGCGGGCCGCCGGGCGACCTCTATGTGACGGTCAAGGTCAAAGCGCACCCGGTTTTCGGGCGCCAGGGCAAGAATCTCACGGTGAGTGTCCCGGTGTCGTTTGCCCAAGCCGTGCTGGGCGCAGAGATCTCGGTGCCCACCTTTGAGGGCGAGCCGGTAACGCTGCGCCTGCCCCCCGGCAGCCAGCCCGGCCAGGTTCTGCGGGTTCGGGGCCGGGGCGTGGAGACAGCCAAGGGAACCGGCGATCTGCTGGTGAAGGTGGCCTTGGCGGTACCCACCGAGCTGACCGACGAGCAGCGCCGGGCCCTGCAAGCATTCGAAGAGACGATGGAGGCGGGACCGTGATCGACCCCCGAGGCCGCGATCGTGCGGTTTATGTCATATCGGTGGCGGCCGAGTTGGCCGGCATCCATCCCCAGACCCTGCGAATCTACGACCGCCGGGGGTTGGTGCAGCCGGCCCGCACCGGCGGGGGGAGCCGGCGCTACAGCGACGCCGACATAGAGAGGCTCCGCCGGGTCCACGAGCTCACCAGCGAGGGCATGAACCTCGACGGCGTGGAGCGGGTGCTGTCCCTGGAGGCCGAGGTGGCTCGGCTCAGAGACCAAGTGCAGCGCCTCACCCGGGAACTCGAATCCAAGCGGGCCGACATCGTCTTGTACCGCAGGGGCTGAAAGCTGAGATCGGAGAATTCAGGCGGCGGCGGATAAAGTTCAAATCCTGCCGATCCTGTGACCGTGACCCTCGCCCCCGATTACTCCGACCTCTTGGCGGCCTATCAGGCCGTCCGGTCCTACTCCGACGCGCTCGCCGCCCCCTTGAGCAACGAGGACCAGTGCATCCAGTCGATGCCTGATGCCAGCCCCGCCAAATGGCACCGGGCCCACGTCACCTGGTTCTTCGAGACGTTCCTGCTCAAGCCCCGCTTGGGCGGCTATCGCGAATTCCACCCTGCGTTCGGCTACCTGTTCAACTCGTACTACGAGGCTGTCGGACAGCGCCACCCCCGTCCCGAGCGGGGCAACCTCTCCCGCCCGTCATGCGAGGAGGTGGCCGCCTACCGAGTCCACGTTGATGAGGCCATGGCCGAGCTGCTGGCCGGTTCGCCGGACGACGCCACTGCCGGGCTGGCGGCGTTGGGCCTTCACCATGAGCAGCAGCACCAGGAGCTTCTGCTCATGGACATCAAACATGTGCTGTCGAGCAACCGGGCGCTGTGGCCCGCGTACCGCGATTTGCCCGCCGCTTCCGGCGGATTGTCGGGCAATGGGCAGCCGTCGCCCGGCTGGGAGGGTTTCGACGGCGGCGAGGCATGGCTGGGACATGAGGGCGGCGGCTTCGCCTTCGACAACGAGAGCCCGCGCCACCGGGTGATCCTCCCCCCCTACCAATTGGCCGACCGCCTGGCCACCTGCGGGCAGTGGCTGGAGTTCATGGCCGACGGCGGCTACGACACCCCCACCCTGTGGCTGTCCGATGGCTGGCACCAGCGGCTGGAGCACCGCTGGGAGGCGCCCTCGTACTGGGATCTCCACCCCGACGAGGGTTGGCGGGTTTTCACCCTGCACGGCCTCCAACCGCTGTTGCCCGACGAGCCGGTGTGCCACCTGTCGTACTACGAGGCCGATGCCTTCGCCCGCTGGGCCGGTGCCCGTCTCCCCACCGAGGCCGAATGGGAGCACGCCGCTTCCGGGCGCAATCCGGGGGGAAACCTGGGCGACCAGGGCCGATGGCATCCCGCCCCCGCCCCGGCCGCCGCCGGCCTGGGGCAGCTCTTCGGGGATGTGTGGGAGTGGACCTCCAGCGCTTATGGCCCCTATCCCGGGTTCAACCCCGCACCCGGCGCGGTGGGGGAGTACAACGGCAAGTTCATGGTCAATCAGTTCGTGCTCCGGGGCGGGGCCTGTGTGACCCCGCCGGGTCACATCCGGGCGACGTACCGCAACTTCTTCCACCCCCATACCCGCTGGCACTTTTCCGGGGTGCGCCTGGCCCGGGACGCGTCGTGATCGAACCGGAAATCGACATCCATCTAGACCCCTTCTGGATAGATCAGGCCCTTCGCTCCGATGTGGCCGAGGGTCTCGCCTCCCAGCCCAAGGAGCTGCCGCCCAAGTGGTTCTATGACGACCGGGGCAGCAATCTGTTCGACCAGATCACCCGCCTGCCCGACTACTATCCCACCCGCCGGGAGCGGGAGATACTCGAGCGCGAGGTGGATGTGATCGCCGAGCGGTCGGGGGCCGACACCGTTGTGGAGCTGGGATCGGGCACCTCGGAGAAGACCCGGATCGTGCTGGACGCCCTGGCCGCCACCGGGCGGCTCTGGCGCTACGTGCCGTTTGACAACAGCGAGGCCACCCTGCGGGCCGCGGCCGCCGATCTGGCCGCGGCCTATGAGGGATTGGCCGTGCATGGGGTGGTGGGCGACTTCGAGCACCACATGGGCCACATCCCCCACGGCGGCTGCCGGCTGATCATGCTCCTCGGCGGCACAATCGGGAACTTCCCCCCCGCGCGCCGCAAGGATTTCTTGGCTTCCGTGGCCGACACCATGGCGCCGGGAGACACCTTCCTTCTGGGCTTCGACCTGGTGAAGGACCACGACCGGCTGATCGCGGCCTACGACGACCCCGCGGGCGTGACCGCGGCGTTCAACCGCAACGTGCTGTCGGTGATCAACCACCGCCTCGATGCCGACTTCGATCTTGAGCAGTTCGAGCACGAGGTCAGTTTCGACGTCGAAGAAGAGTGGATCGAGATGTGGCTGCTGTCCCGCAGGCCCCAGCGGGTGACCATCGGCGGGCTGGGCCTTGCTGTGGACTTTGCCCAAGGTGAGCGCATGCGAACCGAGATCAGCGCCAAATTCCGGTCCGAGAACATCGGCCCGGAACTGGCCTCCGTCGGTTTGGCCATGGAGCAGCTTTGGACCGACGCCCAGGGCGATTACGCCCTGGTCCTGTCGCGGATGGTGGGATAGGGCCCTCGTCGCCCACTTGTGGGGCCACACCAGAGGCGGTATGGCGCGGGGCAGGCTCTAATGGTGGTCAAGCACCAGCTTGGCGCGAGTAGGGTCGGGTTGTAAGCCGCGCTCATGGAGTAGGCCTTTGCCAGCAACGGTGGTCGTCGGGACACAATGGGGTGACGAGGGCAAGGGCAAGTTCACCGACCTCTTGGCTCGCGACATGGACATGGTGGTGCGCTATCAGGGCGGCCACAACGCCGGTCACACCCTGGTGGTGGAGGGGCAGACCTTCAAGCTCCAGCTTGTGCCCAGCGGGGTGCTCTATCCCCACGTGACTCCGGTCATCGGCAACGGCGTGGTGATCGACCCCAGTGTGCTCATCGACGAGATGGACCGCCTGGCCCAAGCCGGGGTCGATTGCGGGCGGCTCAAGGTCAGCGGCAACGCCCACCTCATCTTCCCCTACCACCAGGCGCTGGACGTGGTGGCCGAGCGTCATCTGGGGCGCAACAAGCTGGGCACCACCAAGCGGGGGATTGGCCCGGCCTACGCCGACAAGGCGGCCCGGGTGGGCCTGCGGGTGCAAGACCTGCTCGACCCCAAGATCTTCCGTGAGAAGCTCAGCGTGGTACTGCACGAGAAGAACCCGCTGCTGGCCAAGGTGTACAACCGGCTGCCCTTCGATTTGGACGCGGTGGCCGACCAGTACCTGGAGGTATGCGGTCCCCGTTTGGCCCCTCATATCGATGACACCGTGGGGCTGCTCCACGATGCGCTGGAGGCCGGCCAGAACCTGCTGCTAGAGGGGGCTCAGGCTATGTACTTGGACCTCGACCACGGCACTTATCCGTTCGTCACCTCCTCCAACCCGGTGGCCGGCGGGGCCTGTGTCGGAGCGGGCATAGGCCCCCGGCACATCGACCGGGTGATAGGGGTGACCAAGGCGTATATCAGCCGGGTGGGCTCGGGGCCGTTCCCCTGCGAGCTGACCGACGAGGTCGGCGACCACCTGGTGGAGGTGGGCCGGGAGTACGGCACCAACACCAAGCGCCGACGCCGTTGCGGGTGGCTCGACACGGTGATGCTGCGCCACGCGGTGCGGGTGAACTCCCTGTCGGATCTGGCCGTCACCAAGCTGGACGTGCTGGACGGCCTCGACACGATCAAGGTGTGCGTGGCCTACGAGATGGAGGGGGAGCGCCGCGCCTCGATGCCCTACCACCAGTCGGAGATCCATCGGGCCGTGCCGGTCTACGAGGAATTGCCCGGCTGGCGTACCGATCTGAGCGAAGTCGGCGATCGCTCAGAGCTGCCCCAACAGGCAGAGGATTATCTGCGATTCATCGAGGAGCAGGCCGGCGTGCCCGCCACCTTGGTCGGCGTGGGCCCTGGTCGAGACCAGTTCATCGCCTTCAGCCCGATCCCGTGAGGGTCTGCGTCGTCGGCAGTGGAGGCCGGGAGCACGCGCTCGCCCACGTGCTCGGCCGCTCGTGCGATGTGGCGGTTACCCCCGGCAACCCCGGCATCCCCGGCGCCACCTCGGCGCCGGCCGCTGAGATCGACGCCGATCTCTATGTGATCGGCCCGGAGGCCCCCCTCGTGGAGGGTCTGGCCGACGAACTGCGGGCGGCGGGGCGGCTGGTGTTCGGTCCCGGCGCCGACGGGGCTCAACTGGAGGGCTCCAAAGCGTGGATGAAGGAGCTGCTGGTGGCGGCCGGTGTGCCCACCGCGGGCCACGGCTCGTTCACCGAGCCTGATGGGGCCATCGCCTTCCTGCACACCATGGGAGACCTGTTCGTGATCAAGACCGACGGGCTGGCCGCGGGCAAGGGGGTGCTGGTCACCGAGCACCGGGATGAGGCGGAGGATGCCGTTCGGGCCTATCTGTCGGGGGAGGCCTTCGGCGACGCCGGGCGCCGGGTGGTGATCGAAGAGGGCCTCACCGGCCCTGAGCTGTCGGTGCTGGCGGTGTGCGATGGCCGCCGGGCGGTCCCGCTGGCCCCGGCCCAAGACTACAAGCGCATCGGCGAGGGCGACGTCGGCCCCAACACCGGCGGCATGGGGGCGTACTCCCCGGTGCCGGTGGCGGGAGCTGATGTTGTCGACGAGGTGATGGACCGAGCAGTGCTGCCCACGTTGGCTGAGCTTCAGAACAGGGGCATCGATTACCGGGGCGTGCTCTACGCCGGGCTCATGCTGACCCCCCAAGGCTTGAGAGTGCTGGAGTACAACGTTCGCTTCGGCGATCCCGAGGCCCAGGTGGTGCTGCCCCGGCTGCGGTCGGATCTGGCCGGCCTCTTGGCCGCGGCCGCGGCCGGCTCGCTGGAAGAGACCCCGGAATACGGTGACGACGCCGCGGTGGCGGTGGTGTGCGCTTCTGAGGGCTATCCCGCCTCCCCCCGCACCGGCGACGTCATCACTGGAATCGAGGGGGCCAACCACGAGGAAGGGGTCACGGTGTTCTGCGCCGGGATGGGTGTCGGTCCGGTCACCGCGGGGGGGCGGGTTCTCACCGTCACCGGGCAGGGGTCCAACCTGTCATCTGCCCGAGAACGGGCTTATGCCGGGGTCGCCCACATCGACTGGCCGGGCCGCTATGTTCGCCAAGATATCGCTCTGTCCGCTGTTGAAGGAGAAGCCGCTCCGTGAAAGTAGCTGTTTTGATGGGGTCTTCAAGCGATGAGAACACCATGGCCCCGGCCCGCACCACCCTGGAGCAATTCGGGGTGGAGTGCCATTGGGAGGTCATGTCGGCCCACCGCTCCCCGGAGAAGGTCCGCCAGTTCACCGCCCGGGCCCGCGACGACGGTTTCGGGGCCATCATCTGCGGCGCGGGCATGGCGGCACACCTGGCCGGTGCGGCCGCAGCCCAAACCACCCTCCCCGTCATCGGCGTGCCCCTGGCCGGCGGGGCCCTGAGCGGGGTCGACTCCCTGTACTCCACCGTGCAGATGCCCAAGGGGATCCCGGTGGCCACCGTGGCCATCAACGGCGCCATGAACGCCGCCCTGCTGGCCATACAGATCTTGGCCGTGTCGAACCCCGACCTGGCCGACCGTTTGGCCGCCCATCGCTCTGAGATGGCCGGTGGCTGACAAGAACCAGATCCCCGACGTGCTGGCCGACCGCTACGCCAGCGCGGCAATGGCGGCCATCTGGTCGCCGGAGGGGAAGATCAAGGCAGAGCGCCGTCTCTGGGTGGCGGTGCTGGAGGCCCAGCGGAATCTGGGCGTCGAAGTGCCCGAGGGGGTGGTCGAGGCCTATCGGGGCGTCATCGAGCAGGTAGACCTGGACTCAATCCGGGAGAGGGAGAGCGTTACCCGCCACGACGTGAAGGCTCGCATCGAAGAGTTCTGCGCCTTGGCCGGCCATGAGCACATTCACAAAGGGATGACGTCGCGCGACCTCACCGAGAACATCGAGCAACTCCAGATACGAGATTCTCTGCGCTTGGTGCGCGACAAGCTGGTGGCAGTGGTATGCGCCCTGGGCCGACAGGCCGACGTCCATGCTGAGCTGGTTATGGTGGGCCGCTCCCACAACGTGCCCGCCCAGGCCACCACTTTGGGCAAGCGTTTCGCCAACTATGGCGAGGAGGCGCAGGCCGCCTTGCATCGGATCGAGGATCTTCTGGGCCGCTACCGACTTCGGGGCCTCAAGGGGCCGGTCGGCACCCAGCAAGATCAGCTCGACTTGCTCCTCGGCGCGGCCGACGGGGTTGCCGAGCCAGAGCAGCGCGCGGCCGCCGGGGTTGTGGAACTCGAGCAGCGTGTGGCCGCCGCCCTGGGGTTTGGGGCCTCGATGGGCAGCGTGGGCCAGGTGTATCCCCGGTCGCTGGACTACGACGTGGTGTCGGCCCTGGTCCAGGCTTCCTCCGCGCCGGCCAACCTGGCCCGGGCCATAAGGCTCATGGCCGGCCAGGGCCTTATCTCCGAGGGTTTCCAAGCCGGGCAGGTGGGCTCTTCGGCCATGCCCGGAAAGCGCAACGCCCGCACCTCTGAGCGCATTTGCGGGCTGTCCGCGGTGGCGCAGGGCTACGCCGACATGGTGGCCGCCCTGGTGGGCGACCAGTGGAACGAGGGGGATGTGAGCTGCTCGGTCGTGCGCCGGGTGGCCCTGCCCGGAGCGTTCCTAGCCCTCGACGGCCAACTCGAGGCCGTGCTCACCGTGCTCGAAGAACTGGTGGTATTCGACGATGCGGTGGCGGCCGAGCTGACGGCCAATCTGCCGGCGCTTGCCGCCACCAGGGTGCTGATGGCCGCGGTAGCCGCCGGGACGGGCCGGGAGGAGGCCCACCGGATCATCTCCGAGCATGTCCCCAAAGGAGGCGAGTTCTTCTCGGCCATTGCCGCCGACGATCGTCTGTCGATATCGGCCATCGATGTTGAACAGATCGAGGGCAAACTCCTGGCACTGACCGGGGCCGCGGCCGGCCAAGCCAGAACCCTTGCGGCCAGTGCCCGGGAATTGGCCGCCCAACATCCCGAAGCTGCCGCCTATCGACCGGAGCCCATCTTGTGAACCCCGACTCTCACAGCATCAATCTGCCCCCGGTTCATTCCGGCAAGGTCCGGGACATCTTCGACGCGGGCCGCGGCCGGCTGCTGATGGTCGCCTCCGACCGCATTTCGGCGTTCGACGTGGTCATGGACGAGCCTGTTCCCGACAAGGGACGGGTGTTGACCGCCATGTCGGCCTACTGGTTCGAGACCCTGGCCGACGTGCTGCCCAGCCACCTCATCTCCACCGACGTGGCTGATTTCCCCCCAGAAGCGCAGACCAACGGGGTGGCCGGACGGACCATGCTGTGCCATCGGGCCGAGATGCTGCCCATCGAATGCATCGTGCGGGGATACCTGAGCGGCTCGGCCTGGCGGGAGTACCAGGGCAATGGCACTATGCACGGCCAGGCTTTGCCCGCCGGGCTCCGGGAGTCCGACAAGCTGCCCGAGCCGGTGTTCACTCCTTCCACCAAGGCCGAGTCTGGCCACGACGAGAACATCTCCTACGGCCAGGCGGCAGAGCTGGTAGGCGCCGATCTGGCCGAACAGGCCCGGGCGGCGTCGCTTGAGCTGTACCGCCGGGCGTCGAAGATGGCGGCCCAAAAGGGCATCATCATCGCCGACACCAAGTTCGAGATGGGCTTGGTACACGGAACACTGGTGGTGGCCGACGAGGTGCTGACCCCCGACTCGTCCCGATTCTGGCCGGTGGACGGCTGGACACCGGGCGCAACACCGCCGTCCTACGACAAGCAGCCGGTGCGCGACTACCTCAGCACGCTGGATTGGGACAAGCAGTATCCGCCGCCGCCACTGCCCGAAGAGGTGGTGTCGGCCAGCGCGGCCCGCTACGTCAGCGCCTATGAGATGATCACCGGCCGCAGCTTTGCCGAATGGCCCGGGTGATGGCAGATCTTAGGTTCGAAGTCTTTGTCGAAGTACAGCTTCGAGATGGGATAGCCGATCCGGAGGGCTTGACCATTGAGCGGGCGCTGCCCGCGCTGGGTTTTAGCGGGGTGAGCGGCGTTCGGGTGGGCAAGAGCCTGCGCTTTGAGGTGGAGGCGCCTGAGGAGGCTGGAGCCCGCCAGCAGGTCGAGGCCATGTGCCGGCGCTTCTTGGCCAATCCGGTGATCGAAGACGTGGTTATTGCCGTCAACAAGGTGTCATGAGCGCTCTCGGGGTTGTTTCTCATTCGAGGCGGCGATGACTGCCAAAGTGGGCGTTGTCGTGTTTCCCGGTTCCAACTGCGAGCACGACATGGTTGAGGCAGTTGACGCTATCGGCGGCTGTGGCGAGCTGTTATGGCACAAAGACACCGATCTGGGGGATGTGGACGCGGTAGTGCTGCCCGGCGGGTTCGCCCACGGCGACTATCTCCGCACCGGGGCGATGGCCCGGTTCTCCCCGATCATGGACGCGGTGGCCCGCTTCGCCCGCGATGGCGGGCCGGTGGTGGGCATTTGCAACGGATTCCAGATTCTCACCGAGGCGCAATTGCTGCCTGGGGCTCTCTACAAGAATCGAAGTCTGAGATTTCTGTGCCAGCCTGCGATGTTGCGGGTGGAGTCAACTGATTCGGTGTTGACCCGCGGCTTGTCCGAAGGCGATGAGCTCAACATCCCCATCAACCACTTTGAGGGCAACTACATCTGCTCTGAAGAGACCCTGGCCGAGTTGCGCGACGGCAGGCGAATCGTGCTCACCTATGGGGAAAACCCCAATGGGTCTACTGCCGATATCGCAGGAATCTGCAACGAAAACGGCAACGTGGTGGGTCTAATGCCCCACCCTGAGCGGGCCGCTCATCCGTTGCTGGGAAGCACCGACGGTGCCCTGTTGCTGAAAGAGCTCCTCAATGACGATTAGTCGGAAGAGCGGTTGCGGGCCACTCCGGCTGCCTTCAGCACGCTGGCGGGCACTCCGACCTCGCGCCATGCTGCATAGGAGATGCCCTTGCGGCCACTGTACTCCGCGGCGATGGCGATGAACTCGCCCTCAACCTCGCTGATGTCCACCGTCTCCTCTTCTTTGGAGAGTTCGGCTTCCAAGTCCATTAGCTCCTGGATCAGATGAACTCGCTTCAGCGGCTTGGCCTGCGCGATTTCAGTAGGAAGCTCGGCAATGCGAGCCTGCATTTTCTCGGTCGAACGCTGACGACCCCGCTTGGGCTTGGTCTGGTCGAGTGCAGTCAGATAACGGCTGACCGTTCGTCCTTGAGCTTGTCCGAGAGCACGTGCCGTCTTGGCCTCTTCAGATACCATCATTTCTCCTTGTTCAGGTTGAGACTGACATATAGCTGTCTCAATAGCCTGGTATATACAACTAGGTTCGGCTCTCCATTTCAAGTCTTGATACCAAATGGTTCGTTCAACAGAGCGTTCTCACCCTCGACATTCCAAGGTGGTTTGAGATGAACGAGCCGCTGCATCGGTCTTTGGGCTTGTCAGATGAAGAGGCCGACGCCATTGGGAAGATATTGAATCGTCCTCCCAATCATCTCGAATTGGCGATGTATGCGGTGATGTGGTCGGAGCACTGCTCGTACAAGTCGTCTCGTTTGCATCTGCGCCGACTGCCCAGCGATGCGCCCTGGGTATTGGTCGGTCCCGGCGAGAATGCCGGAGTGGTAGATGTTGGCGATGGCATTGCTGCTGCGATCCGGATTGAAAGCCATAACCACCCTTCGGCCATTGAGCCCTATCAGGGGGCGGCCACCGGAGTGGGTGGCATTCTGCGGGACATTTTCACCATGGGCGCCCGCCCGGTGGCGGTGATGGACTCGCTGCGGTTCGGCCGTCCCGAAGAACCCCGCAGCCGTTGGATTGCCGAGGGAGTGGTTTCGGGAATTTCCGGGTATGGGAATGCGGTGGGAGTGCCAACAGTGGGGGGCGAGACTGTCTTTGATGAGACTTATGCAGGCAATCCACTGGTGAATGTGCTGTGCCTTGGGTTGATGCCGGCCGAGCGACTGGTGTTGGGCCGGGCCAGCGGCGAGGGCAACTTGGCAGTGCTGCTGGGCTCGTCCACGGGGCGCGACGGCATTGGCGGGGTGAGCGTGCTGGCTTCGGCGTCCTTCGGCGACGAGGAACGGGAGGCCGAGAAGCGGCCCAGCGTGCAGGTGGGCGATCCATTTGAGGAGAAGCGCCTCATCGAGGCCTGTCTGGCCCTGTTGGACGCGGGGCTGGTGGCGGGCATCCAGGATCTCGGGGGCGCGGGGCTCACCTGCGCCACCAGCGAGACTGCATCCCGTGGCGGCATGGGCATGGATGTGGACGTAGCCGCGGTTCCTCGCAGAGAGCCGGGAATGGCGCCATTCGAGGTGCTCACCAGTGAGTCGCAGGAGCGGATGCTGGCCATTGTTGCCCCGGAGGGATTGACCGAGGTGCTGGCCATCTGCGATCGCTGGGATGTGCAGGCCTCGGTCGTGGGCCGGGTCGCCGAAGGCGGGCAACTCCGGGTGCGAGACGGCTCAGCTGTGCCAGGCGACTCGGCACCGGACAGCTCTTCTCCGATTCCCTCGTTCGACGGCCCGGTGTTGGGCGAGGTGCCGGCGGCTTCTCTGCACGAGGACGCGCCCCTGTATGACCGCCCCCGCCATCCGCCGGCTGACTGGGATCAGGCCAGAGCCGACACCGCCGATCAACTGCCGCCGCCGGTCGACGTGGGGGCCGATCTCTTGGAACTATTGGCCAACCCATCTTGGATTTACCGCCAGTACGACCACATGCTGTTCTGCAATACCGTGGTCGGCCCCGGCGGCGACGCCACCGTGCTGCGGCTGAAGCATCCGGCCACCGGGCTCGATACCGGCCGGGGCTTGGCCCTGACCACCGATGGCAATCATCGATGGTGCGCAGTGGATCCCCGGGCCGGCACCGCAATGGCGGTGGCCGAGTCAGTGCTCAACCTGGCCTGCGTGGGTGCTCGTCCGCTGGCGCTGGTGAATTGCCTGAACTTCGGCAATCCCGAGCATCCCGAGGTCATGTGGCAGCTTTCTGAAGCGGTGGACGGAATGGCCGAGGCTTGCGACGCCTTCGGCATTCCGGTGGTGGGCGGGAACGTGAGCCTGTACAACGAGTCCAACGGCCACAACATCGACCCCACGCCGGTTATCGGCCTGCTGGGGGTGATAGACAGCTTGACCCGGATTCCCCCCGGCCTAGCCTGGCGCGCCGGCGACCGGGTGATCGTGGTGGGGTCGGGCAGCGCCGAGTTGTCGGGCTCGCTGTGGGCGGCTGCTGTCGGCCACAAGCGGGGACGGCTGCCGGCGCTGGATTACGAGCAGCATCGGCGGGTGGCCGGCCTGGTCGGCGGCCTGGTGGCCGACGGCCGGCTCTCGGCGGTCCACGACGTGTCCAGCGGCGGTTTGGGGTTGGCTTTGGCTGAGATGGCGGCCGTATCCGGCGTGGGGTTCCGGGGCGCTCGCATCCACAGCCACGGTGAGCTGTTCGGCGAGGCCCCTTCCCGGGTGGTGGCCGCGGTGGACCAAGAACTGCTGGTCGAAGTGGAGGCGGCGGCGGCGGCGGCCGGTGTGGCGGTGGCCCGCATCGGCTTGGCCACCGGCGACCGCTTCTCCATCAAGGGATTGCTCGATCTGGATATGTCGGCGATAGCCGAACGCTGGTGCTCGGCCATGCCAGACTTGAACAGTGGCTGATCCCATGGACGACTCTCCCCGGGAGGCCTGCGGAGTAGTCGGCATATATGCCCCCCATGATCCAGTGGCCCATCTGAGCTATCTGGCTCTCTACGCGTTGCAGCATCGGGGCCAGGAGTCGGCCGGCATCGCGGTGAGCGATGGCGAGAACATCACCGTGGTCAAAGACATGGGCTTGGTGGCCACCGTGTTCGACGACCGAACGCTGGTCACCCTCGAGGGCAGCCTGGGCATCGGCCACACCCGCTATTCCACCGCGGGCGCCAGCTCTTGGCGCAACGCCCAACCCGTGTATCGCAGCACCGCCGACCACCAGTTCGTGCTGGGCCACAACGGCAACCTCACCAACACCGCGGAATTGGCCGAGGAGACTTCGATCCTGCCGGGCATGGTGGGCTCAGACAGCGATCTGATCGCAGAGTTTCTGGCCATCGAGATATCGAAGATGCCTCCTTCGAGCCGAGCCGAGGGCAGGGTACTGGAGCAGGCCCTGAACAGAGTGCTGCCTCGGTTGGAAGGGGCCTTCTCGCTGGTGTTGGCCGATGAGGAGCGGGTTATCGGGGTGCGGGATCCCAATGGGTTCCGCCCCCTGTGTTTGGGCCGTCTGGACAGGGGATGGGTGCTGGCGTCGGAGACCCCGGCGCTCGACATCGTGGGGGCACACTTTCTGCGGGAGCTGGCGCCGGGGGAGATGGTGGTGATCAACGGCGACGGGGTGCGGTCGGTGCGCCCGTTCCCAGAGGAGCGGGTGGATCCCCGCCTGTGCATCTTCGAGTTCGTGTACTTCTCCCGGCCCGACTCGGTGATATACGGCCAGAGCGTGCATCACGCCCGGGTGCGCATGGGCGAGATTCTGGCCGAGCAATCCCCAGTGGAGGCCGATTTGGTTATGGGGGTGCCCGAATCAGGGCTGCCCGCCGCCGAGGGATTCTCCCGGGCCAGCGGCATTCCCTACGGCCAGGGCCTGGTGAAGAACCGCTACATCGGCCGGACGTTCATTGCCCCGAGCCAGCAAATGCGGTCGATGGGGGTGCGCATGAAGCTCAACCCCCTGCGCGACAGCACCGAGGGCAACCGGTTGGTGGTGGTGGACGACTCCATCGTGAGGGGGACCACGACGAGGGCCCTGGTCACCATGTTGCGGGAGGCGGGCGCCGCCGAGGTCCATCTCCGCATCAGCTCGCCGCCCTATCGCTGGCCCTGCTTTTTCGGCATGGATACCGGCGATCGCACTGAGCTGTTGGCCGCCCACCTGTCCGTGGCTGAGATGTGCGATTACGTGGGCGCCGACACCCTGGCGTTCATCGACATCGACGGGCTGACCGAGGCCACCGGAGCGGTGGGGGCCGGCTTCTGCAACGCCTGCCTCACCGGCGACTATCCGGTGGAGGTGCCGGTAGCGCCGCCCGGTTCAATCGCCTACCGGCGCAGTGCTGCTCCGTTTGCCGACGCCGACGATGCGTCCGCGCCGGCGCTGTGGGCCACTGGCGATGGGTGAGACTTACAGCTCCTCGGGTGTGGACATCGCCGCCGGTGAAGAGGCGGTGCGGCGCATCAAAGAGCATGTGCGCTCAACGTTTCGCCCTGAGGCCATTGGCGACATCGGCGGTTTCGGAGGGCTGTTCGACTTCAGCCGCCACGGCTACAAGAAGCCGGTACTGGTGTCAGCCACCGACGGGGTGGGCACCAAGGCCTATGTGGCCTCGGCTACGGGTCGGTTCAACACCATTGGCATCGACCTGGTGGCCATGTGTGTGGACGATCTGGTGTGCCAGGGGGCCGAGCCGCTGTTCTTGCTGGATTACATATCGGTGCAAGAGCTCGTTCCCGAGCACATCGAGCAGCTGGTAGTGGGGGTGGTGGAGGGCTGTCGTCAAGCGGGCTGCGCGCTCATCGGTGGTGAGATGGCCGAGCATCCTGCGGTGGAACCAAATGGCGAATTCGAGCTAGTGGGGTTCGCGGTGGGGGTGGTGGAGCGGTCGCGGCTCATCACTGGGGCCGATGTGCGCCCCGGCGACACGCTGATCGGCCTGCCGTCGCCGGGGCTGCGGTGCAACGGCTATTCCCTGGCCCGGCGGCTCTATTTCGAAGTGGCCGAACGGAGCTTGGACGACCCCGCCTGGGAGGGGAGCGCCCACACGGTGGCCGACGAACTGCTGTTGCCCTCGGTGGTCTATGCCCCGGCGGTGCGCGACATGCTGGCCAAGGTGGAGGCCCGGGCCATCGCCCATGTCACTGGCGGCGGCATTTCGGGCAACTTGGCCCGGGTGCTGCCCGACAAAGTCGACGCCGTGGTCGACCGCAGCGCCTGGGAGCAGCCGGCGGTGTTCGCCGAATTGCAGCGCATCGGCGATGTGGCCGACGAGGAAATGGCCCGGGTGTTCAATCTCGGTCTGGGGATGATCGTGGCGGTGCGAGACCGCGACGCCACCAAAGCCATCGATCTCCTGCGGACCGGTGGCCACCGGGCCACCGCGGTGGGTGGAATAGAGAAGGGCGACGGCCAAGTTCGGCTTGTGGGTGATCCCCGGCCAGCGGGCGGGGCCTAGCGGGCGCGCACCATCACCCGGCAGGGTTCGGCTTCTAGCTCCTCGAGGTAGCTGGCGACGTTGGGCCGTGCGAACAGTTCGTGGGGCAGCGTGCGCCGTCCGTCGAACAGTTCGTGGGGCAGCGTGCGGATCAGCATCTTCCAGTCGGCGATGCCCTTGCTGGCCTGCTGCTCGGGCACGGCGTAGAAGTCCCGCAGCCCCGTTGGTGAGAACAAGAACAAGTAGAGGTCGTCCCCGCTGTCGACCGCGAACGTGTCCCCACAGGCAGTTCTGGGCTGATTCCCTCGAGTTGAGCCCAAAGCCTATTGTCAACCCCGATGACGCTGAGCCCCGCCGACGAGTATCTCCACACCCCGCCCCCGGACACAGATGCCCTGTGGAGTGACAACTTCTGGTTCTCGGTGTGCGACCGGGAAGCCGACGTGTACGGCATCAACCACATCCACGCCAGCCTGTCGCACGGGTATCTGCGGGCCAGCGCGTTCTACGTGATCGATGGGGTGCCGGTGCAGTGGGGTTCCCGCCAGCCGCTAGGGGCTGAGCTTGAGTTCACGGTTTTGGGTGATGGCCGGGTGTCATACTCGGTGGAGGAGCCTTTCGCCCGCTACCGGTGGCAGCTCGACGCCCCTCGTTTCGGCTTCGATCTGATCTTTCACGACCGTTTCGGGGTGTTCGACTACAACGACTGTTTTGGTGGTAATCCATTGGGGGCCTATGAGGGCTATGGCGGCCACTATGAGCAGGCGCTGGTGTGCCGGGGCGAGTTCGAGGCTAGGGGCGGGCCTCGGTCCGGGGAGCGCCGGGCAATCGAGTGCTGGTCGCACCGGGACCACTCTTGGACCCATCGGTTCGAGCGGCCCGGGCCTTGGGATGTGCGCCATCGCCGCACCCAGGCCGAGTCCTGGGGCCACTTCTGGCCGTCGGTGCAGCTTCCCGACCGACACCTCAATTCTTTTGGGTGGATGAGTCCCACCCAGCCGCTGCCTGCTGACACCCCTGCTGCGGGCGGCTGGATCGGCGACGCCGATGGCACCCGTGCGCTGCGGTCGGCCACTTGTGTGCCCCGCTTGGAGGAAGACCAGCGCACGGCCATGGCCTTCGACATGGCCTTTGAGACCACCGACGGCGAGGTGCTCACCGTGCGCACCGGCCGCAAGCACGCCCACACCCGCAACGGGCTCATGCGCGACGAGAACGATGCCGAAGCGAGGCTGGATTGCCACGAGCCGTTCTTCGACTTTGAGGTGCAAGAGACCGGCGAGCGGGGCTACGGGGTGGTGGAGTACTCGATCCACCCGCCCTGGCCCCGGTATCGGTACTGAGCTGGCCATGAGTGCCGCCTTCATTGGATTGGCTTTGCGCTCATGAAGTGGGGCATTCACCTCCCCCAGCTTGGCCGGGCTGCTTCGCTGGAATTGCTCGTGGAAATCGCTCAGCGGGCCGAGGCGGGGGGCTTCGACGATGTGTGGACCGCCGACCACGTGGCCGTGCCGGTCGATTTGGAGGGGATGCCGTCGTTCTTTCCCGAGCCGGTGCCGCTGTTGTCGGCGGTGGCCGCCCACACCCAGCGAGTGGGACTCGGGACATCAGTGCTGATCCCCGCCTATCGCAACCCCACGCAGTTCGCCAAGCAATGGGCCACCCTCGACTGGCTAGCCCCGGGCCGCACCATTTTGGGCGTGGGTGCCGGCTGGCTGGAACCGGAGTTCGAGGCTTGCGGTGTGCCGATGGTGCACCGAGCCCAGCGCTTAGATGACTACATAGCCGGTTGGCATGCCGCCTGGTCTGGGGCCACTGAGTTCCAGAGCGAGCACTTCAGCTTCACCGGTGTGCGAATCAATCCCCAGCCCGCAGCGCCGATCCCCATCTGGATCGGCGGATCATCCCCTGGAGCCCTCCGCCGGGCCGCCCGCTGCGACGGTTGGATGGGCACCTGGGCCCCGCCCGAGGTCTTCTCTGAGCGTCTGTCTCTGCTGCGGGCTGAACAGGATCGACTAGGCATTGCCCCTGGCGATACCACCATCTCCATCCACATGGAACTCCGCCTCGGCGACCCGCTGGACAGCGCCGGCCGCTGGTCGGTGGTGGGCGACGGCTACGGCGACCGGGAAATGGTGATCGGCGACGTCGGCCATGTCGCCGAGATCCTGGCCCCCTACATAGACGCCGGCCTCGAACACGTCCTGCTGGTGCCCCTGGCCCTCTCATCCGACGAGTGGCGCCACCATGTCGATGAGCTGGCTGGCTTGATCGGCTAGTTCCCTGTCAGGACGACTGAATATTTCGGCATCGACCGTACAGTACTTGCCAAATAATACTAATAGTAGTATCATCACTTTGTGGATGTGGAAGGTCTTGTCAAGGCGTTCCGCAAGAATCCAAAGGGGGTGCGATTTGCTGATCTGGCCAAAGTGTGTGACCGCTACTTCGGCCAGCCCCGCCAGTCGGGCGGCAGTCACCGGGTGTATCGCATGCCGTGGGCAGGGGACCCGAGGGTGAACATTCAGAATCGCAAAGGAATGGTCAAGCCATATCAGGTAAGGCAAGTTCTCAAGGCCATAGAGAAATTGAAGGATGGCGATGAGTGATCTCTACACATACCGCGTGACGTGGTCGGCTGAGGACGAGGAGCACGTAGGGATGTGCTTGGAATTCCCGTCGTTGAGTTGGTTGGCTCCGGCGCCCGAAGAGGCATTTGCCGGAATCCGCGAGCTTGTGCGCGAGGCCCTGGTTGACATGTTGGCCAACAACGAGGCGCCGCCCCAGCCGTTGGCAGATCGCGCATACAGCGGAAAGTTCGTGGTGCGCATCCCACCGGAGACCCATCGGGATCTGGTGATCCGTGCTGCGGAGAACGGCGTCAGCCTCAACCGCTTAGTGAGCTCACTGCTAGCCGACTGAACATTTCCGCAGACGCCTCGGTGTCAGCATCTGGGCGGTGGTTCGGGGGGGTTGTTGCCAGGGGGTCGGAGGTAGGGGCGGCTGGTGTCGTGGTGGTGTTCGACTGTCCAGTTGCGGTGGTGGGCCTTGTAATAGCAGTAATGGCAGCCGTGGTATGGCATCTCAGAGTTGAGGGCTGGGGTGGCGCTGGCATTTCCCCTGGTCAACGTCTCAGATTCCATACCCACAAGCCTATCGACGCCGGAGACAGCTTCTCCTGAAGCTCGTAGAGCAGTTGTGTCAACTACATAGACTCGCCATAATCGGGCGCGGCCATTGGGCCACAGGGGGGCAGCGGCATATGCCAATTGACGATTTTCTCGTAGACAGGGACCCCACAACGTGGTCGGCGCCGGCCGGGTTTCCGTCGTCGCTGACACCGTCGGGGGTGTTCGTTCAGGAGGCGCCCAGTGGGCTGGAGGTGGCGCTGGTTCGGGTGCCGAGCAAGCCCCGGAGCACTGATCTGCGCGAAGGGTGGACGAGGCGGCGGGCGGGGCGGGCCAGTCCGGTGCTGCTGGTGGCGTTCTATCCCACCTCCGAGGGCCAACGGGTGTCGTTGTGCGGACCGGTGGGGGAGCCGCCGGTGGTTCGCCACGACATCGAGGTGGCGCAGGCCGAGCGGCTGGCCGACGTGGCCCTTGGGGAGCCCAGCCACCACGCCGCCACTCGATTCTTGCTGGCGGCCATGCCCGAGTTGGAGTCCCCCTTCCCAGGGCTGCGCAATGTGGGCCTGTTGGCCACCCAGGAGCTCAAAGCCGGGGTGCCCGAGCGGAGCGACTGGCCGGAGGCCACCCGAAAGGCCCTGCCCCTGCTGGGCCGCCGGGGCCGCCGACTGGTGAAGGGGCTGGGCTTCCAGATCCAATCGCTGGCCACCAACGCTTCCATGCTCTCCATCGGCGGCCGCCATCACGCCGTGGCCGTGTTCTGCGATGAAGACGAGCCCTTTGAGGCGCCGTCGAGCCGGTTCGACAGCGCGTCACCGGTGTCCCGGGCGCTGGCTCTGGCCTATGAGCATCGGGTGGACTGGGTGATCCTCACCCGGTCGTCCGAGATCCGCCTCTATGCCGCCCGCCCCGACACCGGGGTGGGCCGAAAGGGCCGGGCGGAGACTTTCGTGGAGCTGAACCTGTCGCTGGTGCCCAACCAGATGGCCGGCTACCTCCACCTGCTGTTCTCGGCTGAGGCGTTGGCCGACAACGGCACCCTCGAGCAGATTCTCGAGCGGTCCAACGATTTTGTCGCCGAGTTGGCCGTGCGACTGCGCGAGCGGGTGTATCACCGAACGGTGCCGGCCTTGGCCCGGGCGGTGGCCGCCCGGCTTGGCGGTGTTCGGCCTGCCAATATTGCGGGGGGGGGGGGGGGGTTCCAGCCTGGCGGTGATCTGAGCGAGGCCGTTCTGGCCGATGCCTACGAACAGGTCATGGTGATCTTGTTCCGACTGCTGTTTGTGGCCTACGCCGAAGACAAAGACCTGCTGCCCTATCGCACCAACGGCCGCTACGCCGAGCACTCGCTGTCGCACATCGCCCGGCTGCTGGCCGATGATCGGCGCCGAAACCGGGCCGACTACGACGATCGGGCCACCGATCTGTGGGACGACGTCAACCAACTCTGGGATGCGGTCAATCACGGCAACCGCGACTGGGGCGTGCCCGCCTACAACGGCGGCTTGTTCTCCGCTGATCCCGAGTTGAGCCCGTCGGGGGCGGCCATCGCTGATATCAAGCTCACCAATGCCGAGTTCGGACCTGCTCTGTCGGCGGTGCTGGTGGACGAGGGGCCGGAGGGGCCGGGGCCGGTGGACTTCCGGTCGTTGTCGGTGCGGGAGTTCGGCACCATATACGAGGGCCTGTTGGAGTCGAAGCTGTCGGTGGCCCAA
The DNA here is from genome assembly GCF_965208475.1 of Candidatus Poriferisocius sp. Taxonomy (GTDB): domain Bacteria; phylum Actinomycetota; class Acidimicrobiia; order Acidimicrobiales; family Bin134; genus Poriferisocius. Next base: position 2,590,211 of record NZ_OZ242338.1, on the reverse strand, counting down.
GACGACCTGGCCGTCAAGGCTGTCAAGGGCAAAGAGCAGTACGTGCCGGCCGCCGATGACGACGAGGTGGAGGTGGAGGCCGGGGCGGTGTACTTCCACAACCGCTCCGGGGTGCGCAAGGCCACCGGCTCCTACTTCACCAAGCCGTTCGCTGTGGAGCACCTGCTGGACAACGCCCTTGAGCCCGCGCTCGACGATCACATCTCCCGGCTGGAGGAACTGCGGGAGCAGGGTGACGATGCCGCACTGGCCGAGGCGTTCTTCGACTTCCGCTGCGCCGATATCGCCATGGGCTCAGCCCACTTCCTGGTGGCGGCAGTCGACCGCATCGAGGCCCGTCTGTCGGCCTGGCTCACCCTCCACCCCGTTCCCGCTGTGACCGCCGAGTTGAACCGCCTGCGCACCACGGCCATCGAAGCCCTGGGGGAGTTGGCTGACGGCGCTCCGATCGAGCAGAGCTCCCTGTTGCGCCGCCAAGTGGCCCGCCATTGCGTCTACGGCGTGGACAAGAACCGTGTCGCCGTCGAACTGGCCCGCCTCGCCATCTGGGTCCACACCTTCGTCCCCGGCCTCCCCCTGTCATTCCTCGACCACAACCTGGTGCAGGGTGACAGCCTCACGGGGGTTGCGTCTGTGGAAGATGCGGCCATTGCGGTAACTCCGAAGGGAAGCAAGGCCAGCCCGTCTTTGTTCGTACACCAACTGGAGACTCTGCTGGAGAACTGCCGGGAGCCGTTGGCGCGTCTTGGGCGGCTCAACGATGCCGACAAGAGCGAGATCGATGCGGCCCGTGCCGCCCATGCCCAAACCCGGGCGGCGGTTTTGCCGGCCGAGGCGGTGTTCGACGTGGCCACCGCGGTTAGAGCCGGAGCTGTTGAGATTCAACGCGACTTTGATTTCAGCCCCGAGAAGGTGGCCACACTGGCCGATCAGACTGCTGTGCGCGACGCGATTCAGCGTCTGACACCAGTCCACTACCCGACCGCCTGGCCAGAAGTGTTCGCCCGGGGAGAACGGAGCGGCTTCGACTGCCTGCTCGGCAATCCCCCGTGGGAGAAGGTGGTAGTGGATCGCGAGGTCTGGTGGGGGATGCACCTGCCCGGGGTCCGGTCGCTCCCGGTGGCCAAACGGCGAGCCCGCATTGATGCTCTTGAGGCCAAACGGCCGGACCTGTCGGTTGAGTTTGAGGGTGAAAGGGAACGAGCCGAGGCCTTGAAGCTGGTGCTGCGAGCGACTTTTCCGAATCTCGGATCGGGGCAAACCGATCTCTACAAGGCGTTTTCATGGGCCAATCTCACCCTGTGCCGAGACGGCGGGAAGATCGGCATGGTGCTGCCCCGTTCCGCAGTGTCTGACGCGGGCATGTCCAACTGGCGCACCGAGATCGTGGAAGCTCCGGTTGGAACAGAAATGCCGCGGGGGGGGGGGGGGCTGCCCAGCCGACTGCGGATATCGGTGGCCACGGTCATCAATCACAAGGGCTGGGTGTTCGAGGGCGTCCACAACTCCTACACCGTGGCGCTGCTGGCGGCCACCCGCTCCTCTCCGTCGTCACCTGCCTCAACACCAAGCAGTGGGCGTTCGATGGAGTCGACGGCCGGTACACCGTCGCGCTGGTCGCAGCCCGCAAGCTCAATCGACGAGCCGAACCTCGGGGGTGGCTTTGAGGGCGACCCCGATGAGCCCTATGTAGCCATCTACCCCGGCCCGGCCAGTTCGCTCTCCCACTTTCACGAAGTGGTGGACGGAAAGCCCGAGCCGATACCCGTCTCAGAGTTCACCCGGTGGTCGAACACCGCGGCATTTCCTCAGATCCCCACCCGTCCCGCCTTCCGAGTGTGGCGCAAGATCAAACAGCAGCCCCGCTTCGACGGCGCTGATCTGGCTGATCCCGTTGATGATCTCTCTCTCTCTCTCTCTCTCTCTCTCTCGGAGAAGCCGGAGATGGCGGTTCCGACCAGTCCAAGGCGATCTCAACGCAACCACCGACCGACATCGATTCCTCAACGACGATGGCGCTTCCGCCCGGTCGCCGAACTCCACGCAACCCACGATCGGGCGAAGTTCATGAACGACGATGGCGCTTCCGCCCGGTCCGCGAGTTCGACGCCACCGGTGACCGGAGCCGCTTCATGAACGATGACGGCGTTGCTGCCAAGCAGTTCAAGGCAATCCGAGATGCATGACGTTTGGCCCGTATACAAGGGCACTTCGTTCAACGTCTGGTTGCCCGACACCGGCATCTACTACGACAGCGCTGATGCCGAGAGCATGATCGCCCACCTCCAAGAAAAGCGCCTTTCGCAACGCCGCACTCGGTCGTCGGCGTTTGCCGAGCAGGAGGGAGAGATTGTCAATGACCCGGAGACGCTGCCGTGCCGGCATCCCCGGATTGCATTCAGAGATGTGACTCGATCTACGGATACACGCACGCTCATTGCCGCGCTGATCCCGGGAGACCGCGTAATCATCCACAAGGCTCCATATCTGCTTCAGATGGAGGGATCCATCGCCGACGAGGCGTACCTCCTAGGTGTGCTGAGTTCCATGCCCTGTGATTGGCAGGCTCGTCGCACCATCGAATTGGTCATGTCTTTTGGGCAATTCAATCAGCTCTCTATCCCCGACCCAGGCAAAGACCATCCAGTCCGGGATCGCGTCGTCCAGATCGCCGGGCGGCTGGCGGCGGTGGATGATCGATTTGCTGATTGGGCGGCGGAGGTGGGGGTGCCGGTGGGGTCGGCCAACGAAGAATCCATCAAGCGAGATCTCATCTGCGAGCTGGACGCCTGCGTGGCCTTGCTATACGGCCTCGATGAGGACGACTTGGCCGTGGTCTACGAAACCTTCAGCGGAACCGTCGACTACTCCGACCGTCTCGCCGCTGTCCTGGCCCACTTCAGGAGGCTCACAGGGTGAGCGGCGCTCAGCTACTTCTTGCGGCCGCTCCGAGGGGTGATGCCGAGTTTGCGAAGGTTTCGCCGTTTCCAGGGGCCGGGCTTGTTCAGATGCTTGTCGCCCGCCCAAACCTCTGCGCCGTGGGCCATTGCCGTAGCCGCGGCATGGGCATCAGCCCACGGAATGCGGCTGGTCACCGCCAGATGAGCGGCGTTGTACGTCACGTCGAGGGTCGGCACCTCAACTTGGGCGTTGCGGCAGAAGTAGTCCCAAAGTTCGTCGGCGACCGCAAAACCATCTCGTCGGGCAATAACGTAGTGGGCCTCTCCGAGGTTGATGCTGCACACAATGGTGGGCACTGTGCTTTTCAGCAATTCACGGATCTCAGCCTTGACCAGCTGATCGCCCTCCGAAAATCGAACAAGCGGCCATGCATCGAGCACCGCGGGGATGGGTCTGGATTTCAGGTCTCCGCCTCTTCGTCCTCGGGTAGGAAGTACGACGATCCGTCCTCCCTGAACACCCGCATCTTGATGATGCCTTGCCTTCCCAGATCGACGAGCGAGTTGGGGTATATGTGCCTGAGCGCCTCCCGCTCTTCTTCGAGCAGCGAAGTCAAGCTTCCCGTCGGGAACCTATCGAAGGGAAAAGTTCTTTCGAACTCATCGAACGCGGCCTGTTTTTCCTCGAGGGGCCGGAGATGGGGCGGCACTTTCGGCAGTTCCGCGGGTTGGGCGTATTGGTGCTCTTCTAGGGAGTCCTGGCGGGCGACTTCGTCCATGGGCTTGATACTACAGAATTTTCATGCCATTGCAACCCCTTTTGTTCTTGGGATCGGAGTGGCGAAATGACTGGGATTGAGAAGCCGGAGTTGGCTGTCAACCGGGGGCGGCAGACGGTGGCGGGAGCGTTGAACGGGTTCATCTCCCATGCCGCCACCGGGTTTGTGGGCGGGGCCTGCTTGGATGTCGCCACGGCCTATTTCAACGTGGGCGGTTACTCGCTGTTGGCCGATGCGTTGGATCAGGTCACCGGGGTGCGCTTGCTGCTGGGGGCGGAGCCGACACCGCCAGAGAACCGCCGCCGGGCATTGCGCAGCGAGTCGGCCAATCCCCAGCGGGCGGCCCGCACCCGGCTGCGCCAGGCTCTGGAGGGCCACGAGCACAACCTGCTTGTCGAACGGGACCATCTCGGCTTCACGTTTGAGGTCGACTCCACCACTCGCCGGCTGGTGAAGTGGCTGCGCTCGGAGAATGTGCAGGTGCGCCGCCTGGAAGGGCGTTTCTTGCACGGCAAGGCCTTCTTGGTAAGTGATCGCTCTCACGGGGTGGTGGCGGGGTCGTCCAACTTCACCCATGCCGGGCTGGCCACCAACCTGGAGCTGAATCTGGGCAACTACTCCCCCCATGTGGTGGGCCAGGTGCAAGAGTGGTTCGACGAGCTGTGGTCCGAAGCCGAGGAGTACGACTTGGCCTCGCTGTTCGAGGCCCGCTTTGAGCCCCATTCTCCCCAGCTCGTGTATCTGCGGATGCTGTGGGAGTTCTACGGCGAGGAACTGGAGGCCGAGGCCGCCGAAGGCGCGCCTCAGATCCACCTCACTTCGTTCCAGGCTGATGGGCTGTGGCGGGTTCGGCGCATTTTGGAAGAGCGCAACGGAGTGCTCATCGCCGACGAGGTTGGATTGGGCAAGACTTTTCTGGCCGGGGAGCTGATCCGGGAGGCAGTGCAGGACCGCCGCCAGCGAGTGTTGGTGATAACCCCGGCCACGTTGCGGGACGGGCCGTGGCAGGCGTTCATTGATGAGCACCTGTTGGCGGTGGAGCTCGTGTCATATGAGGAGCTGATGGCCGACAGCCGGCTGAACCCCGAGCACACGGATGCCATCAAGCTGAGAGCTGACATAAACGACTACGCCATGGTGGTGATCGACGAGGCCCACAACCTGCGCAACCCCGGCACCCAGCGGGCCCACGCGCTGCGCCGGCTCTTGGCCGGGTCGCCGCCCAAGAAGCTGGTGATGCTCACCGCCACCCCGGTGAACAACAGCTTGTGGGACCTGTATCACCTGCTGGGCTACTTCTTGCGAAACGACGCGGTGTTCGCCGATGCCGGCATCCGCTCGCTGCGCGACCACTTCGCCACGGCGATGGCCCTCAATCCCGACGACCTCACTCCCGAGCACCTGTTCGACGTGCTCGATGCGGTGGCGGTACGGCGCACCCGGGCATTCGTCAAGCGCTTCTATCCCAACGACACCATCAAGGTCGGCGGACGGGACCAGCAGATCGTCTTCCCCACTCCACGGGTCCATCGGGTGGACTACAACCTCGACGAGGTGATCCCCGGCTTCTTCGACCGGTTCGCCCGGGCCCTCGACGCCGATACCGGAGTTGAAGATCCCAGTGTTCTCACGATGGCCCGGTATTCGCCGTCGCAGTTTCGCTTGGACCAAGCCGAGGATGCCTACGAGAAGCAGCTCGCCGGGCTGTTGCGATCAGGGCTGTTGAAGCGATTCGAGTCGTCGCCTTACGCTTTCGCCGAGACCTGCGAGCGGATGGCCACGAGCCACGATGCCTTCTTGTCGCTGCTCGACCACGGAAGAGTGGCCGCCGGCGATGCCCTAGCCGACTGGGTTGCCACCGACTCCGACGAGATCGACGAAGAGCAGGTAGACACCTTCCTAGACGGCATTGTCGGCGTGTCAGACGACGCGGCCCAATACGACGTCGAGCGCCTGCGGGAATACGCCGACCGGGACCGGGGCCTGTTGCGGTCGTTCGCCGCTCAGGCCCGAACCGTCACCCGCCAAGGCGACCCCAACCTGGCCGCCCTGGTGGAAGAGCTGGCCGGCATCGCTGCCGAGGCCGCCCTCCGAGGCATCGGTGTCGACGACGTGCGCAACCGCCGCAAGGTGCTGATCTTCAGCTACTACGCCGACACCGTGGATTGGGTGTACGAGCACCTGGTGGAGGTGGTTGAATCAGATGAGCGGCTGGCCCCCTACCGGGACCGCATTGCATCGTTGGCCGGCACTACCGGCACCGAGAGCAAAGAGCGGGTGTTGTGGGGGTTTGCCCCCCTCACCACCGACGCCCCTGAAGGTGCCGACAGCGACCGCTTCGACATCGTGGTGACCACCGATGTATTGGCCGAGGGGGTGAACCTCCAGCAGGCCCGCCACATCATCAACTACGACCTGCCCTGGAACCCCATGCGGCTGGTGCAGCGCCACGGCCGCATCGACAGGATCGGCTCACTCCACTCCGAAGTGTTCCTGCGCTGCGTGTTTCCCGACGACCGCCTCGACGACCTGCTCGGTCTCGAGCAGCGGCTGCATGTCAAGATCGCCCAAGCCGCCGCCAGCATGGGCGTGGGCGAAGTGCTGCCCGACCAGGCCGTCCAGGCTGAGATCAACTTCACCGAGACCCGGGAGGAGATCGAGCGCCTCCGCAACGAGGACTCCGAGATCTTCGAGCGCGGCGGCACCGCCCGGGGAGTGCTCTCCGGCGAGCAGTTCCGCCAAGAGCTGCGCCAAGCGTTGGAAGACTCCGACTTGGCCAACCAGATCAAGTCCCTCCCCTGGGGCTCAGGCTCAGGCATGGCCGTGTCCAACCCCGATGGCCGCCCCGGCTACGTCTTCTGCGCTCGAGTCGGCGACCACCCCAAACCCATATTCCGCTTCGTGGAAGCCGGCGCCGATGCCGACGTGATCGACGAAACCCTGGCCTGCCTCGACAAAGCCCGCCCCCCAGCCGGTTTCGACTCCCCCCGCCGACTCGACGACGCCGCCATCCAAGGCCCCTTCGCGGCCTGGGAAACGGCGCGAGCCCACATCGTGGAGGGGTGGAACTTCATGTCAGACCCGGCCAACCTCCAGCCCAAAGTGGCCCCCCGCCTGCACCGGGCCGCCGAGATTCTCCGCCAGCACCCACCCGCCCACCTCACCCAAGACGAGATCGACCGCGCCATCGACACCATCAACGCCCCCTATCCCGAACGCACCATCCGCACCCTCCAATCCGCCATAACCAGCACCGAAGACCCCATCGAACAAGCTGAGAAAATCCTCGGAGTCATCCGCACCCTAGGCCTAGAGCCCTACATCCCCCCCGACCCCCTCCCCGAAATCCGACCCGAAGACGTCCACCTCATCACTTGGCTCGCCCTCGCGTAGCGGGGTGATTTGCTAGCAGGGAATACCCAGGAGGCACCCTTGGCACCCAGACGACCCTGGTGAGCAACCACGGTGTGTCGGGTGCCCGCTGCGCCGTACCGATGGGGGTTAGGGGGTGATGGTGGCTTTGGCTTTGGCGGTGTTGTTGGCGGCGCCTATGAGGTAGACGATGTGGAATTCGATGTCTGCGTTGATGCCTTGGGTGGGGACGTTGACGGTTGCGCCGGTTTCGCCTTTGTTGATGGTGAGGGTGATGACGTTGCCGAGTTTTCGGTCGTGGGCGACGGCGTAGTAGACGGTGACGTCGCGCGTTGGGCGGCAGCTGAGGCTGATCTCGAATTGGAGGTCTTGGCCTTGTTGGGCGGCGGCGTCGGCCACCGACACCCTGGGGTTGGCGGCGCAGTCGGCGATGGCGGGCTCGGGCGGCGGGTCGTCGTCGTCGGCGATCGGGGCGGTTTGCGACGGGTGGGGTCCGATGGTGTAGCCGGTGCCCGCGGCGAGGGTGGCGGTGACGGTTCCGTCGGCCTCGTCGGTGCTGTCGTCGACGGTGGTGATTGTGAGGGTGGCTTGGGTGGCGCCTTTGGGGATCGTGACCGTGCGCGTGCCGGTGGTTGCTCCCCAGTCGCCGGTTGTGGTGATCTCCACGGTGATGTCGAGGTCGGCCGCGGTCGGCGACGATGCGGTGATGGTGAACACAGCGTCTACGCCCTCGGTTCCGCCTGCGCTGTCGGTGATGTTCACCTCGGGGGGAGGTTCGTCGCTGTCGATGATGACGACGGTGGTGGAACCGTCGGCGCGCTCGGTTCCGTCGGGACCCCACGAGATGCCCAAGATCACGCCGTCGGTGCTGCCGTTCAGGGTCGGCGCCCGGGGGCCGGTGCCGTACCACGCGGTGACCTCGTGGTCGTCCCAGTCGCTGTCGGCCAAAGCCGTCAACGCCAACTCGACGCGTTGGTCGCCGGGGCCGAAGACCACCTCGAAGTCGTTCGCGAACACCGCATCTGGATCGTTGAGATCGCGCATCGTCCAATGCGTGCCCTCATCGCCGCCGGTCACCCTCAACGGCACCGTGAGCGTCTCCCACGAGCGCATCGTGCGCGTCAATCCGATGTTGAGACCGGCTTGGTTGTCATAGCCGGTGCCGTTCTCGGCGATCGAGGTCGAGAAGAAGATCATGTACACCGTCAGCGGATCCACATCATCATCGGACACCGCCACCGATGCTGCGCCCTGGCTGTCCGAAACCACATAGCCCGCATCCGTCCCCGGCGCGTCCAGCGTGACGGTGACAGAGCCGTCGGCCTCGTCTGTGCTGTCGCCGGAAGTGGGAACGGTGAGCGTGGCGCTGCCGCCCGCAGGCACGTTTACGGTGCGCGCCCCGGTCGTGGCGCCGTAGTCGCCCGCCGCGGTGACCGTTACCGCTACTTGCACCGCGGCGGCGGGGGTGGCGGTGATGGTGAAGGCCGCGTCGGCGCCCTCGGTCACATCCCCAGCAGCAGCGATGCTGACCTCGGGGATCACCAGCGGCGGGTCGTCGTCGTCGAGAACCTGCACCGTCTCCGACGCCAGCGGGCCGACGGTGTAACCGCTGCCCGCGACCAGCGTCGCGGTGACGCTGCCGTCGGGCTCGTCGTCGCTGTCGTCTGTGGTGGCGATGGTGAGGGTCGCCTGGGTGGCGCCCGACGGGATCGTCGCGGTGCGCGTTCCGGTTGTGGCGCCGAAGTCGCCCGATGCGGTGATGGCCACGGCCACGTCGAGGTTGGCGGCCGGTTGCGGTGTCGCGGTGATGGTGAACACCGCATCTGTGCCCTCGGTTCCCCCTGAGCTGGCTGTGATGTCCACCTGCGGGGCGGGGTCGTCGTCGTCGGCCACCCCCACCGTCGCCGACTTGGTTGTTCCCAGGTCGTAGCCGGCCCCGTCGACCACAGTGGCGGTGACCGACCCGTCGGCCTCGTCGGCGGTGTCGTCGGAGGTGGAGACGGCGAGTGTCGCCGATCCTGAGGTCGGGATCGTCACCGTGCGGGCGCCGGTCGTCGCGCCGAAGTCCCCGGCGGCCGACACCGTCACATCGACCGCCATCGGGCTCGCCGGCAAAGGCACCGCAGTGACGGTGAACGTCGCGCTGTGTCCCTCGGTGACATCGCCGCCCGCGGCGATGGTCACCACCGGCGGCGGGTCGTCGTCGTCGGCCACCGCCACCGTCGCAGTGCTGCTGGTGCCCAAGTCATAGCCGGCGCCGGCGGCCAGCGTGGCGGTGACCGACCCGTCGGGCTCGTCGACACTGTCATCCCGGGTCGCAACCGAGTAGACCATCGCCGCGCCGCTCAGCACGAGGGTTCGCCGCCCTGCGCTATGGGCGAAGTCGCCGTTTTGGGAGATGTCCATGGTGACGGCGATCGGGCTCTGTGGCGCGGGAACCACGGTGACGGTGAACCTCGCGGCGGCGCCCTCGGTGATGTTTCTGCTGGCGGCGATGCTGACCACCGGCGGGGTTTCGGTGACGGTTCCGGTGGCCGCGGGCACACGGAACGCGTTCGCGGCGCCGGGGGCCCATGCGACCTGCAATTTCACCGTGTCGGAGTCCTTGGTGGGCACGCGCACCGTCGCGTGCGTGTCGCCGGGCCCGAACGTGACCTTTTGGGTATTCCCGTCGATCTCACCGTCGCGCGCTATGTAGTAATGAGCCACCACCGCACGGCTGAACCGGCAACTGAGAACGACGCGGAATACGAGGTCCTCGCCGCGCACCGCCGCAGCGTCGGCCACCGACACCGTCGGCGGGCCGTCGCACACCGGCGGGAGGTCGCTGTCGGCGATGGTGATGGTAACCGGCCCGCCTGCTGTGACGCCGCCGGCGACCCCGGTATGGGTGGGCGCTCTTGTTCCGGTGCCGAACGCGAACGTGATGGGCCGGTCGAACATGGCGGCGTCGTCTATCGCCTCGAAGCGCATCACCGCGGCGCGCCCGCCGGCGGTGAACTCCACCGCGGTGGTGCTGCCGTACCCGGTGCGCACCACCCCCGGCTCTGTCGGGTCGCCCAATATCCAGTCGCTGCCCGGCACACCCGACACCGTTATCGGCACGCTCACCGTCTCGCCGGCCACCAGCATCCGGCTCAAAGCGATCTCGAAATCGGTGGTGCCGCCGTTCTCAGCAATCGACGCGTCCCCCGCCGACAAAGACACCGACACCGGCACCGGACCGCCGTCATCGTCGGCCACCACGACCGTCGCCGTGCTGCTCGTGCCGAGGTCGTAGTCGAGACCGTCGACCACAGCAACGGCGACCGAACCGTCGGGCTCGCCGAACGAGTCGCCGACCGTCGCCACCGATAGCACAACTCGGCCCGAAACAGGGACCGCCACCGACCGCGAACCTGTGACGACACCGAACGCGCCCCGCTGGGCCACCGTCACGCCCACCGCCAGATCGGCCGACGGCCTCGGGAACGCGGTGAGGGTGAACTCCGCCGCCGCGCCCTCGACCACGGCGGGCCCGCCGGCGACCGAAACCCGCGGCCTCGGACTGTCGTCGTCGAACACCGCCACGCTCGCCGATGCCGGCGGCGGCGTGTAATCGGCGCCCGCGGTCACCGTGACAGTGACCGACCCGTCGGCTTCCACCGCCGAGTCGCCGGTCGTCGCCACAACCAGCACGGCGCGGCCCGAGGCGGGGATGGCGACCGTCCGCGAACCGGTCACCGCACCGAACGCGCCCTGCTGGGACACCGTCACGCTCACCGCCAGATCGGCAGAAGGCACCGGGTCAGCGGTCAGGGTGAACTCCGCCGCGGAGCCCTCCACCACAGCGGCGCCCGCGGCGATGGCGATCAGCGGGACGGATTCGTCGTCGTCGATCCCCAGCGTGATCGCAGCCGGGTCGGCCACGCCGTTGCCGCCGACAGCGGCAGCGGACACCTCAAACGACTTCGCCGCCGACCCCGACAACTCGTACACATCGTTCTGCGACGCCGCGAACACCACCGACCCCGAACTCACCGTCGACCCCGCCGGGACCCTCAACACCGCCGGCGAGGCCAGCCACCCATCGCCGGCCACCGCCGGCGCCACCGCAACCGCGGACAGAGTCGCGGTCACATCCTCAGACGACAAGCCGCTGAGCCGCGCCGTGATCGCCGCCGAGCCGCCCTCGGCCACCGACGCGGCGGCATGCAGAGTCAATGTCGGCAGCGGATCGTCGTCGTCGATCGTCACTACAACCGGCTGCGACGCGGGCCGGTACCCCAGAGGCAAAACGCCCAACCGGACCGCGAACGCCTCGGGGCCCTCATGCACGCTGTCCTGGGCAATCGAAATCTGGACGGTCGCCGAAGACGACCCCTTCGTCACCGTCACCAATGCGGGCGCTGTGTAATCGGTGCCCGCCTCAGCGGTCACGCCGGTCAACGCCAGCGGGACCACCAGATCCTCGGTCGGCGCCGGGCCACCCACCGACACCGTCACATCCACGCTCCCACCCTCCGCGACGCTCGCCGCCGCGATCGTCAAAGTGACCGGCTCCGTCGGCCCGCTCATGTGCCCCGTCACCTCGACGCCCCACGAGCTGACGACCTCCCTGAAGCCAGTGCCGCAAAGCACGTCGAACGAAAGCCGGAGCTTGAAGTTCGAAGGGCTGGAGCAGTCGGGATACTCCGGCATGTGCTGGACTCTCAGCTTCCACGTGCCCCGCGGGTTCTCGCCCAGATGGCGCGACGACCCGAAATCGAACGAGCCCCGCAACGAGCACCAGCCCGCTATGCAATGGTTGATCTCCGGCGAAAGGAGCGACTCGGTGCCTGTCGGCGACACCAGCGTCCACCGGTAATCGCGGAAGTCCGATATGTCGCCGGCGACGGTGACCTTGACGTGCTCAGTGAAATCGAAGGCCGGCAGAACATCAAGCGCCAGCTCGATCTCCTCGCCGCGCCCCGGCAGCGACACATCGCCAGCGTGCGAAGCCGTGTAGGTCTGCATCGGGGGCAACAGCACCCAGCCGGACGCGGCAGCCACAGCGGCCTCGGCGTCCACCAAGCCGAAGCCGTATTTGTAATTGGACGAATACACCTCGCCCGCCGGCCCCGCCGAACTGTACTTCCGGGCGCCGCTCAGCCAGCCCGGGTCCTGGGGGTCGACCTTGCGCGCTGTGTCGGCCAGGATCACCTTCACATCCCGCCACGTCAACTCGGCGTTCACGCTGCGCATCAACGCGATCACCCCCGACACCATCGGCGCAGCCGCACTGGTGCCCCCGAAAGTGTCGCGGTATTGGTTCTGACCCATGGGTGCCAAGATCCCCGCTTGGCCCTCGGCTCTTGACAGCCCGCACACCCACAGATTGGGGCCCTCCTCGGAGTATCTCGCCAATTTCCCCGCCGAGTTCACTGCGCATGCCGAGATGATGGCGCGATAGTTGTTCCCGGCCTCCAAGCCCGACCAGTAGTACCGTGAGTCACCGGCGACGCGTCCGTTGCCGGCCGACTTCACGTAGGAAGTCCCCTTGCCGCCGAACCCCTGCTCGAGGCCGGTCTCCAAAGCCCGCTGAAAAATCGAGCCCTCCGGCGACAGCCCCGGCCATGTTCTGGTGCCGTAGCTCATGTTGACCACCGCCGTGGTTGCTACGTTGAGCGTCAGCGCCTCGGCTTCTCGCGCGGTGGAGTAGTCGTCCAACAGGTTGTAGTTCACCAGCGTGGCCCGGGGAGCGACGCCGCGCCCGCCCACCGCGTTGTCGCGGGCGCCAACAACCCCGGCAACCGCAGTGCCGTGATAGGCGCCGCTCCTGGAGGTCTCCGAGGTGAAACCGCCCCAGTTCGTGCTCCGGCTGGTGTCCGCGTTGTCGACGAGGTCTTCGTGGTTCGGGTTCCAGGTGCGGTCCACCACCGCCACCGTGACCCCGGCCCCCATCGTGGTGGACCACACATCGCCCATGTTTAGGTCGGCCACCGGATCCCTCACCTGCCAGCTGGGATTGGTGGCCTTGTCGTACCGGTAGTCGCCCGACGCGTCCAAGTGCCACTGGCAGCTCGACAGCTCATCGGCCCAAAGGTCGGTGTACTTGGTGCAACGCTGCCTAGCAGCCGCCGTCTGCGAGGCATAGTCAGAAGCCTCCACATCCACCGCGACCTGCCCCACCTCGAACGGCGTGAACGTGTTGGGAACCGCGGCCTCGACATCGGGCTCGGCCGACAACGCGTCGGCCAGACGCAGCGACTCGGCGTCCGACACCGTCTTCAATAAGAAAGCGTTCGGCAACTCGCCCAGCGGCGACACCCGTCCCGGCGCGATGTTGTTGCGGCCCCACACGGCCTCGATAGCCGGCCCGCCCACATGCGAACCGAACAGCACGTTCACACCGCCCACCAACAGATGCGGCTGCCCGGTGTCGGACACGAACCAGGTGTCCGGCCTCGCCGCCGCTCCAGCCCCCGCCGCCGAAGCCCCCGACGCATTCCCGGCCGCCCCCGGCACATAGGCGCTCGACGCCGCAGATGCCGCCAACGACCGGGCATCGCCCAACTCCGCCACCTCCGACTCGTCCAACAAGCGCAACGGAACCTCGCGACCACCGTCGCGCATGGTCCAAACACCGTCGGACCCCACCAAATCCAAAACCCCCAATTCCCAGACAGCCTCGCCCAGCCCCGGACCGCCCAAATCGCCCTCAGGCGCCAACCCGTCCTCAGGCGCCAGCCCGTCCCCTGAGCCCAACTCCCCGCCATCCGCCGCCGGCGACTCAATCCCGACCACCACAGCCCCGCCCCCAGCGGCGAACGCCGACCCGAACTGCGCCGCCGATGGGGACTGCGTCGGCGCGCCCACCGCCGGCGCGGCGGGCAGCACCATGCCCAAAAGCGCCAACACCAAACCCCCAGCCCCCAACCGCAGCACCAAATGAGACCTGAGGTCCCGCAGACTCCTCATCGCAAACACCCTAGACCAGCCACAACACCCCTACTCAAAGACTGTCTGGGTTCGCAGCCACCTAGCGGCGTGTCGGGTACCCGGGGTGCCGAGCCGATGGGGTTAGGGGGTGATGGTGGCTTTGGCTTTGGCGGTGTAGTTGGCGGCGCCTATGAGGTACACGATGTGGAACTCGATGTCGGCGTCGATGCCCGCGGTGGGCACGTTGACGGTTGCGCCGGTTTCGCCGCCTTTGATGGTGATGGTGATGACGCTGCCGAGGCGGCGGTCGTGGGCGACGGCGTAGTAGACGGTTACGTCGCCCGTCGAGCGGCAGCTCAAGCTGATCTCGAAGTGGAGGTCTTGGCCTTGTTGGGCGGTGGCGTCGGCCACCGACACCCTGGGGCTGGCGGCGCAGTCGGCTATGGCGGGCTCGGGTGGCGGTTCGTCGCTGTCTACGATCACCACGGTGGTGGACCCGTCAGCCCGCTCAACGCCGTCGGGCCCCCACGAGATGCCCAAGATCACGCCGTCGGTGCTGCCGTTGAGGGTCGGCGCCCGGGGGCCGGTGCCGTACCACGCGGTGATCTCGTGGTCGTCCCAGTCGCTGTCGGCCACAGCCGTCAACGCCAGCTCGACGCGCTGGTCGCCGGGGCCGAAGGCGACCTCGAAGTCGTTCGCGAACACCGCGTCGGGGTCGTTGAGGTCGCGCATCGTCCACTGTACGCCCTCGTCGCCGCCGGTCACGCTCAACGGTACCGTGACCGTCTCCCATGAGCGCATCGTCCGCGTCAAACCGATGTTCAGTCCGGCCTGATTGTCATAGCCGGTGCCGTCTTCCTCAATCGACCTCAAGAAGAAGATCATGTACACCGTCAACGGATCCACATCGTCATCTGACACCGCAACCGTGGCTGTGCCCCGGGCAGCCGAAACCGTGTACCCCGCGTCCGCGGCGGGCGCGTCCAGCGTGGCGGTGACCGACCCGTCGGCTTCGTCTGTGCTGTCGTCTGTGGTGGCGATGGTGAGAGTCGCCGTCGGCGTGTTCGTGGCGAGGGTCACCGTCTGCGGGCCGGCCGCGACGCCCCAGTCGCCGGTCGCCGAGACCGTGACACTCACGTCGACACCGGCCGGCGGCGCCGGGTCCGCGGTCACCGTGAACACGGCACCAGCGCCCTCGGTCACACCACCGGCGGCGGTGATGCTGACCTCGGGGATCACCAGCGGTGGGTCGTCGTCGTCGAGAACCTGCACCGTCTCCGACGCGAGCGGGCCGATGGTGTAGCCGCTGCCCGCAACCAGCGTGGCGGTGACGCTGCCGTCGGGTTCGTCGTCGCTGTCGTCTGCGGTGGTGATGGCAAGCGTTGTTTGGGTGGTGCCCGACGAGATCGTCGCGGTGCGTGTTCCGGTTGTGGTGCCGAAGTCGCCTGATGCGGTGATGGCCACGGCCACATCGAGGTTGGCGGCCGGCTGCGGCGTAGCGGTGATGGTGAACACCGCATCTGTGCCCTCGGTCCCCCCCGAGCCAGCAGTGATGTCCACCTGCGGCGCCGGGTCGTCGTCGTCGGCCACGGCGACCGTGGCGGTCTTGTCGGCGCCCAAGTCGTAGCCGGCGCCGTCGACCAGCGTGGCGGTGACCGACCCGTCGGCCTCATCCGCGGCGTCGTTGGAGGTCGAGACCGAAAGGGTCGCCGATCCCGAGGTCGGCACCGTCACCGTGCGGGCGCCGGTCGTCGCGCCGAAGTCCCCGACCGCCGACACCGTCACATCGACCGCCATCGGGCTCGACGGCGCGGGAGCCGCGGTGACGGTGAACGTCGCGCTGTGGCCCTCGGTGACGTCGGTTCCGGCTGCGATGGTGACCACTGGAAGGGTTTCGGTGACGGTTCCGGTGGCCGCGGGCACACGGAGGGCGTTCGCGGCGCCCGGCGCGTATGCCACCTGAAATTTCACCTTGTCTGAGTCCTTGGTGGGCACGCGCACCATCGCGGATGTGTCGCCGGGCCCGAACGTGACGCTCCGGGTCGATCCGTCGATATCGCTGCCGCGACCGATGTAGTAGTGAGCCACCAAGGCCCGGCTGAATCGGCAGCTGAGCGTGACGCGGAATTCGAGATCCTCGCCCCGCAGCGCAGTGGCGTCGGCCACCGACACCGTCGGCCTTCCGTCGCACACCGGCGGGAGGTCGTTGTCGGCGATGGTGACGGTGACCGGCCCGCCTGCTGTGACGCCGCCGGCGACGCCGGTATGGGTCACAGCTCTTGTTCCGGTGCCGAACGCGAACGTGATCGGCCGGTCGAACATGGCGTCGTCGTCTATCGCCTCGAAGCGCATCACCGCAGTGCGCCCGCCCGCGCTGAACTCCACCGCGGTGGTGCTGCCGTAGCCGGTGCGCACCACGCCCGGCCCGGCCGGGTCGCCCAACAACCAGTCGCTGCCCGGCACACCCGACACCGTTATCGGCACCCTCACCGTCTCGCCGGCCACCAGCGCCCGGCTCAAAGCGATCTCCAAATCGGTCGCGCCCCCATCCTCAGAAACCGACGCGTCCGCCGCCGACAACGACACCGCCACCGGCACCGCACCGCCGTCATCGTCGGCCACCACGACCGTCGCCGTAGCGGCCGCGGCGAGGTCGTAGTCGAGACCGTCGACCAGCGCGACGGTGATCGACCCGTCGGACTCGCCGAACGAGTCATCTGTTGTTGCGACCGACAGTGCAACGCTGCCCGAAGCGGGGACCGTTACCGACCGCGATCCCACGACGACGCCGAACGCGCCCTGCTGGGCCACCGTCACGCCCACCGCCAGATCAGCCGACGGCGCCGGGAACGCAGCGAGAGTGAACTCCGCCACCGCGCCCTCCGCGACGGCGTCGCCCGCGGCGATCGAGACCCGCGGCCTCGGACTGTCGTCGTCGAACACGGCCACAGTGGCCGACGGAGCCGACGACGGCGTGTAATCGGCGCCCGCGGTGACCGTGACGGTGACCGACCCATCGGCTTCCGCATCGGAGTCGTCAGTGGTGCTCACCGCCAACACCGCGCTGCCCGAAGCGGGAATCGTGACCATCCGCGCGCCCACCGTCACGCCGAACGCGCCCTGCTGGGCCACCGTCACGCCCACCGCCAGATCAGCCGACGGCGCCGGATCAGCAGTCAAGGTGAACTCCGCCACCGAGCCCTCCACCACAGCCGCGCCCGCCGCGATAGAGACCACCGGCGCGGACTCGTCGTCGTCGATCCCCACGGTGATCGCAGCCGGGTCGGCCACGCCGTTGCCGCCGCTAGCGGCAGCGGACACCTCGAACGTCTTCGCCGCCGCCCCCGACAGCTCGTACACGTCGTTCTGCGACGCCGCGAACACCACCGACCCCGAACTCTCCGTCGAGCCCGCCGGGACCCTCAACACCGCCGGCGAGCCCAGCCACCCGTCCGACGGCTGGGCCGGAGCCACCGCAACCGCGGCCAGAGTCGCGGTCACATCCTCAGACGACAAGCCGCTGAGCCGCGCAGTGACATCCACCGAACCGCCTTCGGCCACCGACGCGCTCGAGGCGTGCAACGACAGAACCGGCAGCGGATCGTCGTCGGCGATCGACACCACCGCCAGCCCCGACTCGGGCCGGTACCCCAGCGGCAAAGCGCCCAGCCTGACTGCGAACCTCTCGGGGCCCTCGTGAATGCTGTCCTGGTGGACCGAAATCTGGGCCGTCGCCGACGACGACCCCGCAGGAACCGTCACCGACGCCGGCGTGGAGAAGTCGGTGCCCGCCTCAGCGGTAACACCGGTCAACGCCAGCGGGACCACCAGATCCTCGGTCGGTGCCGGGCCGCCCACCGAGACCGTCACATCCACGCTCCCGCCCTCCGCGACGCTCGCTGCCGCGACCGACAAAGAGACCGGCTCCGTCGGCCCACTGGTGTGCCCCGTCACCACAACGCTCCACGAGCTGATGACCTCCCCGAAGCCCGTGCCGCAATATTTGCGGTGCACGTATTGGCTACCGCAGTTCGGCAGGGTCGGCATGTGCTGGATTCTCAGCTTCCACGTGCCGTTCGCGTTCTCGCCCAGATGGCGCGACGACCCGAAATCGAACGAGCCCCGCAACGAGCACCTGCCCGCCAAGCAATAATCGTCTTCGGGCGCCAGGAGGGATTCGGCGCCTGTCGGGGACACCAGCGTCCACCGGTAGTCGCGGAAGTCCGATATGTCGCCGGCGATGGTGACTTTGACGTGCTCGGTGAAATCGATGGACGTTTGCAGGTCTAGGGACAGCTCGATCTGATTGCCGCGTCCCGGCAGCGGCACGTCGCCAGTGTGCGAAGCCGTGACAGTCTGCATCGGGGGCAAAAGCGTCCAGCCGGCCGCGGCATCAACTGCGGCCTCGGCGTCCACCAAGCCGAAGCCGTACCGGTGGCTGAACGAGTAGGTCTCGGCCGTCGAGCTGTATTTCTGTGCACCGTGCAGCCAGCCTGAGTGCTGTGGGTCAACCTGCTGAGCGGTGTCGGCCAAGATCACCTTCACATCGCGCCAAGTCAGATCGGCGTTCACGCTGCGTATCAACGCGATCACCCCCGACACCATCGGCGCGGCTGCGCTGGTCCCGCCGAAATGGGCGGTGTAGTGATTGTTGCTCACTGGCGCCAGGATCCCCGCCTGGCCCCGCTCTCTTGCCAGCCCGCACACCCAAAGACTGGGGCCTTCCTCGGAGAAACCTGCCGCTGTCCCCGCCGAGTTCACCGCGCACACTGTGATCACGCCGCGATAGTTGTTGTCGGCCTCCAAGGCCGACCAGTAGCGTCCCGGATACGCGCTGTCGCGGCCGTTGCCGGCCGTCTGCACATGGGAAGTCCCCTTGCCGCCGAAACCATTTCCGAGGCTGGTCTCCAAAGCCCGCTGATATATCGAGCCCGCCGGAGAGAGCCCCCGGCTAGGACTATCGCCGTAGCTGTGGTTGGCCACCGCCACCGTTGCCATGTTGAGCGTCAGCGCCTCGGCCTCCTTCGCCGAGGAAAAGCAGTCCAACAGGTTGTAGTTCACCAGCGTGGCCCGGGGAGCGACGCCGCGCCCGCCCACCGCATTGTCGCGGGCGCCCACAACCCCGGCAACCGCAGTGCCGTGGGTGAGGCCCTCTGTGAGGTTGAAGCGACACAGGTTCCTGCTCCGCGCGTTGTCCACGTTGTCGACGAGGTCTTCGTGGTTCGGGTTCCAGGTACGGTCCACCACCGCCACCGTGACCCCGGCCCCCATCGTCGTGGACCACACGTCGCCGATGTTGATATCGATCCTCGGATCGCTGACTTGCACCGGCACCCAATACGGGGAAAACCGGTAGTCGGTCGACGCGTCCAGGTGCCACTGGCAGCTCGACAGCTCGTCGGCCCAGGGATCGGTGTATGCGTTGCATCGGCTCCTCGCATCCGCCGTGTGCCAGATACAGCGTAGGTAGACGACCGAACAGTCTTGCGAGGCGCCCGACGGGTCCTGCCCCTGCTCGAACGGGGTGAACGTGTTGGGAACCGCAGTGTCCACAGCGGGCTCGGCCGACAACGCGTCCGCCAAACGCAGCGACTCCGCATCCGACACCGTCTTCACCAAGAACCCGTTCGGCAGCTCGCCCAGCGGCGACACCCGTCCCGGCGCGACACCGTGGCGGCCCCACACCCCTTCGATGGCCGGCCCGTCCGCATGCGGACCGAACAGCACGATCACGCCGCCCACTAACAGATGCGGCTGCCCGGTGTCGGACACGAACCAGGTGTCAGGCTTCGCCGCCGCTCCCGCCCCCGCCGCCGCAGCCCCCGACGCGTTCCCAACCGCCCCCGGCGCATACGCGCTCGCCGCCGACGATGCCGCCAACGACCGGGCATCGCCCAGCTCCGCAACCTCTGACTCGTCCAACAAGCGCAACGGAACCTCGCGGCCACCGTCGTTCATGGTCCAAACACCGTCGGGCCCCACCAAGTCCAATACACCCAACTCCGAGACAGCCTCGCCCAGCCCCGGACCGCCCAACCCGTCCTCAGGCGCCAACCCGTCCTCAGGCGCCAACCCGTCCCCTGAGCCCAACTCCCCGCCATCCGCCGCCGGCGACTCAATCCCGACCACCACAGCCCCGCCCCCAGCGGCGAACGCCGACCCGAACTGCGCCGCCGATGGGGACTGCGTCGGCGCGCCCACCGCCGAGGCGGCGTGTAGCACCATGCCCAAAAGCGCCAACACCAAACCCCCAGCCCCCAACCGCAGCACCAAATGAGACCTGAGGCTCCGCAGACTCCTCATCGCAAACACCCTAGACCAGCCACAACACCCCTACTCAAAGACTGTCTGGGTTCGCAGCCACCTAGCGGCGTGTCGGGTACCCGGGGTGCCGAGCCGATGGGGTTAGGGGGTGATGGTGGCTTTGGCTTTGGCGGTGTTGTTGGCGGCGCCGATGAGGTAGACGATGTGGAACTCGATGTCTGCGTTGATGCCTTGGGTGGGGACGTTGACGGTTGCGCCGGTTTCGCCTTTGTTAATGGTGATGGTGATGACGCTGCCGAGGCGGCGGTCGTGGGCGACGGCGTAGTAGACGGTGACGTCGCCCGTGGGGCGGCAACTCAGGCTGATCTCGAAGTGGAGGTCTTGGCCTTGTTGGGCCGCGGCGTCGGCGACGGTGACCCGCGGCTTGCCGGTGCATGCCGCTATGGCGGGTTCGGGGGGCGGGTCGTCGTCGTCGAGGATCTGTGCGGTCTGTGTTGCTTGCTGGCCGACCTTATAGCCGCTGCCTGCGGTGAGGGTGGCGGTGATGGAGCCGTCGGGCTCGTCGGTGTCGTCGTTTGTGGTGGTGATGGTGAGGGTGGCTTGGGTGGCGCCTGTTGGGATAGTGGCGGTGCGCTGCCCGGTGGTTGTGCCCCAGTGGCCGGTTGTGGTGATGTCCACGGTGATGTCGAGGTCGGCTGTTGCGGGTTTAGATGCGGTGATGGTGAAGGTAGCGTCGGTTCCCTCGGTGCCCCCCGAACTTGCGGTTATGTTGACCTCCGGGGGTGGTTCGTCGCTGTCGATGATGACGACGGTGGTGGACCCGTCGGCGCGCTCGGTTCCGTCGGGCCCCCAGGAGATGCCCAATATCATGCCGTCGGTGCTGCCGTTCAGGGTCGGCGCCCTGCCGGCGGTCCCGTAGGACACGGTGATCTCCTGGTCATCCCAGTCGCTGTCGGCCACAGCCGTTAACGCCAATTCGACGCGCTGATCCCCCGGCCCGAACACCACCTCGAACTCGTTCGCGAACGCCGCGTCGGGATCATGGAGATTGCGCATCGTCCAATGCGCGCCCTCGTTGCCGCCGGTCACGCTCAACGGCACCGTGACCGTCTCCCAGGAGCGCAGCGTCCGCGTCAAACCGATGTTCAGCCCCGCCTGGTTGTCATAGCCGGTGCCGTCCTCGTCGATCGAGGTCGAGAAGAAGATCATGTACACCGTCAACGGATCCACATCGTCATCAGCCACCCCCACCGTGGCTGAGCCCTGGGCGGCCGGCACCGTGTACCCCGCGTCCGCCCCCGGCGCGTCCAACGACACCGACACACTGCCGTCGGCCTCGTCGACACTGTCGTCTGTGGTGGGGATGGTGAGGGTCGCGCTGCCGCCCGCGGGGACGTTTACGGTGCGCGGCCCGGCGGTGGCGCCGTAGTCGCCCGCCGCGGTCACTGTCACCGCCACCGGCACCGACGCCGCCGGCGTCGCTGTGATGGTGAACACCGCTTCAGAGCCCTCGGTCACATCCCCTGCAGCAGCGATGCTGATCTCGGGGATCACCAACGGCGGGTCGTCGTCGTCGAGAACCTGCACCGTCTCCGACGCCAGCGGGCCGACGGTGTAGCCGCTGCCCGCGACCAGCGCCGCGGTGACGCTGCCGTCGGGCTCGTCGTCGCCGTCGTCTGCGGTGGCGATGGTGAGCGTTGTTTGGGTGGCGCCCGACGAGATCGTCGCCGTTCGCGAACCAGCGGTGACGCCGAAATCGCCCGACACCGCAATGGCCACGCCCACATCCACATCAGCCGCCGGCGCCGACCCCGCGGTGATGGTGAACACCACATTTGTGCCCTCGGTCCCCCCCGAGCCGGCTGTGATGTTCACCTGCGGCGCCGGGTCGTCATCGTCAGCCACATTCACCGTCGCCGTCTTGGCCGCGCCCAGCACATAGCCGGCACCGTCGATCAGCGTCGCGGTGACCGACCCGTCCGCCTCGTCGACGCTGTCATCGGCAGTCGCCACGGTGAACGTGACCGTGCCGCCTACAGGCACCGTGACCGTGCGGGTGCCGGTGACAGCACCGTAATCGCCGACCTGGGTCACCTTGACCTGCACCGGCAGCGACGCCGTCGGCGGCGGGTTCGCCGTCACGGTGTACGACGCGTCGCCGCCCTCGGTCACCCCGGTGCCGCCCGCGATCGTCACCACCGGTGTCGGCGGTGGCGTGTCCGCCGCCTCGATAATCGTGCCGTCAGCCTCGCCACCGCGGATCGCGGCGCCGGGCACCCACACCACGTTGAACTTCACGTCCCTGGCCGAGGCGGTGGGCACTCTCACGGTTGCCGAGGTGTCGCCGCTGTCGAACGTCACCGACGCGCTGGGGAACCATTTGTCACCGAACGCGACGTAGTAGTACGCCGTGATGCTGCGGCTGTGGCGGCAGCTCAGGCTGATCACGAACTCGAGGTCCTCGCCCCGCCTGGCGGTGGCATCGGCCACTGTCACCGTCGGCTTGCCCGCACAAGCCGCCACACCCGGATCGGCCTCATGCGTCTCCGCCGTCACCTCAGGCCTCGGCGGATCGTCATCATCGGCGACATCCACCGACGCCGACGACGTCGAGCCGACCGTGTAGCCGCTGCCGGCCAGCACCTGCGCCGAAACCGAACCGTCAGCCTCGTCGGCGCCGTCATCGACGGTGGCCACAGTGAACGACACCGAACCGTCGGCAGGCACAATCACCGACCTCGTGCTGGTCACCGCGCCGAAATCACCCGAGGCCGCGACCCTCACCTTCACCGTCAACGGCGCGGCAGGCGCAGGCGATGCCGACACCGTGAACACCGCGCCGCCGCCCTCGGTCACGCCGGCGCCGGCGGCGATCGTCACGACCGGTGGCGGCGGCGGCGGGGGGTCGTCGTCGTCGGCGACGCTGACCGTCGCGGTCTTGGCGGCGCCCAAGTCATAGTCGGCGCCGTCGACCAGCGTCGCAGTGACAGAGCCGTCGGGCTCGTCGGCACTGTCGTCGGCAGTGGTCACCGTGAACGTTGCCGAGCCGCCGGTAGGCACGGTGACCGTTCGGGTGCCGGTGACCGCTCCGTAGTCGCCGCTCGCCGTCACGGTCACGGTGACGGGCAACGGGTCTGCCGGCGCAGGATCAGCCGACACCGTGAATGACACATCGCCGCCCTCGGTCGCCGCGGCGCCGCCTGTGATCGACACCACCGGCGAAGGCGGCGGGTCGTCGTCGTCGGCGACGCTCACCGACGCAGTCGAAGGCGACCCGGCCCAGTAGCCGCTGCCGTCGAGCACCTCCACCGAGACCTGTCCGTCAGCCTCGTCGAGGCTGTCATCCGTGGTCTTCACCGTGAACGATGCCGACCCGCTCGTCGGCATCGACACCGTCCGCAAACCTGTGACGGTGCCGAAATCGCCTGTCTGCGCCACGCGTACCTTCACCGATAGCGCCGTCGTCAAGCCAGGCGACGCCGTCAGCGTGAATCGTGCCGTGCCGCCCTCGGACACCTCAGCCCCAGCCGACACAGACACCGTCGGCAGGTCGGCATCGTTGTCGGCCACGCTTACCGTCGCCGACGACGACGAGCCCACCGTGTGCCAACCGTACAGAGTGCTCTGGTGAGGGTGCTCCAGCACCTGCACCGATATCGACCCGTTGGCCTCGTCGTCCCCGTCATCGGCCGTGCTCACCGCGAACTGATAGGAATTTTCCCCCGCCGGCACTTTGAAACCCTCTCTACCGGTATCGCCCACGACAAACAGGAGGCCAAGAACAGGGCCCGGCTTCGGCTCCACCACGTACTTGCTTGGCGTCTTGCTGACGAACTCGCCCGATTGCGTGACGATGATCGGAAGCGGGACCGGCTCCCCTTTCCCTCCCTGTATCGACAGCGTGAACATTGCTCGCTCGCCCTCGGTCACCCCGGGGCCGGCCGAGATCGACACCTCCGGTATCGACGCGTCGTTGTCGGCGACGGCGACCGACGCCGACAACGACTGGCCCACCGTGTAGCCCTCGCCCGGCAACACCTTCACCGTCACCGATCCGTCGGGCCTGTCCCATTTGTCGTCGACTGTTGGCACATTGAACGGCACCAGATCTGTCGCCGGTATCGGCAACCACACCGATCGCCTCCCGACCGGCGCTCCGAGGCCATCCGTTTGCGAGACGAGCACCTGAACCTCGAGCCTGCGCGTCTGCGCCGGCGACGCCGACAGCATGAACTGCGCACTTTGGCCCTCGGTCACCCCGGGTCCGGCCGAGATCGACACCTCCGGTATCGGCGTGTCATCGTCGGCGATGGTGACAGTGGACGCGACGCCGAGCGCTTGGTAGCCGGCGGGCACGGTGCCCAGCCCGACCATGAAGGTCTCGCTGCGTTCGGAATGCTGATCGTCGGTTATGGGGATCACCGCAGTGCCACTGGTGGACCCGGCCGGGATCGTCACCGAAGACACAGGGCTGTAGTCCGAGGACGGCGAAGCAGTCTGCGGCGTCACAACGACAGGCACCACCAAGTCCTGGGTGAGAACGCCGTTGTGGACGTTGACGGTCACTTGCAGATCGTCGCCCTCCGACACTGTCGGCTCGATCGAGCCGACACTCCCTACGCTCAGCGTCAGCGCTGGTGCAAGCGCAGCCGAACTGGATGTGTGGCCATGAACCGTGAGCCGCCACGACCGCATGGTGGGAAGCTCCGACGGCGGAATCGAGTCCAGGTCGATCGACGTGCCGTACTCCAAGCGCAGCGTCCAAGTTCCGGAAGGATCTTCGCCGAGGTGCCGGGCTGATCCGAACGTGAAGCTGCCGTCAATGCCGCATGATCTCGAGCACTGCGGCGCATGGGTCAAGATCGCCGACTCGCGTCCAGCAGGTGACACCAGAGTGATGTCGAAATCTCGGATCTTGTTCGCCAGCATGTCGAGATCGAGGTTCACGTGTTCGACGAAATCGATCGAGCTCTGCACATTCAGCGAGTACTCGGTCACCCTGGTGTCGAGAGTCGCGTCGATGTCCGGCGACGACACCGCAGTGCTCTTGGCCTCTGGCAGCAGCGGCCACGAGAACGCTGCGTCCACCGCGGCCTCCGCGTCGGGTACCCCGAAGCCGTACTTGTGGCTGAAGCTGTAATTCTCTGTGCTGTTGGAATACTTTGCCGCGCCCGCCAGCCACGAACTGTCGCTCGGGTCGTTCTTGAACGCAGTGTCGGCCAGCAGCAGTTTTACGTCGCGCCATGTCAGATACGGATTCACGCTGCGCACCAGCGCAGCGACTCCAGCGACCTGAGGCGCCGCGCCGCTCGTGCCGCCGAAGCGCAGCGTGTAATCGTCTTTGCCCATCGGTGCGATGAGGCCGGCATTGGAACTGCCATTTGACGGGGCGCACAGCCACAGAGTGGGACCCTCGTTGGAATAATAGGAGCTGGTGCCGCTGGCCCCAACGGCGCACACCACGATGAGTCCCCGGTGATTCTGGCGCTCCTCAAGCGATGCGAGGCCAGAATACGGATGTTCAGCATCGTTCTTGTCGTTGCCAGCCGCCTTGGTGAACACCGTGCCCAAGCCGCCGTACCCGCTGCTCAACGCGCTTTCGACCGCATGTACCCATCCGGCTTCCGCCCGACGGAGTCCGGGGCCTGTATACGGGCCGTAACTGTGGTTGGACACTCCAATGACATCACTATGGCGAGTCCAAGCTTCCAGCGTGGTCGCGGAAGTCTGAAGATCGAGGTAATCGAAATTGGTGAGAGTGGCGCGCGGCGCGACACCTCGACCCCCCAACAGGTTGTCGCGAGCTCCGATAATCCCCGCCACCGAGGTTCCGTGGAATATCGGGCCGCTGCAAAGCCGGACGAACCCGATCCTGAAGCAGCGCGGCTCTGAGTTGAACCCTCTCAAGTTCCAGTCGAGCGACGCGTCGACGTTGTCCCTCAGGTCCTCATTGTTGACGTGCCAACCATGATCCACGATGGCCACCGTGACGCCTTGGCCTTTTGTCTTGTCCCATGCGTCCCCGATATTGATGTCGACCTGCGGGTCGTAAGACCTCCCCGGAGTGCGATACGACGTATCCGCATCGAGATGCCACGCGCAGTGCGACAGCGCATCAGACATCCATGACGGCAGATGCGCCGTGCAGTAGCCCAGCTCTGCCTGGGTCGCATGTATGGCTGCCACGTCGCCATCCGCGCCCCCACCGGAGTCGGCAGCGGGCAGCGTCGTGCCGCCGCCGTTGACCTCGACGCCGTCGGGCGAATGCCAATTGGGCGAAGCCGAGACCACAGCCGGATCGCCCGCAAGACCGGCAGCCAACCTCAGCGAATCCACCGCGGAGGCTGTGATAAAGAACCCATTGCTTATGCCGTTGAGCGGTGACAAGTCGGCAGCCGCGATGCCGTGCCGGGCAAGAGCGGCGCTGATCGCTGCCTCGGAACGGAATATCACCACGACACCCTCATCGAGGTACATCGGCTGGCCGGTGTCAGTCATGAATTGGCGGGGCAGGGTGTCATTGGTGAGCGCCAGCGACGAGCCCGCACCCGCAGACGTCCCGCCAGCACCGTCAAAGACTGGGCGAATCTGCACCACGCGGTCCCCGTCGCCCCAGTGGTACACGCCGTCGTCATCGAACAAATCCGACACGCTGAACCCGTTATCGGGTGCCGGCCCAAGCGGTTGTCCACCTAGGTCGGGCCCGCCGATGAGGTCAGAGTCCTCTACGTCACCCCCCCCCCCCCCCCCCGACGCCGTTATCGTCAATTTTCGAACTGTCAATGCCCGGCGCCTCAGCGCCTGAAGCGGTGGTGATCGCCAGCGGGGTGGCCGTCAATGCGACCGCGGTCACGATTGCCATCAGCGACTGTCGGCGCAACCGGTGCATTCTCATCGCAGCGCTCGTCCGGTGTCTTGCTTTCGCCATCGCCAGTCCTCCGCCATGGACATCTTTCGCCTTCAATTTTTTTCCCATGCCAATCACCGGTATGCCATAATAATGGCAACTACAAGACCCCATGACATGCGAATTGGCGACAATATAGACCATGTCCTGCGCTTGCCAACATCATCGCCCGCCGTCCATGACGGCGGTCCCGGCCTGGTCGGCGACTACTTAGCCCAGGAGCTGGGGGACGGTTGACCAGCCGGTTTGGGCTGGGGGTGCGATGATGTGGTCGGCCAAGTCGAGTAGTGCTGGGTAGCTGTTGGCGATGGCGATGCTGATGGATGCAGCTTGCAGCAGTTCGACGTCGTTCACGCCGTCTCCGACGGCGGCAAAGTCGAACGGGTGGCCTGCCCATCGGCAGAAGGCCTCGACTCCTGACACTTTGGAGATTCCGGGGGGCGAGACCGTCAGCCTGCTTCCCCCGTAGAGGGGATCGGGTTCGTCGACGCGGGCCACACCCAGCGCTTGGGAATGGACTGACTTTGCCGCGGTGTGGGCCAGGTTCGAGGGGAGGCCGGTCAACACGAGCTCCAGCACATCGGCCTCGACATCGTTGGGGTTGAGACCTTGGTTGATGTCTTCTTCGAGGAACTCCAAGTGATTGCGCCCAGAGGTTGGGTTTTCCGGGATCACCACGTCGCCGCCGGGCTCCCCGTGGTCGTCGATGTACAGGCAGGGTCGGATTTCCAGGCAGTCCAGGGTCTCCAGCAGATACAACAGGGCGGCGGGGTCGAAGGCGATGCGGTGGAACCGGTGCATGGTGGCGAAGTCCATCCCGATAGAGCCGTCGAGGGCGACCACGGGCAACTGGAGGTCGTTCAGCTCAAACAAGCGGGCGACATTTCGCAAGCGGCGTCCGGTGGCGGCCAACACAACGTGCCCTGCGGCCTCCAGTTCCCCCAGAGCCTGCAAGTGGGCCGCGGGCGCCACACAGTCCAACCCCCAAAACGTTCTATCCAGATCGGTCACAACCAGCATGGGCATCGCTGCTGCTTGCTTCGCTGTTGGGGCTAGTCGCCGGGGGTGAAGCGGCGAAGTAGGCCGGAGCGGACCCGCCACCGGGAGAGCTGGCGAACCAGGGCGGGTTGGGGAGAGGGCTGGGTGCCTGGTCCGGGGTCGGCGGTGATTATGTCGGCACGGCCCCGGTAGGGCTGTGAGTCTTCGTCTCCACCCGACCACACCACCATCTGAGGGAAGGCGATGGTGATGCCCGCGGCGGCAAAGCTCTGATGCACCGACAAGATCACATCGTGGCGGGCGGCCAACTCTGAGGGCACATCGCTGCCGTGCCAGTAGTACAGTGTGAAGTCGATGCTGGACGACCCGAAGCGGGTCAGCAGCGCCCGCGCGGGGGGCTCGGTGCTCACCCGCTCCACCTGCCCGAGCGCATCTGTGAGGCACTGCGCGGCTGCTTGCAGGTTGGTGTCGTAGGCCACGCCCACCTCTAGTTCGCTGCGCCGCAATGGCTCGTTGGTGAGGTTGACGATGGGCCCGGCGGCCACCTCGCTGTTGGGAACGCGCACCGCGGTTCCGTCGAGACCGCGCAGCACGGTGGTGCGGGAGTCGATGTCGGTGGCGACGCCCAGGTGGTCGCCCAGCAGCACCGTGTCGCCCACCCTGAAGGGCCGGCGGGCCTGAAGGATCAGCCCGGAGAAGAAGTTCTCCACCAGCTTCTGCAATGCCAGGGCCAGCACCAGGCCGCCCAGCCCGATGGCGCCGATCAGCGGCCCGACCTGCACTCCCAGGCTGGTGAGCGCGTAGAACAGCCCGATCAGGAAGATGAGATAGGCCGCCAGCCTGGCGGTCACGATTGCTGCGAAGCCCGGGCCCACCACATGGGTCAGCACCCTGCGCACCAAGCGGGCGACCACCACCGCCACAACAATCGTGGCCGCCACGATGATCCCGGCCTGCACCCAGTCGGACACGGTCAGGGCCTCGTCGATGATGGCGTCATCAGACGACTGCGCCAGCAGGTCGGCTGCGGCCAGAATTGTCATGGGAGTGACGTTTGCAGGTAGGTGGTCACGGTGTCGTCATGCTAGCGACGCCCTACCGATTGAGCAGCAGGCTGGCGGCTTGGGGGCAGGGCATGCCGACTTCGACCCCGGCGGCTGCGGCGAGGGCGTTGGCCGCGGAGATGATGCCGTCGTGGTAGTGCGACAGGCCGCTGCCCATGCGGGCCCGGCGGGCATCAACGGTGGCGCCGGCCAGGCCGTCGGCTTCCACGATGGAGAGCCCGGCCATGCCCGAGTCGTCCATGCCCCGCCCGCCGTCGGAGCAGATGAACCCGAACGGGCGGCTGCGGCGAAGGTAGGGCACCGCGGAGCGTCCGGTGTGGCCGGCGGTGACCAGCACGTTGCGGTCGGTGTCGTCTGTGGTGCCGAAGGCAATGGAGTCGGCCGCCACCACGCAGCGCCCGTCGGGGGCGGTCTCCATCACCGTGCGATTGGTTATCTCAGACGCCGCCGCGGCCACGGGATCATTGTCGAGGAGCGCGGCGGCCGCGTCCCGCACGGCCATTCCCGCACTCACCCCGCAGTCGAGGCCCAGTTGGTTGACGAAGCTGATCACCCCGTGGTGGTAGAGGTGTACCCCGTCGCCCAAATGGGCGGTCATCACGTCGGCCACCGCGGCGGGGATGCCCAGGGCCTCCAGGTACCACAACCCGGCGATGGCCGATCCCTCCGGCCCCACCCCGCAGTCCATTCCGATGGCCGCCCGGGGCCGGTGCTCGGCGATGAACCGGGCGGGCAGCACGCCGCAGTACGACGAGTTGACGCACACGTCCCGACCCCGGTTGGCCTCGCCCACGTCGTAGGCCGAGTCCATGCACACCACCCGGCCCCGATTCGAGGCGTGTACCTCGGTCTGCTTGCCGGTGTCCGAGCTCATCGGGCGGTTCTCGGGGGGAACTGCGGGCGGCGCTTTTCCATGAATGCGGTGGCCCCCTCGATCATGTCGGGCGACCCGATGGCCTGGGCCAGCATCCCCAGCCCTGAGGCCATGTTGTCCCTGAGCTGGTTCCAGTACACGTTGGAGCTGATTTTGGCCGCCTCCAAGTAGCGGGGGCTCATCTTCAACAGATCCTCGCACCAGCGCCCCACCTCGTCTTCCAGATCCTCGTCGGGCACCACTGCGTTGATCCACCCCATTTCGCAAGCCTGCTCGGCGGTGTACTTGCGGCACAGAAAGGCCACCTCTTTGGCCCGCTTCTCCCCGATGGTCATGGCCAAAAGGTTGGTGCCCCCCAGCACCGGGGCGCTGCCCACCTTCACCCCGGTCTGGCCCAGCTCGGCTGAAGCGGCGGCGATGGCGAAGTCGCAGGCCACCACCAGCTCGTTGCCGCCGCCGAACGCCGGGCCGTTCACCGCGGCGATCACCGGCATGGGGGCGTTGCGGATGGCGTCGAACAGCTCCAGCGATCCATAGAACATCGACCGCAGCTCATAGAAGTTCGCCTCGGCCAGGTTGGCCAGATATCCGCCGGCGCAAAACGCCCGGCCTTGGCCGGTGATAACCACCACCCCGGTATCGACGTGCTCTCTGAAGGCGGCGATGATCTCATCGATGGTGTTGCGGTCATAGGAGTTCAACCGCTCGGGCCGATTCAGTCGCAGCCACACGATGCGGTCGTCTCGCTCCACGATGATGTCGCTCACGGTGGTCCCCCTGTTGTAAAACGCGTACTGTCCAGCATCGTATGGCGTTCGAGCTCGGTCCCGACACACGGGCCATTCAACAAGAGGCCCAGGCGGTAGCCCGCCAGGTGGCGTCGTTCGCCGCGGAGGCCGATGAGTGCAGCCACATCCACCAGCCCACCCTCGACGTGCTGCGGGCCAGCGACCTGAGCTCGCTGATGGTGCCGGCGGCCTACGGGGGTCGCCACCAGCGGGTGGATCCGGTGGCGGTTTGTGTGGTTCGCGAGGCCCTTATGCGGACCTCCTCGCACTTGGACTCGCTGTTCGCGCTCCAGGGCATCGGCAGCTACGCCATTGCGGTGGCCGGCACCGATGAGCAGCGGGAGGAATGGCTGCCCCGCGTGGCCAGCGCCGAGGTGCTGGCCGCCCTGGCCCTTACCGAGCCGGTGGCCGGATCGGACCTGCGGGGGATCGACACCACATTGACCGACCACGGCGGCGAGGTGGAGTTGAACGGGGCCAAGTCGTTCATCTCCAACGCCGGGTCGGCCGGCTTCTACACCACCATGGCCCGGGAGGACGACCGGTTCTCGCTGGTGCTGGTGCCCGCCGACGCCCCTGGGGTGTCCATCGAGCCCTCGCCGGAGATCATCGCCCCCCATGTGCTGGGCGAAGTGGCATTCGACCGCGTGCGCCTGCCCGCTTCAGCCCGCCTGGGCGAGCCCGGCGCGGGGTTCCGCCATGTGCTTGCCACGTTGTCGGTGTTTCGCATCTCGGTGGCTGGGGCCGCGGTCGGGCTCATGGACGGGGCTCTGTCGTGCGCCGCCAACCACGCTGCTGCTCGCGAGCAGTTCGGCCGCCCGCTGGTGCGGCTGGGGCCGGTGGCGGGGCTGCTGGCCGACTCCTGGGCCGAGCTGGAGTCCACCCGGCTGCTGGCCTACGCCACCGCGGAGGCCGCTCGGGAGGACCCGTCGGCCCACCTCGACCGGTCGTCGCTGGCCAAGCTGGCCGCAACCGAGGCGGCCACCCGGGTGGTGGACCGCTGTGTTCAGGTCATGGGCCGGTGGGGGCTCATCCGGGGCTCAACCATCGAGCGCTACTACCGCCAGGCCCGACCCATGCGGATATATGAGGGGGCATCTGAGGTGCTGCGGCTGGGCATCGCCACCCGGCTGTGCGCCGAGGTGGCCGAGCGGCAGGGAGACCAATAGTGGACTTGGGGCTCAACGGCCATGTGACGGTGGTAACCGGGGCCAGCCGGGGGTTGGGAGAGGCAGCGGTGCGGGCCATGGTGGCTGAGGGGGCCAAGGTGGTAGCCGCAGCCCGCTCAGCCAACGCTTTAGCCTCCCTGGCCGAAGAGCTGGGCGACGCGGTGGTCGCGGTGCCCTGCGACATGCGGGACCGGGCCGCGGTGGCCAACCTGGTGGACGAGGCGGTAGGCAGATTCGGCCGGCTCGACTCGGTGGTCAACAACGCGGGCATCGCCCCCGCATCGAAGTTCATCGACCAGCCCGACGAGGTGTTCGACGAGGTGCTGGCCGTGAACCTGGCCGCCCCCGCCGCTCTGGCCCGCCGCGCGGCGCGCCATTGGATCGACGCTGGCCAGTCCGGCTCGGTGATCAACGTGGCCTCCACCTCGGCACTCAAGGGCAAGGCGCTGCTGGCCGCATACTCGGCATCGAAGGGCGGACTGCTGAGGCTCACCGAGGCATTGGCCGCAGAGTGGGCCCGCTACGGCATCCGGGTGAACGTGATCGCCCCCGGTGCGTTCGAGACCGAGGCCCAGGCCGCGGTGCTTGCTGACCCCGACACCCTGGCCGCCCGGCTTCGCAAGATTCCCGCTCGCCGCATGGGCCGACCTGAAGAGCTCGGGCCACTGGTGTGCTATCTGGCATCGGCGTCGTCCGGGTTCGTTACCGGCGCGTGTTTTGTGATCGACGGCGGTGAGGTGTCCAAACTGTGAAGATGAGTCCGACAAAGAGGGGTAAACAATGACCATGCAAGCCACATCCAGCAACGCGGTTCACAGCGAGCTGGGCAGTCCTCCTTTGGCCAACGGTGAGCTGGCTGCCATCTCAACCAAGTTCGCCGAGGGGTACGCCCGCATTCGCGACGTGACCGACCGCGACGGCGCTTGCCCGGCGTGGGCCAAGGCGCTGTACATGGCCTGCGCTGCCTCCGTGCGGGGACAGCGCGAACTGACCCTCCGTGAGATGACTCGATCCCGCGAGCTGGGGCTGAGCTTGGGCGACGCCCGAGGCGCATCGCTGGCCGTGCTCATCTCCCGGGGTGAGGCCACCTACAACGACTTCGCCCGAGCCATCGACCGGGCGTTCGACATCCCCGCCGATCGATCCTCTGAGCCGATTCCCGACTTCTCCCTGGATCGCCAGGCCGCGCTTGACTACTTCGAGAGCTACTTCGGCTTCGTGCCCGACTACATCGAGGTGATGGCCGACAACGCCCCTCGAGCCTTGGAGGGCTACGTGTTGATGCGGCAGTGGTCGCTGGCCGAGAACACGCTCGACGCCAAGCACGTGGAGTTGTTGCTGTGTACCATCAACGCCGCTGAGTTCTCCAGCCGGTTTGTGAACATCCACGCCAACGGCGCCCGCAACGCCGGGGCCTCCGAGGCCGAGATCACCGAGGCGGTGGTGTGCGCCATCCCCATCTCCGGGGTGGCCTCCTGGCTGCCCGGCGCCGACGGGATCATGGAAGGCCGCTGAGGTCGTGATGCGCCGCCTCACGGCGGACCGGCGTGAGGGGCGCGGGCCGACATGACCGGGCTAATAGACGTCCACGCCCACATCGTGCTGGAGGGCACGATGGGCGCCGCCGGCCCGTGCGGCCCCGAGATCGGCGCCCACGACGACGGAACTCCCTGGTTCCGAGTGGGCGGCTACCAGCTCGACGGGGTGGCTTACCGGGGATCGCTGTTCATCGAGCTGGACATGCGTCTCGAGGCCATGGACGCCCAGGGCATCTCGGTGCAGGCCCTGTCGCCCAACCCGCTCACCTACCTCCACTTCATCGAACCCCAGTTGGCCATCGACTTCTGCCGCCGCCACAACGACGACTTGGCCGCCGCGGTGGCCGCCCATCCCGACCGCTTCGTCGGGCTGGCCGCCCTGCCCATGCAAGATGTGGACGCCGCCTGCACTGAGCTCGAGCGGGCAGTGCAAGAGTTGGGCCTGTTGGCCGGCTACACCGGAACCGATTTCGGCACCCCGCTGGACGATCCGGCCCTCGACCAGCTCTGGTCGCTGTGTGCTGAGCTCAACGTGCCCCACTTCTTGCACCCCACCCAGTCGGGCATCGACGGCCCGCTGCTCGATCCCCGGCTGCGCCGCTGGGACCTCGATCTGGTGCTGGAGTACTCCTATGAGGAGACGGTGGCGGTGGCCACCCTGGTGTTCGGCGGGGTCACCGAGCGCCATCCCGATCTCGACCTGTGCCTGTCCCACGGCGGCGGCACCACGCCCATCGTCTTGTCGAAGCTCCGCAAGCTGGCCGAGCGCCGCCCCGCCGCCCCCGAGTGGATCAAAGAACCGGGCGCTTTCGACCGCGCCCTCAGCCGCCTGTGGTTCGACTGCCACATCACCGGCGCCGCCGAACTCACCCTGGCCCTAGAGCAATACGGCGCAGACCGGCTGGTCTACGGCACCAACTTCGGCGGCTGGGACCGCGGCACCGGCCCCGACGTCGCCCACCTCGCCGATACCCTCAACACCAACGCCACCCGCCTGCTCCGGCTTTGACGGCTAGCGATCGCCCAGGATCTCAATCTCTGCATCGTCGATCTCGGGCCACTTGGTGTCATAGGTAACGACGGTCCAGCTCCGCTCGATGCCCAGGGCGACCACAACGGCGTCCACCATAGGGAAGTTCCGATTGCCGTATTCCGCTCGCAGCTCCCTGGCTCGGTCCGCTACGCCATTGTCGAGCACTTCGATATTGATCCCAAGCTGATCAAGCACCGCGGTCGCTTCTTCGAGCTTCCCTAACCGGCTCGGATAGATCAGTGCCTCGGCGCGAGTGATGTTCAAGATGGCGACACCGTCGGCCTCTATGCAGCGCCGAACAGCAGGTTGGTGAAACTGGTGTCGGGAGTCGAGGACGGCAATGGCGATGTTCGCGTCGACAACGATCGTCATCGCTCTCCGGCTTCTAACCGCTGATCGGCCAGGTAATCCGTAGGCCAGTCGATGTCCAGCGCTTCAGATCGGGCCGAGACGGCGTCGATGCGGGCTTCGAGGGCCGTCTCTTGCTGGCGGGCGGCCCAGCGGGCTTGGGCGGCGGCTTCTACCTCGGGGTTGCCGTCTAGGAAGGCCTGCTCCAGCAGGCGGTGGGCGATGCGCCAGCCGTCGGGGGTGCGGACCATCTGGTCGATGTACTTGCCGCCCACGATGAAGGTGTCGCCGCCGGGGGTGTCGGCGATGTACTTGGTGGCGATGAAGTAGCAGCCGGCGATGGCCTTGTCACCGTCCACCTGGGCCCAATGGCACCCGTTGATGTGCTGGCTGGCGTCGGCCGGCTCCAGCGACGAGGCGCACTTGGCCGCGATGGCCTCGAGCCCCTCGAACCGCTCTCCCCGGTAGTCGGCCACCGCGTCGGGCAGGAAGATCTCCTTGAGTGCCTCCCACCGGTGGTTGTCCAGGCTCCAGGCGTAGCGGATCTGGATGTGGCGAATGGCGTCGCGGTCCAACAGGTCTTGGAGTCGGGCCACGTCGAGGGCCGGGGTTTCGTCTGATCTGGTGCTCATAGACCGGTCAGGTTACGGTGCCGGGCGCACAACATTTCATTGGAGGTGGAAATGAGCGGACGACTTGCAGGACGGGTGGCGGCCATAACCGGAGCATCCAGCGGCATCGGCCGGGCCGCGGCCGAGTTGTTCGCCGCAGAGGGGGCCAGGGTGGCCCTGGGCGACATCCAAGACGACGCCGGTCAGGCGCTGGCCGAGGCCCTGGGCGACGACGCGGTGTTTGTCCGCTGCGACGTGACATCCGAAGCCGATGTGGCCGGGTTGGTGGATGCCGCGGTGGCTGAGTTCGGACAGCTCGACGTGATGTACAACAACGCCGGCATCGTCGGCGCCGTGGGGCCCATCGACACCACCCCGGCCGACGAGTGGCACGCCAGCATCGACATCTTGCTCCACGGGGTGTTCTACGGCGTCAAGCACGCCGCCCGGGCGATGAAGCCCCAAACCAGCGGCTCGATCATCTCAATGTCGAGCACCGCCGGGGTGATGGGAGGCCTCGGACCCCACGCCTACGCCGCGGCCAAGCACGCCGTGGTCGGGCTGACCAAGAACGCGGCAGCCGAGCTGTGCCGCTTCGGCATCCGGGTGAACTGCATCGCCCCCGCCTCGGTGCTCACCCCGATGGTGGCCTACGCCCACACCGGCGACCACACCAACATGGACGGCGCCCGGGCCGAGCTCACCGCCAACTCCCCGCTGATCGGCCGCCCCGGCCTCGCCACCGACGTGGCCAGCGCCGCGCTGTGGCTGGCCTCCGATGAGTCGGGCTACACCAGCGGCCACACCCTGGCCGTCGACGCCGGGTTCACCACCGGCGCCCGCCCCGACGCCCCCGGCTTCGCCGACTACGCCCCCATGATCCGCGAAGCGGGCCGCACCGGGCTCTGAGAGGTTTGGTTGAAGGGGCAGGGGCTATCTTCGAGTCGTGCCTGAAGAAGCCCCATTGCTGGCCAACGAGGAGGACCACCCCCAAGAGGTGGTGTATGCCGACGGCGACCGCCGGATCGTGACCATGGACTCAGCCCGATACGTGGACACCCGCAATCGGGACACCGACGTTGTTGTGCCGTCTTCGTATCTCGGCGTGCTGCCCGCCCGGCTTATGGCCCCACATCGGCCGAAGGGTGTGATCGGCCATGACGGCTGCATCGGCAAGGACGGCGCGGGCATCTCCGGGCTGTGGTTCTTGGAGGCGCTGGGCATCCCCGCGGCGACGGCCGACGGGATGAGCGCAGAGTTGGGCAACGGCCTCGATCTCTATGAGACCGGGATCATCTCCCGGCTCAACATCTACGCCGAGCGGTGCGGGATTGTCGAGGGAATGTCGGTGTCGGAGGCGGCCGAGCTGCTGTTGAACAACGATCCCGGCGAGGTTGACGAGGGCACCAAGATCCGCCGGGAGGTCAAGGCCACTTCCGACAGCGGGCGACAGCTCGTGGTCACCGACTCCATCGTGTTCGCCCTGCCCGAGGACTCCCGCAACGTGCTGGTCACCGCCGGCCACACCGGGCGCAGCGGGGCGGATTTCCTGCTGGAGGTGAGTCCCCACGGCTTCATCTGCTCCGACGGGGGCCGCAGCAAGAACGACGCGGGGATCGCCGGCCTGGCCATCACCGAGGCCCACGGTCTGGCCGGAGCGTGCTGCGATGCGTGGAGTGCCCCGGTGGGTGATGCCTTCAAGGCGTACGATGAGGGGATCATCAGCGCGTGCAACCAGCCGGCCCGCGACCGAGGCGTCGAGGTGGGCATGACCGTCAAGGACGCCGCCGCGGCTCTGCTGGAGGATTGAGAAGGACTGAGCCAGATGTCTGAGCCGACATCCATCGTCATCACCGGCGGCACTGTGATCGACGGCACCGGCGCCCCGCCCCAGCCCGGCACCGCGGTGCTGCTGGAGGGCGATCGAATTGCCGCCGTCGGCCCCGAAGCAGGAGTAGGTCAACCGGAAGCCACCGTCATCGATGCCGCCGGTTGCACCGTGATGCCCGGCCTTATCGACGCCCACGTCCACTGCACCTTCGACGACGTGCTGTCCAACGACGAGCTGTTTTTCCACCGCGACCACACCCTGGCCGCGCTGATCGCCGCCCAGAACCTCCAGAAGCTGCTCATGGCCGGGGTGACCGGGTTCTGCGACCCCGACACGCTGTTCTCCATGGGCCCGTCGCTGCGCGACGCAGTCGACGCCGGCGTGGTGGAGGGCCCCCGCATGGCCACAGGAGTGCAGGCGCTGGTCACCTCGGTGGGCGGTACCGCCGGGCGGCTGATCCCCGATACCGGAGTGGTGGGCTACGCGCAGGTGGTGACCACCGTCGATGAGATGGTTCAGATGACCCGCCGGCACATCAAGCACGGCGCCGACTGGATAAAAATCCACGCCACCGGGTCGATCCCCCGCCACCAGGGCGAGCTGTTGGCCTGGAAGCCCGAGGAGCTGAAAGCGGTGTGCGACACCGCCCACGAACTGGAGACCCCGGTTATGGCCCACGCCCGCTCGGCGGGCAGCACCCAAGCCTGCGCCGAGGCCGGTGTGGACCTCATCTTGCACGCCTCGTTCATGGACGACGCCGCCTTGGAGGCGGTGATCGACGCCGGGGCCGCCCTCATGCCCACCTTCACCTTCTTGGCCAACCTGGCCGACTACGGCCACCTGGTGGGGGCTGGTGCCGGCATGCAGGACGTGTTCCGGGGCGAGATCGAGGCCACCGCCAAGGTTATTGCCAAGGCCCACGACGCCGGCGTGCCGCTGCTGTGCGGCTCAGAGTCGGGGTTTGCCCTCACCCCGTATGGCCACTGGCACGCCCGGGAGATGGAGGTGCTGGTGGAGTCGGTGGGGCTGTCGCCGCTTCAGGCCATCGCCTGCGCCACCGCCAACGGGGCCATTGCAATGCGCATGGAGGGCGAGGTGGGCACGCTGTCACCGGGCATGGTCGCCGACGTGCTGGTGGTAAGCGGCGACCCGGCCGCCGACGTCACCGTGCTGGCCGAACGCTCCAACCTGCGCCATGTGATCAGCCGCGGCCAACCAGTGGACCTCGAACGCCCCTGGCCCACCCGGGACCCCATCCCCGGCGAGAAAGTGTCCAACTGGGCTGCTCAAACCCTCACCCGAGACCTTCTCGCCTGAGGTTGCGGCGCGGGAATAGCGGCTGCATCTCCGATGGTGCTAATACCTTCTCTATTGCCGGATAGTTTTCAGAATAGCAGCGATAGTTCTACTTGACTGCTGCTTGTTGTTCAGCAATAGAATTATCGTGTACCAACATCGACAGGTTCCCGGAGGCCCTCCTGACTCTTCTGAACGGCTCGCACCCCCGCTTGTCGCTGCCTATCACCGGGCGGTCGATCTCATTACCGTTCGCCAGCGCCAAGAGCTGGTCTATCTTGGAAGCGGCCAACAGGCGGCTCTCGCAGACTTTCCCGAGCGGGCGGTTCGCGAGGCATTGGCCAATGCGGTGGCCCATCAGCGGCTGTCCCTTCCCGATCCGGTGCATATCGAGCATTCGGATGTTCTGCTGGCGGTGACCTCTCCGGGCGCACTTGTCGGAGGCGTGACTGTGGAGAACATCTTGACCACGCCTTCTCGCCCGAGAAATCGGGTTCTGGTGAAAGCATTTCGCGATTTGGGCCTTATCGAGGAGCTCGGTACCGGGGTGCCGTTGATGTATCGGGAGATGCTGCGAGCAGGCAAAAGCCCCCCTTCCATCACCGCGGGCAAAGACCACGTCCGGGTCTCCCTATCTGCTGCGCCGGTCGACTTGGGCTTTGCCCGGTTCGCTCTGGCCTTGCCGGCCCCTGAGGGCGGTGATACGGATGCGCTGTTGATCCTGTTTCATCAGGCGGTCAGAAACCTCTTGGGCGTGAGCGCTTCTCGCGCCTCTGCGGTTCTCAGGGATCTGGTAGATCGGGAAATCCTGGTGAAGACCAGCGAGTCCCGCCGTGGCCCAGGAGTTGAGTACGGCCCCGGCCCGGGATTTCCCGACAGGAACCGTTGAGGCGCTGCGATTCTTTTGCCGAACGACAAAGTAGGTGCCCGACCAGCTCCGTCGCCGCTCAGCCCGCTCGACTATGACTTTTGCAGTGTGTCTTACGATGGCGAAATGGGTGCAGAAGACGACGATTTCAAACTGATGCGCCGCACGGTCATCTGCGTGTGCGCGCTGGTTGCGCTGAGCACGCCGTTCGACTGGTTGCGATTCACGCAAAGCGAGTTAACCCTGATTGTTCATGGGGGGTGTGGTGTTGGGGGGTGCGCGTCCGCGGAAAAGCCCCTCTGGTGTGGGACGATGTGTGTTGATGTTCACGTATCGGTTCCACAGAGAGGGGCATCTCCGAGATGCAGGCTAGCAGCACTTGCGATGTGAGGGTGGCGGGCGGCGGCGGTCAGGTGGCGGCGCATTCGGGTTTGTTCGCTTTGGGCCGTTTCGCCGATGGTTTGGGGCTGGGGGAGGCGTTGTCGGCGGCGGTGCCGCCGGGCGGCGAGCGGGCGCCTGTTCATGATCGGGGCAAGGTGCTGGCGCATTTGTTGTTGGTGTTGGCCGGGGGCGGGGAGGCGTGTGCCGATATCGAGCATTTGCGGGCGCAGCCGGTGCTGTTCGGCGAGGTGGCGTCTGACTCGACCCTGTACCGCACGCTGCGCGGTTTGGGCCCCGATGTGGTGGAGGGCCTGTGGGAGGCTGTGGCCGGTGTGCGGGCCGGGGTGTGGGAGCGCCGCGGCGGCGCGTCGGGTTCTGCTCCGGTGGTTTTGGACATCGACTCGACATTGGTGGAGGTCCACTCCGAGAACAAGCAGGGCGCGGCGGCGCATTTCAAGGGCGGGTTCGGGTTCCACCCGATGCTGTGCGCCACAGACGAGGGGGAGCCGTTGTCGATAAAGCTGCGGGCCGGCAACGCCGCGGCCAACCACATCTTTGACCACATAGAGGTCCTCGACGCCGCCATCGCGCAGCTGCCCGCCGCCGTAGCGATGGGCCACCGCGAAGGCGACGACGCGCCGCCGGGCCGGGAGGTGCAGCTGCGGGTCGACGCCGCGGGCTGCTCTGCGCAAATCGCCGAGGCATGCCGGGCCCGCAACGTCGGGTTCTTCATGACCGCGCGCTCAAACCAGCAGGTCACAGCGGCCATAGACCGCAGCCGCTTTCGCGCCGAGAAGTGGCAGCCGGCGCTCGGCGCCGACGGCGAGCCCTCCAAGCGCGCCCAAATCGCCGACCTCACCGAAAGCGCCGGCCTCGCCGGCTGGCCCGAGCGCACCCGCTTCATCGCCCGCCGAGAGCCGCTTCACCCCGGCGCGCAGCGCACCCTGTTCGACTCCGGCAACTGGCGCTACCGCGGGTTCTACACCGACGCAACAGGCGACCCCGCCGAATTGGACGCCCACATGAGAGCCCATGCCCGCATCGAGAACACCATCGCCGACCTCAAAGACTCCGGACTCAAACGCATGCCCTTCACCGACTACGAAGCCAACGCCGCCTGGGCCGCCCTCGTCGCGCTCAGCCTCGCGCTGGTCAAATGGTTCCAACAACTCCGCCTCACCGGGGCCTTAGCCCACGCCGCCCCCAAACGCCTCAGATGGCAGCTATGGCACGCACCCGCCCGCCTCGTGCGCTCCTCCCGCAAATGGACCCTGCGCCTGCTCGACTGGTGGCCCGCCACCCCACAACTCCTCCACGCCTGCCAGCCCCACGCCCCATAAACCCGCCCCGCCCGGCCCACTCACCAACCCGTCCCAAAACCCCGACCCGACACGCCCCACCACGCCCCAAAACCCCCGACCACACCCCAAAACACCCGCCCCGAACACCCGACCACCCCCAACACCGAACCCCAACACCCGAACCACACGAAAACACCCAAACCCCACCCGCCCAAAGCAAATCAGGAATTCTCATGAACAATCAGGGTTAACCGTTTCGGAAAGACTCAACGAGACAATCGTCCCTGGCCCACCCGGGACCCCATCCCCGGCGAGAAAGTGGCCAACTGGGCTGCTCAAACCCTCACCCGAGACCTGCTTGACTAGCGCTTTCGACCAAGGTCAAGGGCGTAGGCGCAGGTGTTGGTCGCAGACTCAGACGTTTTCGAAGGGATTGATAACCCGGATGCCGTTGTAGTCCTGCTCGGGGCTCATGTCCTCGGAGTAGATCGCTTCGCAACCCGCGGCTCTTGCGGCGGCCAGGATCGCGCTGTCCCAATAGGACAGGCGGAAACGCTCGCCAATGGCTACGGCTTCACGGAAGATGTTTTCAGTTGCTGGTTCGACGGGAAAGCTGTCGATGGCCTCAAGGAAGTTCAGCGCCTGTTTGGCGGTGATTGCATCCGGGCGGCTTGGTCGGGTCGCCTGGACGTAGAACTCCTGGACAACCTGCACAGACAAGGCCAAGTCTCCTTCCTCCAACAGTTCGAGGGATCTGCTGCGTTTAGCTGAGTCTTCCGAAGAAGCGCCTATGGCGTACAGCAGGACATTGGTGTCAACGAAGCGCACTGCGGTCATACAGATACTCGCGAGGTGTGTTGAGGGCAGTCCGGAGACCTCCGCCGTCGGTGGTGATGTCGGCGACGGCCTCACCTAGCAGCCGGCGTCGGCGCTCGGTTTCTGTCTGCTGGGTCGCGTTGGCGGTGGATGCGGGCTGGCCGCCCCTGGCCAGGCTTCTGAGGTAGTTGCGGACGAGGGCCGATACCGATGTGTCCATCTCCGCCGCTTGGATTCGCGCCAACCGGTGTGTGTCGTCGTCGACTGAGACAGTGATGTTTCTCACAGCTTCTCCTCTGGGTTGTCTCCAAGGTTTTGTCACAGTATCACAGTACTTGTGAATCACAATACCCAGTGCCAACCCAAACCGGAAAACGGCCTCTGCGCCACCGACGATGTTCTCGGCGTGGATATCTGGCAAACCCGTGTAGTGCCGTTGACCTCGAACCTCCAAAGAGCCGGTCTGGGCGGTAACGTGCTGCTGTTTACACTCTTAACGGCAATCGGCTTGTTTGTGCGGAGAAGACATCTTCGCAGTAATGCAATGTATGTTGCTCCAGAGCTGAGGCACGAGGTGAATAGCACGGGGTAGCGGCCGAAGTGGGGGCGGGTGGTGGCGGCGTCCATCTTGGGGGGGTCGTTGGGGGTCGGGGTGGCAGCCGTGGTCGAACAGGGTCTGCGCTGCTGCCGCC
Source organism: Candidatus Poriferisocius sp. (assembly GCF_965208475.1). Taxonomy (GTDB): domain Bacteria; phylum Actinomycetota; class Acidimicrobiia; order Acidimicrobiales; family Bin134; genus Poriferisocius. The sequence goes on along the minus strand of NZ_OZ242338.1, from coordinate 2,547,480 downwards.
ACCAGTCCGAACAGGTGGGTGCCGCCGTCCATGACCATGACCCCCGCCGTCTGTTAGGCAATCGCAGCCCGCAGATTGAAGGTGCTATCTTGAATATGCTGGGGGTTAGCGTATGGGCATGGTGATCGAGCGAGAGATAATGCCCCGGCTGCTGGAGTTGTTCGGGCAGTATCCGATCGTCACGGTTACCGGCCCGCGCCAATCCGGCAAGACGACGCTGTGCCGCAGCGCCTTCGCGCATTTGGCATACGCCAACCTAGAGGATCCCGACGCCCGCGAGTTCGCCGAGTCGGACCCGCGGCGCTTTTTGGCGCAGTTCCCAGTCGGTGCTGTGCTCGATGAGATTCAGCGTGTGCCGAGCCTCTTGTCCTATCTACAGGTCCTGGTCGACGAGGACCGCCGCAACGGGCAATTCGTGCTCACCGGCAGTGAGCAGTTCGGTCTGACATCCACGATCAGCCAGTCGCTCGCCGGCCGCACGGCCCTGCTGCGCCTGCTGCCGTTCACGCTCGCCGAGCGTCGCCTCGCCGGCGGGTCCGATGCTGTATTTCGTCGACGTCGGCCTGGCCAGCTATCTGGTCGGAATCCGCAGCAGTGAGCAGCTTCTTGCCCACCCGCTGCGCGGCCCGCTGTTCGAAAATGCCGCCATGTCCGAGGTGGTCAAGCACTCGCACAATCGCGCCCGGTACGCCGAGCCGTCGTTCTTCCGCACATCCGACGGCCTTGAGTGCGACCTCCTATATCCAACTTCCAGCGGCCTCGCGGCCGTGGAAATCAAGCCGGGCGCCACAATCTCCGCCGCTTGGTTCGCCGGACTGCGCCGCATAAGGCGCACGATCCCAGACATATCCTCGGCGGCCATCGTCTACGGCGGCGACCTGTCCCAAGAGCGCACCGACGCCACCGCAGTTACTCTCGCCGAGCTCACAGTCCTCCTCAACAGCCTCGATCCCTAGTCGCGCTTGTAGAAGAAAGGAACCGGCGGTTCGCGACCTCTGCATAGGTGGGCTGGCGAACCCTGAGAGCCTCGGCTAGGCCGATGCGAACACCACCGGGTAGCGGCCGAAGTAGGGGCGGGTGGTGGAGGGATCCATCTCGGGCAGATCGTCGGGGTCGGGACGGCAGCCGTGGTCGAACAAGGTCTGCACCGCTACCGGCACCAGGCCGAACAAATGGGCGTCCACATCGTCGCCGTCCACAAACGAGACCCCGGAGGCCAAGTCTTGGCCGATGCAAGCGTGCATCCCCTGTCCGAAGCTCAGACCCCACGGGGCAATGCCCTCGGGCAGGGTGCGGTCGGGATTGAAATCAGCCGCGTCGCCGCCGAACACCGACTGATCCCGGTTCACCGACAGCAGATCCAGCGTGACCCGGTCGCCCTTGGCGATGTGTATGCCGCTGGTCAAGTCGATGTCATCTAGCGCCCAGCGCATCCCGGTGGGGCTGGAGGGCTGGAGCCGGATGGTCTCGTGGGTGCAGAGCTGCACAAAGAGCCGGTCGTCGCGCACCCGGTGTTCGTCTTCGGGGTGGTCGTCCAGCCAGCCGAAGATGTTGTGCACCACCCGATTGAAGGCCGTGGCCGAAGTGTGGGCTCCCGCCAGCATGTAGAAGGCGATCTCCCGCCGGATGGTCTCGTGGCTCAGATCCAGGCGGTCTTGGTTGTGCATCAGCACCATCAACACATCTTTGGGGAGCTCGTCAGCTTCGATCTGCCCGGCCTCAAGCTGATCCAGCAGTGCTTGGCGCCGATCCATGCCGGGGGAGAGGAACTCGGCGTCGAATGCACCGAGGGCAGCCTCGATCTCGACCACCTTGGCCTCCTTGTCGCCGGTGTAGTGGGCCAAGGTGGCCCCCTCGATGAACTTCGTTAGGTAGTCGTAAAGCCGGAAGGTCTCCTCCGGGGTGCTTTGAGGCCTATCCACCCCGGCAGTGAATGCGGCCAGATTCATCATCAACTGGTGGCCGAGCTTGACCAACTCGGCCTTGCCCTCGGCCAAATGGGGAGCGAGCGTTTGCTCGATGATGGGCGGGAACAGATCCTGTTCGTACAGGGTGAAGGTGTCGCGGCGGAAAAGGCGGTTCTCCAGGCGGCGTCGGTCCCGGTGCTCATCTCCGTGGAGGTTCACCACCACGTCGCTCATGATCACCTCGCCGGCGTCGTACAGGGCCTGGCGAAGGTTCTTATTCCGATAGCACTCTCGGGCGTCGGCAAACGTGGTCACGGTGATTTCTGCCATCTCCGGTATCTTGCCATAGCCATATGCCTGTTAGGGTTTCGAACTTGTGTACGTCCGACCAGTGCACATCCAACCAAGTGGAGGGGAAACCATGTCTAAGCTCTTGAAGGTTCTGGCGCTGCTGTTCGCGGTCGCCCTCGTAGCGGCCGCGTGCGGCAACGACGATGACGAAGGCGGTGCCGCCAGCGGCTGCGGCTACGCCACAGAGGGTGACGCCCGAGGCGTGGACAAGGAAAGCGGCGTTGTCACCATTGGTTCGTCCCAGCCGTTCACCGGCCGGGCTGCGGTCGCTGGTGAGGGCCTGATTGCCGGCATCATCATCGCCGTCGAAGAGGTCAACGCCAACGGCGGAATCGACGGCTGCACCTTCAAGCTGGTTTGGGAAGACGACCGCTTCGAGATCGAGCAGATGGTTACCAACGTCCGCAAGATGATCGAGCAGGACAACGTGTGGGGCTTCGTCGGCACAGCGGGCTCGCAGGCCATCCCGTCCACCTACCCCGATATCGAGGCCGCCGGCACCCCGCTGTGGGGCCCGGTATCGCCCGCCGACCAGGACATCCAAGAGGTGTATCTCACCAACCCGACTCGCACCGAGCAGGGTCGCATCTGCATCGACCACTTCGCTGAGCAGGGTGCCACCAAGGTGGCCGCCATAGGCCAGGACAACGAGCTGGGTGAAGAGGCATTCAACGCCATCGACATGCAGGCGCCGGTCCACGGCATGGAGATCGTGGCCAAGGAAGAAGTCGAGGTGCTGTCCGATGCGGTGGCCCCTGCGGTTCTATCCGTGATCGACTCCGGTGCTGATGCGGTTCTCACCGCGCTCGACGGCACCCAGAACGGCTTGGTGCTCGACCAGTTCCACGAGGCTGGATTTGATCCTTTGGTTTGCTCCGATCAGGGATCTGCTGGAGCCGGTGGACAGACCACTGTTGGCTTGGCCAATCCCGAAGCGTCCGACGGCTACCTGGGCGCTCTTCAGGGTGCTCTGCCTGATTCCGACATGGAATTCGTGCAGCACTGGGCTGGTCTGTGGGAGGTCTACGAGGGCCCCGGTTCCGAGAGCCTGGCCCCCAACTTCAGCTTGCAGACCTACTCCATCACTCGGGCGTTCTTCGAACTGTGGGACCGGCTCGAAGGCGACTACTCCTACGAGAACTTCCACGCCACAGCTGAAGCCATGGTGGACGATCCCATTTTGATTCCGGCGATGCCGGTGTTGGCCTGTGGGCCGCTGCCTGGTGGCCACGGCTGCGCCTCTGGTGCCGGCATTTCCGAGTACGACGCTGACACCGAAACGTGGACTCAGGTTCGGGAGTTCCTCCCGCCAGCAAGCTAATTCACTAGCTGGTCCGGGACCGGTGATCGCCGGTCCCGGACCTACCATTTCTAGGAGCAAAGCAGGTGGATCAACTCCTCCAGCAGATTGTGGCCGGCCTTGAAACCGGCTCAAGTTACGCTCTAATCGGCTTGGCCATCGTGGTCATCATGAAGTCCACCGATGTGCCCAACTTCGCCATGGCCGAGATGGGGCTGGTAGCTGCATTCATGGCTTGGTTCTTATCCGGAGATCCTGCGCTGGGTGGAGTCGGATGGCCGTTCTGGCTGGCCATAGTGCTGGCCTTGGCCTTTGCCGCGGTGTTCGGAGCCATCACCCAGTTCTTGTTGGTCCGTCCTCTGACGGGATTGTCCAACCAGCCATTGGCCGTCTGCGCCTCCATTGGATTGGGGTACGCCAGTGTGTTTTTCCTCAACAAAGAGGGCTTGCCCACTTTCTTCGACTGGTTCCCGGTCACCGATGAGGGATTCCCGTTGTGGGTTGCGACGATCTTGGCTGTCTTCACCGTCGCGCTCACCTACCTGATTCTTCGCTATTGGGTGAAACCGCTGTCCAAGGTGGATCACTTCCCGCTGCTGCTGCTTACCATTGGATTGAATTTCGCGCTGGGATCCGTGATCGAGAATCTTTGGGGGTCCACTCCCAAGCGATTCGATGCCCCATGGTCGGGAGAGACCTTCGATTTGGGCAGCACGAGGATCGGTTGGGATCAGGTAGTCACCATCGCAGTGGGCATTGCCATTGCCATTGGAATGGCGTTGTTCTTCTGGTCCAAGTGGGGCGTGCGGATGCGGGCTATCGCAGAGGACGGGCACACTGCACGGCTTCTGGGCATAAACGCCGGCCGGGTCTCGCTCATTGCCTGGGCCATCGGCACGTTTGTGGCCGGCGCGGCCATGATCCTGAACACCAGCTCTACGGTGCTGGAATTGGGCAGCGCGGAAGGCCTCATCCTAAAGGGGTTCATCGCCGCAGTGCTCGGGGGATTCACGTCTCTGGGCGGTACTTTCGCCGGCGGCCTGCTCATCGGGGTAGGAGAGGCATTGGCGGGAGGCCAGATCAGCACCAGCCTCCAGCCCACGATCGCTTTGTTAGTGGTGGTTGCGGTTCTCTTGGTTGCACCAGGGGGATTTAGCCGTACCGCCCGTACCCGTGAGGTATAGCCGGTGACTGATCAATCCTTGCTACCCCTGTATCCGTCAAAAAAATCCCTGAGGAAGGTGGTGCCTGAATGGGCTACCACCGTTGCCATCTTCCTCTTCTTGGCCTTCCTGCCCTGGATGAACTTCTTTGGCTGGACCGACATATTCGACAGCAGCAACAATTTCGGTCGAGGAAATCTCGCCTTCGTGTTTGCATTCGCAATCGCCGGGGTGGGGTTCAACCTATTGGTGGGCTTTTCCGGCACTTTGGGCCTGGCCGTGGCTGGCATCTTTGCCCTGGGGGCCTATGGCACCGCGGTGCTGTCGGCCCCTAGCGGTACTCGAGAAGCATTGGCGGGATATGACTGGCCGTTCTTCCTGGCTTTACCAGTCATCTGCATTGCCGCCGCCATTATCGGTTTCATTGTGGGCTTTCCCGCAGCTCGGTTAAAGGGCTTTTTCCTGGCCATTGCCACTTTGGCCTTGGGGGAGTTGATCGTCACCATCATCCGACTCGACGAAAAGGTGTGGGACGGCCTTAAGACTAACGGAGGAACCGGTAAGCAGGTTCCGCAATTTCGAGTACCAGGGCTCGACCGCATCCTCAGTGTCTACATGCTGTCTCTGGGCGCACTGTTCATCACGATGGTTGCGTACGTCGTTCTCACCAACCGCAGGCTGGGCCGAACGCTGAAAGCAGTGCGAGACATCGACATCGCCACCGGCCCGCTGGGGATCTCCTCCACCTACTACAAGTTGCTGGCCTTTGGGATTTCCGCATTTGCCGCCGCGCTGGCCGGGGCCATGTGGGCCCAGAACAGCTCGTTCGCCAACCCCTCTACTTTCAAGACCCGGATGTTGGTGTTCTTGCTGGTGGTGCTGATCGTGGGAGGGCTGAGCCACAAGTGGGGTCCGTTGATCGGCGCATTGTTTTTCGTGTTCCTGCGCCAAAAACTGCAAGACACCCAGAAGCTTCTGTTCTTGATATTAGGCATCACTCTTATATTGGCCGTGCTCATCCTCCCCAACGGAATTGCCGCGCTGCCCAAACAAATCCGTGACAGCCGATGGGCCAAAGACCTCCAGCGAAGGTTGGAGACGATAACGGACTTCTCGCTATGAGCGTCGTCGAAACCCCTGCGCCGGGCACCTACCCCACCGATACCGCGGTTTCGCTGGCTGTCGAAGACCTGCATGTGGCCTTTGGCGGCAACCGGGTGCTCCAAGGGGTCGATCTAGCTTTCACCCCGGGCTTCAACGGGCTGATCGGGCCCAACGGGGCCGGCAAGACCACGGTATTCAACGTGATCTCTGGCTATGTTCGCCGCAACCAGGGTGCGGTTCGCCTGCACGGAGAGGATCTGCTGTCCATGTCACGCACCCAACGGGTGAAGGCGGGAATCGGTCGAACCTTTCAAGCACCTCGGCTGATTCTTGATGCAACCGTGATGGAGAACACCCTTCTCGGCCGCCACCACCTGTTCCGCTGGGGGCACTTTGCCGAATTGCTGCTCTTGCCCCAGCAGCGTCGTGAAGAGACCGAAGCCCGGCAGATTTGCTTGGACATGCTCGATCGCTTCGGGCTGGCCGACGTGGCTCATGAGGATGCCGGAGCGCTGTCGCTAGGCTCCCAGAAGCTGGTGGAGGTGGCCCGGGCGCTGGTGGCTTTTCCTTCCGTTGTGCTGCTTGATGAGCCTGCCGCCGGGCTGGGGGCCGACGACGTGACCGTGCTGTTGCGGAGTTTGCGGGAGATTCAAGCCGAACGCGACCTGTGCGTGATCATCATCGAGCACGACTTGCAACTGGTCACCAGCCTTTGCCCCAAGATCAGCGTGCTGCACTTCGGCGAGATCATCTCTGAGGGCAGCCCTGAGCATGTAACCACCGATCCGGTGGTCATCGAGGCTTACCTGGGCCACGGATTTGAGGCCGAGGAAGGCGGCGAGATTCACGAGGTTGAGAGTCCGCTGGCTGAGCACCACCACATCGACCACGTCGAAGAAGAGGGTGAGCTCACCGAGGTGTGGACTGAAGACGATAATCCCGAGCAGGGAGAGCAGTCCTGATGCTGCTCGAGATCAACGATCTGGTGTCGGGCTACGGCCGCCTCGAAGTACTGCACGGCGTCTCGCTGTCGGTGGAAGAGGGCGAGATCGTGTCGGTGCTGGGGGCCAACGGGGCGGGTAAGACCACCTTGCTGCGGGCCATCTCCGGGGTGTTGGACACCTGGTCGGGATCTGTAGTGCTCGACGGGGAGAACCTGGGCAGCCTGGCCATCGAGCGCCGGGCCATGCGAGGCCTCGGGCATCTGCCCGAAGGACGGGGCATCTTCCAGAACCTGTCGGTGAAAGAGAACCTTGAGCTGGGCTTGGGGCTGCGATCCGACGGCGCCGGCGCCATCCGCCGAGACCGGGATCGTTTACTGGGTCTTTTGCCCGCGCTGGCCGAGAAGATCGGGGAGCAGGCCTCCTCGCTTTCGGGTGGCCAGCAGCAGATGCTGGCGCTGGCCCGGGCCATGATTACCCGGCCCAAACTGCTGATGATCGACGAGTTGTCGTTCGGCTTGGCCCCCAATCTGGTGGACCAGCTATTTGAATTGGTGGTGGACCTGCGCGACGAGGGCGGCACCACCTTCTTGCTGGTGGAGCAGAACGCCGGAGTGCTGGAGGTTTCCGACCGCACCTACGTGCTGCGCACCGGCAACAACGACATCAGCGGGCCGTCATCGGAGCTGAGGGCCTCCCACGACCTGGTCCGGTCGTATTTGGGCCACTAAGCGCTGATGCCGGGTCGGGTGCTGGTGACCGGCGGGGCATCGGGAATCGGTGCGGAGACCTGTCGAGTACTGGTCGCCAATGGCTGGGACGTGGTGGCTGCCGATGTCGCTTCCGCCGCCAACGTGACCTTGCTGGACGTCACCGATGAGGCTGCCTGGGATCGATTGCTCAACGAGGTGGGTCAGCTTGCCGGATTGGTGAACTGCGCTGGTATCCGCACTCGAAGCTCGATTGTCGAAACTGAGTTGGATGATTTTGAGCGCCATCTGCGGGTCAACGTGGTTGGCACCTGGCTGGGCATCCGGGGGTTCTTGCGTCGCCACCATCCCAGCGCGACCGGGGCCATCGTCAACGTGTCTTCGGTGAACGCCGAGATAGCGGTGCCCGATCAAGCCCACTACGTGGCCTCCAAAGGGGCGGTGTCGGCCCTCACCCGGGCGGCCGCAGTGGAGGCAGCACCGTTGGGGGTGCGGGTAAACGCGGTGGCGCCGGGGCCGGTGCGGACACCGATGACCGCGGAGCGGCTTGGCAATCCCGAGCAGGCGGCCTGGCTGGATGCCCGGGTGCCGATGGGCCGGGTGGCCGAGCCGGCCGAGATCGCCGAGGTCATCTCGTTTCTGCTCAGCGAGAAGGCGTCTTATGTAACTGGCGAAGTTCTATTCACTGACGGAGGGTGGCGCGGCCATGCCTGATACAACATCCAATTCACAGCATGATGCTCTTCAGGGGCTGGTGCCCCTGGAGGACTTCTACCACTTCGGCATCGTGGTGACCGATCTCGACGCGGCCATGGCCGAGTGGAGTGCCCTCCACGGGTTTGAGTGGGCCCCCATCCAGCACCGGGAGTTCATGGCGCGTCAACCCAACGGGGTGGTGAAGGCCGATTTCCGATTCACCTACTCCATCGATGGGCCGCCCCACATCGAGTTCATCTCGGCCACGCCGGGCACGGTGTGGGACACCTCCACCGCCGGGGGAGTCCACCACCTGGGCTACTGGAGCCACGATCTGGTGGCCGACGCCCAGCGCCTGGCCGACGCCGGCTATGAATGGCTGGCCTCCTACGAAGCCTCCGACGGCCGCCCGCTGGGCTTCACCTACCACTGGATGCCTACCACTGGGCTGCGGGTAGAACTGGTGGACGCGGCCCGCCGCCAAGACTTCCTCAACTGGCTGGCCGGGGCCGAATTCCCCGCCGCCACCGACCGCTAATCCAATTCCCCGCGCCAAGCCACATTTCTGGCCAAATCGTCGCAGCGATTGGTCGCGGCTGTTGAACATGCGTCAACTGCTACTAGACTAATATTGGTGCCGAGCTTCCCCGCACAATTTCGAACGGCCGCGAGACATTTGGTAGGCCGAAGAGGAGAGGGTAAATGACCGAGAGTGTTTACGCGGTTGAAGCGACCCGGTCTGAAGATTGGTGGGTCATCGAGGTGGTCTCGGGGCTTCCAGCAACCGTTGTCGGGGTGAGCCAGGCTCGCCGGCTGAATAAAGTTCCGAAAGTCGCCCGCCGACTGATAGCCGATCTTCTTGAAGTGGACATCAACCAGGTGATGGTCGATGTCAAAGTGTCAATGCCAAGCGAGCTAGAAGCCGTGCTCGACAGGGCCCGGCAAGCCGTAGCTACTGAAGTCGAGGCTCGGTCTGCTGCGGCTAGGGCCCGATGCGATGCCGCCGCTGCCCTATTGGGCGCCAACTTGACGATGCGGGAGGCTGGCCAAGTTCTCGGTGTCTCCCATCAGCGGATCAAGCAGTTAGCCGACCAAGCCAGGGACTCAGCGATTGCCTGATTTCGATACGCCCAACGCCTTGTAATTGAGCGCGTGTTCCGCGGCGATCTGGCCGAAGCAGAAGGCCTCGGACAGGTTGGAGCCGTCGCCGGGGTAGAGGACGCCGGAGGCTTGGCCTAGTTCCCCGGCGCCGTAGAGGCCCCCGATGGGGTCGCCAAAGGCGTCGAGGATGCGGCCGTGGCGGTCGCGGCGGGGGCCGCCGGTGGTGTTGGATCCCCCGGGCCACAGGGCCACGCAGTAGTAGGGCGGCTCGGAGATGGCCACCATAGTGTCGGCCGGGCGACCCCAGGGATCGGGCTCGTCGGCGTGGCACGCATGGTTGTAGTCGTCAACGGTGGCCTCGGCTTGCTTGGCGGCCTCCTCGGTCATTCCAGCGGCCATGGCGGCCTCTGCGATGGTGCTGCCGGGGGCGATCCAGCCCCGCTCGATCTCCGCAGAGTTGTCGTCGCTCCAGTCATAGAGGCCCACGGCCACCGCGCCGAAGTGGGCGTAGGTGAGCGGTCCGGCCAGTCGCCGGGACTCGTCAAAGAACCAGTAGCACGGCACCCGGGGTTGCGTGTTGGTGGCCGGGTCGTAGGCCAGCAGGTCGTAGTAGAAGTCGTGGCGCAGCAGGGCCTGATGGTGCTCGTTGGCGAACCGGTTCCCGGCTCGGTCGCAGATCACATAGCCAGCAGGGTTGATGCCGATGATGAAGTTGATCGGCTGACCGTCGAGGTCGAAGTGGCCGATCGCCCGGCCGATCATCTGGTTCATGTGCCACATGGAGGCCCCGGCCCCGGCGGCCATTCGCACCCCGTCGCCGGTGTTGTTGGGGTTGCCGTAGAAGTACACCGGATAGGTCCGCAGATGATCGCGCTTGAGTTCCTCGTCGAACTCGTAGCCGCCGCAGGCCAGCACCACGCCGCAGCGGGCGCCTAGGGAAATTGATCGGCCGCTGCGGGTCGCGGTCAAACCGGTCACCCGCCCGTCTGTGTCTTGGACCAGCCGAGACGCCGCAGTGTCCCACAGGATGGGGATCTTCCGCCGGTTCACCGCAGCAGCCAAACCCTCGAACAGCCGGGGGCCGCCCCCAGCCGCGGCGACCAGCCGCTCGGCCACCCCGCCGGGCTGCACGGCCACGATCGCCTCCGCCCCGTCGAAACCGGGATGCTCGGCCCCCGCCGAGGCCACCATGTCCAAGCCGCCGATGACATCCTCGAACCACTTGGGCAGGCATGCGGCCCGCTCGGCCCACCCGCGGGACACATCGAAGGGCACCATGTCCGACGCGCAGGCATCCAGATAGCGGGCTCCGGCGTCAACATCGGTCACCGTCATCACCATGCCGCCCGACATCCGTGTTGAAGGAGTATGGCGGTGTTCGGGGTTTTTCTCCACCAGCACCACCGAGGCCCCGGCATCACAGGCGGTGATGGCCGCAGCCGTGCCCGCCGCTCCGTAGCCCACCACCACTAGGTCGTAGGTCTGGTCGAACATCAGAAATCTCCGCCGTCCAGGGTCACTGTCTGGCGCACGATCATGCCGCTGGCCACCTCGAAGCGATCGGTGCCCGAAGCACCGTCGCCGGGACCGCCCACCAGCTTCCAGGCCACCGCCACCAGGCCGTCCTCCAACCGGGGCTCGGCGAAGTCCACTCGGCCGTCGCCCAGCCGGTCGGGCACAGAGGCGAAGTAGCCGGCAATGGCGTCGCGGCCCTGAAAGGCCATATCGCGCACCAGCACGGCATCGTCGGCGTAGTCGGCGGCCATGGCCTCGGGGTCGCCGGTGTGGACCGCGTTCAGATGGTCTTGAACCGCGCTCAGGGGATCACGCATAAGTCAGGCATTGGTAACGCCGAGGCTGAGCCCGCCGTCTACCGTCAGCACCGATCCAGTGGCCCATTCGGCGCCGATCAGATACTCGAACGCCTCGGCGATCTCGGTGACGGTGCCGATGCGGCCCAGCGCATGGGCCGGCCCCAGCCCTTCGAGCCGAGCCTTGGCCTCGTCGTCGCCCATGAGCCCCGCCCGCTGGTTGATCTCGGTGAACACCGCGCCGGGCCGCACGCATCCCACCCGCACGCCCTGAGGACCCAACTCCGCGGCCAGCACTCCGGTGAGCGCCTCCAACGCCCCCTTGGTGGCGGCGTAGGGGGCCACGCCAGGGAAGGCCCGCTGGGTGTGTACCGACCCGACGAACAACACACATCCCTGCCGCTCCCGCAGATGGGGCAGGGCCTCGCCCACCAGCATCATCCCGGCCACCACATTGGTGTGGAAAACGTCGAGGAGGGCCTGCTCCTCCAACTCGTCCACCGGGCCGCGATACATGTTGGCCGCGTTGCTGATCACGGCATCCACACCGCCGCCATGCTCAATGGCGGCCTCAATCATGGCGGTGCGGTCACCAGCATCCGTCACGTCTCCGGCCACAGCACGCCCTCGGTTGCCCAGCCCAGCAGCCACCGCCTCCACCCGGTCGCTGCGGCGCCCGGTGATGGTAACCCGGGCCCCCCGGCTGGCCAGATGCTCGGCCGCCCCGGCGCCGATTCCCGAGCCGCCGCCGGTGATCAAAATGGACATGCCGTCGATGGACTTCATCGCCATGCGACCTTACTGGGCAGTAGTCAGACCATCAGGGTCATGCGATGGCTAGGGTCAAGCCATGGCATATCGAGTGGAGATCGACCAAGACGAGTGCATGAGCTCGGGGCGATGTGTGGCCGACTATCCCGCCGCCTTCGCCTTTGACCACGACGAACTGGCCACCGTGCAGCCCACCGCGGGAAACCTGACCGACCAACAGCTCCTCCGAGCCGCCCGCAACTGCCCCTCCCGGGCCATCCAGGTGTTCGACGACAACGGCAACCTCCTAGAGTAGTTTTCGGCTGCGTTGCATGTAACATGGCCGTGTGGCAATGCCGGAAGATAAGCCGATGGGCAGAGCGTCGACCTCACAACGAGTCAGTGCCTATCGAGCGCGTATGCGGGAACAAGGACTGCGCCTGATCCAGCTGTGGGTTCCTGACGTTAGAGAACCAGGGTTCACAGCCAAAGCTCATCGACAGTCACTCTCCGTTGCTTCCAGCCCACAGGCTGCCGCCGATCAAGAATTCGTTGAGGCCATCAGCATCTTTGACGAATGAAGAGATCTGAGATATGGACCGCGGCCGGTGGTGGCGGGTATGCGGGCAAACCGAGACCAGTAGTCATCATCCAGGACGACCGTTTCGATGCCACTATCTCGGTCACGGTTTGCCCCTTCACAACCGACCCGACCGAAGCTCCGTTGATCCGTCTGGTGGTTGATTCTGATGGCAGTAACGGCCTGAGAGAGCGAAGCAGCCTGATGGTCGACAAGATCACCACGGTTCGACGCGACAGCCTTGGCGAGCGCATCGGGGTATTGGACGAACAACACATGACCCGTCTGGGACGAGCCGTAATGGTCTACTTCGGGCTAGCGGGGAGATGATTCAAAGAGTTTCGCTCCAGAGTGGCAACTAGCCATTTGGCGGCGCCGCACTAAGGTTTGCGCTCGTGGCGAGATTGATGATTGTGACCGGGGCGGGACACGGGATTGGGGCGGAGATCGCCCGGCAGGCGGCGGCCGCGGGCTACCGGGTGGGGGTGCTGGACGTCAATGGCGGGGCCGCGGAGGAAACCGCCCAATCGCTGCCCGATGCGGTGGCCCTTGTAGCTTCAACCACTGACTCGGATGCGATTGAAGCCGTGCTCGATGATTTCGGCACCCCGGACGCGCTGGTGAACAATGCCGGCATCGTGCGCTTTACCCCGCTGGTCGACCATCTGGAATCCGATTGGCGGGCGGTGGTGGACGTCAACCTCAATGGCCCGTTCGTGTGCGGCCGAGCGGTGGCCCGCCGCCTGATCGCCGAAGGCCGCAGCGGGTCGATGGTCAACATCTCCTCCATAAACGGCATCGCCCCCGGCCCGAATTCCGGGGCCTACAGCCCCACCAAGGCGGCGGTGATCCAGCTCACCCGCCAGATGGCCATCGAATGGGGACCAGCCGGCATCCGGGTCAACTCGGTGGCCCCCGGCATTATCGACGACGGCATGTCGGCCCCCATCCTGGCCGACCCCGAAGTGCGAGCAACCCGTTCATCTCGTACCCCCAGCCAGAGGCTGGGCACCGCAGACGACATCGCCAAAGCGGTGATGTGGCTGTGCTCTGCCGATGCCGAATACGTCAACGGCCACAACATGGTGGTGGACGGTGGTGTAGTCCACACCGTGCTTTCTGGAATGCCCCGCCCGGCGTCGATCGACGGCATCGCCGAAGAAGGCTGATCCACCCGACCTCACCCAAGGAGACAAGACCCGATGACAGAGATCACCCTCACCCGGTTCGACGACGTTCGCGACGGCTATCGGCAAAAGGGCCTCAAGCAGGCGCTTTACGACGCCGCCGGGATGATCATGGCTGACACGCTGCTCACCCTGTGGGGAGACGATCACCGCCGTCGCCGCCGACTGGAGAACCGGCTGTTCCGCCGGGAGACCTTTGAGCACTACGAGCGGGACCTGCTGCCTCTGGCGGTGGATCAGCAGCTGGACCCCGCCGCCGCTGAAGGGCGGGGCGACGTGGTGCCATTGGCCCGGCGAATCGTGGTTAACCTCACCGCCGCTGCCGCCGGGGTGGACTATTCGGAGGGAACCCCCGAGGAAACCGATCGGCTGTTCTCCTATGCGGTCAAGTTCAGCGAAGGAGCCACCGCTGTTCACAGCACCCGGGATCCCGAGGAGCTGAAGGCCGAGGTGGCCGAGGCCCTGGAACGTTGGGACGAAGAGTTCTTCGCTCCATCGCTGGCCCGGCGAACCGAGCTCTTTGAGAGGTTCGTTGCCGGCGAGGTCACCGAGGACGACCTTCCCAAAGACGTGCTCACCGTGCTGGTGCGCAACCAGGATTCCCTAGAACTGCCCCGCGACGTGGTCCGCCGGGAAGTGGCCTTCTACATGCTGGCCGGAATGCACTCCACCGGGGCGGCCACCACTCACGCCGTTCACGGCGCGTTCGGCTGGTTCGACGACCACCCCGAAGACCGCGCCCGCATGGTCGAAGATCCGGTGTTCCTCCAGCACTGCGTACACGAGTCCATGCGTCTGCATCCGGCCAGCCCGGTGGCCCGCCGGGAAGCAGTGGAGCCGGTCACCCTGCGCGACGGAACCCAGATGGCGGTGGGCGACACCGTGGTAATGGACTTGTGGTCGGCCAATCGGGACACCGAGGTGTTCGGGGCCGACGCTGACAGCTTCAATCCGCTCCGCTCGATTCGCGACGACGTGCCCCGGTGGGGCCACACCTTCGGCGGGGGACGCCACGCTTGCATCGGCATGGAGCTTGACGGCGGGGTGCCGGCCGACGAGAACACCGGGGCACCCATCCTGTTGGGCACGGTTGCGCTGATCCTGCGAGGCCTTCTTGCCCGAGGCGCCCAACGCGACCCCGACAATCCCCCCCAGCAAGATCCAAACATTGCCCGGGTGTGGTGGGGTCAGTACCCCGTGCTGTTCTGATAGGCAGACCGCTGATGGAGGGGCCCACTGTCGAACGGGAGGACCGCACCCAGCGTCCGCTCACCGGGGAATTCTGGGCCGCGGTCGACCGCGGTGAATTGGTCCGCCCGGTGTGCGGGCATTGCGGCCACAACTTCTTCGTCCCCCAGTTCGCCTGTCCGCAGTGCCAGAGCACCAACTGGGCCTATGAGCCCAGCAGCGGGCGGGGCCGGGTGTACAGCCACACCACCATCCACCGACCACCGACCCCGGCTTTCGAAGCCCCCTATGTGCTGGCCGACGTGGATATCGACGAAGGCTGGCATTTGCTGACATGGATCGTGGGCTGCGAACCCGATCACGTGACCATCGACATGGCGGTGAGCGTGCGATTTGTGACCGGCCCCGACGGTCACCGGCTTCCGGCCTTTGCCCCTGACGAGGCGACCCGGTGAACGTCGGGTTGACCTTTGCCCGCAACGGGGCTCGCCATCCCCGCGATCCCGCCGTTTTCGGCGAGCGCGAGCTGACCAACCGCCAGCTCGACGAGCGCACCAACCGCATTGCCAACGCCTTGTTGGGCGCGCATCGCCTGGCCAAGGGCGACCGGGTGGCACTGCTGGTGGCCAACCGCCCTGAGGTGGTGGAGGTTATGGGCGGCATCACCAAGGCCGGGGGCTGCTATGTGGGGCTCAACTTCCGGCTCGGCCCGCTGGAACTGGAGCAGGTGTTCGACAATGCCGACCCGACCCTCGCCATCACCGATGCCGAGCACCGCGACCAGCTCGACGGGTTCGATATTCCGATCATAGACATCGACCGCGACCTCGACGACCTGGCCGGTACCGCCTCAGCCGCGCCTCCCGACACCCTGCATGAAGTGCGTCCCGACGATGACTTCTGCATCGTCTACACCAGCGGCACCACCGGGCGGCCCAAAGGAGTCCACTTCGACCACGCCCGGGTGCTCCAGCACGCCACCGTGGCCTGTTTGGAATACGAGATCGACCGACACAGCCGGTATCTCATCCAGATTCCCCACAATTCCAGCGTGAACATCACCATCCTGCCGTGTCTGCTGATCGGCGCGGCCCAGGGGTTTGTCGACAGCCGCAACTTCGACCCGGTGCGCTACGCCCGCCTGGTGGAAGACCACGGGGTGAGCCACTCGTTTCTGGTGCCCACCCAGCTCATGCGCTTGCTCGACCGCCTCGAGCGGGCCGACGACCACAAGCTGGGGTCGCTGCGCACGCTGGGCTACGGCTCGTCGCCCATCTCCCCCGACCGCCTGGCCGAGTTGGTAGAGCGGTTCGGCCCGGTGTTCAACCAGCTCTACGGCATGGCCGAGATCGCCTCCATCGGCACCATCCTGCGCAAAGAAGACCACGTGCGGGGTCTGGAGGAGCGCCCCGAGCTGCTGTCGTCCTGCGGCCAGCCGTCGTACGCGGTTGACGTAAGGGTGGTAGACCCCGACGGCCAAGACGTGGCCGTGGGCGAGCGGGGCGAGGTCATTTTCGGCGGCCCGCACGTAATGAAAGGCTACTTCCGGGATCCCGAGCGCACTGCCGAGGCGCTGCGGGACGGGTGGATGCACAGCGGGGATGTGGCCGAGGTCGACGACGAGGGCTTCATCTACATCGTCGACCGGATGAAGAACCTCATCATTCGGGGCGGGCTGAACATCGCCCCCACCGAGATCGAGAACGTGCTGTATCGCCATCCCGCGGTGTTGGAGGCATCGGTGGTCGGCGTGCCCGACACCGAGTGGGGAGAGGCGATCGTGGCCGTGGTGGCCCTCAAGCAGGGGGCGGCGGCCGATAGCCAGGAGCTGCGGCTGTGGTGCCGACAATCCGAGCTGACCTCCATAAAGATCCCCGAGCGAGTGGAGTTCACCGACTCGCTGCCCAAAAACGCAGTGGGCAAGATCGCCAAGGAAGAGCTTCGCTCCCGCTACTGGGGGGAAGGCAGGCGAGTGTGAGCGGCGCCCACCCGCTGCGCCGGGTGGCCATAGCCGGAGTGGCGGCCACCGAGATGGCCCGCCAGCTCAACACCACCTCGGCAGAGATCTCCTTGCGGGCCGCATTGGCTGCGCTCGACGACGCTGGGCTGACGGTGGCCGATGTCGACGGAGTGGCCGCACGCTGGCCCGGACCGGGAGGCACCGTCTTCCAGCCCGGATCGGCCGATTGGGCCGAGGTATTCGGCCAACCGTTGCGATGGGTGTGCGACACCTATCCCCAAGGCGTTCCCGGAGCCCTAGATGCGGCCGCCGCGGTGGCTGCTGGACTGTGCCAGACAGCCGTGGTGTTCGGCGGCCAGGCCGGGGTCATGGGCGGGTCGGCGGTGGCCGATTACACCCGGCCCGACAACGAGTTCATCGCCTGCTGGGGCTCGCTCACCGCCGCCCAGTTCGCCCTGGTGGCCCAGGTGTACCGGCACCGCTTCGACCCCGACCCCGAAAAGATGGCCGCCATCGCCGCCGCCATCCGCAACGCCGGTTCAAACAATGCCGCGGCGGTAATGGCCAGGCGGGGCCCCTACACCCCGGCCGATGTCCTGACTTCCCCGATGGTGGCCGAGCCCTTCCGGCTGTTGGACCTGTGTCTGGCCACCGAAGGAGCCGCGGCAATGGTGATCACCACCGCCGAGCGGGCTCGGGATCTGCCCCAACCGCCGGTGGCCATCCTGGGCGGTGGCTCAGAATGGCACCGCCAGCAATACGTGAACCCGCCCCGCTACGACGAGGTGTGGAGCTTGGGGGCCGACGCCGCTCGGTGGGCCTTTGAGCTGGCTGAGCTGAGCCCGAGTGACGTGGACGTGTTCGAGCTCTACGACATCAACACCTACGAAGTGGTGCGCCAGTTCGAGATGCTGGGCCTGTGTGCCGAAGGCGAAGGGGCCGACTATTTGGCCGAAGCGGGCATCGGCACCAACGGCCGTCACCCCCTCAACACCGACGGCGGCCTGCTCAGCTACAGCCACATCGGCTGGGGCGGCCCCACCCTCAAGATCGTCGAAGCCGTGAGGCAGCTCCGGGGCACCGCTGGCCCCGGCCAAGTCCCCGATGCCGAGATCGCCCTGGTTACCGGCGCCGGCGCCGGCGCCCAGTACCACAACGTGATGGTCTTGGGCCGGAGCTAGCTACCCGGCTGCCCAATCCAACTCTGTCTTCATGGCCTGCTCTCCTCGGCGGCCAATGGTGAGGAGTCGGGGGTCGTTTGAGCGACCGTCTAGCCAGGCCCGGATGGCTCGCATCGACGCGGTGAAGGAGCGGACCCGCTCGAAGCGGGCGGCATAGGCCAGCCGCTCTTGGTCGATCGGGTGGCCGTAGTCGGCGGAGTCCTCCACAGTGCACCAGCCGGAAAAGCGATGGGTGAAGGCCACGTCGCACATGGGGTCGCCGGCCCAAGCCCGCTCCCAGTCCAAGATGCCGCCCAGCTCTCCTGGCCCCGTCCAGCTCATGTTGGCGAACCGGAAGTCGCCGTGGCACCACACCGCGGACTCGTCGCAATCCGGGCGATTGGCTCGGAGCCACGCCAGCGCGGCTTCGAATTCGGGGTGCCGGTCGGGAGCAGCCCGTCGATAGGCGGCCTCGGTCCGATCCAACTCAGCGTCGTAGGCCTCAGTCACCGATATCGGGGCTGTCAGGCGATGCAGACTTCCAAGCGCTTGGGCCGCGGTGGCTATGTACTCCGACTGGCGCTCGGTCACCTCTGTGAGCCGCAGAACCCGTCCCGGCACTCGGGTGTGGACGCCGAACGGTCGGCCGATGGAGTTGTCGGCCTCGGACTGCACGGCCAGCACCCGAGGGGCGGGAACGATGCCCTCCACCCTCCGCAGATTGGTCGCCTCAACCTGGGGGTCGTAGGGATCCAGCGTCCCACCCAGAGGAGCCACCCGCACGATCACATCGTCCACCCTCAGCGTCACCCAGGAAAACCCCCGGTCTAAGCGCTCTACTTGAGGCAGGGCGTCTATCCCGTCGAACACCTCAGATACCGCTCGTCCCACCGCGGCGGGCGACAAGTCCACCAATGGAGCGTACCGGCCTGACGGGCGGTCAACGGTTGCCCAACCACTGAGCTGACTCTGCTGCCCGATAACGTCGCCCGCAGTGTTGGGTGGGGGAAGCGCATGAGCGCACAACCGGGAACTGGTCGAGGTCCAGCCGTGGTTGCGGCCAGCATGCTGGCGTTGGGCATCGGCTCCAGCCTGGGCTTTTTCCCCGGCTATTTCGCGGCTGCGGTGCGCGATGACCTCGGCATCTCCCGGGCCCAGGTCGGGCTGCTGGTGAGCCTGCACTTCGGCTGCACCGGTTTGGGATCGATCATTGGGGCCCGGATCACCGAGAAGGTCGGAACCCGCACCGCGGTGGTTGCCGATCAGTTGATCGTGGCGGTTGCCGCGTGGTCGGCCGCTCTTCTCGATAGCTATGCCGCTTTGATCGGGGCCGCGGTGTTCGCCGGATTCGGCTACGCCCTGACCAACGCGGCCACCAATGAGGCGGTAGCCGCTGCTGTGCCGGAAAACCGTCGCACGCTGGCCTTGTCGGCCAAGACGTCGGGGGTGCCAACGATGGCACTGATCAGCGCAGTGCTGGTGCCCTGGGCTTCTGATCGCTGGAGTTGGAACCTCATATTGATGATCGGCGGGACCATTGCGGTGGTCAGTGCGCTCAATGCGGCGGCCGTCATTCCCGACATCCGCTCCTCCCGTACACGGGCGCAGCGCCAAGAAACGGTTCTTCCCCGTGGGTTCTGGTGGTTTGCCGTGTCTGCTTTTTTCTTGGTGGGCTCCTCTCAGCCGTTGTTTTCTTGGGCCGTTCCCTATTTGGACGAAGGCCTGGGCACCTCCAAACCGGTGGCGGGCGCCATCGCCGGGATAGCGGCCGGATTGGGCGCGGTCTGCATGTCGCTGACCGCGCTGCGGGCCGACTACCTCGGCCGTGCTCGACGGGTGCCGCTCATCGTCGGGCTGTGCGCGGTGTTGACCGCGTCGGTTCTTGTGACCATGAGCGGCCTGACGTTCGGCCTGGTGGTAGCAACCATTGGGCTGTTCGCCGGGTTCATCGTCCAGTTGGCGGCCATCGGCATCATGCACGCCGCGGTGGTCGACCGGGCCCCCCAAGCGGTGGCCCGGGCTACTGGCGTCACCATGACCGGCTACTACATGGGCGCGCTGGCCACCCCGGTGAGCTTCGGAGCGCTGGTGGATTGGCTCGGCACCTACACCTGGGCCTGGCTGGTGATGGCCCTGGGCAGCGCCGCGGCGGCCGCCTGCTTCGCCCGCGCCAACCGAGTCGGCGAGATGCGGTCTTGACCAGAGATGACCCGACGACCAAGCTCGCTGACGGGTTGATGCCATGAGCTACGAGCATGTGTTGGCGCCGATTGAGATCAATGGGTTGGAGATCAAGAACCGGGTGGTGCGCACCGCCCACGGCACGAACATCGGCCAGGGGCGGATCACCGACGAGCTGATCGCCTACCACGAAGCCCGGGCCGCAGGAGGATGCGGGTTGACCATCTTGGAGGCGGCGTCGGTGCATCCCACCGACATGGGCACGCTGCGGTTGCACGAGGCCTCGGTGGTCGACGACTACCGAAGGCTGATGGACCGGTTGGCCCCCTACGACATGGCGGTGTTCCAGCAACTCGGTCATCTCGGCTATGAGGGGGTGACCGCCGACGGCGGACCGCCGTGGTCGGCATCCGAGCTGGCCGGTCCCAGCATCCGCCGCCCAGCCAAGGCCATGACGGCTGATGACATCGCCGAGCTCACCGATGCCTTTGCCCAGGCGGCTCAGTGGGCCACTGCGGGTGGCCTCGACGGCGTAGAGGTCCACATCGCCCATGGCTATCTGCTCCAGCAGTTCATGTCGCTGGCTACCAACCGGCGCACCGACCACTACGGCGGATCGTGGGAGAACCGCATCCGGCTAGCCCGCGGGGTGGTGGGCGCGGCGCGAGAGGCCATCGGCCCTGATGTCGTGCTGGGGGTGCGGGTCGGCTCAGAGGCAGTGGGCGATGGGGGAGTGACCGAGCACGATTGTGCCGAGCTAGTGAGGGTGCTGGCCGACGACGGCCTCATCGACTACGTGAACCTCACTTACGGCAGCTGCCTGCGCCCCCACAAGATCATGGGCGGGATGCACGAGCCGCCCGGTTATGAGCTCGAGGCCGCCGCTCCCGTGGTGGCTGCTGTTGATCTCCCTGCCATCGTGACCGGCAGATTCCGCGCTCTGGCCGAGGCCGACCAGTTGATCGCCGACGGCGTGGCTGACATGGTGGGCCTCACCCGAGCCCACATCGCCGATCCCGACCTGGTGGCCAAGAGCGTGGCTGGCCGGGAGTCAGAGATCCGCCCCTGCATCGCCGGCAACGACGGCTGCGTCGGCGGCCTCAACCGGGGCCGCTTGTCGTGCGCGGTCAACCCCAGGGTGGGACGTGAGGCCGAGCCGCCACCCGGGCCCAGCCCCCAATCCCGTCGAGTGGTCGTGGTCGGCGGCGGGCCGGGTGGAATGGAAGCCGCTCGACTAGCCGCCGAGCAGGGCCACGTCGTCGTCTTGTTCGAGGCCCGTCACCGATTGGGCGGGGCGGTCCGAGAAGCCCAGCGGCTGCCCACCCGGGGCTTGCTGGGCGACATCTGCGACTGGCAAGAACGGGAGATGTCCCGCCTGGGGGTCGATGTGCGGTTGAACCAAACCGCCGATGTCGAGGCGATCACCGCCGCCCGCCCCGACCTCGTGGTGATAGCCACCGGTGCCACCGGTGCCGAGATCCCCGACATCAGCGCGGTGCCCCAAGGCGGCACCGCCGTAGTAGACGACCGCTTCGGCGGCTACGAAGCCCTCGGCCTGGCTGAGTGGCTGGCCACCCAGGGCCTAGCGGTGACCGTGACCACCCCCGCTCGCCGGGTAGCAGCCAACGCCCTTCTCGATTTGGTGGTCCAGCCTGCTCTGGAGCGCTTGCAGGTTTTCGATGTCCAGATCAAGACCAAGGTGGACTCACCTCCCCAAGCCGATCTAATCCTCCCAGTGGCCAAGAACCCCTACGATCCGCTGTCCGCCGACCTGATTTCGGCCGGACTCATCGTTCACGTCATCGGCGACGCCCGGGAGCCCGGCCGCATCCTTTCGGCCATTGCCGACGCCCATGCCATTATATTTTTCCGCTGATATCTGTATTGCCTATTCGGCGATGAGGTCGGGGCCGATGTCGTCGAAGCGGGGGCGGCCGACCAGGGCCAGGGTGCGATCGATGTCGCTGCGGTAGATGTCGAGCATTCGGGCCACCCCGGCCTCGCCGGCGACGGCCAAGCCCCAGAACCAACTCCGACCGCCCATAGCAGCCCGGGCGCCCAGGGCCCGGGCCTTCACCATGTCGGTCCCCCGCTGGCAGCCGCCGTCCACCAGCACCTCGGCCCGGTCGCCCACCGCCTCGGCGATGCGAGGGAGCACGGCAAAAGCCCCCGGCACTGAGTCGAGCTGGCGGCCGCCGTGGTTGGACACGATCACCCCGTCGGCCCCCCACCGCACGGCGGCCTCGGCATCGGCCACGGTGATCACTCCTTTGACCAGCAGCGGGCCGTCCCACTCTCGCCGCAGCCAGGCCACGTCGTCCCAGGTGCGGGACGGGTCGGCCAACTCCCGGTCCACATAGGCGCCGATTGCGCTGGCATCATCGCCGATGCCCAGATCCACCAGGCTGCCGAAGGTGATGTCGGGGCCGGTTGCCAACTGGCGCAGCCACCGGAGTCGCCGGGCGGTGTCCAGGGCGCTGTTCCAGCGGATGCGGGGAGGCAGCGACATGCCATTGCGCAGGTCGCGCTCTCTCTTGCCCACCACCGGCACGTCAACGGTGAGCACCAGGGCCTCGTAACCAGCGTCTCGGGCCCGGTGTACCAGCGACCGCACCACCTCAGGGCTCTTCCACAGATAGAGCTGGAACCACCGCCGGCCTTCGGGGGCGGCGGCCGCGATGTCTTCCAGCGAGTAGCCCGACCCGGTGCTCACCGCGAACACGGTGCCCGCGGCAGCAGCGGCTCGGGCCGCGGCCAGCTCTCCTTCCCGGTGGACCAGCGTGGCCAGCCCGGCCGGGGCCAAAAGGAACGGCAGCGACACGGGGCGGCCGAGCACGGTGGTGGACACCTCCCGGTCGGCCACGTCCACCAGATAGCTGGGGGCCAGTTCCACGGCATCGATGGCCGCCCGGTTCGCGGCGATGGTCAGCTCGCCCTCTGCGCCCCCCTCGACGAAGTCGAACACCATCTTGGGGAGCCGCCGTCGGGCGGCCTCCCGAAAGTCGGCGTAGGAGTGCCAGCGACTGGCCCCCTTGGGGGTTCGGGCCAGCATCCGGGCCAGGCCGCGCAGTTTCATCGTCTTGTCATCCCCCTGGCATGGCCGCGGTCAAAAGCCTGGTGACGGCCCGCAGCGTTGGCACTTCAAGCCCGTGGCTATCGGCAATCTCCACCAAGTCGGCGAAAACCGCCTGGACCTCGAACGGCCGCCCTCGGTCGATGCTCTGCAATATGGATACCCGTACCTGGGTCTCTCCGGCCGCCTCCATCCGCTTGCCCACGGCTGCCAGCCGCTTATGGGCCTCGGTTCGGCTCTCTTGGGTGAGCGCCCTCACCTGGAACGGGCCGTGGCCGTCGATCAGTCCCACTCCTTCTGCCTCTGCTATGGAAGCCCCTTCGCAGGCCAGGTCGTAGAAGACGTCCCTGGTCTCGGGCATGAGGAAGATGCGGTGGTACACCAGCCGGGTCAGCCCCACCACACCCATGGCCGCGGCGGCCAGTACCCCCTTAGACCACAGTGCGGGGGCGATGTCGTCTTGGACCTCTAGCTTGCGCTCCGGCAGGGCCGCGGCAATGGCCGCCGCCGTGCCCGGCGCCGTGGTGGATAGGTCGCCCAGCAAGGTGGGGCCGTCAAATGAGTGGGAGGCGTGGCCGGGCTGGCCCAGCGTGCCGCCCACCAGCGACACGCAGCCCACCGCAGCAGAACCGAACCGGTCCACCATTGGCTCAGCTTGGCGCACCCCGTTCTGCACCGAGAAGGCAGCTTGGGTGGAGCCCTGGTAGCCGCCTAGCAGTGGGGCGTTGTCGAACGCCTTGCTGGTCAACAGCAAGATGTCGCAATCACTAGCCTCGGCAGGGTCGACGACTGCTCGGACCGCTACAGGGGGCTGGTCGTCGATCCGCAGTCCGTTTCGATTGATTGCTTCTGCGTGGGCAGGACGGGCTACCAGAGTCACCTCGGCACCGGCCTGGGCAAACCAGGCGCCATACACCGAGCCCAGCGCCCCGGCCCCCAGCACAACCACGGTCGTCATTGGCTAGCCTTCATCTGTGCCATAGCCTAGAGCCATGACTGCTCCGGAGATTGTCCACGACGTTGTGTTGGCTTGTCGGGCCTTGACTGTCCGGGGGTGCGATACCGGCATCGGCGGCCATGTGAGCGTTCGGGCCACCGGAGAGGACGCCTTTTGGATCAATGCCTTCGACCGCACCCTGGGCGAGGTGACCGCCGACGACGTGATGAAACTCGACTACGGCGGCAACCTGCTGGAGGGCAACCGGGAGGTGAGCCTGGGATTTGAGTTCCACGCCGGGGTGTACCAGCACCGCCGCGATGTGAACGCCATCGTCCACAGCCACGGCCGGTGGATCACCGCGCTTGCCTCGCTGGCCCGGCCGCTGAAGATGCGCCACAACCTGTGCTGCATCTTCCACGACGACCAGGTGCTCAGCCCCGACGACCGCTTCGAGTCCATCGGGCCGGCCATCGAAACCAACCACACCGTGATCATCCCGTGGCATGGGGCCATAACCGTGGGGGCCACCCTGGACCGGGCCGCGGCCCTCCACGCCACCCTGGAAGACCAAGCCCAGCTCGACGTTGCTCTGGAGCCCACCGACGCCCCGGAGATCCCCGAGCACCTGAGGCTCGGGCTGAAGAAGCTGGTGGACGACCAGGCCGGCTACTTGGAGCAGACCTGGATCCTCATGCGCCGCCAAGGCCAGCGCCACCTCGACGCCCACCCCACCGGCTAGCTACGGCTGAGCTAAATCTCCCATCGAGACCAGCTCGTAGGGCTGGCTCGTCAACCATTCCCTCCAGTCGGCGGTGCCGAACAACTCGTACTCGTCGGTACGGACATGGAAGTTCTCCGGTTCGATCACCTCGATCTCAGCGCCTCCGGGCGCATTGGGGTGGAAGGCGCAGAACACCAGGTGGGTCACGTTGATCCCTGCGGCCAGTGCCCGGTCGATCTGCGCCCGCCACTCCTGTTCCACCGCATCGGGGTGGGCGTTGCGCCGCACCGATGCCACGTCCCGCCACAGATAGCCGTGCTCATCCACCAGCCCCGATGACGGGCCCGCCGAGCTCACCGGTCCCCAGCGGTAGTGGTCCATCTCGGCGTTGAGCGTGAGGTGGATCCCGCAGTCGAGAGCGTCGTCTGTGGCCGCGGTCTCGGCGATCTCGGTGAACCACGGGCACGGCACCATCACCGATCCGGAGGTGATCGTGCCGAAGTGAGACAACTCCGCGAAGGCGCGGTTGGCACCGTGGCACATCCCCACGTCATCGGCGTGGATCACCAGCTGAACCATCGCTCGAAGGCTACTTCTCGTACCATCTGGTCGTGGCTCTGAGTCATTTCCCGTCCACCGCCGACCCCGCTGAGATCAGCGATCACCTGCGCCGTTTCGGTTACGCCATCGTCGACGACGTGGCCGATGGGGCGGCCATGGACCGACTCGAAGCCGAGGCGATGCCCTTCATTGAGGCCTCCGACCCCGGACGCGACGAATACGACGGCCGCTTCACCCGCCGAACCGGTGCTCTGGTGGCCCGTTGTCCTACGGCCCGTCGGCTGGTTATGGACCCGCTGGTTGTCGGCACCGTCAGCCATTTCCTCGGCCATGTCAGCGCGGTGCAACTCCATCTCACCCAGATCATCTCGGTAGAACCGGGCGAGACCCGCCAGAAGCTGCACCGAGACGAGATGGCCTTCGACTTCTTCCCCTTCGGGGCCGACTATCACGTGCAGTGCAACACCATGTGGGCGCTCACCGACTTCACCGCCGAGAACGGCGCCACCCACATCCTGGCCGGCAGCTCAGATGACGAAGCCATCGGCCTGCCCGATGCCCAGGCCGAGATGCGCCGGGGCAGCGTGCTCTTCTATGACGGCAAAGTGCTGCACGGCGCCGGGGCCAACTCCAGCGGAGGTGTGCGCCGGGGGGTGAACATAACCTACGCCGTTGGCTGGGTGCGCCAAGAGGAGAATCAGTACCTGGCCTGCCCACCGGAGATCGCCCGCACCCTCGACGACGATCTGCTGAGAATGATGGGCTACACCCAAGGCGCCTTCGCCCTCGGCTATGTCGGCGACCAGATTGACCCGCTGGCCGCGCTGCGGGGGAGCACCGCCAAAGCCAAGACCATCGGCGCGGTGGCCGAGTTCAACGCAGATGCCCGCGAGTTCGTCACCGACATCGGTGATTCCGAATACCGGGGGTAGCTCGGCCCGGCTCGATCAGCACGGCCAACAAGCACCCGGCTACCGTGCCACCATGGCTTTGATCACCGACCCGTTCCACGCTGGCATTGTCGTCGCCGACGTCGAGGAGGCCATGGCTGAGATATCGGCCGCCACCGGGGTGTCGTGGCACTCTTTGCAGTCGCTCGATCTCGACCTGCTGGTGGACGGCGAAGTGGTTTCAACCAGCGTGCGATTCTCCTACTCGGTGGAGGGCCCGGTGCAGCTCGAGTTGGCCGACGGCCCCAAAGGTTCGTTCTGGGACGTCGATCTCTATGGAGGGCTCAACCACCTCGGCTATTGGACCGACAACCTCCGCGGCGACATGGAAGCGCTGATGGCCGGAGGGTGCGAGCTGACCTACGGAGGGGCTGGCGGCGACGGTGGTATAGAGGGCTTTGCCTTTCTGGTTCCACCCAGCACCGGCCAGAGGATCGAGCTCATCGACGTGGCTATGCGCCCCGCCTTCGACCGCTGGTTTGCCGGCGGGGAGTTCGGCTGATTTCTTGGCCGACCGCTGGCCAGGGGCCCCGGCCGAGACCACTACGCTTGGCAACGTGACCGCTCCCGCCGCGTTCGATCAGATTCCGGTGGTCGACCTCGATCCGCTTTCGGGTTCGCTGGACGAACGGATGGAATTGGCCGCGGAATTGTGCCGGATCTGCCACGAGGTCGGCTTCTTTTTGGTAGTGGACCATGGGGTGTCCGACACACTGAGCGATGACATCTTTGCCATGTTGCGGAAGTTCTTCGACTTCTCCAACGAGCAGAAGGCCTTGATCGACAAGCGGGGCTCCCGCCACTTCCGGGGCTGGGAGCCGGTGGGGGCCGAGTACACCAACTACCGTCCCGACATCCGGGAACAGATCGACTGGTGGACCGAGTGGCCTGCCTATCCCAAAGACGTCGAGCCCTACTACCTGCGCCTGCTGGGCCCCAACCAGTGGCTGCCCGACGAGCTCCTCCCCGGACATCGAGAGCTCACCAACCAATGGTTCGACGAACTGGGTGGCCTGGCCAACCGCCTTATGGGGGCGATTTCGCTGGGGTTGGGCCTGGCCGAGGACCACCTGGAGCAGTACTTCGGCACCCAGACCATGTCGCTGGCCAAGTTCATCCACTATCCCCCCACCCCCGAGGGCGAGGCCGGGGTGAACCCCCACCACGACACCGGGTTCTTGACCGTGCTGGACCCCGGTCCCACCGCAGGGCTGCAAGTGCAGAACCAGGATGGCCAATGGATCGACGTGCCCACGGTTGAGGGGTCGTATGTGATCAACCTGGGGGAGACGCTTCAGGCCATGACCGGCAACTACCTGGTGGCCACCGCCCACCGGGTAATCACCACCGAGGAGCGCTACTCAGCGGGGTATTTCCACGGCCCCTCGTTGGACGTTGGCCTGGCCCCGCTGCCCCTGCACGAGCGCTATGCCGCTGCCGTAGCCGCAAGCCCTCACCACAACAGCGCCGGTTTCATGGCCAGCATCGCCGAGACCACCGCCGGCGTGGCCGAAATGTCCAGCTCTCATCGTCCCTCCACCTACGGCGAGCAGCTCTGGAACTACTTCGCCCGCAGCTACCCCGATAACGTCGCCGCCCACTACGGCTGAGGGAGGGGCACCGAACAAAGGGCAGGGCCCGGAGCGGGGTTGGGCTTCGCTCCGGGCCGTGGGGATGGGTGGTGGTCGGGACCGGCGTCGATCCGGTGACCTTCCGCTTTTCAGGCGGACGCTCTGCCAACTGAGCTACCCGACCGTATTCTGTTGTGCGGTCCCGACGGGATTTGAACCCGCGACCTCCGGCTTGACAGGCCGGCGTGCACTCCAAACTGCACCACGGGACCTTGTCGTCGCTGCCCTGCTAGGCAGTGACGGGGTCCATTTACTCTACCCGCGCGCTGTGGGGCCTTCTCCATTCATATTGAGCTTGGTTGGGCCTGCCCAGTTTCCTAGTTCCCACACCACCGGTGGGGCGGCGCCACGATGCCGACGAATGCCCCGAGCAGACGGGCATGCTCTGCGACTCCCATTGCCGCCTGACATCTATTGCTGCCGAGCCGTTGGGGGTTAGTTGGTGATGGTGGCTTTGGCTTTGGCGGTGTTGTTGGCGGCGCCGATGAGGTAGACGATGTGGAACTCGATGTGTGCGTCGATGCCGGCGGTGGGGACGTTGACGGTTGCGCCGGTTTCGCCGCTTTCGATGGTGATGGTGATGACGTCGCCGAGTTTTCGGTCGTGGGCGACGGCGTAGTAGACGGTGACGTCGCGCGTTGAGCGGCAGCTCAAGCTGATCTCGAATTGGAGGTCTTGGCCTTTTTGGGCTGTGGCGTCGGCCACCGACACCCTGGGGTTGGCGGCGCAGTGTGGGATGGCGGGCTCGGGGGGCGGGTCGTCGTCGTCGAGGATCTGTGCGGTCTGTGCTGCTTGCCGGCCGATCTCATAGCCGCTGCCTGCTCTCAGCGTGGCGCTGATGGATCCGTCGGGCTCATCCGCGCTGTCGTCAGTTGTGGCCACTGTCAGGGTGGCCTGCGATGCGCCTTTGGGAATCGTCACCGTCCGCGTGCCGACCGTTGCGCCCCAGTCGCCCGACGAACTGACATCGACGCTGACGTCGAGGTCGGCCGCGACCGGCGACGACGCGGTGATAGTGAACGCGGCAGCGGTTCCCTCGGTTCCGCCGGTGGCGGCGGTGATGTCGATCTGCGGGGGCGGGTCGTCGCTGTCGATGATCACCACGGTGGTGGATCCGTCGGCGCGCTCGACGCCGTCGGGCCCCCAAGAGATGCCCAGCGTCACCCCCTCGGTGCTGCCGTTCAGCGTCGGCGCCCGACTGCCGGTCCCATACGACACAGTTATCGCCTGATCGGCCCAGTCGCTGTCAGCCACAGCCGTCAACACCAACTCAACACGCTGATCACCCGGCTCCAACACAACACCGTCAACACCCGGCCCGAACCTCACCTCGAACTCATTCGCGAACACCGCGTCGGGATCATTCAGATCGCGCATCGTCCAATGCGTCCCCTCATCGCCGCCAGTCACGCTCAACGGCACCGTCAGCGTCTCCCAAGACCGCAAAACACGCGTCGGCGCAATGGCGAACAGCGCCTGATTGTCAAAGCCCGTGCCGTTCTCGTCGATCGACCTCGAAAAGAAGATCATGTACACCGTCAGCGGGTCCACATCATCATCGGCCACCGCGACGGTGGCCTCGCCCTGGCTGTCCGAAACCACATAGCCCGCGTCCGCGCCCGGCGCGTCCAAAGCGGCGGTGACAGAGCCGTCGGCCTCGTCTGTGCTGTCGCCGGTCGTGGCGACGGTGAGAGTCGCCGTGCCGCCCGCGGGGATGTTTACGGTGCGCGGCCCGGTGGTGGCACCGTAGTCTCCCGCGGCGGTGACTGTGACGGCGACTTGCACCGCGGCGGCGGGGGTGGCGGTCACCGTGAAGGTCGCGTCGGCGCCCTCGGTGACGCGGTCGGCTGGGGCGGTGATGTTGATCTCGGGGATGACCGGCGGGGGGTCGTCGTCGTCGGTTATCGGCGCGGTCTGCGATGCCTGTGGGCCGACGGTGTAGCCGGTGCCCGCGACCAGTGTGGCGGTGACCGACCCGTCGGGTTCGTCGTCGCCGTCGTCTGCGGTGGCGATGGTCAGGGTCGCCTGGGAGGTGCCCGACAAGATCGTCGCCGTGCGCGAACCGGTTGCGACGCCGAAATCGCCTGATGCGGTGATCTCCACGGCCACATCGAGGTTGGCTGCCGGCTGCGGCGCCGCGGTGATGGTGAACACCGCATCTGTGCCCTCGGTCCCCCCCGAGCTGGCCGTGATGTCCACCTGCGGCGCCGGGTTGTCGTCGTCGGCCACGGCGACCGTGGCGGTGCTGGTGGCGCCCAGGTCGTAGCCGGCGCCGTCTGCCAGTGACGCCGTCACTGACCCATCTGCCTCAACTATCGCATCGTTGATGGTTGCGACCGAGAGCGTCGCCGTTCCCGAGGTCGGGATCGTCACCGTCCGGGCGCCGGTCGTCGCGCCGAAGTCCCCGACGGACGACACCGTCACATCGACCGCGATCGGGCTCGCCGGCGCGGGGGCCGAGGTGACGGTGAAGGTCGCGCTGTGGCCCTCGGTGACGTCGGTTCCGGCTGCGATGGTGACCACCGGCGGCGGGTCGTCGTTGTCGGCGACGCTGACCGTGGCGGTGCTGCTGGTGCCCACGTCGTAGCCGGCGCCGTCGGCCAGCGTGGCGGTGATCGACCCGTCGGGCCCGTCGATGCTGTCGTCTCGGGTCGCGACGTAGAAAGTCGCGGTGCCGTTGCTCAACACGAGGGTTCGCCGCCCCGACTGGTAGGCGAAGTCGCCGGTCTGGGAGACGTCCATGGTGACGGTGAGCGGGCTTGTGGGTGCGGGCACCGCGGTTATGGTGAACGCCGCGGCGGCGCCCTCGGTGATGTCGGCGCCGGCGGAGATGGCGACCGCCGGCAGGGTGTCGGTGATGGTGCCGGTTCCTTTGGGCTGCCCTAGGGCGTTGGCCGCGCCCGGGGCCCACACCACGCTGAGGAGGACCTCGGCGGCGTCGGCGGTG
Source organism: Candidatus Poriferisocius sp. (assembly GCF_965208475.1). GTDB lineage: Bacteria > Actinomycetota > Acidimicrobiia > Acidimicrobiales > Bin134 > Poriferisocius. The sequence continues at coordinate 2,516,567 of NZ_OZ242338.1, read as the reverse complement.
GGCACGCTCACCGTCGCGGACGTGTCGCCGCTGGCGAACGTCACCGACTTGGTGGGGGACCAGTCGTCCCCGTACACGACGTAGTAGTGCGCCGTGATGCTGCCGCTGTAGCGGCAGCTCAAGCTGATGACGAACTCGAGGTCTTCGCCCCGCACAGCGGCAGCGTCGGCCACCGACACCGTCGGCCTGCCGGCGCACGCAGGCGGCAGGTCGTTGTCGGCGACGGTGATGGTCACCGGCCCGCCGAGCGCGAGACCTCCGGCGACGCCCGAATGGGTCGGGGCTCTTGTTCCGGTGCCGAACGCGAACGTGATCGGCCGGTCGAACGCAGCGTCGTCGTCTATGGCCTCGAAGCGCATCACCGCCATGCTCCCTCCCGCGGTGAACTCCACCGCGGTGGCGCTGCCATAGCCGGTGCGCACCACGCCCGGCCCCGCCGGGTCGCCCAGCCGCCAGTCGCTGCCCGGCACACCCGACACCGTTATCGGCACGCTCACCACCTCGCCGGCTCTGAGCGCCCGGCTCAAAGCGATCTCGAAATCGGTCGCGCCCCCGTTCTCAGAAATCGAGGCGTCCGCCGCCGACAAAGAGACCGCCACCGGCACCGGGCCTCCGTCGTCGTCGGCCACCGCGACGGCCGCCGTGCTGCTGGCGCCCAGGTCGTAGGCGAGGCCGTCGACCAGCGCGACGGTAACCGACCCGTCGGGCTCCCCTAACGAATCGCCAACCGTTGCCACCGACAGCACAACCCGGCCCGAAACAGGGACCATCACCGTCCGCGGGCCAGCTGTGACGCCGAACGCGCCCTGCTCGGCCACCGTCACGCCCACCGCCAGACCGGCCGGCGGCGCCGAATCGGCGGTGAGGGTGAACTCCGCCGCCGAGCCCTCCGCGACATCCGGGCCCGCCGCTATCGACACCCGAAGCCTCGCAGCGTCGTCGTCGAACACCGCCACAGTGGCCGACGGTTCCGACGGCGGCGTGTAATCGGCGCCCGCGACGACCGTCACAGTAACCGACCCGTCGGGCTCCCCAACCGAGTCGCCGGTGGTCCTCACCGACAGCACCGCGCGGCCCGACGCGGGAATGGTGACCGTCCGCGCGCCCGTTGTGGCGCCGAACGCGCCCTGCTGGGCCACCGTCACGCCCACCGCCAGACCGGCCGACGGCAACGGGTCGGCGGTGAGGGTGAACTCCGCCGCCGAACCCTCCGCCACAGCGGGGCCCGCCGCTATGGACACCACCGGGGCGGACTCGTCGTCGACGATCCTCAACGTGATCGCAGCCGGATCGGCCACGCCGTTGCCGCCGCTCACCGCAGCGGACACCTCGAACGTCTTCGCCGCCGACCCCGACAGCTCGTACACGTCGTTCTGCGACGCCGCGAACGCCACCGGCCCCGAACTCGCCGTCGAGCCCGCCGGGACCCTCAACACCGCCGGCGAGCCCAGCCACCCGTCGCCGGCCACCGCCGGAGCGACCGCAGACGCGGACAGGTTGACCGTCACATCCTTCGACGACAAGCCGCTGAGCCGCGCGGTGAAATCCACCGAGCCGCCCTCGGCCACCGACGCGCTCGCGGCGTGCAACGACAGCACAGGCAGCGGATCATCGTCGTCGATCGCCACCACAACCATCCCCGACGCGGGCCGATACCCCAACGGCAAAGCACCAAGCCTCACCGCGAACGACTCCTCCCCCTCATGCACCACGTCCTGGGCGATCGAAATCTGGGCCGTCGCCGACGACGAACCCGCCGGCACCGTCACCGACGCCAGCGCGGTGTAGTCGGTGCCCGCCGAAGCAGACACACCGGCGAACGCCAGCGGCACCACCAGATCCTCGGTCGGCGCCGGGCCGCCCACCGACACCGCCACATCCACACTCCCACCCTCCGCGACGCTCGCCGCCGAAACCGACAAAGAAACCGGCTCCGTCGGCCCGCCCGTGTGCCCCGTCACCTTGACGCCCCACGAGCTGATGACCTCCCTGTAGCTGTCGTCGCAGTGCAAGGGGTGCCGGAATCGGCGATCACCGCAGTTCGGCCAGGTCGGCATGTGCTGGATTCTCAGCTTCCAAGTGCCCCTCGCGTTCTCGCCCAGGTGGCGCGACGACCCGAAATCGAACGAGCCCCGCAACGAGCACCGGCCCACCCTGCAATCACTGTCTTCCGGTGCCAGGAGGGACTCGGCGCCCGACGGCGACACCAGCGTCCACCGATAGTCGCGGACGTCCGATATGTCGCCGGCGACGGTGACCTTGACGTGCTCGGTGAAATCGATGCTCGTCTGCAAATCCAGGGCCAGTTCGATCTCCCCGCCGCGCCCCGGCAGCGCCACATCGCCGGTGTGCGAAGCCGCGTAAGTCTGCATCGGGGGCAACAGCGTCCAGCCCGCAGCGGCAGCCACCGCGGCCTCGGCGTCCACCAAACCGAAGCCGTACCGGTAGTTGAACAAGTACACCTCGGCCCCCGGCCCTGTCGAACTGTACTTCCGGGCGCCGCTCATCCAGCCCGAGTCCTGCGCGTCGACTATGAGCGCCGTGTCGGCCAGGATCACCTTCACATCCCGCCACGTCAACTCGGCGTTCACGCTGCGCATCAACGCGATCACCCCCGACACCATCGGCGCAGCCGCGCTGGTTCCGCCGAAATGGGCGGTGTAGTGATTCTGGCTCACAGGCGCCAGGATCCCCGCCTGGCCCCGCTCCCTTGCCAGCCCGCACACCCAAAGACTGGGGCCCTCCTCGGAGAAATCTGCCTGTATCCCCGCCGAGTTCACCGCGCACACCGTGATCATGCCGCGATGGTTGTTGGAGGCCTCCACGGCCTCCCAGTAGCGTCCTGGACGAGTGCTGTCGCGGCCATTGCCGGCCGACGTCACATGGGAGGTCCCCTTGCCGCCGAACCCCTGCTCGAGGCTGGTCTCCAAAGCCCGCTGAAAAATCGAGCCAGCCGGAGAGAGCCCCTGGCTAGGAGGATCGCCGTAGCTGTGGTTGGCCACCGCCACCGTCGCCATGTCGAGCGTCAGCGCCTCGGCCCTCTTCGCCGAGGAATAGCAGTCCAACAGGTTGTAGTTCACCAGCGTGGCCCGGGGCGCGACCCCGCGCCCGCCCACCGCGTTGTCGCGGGCGCCGACAACCCCGGCAACCGCAGTGGCGTGAGTCAGGCTCTCAAAATATATGTGGTAACACATGTTCCTGGTCCGCGCTTTGTCCACGTTGTCGACGAGGTCCTCGTGGTTCGGATTCCAGGTGGTGTCCACCACCGCCACCGTCACCCCGGCCCCCATCGTCGTGGACCACACATCGCCGATGTTGATATCGATCCTCGGATCGCTGACTCGCACCGGCACCCAATACGGGGAAAACCGGTAGTCGCCCGACGCGTCCAGGTGCCACTGGCAGCTCGACAGCTCGTCGGGCCAGGGGTCGGTGTATGCGTTGCATCGGCTCCTCGCATCCGCCGTGTGCCAGGTACAGCCCTGGTAGGCGACCGAACAGTCTCCCGAGGCGACCGACGAGACCTGCCCCATCTCGAACGGCGTGAACGTGTTGGGAACCGCGGCCTCCACACCCGGCTCGGCCGACAACGCGTCGGCCAGACGCAGCGACTCCGCGTCAGAGACCGTCTTCACCAAGAACGCGTTGGGCAGCTCGCCCAGCGGCGACACCCGTTCCGGCGCGACGCCGTGGCGGCGCCACACCGCGTCGATTGCCGGCCCGCCCACATGCGGACCGAACAGCACGTTCACTCCGCCCACCAAAAGATGCGGCTGCCCGGTGTCGGACACGAACCAGGTGTCGGGCCTCGCGGCTGCTCCCGCTCCCGACGCTGAGGCCCCCGACGCGTTCCCAGCCGCTCCCGGCGCATAGGCGGTGGCCGCCGACGACGCGGCCAACGACCGGGCATCGCCCAGCTCCGCGACCTCCGACTCACCCAACAGGCGCAGCGGAACCGCGCGGCCACCGTCTTGCATGGTCCAAACACCGTCGGGGCCCACCAGATCCAAAACCCCCAACTCATGCACCGCCTCGCCCAGCCCCGGACCGCCCAACCCGTCCTCAGGCGCCAGCCCGTCGCCCAAACCGAACTCCCCATCATCCCCAGGGGCAGGCCCGTCGCCTGAGCCCAACTCCCCGCCATCGACCGCCGGCGACTCCACCCCCACCACAGCCCCGCCCCCAGCGGCGAACGCCGACTCGAACTGCGCCGGCTCGCCCACCGCCGGCGCGCTGTGGAGCGCCCCGCCCAAAAGCGCCAACACCAAACCCCCAGCCCCCAACCGCAGCACCAAAAGAGACCTGAGGCTCCGCCGACTCCTCACCGCAAACACCCTAGACCAGCCACAACACCCCTATCTCAAAGACTGCCTGGGTTCGCACCCACCTAGCGGCGTGTCGGGTACCCGGGGTGCCGAGCCAATGGGGGTTAGGGGGTGATGGTGGCTTTGGCTTTGGCGGTGTTGTTGGCGGCGCCGATCGGCGCGGTTCGCGACGCCTGTTGTCCGATGGTGTAGCCGTTGTCGGCCAGCACCTGTGCCGATACCGTTCCGTCCATATTCGCCCTCGACAAGTTGGCCGGGCGCGACCGCCCTGGGCCAGGGGCGGTTCGGGCTTTGCGGTTGCGGCGGGTTAGTCGTCGTCGATGATGGTCATGGTTCCCTGGGTTCTGCTTTCGAAGAACCTGCCAGGGAAGTGGGCCTCGACTGCGAAGTACTCGTCTGGTTCGTCGTGGCTGTCTTGTCGTAGCCATACTTCTGCGGTCTTGGTGGTTTCTCCTGGAGCGAACACCAGCGTGCCGCCCCCGTAGAAGTAGTCGGTCGAGTGGGCCCGGGCGTCCATAAGGTGCCATGCGGTCATGGAGACCCAGTTCACGGTTACCTCGTGGTTTGACGCCTCGGAGAGCGTCACCGTGAACTGCACTTCGCCGCCCTCGGTGCCCGAGGCGTCCTCGACCGTTATGGTGGCCGTGGTCTGGGGCGGCGGCGGGTCGTCGTCGTCGGCGATGTCGACGGTGGCGGTTTTGGCGGTTCCGAGGTCGTAGTCTGCGCCGTCGATGAGGGTGGCGGTTACCGTTCCGTCGGCCTCGTCGGTGTTGTCGTTGGTGGTGGGCACGGTGAACGTGGTGGTGCCGCCGGTGGGTATTGTGACTGTTCGGGTGCCGGTGGTGGCGCCGTAGTCGCCGGTCTGGGTTATTTTGACCTGCACCGAGAGGTTCGAGGCAGGCGGCGGGCTCGCGGTCACCGTGAACGACGCAGAACCGCCCTCAGTCACGCCGCCGCCGCCGGTTATCGACACCACCGGGATCACCGGCGGCGGATCGTCATCGTCGGCGATGTTGACCGTCGCCGTGGCAGTGCCAACGTCGTAGTCGGCGCCGTCGGCCACCGTCACCGACACCGAGCCGTCGGCCTCGTCGACCGAGTCGCCGACCGTCGCCACCGACAGGACCTTGCTGGTCGTGCCCGCGGCGATCGTCACAGTCCGAGAGCCCGTCACGACGCCGTAATCACCCGACGCAGCAACCGTGACGCTCACCGGCAGGTCCGCAGCCGGCGCCGCATCGGCGCTCACGGTGAATGACGCAGAACCGCCCTCGGTCACACCGCCGCCGCCGGTTATCGACACCACCGGGATCACCGGCGGCGGATCGTCGTTGTCGGCGACGTTGACGGTTGCGGTTTTGGTGGAGGCGAGGTCGTAGTCTGCGCCGTCGATGAGGGTGGCGGTGACAGAGCCGTCAGCTTCGTCGGTGTTGTCGTTGGTGGTGGGCACGGTGAACGTGGCTGTGCCGCCGACGGGTATTGTGACTGTTCGGGTGCCGGTGGCGGCGCCGTAGTCGCCGGTTTGGGTTATCTTGACCTGCACCGAGAGGTTCGAGGCAGGCGGCGGGCTCGCGGTCACCGTGAACGACGCAGAACCGCCCTCAGTCACACCGGCGCCGCCGGTGATCGACACCACCGGGATCACCGGCGGCGGGTCGTCATCGTCGAGCACCTGCACTGTTTGCGACGACAGCGAACCGACGGTGTAACCGCCGCCGCTGTTCAACGTCAGCGTCACCGAACCGTCAGCCTCATCGACCGAATCATCCGACGTCGACAAAGTCACCGTCTTGGAAGACTGCCCCGCCGGGATCGTCACCGTCCTCGTGCCAGACGACACGCCGAAATCGCCCGACACCGACACCGACACGCCCACCGCCAGATCCACAGCCGGCGGCGGAACCGCGCTCACCGTGAACGACACATCAGAACCCTCCGTACCACCAACAGAACCGGTGATGTTCACCTCCGGCACACTGACCGGCTGCGGCGCTGCCAACAACGCCTGCACCTTCGGCAGCGTCGTGACACCATCCTGCCAGCCATACCGCCGCGACCTCTCAAGCCACACAGCGATATCCGCATCGCTCATACCCGTCCGACCCTCAAGCCGATCCAAGATCAGATTCCAATCACGGACCCGTTCGCATGGTTCCGGCTCGTGAAATCCGCGATATGCGCATTCACCTCCGCAATCAACGCCGATTCGCCAAGCGGCGGGTCGTCGTCGTCAGCGACGCTGACCGACGCCGAGGCGGTGCCCACGTCGTAATCCGTGCCGTCGACCACCGTCACCGTTACCGACCCGTCAGCCTCGTCGGTGTTGTCGTTGGTGGTGGGCACGGTGAAGGTGGTGGTGCCGCCGGTGGGGACTGTGACTGTTCGGGTGCCGGTGGCGGCGCCGTAGTCGCCGGTCTGGGTTATTTTGACCTGCACCGAGAGGTTCGAGGCGGGCGGCGGGTTCGCGGTCACCGTGAACGACGCAGAGCCGCCCTCGGTCACACCGGCGCCGCCGGTTATCGACACCACCGGGATCACCGGCGGCGGGTCGTCGTCGTCGGTGATGTCGACGGTGGCGGTTTTGGCGGTTCCGAGGTCGTAGTCTGCGCCGTCGACGAGGGTGGCGGTGACAGAGCCGTCAGCCTCGTCGGTGTTGTCGTTGGTGGTGGGCACGGTGAAGGTGGTGGTGCCGCCGGTGGGGACTGTGACTGTTCGGGTGCCGGTGGTGGCGCCGTAGTCGCCGGTCTGGGTTATTTTGACCTGCACGGGGAGGTTCGAGGTGGGCGGCGGGTTCGCGGTCAGGGTGTATGAGGCGTTGCCGCCCTCGGTCACGCCGGCGCCGCCGGTGATCGACACCACCGGGATCACCGGCGGGTCGTCGTCGTCGGTGATGTCGACGGTGGCGGTTTTGGCGGTTCCGAGGTCGTAGTCTGCGCCGTCGATGAGGGTGGCGGTTACCGTTCCGTCAGCCTCGTCGGTGTTGTCGTTGGTGGTGGGCACGGTGAAGGTGGTGGTGCCGCCGGTGGGGACTGTGACTGTTCGGGTGCCGGTGGTGGCGCCGTAGTCGCCGGTCTGGGTTATTTTGACCTGCACGGGGAGGTTCGAGGTGGGCGGCGGGTTCGCGGTCAGGGTGTATGAGGCGTTGCCGCCCTCGGTCACACCACCGCCGCCGGTGATCGACACCACCGGGATAATGTCGTTGTCGGCGACCGTGACCGTCGCGGTGCTTGCGGTGGCTGAAAGCGTGTAGCCGCTGCCGGCCAGCACCTGTGCCGATACCGAGCCGTCAGCCTCGCTGATGTCGTCATCGACCGTGGGAACCGAGAACGACACCGACCTGAAACCATGAACGCTCGGTGCCATCGTTAGCGTTTTCAAACCTGTCCGCGTCGCGAATTCGCCCGACTGCGCGACCTTCACTTTTACCGTCAGCGGCGCGGCAGGTGCAGGTGATGCCGTCACCGTGAACACCGCGCCGCTGCCCTCGGTAACCGGTGGCCCGGCGGTGACCGACAGCTCCGGCACGTCGTTGTCGGTGACGCTGACCGACGCCGAAGGCGGTGTGCCGACCGTGTAGCCGGCGCCGTCGACCAGGGTCGCGGTGATGGAGCCGTCGGCCTCGTCGGCGCTGTCGTCGGTGGTGGTCACGGTGAACGACGTCGAGCCGCCGGTGGGGACTGTTACCGTTCGTGTTCCGGTCGCCGCGCCGTAATCGCCTGACTCCGCGACCTTCACCTTCACCGTCAGCGCCGAGGCAGGTGGCGGTGATGCCGTCACCGTGAACACCGCGCCGCTGCCCTCGGTAACCCCCGGCCCGGCGGTGACCGACACCGCCGGCGCATCCGGCGTCGACAAGATGTCGTCGTCGGTGACGCTCACCGATGCCGAAGGCGGTGTGCCGACCGTGTAGCCGGCGCCGTCGACCAGCGTCGCGGTGATGGAGCCGTCGGCTTCGTCGGCGCTGTCGTCGGTGGTGGCCACGGTGAACGACGTCGAGCCGCCGGTGGGGACTGTTACCGTTCGTGTTCCGGTCGCGGCGCCGTAATCGCCTGACTCCGCGACCTTCACCTTCACCGTTAGCGCTGAGGCAGGTGGCGGTGATGCCGTCACCGTGAACACCGCGCCGCTGCCCTCGGTAACCCCCGGCCCGGCGGTGACCGACACCACTGGGATCGGGTCGTCGTTGTCGAAGACTGGGACCGACGCCGAAGACGGCGTGCCGACCGTGTAGCCGTCGTCCGGCATCACCTGTGCCGATACCGAACCGTCAGCCTCGTCGATGCCGTCATCGATCGTGGGAATAATGAACGTCACTTGGTTATGGATGTCAGCGTGCCGCCATATCCTTACCGTCCTCAAACCTGTCCGAGTAGTGAAATCGCCCGACTGCCCCACCTTCACCTGAACCCGTATATATTCCCTCGGCCCAGGCGAAGCCCACAGCGTGAACCACGCGTACGCGCCCTCGGTTGTACCGCCCCTACCCGACAAAGTCACCACCGGCGGCGGGCTGTCGTTGTCGGTGACATTGACCGTCGCAGACTTGTTCGTGCCCAGGTCGTAGCCGGCGCCGTCGACCAGCGTCGCGGTGATCGAGCCGTCGGCTTCGTCGGCCCTGTCGTCGACGGTGGCCACGGTGAACGACGCCGAGCCGCCGGTAGGCACTGTCACCGACCGCGTGCCGGTCGCCGCGCCGAAATCGCCTGACTCCGCGACCTTGATCTGGACGGTCAGCACCGAGGCGGGTGTAGGCGATGCCGACACGGTGAACACCGCGCCGCCGCCCTCGGTCACCCCCGGCCCGGCCGTGATCGATACCGCGGGCACATCGTTGTCGGCGACGTTCACCGATGCCGTCGACGGTGCGCCGACTCGGTAGCCGCTGCCGGCCAGCACCTGCGCCGAAACCGAGCCGTCGTCTTCGTCGGCGCCGTCGTCAGCGGTGGGCACGGTGAACGACGCCGTGCCGCCAGTAGGCACTGTCACCGTTCGCGTGCCGGTCGCCGCGCCGTAATCGCCCGACTCATCAACGTTTATCTGGACGGTCAGCGCTGAGGTGGGTGTAGGCGATGCCGACACGGTGAACACCGCGTCGGCGCCCTCGGTCACCTGTGGCCCAGCCGACACAGACACCTTCGGCAGGTCGGGGTCGTCGTCGGCGACGTCCACCGATGCCGTCGACGGTGCGCCGACTCGGTAGCCGCTGCCGGCCAGCACCTGTGCCGTTACCGAGCCGTCGTCTTCGTCGGCGCTGTCGTTTGTGGTGGCCACGGTGAGCGACGCCGTGCCGCTCGGGGGGACTGTCACCGTTCTCGTGCCGGTCGTGGCGCCGTAATCGCCTGATGCTGCGACCTTGATTTGGACGGTCAGCGCTGAGGTGGGTGTAGGCGATGCCGTCACCGTGAACACCGCGCCGGCGCCCTCGGTCACCTGTGGCCCAGCCGACACAGACACCTTCGGCAGGTCGGGGTCGTCGTCGGCGACGTCCACCGATGCCGTCGACGGTACGCCCACCGTGTAGCCGCTGCCGGCCAGCACCTGCGCCGATACCGAGCCGTCGTCTTCGTCGGCGCTGTCGTCGACGGTGGGCACGGCGAACCACGTCGAGCCGCTGGTTGGCACTGTCACCGTTCGCGTGCCGGTCGCCGCCCCGAAGTCGCCCGACTGCGCCGCGACCTCAACGTTCACCGTCACCGCTGCGGCGGGTGCAGGCGATGCCGTCACCGAGAACACCGCGTCGTCGCCCTCGGTCACCCCTGGCCCGGTATGAATCGATACCGCGGGCACATCGTTGTCGGCAACGCTCACCGACGCTGACGACGCCGAGCCCACCGTGTAGCCGATGTCTGCCAGCACCTGCACCGTCACCGAGCCGTCGTCTTCGTCGACGGTGTCGTCGACAGTGGGCAGTTCGAGCAACACCGAGCCGCTCGGGGGGACTGTCACCGTTCGCGTGCCGGTCGCCGCCCCGAAGTCGCCCGACTGCGCCACGCTCACCTTCACTGTCACCGCCGCGGTGGGCGGGGGAGATGCCGTCACCGTGAACACCGCGTCGCTGCCCTCGGTCACCGGTGGCCCGGCGGTGACCGACACCTCCGGCGGCGTCACATCGTCATTGGTGATGGTGACGGTTGTGGCGACACCGAGTGCTTGGTAGCCGTCGGGCGGGGTGCCCAGCCCGACGGTGAAAGTCTCGTCGCCTTCGTCGTCTTCGTCGTCGGTGATGGCAATGAGCCCGATTCCGCTGGTGGACCCGGCTGGGATGGTCACCGTTGGCAGAGCGCTGTAGTCGGCGGCCGCGTCGGTGGGTCCTGAAGCCGAAATCGGCGTCACGCTGACGGGCACTACCAAGTCTTGTGTCAAGGCGCCGTTGTGGAGGGTGGCGGTCACTTGCAGCTTTCCGCCCTCGGGCACTGCTGTTTCGATCGAGTCACCGCCTGCGCTCAGCGTCAGCGACGGCGCCAGCACCGCCGCCTCCGAGGTGTGGCCGTACACGGTGATGCTCCACGACCTCAGCAGGGGAAGCGAAGCTGCCGTCGAGTTCTTGTCAATCGTGCCGCGGTATACCAGACGCAGCGTCCAAGTACCGGAGGGGTCCTCGCCCAGATGGCGGGCGGTGCCGAAAGTGAAACTCCCGTCCAGCCCGCATGCAATTTTGCAGGTCGGCGCGTAGGTGGTGATCACCGACTCTCGTCCCGTCGGCGAGACCAGCACGACGTCGAAGTCGCGGAACTTGTCGGCCCTCATGTCGATCTTGAAGTTCACGTGCTCGACGAAATCGATCGGGCTCTGCACGTCCAGCGTGAACTCGTTGTTCTTGGTGTTGATTGATGAGTCGAGGCTCGGCGACGACACCGTGGTGTTCTTTTCCGCCGGGAGCAGCGGCCACGAGAATGCCGCGTCCACCGCGGCCTGCGCGTCGACCACGCCGAACCCGTACTTGTGACTGAAGCTGTAGTTCTGGGTGCTGTTCGAGTACTTGGCCGCGCCCGGCAGCCACGAGCTGTCGCCGGCATCATTCTTGAACGCAGTGTCGGCCAGCAGCAGCTTTATGTCGCGCCACGTCAGATAGGGGTTCACACTGCGCACCAGCGCCGCGACCCCGCTGACCTGAGGCGCCGACCCGCTCGTCCCGCCAAAACCCAAGGTGTACTGGTCGTTGCTCTGCGGGGCGACGAGGCCCAAGCCGGAAGTGCCAGTCGACGGGGCGCACAGCCACAGGTTGGAGCCCTCGCTGGAATAGTGCGAACTGGTGCCGTCGGCCCCGACAGCGCAGACCACCATCAGGCCCCGGTGGTTAATCCGCTCCTGGAGCGTGGCCAGCCCGGAATACGGCATACGACTGAGATTCTTGGCGTTGCCCGCCGCTGCTACGAACACCGTGCCCAAGCCCCCGTAGCCGCTGCTCAAAGCGCCATCGACTGCGCTTACCCATGCGCTGTCCACCCGGCTGAGGCCTGGTCTGGCAGATTTGCCGTAACTGTGGTTCGACACTCCGACAACGTCGCTGTGGCGGGTCCAGGCCGCCAAGAAGTTCGCGGCAGTCTGACTATCAACGTAATCGAAATTGGTCAGCGCGGCGCGCGGTGCCACGCCCCGCCCGCCCACTAGGTTGTCGCGGGCCCCGACAATCCCCGCCACATTCGTTCCGTGCGGGATCGGTCCTGTAACAAGCCAAAGAATCGAACCAATCTGGATCGCGTTTGGCTCGCCGGACCACCGACTCCAGTTCGAATCGAGCGAGGTGTTGACGTTGTCTGCGAGGTCCTCATGGCCACCGTTCCAGTGACGGTCCACGATGGCCACCGTCACGCCTTGGCCCTTGGTCTTGTTCCACGCATCCCCGATATTGATATCGACCTGCGGGTCAGCCAGTGACGATCGGGCGCGATACGACGTATCCGCGTCGAGATGCCACGAGCAGGGCAACAATTCATCAGACGTCGAATCCGACGCATACGACTTGCACCAATTCACCTCCGCCTGGCTTACGTTTTCGACGACGTCGGGCGAGTGCCAATTGGGTGATGCCGAGTCCACCGCCGGGTCGCGGGGCAGAGCCGCGGCCAGCCGCAGCGAGTCGACAGCGGAGGCTGTGATCAAGTACCCGTTGTGAAAGCCGTCAATCGGAGCCGCGTCGGCGGCTGCGATGCCGTGGCGGGCCAGAGTGGCGCTGACCTCGGCCGCAGACGCCTCAGAGCGGAACACGACAACGACTCCGTCACTGAGATACAGCGTCTGGCCGGTGTCATCGACGAACTCGCGCGGCAGGTTTGCTTCGGTCAGCGCCGCCGACGAGCCCGCACCGGCAGACACCCCGTCAGCACCGACGACGACTGGGCGAATCTGCACCACGCGGTCCCCGTCGACCCAGTGGTACACGCCGTCGTCGTCGAACAAATCCGACACGCTGAACCCGTTATCGGGTGCCGGCCCGAGCGGTTGTCCCCCTAGGTCGGGGCCCCCGACAAGCCCAGGGCCCTCAAAAGGAACCGGCCCTGCGGGCTCTGCGGGAACCGGCTCAGCGCTCGGAAGGCCGGGAAGATCGCCGACGGTGCCACCACCAGCAGGCACCTCCGGCGCGGAGGGAGGAACCGGCGCTTCCGGGGCGGCGGTCGCCGGCGAGGCCGCCAACGCCGCTGCCAGCACCACAGCCGCCAACACCACAGCCGCCAAACTTTTGGCACCCACACCACCGATCCTCATAAACAACCTCTCAATGACTAGGGGGAAGCAGACTGCACCGCCACAGCCCCGCTGATGCTGCTACACTAGAACTGCCCACACCACCACTGCAAGGAACGCGAAACCGGCGCTACCTCGGCTTTTGCGCCCCTACGCGCAAAGTCCGCGGGCCGGGGGCCGGTGGCCGCCCTTGGCGAATTACCTCACTTCACTCGGGGAAACCCTGGTCTTGGAACTGCTTCCAAGTCGGCCAGGCGTGGGGAAGCTCGTGGGCCGTCAGGCCTTGGTCTTCGAAATCGATCCTCGTTCTGACGACCTCGTCCACCACCCCCCAACGGTTGTAGAGACGCCGAACGAAGTACCACCGTCCACCTCGCCGCTCGTAGGTATCCCAGTATTGAAGGTGTCCGACAATCCAATACCCGTCACGCTCCACCTCGTCGCGGCAGTAGACGACGCCGGTTGCATGGTCGGCGTCGCTGAAGCTCAAGATGTGATTGGCCACCAAATGGATGGTCCGACCGAGTTTGGCCAGGGTCGTGGTCATCCAGCGCTTGAGCTCGTCTCGCCCATAGAGCCGCTTTCCGACCCGGACGTCCTCCACGAAGAGCTCGGCCAAGGCGTCCATGTCGCGGCTGTCGATGGCAAGCGCGTAGCGCATCGGCAGCTGTTGGATCTGCTGGGCCGATCGCAAATGGTCCAGCTTCTCATCGGTGGTGGAGGGCTGCCATTCCTGATCACCAGCGCCTGGGAAGGTCGATGTCATGAGAGCTTCTCACCATCGGTAGCTTCCTGTTCTGAGGGCGCCGAAGACACGGCAATCGCATCGCCGAGCTGTTCTCGCACCCGGATCAGGGCATCGATGAATTCGGCGCCGCGCCCATCGCCGAGGCCTACCGTGGCGTGGGTCCCCCCGGCCTCAGCCCAGGCCTCGACCTCGTGGCCGAGGTCGCCGGCTTCGCCGAGGTTGGCCTGGAACCCGATTGTGCCGGGGTCGCGGCCGGCCTCGGCGGCCCTGGTCCTGATGAATTCGTTGCCCGCTCGCGACAGCCTGGTGTTGCCGGCCCACATGAATCCGTCGCCGATCCGAGCGCAGCGATCCTGCTGAACCCGAGCGAACCCGCCAAACCAAATGGGAACGGGCCGGTCGAGCAGGGGGTTTAAACCGGCGCGGTCGATCCGATGGTGGTCTCCAGCGAATTCAAGCACCGGCTCGCTCCAAAGGCGGCGCACAACCCTAACCTGTTCTTCCAGGCGAGGTCCCCGGGTGTGGTAGTCGGTGCCCAGGGTTTCGTACTCGATGTAATTCCAACCGCTGCCGACGCCCATCCGCAGCCGGTGATTGCTGAGAATGGCCAGCTCGGCCGCCTGCTTGGCGACCAGTGCGGTCTGGCGCTGGGGCAGGACCAGCACCGAGGTGACCAACTCGATGCGCGTTGTAACGGCAGCCCAGTAGGCGAACAGCGTGAAGGGTTCATGGAAGACGCTGTTCTCGTCGTAGATTCCGAGTTCGTGGAAGGGGGGATCCCGCCGGTCGTGCGGCGTGCCGAGAACGTGGTCCACGCACGTGATGTAGTCAAAGCCGAGCTCCTCGGCCACCACTGCGAAGTCTCGCACCACGCCGGGGTCAAAGCCGATCTGCTGCTCGGGCAGGTGGATGCCGATCTTCATGCGCTCGTTGCCTTGTGACGGGGGAAGCTCTCCAAATCAGGCCCTTCTGGCCGCCGCGGATCCTCGGGAAGGAGCTCTTCGACGAGGAATGTCGGAATGGGAAGTGCGTTCGGATCCAGAAACGTCATTCCCGCAATCTGGGCTGCCGGTCGGACACCATGTGGTGCCAGCTTGGCCACGGAATCAGCCAGGTTGGCCACGCGCAAACCCTGGGCATGGAACCGATTGCGGGCGATGTGGCTGCCCCAAACTTCCCGAGATGTGCCTTCGGGGGGCATCGGGAACAGCAATAGCAGGCAATCCTTCAGCGACACGATTGCGCCGATCTCGTCAACGGCGGCGTCCTCGGAAACTCTCAGCACCTCGGTAGCGAACAAGTCGGCCAGCCGGGCGGCCACTTGGGGAGGGTTGTCCACCACTGCGGTGACGAATGCGTATTGCAGAGCCGGAGTCAGCGGCGCCTTGATACCGGGCTTGAGCGGGTAGCCCCAGCGAGGATCGTCGTCGGTGTGCCGGCTGGCCCATTCAAGCAGCAGGCCAGCGGTCTGTTGGGGCTTGGAAAAGAAGATGTGGTCGTCGAGCCAGACTTGCGGGGTTGCGTGGTGTCGGGCAAGCCGCTCAGCGGTGGCCTTGGCGTCGTCGACTTGCACTGCGATGGAGTGCATCCCCCCGCCCCACTTTTCCACGAAGTTCCTGACCGGTGATTGCTCCCCCGCGGGGGCGCCCAGCTCAAGGGAGTTGTCGCCCAGCCATATCATCCCGCCGTGACGGCCGACCCCAGGCTCCACAGAAGTGGTCTCGTGCATCACTGTTGCCCCAAACAAGCGCTGAAGCGGTTCCAGGCATGTGCTGTAGTCGGCGACCATGGCCGTCGTGTGCCAAAGCATGCTGATTCCAGTCACGAGCAACGCTCCCTCGCGGTCACCCTTTGAACAGGCTCGACTCGATGGCGCCTAGAGCATCGTCGCTCGGACCCTCCCAGACCACTCGCCCGTGGTCGAGCACGACGATCCGATCGCAGAGGCTCAAGGCATGGGTGGCGTGTTGTTCAACCACCAGCAACGAGGTTCCGGCTTGGCGAATCGAATGGAGAACCTTGTACACCTCTTCGATGATGATGGGGGCGAGACCCAGGGAGAGTTCGTCGGCGATGAGCAGGCGGGGCTCTTCTACCATTACCCGGGCCAGCGATAACATTCGCTGCTCGCCGCCGGAGAGCGTGCCCGCGAGCTGACTCTTTCGCTCTCCCAGCCGGGGAAATATCTCGAAGGCACGGCTGAGGCCCGACTTGACTCCCGAGCGGCCCAAGGCTCTTCGGAATGACAGGGCAAGGTTCTCTTCCACCGTGAAGGTAGCGAACACTGATCGCCCTTCGGGGGCATGGGCCACGCCGGCGCGGGCAAATTTGTAGGCGTTCTCGCCGCCCATGTCCACGCCATCCACCACAACGGTTCCCGCCGTAGGGGGCAGCAGCCCGCCGGCAATCCGGGCCACTGCGGTCTTGCCCGCCCCGTTTGCGCCGAGGAGGCCGATGGCCTCGCCCGGGCCGATGCGGAAGGACACGTCGAACAGGGCGCGGAAGGGCCCATAGGAGGCTTCAACCTCGGTCATCGCGAGCACCGGGGGCGGGGAGACTTCGGCGCTCATGCTTCCAACTCGTAGGTGCCGAGGTATGCGGCGCGCACCGCGGGGGAGGCGAGCACCTCAGCGGTGGTTCCGGATGCAATCAAGGTGCCGAACTCGAGCACGTAGCTGCGCTCTGTGAACTCCGCGACAAGCTCTATGTCGTGCTCTACCAACAGCACAGAGAACCCGCGCTCGGCCTGAATTGCCTGAAGCGTTGCCGACAGTGAGGCAGTCTCCTCCAGATCCAGACCTGAACTCGGCTCATCTAGGAGCAAGAGGTCGGGGTTGGTCATGAGCGCCCGCCCCACCTCCACAAGCCGACCCTGGCCAAGGCTGAGCGTCTCAATGGGCTCATTGCCCAGGTGGAGCAGCCCAAGGAGTTCGAGCACCTCGTTGCACCTTTGAATCTCGGCAGGCCTTGGTCGCCCGAGTCCCAGCAAGTCCTTCCAGAATGCCCCAGAACCATTGCAGATCCGCTCGGCGATCAAGAGGTGTTCCATCACCGTGGTCTCGTCGAACAGCTCGATTCGCTGAAACGTCCTCCCTATGCCGGCGCGGGCGCGGCGACTCACGGGAAGCCCTTCAAGATTCTGGCCGTCGAACCACACCGCCCCCTTGTCGATCGGGAGGACGCCCAAGAGACAGTTGAAGAAGGTTGTCTTGCCGGCGCCGTTGGGGCCTATCAGCCCAACCCGTTCGTTCCGGTCCACGGTGATGTTCACGTCGCTTAGGGCTTGGATGCCGGCAAAAGCCTTGGAGATCCCCGTGGCCTCCAGCAAGGAGCTCACGAATCCGCCTCCAGCTTGTCGTCTGCGGCTTGTGGCGCAGAGTCTTCGGCGGCGTCTTGGCTGTTCTTCGGCGCAGGGTCTTCGGCGGTGAGGCCTTGTGATCCGCTTCGTTGGGCAAGCGGATATTTCTCGAAGAGACGGGCATCGAGTCGTGCCGTGGATCGCCGCTTGCCGAACTCAAGCAGCCCCTCTGGATGGCGGGCGAACTGAATGGAGGCCAGCCCAAACAGCACGAATCGCCATTTCGGGGAGATGGGGAAGAGCCCGGGGATGCGGTCCTCAGACCGCAAGATCCATCCGAGGAAGGTTCCTTGGAGGATGACCGGAGGAAATAGCGAGAACGCCGCGCCGGCTTGGATGGCCCCTTCAACGGTTCGAGCGCTCAAAGAGACCACCAGCACCAGCCAGAACAGCGCGGTGGCGGGCGCAAAGTTGTTCGAATAGTTGACGTTCTCCTGATGCATCGAAAGCATGGCGCCGCCGAGTCCGGCGATGAAGGCCGAAACAGCAAAGGCTGCGATCCTTGCCTTCGCCGAGGAAATGCCGATGGACTCTGCGGCGACCTCGCTTCCCCGCAGCACTCGCAGTGTACGCCCGATGGTTCCCTCGCGAAGTTGGATGACGAAGAACGACATGATGATCAACACGATGACCGCTAGCACGAGGAACGACTTGTCGTCGCCGAAGTCCCAGGGGCCGAGTTCGGGGCGGGGCACGCGGGTTCCCTGCAACAGCGACGTATCGCCGCCGCCCACCCACGAGAACTTGACGACCACCGAGTCGAAGAAATAGGCGAAGGCCAGCGTGGCGATGGCCAGCCATACCCCGGCCAGGCGCAACACTGGTATGGAGACGAGTACCCCCACCCCGCAGGCGATTAGCGCGCCGACAATGGCGGCCAATAGCACAGAGGTGTCCCAGCGGTCTGCCATCTGGAAGACGGTGAAGGCGCCGATAGCCGCGAATGTGCCCTGGCAAAGCGATATCTGCCCCGCGAATCCGGTGATGACGGTGATCGAGAGATAGATGGTGGACAAGATGACCGCTTGGGTGATGAGGAAGAGCCATCGAATGTCGGCCTGGGTGAAGGCCACCCAGCCAAAGAGAATGAGGAAGCACACGGCGAATGCCCGAACCCCGATGGTCAAGTAGGGGTGTCTGGCGTGGTTGGCGGGCACCGGCGGCGGTGGGTCTACCCCTGCCATCGGGTCGGGAACATCGCGGGCCCGCCGAATCTCGGGCCACAGCACCAATATCCCGAATAGCGCCACGAACGGTATCGCCGGTGTGAGGTTGTCTGAGAAGGGTTCTAGCCAGGTGAACGTCTCGGCCCAGTCGGGCACGAAGGTGTTGAACACCGCAGTGAACCAGCCCAATGCCAGTCCGCCGACAAGGGCGCGGGGCAGGCTCACAAGGCGGCCAATCGCAGCGGCGGCCATGGCCACAACCACCAGGTTGAAGAAGTCGGGGGCGATGAGGGTGTTGAAGCGGGGGGCGATCAGCACACCGGCCATGCCGGCGAAAGCGCTCGAGAGGGCCCAGGCGAATGCCGATACCCAGTCTGCCCTGATTCCTGCCATCTCGGTCATGCGGGGGCTCTCCACCACTGCTCGCATAGCCAAGCCGATGGATGTGTAGCGGAATAGGGCGCCCAAGAGCAGCACCCCTGCGAGTGCCACAGCCATCTGAGTCAGTTCGTCGCGACTGAAGGGGTAAACGCCAAAGGGGTCGTAGAAAACGCTGGCGCCGCCCGAGACGATGCCGGTCGGAGTGCGTCCCGCCACGGGCTCATACCCAACGACGAGTTCGAATATGGCGGGTAGAGCCACATTCAACCCGATGGCAACCACGAGTTTGGCAACTGCGCTAGCGGTGCGAAGGCTCCGGAAAATCGCCCGCTCCAGGATGAGGCCGATGAGCGGGGCGACCACGAAGACTGCTAGCAGCAACGCCGGAGCAGCGTGCCAACCCCATTCATTCTTGGCCTGGAAGTAGAGCGCGGCTGAGATGTAGGCCTGGGCGCCGAAAGCCAGGTTGAAGACTCCCGACGTTTTGTACGTCAGGACGAAGCCGAGCGCCACCAGGGCGAACACCGTTCCCGGAGGTGTGCCCTGGAGAATCGCCCTGAAGAAGTCCTCACCGGCTGAAGCAAGGATCACTTATGCATCCTTAGTCGGGAAGGGCACTGCTGCCAGGGTTCAAAATCAGCCGAAGTTGGTCGGCTCGGGCTCGGCCCAGTCAGATGTCGAATTGTCCCAGCACAGGAAGGGCGAGTCGGACTCTGTCGCCAATTCGAATGCACCCGACTGCATCCACACCATGGACACGCATTCTTGCGGTGGACCGTTGGTGAGACGATCCTCGGCAGTGGGGGCCAAGTGCTGGCGAGACCAATCGATGGGACTGACCAGGCCGCCGGCGGAATACGAAGTCAGCTGGGTGTTTGTGGCCTCAATCAACGACTCGCGATCGAATTCGGGCCCTGCGGCCTTCAAGCCCTGTACGAACAGGTCGGCGTTGACCCATCCGAATATTGTCTGTTCAGCTACTGGACCGCCGTGCCTCTCCGTCCACTCTAGAAAATCGTCCACTGCTGCTAAGCCACTGGTTTCCAATGGCGCGAAGGTTACGGAGACAAGGTCTCCGTCGAATATGTCTCCCGCTTCGGCCGCGAAGTTGTGGTCATAGCTGTTGGGATGGTGCATGGTAATCTGATCGCGTACGCCCTGTCTCACCAGTTCCTGGGCAATGGTCTTCATGGCGTTCAAGTCCAAGCATGAAGCGATGAAGTCAACACCAGCTTCAATCATCTCGGTGACTTGAGGCCCGACACCGTTTGGCACGCCGAATGCTATTTCGTCATTGATGTATACCGTCTCAGCCCCGATGTCGCCGCCGTAAAGGTCGATTGACGCTGCATAGGTGTTGGCGCAAACCTTGGAGTTCTCGGATATGCCGTACCCCAGTGCTGCCACCCGGGTAGCGCCGGAAATCTGTGCCATGTAGGGAATATGGCGAACGGTGCAGTTTGGGCATGAGGGAGCAGGAACAGGGAAATTAGACATCAGGCCGTTTGAGACAGAGGCGTGAATACCCCAGTTGTAGGCCGGCACTCGTGCTTCGTCGAGGCTTTCGAATCCGCTGGCCAACAGGGTGGACACGAATGCGGCCAGGGAGTCCTCTTCGGCGATTACCTCCAGGGAAGTGGCCTGGTTGTTGAACAGCTCATCGTCGAGATGTTCTCCGATCACCAGTTCACGGCCATAGAGCCCGCCTTGGCTGTTCATCATGTCGAAGTAGGCCTCGATGCCGGTGGTGTAGCAGTCAAGGATGCAGGTTCCCAGTGGGTTGTTGGACTTGGTGCCGATCACGGCCACGCTGATCTCATCGTCATTCACACCAGGCACACCCTCGATCGGGATGAACACATGGCTGTCATCCGGCTCTTCTACTTCGACTGGTTGTCCATCGGGGGTGTCGTCTGAGCTGTCGTCGGTTGACGGTGCGGGGGTGTCCTCTGCGGTGTTGTCGGTTGACGGTGCCGGCGCGTCGTCTGAGCTGTCGTCGGTTGACGGTGCGGGGGTGTCCTCTGCGGTGTTGTCGGTTGACGGTGCCGGCGCGTCGTCTGAGCTGTTGTCGGTTGACGGTGCCGGGGCGGTGGTGCTTTGTTCGTCACCGGAGTTGCCGCATGCGCCGGCGACAAGGGTGAAAACCAGCAGCAGCCCAAGCGTGTGGCGAATCCACTTCCCCATATTCATATTCTCCTCCCGCGACCATCTATAGAGCTTGCAAACCCTACTCAGGACTCGAAATTAATGTCAAAAAACACCAGGCCGTAACGGTTTTGGTATAGCCCCTGGCCCAAGCAGGCGACACGCCATTAGCGGGCCCCGGCCATTCTCTCCGCCAGCGTCACGGCTGTGACGATTCCGTCGTCGTGGAATTTCCCGGTGCCGTAGCTCACCAGGCTGATGTCGACGTCAGTGGCCTGGGCTCTAAGCGCCCCGACCGTGCAATCCTCCTGGGGGATGTGGGCAAACGGGTCGAACGAATAATTGCGCATCGCGTTGAGATGGGTGATGCGGTTGACATCGTCGTCGGGAAGGTTGGAGAGATAGCTCATCACTTCTTCGGGAGCATTCGGCCACGTAGAGTCAGAGTGCGGATAGTCGCACTCCCAGTGGATGTGGTTGAGATTGAGATGGTGGCGTATCTCCATGCCGACGGCATCGTCGATGAAACAGGTCAGAATCTGCTCGTTGAACACTTCGCTTGGTAGCTGATCGCCGAAATCCTGGTTGGTCCACCGTTTGTGATGGCGATACGTGTAGTCGATGCGTTCCAAGAAGTACGGGATCCACCCGATCCCGCCCTCTGAGAGGGCAAACCTCAGATCGCGGAACTTGCGCAGCACCGGCGACCACAAGAGGTCGGTCGCGCAGAGCACGATGTTCATCGGTTGCAGGGTAATCAAGGTGTCTATCGGAGCATCTGACGCCGTGCTGACCAGGGTGGAAGAGGAGCCGATGTGGAGGTTCACCACCGTGCCGGTGTCGCAGCAAGCGCTCCAGAATGGGTCCCAGTGGTCGGTGTGGAATGAGGGCAGGCCCAGCTTCTCGGGGTTCTCCGAGAAACTCACCGCGTGACATCCCTTGTCTGCGGCCCGGTGTACTTCGGCAGCCATCAAATCCGGGTCCCAAAGCGGGGTGATCACCATGGGAATCATCCGACCGGGATGGCGGCCACACCAGTCGTCGATGTGCCAATCGTTGTACGCTCGGACGAGCTCCAAAGCGATGTCTTTATCGGGACACGAGTAGAAGAGCTGGCCGCAAAATCCGGTGAGGCTCGGGAAATTGAGGGAGCTGAGCACACCGTTGACGTTCATGTCCCGTATGCGCTCATCGATGTCGTAGCAGCCGGCGCGCATCTGGTCGAACGAAGTGGCATCGAGTCCGTACTCCTCGGGAACTCGGCCCGCGACGGCGTTCAGTCCGACATTGGGGAGTGCCTGGCCTTCGAACATCCAAACGTCTCGCCCGCTTTCCATCTGGGTCACGAACGGAGCGCTTTCGCCGGCTCGTTTCGAGAGCCGGCCCTCGAAGAGATCAGGAGGCTCGACAACATGGTCGTCCACACTGATCAGGATTAGTTCGTCGATGTTCATTGTCCGCCCTCTGCGGGCTTGTCTGCGGTGGGCTTCACCACTCGCCCTCCATGTCTCACTTCCATGTCTCAAATGCCCCAGCGATGCCGAAACCCTAACATTGGAGCATCAGAGCCGCGCAGGGTGAACCATCTACAATCACGCCAGCACCACTAGAGCCTGCCCGGGATTGAGCAAGGAGAAATCATGTCCGACTACGACTTCATCACGTATGAGCAGCTCGATGGCGGGAGGGTCGTGCGGATATTGCTCGACCGTCCAGACACCCGAAATGCCCAGAACCGCGGGCTGCTCGTCGAGCTCGACGACGGGTTCCTTCGGGCCGAGCGGGATGACGATGTCCGAGTGGTGATTCTCGGCGGAAACGGGCCGATGTTCTCGTCTGGTCACGACATGGGCTCGTCCGTGGCCCGCGAGGAGTTCGCCTCCCACCCCACGCGGTTCATCCACGGCGGCAGTCGAGCCGGGGCCGAGCGAATGATGCTCCAAGAATGGCACTACTACTTCCAGAACACGTTGCGATGGCGAAACCTTCGCAAGATCACCATTGCCCAGGTCCATGGGCCAGTGTTCTCTGCGGGACTGATGCTGGCTTGGTGTTGCGACTTGATCGTGGCAGCCGACGATACGACCTTCGCCGACGTCGTCGGCACACGGCTCGGGATGGCCGGGGTCGAGTACTTCGCCCATCCCTGGGAATTCGGCCCCAGAAAGACCAAGGAGCTGATGCTCACCGGGGACTCGCTCGATGCCGATGAGGCCCACCGCCTCGGCATGGTCAGCAAGGTATTCCCACGCGACGAGCTCTTTGATCGAACCGTCGAGTTCGCCGAGCGAATCGCAGTTGTCCCCACCATGGCCGCGATGCTGGTCAAAGAGTCCGTCAACCAGACGATGGATTCAATGGGATTCACGAACGCGCTGCAATCCTGCTTCTCGATACACCAGCTCAATCACGCCCATTGGGCCTCGATGTCCAACGGCAAGCGGCAGGTCGGCTTCGCCGAGTTCGACGAGGGGATCCAGGATTGGCGCACGGCGCCGCCGGTGCAAGCAGCCCAGAAATCAGCGGTCGGCGGCGCAGCCCAGGGCTGAACAGCCTGCGGAGGCCGCGGTCGCCGGCATCGCCTCAGGTCTCCTGGTTGGTCGGGAGCGTGAACGCGGCCGGCGCATCGAGCAGCTCTCGCATTCGGGAGAAGACGTAGTGCTGGCCGATGATGTCCATGGTGATGTCGCTGGCGCTCTTCGCCTGGCGCAGCGCCACTGGATCTTTGGCGGCGACCTCCCGGGCGAAAGCGAAGGCCTCTTCGTGGAGTGTGTCGACGTCTGGGTAGATCCGATTGACCTGCCCCAGGGCGTGCAACCGCTGAGCGGGCAGCCGGCCGCCGCTGTAGATCATCTCCTTTGCCAGTCGGGGCCCGTAGAACCAGGTGTGCAGATGTGATTGGATTCCGCCGATCCCCATGTTCGCCGTCGGATCCATGAAGAATGCGTCTTCGGCGCAGAAGATGATGTCGCAGGGCCACACCATCCTCTGGCCTCCGCCGATGCAGCCGCCGTGTACTGCGGCGATGGTGGGCTTCATGGTTTCCTTTATCAGCCGCATCTCATCGGGAGGCGACAACTCGGCGGCGCCTTCGGACGCAGGCACCCGGTCGCCCATGTTGGCCCCAGCGCAGAAGTGCTTGCCCATGGCCCGCATGAGCACGGCTCTGGTCTGGTCGTCGCGGCGAGCAGCCTGCCACGCGTGTTGAAACTCCACCAGGAAAGCAGCGTCGTATACGTTCAGCGGCCTGCGGTCGAGCGTGATGATCGAGACGCCCTCACGGGCTTCGTAGGAAACGAGCTGGCCGCTTTCAGGAGAGGACATCAGGCCAGGCAGGGGGCAAGATAATCCTCCATGTTGTCCCTCATGATGCGGCGGGTGATGTCGTCGCTGAAGCTCGAGAGCTGCGAGCCCGCATACTCAGCCGGGCGAGCGAGACCCTCGCCGTGGGGGAAATCGGAGCCGAACACCAGCGACTCGACACCGATCTCGGAGGCGACACGCTCGACGTTTTCCTCTGGGAACGGGGCGACATAGAAGAACTGCTTGAAGATTTCCGACGGCCGGGCATCGAGCCGACCCGTCTCATGCCAGCGGGCCTTCCGGCCCATCATGAAGGCGTGGTCCATCTTGCGGAGGGTATAGGGAAGCCACACAGTGCCCTGTTCGGCCAAGAGCACCTTCATGTTCGGGAATCGACCGAAGAAGTTGTGGAGCACCAAGGCTGCCGTCAATTCGGCTGCTGGGCGGTCTCCCCAGTACATGACCCACTGAAACGCATCGAAATCGCCGAACGTGGTCTCGGGGTCGTATGACCAATCGGCCCCGTACTTCTGGTAGTCGGTACCGCCCAAATGGGCCGCATACCGGACCCCGGCCTCATTCGCCATCGACCAGAACCGGTCGAAGACGGGGTCGGCGACTGAACGACCGCCGAATGGGTTCTCGGCGCCGCCGTGAGCGTGTCCAGACTTGGTCTGGATCATCATGGCGCCTTGGCCGATAACGGTCTCGAGTTCTTTTACCGCCAAGTCGGGGTCGGCCAGCGGGATGTAGGGCGGAAGGAACATGCGGTTCTCCGCGTTGAAACCGGGCTCCTCGTGCATCCAGCGGTTGAAGGCCCTGGCATTGGCGTACAGGGCCGGGATGTTGTCGGCAAACTCGTATTCGATGTTGTGAGCAGCCGCTGGGAACATGACGGCCTTGTCGATCCCCTGCTCATCCATGAGCGCTAGGCGGAGATCGCGATTGCCGTAGGCCTCGGACTTGTTCTTGAACTCGGCCATGAACTCCTGGCGCTCTTGCTCTGAGAGGCCCTTCAGGGGATTCAGCCGGTTCAAAAGCATGCCTGGCATGATGTTGACCCCATCGCCCGCCTCGCCCTCGTCGGGCCGCGAGCTCGAAGCCTCAATCGCCGGCTCGTCCCCCAGCATCTTCTGGAGCTCGTCCTTGGAGAAGGTTATCTGATTGGTGTTGAACTTCGAGGGTGCCCCCGCGAACAACTCGATGCGCTCGCCGTCGGGGCCGGTCACGAGCCGGATGGCCAGATCCCGGTGCTCGGGATCGATGTAGCGCTCGAAGCAGTCCTTGGGCTCGTTGAAGTGGTTGTCGGCGTCGTTGATCGGATAGTCCAAGACACGAGGAGAAGGTGCGGTGGTCATGTTTGCCCCTTGCGGCCAATTTTCGCTATAC
The DNA here is from genome assembly GCF_965208475.1 of Candidatus Poriferisocius sp. GTDB lineage: Bacteria > Actinomycetota > Acidimicrobiia > Acidimicrobiales > Bin134 > Poriferisocius. The sequence continues at coordinate 2,491,067 of NZ_OZ242338.1, read as the reverse complement.
AAAGTATAGTAAAACTACTATACGAAGTATAATAGACGCAGTGCAAGGTCGATTCCAGTGTCGCTGACCCGGGCGCGGCCCGCAGCAGCGGCAAGCCCCTCCTCCAACGGGTTGGCCGCCCTTCTGCTGGCCATACTTCTGCTCAGCGCGGGGCCGTCGATCCTGCGCAGCGCGGAGTCGGCTGGGCTGGCGTTTGCGGCGTGGCGGATGGTTCTCGGCGCGGCCGCCTACTTTGTCGTCTTGAAGATGCGAGGCGGAGGTCTGAGCCGCACCGCCCTGCGCAGCGGGTTTTGGGGCGGGGTGGCGTTCGGCGTCAGCATTGCCCTGGGATATTCCGCTATTGCCAACACCAGCATTGCCAACTCTCAGATCATCCTCGCGCTGAGACCAGCCGTGGTCCTATTGGTCGTGGGTCCGCTGTTCAGCGACAAGATCCGCATGACGTCGCTGGCCTGGACATGTCTTGCCATCGGCGGGGTAGCCATCATGGTGACTGGCGCGGGCGACAACAGCGGCAACTCCCTCTTCGGAGACATGCTGGCCCTGGGGGGCATGCTCGCGGGCACGGCTTTTTTGGTCTTCAGCAGGAAAGCGAGAGACCATCACGACGCGTTGACCTATAGCACGGCCATGACCATCGTGGCTGGGGCCGTGCTCCTGCCGGCGGCGGCGGTGGCGGAAAGCACGCTGGCGCCCCTGCCGGCGGCGTCGGACTGGCCGCGCGTTGCGTTGATGACCGCACTGCCCGGACTCGGCCACGTCCTCATTAACTACAGCGTCGGATATGTAAAGCTGCATGTGGTGAGCAATGTGAATCTGCTCCAGCCTGTGCTCACTGCGGTCGTGGCATGGCTGACGGTGGACGAGCCCCTGGTGGCCGCACAGATCATCGGTATGGCCGTAACCGTCGCCGCGCTGTTCCCGCTGGCCCGTGAAGAGCAGATGAGGCTGCGCCAATGACCCGAGGGGCCAAGTCAGCGCAAGGGGATTCGGCCACTGCGACACCCCCTCTGGCGGGAGTGCGAGTCTTTGATCTCAGCTCGCCGATCGGCCCCTACTGCGGGCGCCTGCTGGCCGATCTTGGGGCCAGCGTGACGCTTGTCGAGCCGTCCGAAGGCGATCCATATCGGCGCTTGGGCCCGTTTCGAGATGGCTTGGCCGACCCGGAGTCCAGCCTGGCGTTCGGGTACTACCACGCAGGCAAGACGAGCATGGTCCTGAACCTGGAATCAGAAGCCGAACAGTCGAGGCTGGTCGCCCTGGCCGCCGAGGCCGACGTCATCTTGATTTCTCCAAGCGCTCGACGGCCCCTGTGGGGCTTCAGTCCCGAGACATGTGATCTGGCATGGGCGCCGCAAGACGCAATCGTGTGCTCGATCACCCCTTTCGGCATCGGCGGGCCCTACTGGCACCGGCCCTTCACCCATGCCACATCGTTCGCCGCAGGCGGGCAGATGGGCGAGATGGGGGTGGCGGATTCGCCTCCCGCCGCCATTCCGGCGGAGATCCACTGGCATGGCGCGTCGGCTCACGCCGCGGTGGCGATCCTGGCTGCCCTGGCGGTGGACAAGGCCGCCCGAGGCCGGTTCCTCGACATCTCGGCCCAAGAGGTGGAGGCGTTCCAACTCTCCGCCATATGCGCGTATCACGCGCAAGGGATAATCCCGGGCCAACGCCATTCAGGCAAGGTCATCCCGCCCAGCGGATTGTGGGAATGCGCGGACGGGCGCATCGACATCGCGGCCTACGCTGACCACCACTGGCCGGCCTTCCTGGAGATGCTGGACCACCCTCCCGAGCTGTCCGAGCCCTCGCTGGCCGATATGGCAGTACGACGCCAGATCTTCGACGGCCTGATCCCGGTGATCGAGGGAATCGTGGCCGGCTGGGATCGTGAGGATCTGTTCGAGCGGGGCCAGCGGGCGGGCCTCCCCGTGTGCCTGCGCAACACCCCCTCGGAGTTTGTGGACGACCCTAATCTGGCCGAACGCGGCTTTTGGGCTGACAACTGCCGGGCCGGCGGTGCGCCATTCACCGCGCCGGGCGCGCCGATTCTCGCCGATCCCTGTTTGTTCCGACCCGCTGAACCGGCGGTGCCGCGAGCGGGGCAGGGCGCTGAAACGGCTGCCGGCGGGGCGACCGGGGTGGCCGCAGCCTCTTGTTCGGGCAACGGGCACGACAGGCCCCTCGAGGGCTTTAGGGTCCTGTCGCTGGGCGCCTACGTCGCTGGAAACGTGTGCGCTCAGATCCTCGCCGGAGTGGGAGCAGACGTGGTCAAGGTTGAAAACCCAAGTCGGCCAGAATCGCTGCGCGGCGGGGGGTACAACGACGGTGCGAATTTGGCGCAAGAGCCGTCGGGGTTCACCAACACCCCTTTGAACGCCTATCTGTCGAGGGGCATGAAGAACGTCGGCTTGGATCTGTTCAGCGAGGAGGGGCAGCAGACGCTGAAAGACCTGGCGGCCAACTGCGACGTGATCATCGAGAACTTCGGCGGCACCGTGATGGCGGAATGGGGTGCCACTTTCGATGAGCTGCGCAAGCTGAACCCGAAGCTGATCATGGTCTCCATGTCAGGGTACGGACGCACCGGGCCGAGGGGGTCCAGCAAGGCCTACGCCTCGAACATTGCCAGCCACACCGGCCTCAGCGAGGCCTGGTGGAACTCCGGCACCTTCACCGACTATGCCGCCGCCGTTCACGCAGCCCTCGCGGTGCTCGCCGCTCGAATCCATGTGGCGTCGTCTGGAGGGGCCGTTTATGTGGATGCCGCCCAAACCGAGATATTCGCGGCCATGGCAGCCCGCATCTACCTGGATCCCCTGGTCAACGGCGCAGAATCAGCCGTGCAGGCAAGCCCCGCCGAGGGAGCGCTGATGACCCGCCTGGTGCGTTGCGAGGGCGACGACCGATGGGCGATCGTCGAGATAGAGGACATCGACCAGTGGAACGCGGCGTGCTCAGTGGTGGGTCGCCAAGACCTGGAAAGGGACCCGTCGTCGAGTGCCGGATCAGACGCCGGGGAACTGGCCGAGGCGATCGACGAGTGGGCCCGGCGACGCACTCCCCGATCGGTGGGACATGTGATGGCCAGGGCGGGTGTGCCCGCGGCCAGCGTCGCCAACGGCGAGGAGGTCTATGACGACCCCCAGCTTCACAGCCGCGGCTTCTTCGAGGACGTCCACCACCCCGATCTCGGCCACCTAGTGCTGCCCGCCCCCCCGCAACGGCTGTCGGAGGCACCGGGAGCGTTCCTTGCTGCCCCGGCACGGCTCGGCGAGCACTCAAGCGAGATTCTCGGTGGATGGGCGGGTTTGTCCTCTAGCGAGATCGACGATTTGATCGCAACCGGGGCAGTGTTCGACGCGGGCGCCGTCCAGCGTTGAGCAGGGTATTCTGATCGCCGTGCCAGCTCCCTCAGAAGGCCAAAGGGCGCCGCTGTCGCGCCAGGCGATCGTCGAAGTGGCCATGCGGCTGGCGGCAACCGACGGCATAGACGGGGTCACAATGAGGTCGGTGGCCGCAGAACTCGGCGTCACGCCGATGGCGCTCTACTACTACGTGCAGAACAAGGAAGAGCTCATAGCCTTGATCGCCGCGGAAGCCAGTGCTCAGGAGCAGGCGCTCTGCCTAGGCGATGCCGGCTGGGAGGATGCCCTGCGCCGATACTTGACGTCGCGCTGGTCGAAGATGCGCTCATATCGCGGTCTCGGGGCGCATGTGATCTCGCTGCCCAACCTGGGAACAGAGCGGGAGACCTATATGCGGGGGGTGAGGTTCTTCGAGGAAGCCGGTTTCCCGCCGCGACTGGCCCGGTTGGCGTGGCCGTGGGCCCTCACATACCTTCATGGCCGCCTCAGCGTCGACGCCAACTTGGACCGGGAGGAGGCTCGCTCCATGGGGATCGGCGACATCTCCGCCAGCGAACATGTTGAGTTCGGCGTCGACGCCGTAGTGGCCGGCCTCCGCTCTATGCTTGATGGAGCGACGGCCAACGATACGCCGCCAGGGTCGGGCTGACGGCGCCGCCCCCGATCACACCAGCTTCGTCGAAGCGTCCACGCCCAGGAGTCCGGCCAGGTTGCCGCCCATGATCTTGGCGACCTCCTTGTCGTCGAATTCGGCGAGGTCGTCGACATAGCTGATCGGATCGGCCATGCCCTCCGGGTGGGGGAAGTCCGAGCCGAAAAGGACGTTGTCGACGCCCACCAGATCGGCCAGCTCCCTGGGATCCTCCTCGTGGAACGGATGCACATAGACGCATCGCTTGAACACGTCAATGGGATCCTCTTCGAACGATTGCGGATGGAGTTTGAAGGCGTTCTCAAGAGCAGCCAGCAGAGGGCGGACCCAGTTCGCCCCGTTCTCCACCGGCGCGATCCGAATCCTCGGAAATCGGCTGAGCATGCCGTGGCCGATCGCCGATGCGACGGTGTCGAATACCGGCCTCCCGGCCTCCTTGACGATGGCGGCGAACCCTGTTGACTCGGCGAAGGGAAGGAACTCCGAGCTTTTCTGGCCCTCCCAATCGTTGACATAGCGGGCATACCCGCTGTCGGAGGAGTGGAAGCCCACTAGGACCCCCGCTTCCTGCACCAGCTCCCAGAAAGGGTCGTATTCGGGCAGCGCGAATGAGCGGGGGCCTTGGAATCCGGGCACCGGCGCCGGTCGCACCAAGATGACCTTGGCACCCCGCTCAAGTACCCATTCCAGCTCGGCGATGGCCCGGTCTAGGATCGGCAGGGTGATGACCGGGGTGGGATATACCCGGTTGTCGAAGTTGAAGCTCCACGTCTCGTACATCCAGCGATTCAGCGCCTCAATGGTGGCGTGGGTGGCCAGCGGGTCGTCGCGAAGTCGCTCCTCGATGAGGCTGGCCAGCGTCGGCCACATGAGCGAGCGGTCGATCCCCAGTTCGTCCATGAGCTGCACGCGGGGCGCCGGTTCGCGGTATGCGGGCAGCGCGTCGATGGCCTTGCCCAGTATCTGACGGCGGGTCTTGTTGCCTGTGTTGCCGTTTCTGAACCATTCCTCTTGGGCGCCGGGCGCTGCGACCTTCTCGAAGGTGGGATTCGGGATGTAGTCGCTGATCTGGCCCTTGACCGCGATCTTGGTCCGACCCTTCACCTCAACGTATTGAATGACTCCGTCGTAGGCGGGGTCGAGGTGCTTGGTGAGGGAATCGGTCGTCTCGTAGAAGTGATTGTCGGCGTCGAACACGGGAAAATCAAGCTGTCGCGTTGGCATGATGGCACCTTGCTTTAGGCTGAAGGACTAGGCAACTATAACCGACGCAGGTGTGGATATCCGAGGGTGACTGAGGCGGCGAGGGGCCGAGCGGAGGAGCGTTCATGAGAATCGATTTGGTCGTGCCGAATCACGCCTCATTCGGGCCGGATGCCATCATGTCGGCGCCCGATCTCGAGGAGATGGGGTACGACGGGCTGTGGTTCACCGATCACGTCGTTGGCTACGAGTTCTTCAAGCCCGTATACGGCTCCTACTGGCTCGAGGTGTTGGCGGCGATGACCCATGCTGCTGCGATCACGGAGCGAGTCCGCATAGGCGCCGGGGTCCTTGTGCTTCCGTACCGCGACCCTGTATATGCCGCGAAGGTGCTCACCACCATCGACGTCTTGTCCGGTGGCCGGGTTGATCTCGGCGTGGGAACCGGCTGGTGTCGGGCGGAGTTCCAAGGCCTGGGGCGGGGTCACGCATTTGAGAGAAGAGGGGCGTATACCGACGAGGCGCTCGAGGTGATGCGCCTGTGCTGGGCCTGCGACCGCGACGAGGAACTGGCTTTCGAGGGCGAATTCTCCAACTTCCGAAAGCTGCGGTTCAACCCGGTGCCGGTGCAGGGCTCGCATATCCCGCTGTGGATCGGCTCACGAGGCCATGGCAGAGCGCCGCTCAGGCGGGCCGCGAAGCACGCCGACGTATGGCACCCGACCGGCCTCGACCCCGATGAGCTGAAGGAGGGCAGCGGCAAGCTCGACGAGATCGCCGGCCGGCACGTTCCCGTCAGCGCCCGACTGAGGAAGGCGGAGAGAGGAACCGCCGAGCTGGCCGAAGCAGTGGCCGCTTACGCCGATGCGGGGTGCATCCAGATCGCCATGGACCTCCAGAGCAAGGCTCTGCCGGATTTCATGAGCGACGCCGCGGAGTTCCTCGACTCCGTTGCCCACCTCCAAGGCGCCGCCTAGCCGGATTCGACGAAGAGGTCCTGAACCGCGGGCATGCTGACTTTCAGCGAGGAGGTGCGGGGGAGATCCTCCACGACGCGGAACTCTGCGGGGACCATGTAGGCGGCCAGCTCGGCGCGGCAGTGCGCCTCCAGTTCCCCGGCAGTCGGCGCTGCTTGCATGGAGTATGGAATCACTGCGGCCACGGGAACGGCGCCAAGCCTCTCGTCGGGGAGGCCCACGACCGAGGCCTCCTTGACTTTTCCGTGTTGCTCCAAAACCCTCACCACGTCGGTGGCCAAGATCTTGAACCCGCCGCGGATGATGGCCGAGTCGGCCCGGCCGGCAATCCACAAGAACTCATCCTCGTCGAGCCAGCCCAAATCGGCGGTGCGCTGCCAGTCGGGCTGCTCGCCGGGCGGTGTGGCGGGGGTGCGAGCGAGTATCTCCACCAGTCCGACCCCGCCTGCGGGGACAGGCTCGCCCGTGGACTGGTCGACGACGCGTATCCGCACTCCGGGCCGCGCTTTGCCCACGCTCCCGATCTTGGAGGCGCCGAAGCGCTCGTGGTCGGCAAGGGTCCACCCGGCGCCGTTGCCGGGAAACTCAGTGGCGCCGTAGGCCGGCAGCACCGGAATCCCGAAGGTCTCCTCGAACTCCCGCTCCAAGTCGACCGACAGCGGCGCGGTGCCCGCCGTGACACCCTTCAGGCTGGCGAGATCAACAGGGGTGACTTCTGAGTCGAGGAGCATGCGCATGGTGGTCGGCGCCAGCATCGCCATGCGAACGCCGTAGGTCTTTACGACCCGCGCCCATTCAGACGGCTCGAAGGTCTCGAGCAGGCACAGCCGGCGCCCCTCGGTCATGTGCTCGATGGCCCGCCACATTCCGCTCACGTGCTCGACCGGAGCCCAATTGGCGATGATGCCGCGGCGCAAAAGGAGCTCCGGCTCTTCCCCGGCTCGCCGGTTGGATGGACCAGCCATCAAACGGGCAGCACCCAAGACCGAGTCTTTGAGGCTCTGGGCGCCGAACGCGATTCGCTTCGGTGGACCCGTGGTCCCGCTGGTCAGCATCTTCACCGCGATGCCCCCGTCGCCGGTTGCCGCCGGAGGATCGAAGCTAGGGTTTGCGAAAGTGCTGAGTTCGGCCCGGTCGATGGCGATTCCAAGTGCCCCGCTCCGGCCGATTGCGGTCGCCAACTCGGGGCTGGCCAGATCGCTGCGGTCGACGATGACCGCGGGGAGGCGCAATTCGGCTATCTCGGCCTCGGTCCGCGCCGCCGGCTGCCGGGCGTTCATGGTGACGATGGTGCCGCTGCTGGCAAGAACGGCGGCCATGGCGTGGATGTGGTGGGGGCGGTTGCGAAGGAGCATGCCGAACTCGGTGCCCGGCCCAAGCCCCGATTGCCCGATGATCTCCTCGAGTTGACTGATGCTCGTCGCCATCTCCTGCCAGGTATGCCAGGCACCTCCTTGCTCTATCGCTTCGGCGTCCGGTTGGAGAGCCGCCACGGAGCGGATCCGCTCGGCCAGGGTGAGTGGTGGGCTCAATGGTCTTGTCTCCTTCACCTGCTTCTGAATGTTTCAGCTATACAGCATATAATGACGTGTGCGCGAGAAGGGCCAGGAGCCAAGCGGCGCTGGCATCACGACGATTCCCGAGTTGATTTCGCATGTCGTATACCGACATGGCGACACAGCGCTCATAGAGAGCTCGAGTCAGTCGTTGACCTACCGCGAAGTAGATACGATGTCGGCAGGCGTCGCCCGAGGTCTGCTGGCCGAGGGAGCAGGCAAGGGAACCAGAGTGGGGCTGCTGATGCCCAACTCGCCGGAATGGGTCGTGAGCTGGCTCGGCGCCCTCCGGGTTGGAGCTCTGGTATCGGGAGTAAGCACTTTCCTGAAGCCGCCAGAACTCGAGTGGGCCCTTCGCTATGGCGACATCGACACCCTGTTGATGGTTGAGGGCTTTCTTCGCCAGGATTTCGCGGCATCTCTTGAGCAGTCGTTTCCTGAGCTGCGAAGCCGGTCAGGGGCAAGGCCCCTCCGGATGGCCAGTGCTCCGTACCTCCGCTCCATCTGGGTCAACGGCAACAGGCGCCCATGCTGGAGTCGAGGATCAGTGGCAGAGCTGACCGACCGGGGCGATGCCCTCAACGATGCGGATGAACAGTTTCTGCGGAGTGTCGAGGCTGAGGTGAGTCCGGCGGATCAGGCCATCGTCATCTTCACCTCGGGGAGTTCGTCGCACCCCAAAGCGGTGGTTCACACCCAAGGATCAATGGTGCGGCACGCCGACGCGATCAAGTCGTACTGCACATGTGAGCCCGGCGAGCGGGTGGGCGTCATCTCTCCGTTTTTCTGGGTGGGCGGCATGCTCACCGGCTTGTTGAACACGATGCTCTCCGGCGGCACCGTGGTTCTTGCCGACGCTCCCGATCCCACCTCCGTGCTGGAAATGATCCGCACGCGAGACATCGACTACCTCATCTCCGCAGCCGGGGCAGTTCGGGCCATCGCCAGCCATCCCGAATTCCGGCCCGAGGACTTCCAGCGGCTGCGCCCCTCGCGGGCCCGTCAGGCCCGCCTGGCGTTTTTCGGACCGCAACCCGACCACTCCCTCGACCTGGTGCCCGATTCCCTCGGGATGACGGAGACATTTGGCCCTCACAGCGCGGAGCTGCCCGGCACGGTGCTCCCAGAATCGCTGGCCGGTTCCTTCGGCCGGCCCGTCGGGCTTGCCGGAGGGGGCATCGAGCGCCGAATCGTCTCACCGGAAACGGGTGAGGAGGTCCCGGCGGGCGAGCAAGGGGAGCTCTTGGTACGCGGGTACTGCATGATGCAGGGGTACTACAAGAAGGAGCGGGAGGAGACCTTCGACCGCGAGGGATTCCTCCACACCGGCGATCTGGCTTCGATAGACGCGGCCGGGCATCTTTTCTTCGCCGGGCGGCGCGATGAGGTGATCAAGACCTCCGACGCCAACGTGTCGTCCCTCGAAGTGGAGGCGGCGCTGGAGGAGCTGTCGGAAGTAAAGGAGGCCGCCGTTGTCGGCCGGCCCGACGAGATCGCCGGCGAGATCGTGGTGGCCTTCGTGGTCATGGCCTCCGAAGGCGCCATCGACGAAGGCGCGATGCGCGAAGCTCTGCGGGAGCGTCTCTCCAGCTACAAGGTTCCCCGCAGGATTTGTCGGATTCCAGCCGAGGAGGTTCCCCGAACCGATGCCGGCAAGATCGCCAAATCACAACTGGCTGAGCGCATGGGCGAGTTGCTTGAACCGGTCTCGGGTGAAGCCGCGCCTCGATCATGACTTGGCCTTCTCGGCCTCGAGCATGGCGGCAAGGCGGAGCCGATGGTCTCGAATGGTGCCATGGGTAACGGCCCCGAGGGTGACGCGCCGCAGGTAGAGGTGGAGATCGTGTTCGAAGGTGACGCCGAGTCCGCCGTGGATCTGGACGCAGTCCTGGCAGAGTTCGGCGCCATGGTGGGCGATGTAGGATTTCGCCGCGCTCACGAGCTCGGCGGCATCGGGCAGTTCGCGCTGAACGGCCCGGGTGGCCGCGTTGGCGAGCCCGTGGCTGGCTTCCAACCAGCACTTCATGTCGGCGAAGCGATGCTTCAGCTCTTGATACGACGCCAGAGGGCGACCGAACGAATACCGGTCAAAGGCCCATTCAAGCGTCATCTCGAAAGACCTCTCCATCGCCCCCACCATCTCGTTCAGCTGGATCGCCAGCGCGACCTGAAGCTGCCACTCGAGGTCGTCGCCGACGGCGCCGGGAGTCCCGACGACTCCTGAGCGCGGCACCGGGGTGTGGTCGAAAACGACTTCGGAGAAGCGCCGGGTCAGGTCGACGCTCTCAAGCGGCGTGACAGTAATCCCTCCCGCGTCCCTCGGCACCAGTACCTGGGTGATCCCGGCGTCGGCCCGAGCGGAGACCAGGAAGTGCTCGGCGTCGCAGCCGTGCTCCACGGGTGATTTCCGGCCGACCAGGGCAAAGCCACTGCGGTGAGGGACCAGCCGAGCGGCCACGGCGCTGAAGACATGGTTGGGGGCCGGCTCAGCATGGCACCATGTGGCAATCCCGCCGTTGAGAACTTCGGACACGACCGTGTCCCGTTGCTCGGTGGTGCCGCGGCGAGACAGCGCGGCGGCCACCACGTTGGCCGACAGGAGCGGCCCGGGCGACGCCTGTCGCCCGAACTCATGGGCGATCAAGGCGAGGTCGCTGAGGCCGTCGCCGCTGACGCTCCCGCCGCCTGCCGCCTCGTCGGCCAACAGCGCAGTCCAGCCCAGCTCGGTTCCTTTGCGCCAGTAGCCCGGGTCGTGGCCGCGAGGGTGGTGCCGCCATTGTCGAAGCTGGGCGGGCGCGGCCTGCTCGCTCAAGAAGCGGCGAGTGGTGTCCCTGAGGAGCTCCTGTTCATCACTGAGGGCCAGCTCCACGGGACTCCTACTGGGAGGTCTCGTTGCGGGGCACGTCGCGAAACGCGACGTCTCTGGCGATGCTCGGCTCACGGGGCATTCCCAAGACCCGCTCGCTTACCACGTTGCGGGCCATTTCGGTTGTTCCTCCGCCGATGCTGCCCCGCTGGCGCATCAAGAAGCCGACTCCGGGGCTTGTCGAAGCTGTGCCCGGCGGCCAAGTCGCCGCGGCGGCCCCCGCAATCTCGAAGGCGATGCTGGCCCGCCGCGACTCGACCACGCCGCCCATCAGTTTGACCAGAGACGCCCCCTGGTCATTTAGCGCTCCGCACGAGATGGCTTCAGCAACCCGTTGGCGCAGGTGATGGACCGCCAGCGCCAAGCTCTGGTCCTCACCGACCAGCTCCCGGGCGGCGCCGTCGTCGAGTAGCCCGACTTCTCGCGCCAGGTCCAGCAGCGTTGACCGTTGCAGCCCTCGGCGCGTGCCCGAGGGCCGGATGACATAAGGCGTCGACCCGAGGCTCCGCTCGTGGAACATCCACCGGCGACCCACGGTCCAGCCGTCGTCGATTTCGCCCACCCGGTTGGCGTCGGGAATCCTCACATCGGCCAGGAACTCCTGGCAGAACTCCCTGGAGCCGTTGAGCATCTCGATCCTGTGGATTTCAACACCGGGATGGCGGAGGGGGACGATGAACACGGTCAGCCCCCGATGCTTCGGCACATCCCAGTTGGTGCGGGCCAAGCAAAGGCCCCAGTCGGCGAACCAGGCGCCGGAAGTCCAGATCTTCGAGCCGTTCAGCACCCATTCGTCTCCGTCTCGGACCGCGGTGGTCAACGCGCCTGCGACGTCTGAGCCTCCGGACGGCTCTGACAGAAGCTGCATCCACACTTCCTCGCCCCTGAGCATGGCCGGGATGTGCCGGGCCTTTTGGGCCTCGGTCCCGAATTCCAAAAGAACGGTGGCGCAGGGGCTGAAGGTGGGAATCTGGATTCGGTTGGGATACTCATAGGCATCGAGTTCTTTAGTGAACGCCTCTGCGTGATCCGGGGTGAGGCCGAGCCCGCCGTACTCGACCGGAAAGCAGATGCCGGCAAAACCGCCGTCGAAGAGCCGGCGCTGAAGCTCGCGATGGTGATTCACCAGGGCCAGTTCCTCTTCGTCGGTGGGGTCGTGGCCGGCCGCCGACGGCTCAGGCCGGGGAGGCATGTTGTCGGCCAGCCAGGCCCGGGCGCGCATGGCGAAGCTCTCTACTCCCTCGCTGTCCATGGCGGTCATGGACCCTCCTCGGCATCGACTGCGGGTCGGCTCATCTGACCTCGAAGTCGCCTCCGCGTCCAGGTTCGAAGTCGGCCTGATCGTCGCGGGTGAGCTGGGCGTAGTGCAGAGGGATCGCCCGACTGGCGCTCACGCTCATCTCCAAGGAGTCCCAGATGGCCTTGACGGTGCCCTGGACGGCGAGCGGCGGCTTCGAGGCGAGACGCCGGCCGAGCTCGTGCGCCCGAGGCCATAGCGCGCTGCGCTCCACAACCTCGCTCACCAGCCCCATCTGGTGGGCGCGCGGCGCGCTCATCCGCTCGTCCAAGCCGAACAGCGCCATGCGCATCACCTCGCCGAATGGAAGGCGGCGAAGCAGCGCGGCGGGCTCGAGTGCGGCGATTTTGCCGTACGACGTGTGGGTGTCGAAGAATGTGGCGTCGTCCGAGCAGATAATCACATCCACCTCGTTGAGCCAATAAAAGGCGCCGGCGGCCGCCATCCCGTGTACGGCGGCGATCACCGGCTTCCAGACGCGGTTCTGTCGGGGACCGAGCGACAAACCGGGATCCTCCTCTGCCCACATATTCGGATGGCGCTCGCGGCCCGCCTTGCGGTCGACCCCGGTGGAGAAGGCGCGGTCGCCCGCGGCGCGCAGAACGACCGCTCGGATGGAGTCGTCGGTGCGACACCGATTCCAGATATCGGCAAATTCATCGAGCATCGTCTGGTTGAAGGCGTTGAGCGCATCGGGGCGATTCAGGGTGATCGTCGCGACGTGATCGTCGGCCACCTCGAACAGCACAGTCTTGAATTCGGCCCTCATCTTTATGGCTTCCCCGCGTTGCCCACTGGAGATTCCCACGGCACAGTCGCCCTTGTCCAGACCACAACTGTACAGTGTATAGTAACCGATGTGAAATGTGTTCTAGCCTTTCGCTCCGTCGCGCCGTAAGTATCCACATGACGTTCTCGCTCACCACCGAGCAAGAGGCCATTCAGGCATCTGCCCGTGCTGTTTTCAAGGACAAGTCCCGCACCCGCGACTGCTTCGACGGCGGTTCCTCCCTCGACCGCGACCTGTGGGATGCGCTGATCGCGGTGGGAGTGTCGGGGTTGGGCCTCGGAGAATTGGGGGGCGGACTAGAAGCAGGGCTCATCGAGATGGCCTTGGTTGCCGAGGAGAGCGGCCGTGTGGTTGCCGCGGTGCCGTTCCTGACCACAACGGTCATGAGCGGCACACTTCTAACCGAGGTGGCGAGCCCACCCGCGATGGAGTTGGCCCAGTCGATAGGTTCGGGAGACAAGATCGTTGCCACTGCGGTGTCGGGCCGCAGCGATGCCCCGAGTGCTTTGACCGCGGACCGGACACACGGCGGCCAGTGGACCCTCACCGGCGAGATTCCCTTCATCGTGGGCGCTGAGCTTGCCGATCAGCTCATCGTGCCCGCACCGGTGGACGACGTCCCTGCCCTGTACCTCGTTGATGCAGCGGCCGAGGGCGTTGTGGTCACTGAGCTCCCGACACTCGATCCCACCCGGCGGGCCGCCTCCGTCGCAATGGATGGCGCTGCGGCCCTGCGCCTCGATGAAGGCGTCGACATTGCCGAGCTGGCCGATCGGGTCGTCATGCGCGCCGAGGTGATCCTTGCGGCCGAGGCGTTGGGCGCCGCATCCGCGGCACTGGAGAGGAGCGCCGAGTACGCGCTCAACCGATCGCAATTCGGGAGGCCCATTGGGCAGTTCCAGGCGGTCAAGCACACTCTGGCCGACATGCTCGTCGATGTCGAGAACGCGCGGTCGGCGACCTACAACGCGGCGTGGGCGTTCGACGAGCTGGGCTCAGGGGCTGGTCTCGACGTGGCTATGGCCAAGGGATTGGCCACCGAGAACGCGGTATCGGTGATCAACCGCGCCATTCAGATCCACGGTGGCTTGGGGGTCACCTGGGAGGACGACTTGCACATCCTGCTGCGCCGGGCGAAATCGTGTTCTCTGCTGCTGGGCGATCCGGGGGAGCAGTTCGAGCGCATCGCGGCTGCCCTGTTGGACGGCGACGGCATCGCCGATGGCTCGCCATGACCCGCGAGATCTACTCCGAGCAAGACGAGGCTTTCCGACAGGAGATCCGCTCTTGGCTTGGGGCCAACCTTCCTGAGGGCTGGGGCACGAGAGACTTTCGCCTGCCGCGAGATCGCGTTGAGCGAAGGGAGTGGCTCCGGTGGTGGCAGGCCAAAATGGCGAAGGATCGCTGGGTCGCCATCCACTGGCCGGAGGAATTCGGCGGCCGCGACGCAACCCTGACGCAGCAGATCCTGTATCACACTGAGATGGCGGAACATCGCGTGCCGGCCATGATCGGCCGGCGGGGTTTGAACATGGCGGGCCCGACGCTGATCGTCCACGGGACCCAGGAGCAGCAAGAGCGATTTCTCGAGAGGATTCGGTTTGCCGAGGACTTGTGGTGTACCGGGTTTTCAGAGCCCGACGCCGGGTCTGACCTGGCCAGCCTCCGCACTCGCGGCGAACTCGACGGCGATTCGATCGTCGTCAACGGGCGCAAGATCTGGACTAGCGGCGCCCACTACGGTGATTTGCTGTACACGCTTGTGCGCACCGACTCAACCGGGGACAAGCATGAGGGAATAACCTGCGTGGTGATCCCGCTGTCGGCCGACGGCGTCGACGTGCAGCCGATCCGCAGGAACAATGGCACGTCGGAGTTCAACGAGATCACCTTCGACGACGTGCCGGTGCCGGTCGGCAATGTGATCGGGGAGATTGGAGACGGATGGCGCGTGGCCCGCACCTCGCTCGCGCACGAGCATTACACCCATTTCGTGCCGTCCCAGCTGAACTTCGCCAAAACGCTGGAGGAGATCATCAAGCTCGCCAAGTCGACGAAGGACGCAAGCGGGCGGCCCCGCAGCGAGCTTCCCTGGCTGCGAGAGCGCATCGCCCGCGCCTGGGTTGCCACCCGCCTGGTGCGCATCAACGGAATGCGCAACATCGCCAAGATCGTAGAGAGCGGCGTGCCGGGGCCTGAGGGCTCCATCATGAAGCTGTTCGGGCAGGAGGAGGAGAAGAAGCTCTACGAATTGGCCCTAGACGTGGCCGGCGAGCGAGGGATCTTCGACCGCGGCGCGCCGCTGGCTGCCGACCGCGGAAAATGGGGGTTCGGCTACCTGGGAAGCCGGGCGGCCACCATCGGCGGCGGGACGAGCGAGATGCAGCGCAACACGATCGCGGAGCGAGTGCTGGGCTTGCCCCACGATCCGTAGCTTCCCCGCGACCAGGAAAGGCAGGACACCATGGCTGAGCCCGGCAACGACGCTCAAGACCGGCCGGTATTCGGGAAGATAACCGACTATGACATCGAGCGCCTCCGCTCTGAGGTGGGGGTCCCCCGTCATGGCCGCACGACCCGCCACGACCCGAAGCCGACCGAGGCGGGCATCTCGCACTTTGCCTTCAGCTACGGGGACGATAACCCCCTCTGGCACGACCCCGCCTACGGCTCGCTCACTCGGTGGGGAGCGACGATCGCCCCGCCGACATACATGAGCATCACCGGCCAGTGCGACATACCCAAGCCGCCCAAGCACACGCGAACCGAGCCCGCTCCGCTCAAGGGTTGCGGCGAGTACGCGTCCGGGTTGAGCTGGGAGTGGTTTCGGCCCGTATACGCAGGCGACGAGATCTGGTACGAGCCCAGTATTTGCGGGGTGGAGGTCAAAGAGGGGAGCAGGTTCGCGGGAGGCAGGACCGTGGTCCGCACTGGCCGGGAGCATTACGTCGACCGGGCAGGGCAGACGATCTCCAGCCATGAGAACACCTTTGTCATTGCGGAGCGTGGCGGGTCGCAGAACAAGAACGAGCACCGCGACGTGGTCGCGGCCACCTACACCGACGAGGAGATCGCAGAGATCGACGCCCTGTATGCCGCCGAGGCCCCACGGGGAGCGGAGCCGCGCTGGTTTGAAGACGTGGAGGTCGGCGAGCGCCTTCAGCCGCTGGCCAAGGGACCGCTAACGGTCACCGACATCATCGCCGAGCACCTTGGGAGGGGCATGGGCCACTACGGGCACGGCCCTCTCAAGTACTGGTGGTTGGGACGCCAGAGGATGGCGGGGTTCTACACCAACAATTCCCAGGGCATCCCCGACGTGGTTCAGCGGCTGCATTGGGAGGATGAGCGCGCTCGGGAGATCGGCCTTCCGCTGGCCTACGACTACGGCGACATGAGGGTCAACTGGCTCTGCCACCTCGTAACCAACTGGATGGGCGACGATGCCTGGCTCTGGAAGCTCTCGTGCAACATCCGCCGATTCAACTTCCTCGGCGACTGGCACAAGATGGAGGGAAAGGTGACAGCCAAGCGGATGGAGGCCGGTCGGCCGGTGGTCGACTTGGAGCTCACCGGAACCAGCCAACGCGGCTGGGTGACGTGCTCTGGTCAGGCGACGGTGGTGTTGGCGTCAACCGGACACGGCCCGGTGAGGCTGCCGGACCCGCCTCGGCCGCTGTCTGAGCGGGCGGCGGCCGCCGCAGTTGAGCGCAGCGCCCGACGCAGGGCCGCGACGCCCTAGCGCGGCCAAAGCGCGGGCGGATACGGCTAGGTCGGGGCGTTCCAGGCGTCGATGATCGCCTGTGTGGTGGTGACGGTGGCGAGCATCTTGAGGGTGTTGCCCACCATCACATCGGTATAGCCGGCGGGTGTTCCGGCGATCGCGTCTTGCGGCACGACGACCTCGTAACTCCGGTTGACCAGGTCCATCACGGTATTGGGGATAGCGACGTTGGCGGATATGCCGACGACGATCACGTTCTCGACCCGCAGGGTGCGAAGAACCGGGTCGACTCCGCCGTCAAAGATGGCGCTCATTCCGTGTATGCGGGTGAAGGTCAGATCTCGGGGGTCCGGCCCGAGGGCGGGGATCAGCTCGGCGCCCTCCTGAAGCCGGTCATCAGGAGGCAGTGGAGCGTCGGGGACGACTCCTCTCAGCTTGTAGAGCGCCACATTCGTGTTTTGGCCCAGCAAATCCCGCCGGGCCAGCTTCAGGCAATGGGCTACGGGAACCTCAGCCCGGCGCGCCGCGGCAACGAGCCGCTCAATCTCCGGCAAGACCCGTTGGGCTGATTCGGCCAGCGGCCCTTTGGCCAAGTCGCCGACCCGGTTGCGTTGCAGTTCTATGGTGAGCAGGGCTGTAGATTCGGGATTGACAACGCGGCGAATGTCCATCGGCATGGCGGGTTCCTATCCGGGTGAAGTGGGCTGATCTGCTGAGTGCTCGTTGATGGCTGTCCACACCCGCTGGGGGGTGTAGGGGGGGTCGAGATGAACCACTCCGAACGGGGCCAATGCGTCGTTGACCGCGTTCTGAACGGCGGCCCAAGAACCGGTGGTGCCGACCTCGCCTATGCCCTTGGCGCCGAGTGGATTGTTGTCGGTGGGGGTCACGGTGTGGGCTGTTTGGAACGACGGGAACTCAGCCGCGCTGGGAAACGCATAGTCGGCGAACGTGGTGGTCAGAGGGTTGCCGTCATCGTCATACAGCATCTCTTCGAACAAGGCCTGGGCGATGCCGCCCAACATGCCGCCGTGGACCTGTCCTTCGGCCAGCATCGGATTCAGAATCGTTCCGCAGTCGTCCACCGCCACGATCTGGCGGAGGCCGACGGCGCCGGTTTCGGTGTCGATCTCGACCACTGCTATGTGGCTGCCGAACGACACCGTCCCATCTTTGGTTTGTTTGAAGCCCGGAGCGGCGGCGAGTCCGGGATTGCCGAGGCCGGGCCGGTTGGCGAACTCGGCCAGCTCTTTCCAGTTGACGGCCGAGGAAGGAGACCCGCGAAGGCACAGGCCCAGCCCGCTTCGGTCGGGGGTGATGTCTGCTGGGCTGGCTTCCAGCATCTCGGCGGCGAGCCCTGTGGCCTGGCTGAAGACTGCGTGGGCCGCATTCAGCACCGCGCTGCCGCCGATTTGGGCTGATCGCGAGCTTCCAGTGCCGCGCCCCCGGGCGACGCTGGCCGTGTCGGCGTCGACAACCGTCACGATGGCCGGCTCGATGCCGAAGACTTCCGACACGATCTGGGCATAGACGGTGTGGTGGCCCTGGCCGTGGGCGGCCGTCCCGACCCTGACTTGGAAGCGCCCGTCGAGGTCGATTTCCAGCGACGCATTGTCGGAGTTGAAGCCGGGGACTGAAGCCGACAACTCGATGTAGCAGGCGACGCCGATGCCGATTTGGCGGCGCGCGGAGCCCTCTCGACGGTGCTGTTGCTCCCTTCTCAGCGCCTCGTAGCCGATGAGGCTGGCCGCTTCATCGAGCGCGGCTACGTAGTTGCCCGTGTCGTAAATCGTTCCGACGAGATTGTCGTAGGGAAAGGCATCCATCTCGATCAGGTTGCGGCGCCGGAACTCGACCGGGTCGATGCCGAGGCGGTTGGCCAGCAAGTCGATGCTCCGCTCGATCAACCCGGCCGCTTCGGGGCGCCCTGCCCCGCGGAAAGCCCCAACCGGTGCGGTATTGGTGCAGACGCCGCGGTGCCGGTAATCGACATGGGGAATCTTGTAGGGGCCTGGAGACAGCCTTCTCGTGGTGGCCGCGATGCCGAGATTCACTCCTGGGTATGCGCCGAGATCAGCGAGGGCGTCAACGCCGAAACTGGTGATGCGTCCTTGGTCGTCGGCCGACAGGGAGATGTCGAACACCTGGCTCCGAGCGTGCATTTCGAGCAAGTTCTCGGTGCGGGACTGCACCCATCTGACGGGCCGTCTGAGCCTGAGCGCCGAAGCGGCGGCGATCACATATTCGGGAATGGCGGTTGTCTTGCCGCCGAAGCTGCCCCCGACGTTGGTCGACACAACCCGGATCTGCTCAGGTTCGAGCCCGAGGTGGCGGGCGAGGCCATCTCGGACCATATGGGGCATCTGCGTGGCTGCCCACAGGGTGAGCGTGTGCTCTCCGGCCACCTCGACGGTGACCGATGCTCCCTCCATCGGCGCGCCGGCCATGCGGTGGTTGCCGAGACGGGCCCTGACGGTGGTGTGCGTGCCCGACTCTTGGCCTGCGGCAAG
This sequence comes from Candidatus Poriferisocius sp., assembly GCF_965208475.1. Classification (GTDB taxonomy): domain Bacteria; phylum Actinomycetota; class Acidimicrobiia; order Acidimicrobiales; family Bin134; genus Poriferisocius. The sequence continues at coordinate 2,472,121 of NZ_OZ242338.1, read as the reverse complement.
GTGCTGGTCGATGACGATGTTCGTTCCCGCCTCGGGGTGTATTGCCAACGCGCCAGGGCGCGCCGCCTCCCCGGGATCGATGATGTGGGGGAGGGGCGCATAGTCAACCTCTATTAGGGCGGCGGCATCGATGGCGTTGGCCTGAGAGTCGGCAATGACGACCGCGACCGCCTCGCCCACGAAGCGGACGACATCTCGGGCCAGCGCGGGCCGGAGCCAAAATTCGCTCAACATCTGGTCCATCCCCGGAGGCGACACTGGGTCTAGGTCTAAGTCGCCGGCGCAGAAGACCGCGACCACCCCTGGAGATGCCGCGGCCCACGAGGTGTCTATGGCCGAGATCTGAGCGAAGGGATAGTGGGATCGGCAGAAGGCGGCATACAGCAGGCCTTCCACCGCAACATCGCCCGAGAACCGGGCCTCGCCGGTCAACAGCGCTTGGTCTTCCACCCGGCGAGGCGATCCCCCGATGCCCAAATCACGATCCTGGCCGGTCATTCAGGCACCATACAGCGACGGCACCGGGAACGAACTGCCTCGTCGGCGGCCGGAACTCACGCTTGCCGGCTGCCCTCGAGGGCGTTGAGCACCTTGTCGGGAGTGAAGGGAATGTCGCGGAGCCGGATGCACGCGGCGTTGTAGATGGCGTTGCCGATGGCGGCCGGAACTCCGACGATTCCGAGCTCGCCGATGCCCTTGGCGCCGGTGGTGCCGTACCAGGGATCGAACTCGTCGATCCAGATGGCCTCGATGCTGTGGATGTCGGCGTGGGCGGCAATGTGGTACCCGGCAAGGTCGCCGTTGACAATGTGCCCGTAACGGGTATCGAGGTACGCCTCTTCGAACAGAGCAGCTGAAATGCCCATCGTGGTGCCGCCGATCAACTGGCTGCGGGCGGTCAGGGGGTTGATGATCCGACCGGCAGCGTAAACGCCGAGCATCCGGTCAACCCTGACCTCGCCGGTGACGGTGCTGACCCGCACTTGGCTGAAGTGCGCTCCAAAGGCGTGGCGCGATTTCTTGCGCCCCCCTCGAGGGGCAAAGCCGGTGGCCTTGGCCCTGGCCCCGTCATTGGGGTTTGCCCCATGCTTGCTGCGGAATCTCCGTGCCGCCGCTTCGACGGCCGCCCCCCATTCGCTTGTGCCCATGCTTCCTCCCGCCGCGAACGCGAACGGTCGCTTCGAGTGGCCGATGTCGGCATCGACGATGTCGGCAGACACGCCAAGGGCATCAGCGGCGATCTGGGGCAGAACGGTCCACGCCCCTGTTCCGAGGTCGGCACCTTGGAGTTCCACGGTGTAGCGGCCGTTTCGATACTCGATGGCCGCCCGGGAGGGGATCAGATGGTGATTGGGATACGTCGCGCTGGCCACACCCATGCCCAAGAGCCACTCCCCGTCGCGCTTGCTGCCCGGTGAGAGCCGGGCACCCCAGCCGAACTCGTCGGCACCCTTCTGGAGGCAGGCAACCAGATTACGGGTGCTGAAAGGGCGACCGGTCTCGGGATCGACCTCAGGCTCGTTTCGAATGCGGAGCTCGATCGGGTCTTCGTCGACGGCAATGGCCAGCTCGTCCATTGCCGTCTCAAGGGCGAACATCCCCGTGAAATCGCCAGGCGCCCGCATGAACATGGGAACGCCCACGTCGAGCTTCACGGCATGGTGAACAGTCCGCCGGTTGGGGGTGGCGTACATCGAGCGCGTCGGCGTGACGGTCTGCTCGATGTATCTCCGGATTCTCGCCGTCGGCGCCCAGCTCTGGTGGTCGATGGCAGTGAGCTTGCCGTGCTCGTCGGCGGCGAGTTTGACGGACTGGTGGCTCGGCGGTCGATAGCCCACGGTGCGGAACATCTGCTGTCGGGTCAACGCGTACTTCACCGGTCGCCCCCGGAGCTTCTTTGCGGCCAGGGCGGCCAGCACAATGTGAGAGTGGGGCAATCCCTTGGTGCCGAAAGACCCGCCCACGTAGGGGCTGATGATCTCAAGCTGATTGGGCAGGAGTCCCAGCATGGGGGCGAGCGTGCCGATGTGGACGGGCGCCGCCCCCTGATTCGAGTCGTAGAGCGTGAGCCTAGGGGCGCGGGGGCTCAGCCGGCGCGGTCGATGCCAGATGGCGATTATCGGATGGGGCTCGATGGGGTTGTGGTAGTGGGCTGAGCTCGTGTACACGGCCTCATGGACGTGGGCAGCCTCGCTGACCGCAGTCTCGACATCGCCGATTTCCTCTTTTCCGGGGCCAACTGTGGGGAGGCGCCGGGGCACAAAAGTCTCAGGATGATCAGGGGAGAAGGCGGCGTCGAATGCAGCTTCTTCGTAGGCCACCTCCACGAGGCTCGCGGCGTGGCGGGCAATGGCGGGGGTCTCGGCCACCACTGCTCCGATGAACTGCCCCCAATAGTGGACTTTGCCGGATTGCAGTATCCACAGGGAGGGGTCTGTCCGCAATCGAAGCCGAGGGGCGTTCTCGTGGGTCATGACCATGAGCACCCCGGGAAGCGATTCGACTGCGGTGGTATCGAACGACTTCACTCGACCCTTGGCGATGGTGGCCGAGAGGGGAAACAGGTAGGCCGGGTTGTCCACGGGCTGTTCGTAGGCATACGGCGCAGTGCCGGTCACCTTCAACGGCCCGTCCACGCGGGCTCGCGCCTCGCCGCCAGGACCGCCGAATACTTGGTCGCGGGCTGGTTCGGACACGCCGGCGGACGGGGCGTTGACGGTCGCCGCTGGGGGGCGATCCTCGGTGAGCTCGGAGAGGACCGCAACGATGGTGTTGCGGAGTTGCGGAATCTTGTACGAGTTCTGGCGCCCGGGTCGGGCTGCCGCCAGTTCGGCGTCGGCCGCGGCCCGAAACGAGTCGGCGGTTGCGGGCGCGCCCCGCAGGGCCTCTTCGGCGACGCGGGCCCGGAACGGCCGATGCGACACCATGCCCAGCCCCAGGCGCACGTCTCGCACGATCCCGTCGGCAACGTCGATGGCGGCAGCCACCGACACCATGGCGAACGCGTAGGACGCTCGTTCTCTGACTTTTCGATACCGGGATCGAGTGGTGAAGGGCAGGGGAGCGATCTCCACCGCCACTATGAGCTCCCCCTGTCCCAGGTTGGTGTCCAGATGAGGGGTGTCGCCCGCCGGACGGTGGAAGTCGGCAAACGGAATCCTGCGCTCTGCGCCTGAGGAGACGGCGACCACGGTGGCGTCGAGCGCGACCAGCGCGGTGCAGAGATCTGATGGGTGGGCGGCCACGCAGTGTTCAGTTGTCTCGAATATGGCGTTGTGCTTCCCAAACCCCTGCACCGCGGCACAGCCGGTGCCCGGGCTCCGCTTGTTGCACGGGGTAGTGAGGTCTTGGAAGTAGACGCAGCGAGTGCCCTGCATGAGGTTTCCGGCCGTGGTCGCCATGTTCCGCAGCTGACCCGAGGCCCCCGCGGCAATCGCTTGGCTGAGAAAGGGGAACCGCGATCGGACGAGGGGGTGGGCCGCCATGTCGCTGTTGCGCGCCAACGCCCCCACGCTGATCGAGCCGTCGGGCAGTTCCGTTATCTCGTTTAGACCAAGACCGCCTATGTCGACCAGCTTCCCGACGGATCTGACTCCCAGCCGCAGGTGGTCAACGAGATTTGTTCCCCCGGCCAGGAAGACCCCGTCGTCGCCCACCAGCTCGAGAGCCTCCCCAATGCTCGCGGCCCTCTCGAACTGGATCGGCTTCAAGGCCGCATTCCCCCTTGGTCGGCCACCATGGCGATGGCGGCAGCGATGTTGGTGTACGCGCCGCAACGACACAGGTTCCCGCTCATTAGCTCGCGTATCTCGGCATCGGTGAGAAGAACCCCAGTTTCGGCCACGTCGATGGTGACGTGGCTTGGAGCACCTTGCCGAGCCTCTGAGAGCATGCCCTCTGCGGAGCAGATCTGCCCTGGCGTGCAGTAACCGCACTGGAGGCCGTCGCATTCGACGAATGCGGCCTGGAGGGGTGAGAGGTTACCGACCGCGCCGAGTCCCTCAGTTGTCGTCACCTCGGTGCCGTCGCAGGAGGCGGCGAGCGCCACACAGGAGAGGATCCGGCGCCCATCCACCAGTACCGTGCATGCTCCGCACTGACCGTGGTCGCACCCCCTCTTGGCCGAATTGACGCCCACTTCGTTGGTGAGCGCGTCCAGCAGGGAGGTGCGGGCATCGAGCGTCCCCTCCCACCTCTCGCCGTTTATGGTGAGACGGACATCCGCCGTCCATCGGGGCCTGTCCGCATCCTCCCCCATCTGAGATGCCGGCTGCGGGTGATGCATAAGGTGGAAGTGTAGTTTGAGCTGAGTTTGGGCCACGCTACGCGCGTTGTTCTGGGCAAAACTGTGCTTCGAGCACAGCGGTAACTTCGGCGCGGTTCACCTTGCCGCTTCCAATCCACGGAAGCTCGTCCAAGTCGTCGACGAAGAGAAGATGGCGGGGAACCTTGTAGCTGGAGAGTTCTCGCCGCGCGTGTTCCCCCAGGCTGGCATGCGACACTCCGCTCTCTGGGGCGCGCACAACGAGTGCAGCGACATCCTGGCCGCGCTCGGGGTGGGCCACGCCGTGAACGAGCGCCATCTGCACTCCTGGGTCGGACTCCAAAACGAGCTCCACCTCGCGAGGCGACACGTTCATGCCCGATGTCTTGATCATCGTCCCCAGCCGGCCCTGGAAGTAAATGTGTCCGTCGGCGTCGATCGAGGCGCGGTCACCGGTTGGGTACCACCCACCGGGCAGAAAGGTGGCCTCCCGCTCCACCTTGTACAGGCCCTGCATGACCCCATGGCCGCGAACCAACAGCTCGCCCCACTCGCCGGGACTGGCTTGGATACCGGTTTCGGGGTCGACAATTCTTCTCTCGAATCCCGGGACCGCCGGCCCATACGACCCCCGCTTTTCCGGGGGGAGCGCCTTTCCCTCCATGTCGAGCGAGTGGGGTCCAAGCGTTTCTGTCATGCCGAGCCCTTGGGCCTGAAACTCTGGCTGGGCGCGTTGGCGCTCCGGCGACAGCAGGCGCTTGTCGCCGACGCGGCGCAGCGGCGAAAGGTCGAAGCTCTCAGACTCGGGGGCCTCGGCCATGGCCGAGCTCACATGGGCGAATCCAAGCACATGGGTACAGCGTTCACGCTCCAGCGTGGCCAGGGCGGAGAGTGGGTCGAAGCGGTCTTCGAAAACCAGCGTGGCCCCGGCATGCATCGCCACGCCAAGCGAATAGACGAACCCCCCGACCCAGAACAGCGGCATCGACGTGTAGATCACATCTGAGCGACGCACATCCCGCCGCCCGGCGATGCGGTGGCCCTGGGTAACGATGGATCCCTGGGTGTGCAAGGCGCCTTTGGGCTCGGCCGTGGATCCAGACGTGTACAGCAGCACTCCGGGGTCCGCCGGGCATACTTCCCGCTCGACCGCGTCGAGGTGAGCATCAGAAGTCTCGTGTCGGAGGGCCAAGAGGTCGTCGACAGTCCCGGCCCAAGGGCGAGAAGTCTGGCCTAGAACCCAGACCGAGCGAAGGTAGGGGTGCGATTCCACCCTGATTCGAGCACCGGAGCCGCCGAGCTCTGGTGCTGATTCTTCGAGATAGTCAAGGTAGTTGTGGCCAAGGTGCTCATCGACGGTCAAAAGGACCTGAACGTCGGAATGCCGCAGAAGCGCTCCCAGCTCACGGGACTTCAGGTAGGTGTTGAGGAGAACCGCAATCGCGCCGACCCGGCTCGCCGCCAGCCAGCTCACCACCCACTTCGGAGAGCTGGAGGCCAAAAGCCCCACTCGGGAACCCTTGCCCACACCGGCTGAGATCAGGCTTCGCGCCAGTTCCCGGCTGGCCTGATCGGCCTCTGCGTAGGTGATGCGCTCATCGCCCAACACCACAAAAGCCTGGTCGGTGTGTTGGGACACGCAGTGCCCCAACAGAGACCCAACCGTTGGTCGAAAAGCCAGTTCGCCGGGCCGCTCCTCGGTCATCGGCGAGTCCTCCCCTCAGCCCCGCCTAGTCCCGCACCGCAGCACCCGCAGGGTCGCATCCATGTCTAGTTCCATTATCGTCCAACGGCTGTGCCTTCCCCTGAGGGCGTCGAGAACTACTCCACTGTCCGGTTCTCGGTCCAGTCGATGTTGAGCTCCCTGACGGCGAAGCGCCACCCCTCGTCGAGGCGGGTGAACTGGTCTAGGTAGCGGATGTACATGACAAGGTCGGTGGTGGAGCCGCCGTCATCGGGGACGCTCAAATGGTGGGCGATGCAGTAGGTCTCCCCGGTGGCCGAATCGCCGTTGACGGCCGTCTGCTGCTGGCCGATGAAGTGAAAGGTGGACTTGTACCGCAATCTGGAGATTGTGCGGGCAATCTGCTCGCGTCCGATCAGCTCTCCGCGGACATTGTCGCCAGCCGAGCGATCCACCATTCGAAGCACCCCGTTGGGCGCATAACAAGCGGCAACCCCGTCGGGATCCTTGCGATCGACGCATCGGGCGTACTCGGCAGCGAGGTGGGCCAGCGCATCCTGATCCCTCATGCCCGAAACCTACCACCCGCCACAGATCAACTGGACCCAAGAACGGGTCCGGCCACGAGAGCTTTGGCGCCGAGTTGATCGCCGCCCGACCAGTGCCGACAGATCAACGCAAAGGCACACCGGCCAGTCAAAAGCAGGGTCAGACACCAGCCGGACGACCCCCACATCATGCTCACAGTCCAAAGCGTTGCCGGTTCTTCCTGTGGACCGGGAGAAGAAGTTGAGGATTTCCTCTTTGGTGGCATCTGCCTCGGGCGGCGGATGGGGAGTCGCGGCCAGAGCCATCGCCTGATTCTCACGTTCTGCCGTTCACCTCGCCGAGTAGCGATGCTGGCCGCTGTGGCCTTTGGGGAGGCAGCAGTCCTTTCTTGAGCGAGGGCCGCGAAACCCGCAGATCGTTCCATCGGCGTTGTCTGACGCTCTGAACTGGGGCCGCGCCAGCCCGCCGTCGGGTCCCATTTGCCTGAGGCTGTCCACTAACTCGGGAACCGCAAATCGACGGTTCCGCGCTCCCCCCGTTCGATGCACGATACCTGCGCTCTCAAGAGAGCCAAGCGCCTCCCTTGCCGCCCGCTTGGCAACTCCCAGCCGCGTTGACACCATGTCGGCATCCAGCACTGGCATCGCAGGCAGAGCCTCTAGCAACTCCGCCGCCGCGCTTCCTCTCCTGAACCGCTTGGATTGCCGCCATCGGGAAACCATCATCTCGGCACTACGAGTCGCCGAGAGTGCCTGTCTGTGGGCTTCTCCGCAGGAATCAGACAGCACCTCCAGCCATCGACTCAAAGCGACGCTGCGAACAGCGTGTTCACCAATCCCGCAGACAACTCGTGTGTCGTTGAGCGCCTGGTAGTACCTCTGCCTGTCGTTGCTCAACGCCGTGCTGATCGGAACGGCGCCGTCCGCCGCGCCCGACGCGTTCAACACAGTCTGTATGAGTGCCCTTCCTGTCCTGCCGTTACCGTCCTCGAATGGGTGGATGGTCTCGAACTGGGCGTGGGCTACTGCCGCCTTCAGCACGGGGTGGTGGCCGCTTGCGTTCACATAATCCGCCAGGTCGTCCAACAGCGGTGGCACTTCCTCTGGCGGTGGCGGGACGAACGACGCATCCTCGATCAAGCAGCCGGGAGGGCCTATCCAGATGGGCGAGGTCCGCACAGCGCCGCCGATATCCCTCTCCCGGGTGCCCTCGAAGAGAAGATTGTGGAGGGCGAGAATGTCGTCTGCGGAGCAAGTGCCGCCTGTCCGCATTTTCGCCCCCAACTCGGCCGCCGCCGCTATCTGTTGGGCAGCTCCCAAAGTCAGTGCGTCGTTCTCGTCGGAGACTGGCTTGCCAGCTTGGACCATGTACCGCGCCCAGGCGAACCCCGATTCTGTAGCGTCCACCCCCTCAATCAAGCTAGACCTGATGCTCTCGTCACGTGCCATCATCCATTCGGCTATCGTGCTGCCGAGCGCGCTGGCCGGCAGGGTGCTTGTGGCGGACAGCGCCCTGTCGGCCGCTGTCACCGCACTCAGGTCGGCAGCGCTGAGGGCTGGCTCCCACCCCGACAGCGGATGCGGCACATAAGAGCGGTAGGCTCTGCGCCCGTAGCCTGTGGCAGTCGCCATCCAGCCTTCAGCCTCAACGTATCTCCCCACACCGCGAGCATAACGCGTCGCATGGGCTATAACTCTTGTGTTCAGGACGCGATACGCCCGCTAAAGCGTCGCATGGGCTACATGTTGGTCTCGCTCCCAAGCTTGTCCTCGAACACCGCTGGAGCCACGCGGCACGATGCCCGATTTACCGTTGGGCATGGACGAGACCGCAGATCCGGGCATTGAGGTTTCCTCAGGCGAGGCGGCCGACAGGGTGGCTGCCGACCTGAACGAGAGGTTCGGCGCTGGCATCGGCAAAGCTGATCGGCTGCACTTGGAGCAGCTGCTCCTCGACGCCATGGGCGATGACAGGATCGTCGCCGATGCCATCGCCTACCGCTTCGGCGACCATGAGGAGGACGACGACGGCTTCCACAGGTGGATGGCCACCTATCTGCGCGCGCTCTATGCACAGTACATAAGCACAGTACAACAGCCTGAGGTGGCAGAAACCCTCGTTACGCTGGGGATTTAGGGCACACTTGGGAACACCCGGCAAGGGCTAAGAACCTTGATTTGTACCCCCAACGGGATTCAAAGGCGAATTGTTTCCCCAGGTCAGTCGCCTGAAATGAGCCAATCTGCCTTTTCGTCCCACAATCGGTCCCACACGAGCAACGGCGGGCTAAGCCGGTCCAAGCGCGGTCCGCGACTGGCGGGGGCTTGTGTACTCTACCCGCGTGCTGGGTGGTCTGATCCATTTGTATTTACACGCATCGTCGGTTGCTGAGGCGGATCGAGTCGATTATCCGTGTCGAATCCCAGCGCTAGTGCCGCAAGAGGCGGTCAAGGGCTAGGCTGTGGGGTGAGCAGGCAGCGGCAGCCGCCAACAGGGAGACAGTCGGATATGGGCGTGAGGCACTCATCGGCGCAGCGGAAGCGCTTGGCGTTGAAGGCAAAAAAGCGCGGCGTTGAAGCCGTGGCCAAGCAGGCTGGCGTCGAGCCCGGCACTGTGCGGGGCTGGTGCGCCGAGTTCGGCGTGGGCATTGGAACCAGGGGCAGCAGCCAGGCTGCGACCGCTCCTGTTCGCGAGGTTGACTTGCTTGGGGCAGCGACTTCCGGCCTCGACGACTTCGCGGATTCCAGTAACATCCAAGAAATGGACGGTTTGGTCAAAAAGGCGGGGGACGCGCTGTCTTGTGAGCTGTCGGCTTGGCTTGGCGATGCCGGCAGCAGGGAGCTTGCCTCAAAGAGGCTGGGAGAAGTGATCTCCGACTGGGAGGCTGAGCACGGCACGATTACCGCCGAGGAGCTTGACGAGGCGCGAGCCCAACTCTTTGGATGACGGTCTTCGTATTGGACGCCGGTGAACTGATCGGACTCGAGAACGACAGCCGGGCTGCTTGGGCGAGGCTCCATGCGGCCCGCAGGAATTCCGATGGTCTCATTGTCCCGACCGGGGTGATCGGGCAAGTCTGGCGCGGCACTCCTCAGCAGGCACGGCTCAATCAGGCACTCAAGCAATGCAGGCCAATACCGCTGGACGAGGACACGGCACGCCTGGCCGGCTATCTGTGCGGGCGTACCGGTACCTCCGATGTGATTGATGCCGTCGTCGCTGTTGTTGCGCACAGTGCTGTGAGACACGGCGAGGCGTCGGTCCTAACCTCAGATCCCGAAGACATCGGCGCGCTGCTCGCGATTCTGAACTCAACGGTGAAAGTCGTGCCGGTCTGACGCGAAAGCGGACGGCCTACCAGACACGGGCGCTCAAGACGAGTCACAAGGGCCATCCAAGAACCTTGCGCCTGGCGATTCCAAGGCAGAATCAGGTGTCGTGGCGTGGGCCCGGTGGTTTGCTCCGGCGTTCCCCGCTCTTTTCCCCTGGGGGCCTCGGCGCTTCAGGCAGTGCGGGTCTAGTCGGCGCTTGGTTCTTCGGGTGTGCCGTGGGTGTGATCGCCCAGCTCCGGGGTCTGCTGGCACCGGGGATATTCGCTGGCGCGCTGGTTGTCGGAGGTGCGACGGTGGTCTGATGGGCAGGTGGTACACGTCCGATCACCATTTCGGGCACGACAACATCATCGGGTACTGCGGGCGCCCGTTCGCCGATGCCGGTGCCATGGACAAGGAGATGGTCGCCCGATGGAACGATGCGGTGGCCGACGAGGACGAGGTGTGGATCCTCGGTGACCTGGTGATGGGCGGCAAGGCGCAGGGCCTCGCCGGGCACGTCGCGCGCCTCAAGGGGCGCAAAATCCTCGTGCCCGGAAACCACGACCGGTGCTGGCAGGGCCACAGGGACCACCGCTGGGAGCGGGCCGACTACTACCGCATCGGCGGCGTAGACAAGATCATCGACAACCCCGAGCCCCACACCATCGCCGGGCACACCGCCCGCCTCAGCCACTTCCCCTATGTGCTCGACGCCCGCCACGACATGAAATACGACCAATGGCGCCCCAAAGACGACGGGGACTGGCTTCTTCACGGCCACGTCCACGAGAAGTGGCGCCAACAGCACCGGCAGATAAACGTCGGCGTCGACGCCTGGCGCTTCGCCCCCGTCGCCGAGCAAACCATCGCCGACCTCATCAAGGGTGGCCCCTCGAACACCCCCATCCCCGACCACACGTGAGATCGACGCCATCAGCGGCTTACCGATTGCACTTGAGCCGCCGACCGGCCGAACCCGAACTACCCCGCGAGATCAACGGTACAAGAGCCCCGGTCTGGCCGGCCGCCACGGCCCACAGCCCGCGATGGCATCGACGGGAAAGCAGACCGCCCGGCAGGCCTAGACGGACTGCCCTTCCCGGTCGAAGACGCGGTGGCCACCTGATCATCGCAGCCGCCCAAACAGGGGACACAAAGGGGCTGCGACCGCTAGCGGCCGGTGTTCGGGCGGTTGGCGACCGCTAGCGGCCGGTGTTCGGGTGGTTGGCGACCGGTTGCGACCGGCGGGGTGTCGCATAGTGGCGGGCATGGAAACCAACATTGGAGAACAGCACGACACTTTGTTGACCCGACCGCAGGTCGAGGCCCGTTGCGGGCTGTCCACGAGCTCGGTCTACCGGCTTATGCGCGAGGGGCTGTTCCCCGAGCCGATCCGCGTCGGCCGGCGCGCCGTGCGCTGGCCCGCGTCGGAGATCGACGAATGGCTAGCCACCCGGCCCCGGGCCACCGGCGACCGCCCTGCCGCCTAGACCGCCGGACAAACACACAAGGTCTCGCTTCCGACCGGCGGGCGCCTCCAAGACCATGGCATGGCTAGCCTCCTGCTAGTCGTGGAGAGGCTGGTCTTGAACCCTACGGGCCTGGGGCGGGAGCTGCTGGTCGATTTCGGCGCATCGTCGGAGGGCTTGTTGGGCTTGGGCGGGCCGGTGGCCGAGGGCTTGTTCGATGAGCGAGATGGCGGCGGCGGCGAGTCTCGCGGCGGCCTTGGCCATCTGCGCCGCGAATTGGGGGGTGGCTGTGTCGGGGTCGGCACCGGGCAGCGGGGTGGCGGGGTAGGTACTGGTGTGGCGCCATATTGATATCTGGTCGGGGGTGAGCGGCCCCAGGGCGGCTTCGATGGGGGCAACTTGGGCGGGGCCGAGCAGGTCGCGGGCCGCGTCGATGAGGCCGCGGATGTCGCGGGCGTTTTCGGGGTGGGGTGCTTGGCGGGCGCAGACGAGGGCTTGCAGCGAGGTTTCCATGGCGATCTGGGCGTGCTCGCACACGCCGAGCAGCCGGGCGCGGCGAAATCTGCGGGCGGTGGCGGTGTCGCCTTCGGCTGCGGCGTCGGCCTCATAGGACGACGGGGACAGGCTGGCGAAGATCGTGGTGAGCGAGTGGGCGGCGGCGGCGAGGGCGGCGGCGGCTTGCTGCTCGTCGGTTGCGGGTTTGCCGATCTTTTTGTCCCAGTCGATGGGCGTCTTGGGGGGCCGAGACGTGAGGGTGAGGGCACAGGAGGCGATATGGGCCTCGAAACTGGAGCGGCACCGAGTGGTCCGGACACACCACTCTGCCCGGTCGGTCACCCGCACATCGCACGGGAACCCGGTGGCCTGCTCCGCGGCGGTACGGGCCTGGTGTGCGAGGTAGCGGCGCTGTGTGTAGTCGCCGAGGTCGTCGAACACCACCACCAAGTCCACGTCTGAGCCGCCAGTCGAACAGCCGCGCGCCACCGAGCCGAACACGAGCACCTCCGCGGGATCCAAGTCCCGGCTGATGCGCTCGGCGGCCTTGCGGGCATCGCCGACAGAAGGCGATGGGTGATCGGGGGCAGCCACAGCGCCAGGCTACGCCGCCTAGAGACAGACTCAACGCTGGTTTCGGGGGCGATGCCGGCTGTTTTGGAGGCCAGACGACGACCAACGCGGCGGCGAGTCAGGTGGTTAGACCTGTGGCCGCGCTCGGCCACCTGTTGGGTCCGTGGGGCGGGGTCGATGCCGGGGTTTCAGGGGGCGGCCAGGTAGTCGGTGTCGTCGCGCACCCGGTCGAAGCAGGTTCGGTCGAGGTAGTGGTTCCACAGGCTGCGCTGTTTGATGCGCAGCGGGCCGCGGTTGTCGCCGGGGCCTTGCCAGGTGGCGGTCTCGACGCGCTTGCCGATGTCTGTCGCGGCCTCAAGCGCCGGCAGCAGGTCGGTGTCGGCTGAGAACACCACCGCGGTGTCGTAGGCGTCGGTGCGGGCCATGTCCACCACGTCCACCGCCAGCATCACATCGACGCCCTTCTCCTGAGCCCGCCAGGTGGTGTTCCCCCTCCTGGTCGTCTCGTGGTAGGCCAGCGGCCTGGTTTTGACCAATACGCCCTCCGAGCGCTCCCAGCCCGCGATCTGCCGGGTCACGAACCGCACAAGGACCGCGCCGCTTCTGATGTCAGGCAGGCCCTGGTACACCCGCACACCGAACAGCTCGCGGGCTGGGAGCGCAGACCTGCCCAGCTCGCACAACAGCTCCCCGATCCGGCGGGGATGGACATGGCCGAGGTTCTTGTCCGGGTCGCCCTCGAAGCCGAACGCGGCCCGCGCCAAGTGGTAGACGTTCTGGTAGTCGATGAACACCACGACCCGATGAGCGGACACGGCCCCAAAAAATAGCCCCGCCATGCCCTGTTGAACAGGACAGGCGGGGAAAAACAAGGCCACCCTACCCGCCCGAACCACCGGGCCACAACCCTTACAGTTCTCGACAAACGTCAACGGTGACAGCAGCGACCGGGCCCAACCGGCCAACAGGGCAGGTTCGACCGCGTCCGATCAGCCTTCGCCGGCGGTCGCGGCCCCTTGCGACCGCAAGCGACCGGTGTCGAGGGGGGTTGCGACCGGTTGCGACCGGCGGGGTTTCGCAGGATGGCCCCATGACTAAGAATCCTGCAATCTTTGAGAACAGGCCCTCAGCGCCGCCTGCGGCGGCGGGCGGGCTGTTGATGGCGCCGGAGGCGGTGCCCGACCAGAGGCTGGGGTGGTGCCGGCACCTGCCGCCGATGCCCGCCGCCTTCGGGCTGCCCGCGGTGCGCCAGCGCTGCGCGGGGTCGTCGCAGCCGCTGGTGGAGGTGCGCGGCATCGACGTGTTGGACGCCTATGAGCACCTGGGCATCTTGGGGGCGCGGCGCATGCTGGTGCGCTCAGATGTGGCCAAGCGCCTGCTGCTGGCCGAGCGGCTCTTGCCGAGCGGATTCTCGCTGGTGGTGCTCGACGCGTGGCGGTCTCCCGACGAGCAGCGGGCGCTGGTGTGCCACTACGGCGACGGCGCAGCCGAAGACGGGTTCGTCGCCCCGGTGTCAGACCACGGGTGCCGCCCGCCGCACACCACCGGCGGAACGGTCGATCTCACCTTGTCGTGGCTGGATCAGCCCCTGGCGCTGGGCACCGACTACGACGCGTTCGACGCCAACGCCGCCGTCCACGCCTTCGAGGCCCCTGGCGCCGATGCCCGTGTGCGCCTTTTGCGCCGCGGGTTCGCCTACGCCATGGCGACCGCGGGCTTCGTGCCCTACGAAAAGGAGTGGTGGCACTGGTCCCACGGCGACGACGTGTGGGCCCAAGCCACAGGACGCGCCGCCCTGTACGACATCGTGGAGCACCCGCCTCTCGACGGAACCCGCTCAGCGGGAATCTGCCTGGACTGAAGCCGCCCTGATGGGCGGCGCGCACCCCCTGCCGGGCACCCGCGCCTTGGCGCCGTCTGGGTGAGAGGTCGCTGGGCGTGGTGGCGGGCGGTGTGTCTGTGCTGGGCGCGCGGCGAGCCTGCCGTGTTGGAGATTTGGGGTGGTTCGGACGGTGTTCGGCGGGAATTGTCGCAGCCGGATGCGATTATGGAGGGTTCAGCCGCACTACGTTCGTGGGCAGCGGTGCTTTTTGGCGATTGGCCCGGAGGAGATGGCGTGAACGAGGTGTACCTCGACTACAACGGTTCCGCGCCGTTGGACCCGCGGGTGGCCGAGGCTATGGTGCCGGTGCTGCGCGATGGGGTCGGCAACGCTTCGTCGGCTCATCGCTTCGGCCAGCGTCAGGCGGGTTTGGTGGAAGCGGCCCGCGAGCAGGTGGCCGAGCTGGTGGGCACCGGCGCGTCGGGGGTGGTGTTCTGCTCGGGGGCGACTGAGGCCAACAATCTGGCTCTGGCCGGGTTGGTGGAGGGCGCGCCGGCGGACCGGAACAGGGTGGTGGTCTCGGCGGTGGAGCACGCGTCTGTGGCCGGCACGGCCCGGTGGCTGTTCGAGCAGGGCCGGGCGAAGGTGGATGTGGTCGGCGTCACCGAGGGCGGCTTCGTCGACCTTGAAGAGTTGGACCGGTTGCTGGGCCCTGACGTGCTGGCGGTGTCGGTGATGGCCGCCAACAGCGAGACGGGGGTCTTGAACCCCGTCGAGGAGATCGCGGAGCTGGCCCATTCCGCTGGGGCGGTGTTCCATTGCGACGCTGTGCAGATGGCGGGGCGTTTACCGGTGTCGGTGGGCGGGTCGGCTATCGACTTGTTGTCTTTGAGCGGCCACAAGATGTGCGGGCCGGCGGGGACGGGCGCGCTGGTGGGCACCCGCCGCGCCCTGTTGGCGCTGCGGCCTTTGGTGCATGGGGGCGGCCATGAGCGGGGGCTGCGGTCGGGATCTTTGAACGTTGCCGGGATCGCCGGGTTCGGGGTTGCGGCGAATTTGGCATTGCAGGAGCGCGGGAGCGAGTCGGCCAGGGTGGGGGTGCTGAGGGACCGGCTTGTCGAGGGACTGAGGGCCGGGCTCAGCGGCGTGTCTGAGAACGGCAATAGGGCCCGGCGGCTGCCGAACACGGCGAATGTGCGATTTGAGGGGGCGGACGCGGAGGCGGTGGTGTTCAACATGGATCCGGTGGCGGTCTCTGCGGGGTCGGCGTGCAGCTCTGGGGCTGTGGAGCCGTCGCGTGCGCTGTTGGCGATGGGGTTGTCGCGCGATGAGGCGTTCGAGTCGGTGCGCTTCAGTTTGGGCAGGTTCACCACCCGACACGAGGTGGATGTCGCCATCGCCAAGGCAATCGAGGCGGTGGAGCGCGTGAGGGCCTTGACTCAGGGCGGCGGCTGATGCGGCTTGTGGATGCGGCTGCGCCGGTGTTCGCCCGCCATGAGACGTTCCATCCCCGCTACGGGTGGTTCCGAAAGGCGTTCGACGCGGCTTGCGAGAACTCGGCGGCGTTCACCGACCCGAATGCCACTGTGGAGCTGGGCGTGGGCAAGAACATGGTCAAGGCCATCCGCTTTTGGGGTTTGGCGGCCAAGCTGATCCAAGACGACCCGGATTCGCCCAACCAGCGGTCGCCCGGTGTGGTTCCCACCACGTTCGGCAAGCTGCTGTTCGACCCCGAGGGCGGCTGGGACCGGTATATGGAGGATCCCGGCACGCTGTGGCTGTTGCACTGGAAGCTCTTGTCGCCGCGTTGTGTGCTGCCGGTGTGGTGGGCGACGTTCAACGAGTTCCACGCCGTGGAGTTCGACGCCGCAGAGCTGGAGTTGGCCTGCGCAGGGGGCATCGCAGTCGCCGCGGAGTGGCAGGCTCCGCATCATTCCTCGCTCAAAAAGGACGTGACGGCGCTATTGCGGACCTACGCTCCTGCTGACCGCTCTGCTCGGAGCAGCATCGACGACTTGTTGGACTGCCCTCTGCGGGAGCTGGGGCTGATTGCCCGGTCTCAGGCCACCGGCAGGTACCGGTTCGCGATGGGCGCAAAGCCCACATTGCCGTCGGCAATCGCCGCCTATGCGGTGCTGGACTACATCGCGTGCCGCGATCCGAAGGCCAGCACTGTGTTGTTGAGCCGCATCGCGGATGAGCCCGGAGCGCCGGGGCGGGCCTTCCGGCTCAGCGAATCGGAACTGGCCGACGCGCTTCGGCCCGCGGCGGAGTCCCTCTCCGGCGGCAAGCTGGCCTTGGCGTCGCCTGCGGGGGCCGCGCAGCTGGGGTGGAAGGGCAGCCCGAGAAGGCTGGCCGACAAGATACTGGCCGCCTACTACTTCGCCGATTTGGACACCGCGAGAGCCCAGATGGACGCCGGGCTCGTGGGCGCGGTGATGGCGCGGTGACGGTACTCGCCGACGTTGTCGCGGTCGCGGACCGGTTCGCCCGGTCGGCCAGCCTGGAGCGGGACGCCTCTTTGGCCGAGCCATTGGAGGGCTATGTGCTCACTGCCCGAGCCCTCGATGTCGTCCAGCGCATCGCCTCTGCGGCCGAGTCTGGGTCTGCGGGAGGGGCGTGGTCTCTCACCGGGCCATACGGCTCGGGCAAGTCGTCGCTGGGGCTGCTGCTTGACGCCGCCTTCGGCCCCGCGGGCGACACCCGCGACATCGCGCTGGGAATGCTCGGCGCGGCCCCGGACGCGGCCGAGCTGATGCGACAGGCACACAGCGCACATCAGACCGAGCAGCGCGGCTTCCACCGCGGGCTGGTGACCGCGGGCCGCGAGCCGCTGGCCCACACGGTGCTTCGGGCGCTGCACACAGCGGTTGTCCGCAGCTTCGGCACCATCCCCCCGGCGGACAGCTTCGCCGCGGCCGGAGTGCTCGAACAGGCGCTGGACGACGCCGAGGCGTCGGCCCGCGATCCCCGCCGCACCGGCCCGTCGCCGGCCGGGCTGTTGGAGATTGCCCGCTGCGTGGCCGACGACGGGCCGCTTCTGTTGCTGATCGACGAGTTCGGCAAGAACCTCGAAGCGGTAGCCGACGGGGCGTCGCCCGCCAGCGCCGACCCCTATCTTCTCCAGCAGCTCGCCGAGGCCGGCCAGGGCCAAGGCCTGCCGATCTTTCTGGTCACCCTCCAGCACCAGTCCTTCGACGACTACCTGAGTGGAGTGGACGCCACGAGGCGGCGCGAGTGGGCGAAAGTGCAGGGCCGGTTCGAGGACATCGCCTACGTGGAGTCCCCGGCGCAGACCCGCGCCCTCATCGGCTCGGTGTTCGCCGTGGGCGACGACAAGCTCCGGGCTCGCATCCAGCGCTGGGCCCGCCCCCAGGGCCAGGCCATGCACCAGCTGGGCGTGGCCGATCTCTCCGACCCGTCGGCCGTGGCGTCGTGCTGGCCGCTCCACCCGGTCACCGCGGTCGTTCTGTCTGAGCTGTGCCGGCGCTACGGTCAGCACGAGAGGACGCTGTTCTCGTTCTTGGCCGGCCAGGAGATGGCCGGCCAAGACGGGTTCTTGTCGACAGCGGTTCTGCCGGAGCGGGGGCCGGTCCCCGTTTTGGGACTGGACGCGGTGTACGACTACTTCGTCGGCACCGGCAGCCTGTCGTCGGTGACCGCCGCGTCGAACAGCCGGTGGATCGAGATCGCCACCCGCCTGCGCGACGCGCACGGCCTGTCACCGCAGCAGATGAGGATCGCCAAAGCGGTGGCCATGTTGAATCTGGTGTCCACATCGGGAGCGATCCGGGCGTCTGAGCACATGATCGAGCTCGCAGAGCCCGGCTCGACAGCCGCGCTAGGAGAGCTAGAGGATGCCGGGCTGGTCACCTACCGGTCGTTCGCCGACGAGTACCGCATCTGGCAGGGCACAGACGTGGACATCCGGCTGCTTCTGGAAGAAGCCCGAAAGCAGGTTCAACAGCAAGGCGACTTCGAGGTCGTGGCGTCGATGCCGGACCTGCATCCGGCGGTCGCAGCCCGCCACAGCGCCCAGCACGACTGCCTGCGGGTGTTCCGCCGGAGGTTCGCGAGCTGCAACGACAAGGCCGAGCCCCTCGACGCGTTCTCCCCATACGACGGGCAGGTGCTCCTCGTAGTCGACGGCGACGTGCCGCCCGCGATGGCCGGCGTTCCCGTGGGCGGGGCCAAACCCACCGCAGCCGCCATCGCGAGCCCCGAGCACCGCGACAAGATTGGCGCATCGGCGCGGGAACTGGTCGCGCTGCAAAAGGTGCTGCAAGACCCGTCGGTGAAGTCGGACTGGGTGGCCCGCCACGAGATGAGCGAGCGGCTGGCCGCAGCCCACGCTGCGTTCGAGCGGGCCGTTTTCGCGGCCTACGCCAGCAGCACGTGCCGATGGGTCCTGCTCGACGGAGACCGGCACATGGAACTGGCAGCGGGCCGCGGCAGCTCGGTGCTGTCGGATGCCGCGGATTGGGCCTACCCCGACACTCCCTCGGTGCCCAACGAGATGCTCAACCGCACTCACCTCACCTCGCAGGGCGCGAAAGCCCGGCGCGTCCTGATAGAGGCGATGACCGAGCACGCCGCCGAGTCGCAGCTGGGACTTGAGGGCAACGGGCCCGAAGTCGCCATGTACAAGGCCGTGCTGGCCCACCCCCGTCTGCATGTGCGCGACAAGGAGAGCGGGCACATGGTATTCGGCCCGCCCAAGGGCCCGGGAGCCGCCGCCAAGCTGCGCCCAGCCTGGAAGGCGCTGGAGGCAGAGTTCGAGCGGGCGAAGAAGCGCCGGGTGAGCCTGAGCGACATCTACGCCGCGCTCCAATCGCCGCCGCTGGGAATGAAGGCCGGGGTGGTGCCGGTGTTCGTCACAGCCGCGCTGTTGGCCTGCGAAGACGTGATCGCCATCTACGAGCACGGCACGTTCCGACCGCAGCTCACCGCCGACACCGCAGAGCGCATGGCCAAGAACCCCGGCTTCTACGAGATCAAGCACTTCGCCAGCACGAAAGGGGCTCGATCCCAAGTGATGAGCGCGCTCGCCGGGCAGATGGGCATTCACGAGTCGCCGGGCAGTCCCCGAAGGCCGGCTCTGCGGGTCGGGAACGTGCTGGGCGTGGTCGGCAATCTCGTGGCCCGGGTGCGGAGGCTGGATAACTTCACCCAGCAGACCCGGACCCTGGCCCCCGAAGTGCTCGCCGTAAGAGATGCCGTGCAGCGAGCCGTGGAGCCCGACGAGCTGGTCTTCGCGTCGCTCCCCGAGGCCCTGGACTTCCCGCAGGTCCCAAGCGGCACAGCCGACTACCCGAAGGCCGAGGAATTCGCCGCGCAAGTCGCATCGGCGATGGAGGCCCTTGAAGCCGCTGAGAGCCGGCTGATGTCCGACTCGCTCAGCCTGCTGGTCGCATCAAGCGGTGGCGCCAGCCGCCAATCGGTAGTCGAGCGCGCCGGCGCGGCGGATGCCGACGTGTTGGACCCGGCGGTTCGCCCGTTCATACTGGCGCTCGCCAACACCGGCACCGACGATGACCTCGCCTGGATGAGGACCGTCGCCACCGTGGTCGCGCAGAAGTCGCCCGCCGAGTGGGCCGACGAGGACGCCCGCCGTTTCCGCCGCGTCCTGGCAGGGCACATGGCCGCGTTCGAGCGTCTGCTGGCCCTGTACTCCGACCTCGCCGTAATCGGGCGCGCACCGCGGGCCGGCACCGACGAGGACTCCGCGGCCACCGGGCAAGCAGGCGGCTCCGAGGGGGCGGCCTGTGCGCTCAGGGTGACCGTGACCCGTCCCGACGGGCGAGAGCACGCCCGGCTCGTGGACCTAGACACCGCACACAGCGGCGGTCTGCCCGCTGTGCTGGACGAGGCCATCGCTAAGGCCCAGAAAGCAGCCGGCTCCAAAGAACAGGCCGAGCACTTGCTTCTGGCGCTGCTGGGCGACCGAGTGCTGGGAGAGACAGCCGATGAGTGAGCCTGCCAATTTCGAACAACTCGGCGTGCGCCACATCTGCGGCATCTCAGGGGGCAAGGACTCCAGCGCCCTGGCGGTGTACTTGAAGGACCGGGTGCCGGAGATGGAGTACTTCTTCTGCGACACCGGCGCCGAGCTGCCCGAGACCTACGAGTTCTTGACCCGCCTGGAGGTGATCTTGGCCAAGCCCATTGCCCGGCTGAACGCGGACCGGGGCTTCGACCACTGGTTCGAGATATTCAGGGGCGCGCTGCCGTCGCCGCAGATGCGCTGGTGCACCAAGAACATGAAGATCAAGCCGCTGGAGAAGTGGATCGGCGACGACCCGGCGGTGTCGTATGTGGCGATCCGCTCCGACGAGTCGAACCGCAAGGGCTACGTCTCCACCAAGGCGAACATCGAGAGCCGCTTCCCGTTCGTCGAGGAAGGCGTCGACCACGACGGGGTGATGCGGATACTCGAAGACGCCGGGATAGGCCTTCCCGCCTACTACGAGTGGCGTACGCGCTCGGGATGCTATTTCTGCTTCTACCAGCGCAAAGCGGAGTGGATCGGCCTCGCCGACCGCCACCCCGAGCTGTTCGAGCGGGCCGTCGCCATCGAGCAGAAAGTGCTCCAAGACGCCGGAGTGGGCGGCGACGCCGACTTCTCCGATCAGGCCATGAAGGGCCGCCAGTACACCTGGTCGGGCGGCGAGACCCTCGTGCAGCTCCGAGCCCGGCGCGACGAGATACTCGAGCGGCACGAAGCGGCCATGGCCCGCACCGCCCGAACCCGGCCGAACCTGCCCTTGGTCGAAGCCCTGGCCGGCGTGCTAGACGATGACGACGGTACCGAACCCTGCACCGTTTGCGCCCTATGACCCCACACGAGCCCGCCGAGCAGACGGGCACCAACAGCAACGGCGAAACCCCCCACCAGCCCGAAGCTTATCGCCAGCCGGCTGCGGCCCCGCTCGGCGCATCGCCCGGCCCGCTCGCGCCGTGGGGCAACCCTCCTACGCCGGTCCTTCCCCGCTGGCACTTCGAGACGCTGTACGCCGTCGAGCTTCCCGCTCCCCTCAGAAAGATCGCCCGCCCCGAAGCTGATCTGCGACTACTCGGCGACCTGGCCGACCTGTGGCAGCACCGCACACACCCCCTGGGCAAGGACGAGCACAGCGCCCTGGTCCGTATGGCCTACCGGATAGTCCGCCCGCCTGACGATTTCGTCGCGATCCCCGAAGGAATCGACACCGCCGATCTGTTCAAGTGCCCGCTGAGAGTGCGGACGCTGAACTGCCTCCGACAAGCGCTCAACGCCGACATGTATGGCCAACTCAAGCCGATGACCGTAGGCCAGCTCTTCAAGCTGAGGAACTTCGGCCTGGTATCCCTGCTCGATCTGATGTGCGTGGTCGAGGCCGCCCTCGACCGTGGGCTCATTCGAGATCCGGCCTTCACTCCTCCGCTCCACATGTCCCCGACAGGCGCTGCGGGGGCTTCGACCCTGCCGGAACCGGAGCCGCCAGACCCCTCATCGACAGCGTGGGGATCGGCTGTTCCCGTGCTCAAGAGGCTCTTGGCCGCATCGAGCGCAGCTGATGGGCGCGGGACGCTGGTCGACGGGCTCAACAGCAGTCTGGGAGCACTCGCGGTCGAGCTGGGAATGGGCGATTCGCTCGCGGACATCGCAATCTCCGACCTGTGCGGAAAGCAGCCGCTCGCGGAGGAAGTGCTCGCGTCGATGAGCGCGCTTTGGGAGTCGCTGGAACCACTTGACAAGGCCATCCTCAGAGAACGCCTCCTGTCACCGGAGCCGCAGACACTCGAACAACTGGGGCAGGCGGCAGGGTTGACACGCGAGCGAATCCGCCAGATCGAGAACATAGTCAAGAGCCGCCTCCGCCATCCCTCAGCGTCGGGGCCAGCAGTGTTGTGCTGGATAGCTGCTTTGGGGGTGCTGCTCCGCAACCAGCTCGGCCCGATCACCGACAAAGAAGCCCTCGAATCCCGTATCTCGGCAACATTCCCACTGGGCGAGCACAGCGACGAAAACGGGCGGGCGGCAGCGGAGATGGCCCGCCACCTGCTCCGAGAAGACTCCGGCTATTCGACTGCCGATGGCTCCTGCCTCAGCCAAACAGCAAGCGATGCAATCTCAGAGCTCAAAGCAGTAGCCCAAGACCTCGCCGACGAAGTGGGCCTCGTCGCCGAGTCCGATCTCATGGCCCGCCTGCCCGACGATTCGTGGCGGCGCCACTGGGACCAGTTGATCGCCCTGTGCGGTTTGCACCGCCTCTGCGGCCATCTAGCCCTTCGCGACACCGCAAAGGCCAAGGCCAAGGCCGCCGTGTTGTCCATCGGGCACCCAGCCACCAAAGAAGAGATCGGGGAGGTCTGCGGGCTGGAGCCGAACCGGCTCGGCGCGCGGCTGTCGGCCATACCCGGAGTGATCCGGGCCGACAAGAAGCGGTGGGGCCTCGCGGAGTGGATCGAAGACGAGTACGAGGGGATTCCCGCCGAGATCATCCAGCGCATCGAAGAAGACGGCGGCGCCACCCGCTTGGAGCGGCTCCTGGAGGAACTCCCCCGCTTGTTCGACGTTGCCGAGGGCAGCGTCGAAGCGTACGCCAAGTCCGCCCGGTTCCGGATTAGCGACGGCTACGTCAGCGTGGCAGACCCTTCCTCGATCACGCTGCGGGCCCTAGAGGATGTAATCCACGGCCGCACCTACGACGGACTGCCGTTTTGGAGCTTCAAGGTCGAAGATCGCTATTTCGAGGGCTACAGCCTCGCCGGCCTGCCCCCGGAGATCGCCGACGCCCTGGGCTGCGAGCCCGACGGCAGCCTGCGGGTGCCGGTGCTCGCGCCCGAGGGCTGCGGGACAGTTTCGGTGCGCTGGCCGCTCGCATCGCTGACCGGCGCGACGCTCGGCTACCTCGCCGAGCCGCTGAGCCTGCTCGAAGCCCGACAGGGCGAGCGCATCCACCTCGTCCTCGAATCCCCCGCCAGCGTCTCGCTTCGCCGCCCCGGCCCTCCCCAGCCCGACACCGCGACGGCTGCCCAGCGGGAAGGCAACGACGACTCGTCAGAGCGGGCCAAAGACCTGCTTGAGCGTATGAAGGAACGACGGCGGGGATTTTGAGGATGCTTGCCGACGAGTCCAGCCTCCAGCCCGGCCTTTACCGGCTCCCCGAAGCACCGATAGGCCCCAAAGTGCTCATCCCCGGGTTCCGGTCGGCCACATCGGTTCGAGGCGCTTTCGGCTGGTTCACCGCAGGATGGATCGAGCGGCTCGCCCCCGGCCTGGCCGAGTACCTCAGCCGCCCAGATACCGCCCCGATCCGCTTCACCGTCGCCCCAGTATTCTTCCCCGAAGAACGCCGCGCCGTTGAGCAAGGCTCGGCCATGACCGTCGAAGAAGCCGCGCAGCGGGTGGCCGACGTGTTCGTGGAGGGACGGGTGGACGCCACGGCCCTAGGACAACACGCCCTGGATTGCCTGGCCTGGATGGTCGCAGCCGACCGGCTCCGGTTGCGGGTCGCCGTGCCGAATCCCGACTCCAACTACCACCCCAAGATCTGGCTGTTCGACGACGGCTCCGATCAGGTGCTGGTCAGGGGCTCGGCGAACGCCACCGGGCGCGGGCTGAGCGGCGGGGTCGAGCACATGGACGTGGACGTGTCATGGAACGAGCCGGGACACAACCGCGTCGCCACCGGCATCGGCATCCTCGACGACTGGGAACAGGGGATCAGCATGGGAATCGAGCAAACAGTGGACCTGCCCGACGCGCTGCGAGACGACATCATCAAAACAGCCCCCGCTGCTGCCCCCACCCCAGACCACTACCTGCAAGCAGCCGGAAAATCTTCCGAGCCGCCATGGGCCGTCGAAGCCCGCGACCCCCTGGAGGAATTGCGAGATCGGTTCGCCCGCCGCCCAGCGGGCCAAGACCGGCCCCGGCTGGCCATCCCCGCATGGCTCGAATGGCAAACCGGCGACTACTCCCATCAAGCAGAAGCCGTCACCGCTTGGGAATCAGAACCCGATCCCGAAAGCGGCACCATCTCAATGGCCACCGGAGCCGGCAAGACCCTCACCGCTCTGGTCTGCGCCACCCGAGCGCAGGACCGACTCGGAGACACACCCCTGCTGATCGTGGTGTCGGCCCCTTCAGTTCCCCTCATCACCCAATGGGAACAAGAGATCAGGCGCTTCGGCGTCAACGCCGCGACCCCCACCCTGGCCCCTCATACCAACACCGCCATATCCCGCTTGTTGCAGTCCCTCAGCGGCGGCGGCACCCACATCGCAGTGGTCACCAACAATCTGCTCTGCGACGCCGCATTCCAGAACACCGTGGCCAGCCACATCGACAACGCCTCTAGGCCGCTAGCCACAATGCTGATCGGCGACGAAGCCCACACGCTGGGGGCTGCGAGCTTCATCGCAAACAAGCCCGAATTCTTCGAGCGCCGGCTCGCCCTGTCGGCAACGCCGGAGCGCCAGTACGACCCCGACGGCACCGAGGAAATATTCGAGTTCTTCGGCCCGCCGGTCTACGAGTTCGGCCTTGACAGGGCCATCGGCTTCTGCTTGGTGCCCTACGACTACTACGTACACGCCACCACCCTCGACGGCGACGAGCTCGAGCAGTTCAAAGAACTCACCGACCGAATCCGACGCCTAGCCTTCCGCCTGAACGACAAAGACGACGACCGCGACCTCACCAGCCTGCTCATCAGGCGGCGCCGGATCATCGAGACAGCCGAATCAAAGATCCCGCTGCTATCAGCAGTCCTGCGCCACCGCGGACCGCGGTCGCTTACTCAAGCCCTGGTCTACGCATCCGCCAAGAACCCCGAGCAATTCGACAACATCGGCGGCACGCTGACCGGGCTCGACGTGCGCTGGGCGCCAGTCACCCAGAAGACCACCGCCAGCACCGCACAGCTCGACAAGACTCTGGCCACGTTCGCCGTCGGCGGCTTTCAGGTGCTCTTGGCCAAGAAAGTCCTCGACGAAGGGGTGGACATACCCAGCATCCGAGAGGCGTTCCTGGTCGCGTCGTCCACCGTCGAGCGGGAGTGGGTGCAGCGGCGCGGCCGGGTGCTGCGCCGCCACCCCGGCAAGCCGTGGGCCGTTCTCCACGACTTCGTCGCGCTCCCACCTGCCGACCTGTTCAGAGACGCAGGGAGACCGGACGACGACCTAAAGAAGATCGTCCGGAGCGAGTTGTCAAGGGCCTACTCGTTCGCGGCCCACGCCAGAAACGCAACTGGCGCCGATGGCGTTCTCGCCCACCTCGACCGCGTCGAGAAGAGTTACTGGCCGACGAACGGGGCCGCTCCGGTCCTAGAGTCTGCGGGCGACCATATAATCGCGCCTGCAACACCGGAAGGAAGTCGATGGTAAGCAACTACGACAGAATCCTTGACGAGATCACCACCGAAGCCGTCCGTGTCGCCACCGAGAACGGCCTGCGCGCCGAACCGCTCATCGAGCTGGTCATGAAGATCGTCGACACCGAGGACCGCCACCGCATCAAGCCCATCGAGGTGAGGAAAGACATTGAGAACATGATCACAACTGCTGCACTGGACCTCTTGCGGAGCTAAGGAGCCTGCCGTGCTGATACTGCAACGCGTAGAGATCGAGAACTTCGTCTTGTTCGAAGACATCGTGGTCGAGCCGTCCACCGATCCCGAGCGCCCGCTGACCGTCATCCGAGCGGAGAACGGCTCGGGCAAGACGACGTTTCTTCGCGCACTGCGCTGGGGCATGTACGGAGAAAAGGGCCTGCCGGGTGAAGTACCGTCGCGTTTTCCGATCCACCCGGCATGGTGGCACCCCGATGTGAAGGGCATAGAGACTCGAGTGTCTATCGAGTTCGAGGCCGACGGCTCTAGTCGTTACTACACCAGCACCGACAACGACACCGCGCTGTACCGGCTGGACCGAATCGTCAAGACCATCGGAGTCGACACCGCCAAAGACGATGAGCAGGACTTTCGCCGCGTAGAGGAACACGCCAATCTCATGGTCAGAGAGCTTGACGGAACCTGGAATCCGCACGACAAGGGACCAGATGCCGTGATTGAAGAACTCCTGCCGTGGAGCCTTCGAGACTTCTTTGTGATGGACACCGACGAGGCGACCGACTTCGTGGGCGGCAGCGAGAACAAGACCATCCCCCGCCAACAAGTACAGGTAAAGACCACCGGTGCGATCACCAGCTTGCTTGGGATCGACGTTTTCAAGGGCGCGAGGAACCGCGTCGAGGATGCTGCCCGCAGATTCAGCAAGAGAGCAACCAAGGCAATCGGCGACCAAAGCCTCATAAACCTTCAAGATGAACTGAACCAAGCACATGCCGCAAAGACAGAGCTGGATTCGAAGATAAGAAATGAGACTGAACGAGAAACAGAACTGAACGACCTGTTTGAACAGCTAGAGGAGGAGCTCGTGGCGGAACTCCAGCGATCAGGCTCTCACGGCGACCTAAAGAAACGGCTCAAAGCGAGCAAAGACCAACACGACAACGCTGTCAAGAGCCGGAACGACTGCGCCGCCCAACTCGCCGAAGACCTGGAGTCAACCGATCTGCTGGCCTCACTTGCGACTACTGCGATCTCTTACACCCGCGGCATCCTCAAGCCCTTGCACGACGAGGGGAAGATCCCCGTTGCCCATCTCTCCTTCGTCCAAAGCCTCATGGAGTCCGGGCGCTGCGTCTGCGGGCAAACCCTCCTAGAAGACAACGAGCACGGGGTGAGAGTCCAAGAGAGTATCGACAAGGCGGCCGCCCAAGCGGAGCGGGCAGGCTTCTTGTATCAGCTCCACGAAGCCGCCCGGTCGCTTGAATTGTCGGCAGACAACTCCACATGGAACGACAGACGAGAGAAGAATGCGGCCAACCTGGCTCAACTCGCCATCAATATTTCAGACCTCAAGAACGAGGAAAAGGACATCAACGCCAAACTAGACAGCATCGACGACGACAAGATACAGCTAATCAGAGAAAAGCGAGACTCGGTGCAACAGCAGCTCAAAACCTGCACCGGGAACCTCCACCTCCACAGAAGCCGGCTTCCCGCCCTAGAACAGCAGATCAAATCGCTCGCCAACACCATCCACCAAAGACAGCGCAACGAGCGAGCGGCAGCCGACCTCCGGGCCTCCGAAGAAATAGCCGGGTACGTCATCGAAATCCTCGACAGCGGCTATTCAGCGATAGAGGACAAACAAGTCAACGAGCTGTCGGACAGAATGGACCGCCTGTTCCATCAGATAGCCGCCAACGTCTCCGACGACGACTTCACAGACTCCCAGCCCAACAAGGCCACCCTCCGCATGATTTCCCAAGTCGGAGTCCGCCCAGTAGACGGCAGCACAGACAAGTTCGAGATATTCGCCCTCAACAACCGCAACCGCTCAATGCAGCCCGTGCAGATCAACGGCGCGTCACGTCGAGTCATGGCACTGTCGTTCGTGCTCGCCCTGTGCATCGAATCGCAAACCCGCGCCCCGCTTATCGCCGACTCCCTGCTCAACTTCATGTCGGGAACAGTCCGGCGCAATACGTTGCAGGTCACCTCCGAGCACTCCAACCAGCCGATCCTGCTGCTCACCGGTTCCGACCTCGAAGCCTTCTCGGAGGTCGAGACCGTGGCCCAAAGCGCCGGTGCCACATACACCCTCACCGGCCAATGGGACGCCATCGAGGCCGGCGCCGGCGGCGATGTCGTGAACTGGACCCAACAGCGCCAAGTCTCCCTCCTTTGCCACTGCGGCCCACGCCAACACTGCAACGTCTGTGAGCGCACTGGACAGGCAGGAGCACCCGGATGGACACAGCGGGCCAACGGAAAGGAAGGCTGACGTGGCCTACTTCGCCCAGCTCCTAACCCAGAAGGCCCACACCCTGAGGCTGCCCAACAACTCGACAGACGACATACAGCGCCTCGTGCGAATGCACCAGTCCACCAGCGTCGAGCGGGCCCCGTTCCGCCGCCAGCTCGATTTCTGGGCCTTCAGCATCGCCACCGCCCTCACAGAAGACCTCGAACCCCTCGACGGGCCGTCCAGCAATTGGGGAAGGAAATTCGTGGACACCCGGGATGTCGAGATGCCAGAAGCGCTGTGCGACGTGCTCGCCGTCGCCGCCTTCCACCACCTCGGCTACAAGCACGACGGAATCGACGACCCCGCCCAGATCATCGAAGTCGGCAACTGTCTCGCCGGTGCAGGCTGCCCAGTAGTGCTGGATCAACTGAACAGCCGAGACCTGCGACTCAACCCCCTCGACAACGTGCTCAATTTCGCCGCCCGCCTCTACAACCACGCCCGACTCGCCCGCAACTAGCCTCTAGGAGCGTCGAATCTAGCTCGCTACTCGAAGGGGCTCTCCTAGAGCAGCTTGCACCATCTGCCGGATCTCGCTACTGGTCCGAGCAGATGTCGCCGGGGCGGTCAAGGGCGGCGGAGGGTGCTATGTGGGATTCGTCGAGGCGGTGGCGGATGTGTCGGGCGGTGTCGGCGATGTCGGCGGCCAGTGTTCGGGAGTCGTGGGCTGTGTGGAAGTGTCGGGCTAGGGCTTGGGCGGTGTCGCAGGCGATGCGCGCCGCCTCGGCGGCGGTGGCCTCGATCTGGTCCAAGGCGAACTGGGGCCGCTGCTCCATTCCGGGGCCGGCGCGGCTCCATAGCGAGATCTGCTCGGGCGCGGCGCTGTTGGGGGGTTTCATGGCCGGGCGCGCCACGTCTTGGTACCGGTCGGGGATGTTCGAGGCGAGCTCGGCCAGCGAGCAGGCCCGCTCGGAGCGCCCGCCTCCCAAGCAGACCACGGTCTTGAGGGCGCTCTCGATGGTCTTGTGGGAGTGAGAGCAGATGCCGGCCATCCGCTCATAGCGCGCCTGGCTGCGGCGCCGGTCGTCGCCCGCCGCTGCGGCCCGCTTCTCCCGGGCGCTGTCGACGAGGCAGTTCTCAACCTCGCCCAAGGCGTTGACGGCGTCTCGCAGCCTGCGAAGCGCCTCAGACCTGTTGTCTGGGGGCATCCCGATGGGCTTTTGCCAATCCACAACCGCTTCCGCGTGCCCGCCGCGTTCGGCCACCACGACCGCCTCGTCGGCGATGGCCGCCTCCAGCGACGAGGAGACCACCGTGGTGCGCCGGGCCCACTCGGCCCGGTCGGTGACCCACACGTCCACTTCGCATTCCGACAACTCGCCGGCCCGTCTCAGCAGGCGTCGCTGGATGTCTGGGCGGCACCGGTAGTCGCCCAAGTCGTCGAACACCGCAACCAGGTCGATATCGCTGCCGACCGACGCGTCGCCCCGCGCGACCGACCCGAACGCCAACACGCGCACCGCCTCCAGCTCAACGAACCCCGCGGCCACCAGGCGGGCGTCGTCGAGGTTCGGAGCCCCCGACCCCTGAGCGGCCGCCGAACCCACCTCGCAACCCTACCCCCGGCCCCGGAGCTTGATCACTCCGCGTTTTGTGGGGGCATGGCGGTCCCCGGGTTTCGCGCGGTTCGGGTGGGGTTAGGTGGAGATGAGTTGGGCCAGTCCTTCGAATGTGGTGTTCCAGATGACTTTCCGGGCTTGGTCTGTGTCTCCGGTTCTGGTGTCTCGGGGCACCAGCTTTATGGGCCGGTCGCTGGAATCGGCTGAGGCGGCGGCGTTCGCCCAGTCGGGGTCCACGTCGTATCCCTCGGTTCTGGCGGTTTCGGATCGGCCCAGTTTGTCTGCGATAGACGACAGCCGCCGCAAGCCGGCCCGCCAGCCGAGCGTGTTGGCCATCTCAACTACTTCGGCGGGACCGCACACGTCGAAGCGGTTGGCCAGCATGCGCCCGAGGTATTCCTCGTACCGGTGGTAGCGGTCCGGGTGCTGGGCGCATTCCAAGACCGCCCTCGCGGGGGTCGATACCCATGTGTGCTCGGTCAGCTGGAAAGCCCCGACGAAAAGGGTGCGGGGGCTCTCCCGCCTCGATGCGAACCCGAAGCCGGAGGTGTCTGCCGCGATGCGGGCCTCGACTGCGACTTCGGGCTCGCAGATCAACGCCGCTCCCGCCATCGCGAACGCGGCCAGCCCGGAGATGCGCCGGGGACAATCCCCGTAGACCGCTTCGAGCATCATCTCCCAATCGACTGACCACAGGTGAGACACCGCACCGGCCTCGACGAGCAACTCCGGCCTCGACGGCACATCAGCAGAGTACACAGGCAAACCCTACGGCCCCGCAGACCCTTTAGATCCCCATAGGCAACTCGGGCCGTGCGGTCATCTGCTCCCGACCGAGACGGGCTGGCCGCCCACGACGATGCTGGAGGCCAACAGCACATCGGAGTCCGAGACTTGCAGGCCGACCTGCTTGCAGCCCTCGCGGATCAAGTTCGCCAGGTCCACGACGTTCTCGGCGCAGAAATGGACCGGCACCGCCAAGGCGGTTACTTCGCCTTCTGGCATGGCGGCCGCCTCCTGATCACCTGACGGCTGGTATTCGGCGGGTTGGTGCCCGCCAGCCCTTTCCACACTATCGGCGTTGTGGGGAGCCTTTGGGGCGCGGGCGCGGCGCGGCCAGATGAGCGGGGTTTTCAGACCCAGGTGACGAACGAGGGCTGGTTCGGCAGCTTGGTGGTCCATCCCCAGCATTCGACGGTGCGGTCCTCGCGTATCCCGCACGAGAGGCCCTCTCCGGCTGAGATGGCGGTGAACCGGCCCTGGGGCGCATCGGTCTCGCCGAATCGGTCTTGTCCACAGCACGCGACGGTGCCGTTCTCGCGTATCCCGCACGAGTGGTAGTGCCCGGCTGAGATGGCGGTGAACCGTCCGTCGGGCGCGTCTAGGCGCGGGCTTCTGAGCGTGAAGCCCGGAGGAAGGAATGCTTCTAACCTGTTGTCGCCTTGCCAGCATTCGACGGTGCCGTCTTCGCGTGTCCCGCACGCATGGCCGACCTCGCCTGCTGAGATGGCGGTGAACCGCCCCTCGGGGACGCTCCACCAACCGAACGAGTAGCTGCCGCCAGTACGTCCCAAGCATTCCACGGCCCCACCGACGCGTATCCCGCACCAAAAGAAACCTCCCGTCGAGATCGCGGCATAGGCTCCTTGAGGCACTGTCACTGGAACACCGCGGTGGGCGGGGGTGCCGTATTCGAGGCTGCCCCAGCATTGGGCGCCGCCGTCTACGCGCAGCGCGCATGAGACCAACTCGTCTGTTGAGACGGCGGCGAACCGGCCCTCGGGGACGTCGTCTTGCAGTCCGGCCCCACCAATCCCTCGCCGGCCTCACCCCCGCCGCCTACGCTGACCACTGGACCCAACAACACAAACCAACACACCCATAACGCCTGGACTCACAACCGGGTCCCCCTCACCACCCACTTGCCGTCGTCGCGGCGGCGGGCCACAAGGTCAATTCCGACATCGACGGGAGGCGTGCCCTCGGGCATCACATCGTCTCGGTCGGGCCACTCAGACCAGCGCCAACAATCGCTGATATTCCAGTCCCGGATGTGGGGGGCGACTCTCGCAGTCAACTCCTCCAGCCATATTCCGTCTGTCTGCTCTGGGGCCTTTGCTTCGAGCTCTGCCCGCGCCTCGTCAAGAAGAGAACCACTCTCGCCGTTCGGCTCAGCGGTTGAGTTTTCGGCCACTGGTCCAGCCACTGGTTCGTCATCAGGCGAAGTCATGCCTCTCCTCGCTGGCATCCTGCCTAGTGACGGGGGCAGTGCCGCCGACAATACTGCCCCAACGCGACGAAGCAGGGCACCAGACAGGGCAAGGTGCAGACCAGCTGGCGGCCCGTCGATCCCCACTGCAAGCCAATCAGCGCCCTGGCCATGCTCGTGCTTGTCGTCAATTCTGTACTGGATGGCTGAAATCAGCTTGTCGTCATCCTTCGGCGTCAACTCGCCACCGATAAGCACGGTGGCTTTGATTCTGCCCTTCTCGCCGTCGTCTACGGCGTGGATATCGGTCACCCGCCAGCCCCGCCCCTGTCCCAGAGATGGTGTGCCGCCGCCGAGACGGGGTCCCTGCGAACGGGAACGCCCCGTTTTGGCCGGAGCAGTCCGAGTAGATGACCGAGGGCCGCTAGCAGGGCTGGTGCGCCTCCTACTTGAAGGTCTCATAGTCGGCCCGGACCCGTCGAGGCGAGTCCATCGGCGGGGACGGCGAATGGGACGTGCGAGTCGCGGACAACCGCGCGGCCAAGGAGTGGGATGAGTTGTCCTGGCAGTTTCGGGACAACGCTGAGAGGGCGCTGGTGGCGATCCAGGCAAACCCCCCACCGGCGCAGCAGCCGGCAGGGCAGGCTCATCGGGAGAAGCCTCGCGGCGAAGACCGTCAAGGGCAAAGTACTGGACCAGTGGCAGTACAAGGTCGGCGCCTCAGCCGGCATTTGGTACTGCATCGACGAAGAGGAAAAGACCGTCTGGGTGGCCTACGCATCCACCAGGCACCCCAAAGCCACCGAATAACCTGAAAGCGCCGAATCGGACAGGCTGGCCACCCCCACAACGAACCCGGCGATGCCTGCACACCGCCTGACAAGCTCCGACTTCATTTCTGGCCCCGACGCGTTGACAAGACCAGCCAGACGGCACCCCACATCATGCTCACAGTTGGTCTGCTCTCTGGTCGGGCGCTGAGGGAGACAGAATGAGCGAGCTTCGGGAGAGCACTCGGCCGGGACAACAGGCATGACGCGGCGTGTGTGAAGTCGAATGCGCTCACTCGTAGCCTGTTCAGCGGCCAAAACCCCAGGACGTACCGGCCGCGGCCGGTCTCAGGGGTTTGCGACCGGTTGCGACCGGTGGGGTGTCGCATAGTGGCGGGCATGGAAACCAACATTCGAGAACAGCACGACATCTTGTTGACCCGCCGGCAGGTGGAGGCCCGCTGCGGTCTGTCAACGAGCTCGATCTACCGGCTCATGCGCGAGGGCCTGTTCCCCGAGCCGGTCCGCGTCGGCCGGCGGGCCGTGCGCTGGCCCACATCGGAGATCGACGAATGGCTCGCCACCCGGCCCCGCGCCACCGGCGACCGCCCCGCCGCCTAGACCGCCGGTTGCGCGCGGCAGGTCGTTTGCCCGACCGCCGGGCATCTACAAGAATCCGCCACGGCGAGCCTTCTGCTAACCGCGGAGAGGATGCTCTCGACCCTCACGGCCCTGGGCCGGTAGCTGCTGTTCGATGCTGGCGCATCGTCGCAGCGCCTGTTGGGCTTGGGCGGGCTGGTGGCCGAGGGCTTGTTCGATGAGAGAGATGGCGGTGGCGGCGAGTTGGACGGCTGCTGCGGCCATCTGCGCGGCGAACTCGGGGGTGGCGGCGTTGGGGTCGGCACCGGGCAGCGGGGTAGCGGGGTAGGTGCTGGTGTGCCGCCATATTGAAATCTGGTCGGGGGTGAGCGGTCCCAAGGTGGCGTCGATGAGGGCGGCTTGGGCGGGGTCGAGATGGCGGCGGGCGGCGTCGATGAGGCCGCAGATGCTGCGGGCGCTTTCGGGATGGGGTGCTCGGCGGGGCAGATGAGGGCTTGCAGCGAGGTTTCCATGGCGATCTGGGCGTGCTCGCAGACGCTGAGCAGCCGGCTGTGTTGCATTTGGTGCGCGAGGTCGGTGTCGTCTTCGGCGAGGGCGTCGGCCTCAGAGGGAGACGGGCGCAGGTAGGCCAGGATTGTGATGAGCGAGTGAGTGGCCTTCGCGAGGATCGCGACCGCTTGCTGCTCGTCGGTTGCGGGCTTGCCGATCTTCTTGTCCCAGTCGATGGGCGACTTGGGTGGCCGGGACATGAGGGTGATGGCACAGGAGGCGATATGGGCCTCGAAGCTGGAGCGGCACTGTGTGGTACGGACGCGCCACTCGGCTCGGTCGGTCACCCGCACATCGCACGCGAACCCGGCTGCTTGCTCCGCGGCAGTGCGGGCCTGGTGGGCGAGCTCGCGGCGCTGCGTGTAGTCGCCGAGATCGTCGAACATCACCACCAAGTCCACGTCTGAGCCAGCCGTCGCACAGCCGCGCGCCACCGAGCCGAACACGAGCACCTCCGCTGGGTCCAAGACCCTGCTGATGCGCTCAGCGGCCCTGCGGGCGTCTCCCACAGAAGGCGACAGGTGATCGGGGGCAGTCACAGCGTCAGGCTACGCCGCCTGCCAGCGGGCCCGGCTCGGGTTTCAGGGGGCGGTCAGGCAGTCGGTGTCGTTGCGCACCTGGTCGAAGCGGGGCCGGTTTGAGGCCGGTGTGGTGTGGTCTGACATTGTTGGTTGGTGCGGGTAGGGTGTTTGCACCGCGTACCGCGCATGGAGGCTGGCAATGGGCACAAAGCACGCCCGAAAAGGAGCTGCGGCGTTCCGCTCCCAGACCGAGGAGTTCATCGAGTCGATGGACGGGCTGCGCTGGCTGGCCCACCTCGACGAGGACGACATTGACGCCATGCTCAACGAGGTGGGCGAAGCGCTCGCCGCCCACACCGGCGCTGAGTGCCGAGCGCAGTTGGCCTATGCGCTGTGGGACTGGAAGGCGACCGCCGAGGCCCAGGCCGATCCCGAGTTGCGCCGCCGCCTGAGCGAGCCCATTGCCGCGGTGTCGGGAGAGCCCGTTCCCATTCCCGCCGCCTGAGCGCGGATGGCAAAGCGCAAAGACCGGGTGGCCCCGCCCCCGGAGAAGGGCGGATGGGACATCCGCTTCGCCAGCAACCAGGCCGCCCGCGAGTGGGACGAGCTGTGCAACACCGCTTCGGCCAACACCCGGCGGGCGTGGAACGACATCACCCGCGACCCCCGCCGCCACAGCAGCCGCCAGGCCAGGCTCAGAAAAGAGTTCGGCGCCAAGCAACTGGAGGGCAAGGTGCTGGAGCAATGGCAGCACGAGGTCACCGCCGGCGGTCGCATCTGGTACTGCCCCGACGACGACGCCAAAACAGTGTGGGTGACCGCCGTCTACGTCGGCCACCCCAAATCAACCGAGTAGCGGCCCCCGACGAGTCCGACCCCACGATTCCCCACAAGACTCGAAGACCCCCCACGAGCAGCCTTCGCCAGCGGTCGCAGCCCCTTGCGACCGGTTGCGGCTCCGGTCGGGGCAGTTGCGACCGGTTGCGGCTCCGGTCGGGGCAGTTGCGACCGGTTGCGACCGGTGGGGTTTCACAGGATGGGCGCATGACGAAGAATGCTGTAGTCCATGAGAAGAAGCCCTCGACGCTGCCTGCGGCGGCGGGAGGGCTGTTGATGTCGCCGGAGGTGGTGCCCGAGCAGAGGCTGGGGTGGTGCCGGCATCTGCCGCTGATGCCCGCCGCGTTCGGGCTGCCCGCGGTGCGACAGCGCTGTGCGGGGTCGCCGCAGCCGCTGGTGGAGGTGCGCGGCATCGACGTGCTCGACGCCTATGAGCAGATGGGCATCTTGGGGGCGCGCCGGATGTTGGTGCGCTCTGATGTGGCCAAGCGACTGCTGTTGGCCGAGCGGCTTTTGCCGAGTGGGTTCTCGCTGGTCGTGCTGGACGCGTGGCGGTCTCCCGACGAGCAGCAGGCCTTGGTGTGCTTCTACGGCGACGGCGCTGCCGAAGACGGGTTCGAGGCCTCGGTGTCAGACGACGGGTGCCGCCCGCCGCACACCACCGGCGGAGCCGTCGATGTCACCTTGTCGTGGCTCGATCAGCCCCTGGCGCTGGGCACCGACTACGACTCGTTCGACGCAGAGGCCGCCGTCCACGCCTTCGAGGCCCCCGGCGCCGATGCCCGTGTGCGGCTGTTGCGCCGCGGGTTCGCCTACGCCATGTCGACCGCAGGCTTCGTGCCCTACGACAAGGAGTGGTGGCACTGGTCCCACGGCGACGACGTGTGGGCCCAGGCGATGGGACGGCCCGCGCTGTACGACATCGTGGAGCACCCGCCTCTCGAGCGGACCCGCTCAGCGGGAATCTGCCTGGACTGAAGCCGCCCTGATCGACGGCGCGCACCCCCCGCCGGGAACCCGCGCCTTCGCGCCGTTTGGGAGGGAGGTCGCTGCGTGTGATGGCGGGCGGTGTGCCTGTGCTGGGCGGGGGGGGCCTGCTGTGTTGGCGTTTTGGGGTGGTTCGGGCGGCGATCGGCGGGTTCTCGCCAGGGCGCGCGAGGCCTTTTCTGCGAGGCCGAGCTCTTCAGGGGTGCAATTTATGGCGACAGTGTTTCCGGGTTCAAACTCTGCTGTAAAATCGTGCTTTGCAAGCGAGCGTATCTTTTCGGCACTTGCGACGGCTATGCGCGATGCCTAGGTCAATGGGTGCCATGCATCGCCTCACCGCTGAAATATAAAGAGTTATTGCCGTACTTGCGAGCGAATGCTGAGGCAATTACAAGGGCGCTCTTGCAAGCGAGCGAAAAGCAGCTAGCATTTCGGGCGTTTGTGCGCAGAGTGTGCACAGAGGCAGGTGCCCAGTGAATTGGAGGTGGCGCTGGTGAGCCGCATTGACGTTGAGCACAAGGCCGATGGGATATCGCTCATTTTGGCGAGTCACGGGTTCTCGATGAGCGTGGAGCTGTCGCATTCCCAAGCTGACGACCTGCTGGAGCAACTGATCTCGCAGCAGTCGGCGTCGACCGGCCAGAGTACCGACTCGGAAGTTGACTGCCGGGAGTCCGCCCAACCGGCGCGGGAGGCGTTGGGGGTCGGCTGCCAGGAGGTTGGCGGCAAGTAGGCCGGGGGCTGAGGCGGGGTCGCCTTCTCCAGATCTGGGGCGCGGCGAGGGTCGGTTGCGGCAATGCGGCCCGGGATGACCGTAAGCGGCCCCACAGAAAGGCGCGAGCGGAATACCAACAGGAGGCATATGCGGTGTGTTGTCGGTATCGTGCTAGTACAGCGGTTTCGCGAAAATCCGGGAGTTGCTCTGTACACTGCAAGTATGGCAGGAACGCACTAGCCGCGCGGGTTTGAGGAGGAATGCTCTCCAAGTTGAACGGAGGTGGTGGTGAGCGGAGTCACCGTAAAGCAGGAGCCTGACGGCACATCGTTGGAATTCGACAGCGGAGGCATAACGGTGAGCGTGCGGCTGACCCCAAGGCAGGTGGACCAGCTTGTGACGAAGCTGGTCGGCCGCTCGGAGGGGGAAGTGGGAAGGCTGGTGGACTCGGGTCGGGTACTCAAGCAGACGGAGAAGACACGCGCCGCGACGAACAAGGGAGTTGCCGCGGTGCTCCCGCTGCTGGATGCCGGGATGCTCCGAGCGGGGGAAAGGCTGACGATGCGGTCGACAGGCGAGGAGCACTCCGCTGTGATCCTAGAAGATGGATCGTTCGACTTCGACGGCCACGTCGAGAGGTCGCCGACAGAGGCTGCTACTTACGCGGCCCAGGCACCGAGGTCGGGGTGGCGGATCTGGAAGAACGCCGCCGGGGAGACGCTCGAAGAACTGCGGTGGCGTCTTCGCGCGTCGGACTTCCGCGACACCGGGGGCCAGGCGAGCAAGACGGTCGAGGAGTGGGTCGACTTCTGCATCCGAAAGAGGCTCAAACCCAACAATGATCGGCCCGGCACCGTGGCCGCGTTCTTCAGCGACATGGGAGTCGAGGACACCGGCAACGCCCGAGCCGTCCTCGACCAGTGGTTCAAGTGGTGCGTCAACCAGAAATGGACCCGCGCCGTCGGCCGCGCTTGAGCCCGCGGCAGCCGACTTCTGCCCGAGCACCGGCAGGCGAGAGGCCCACGATGCAACATCGCCGAACCTTCTCCGATGCCTCGTCGCCGACGACATCGTGACGACTTTCAACTTCGGTTAGACAGCCCAGCTCTCGCTGTTAGGCCCGGTGCCCTCCTGTTGTGACACCGCATCGGGACGGTCGCGGCGAGGCGGCCCGCGTCGGCTGTCTTGGGCTCCGGCCTCAGATCACTTAAGTCGCCCAAAACTTCCGCTCGCTTGCAAACACTGAGGGAGCGCACTCGGCTGAATGACGATGCGGCCCGCTCGCTCTCTTGCCGTGCTGCGCCGCTGACCCGTTTGGTCGTCGGGGCGGGTGGGAAAGATGCTCTCCTGAGCGTGTGACGCAACATACCTGATAAACGGCAACTTCCAATGCTGTGACTATCTTGTCTCAGACCACGGGTACGCTGGTTCGGGCAGCTCTCCCACAGTGTTCCAAGGCTTCGAGCTGTAGCCACCAGAGGGGGCAGAGGATCCCGCACGACAACGGAAGCCGCGATGCGTTGATGATTGTTTCTTCGCTCGCTTGCAATATACTCTTGGAGGACCTTATGGGGATTCGTATTCGAACACTTGCGATCGCCGCGGCGATCGCAATCGCTTCGGCGGGCTGCGGCGTGGAGGACGCCGCCGAGCCGATCGCGGGAATCGCTGGCGAGCCCGGCCCGCCCGAAGCGACCCTCTCGCCCGCCGTCGAGCCGGCCCTACCCGGCGAGGCGGCAGAAGAGGCGGATGGCGGGACCGGCGCGGGCTCCAGCCCACCGGCCCGAGCTGAGCTGGTCCCGACATCTGCTGTCGCAGCGACGCCAACCCCGGCATCGCCCCCGCAGGAGCCGGTGGTGGTCGCCGCCGACCCGCTGGCGTGTGAGCCGGTCGTGGTCCACGGCGCGCCGCACGACACCGAGCCCGCCGACACCGACGGCGACGGGGCCGACGACGCCTGCGTCTATTTCGGCGACGCGGAGCACACCCACGACGCCGGGCCGGTGGTCGTCGTCTCGCAGCCTGAGCCTGAGCCGGTGGAGGCCGAAGTGCAGGTCCCGTCGAGGATCGGCCAGCCCGACGAGGGCTGCGTCGAGTTGGACTCGGGCGGCTGGGACTGCCCTGAGGACCAGACCGAGACCCCGGTGCTGCCCACCCCTGAGCCGACCGCGGAGGCGTGGGGCGGCGGCGGCACCGGCTGGCACTGGGACGGCCACGGCCGGCCGGTGGCCGAGCGGGTGTGGTCGCAGGCCGAGACGGCCAGCCCGTGGCCGCCCGCCGGGGAGGGCCAAGCCGAGCTGGACTGGATGACCCAGTGCATGCGCGAGCGCCACGAGCACGCGTCGGAGATGGTCCGCCGCGGCTGGGTTCCCGAGTCGGCGGCATCGCACGAGGCGGGCGCCAGGGACTGCTCCATCTACCTGTCCGAGGCGTGGGGGCCCGTCGTGCTCGACGGCAGGGACCGGGCCTGCGTGCTGGAGAGCCTTTTGGCCCGCAACGTCCGCACCATCTCGGGGGTCAACCGCTCCCACACCATGTGGGACTGCCCGACAGCACCAGAGGGCACCGACCCCGACCCGCTGCGCCCATTCGAGGCCCGATGCGACGAGTTGGTGGCAAGGCTGGCCGATGCCGGCCGCGACACAGAACAGGTCCGGCACTGGTGCGCCAGGCCAGCCTCGAACCCCTACGGCCAGCCGGGAGGCCCCCTGCCCGATCGCGACCCGGCCGACCCGTGCGACTCTCAGCGGTACGCCGCGAAGAACCTGCGCGAGATCTACTGGCTCGCTATAGGCGAGAACGGGCAGTCCACCCGCTATGACTGGAGGCCCTGCTAGATGAGCATCCGGGTTTGGTCCGGGGCGGGCCCGGTCCGCCGCGCCGTCTCGGCGGCCACGCTGCTGGGCCTTTTCGCCGGAATTCTACACCTCGCTGTCGGCGAGGGCGCTCCGGTCGCCGTCGCCCACCGATGCACCCCCCAAGGCTTCGACCCGGGCTGCTGGTACCACAACGCCCAGCACGACTCCGAGCCCGAGCCCGACCCCGACCCAGCACCCACGCCTGCCCCGACGCCTGTCCCGACGCCTGTCCCGACGCCTGTCCCGACGCCTGTCCCGACGCCGCAGCCCACGCCCCTACCACCCACTGAGGTCGCGGTGACCGACTGCTCGGGGCATCCGGCCATCGTCCACGGTGAGCCGCACCAGACGTTCCCGCACGACGGCAACGGAAACGGCATCCAAGAAACCTGCGCCTACCCCGGCCAGATCCCCCACACCCACCCGCCTGCGCTCGTGCGGCACACCCACACCTACTACCCCTATGACCGGGCAGGATCGGGCTGCACGCACTCCCACCAGGCCCCCACCGGCACAGCCCACTGGGCACCGGGATCATGCCAAGCCCAGGTGCGCCCGACCAGACCAGCCGACGCGTCGCCCCCGCCGTTCCCACCCTCGGGCGCGGGCTCCAGATCAACCCCCATCGAGACCCCCGCGTTCCACAGCCCAGAGTGCACATGGGCGATGTTCGCGGGCAATGGCTACGTGGCCTGCTACGAGGCCCGCTCCCCTCAGGCCGCAAGGGAGCACCACAACCTGTGGCGCAACGAAGAACTCATCGAGGGCGGCTGGGTGATCGTGTCGTGGGACATCAGCAGCTGTGGACTCGGACTGGGCGAGCCCAGCAACTGCGGCCACACCCCGAGCCCCGCAACCCTCGCCCGCCGACAGATCTGGAACACCCACGCCGACTCCGAAACCTGGGAGCGGCTGTGGGTGCGCGTCCAGCGGGACTGCCAGCCGCAGACCGGCGAGCACGACCACGGACCCAGGGTGTGCGAGCCCGACCACCCCCCGGTGCCGTCGTGCGTGCCCGGCCTGCCCGACACCCAAAGCGCCCAGTACACAACCCACGACTCGGCGGGCCAGAACACCACCGTGTCGGTCCCCGGCTGCGAGACGACCAACACCAGCTGCACGCCCCAGCCCGGCGAGCACAAACACGGCTCGGTCTGCGAGCGCGACCACCCGCCGGTGCCGGGCTGCGTGCCCGGCCTGCCCGACACCCAGACCCGCGCCTACACCAACCACGACTCGGCGGGCCAGAACACCACCGTGTCGGTCCCCGGCTGCGAGACGACCAACACCAGCTGCACGCCCCAGCCCGGCGAGCACAAACACGGCTCGGTCTGCGAGCGCGACCACCCGCCGGTGCCGGGCTGCGTGCCCGGCCTGCCCGACACCCAGACCCGCGCCTACACCAACCACGACTCGGCGGGCCAGAACACCACCGTGTCGGTCCCCGGCTGCGAGACGACCAACACCAGCTGCACGCCCCAGCCCGGCGAGCACAAACACGGCTCGGTCTGCGAGCCCGACCACCCGCCGGTGCCGGGCTGCGTGGCCGGGCTGCCCGACACCTTGTCGCGCGCCTACACTACCCACAACTCGTCGGGCCAGAACATCTCCGTCAGCGTCGTGGGCTGCGTGACGACCAACACCAGCTGCGTGCCCGACCCCGGCGAGCACAAACACGGCTCGGTCTGCGAGCCCGACCACCCGCCGGTGCCGGGCTGCGTGGCCGGGCTGCCCGACACCTTGTCGCGCGCCTACACTACCCACAACTCGTCGGGCCAGAACATCACGGTCTCGGTGCCGGGCTGCGTGCCCATCTCCGTCCCCCCGCCGCCGGTGACCCCCGACCCCGATGTGCCGGTGTGCGACTCGGGCTGGGGTGCGGGCGGGCTGGCGGCGCTGGCGGGCAGGGTGCGGTGGGAGTCGTATCTCGGCGCGGGCCACAGCCCGCCCACCCCCGAGATCGCGGGCGGGGGCACCTTCGCCCTCGCCGCGTCGGACGTGCAGGGCGGCACCCACCACCCGGCGTGGATGTGGCTGGCGCTGAACGGCACGAGGCTCAACCGGGGCACCCTCGACGTGAACGACCAGCGCGACGGCCACGAGTGCTACTGGGAGGCCACCGGCGTGCGCGTCGAGATGCGCGAGCTGATCCCGGCCCGCGGCGGCGACGCGGAGATGCGAGCGCTCGCCGCCCGCTCCGGCGTCGGCGCGGCCACTGCGCTGGCCACCGCGCTGGCCACCTGGGACCGCTGGACGGCCGGCGAGCAGGCCGATTGGGCCGCGGCGTTCGCCCCCGCCCGCCGGGTGGCGCCGGTGTGGTGCGACGACGACGACCTGCCGGTGTGGCGCGCCCTGGGCGACCGCGAGCCGACCGAGGAGGCCCGCCGGGCGGCGTGCCGCTGGGAAGTCCCCCGCAAGGGCATCTGGGAGTGGAAGCTCAACGTCGCCTACATCAGCGACCAGGGCGACACAGCCGTCGTGCAGCTAGACAGCGACGTGTCGTGGTTCCAGACCGCCATCGACCTTACCGAGGAGAGGGTGACGATCTGGTGATGTGGACCACATGGCCCGCGGGGCTTTTGGGCCCCGTGGCCGGCTGGATACGGCTCTCCATCGCCCTTCCCCTGCTGGCGGCCATGCTCGCGGCGGCTTCCGGCGCATGGGCCGACCCGGTGATGTGGTCGATCCTTGCGGGGTGCGCCGCGATCCTGCACGCCGCCCTCCGCAGGACGCGCCGCCGCCGGGCGATCTACGCCGCGGTCAACCTCGTGTACGCGTCGCTGCTGTTCGTGTGGGCGATGTATTGGAAGTCGCAGGCCGGAGACTGGTGGGCAGTGCTGACCGGGCTCACCGGCGGGCTCATCCTGCTCGTCTGGGACGGGCTGACCCGCTGGGGGCTCGCCCGCGCAGCTGTGGACAACCCTGGGGACCATACGGTGTCGGTGAGCATCGACATCGGAGCTCTCTGGGGGTTCGCAGAAGCCTCGACGCCGACGGTGCTGGGCCTCAAAGACGGCACCCATGTGGTGCTGCGGCCCGGCTACCGGTACGTGTGGTGGCTCAGAGCCGACCCCAAAGAGCCCTGCGAGCTGATCGTGCCCATCGACAACGGCCAAGACTTCAGTGCCAACTGACGGGTGCCCCGGCGCGGCCCTGGCCGGCGCGCTTCTGGCCGCGGCAGGCTGCGACCAGGGCGAACCCACAGGGCCCGCCGGCATCACAGGGAAATGGGCAGCGCCCGCGTACCCAACCCCCAGCCCAAGGCCGCCTCGTGGCCTCTGGCGGCTCTGCCCCCCTGCCCCATGACCGACATCAACCGCCGGCAACCGCCCCGAAGCGAACACGCCGCCGCGGTCTGCTCGATGCCCCACAGACGGCCCCAGGGCGCAGACTGCGAGAGCTGCGCGGCCAGGATGCACATGGCCGTCGAAAGCTGGCACTGCCCGGTGTGCGGCTGGCGTTGGACGATCGCCGCCACCCCTGACAACAGGATCGAAGCCCTCGGCACCCACACCAGCGTGAGACGGATCGCGGTGGTGGACATCACCCTCATGGCCGCCGCAGAGCCCAGCGCCGGCCAAACCGCCCCACACCGCCACACCCGCACCGGCACCGCGCCGTGACGCCGCCCCCGCCAGACCCCGCCGACGCCGACCAGCCGCGGCCCGAGTGGCTCTCCGACGGCATCAGCGTCATCGAACACGTCCGCAAAGCCTCCAACGAACTCGGCCCGCCCCCCGAGCTCGACCTGCCCGACACCGACTGGGACTGGGATCCCGGCGACCTCCTCGCCGAAGCGTGGAGAACCGGCTGCATCCCCGAAGCGCAACTCCGCAGAGCGCTAGGAGCCAAAGGAGTAGACAAGCCTTGGTGGTGGATCGAGCTGAGCACGGCCTCCGGCGACCCCATCTACGTCCGCGACCGCCCCGAGATCACCATGGCCGCAGCCTCCGGCCAACTAGGAGAGCGCGCCAAACAGACATACCACGAACTAGTCGATCTGGGGCTCATCGCCAACAGCGCACCCCGCCAGCCCAACAAGCCGACAAGAAAACACGCTGCCGCGACAACCCCCGCCCCCGGCGCCGACGCGCCCCCCAAAGCCACCTGGCAGCGGGTCGGCCAAAAGACCGTCGAAATCAGCCTGACCACCGCGGCCAAACGGCGCTACCGCGCCGACAGGGAGACCCTCGACGCTCTCCTGTCCGCCGCGGCGTCAATCGGCCGCCTCGGCGACCCCAAACGGCTAGACGCGGCACAAACCGACAACGACGTGGAGCTGACCACCCTGCCCAACGGCAACCGCCAAGCCGCCCGAGCCGACGGCACAGCAACCGCCACCGCAGAACCCATCGGAGCCAAAACAGCCGAGATCACCCTCACCGCCACCACCACCCGCCGCTACCGCGCAACCGACACCGAAGCCCCCCTCCTCTGCGCCGCCGC
This sequence comes from Candidatus Poriferisocius sp., assembly GCF_965208475.1. Taxonomy (GTDB): domain Bacteria; phylum Actinomycetota; class Acidimicrobiia; order Acidimicrobiales; family Bin134; genus Poriferisocius. The sequence continues at coordinate 2,428,037 of NZ_OZ242338.1, read as the reverse complement.
CGAGACACTCCAAGCCCTCCACGACCGAACCCGAATGCTCCCCGACCACACACGCCAGACACCCGAACTCGAAACCACCGAACACACCCCGGCGAGCGGCATCGACATAGAGCTGGGGCCTGTCAGATTTTCTGTGTAACCGGCCGTGATGTTTTTCATGTGATGTGGTCGGCGATCCTGTCGCCGTAGTGGACGGTCAGCGTGTTCAGTATGGCCTTCCAGCCGTTGGTCTTGCCGGTGAGGTTTTCGCGGCCTTTGCGCTTGGCGGTGGCGACTAGGTAGAGGATCTTCATGGCGGCCTGCTCGTTGGGGAAGTGCCCTCGGTGCCGTACGGCTCTTCGGAACCGGGCGTTGAGGCTCTCGACGGCGTTGGTGGTATAGACCACCCGGCGCAGCTCTGCGGGGAACTCCAAAAACGGTGTGAACTCGTCCCAGGACTGTCGCCAGGCTCGGATCATGGCCGGGTAGGTGCCCTCCCAGTCTTCGGCGAAGGCCTCGAAGAGCGCCTCGGCGGCCCCTGTGGTGGGGGCGGTGTAGATGGCCCGCATGGCCTTGGTGATCGGGCCCCAGTGCGTCTTGGAGGCGTATCTGAGGCTGTTGCGGACCATGTGCACCACGCAGGTCTGCACCACCGCGTCGGGCCAGGTGGCGCGGATCGACTCGGGCAGGCCTCTTAGGCCGTCGCAGCACACGATCAACGCGTCGGCCAGGCCCCGGTTGCGGAGCTCGCCCAGCATGGCCGCCCACTGCTTGGCCCCTTCGCCGCCCGTTGGGCCCAGCCACAGGCCCAAGACGTCGCGTTCGCCTTGGAGATCGACGCCGATGGCGACATAGACGGGCCGGTTGGCGACCTGGGAGTCGCGGACTTTGATGGTGATCGCGTCGATCAGCAGAACCGGGTACACCGCGTCGAGCGGGCGGTTCTGCCACGCCGCCATGTCGGCGACGATCTCGTCGGTGATCTTCGAGATCGTCTCCCGGCTCACCGAGGTGTCGTAGATCTCGGCCAGATGCGCCTGGATCTCCCCGGTGGTGAGCCCCTTCGCATACAGCGAGATCACGTTGCCCGACAGGCCGTCCAAGCGGCGCTGGTGCTTGGGCACCGTCACCGGCTCGAAGGTCCCCGCACGATCGCGGGGCACCCGAAGGTCGATCTCGCCGATCTCGGTGGTGACCCGCTTGGGCGACGAGCCGTTGCGCGAGTTCGGGGTCCCGCGGCCCTCCGGGGCGTGGCGCTCATAGCCCAGGTGGTCGGCCATCTCGACCTCCAACCCGGTCTGGAGGACCTGGCGGACCAGCCCCGTCAACAGCCCGCCGTCGCCGGTCAGCTCCACGCCCTCACAGCGGGCACGCTCGACCAAAAGCTCAGCCCAGTCTTGCATCGCCGCCTCATCGGCAGCCTCGTTGGCCGGCACCGCCGGCATATCCTGATCACCCATAGACATGATCCTTCCCGGTCCGCAGCACCAAACCGCGGACCCTCAGATCACGCCCGATACACAAAATTTCTGACAGTCCCTAGAGCTGTGACCAGCGCTTGACCGGACAGGGTCTGACAGACCCGCCTGGAGTTTGCCGCGACGGGGCTAGAACAGCGATTGTTCTTCTACTGTGTCTTGTTGGTCGGCGGCTTGGGTGGCTAGGCGGGTGGCTTGGTCGTGGGCGGGGTTGGCGGTGTTGGGTTTGGCCCGGTGGAAGGCGATGGGGCGGGTTTGGGTTTGTTCGATGATCTGGGCCCATAGGTCGCGGCGGTGATGGGTTTTTCGTCGCTGTTCCGCCAGCCCCGGCGTATCCAGCTTTCCCACCATTGCTCTTTGAAACAGTTGACCACGTAGTTGGAGTCGCAATGCACCTCGACTGGCCCGTGGAGTGTGTTGAGTGCCTGGTGTATGGCCATGAGCTCCATGCGGTTCTTGTCGGTTTGGGCTGCGCTGCCTGATGCTTGGGGCCCGTCGGGGACGACCCAGGCCCATCCTCCGGGGCCGGGGTCGCCGCGGCCTACGCCGTCGGTGTACACGATTGCGGGCTTGTTGTCGGCGCTCGAAGCGTTCACAGCAAGATATTTGTCACCGGCTGCTGTTGCGGCGGCGGATTTGGCCCGGGCGTAGCAGCAGGGGGCGTTTCCCCTGGTGTCGTGCCGGATTGCTGGCGATAGTGCCGCTTGCGGCCAGTTCGTGTCGCTGGGCGCTGGCTAGAGGCCGAGGTCGATGGGGGTTCCTCGGTGGGCGGCGGTTTCGGTGAGGGTGTCGGCGGTGGTGGTGTAGTCGAGGCAGGCGGCGGCGGTCTCGGGGTTTGAGATGGCGGCTTCTTGGCGTTTGAGCTCGTTGTAGGAGGCGATGGCCGCGCGTTGGCGGCGGGAGTAGAGGGGGTTGGTGTCGGGGTCGAGGGTTGGAGGGTTGTCGGCGTCGCAGATGCTGGCGTCGAGGGCGGCGAGGTCGATGGCGGCGTCGATGTCGGGGCCGGTCATGGCCATCATCGCGGTGTGGCCGCGGTCGGCGATCTGGATGCCGGGGAAGATGTCGCGCTGTTGGATGTGGCGGTGCCAGCTCGCGCTGACTTCGACGATGCGGGCCGGGGTGCGGCTGGTGGGGTTGCGGGCCACGGCGTGGCCAGCGGCGCCGGTGTGGGGGTGGTGGCCGGAGGTGACGGCCACGAGGTCGCCGGCTCGGAGCTTGAGCTCGGCGGTGTTGGCGGGGCCGGGGAATATCGCGGTTTGGCGGGCGATGCGGCGCAGGGCGCTGATGTGGACGGGCTGGCCGGCTTGCCGCCAGCCCACCAAGGCGTTGGGCAGGGCTAATTCGGCGGTGATGCCCAGCGCTTGGGTGTCGGCGGGCGCTGGTGTGGTGGCGAGCCGGTAGGACATCTTGAGGGTTTGGCCGCTGTGGTGTTCTTCTTGTTCGTCGGTCATGGGGCAGGTGTCGTGGTCTAAGCCGATGGGGTGGCCGGCTTCGATGTCGATGTGGGTGAGGGCCAGGGCGTTGATGAGGTCTTGGCGGGTCATGGCCACGTCGATGGTGCCGTCGATCTGTGGCGTTTGGCTGACAGGGTGGGCGACGGGGCAGCCGAGGCGGACGCCCCGGCTGGCGGCGGCGGCGAGCCAGCCGGTGAAGACGCGCACCACCACCGCTTCTGTGATGGCGGCTTCCATTCGGTCGGGTTCGGGGGAGGGGTGGGCGGTGCCGATCGGGGACGGGCCGATGTGCTTTCCGGTGGTGCGGGAGCCGCGGTGGTCGGGGTAGGACCACACCAGCACGGCGTCGCCGGGGCGCAGGTCGGGCTTGGAGACGACTTCGCCGGTGGCGGTGACGATCCGGCGGCAGTCGAACTCGGGTGCGGGGGCAGTGTGCTGGTCCATGGGGCGGTTCCTTCGTGAGGGGGGCTCAGAGGCTGAGGTCGCCGTACTCGGCCGTGTATTCGGCGGCGAATTCGGGGTCGTTGATCTGGGGCGCGATGTTGCGGATGTCGTCGTACTGGAATGCGAGGGCATCGAAGGCGGCTATCGCGTTGGCGCGTTGAGGGCCGGGCAGTGCGAAGTCTTTGCGGGCTTGGCCCATGGAGGACTCGAAGTCGTCGGCGGTCATGGCGACCAGCGCGGTGGCTTTGTCGGTGGTGACGAGGTGGGCGCCGAAGGCCGCGCCGCGGTCGTAGGCGCCGTGCCACCACTCATAGTCGATCTCGGCGACGTAGGCGGGGTGGCGGCTGTTCGCGCCGATGCCTGAGGCGTGGGCGGGTTGGCCGTTGGCGGTGTCGGCGCGGGTGTGGCAGTCGAGTTGGTCGCCGGGCCGGAGCATTCGGTGGAGGTCGTGGATCGCGGTGTTGTCGGGGTGGGGGGCGGTTCCGTGCAGTTCGGCGAGGCGCCGCAGGGTGCGGATGTGGAGCGGCACCCCCTTGCTGCGCCACAGCACCAGCTTCTCGGGCAGGTATTGGCCGGGCTGGTCGGGCAGGGCGTCGGCGCTCGGCGGCCATGCGACCGAGGAGATGTGGTAGCCGGCGTTGCGGGCAGCGTCGCCGAAGTGCTTGAGCTGCCCGCCGGCGAAGTCGCCGTCGCCGCCGCGGAGGCTGGGCGGGGCGCCGTTGTCGATGTCGATGAAGGCGAGCGAGTGGCCGTTGAGGAGGTCGGACCTGGACATGGCGACATCGACGGTGCCGTCGGGCCATACGGGCGGGCGGTCGCCGGCGGCCCATGTGGGCGAGCGTCCGCGGTCTTGGGGGCGGGTTGACACGATTGTTCCGAGAGTGATGCCCCGTCGGGCTGCTGTGGCGTGCCATTGCCGGTCGAAGCGGCAGACGACTGCTTCTTCCACCTTGTACTCAGCCCGGCGCGCCGGTGCCGGCCACCTGGTGTTGTAGGGGGCGACCGGCCCCCAGGTGGGCTTGGGGGCGTCGGGGCTGGCGTGGCTCCACACCAAGACGGTGTCGCCGGCGTTGATGGTCTCTGCGGTGACGACAGCGCCGGTGGGGGTGATGAACGGCTGGAGGCGGGTGCGAGTTGTTCGGGCCATGGGTTGTCCTTTCGTGGCTCGGCGGTCAGAGGCCGATGCCGCTGCTCGCGGGGGCGCGGGGCTGGCGGTAGGCGCAGTGGTCGTCGTCGGTGAGGGGGATGGGGGTGAATTGGCCGTTGGCGTCGGCGTTGAGGCAGCAGATGTCGTCGTATTGGTATTCGAGGGCGGCGAGGGCGGCGGCGGCATTGCCGAGCCCGGGGCACTGGAGGCTGTTGTCGTTTTGGGCGAGGGCGATGCAGGCTTGGAAGTCGTCGTCGGTCATGGCGGCGAGCACGGTGGCGTTGTCGGTGGTGGCGAGGTGGGTGCCGGCGGCTGCGCCGCGGTTGAAGGCGCTGTACCACCACTGCGAGTCGACCTCGGCGACGTGGGCGGGGTAGAAGCTACCTGCGCCGATGCCTGAGGCGTGGGCGGGCCTGCCGGTGGCGACGCCGGTGCGGGTGTAGCAGTCGAGCTGGTCGCCGGGTCGCAGCAGGTGCAGAAGGTCGTGGACGGCGGTGTCGTCGGGGTGGGGTACGGTGCCGTGCTCTTTGGCCAGCCGCCGGAGTGCGCGGATGTGGAGCGGCACCCCCTTGTCGCGCCACAGCACCAGCTTCTCGGGCAGGTATTGGCAGGGGCGGCCGGGAAGGGCGGATGCCGATGGCGGCCACGGGACCGTTGCGAGGTGGCGGCCGGCGAGGCGGGCGGCGTCGTTGAAGCGCTTGATCTGTTCGTCGGTGAGGTTCCACTCGTCGGTGTCGAGGTTGAACGGCGCGCTGTGCTCGATGTCGATGCAGGCCAGCGTGAGGCCGTCTGTGAGGTCGGCTCGGGGCACGGCGACATCTACGGTGCCGTCAGGCCATGCGGGCGTGCTGTCGCCGTGGTGGGGCCGAGACGACACCACCGTGCCCAGGGTGATGCCCCGGCGGGCCGACGTGGTGTGCCACTGCTGATCGAAACGGCAGATGACGGCCTCCGCTACCTGGAAGTCGTCCCGGTGGACCGGCGCCGGCCATCTCGAGTTCGAGGGGGCGACGGCACCCCAGGTGCGCTTGGGCGCTTCGGGGTTGGCGTGGGTCCACACTAGAACGGTGTCGCCGGTGCGGAGAGTCTCCGCGGTGGCCGCAGCGCCGGTGGGAGTGAGGAGCGGTTGGTGGTGGGTGCGTGCTGTTCGGGGCATGGGTTGTCCTTTCTGGTTTGTCGTTCAGAGGCCAATGTCGATTGCCCGCTCCGGCGGCGCGGTTTCCGCGGTGTGGGCGGGTGTTGGGAGGGCGTTGTCGATGAGTTGTTGGAGGTCCATGTCGGCGGCGATGGCGATGTGGTGGGCGGCGAGCACGGCTGCTGTGGGGTCGCCGGCGGTTCGTTGCACGGCTGTGCGGGCTGCTTTGGCGAGTTGGGTGTAGGAGCGGGTGCGGTCGAGTTGGGCGATATGGTTGATGGCCGACCAGGGGTGGGGCAGGGTTTGTTTGACGGCTCGGCGCAGCTCGTCGGGTTCGAGGTCGGCGGGGTCTTTGCCGTCGGGGAGTTGCACGGTGCGGGTGTGGATGCCTTGCCGGTCGGCGAGCTCGGCGATGGTGTGGGCGGCTTTTGTGCCGGCGGCGTCGGCGTCGAGGGCGATGGTGAGCAGTCCGGGTTGGCCGCATTGGGTGTGGAGGGTGTGGAGGTGGGCGGTGCCGAGGGCGGTGCCGCAGGCGGCGACGGTGTTGGCGATGCCGGCTTGGTGGGCGGCGATGACGTCGGTGTAGCCCTCGACGACGACGGCTTCTCCGGTGGCGGCGATGGAGGGGGCGGCCCGGTGGATGCCGTAGAGCGCTTCGGATTTGTTGTAGAGGCGGGTGTTGGGGGTGTTGAGGTATTTGGGGCCGTCGTCTGTGAGGGTTCTTCCGGCGAGCGCGATGGGGGTGCCGTGGGCGTCGCGGATGGGGAACACCACCCGGCCCCGCAAAAAGTCCCAGGCTCGGCCGCGGGTGCGGCCGAGCACGCCTGCTGCGATGCCGGCTTGTGTGCCGGTGCCGGTTTGGGCGAGGTGGCCGGCGAGGGCCTGCCATTGGTCCGGGGCCCAGCCGAGCTGCCATTGGGCCCAGAGGTCTTCTGTGATGCCCCGGCCGATGAGATAGGCGCGGGCCTCAGCCGCGTCGGGGCTGGAGACGAGCTGTTGGTGATACCACTCGGCGGCTTCTTGCACCGCGGCGTCGGGGCCGGTGCGGTCAGGAGCGGGTGCCGAGAGCGGCGTCGGAGCCGGGTCGGGTCGGCGGGCGGCCAGCGCTGCGACAGCCGGCACTGATGTCGGCGGGGGCGGCCCGGCGCGGCCTGCGTCGGTGTTGTCGCTGGGTTGTTGCGCTGTGTTTGCCGGGTTCTCGCCGGGCTCGGAGCTGGGGGCGGGGTGGTTGGCGGCGTCGAACAGGTCGCCGGCGATGTCGATGGCGGCCTGTTCCCACGCGGTGGCCAGGTGGCGGGGCGCGCTGCCGCTGTCGGCCCAGTCGTCGACGGCCGCCTGCCAGCGGCGCGCGTCTTCTTCGACGAGGTGGACCATGTCGGCGCCGCAGGCTTGGGCGATGCGAGCGGCTCGCTGGGCGGCGAGGTCGTCAAGAGCGCTCTTGTGCCGGGCCTTGCGGCGGGCGGCGACCGCGGCGCGCACGTCGGCAGCCCACACCGCGGCCTGCCCGGTGGGGGGCTCGCAGCCGGTGAGCGCCTCGATGCGCCGGCGGGCCGGGGGGTCGCAGATGGCGGCGACCACTGGGGCGAGCCGGTCGCGGCTGTGGGCGTCGGCCCGCTGGTACACAGCCCACAGCTCGATGAGCCACGGGTTGTCGAAGGCGCCGGCTTCTTGGTTGCCGCGTTTGATCTGGTCGAGGGCTTGGCGGCAGATGAACCGGAAGTCGTTGTGCAGAAGGCCGCGGGCTGAGCGGACCGCCCCCAGCGTGGGCCGGCGCCCGCCCAGAGCCGGGCCGGCGGACTCGGCTTCGGACAGGGCGGCGGAGGCGTCGAGCCGGTCGATGTGCGCGAGGAGGCGGTCTTCTGCCTCCATCATCTCCTGGTCGTGCAGCGCGGAGCTCTCGCCGTCGGGCTCGCAGAGTCCGGCGAGCCAGTCGTCGATCTCGTCTGCGATGTGGTCGTCGATGCCGTCGGCCCGGGCGCGCTGGCCGGCCAGGTCGCGGCGGGCGACCAGCGCGGCTGTGTCGAGCCCGCTGGCGGCCGGCAGGGCCCGCCCCGGAGCAGCGGCGATCCCGGCGAGGTGGGCTTTGGCTTCGTCGGCGCTCATGGCCGGGTTGGTGATGTCGGTCGCGGTGGCCCAGCCGTGGCGGCGGGCGAACACAGCGTCGATGACCTGTTCGGGCTCGGTGTGCTCGGGGGCGGTCTCGGGATCGGCGGCAGGCTGGTCGCAGATTATGTGGAGCCAGTTCTCCGCGCGTCCCCTCGACAGGCCGACATAGAGCTGGTCGCGCCCTGTCGAGCCTGCGATGAGGGTCAAAGACGCGTCGACGGTGGTGCTCTGCGCGCGGGTCTGGGTGATCGCATAGCCCAGATCGAGGTGTTTGGCGGCATAGGCGGCGGTGACGGTCGCCTCTGCGCCTCGTTCGACGTGCTCCAGCACCAGATCGCCGCTGCCGGTGGCGGCGGTCACAACCCACCGGTCGCCGTTGCGTATCGGCAGGCCGTCGTTGGCGCGGCGGCGCCGGTCATTGCGCCGGGTGGCCACGACATCGCCGATCCGGATGGCCCGGTCGCCCGTGCCGCTGACCGCCTCTGCGGTCTCTTGGGCATCGGCCCGGCGGCAGGCGATCTCGGCGTTGACGTGTCGGGCCAGCTCCAGGGTGGGGACGCTGATGATCGTGGCGCGGTCGCAGCGGCGCTCCCACCAGTCGGCCGCGGCCGTCGCCGCATCCGCGTGGGAGCCGCTGGTGATCCTGTCGCGCTCGCGGTGGTAGTCGAGCCCTTCTTTGAGACCGCGGTGGATTTCGGCGGTGGCGTGGGCCTCGGCGGGGTCGTCGAACCGCCAGAGCTGGTTGAGGGTCATCACCGGCAACACGCCGGACGCGGAGAGGGCGTCGAACATTCCGCCCGCCGACACCGAACCCTGCTGGGCGGGGTCGCCCACCAACACCATCCGCGCCCCGGCGGCTGCGGCCTTGCCGCACAAAGCGGCCAGGTCGCGAGTCGAGATCTGGCCGGCCTCGTCCACGATCACCCAGCCGCCCGCCGGGATCGGCCCGCCCGACGCGTTGATGAGCGCCACGGTGCTCGACGCAGTGCCCAGCGCGGCCCCCAAAGTGCCGGCTGCGACCGCGGTCGGAGCAGCCGCGATGATCCGGTCGCATCCGACCGCGTCAGCGATGGCGGCCAAAGCAGTCGTCTTGCCCGACCCGGCCGGGCCGATCAGAACGCTGCCCGCCCTGTCGGTGCCGATCAGCCCCGCGGCGGCTTCGGCCTGGTCTTCTCCCAGCCCCGACAACTCGATGCGCTCCACGGCGGCGGCGTCGACCGGCGCCGGCGACCCGAGCCACGCCGCGGCGGCCTGCTCGGCGGCGACGAGGCCCGGCGACCACCACCGGCCCTCGTGTCGCACCAGGCGCTGTTCCACCCGGTCGCGCAGCGCTCTGGCCGTCGCCGCGACAACCTCGTCGCCGCCGCGGCCGATAGCAGCGCAGCCGGGACCGGCGTTGACCGCCGCGTACACCACCGCGTCCAGGTCGACATCGGACAGGCTCGTCGCCGAGTCCTCGGCCACAGCCACCAGCAAGTCCAACATGTCGCCCTCCAGCGCGAGCTGGGGGCCGTCGATCACGAACTCGGGCCGGTCATAGACATCGCGCTCGACGCGCGAAGCGGCCTCATAGCCCGCCACCACCTGCTCGGCGTCGATGCCCAGCTCGACGGCCTCGGCCCGCCACCGCATATGAGGGTCGCCTTCTAGCGGCAGCAGCTTTTTGGACCGGCGCGACGCGACCGCCGCGCGGTTCCAGATCTCGAGGCGCTCCTCGGCGGTGGGCTCCCGTCCCGCGCGGGACTCGAAATCGCGCACCCTCTGCCCCGCTTCTTTGGCCACATCTCGGCGCCGAGACGACCACGCCTCGATCAGGTCTTCCGGGCTTCCGGCGACATCGGCGTGGAGCCGGCCGTCGATGCGGTCCCACGACCATCCCAGCCGCCGCGACACCTCGGCCCGCAGCACCGCCCCGCCGACCATGCTCGCGGCCTTCGCCGACGCGTAAATCCGCCGCCCGTCGAGCGTGCGCCACACGCCGTCGCCGCAAAGCACCCTGTTCGCCACCAGCAGATGCGAGTGCAGCTGCGGGTCGCCGGCCCGCGACGTGTAGTGGTCGAAGCGGGCGACGGCCGCCCCGTCGGGGACTTCCACGACATTCTTGCCTCCCGCGCCCGACCGGGACGACACTGCGTTGGCCTGCACATAGGAGATCACCGACTGCACCGACACCGACCACGCAGCCTCGATCTCGCGGCGCGCCGGCTCATCAGCGAGCGCCCATGCCGCAGACAGGCTCTTGGGAAGGCTGAAAGTCAAGTCGTAGGCCCCGACCGGTTTGCGGGTGCGGGTGATGCCGAGCTGGTCGACGAACGTGCCCCCCGGGTTGATCTTGCGGCCCAGCGACTCGCCGGTATCGGGATCGCGGCCCGCCAGCATCGCCTTTAGCTGCTGAGCGGCGACCCCCTCGCCGGCGACTACGCCCATCGCCCCCGCCGCAGCCCACACGCCGGGCCGCTCGCCCGAGTCGGCGTAATAGTCGGCCTGCCCGCCCGAGCCGACCGACACGACCCCCGCAGCAGAACGCGACAGGTAGTAGGCGGCGTGTGCGACTCCGACTTTTCCGATGGACAACATTGCGGCGGCCACCCTTTTCTGCCCGTCGATGGCCGCCCAGCGTCTCCGACGCGACCGGTCGCAACCGGTCGCAAACCCCCTCGGCGCGGATTCAGGTTCCGACCGGTCCCGCCAATGCTGCGGCATCGGGCGTCGCGACAGCGGGCCGAGTCACAGCCAAGGCCCCTGCACCCACTCAGATGAAGCTGAAACCGGCAACGCCGGATCGAGGACTGCGCCGAGAATCAGCGCTCACGCGCCGAGACAACACCGGCTGCTGGCGCGCCGCCACGGGCCGACGCCCCACACACATCGCCCCCACACCCAACGGGCCCCGGCAATCGCACTCGCTTCGCCGGCAAACCCCTTCGGCGACAAAGCCCCCCTGTCGGGGTTGCGAACCCGCGGTAACAACGCCTCAGGCGCTTGCCGAACCGCCGTGGAGGGGGCTGGCACAGCGCCGCTTCGGGCGCAGCTCGAAGCGGCCCCGCACTTCAGTGCAAACGTGTGGACCTGATTTCGCTCGCTGTTTGCTGTGGGTTGGGGTCTTGGGTGGTTGCTGCTGGTTGGCTCTTGGGTTTTCGGTTCCGGCTTGATCTTGAGGCTGGCTGCTTCTCGGTTCTTGGCCGTGGTTGGTGTGGGCTTTGGCTTCTCCTCTGGTTTCTGGCCCTTTCTTGCATCTGCTCGGATTGCATGTGCCTGCTTGCCGGTTCTGCTTGCTCTTCGCCCCTGGCACCCTGTTTGCCGGCGCTGCTCCGGCTCCCGCCCGGCCGGCGGCCCCGGGCGCTCCCAGCGGTCCGAGGGGGCCGGCTGGCCGGCAAGGCCTCCTGCGGATGCGACTGGGGCCCTCGATGCCGCCCATGGGCGGCTCATCGCAGGCCCCGACGGGTTGGCCCGCAGCAGCCGACCAGCTCGCCGTGCAGCGGGATTCTGCCGCTGCGACCAGCCCCCTTTAGCGGCTGCGACCGCTAGCGACCGCTAGCGACCGGTGGCGCGGGCGACAGTGTGGCCGTGATTTCGACGCCGCGGGCCGAGAGGCCCTCAACGGGGGCGGCCCCGGGGTGGTCGCTGTGAGCGGCGAACACGACCCTGGCTTTGACCGGTGGCCGCCGTCGGTGTGGGTGGAGCCGTGGAGCGACCCGGTCACCGAAGCGGCAGGGGTGCCGCTGCGTTCGGGCTATGTGGAGAAGTACTGGACGAGCGTTCTGGGCCCCACCCAGGTGCTGATGCTGCGCCTGGTGGCCGAACAGCTCGACACCCACCCCGACGGGTTCGAGATGAGCCTGGCCGACGCGTCGATCAGGCTCGGGGTCAGCCCCAACGGAGGCAGGGGCGCTCTGCGGGCCCTGTACCGGCTGGAGAGGTACCGGCTGGCCAGCGCTGGACACGCCCTGTGGGCGGTCCGCCGATCCGTGCCGGTCCTGTCGCGCCAGCAGCTGATCCGCCTGCCCCACGATCTGCGGGCCTGCCACAGCCGAGACGCCCGGGCCGCGGCGGCGGTGTGGGACGAACAAGCCGCCGACCGGGCCGCGCAGGCAGCGCTCGCCATGGCCGCCAAGGGCGAGTCGCGCGAGGCGATAGCCCGCCGCCTGGAAATGATGCGGGTACCGCCGGCAGCGTGCGCGGAGGCGTCGAAGATGGCCGTGGAGGCGATGGCCGGCCCGCAAACCGAACTGGACCAGCCCCACGCCCGGCGCGCAGCCGACGCCCCGGCGATGGCCGGCATGGGGGGAATCTGACGGCCCGCCCGCCAATGGCAGGGCCGACGCCGTTTGTTGTTTGACCGTCTTCGGAAAGGAGACCAGCCATGTTGTCCAGCATGTGGGCGCTCAAAGGAGGGCAAGGAACCAGCACCACCGCGGCGCTGGCCGCGATCGGAGTGTCCGTGGACCGGCCGGCGCTATTGGTCGATCTGTGCGGCGACCAGGCCAGCCTGTTCCGGGCGGACCGCCGCCGGGAGGGCATCGCGGAGTGGTCCCGGGGCGACCTAACAGCCAGGGCGCTTCGCCACAAAGAGGTCCACGTCACCGACACGCTGCGGCTCCTGCCCCGGGGCCGCGGCCCCATAGACCCCCGCCGGACACAAGAGCTCCTAGAGTGGCTCGTCGGCTCGGCCCAGGTTGAGACGGTCATCGCCGACGCCGGGACGCTCGACCCCGAATGCGGCGGCGAGGCCCTCGACTACCAGCTGCGCCGCACCGTCGCGCAAGTGGCCGGGGTGTCGGTGCTGATCACAAAGCCCTGCTATCTGGCGCTGCGCCGCTGCGAGCCCAACACCGTGGCCCCCACCGGAGTGGTCATGGTGAAAGACATGCGCCGCGCCCTGGGACCAGCCGCCGTCGAACAGGCCGCGGGCGCGCCGGTGCTGGCCACCATCGACCACGACTTAGAGATCGCCCTGGCCGCCGACGGCGGCAACATGGCACAAGAGGCGTGGACCCACACCGTCCAACACCTCCGCGGCCTCATCATCCCCGCAGAGAACCGGATCAAGCAACAAGACCTCGAGACAGCCGCGACAGAGCCCAAGCAGTGGTGCTCGTGGTGGGACTGCGACACCCGCCGCCAGTTCATGGCCGCGGCGAGCTGGGCCATCGAGTCCGAGTGGGGCGCACACGAGATCAACGAGGAAACCGGCGCTGTGTGGATATCAGGCGTCGACGACGACAAAGACCTCATCGCCACCGCCAAGGTCTGCAAGAACCTCAAACCCCGCGACTGGCGCTACTGGCTGCACCGAAACATCTACCGCCTCCTGGAGACCGACTTCGCCAACCAACTCCTCCACCCCGGTCTCCACCAAGCCGCCGAACCCCGCGACGGGCTGGGACTGTAAGCCGCCAGCCGGGCGCCGCCAGGCTGTCCTGCGGCTATCCGCGAGGTGCGGGGCCGGGCAGGGACCAATCCTTGGTTTGCAGGGTGTCGAGGTCCAAAAGGGCGACAGCCTGGTCGGTGCCGTCGCAGTCCAAGCCGACCACGGTGGTGTCGTCGCGTTTGATTGTGTAGGCGTGGTGCCAGTGGCCGTGGACGACGAGTTTGGGGCGGATCGCCTCGGCCACCTGGGCCAAGAGCGACTGCACCTGCGCGGATGCCCGGGCGTCGGCGTCGGGCAGGGTGCGGCCCCGCAGCTCATAGCCCAACGCCGGGTAGTCGTGGCACAGCATCACGTCGGCCGGCCCGGCGTCTACGGCCCGCAGGGCCTCTGCGGGTGAGGGGGCTTCTTCTGCGGGGAAGAGGTCGTAGCCCGGGGTGCGGGCGCGGTGGTCGATGCTGTAGGCGCCGCCCAGCGCCCGGAACCGAACCCCGTGCCACTCCCATGCGCAACCCCGCGGCAGATACCACAGACCGGGATACACCTCCACCGGATCGGCGGGGCCGCCTGGGGGATCTCGGAGCGAGGCCTGCAAGCGCAGGTGCTCGTGGTTCTCGTGGTTCCCGTCCAAAAAGCACACCGTCACCCCCGCGACCGCCGCGGCGTTGGACACATGCTCGGCGAACCCCTTCTGGGGCCACCATCCGAAGTCGCCGAGCTGCACGACCACGTCCACGCCCTCAGCGCCCAACGCCCGGATCACGCTGGCCGTCCACACCGCGTTGGCGTGCGTGTCGCCAACCACCCCGATCTGCCTGCCCGCCGGAGCGGGAAGAACACCAGAAACCACGATTCGCCCTTTCGACCTCCCCTCCACAACTACCAGCCCCGCGGGCGTCTCGGGCACCTGTTTTTCGGCGGGCTGTCGACATTCGGGCTGTCGTCTGTGCTCTTGTCCCGTTGCGCTCTCGCCTTCGCGCCGGTCGGCGGCGGTGCCGCATTGAGCGTGTGGGGCCCATGCGCGGGCGGGTAGTCGGGTGTTGATGCGAAATGTGTGCCCCTTCCTGTTGTGTGCAATAGTCCCTGGTCACGGGTTTGGCGCATGTGACAGCCGGTTTGAGTGTATCGGGTCACTACATGAGGTGAAACTGTTTTGGGCAAAAGGTGAAGCCTTGCCTTTCGCCTGCTTAAGGGCCCTTTTCGGCGAGAATCGGCGACCGTTCGTTGTGCTGTTTCGGTAGCCTCGCTGCCAGTCTGGGGATCTCAGCGGCGCATTAGGGATTTTTTTGTTGTTGCGAGCTCGCAGTCGTGTCATCTGTGCGCTGTAGGCACTACGGAAGCAACGACCGGATGAGCGTTTCGGAGTTCCCGGCAATTGTCTGGCTTTGCCGGGTTGTGGCCTCGTTCACGGCGTCAATCAGGTCTGATGATGCAGGGTCGTCTCTTATTACCAGCAGGCTGGGCTTTATCGGTTTGTAGACGGCATGGATGAGAACGTCGGGGGCTATCGGCAATACCGTTCCGGCAAGTTCGCCTCCTGCTGGGGCGGCGTCGAAGATGGTGATGCCGTGGCTTCCGATGACGAAGCGCTTGTCTGTCTCCCGTGCGACTGCGAACCGGATGTTTGTGTCGGCGATGAACTTCCGCTCTTCTTCGACCATGTGGGGATCGGTTCCCGCCGCGAACAAAGCGGCGTTGTTGCGGCGTATCCGCTCGGCGAATCCGCGCCATCGGTCGTCTTCGAAGAAGGCGTCCTTGGGGGGAAGGTCGGTATAGCCGATTTGGTCTGCGCGGCTGCTGACAATGGTGTAGAAGTCGTCGTCGGTGAGCGGGCGCGAGACGCGCCTCTGGGATTCCGGTGTCCTGCGGGCCATGGCGAGAGCGAATCTCTGCACGGCGGTTCTTTGCCGCTCTGACAGATCGGGAATCTCCCCCCGGCGCGCGCAGCCGACGACTTTGTCGATGGCTGGGGCGGCGTCGTTTTCAATTCGGCCGAGGATCTGCTCGTGTTCGGCGCTGGGCGGCGAGCGGTCGTAGGAGTGCCTGGTGTAGAGGTGGGTTTGGGCCAGCGCTTTCGCGGGGTTCTGCGCATAGATCTTGTTGCGGAGTTTGTCCCCTACCCACAGTCTTCCCTCGTCGTCGCAGAAGCGGCCAAGCAGCATCTTCGGGATGTAGTGCTGTCTCTTGGGGAACTCAGCTGGCATGGTCAGTTCGGGGATCAGCTCACTCTCGTCTTTGTATCCGCATGCCTAGCATTTTGAAGCCTGACGAGACACGAGTGGTGATCGGCAGTGTGAACCGGCCCTGGCGATTCTAGAAAGCCTGGGGCGAGGCTGGCGCGCAATTGAGCAGCCTGGGGCCTTGTTGGACCGCAAGATGGGGTTGCGTCGTTGTCCTGCTGATCTTGCAACGAGCGGCGCTTGTCCTAAGGCACGATCCTTGAACTTCGCCTGCTATTGCCCAGTCTGACTGAAGCCCGGCGAGGTTGAGCTGAAGCGCACTATTCCGGGGCGGCATGTCTAGCATGGGGCCACATTGTTCTGCTGCTGTCCGGCGGGTGTTCGACAAGACGGATTCGACTGTCGTCATTGCCGGCGGGCAGGCGATAGGCACCTCGTTTGGGGCTGGGGGCCGAATGAAGGCTGAGGAGTAGCGGTGGCTGGAAGAGGGTCGCATGCTGAGAGTGGTGCTGCGACGCCTGCTCCGGCGTACTCGACCGGCGGCGGTGGTGTCACGTTCGAGCGGAAGGCGGCTGTGAGGTACCTGTCGGCGATGCTTGCGGGGGCTTCGAGACAGGAGTTGGGCGACCGGCGCGTTGTCCGAGTCGCATTCCAGCATTGCCGGGGGTCGCCTTTCGACGACCTCCAGGTGTTGGCGGCACGCGAGGACGAGGACCGCGCCTCGCTCGAGGTGTGGGTCGCGGTTCGCCGCAAGACGAAGTTCACCAAGAGCGACGAGGACACCGGAAAGCTAATCGGCGCGCTGATCGAGGCAGCGGGCATGCCGGAGTCGCTTGGAAGGGAACGGGTACTGGTGCTGTGCGCTGCCGCAGGCCACAACGCTACAAACGAGGTGGCCGAACTCGCGCGTCTTGCCCGGGCACGAGCCTCTGAGGAGTCGTTTCGCGCCGAGGTGGCCGAAAGCGGGCGGGCAAGAAGCACTCTGCGCGGGCGGTTCCGCCACTTGGAAGACCTTGTGCGACGTTCAGGGCCGGAGGGCCATGGGTTGTCGGCGTGGGAGCTTCTCCGGCTGCTGCACGTCTCGCAGCTCCGGGTTGAGGGCAGCGAGGAGGGCGATTGGTCTGCTTTGCAGGATGAACTGAGAAGCTGGGCCCACGAGAGGACGCTCACTGGAGCCATGGGGTTGAGGAGCCGTTTGGCTGAACTCGCCGGCCAGTACGCTCCCGACGGGGCTGAGGTGGACCGGAGCCGGCTCTGCAGGGATACTCACTCGCTGCTGCACAGCGACCGCCGTCTCCTAGAGGAGGCGTGGGGGGAATTGCGGAGGCTCCAGCAGGACGCCCGTGATGCGGTCCGATCTGGTTGCGGCATCGAATCGCCCGTGACGCTCCCACGGGCGGAGACCCGCGACGACCTGGCCGACGCCCTGTTGTCAACGGAAGCGCTGGTTGTGTCGGGCGAGTCGGGCGTCGGCAAGAGCGCGCTGGTGTGCTCCGCCCTCGACCGCCTTGCCGCTCAAGACGGCGACTTCCAGTCGGTGTACTTGAATCTTCGCCATCTGCCTCCGAGACCGTCGGACCTGCGCAGCAGCCTGGGAGCGCCATTGGATCGGGTGCTCGGCGAGATGTCGGCTCCAAAGCGGCTGTTGGTAATAGATGCCGCCGACCAATGCGCCGAGACCCAGAACACGCCGCTCGCCGCCATTTTGGGGGACGCCTCGAGGGCCGGCGTCGCGGTGTGCGCTGTCTCGGCGGAGACGGGTATGAGCGCCGTTGAGAGCGTCGTCGCTTCCGCGGTGCCCGGGGCATTGCACCGGTTTGCCGTGACGGGCCTGTCCGATGCCGAAGTCATCGAGCTGGCAGGGCATTTCCCGTCGCTAGGGCAAGTCTCCGGCGACAGCAGGGCTAGGGAGCTGCTCCGCCGGCCGGTGGTCGCCGACCTCCTCGCTCGGGCCGGAGGCGGCGGCGTCCCTCTCAGCATGGGCGCCGCCATGGAGGAGATCTGGGCGGGGCTGGTCCGCGGGGAAGGTCGTCCCGGCGGGGGCTCTCCGGACTCGCGCGAGCAGACGATGCGCGGCCTCGCCCATTGGCATCTCAGCGGAGAAGACCCTGAGCAGGCGTTCGCCGAAATCGACGGTGAGGTGCTCGAATGCCTGCGGCGCGACGGGATCGTCCGCGCCGGCAGCAAGCCGTGGTCGCCAATGCCGGAGTTCTCTCACGACATCCTCCGGGCATTCGCTGTGGCGCGAGTTCTGGCCGCGGGCGGCGATCCGGCGGGGAGGCTGCTCGGTTTCGGCGCTCCGCGCTGGGCCCTTCCCGCGGCCCGCATGGCGCTCCAATCGCTGCTGCACGGGGGGGACCAGTCCGGGGCGACGCTCGAGTCGCTCCAAGATTCGTGCGACGCGCTGGTTGCGTCCGGTAAGGGTGCCCGGTGGGGCGATATCGCAGTCGAGGCCGCTCTAGAGCTGCCCGACTGGGACGACATCCTGGCAGAGTCGTGGGAGTGGCTGGCCGCCGACGGCGGCGGAGGCCTCAGCCGCGTGTTCCGCCTAGTGGCCCATCGGCACACCGACAGCCTGAGGTCCGACCCCTTGGTCGCCGGGCCGATCGCCGGACTACTCGTAGAGCGATGCTGGCCCGGTGAATTGCAGACCCAGGTGGAAACATTCTTACAGGCGTGGCTACGCGGCCTTATCTCCCATTGGGTTCCCGCCGGCAACAAGGCGCGGACCGGGCTTCGGGCGATGATCGAGCACCGGGTGGCCCTTGGCGACCTGCGGGAGTGCGAGCAGGAACAAGAGCGGGCTGCCCGGCTCGCGACTCGAACTGCTGAGCAGGCGGAAGAGCAAGAGGCCCGAATCCGGATAGGACTAGTGCATTCGGCCCTGGAGGGCCGGCGCCCGCAGAGGGGCAGCTTGCCGTTCGAGCTGACCAGCGAGGTGACGCTCCAGCTGTTGGTGCTGCTCGGCCCCGACCTCGGCGAAGCGGGGGAAGGGCTGCTGCGCCGTGTAGCCGCCGCTGACCCTGAGCGCCTGCAAGAGGCCCTCGAGGCTCTGCTTGCCGGCGAAGCGCTCGCCCAGTTCGACCACGGACTGCTCGTAGACCTAGTCGAGGCGTATTACATCGAAGAAGATCAGTCCTTGCACGACTCTTTCGCGTCGAGGGACGGCATCCGCCGCCACGCCTACGCCGGTTTCGGCGTTCCGCAGGCCGGGCCGTGGCGAGGACCGTTCTACTCGATGCTCCGCAACGACTTCCCGGCGGGTGTGGCCTGCTTGAACCGGATTCTGAACCACGCCGCCCGGTCCCAGATGCGGCCCAGTCGCAGCGGACTCCGGGGCGGCGCCATTCCCGACGACGCGGACCCTTCGGGCGAGGTGCTGTCCATTTCCGGCGAGCCCCGCAAATACGCAGGGAACGCTGCGACGTGGCTGTGGTACCGGGTAATCGGCACCGGCGCGTATCCATGTACCAGCGCCCTCCAAGCCCTGGAGCGTGCCTGCGACCAGATACTCGAAGGGAGACAGCTGCCCCCACAAATGCTGCTCGACGTGCTGCTGGACGGCTGCGAGAACCTCGCTGTGCCAGCGCTGGCTTTTGGGCTCGCTGTCCGCCATATCGAACGCTTCGACTGCCTAGTCGACCCTTTCCTAGTCGAGCCGTTCGTCTGGGAGGCCGATGCCCGACGAGCCGGACAAGAGGACCCGAAGCCCGCCGGGGAATCGCCTGGGGTCGCATTCGCCGAGCGGCGCGAGTGGGAACCGCTGATGTTCGTCATGTCTCTCGTCTTGGTCGCCGGGGAAGACCGCCGCCGGGAGCTCAAGGAATTGGGCTCTGCCTTTTTCGAGCGTGCGGAAGCGAGCCTCGACGGACATCCGAGACAAGCCGAGGAATTGGCGATCGCGCGCAGGCGGGCTATGGCGTTCGACATCGAGCAATACGAAAGCGAAGTCGTCGAGTCCGGCGATGCGATCAGTATCGGCCTTCGAGAAGACGAGGAGGTTCAAGCAGCCCTTGCTGAATCAAACGCAGACCTACTCCGCAGCACGGAAGCCATCTCCTTGCAGCTCAGATACGCCGCCCGGCCAGGCAGCACCCCCAATGCCGAACCGGTGGACGACGAGCAGCTCAAACGCGACATCACCACAGCGAAGAACCTGCTGGCGGACCCGCCGCCACGCGGAGCCTTCGGCAGCGACGGCGCGCCGGCCGCGGTAGCCGCCGCGGTGCTAGAGGGGTTCTTCCTCGGCGAATCGGCCCTGGAAACCGAAGACTTGGCCTGGGCGGCACGAACGCTGGCGGGCGTAGCCCAAGCCCACGAGCAGCAATCCGCCGGCGAGTCTCAGGACTTGTCCTATTACGAGGCCATCTTCTGGATGGGGGCCGACCGGTCAGCGGCACGCGGCTTGCCCCTTCTGCTGCGCCCAGACGCCCGAACGCTGCTGGACAGGCTCGCCGCCGACGGGCTGGACCAGGACGGATTCCGCCTGATTCTCCTCTGGCTGTTCACCGGCTCGCCGAACGAGACTCGGAACGCCGCAAGCCGCGCCCTGGACTCTGTTTGGAGATCGTCGTGCAGCGTCGAATCAGGAAAGTGCTTCCACCAAACAGCGCTCGACCTCGTCGAGCAGTCGGCCCGCCACTCCACTGCCCCATGGCGGCACCACGACGACGACCAAGAGCCCGGACCGCTCGACGGCCCGATACTCGACGCTCTCGAATCCGCAAACAACTTGGTGATCTGCTGGCTGAACCCCGCCCTTCGTGCGCTCGGAGCACTGGCCCTGACTCCGACAGCCTGCGTGCGAGAACAGGCCGCCGAGATGCTCGACGCCGTCCTCGAAGCCCACCGCCGCACCAGAAGCGCACTCGAAATCGGATTCCATCACAGCGACAGGGACGCGCTGTTCGCCGCGAGAGCAGCCCTAGCCTGCGCCGCGGCCGGACACCCCACCGCCCTGCAAGACCACGTCCGGGGCTTTGCCGCCAATTCCGACGCGCTGAGCGAGTGCCTCATGGCTCTCGCCGCCGCTGCGGAGGAGTCGCCCGAAGCCGCTACAGCAGCACGCGAAGCCTGGCCGCAGCTGATGCGCGACGGGCTCCGCCTCCTCTCCGAAAACGCCGCCGACGAACAGCAACGGGACCGCTTGGGCAACCGGGCCCGCGCCTTTTCGGCCATCCTGCCCGCCCGGGCGATCAAAGAAATGTACGCGTACCGTGAAATCCCCGACGGTCCGAACACATGGATCGACCCGGAGACATGGAAACCCGAGATCGACCTGTGGGTGCAAACCGCAGTCGAGAGCCGAACAGCAGCCAACAGCGCAGCGCTCCCCGCAGGCGGGCTGTTCGGCACCATCGGCGCCATGGTCAGCATGCTCCACTCGCTCCCAACCGAACACCAGGCCAGAACCGGTATCCACTGGATCGAGCAGCTCGTCGCCTCAGCCGGCAGCGAGGCAGCCAACACCTTCGCCCTCCCAGAATGGCTCCAAGATGTGAGGCCGCACTGCAGGGACGAAGAACTCGATTCGTGGCAGCGGATCGCTGACCTCCTCTACGTCCATGGCGACCCGAGAGCCAGCGACATCGCCGACTGAGCCCCCAAGGAATGACCGGCTGGCCCGGCCGACCGGGCGCGGGCCGGACATGTGCAATGGCCGACGCGGAGAGGCCGGGCACGCGACGATGGTCAGAGGCGCGGAGTCGGGTTCTGGTTGAGTCCATAATGGGATGATGAGCACTGGCGAGCGGAGCTTCGCTGATCTCAGCGTAGGCAACCCGCTTTTGGGAGGACGCCGTGGTGGAACCTGGGCAGGGAGGTCACGTTGAGCGCTCCGGGCAAATGGGGGGTACCGGGTTTCCCGAAGAGCGGCTGGGAGATCGTCGACGTTGAAGACCTGGGCGACGTGGACGCGGTGTGCCAGATGTGTGAGGTGAAGGAAATCAGGTATGTGCACACCATGGAGCATCCGGATGGACACAGGCTAGGAGCAGGCTGTGTGTGCGCTGGCAAGATGGAAGGGTCCCCGGACGCTCCAGTGCGCCGTGAACGGTCGCTAAGAAACCGTGAGAAGCGGCTGGCTAACTGGATGAGTCACACATGGAAAGTCCATCCGAGCGGGACTCTCACTCGGAAAAAGAATGGTTGCAGGTGCGTGCTCATTCCGAAATCGGGCGGTCTGTGGGCTGGGCTGGTGGAATATCCCAACGGAAGAGAACGGTGGGCAAAGCAACGCCGCTCGCTCGCTGACCAGAAGCGCAGAATGTTCTTAGTCGTGGATTCCGTTTCTTGATGGCCTCCTTCATTGATGCGGTCAAAGCTGCCCTAGGGAGGGCCTGTGGACGATCCGCTCCCCAACAGGGGCTGGCGCACAATTGCGTTTCTCCTGGTTCTGGGATCAGGTGATATGCCCGTTGCAACGCGTATCCAGAACGCCCCCGACGCGATCGGGAGAGGTGCAGCCCCGCTGGGGAATCTGCGGCTGTGTCGGCGGCGCTCTGGATGCACTGCTTCGAGTGCCCTTTGGGAGCGCAGTGCGCGTAGGTGCCGGTATGGGTGCTGATGGCGGGGCAGCGCCCGGAGCCCCGCCGCTGTTGCGGCTCGGCGCCGCGTATGAGATGTGGCGGGGCGGGGCTTTGGGCGCGCCCCACAGTCGGGGAGAGGAAGGGAGTTGTCGCTGCCGGTGGATAGTGTGCGGGCTTGCTATGGAATGGACTTTTGTTCGAGGGGAGGACTGATGGGCGCAGCGGGCCGCTACGGGCAAAGGCTGAGGGAACATGAGCGGCGACCCGCAGGGCGTCTCGCCGCTGGTTTCGCGTGCCGGGTCGGGGCGGCAGTTGCTCGCCCCCGCGTGGACGCTGCCGGTTCGGGTGCGCCAGACGGCTGGAGGTCAGGCCCGCGTCAGGCACCGGCTGCGGTGGCCATTGCGCCGGATGTGCGCTCCCGCCAGCGGGGCTGGGATCCAGTCGGCGGCCCGGGACCCGAGTCGGGGGTGGGGTGCTGTGCGGGCTAGCGACCAGGAGCAGATCGATGCTCGCGGGATGAGCGCGGTGTGCGGGGATTTCCAGGCGATCGGCTGGGGGCCGGTGCGCAACCAGGAGCACGATTTGGGAACTGATCTTCTGGTGCAGGCTCGCGACCGGCGCCGGTTCCATCGGGGCCTTGTTGTGGGAGTGCAGGTGAAGACCGGCCCGCACTACTTCAAGCGGGAAAAGCGCGGCGAGGACGGGCAGGTTTTGGGGTGGTGGTACTACGAGTCGGACGCGGACCATTTCGACGACTGGGCGACCCACGGCCTGCCCCACTTACTGGTCCTGCACTGCCTCGAGGAGGGCAAGTCGTATTGGGCTCACGTCACCTCAAAGCAGATCTGCTCCACCGGGAAGGGCTGCAAGATCCTGGTGCCGGCGCACCAGACGATCGGCGACGAGCAGGCCGGCGATCTGTTCGAAGTGGCCTGCATGCAGAAAGCCGCCCCCGTGCTGGAGGGCACCGCGCTCGCCGGACTGCCCGGCGGCGTCCCGCCCGGGCGGCGGCTCCGGTACGCCCTGATCGCGCCAAGGCTGGTGGCACCCCACCCCAACGCATCCCAAGACGACCCGGTGGACCCGGTCGAGGCGGCCGCGCTGCT
Organism: Candidatus Poriferisocius sp.; assembly: GCF_965208475.1. Lineage (GTDB taxonomy): Bacteria > Actinomycetota > Acidimicrobiia > Acidimicrobiales > Bin134 > Poriferisocius. The sequence goes on along the minus strand of NZ_OZ242338.1, from coordinate 2,405,113 downwards.
GGCACAGGGCCGCTTCCGCGACCTCAAGAGCCTCTCCGAGAAGCACACGGTCGTCCCGGACCCCCGGCAGCCCTATGCGGGGCGGGAATGGGGCTGGCGGTTCGTCGCCGCTTTCTGGCACTGGGGGACGACCGACTCCGCAGAGAAGTTGGAAGAAGTGCTCACCGAGGCCCGCACCGCCCCGGAGGAAGCGGCGAGCGGGGTGCTTTTGGCGTGCGCCCTTCACCGCAACGAGCGCTGCGACCGAGCGCTAGAAGTGCTGGACGGACTGGCCGACGGCGACCGGCTGTCGCCTGCGGACCACGGGTGGGTTCTCGTGCATCGGGCAAGGTTCAAAGCCGAGACCGGCTACTTCGCCGGCGCCCAGGTCGACGCCGCGGAGGCGCAGCGCTGCTTCGCGGGCGACCAGGACGACGTCACCGTGTCCGCTTTGGCCGCGGCCGCAGCATGGCAGCTGTACTCCGCCGCGTTCATGGCTGGCCCGGACTTCGAGAACTGGGACCGGGACTTCGAAGCGATGATCTCGGCGGCGGACACAACAGTGTCGTGGTGGCGGGCCCAGACGATGGCCGCCGGGCTCGCCGGCGTGGAAAAGAGCAGGTTCGAGGCGTGGGCCGACCCGCATGCCCGGTATCTGCTCAAATGGGACGGAACGACGTCTCCGCAACTGTTCTCAGCCGAGTTCACCGCCGACATCGCCGGCGATCACAGCAGATGGAAACACGCCTGCGCCCTATACGGGAGGCACCGGCTCACAAGCGCCGCCGACTCCCAAGATGAGGCCGCCGAGCTGGGGGAGGGGCTCAGCGCCCTGCGGCGAAGCGGCGACAGCCAATCGCTGAAAATGGCGATCAGCGGTCTCCACAATGGCGGGCCGCTCGGACCGCTCGCCGCCGCGGTGAACAGCATCCAGGTGGGCGGTTGGACCATCACCACCGCCGACAGCAACTTCGCAGCCCTCGCCCAAGCCGGCGACCTCGTCGACGAGCCGGCCGCCACCGAGCTGGTCCGCTGGAGCGCCGACGCCTTGGAGGACCCCACAGAGCTCAACGACCGGCTCAAGCCGTCGCGCACCGTGCCGATGGCCGCAATGGAAGCCGCAGCCGGGCTGCTCTGCGCCGCAGCCGGGCCCGCCCACAGCCAGATCGCACACATCGTCGCAGCCATGCCCGACCAGCCGCCCCACATGACGACCCAGTGCGTCGCCGAAGCCATATTCCAGCTCGACTACAGCAAAGTCGACGATCACAGCCGACAAGCCCTGTGGGAAAAAGCGCGAGCAGAGCGCGGGCGGACCGGCGTGGCCGCGCTCCGCTGGCTCACAGCCAACAACCATCCAGGAGCCGAAACCGAGGCGATCAGCCGGACCGCCAGCGGCGACCTGACAGCACTCGAAGCCGTCGCCGACCTGTCAGCGCTCAACCCAGCAGACGCCACAGCCATTGCCGGGCTTTTGGCCGACGCCGCCGCCCAGAACCTCGCCGACGCCCGCAGCGGCACACACGGCGGCGACAGGATCGACGCCGCCCACTGGCTGGTCCGCCTGAACGCAGCCCACCCCGACCTGGACCGCTGGGACGAAGCCCTCGAGCTGCTGTTAGACCCCGCAACCGCAGGCCACGACAATATCCCCGCCTGTCTGCGCATCGCCGGGAATCCCGGGGCGATTCCCGAACCGGTCCGCAACACCGTGGCCGACAACATCGCCTCCATAGGCCAGGCCCAACCCCGCATCGGTTTCGAAGCCGACATCGGCGGAATCGAAACCATCCTCGCGTTATCGCTGGGACTGCTGACTGGGGGCGACGCCGCAGCCGCTATGGCCGAGCTCGCCTCCGGCACCGCCGAGCAACGCCGCGGCGCGGCCATGCTGCTGGGCTGGGGACAGCAGCCCGCCCAGCAGCCGATGCTCGCCGCCCTCATCGCAGACCACCACCCACTGGTCAGACACGAGGCGGCCATCGCCGTCGGCCTGCTCGCCGCCGCCGACCCCGCACCGCCCAACCACACACTGGCCTGGACACTGGCCCGAAAAGACGGGATCCTCCTCCCAGCCGGAGTGCTGTCCGGCCTAGCCCGAAACAGCGAACCTGCCAGCCCCCTCGCCGCCGACATCGCCCGCCACCTCCGACAGCACCCATCGGCCATCATCCGCCGATGGGCAAGCAGAATCCTCAAATAGCAGCCCGCACACCACCCCTCCCGCCAGCTTCGGCCAACACCCCGGACCCAGCGGCTACCTCATCTGCGGGAGGCGTGAGAACCGCAGCGGCTATCAAGCGGGCGGACAATACGCCGGCGCTGTGGTCCCCGGGGACAGGTCCTCATCAACCCAACAGGGCGGTGCAAGCAGATGGGTGCTGATTCCCTGCGCGTGCACTGCACGATCGGAGGCCGACGGGCATTCCCGCCCGGGCCTGCTGGGATTTTCACGCAATCCCGTTCGACCTGATCAGCAGTTGTTTTCCGAAATCTCCCAGGAGGTGCAGGGGAGAAGTTGTCATAGGGCGCGCCCATACTTCCGGGCCCTATGACACACCCCCAACCGAAGAACACAACGGCAACCGGCCTCGGCGGGGTCCACATCGGGCTGACCGACCCCGCACCGAACGGCTCGGCTTCCGACGCCGATGCTACCAGCAGCGGCGACACCCCATGGACTGCCCGCGGTGCCCTCGGGAGGCAGGCCGGCGTTGGTGGCCGGCGGACTGTGTTGTGCGGCGGGGTGCGCGGCGTGTTCGCCCGGTGGGGTTGGGGCGCTGCGACCGGTTGCGACCGGTGGGGTTGGGGCGCTGCGACCGGTTGCGACCGGTGGGGAGGTGCAGGGTGGCGGGCATGGAAACTTCGATTTGTGCTTGGGCTCCGTGGTGGTCTGCCGATGATCGTCGGCGGTTCTTGTCGGAGGTGGAGGGGGTGGTGGGCGCCCGGTTCGGCGAGTACGAGCTCGACGAGGCTGCGGGCACCGTCACCGTGTCGGACTTGGATTGCGTGCTGGGCCTGTCGAATCTGGCCCAGGCGTGCCGGATGGCCGATGCCGAGGATTGGCGGCTGTTGATCTATTCGCACATGACCCGCCTAGACGACTTCGCCCCTGAGGCCCTTTCGGAGCTTTTGGGGGACTACGAGAGGGTCAAGGGCGATCTGCGGGTGCGGGTGGTGTCTCACAACCACATCGAGCACATCGACCCGGTGGGCGACCCGTTGCCTTTGGGCATGTTCTCGTGCTTGTCGGTCGCTTTGGACGGCGCGACGATGCCGGTGGACCGCAGCCACTTCGACGAATGGGGCGAAGACCAGGACGAGGTGATGGCGGCGGCTCTGGCGAACACGCTGGCGGCCGAGGAGGTCGTGGCCGCCGAGATCGACGAGCTGAAGGGGCGGTTCACCGCTCTGTCGGGCGATTCTTTGTTCACGTCGGCGCTGCTGCTGGGCCCGGCGGACGCGATGCCCGATGTGGGCGAGATGGGAGCGGTGGTGGCGGTGCCGACGGCCCGCGACTTGCTGGTGTGCCCGATTAGCGCCACCGAGGAGTTCGTCGACGACTCGGCGACGATGCTGGCCGCGGGCTACGTCCGCTTTCTGTCCGGGCCGAACTCGGTGAGCCCGAACGCCTTGTGGTGGCGGCCCGGGGAGCCGCTGGAGGCGTTCGCCCGCCTCGACAGCGCCTCTTTCGAGCTGGCCGCCCCCCCGGAGCTGCGGTACTACCTCCAAGGCGTTCTCGACGCCGGGATCGGGCGCTCGGAGTCCGGGGCCGAGGGCCTCGACATCTAGGGCGCTGTGGGTGCGTGAAGGAGCGGTGCGCCAGCGGCTGTCGCTCGCCGGCGTTGTGGCGGGAGGGTTGCGGTGAGCTGGGCCGCGGCGGACTTGGCCCGTGTGTGCGGAGTCTTGGAGCGGTCCGGGCAGACGGCCGGTGATCTGGCCGAGGCGGAAGCCGAGGCGTCGGCGGCGGCATCCGACTGGATGGCGACCGCCGCAGAGAGGGCCTCTGAGTGGGCAGCGGACCCGGCCAGGGACCAGGAGTGGGAACGGGCGGTGGAAAGGCTGGCCCGCATCAAGCCGCCCCCCATCTGGCAGACGCTCTGCGACGGGCTGTGGGTGTACCGGGCCAAGGTTGAGAGGTGCTCCGGCGCGATTGTGGCCGAGGAGGCGCTCAACAGGCCGCTTCGCACAAGGGGCGCCTCGGTGGCGCTGCTGGCGGCGGCGGTGGCCAAGGTGGGCGCGGCGGCCAACCAGGCGCTGATCCGCGGCCCGCTCCCGGCCCCGTTCAACCAGCTGCCCGTGCTGCGAAAAGCGCTGGTGGCCCCGCCGGGCTCAGAGCTGGCGGGCCGTCTGGCCGCCGAGGACCGGCTCGCGCCCGATGTGGCCGGGGTCAGGGCAGAGATGGCGGTGTCGGCCACAGTGCAGGCCGCGCAGCTCATGTGGTCCGCCGCGATGGCGCTCCACCAGGGCATGGAAACCGGGACCGCCTTGGAGCAGGCCAACGCCGCCCTGCGCCACGCCGAGCTCATAGGGCTGCTGGACCGGCTGATCGAGCCTCCTGCGATCCAGCCTCCCCTGTTCGACTGCGGAATGTGACGGCGCACAGGCGGTTGCGACCGGTTGCGACCGGCGGGGCGGGCGACACTGCGACCGAAATTGACCCAGACCGGCTGCGGGCCGGGGAGGGGGAGTTGAGATGCTGATTTCAATGTGGTCGCTCAAAGGCGGCCAGGGAACGTCGGTCACCGCCGCGCTGGCCGCCGTGCGGGCGGCTAAGGACCACAGCCAAACGGTGCGGCTGGTGGACTTGGGACGCGACCAGCCGGCGATCTTCGGCACGGCCGAGCCCTCGGATTCCTGGTTGAGCCGCTGGACCCACAGCGACCTGGACGCCGGTGCGCTGGACCGCGCGCAGGTGGAGCTGACGCCTAACCTGTCGCTTCTGCCCCGAGGCGGCGGGCCGCTCAACCCGAAGCGGGCCGGCGAGCTCGTAGAGTGGCTCAAAGCCGACGGTGCCACAACCGTCGTCGATGTCGGCACCTTGCGCCGCGGCCAAGCCGAGAGCTTCGCCGACAGCGTCCACCACAAGATCATCGCCGAGTCCGACCAGTCGATAATGGTGACCCGGGCCTGCTATCTGGCGCTGCGCCGCGCCGTGAACCCGCCGGTGCGGCCCACCGGGGTGGTGCTGGTGGCCGAGGCGGGCCATGTGCTGACCCGCAGCGACTGCGAGCGGTTCATCGAAACTCCGGTGGTCGCCTCCGTCGCCATCGACCCCGACATCGCCCGTGCAGTGGACAGCGGGATGCTGCTCACCAGGGCTCCCAACCAGGCCCTGGGGCCGCTGGGCGTGCTGGCAGGAGACGAACAGCCCCGCGCCAGCGACCGCGCTCGGGGCGTCGAGCTGGACTGAACAGGCCCCAGGCCGCGGCCCCACACAGTTGCGACCGGTGGGGCGGGCGGTGCGACCGGTAGCGACCGGTGGGGCGGGCGGCCCCGCACAGTTGCGACCGGTGGGGCGGGCGGTGCGACCGGTAGCGACCGGTGGGGCGGGCGACAGTGTGGCCGATTGTTGGCTTCGACCGGCTGCGGGCCGGGGAAGGAGAGTTGAGATGTTGATTTCAATGTGGTCGCTCAAAGGCGGCCAGGGAACGTCGGTCACTGCCGCGCTGGCCGCTTTGCGGGCGTCCCACGACCGCGGCGTGCCGGTGCGGCTGGTGGATTTGGGCCGGGACCAGCCGGCGATCTTCGGCACCAGCGAGGTAGGCGACGCCGGGCTGGCCCGGTGGACCCAAAGCGATCTCGGCGCCGAGGCGCTGGACCGGGCGCTGGTGGAGCTGTCGCCGAACCTGTCTCTTCTGCCCAGGGGCAGTTTGCAGTTGAGCCCGAGGCGCGCCGGCGAGCTCGTAGAGTGGCTCAAGGCCGACGGCACTACGACTGTGGTCGATGCGGGCACCTTGGACCGGGACCATGCCGAGAGTTTCGCCGACAGCGTCCACCACAAGATCATCGCCGAGTCCGACCAGTCGATCTTGGTGACGCGGGCCTGCTATCTGGCGCTGCGCCGCACGGTGAGCCCGCCGGTGCGGCCCACCGGGGTGGTGCTGGTGGCCGAGGCAGGCCGGGCGCTGACCCGCTCCGACTGCGAGCGGGCCATCGGCGCGCCGGTGGTGGCGACCGTCGCCATCGACCCCGACACCGCCCGGGCGGTCGACGCCGGGATGCTGCGCACCAGGGTTCCCAACCAGGCCCTGAGGTCGCTGAGCGTGCTGGTGGAAAACGACCTGTCCCGCGCCCGCGACAACGCTCCGGGCGTCGAGTTGGACTGAGCAGGCAAAAGGCCGCGGCCCCACACGGTTGCGACCGGTCGCCAGCGGGGTCCGACCGGTTGCGACCGGTGGGCTGAGAGAAGGTGAGTGCCATGAAGAGCGCATCTGTGAACCACAACCCTCCGGCGGCTTCCCGCCGGGTTTCCCACCTCCATGTGGTGCCCGGCACGGGCGCAGCGGTCGCCACCGGCGACGCGGTGCGGCTGCGGCCCGCGGGCAGCCCGCTAGCCGACGGGTGGCGGTCGGTGACCGTGGCCGCCGAGGGCGACGAGCACGGCGCCCACCAGCCCAGCTGGGAGGTGCACTTCGACACCGAGGTCGTCGCCCGGCTGGTGCGGGGCGGGCCGGTGTCCGACGAGGTGGCCGGGGCCATGGCCGACGACGACTGGGAAGAAGTGCTGTTGGACCGGCCCCAGGGCGCACCATGCCACGGCACGTTCTGGGCGCAGCGCACCGACGCACCGTCGCTGGTCGCAGAGCGCGAGCGGTCGCGTCTCATGCACCCCTCCAACGCCGTCGACATAGAAATCGGCTTTTGAGCGAACCCGCACAACGCCCCGCCACCCCCGCGGGCGACACAGAGGGGGCCGCACCTGGGTGTGGCCCCCTCTCTCGCGTCCCGGCGAAGCGCCGCCCGCGGGACGATCGCCGGCCGACAGGCGCTGGAACCGCTCGCTGGCAGTGAAGGCGAAGCGGGCATCGCCGGGCCTCAGGGTCGCCTTGTTGCTCGGGGCGGGTTGCGGTGGGCTTCAGATATCGACAATCCGCGCCAGATACAGCGTGCCCGGTGCGTCTGGTCGTCCGGGGTCGCTGGCGTGGAAGTAGATGGCGGCTGCGGGAGTGCGGATCACCCGCAGCGTGCTGGTCTTGGAGAAAGGGACGACATCGCCGGGATCGGCGGCGCTTGTAGCCTCGAACATCGCCTCATAGACCACTTGGGCGGTGCGGCTGTCCTTGCCGGCGTCCCAGTCATCGAGCACCTGGAGCCCGGCCCATTTCCACTGCGCCATCGCTAGGCGGTGAACTCCTGTCGGCCCAGCTTCTCGTTGAAGTACTCGGCCAGCTCGGACTTGTCTTTGGCGTCGGCGTCGGCTGTGCCGTCGGCGATCCGCTTCGCCGTCTCGAGCTCGGCCTGCTGGATCTGCTTGATGACCCGCCGCGGGTGCTCCAAGGTCTCCTGCGCCGGCAAGCTCTCTGGTTTTTGCTTCGGGGTGGCGGTGTGGCGGGCCCGCTGGAACAGCCGGCCCAAGTGCAGCCTCTCTGCGCCCATAGCAGTGGTTCCCTCCGGAGTCTGGTTGGCGATCACGAGTGTAAGCCGAACAGACGCGCCCGGCTCGCATCGCCGGCGAATCCGCTGGCGGTCGGAATCCGAGAGTGCCAGCCGCAGCCGCAGCGGGCCCGCGCCCCGACGCCGATGCCCCGACCACAACAGCAGCCGGCGGCACGGGCGGCGGTCGAGATGGCCTCAGCGGCTCGTCTGCACGAGGTCGAGCATCTCGGCTCGGTAGGCGGCGAGGTCTTGGGCCATGCCCAAAGCCGGGGAGCTGGCGGTGATGTTGGCCGGGTCGATGCCGGCGGCTCCGGCGGCGGCTTTGATGCGGCGGGTGGCGGTGTTGGCCGAGAAGTCGAAGACGCGTTGGCCGGGGTCGGCGTCGGGGGGCCGTATGCGGGCCAGGGCTTGGTCGGTGAACTCGGATATGGGGGCGGTGGCTGGTTGGGCGGCGGTGGGGTGCGGGACGTGGATTTGGCCGAGCCCGTCGTGTTGGGGGGCGTCCACGTCCTTCCAGCGGAGCGCGAGGATTTGGGAGCAGCGCAGGGAGGCGTCGTGGGCGACGGCGATCAAGGCGATTTCGATGCCGCCGCGGCGGCGGGCTCGGGTGGCGGTCTCCAAGCGCCCTCCGGGCTGGTTGCGGCGGGGCTGGTGGGCGGTGTCGGCGATCTGTCGGATTTGGCTCCACCGCAGCGGGTCGGGTCCTTCGTTGGCTCTGCCTTGGGCGGCGGCTTGGCGGGCCAGGCTGTCCAGCAGTCGGAGCACCTCGGGATCGCGGGCCGGGTTGGGGCCGGTCAAGCCGCGGTGCCAATGGGCCACCGCGGCGTGATAGGTGCGAAGGGTGTCGGGCCTCTTGCCCTGGGCGGCCAGCGCGGCCAGCCACCGCTGTAGGTCGCCGGGGCGGGCGGGGAACTCCGGGAGGCCCCGCCCGGACGCCCACGAGCGCCAGTTCCTTTGGCCGGTGCGGTAGGCCCTGCGGGTGTTCGCCGAGAGCTCGGCGGCTCCGCTTGGTCCCATCAGCGGGCCCCGGGCCGCCGGGCTGCGGGCGCGCCACCGCCGCCGTCACAGCGGGCCCGGCCGCGTGCAGCGCCCCCGGTCGGGCTCGGCGCGGCGGGGCTGGCGGCTCGCGGGTCCCCGGCTGTTGATGTAGCGGATGGGCTCACGGCTGTTGGTGTAGCGGAGGGGCGCGGCGCGGGCCGAATTGGAGCCTGAGGGCGCTACAGCGGCCGGCTGGTTGCGCGTGCGGTTTGCTCGTTTGGCGCGGTGCGTCCTCGGGGGGACCGGTCGCTTCGGGGCGGGGTTTCGACCGGTTTTGGGGGTTTGCGACCGGTGGGGCGGGGGGTTTGCGACCGGTTGCGACCGGTGGGGTTGGGGATTGTGGCGGCCGTGACTGCGAAGCCCGTGTTCCGTGCGTCTTTCGGCGATCTGCTGCGGCAGGCGTCGGAGGTGAAGCAGAGCCTTTCGCGCCCGGACGTGGAGCCGCCTGTTTTGGTGGAGCGTCCGGGGCGGGTGGGGGCTGATCCGTTCAGCTTGGGCGGGGTGGTCGGGCTGGCGGCTGCGGCGGCTGTCGCGGCCGGCGGGTCGATCGGCGTGGCCGACTGGCGCCTCGACGTGGAGGTTCCCGCGGCGGCGCGCCGTCGGCGGCTGCGCCGGGCGGGGGGCTGCGAGGGGTGGTCGTTCGACGGCGACCGCCTGGTGCAGGACCCGTTGGGCCCGGGCTTGGCGGGCACTGACACTTGGAAGGGAGATTTCGATGTTTGAGGACATTGGCACCTGGCTGACCCAGATCCGGATTCTGGCGGCGCTGGCGTTTTTGGCGGTGATCGCGACTTTGGCGGTGGTGACGGCGTGGAAGACCAAGTCGACGCCGGCGACCATCGGGGTGATCGTGGCCGGCGCGGTGGCGCTGGCGATGCTGGCGCAGCTCGATGTGATCTCGGGCAAGGTCAGCGACGAGATCGACGGGACGAACAAGACCACTGTCGACACCGGCGGGATGGAGATCATCTCGGAGTTCGGGGGCGGCTGATGTCGGACCGGCAGACCATCAAGTCGTTCACCGGGCCGCGGCGGCGGCCGACGGAGATCGGGCGGATACCGGGGTTGACGCTGCCGTGGCAGTTCACGCTGGCGCAGTTCGCGGTGGGCGCGTTCGGCCTGTTGTTGGCGGTGGTGATGCTGAGCGCGGGCGCGCCGGTGTGGACCGCTGTTCCGGTGGTGGCCTTGACGCTGGTGGCGGGCCGGGCGATTCGCAGGGTCCGCATCGACGACCGGCCCCTGTTGGCCGGGCTGGCCGGGTGGGCGCGCTTCGTGTCGGGCCGCGCTACCAGGGACCGGCTGGTGCCCCGCACTGCCGACGCGGTGGTCGACAACGCCTTGGTGGGGTCGGACCACTCGCAGTGGCTGTTGTTCAGCGTGGCCCCGGCGCCGTATGGGGCGCTGGACAGCACGCAGGACAAGCTCGCCGCGTTGGGCGCGGTGCAGCGTCTGGTGGCGTCGGTGGGAGCGGACCGGTTCCGCCTGTTTTCCACGGTGGACGCTCTGGGGGCCGATGATGTGATCGAGCAGATGGCAAAGGTGTCCCCGTCCGGGACGTGGGACCGGGAGCTGGCCGCGGAGCACGACCGGCTCAGCGGCATGGAGCTGGCCGACCGGGCGTTCTGGCTGATGGTGCTGTGCGGGGAGGCGTCGGCGGCGAAGGACGAGGGAGGCTGGATGGCCGGTTTGGCGGCGATGGCCGGTTGGCGCCCGCCGGCGCGGGCGAGCTGGGTGGACCGCGCCGCGATGGCCGACCGCTGCGAGGCGATAGTCGCCCGGGCGGACTCGGCGGTGGCGCTTCGCCCCGCCACGGCCGCCGAGGCCCGGTGGCTGTTGGACCGCATCGCGGTGGGGGCGGCGCACCGCCCCAGCGTGCGCGCCGAGGACGACTACCCGCACCTGGTGTTGGAGCCGCACCCCGATGCGGTGACGGTGGGCCGCGGCTTCACCGAGGGCGCATCGGCGTGGCGGGCGGGCGACGCGGAGTGGTCAGAGCCGCTGCAGCGGGTGGCGGTGGCCCGCACCGGCACCCAGACCGTGGCCCACCTCTCGGCGGCGGTGTCGCAGTTGCCGGACTCCTGGAGGGTGCCCGGCGGCGGCGAGCTGTTGTGGGCGGTGGACTCTTTGGCCGAGCCGTGGGAGTGGCTGATCGACGTGGAGGTGGTGCCCAACCAGGTGGCGGTGACCAAGACCCGCAACCAGCACCGCAGGCTTCAGAACCAATACGACGAGTACGGCGGCGACCCCGCGGGGGCGCCGCCCGATTTGCAGGCGGCGTCCGAGCAGATCGAGGCGCAGCGCCAGGCGCTGGTGGAGACCCGCAGCGACGAGTTCGTGGTCACCGTGGTGCTCACCACCGCGCTGGCGGCCGGCGGCGACACCGACGACGACATCGAGCGGGCCGCGGAGCAGCTCAATGCCCGCCTGGAGCGCCTCTGCGGCCTCGCCGCCCGGGGCGATGTGAGGATCGCGGCCCCGTCGGGCGACCAGCTCTCTGCCCGGCGGCTGTGGCTGCCCCGCCGCCACCGCGCCCCGGTCAGCCGCGACTACCGGCAGTACCTTTTGAGCGACGGGCTGGCCGGTCTGGGCCCGTGCCTGCACTCGGCGGTCGGCGACCCGCAGGGGATGATGTTGGGCTGGGCCGACGACAAGGGCAGCAACGTGCCGGTGCTGTTCGACCCGACTCTGGGGCCGAGGGGCCAGGCGGTCGGCGCTCAGCCGCGGTCGCCGTCGATAGGCATCGCGGGGCAGCTGGGAGCGGGCAAGTCGGTGTTCGCGAAGCGGCTCATGTGGTCGGCTCTGATGGCCGACGGGGCCCTCGTGGCGGTGGACCGCTCGGAGATGGGCGAGTACGCGGCCTACGCCGAAGCGGTGCGGGCCGCCGCGCCCGAGCTCGACGTGGAGATCATCGACGTGCGAGACCCCGGCTGCGGGTCGCTGGACCCGATGCGGGCCATCGCCGACGGCCGCCTCGCCGCGGACACCGCCACGCTTTTGCTGGGGTTTCTGGGCCGGATCGACCCGCACGGGGCCGCCGCGGCCCGCCTCGTGCTGGCCGCGGCGGACAATCCGGGCATGCCGCTGGGCGAGCTGGCCCGCACCGCGGCGTCCGGCGACGACCGCGCCGCAGGCGAGCTGGCCGTGCTCGAAGCGCAGGCCGCCGCTTTGGCCCAGCACCCGGTGGGCGGCGTGCTGTTCGACGCCGAGCGTCCCCCGGCCAACCTCAGCGCCGACCTGGTGGTGCTCTGGGCGCCGGGGCTGGCTTTGAACCCGCAGCCCGACACGCCCGCCGAGGTGGCCGCCAGCGCCGCGGTGCTGGGCATGATGCTGACCGGCCGGGCGATCACCTTCGCTTCCGCCGACCGGTTCGCCGCGCTGTTGCTGGACGAGGCGTGGTCTTTGCTGGGGGACCACCGGGCCCGCTCGGTGGTCGTGGAGGGGCTGAGGGACGGGCGCAAGCACAATGCCGGGATCTGGCTGGCGTCGCAGTCGCCTTCGGACTTCGCCGCCTCGCCCGAGCTGAGCGAGCTTTTGGGCTATGTGGCCTGCTTCGGCGTGGCCAACGAGGAAGCGGCCGCGGCTGCGGCCCGCCTCGCCGGGGTGGACCCGGCGCTGGCCGCCCGGCTGCTGATGGGCCTGCCGACCGGGACCATGCTGTGGCGAGACCTGCTCGGCCGGGCCGGCCTGGTCGAGGTCGCGCTGCCCGCCGACCCGCTGGCCGCCGCGGCCATCGACACGACCCCCACGGGCCGGCACGGACCAGAGCCCGCCCTGGCGGCCGGGTAGGGCGATGGCGGGTCTGCGACAGGGCTCGGCTCTAGCCGCCGCAGTGGTCGCCGCGTCGGTGCTGCTGTGGGCCGCGGCGGGCACCGCCGCCGCCCAAGACGCCGCAGACGCGGGCGCAGACGCCGAGGCTTATGACGCGCCGTGGCGGCAGTGGCAGGCGGCGCTTCGGGGGGCCGCCCCGGAGCTGGAGGGGCTCGTCGCCGAGTGCGCCGACCTGCTGGCCGCCAACGACCCCGACTGGGCCACCAAGGGGTGCGAGAGCGCGTCGGAGCACTGGGTCGGCGCGCAGTCGGTGACCGAGACGTGGTTCAGCGGCGACAGCACGTCTGCGCAGACCACCCTGGGCGTGCCCATCACCAACTACAACATCTACTTCGACGGCGGCGGGACCTTCAGCGTCCACCGCAAGTTCTTGGGCCAGGCCATCTCCTGGGTTTGGTCGGGCGGCATCGTCGCGCTGCGGTTCGCGACGTGGGCGTTCGACTGGGTGTCCGAGGGCCGCCTCACCCAGGTCATCCAAGCGGTGCCGAGGCTGGTGGCCGACACGCTCAACACCTCGCTGGTCCACGGCCTGCGGCTGAGGGAGGTCGCTATGACCACGCTGGCCATCGCCACGGGCTGGTCGGTGATCCGAGGCCGACACGCCCAGGCCGCGGGCAACGCCGCGTTCGCCATCTTGGCGATGGCGGTGTGCGGCCTCATCTTGGCGAACTTCGACGGCTACTACTCCGGCGCGCAGGACACCAAGAACAAGCTCACAGCCGCCGTGCTGGAGGGCGCCCACCAGCAGACCCCCGGCGGGTCGGACACGGTGGCGCTCACCTCCCCGCTGATGGACTCGGTGGTGCACCGGCCCTGGCAGCGCCTCAACTTCGGCCGCGAGCTGCAAGGCCCGTGCGAGATCGCAGTCGGCGCCGGCACGCTGCACCGCGCCGCAGGCTCGGGCGACCACTACCCCCGCAAGCAGATCAAGAAATGCGACCCCGACGGGCCGCTGCTCGACGCGTTCAACCGAAAGCCGACCACGGACCGCCTCTTCGGCGGCACGGCCGTGCTCGTCGGCCATCTCGCCCTGGCGTTTCTGATCCTGTCTACCGCGCTGTTGGCGCTGTCGTCGGAGCTGCTGTTGGCCGGGGCGTTCGGATTCCTGCCGGTGGTCGCCGCCGCGGTCGCGTTCCCCGGCGGCAGGAGGCTGGTGGAGGGCTGGGTGTCGATGCTGCTGAAGGGCATCACCGGGCTGGCCGCGGGCGTCCTGTTCCTGCGCCTCGCCGTCGAGGTGCTCGACGCCATCAGCGCCGCCAACGCCGATCTGGGCATGCTCGACCTGTTCGCGGTGATGGTGCTGGTCGCCATCGCGGCCATCAAGCTCCGCAAGGCGCTGCCCGAGGCGGCATCGAAGATCTCGGGCAACATCGGCGCGAGGCTCTCATCGGCTGGCAGCGGCACCGGAAGCGGGGGCGGGGCCGCGCTGGCCGGAGCGGGGGGCGCAGCCGCGGGCCTGCTCGCCGGCGGCTACCTCTCCGCGCACCTGCTCGGCGGCCAGCCGCCCGCCCGGGCGGCCCGCCACGCCGCGTCCAAGGCCCGCGCCATCGGATCGGGCGTCGCAGCCGCGGGGGCCACGGGCGTCGCCGCCTTCTCCGGCCAGCACGGCGGGGGCAGGCTGTCGTCGATCACCTCCAAGACCAAAGCCGGCGGCGGCTCAGGGCTTGCGGCCGCCGGCGCGACCGGCGGGCTCGCCGCGCTGGGCCAAAAGGCCCATGCCCGCCGCCACGCCCAGCAGGCGCTGGCGGCGCGCGACCCCAACAAGATGAGCGAGGCCGAACAGACCGCGGTGGCCGACAGGATGGACCAGGCCGCCCACAGCAACCGCCGAGGCGACCAGCTCATGGCCGCGCAGAGCAAGCTGACCCGCCAAGACGCCCTCGACCATCTCGCCCAGTCGAAGCGCAAAGACATCAGAGAGGCCATCGCGGCGCGCGCCGACAACACCCGGTCGCGCGCCGACGAACTCGCCATGGACCCGTCGCGGCGGGTGCGCGCCTCAGCAGTGGCCACCGGGGCGGTGTCCGCGGACGCCGCGCTGGCCCAGCGGCGCACCAGCGGCGCGACGCGCCGAGCATCCGGCAAGCTCGCTGCCGACCAGCCCCGACACCGGCCCGCAGCCGACAGCGGCCCGCCGACCGCCGCACAGCCGGACCACCCCAGAACAGGCCGCCGCGGCACCCACGACGCCCAGGCCCGGCCCCTCAGCGAGCACGCCGCGCCCCGAACACAGCACACCGACCGGGCAACCGCCGAACGCGGTGGCGAGGGCGGGCCCGCACCCCAGCCCGGCGAGCACCCCGCCGCAGCCAACGAGCAGGCCAGGACAGACCGCCAAAGCGGCGACAAGGACCCCCGCAGCAGCCCGCGGGAACAACGAAACGCCAGCGGGGACCGCCTATCAGACACCGAAACAGGCACCGGGACAGGCACAGACACCGACACAGGCACCGGGACAGGCGCAGACCCCGGAAAGGGCGAGGGGCCGGGGCGATGAGCGCGAAGAAGGCGTCGAAGCTGATCGGCAGGGCCCTGCCCCCCAACGCCCAGGTCGCGCTGCGCGGCGTTCGGGCGGCTGGGCGCATCGGGCGGGTCGTCCGCCGCCGGTGGCCGTGGT
The DNA here is from genome assembly GCF_965208475.1 of Candidatus Poriferisocius sp. Taxonomy (GTDB): domain Bacteria; phylum Actinomycetota; class Acidimicrobiia; order Acidimicrobiales; family Bin134; genus Poriferisocius. The sequence goes on along the minus strand of NZ_OZ242338.1, from coordinate 2,390,052 downwards.
TCGCCGCGGCGGCGGCGCTGTTGGCGCTCATGGCCGGCGCGGCCTTGGACACCGCCGGGTCGGGCGTTGCGGCCAGCACAGCCGAGCAGGCCCGCCGAGGCGGGGTGCCCGCCCAGCTGTGGGCCGCGTACCAGCACTCGTCGCGGCTGTGGTGCCATCCGGCGTCCGGCGCGGTGTGGATGGCGGACGCCGACGGCGATCCGCAGGGGCGCGGCGAAGACGGCGGCGGCTGGCACCGGGCGGACTGGCGGCTGGTGGCGGCCGTAGGCAAGATCGAGTCGCGCCACGCAGCCGCAGCGGACATCAACGCGTTCGGGGATGTGTCGCCGTGGATCGTCGGGCCGGCGCTCGACGGCACGAACCCGCAGTACGAAGTGGTCGCCGACACCGACGCGGGCACATGGGACCTCGACGTGTCCGGCGACCGGGCTGCGGGGCCGATGCAGATCCTCCCCTCGACGATGGCCCGACTCGGCGCAGACGCCAACCGCGACGGAATAGCCGATCCGCACAACGCATGGGACGCAGCGCTGACCGCGGCCCGCCTTTTGTGCCTGGCCGGCCCCGATACGCGCCACGCGATCCTGGCCTACAACCGCTCCGAGCAGTACGCCACCGACGTGACCGCCGAGTACGTGGCGCTGGTCGCGGAATTCGACGAGGACGAGGCGGCGCTTTTGCCCGATGGGCTGCCGCTGGGACACGCCGCGGTGCCCGAGGGGTCGCCGCTGGAGCAGGCGCAGCCGATGATGGCGTCGGTGGTGGCCCGCTGGGCGGCGCTGAGCGGCTTCCGCGCCGACGTGGAGCCCCACTGCGTCGAGGGCCGGTGCGCGTGGGCGGTGGACGAGGCCCCAGAGATCGTCGGCGCCTGGCAGGACGCCCTGGCCGGCATCGGCTCTGAGGGGCCGATCGTCGCCGAGGGCAAAGTGCTGTTCGCCGGAGACACGGCGCGCTGGGCGCAGCTGCCCCAACTCGCCGCCGGCGCCGGGCTGGGCTGGCCGCTGGCCGTGAACCCGCCGCCGTTGGCGGCGTCGCCCGACATCGAAGGGGCGGCGCCCGAGCACACGGTCGCCCCCCGGTGGTGGCCCTACCACCTGGCTGCCGGCGATCCGGCATGGTCGGCCCCGGCGCCGGTGCTGGCGCTGCCCGCCGTCGCGGGCGCAGTGGTCGCGTCGCCGGCTGACGGCAACGCCGCTGCGATGGCGCAAGACTGCGTGAGCGTCGCCGACGAAGACGGCTGGGCGTGGCAGCTGTGCGGCATCGAGCCCCGCCGGATCGCCGGCGGCCCGGTGCGGGCCGGGCAGATGATCGGGACCGCCGCGGGCGGCGAGGTGGCGGTGGCGCTGCTGGCGCCCGGCGGGCGCCCGGCGTGCCCCGGAGCGGTGTTCGCCCACTGGGCGGGCGGAAAGCCCTGGTCGCCGCAGGCAATCGACGACGCCTACGCCGCCTCAGACGGCGGGGCGGCCGAGCCCGCCGGGCCTCCCGCGGGGTTCCCCCCCGAGCCGACCGCCGCGAATGCCGGCCCCACCGCCGCGGCCCAAGCCGAAGCTGGCCAGGCGGACCAAGCCGGCCAGGCGAGCGAAGCAGACGAGGCGACCGAGGGCGGGCGGGAATCCGAGTCCGATCCGAATCCGATCAGGGAGTGCGCCCATGGGTGAGCAGGAAACCCGGCCGGCCGCGGGAGGGGCGGGGCGCGAGTGGTGGTTCGAGTCGCCGAACATGTGGTGGCTGGCGGTGCCGGCCATCGGGGTGCCGGTGCTGTGGTGGTCGATGGGCGTGTCGTTCGTGTTGGGCACGTGGGCTGCGGGCCGCTCGATGGGCTGGCCCGCCACCACGGTGCTGCTGCGGGCGGTGTGGGGTCTGGCCCAGGGCCGGCGCTTGGACGAGGCGTGGCTGATGGCCGGCGGCGGCGTCACGGCGATTGCGACCGCGTGGTGGCTGGCGGTGTTCGCCGTTTTGGCGGTGGCGGTGCCGGTGGCGCTGGGCGCGCTGGCGGTGGAGTGGCGGGCGGCGGGCTGGCCGATGCCGTCGATGCCCGCCGGGGTGCCCGCGGGGCTGCTGGCGGGGCGCAAGAACCCGGAGCGGCCCGAGCGGGACTTCATCCGGCGCCGGTGGCCGGTGCCCGCCCCCTACGACTACCGGTGCCCGGGCCCGGGCGTGCTCATCGGACGCTACCGGCGGCGCCATCTGGTGGCCGCGGACGGCCTGCCGGTGCTGGTGGTGGGGTCTACGGGCTCGGGCAAGACCCGCCGGTTCCTGGGGCCGAACACGGCGCACTACCCCGGCCCGGTTGTGGCCACCAGCGTGAAGCAGGACTTGGCCGAGCTGGCGCTTGAGCACCGCAAAGCCAAGGGCAGGGTGTACGGGTTCGAGCCGACCGGGCGGCTGCACGGCTGGATGGCCGCCAACGGGATCACCCCGGTGTCGTGGGACCCGGTGCGCTACATGGCCGCCGACCCGACCCGCGAGAACGCCGACATGCTGGCGCAGTTCCTCGCCGGCCAGGCCAGCGCGGCGGGCCAGGGAAGCCAGGCGGTGTGGCCGAACCTGGTGCAGGCCGCGCTGAGCGACATGCTTTTGATCGCCTCGGAGATCGGCGCGCCGTTGTCGACGGTGGTCGGCTGGATGACGAAGCTGTCGGTGTTCGCCGAGATCGCCGAGGACACGGCGCTGCGCAGGAAGCTGTCGCCGGAGGCCAAAGAGGCCCTCGACCAGCTCGCCAGCGACGCGAAGAAGGACTCCCGCATCGCGGGGTCCATCGAGGCGACCGCGCACGAGCTGACCCGCAGCCTGAAGTGGACGGCGAAAGCCGGCGCCAAAGTGGTGCCGGTGCCGGTGGACGTGACCGTCAACGGCGGGTCGGACACGCTGTTTCTGATCGCCGACCACTCGTCGCAGTCCACCCACGAGGCGCTGTTCGGGGCGGTGCTGCGCCATCTGTTCCACGTCGCTGAGACCGCGGCGCTCGACCCCGACGTGTCCCACACCCGCCCGCTGTTCGCCCTCGACGAGTTCGCCAATCTCGCCCGCTTGAACGACATGCCGAAGCTGATCTCGACGATCCGGTCCCGCGCGCAGGTCATCATCGGCATACAGACCCCCGCGCAGCTCGCCGCGAGCTGGGGCAGGGAGCACGCCACGACGATCATGGACAACTGCGCGGTGAAGGTCGTTCTGCCCGGATCGTCGGACTCGGCGGCGCTGCAGACGTTCGTGACCCTCACCGACGAAGATGACGACGAGTCGGCGTTGGCGACCGCGGCGGGCTGGCGGATGATCGAGGACGGCTACGCGATGGCGGTTGCCGGCAACCGCAAGCCCTTCAAGTTCCAGCTCGCCGACGCCGACCGCTGGCTCGGCGGCCCCGGCGGCGGTCCCGCAGAAGCGGGCGATCCGCGGCCGGAGGCGGAAGGCCCGCCGGAGCCTACCGACGACGGGCCCGACGAGGCGCCCGGCGAGTTGGAGCCTTTCGAGGCCCCGGGCATCGCGGAGGCCGTGGCGGGAGACGGCGGCGGGCAGCCCGTCTCCGAGGGCCCCGGGCGGCTGTTCGACTACCCCCCGGAGGCGCCGGATGTGCCGCCCTACGAGGTGCTCTATGAGACCCCCGACGTAGACGCCCTCGACAGGTTCGCGGGCGCGAGCCTGCTCGCCGGCATCGACCGCGGCGAACTGGCCGAGGCCCACGAGAACATCAGGGCCCGACTGACCCAGGCCGTCCCCTTCGCCGACGCCGCGGAACCCGCCGTACCCGGCGGCGAGCCCAGCGACGAGGGCGCCGGCAGTGCCGGCGGGTGGCTGCCGCCTCCGGTGCTGGGGGCGGACGACGCGCTGGGGATCAGCGTGGAGGGCGTCAAGGCGGGGCGGCCCGAGGCCGCCCCGCGATACGAGATGTTGACGTTCGAGGACGCGGACGGCGCGTTCGGCCTGCACCCGTCGGGCTGCGTGGTCGACCTTTCGGGAACACAGCAGGAGGAGGTGCGCCATGGGCACGAGCTCTGCGGTGTATAAGACGGAGCGGGCCGCCAGCGTCGCCGCGCACATCGCGGCGGCGCTGGCGGCCAGCGCGGAGCGGTCCCATGCGGACGAGCGCTGGACCGGGTGCTGGGACGCCATCGGGCCGGCCCAGCCGCACGACCCGGTCAACAACACGGTGTGGTCGGGCATCAACCGGTACGCGCTGGTGGCAGGCCGCACCGCCATCGGCGGGGCGCCCACCGGCGCGTGGGCGACCGAGGAGTCCTGGCAGGGCTCCGGGCGCCGCCTGCGGGCAGGGGAGCCGGGAATCGTCACGCTGCACGCCGGTCCCGGCGGGCTGCGGGCGGTGACGGTGTACAACGCCTGCCAGCTTGCCGAGCCCGCAGCCCCCGACGAGCGGTTCGCGGCCCCGCCGACGCTGGAGGCCGCCGACATCGACCGCCTCTTCGCCGGAGGCGGGGTGGCGAGCACCGAGGAGGTCCCGGAGCGCCGGGCGTCGCAGCTCGCGGAGGTCGCCGTCGCGCAGACCGGAGCGGCGCTGGGCCGCCCGTCGGGCTGGCAGGACGCCCGGGAGAGCCTCGTGGGAGTGCTGGCGTCGCAGGTGGCGACCAACGCGCTGGGATTCCCGTACTGGCCCGACCGCCCGGCCCCCGACGTGGTCGAGGAGTGGTCGGAGCTGTTGCGCGGCCCCGGCGGCGGCGGGGCCGTGTTGGCGGTCACCGCGGACGCGGCCCGGCTGGCCGCCGCAGTGGTCGAGCAGGTCGCCGCCCGCCAGCTCGAAGCCCCGCATCAAGGCGCGCCCGCCCCCGGCGCCAGCTATTCGCACCCGTTCATCGACTGAAGGAGAACCCCATGGGCAACAACAGCATCGACACCACCCGGCTCCGCAGGGCGCTCGCGGCCGCGGCCGCGCTGCTGGCGATCGTCGCAGCCGCCGTCGTGGCGGCCAAGTGCTCGTCGCCGTCGCGAGTCGTCACCGCCCCGGCGCAGGGCCCCTCGGCGCAGGACGCGTCGGCGCCGGTGAACGCGGCGGCGGCGGCGCAGGCCCGCCTCGACGATTGGGCCGGCCAGCGCGTCGCGGTGGCCGGCGTGGAGTGGCTCGACGCCGACGCGGCGGTGGTGACCGCCGCGCTGGCCGGCGGCGAGCACGTCGCGATCACCGTGGTCCGCACCCCCGCGGGATGGCAAACCCCGTGGCCCCCGGCCGCAGTGGCGGCAGCCCCGGTCGTCCCGGTCGAGGCGTACGGCGACATCCCGCCCGCGGCCGCCGGCGACGTGCGGTGGCAGACCGCGGTGGGCTTCTTGGGGGCGTGGCTGGCCGGCGACGACCCGTGGCGGTGGACCCATGCCGGGTTCCGCCCCGACCCGCCCGCGGTCGCCTACCCCGAGTGGTCGATCACCGGGGCCGGCCAGCCCCTGGCGGTGCCCGGAGCGCCGATAGCGGTGCTGCCCGTAGACGTGGACGCCGCCGCGGCGGGCGGCGCGCAGCGCCGGTACCGGTTCTGGGTGGCCGTGCGGGCCGATGCCGACGGGCAGATCGGCGTCACCGCCCTGGCGCACCGGCCCCCGCCCGCCGCGCCTCGGGCCGAATAAGTCGCAGGCGCCGCTAAAATGGCCCGCAGAGACCGCACCAGTCCCGACCAGCTCTGCCTGTTCGGCCCCGACCAGGAGGCCCCCGATGATCCAGCTGACGCTCCCAGCGCCGGAGGTGGCCCCGCTGCGCCACCTGGAGCCGGTGCCGGCGCTGGAGGAATGGGCGCTGGCGGCGTGGGAGTGGCAGGCGATGTGGACGCCGTACAGCCTGGGCAAGCTGATGCGCCGCACCCCGGCCGGCACGGCGACGCAGGACCACGTGACCGCGCACTTCAACGAGGTCGGGGACCGGTGCTGGGCGATGTGGGCCCAGATCAAAGACCACCAGACGCGAGCCCTGCCGCCGGGGCTGGGCGACCAGCAGATGCGCCACGCGGAGCGGGAGATCGACCGGCAGGCCGCGCAGATGGTGCGGGCCGAGTGGGTCCAGATCCCCAAGGAAGTGGACTACCCGGCCTACGACCCGGCCCTGGACTGCGAGATGTTCGAGATCTCGGGCCTGGAGTACCTGGGCCGGGCCGAGCTGGCCGAAGGGGTGATCTGGGCGGCGACGCAGGCGACCGGACCGCACCAGCGGACCCCCGCGCAGATGACGGTGGCCGACCTCCAGCACACCCTGGACCACAGGATCAGCCGGGCGGAGCGCCACCTGGTGTTCACCCAGGCGGCCCAGTGGGCCCGCAGGGCCACCAAGAGCGCCCAGACCGCCCCGGAGGGGCTGCGGGGCCTTCTGGCCTATCCGATACCGGCGTACTGACCCGCCTTGGGGGCGGGGACTACGCCCCGCCCAGCGGGGACATAGGGAGGATCAACGCCAACCTCCGCGCCATCGAGATCGCCAAGGCGGGAGGGCCTAAAAACGACGAGGAGCTGCGCGAGCTGGCGCGGTGGTCGGGGTGGGGGGCGGTGCCCAGCCTGTTCGAGCCCGGCTCGGAGCTGGCCGAGCGGTTCGGGCCGAGGCTGGCCGAGCTGTTGGACGGCGAGGAGATGGCCCTGGCGTCGGCCACCACCCCCAACGCCCACTACACCTCCCCTGAGGCCGCAGAGGCCATTTGGCGGCTGGCCCGAAAGCTCGGCTTCGAGCGGGGCTGCGCCATCGAGCCGGGCTGCGGGCCGGGCGTGTTCATGGCCACCGCCCCCGACGGCGCCCGCATAACCGGCGTCGAGAAAGACCCGACCACCGCGGCGATCTGCCGGGCCGCCCACCCCGGCCACACCGTCATCACCGCCGATCTGGCCGACGTGGCCCTCCCCGGCCGCTTCGAGCTGGCGATGGGCAACGTGCCGTTCTCGGGGATCGTCAAGCCGTACGACCCGGTGGTCTCCGCGGACCGGGGCCTGAACCTGCCCAACTACGCGCTGGCCAAGGCGCTGTGGACGCTGCGGCCCGGAGGGCTCCTCATCGCGATCACCTCCACCGGGACGCTCGACGCCCTCAACCCCTCCCAGCGCCAACGGCTCGGCGAGCTGGGCTGCTTCCTCGGCGCGATACGCCTGCCGGGATCGGCGTTCGAGCGCCAGTCCGGCACCGGGGTGACCACCGACATCGTGGTGTTCCAGCGCCGCGGCCACGACGGCGAGGGCGCCGCGCCCACCAGCGCCGAGATCGAGGCCGACACCAGCCTGCTCATGGCCCCGTGGAAGGACACGGTGGAGGCCGTCCGCCCCGACGGCGGGCCGTTCATGAAACCGGCCCGGACCGCAGACGACGGCACCAGGATCCCCGCCGAGGCGCACTGGCACAACCGGTGGTACGCAGACCACCCCGATTTGGTGCTGGGCCGCTGGGAGTCCGGCGGCCTCTACGCCGCCGACCAGCTCTCCGTCCGCTACGACGGCGACGAACTGCAAGGCGACCTGGAGGCGGCCGTGGACCGGCTGGCCGAAAGGATCGAGCTGGCCCGCCCCCTCCCCGCCCCCGCCCTCGAGGCCGAAGCAGACCACGCCGAGGCGTGCGAGCCGCCGCCGGGCTGGCAGCGGCCGGCGTGGGCGCAGGAGGGGAGCATCTTCGCCTGGAAGACCCAGAGCGGAACCCGCACCAAAAAGCCCCGGTACCGGTTCGCCCGCATCAAACAGGGGCGGCTCGCGGAGCACGCCGGCCCCGCCGAGTCGAACATCGGCGCCCGCATGGAGCTAGCCCTGGTGTGCGCCGTGCGCGACGCCCACCGCGACCTCACCGCGGCTGAGGCCGCCAACCTCCCAGACGCCGACCTGCGCCGGCTGCGGCAAACGCTTGCGGCGCGCCGCCGGTCGTTCATCGCGCACACCGGCAGGCCGCTGAGCCACTACAAGGTCCAAGCGCCAAGCCGCGCCGGCGGCGACACCGAGGAGCCCGCCGCGTCGGGCGGGCTGCGCCGCGTGTACCCCAAGCTCGGCGGGTTCGCCGGGTGGGCCGGGTCGCCCGCCGACCCCGACTACCTGCGGGTGATCGCCTTGGACGACTACAGCCACGAGACCGGCGAGTGCGCCGAGGCCGACATCTTGTCGCGGCGGGTCAACACGCCGCCCGAGGCCGCGGTCGAGGCCGCCACCCTGGCCGACGCCGCGGCCGCGTCGATGGGGCGGCGCGGCCGCCTCGACTTGGAGTACATGGCCGAAATCACCTCGTTCGAGTGGTCGCCCGACGACCTCGCCGAACAGGGCGTCGCCTACCTGGACCCGTTCCCCGACGGGGGCGGCCCGCCCCGGTGGGAGGCCGCGCCCCGCTATCTGAGCGGCGACGTGCGGGCCAAGCTGCGCCTGGCCCGGCGGGCCGCAGCCGAAGACGGCGGCGGCAAGTACGCCCCCAACGCGGAGGCGCTGGCCGCGGCGGTGCCCGCCGACATCGCGCCGTCCGACATCGCGCTGGGCTGCGGCGCGCCGTGGCTGCCCGCCGAGGACGTGGCCGAGTTCATCTGCGACACCCTGGACATACAGAGCTGCGACGTGGAGGTGTCCTACTCGCCCGACAGCGGCTGGGCCATCGGGTTCGCCGGCACCCTGGCCACCCAGGGGGAGGACATGGTCTCGGTGTGGGGGACCTCCGAGCGGCCCGCCCCCAAGCTGTTGCAGGCCGCGTGGGCCAACAAGAAGATCGAGATCACCCAGACCGCCCCCGACGGCTCCCGCGAGCCCAACCACGCCGCCATCGCCGCGGCCCGCGCCAAAATCGACAAGTGGAACGCCGAGCTGCGCCGGTGGGCGTTCGACACCGACCCCGAGCGCTGCGACCGCCTCGCCGCCTTGTACAACGACACCTACAACTGCTTCGTCGCCCCCCAGTACCCGCCGGAGTGGCTCGGCCACCCCGCCGGGCTGATCGACTCGTTCACCCTGCGCGACCACCAGGCCTCCGCGGTGTGCCGGATACTGCACGAAGGCGACGTCTTGCTGGCCCACACCGTGGGGGCGGGCAAGACCGCGGTCATGGCCACCGCGGCGATGGAAATGCGCCGGCTGGGGATCTGCGCCAAACCGCTCATCGCCGTCCCCAACCACCTCGTCGCCCAGTTCTGCCGGGAGATGCAGACCCTGTACCCGAACGCGTCGATCCTCATGCCCGACGGCGGGGCCACCCCGACCGGCCAGCGCCGGCGCAAGGAGTTCATCGCCAGGGCCATGAACGGCGACTGGGACGCCATCGTCATCCCCCTGTCGTTCTTCAACCGGCTGCCCGCATCGCCCAGCGCCGTCGCCGCTTTCAACGCGCAGCGCATCGCAGACCTCGAGGCCCAGCTGCGTGGGGAGGACGACGGCGGACCCGCCGCCGGCGCGGCCAAGGCCCGCCAGAAGGTCATCGAGCAGGTGCTGGAGAACCGCCGCCAGGAGAACAAAGACCTCGCCCACCGCCAGATGGCGCTGTGGCACCAACAAGGCGTCGCCTTCGAGGAGCTCGGCGTGGATTACGTCATGGTCGACGAGGCGCACTGCTTCAAGAACCTGCCGCTGGTCAGCCAGAACCGCGACTTCGCGCAGTCCAGCCCGTCGATCTGGGCGCAGGCCATGGAGGTCAAGGCGTCCGCGCTGCGCGCCCGCAACCGCGAGCTCGGCGTCCACCGGGGCGCGCTGACGTTCGCGACGGGCACGCCGGTCACCAACGCGCCCTGGGAGATATACGTGATGCAGCGCTTCTTGCAGCCCGGGCTGCTGCGCCAGCGCCGGCTGTGGTCGTTCGACTCCTGGGCCGCCGAGTTCGCGGAGTCCGTCCTGCGCGCCGAGCCGTCGCCGCGGGGCACGGACTGGAAGGTCAAGAGCCGGCTGCGGGCCTACAAGAACCTGCCCGAGCTGGCCGGGCTCCTGTCGCTGTGCTGCGACATCAAGACCGCCGCCGACCTGGACCTCGACCGGCCCGCGATCGCCGGCGGCGCACCCGAGACGGTGCTGGTGCACGGCTCTCCGCGGATGGTCGCGTACCAGGAGTGGCTCCAGCGGCGCTCCGAGAACCTGGGCGAGAACCCCCAGTGGGACAACATGCTCAGCATCTGCAACGACGGGCGCAAAGCCACCCTCGACATGCGCCTCGTCGGCGTCGACCAGCCCAGCCCCTCCAAGGTCCAAGCCTGCGCCGAGCGCGTCGCCCGAATCAGGGACGCCCACGCGCAGCGGCGGTTCCTGGACCCCGCCGCCGGCACCGAGCACCCTGCGCCCGGCGCGTGCCAGATCGTGTTCTGCGACCTCGGCACGCCCGGCCAGCACAAGGCGTTCACCGTGTACGACGCGCTGGCCGGCGAGCTGGAGGCCCGCGGGGTGCCCCGCGCCGAGATCGAGTTCGTCCACGACCACGACAGCCCCGCCGCCAAAGACGCCCTGTTCCGCCGGTGCCGCCAGGGCGACGTGTCCGTGCTGGTCGCCTCCACCGCCAAGGCCGGCACCGGCGTGAACATCCAGACCCGGCTCGCCGCTTTGCACCACCTCGACCCGGCCTGGACGCCGGCGAACATGGAGCAGCGCGAGGGGCGCATCGTGCGGTCGGGCAACCAGTTCGACGAGGTGCAGATCATCAGGTACTGCCAAGAGAGCAGCTTCGACACCTTCATGTACTCGACGCTGGACTCCAAGGCGCAGTTCATCGCCCAGTTCCTGTCGGGGCGCCACCACGGGCGCACCATCGAATACGAGGACAGCGGCGAGGCGATGGGCACCGACGACTTCGCCGCGGCCATGGCCGTGTCCTCCGGCGACCCCAGGGTGGTCCGGCGCGCCGAGCTGACCCACGACATACGCGAGCTCGAGCTGCTCCAAGAGGCCCACGACATCGAGCGGTGGCGCACCTCGAACCGGCTCAAGTTCTGGCACCAGTCCCTGCCGGCGAAGCGCGCCAAGCTCGAAGCCCTAAAACCCCTCACCGTTCCCCCGCAGACAGCCGGGTCGGTCCGGGTCGCCCCGGGCCGCAGCCCGGACGCCGACATCGGCAACTCGCCCGACGAGCAGCTCCGCTACGAACTCGAAGCCGTCTACCACCGATGGGAGGACGCCGACACCCGAGTCGCCGAGATCGCCGGCCTCGAAGTGGCCGCCCGCCACGTCGTCAACGACGACATGCGAGCAGTCGAGGTGCGCATCGGCCCGCCAGAGGCAGGCATCGGCTTCACCATAGAGGGCCGCGACATCGCCGCGGGCCGGCTGCGGCCCGCCACCCGCGTCGCCAACACCGTCAACAAGATCCCCGACACAGCCGCCGACACCGCCGCCGACATCGACCGCATCACCCAGTCCATCCCCATAGCCGAGAAGCGCATCCACCAGGACTGGCCCCACGCCCAAGAGCTGAGAGACAAAAAGACCGAGCTCAAAAAAGTCGAGGCCGACCTCTACGCCAACCCCATCGAGCGCGAAAAGGACGAGGGCTTCTACAAAGCCCTCCTCGCCCAGCCCGAAAAGCGCAAGTCGGCCAGCACCCTCGTCAACCTCGGAGAGTTCGCCCACCAGCCCGCACCCCCGCCCCAACGCGGCGACAACGGCCCCGGCGCACACAGCCCCGGCGACAACGGCCTAGGCGCAGACGGCCCCGCCGCCGCCGAGGGCCTGCCAGCTGCTAGCCGCGGCCGCGGGGTCTCCACGGGCGGGGCGGGCATCGGGCTGTGAACCGCCCGGGCAGCCCAGCTCCGCGGCTCCGGAAGCGAGCGGAAGACCTCAAAAAGTCCGCTCGCTTGCAGTATTCGAGCGATGTGCGAGACAGAAAAGCCTTTGACCTGCCTAGATGTCGGGAACATGGTTTCCGCTCGGTGCGGTCGACGATTTTGCATATCTCCGCTCGCTTGCAATATGTTTTCTCCGCTCGCTTGCAAGGGGCGGGCGGGCCCGTCGCCCCGGCGGGCCTTTGAACCCAGTCTGAGACAAGGAAGGTGCCTCCTGTGACCACGTGGCCGACACCCGCTGGAACTGTCCGATGAACGACTGGCCTCTCCCGTTCAAGCTGCGGCTCGCCGGGGCCGCAGGCGTGCTGGTGGCGGTCGTCGTCGTGCTGGTCGCAACCGGCGGCGGGGGCGGCGTGCAGCGCGCGCCGGTGCCCGTCACGACCGAGGAATGGCAGGCCGGCCGGGAAGCCGGCGGGTGGGTGCCCGTCGAGGTCCCCTCCGAGGCGGCGGCTTTCGCCGCGGCCCCCGCCGAGATGGGCGGCGACAGGATCGCCGCCTTCGACTTGCCCGCCGGGACGATCGTCACCGCCGAGATGCTGCACCCGCCGGGCGCCAGGATCGCCGACGACACCGCGACCACGGTCTGGGTGGCCGCGGACACCGGGCGGTGGCACGGCGGTCCCACAGCGGGAGAGTTGGCCGTGTTCGCGGCCGAGCCCGCCGGCTGCGCCGCCCTGGAGCTGGAGCTGGTCGACGTAGAGACCGGCCAGGTCGCCGTCGAGGCCGGCCCCGACCTGTTCGCCGCGCTGGTCGAGGGCGAGCCGTGGACCGTGTGGGCCTCCCCCGCGGCGGGCTGGGAAGACCGGTGCCCCGCCGAAGCAGCAGACCCCGATGAAGCAGACCCCGAAGATGAAGCTGACCCCGCAGCAGGCCCGAATACCGGTGAGGCAGGAGCCGCGGGGGGCAGCGCCGGGCCCCGGAGCGATTCCGAGGCGACTGAGGGGGCGGGCTGATGCTGTTGCTGGTTCGGGACCACAAGATCGACGACGAGGTCGCGGAGTGGGTGACGGCGGCTCTGTTCGAGGGGGTTACCTCCACAGCGCCGACCGCGGTGATCGCGGCGAACGCCGTCGAGACCGACCAGGCAGCCCGCTCGGGGCGCCCGGTTGTGCTGTCGCTGCGCACCGACGAGCCCGCCGTGCGCCTGGAGGCCGCGGCGGCGTCTGCGGCTGCGGTCGTGTGGGTGTCGACCACCGCCGGGGCGGGCGTGCGGTCGAGGCTGCGGCTCGACGCGGTGGGCCGGTGGGCGATCCCGGTGACGGTGGTGACCCTGGCCGACGCCGAGCCCGACGCCAAGGAGGCGGCCAGCGGAGGCGTCAAGGTGGTCTGGGTGTCGCCGGTGTCGGGCCCCAAGCCGCTGAAGACGCTCAAGAAGCTCGGCCGGTCCCACAGCTCGGCCGCGTCGCGGCCGAGGCGGCTGGACCAGCTCGACAAGGAGACGCACCGGCTGTCGGCCGCGCACGCCGCGATGTCTCGCATCGAGGACTTGTTGGCCGACACCGGCGTGGAGGAGTACCAGATACGCGGCGGCGAGTTCATGCTGGTGCAAAAGACCAGCGGCCGGTTCGAGAGGCGGCACTCGCCGTTCACCTCCGACGACGAGCTCATCGAGACCACCCGGCACCTGGCCAGCTTCTCCGGGGGGATGCCCCAGCGGTTCGACAAGCTCGACTACCGGCTCGACATCAGGGTCGGCGAGCGGTGGAGGCTGCACGCCGAGGCGTTCATGTGCCAGCCGCCCACCATGGTCCTGCGCTCGAACATGGCCGGCATGGCCAGCCTCGAATCGCTCGGCGTGGCCGACCCGCAGCTCCAGGCGATCCTCGTGGAGTCGGTGTCGGGGGCGGTGCGGGCCAACGCTGTCGTCGCCGCGGCGATGGGCGGCGGCAAGACCACTCTGGTGCAGTCGCTTCTGTCGCACGTCGACGCGAACGAGCGGATCGACACCATCGAGGACACCCCGGAGCTGCGCCTGTCCCAATACGGCATCCACGCCAACACCTACGAGCGCCTCACCCGCGACGAGAACGCCGACGGGGTGGGCAAGGTGAGCATGGGCGACCACATCCGCGACGCCAAGCGGGCCAACTCCACCAAGCTCGTGATCGGCGAGACCCGGGGCGAGGGAACCCTCGACGTGCTCGACGCCATGACCTCCGGGCTCGACGGCTGCCTCGTCACCCTCCACTCACGGCCCGGCGCCGGCGTGATGGCCAAGCTGACCGCCTACGCCTGCATGGAGGGCGCCGACCCGCGCTACGCCCGCCAGCAGATCGCCATGGCCGTCCACCTGCTGGTATGGATGGGCCGAAACGACGAGGGCGAGCGGGTCATAGCCGACGTGACCCAGCTGACCGGCTACGACGAGCGCAGCGACACAGTGTCCACCCTGCGGCTTTGGACGCTCCAGCCCGGCCAGCGGTGGGCGCGGCCCGTCAACGAGCCGGTCGGCCTCATCGCCGACGTGTACCGCTCAGCCGGCGTAGCCGCCGAAACCGGCGCCGGGGCCGGCTGATGGGCGCCTACGCTGCAACCGTCGCCGCCGGCGGGCTCGCGCTCGCCGCGGTGCTGCTGTGGCCCGCGCGGCCCCGCGTCGCCCGCCGCTTCGCTAGACGGGGCGCCGCCGCTGTGGCCGAACGGGTGTCGCCGGGCAGCCTGGCCCGGGCCGCGGCCCCCGCAGCCGCCTTCGGCGCGGGCACGGCAGTCTGGGGGGCGGGCATCGGCCTCGCCGCGGCCATCATCGCCGCGCTGGCCGGATGGTCGCTGGCGATCAGGGCCCGCTCCGCGCTGAACGTGGCCGAGGCCACGCAGATCGCCCAGTTCACCAGCGGGCTGGCCAACCAGGCCGCCGTCGCCCCGACCGTGGTGGAGGCCATCAAGGACGCGGCGCCGCTGGTGCCGGGCCGGGTGGGGCAGGCGGCCCGGACGATGGCCGAGGAAGTGTGGATCGGCAGCCTTCCCGAGGCCGCCGACCGCTTCGCCGCCACCGTGGGACGGCCGCTGGCCGCGATGTGCGCCAACGTCCTGGTAGAGGCCCACTCCGGGGGCATCCAGTGGGCGCAGCTCGTCCACATCCTCGACACCGAGGCGGCAGAGGCCGCGGAGACCGCCCGGCACTTCCACCGCCATGTGGGGCGGATGATGGGCCAGATCGTCTCGACGCTCGTCATGGCAGTCGGCGTGGTGGCGATCACCGCAAGGCTGGCCGGGACCGCCGGGGCCTGGCTGGTCTCCGGCGACGGCCAGACGATCCTGCTGGCAGCCGCGGCCCTGCTGGGGCTGCTGCACGTGTGGGTGCTGGGCCGGGCGCAAAGGGAGCTCAGGTGACCCCGCTCGTCGCCCTGTCCGGAGCGGTGTGCGCGGCGCTGCTGCTGTTGACCAGCCCCCGCGGCCCGGCCGCGGCGGTGGACGCAGCCGCGATGGGATGGTCGCCGCGGCGGGTGGCCGCGGCCGGATGGGCGGGCTCGGCGGGCGGAGCGGCGCTGTGCGGGACGGTGGCCTCGATCTTCGCCGGCGCCGCCGCGGGGGTCGCCGCGGCGGCGCTGGCGGCCATGTGGCTTCCCTGGCTGGCGCCCGGCGCGCTGCGCGCCGCGGTCTTGAACTCCTACAGCCTAGAGCGCGACATGAACCTGCTCGAGTGGTTCCGCCGCATGCGGCTCCTGTCCGCCACCGGCCTCCCCATCAACGCCGCGGCCGTCGATGCGTCGATGTCGGTCACCGGGCGGGGATTCACTCCCGCCCAGGGCCGCATCAGCGCCGCGCTCGCCGCGGGCGCAGACCCCCTCGCCGTCGTCGTCGACACCATCTCTGGGTCCCCGGCCGAGCCGCTTTTGAAGGCCGTGATCTCCGCGGAGCGCTCCGGGGCCGCGTCCACCGGCCTGTTGGACCGCACCCTGGCCCGCACAGTGCGCGCCTTCGAGGCCGACCGCCGCCAAGCCGTCGACGGCATCGCCCGATCCGTCGGGATCACCGCCACGCTCACCTCCGTGGTCACCGGCCTCGTCGTGATGCTGGCCGTCATGTCGAGCCTCTGACCCGGGAAATGAACCCCGAACAAGACAAACAAGAAACCCGAAAGGAAAAAACCGTGCAAAGCGCCATAGTCCAAATGATCCTCATCGTGGTCGGCATCGCAGTGGCGGCCATCGTGAGCATCGTCGTCTACAACCAGGTCACCGACCGGGCCGAGACAGTCAACGAGCAGACCGACGTCATCTACGACTACGACACCATCACCAACCAGACCCTGTGCGAAGCCGTCGGCGGCACCTGGGACTCCGCGAAAAAGACGTGCGCGGAATAGGGCGGCCCCCCGCGGCCGCCAGGACGCCCGGGGCGGTGACCCCGCGTGGTTGAGGCCATCATCGAGATCCGGTTCCTGGCCGTGATGATCGCGGTCGCCGCCTTGGTGTCGATGGCCGCGTTCAGCGTGGCCCGAGTCGGGGCCGAGCGCGCCGGCAGGACAGGAGAGCTGACCGACACCCAGTGGGCGCTCATCTCCACCGCCGGCCTCTGCGACGCCGCCGGCGGGCAGTGGACGCCGCCGAAGGGCCTGCAAGGCCTCAGCGCCGGAGCCTGCACCCCCGCGGGCCGATAGGGAGAGGCGATGGAGACGCCGATCATCGTGCTGCGCACATCAGTGCTGTTCCTCGTCGCCTTCTTGCTGGTGGTGTGGCAATACGCCAGCCACACCACCCGCCTCGCCGCGGACGCCGCCGCCCAGTCCGCGGCGGCCGCCGCCGCCGCCGAAGTGCCCAACGACTGGGGCTGCGACCCCGACCACCCAAGCCTTTCGGGCGCGGGCCAAAACCAGGCGTACCGGGCGGTCGCAGCCCGCCTCGGCCAAGGCGGCGTCAAGCCCAAGTCCGTCACCGTGACCGCAGCGGGCTGCAACATCGCGGCCACCGTCACCGTCGGCGGCCTTTCGGCCCGCTGGTCCGCCCTCGAGCACACCGCCGTCGCCTGCTCGGCCCCCAGCGCAAGCGGCCCGCTGGTCGCAGCCGGCAGATGCTGAGGAGCAGGCGATGAGCGACGCGGTGACCCTGCTTTTGATCCTGCCCGGCCTGCTGCTGGCCATGATCTTCGCCGACGCCGCCGGCGACCGCGGCACGGCCAGCTACCGCGCCTCCAACTACGCCGCGCTAGCAGCCGACCACGCCGCCGACCAGATCGCCGCCGACCCCCTAAACGCCGCCCTGTGGGCCCAGACCGCCCAAGCCGTCGAAGCCAACGGGCGGCTCTCGGTCTGGGGCGACTGCGTGCAATCAGACCCCCGGTTCGACATCGGCCTCCACGCCCAGCCCGAACCGCCCGCCCCGCCCTCATCGGTCGCGGTGCTGGTCACCTGCCCCATCCACACCAGCGCGGTGCTGGCCGACGACACCGTCACCGCGATGTCGGTGCGCCGCATCCGCTAGGACCCGCCGTGTACACCGCCATCGTGTACCTGTCATTAATCTGGGCGTGCGGATTCACCGCGACGGCCATCGGCGACCAGGCCGAGCTCATATCGGCCCGCAACCTCGCCGCCATCCGAGCCGAGCAGACCACCGACGCCTACACCGCGAGCTGCGCCACCGGCACCTGCGACAACGCAGTGCTCGCCACCACCGACGACGACGCCCCCGGCACCGCCATCCAAGCCTGCCTCGCCGGCAACGCCCTCATCGTCGAAGTGTCCATCCCCGTCAAACCCCGGCTGTGGATCGCCCACAAAACCGGCACAGCACGCATAGCCGAAGTCCTCAACGAAGGCGCCGCCGCCAACCTGCCCGCCTGCCCGACGTGACGCAGAAATGACCGGCATCGAGGCCACCAGAGCCGTCTACTACACCCGGCGCAAAGCCACCCCCACCGGCCGCCGCGAAATACGCAAATGGGCCCGCTCGGTCGTCTGGCTGGCCGGATTCTGCGCCTACGCCGCCTGGGCCGCGCACAACGGGCTGCTCGAAACCGACCCCGAAACATGGACCGCCGCCTACCACCAGATCACCCAAAACGACCTCGGCAAACAAGCCGCCAGATGCGCGGCCACGACCGCCGCCGCCACCTGGGCGATAGTCGCCGCACCCGCCCTGTCCTGGATCATCCGGCGAAGGCCCTGGAGGCCCCACAGCGGCGGACTGCACCTGTTCTCCCCGGTGTGGGACCTGCCCCGCCCCCGCCACCAGCCCATCCCGCCCCCATACTTCCCGCCCCTCCAACCCGACACCGACACCGACCGCGACACCGCAACCGCCCAGCCCGCCGCGACCGCCGATCCCTCAGAGCCGCCCGCAACCGCCCAGCCCGCCGCGACCGCCGACCCCTCAGAGCCGCCCGCACCGGCCCAGCCCGCCGCAGACCACCCGGGCGGACCCCCACAGCCCGAACACCGCGCCGAAACCCCCGCCCAACCCCCCGCAACCCGCGAAGAGCTGCTCGCCCGAGCCGACGGCCTCAAAGCCCGCTGCGGAAAGGTGTTCAACCTGTACTGCTCCAACAGGCCCATGCGCAAAGCCCGCGAGTCGCTGCTCGCCGTGCTCGTCGCCGCCGGCGCCAATCGGGCCAAAACCGACGAGGTGGCCGGCATCCTCCGCTCCACCCAAGAGAACGTCCGCAGCCTCATGAGACGAGCCGAAAAAGACGGCTGGGTCATCCGCGAGAGCCCCGCCGACTGGGCCCTCGCCCCACAAGTCAAAACCGACATCGCCCTGCTCGTCGACGCCGTGGACCAAAACGACGAACAAACCGCCGAAGCCATCGCCGCCACCATCGGACCACCCCTGCCCACCGTCACCGACGAATGGCTCGACCAGCTCATAGCCGACCCCACCCCCCGAAAAGAACTACGCCTCGCCGCCGCAGAAATCCTCACCGCCGCCGCCGAGCAATGGCCCCAAAACCCCGCCTGGCTCGCCGCCACCGACCGCCTCTACGGCGATGCCTGAACACCGCGGCAACCGCCCCCCACCAAGCGGGACTCCCAACGGCCCGCCGCACAATGTGACCGAGCCCCACAACAGCGTCGCCGCGAACACCCGGACCCCCGACTGCGTGATCGCAGTGGGCATCCAAACCGGGTTCATCGCCCCGCCGACCCAGCACATCCCAGCCGCAGTAGAGAGCTTCCTCGCCCGCGCCCGCGTCGAGCACCGGTTCTTCACACGCTTCATCAACCCCGGCCCCGGCGGGCCGTTCGCCAAGCTGCTGGGCTGGCACAAGCTCCAAAACCCCAAAGAGACAGCCCTGGCCCCAGAGGTAGAGGCGCTGGCCACCTCAGTGGTCGAAAAAAACGGGTACTCGCCTTTCTCCGGCACCGGCCTCGCCGCCGAACTGGAACGGATCGGCGCCAACACGGTGCTGGTATGCGGCATCGACACCGATGTCTGCGTCCTCTCAACCGCCGCCGGGCTGTTCGAGCTGGGACTCCACCCAGTCGTGGTCGCCGACCTGTGCGCCAGCACCGGCGGAACAGCCGCCCACACCGCGGCCCTGACCATCCTCCCCCGCTACACAGGAGCCCACAACATCATCACCACAACCGACCTCCAAACCCACAACTGAGCCAGCCGCACCCATCAGACGCCGACAGCGCAGCATCTTTGCCGCCGCCGCAGAACAACGACCACAAGACCCCGCCCGGCTCGCCGCCACCGACCGCTTCTGCGGCCACCAGTAACGGGCCTCCTTAGCCAGGCCCTCGAACACACCCGCTAGAAGCGAACAAGCCGATACCGGTTAGATTCTGCAGTTTTCGCGGACGGGTTTGATGGCCTCGGGTAAACCGGCCAGGTCGAACGACGCGACTGGTGAGATGGCCGATCCGTCGTTGGCCTGGAGTTTGATGCTTCTTCGGTGTGGATGGGCGTGTGCGCGAAATGGCGAACTCCCTGCTTGAGGGTTCGCGGAGATCGTGCTTTGGAACGCGTTTTGCTCGATTTTGGCGCGTTCTCTCTATTTCCCCAGTTCAGGAGGTTGTGGATTTACTTTGAAGCATTGGTGGCCAGCGCTTTGATTTCGTAGCCGCGACCGGCTTGTCCGATGATTTTCGCAAGTTTGCTCACCCGTTGTGGCCGCAGCCTCGCCTCATGGTGCGCTCTGCTCCCGCCATGTAAACCGCCTCCGGCATTGGTGGCTCGATGGCTGTTGGTGTTGGCTGGCTGCTCTCAGGCAAGGGCCATGTAGCGAGAGCCTCGCGGCGTGAGACGAATCACATTCAAGGGAAGCTCGGAATGGGGGGTGCCTTCTCTTGCCCTCAGGCTCTTCCATACGAGCCACACCTCTTCAAAGTGCCGCCGGTCGATCAACGAGGCGAACGCAATCCATGAAGGGGGATGTCTCAAGAGTTTCTCCATGCCCAAGCCCACTGCAATGGCATAGTTCGGGTCGAGGTGCATGACCAACCACTTCTGGCCTGGCAGCGCACCTGCCTGGTTCCTTGCCGCCTTGCGAGTGATCTCCCGGTTGGTCGACTCCGCGGCCTTGGTCGAGCCGACTGACGAGAGGTCTACCGAATAGCCGTCGTAGGAGACCCTCAAGCCGCCGATGCCACCGCTTGGTGCTCGCTGCGCCCGGAAAAAGGGGAATATTAGCAGCTCCCCTCCTGGTTTGAGCCGACCGTCGATGTGTTGGTTTGCGAGGTTCACAGCCCCCTCGATGGTTCCCATTTGGCTCTCTGCCCTAGCCAGGAACTCCAACAGAATCCCGTCGATCTTTTCGCCGCTCCTTTTCCGCTGCCTCCTGTCCTTGTCCAGGTTGCCCCATGCTGGATTGCTGTGGGTATCCCCCATGTTCAACGAGGCGTGCCACTGATATCTGAGCTTGCCGTCTGCACCTTCAACGACACGCGGCTCACCACGATCCCCCTTCCCCCACTGCTCGCCTGTCTCGCTGGTCAACTCGGTTATCTCAACACGCACTGGAGGCGCTTCAGAGCCGGGCAAGGCCATGTCTACATCGTGGGTGCCGTCCGAAGCCGAGGAGTCACGCCATTGAGGTTCGCTTCCGACCACGACCCGCTCTAGAACGCTGAAGCAAACCAGTTCGCTCTCACGACGCAAAGACCTGAACGCTGGCCTGGGCTTGCGGCTCGCAGCGTCGAATCGTCGGTCCAAATGCGGCTCGGGAAACGGGGTGATCTCCAGACTTAGTTCACACTTGCCCTCACTGGACTGTCCCCATAGCGCCAAGCCAGAGTCTTGGCTGCCTCCCGCACTGGACCGAATCGCTAGTTCCTGTTCGATCTGCTCGACGGCCAATTCGCCGAGAGCGACCATCGTCTCAACGTGTTCAAACACGCCATCGAACACCGAATCGGCTGAACGGGCGATCTCGGCTGGAGACCTGTTGAATCTGAAGTGAGCCTTCAGCCAAGAGACTCGGGCAAAGGAAGAGTGTCGGCCAAGAGGCTCCGAATGCCTGTAGTAGTCCTGACCGTCTACAACTCGCCCTTCTCGCCATCTGGCCTCGGCTCGCAAATGGCTTGCAACTCGCTCCCACGCTTCTCGAATCACACCCGAAGGTCTCCCGCTTCCCGCCAAATCCTCCCCTGCGTGCCCTCTTTTCGTCTCATTGCGGCACGATAGCTGCCCACGGGCCGGATACCGCTCAGCACACTCTGACGTTCACTCAAGGAAACGAGCCGATTTGCCTCCGCGCAAAGGTCTCGCCTGATACGAAATCGACGCTGGCCAACTGCCTCGCCAAATTCGGTCTCGGTGGTCTTATAGCCGTCGGCCTGCGTCCATGACTTCGAGCACGTCGGCCAGGACCCGAGCCTGGTGCAGCTTGAGCGTGACGCTGAATCCTCTGTTCGTCTCCTTGTCTGCAAAGGAGAGGCTGAACCGACGATCTGACGGGTGGATGGTGATGTCCGGTAGTGCTTCTCCTGCGGGGTCGTGCTTGGGCGACGACGCGTAGATCGCGCGGTCGGAGCCGTTGTCGAGTCGGTGTCGGATGGCCTCCGCGACCGCCGAGTTCGTGAGCGTCAGTTCGCTTCTTATGCAGTTGGAAAACGCGCATGTCGCGAGCACGCGTCTTCCTTGGCGTAGGCACATCTCAGAGGAGAACCAAGCATGAAGCGATTCCTCTCCCAGGATGGTTGCTCCCCGCGGCCTCAGCTCAAGGGTTCCGTAGCGCACTTCCTTGGGGCCGTTGGGCTTGTACCGCACACGCAGCGATACCCCCTTGGCCAGCTTGCGGCGAGACTTCGCGCGCCACCACTCCCAACAGCGCTCCACAATGAACGCGCCAACAATGCCAATAGCAACCGACAGCTCTGGCGCAGTTCTGGTCGCTAGTCCAACCGCGGTGACCACAATGACGGCCAAAGCAGCCCAGAAGCCCGCCCGGAGCTTCAGCGCGTAGGCGCGGCACTGCAAATCGAGGATTTCCCGCCACAGATGCACGAAGGGCTTGGCGAGCGGACACAGCGCCCTGTGCCAAAGCGCGTCTTCTCGCTGCCACAACCTCAGGCTGTCTGAGATGTCGGTTCCGGTCAGGTCGAAGAACCAAGGCCCGACGGGCACCGCGGGATTCGTGACCCGCTCGACCTTGCGCTTGGGTGACAGGAGAAACCATTTTTTCACCCCCTCAGAATCGACCAGCGTCACCTCTCTGCGGCGGTTCGGTGCCAGCAGACGACCACGGTTCTCATTGCTGATAACTCGATAGTGGGGAGCTGGGAACGCGTAGTGGAGCAGGTCGCCTTCACGCAGCGACCCAACATCGGTGGTCTCGGTTGTGATTGTCAGTGTCGGCTCGGCGTAAACAGACATTCGGCAGCTCCTTGAAAAGGGCTGTTCAGCTTGCGAACAGCGGGTAGAGGGTTCGGTTTGTTGTCATGGGATTGGTTTTGCCATCCCCGACGGATCGTACCGACGGCCAATGACAGTTCTGTCTCGCTATGAGATGCCGAGATCACCCGTTGTCCAAACAGGGCTACTTTGACAACTGTGCGTCATCTGCTCGCTGCTCTGTTGGCCATCGCAGTCGGCTGCGGCAACGCAACCGAGACCGCCCATCAGGCTGAACCCATCCCCTCTCCGACCCCGGCGCACACGATTCCGGCCACTCCACCCCCTGCCCCGACGGCTTCTTCATCGCCGACGGCGACCGAAACGGCGGTCTACGAGACAGCTTCGGGACTTGAGTGCTACACCAAACTGTCCGCCGACGTTCAATACGAGCACGGCATGGCGGTCGCCGAGGAAGACGTCGAGGGGTTCTCCACGCTGGGAGAGGCCGTGTCGGACTGGTGGGAGAACAGGCCCGACAGGTACAGAGACCCCGATGATCCCCTGACCCGATCCCCCGAAGAGGCCAACACGGTCGCTTTCCGCGATGAACGCGGCAACGCCCAACTGCTACTGCACGGCGAGCAGTTCAGCAAAGGCGTGTGGGCAGTCGGCAGAGCCGAATTCTGCTCCTCCTCGATTGGAAAAATCCGATGAGATACCGCAGCCACCGCCTATGCCCAGGATGCTCGGTCTTCTCTATTGATACTCAACAGCTAACGACCTGGAGCCACTTCCCCGTTTCACATGTCGGGCACACCGAACCCGTGACTGGAAGCGTCTCGCATTGGAGGCACATAACGCGGAACTCGCCGCCATCTCCGGCGCTGTCCTCAACGAAGTCGAATCGGTGCCGAAGCCGCAACGCGATCATCTCGTACTCGTCCATCATCGCCTGCTGTTGGTCCGTGGGACCGTCGGCCCACAGCTCCCTCAACCTTCCGGCCAACTCCGCCTTGCTGGCCTGCAACTCGTCTGCCTGCTCGTCGCTCAGCATCCTCACCGCATCCCACAACACGGTGCGCGTGGCCAACATCTGTCCTACCAAACCTTCGCCGGTGGACACTCGCCCACCCACAGGCACCGGCTCACCATCCATAAGAACCCCTCCTCCGCTCCCCAACAGCCAACTTCGGAAGACACCTGCGGCTATCCCAGCAGCAGCGCATCGAACAGCATCATGGGCCGCAGCCGACATCCCCACGCAAACCGGACAACCGCCCGAGATTCCGGCCACAGCCGTCCAATCCGGCCGGCTTTGGATCACACATCCCGCCAGACAGCAACCAGCCCAACCAGCCCTCTGCGGCATCGCCTCAAACTGTCATCCTGATCCATACCATGTCGATGCAGGGCAGTTGGCCGCCTGCACCCAGTTCACCACCGAGCAAGAGCGAGGAGTCGGACAATTGGACAGAGGGCCGATGGCTGCCGCAGGTACCCCTTCGGCAATAGGAGTCAGAGAGCATGACAAGCGATGAATTCGGCCCGATGAAGCCAAGCAGCCGCGTCCGGAGAGCTGTTTCCGGGTCCCTCCGCTGGTGGTCGCAATGGCGGCCGAAGAATACGGAAAAGCGGATGAGCGACGAGGCCCGGCAATGGCAGATGCTCGGCCCCCACGAGACGAAGATCATGGGGTTCCTAACAGCATGGCTGGCAGTCGTCGCGGTATTGGGGCGGGACAAGGTTGAGCACGCTCTGGAGGTGTCGCTAGCGCCACTTGCGGTGATGGTCACGGTTGGCCTGTTCATCATCTTGTTCGCTGGGGGCGAGTCCGGGTCCTCGGCACCGCGTCTATCAAGACATGTTGGATACGCGGGGGCGCTGATGGCGCTCTTCCTGTACTCGCCCTTGGCTGTGGTCGTCTACTACACGGTGCCCGACGGTGCCGGATGGGATGTGTTCAAGACGATTCTCGGGCTTGGCATCCTCACGGTAATCCTCCTCATGTTCGCCGCGGTGCCACGCGCATTCTTCGAGTCCATACGCGACTCAGGCAAGGCCCGCGAGAACGCCGAGGACTAGGTGGGGCTAGCGCTGTGGATGAAGGGCTGTTCACGAACCGGGAGATCGCCTCGATGGTCTGGCTCGGGGTGCTGCTGGCAGGCTTCTTGTGGGCTGGCCGGAGACAAGGCGGCACTATGGATTTGCTCAAGCCGGTTCTCGCGATCTTCCGCTTCTGGTTCGTGTGGGCGTATGTGGGATTGATGCTGGGAATTCTGGTTCCTGCTTCCATGCTGGGAATCTGGGAGTCGGGTCTTTGGAAAACGACAGTCCTCTGGCTTCTGCTGGCAGGGTTCGGCCTGTTCTCCAAGTTCACCGAGGCCATCGAGGAGCCGGGGTTCTTCAAACGGGAGATTCTCCGTTCGATTGGTGTTGTGGTCTTCGTTGAGTTCGTAGCGAACCTGGCCTCGTTCTCGCTGTGGGTCGAGCTACTTGCCCAGCCGGTCTTGTTCACCTGCATTGTTGTAGTCGGATTGCCCGAGAGATTCCCGAAACAAGCTCAACCCGCCAAGATGGCGAACAGATGCCTGAGCATCTACGGGTTAGGGGCGCTGGCCTGGGGGATCATGCGCCTAATGAGCGACTGGGCAGACATCGACCAGAGTGACCTAGCGAGAGAGTTCTTGCTGCCTGTCTGGCTGACGGCCATAGCGCTGATCTATGTGTACCTGCTAGCGGTGTACTCGACCTACCAGCGCGCATTCAAGCAGATGCGCTCCGCCGCCAAAGGGCAGCCGGTTCACTCCCGCTTCCTTGCTGTGGTGCTGCTGGCAGGGAGACACCCCAATCGCCTGCGAGTCCTTCGCCGTGCAGGGGGATGGCGCTTCGCCCACACATCCGGGTTCAAGGATGCCTGGAACGAAGTCGGGCAGATCATTGACGAAGACCGTAAGCGCGTCGCCGCCGAGGAGGTTGCTGAACGCCGACTCGTCGATAACTCCGGTGTCGCCGGTGTCGATTCCGACGGCAATCAGCTCGACCAAAGAGAGCACAGCGAAACGATGGAAGCTCTGAGAAGCCTGGCCTTCGACCAGATGGGCGAGCATCGCAGAATAGGCAGATACCAGAACGAGAGCATGTCTCCGTCTCTGGAGAGGCGTTCAGAACAGAACTGCTTGCCCACCCCGAACGGCATCCGAATCCACGTCAGCAGCGACGGGCAGAGCTGGTGCGCGGAACGCCAGACCATCACAGGCCACTGGTTCGCCGTCGGAGCTGCCGGGCCGCCACCAGACATCTGGTACTACGACGGCCCTGAGCGTCCCAGCGGCTATCCAAATGAACTCGAATGGGACCAATGGCTCGGCGGCCACCACGCCGTCAACTGGAGTTAGCCAGCAGGGAAAGAACCACTATGAGGTTGCCAACGCGGGGTCCCTTTGGAGGGGCTGGTGCCAGCACCAACTGAGCTGACATGAAGTTGTACCCTCCCACTTGTGCATAGGAAATTGAAGTACCGCTCATGGGCGGCGATGGCCGCTGCTGTTGCCCTCGCCGCGACGCTGCTCGCTCCCGTCGCCTCGGCTCAGACCGTCGCGGACATCGAGACCAGGGACCAGTTGATCGCCAACCAGGAGAACCTGCTGAACACCTACCGCTGCCTGTTCGGCGTGGACACCGACGTGGTGCCAGGCGGCTGTCCCACCCCTGATGTGATCGCTCCTGGACCCGCTCCCGCGAATCCCACACAGAACGACATCGACGTGCGGGACGGGCTGATCCAGAACCAAGAGGCCCTGCTGAACGTCTACCGATGCCAGTTCGACGTTGACACCCAGCTCGTGCCCGGTGGATGTACCGCAGACGGCGGCGAAGTCGACCCGCAGGTAGGCGGAGGCACTGAGACAACTGTGATGGACGTGCTCAGCGCGTTGACCGTCGAAGCAGAGTACGGGGGTTCAGGATATGTGAGAGCCGACTTCGAGCATGACCGGGGCTACCTGTGCGACCACGCTGGGATCGACCCCTACACCGGCATCTCGTTCGATCCTTCTACCTGTGATGTGGACCACATCGTCGCCGCTCAGGAAGCGTTCGAGTCCGGCGCGTGGGCTTGGGACACGGCACGGCGGCGGGCCTTCGGGAACGAAGCTGAGAATCTGATCGCGACTCGTGATTGCGTCAACCGATCCAAAGGCGCGCGTGACATGGCCGAATGGTCGGGGCGGATTGGAAGCGGCGTGTGCGAAGGCACCGAGCTGATCGTCGAAGGGCGGTGCCTCCTCGCAACCAAGACCGTGCAGGTCAAGACCGCCTACTCCCTGTCAGTGGACACCGACGAGAAGAACGCGCTGGCCCGAGCACTCGAAGGCTGCGCAGGCCACAGCCTGCCAAGCACCACAACAGAACCAATCGCAGGGACAATCGAAACCGAATCCGACTGCCATCCCGCCTACAGCCCGTGCCTGCCGAACCTGCCAGGGGACGCTCTGAACTGCGGCGACCTGACTGCCAGCCAAAAGCCCGTCACCGTGTTAGTGCCAGGAGTAGACCCCTACCGACTCGATAGGGATGGGGATGGAAGGGGCTGCACGTCCTAACCATCGGCATAGACCCCTACCGCCTTAAACGCGACTGCGACGGATGGGGCTGTGAGCAGCAAGGGTAGAGTGATCCGTTTCGGCGATCTCAGCCTGTTTGCTACGACCTCATCGCCGAACAGAAACTCGTCTCCGCTCTGGTATCAAGAGCTGGCCCTTTCTGGCTCGACTGAGACTGAGAAGGGCGAGGTCCCACGTCTTGTACGGGATTCCGGTTGCAACGGTCATCTTGCTAAGCAGCCGCACCGGCTCGACACTTTTCGCCACTCCCGTGAGACTGCTTAGAAATCAGGAGCATTTGCGAGTTGCGACTTACTGACCGTTGCCTTCGACTTAGACGTATGGACGATAGACTCCACAAGATCAACGAACCATCCTTTTGCATATGGAGCTACCACTACTTCTTTAACAAGCACACCAATATCAACAGGGACAGGGATGCCTTTTACGTCAGGATAATCACCATGTTTGTAGGCGCGTACCTCCTTTTCGTGCTCAAACTCTATTTGTTTTGACAGATACGGCGGCGCGATTTCGTGCTCATAGGGAAACTTGTTGTAGTCTCTATAACTAATCTTGTCATAGAGTACCAAGTGTTCAATTTCGATACTGGTCTTCAGAGATTGAAAATCCGTCTTTATGGCAACGCCATCGTATTGTCCCGAATAAAGGCTCCACATTGCCGCCGATTCTCTTGAATCTGAATGCCAGCAATTTACGTATACAGTTTCGCGAGTTAGCTTATACAATTCAGATAGCGTATTTCTATAATCTTCCCATTCCGGTTCTTCTTTATTCATCAGGTATTCGTATTCTATTCTTGTAATGTTCCCCTCAAAGGGATCATCGAGTTGATCTACCCTACAAAAGAATAGAGACTGATCCAAGAATAGTGATACAAACCTTGTGAAATCCATATACCGCCACAGCGTTGTCTCAGGTGCAAGCGATTCAGACATATAATTCTCCCGGTTTCTATAGATATGATGTTTTGCTCGATGAAGCGCTGCCAAAATGCTCTTGCACGGAGTACGGCAATATGTGGTCGAACAAAAATGGCAAGCAACCGACAGAGCTTATACGGCAGTTTGACTTCTTGAACGGTGCAGTCGTCGGTCGCTCTTGATGATTCTCGTGTTCTGTGGTTTCCGTTGATGTCCCCGCCTACAAGAATTACTAACTCGCACGACACTGTTGTTGCCCCTTCCATCCTCTTTGAGGAACGATTATTTTGATTATCCTTCATATCTGGCTAGGCGAGCCATCTTCCAACGCGTTTCCTCCATTTGTGCCCTCAGTCGTTCTACAGCAGATGTCAACTCGCTTATTTGTCGGGCCAGGTCATCTTGTTCGGTTTCTTCTTTGCTTCTGGTGAACCAGGCTGCGAGGTTCGCGGTGATGACTCCAAGGACGGTTATCCCTGCGAGCATAAGGATGATTGCTACTGCTTTGCCCCCGCCCGTTGTCGGTGAGATGTCGCCGTAGCCGACGGTGGTCATGGTCACGATTGCCCACCAGATCGTCTCTCCCCAAGAGTCGATGTCGCCGTAGCCGACGGTGGTCATGGTCACGATTGCCCACCAGATCGTCTCTCCCCAAGAGTCGATGTCGCCGCCGCCATCGTCCTCGAAGAACCAGACCCCGGCCGCCGAGGCTGCAATCAGCACGACGGCAGCGGCCAGGACGTAGCGACCCGACGTGCCAGCCCATATCCGCTTGGCGGTGTGCCAGCCCCTCTCGGCGAACGCCACCAACCTGAGAATCTTCAGAACCTTCAGAACCCGCACCGAACGCAAAGCACGCAACGGCATCAGCACGGGCATCACCGTCAAAGCGACTATGGCGAAGTCGTACGACTTTCTGGCCGCGTACCGTCTGCGGCCTGGTCCGTGAAGAACCATCCTCACCCCAAGCTCGACGGCGAACGCCCCTGTGATCGCCCAGTTCAACGGCACGGCTATTGACTCCACCCACGAAACCGACCGCTCAAACACCAAGAGCGGGATGCTGCCCAACGCCAAGACCAGCATCGGCCAATCCGCAGCGTCCTCCCACCGGGCAACAGCGTCAGAGCGTTGGGGAGAACTCATATCAGCGGTGAGTTTGCCACATGAGGCAGCCTCTCTTTCACAGCTCTTTGACCTGCGGCGACACCCAATTCCGCTCCTGATCCCAGCTCTATCATTTCCCAATCTTAGGTTTGACGCTTCGGCCGCCCTCTCGGGTGGGCCGCTGACCTGCCGGTATGCCCAGTCCTCGCTCTTGCCGAGACCTGGGAAATCGTGCAGCCATCAGTCATTGCCCATGCCAGACTGTCGGAGTGTGCCAACCGTTAAATTGCCTCAGTGTGCAGGAGATTCCCCTCTCCGACGGACTCCGCGAATCGCAGTTGCGCGTATGCCCCACAGGAGCTTGAGCAAAATGCCTGACGATCAAGACCTATCCGAACAGATTGCGCGGCTTGCTGCCCGATCTACCCCACATATCCACCTAGCGTCCTCGGCATGGCAGTCGCAACTTGCGACAGGCTGGCTGCAATCGTCCTTCGCGAATATCCAAACGAGTATTGACCTCTATCAGGAGCACATAACCGGCTCTACGCGTTGAAGCTGGGACGTCGGGTTCTGATTTTTGTGACGGGTTGAGTTTCGCGTGGTTTTTGTCCGGCTGCCAGCAGGATTCTGAGCCGGTAGTTGGTGAAGTTGCGGAAGCCTCTGGCTGAGCGTTTTATGTCTTTGATTTTGGCGTTGGCTGCTTCGGTTCGCCCGTTGTGGGCTCGGGTTGCGATGCTGGTGTGGATTTCTGTTTGCCAGCTTTTGAGGGTGCGGGCGAGGCGGTGCAGCTCGGGGGCCGCTTCGGGGGCTTGGCACCAGGAGATTGCGTCATCTAGCCGGGCGGCGGCTTGGTCGGGGCCGGCGGTTTTGAACACGGCCCGGACTTTTTCTTTGGCCTCCCAGCAGTCGGCGACCTCGTCGTAGGGGTCGCCCGCGTCGAGGGCTGCTCGCAGCCGGTCCCAGCCGGTGGCATCGAGGCGCTCTTGGCCCGTCAACAGCAGTTTGCGGGCCCCGTAGAGGGGGTCGCCTTTGCGGCCCCGGTGGCCGGTTGTGTCGTTTTGGGTGCGGCGGCGGCACCGGTCAACAGCCTGGTTCGCCAAGCGCACGACGTGGAACGGATCCACCGCGATCTGGGTGCCGGCCCGCAGGCGATCACCGCGCAGCGACCTGATGGCGCTGCGGTAGCCCTCGTGGGGGTCGATGCAAACCACCTCGACGGCCCGTACCCATTCCCGCGCCTGCTTGGACACCCATTTACGGAGGTCAGCGGAGTCTCGGCCCTCGAACACGTCGACGACCCGCCCGGTGTCGGCATCAACCGCGGCGGTGATGAACCGGCGGCGGCGGCGCCGCGAGGCCGAGGCCATCACCGTCTCGTCGAATCCGAGCTTGGCAACCGGCCCAACCCGTCTGCTGCTGGCCGCAGCCTGCTCGGCGGCAGAGGCGATGTGGGACCACATCGTGTGCCAGGCGACACCGAGCTGGCGGGCCAAAGACGCCACCGACCCCTCCACAGCTGCCAGCCTGCCCACAGCCCACCTCGCGGCTCTTTCGGTCAATACCCGCCGCGGCCCCGCCAGCTCGGACCGCTCGGTCCAAGACCCCTTCGCGCAGTGGGCGTCGGGGCACACCCAGACCCGCTTGTTCCACACCACCTGCTGCGGGCGCCCGCCGCTGAAAGGAGCGTCCCTCAACACCACCTCCCGCCGCCCCTTGGAGCGGGCCCGGCGCCCGCAACCATCGCAGAACACCGCCTGGCCTCCCGGGGACTGGACCCGCACAACCACCTCGCCGCCCACCTCTTCAACGCCGGTCACCTCCAACCCGAGCGCGCCGAACTCAACCGCTGAACTATCTTGAACCACCAGGGGCCTCCTGACTCTTGGACTGTGTCAGTCACAAGAATCGGCGAGGCCCCCTACCCAGTGGCGGACCCCCACAAACACCCCAGTCCCCGCTTCCACGCGAAGAGCCACATAACCGCCCAGGCCAACGCCATGAAGCTTTATTCGGAAGCTATGGCAGCCAGCAACGCTGTCTTCACAGACAAAGACAACATTCGCGTGTTCATGGAGCATGGATGGGTCATGCCGCTGCACACGCTTGCCGACGACGTTGAGCGGATTGTGAGCCTCTTTGAGGGTAATCCAGATGTCGCCGATGAGGAAATGTGCGCCATCTTTCAGGGAATGACCGATTACATCAAGAGCGGACTAATCAGAAGGTTCCATTCCCGCGCCCACATATTCAGTGAAGCCTTCGAGGCTCACGAAGCTGGGAAATACAATCTCTCCGTTCCTGTATTTCTGGCGCAGGCAGACGGAATATGGAATGAGCGAGGTGGAAATCATATCTTTCGAGGGAAGAGGGAAAAAGCGGTTGAGAAACATGCCGACGAATTCGTGAAAGACAGCCTCACCCGCAGTTTCATCCTTGCACTGAAAAGTCGCTCTTTTCCACTCTTCCAGTCCATGAGGCCGCATCCCGGTAGTTCCTACCCACTCAACAGGAACCTCGTCCTTCATGGAGACTCATTGGACTATGGGACACGGAAAAACAGCTTTCAGGCTATGGCGTTCCTTGACTACTGCGGAATTATCTTGCCTGACCTGCCCGACGAATAGCTTTGCCTCCGGCAGTTAGAACGCGCCTTCAGACTTAGCTTCTAAGCACTCGTAAGGACTTCATCGTACATTTGTTGCTTCTTCTCCTTCGCAGCCTCATTTGCCTCTACCTCGATCCAGCTTTCGACTGCCAATGTCAGGTCTGCCCGGCAATAGGGACAGCATTCCCTGTCCAGCCAGAAATCAGGGCGAACGATCACTCTCTCCCGACCACATTCCGGGCATGAACCCCGTAGGTGTGCAAGCCCCCATAGTTTGAACATGGGGCCAGGATATCCAAGTTTTACTGGAGCACCGTGTCTTTCATAGACACCCGCGCACTTGCCCCAACTGGTGCTTCCGGTTTCCAGCATTGGAACAGGTGTGGGTGCCAGTCCTCTAGCCCGTCTTGTCCATCCCGTATGATTTTGCCCTCATTGATCTCTTGAAACAAGAAATGCCGTGAGGCCACCGACTGCCGCACCGTCCTTGTGACCGAATCATCAGGGCCTAGGTTGCGTTGACCTCAACTCCGACCAGGAACCCGTCCTGGTGCGTGTACCTGGAGCCGACCCCTACCGGGTGGACCGTGGCGGGGACTTGTATGGCTGCACGTCCTGACCTTCCAGTCGGGTGGTCATCGGCGGTTGATATTGATGTGCGTTGGTGAGTTCCAGGTCACAGAAGAGTGGTGCTCTTTGGGACCGTCGGCTTTTTCGTCGCTTTGGCTGTGACGGGAATGACCCCGGGGTCTTCGAGGTCTGCTGTGGAGATCAGCGGACCAGAGAGCACGTTGTCGAGCAGGTTCTTCTGTCTGGTCTCTAGGTCTGCGAGCATTGTCAGCAAGTTGATGAGCTGGAGCAGTTCTGTTGTGAATTCCGCCGTCCAAGTTCTCTGTGTGATCTTGTCGAGGTCGGAGGATGGGTTTCCCTCTGGTTCTCGTTTGCGTGAGCGGAACCAGTGTCTTAGGGCGTTCATGCCCGACACTTCATAGGCCCAGGCTGATTCTTCGACGGGGCCTATGATGCCCTCGCCGACGATGAGTTCTCTTTTGAGGGGGTCGTAGTCGATTTCGTTCGGCATCTCTTGTTCTGAGGTTGGTATGGACTTGAGCACCTTGGGTCTGCGCGGAGGCTCCAGCAGCGGTGGCCCGTGGGGTCTGGTGTCGGTGTCATCAGCGAATCGCTCGCCGTAGGTGTGGAGCCAGATGACTTCAGCGCCGATCCTCACTGCCTCTTCGTATAGCGCTCGGTCCCCTGTGAGGGGAACTCTTAGGCCAGGGGTTTGGAGGCCGACAAGTAGCTGCTCTGTGTAGGCGGGCGCACCAGCGATTGCTGCGACATAGGCGAACAGTTCCCGCGCCGAGGTTGTCTCGTTGTGGATCGTAGCGATGAAGTCGAGTAGCCCAGGTGCAATGTTCGGAGACGACGCGTCGGGATCGCGCCAAAGGGGGAACACCCTGCCGCCGCGACCGTGATAGTGGTCAAGGTCTGGTACCAGGCCGGAGAACGTGATCGCCGGGCCAGACTTGGGAACCGTGCGGTGGAGAGCGGTCAGATATACCTGGTTGTCGCCGCGCACATACCAGAGGGACGGGTTGGGCCGGTTGATTACCCGCTTGTCAGCCACCAGATGTTGGCGGTCGAACGACCGGAACGCTATTCGTTCGGTCGGGCACACCTGTGTTTTCTCGTGTCCAATCGAAGTCTTGGGCGGGTCGTACCCCCACAGGTTGTCCTCCAACCTCGTGTCCAGGTTCCTGTCTCGGGGGTGGGGGTCGAGAAGTTGGGATTTTTCCTCGCGGTCCGGCTCCCGGATGAGTTTTGACCAGCGCGCGTTGAGGACTTCGCTGTTGGGTCCGATCACCCATCTTCGACCGGGCATCGTCCCGGAACCAGACCAGGGGAAGAAGTCATCCAGCGATGGGTAGGAAGCCCAATCAGAAGACCCTTCGGGCGTGAGTGGTGCCTTCCACTTGGTCGGCGCGAGGGACCACTGGGAGTCGTCGTCCAGGTCTAGTGATGCCAGCTCTTGGAACTTGGCCGAACGGTGGCCGGGTTTGAGCTGTCTGAAGCGGACGGTAGCGGGAGTGTCCGAGTCGGTTGTCCCGTCTTTGAGAGCTATGACAATGCAAATCGGCTGCTGGACCCCTTGAAATACCCTCGTCGGAACATCTGGCTGGTGGCCTTCGGGGGTCGTGTCGATGACCCAAAGTTCGTCGGCTGTGCGCCTCAGGTAGTCGCGCATCTTGGCGAAGCCCGGCCCGCCCAAGAACCCCGAAGCGGTGACAAAGGAAACAATGCCGTGGGGGCTGTCCTCGTGGCGGTCAAACACCTTCCAAGTAGCCCAGCGCCAGAAGTAGACGTAGGGGTTGTACAGGTGCTTGACATGTGGCGAGAGTTCCCACTCCGCGGGTGGTAGAAAGTCCTTGAGCGGCGGCTCGTTTGCCGATTCGTCGCCGGATTCGATCCACCTTCCCTTTCCCTTCGATTTCTCCTTGTAGGGGGGATTGCCGATGACCACGACGACGGGCTCGTCGGCCTTCACTTTGTTGGCGTTGCGGCGCGATTGGGCGATGGGTTCGTATACCGAGCCGAGCCGAGTCACTTCCACGAAGGGGTCGTCGAGGGTGTTCGCAACGTAGATTCGCAAGTCCTCCTCGGGCACTTTGGCTCCACGTCTGCGGTACTCCTCCGAGAGCCTGAGTTCCGCGACGCTATACGGGCCGGTCTGCAACTCGAAGCCGATGAGCCTCTTCGCGGCTGTTTCGAGCTGCGGTCCCACAGCGCCCAGTCCTTCTGAATCCTCGACTGTTCGTGCTATCCGGTCGATGACCCGGAACAGGAAAGTGCCGGTTCCACAGGCTGGATCGACCACCGTGACGCCTGGCGATGCAAGCCCTTGTCGATTCTTGAGGCGTGAGCGCACGAGGCTGTCGGTGATCTTCACCATGAAGTCGACCACCTCTACCGGGGTGTAGTAGCTCCCGGACTTCTTGCGCTGATCGTTGTCGTATTCGGCCAGGAAGTCCTCGTAGAACAACAGCCATTTGTCTGGGTCGCCGTCGGACAGCCGGTCCCATTCAACGACCGACAGCACCCGAACAAGTGCCCAGACCGAAGTGGCAAGGCTGTCGAGAATTGTCTGGTCCGTGAGGAGCGAAAGGGCCGTGCCGATAAGCCCGTGCCTGGTGTTGAGCTGCTTCGCTATCGAATTGAAGTTTGGATTCTCCCCGTTCAGGGTGGCGGCGTTCAGGTCGATCCCCTCGACTCGCGCGAGGAGCAGGGCGAAAGTGATTGTTTGGGCATATTGGTCCGCAAACTGCTTGTCGGTCGCCTCGGGATAGAGCATGTCCCGCCAATCTGCCTGCAAGCTCTTCAATCCCGAGGAGCCGCCAATCATCTCCAGTACCTCCAGTCTCAGGAGTCGGCAAAGGCGCGCCGTCGTCTCGGCCAGCTGCCGCACAGAAACAGGCGCAACGGGTTCCCACCCGAGAAAATTGGAGAGCAGGAGTGCTAGCTCGGCATCATCAGCGCTCAGGTCCGGGCCTGACCGATCCACGTCACCCTGCAACCTCACGAGACCGCCGACTCGCTCACCTGCCCGGTACAGGCCCCACTCGTTCCCGTCGGTATACAAGATGTTCGGAAGCGCCGACAGGCGTTTCCACTGCTCCTTGTCATGCGCTTCTCGGAACCGCCTCGTGTCCGCCCCCTTGCCCGGAGCCTTCACCTCGATATGGCCCACAAGCAGTTGATCCACAAGCACGGCAAAGTCAGGCTTGACCCCCAGATCGCTAAGAGCGCTCTCACCCGCCAGCACTGGCACATCAATCCCGAGGGCCACCGCTATCCCAGTTACCAGGACTTCGACTGGAGCACGAAGCTGGTCCTCCGGCTCGCCCAGCCCACTTTCTGACTTCTCTGTGACAGCGCGTCCGAATTCCGAGACGAGAGGCTGAAGTTCTGAAAGAGAGATCAATTCATCGGCCTTTCGGGTCAGGGAAGTCGACAGCCGACCACATCCAAGATCGTTATGGGCGGCCTACGAAGACTAGTCGGGTGTCCAAACGGCCCTAAGCAGGTCCCTGAACTCCTGCACTTGCTTCCAAGGCACTGCCGTAGTCGGTCATCGTCGCAGAATTCCTCTTTTCCTCGTCGGCACTGGGCAGGCCGGATCACTAGCGGTGTGTTCGTTACCCCAGAGGTCGGCGTAGAGGGCCTTTTCAGTCAGGCAACGATGTCGATATCAGGCCAGGTGAAGCCGGGGAACAAGCTGGCCGTCGGTCGGAGCGGACCTGCGGCTTCCATCACCTTGTCTCCGCTCGACTTCCTCACCACCGGAGCGATCTTGCCTGGGTGCGACCACATCAGCGTGAGGTCGAAGAAACTGTGCCTTCGCAGGCAGCACCCCGACGTGAACCACCGCTACTAACGCTGTAGGCGCAGGTTGCGATTCTCAAAGAGGTGCGCCATTGGGGAGGCGCAGGCCAATGCAAATGATGTTGCCAAGTTGTCAACACCCTTGTGTGTTGTGTGTGTGGCAGGTAGCAGTGTGGCTGATGTTCTCCGCAGCGTCAGGGAAGCCACGGGCCAGTCCTTGCGAAGCGCTGCGAAAGAACTCGGCGTGGACCCGTCGTACCTCTCTCGGGTAGAGACGGGGGAGCGGCAGCCGTCGGCTGACCTATGCCAGCGCGCCGGGAGCCTCTACGAGATTGACGGCGATTCCCTTGCATTGTCCGCTGGCGACATACCTGCCGACATAGTGGAAATCCTCAGACGGCATCCAGAGCTTCTCGTTGAAATTCGTATGCGGTATGGCCAATCCCGCTAATGCCTATCTCAACCAGACCCTCGCCGGAACCTACCGGCTCGTTGCCCATATCGGCGACGGCAACTTCTCGCATGTTGTTCAAAGCCACCGACCAGCAAACCGGCACCCTGGTGGCGGTGAAGAAACTGCTCCCTGACGCTGCTAACAGCCCAGCCTCGGGAATCGAGTTCAGAACTGCAACCGGCACGGCAGGTCAAGAAGGGTTCCGCGGGCTGTGGCTGCTTCCTCGACTGGAGTGCCACCGAAGATGCCGGGCCGCGCCGCTTTTGGTCGGCCGGGTGTTGGCTGCGGAGCCGCGGAGCACCCGCCGTTGACAGCACTGGAGGCGGTTCTAGGCGGGGGGCGGAAGACACGGGCGAGTACGTTTTTCGCGTTTTTCGCGGCCTGAGCAAACTTTTTTTCAACTTGTTTGCCCAGCTCAGGGTAGACGGGTCCAAGTTTTTTCCTCTCGGAACGGGACTCCTAGGGACAGTGCGTATCCCACTGTGTGTTGCCTGCCGAAGGTGGGCATACATAGCGCACCGGGGTGCCCCATTTGTCGTCACGGACTGTGGGCACCCCGGTGCAGAAACCTCAAGGAGGTCTATCTCGTGGGAGGTGATATCACGATTGCTGCCTGGGAACGCCAGGCGATCCAGGTACAACTGTCGCTGTTCCCGCCGGGTGTCTCCCTGTTCGTCCCGCCGGGCGGGCCGGGGATGCGGACGCAGCGCATAGGCACGTCAGCTTCCTCCGAGTGTCCGGCAGCTGAGACCACCCCGTCGGCGGCCGCCGACCAATTGTCAAGCGTGGGATCGTACCCGTTCCAGCACGACCGGGCCGGGGCGTTGTCCCACTCGGGGCCCGGTGCCAGTCCTCGCAAGATGCGACAGGTGCGCCGGCGGCCATCGGGGCCGCATCTGGCGAATAACGGCACGAGTTAGTCGACCTGGAACACACATTGCACGGCTGTGGCCAGCGGAGCGCACTCACCATGTACCTGTCGGCTTCAGCTGGTAGCACTGGCTTCACGGTGTTGATGAAGGTCGCCGCGGCTGGGAACAGGCAATAGGACTCGGCAGCCTCTACAGCTACTGATGGCCGTTGCCTTCCGGCAATCTCCCGAAATTAATCCAGCGGCCCGGCGACGCCCCCTTCACGGCCACCAGCAGAACCGGCCCCCCACACCCGCCTATTTGAGCTCCAAGAACTGTGCCCACTGGTCCATGAGCTTGCGGCGCTTGGCGAACGCGTCGCCGCGGATGTACGCCTGTTGCACCGAGTCGCCCAGGCTGTGGGCCAACGCGGCCTCGCACACCGCCCAGGGGGTGTCGGTCTCCTCCAGCGCCCACGTCCTGAAACTAGCCCGGAAGCCGTGGACGGTGGCCCGGTCGGCGAGCCCGATATCGCGAAGGAGCTTCGTCAGGGTCATGTCGCTGAGCGGATGTCCCGGCTTGAGCGGCGACGGGAAGATCAAATCGGAGCCGTCGTGGTGGTCCTTGGCCTGATCCAGCACGGCCATTACGGCCTCTGACAGCGGCACCCGGTGCTCGCTCGCGGCCTTCATTCTCTCTGCCGGTATCCGCCACTCGCAGGCTCCGAACTCGATCTCGTCCCAAGTTGCGTTCCGGGCCTCGCCGGAGCGGGCCGCGGTCAACACCAAAAACCGCAAGCACAGCTTCGCCGAAGGCGACGCCTTGGTCTGGTCCACGACGGTGAGCGCGTCGGCGACCTCGGCATAGGGCAGCGACCGGAAATGCGATTGCACCTTGGGCATCGGGGGCAGAGCCCCGTCGATGACCTCTCCGGCGACGTTGAACTGTACGTAGCCGTGGGCCATCGCCCAGCGCAAGATGGTGCGGATTCGCTGGCGGGTCTTTCTTGCCACCTCGGGGCGGGTGGTCCAGATCGGGGTCAGGACGCGGAGAACGTCGGACTGGGTGATGCGGTCCACCCTCATGTCTCCGATCTCCTTGAAGACGTGGTTCTCCAGCGACGCCCACCAGTTAGTGGCGTGCCGCTCGCTTCGCCACCGCGGCCGGTTCGTGTCAAACACCGCTTGGGCTGCCTCTCTGAAGTCAGGAGCTTCGCGCCGGCGATTGTCGGCAACAGGGTCGCGGCCGTCGACTACGGCTGTGCGGTGCTCCAATGCTTTTCTGCGGGCGTCAACGAGGCTCACCTCCGGCCAGCCGCCCAATCCCATGTCGCGGCGGCGTCCGTCCACGGTGAGGCGCAGGAACCAAGACTTGGACCCGCCGTTGGTGACGCGCAGGTGCAGGCCCTGCCCGTCGTGGTATTTCCCCGGCCCGGCTGCTTTGACTCTCGCGGCGGTGAGAAGTCCCATCGTGTCCTCCAGTCTGTCCCACAATCTGTCCCACACTTTTTGTGGGACTGTGCGGCAAAAGCTAGGCACAGTATAACAGCCTGAAGTGACAGAAACCCTTGTTGCGCTGGGGATTTAGGGCACACTTGGGAACACCCGGCAAGGGCGAAGAACCGTGGTTTGTACCCCCAACGGGATTCGAACCCGTGTTACCGCCTTGAAAGGGCGGCGTCCTAGGCCGCTGGACGATGGGGGCTCTCAACCCGCTTGGGCCGCTTGACGATAGCAGCCCGGTATGTCGGAACCTCATTGAAAAAGAGATACGATGACCTCTACCAGATTCCCGGGATGGGGCGGAGGAGGCAAGAGCGTGGAGAACGAGGTCTGGCGCTGGCTTTGGACATGCTCCGCGGTGGTCTTCTCGCTGGCCGAGGTGTTCACCGCCGGGTTCTTCCTGTTGCCCTTCGCCATC
Organism: Candidatus Poriferisocius sp.; assembly: GCF_965208475.1. Lineage (GTDB taxonomy): Bacteria > Actinomycetota > Acidimicrobiia > Acidimicrobiales > Bin134 > Poriferisocius. Next base: position 2,350,785 of record NZ_OZ242338.1, on the reverse strand, counting down.
GGAGCGGCCGCGGCCGCGGTCTTGGCCTGGACAGACGTCCACATCCTCTGGCAGTGGCTGGTTTTCTTTGTGGGCAGCGCGACCAGCTTCGTCTACCTGCGCCGGTTCGTTCGCCGTCTGGACAACGATGAGCAGCCCCGAGTCGGCGCCTATCGGCTTATCGACGCCCATGGCAAGATCATCGAGCGGGTGGACGATGACGCGCAGACCGGCATGGTGCGAATCGGGGGCGAGGAGTGGCGGGCCTCAGCCACCGAACCCATCGAGGTCGACACGAGGGTAATGGTCACCGAGATCGACGGCACCCGCCTGGTGGTAGTGCCCACTCCCGAAGAGCAAACAACTGATAACGCAGAAAGCTAGGTAGCAGTCATGGAACCAGTTATCGCCCTATTCGTCATCATCGCGCTGGCGCTCATCCTCATCGCCGCGCTGGGCATTCGCATCATCCGCCCCTATGAGCGGGGCCTCATCGAGATGCTGGGCCGCTACCAGCACACGGTGGACTCGGGCCTTCGCTGGATACTCCCGTTTGTGCAGCGCATCAGCAAGGTGGACATGCGCGAGCGGGTCATCGACGTGCCCCCCCAGGAGGTAATCACCAAGGACAACGTGGTGGTCACGGTGGACGCGGTGATCTTCTTCGAGGCCACCGACCCGGTGAAGCTCAAGTACAACGTGGGCAACTTCCAACTGGCGGTCACCAAACTGGCCCAGACCAACCTGCGCAACGTGATCGGCGACCTCGACCTCGACGCCGCCCTCACCTCCCGGGAGCTCATCAACGGCAAGCTGCGCCAGATCCTCGACGACGCCACCGACAAGTGGGGGACCCGGGTGGTGCGAGTAGAGATCCAGCGCATCGAGCCGCCGCCCGACGTCACCGAGGCCATGCACCGCCAGATGAAGGCCGAGCGCGACCGCCGGGCCATCGTCACCGAGGCCGAGGGCGACAAGCGGTCGGCCATCTTGCGCTCCGAGGGTCTCAAGCAGAGCCAAATCCTCGAAGCCGAGGGCGAGGCCGAGGCCATCAAGCGGGTGGCCGACGCCGACCGCTATCAGAAGGAGACCGTGGCCCAAGGCGAGGCCAACGCCATCGAGTCGGTGTTCGGCGCCATCCACAACGGCGACCCCACCCCCGACCTGATCGCCATCCGCTATCTCGAAGCCCTCCAAGAGGTGGCCGACGGCCAGGCCACCAAGATCTTCCTGCCCCTCGACACCAGCGGCTTCACCAACGCGGTGGCCTCTCTGACGGAAATCGCACGAGCCGGCCAGGGCGAACCGGCCTCTCGACCAATCGAGGAAGACGAAGAGTCATAACTCGGAGGCCGACACCTCCACCAGATGCTCGAGCAGCCAGCCCAGATACCAGTAAGCCGATCGGGCAACTGATTCGGGGGTGTCCTCACCTTCTTCGTCGAAGTCGACTTCGTCTTCCTCGCTGACCTCTAGTCGGGTGCCGAGCACCAACCGGATGTCGTTGACCGCTCCCATCCATGCGGCTAGCTGCTCTTGAGTGAGATCAGTGGCCTCGGCTAACCCGCCCACCATGTCGAGGCGGTCCAGCCGTTTTGACACCAGTTCGTCTCTTACCAGCTCTCGGAATTCGGCCTCGGCCTCGGGGTCGTCGGGCCGCGCGGTGGGAAAGAGCCGGGTCAGCATCTCGTCGCCGGGGTCGTCGGCCAGCAATGCCCGCAGGTCGGGAACGATGGCGGCGATCAGCGCTCGCTCCTCCTCCCGCAGGTTCAGGCTGTATGTCCCGTCCCCGTTGGGGGACACCGGACGTCGAGGAGCCATCAGCTACCTGCAATCCAGATGCCGGTCGATGTCTTGTGTACTCGTCCTCACCAGCATGTTCAGTCAGTCGTCGTGCTCCATGGTGGCCCACAGCCCGTGCTCGTGGAGGCGGAACACGTCCATTTCCGCCCTTTCCTGGGGACCGTCCGACACCACGGCCCGTCCCTTGTAGTGGACATCCAGCATCAACTGGGTGGCCTTCTCCTTGCTGTAGCCGAACAGCTTTTGGAAGACGAAGGTCACATACGACATCAAATTGATGGGATCGTTCCACACGATCACCTTCCACGGTCGGTCGAGCCGCACATCGGTGTCGCCAATCGGCTGCTTGATCTCCGACGGGGCAACCTCAACGGGAGCAGGGGGCGTCATGTCGTCACGGCCTGTTCGACGCCGGCCTCGGCCGGTACGAGCGGGCCCCTCACGTTGAGCCAGAAGAACACGGTGGCTATCCACAGTAGGGCGGCGCCGGCGATGTGCGCGCCCACCAGCAGAACCGGCACTCCGGTGAAGTACTGAACGTACCCGATGAGTCCTTGAGCCAGAGCCACGCCCAACAAGGTCCGCCCCCACATCTGGGCCTGGTCGGGGGCCCGACGATGCCGCAGCCACCACACCAGCCCGGCCAACACCACCAGCAGGGCGACCACCGTGGACCCGTGGATCTGCGCAACGTCTCTCACGGCGACGTCGATGCGCTCGGCGTCCTCGTCGCCGCCGTGGGGCCCGGCGCCGGTGACGATGGTTCCGGTGGCGATCACCACCGACGTGAGCAGCACCACTGCATTCCCCACCCGATGGGGACGGGCCCTCGGCTGGCCTAGGCGCTCTTCGCCTTCTGAGGCCCGCCAGAGCAGCACCGCCGCATTCCACAGCAGCACCATCGACAGCAGGAAGTGGCCGATCACCAGAACCGGGGGCAGCTCGTACAGCACGACGAGGCCGCCCAGCACGATTTGGGCCAGCACTCCCGCTACCAAGCCCCACGACAGCCACACCAGATCAGCCCGCCGCGGTAACCGCCAGTGGGAGCCCAACACGGCAGCGATGACTATGGCCGACACCAGACCGGTGATGAGCCGGTTGATGAACTCGATCATGGCGTGGGTCTCCAGCGGCGCAACCAGCTGGTCGTTCTCGCACGCGGGCCAGTCGGAGCAGCCCAGCCCCGAGCCGGTGAGCCGAACCGCGCCCCCGCTCACGATGATCAGCGCCAGAAGGCTCAGCGCCCCAACGGTGATCTTGCGGTAGGCAGTGGGGGAAACCCGAGGCTGGATCACGTCTGAATTGTACGGGCCGCCTATGACAGCCGGTCACCTCAAGCAGGTGTTTCGCGGGGTCTTCAGCAAAGCGCCGGCGCACTCCCGATACCTTGGCCTGCTCAGCGCTGAAACCGTACTCTGGACAAGTCATGGGTTTCACCCGCTTGTCTTCTCGCAGCCGCACGCGCGCTGCCGAACCGCCCACAAGCTCAGGGGTCAGCCCTACCTGTCCGCCTCCCCGCAGCCGCACTCGCCCGGTGCGGGCATATGTCGCCCTCACCAAGCCCCGCATCATCGAGCTGCTGCTGGTCACCACATTGCCCACCATGGTGGTGGCCGATCGGGGCATCCCCTCGGTGTGGCTAATGGCGGCCACCGTCATCGGCGGCACTTTGGCCGCCGGTGGGGCCAATGCCATCAACATGTACGCAGACCGCGACATCGACCGGCTGATGGAGCGCACCAAGAACCGCCCCCTGGTGACCGGCGAAGTCGCCCCGGGGCGAGCGCTGGCGTTCGCCATCGCCCTGGAGGTGCTGGCCTTCGCGTGGCTATGGGGATTCGTGAACCTGCTCAGCGCGGTGCTGGCGGTGTCGGCCACCGCCTTTTACGTGTTCGTTTACACGCTGTGGCTCAAGCGCACCTCTACCCGCAACATCATCATCGGCGGCGCCGCCGGGGCGGTGCCGGTGCTGGTGGGCTGGTCGGCGGTGACCAATGGCCTCGGCTGGGCGCCGCTGGTGCTGTTCGGCCTCATTTTCTACTGGACCCCGCCCCACTTCTGGGCCCTGGCCATCCGTTACCGGGACGACTATCGAGCGGCCAATGTGCCCATGCTTCCCGCGGTGGCCAGCACCCGCACCACCGCGGTGCGGATCATCGGCTACACCGTGGTGCTCTGGGGGTTGTCGGTGCTGTTCAGCGCAGTGGGTGAGATGGGCCTGGTGTACACGGTCAGCGCGGTGGTTCTGGGCGCCGTTTTCCTGCTTTTCGCGGTGCAGGTGCTGCGCACCCAGGCGACCGCGGCGGCCATGCGGCTGTTCTCCTACTCCATTACCTACATCACCCTGCTGTTTGGAGCGATGGCGATCGACCAGGTGGTTCGCACTGGTGTTTGATGAAAAAACCCGATTCAAGCTGCTAGTTCGGCAATCCTGTCTGATGAGAGAAATGACACAGGCGATGTGTAAAGTTCCGAGCCACACCCGCCTTAGTGGAGCACGATGACCCTCACCGAGACGAGGCCAGAACCAGACGCGGTCACGGCAGGCGACGACTCGGGGCCGATGGCCCAGTCGTCGCCCGGCCAATGGACCCCGCCCACCGGTTTGGCTGGCATCCTCAGCACTGGCGATCACCGGGTAATCGGGCGACTCTACGTCTCCTTTGCCCTGCTCCTGTCGGGTTTGGCGCTCGCCCTCGGGGCCCTGATCGGCATTGAGCAGGCCGACATCGACGGGGGCTTCGGTATTTTCGGCCAGGCCAACGAGCTTTTCCAGGTATTCGGCCTCTATCGAACCACGCTGATTCTCTGCGGGTTGGTGCCCCTGTTCTTGGGCCTGGCCACCGCGGTCATTCCCCGCCAGCTCGGCGCCTCCTCGGTGGCCTTCCCCCGAGCGGCGGCGGCCGCCTTCTGGACCTGGCTGGTGGGGGCCATCGCCCACATCGCGGCCACCTTCTCTTACGGCGGCCTGGGCTCGCTCCAGGCCGGGGCGGCCCGCGAGCAGTCGGTAGAGCTCACCGTTCTGTCGCTGGGCATGATCGGGCTGGGCTTGCTGGCCGGCGCCGGCGTGATCTTCGCCACCATTGTCACCCAGCGCCCTATGGGGATGGACATGCTCCAGGTGCCTGCCTTTGCTTGGTCGATGCTGGTGGCCACTGGGGTGTGGCTGTTCTCCCTGCCGGTGCTGCTGGCCAATCTGGTCATCTCCTGGGTGGACATGCGGGGTGCCAACGCTCTGCGCTTCGGCGGGGGAGACGCTCCGTTCGAGCAGGTTGCCTGGGCGTTCGACGCCCCCCAGGTGTACGCCTGGACGATCCCGATGCTCGGAATCGTGGCCGAGGTGTTCACCGCTGCTCATCGCAGCCGCCCCCGGATGTTCGAGCCCATGGCCTTCGTTGTGGGCGTATTCGGTTTCTTTTCCTTCGGAGCCTGGGTGCAGAGTTTCTTCGACAGCGCCGACCCATCGGCCAGCGACGCCCACATCGTCACCAATGAGGTGGTGTTCACGGCATTCGGCTTGGCCATCGCCCCGGTGGTGTTGGCCTACGGCGGCTGGTTGGCGTTCAACGCTTTTTCCGCGGGTCAGCGCCCGCAGATCACCCCCCAGTTCGCTCTGGTCACCGTCTCTGGGGCTCTTCTGACCGGCGCGGTGGTCGCCGGGGTGCTTCGGGTGGCCGAACCCGCATTGGGCGTGCTGCGGGAGTTCGACGCTGACGTGTGGCGGGGGTTCTTCGACGCCATGGACGATCTGGAGGGCTCCAGTCTGGTCACCGGGATGATGAACTTCGCAGTGCTGGGCGGGCTGTTGGCCGCGGTGGGTGGCCTCCAGCACTGGGCACCGGGCCTTCTGGGCCGCCCCCTCAATATGCCGCTGAGCTATTTGTCGGTATTGCCATTGGCCGGGGGCGCGATATTGATCGGGTTCACCGATGTGCTCGGCGGCTTTTTCGACCAGCCGGCCCGGCCCTACCTAACCAGCAGGATTGTCGATATCGACTCCCTGGGATTCGTGGAGGCCCTCAACGTGATAGGGCTGGTCGGTTATGTCGCGGTCTTGGGCGGGTTGGCGCTGGTGGCGCTGAACGTGGCCCGCAGCCTGGCCTTGCCCGCTGAGGCTGAGGCCGACCGAGGAGGCGAGGGCTGATGGCCGATATCCCCGTCGGCATGCCTCTGGCCGCTCCGCTGCCCCGTCAGCGCACCCTGTTGGTGGGCACGGTGTTCGGCACCGCGGCCGCGCTCATGTACTTCGCCGCCTTGCTGGGGGTGTACCTCCGGGAGCGGTCCGACGCTTTGGCCGATGGCGGAAGCTGGATCCCGACCGGTGCCGACATCCAGTTGGCCCAGCCCACAGTGGCGGCGTGGACCATGCTCATGTCGGTGGTCACCATGCAGTGGGCGGTGTACTCCATCGCCCGGGACGACCGAACCCATGCCGTATTGGCCACCACGCTGACCACCCTGTTCGGGTTCTCCGTGATCATCACCACCTCATTCCAGTACACCCAGATGGGTTTGGTGGCCGACGAGTCCATCGCCGCCGCGTTGATCTACACCATCTCGGGGTCGCATCTGGCCATGATCGCCATCGGTCTGGTGTTCCTGCTCCTCATGGCCTTTCGGGCGCTGGGCGGCCAGTACAGCAGTCGCCAGACCGACGGGTTCGTGGCCGCGTCCATCTTCTGGTACGCCGTTGTATTCGTCTATGTCGTCATCTGGACGGCGATCTTCGTGCTGAAGTAGGCGCTCCGTGTTAGTCGTCGGATCCACATCCCATCACCCAAGCCGGGGAGGCCGCTAGTGCTTACCCCCGGCTTCCGTTTGTTCTTCGGCTTCTTCGTCGCCGCAGTGGGCGCCGCCGCGGTCTACGGGGTGGCCAGCGGCAGCGCGGGCGAAACCGAGTACTTCGCGGTGCTCAACGTGGAGACTTGGGTGGGCGTGCTCAGCCTGGGCTACAAGGGCGGCATCGGCGACCACGTCGGCTATGTGGTGCTGATGGGCTTCGCGTTCCTGTCGGCGTTGGTGGCCGTGTTCTTGGTGGCCTTCCGCGACGCCGATGCCGAGTCGGTGGGCGAGTTGGCCGCCGACGGCCAGGTTCCTGAGAGCCAGACCGACCTGGAGGCCAACTACTGGCCGGCGGTGGCCGCCTTCGGGGTGGGGGCGATGATTGTGGGGCTGGTAACCCACGCCACCATTTTCGTGATCGGCCTGGTGGTCGTGGGGGCCTCGATATTCGAGTGGATGCTCGCGGCGTGGGCCGACCGGGCCACCGCCGACCCGGTGGTAAACCGCAATCTCCGCAACCGCATAATGCGGCCGGTCGAGTATCCGGTGACCGCGGCGCTCGGCGTGGCGGTGCTGGTGCTGGCCCTGTCCCGGGTGTTTCTGACGGTTTCCGAGTTCAGCGCGGTGATCGTGGCCGGTGTGGTGGCCACCGTGATCTTCTTCATCGCGGTGGTGTTTGCGGTGGCTCCCAGGATCAGCCGGTCGGTGATCGCGGGCACGGTGGCTGTGATATGCGTTGGCGTCTTGGTGGCCGGGGTAATCACCGCGGCGATGGGCTCGCGCGACTTCCACCACGAGGCGCCGGCATCCGAGCATGGACAGCCCGCGGGCGATCACGGGGAGGCCGAGTGATGGCCGCGATGCCGTCGAGGGGCGGTGCCCGATGAGCAGACGTCTCAGGGCGCTTGTCTGGTTGTCGAGCCTGCTGGTGATCGCCGGCACCATCGCCCTCATCGTGGTGGGCATAGTGGTCACCGACGACCATCCGCTGTCCACCCTGTCGCCGGTGGGCCGCCAAGGCCGCGACATCGCCCGGCTCATCAACCCCATCTTCATCGTGGCCGGTGTGGTGTTCTTCCTGGTTCAGGGGGCGGTGCTGGCGCTGTGGTGGCGTTACCGGGTGGGCGGCTCCGAAACCGGCGACGGCGAGCACGGCTACTACGAGGACGACGAGTTCCCCGACCAAACCCACGGCAACGACCGCCTCGAGATCGCCTGGACCATCGTCCCGACCGTGCTTTTGGCGGTCATCTCGGTGTTCACCCTGGTGGGTTTGTTCGCCCTCGACGACGTGGAGGCCTCCGAGGAGGACATGGTGGTCACGGTGATCGGCCAGCAGTGGTGGTGGGAGTACCAGTACCACCTCGACGGCGACACCACGACCGCGCCCGATTTCGTGACCGCCAACGAACTGGTCATCCCCGCTGGGGTGGATGTGGCCCTCGACATCAAATCGCGCGACGTGATCCACTCCTTTTGGATCCCCAAGCTGAACGGCAAGCGCGACGCCGTGCCCGGCCGCAGCCACGACTGGGTGATCCAGGCCGACAACCCCGGTCGCTATCGGGGACAATGCACCGAGTTCTGCGGCCTGTCGCACGGCTACATGAAGATGGTGGCCGTGGCTCTTGCCCCTTCAGAATTCGCCCAGTGGAGAGACAACCAGATGGCCCCGGCGGGCGCTCCCGAGGAGGGCACCGCCGCGGCGGCGGGCTGGGACACCTTCAGCCAGCAGTGCGCAAGCTGCCATGTGGTAAACGGGCTCACCTCCGCGGCCAACCGCGGCGGCGAGCCCGGATCATCGCCCGATGACTGGAGCATCTACGGCGAGTTCAACGGCGGCAATGCCGGTCCTGCCATCACAGAGGAGCTGGTGGCCGGCGCCGCCCCCAACCTGACCCACTTGATGACCCGGGGCACGTTCGCCGGATCGGTTTTCGATCTCTATTTGGGGGCCGGCGACCACATCCCCTACCTGGAGCTGCCCGACCAGGGGACGCTAAACCGGGGCGATCTCGAGGCTTGGATATACAACGCCCCCCAGCGCAAGCCTGCCGATGCCGACGACCTCCGGGGAATGCCCGCCCGCACCGGTTTGAGCCCCGCCGACATCGACAACGTCGTTGCCTTCCTGTCCACCCTCGACTGATTGTGATTGCATGACCGTCCCCGACCGCACGACCGCCGCCCCAGAGGAGACCTTGGCGCTGCCTGCGGGCCCTGCCGTTGCCCACCGCCCCCTCGGCGTGTTCACCCGGCCTCAAGGCAGCGAGGGCTGGACGAGCTGGCTGTTCACCGTCGACCACAAGCGCATCGGCATCATGTACGGCGCGGCCGCCATGTTCTTCTTCCTGGTGGGCGGGGCCGAAGCCCTGTTCATCCGCCTCCAGTTGGCCACCCCCAACGGCTCGGTGATCGGCGCCGGCACCTACAACGGCGTGTTCACCATGCACGGCGTGACCATGGTGTTCCTGGTGATCATGCCCATGGCCGCGGCCTTCGCCAACTACCTGCTCCCCTTGCAAGTGGGGGCCCGGGACGTGGCCTTCCCCCGCCTCAATGCCTTCAGCTTCTGGTGCTTTTTGGCCGGCGGCCTGCTGCTCGTCTCCTCGATCTTCATCGGCGGCTGGTTTCAGAACGCCCCCGACGGCGGCTGGTTCAACTACGCCCCCAACAGCGGGCTGCCCTTCTCGCCGTCCAAGGGGATCGACTTCTACGCCGTCGGCTTGCAGATAACCGGTATCGCGTCGCTGGTCAGCTCCATCAACCTGATCGTCACCGTGTTGAACATGCGCACCAAGGGCATGAGCTTCTTCCGAATGCCCGTGCTCACCTGGATGCTGCTCATCACCCAGTTCCTGCTGCTTTTCGCCATTCCGGTGATCACCGTGGCCCTGTTCCTTTTGATGTTCGACCGGCTGTGGGACGCCAACTTCTTCAACGTGGCCGCCGGGGCCGATCCGCTGCTGTGGCAGCACCTGTTCTGGATATTCGGCCATCCCGAGGTGTACATCCTGATCCTCCCCGCCTTCGGGATCGTGTCGGAGATCATCCCCACGTTCTCCCGCAAGCCCCTGTTCGGCTACCACTTCATGGTGGCCTCCGGCATCGCCATCGGGTTCATGGGCTGGGGGGTGTGGGCCCACCACATGTTCACCTCGGGCATCGGGCCGCTGGCGGTGGCCGCGTTCTCGGTGTCCACCATGTTCATCGCCGTGCCCACCGGGGTGAAGATCCTCAACTGGCTGGCCACCATGTACCGGGGCCGACTGCGATTCACCACCCCCATGCTCTACGCCGTGGGCGTGGTGTCGATGTTCACCATCGGCGGGCTGTCGGGGGTGACCCACGCCATCGCGCCGTCCGATACCCAGCAGACCGACACCTATTACATCGTGGCCCACTTCCACTACGTGATCTTCGGCGGTGCGCTGCTCGGGCTGTTCGGGGGCTTCTACTTCTGGTGGCCCAAGGCGTTCGGATACAAGCTCAGCGAGGCGTGGGGCAAGGCCAGCTTCTGGGTGATGCTCGTCGGCTTCAACTTCACCTTCGGACCCATGCACATTCTGGGCTTGCAGGGCATGTCCCGGCGCATCGCCACCTACCGGGCTGACGAGGGCTTTGCGCTGTGGAACATGGTGGCCACCATCGGGTCGTTTGTGATCGCCATCGGGGTGGCCATGTTCTTGTGGAACGTGTACGCCAGCACCCGGAAATGGCAGCGAGCCGGCCGCCCTGATGTGGGCCCCGACCCGTGGGATGCCCGGGGCCTGGAATGGATGACCGCCTCCCCGGTGCCCGAGCACAACTTCGACTCGGAGATAGAGGTGGAGCGTCTCGACGACTTCTGGCACCGTAAGTACGGGGTCGATAAGAACCACCGGGTGGTGAGGACCGCCACCGCAGAAGAGATCGCCCACGACGGCAGCAACACCAGCGTACACTTGCCGTCGCCGTCGTACTGGCCCATCGTTTTGAGCGCAGGCATCCTGCTGGTGGGCTATGGCCTCATCTACAACCTGTGGCTGGCCGCCGCCGGGCTTGTGCTGCTGGTGGGCGCCATCTACGGCTGGGTCCTGGAACCGGCCGACGACCCCGACGCCGCCGGCCACCACGACGACGGTGAAGACCACGGCGACCATCACGAGGATGAGGAGGCTGTGATCGATGGCTGACACCATGGCCGCTGAGACGGCTGCTCATTCCGATCATTCCGAGGAGCACCACACCAGCACCGGCATCTCCAATGAGAAGCTGGCCATGTGGGTGTTCCTGGGTTCGGAGTGCCTGCTGTTCGGCGGGCTTATCTCCACCTACATGTTCAACAAGGGCCGCATCGGCCCCAACGACATCGGCCCCAACGACGTGTTCGACATCCCGTTCACGTCGGTCAGCTCATTCGTGCTTTTGATGAGTTCGCTGACCATGGTGTTCGCGGTGTCGGCGGTCGCCAAGGGCGATCTTCGGGGCAACCGCATCTGGCTGGCCGCCACCGCCGCGCTGGGGGCCACTTTCGTGGCCGGACAGGTGTACGAGTTCACCGCGTTCTACAGCGAGGGCTTGGGCTTCACCACCAACCTCTTCGGCTCTGCCTTCTATGCCCTAACCGGCTTCCACGGGGCTCACGTCACCATCGGCATCATCATGCTGATGTCGCTGTTCGTGATGTCGATGCGGGGCAACCTCGGGCCCGAACGGGCCGAGACCGTGGAGATCATCGGCTTGTACTGGCACTTCGTCGACGTCGTATGGATCGTGATCTTCACGATCGTGTACCTCTTCCCGCAGTAGGAGCCGCCATGGCCACCGTTACCCCTGAGTCTCCGGAAACCGCCCACTCTTCAGACGAGCACGCCCACCCGTCGAACTGGCTTTATGTCAAGGTGGCCATAGCCCTCGCGCTGCTCACCGCGTTCGAGGTGTTCACCTATTTCGAGTCGGTCCATGGGTGGGGCGACACCACCATCATCATCATGTTGGTGGCGATGATGCTGGTGAAGTTCTTCTTGGTGGTGGCTTTCTTCATGCACCTCAAGTTCGACTCGCCGATCTTCTGGCGATTATTCGTGTTCGGGCTGATTCTGGCCATGGCGGTGTACATGGTCATGTTGACCGCATTTCGATTCTGGTAAGTCGTGTTGATCAGGCGACGTGATACAGCTCACCGACTTGGGCTCACCGCGTTCCGCTTCAGGTAGGCGGACCGACCCTCGTGGTCTTCGCAGCTGACACCGAAATCTGGCGGTACCAGCCCCACGCGGAGGTGTGGATCATCCTGCTGGCCGGGATTGCCATGGCCTGGTACGCGGCCCGGATCATCGCCCCAAAAGCCGCCCCGACGGGTGAAGCCCCGTTTGCCCGCTACCACAAGCTGGCCTTCGTCGGGGCCATGGTGCTGCTGTGGGTGGCCAGCGACTGGCCGATGCACGACATCTCTGAGGAATACCTGTACTCGGTACACATGATCCAGCACCTGCTAATCACCTTTGTGGTGCCCCCGCTGCTGTGGGCGGCCATGCCCGAGTGGCTGGCCCGGCTGATGCTCAGCGGCGACGGCAGCGTCGGGGTGTGGGTGCGCCGGCTGGCTCGGCCGGTGGTGGCCGGGGTTCTGTTCAACTTCATGGTGGCGGTGAGCCACATCCCCTGGGTGGTCAACAATTCGGTAGAAAGCGGCTCCCTGCACTACTTCGTACACCTGCTGCTGTTCGGCTCCGCCATCGTGATGTGGCTGCCGGTGTGCGGCCCGATCCCCGAGCTGCGCATGGGCGCCCCCGGAAAGATGATCTATCTGTTCTTGATGTCGGTTGTGCCCACCGTGCCCGGTGCGTTCTTGACCTTTGCCCAGGGCGCGGTGTACAGCGTCTACGACCACGACGTCCGGCTTTGGGGCATCGGGGTGCGGGCCGACCAGCAAGCCGCCGGGCTCATCATGAAGCTGGTGGGCGGCATGTACCTGTGGATGTGGATCGGGGTGCTGTTCTTTCGCTGGGCCGGCGTCCAACAGCAGGCCAACAACCAGATGCGCGTTGTGACCACCGTCCCGTCGGGGCCTATCGCCGCCGATACTCGGGTTCCCGCCACGTCTGGTTCCAACGGCTCCCGCACAACGAACGGTTCTTGATGATCGATCTGCGCTTGGTGCGCGCCGACTACGACGCAGTTAGGGCTAGTTTGGCCCGCCGGGGGATCGACCTGTCTGAGTTGGAGCAGGCGGCTGCCCTCGATGAGCGCCACCGCAACCTCACCACCGAGAGGGATGCCCTGCGCCATGAGGTCAAGGAGCTGTCTAAGCAGGTCGGCCTGTTCAAGCGCGAAGGCCGCGACAGCGAGGCCGACGCTGCTGCGGCTGAGAGCCGCAAGTTGGGCGAACAGGGTAAGGCCCTGGCCGCCGAGGCCGATGCAATTGCCGACGAAATTCACGAGTTGTTGCTGCACATCCCCAACCTGCCCGCCGCCGACGCCCCCGACGGCGCGGACGAAACCGACAATCCAGTTTTGCGGGTGGAGAACTTCGACCCCGATGCCTACGGCGGGCACCAGCGGGTGCCCCACTGGGAGTTCGCCGTTGAAGCCGGCTGGTTGGACATGGAGCGGGCCGCCAAGCTGTCGGGGTCGATGTTCGCCATGCTCCGGGGACCGGGGGCGTCCCTGGCCCGGGCCATGGTCCAATTCGGGCTCGACCGCAACGCCGACCGCTATGAGGAGATCCGCCCGCCCACCCTGGTCCACAGCCAGGTCATGGTGAGCACCGGCCAGCTTCCCAAGTTCGCCGACGACGCCTATTGGCTGGAGCGAGACGATCTGTGGGCTATTCCCACCGCCGAGGTGCCGCTCACCTCGCTGGCCTCTGGCGAGATTCTCGACGAGGCCGACCTGCCCATGAGGATGATGGCCCACACCTCCTGTTATCGCCGAGAGGCCGGCGCCGCGGGCCGCGACACTCGGGGCTTGCTGCGAGTTCACGAGTTCGACAAGGTGGAGGTATTGGCCTACGCCACCCCTGAACAAGCCCCGGCTGTCCATGCCGAGATCCTCGAGCGCGCCGAGGGTGCAGTGGCCGATCTGGGTTTGGCCTATCGAATTGTGGACATCTGCGCCGGCGACCTGGGGCAGTCGCACCACCGCTCCTGGGATGTGGAGGTTTACTCTCCGGGCGCCGGCCAGTGGCTGGAGGTGTCGTCGGTGTCCTGGTACTCCGACTACCAGGCCCGCCGGGCCAACCTGCGCTACCGGCCCACCGGCGAGAAGGGCACCCGCATTCTCCACACCCTCAACGGCTCCGCCCTCGCCGTCCCCCGGGTATGGGCCGCCATAGTCGAGACCTACCGCCAACCCGACGGCTCGGTAACCGTCCCCGAGGCTCTGCGTCCATACCTGGGCCGCGACGTCCTCTGAGTCCACTCAGCTAGGCAATTTCGCCCTGCCACAGTCGGTGGGCGAATTCGGTGGCCGGCAAGATGTCGATGCCGTCTTCGGTGCGGCGCGGGCGGGGTTCGAGGCAAACCACCATTTTGCGGACTTTGGGATGCTCTTCGGCCAGGGTGCGGAGGCCCTTGAGGTGCTTGCGGGTAACCGTTGAGGTGGCTTTTGCCTCGATGGCCAGGCGCATGTCTCCGATCACGAAGTCGACCTCAATGCCGCTGGGAAGCCGCCAATAGCAGAGTTGCTCGTCGAGGTCACGGTAGGAGACGAAGGTGGAGAGTTCGTGGAAGACCCAATTCTCGAACGCCTTGCCATAGCGGTCCGACCTTCGTTCGAGTTCCCCTCGGCGAGCTAGGCGGTTCACGACGCCCACATCCTCGAAATACAGCTTTGGCGCCCCGGAAAGACGGCGCTTGGCCCTTCTCTGCCAGCGGGGCAGCCATCGGGCGAGCAGCGTGTCGGTGAGTATGCCGAAATACGCCTTGACAGTTGGACCGGACACGCCGCACTCGCGGGCGATGTTCGAGTAGTTGACGGGGTCGCCATCGCTCAGCGCGGCCGCGTCCAAGAAATCCGAGAAGGCAGGCAGATTGCGCACCAGGCCCTCGGCTGCTACCTCGTCTCGCAAGTAGTCGGCGATATAGGAATCGAGCAACTGCCGAGGCCGTGCCGACTCGTAGATTCTGGGCAAGTAGCCGTGATTGAGGGCTTGGTCGAGGTCGAAGTCATCTCCGATCTCTCCTGCGGTCAGGCCCCGCAACTCATAGCGAACGGCTCGTCCTCCGAGCAGGTTGGCTGCGCCTCGCCGCACTTTTCTGGCGCTCGACCCGCAGAGCGCGAAGTGCAGTCCGCGATTCTCCATCAACCAGTGCACTTCGTCGAGCAGTGCGGGAACCTTTTGAACCTCGTCGATGACCACCTGCCGGGACGGATCAGGCCCCGATGCTTCCAACTCCTCACGGAGCAGCTCGGGATGTGCCACATAGCGCCGGAATTCGTCTGCTTTCAGCAGATCGACCCACATGCCATCAGGATAAAGCTGTTTGAGCAGGGTGCTCTTGCCTGCCTGCCGCGGCCCCCACAGAAAGAAAGTCTCCGTCCCCGGAGCTGGCAGCGATAACAGTCGTTGAAACATAAACTTTAGAATATCATGATATATTAAAGAGTAACTTCCAATAAACGACATTCCACGGTGACTAGCCTGAGATTGCCAGGCCGCCAGCGGCTGCGGCGAGGCCGAGGGTGAGGCTGACGGCGAGGTAGGCGGCGGCCCGCTTGCGGCCCAAGGTGGCCAGCTCCACGGCGAAGGTGCTCAGCGTGGTCAGCGATCCCAGGGCGCCCACGCCCACTGCGGTCATCACCGGGTTACCGCTGCCGGCCAGCAGGCCTAAAGCGAAGCTGCCGGCCACGTTCACTCCCAGCGTCCCCCAGGGCCAGGTTGGCGCATTGAACCTCTGAGCAGCCGCAGCTCGAACCATCGCTCCGGCCACGGCCAGCAATGCAAACCCCAGAGCGGTCATTGGTCTTCCTTGATCTGGACCCTGCGCAACGTGGCGCCGACCACGGCCAACGCCACTCCGCCCGCCACCGAGACGGCCAGATAACCGGTGGCATATCCCCAATCGCTGTCTTGAGCCATCTGGGCCACGTCCACGGCCAGCGCCGAGAATGTGGTGAGGCTGCCGCAGAACCCGGTGCCGAGTCCGAGGCTCACCGGCAGATGGGCCCGGGCCGACCAGGCGGCCGCGGCCAGATAGCCGAGAAGCAGACAGCCGGCCAGGTTGACGGCCAGCACCCCCCACGGCCAGACATCGGTGGCGGGCATAATCTCGACCAGCGCCCAGCGTGCGCCGGCGCCCGCCAGCCCGCCTGTTCCGACCGCGACCGCGGCCTCCGGTTTCACGGGCAGGCTGCTAACCGCCCAAGCCCTCAACCGCGGGCGGGCCCGGCCCGCGCCGGGTTCGCAGGCTCACCCACAGCACCAGGCCGACGAGCACCGCGGCCAGCACCTCCCAGAGCACCGGCCAGCGGGCGGGATCGGCGAACCAATTTCCGACGCGCTCAGGAATGTGGGCGATGGTCCGCAGAATCGGCAGTATCAGCAGATCGCCCTGGTACTGGAACACCTCAGAAACGCCATAGCCCACCGCCACAACCCCGGAGGCCGCCGAGTGCCAGGGCTGGGGGATGCTCCGGCGCAACAGCCACAGCAGCACGGCCAAGAGCATGATTGCGGTGGTCAGGCCGAAACGGTTGCCGCCCACGTCGACGATCCAGTTCTCTAGTCGGCTTGAAACCCGGTTGGAGGCCTCGACAAACGGGTTGTTGGCCTCGAAGTCGTTGCGCAGCAGCACCTGGACCTCCCACCAGCCGTAGAAGCCGAGCACCACGCCGGCCACCACCAAGAAACCACCAGAGATCTTGTTTATGTGGGGCAGCAGGCGGCGCATGTGGGCGGTTACCCCCGAGCGCCCCATGGCCACTGCCACGGTCAAGAACGTGATCACCAGCCCCATGCCCAAGGCGTAGGCCAAGAACCGCAGAGTGCCCTCCCACACGCCGTCGGTGCTGAACGAGCCGCTGACGCTCCCGAAAAAGACCGGGCTAGCGCACCCCAGCGATACCACCGCATAGGACACCCCGAACAAGAACATGGAAATCAGCCCCCGGCTGTCACCGCCTTTGGACAGACGGGGGATGGAGATCTTGGGCTCGAATCCGGCCAACATGGCGATGCCCAGCACCACCATGAGCCCGCTTACCACCAGAGTGATCCACGGACCCCGGTCGGCGATGGTGGAGGTGGAGATGAGCGACGAGGTGAGCGCGCCGATGATTCCGAAGAAGGCCACGAAACCGGCGGTGAGGGTGAGCCCGACAAACAGCCCCCGAAGCACGTTTCGGCCAGTGTCGGCCGCTTGGTCACCGCTGCCGATACCCAAGAAGTAGGCCAGATAGGCCGGGAGCATGGCGAATCCGCATGGATTGACGGCGGCGACCAGACCGGCCCCGAAGGGAACCGCGAGATCAAAGTCGAACACAGGTGGAAGGTTACGAGATGAGGTGAGTGCTTAGGTGGTCGGCGATCTGCTCACTGGTCAGGCCGCCGGTGTGCTGATAGGCGACCTCGCCGTCGGTGGTGATGAACAACGTGGTGGGCATGCCCAGAATCCCGAAGGAGTTCCCGATGGAGGAGTCGGGATCCAACCCGGTGATGTAGGTGACTCCCGTATTGGCCACGATCTCTCGGGCCCGGGTTTCGGTGTCGTTGAAAGCGAGGCCGACGAAGGCGATGTCTGGCCGCTGTCGGTGGGCGGCCTCCAACGCCGGCATTTCCGCCACGCACGGAGTACACCATGAAGCAAAGAAGTTGAGCACCAAAGGCCGGTCGAGAAGGTCGCCCACCGTGGCGGTGCCCCCGTTGAGCAGGTCAAACTCGATTTCGGTCGCTTGGACATCGTCGCCGGCGCCCGAATCACAGGCGCCGGCGACGATGGCGAACAGCGCCGCGGCCACGGCCAGCGCCGCCCGGCGGTACCGCCCGGCCATCAAGCCAACCAGGCCATCAGGCCGAGCGGAGCCGCTCGCGGAGATGCTCAGGCACCGGAACCTGGACGAACTCGTCCTCGGGGCGGGGCACCTTGGCCGGACGACCTCGCCGCCGCTTGCTGGTCAGAACCTTGCCGTTGCGGAACAGCTGGCCTCCCCACACTCCCCACGGCTCGCGGCGGGCGATGGCGCCCTCCAAGCACGGGGCCATCACCGGGCACTGGGCGCAGATGGCCTTGGCCTGGGAGATGTGCTGGAGTTCGTCGGAGAAGAAGATCTCCCCGAGTGAGGCTTCGTCGGTTCGGCACGCGGCGTCTGAGCGCCACGGTGCATTTTCAAAGAGCAGAGCCTCCATGTTTTTCTCCTTTCGGGGGTCTTCGGTTGGGTTGTTCCAATCGATGGTTTGATGGTGGGCAGAAACTGAAAAGGCCGCCGGATTTTTCCGGCGGCCTCGGTGGATATTTGATCCGTGTAGGTGCTCTACGTGGATCCTCCCCGAGGCCTTGTGCCGGCAGTCTTGTGACCAAACACACACGGTGTGGGGTTGGCCGGCCAATAGCTCTGGTGAATTTGGGCCATATCAGCAGTTGCCACGCGCGAAACACGTTTTGAGCCGCCGACGGCGAGGTAGCTCCTGCTGAACATGGTCACTACTCAACAGCTTATCTACCGCAATGTCAATTCATTTCCCGATCAATTTTCCTGGATACGCCGTGACGGCCCGGCTAGAACCCCGGCTTGATCTCGAATGTTGCCAGGCCGTCGGGAGTGGCATCTTGGCGGGCTTCGCCGATCACCTTGAGGTGCACGAGATGGGCGAACGTTTCGCTGGCCGCCATGTCGCCCCAGGCCCGCTCGCTGAACAGCACCCGCATGTATTCCTCCACAGTGGCGCGGCCCAGCTTGTCGCTGGCTTGCCGCAGCACGTTCAGGCGCTCGTGGTGGTGGTCGCCGATGTCGTCGGCTCTGGCCCCGATATCTGAGAACGGATGCCCGTGGGCCGGCAGGGCCACCGTGGCCCCCTCCAGCGTTTTCATGCGCTCGAGAGAGTCGAAGAACTCAGCTAGCGAGTCATCGGTGTCGCTGCGGCCGGCTATATGGGGAGTGATGGTGGGCAGCACGTGATCACCGGAGAACACGGCGCCGTGCTCGGGGTCGTAGAGGCACAGGTGGTCGCCGGTGTGGCCGGGGGTGTGAAGCGCTACCCACTCCCGTCGGGCGAACCGGACCACCTGGCTGTCCACCACCTTCACCGTCGGCTTGGGAGTCTGGAACCAGCGGGCGTGGAAGTTGTCTCTGGCCCGGAACCGCTGGATGTGTTCCCGACTGGGCGGCGTGCGCTTGGTGCCCCACGGGGTGAGCTGCCGGAAGCTGTTCTCGATCCGCTCCAAAACCTCCTCTTCGGTGGCATTGCCCTCGGCGTCGTGGGTTTCGGTTGCGTCACTGCGATCCCATATCGGGCGAAAACTCTGGTGGGTCAAGACATCGGCCCCGGACTCCTCCCGGAGCCGCTCAGCACCGCCGAAGTGGTCGAAGTGGGAGTGGGTGATGATGGCGGTATGGACATCGCCGATCTTGTAGCCGGCTCGGTCCAGTCGGTCGACCAGCGCGTTCCAGGAGTCAGGACCGGGCAGGCCCGGGTCCACCACCGCCACTCCCCGCTCGTCTTCCATCAGATAGCAGTTCACGTGGCCCAGCCCTGGAAGGTTTATCGGCAACATGGTACGAAGCACTCCGGGCACGACCTCGGTGATCTCGGCGGTGGCCTGCTCCTGCTCTTGCTTTCGAGGTCGTTCGGTCATGTCCCGCCTTCGGCAGGGAGGCTGAAGAAGCTGTCCCGGTAGTGGCGCAGTTCGCCGAGGCTCTCAAGGATGTCGTCGAGGGCCCGATGCCCCTTGGCTTTCTTGGGGGCGCTTCGATAGGCCGCGGGATGCCACCGTCGGGCCAGCTCTTTGACAGTGGAAACGTCGATGGAGCGATAGTGCAGAAAGTTCTCCACTTTGGGGAGCTGGGCGGCCAAGAAGCGGCGGTCCACCCCGATGGAGTTGCCGCACAGCGGCACGGTGCGGGGCTTGTCGATGTGCTGGCTGAGGAAGGCCAGGGTCATCTCGCCGGCGGCCTCCAAGCTGAGCGTGGACGCCCTGATCTCATCCAGCAGCCCGCTTTTGGCATGCATCTCCACCACGACGGGCTGCATCGATGCCAGGGCTTCTGGAGAGGCCGAAACCACCAGGTCAGGCCCTTCTGCTATCAACTCAAGATTGTCATCGGTGATGAGGGTGGCGATTTCCACGATCACGTCGCCGACCGGATCTAGCCCCGTCATCTCCAAGTCCATCCAAGCCAGCATGTTGAATTGACCCTAGAGCCTTGTGGGAAGAAAACCTGAGTTGGCGGGCAATCGGCGCCGATCGGGGGAAGCGTCTGCCCAGGCCATGTAGTCTCACCGCCGTGTTGGAGATTCCCATTGTCCGAAGCCGTCCTGACCTGCCTTTTCCCCGCTATGCCACTGAGGGCGATGCCGGTGCCGATCTGGTGGCCAGCGAAGATGTGGAGCTGCCGCCCGGCGGCGGCCGAGGGCTCGTGCCCACCGGCACATACATCGCCATCCCCGAGGGTTATGCCGGTTTCGTCCAGCCCCGCAGCGGTCTGGCCCTGCGCCACGGTGTCACTTGCTTGAACACGCCGGGGCTGATCGACTCCGGTTATCGCGGAGAGCTGAAAGTGCTGCTGGTGAACACCGATCCGGTTGAGCCGTTCCTTGTCCGCCGGGGCGAGCGGGTCGCCCAGCTCGTGCTGCAAAGGGTTGAGCAAGCCGACTTCGTCGAGGTGGAGGAGCTGCCTCCGTCTTCCCGGGGGACGGGTGGGTTTGGCTCCACGGGCCGATGAAGAAGGCTCAAACCTGTACTAATTCACACCGACTTCTGCAACCAGACGCGGTGCTCGTCGGGGTCTAGTTTCCACGAGTCGACCAGCGATCCGGCGGTTGACTCAAACCGGTCGATCCTGTGATAGGGGATCGGCTTTTCGCCCCGGGGCTCAGCCTGGGCTTCGACTGTCACGATTCCGGCCTTGCTCTGAAGGCCGAGGGCCAAAGATCCGCCGGGATGATCGGGGTCCAGCAACAACAGCACAGCTTCTTTGATGGCCAGGCTGATTTTGGCGATGTCATGGGGCGGGAACCCCTGGTGGGTGGCGGCGTGGATGACGGCAATGTCGGCCATGCGGCCGTACTCTGGGGCCGCCGGCAACCTGACTCGCACGTCACCGTTCACGCTTTCCAGCTTGCCACGTTTCCGGGTGCCACGCGCCCCATGGCGAGAAGGCGCCAACCGAAGGTGAACAGGGAGGTGGGAGAGCGGTTGGCCCCAACCGGTATTCTGGCTCGATGCTTCGAGTCGGTCTGATCGGCTGCGGTGCCATCGGCTCGGTGGTGGCTCGGGAACTGTCGGGGGGAGCAGTCGACGGGGCGGAGTTGGCCGCGGTCTTCGACCTCGTTGTCGACCATCCCCTCGGGGTGCAAGATCGAGATTCGCTGTTGTCCCGATCAGATGTGGTGGTTGAGGCTGCCGGCCATGGAGCCCTCCGAGAGCACGGAGTGGCGGTGAGAGAAGCGGGCACCGACTTGTTGGTCGTGAGCATCGGCGCCTTGGCCGATGAAGAGCTTGAATCTACTCTGCGAGATGCCCAGGGCGGGCGCCTGTTGCTTTGCACGGGGGCTATCGGCGGTTTCGACATCTTGAGGGCCGCCATGCTTTTCGGGCCGTTGGAGGAGGTGGCCATCAACAGCACCAAGCCCGCGGCCGCCCTGCGCCGGCCGTGGATGGACGAGGCGCTGCTGGATGCCCTGGCCTACGGGTCCGAGCCGGTTACCGTGTTCGACGGCCGGGCCCGAGAGGCCTGTGTCCGCTTTCCGGAATCGGCCAACGTGACCGCCACCTTGTCGCTGGCCACCGTCGGGTTCGATGGGGTGCGGGTGCGGCTGGTGGGTGATCCCGAAGCCATCGGGGTGCGACACGTGGTGTGCGCCTCGGGAGCAGCCGGCGCCTACGAGCTGTCGTTCGAGAACGCCGCTTCTCCCGACAACCCCCGTACCAGCGCAGTCACTGCCTATTCGGTGCTTCGGGCTCTCACCGATATTCAACGACCGCCAGTGTCGGTTCTTTGAGCTCCGCCAAGAACCTTGTCAGGTTTGCCGCCGCTTTGTAACGTAGGCCAGCAGAAACTCGTTGCCGCCAACCAGGCAAGCGCAGCGATAGGGGGATGTCATGGTTGAGCTGCCGGATCAGTTCGTCTTCAACACTTTTGCGTTCTTGATCTGGGGTGCGCTGGTGATGTGGATGTGCGCGGGCTTCACGATGCTGGAGTCCGGCGCGGTGCGCACCAAGAACGCCTCCATGATCTGCCTTAAGAACATCGGCATCTACTCGATAGCCGGCCTGGCCTTCTTCTTCATCGGGTACAACCTCATGTACACCGATGTTGGGAATTTCATCGGCTCCTTCGAGTTCCTATACGGGCCGTCAGGCGACGAGAAGGCCCTGCTCGACGGAGACTTGGGTGCTGTGGGCAGCGTGGTGGAGAGCGGATACGCCAAAATGTCCGACTGGTTCTTCCAGATGGTGTTCGTGGCCACTGCCGCATCCATCGTGTCGGGTGCCATAGCCGAGCGGATCAAGTTGTGGTCGTTCTTCGCGTTCACCATCATCTTGACCGCATTCATCTACCCCATCGTGGGCTCTTGGACGTGGGGAGGGGGCTGGCTCGCCGAGGAGGGCTTCCAGGATTTCGCCGGCTCCACCATCGTCCACGGCACCGGCGGTTGGGCGGCGCTGGCCGGAGTGCTGGTTGTGGGCCCCCGCCTGGGCAAGTTCAAAAAGGACGGCAGCGTCAAGGCGACCCCGCCCTCCAACGTGCTGGTGGTGACGTTGGGCGTGTTTATTCTGTGGTTCGGCTGGTTCGGGTTCAATGGCGGGTCCCAGCTGGCTTTGGGCACTCCGGCCGATGCAGTGGCGATGACCATCGTGTTGGTCAACACCAATCTGGCCGCGGCGGCCGGGGTGCTGGCCGCATTGGCAGTCTCGCGATCGGTCTTGGGCCGTATCGACTTATTCGCCGGTTTGAACGGCGCCATTGCCGGCCTCGTCTCCATCACCGCCGGCCCCACCATGGTGGATCACTGGTGGGCGGTGGTCATCGGCGCCATCGGCGGCATGGTGTGTACCGTCAGCATCAAGGTATTGGAGAAGGTCAAGATCGACGATGTGGTCGGCGCCATTCCCGCCCACCTTGTCGCCGGCATCTGGGGAACCCTGGCGGTAACCATTGCCGCCGGCGGCCGGTTCCACATTCAGCTTCTGGGCATCGTGTCCATCGGCGCCTTCGTGTTCATCGTCTCGTTCGTGGTTTGGAAGTTGCTGGACGCGTTGATGGGACTGCGGGTGTCGGCCGACGTTGAGCGCATGGGCCAAGACGTCGGGGAACTCGGTCTAGAGGCTTACCCCGAGTTTGTGCTCATGCCCGAGGAGTACGACGAGTAAAGCGCGGAGCAGATCGAGCAGAGCGCGGAGCAGACCAGGTAAAGCGCGGAGCAGATCAGGTGCAGGGCTCGGTCGGCGCCACGGCGGGAAGCCGTCCGGCCCGCATGGAGGTCACTACGGCGCCGTCGGTCTCAAAGATCACCCGGTAGTCGACGTCCGATTCGTCAACCGGGACATATTGGATCGAATTTCCGCTGCCGTCGGCATAGGGGGAGACCACCAGCCGGGCCCCGAACAACTCGTGGAGTTGGGCCTCGGTGCTGCCCACGTTGGCGCCCGACCGCGTTGCGATGGCCGCGTTGGTGATGTCCACCCGCTCGACGGAGCTGTTGTAGATCGTGACCACCACGCCCGAGGGCCCATTGGCCGGGGCGAGCAGGTAGCAGCGGGGAGTGCCGTCCTCGGGGCCGCCGGTCCACAAGGTGGGGAGCGCCTGGCTTGCCGCGTCGGGGGTCATGCCGAAGAACATCGACCCGAGGCCCGCGGTGGTGAGCTTGTCCGCGCTGCTGAACGCCGGATCGCTGAAGTCGAGAGGCTCGGGCCGTACCAGCGGTTCTCCCGTGGGTTCGGGGGCCGGCGTGGGCTCATCGTCGGGGGCCGGCGTGGGCTCATCGTCGGGGGCCGGCGTGGGCTCATCGTCGACGGGCTCATTCCCGGTGGAGGTTTCGCCCGCCGGCGCCGGGGTGGCAGCCGGGGTGGGCTCCTCCGCGGCGACGGTGGCAGTTGGGTCGGTTTCAGCGTTCGATTCGTCGTCATCGTTGCCGCAAGCTGCGAGCAACAGAACGAAGATGGCGAACAGAGCAATCAGACGATGCATGCCCTCAGCGTAGTACCAAGAGCGGCATAAGTGGGTAGGCCGCCTGGGACTCGAACCCAGCACCTTGAGATTAAAAGTCTCCTGCTCTACCTGATGAGCTAGCGGCCCGGTGCAACTGTATCGCCCTGAACCGTTGGTGGGGCCGGTAATATGCCCCGCGGTGGAAGCCTGGGAGTCGCTGCTGGGCGACGTGGAGAGCGATCTGATCGACGTGGAAGCGGTGCTTGCCGACCTAGACGATCTCGACACCCTGCGCCTTCGTGTCGAAGCGGCTGTGGCCGACGGCAGCATCGACCGACGCCCGGTGCTCCAGCGCTGCGCGGGGCTCCTGGAGCCTTGGTCTGGCTAGAGCAGATCAGAAGACGGGGTTTGGATTTCCACGCTCTCGAGGGGGTGGATCCGCTCTCCGGCTACCAGTCGACCGCCGGCCACAGTCACCCATCGGCCGCTCATGTTGGTGACCCGGCTGGGAGGGCAGCCCAGATGGGCCTCTAACGAGTAGATCACCCCGCCGTGGGTGACCACCACCGCAGTTCGGTCGCCGACCAGCCCGGCCAATCGGTTGAGGCCGGCCAAGACCCGGGCCAGCAAGGCGTCGTCTTGCTCCCAGCCCGGCGGCCGCCGGCCGTCTTCCAAAAAGCCCGGATACCTCTCTTCAATCTGAACTCGGGTCAGCCCGGAGAATTCCCGTACATCCCGCTCGATCAGCTCGGGAACCGGCACCGGGGGATCGCAGCCCATTGCCTGGGCAATGATCTCCGCGCTGGTTAGCGAGCGTTGCAGGGTAGATGAGGCCACGACCTCAACCGGTTCGAGCCGGGCTGCCGCGGCGGCCGCCTGCCGGCGTCCCAGTTCCGAAAGCGGGGGATCGGCTTGGCCCTGCCAGCGCCCCAACGCGTTCCATTCCGATTGCCCGTGGCGCAAGAGCAACAGATGGGGCACGGCTCAAACGGTAATGCCCACCACTTTTCGGACCATGGCACAGGGGAAGGTTTCCCATACACTTTCGTCATGGCCACGCTGCGCCTGTTCGCCCATGTCAGGGAGGCGGCTGGAACCGGGCAAGACGAAGTGCCCGGAGCCACCGTAGACCAAGTTCTGGCCACCGCTGCCGACCGCTACGGGGCCGCGTTCGCCGATCAGCTTCAGATTTGCCGAGTGTGGCTCAACGGCGAGCCGGTCACCGGATCTGAGCCGGTGGTCGATGGTGACGAGGTGGCGGTGTTGCCCCCGGTATCTGGGGGGTAGCCTTCTCTGGTCATGCCAGTTCTTTGTTTTCTGTGCTGTTTCGCCACGGTCCGAAGCGTGGGGCCATGACCAATAGCGTGGCGATCCTGTCGCTGCACACCTCGCCCCTGTCTCAACCTGGTGTTGGCGATAGCGGGGGGATGAACGTCTACGTCCGAGAGATGGCCGCGGCACTGGCCCACTCCGGCAGCGAGTGCCGGGTGTATGTGCGCCGAGGGCAGAAAGGTCTGCCCTATGAGGTGGCCATTGAACCGGGCGTCACCGTCGTCCATATTGACGCGGGGCCCGCTGATTTGGGCAAGGAAGACCTTGTCGGTGTGGTGGACGAGTTCGCCGACGGTGTTCTGGCCGACATGCGGCGGCGAGGTCGCCCCGACATAATCCACGCCAATTACTGGTTGTCAGGGGTGGCCGGTCACCGGGTCAAGCACGCGGTGGAGGTCCCGTTGGCCGTGACATTCCACACGCTGGCTCGGGTAAAGGCAGCCGCCGGCGATCCCGAGTCAGAGCACCGGGCCCGGGCCGAGACCGAGGTAATCGGCTGTGCTGATGTGGTCATCGCATCGTGCGAACCAGAGGCCCAACAGCTTCAGAGCTTTTACAATGCCCCGCCCGAGCGAATTGCTCTGGCCCCTCCCGGCGTGGAACACGCGCTGTTCTCCCCGGGCAACCAGGACGGTGCCCGCGGGGCCCTGGGTTTGGGTCGTGGGCCGCTCTTGCTCTTTGTGGGCCGGATACAGCCGCTCAAGCGGCCCCTCGTGGCGGTGGAGACGATGGCCTGTCTGGCTCGTGCCGATGCGCGTCTGCTGGTGGTAGGCGGGCCCAGTGGCCCCGAAGGCGAGGTTGAGTACCAGCGCCTGCAATCCCGCATCCAGGATGTGGGATTGGCCGATCGGGTGACGCTGGTTCCGCCTCGTCCCCACCACTGGCTTTCCACGTACTACCGGGCCGCCGACGTCGTGCTGGTGCCCAGCCGGAGCGAGTCCTTCGGATTGGTCGCCCTTGAGGCTGCGGCCAGCGGCACCCCTGTGGTGGCTGCCCCTGTGGGGGGCCTGCGCTCGGTGGTCGACCACGGTCGTACCGGTTTCCTGGTGGACGATGCCACGCCCGAGGCGTTCGCCGCTCAGGTGGCCGCGTTGATCGACAACCCGCTCCTCGCCGCCGAGATGGCCTTGGATGCGGCTGAACGGGCTCGATCGTTCTCTTGGGCCGCCATGGCCCTTTCGCTGCGAGACACCTATCGAAAAGCCCAGTCCCGAGTGCCCGTCGATTGCACATGACCCGCCCTGCTATTGCTGAGGGTGATTGCAGATGACCCGCCCTGCTATTGCTGAGGGTGATTGCAGATGACCCGCCCTGCTATTGCTGAGGGTGATTGCAGATGACCCAGCATCTCGGCCGGGGCAGTGAAGGCGCGCCGTTGTCGGTGGGAGAGCTGGCTGGGTTGGAGGCAGACATCGATGCCTGGCTGGACGATCAGCTTCGCACCAACCCCTCCGTGCTGACCGTGGACCGGGGTGAGCCCGGTCACCGCCGTTGGTATGTGAGGATGGTCGGGGAGGAGAAGGCGGTGTCCACCGTGTGGTTCACTCTCGGCCAGCGCCTCTTGCACTGCGAGTGCCACTTCATGCCCGCACCCGAGGAGAACGAAGGCCGGTTGTACGAATATCTGCTGCGACGAAACCGCGAGCTGACCGGGCTGCGGTTCGCAATCGGCATCGAAGATGCTGTGTTCCTGGTTGCCGAGTTGCCGGTGCATGCGGTGACGGAGGTTGAGGTCGATCGCCTTCTGGGCTCGTTTTACGCCTATGGGGAGCGTTGGTTCCGTTCGTGTATGCGAATCGGGTATGAAACTATCTTCAAAAAATAATCTATTTCAATATTTCTCAGTTGTTTTTCATATAACTGAGACGTAGAGTCTTCTTCGCAATGCACCTGGCCGGTGGGCGGGATCGGGGAAGTCCTCCCACCGGCCGGCATCTTCTTCTGGTGGAGAAGCCGCCCGCCCTCTCTATGAGTCTGCTATAGCAGTGAGGTGGCACTTCGACTGCAACTGATCGGTGGGGGCCGCATGGGCGAGGCCCTGCTCGGCGGTCTTTTGGCCGGCGGTTGGGCTCAGCCTGGCGAGCTGGCCGTGGTGGAGAAGATCTCAGATCGGCGAGCCGAACTGGCCAACCGCTTCCCCGGCGTCGAGGTGGTCGAGCACGCCGTCGAATGGGCTGATGCCGTGCTGGCGGTAAAACCCGACGATGCTTCGGCTGCTGGCGCCCGTCTCCGAGAGGCCGGGGTGGCGCGCGTGCTCAGCATCGCGGCAGGCATCACCACCGCGGCTCTTCAAGCTGTTTTGGACGACGGTGCCCGGGTAGTCAGGGCCATGCCCAACACGCCGGCGCTGGTGGGCGCGGGCGCGGCGGCCATCGCGGCGGGCAGTCATGCCACCGCTGAGGATCTGGTGTGGGCCACCGGCATTCTCGAGGCGGTAGGCACGGTGGTCGTATGTGACGAGCCGACGCTGGATGCGGTCACTGGGCTGTCGGGGTCGGGGCCGGCCTATGTGTTCTGGCTGGCTGAGAGCCTGATGGCCGCAGGGGTGGAGGTCGGCTTGTCCGCCGACATGGCCGACGCCCTCACCCGCCAGACCATTTTGGGGGCTGCCCGTCTGCTGGTTGAGTCAGGCGAGCTACCCGCCGACCTGAGGGCCGCAGTTACCTCCCCGGGCGGTACCACAGCCCGAGGTATCGCGGAGTTGGAATCCCGCGGGACCGCGGACGCGTTCGTCGCTGCGGTACGCGCCGCCACCGAACGGAGCCGTGAACTGGGGAAATCCCGATGATTTCTCCACTTGCCAAGCGGGGTGGCACTCAACTGGCAGTGCCGCGTAAGGTGAGCAACGCACAGCGGAGTGAGGGGTGTTTAGGCATGGCGAAGCCAGACGGGCGGGAAAGACTCATGACCGTGGCAGAAGTTGCCGCCCTCATGAGAGTCTCAACTATGACGGTCTATCGACTGATCAAGGCCCGAGATTTGCCGGCTGTGAGGATTGGCAAGTCGTACCGATTGCGAGAGGGCGACGTCGACCGCTATCTGGCCAGCCGCTACACCCAGGCAGGCTGACACTGCCTAGGGGTTTCTCCGCAGCGCTGGGCATGCAATGACGCTGCGCTACGACACCATCTCGTTTCTGTCGGACTACGGCTTGGCCGATGAGTTCGTCGGGGTGGTGAAGTCGGTCATCCGCTCGGTGGCTCCCGAGGTGGTGGTGGTGGACATCACCCACAACATCTCGCCCCACGATGTCCGGGCCGGAGGTCTGGCCTTGGCCCGCAGCGCCCAGTACCTGATGCCCGGCGTGGTTCTGGCTGTGGTCGACCCCGGTGTGGGCGGCAATCGGCGGGCGGTGGCGATAGAAGTTGGCGATGGCACCTCGGTGCTGGTTGGTCCAGACAACGGCTTGCTGGCCCCGGCGGTGGCCATGGTCGGCGGGGCGTCTCGAGCAGTCGAGCTCACCGCCCAGCACTATCACCTCGCTTCTCTCGGCCCCACGTTCGCCGGCCGCGATGTGTTCGCCCCCGTGGCTGCCCACCTGTGTATGGGTGCTGACCTCGCTGATGTGGGGGAGCTGATTCCGGTGCATTCCCTCACACCGGGGATCGTGCCGGTCAGCCGAGTCGACGGCGACCGGGTGTTTGCCGAGGTGATGTGGATCGACCGATACGGCAACTTGCAGCTCAATCTCGATCCCCACGATATCGAGCGGCTGGGCGATGAGTTGCGGCTCACTGCCGGCGATGTGGGGCGCAACGCCCGCCGGGTCGGCAGTTTCAGCGACCTGGGCAGTGGCGAACTCGGGGTGCTGGTAGACTCGTACGGCTTGGTGGCCGTTGCCGCGAACCGGGGTTCGTCCGCACTGGAGTTGAATTGCGTGGAGGGAGACGCCATCACTGTGGAGTCCGGCGGGTCTGCTCCGGCCACCCCGGTACAACTGCAACCCAGACAACCAGAGGCACTGGCATGAGACCAGGAACAACTATTGCAATCGCCATCTTGTTGTCGGCGATCCTCCTCGCCGGGGTAATCCAGCTGTTTGTGCTGGTTCGCTGACCTGTCGTTGGCCATGCCCATCGAAGAGACCCTGTACCCGGTTAATCTGCGGGTTGACGGCCGCCGCTGCCTGGTGGTGGGCGGTGGCCGGGTGGCCTTGGCCAAGACTGAAGGCCTGTTGGAAGCCGGGGCGCTGGTGGATGTGATAGCTCCCGACGTGGTTCCCGATCTGGAGGCCCGTCCCGGCGTGACCGTGCATCGCCGTCCCTATCGGATCGGCGATGTTGCGGGCTACCGGCTGGTGGTGGCGGCCACGGGCCGCAAAGAGGTCAACGCCGAGGTTTATCGCGACGGCGAAGAGGCCGGAGTGTGGGTGAACAGCGCCGACGACCCCGAGAGCTGCTCGTTCACCCTCCCGAGCAAGCTGCGGCGCGGTCCGCTCATGGTGACCTGCTCCACCGGCGGCCAGAGTCCGGCTCTATCGCGCTGGCTGCGCCAGCGTTTGGAAGACGAGATCGGCCCCGAATTTGAGACCCTGTTATGCCTGCTCAGCGGGGCACGCGAGCAGATTCGGGCCGCAGGCGTGCATACCGAGGGCCTGGCTTGGCAAGATGTACTGGATTCGGGGATGCTGGAGTTGATCCGCTCCGGCGAAACCGGACAAGCGCAAGCGAAGATCGACCGCCTGGTCGACAACACCCTGATGTAGGCGAAAACGGACAGCGATGGCAAGCATCGATTTTGAAACCGGAAGCCTCCGGTAGAGACGGGTCAGGCTGACCAGTGTCTGTACTCGCGATAGGCCTCAATCACCGATCGGCGCCGCTCGGGCTCTTGGAGCGGATGACCATTGATGAGTCCAGTCTCCCCAAGGCGTTGGGCGACCTCATCGGACGCGAGCACGTCTCCGAGGCAGTAGTGCTGTCTACCTGCAACCGCATCGAGGTCTACGTGTTCGCTGAGACCTTCCACGGGGCCTTCCAGAATGTGCGGGACTTCCTGTGCGAGACGGGCCATGTTCCCCCCGAGCAGTTCAGCGACGCCCTCTACTCCCACTACGAGGCCGATGCCGCGGCCCACCTGTTCTCGGTGGCCTGCGGACTCGATTCCGCCGTGCTCGGCGAGCACGAAATCCAAGGGCAGGTGAAGAGCGCGTGGGAGACGGCTCGGCTGGAGGGCACTTGCGGCACCACCCTGAACGCTGTCTTCCGTCACGCGGTGGAAGTAGGCAAGCGGGCTCGCACCGAGACGGGGATCTCCCGGCACATAACTTCGGTGTCCCACGCCGCAGTGGCTTTGGCCGCCGAGCAGTTGAACGGGCTGAACGGCCGCCGCTTGATGGTGCTCGGGGCGGGCGACATGGGCGAGGGCATGGCCGCCAGCCTGGCCAAGAGCGGGACGGCCGAAGTTGTTGTGGCCAATCGCACCACCGGGCGGGCCGAGGAGTTGGCCCAGCGCATCGGTGGCCGGGCGGTGGGCCTTGACGAGATGTCGGCCGACTTGGCGGCTGTGGATGTCCTGTTGACTTCCACCGGCGCCTCTTCGCTGATTCTGGAGCATTGCGACGTGGCCGAGATCATGGCGCAGCGGGGCAACCGCCCGCTGCTGATCGTGGATGTGGCGGTGCCCCGGGACGTGGATCCCGCCGCCGGCGAGTTGGACGGGGTGACGCTGCTTGATATGGACGATCTGCGGACCTTCGCCGATCGGGGCCTGCGCGAGCGCCGCGCCGAGTTGGACCGGGTGCGCAGCATCATCGACGACGAGGTGAACCGCTACTTGGATTACAGCTCGGCCCGGGAGGCGGCACCGCTGATTGCGGCATTCCGAACTCGGGCGGAGGTATTGCGCAAGGAGGAGGCGGATCGCCACGCTGCCGGTCTTTCTCCAGCCGAGCGGGATGCCGTCGAGGCCGCCACTCGGGGGCTGGTGGGCAAGCTCTTGCATGAGCCCACCGTGAGGCTGAAAGACGCTGCTGGATCCCCCCGGGGCGACCGGCTGTCCGAAGCACTCCGGGACCTGTTCGATCTCTAGAATCAACCCCATGCTGCGTGCCGCCACCCGAGGCAGCGCCTTGGCCCGCTGGCAAACCGCCCACATCGCCGAATTGCTGGGCCGCGCCGCCGACGTCCAACCTCTGCTGGTTACCACGACGGGCGACCGCTTGGCCGAAGAGCCGATTTCGGCCATCGGCGGCAAGGGGGTGTTCGTCAAGGAGGTGCAGGCCGCGGTGCTCGACGGCCGAGCCGATCTGGCGGTTCATTCGGCCAAGGATCTGCCCGCGGCCACACCTGACGGCCTGGTGCTGGCCGCCGTGCCCGGCCGTGGCGACCCTCGAGACGTGCTGGTGGGCTGCCGGTTGGCTGACCTGCCCGAGGGGGCAGTGGTGGCCACCGGTTCAGCCCGCCGCCGGGCCCAATTGAGAGAACTTCGCGGCGATCTGAGGTTTTCCGAGCTTCGGGGCAACATCGCCACCCGTCTGGCCAAGGCCCAGGACTTCGACGCGGTAATCGTGGCCAAAGCAGCCTTGGACCGCTTGGACGAACACCCGCCGGTTGCCGACGTGCTGGGCTGTGACGTCATGGTTCCCCAAGTTGGCCAGGGTGCGTTGGCGGTGGAGTGTCGAGAGGGCGACCAGCGGGTCCGCTCGTTGCTGGCTGCTATCCAAGACCCTCTCGCCCGCCGCGTCGTGGATGCCGAGCGGGCCTTTTTGGGCACACTGGGCGGCGACTGCACGCTGCCCGCCGGGGCCCACGCCCACATACGGGGCGACACGCTCGTCATGCGGGCAGTGCTGGCCGACGGGCCCAGCGGCCGCTGTCATGTTGTGGTCGGCGAAGGAGCAGACGGGGAGGCGTTGGGCCGGGATTTGGCCCGCAAGCTGTTGCAGGCGACGGCCCGATGACGGTCTACCTGGTCGGTGCCGGCCCGGGTGATCCCTCCCTGTTTACCCTGAGGGGCGCCGAAGTGCTGGCTGGTGCTGATGTGGTGGTCTACGACCGGTTGTCGGTGGCCTCCCTGCTTGACCTAGCACCCGCGGATGCCGAGTGCATCTCGGTGGGCAAACAACCCGGTGGGCCCCGAACCTCTCAAGCAGACATCAACGCCCTGTTGGTGGAGCGAGGCCGGACCGGGCAACAAGTGGTGCGCCTCAAAGGTGGCGACCCCTTTGTGTTCGCCCGAGGCGGCGAAGAGGCCGCCGCGCTGGCCGCGGCTGGGATCGCCTTTGAGGTCGTTCCCGGCATCACCTCGGCAGTGGCAGTGCCCGCTTACGCCGGGATCCCCGTGACCATGCGGTATTCCTCTACTTCGTTCACCGTGGTCACCGGCCATGAGGACCCGGCCAAAGGGGAGGGATCAGTCAACTGGGAGGCGGTTGCCGCCCTTGGGGGCACGGTGGTGGTGCTCATGGGCGCGGCCCGTTGCCGCGCCATCTGCGTGCGGCTGATCGCCGCGGGCCTGGCCTCCGACACGCCAGCAGCCGCGGTGCAGTGGGGCACCCGCCCCAATCAGCGCACGCTGCGGGCCACCCTGGCCACTCTGGCCGACTTGGATCCACAGCCTCCCACCACCATCGTGATCGGTGAAGTGGCCGCCTCGGATCTGGCCTGGTTTGAGAACCGGCCCCTGTTCGGCCGCCGCATCGTCGTGACCCGGGCTCAAACCCAAGCCGCCGAAATGGCTGTTGTGCTGCGTCGAAGGGGGGCGGAGGCCATCGAGTTGCCGGTCATCGCCTTTGAGCCCCCTTCCGACATCGACCGCCTGGCCCTAGCCGCGGCCGAGGTTGGAAGTTATGACTGGGTTGTGCTCACCTCGCCGACCGGGGTGGCCCGATTCTTCGAGCAGATGCGAGATGCCCGCAGTCTTGGGGGCGTGAAGGTGGCTGCCATCGGGCCGGGCACCGCGGCGGCGTTGGCCGCCCGCAACGTGATCGCCGACCTGGTTCCCGAGCAGTACGTAGCCGAATCGCTGCTGGAAGCCCTGGGCGATGAGGTTGGACCCGATGGTGCGGGCCGAGTGCTCATCCCCCGAGCCGATGCCGCCCGCGACGTGTTGCCCGACGGGCTAGCCGCCGCGGGCTGGGACGTCGACGTGGTTCCTGCCTACCGCACCGTGGCGCCGGCCCCTGATCCCGACGCGGCGGACCTGCTGGCCACCGCCGAGGCAATCGCCTTCACCTCATCGTCCACCGTCGCCAACTTTGTGGACGCCTACGGCGCCGACGCCGTGCCCGACGCAGTAGCCACCATAGGCCCTGTCACATCCGCTACCGCCCGCCACCGGGGTCTAGAGGTTGCGGTGGAGGCCGCCGAGCACACCGTCGATGGCCTGATTGCCGCTCTGGAGGACTTCTTCACTCGCTGAGGGCCCGCCGCCGGTGGCACCTCTATGCTCGCAGGCATGGTCACCAACCGGGGTTTGTTCGAGCGGGCGAAGCGGGTCATTCCCGGCGGGGTCAACTCTCCGGTGCGCTCATTCCGGTCGGTCGGGGGAACTCCGTACTTCGTGGCCCGGGCCGCAGGACCCTATGTATGGGATGTGGAGGGGCGCCGCTACATCGACTACGTGCAGAGCTATGGCCCCGGCATCTTGGGCCATGCTCATCCTGTTGTGACCGAAGCAGTTATTGAGGCCGCGGCAGGCGGCACTAGTTACGGGGCACCCACCGAGCGCGAGGTGTTGCTGGCCGAGATGCTGTGCGACCGGGTGCCCGGAATGGACTGGACTCGGCTCACTTCCAGCGGCACCGAGGCGGCTATGGCTGCCGTCCGGCTGGCTCGAGGCGCCACCGGTCGCAACAAGATCATCAAGTTCGCCGGCTGCTACCACGGTCACAGCGACGGACTGCTGGCCGCCGGGGGCAGCGGCGTTGCCAATCAGGGCTTGGCCGACTCGGCGGGAGTCACGCCGGGAGCGGTGGCTGACACCGTGGTGGCCCCGTTCAACCAGATCCCCGCGGTGGACGACGAGGTAGCCGCGGTGGTGGTGGAGCCGGTGGCGGCCAACATGGGGGTGGTGGCCCCAGCACCCGGGTTTCTGGAGGGGCTGCGAGCTGCCTGCGACCAGACTGGCGCCCTGCTGGTGTTCGACGAGGTGATCACCGGCTTCCGCCTGGCCCCCGGCGGGGCCACCGAATGGTTCGGGGTGACCCCCGACCTGTGGTGCTTTGGCAAGGTGGTGGGCGGTGGGCTGCCCATCGGCGTATTCGGCGGACGGGCAGACTTCATGGAGTGCCTAGCCCCGCTAGGCGGCGTCTACCAGGCTGGCACGCTGTCGGGGAACCCGCTGGCCACCGCGGCCGGCTTGGCCACTCTGGAGCAGCTCAGCCCGGACGCCTACCGCACCCTGACTGGCACTGCGGCCCGGCTGGGCGACGGCATGGCTGCGGCCGCCGCGGCTGCCGGGGTCGCCTGCACCGTGCCCCGAGTGGGGTCGCTGCTGGGGGTGTTCTTCTGCGATCAGGCGCCGACCGATTTCGAGCAGGCCAAAGCCGCCGCGGAAAACGGCGTCTATTCCCAGGTGTTTCACGCCCTGCTCGAGGCTGGAGTGGCGTTGGCCCCCGGTCCCTATGAGGCTCTGTTCCCCAGCCTGGCTCACACCGACGACCACATTGACACCTCGGTGGAGGCCTTCGCGGCTGCTTTGCCGAAGTAGTCGATCTATGGCGATGCCGCCATCGAGACCCGGGCGACCGCCTTGTAGATGTACTCGGCTGCTCCGGGGTGGTCGGGGTCCATGAGGTTGGCCATGATCCGCAGAGCCCACTCCATGGCCGGGCGCGACTGCATGCCGATCCGGGTGAGTTCTCGCAACAGCGCCGGTTTGCCGATCAGCCGGGCGAAAAGCCGGGCCACGCGGAAGTACGTCCCGTAGTTCTCCTCCAGCAGCGCCGGGTACCGCCAGATCGCCCCGCCGTCGCCGGTGGCTATCGCCTCGGCCACCAAATCGGCGGCCATCTTCCCGGTCTCATAGGCGTAGTCGATTCCCTCGCCGTTGAACGGGTTCACCGACCCGGCCGCGTCCCCCACTACCAGGTAGTTCGGCCCCACTTTGGGGCTTACCGACCCGGCCATGGGCAGACGGCCACCCACAGGGTCGATGAGCGGCCGGTGGGGGTCGATCTCCCAGTAGGCGGGCAGGGTGGCCGCGAACTCTGTCATCAAGTGCGAGGTGTTCACCGAGGTGTAATCCCGGAAAGTGGACAGCAGCCCGACGCCCACATTCACGCACCCGTCGCCCAGTGGGAAGATCCAGCCGTACCCGGGCAGCGAGTTGCCGTTGCGGTCTCGCATGTCCAGAGCGCTCTCGATCCACGGGGTGTCGTGCAGCGGACTCTCGAAATAGGTGCGGATGGCCATGCCCTGGGGGTAGGCCCGGTCGCGGGCTGTTCCCAGAGCCCGACCGAACCGGGAGTTGGCCCCGTCGGCCACCGCCACATAGCGGGCCCGGATCTGACAGGTGTCGCCGGTGGCCTTAACCGCCACCTCCGCGCCGTCCAATAGCCCGTTGACAAGGACCGGACGAGTGGCTTCGGCGCCGAGGAGCAATTCGGCCCCGGCAGCCACCGCGCGGTCGGCCACAAGTTGGTCGAGCTCCCGCCGCCGCACCACATAGCCGTAGTCGGGGAACACCGGGTGTTGGGGCCACGCCAACTCCATCGTCCGCCGGTGGGCCACCGCCCGCAGGCCCCCGTAGCGGTGATAACGGGCCAGCTCTTCGCCGAGCCCCATGTCGGCGAGTGATTTGACCGCCCGCGGGGTCAGCCCGTCGCCGCACGTCTTGTCGCGGGGGAACTGCTTGCGCTCCACCACCACTACGTCGAGGCCGTGTTGGGCAGCCCAGTAGGCGGTGGCTGCTCCCGCCGGACCGCCGCCCACCACCAGCAAATCCCGACGCGAGCTCATCGACAGGCCACGCAGTTTCTCATGCCGCCAGCTTGACCCGGGAGTGGATCAGCCTGCTCCGATCCCGGCGCTGGACAGCAGGCCGCGCAGCGTGCTGGGGAAGGTCTGCCCGATCGGGAATTTCAGCCCCTCGGAAACGACTTCTTCGGCCTCAAACAGCTCTTCGAGGTCGTGCAGTTCGGCTTCGTCGGCGCCGCCCAATTCGACCCGCTCGAAGTAGACCACGGCCAGAATCTCCCGAGCGCTCAGTTTTTCGCCGTTGGCGGGCATGCCGTTGGCTGCACCCAGGGACACATCCCCGTCATCGCCGTAAAGGGTGCCGGGTTCGGCCGGTGACCCATTGATGACCCAGATCACATGGTCTTCCCAGTCGCTGAACGTGGCCATGACCTGGCCATCGCTCAGCGCGGGGCCGACCCCGCCACCGCCTTCGGCGCCGTGGCAGCCCGCGCATCCGCCAACACCCTCGTAGACCTCCCGGCCCATGGCAATGATCTCGCTGTCGCGCTCCGGCGACTCCAGAGTGCCGGCAAAGATTATGGCCCAGAAAGGCAGGAAGATCAGGACCGGCACGGCCCACACGGGGATCTTCTTGCGGGTCAGAGCGGCCTGAATCCATGGCTTGACTGGCACCGGCTGCGGCTCGGGTTCCGGTTCCAGATCGGGAAGCTCGGGCAAAGAGGGCGCCGCCGCGGCCGCAGGAGCCTGCGTTTGCGCCACCGCAGGAGCGGCGGTGGTCTCCGAAGGCGGAACGTCTGCGGCTGGTTCGTCGCCGGTGGTCGCGCCGAGGTCCTTGCGCCGATCCAGCGATCGTTGCAGCAAATGCTCGGGTACTTCTACCAACGCTCCTCCGTTGTGGCTTGCGGCCAGCACAGCCTCCGGCCCCTCGCCACATTAGGCCCACCCGACGCTAGCGGCCTAACCAGCGCGAACAGTGACTTTGAGCAGATGCTGCGGGGCGTGGGTAGCAGCCAGTTTGATGTGTAGGAATACGGGTTGGGGCTACTACTATCTGTCGCGGACCCGCACCCACGAGGGGAGGAACGTGGCCGCTCAGAGGCCCATAGACAGCGCCGTCACCAAGTTCTACATGGCCCTCGGGGGAGTTTTCGTGCTCTACCTGGCCCTGTGGGCGTTCATCACCGTCCACCAGTACGACGAGGGACTGGGCGCGCCCTACTTCAATGTGGCCCTCACCGCCTCCTCAGTGGTGGCCGTGCTAGGCATCGTGGCCTTTTTGGAGTACGCCCGCCGTCGTCCAGTGGGCACCTACCACACGTGGGGCGAGGCCATGTTCGCGGCGGCGTGCGTCTTCTTCCTGCTGTTCTGGATCTATGGGGTGGTGCCCCACCAGTGGCTGGTGTATGCCGACAGCGAGCTCGGCTGGCGCAAGGACCGCCTCATCGAGGGCTATTACGTGGGCAACCAGGGCATAATCTCCTGGGCCCTGCCGTTTGACCTTCCCTATTTGGTATTGCGCGATGTGGTTGCGGTGTTGATCTACGGTTTGGCCTTGGCCGGGAACGTGGCCGGCTGGATGGTGTGGCAGAGCCGGGGCAAGACTGCTCCGGCAGAGGTGGAGAAGTCTGAATATGGACGACCAATTGTGAGAGAGGGGGCGAGTGTCTGATGGCCAGCGGCGATGCCAATCCCCCCATGCCGGAGTTCCGCGACGACTACGTGCTGGTAGAGGTGGACAACGACTATCTGCAAAGCAAGGTGAAGCCCAAGCAGTTCATCCACATCGATCAGTCTGAGTGCATCATGTGCGAAGGCTGCGTGGACATCTGCCCGTGGAAGTGCATCCACATGGTGGCCCCGGACGCGGTCGACTTGGCGGTAGGCGCCGAGCAGCCCGGTGTCGACCCCAGTGACCATGTGATCTTCACCATCGACGAGGACGCCTGCACCCGGTGTGCCCTGTGCGTGGACCGGTGTCCCACCGGCGTGATCACCCTGGGCCGACTGGGCGATCCCGGAGGCGATGGCGACCCGCATCAGCGAATGACCAGCTACGGCTACGGCTACGGCATGCGGTTGACCTAGAACTAGGGCCCGGAACGGACGGAAAAGGACTCAGGGAGAAAAGTGGCAAGACAGCCCAGACCACCGGCAAGCGAGCGGGCCAAGCAGGCTATGAGCGGCATGATGAGCGGTGTCCAGGGATCGCAGGCCTGGTCGTCCATCTTCCGCCCGGGATCCATATTCCGCAAGGGCTACAGCGACAGCCCCCGGAATCGCAGCTACGTGATCATGAACAGCGTGCTGTACCACCTTCACCCGGTGAAGGTGAAGCGCCACGCGGTGAAGGTCAGCTACACACTGTGCCTGGGCGGCCTCAGCTTCTTCTTGTTTATCTTGCTCACCGTGACCGGCATCTTCTTGATGTTCTTCTACCGGCCCACCGCGACTCAGGCTTGGGATGACATCTACACCCTTCAGACGTCGGTCGCCTTCGGGCTGCTGGTGCGCAACATGCATCGATGGGCCGCCCACCTCATGGTCATCACCGTGTTCTTGCACATGGCCCGGGTCTTCTACCACGGGGCCTACAAGCCGCCCCGAGAGTTCAACTGGGTCATTGGCGTCATTCTCTTGACCCTCACCCTGTTGCTGTCGTTCACCGGCTACCTGCTCCCCTGGGACCAGCTGGCGCTCTGGGCGGTGACGGTGGGAACCAACATGATGGGCTTCACCCCGGTATTCGGCGACCAAGTGCGATTCGCGCTGCTTGGCGGGGCGGAGATCGGCACCGACACGCTGCTGCGATGGTATGTGCTGCACGTGCTCATGCTGCCCTTTGTGATCGTCATATTCATGGCCATCCACTTCTGGCGAGTTAGAAAGGACGGAGGTATTTCCGGGCCTCTGTAGAAGCGTTGCAATGACGCTTCTGGCCCGTCTTGAAAGCCCATGGCTGAAGTCCCCGAACACCTCCTGAAGCGAGCCCAAGAGGCCCGTGAGCGCGCCGAGGCCCAAAAGGGCGGCGGCGGAGCGGACGCGCCTGAATCCTCTGGACCGGAATCCTCCGACGCCTCTGCCCAAGAGGCTCCGGGTGGGGCCAAGATCCCCGATCACCTGCTGGACCGATCCAAGTCGGCTCGCGAGCAAGCCGCCTCGGGTGGCGCCGCCCCTGCGGTGGCGGCCGCGGCGGGCACCGCTCCGGTGCCGGCCAGCCCGGCCCAGCCCGAGCCCACCGGTCCGGGCGGGGGCACGCAGCGACTGCTCACGGTGGTCAAGTCGGGCTCCATCCAAGATGTCAAGGCCACCCCCACCGACAAAGTCCATGTCTGGCCCCACTTGCTGGTGGTGGAGTTCGTGGCCGCCCTGATCTTTACCGCCTTCACCCTGATCTTCTCGATCTTCGTGAACGCCCCGCTGCTGGAGCTGGCCAACGTCAACGAGACGCCCAACCCGTCCAAGGCCCCGTGGTACTTCCTGGGCCTCCAAGAGTTGCTGACCATGTTCCACCCGATGGTGGCCGGCGTGACCATCCCCGGCATTGCGCTGTTCCTGCTGATCCTGGCGCCATACGTAGACCGCAACCCCAGCAAGAAGCCTGAGGATCGCAAGTTCGCTATTTCGCTTATGACCATCCACCTGATGTTCTGGTCAATCCTGGTTCTGATCGGCTCGTTCTTCCGAGGTCCTGGCTTCAACTTCGTCTTCCCGTGGGAAGTCGGCCTCTTCTTCGATCTATAAGGGCTGATCTATGGGCGTCGCACTCTCCAT
Source organism: Candidatus Poriferisocius sp. (assembly GCF_965208475.1). Classification (GTDB taxonomy): domain Bacteria; phylum Actinomycetota; class Acidimicrobiia; order Acidimicrobiales; family Bin134; genus Poriferisocius. Next base: position 2,310,964 of record NZ_OZ242338.1, on the reverse strand, counting down.
TGCCATACCGATCATCGTGGTTGCCGCGGTGATCGTGCTGGTAGGCGCGTCCCGCCGCCGGGAGACCATGGCGGCTGAAGGGCGCCTGTCCCGGGAGACCCGCCGACGAGACCGGGGCCGGGTGGATGTCGATGACGCCGCTGGGGTGCCCGACGCCCCCACTGGCCGAGAGGTGGAGAGGGCCGCGGTGCTGGCCCGCCGCAGTGCCAGTACCGAGTTGGTGGAGGCGGCCGATGCCTCGGTGGAGGAGTGGACTCCTCCCGATCCCGAGGCCGTAGGGGTAAGCCGCCGCCAATTCCTCAATCGCAGCACGGTGGCCATGATGGGCTTCAGCATCAGCGGTTTCGGCGCGGCCTGCGTGGCCTTTCTGTGGCCGCCGTTCGTCACCGGCTTCGGCGCCGACGTGAACGCCGGTCTGGTCGACGACGTGAAGTCCCGCATCAGAGACGAGAACGGCTTCCTGTATCTCCCCGAGGGCCGCGCCTGGGTGACCGAGTACCCGGCGGCGGCCTTGCAGAAGGCACAAGCCACCTACAGCGACCCGGAGCTGGCCGGTATGGAATCGGGGCTTGTCGCCCTGTTCCAGAAGTGCCCGCATCTGGGGTGTCGGGTGCCGTCGTGTTTGACCTCGCAGTGGTTCGAGTGCCCTTGCCACGGTTCTCGCTACAACCAGGTGGGCGAGAAGCGGGGCGGACCGGCGCCTCGGGGCATGGACCGGTTCGCCATGACGGTGAACACCAGGGGCGAGTTCATCATCCGCACCGGCACCGTTATCCAAGGCCCACCCATCGGGGTGAACACCACCGGCCAGGAACCTGAGGGGCCGAGCTGTCTAGGGGGGGCATCGCACTGATGCACCTGCTTGCCGCCTCAACCCAGCGCAATCTGGGCATGGCCATCGCGGTCGTGGCCATCGTGGGGTTTGCCATCTACCTGATCTACAACGTGCTGTGGGCGGGGCGCGGCGAAAAGGGCTCAGAGCTGGAGCTGGCCCCCAACCGCAAGCCCTATTTGAGCGATGATGAGTTGGAGACCTCAAAGCTGGATCTAGCCCTGGTAAGCGGGCTGGTCACCCTGGTGATCATCGGCGTGGCCCTGCCCCTGTACTGGCTGGGCGAGCCGGGGCGGCAGCAAGGCTACGTGGAGTTCTCCCGGGGCCAGTTCACCAGCCGGGGCGGCGAGCAGTTCGAGGAACGGTGCGCAAGCTGCCATGGCGGCGGCGGATTGGGCGGCACCACCGCCACGTCGATTACCGATGACGCCGGCAACTTCATTGCCGCCATCGAGTGGGAGGTCCCCGCGCTCACCACCGCTTTGTATCGGTTCTCCGAGGAAGAGGTGCGCCATATCCTCAACTACGGGCGGCCTCCTACCCCCATGCAGGCGTGGGGCGCCCCCGGCGGCGGCCCCCTCACCACCCAGCAGGTGGACGAGCTCATCCAGTACATCCAGAGCATCCAGCTCTCCCCCGAAGAGGTGCAAGGCGAGGTGCTGGGCGGACTCGTCCTCCAAGTGCGAGACGACGTGTTGGCCGCTCGCCCCGATCTGCGCGACCGGTTGGAGCAGGCCAATGCCGCGGTGGGCGCCGCGGGGGCCGATGAAGCTGCGGCTGAAGCGGCCGCCCGAGAAGTGGCCGCACTGGAACAAGAGCTCCGCGAGACCAGCGAGCAGTACATACGAAATCTGAACCCCCCTGAGCAGGGCGAGCTGTTATTCAACAACGGGGTCTATGGCTGCGCCCGCTGTCACACCCCCCGGGATTCGTGGCGATTTACCGGACCGGAGGAAAAGCCCGGTGAGGGACCGGTGGTGCTGGCTCGGGGAACTGAGCAAGAAGCCCAAGAAGTTGCCCGGCTCGGGAGCTTGATACCCGCGTACGTCCCGGGCGGCGGGGCCTTCGGACCCAACCTCACCAACGGTTCCACCCTCCGCCAGTTCGACACTGCGGAGGGCCATGCCGGCTTCGTCACCATCGGCGCGCAGGAGGGAGTGGGCTACGGCAACTTCGGCCAGGGCGACGGTGGCGGCCAGATGCCGGCCTTTGGGGTATGCGTCGGCGATCGAGACTCTGGTGAGCGCAGCCCGTTATTCGGGTTCTGCATGCTGGAAGACGGCAGCGACCGACCAGGGATGCTGACCGCTGATCAGATCGCCGCCATCGTGGCCTACGAGCGGGGGTTGTGAGCATGGGCTCGGTTCTCACCTCTATAGGCCCGTTGGCCGCCATCTCGTTTGACAACGAGGTTCGCGGCCTGCTGACAGTGCTGTTGGGCTCGGCCATCCTCATGGGATCGGTGTGGCTCATCATCTCCACCAACACCGGCTTCCGCCTGGGGAGCCTTATCGCCATTTCGGCCATATTCGGCTGGACGGCGATGATGGCGCTCATCTGGGCCCTGTACGGCATAGGTCTGCAAGGGGCCCGCCCCACCTGGGAGGTCCAGGCCATCCACATCGGCAATCCGTCGGTTTCGGACAACGAGGCCAATCCGCCTCCGGAGATTCTCGACAATCTGCCCAACCCTGCGACCTGCGCCACGCTGGGCGACCAGGACTGCCTGCCCAAAGCCATCCAAATTGTCCGCGTCCTGGGCGACAGCAGTCAGCGAGTTGAGCTGGACTCCATCAACGCCAGTGCCATCCGTGGCGAGGTGACCGCCTTCCACGATGAATTGGCCGCCAACGATCCCAACGATCCCCGCATAAGCACCGGCGATGAAATCGAGGCCGAGGTGCAGCGCCTGGCCAGCGAGCAGCGCATCCGCAACGAAGACCTGACCCTGAGCGAGTTGAAGGGCATCGCCCCCGAGCTAACCGATGAGGCCGAGCGCCGGGGCTGGCTGGAGTTGGGCGACTGGAACTTGGAGACCACCCAGGCCGCCGGCGAGGCCGTCACCGCGGCCAGCGACTACCTCGTCCAAGCCGACTTGGGGTTCGGCGCCACCGACGAGCAGAGCAACACCTTCGTCGTGCTGGATGCCTTCCAGAAGGGGGGCAAGCCTGAACGGCTCAACAACGGGGTTTGGGAGCGGGTCAGCAACAAAGTCATCACCAGCGCCATGCCCCGCCATCCCACCAACTACACGGTGGTGCAGGTCCAGCGGTCGCTGTACCACGAGACGAAGGCCGGCCAGGCCCCGCCCCCGGCTGAGATCGACTCCGACGAGCCGGTCATCTCCGTGCTCTTGCGCCGCAACCTGGGCCGGTTCCGCCTACCCGGTATTCTGGTGGCCATCGGCTCTGGACTGTTGTTCCTGGTGTCACTGCTCATGCTCCACACCCGCGACCTGGAAGTCCGCCGTCGCCTAGAGGGCGAGGGCGAGGGCGCGGCCCCATGATCGATCCGGGGTAGATCGCAGTGACCGGCCAATACCTGCCGATCTTCGCCCTTGGAGTGTTGGCCGTCCTGTTCGCCGCTTTGAGCTTCGGTGCCTCCCGACTGCTGGCCCCCCGCCGGCACACCAAAGCCAAGCTGGCCCCCTATGAGTGCGGGGTAGACGAGAGCACGGACGCCCCGGAGCGGTTCGGGGTCCGGTTCTTCCTCATCGCCATGATCTTCATCGTCTTCGACATTGAGATCATCTTCTTGTACCCCTGGGCAGTGTCCTACCGGGGCCTGGGCCTTTTCGGCCTGGTGGCCATGGGTGTGTTCGCTCTGGCCGTGTTCGAGTCGTTCGTGTACCTCATCGGCAACGGCGCCCTCGATTGGGGGCCGTCTCGCCCGATTTGGCGGCGCGACCCCCAGGTGTCGGCTCGCCGCACCAGCGACACCACCATCCGCCGCGTGGGCTTGGAAGGTCGAGCAGTCCCAGAGGAGGCGGCATGACGAACTGGGGATGGTGTCATCGAGACGGAGGGGCCCTTGTCCGACGAGAAATGCGGGTTGCAGCATGAAGCTGCCGTTGCTGGGCGACCCTGAAGCAATCCTCGACCGCGGGCTGGAGGGGGTTGACCACAACTTTGTGACCGGCAAGCTCGAAGAGTTGGTGAAGTGGTCTCGGGCCCGGAGTTGTTGGCCGGCCACATTCGGGTTGGCCTGTTGCGCCATCGAGATGATGGCCACCGGCGGGGCCCACTACGACTTGGCCCGCTACGGCATGGAAGTGTTCCGGGCTTCTCCCCGCCAAGCCGACCTGATGATCGTGGCCGGCCGGGTTTCCCAGAAGATGGCGCCCATCCTGCGGCGCATCTACGACCAGATGATGGAGCCCAAGTGGGTGATCTCGATGGGGGTGTGCGCCTCCAGCGGCGGCATGTTCAACAACTACGCCATCGTGCAGGGCGTAGACCAGATCGTGCCGGTAGACGTCTACGCCCCCGGCTGCCCGCCCGGTCCGGAAACCCTGATGCATGCCATCTTGACCCTCCACGACAAGATCATCAGCGGCGAGATCACCCGTCGCCGAGATGAAACCGGTGCCGGTGCCAACCTCGCGGTGAGCCAGCAAGACGGCCAGAGCACAACTGGCGTGGTCATCCGCACATGAGCGATTCGGTGCTGCACGTGCCCCGTGAGCAGCTAATCGAAACGGTGAGCGGCCTGCGAGACGACGGCTACGTGTCGGCCCTGGATGTGACCGCGGTGGACTACCTGGAACACCCTGGCCGCGACGACTTGCCGTCTGAGGTGTCGCCCGAGCGCTTCGAACTGGTGGTCACCCTCATCTCCCACGCCGCGCCCGGCCGGGTCAGGCTCCGGGTCCAGGTACCGGCCGACGACCCCACGGTGCCCACCTTGTTCGACCTCTTCCCCGGAACCGAGGCCCTGGAGCGGGAGGTGGCCGACATGTTCGGCATCGTCTTCGAGGGCCACCCCGATCCCACCCGCATCCTCATGCCCCCCGACTGGGAAGGCCACCCATTGCGGAAGGACTTCTCGGTCGGCCGAATACCGGTCCAGTTCAAGGCCACCCGATGAGCCGGCCATCACCGTTGGCAGGGGTCATTTCCCCGCTCATTCCGAGGCCGGCCGATGAGCGCTGCGGAGACCTCAGCAGAGACCGCCACCGCCGAGGCCGTCTGCCGACGGGAGAACAGCGCGGTGCTTCGCATCGGCGAGGACGATGGAGAGCGCTTGGAGGCCGAGGCCGGTACCAGCGACACCAGCATGGTTATGAACATGGGGCCTCAGCACCCCAGCACCCACGGTGTGCTGCGGCTCATGCTGGAGATGGAGGGGGAGACGGTGATGCGGTCGAAGCCGGTCATCGGCTACCTCCACACCGGCATGGAGAAGACCGCCGAGACCCTCTCCTACCTCCAGGGCCCCACCAACGTAACCCGCATGGACTACGCCTCCCCGCTGTTCAGCGAATTGGCCTTCTCGATGGCCACCGAGGCGCTGCTGGGACTAGAGCTTCCCCCTCGGGCCATCTGGATCAGGATGCTGATGTGCGAGTTGAACCGCATCAGCTCCCATCTGCTGTTCCAGGCCACCAACGGGATGGACATCGGGGCGGTGTCGATGATGCTCTACGGCTGGAGGGAGCGAGAGGAGGCCCTTCGGCTGCTGGAGACGATCACCGGGCTGCGGATGAACCACAACTACATCCGACCCGGAGGGGTGGCTGCCGACCTGCCCGACGGCTGGCGCGACGACGTGCTCACCCTGCTCGATACGCTCCCTGCTCGGCTCGACGAGTTCGACACCTTGCTCACTGGCCAACCCATTTACCGGGAGCGGCTCCAGGGAGTGGGCGTCATAAACACCGCCGAGTGCCTGGCCTTGGGGGTGACCGGGCCCATACTGCGATCCACCGGCTATGTCTGGGACCTGCGCCGGGACATGCCCTATCTGGCGTATGACCAGGTTGACTTCGACGTGGTGGTGGGCACCTACGGCGACTGCTTCGACCGCTATGCCATCAGGCTCAACGAAATCAGGGAGTCCATTCGCATTCTGGCCCAGATACTCGACCAGATGCCGTCGGGGGATTACCGGGTACAGGACAAGAAGGTGACCCCGCCGCCCCGGGCCCGCATCGACGAGTCGATGGAGGCCCTCATCCACCACTTCAAGATCTTCACCGAGGGGTTCAAGGTGCCTGCGGGCGAGGTGTACGCCGCGGTGGAGTCGCCTCGGGGGGAGTTGGGCTGCTACATGGTGTCGGACGGCTCCGCGGTGCCCTATCGCATGCACATCCGCGGCCCCAGCTTCGTGAACCTGCAAACCCTGCCCCATCTGATGCAGGGGGGCATGGTGGCCGACGCGGTGGCCGTCATCTCCTCGGTCGACCCCATCATGGGGGAGGTGGACCGATGAAGCTCGGTCTGATCGGCTGCAACCCCATAGGGGAGGTGGACCGCTAGTGGCCCGCCTCAACCCCGCCAACCTGTCGGTTGCCCAAGACATCATCGGCCGCTATCCGGTTCGGAGGTCGGCCCTGATCCCGCTACTGCATTTGGCCCAAGAGCAGGACGGCTATGTTGCCGAGGACGCCATGGCCCATATCGCCGAACTGGTCGGTGTCACCCCCGCCGAGGTGATGGGTACGTGCAGCTTCTATGAGATGCTCAAGCGGGCGCCGGTGGGCGACTACATGGTCAACATCTGCCACGGCATCTCATGTCACCTGTTGGGCGCGTCCGATCTGATCCACCACGCTGAAGACACCCTGGGAGTCAAGCCCGGCGGGACCACCGATGATGGAAAGATCACCCTCGAAGCCGTCGAGTGCATTGCCGCTTGCACCGAGGCCCCCTGCCTCCAGGTCAACTACCGCTACCGCAACCGGGTCACTTCCGAGGACTTTGACCGGTTGGTGGGCGAACTGCGGGCCGACACTGCCGGGGTGGCGCCCCACGGCAAACTGGCCCAGGTCCGCCAGCACATCGGCGACGCCCGCCGGGCCGGGGTGTCGCCGCCCGACGGCCAGGGCGAACCCGCGTGGCTGGCCCGCAACCCCTCCGATGCCGGAGACCGCTCATGACCGAGCGGATCATCACCTCCCGCTTCGACATCGAAGACGGCCACACCCTGGCCGGCTACCAGCGCACCGGTGGATATGCCGGGTTGCGCCGGGCACTGGAGATGGCGCCGGACGAGGTCCACGGCGAGGTTCGCACCGCCAGCCTGCTGGGCCGGGGCGGGGCCGGTTTCCCCGCCGGCGTCAAATGGGGGTTCTGCCCGCCGGGGGTGTGGCCCCGCTATCTGGTGGTGAACGGCGACGAGTCCGAGCCCGGAACCTACAAGGATCGCCTCCTCATGGAGCGCGACCCCCATCAGCTCATCGAGGGCTGCCTGATCGCCTGTTATGCCCTCGGCCTATCCCAGTGCTTCCTGTATGTGCGAGGCGAGATGGCCCACGCCCAGGAACGATTGGCCGCCGCGCTCAACGAGGCCTACGAGGCCGGCTTTGTGGGCCGCAACGTGCTGGGCGCCGACGACTTCTCGGTGGACATCACCCTCCACTGGGGGGCCGGGGCCTACATCGTGGGGGAGGAGACCGCCCTCATCGAGAGCCTGGAGGGCAACCGGGGGATGCCTCGGCTGAAGCCGCCCTACTTCCCGGCGTCCATCGGCCTCTACGGCAAGCCCACCATCGTCAACAACGTGGAGACCCTGGCCAACCTGCCGTGGATCGTGTCCAACGGCGGGGCGGCCTTCGCGGCCATGGGGGCAGACAGTTCCACCGGCACCCGAGTGTTCGCGGTGTCCGGCCATGTGGTCACCCCCGGTGTGTTCGAGGTGCCCTTTGGCACCACCACCTTCCGCGACATCATCTTCGACCCCCGCTATGCCGGCGGCCTGCACCCCGGCCGCACCCTCAAGACGTTCATCCCCGGCGGGGCGTCGGCCCCGTGGTTCTTCGAGGAGCACCTCGACATTCCCCTGGAGAAGGCCACCGTGGACAAGGCCGGCTCCATGCTCGGTTCGGGGGCCATCGTGGTGATGGACGAGACCACCGACGTGGTCAAGGCCTGCCACAACGTGGTGCGGTTCTTCGCCCGAGAGTCATGTGGCAAATGCACCCCCTGTCGGGAGGGCACCTCCTGGCTGGAGAAGATCCTCAGCCGCATCCTGGCCGGCCAGGGCCGCCCCCAAGACTTGGATCTGTTGATGGATGTGTGCGACAACATCAGCCCCGGCATTCATTGGCCGCCCCGCCAGACCACCATATGCCCGCTGGGGCCGTCGGCCGTCTCGCCCATCGCCTCGGCCCTGGAGCGGTTCCGCGGCGAATTCGAGGCCTACCTGCCCGCCACCCCGGTATCGGTCTCCACTGCTTCGGGGGTCGCGTCATGAGCGAGTCCGAAGCCGTGGTGAACATAACCGTCAACGGCCAACCGGTGGAGGCCAAACCCGGCGAGTGGGTCATCGCTGCCGCCGAGCGGGCCGGGGTGTACATCCCCCACTTCTGCTACCACCCCCGGATGGAATCGGTGGGCATGTGCCGCATGTGCATCGTGGACATCGACGCCGGGCGCGGCCCGGCTCTGCAACCCTCCTGCATGGTGGCGGTCAGCGAGGGCATGGTGGTGGACACCACCTCCGAGCAGACCCGCAAAGCCCAAGACGGGGTGCTGGAGTTCTTGCTGCTGAACCACCCGCTCGACTGCCCGGTGTGCGACAAGGGAGGGGAATGCCCCCTTCAAGACCAGACCATGGCCTACGGGCCGGGGGAGAGCCGGTTCGTCGAGGAGAAGCGCCACTTCGAAAAGCCCATTCCGGTGAACGATCTGGTGTATCTGGACCGAGAGCGCTGCATTCTGTGCGACCGCTGCACCCGCTTCGCCGACGATGTGGCTGGCGACCCGCTCATCACCTTCCAAGACCGGGGCGACCAAACCCAGGTGAACACCTTCCCCGACCTGCCCTTCTCCTCCTATTTCAGCGGCAACACCGTGCAGATCTGCCCGGTGGGGGCCCTCACCGCGGTGCCCTATCGGTTCAAAGCCCGTCCCTGGGACCTCACCGAGGCAGAGTCCACCTACCCCAACCCGATGGGTGACCGGGTGGTGGTACAGGCCTCCCGCGACCAGGTGCTGCGCTACCAGGGAGTGGACAGCGACGCGGTCAACTGGGGATGGCTCACCGATAAGGATCGCTTCGCGTTCGAAGCCCTTGCCAGCGAACTGCGGCTGCGGTCGCCGCTGGTGCGGGGCACTCCGCTGGGACGGCCCGACCCCGATGGCAGCGAGCTGGTTGAGACCTCCTGGCACCAGGCCCTCGACCAGGCCGCCGACGCCATCCGGGCCGCAGTAGAGAACAAGGGGCCCCAATCGGTGGCCGTTTTGGGCGGGGCCCGCCTGACCAACGAGGATCAGTACGCTTGGGCTCGGTTGGCCAAAGGGGTTGTCGGCACCGACAACGTCGACGCCCAACTCGACGACGGTCTGCCTGGCGGTGTGGTGCTCGGCCTGCCCCGGGCCACCATCAATCGGGCTTGCACTCCGGGCGGCACCGTGATCCTGATGGCCCCTGATCCCAAAGAAGAGCAGGGCACTCTATATCTGAGGCTCCGTCACGCCGTGGTCAACGACGGCGTGCAGCTCATCGAGCTCACCCCCCGGGCGACAGGGTTGAGCCATCTGGCCGCCCACCGCCTGCACCACCGCCCTGGCGAGGTCGCCGCCGTTGCCGCTGCCCTGGTGGGCGGCGACATCGACGCCGGACCCGTCGGTGAGGCCGGCGGGGTTTCGGCCGAGTTTCTTGGCGCGGCCGCGGCTGCGCTGGCCGACCGGACCGACCGGCCGATCACCGTGATCCTGGGCCGCACCTCTCTGGCCGAGGCGGCCGGCCCCACGGTGGAGGCCGCGGCCGAGTTCATGAGGCTGGCCAAGCTGCTGGCCGCCGGCAGCCGACCGGGCATTGCCTTTTTGCCCGCACTGCACCGGGGCAACGTGCTGGGCGCCCTGGACATGGGCTTGGCCCCTGGTCTGCTGCCCGGCCGGGTAGCCCTGGGCGACGGCGGCACCGCCCTGGCCGAAACGTGGGGTTCGGTACCCGCATCTTCCGGCGCTGACGCCCGGGGGATCCTGAGAGCGGCTGCCGATGGAAGCATCGACGTGCTGATCTTGCTGGGCGCCGATCCTCTGGGCGACTTCCCCGACCGCAAAGCGGCCGAGTCCGCCCTGGACAGCGTGGGCACGGTCATTGCCTCCGACCTGTTTCTGCACCCCTCTGCGGCCCGGGCCGACATCGTGTTTCCCTCGGCCGGGTTCGGCGAGCGCCGGGGTACTCACACCAACATGGAGGGTCGAATCACGCGGGAGCGCCAGGTCGTCACCTCACCGGGTACGGCGCGGGCCGATTGGGCCATCGCTTCTGAGCTCGCCCGGCGGTTGGGCGCCGACTTCGGTTTCGCCGGCCCCGAGGATGTGTGGGACGAGATCATCCGGTTGGCGCCATCGCACCAAGACCTCTCCTTGGAGGCCATCGATCACGAGACCGACGGCGTGGTGGTTGGAGGCACATCAATCGTGTACTCCCCGCCCGAAGCAGTCGTTCCGGTACCCAACGTCGACTCCTACAGTCTGCGCCTGGTGTCATCACGGCGGATGTACGACCGAGGGACGCTCGTCCAGCACTCCCCCTCGCTGAGCGGGCTGGCTCCCGACGCGGTGCTCGGCCTGAACCCGTCTGATTTCCAGCGAGCCGGGGTTGATCCCGGCGCCGAGGTGCAGGTCATTTCCCATGTGGGCGAAATGAGCGTGCCGGTGGTCGCTGACCCCGGCGTGCCTCGGGGCACAGCGGCGTTTGGGTTCAATCACCCCGACTTGGACGTGCGAGATCTGATCGACCCCGACGCTGTGGTCACCGACCTGAGGATCCAAACCGGATGACCGCGGTTCTCGGTCCGAGTGTTCTCGGCCTCGATCCGCTGTACACCGGCGGGGTGGGCCTGGCCGAGGTGCTCATCACTTTGCTCAAGGTGGGGGTGGCCTTTGCCTTGCTGCTGGTGGCCGTCATGTTGATGATCTGGTTTGAGCGCAAGGTCATCAGCGACATGCAGAACCGCATCGGGCCCAACCTGGCCGGGCCGTTCGGCATCTTCCAGACACTGGCCGACGGCATCAAGCTGTTCTTCAAGGAAGACCTGATTCCCGAGCAATCCGATCGGTTCGTGTTCAAGCTGGCCCCTTACCTGTCGCTGGTGCCCGCCTTCTTGGTGTTCGCGGTGGTCCCCGTGGGGGGCAACTTCAGCGGCGGCAACGGCCAGGTCAGCTTGTTCGGCCACGAGACCTTCCTCCAAGTGTCCGACCCGCCGGTGGGGATCCTGCTGGTGCTGGCCATGTCGTCGGTAGCGGTCTACGGGGTCATGCTGGCCGGCTGGTCGTCGGGCTCCAAGTATCCGCTGCTGGCGTCGGTGCGGGCCTCGGCCCAGATGGTGTCCTATGAGGCTGCGCTGGGGTTGTCGCTGGCTGCGGTGCTGTTGAAGTCGGGCAGCCTGTCCACCCATCAGATCGTGTCTGAGCAATCGGTGTGGAACTGGAACCTGTGGGTCACCTGGGTGGTGCCCATGGTCATCTTCTTGATCGCGGCCACCGCTGAGTTGAACCGGCCCCCGTTCGATTTGGTGGAGGCCGAACAGGAACTGGTCGGCGGCTTCCACACCGAGTACAGCTCCATCCGGTTCGCCCTGTTCTTTCTGGCCGAGTTCATGAACATGATCACCATGTCGGCCATCGTGGTGACCCTTTTCCTGGGCGGTCCCAACGGCCCCGACATCACCACCGTGGGCTGGCTGTCGGGCGTTCTGTGGTTCTTCGTCAAGCTGATGCTGTTCCTGTTCGCCTTCGTGTGGCTGCGGGCCACGCTGCCCCGATTCCGCTACGACCAACTCATGGACTTGGGCTGGAAGCTGCTCATCCCGCTGTCGTTGGGGTGGCTTTTGGTGCTGGCCTCCTATGACGTGGCCGGCGACCGGGGATGGAACCGATTCGCCACCATGCTGGTGGTCGTGGCCATCATGGCCGCCTTGGCCGGGCTGTTGGCCCTGGCCCTGCGCAGCGCCCGACAACGGCGAGAGCTCGATCCCCAAGGGGGCTTCGCCTGATGGGTTACTTCCAGGGGTTCGCAGTCACTATCTGCAAGATGTTCCAAGGAGGCTTCGCCTAATGGGATACCTCCAAGGGTTTGCGGTCACGCTCCGCAAGATGTTCAAGGGCACCGAGACGGGTCGGGTGGTTACCACTCAATACCCCGACGAGAAGCGGCCCAAGCCCGAGCGCTTCCATGGCCGTCATGTGCTGAATCGCTACGAGGACGGCATGGAGAAGTGCATCGGCTGCGAGCTGTGCGCCGGAGTCTGTCCGGCCCGTTGCATCTATGTACGGGGTGCCGACAACCCGCCCGACGATCCGGTGTCACCCGGTGAGCGCTACGGCTACGTCTACGAGATCAACTACCTGCGGTGCATCCACTGCGATCTGTGCGTGGAGGCCTGCCCTACCGAGGCCATCACCGAGTCGAAGCTGTTCGAGTTCTCGTTCACCAACCGCTCCGACGCCATCTACACCAAAGACGAGCTGGTGGTGGGCGACGACGGGCGGCCCCAGCAACTCCCCTGGGAGGACTGGAAGCCCGGCGATGACGAGCATACCTCGGCGTGGGTGAGGGCCACATCCCCGTCGGGTCGGGCCGACTACGAGGGCCAGGTGGCATGGTCGGGAGAGCTGGGTTACGGCATCCGCTCTCCTGAGCGGGGTCAGTCGGAGGAGGATTCAGCCGACGCCGACGCTACCGACGATGACCATGACGACCAGGGGGGCCACCACTGATGGAGACCGCAGTCTTCATTGTGTGCGCGGTCATCGTGTTGGCCGGGGCGCTAGGCGTGGTCCTGGCCCGCAACCCGGTACACGCTGCGTTGAGCCTGGTGGGGACCCTGTTCGGCATGGCCGTTCTGTTCCTCAACCTGGAGGCTCACTTCTTGGCCGCGGTGCAGATCATCGTTTATGCCGGCGCCATCGTGGTGCTGTTCTTGTTCGTGATCATGCTGTTGGGCGTCGACCGGCTCGAAGATTTGTCGGTGGAGCCCATCACCGGGCAACGGGCTCTGGCTGCGGTGGTGGGCGCCGGGACTTTCGGCCTGGCCGTGGCCTTCTTGGTGACCAGCGACATCGGCCTGCCGGGCCGAGAGGCGTTGACTGGAGAAATCACCGATGAGTCCTCCAACTTGCGCCAGATCGCCGATGTGTTGTTCACCGATTACGTCTACGCCTTTGAGGCCACCGCCGCCCTGCTCACCATCTCGGTGGTGGGTGCGGTGGTCATGTCCCGCCGCATGGGCCGCAGCGATGAAGCCCAGAAATCCACAGGAGACGACTGATGGTCACCGCCTCCTGGTATCTGATCCTGGCCGCCGGGCTTTTCACCATCGGCGCGGTCGGGCTGCTGGTGCGGCGCAATCCGCTGATCATGTTCATGTGCGTGGAGCTGATGCTCAACGCGGTCAACCTCACCTTCATCACCTTCGGTCGTGAGCTGGACGACATCGGAGGGCAGGTGTCGGTGTTCTTCGTGCTGGTGGTGGCGGCCGCCGAGGTTGTGGTGGGGCTGGCCATTGTGGTGGCCATCAATCGCCGCCGCCCCCAGGCCACCGCCGACGACTTGTCGGCGCTGAAGGGATGAGGCCGGGAGTGGCTTCATGAACACGCTCGTCGATCTGGTATGGCTGATCCCCGCCTTCCCGCTGGCCGGGGTGCTGATCTTGATGGCGCTGGGCCGACGCCTGGGCGAGCCTCGGGCCGGCTGGCTGGCCACCGCCATGATGGGCGGCTCGTTCACCGCCACGGTCTTGGTGTTCGTCGGGCTATTGGGCCATGAGGGCGACGAGCGGGAGACGGTGTTCACCCTGTTCGAGTGGGTGCCCGCGGGCAAGCTGGCGGTGGACATCGGCTTTCTGGCCGACCCGCTGTCGGTCACCATGGCCCTGTTCGTGACCGGGGTGGGGGCCCTCATCCACCTCTATTCCATCGGCTACATGCACGGCGACGAGGGCTTCTCCAAGTTCTTCATCTACCTAAACCTGTTCGCCTTCTCCATGCTCATGCTGGTGCTGGGCGACAACATGCTGCTCACCTTCTTGGGCTGGGAGGGAGTGGGAGCCTGCTCGTATCTGCTGATCTCGTTCTGGTTCACCGACGAGGCCAACGCCTCGGCGGGCAAGAAGGCGTTCGTCACCAACCGGGTGGGCGACTGGGGCTTTCTGGTGGCCATGTTCCTGGCGTTTTTGACCTTCGGGTCGCTCCAGTACGGGGAGATCTTCTTCGACCTCGAACAAGACGGGGTGGCCGCTGGTACCGCGTCGGCCATTGTCGTGCTGCTGCTGGTGGGCGCGGCGGGCAAGTCGGCCCAGTTCCCCCTGCACATCTGGCTGCCCGACGCCATGGCCGGCCCCACGCCGGTGTCGGCCCTCATCCACGCCGCCACCATGGTCACCGCCGGGGTTTATCTGCTCACCCGGATGAGCCCGGTCATCGCCGAGGCCCACGGCTGGGTGCCCGACCTCATCATGTGGGTGGGCCTGGGCACCGCGCTTATGGCCGCCACCATCGCGGTGGCCCAAAACGACATCAAAAAAGTGCTGGCCTACTCCACCGTGAGCCAGCTCGGGTTCATGTTCGTGGCCGTGGGCTCGGGGGCCTATGTGGCCGCCATCTTCCACATGGTCACCCACGCCTTCTTCAAGGCCCTGCTGTTCTTGGGAGCCGGGTCGGTGATCCACGGCATGGACGGCGACCAGGACATTCGCCGCTACGGCGGCCTCGCCCGGCTGCTGCCCATCACCTCGATGACCTTCGTGGCCGGCTGGCTGGCCATCGCCGGGGTGCCGCCGTTCTCCGGCTTCTGGTCGAAGGACGAGATCCTGGCCTATGCCTACGGCGAGAACAAGGTTCTGTGGCTGCTGCTGCTGATCACCGCCATCCTCACCGCCTTCTACATGACCCGGCTGGTGCTCATGACCTTCTTCGGCCCGCCCCGCTGGACGGATGAAGAAGTCAAGGCTGAGGCTGGCGAAGAGGCCGAGCATGCCCTGCCCCACCGCCACCCCCACGAGTCGCCCTGGACCATGACCGTTCCGCTGGTGTTGCTGGCTGGCCTGGCCATTGTGGCCGGGGTATTGAATCTGCCGTTCACCTCTGATGTCCATTTCCTGGGCAACTGGTTGAAGCCGTCCCTGTTCGGCAGCGAGGGCCATCTCTCATTTGGCGGTGGCACCCAGTGGGTGCTGGCCATTGTGGCCATCATCGGCAGCTTGGGCGGGGTGTCGGCCGGGGCCGCGGTGTACATCCGCCGCCGGATCGACCCGGCCCGGATCGAGCACCCCTTCTTGGCTCGGGCCTGGCGTGTCGACGAGATCGTCGCCCACTTCATGGGCGGCCCCGGTCGCCGGGCCTTCGAGCGCACCACCCAATTCGATGAGCAGGTGGTGGACGGCGCGGTAAACGCCACCGGAACCCTGATCCGCCGCACCGGCACCAAGCTGAGGGCGTCGCAAACCGGCCTGGTCCGCAGTTATGCCCTGGGTATCGCGGTGGGCGCGGTGGCCCTGTTGGTGTGGTTCATCACGAGGGCAGGGTTCTGATGCCTGCTATGGCAATCCCTGTGGCGTTGTCGGCCAGAGCTCTCTTGGGGACGTGGCAGTAATGGACGGCTCGATGGTACTGCCGGTCATCATCTTCCTGCCCTTGGTGGGCGCGGTGGCCATTGCGCTCATAGCCCCCTCTCGCTCGACGGTGCTCAAGCCGGTGGCGGTAGCCACCTCGGCGGCCACCGGCGCCCTCACCCTGTGGCTGATGGCCGCCTTCGACAAGAACGACGGCGATTTCCAGTTCACCCAGCTCACCGAGTGGGTGGGCTCGGCCGGCATCTCTTGGCACGTCGGGGTGGACGGCATCTCGCTGTTCTTGGTGGTGCTCACCGGGGTGCTGTTCCCCCTCGCCATAGTGGCCTGCGATCCGCCCCACGACGCCAAGGCGTATTACATCTGGCTGCTGGTGCTGGAAACCGGCTGCCTCGGGGTGTTCCTGTCGCTCGATTTGGTGCTGTTCTTCTTGTTCTTCGAGGTCGTGCTGATCCCCATGTACTTCCTCATCGGCTCGTGGGGCCACGAGAACCGCAAGTACGCGGCCACCAAGTTCTTCTTGTTCACCATGCTGGGCTCGGCCCTCATGCTGGTGGGGATGCTTGCTCTGGCGCTGCTCACCGCCCGAGAGACCGGCGAGGCCGTGACGTTCAACCTGCTGGAGTTGGCTGAGGACGCCGGCGCCCTGCCCACCATCACCGCCCGCTGGATCTTCCTGTCGTTCGCCCTGGCCTTCGCGGTGAAAGTACCGATGTTCCCGGTACACACCTGGCTGCCCGACGCCCACACCGAGGCCCCCACCGCCGGGTCGGTGATATTGGCCGGGGTGATGCTCAAGCTGGGCACTTACGGGCTGGTCCGCTTCGGCCTGTACCTGTTTCCCGAGGCATCCCGCTACTTCGCCCCGCTGCTGTTCACCCTGGGGGTGATCGGCATCTTGTACGGCGCGGTGGTGGCCACCATGCAGCGCGACCTGAAGCGCCTGGTGGCCTATTCCTCGGTGGCCCACCTGGGCTTCATCGTGTTGGGCATCTTCTCCATCAACACCGAGGGCATCGAGGGCGGACTGCTTCAGATGGTCAACCACGGATTGTCCACCGGGGCGCTGTTCTTGTTGGTGGGGTTCATCTATGAGCGCCGCCACACTCGCCAGATCTCCGAGATGATCGGCCTCCAAAAGGCGGCCCCGGTGCTGGCCGCGGTGTTCACCGTGGTGATGCTGTCGTCGGTGGGCCTGCCCGGCCTCAACGGCTTCGTGGGCGAATTCTTGATCTTGGCCGGTGCCTTCGTGGCCCACCGCTGGTGGGCGGTGGTGGCCGCCGCTGGGGTCATCCTGGCCGCGCTCTATCTGCTGTGGGCCTACCAGCGGGTGTTCCACGGCACACCGGACGACGCCAGCCGGTCGATGCCCGATCTTAATTGGCAGGAAAAGCTGGTGATGCTGCCGCTGGTGGGGCTCATCGTGTTCTTGGGGGTGTACCCCAAGCCGGTGATCGAGCGGATGGAGCCCGCCGTCAATGCGCTCATCGAGCACATGGAGGCGGTCGAGGACTTCGAGTCGCCCACCGTGGGTGACCGGCCCGAGGGCAGCTTCGACGAGCTCCGCTCCCTCATGGATGGTTACGGCAGCGACGAAGGGGAGGGCCACTGATGCTCTCGGTGCTCGCCCAAGCAGACATCCCCGACATCCAGTGGCTGGCGCTCACCCCTCATCTGGTGATGGCCGGGGCCGCGGTGCTGCTGCTGACCATCGTGTCTGTGGCCGGCCGCCTGTTGCCGGCTTGGTTTGCATCGGCTTGGACGGTGGCTGCTGGGTTGGCCGTCTTCGCCACCGCGGTGCCGGTGTGGTTGCAAGTGGACGAAAAGGGGGCGTCCTTAGCGGTGGCCGAGGCAATCTCGGTGGACAAGTTCTCAGTGTTTGTGATCGTGCTGCTGGCCGGCACGGTGGTGCTGACCACGTTGGTGGCCGAGGGCTTCTTGCATCGGGAACACCTGGACGGCCCGGCCTTTTATGTGCTGCTCATGCTGTCGGCCGCCGGCGGCATGACCATGGCTTCGGCCAACAACCTGATCGTTCTGTTCCTTGGCCTAGAGATCCTCTCGCTGGCGGTATACGTGCTGGTGGCGATGCACCTTCGCCGAAATGAGTCGCAGGAAGCAGGCATCAAGTACTTCGTTTTGGGGGCGTTCGCGTCGGCTTTTCTGCTCTATGGCATCGCGCTGGTGTACGGGGCCACCGGATCGCTCAATCTGGCCGACATCGGGGAGTTCTTGGCCGGCAACCAGCTGACTGACGACGGGCTGCTGCTGGCCGGGCTGGCCATGCTGCTGGTGGGGTTCGGGTTCAAGGTGGCTGCCGTGCCGTTCCACGCTTGGACCCCAGACGTTTATCAGGGGGCACCCTCGCCGGTGGTTTCCTACATGGCCGCCGGGGTGAAGGCCGCTGGGTTCGCCGCCTTGACTCGGGTGTTCGTGGCTGGTTTCGGGGAAGTTGCCGACGACTGGCAGCCGGTGCTGTTCGGCTTGGCCATCGCCAGCCTGGCGGTTGGCTCGCTGATGGCCATCGTCCAGACCGACGTCAAGCGCATCCTGGCCTATTCGTCGATAAGCCATGCCGGGTTCATCCTCGTCGGCGTGCAGGCCGCCAGCCACGACGGCGTGGCCAGCGTGCTGTTCTACCTGGCCGCCTACGCCGCCATGGCCATAGGCAGCTTTGCGGTGGTCACCGTGGTGAGCGGCCCCGGCGACGAGGGCACCGGCATCGACAACTTGCGGGGCCTCGCCGCCCGCCGCCCGCTGCTGGCCGCAGCCTTCACCGTGCTTTTGCTGTCGCAGGCCGGCATTCCGTTCACCATCGGATTCTGGGCCAAGTTCGAGGTGATCTCCGCGGCGGTGGACGCCCGCTCCTTCTGGCTGGCGGTCATCGCCATGCTGGCCGCAGTGGTAGCCGCCTTCTTGTACCTGCGGATCGTGGTGGCCATGTTCCTAGACGCCCCCGACCCCGACGCCCCCCGCCTGCACATCCCAAGAGGCCCCGCTCTAGCCATCACCATCGTGGTGATATTCACCCTCGCATTCGGCATCTACCCCGAACCCCTCCTAAACCTCGCCGACGACGCCTGGCTTAACCTAAGGATCTACGCCCACTAACCCCGAGCCACAGCCGGTATAACCAGGGTGATTACGCTACTGATTAGAATTACTCAATAGCGGAACGTCTTTGCTTCAGGGACTCTTCTACTTGGAGGGCTCGGGATTTCAGGTAGGAGACGACTTGGTCACGGGAGTCGTCGAACAGCGGGTCGGCGTCTCTTGCCGATGGGAATCTCAGCCTGAACACCATCTGATCCAAGGCTGCGTTGTCCCACTGCAACCCGAACTTCTGCTGCCAGTAGGCCAGGCCGTCTTCGAGGGGGTGACTGCTGAGCTGGTCGATGGCGGCGAGGTCGATCAGGTCGCGCAGCGTGCTTCGCCAGCGGATCAGATCCAGCTTGAGGGCCAGCAAGTCCTCCAGCGACGCTACCGGCATTGCGTCGATTGTTGGGCCCTCCTGCAAGGTCGCGACGTCTTCGGTGCGGGAGTCGGCATTGGGATCTTCGAATACGTGAACGCTCACCCCGTCTACTAGGGCGTGAACCTCGTGGGAGCTGAGGCCGATCACGGCGAAGGACACCTCGGCTTCAGATTCCAACAGCGATCTCACCCCGGTGGCGTCAAGCGGGCTGGGGGCCAAGATGTCGATGTCCTCGCTGATCCGGTGCTTCAGGTGGACGGTGACCGCGGTGCCCCCGACTAGCACGCCTTGGCAGGCAATAGCGGCTTTGGCCGCTTTGGGCCACACGGTTCGCTGGCGGTGGCCGATCACCTCCTGCCACTGGTCAATCTGGTTCATCTGGCTTCGACCGCTTCCTGGGGACGAGTGTTGCCTGATTCCTGCGCGACTAGCTCAGCGACATACATCTCCACGCTCTCGGGGCATCCCGGTATTCCGGTTTGGGCCACTAGGGCATCTAGCGGCAAGCACCGCAGGGCCCAGCGTCGGGCATCGAAGTCCAGCAGTCGCCCGTTCAGCAGGCGATTGGCCACCACCAGCGCGTCGCGGGGCAGCCGGATGTCGACAGGATCGGGACCAGACCAGAACAGGTGCCAGAAGTCGGCCGGCAGCGTCTCTGGGCACGGTGCCCGTCGGCGCCAACGCATCAGCGGCAGATAGGGGAGCAGATCACCGGTGAGACCACACAGCACCAGCCTCCATCTCAAGATGCGCCGAGTTCGGTGCTTCCAGGGCACCTCGGCGACATCAGAGGCGACGTACCCGTCTGCTTCCAAGCCGCGCAGCACCCGTTGAACGCTGCGGCGGGTGATCCCTGCGGCGTTGGCCACCGTGGCCGAGTCGGCCCCGCCCAGATAGGAGCGCAACACGGTCAGCACCAGCACCTCGCACTCGGTGATTTCCGGGCGGGGGTGGGGGGCCAACTCCACCGCCAACTGCTCAGGCGGAGTTGGCGGAGTCAGCCACCGGTCGACGCCATCGGGAACCACAGCCCGATGATCGGACAACCCGTCGATCCAGCTCAACGGCTCTCGGTGGGATTCGCCTCGACTCGCTGTTCTGTTATCGCCCAGGGCTTCCGTGATCTTGGCGGCAAGCTGCTCGGGCCGGTCATAGGGGCTTACCCGGCTTCCACACACTGAGCGAATCCCATCGGCCACCGCCGCGGCCGCTCCCGGTGGAATCCCGCCAACCTGGCTCAGCGCACCAGGTCTGACGGCAAACGGGCCGTTGGCCGTAAGGGCCACGCCCATGGCCCACGTCCACAGCGGGGCATGCCCTTTGGCCAGCATGGTCCCAGTGCGAACGCTGTAGCGCCGACGGCACCCACCACACCACCTCCTGCCCGAGGCGTCAGGCAACCGGGTCTTGGCCTCAACCCCACAACGGGGACAAGCCGGACCTCCCGGCCACCTGGCCCCCTCGAAAAAGGAAATGGCTGCCATCTCGTCCCCAAAGTGGCGGCACACCTCCTCGGTCGGAACCGCACTGGGATAACGCAACGAGACAGCCGCCACGACGCTCACCCTACCCCCGCGCAGCGACACGTTTGCGCCGCAAACTGAAGATCATGTCACCAAATATCTTGGCGGGCGAGATCAATCAATCTTGGGGATGGGCCCAGGGCAGTTTGGGCACATGCTCGATCTGCTTGGGGCGGGTCAGTGGGATGTGGGCGATGGGGACGTCGATGATGACGGGTGCTTGCTGTTCGAGCGCGGTGGGGATAATGGTTTCGAGGTCTAGGGGGTCGTTGGCCCTCATGGCGATGGCGCCGAACGACTGGGCGAACTTAACGAAATCGGGGTTGGCCAAGTCGGTGCCGTAAGTGCCGGCAAAGAAGTCGTCGAGGTCGCGCGCCACGTTGCCGTAGGCGTCGTCTCTGAAGACCACGGTGACCACGTTGATTCCGTACTTGAGCGCGGTCGACAGCTCAGAGGAGTTGAACATGAAGCTGCCGTCGCCGGTGACGCACACTGCCGGGCGATCCGGTTGGGCCATCTTTGCTCCCAGTGCGGTCGGGAAGGCGTAGCCCAGGTTGAACGAGTACCCGGAGTCGATATAGGTGTTCGGGTGGTTCACCTGCCAGTGGGTACGGGCGTAGAAGCCGAACTGGGTGACGTCCCACACGGTGAATGCGTCATCGGGAGTGCCCCGTTGCAGTGCCTCCAAGATGGGGTACTGCGGCTCCTTGTCTCTGATGTCGTAGTAAGAAATCAGCCGGCGGGCCGCGGCCACGGCGTCCGCGGGCGACGAACGATCTTTGCATCCGGCATCAACTAGCAGCGGCAGCAAAGCTCCGATGGTCGCCCTGGCGTCGCCGTGCAGGGGAATGGTGTTGGCTTGAATCCGGTTGAGGTCGAAGTCGTCGATGTTGATGTTCACCAGGGTGGACGCTTCCCCGGCGGGGTTGCCCAGAGAAAAGCGTGTCCCGATGCCGATCACCACGTCGGCGGATTTCATCACGTCGAGCAACTGGTTCATCTCGTGGCGCTCACCGCCGGGGCTGACGCATGAGCCGTAGCACAACCGATGGCTGTCGGGAATGGCCCCTTTGCCGCCCCCCGACGTCACCACCGGGATGTTTGAGGCTTCGACCAACTCCAGGAGTGCTTGCTCGGCGCCGGATAGGCCTATTCCGCCACCGGCGACTATCACCGGTAAACGGGATTGCGCGATGGCAGAAGCCGCTTCTTCCAACTGTTCAGAGCTGGGCATGATTCGTGAGATGGGAGCAGGCCCCCGCAATTCGACGTCGTCTCGCTCCACCCCGGCATCGGGAGGGACTTCGATATAAACCGGGCGGGGACGACCAGTTCGCATCTGTCGGAACGCCTCGGTGACGGCCCCCGGCATCGCTTGCGGTGTGAGGGCTTGCTGTCGCCATTTGGTGATGGGGCGCACGATGTCGATCTGGTCTTCGATCTCGTGGACGCCGCCGAGGTTCTTTCCCATCTGGCCTCGGGGAATCTGCCCCGCAATCAGAAGCACCGGGCACGAGCGGGCATAGGCGGTGGCCAACCCCGCCGCCGCGTTGTAGATGCCCACACCGGGAACCACCAAGGCCACACCGGGTTTGCCCGACGCTCGGGCGTATCCGTAGGCCATGTAGGTGGCGGCCTGTTCGTGACGGGTGGTAACCATCTCGATGCCGGGCTCGTCTCGCAAGGCGGCCACAATCCCATAGAGCTGGATGCCGGGGATACCGAACACAACCTCGACGCCCTCGCCCACCAGCGATTTGACTAAGGCCTCGCCCCCGCTCATTCTCATAAGAACATGATGGCTCATAGTGTGGTTACTCGCCGGAGTCGGGCGATCATCGCTGTAGTGGCGTTGTTGCTGTTGTTAGGCCAGGCGGCCGCGGCGTGCGGCAGCGATGACGATGGCACAACAGCACCGCCCCCCAAGACCGAGCCGGACGCATACACCAAGTGGTATGTGCAGCAGGCATTGGATCGGTACGAGGAGATCGGCCGGCAAGCCACCATCGACTACTACAACAACGAGGCCGGCGCCGACGACCAGTGGTATCTGTTCATCATGGATGCCGACACGGGCGTTCTTGCGGCCCACGCCACCATTCCCTCCCGGGTAGGTACCAACTCGGGCGACAATGTGGACATAACCGGCCACGTCTACGGCCCGCTGTTGAAGGCTGCGCCCGAGTCGGGCCACTGGGTGGACTACGTGTTCTACAACCCGCAAACCGACACCGGCGGCACCAAGCACGCCTGGGCTATCCGCCGAGACGACTTGGTTTTCGTATCAGGCTGGTACGAGGACTCCTATCCCATCCCCCGTCCCACCAAAGCCGAACCCGGCTCGTACACCCGCACATTCGTCGAAGACGCGGTGTGGTTCTATGAGAGCAACGGGCGCGGTGCCCTGATCGACCATTTGAATTCCCCCGACAGCACTGATCCCCCCAGCGTGGACGGCCAGTGGTATGGGTTCGTCGTCGACCTCGACGGGGTGGTGCTGGCCCATCCCACCGTCCCCGAGAACGTGGGTATGACCCTCATCGAGATTCTCGGCGCCACCCCTGAGGGCCGGTTGGCCGCCGATGAGATGGTTACCGCCACCGAGACGGGCAAGTGGGTGGAATACATCTATCTCAACCCCCAAAGCGGCAACCAGGAAACCAAGCACACCTGGATCTTGAAGCGAGACGACATCTTGATCGCCTCCGGCTGGTACGAATCCGGCTAGCGGCTAGGAGGCAAGCTCCAGGCGGTACACGGTGTCGTCGAAGCTGAGCACGTAGATCTCGCCGGAGGCGTCCTCGCCGAATGAGACCAGCGTTACTTGTGGGACGGAGATTTCTAGCTCCACTCGGGCGTCCATTCCCTGGTCGTCAATGGTCAGCGCCCAAAGGCGACCGGCGCAGTAGTCGCCGAACACGTAAGCACCCGCCAAGTGGGCAATGGCCGAGCCCCGGTACACATGGCCGCCGGTGACCGAGCAGCCCAGGTCGTGGCCGTAAACGTGGACGGGGAACACCAGATCGTCGGGGGTGGCAGAACCGGAGAACCGCTCGTTGCCCTCGTAAAGCGGCCAGCCCAAGTTGGCCCCCGGCGCCCAGCCGTCGGCGGCCCGCAGAACGTGGATCTCCTCCCAGTCGTTCTGGCCCACATCGGCGATCCACAGGTCGCCGGTGGTCCGGTCGAATGAGAACCGCCACGGGTTGCGGGCTCCGTAGGCCCAGATCTCAGGTCGCGCCCCTCCGGCGGCAAACGGGTTGCCGGCGGGAACGGCGTAGTCGGCCTCGTCGTCGGGCTCAGGATCGATGCGGACGATTGTGGCCAACAGGCTGTCCAAATTCTGCCCGTGGCCGAACTGGTCGTTGGCCCCACCTCCGTCGCCGAAGCCAAGCCACAGGTAGCCGTCGGGTCCAAAGGCGATATGGCCACCATTGTGGTTGCAGAACGGCTGGTCCACGCTCAGGACCACCCGGCCTTGGTCGCCCTGCACACGGTGCCCGCTCATCGGGTACTCCACGATCTGGTTCCTGCCGCTCAGGTCCGTGTAGTGGACGTAGAGGCTCGAGCCGTCGGGGGAGAAAGCAACGCCCAGCAGCCCGTCCTCACAATTGGTGATGGTGGTGAGCTCGCCGATGTCCAGCACCATTTCCGGAGGCTCGTCGTCGTCAGCACTGAGCAACCACACCATTCCAGCCCGGGTGGCCACGTATAGATCTCCCCTGCCGCTGCCAGTACCCGGTCGGGCCACCAGGGCTATGGGGTCGGGCAACGACACCACCGGAGTCAGCACTAGTGACGGCTCGGGCTGGGTGTCGATGTCATTCCCGTTCTGTTCGGGGATGGGTTCGGCTGTGGGAGCAACATCGGCGCGCTCCGCGGGCGTGGGGGGAGTCGTGGGGTTGGGCGTGGGGCGTTCGGGGTCCGAGCCGGAGGTGGAACTGCCTGAGGCCGTCGCCGTGCCTGACGGCGTGAGAACGCGTACGTCGTCGCCTGTGTCGCCCCCGCAGGCAGTGGCCAGTAGGAAGACCGCGGCGATCACCGCCAGCAGTCGCCCAACAATGCTCATGGCTGCTTTCGCAGCGGCCGGATCAAGCCCTCCTGCACCACCGAGGCCACCAACTCGCCAGTGCGGTTCCACGCCGTGCCCCAAGCCAAACCACGGGCGTTGGAGGCCGAGTTCGACACCTGGTCCAAGAAGATCCAGTCGTCCATGCGCAGCGGGCGGTGGAACCACATGGCGTGGTCAAGGCTGGCCGCTTGGATGTCGATCTCGTTGCCCTGCACTGGAAGGGCCTTGGTGGCGGTGTCCAGCACCGTCATGTCGCTGGCGTAGGTGAACATGCAAGTGTGCAGCACCGGGTCGACGGGCAGGGTTCCGGTGGCCCTCAACCACACCTGCAAGCGAGGCTCTCGGCTCTGCCCCCGCTGCTCGGGCGAGCCCGATACATAGCGAAGTTCGATCGGGCGAATCATTCGGCCCTGGTCGTCTACCGGAAAGTCTGGCCATACGAACGGCTCCAGATCTTCAGGGTCGGGGATTCCTCTTGGGAGCTCGGTTTGATGCTCAAAACCCTCTTCATGGCGCTGGAACGAGGCCGACATGGCGAAGATGGGCTGGCCGTGCTGGATGGCGGTCACCCGCCGGGTGGTGAAGGAGCGACCGTCTCGCACCCGTTCCACCAGGTACAACAAGGGGGCGGAAACGTCGCCGGGCCGAATGAAGTAGGCCTGAAGGCTGTGGACCGTTCGGTCTTCCACCGTGCGAGTGGCGGCCACCAGGGCTTGTCCGGCCACTTGGCCGCCGAACACCCGTTGGCGGTCTTCTTGGGGGCTGACTCCGCGGAAGATGTCCTTCTCGATGGGTTCCAGATCCAGCAGTTTGATGAGACCGTCTACCTCTGCCTGCATGACCGCCTGATCCTACTCCCCGCGTTAGGCAGCCCTTATAGCGCCCGCAACTGCGGTAGTTCGATCTGAGGGCGCCTCGGCTACGCTTATTGGTCCCCATGTCGCTCTTGGTCTTGGTTCGCGCTCATGTCATGGACAACTGGCCGCGTCTGCTGCGCTATAGCGGCACATCGGCGGTAGGGATAGTGCTGGGGCAGACCATCTTGCGCGTCTGCTACGACCTGTTCGGCTGGTCGGGACTGGCATCCAACTTGGTGGCGTTCTTGATTGCCAACATCCCCGTGTACCACCTGAACCGGTTGTGGGTGTGGGATCGCTACGGCCGCAGTCAGTGGGGCCGCGAGGTGCTGCCCTTCTGGTTGGTCTCCCTGGCCGGGCTGGCCCTGTCGTCGCTCACCGTGGGATTGGTAGACGCGGTTACCAACAACGGCTGGTTCATATCTGCGGCGTCGATTGGGGCCTTTGGCGCGGTCTGGCTGGTGAAGTACGCCGTGTGCGACCGATACCTGTTTGGCCCCCCGTCGGAGGACGACGGCCCTTCCGAGCAAGTCCGGGAGATGGCAGAAGATGGATCCCAGTCGGCGGGCATTCGCTGAGGCCGCCCGGGGGTTCATGCCCCCCGACGAGGGGCTGGCCCTCTATCAAGCAGCGTGCGATCTAGAGGTAGCTGGCCCGCTGCTCGAAGTGGGCAGCTATTGCGGCAAGTCCTCGGTGTATCTGGGCGACGCCGCCCAAACCCAGGGCCGGGTGCTGTTTTCCCTCGACCACCACCGGGGGTCGGAGGAGAACCAGCCCGGCTGGGAATGGCACGAGCCCGACCTGGTGGACCCCGAGGTGGGCCTGATCGATACCCTGCCCCACTTCCGCCGCACCGTCTACCAGGCCGGGCTAGAGCAGAGCGTGGTGGCGTTGGTGGGCGACTCGGTGCCCATCGCCCAAAACTGGTCCACCCCGCTGGCCTTTTTGTTCATCGACGGAGGCCACGGCACCGAGCCGGCCCACGCCGACTACGAGAACTGGGTGCCGCACTTAGCCGTTGAAGGCCGCCTGGCCATCCACGACGTGTTTCCCAACCCCGCCGACGGCGGCCGCCCCCCCTATGAGGTCTACTGCCGGGCCATGGACTCCGGCGCGTTCAGCGAACTCCCCGCCACCGGCTCCCTGCGAGTCCTCACCCGCCACGCCCCCGGCATTTGATCTGACAACCCGTCGGACAAGCGTCAACTAGCTTCGTCGGCGTGGATAACGAGCAAAAGTTGGTATCGGGCGAGGCGTGGCGGGAGTTTTGCGACCGGTTGAAAATGGCGGGGGACCGGCTGTTGGAAGACGACTTTCCGGCGGGGGCGGCTGATCGGGCCGAGGGCTATCGGCACCTGGGTAGGCTCCTCATGCAGGGCTGGCTTGAGCAGGTGGAGTTCTGCGGCCGGGACTTTCCGGTGATGTACCGCCACAACGATGATGTCATGCGCTGGGGCGGCCCCAACGTGGACAACACCTATTGGCGGGCTCATGTGAGCGCCGAGCACTCCTATCAGGTGACCGGGTGGCTGCCGCCAGGGTCGATGTTCGTGGTTCAAAGCGCCCATGGGGAGATGCACCAGAACCGGCTGGGCATCACCGCCGAGCGCTCCAGCGACGATTTTGCCGTCGAGCCGGACGGCAGCTTCAGCTTCATCGCCAGTGCCATCCCCCACGACGGCAACTGGCTGCCCATCGACGAGCACACCGACCACATCTCGGTGCGGGAGTACAACGTGGACTGGGGAGTCGACGAGCCGGGGCGGTTCTCCATACAGCGGCTGGGCAGCGAGGGCCAGCACCCTTCGCCTCTCGATCCTGGTGATCTGTCCGATGGTTTGGACCGGGCGATGACCTGGGCCGACGACGCCTTGGGGTTCTGGAACCAGTGGATGGAGCGAAGCCGCAAGGCTGCCCCGCCCAACGAGTTCTATGGCCCTCGCTCGGTGCCCGGCGGGGCCGATGCCATCGGCTACGGCGGCTGCTCCTATGAACTCGCCCCCGACGAGGCCATGATCGTTACCTGCGACGTTCCCGACGCCCAGTACTGGTCGTTCATGATTTACAGCTATGCCTGGTTTGAGTCGCTGGACTTCGCCAACCGCACCGTGAGCCTCAACAACGCCCAAATCGCGGTCGATCCCGACGGCCGGTTCCGCATCGTGGTGGCCCACCACGACCCCGGCGTGCAGAACTGGCTCGACACCGAAGGCCGCCTCGAAGCCCTCATCACCTTCCGTTGGGTGCTCAGCTCAACGATGCCCACCCCCGAGGCCCAAGTGGTGCCATTCTCCGAACTCGACCGCCACCTCCCTGATTTCGTCACCCGCCTCACCCCCGACCAACGCGCCGCCCAGATCACCACCCGCCGCCAATCCCGAGCCCTCCGCTTCCGCTGTTAAGAACGGCCCAGGGCGGCTCGTACCGACCGCTCAACCGCGTCAGCGACGCGTTCCGGCTCCTCGTGCTCCCAGAAGCGCATAACCGTCCAGCCCGCATCGGCGAGGTGGGCGTCGGTGTCTTTGTCGCGGGCGATGTTGCCGGTGATCTTGGTTGACCAGTACTCGGGGTTGGTGGCTCACTGCGGTTCGCTTGCCTGAGCGATCATGTGGGCAATGTTGCAGGCGGTCTGAGCGCCGGTGCTGGCCGTCTCTGGGCTTCGGGTCACCAGGAACCGCCGGTGGGCTCCGATCAGATCGGCCGTCTCGTTCAAGCGGGCCATGTCAGATCGGCTGGGATTGGTGGTGAGCTTGATCTCGATGGCCCAGAGTTCTTGCCTGACGTTCAAGATCAGATCGATCTCGCGACCGTCAGCGGTGCGCAGGTGCGAAGCGCTGTAGCGCGTCCCGGATTGCTGCAAGGCTGTCAGCACTTGGTCGATTACATGTCCTTCCCAGCTCGCGCCCACCATCGGTTGCCCTGCCACTTCTGAGGCGTCGCCGACTCCCCACAGGCTGTGTAGCAGGCCGCTGTCGCGCCAGTACACCTTCGGCCGCTTGGTGAGTCGCTTGCGCGCATTGGCGTGGTAGGCCGGTAGGCGCCTGAGCAAGAACGCTCCTTCCAGGTAATCCACATAGGCGTTCACCGTGTGGTAGGAGAGGCCCAGGGCGCGGCCCGTCTCGCTGGCGTTCCACTGCTGGCCATGTGATGTGGCCAATAGCTCGAAGAGATGCTGGGTAGTCCGCGAAGTGGCCGGCAGTCCCCAGGACGGTAGATCGCGCTGGGCGAGCAGGCTCAGATAATCGTGCTGCCAGTCGGGAAAGCCCCTGCCGTCGAGCACTCCGCCGTCGGGAAAGCCGCCGTAGTGCCACAACCTCTCGCGGCATTCGCCGGGCAGCTCTAGCCACGACATCGGCGTCAGTTCCACCACGCTTAGACGGCCGGCGAGCGACTCCGAGACGTTCTTCATGAGTGACGGCGAGATTGACCCCAAAAGCAAAAAGCGCCCATTTCGGCGACGGTCTGCGTCGATGGTGCTGCGCAGGCGAGGGAAGATCTCCGGGGCTGCTTGGGCCTCGTCGATGACTACGAGATCTCCACCTTCGGCCATCTCCGCCCACTCGAGATCCAGCCTTAGGCGGTCGGATTCGAGCTCCATGTCGTAGTAGCGGGCTCCGAGCGGCCGAGCGAGTGTGGTCTTGCCGCACTGGCGAGGCCCTACCAGCGCAACCGCCGGGTAGGCGGCGAGGCGGCGCTCCAGCAGCGAGCCGTGTCGGACGTTTGCGATCCTCCGTTCCAGCACCGTCATGCAGGTTAGCGTGGAATTCTGTTTTGAAGAGGTTATTTTTCTATTTTGCAGGATGCTCACTTCTATTGTGACAGATGCCTCGGTGGGCCGGGGACAAGGATCTTCGGGCCAGGTTGGAACTCTTGCAGCGCATCTCGCGGCTAGCGCCGGTTTAGGGCGGCTCGTACCGACTGCTCCACTGCGTCGGCCACGGATTCCGGGCTCTCGTGCTCCCAGAAGCGCATAACCGTCCAGCCCGCATCGGCGAGGTGGGCGTCGGTGTCTTGGTCGCGGGCGATGTTGCCGGTGATCTTGGTTGACCAGTACTCGGGATTGGTGGCGGGCTGGGTGTGATGCTCAGGGCAGCCGTGCCAGTAGCAGCCGTCCACGAACACCGCGATCTTGGCCTTGCGAAACACCAGATCGGCTGTCCTCCGCAGCTCAGGCAACGGCCGAGCCGCCACCCGGTACCGCAGCCCCCGGCGGTGTACTGCAGAGCGCACCGCCAGTTCCGGTTTGGTATCCCGGCTGCGGTTCCCCTGCATCGACTTCCGAGTCGCCTCCGAAGAAGCCCAAGACCCCTCCGGCAGCCCACTCATGGCCCGATAGTAGCGACGTGGCCCTCGTTGTGGCGGTCCCCGCAACTGTCACTAGCCACGGCTATGGTCATTCTGTGCACTCGCATCGGCACTTGGCAGCTGCGGAGTTCTTTGCCGGGATTGGCCTGGTGAGGCCAGCTGATCTCAGACGGCCCGATGCTCGCAAAATGAAGGAGGAAATGGCAACATGAGCACTGTTCAGAGCGACAGCCTGTTTGTCCAGGAGGCGTCAGCACGTCGCGTGCGCAACGGAATGCCAACCAACGACCTAGTGTTCAGCGCATACGCCGAGGGAAACGACGACGTGTTCCCGCGGATAATGGACTTGTACGTGGCGCCGAGCAGTGTTGTCGCTGACGTGACTTTCGGTAAAGGCGTTTTTTGGCGGAACGTTCCAAATGGAATGTATCAATTACTGGCGACGGACATTCAGAACGGTATCGACTGTAGGGCGCTTCCCTACAGCGATGGCGAAATCGACTGTGTTGTGCTCGACCCGCCGTATATGCACTCACCGGGGGGGACAGCGCACACTGCGCACCAGGCGTTTGAGCGCCACTATCGGAACAATGGGACAGGCAACAGGACGAACAAGAAATATCACGAAGCCGTGCTCTCACTGTATGAGGATGCTGGCTCGGAAGCGCACAGAGTGCTCCGTGACAAGGGCGTGTTGATTGTGAAGTGTCAGGACGAAGTGTGCTCCAACCGGCAGCGGTTCACCCACGTCGAGATCATGCAGGCATACGAACAGATGGGTTTCGTAGCCGAAGACCTGTTCGTGGTGATGCGAAAGAATCGGCCCGGCGTGAGCCGTGCGGTCCAGCAAGTTCACGCACGGAAGAACCACTCGTACTTCTTGGTCTTCTGGAAGTCCGATGGCAGTAAGAGAATATGGGAAGCGCCCTGATGGACGCCGTAGAACTCCTGGCGAGCATCATACGCGAGCACAGCCCAGAGGACATCTGGGCGGACTCGCCGCTCATCGGATATCGGATGCTGGGCAACACCAACAGAGGCGAGATTGGTGAGGAGTTCGTCCGCAGATATCTGGGCAACGCAGGATTCAAGATCGGTAATGGCAGTCGAACATCGGAAATCGACATGGTTATCGAGGAGCAGCGAACCGAGGTCAAAACCGCTTCATTGGGCGCGAACGGCACTTTCCAGTTCAACCACGTCCGTTTAGACCGGACCTATTCCTTCTTGCTGTGTCTCGGGGTGTGCCCGGAGCAGGTCGTGTTCAACGTCTGGCACAAGGATGAAGTAATCGACGGCCTAGCGGGACGATTAGTCATGATGGCGCAGGATCAGGACGTCACATACAAGATCACCAAGAAACTTGACGACATGCGCCCTGTTGGCGAGATGATCGACACTCTTCTTGAACGACTGGCGGCATATGATTAGTTGGCTGGCCCCCGAGATCATCACTGGCCACGGCTATGGTCATTCTGTGCACTCGCATCGGCACTTGGCAGCAGCGGAGTTCTTTGCCGGGATTGGCCTGGTGAGGGCGGGTTTGGAGCGGGCGGGCATCGATGTAGTGTGGGCAAACGACATCGAGCCGGTCAAGCATGCGGTGTATGCGTCCAATTTTGATGATGCGCACTATGTCTTAGGGGACATTCGAGATGTACAGGGGTGCTCGGTTCCCAAAGTTGACATCGCGACGGCCAGCTTCCCCTGTGTGGACCTGTCGCTCGCGGGGAATCGGAAAGGGTTGGACGGCGAGCAGTCGGGGCTGTTCTTTGAATTCTCGCGAGTCCTGAGAGAGATGGGAGAGCGAATCCCGCCCGTGGTGATGATCGAGAACGTGTCATCGTTCGTGTCCTCCAGGGGAGGGGAAGACCTCCGAGTCTCGATAGGAGAACTCAACAAGTCGGGATACTTCTGTGACGTGCTGACCGTGGATGCAAGCTGGTTTGTTCCCCAGTCGAGACCCCGCTTGTTCATCATTGGCACTCTCGAACCACTTGGCGGTGAGGCTTCGGGTATGGCTGGACCGCTCCGCTCTGAGTCAGTGGCCGCGTTCGTGAGGGCCAATCAAGATCTGATGCTTCAAGAGCTTTCGGTTCCGATTCCCGTGCAGGCTGATCGCTGGCTCAATGATGTGGTGGAACGTCTCGACGCCAGCGACGAGCGGTGGTGGGACGGTAAGCGGTTTGGGAAGTTCATGGGATCGCTTTCTCCCCTCCATCAAGATCGATTAGCTCTACTTGGGCAGGACAGGATCACCCAGTGGCGCACCGCCTACCGTCGGACTCGCAATGGGATCCCTGTGTGGGAAATCCGCTCAGACGACATCTCCGGCTGTCTCCGCACAGCGCGAGGTGGCTCATCTCGACAGGCAGTTGTCGAAATCTCCCCAGATGGAGTACGAGCAAGATGGATGACGCCCCGCGAGTACGCCCGGCTTCAGGGGGTTCCAGATGGGTTTGACTATTCCGCAGTCACCGATGCCCAGGCGCTGTTTGGCCTCGGCGATGCAGTTTGTGTGCCAGTGATCAAATGGCTCGCTGAACATGCGCTGGTGCCAGCTGCTATGGCGATGGGACGTCAAGAAACCGAAAAGGCTGCTGTGTGAACGCTGAAAGTATTGCCGACGTGCTCGATGCAGACATTGAGCAGTGGTATGAGGCTCAGCGCAACGACGGGACGGTCAACCGCAACGTGATGGCAGTTGGCCTCATCATGTGTGAGCACATGAGCAGCCATTTCCCTCTTGATGAAGATAAGTGGCTCTTCGCGTGGAAGCGGGGACTGGGGTGTTTGTGGGGGTCCGCCACTGGGTAGGGGGCCTCGCCGATTCTTGTGACTGACACAGTCCAAGAGTCAGGAGGCCCCTGGTGGTTCAAGATAGTTCAGCGGTTGAGTTCGGCGCGCTCGGGTTGGAGGTGACCGGCGTTGAAGAGGTGGGCGGCGAGGTGGTTGTGCGGGTCCAGTCCCCGGACGGCCAGGCGGTGTTCTGCGATGGTTGCGGGCGCCGGGCCCGCTCCAAGGGGCGGCGGGAGGTGGTGTTGAGGGACGCTCCTTTCAGCGGCGGGCGCCCGCAGCAGGTGGTGTGGAACAAGCGGGTCTGGGTGTGCCCCGACGCCCACTGCGCGAAGGGGTCTTGGACCGAGCGGTCCGAGCTGGCGGGGCCGCGGCGGGTATTGACCGAAAGAGCCGCGAGGTGGGCTGTGGGCAGGCTGGCAGCTGTGGAGGGGTCGGTGGCGTCTTTGGCCCGCCAGCTCGGTGTCGCCTGGCACACGATGTGGTCCCACATCGCCTCTGCCGCCGAGCAGGCTGCGGCCAGCAGCAGACGGGTTGGGCCGGTTGCCAAGCTCGGATTCGACGAGACGGTGATGGCCTCGGCCTCGCGGCGCCGCCGCCGCCGGTTCATCACCGCCGCGGTTGATGCCGACACCGGGCGGGTCGTCGACGTGTTCGAGGGCCGAGACTCCGCTGACCTCCGTAAATGGGTGTCCAAGCAGGCGCGGGAATGGGTACGGGCCGTCGAGGTGGTTTGCATCGACCCCCACGAGGGCTACCGCAGCGCCATCAGGTCGCTGCGCGGTGATCGCCTGCGGGCCGGCACCCAGATCGCGGTGGATCCGTTCCACGTCGTGCGCTTGGCGAACCAGGCTGTTGACCGGTGCCGCCGCCGCACCCAAAACGACACAACCGGCCACCGGGGCCGCAAAGGCGACCCCCTCTACGGGGCCCGCAAACTGCTGTTGACGGGCCAAGAGCGCCTCGATGCCACCGGCTGGGACCGGCTGCGAGCAGCCCTCGACGCGGGCGACCCCTACGACGAGGTCGCCGACTGCTGGGAGGCCAAAGAAAAAGTCCGGGCCGTGTTCAAAACCGCCGGCCCCGACCAAGCCGCCGCCCGGCTAGATGACGCAATCTCCTGGTGCCAAGCCCCCGAAGCGGCCCCCGAGCTGCACCGCCTCGCCCGCACCCTCAAAAGCTGGCAAACAGAAATCCACACCAGCATCGCAACCCGAGCCCACAACGGGCGAACCGAAGCAGCCAACGCCAAAATCAAAGACATAAAACGCTCAGCCAGAGGCTTCCGCAACTTCACCAACTACCGGCTCAGAATCCTGCTGGCAGCCGGACAAAAACCACGCGAAACTCAACCCGCCACAAAAATCAGAACCCGACGTCCCAGCTTCAACGCGTAGAGCCAGATAAGTGGTTCACCGGTTCTCAAGTGAGCCTTCTCGGCGGTAATCGAATCAAGAACATCCTTGCCCGACACGGAGAGGTCTGATTCAGACCTGACCTTCGGCCCAACCGGCCCTCAGCCGATGGTGATTAGTTCGGGGAGGGTGCGGTGGTTGGAGAAGAGGGTGGAGGCGGGGGAGGCGCCGGATAGGGCGTCGGCGGCGAGGATGATGGCCGCCGCGGTGTAAGTGGTGCGCTCGTCGGCGGGGAAGTGGGTTCGCTCGGGGTGGACCATGCCGGTGAAGTATGAGCCGTCGTCGGCCCGCAGGTCTTGCACCCATTCGAACATCTCGGTGGCGAGGTCGCGTCGGCCCGCGCCGAGGTGGGCGATGATGCACTCGCAGGTCTCCGCGGCGGTCACCCAGGGTTTGTCGAACACGCAGCGCACCCCGAGGCCGTCCATCACGAACTGGTCGAAGCGGGAGGCCAGCATGGCCCGGCCCTCCTGCCCGGTGACCACGCCCGATAAAACCGGGTAGTACCAGTCCATGGCCCAGCGGTTCTTGGGGGCGAAGGCGTCGGGCTGGGTGCGGATCGCATCAGCTAGCCGGGCGGCGCTCAACTCCCAACCGGGGCGCTCTTGGCCCAGCTCTTCTCCGGTGGCGATGGCTGCTCGCAAGCTGTGACAGATGCTGGACGATCCGGTCAGCAGCGCGAACGACCACGGCGTGCCGTCGTTGTGGCGAGCCCAGCGGATCTCGCCTCGGGGGAGCTGCAAATCGAGCACGAAACCCACGGCCTGCTCCACCACCGGCCACATCGCCTCCAAAAAGCCCCGGTCGCCGGTACACAGGTAGTGGTGCCACACTCCGGTGGCCACGTAGGCCACGCAGTTGGCGTCCAGCTTGTCCTGTTCCACTCCATCGGCCAGGTAGTACTGGTGCCAAGCGCCGTCGGGCCGCTGATTGTCCACCAGCCACTGGTAGGCGCGCTCGGCTTCGGACCGGCGACCCGTCACCGCCAGGGCCATGGCCGCTTCTATGTGGTTCCACGGGTCGGCGTGGCCACCGGGGAACCAGGGGATCATCCCGTTGGGCAGTTGCCAGGCGGCGATGCTGTCGGCTGTTTGCTGTAGATCGGATGCCGACAGAACGCCGGCCACATGTGGCCCAGCAATTTTCGTGCCCTTGGGGGCGGGAGTGCCAGCATCGGCAAGCTCAGTCTCGCTGTGGTGATGGGATTCAGGCGACGACAAGCTCGGTCTCCCTTGGGCTATCTGATCCTGGCTTCCGGCTGTAAACGACCAGGCTTTTGCCCAGCACTGGACTCAGGACCCGTTCGGCTATTCGGGTGATTCTCGGTTGGCGAACAATATCCCATTCCAAGAGCCGGCGGTAAGCCGCCACCAGCCGGTGGTCGTCCCGGTTGGGGCCGACCGCGCACCGCAGCCACCAGTAGGGGCTGTGAAGCGCATGGGCATGGTGACCCGTGTAGGGGGCCAGACCGGCACGTCGGAGTCGGCGCCGGAGTTCGCCCCGCCGGTAGATCCGCACATGCCCGCCCACTGCTTTGGGGGCGTGGTATTCGTCTGAAAGCGCCCAGCACACCTTCTCGGGGAACCAGGTGGGCACGGTCACGGCCAGCACGCCGCCGGGGCGCAGGATCCGGGTCAGCTCGGCCAGCGCCGCATCGTCGGAGTCCACGTGCTCGAGCACCTCTGAGGCGATTACCCGATCGAACGATTGGTCGGGGAACGGCAAACGGGTGGCATCGCCCCGAACGGCCTGGCATGTTCCGTGGTGCTGCTCTCCAGCCTCGCTCATGGCCGCGAACGTGGCTCGCACCTGGGCCAGTTCGCCCGGCGCCAGGTCGCAGGCCACCACATGGGCGCCCCGCCGGGCGGCCTCATAGGCATGGCGCCCGAATCCGCACCCCAAATCCAGCAGCCGTTCTCCCGGCGCCAGCCCTAGGCGGTCGTAGTCAACAGTCAGCATGGTTGATGCAGAAACCGCTGAGGGGAGCCGCGCCTATCGGTTGGGGCGCCATTCGCCGAGCAGCGCCCGATAATGCTCTGCCGTCTGCTCCGCGGTGTGACGCCAGCTCCACCGGCTGATCACCCGCTCCCGCCCGGCGGCACCGATTCGAGCTGCCATTGCCGGATCGTCCAGCACCCGGCCCACCGCGGCGGCCAGCGCCTCGCTGTCGCCGGGAGGCACCGATATACAGGTCTGGCCGTCGGGGCCGGCCACCTCGGGCAGCGCCCCGCCGGTGGTGGCCACCAGCGGGGTGCCGGTACACATGGCCTCGATGGCCGGGAGTGAGAACCCCTCATACAGCGAGGGCACCACTGCCGCCGAGCTGGTGGCGTACAGCTCCACGATGCGCTCATCGGGCACACCCGAGATGAACTCCACCACCTGGCTTAGGCCCAAGCTGGCAATGGCTTCCGATGTGGCGCCTCCCTCACGGGGTTGGCCGATCACAACCAAGCGCACATCTCGCTCGGTGCGGAGCTTGGCCATTGCCTCCAGCAGATAGCGCAGGCCCTTCATGGGCACGTCGGCGCTGGCCGTGGTGATGATCTGCTCTGGGCGGCGGACCGCGTTGGCCAGAGGGCGGAATAGTTTGGGGTCCACCCCCACCGGGACCACGTGCATGAGGCGGCGCGGCACCTTCTGGTCTCGGGCAATGTCGTCGCGCGACGACTCCGACACGGTGATGATGCGGTGAAGCCGGCGGGCCACCCGGGCCTGCATCCGGGTGAAGGAATACCAGCGCCGCTTGCCCAGCCGCTCTACCAGGGTGCGGGCATGCTCGAGCTCAAGTTGGCGGTCGACGGTGATGGGGTGGTGGATGGTGCCCAATACCGGCAGCCCTTCGCGCTCGATGGCCAGCAGTCCATAGCCCAGCGACTGGTTGTCGTGTACCAGGTCGAAATCACCCATCCGAGAGCGCAACATCTGCCAGGCTCGGATGGAGAAGGCCAGGGGCTCCGAGAATGCCCCGGTCATAAACGAGCCCACTTCGGCGGCATCAGCCCACGACTTGATCTCCCAGAAACCGGGCATCCGCCCGGGATGGGCGTCGTTGAAGATGTCGAGGCTGGGGAGCTGGTGCAGCGGTACTCGGTCGTCCAACACGGGGTAAGGCTGTCCGCTCAGCACTTCCACGTGGTGGCCAAGCTCGGTCAGCGCCCGGCTGAGGTGGTGGACGTACACCCCCTGACCGCCGCAGTGGGGTTTGCCCCGGTACGAGAGCAGGGCGATCTTCAGGGGTTTTTCCGCCGAGACCATGAGCTACAAGGTTCTCGGAATCCGTGGTGTTTGGCAAATGCTCAGCCGGTTCGCTCAGTCGCTAACTTTGGCCCGTGCGAACACTGGTTCAAAGAGCTGCGGAGGCCCGGGTTCGGGTGGACGGCGAGGTCATCGGAGAGATCGGCCCCGGCCTGTGCTGTTTGGTGGGAGTGACCCACGACGACGATGCCGGCTCGGTGAAGAAGATGGCCTCCAAGTTGTGGAACCTGCGCATCTTCACCGACGAGAACGGCCACATGAACCTGTCGGTGGCCGACACCAGCGGCGAGCTGCTGGTGGTGAGCCAGTTCACCCTCTACGGCGACATCAGCCGCGGCCGCCGCCCCTCGTTCTTGGCCGCCGCCGCCCCAGACCAAGCCTCCGCCCTGATCGAGGAGCTGGTTGCCGAGCTCCGCACCCTAGGCGCCACCGTGGCCACCGGCGCCTTCGGCGCCATGATGGCAGTCGAGCTAGTCAACGACGGCCCCGTAACCCTCATGGTGGAGATTTAGTCAGCGGGTTCCGCGGCGACCCGGTGGGGTGGTGGTGCGCTGGCGGGCCAGCCAGGCGGCTAGCAGGGTGGCTGCGGCTAGGGCGAGCATGGGCCAGGGGCCGGCGCGGGTGGCGAGGGTTTGGCCGGTGCGGAGCTCGATTTCGGCTTGGATGACTTTGCGCTCGGAAACGGCGGTGCGCTGGTAGACGTTGCCATCGGGGTCGACGAAGGCGCTGAACCCGGTGGGGGCGGCCTGTACTACCCAACGCCCAGTTTCCATAGCCCGCAGTCGGGAGCTGGCGATTTGCTGGGTCTGCACGATGGTGAGCCAGTAGCTGGCTCCGTTGGTGGGGTTCAACAGCACCTCACCGCCGTTGCCGATGGCATCTCGGGCCCGGTCTTCGAAGAAGATCTCCCAGCTAATGGAGACCCCGAGGCGGCCTACGGGGGTGTCCAGCGCCGCTGGGGTGTCGCCCCGGCGCATGTCTCGGGCCGGCAGGTAGTCGGGGGCCAGCGGTTCGATTAGCGACCGCAGCGGGACGTACTCCCCGAACGGCACCAGCCGGACTTTGTCGTAGCGGCCCAGCATGGTTCCGTCGGCGGCGAATACCGCCGCGAAGTTGGCTGCCTCGGTGGCCGATACGTCCTCCACCACCCCGGCCACCAGGGTGGCGTCGAGCTCTTGGGCCAACCCGGCCAGCCGGACACGTTCTTCGCTGTTGGCAAACAGCCCATGAACGTCCACCACGTCTTCGGGCCACACCACCAAGTCCACCGGCTTCTGCACTAGTTGGCTGGTCTCTAGGTGCCGCTCAAACACCACCCCTGGCTCGGTGTTGGCGGCCCGGGTTCGCTGCGGCCCGCCCCCCTGCACCACGGCCACGTCGATGGCGCCGTTAGCCGAGCCCCGGGGGGCCAACGCGGCCCCGCCCCAGAACCCCAGCACCACCACCGCCAGAACCAGTGCTGCCTGCCACCGGCGCTCCAGCGCCGCGGCCACAGCCATGGCAATCGCCACGGTCACCCCTACGAGCAGCAATGGTCCCAACACCCTCACGGTGGTGGCCCATGGGGTGTCCACCTGGCTCATGGGCAAGGTGGCCAGCGGCACCCCGCCGAACGGCCACCGCCACCGGATGGCCCCGGCCAGCATGAACAGGCCGGGCAGCGCCACCCACCGACTGAGCCCCGGCGGACAAGCGGCACCGGTCAGGCCGTACAGCACCGAGAACACCACGCACACCGCCAAATAGCCGGGCAGGGTGAAGTCGACCATCCAGAACGTGGCCGGGAACAGCCAGCCCGCCCCGAAACCGAATCCCCGCCACGCCCGGGCCCCGATTGGTTGGTCGGCAATGAGACGTTCGAAAGCCACCAGGCCGACGAGTGCCAGCGGCCACCACCCCCATGGGGGCATCGACAGCGCCACCAGCCCGCCTGCCGCCAAGGAGCCCGCCGCCGTCCAACCGCTCTTGCGGGCCCATACGGCGAGTCGTGGGCTGCTCATCGGGCGATTGCGCCCTCTGCCGCCCGGGCGCAAGTCTTCATCGGGCGATTGCCCCCTCAGCCAGGCTGGCCTGGGCTGCTTGTCGGCCTTGGTGGATGCAAGCGGGAACCCCCAAGCCCCGGGCCCACGCTCCAGTCACCTGCAACCAGGGGGCGTCGTGGGCCAGCTCACGCTCGATGTCGGCTACCAGGTCCAGATGGCCGGGCCGGAACTGGGGTAGAGATCGCTCCCATCTGCTGATGCGCACGGTGTGGGGCCGGGCGTCGAGCCCCATGGTCGCGGTTAGGTCGGCCCTCACAGCCTCCACCAGAGCGTCGTCGTCCAGGGCCAATGCCCGGTCGTCGCCATATCGACCGGCTGAGACCCGAAGCACCACCGTCTCGTCCGTCCCGATGTGGGTCCATTTGCTAGATGCCCACGAGCAGGCCGTGATGGTGTGGCCCTCTACCGCCGGCACCAGATAGCCCGACCCCGCCATGGGGTGATCGACATCGGCTTTGTTGAAGGCCAGCGACACCAACACCACCGAGGCGTAGTCGATCCTGTGCAGCATCTTTGCCGCCGCCGCCGACACCGGGGCAACCAGAGCGCTGGCCGTGGGAGCGGGGAGGGTCACTATCACCCCGTCGGCATCCAAGTCATCCAAGTCGGCTACCGGGGACGACAGTTGCAGCTGGTCGCCCAGCCGGTGGGCTAGCTCGTCTGCCAGCCGTCCCAAGCCGTCGGGCAAGGTGTAGAACACCGGCGCGCTGGGGTCGGCCGTTGAAGAGGCGGCCAGCCGGCGTAGCTCTCGAACCAAACTTGGCCCGCGGGAGGCCGCTTCTGCTAGCTGGGGCACGGCTGCCCGCATGCTTAGGTCATCGATCGACGAGGCGTTGATGCCCCCGATCAGCGGGTCCACTAGCCGGTCGGCTACCTCGTCGCCCAGCCGCCGTCGCACCAAGCTGCCGACCGACTTATCCTCCGCCAGCGGCGACCCGGCCAAAGCAGGCTCCTGGCGAGCCCGATCTACTCCAGCCGCAGAAACAATCCCAGACGCAGCCAATGAGTCGAAATCTAGCGGCACCCCCATTACGTTGGGTTGCGGCAGCGCCCGCAGCGCACCTCGGGAGTACACAAACGCGGCGCGCTGGGCCGGTGGCACCAATTCGGTTGCCAATCCCAACTCTTGGCACAGCTCCACTGCCCACGGCACCCGGGCCAGAAAGGCATCGGGACCCTCGTCTACCGGTTGCCCGGCCAAATCCGAGGTCAGAATCCGTCCCCCGGCCCGACCGGCCGACTCATACACCACCACCTCGGCCCCGGCCTTGGCGGCCTCGTACCCCGCAGCCAGGCCAGTGATCCCAGCCCCGACCACCGCGAGCTTCATCGGCTGGCCTCAGCTGCGGCCTCGGGCGCTCTCCAATCCACCGCAATTCTCATGGAGCGGCCTGGTATCCGTGTACCAAATCCACCAACCGCTCCAGCATCTCAGGATCGGTCTCGGGCAGCACACCGTGGCCCAGGTTGAACACATGTCCCGGTCGCCCGGCGTTGCGATCCAAAACCTCCACCGCGCGCTCAGCCACCACCGGCCACGGGGCCAGCACCGCGGCTGGGTCCAAGTTGCCTTGAACAGCTACGTCGGGCCCCAACCGCTCCCGGGCGTCGTCCAAATGCACCCGCCAGTCCACTCCCACCACGTCGGCCCCCGCTTTGGCCAAAAGCTCCAGCAGTTCGCCAGTGCCTACCCCGAAGTGAATGCCCGGCGCTGTCTCCTGAGCCCCGACCCGACCCCGCCCTTCTGTTCCGCTTGATGCCCCCACGCCGCGACCGCGCAATTCAGCGAACACCCGTTGGCTGGCGGGCAGCACAAACCGCCGATACTCATCGGTGGCCAGCGCCCCAGCCCAAGAATCGAACAATTGGAACGCTGCGGCACCGGCTTCGAGTTGCGAGCCGATGGAGGCAATGGCCAGGTCAGCCAGGCGATCCAACAGTGCGGCCCACAAGCCGGGATCGCTGTGCATCAAGCGCTTGGTGAGGGCGTGGGAGCGAGACGGCCCTCCCTCTACCAAGTAGGAGGCCACGGTGAACGGCGCCCCAGCGAAGGCGATCAACGGCACGTCCAACTCCGCCACCAGGTTGCGCACCGTCTCCAGCACATAGCCGGTGTCGGTCTCAGGGTCGAGCGGCCGCAGCCGGTTCAGATCACGGGCTTCTCGAAACGGCTGCTCCACCACCGGCCCCACTCCGGGCACGATGTCTACCCCGAACCCGATGGCGTGGACGGGAACCACGATGTCGGAGTACAAGATGGCCGCGTCTACCCCATAACGGCGCACCGGCTGAAGGGTTATTTCGGTGGCCACCTCTGGGCGGGCCAGGGACTCCAGCATCGAGCCCTCCCCCCGAATGGCCCGGTATTCGGGCAGAGACCGCCCCGCCTGGCGCATGAACCAAACCGGAACCCGCTCGACGGGCAGGCCGCGACACGCCCGCAGAAAAGCATCGTTGGTGATGGCAGCACCGTCAGCCACGCCCAAACCGTACTGATATCTGTAGTGGCCGGTGTCATTGCAAGATGCGGGTGCTTATTGCCGCCGCCAACAATCTCAGTGGGCCTCCCGATACCATCGCCGGGGTGCGACGGTCTATCGACGACTACCCCTTCGACCCAGCCGACCTCCCCTGCGGTGACGACGATGAGTTCTCTCGAATCTCGTGGGCGGTGGCCATTGCCGACGACTACGAAGATGCCACTCCGCGGGTGGTCCTCACTATCGAAGAGGTGGGCCAGGCCGGCTACGGACTGGTGGCCCATCTGCCCCCTCACCTCGCCCGCCGCCTGCGCGCCGCCATCGGCGACGCCCTCAAAGAGATCGGCGAGCCCGTCACTTCTTAAGCGCGGCTAGTCAGCGTCTGGGCGGTGGTTCGGGGGGTTGTTGCCAGGGGGGTCGGAGGTAGGGGCGGTGGGTTTCGGGGTGTTGTTCTACTTGCCAGTTGCGGTGGTGGGCTTTGTGGTGGCAGGGGTGGCAGAGCAGGACCAAGTTGTCTTGTTGGGTGGGTCCGCCGTGTTGCCATTCGATGATGTGGTGGGAGACGCACCATTCGGGTTCGGTCCCGCAGCCGATGCAGCCTTGGTCGCGGGCGGTGATGGCGGCTCGGAGTTGGGGGCTGGGGTGGCGTTGGCGGCCTAGTGAGAGGCATTGGAGGTCGGCGT
This sequence comes from Candidatus Poriferisocius sp., assembly GCF_965208475.1. Classification (GTDB taxonomy): domain Bacteria; phylum Actinomycetota; class Acidimicrobiia; order Acidimicrobiales; family Bin134; genus Poriferisocius. Next base: position 2,268,489 of record NZ_OZ242338.1, on the reverse strand, counting down.
CGAAGATGCCGGTGAGGATCTCGGCGTCGCAGGCCAGTTTGCGGAACTCGCTCTGGGGAAGTGGCGCGCCGTCGGCCAGGCGGGGGTTGCCGAGCTGGTGGTCGATGGTGTCGTAGTCGGCCAGGATCAACAAGGTGGTGGGTTGGGGGCGATCACCCTCCCCATCGCTGGTTCGGGTGAGAAGCTCGGCGATGGCGTCGGCCCGCCGATGGCGGGCTTCGAGCCGCTCACGACCGGTGGTGGCGTGCCAGGCCATATCGGTCTTGTGGTTCAGTGCGGCCCGAATGCGTTGAGCGGTCACGGGATCGAACAGGGCGAACAGCCGCCACATGCCGTCATCGGTTTCGGTGAAGCTGGCGGTGCGGGCCTTCCGCTGGCGCTCCAGCCGCTTGGAACATTCATCATCGCCGGCGAGCTTGTCTTGGTGCTCGCGCACTGTGCGCCGCAACTGTTCAGGCGTCTCGCGCTCGGCGGCGGCCACCATCTTGTCCTCGTCCAGTGGGCCGTTCTGGGCAGCCGTGCCCAGGATACGGGCGTGCTCGGTGGTGATCCTGCTGTCAGAAAGCGCCCCCCGAGCAGTCGGCAACGCCTCTAGCTGGTCGGCCTCGCGCATTATGCGCTGGGCCTGTTGACCTGACTGACGCAACTCCGATTTCAGTGTGTTGGCAGTGTCATAAGAGGTCGTCCGTCGCTTTTTCTCCGCCACAACCTCGGCTAAGAACCCGTCAAGCCGATTGCGGGAGCGACCGATCAAACGCAGCCGTAAATCCAAGGAAGCATCATCTAGCCCGGCGACATCCACCGCATCAACACGGACACCAGTCCCGGCATTTACCCTGGTCAGAACCCCAGATTCCATGCCCACCAGTCTACTGACACCAGTGACATCTCCTATCTGCCGCCAACCGGACGGCATCTCCGCTTGCCATTGGTACTCTCCTCGTGGATTAGGAAGATCAGAAAGGGGGGGGCAATGACTGGAACCCAGGGCGACCTGGTCCAGAGCTGGCTGAATCGAATAAGCGGATTGAATCAGTGGAGGCAGAGTGGCCAGCGTGCCCCCAACAAGCCGTTATTGCTGCTGTATGCGCTAGGCAGACTCCACAACTACGGCAACTCTCGAGTTGTGTTTGAGTCGGATGAGATTTACCTCAAGAAGATGCTTGAAGACTTTGGACCGCCGCGACCGCATGGCCACAGCCCCGAATACGCATTCAGTCGGATGAACCGGGACAGAATTTGGCGGATTGACACACCGGACGGGATTCCCCCTGTGGTGGACAGCCGCCGCGCCCTGGTTGAGGCAGACGCGGTTGGCCGATTGCCAGACGAGGACGAGGAGCTACTTGTGGCTCGTCCCGAATTGTTCTCCCAAACTGTGCAAAAGCTCTTGCGTGGTAACTGGCCCGACAGCATGCATTCTGAGATATGCGAGAGGGTCGGGCTTGAATTGGAGTCGATCCTTGCAGGCGACGCGGGAGAAGCCGGTATGGCTGCCGATACCGCAGCGACCGGCAGACAGGCCGAGCAAAAGCGCGATCCAGACTTCAGACCCCAAGTCCTGAGGGCCTATGAGTATCAATGCGCAATGTGCGGATGGGATGCCCGACTGAGTGATTCCTCCGTCGCCCTAGAGGCCGCGCATATTCAGTGGAAGGCATATCAGGGTCCCGATGACACTCGGAACGGCCTTTGCCTTTGCGTGCTACACCACCGGCTTTTCGACCGGGGCGTGCTAGGTATCTCCCCTGACCTCAGAGTCGTGGTGTCACAAGACTTCAACGGCAGAGGCATGTCAGCCCAGCTAGTGATCGAACTCGCCAACCAACAGATCACTCCGCCACAAGCCCCCGACCAGCGCCCCGATGAGCAGTACATCGTCTGGCACCAAGAGCAAGTGTTCAAGTCTCCTGCCCGAGTGCCACATTGATTGGTGCCCGCTGTGAGAGCATAATCTTCCGGGCCGCATTCGAAGGAGGCGACGGGTGAGCATGTCAGCGTCGGCAAAGCACAAGAGCAAGGCGACGTTAGGTGGCATGTGCTATCGCCATCCTGCCCACGCCGACCTGCCCCACATAGTTAGCTTCTCGGGTGGTCGCTCTTCTGCGGCGCTGGCGTTCCTGGCCGCGGGGGAGGGTCTGCTGCGCTCTGAGCGGGGCGACGTCCTTCTGTTCGCCAACACCTCTGCGGAGCACCCAGGGACATATGAGTTTGCCGCCGAGTGCAAGGTGCGGCTGGAGAAGGAGTTCGGTCTCCCCTTCTTCTGGTTTGAGTTCTGCACCGTTGAAGACGCCTGGCGGGGCGAATATCGGCGCAAGGCCTCATATCGCCTAGTGAAGCCGGTGCCGGTGGAAGACGACCCCGACGGCTTCCGTTCGTCTGGAGAGCTCTTCGAGGAGATGGTGTCTCATCAGGGGATGCTGCCCAACCCTCACTCCCGCACCTGTACGGCCAAGCTGAAGCTTTACCCCTCCCACGAATTGTTGGCCGAGTGGCTGGGGGGCACTGATGGTCCGGCGCACTCCGGTCACCACTGGTCGGGGGGGGGGGGGGGGGGTTAGTTGACCCTTGCCGGGCAACGCAACAGTATTGGCTAAACGGCGGTACCGCGCCCGAACACTCGGTGCGTCGCCGCCACGAGTTCCTGGCGACACTTCCACCGGCACGCCCCGCGCAGCGCTGGCAAGAATTCACGAGAGTTCTGTTGCCTGCTGCCCGAGACGGCGCTCGGCCAGCCGCGATGCGCGGCCCTACGGCTGCCCAACACGTTCGACTCCTCGGACTGCGGGCCGATGAACCAAATCGCGTGCACAGGGTCTTGGCTCGAACAGTGTTCGCCGAAGGCGCGACCACGGCCCAGTGCACGGTGCGCACGCAGCCACCGGGAGAGCAGCCCTACTTCCCCCTCTACGACAGCGGCATAGAAGCCGCGGACGTAGCTTGCTTCTGGACTGCATGCGACTTCGACCTCGACATACCCGAGGGCGCGGGCAACTGCGTGTTCTGCTTCATGAAGGGCACCCGTCAACTCGTCGAGTTGTCCAACCGATCCGACCCGAAGCGAGAGCCAGGTTCTCCTACCGACATTGAGTGGTGGGCTCAATTCGAACGGCGCCATGCCCGGGAGGTGCAGAAACGAGACGGAGATGGCATGTCGAGATTCGGTTTTCACGGCGTCAACGCCAAAACGTTCGCGGAAATCGCCCAGGGCGACTTCGGCCCATCTAGCCGGTACGAGTACGGCACACCGGCCTGCGACTGCACCGATTAGCCATGACTAAGCAACAAGCCGACCTCTACTTTGGTCCGACCCACCAACCGTGCGGATTCACCAGCGGAGTCGTCGCCCAGTTCGACGGTTCCGAAGAGCCAGTCGTTCGAGAGCTGCTCCAGAACAGTTTGGATGCCGCCAGAGATGCCAAGAGAAGCGCGGAAGTGCGCTTCGTAATCGACGAGATTCCTAAATCAGCGCTTCCTGGTTGGACTGCATATCAAGGGGTATTCAACAAGGCGATTGCCGAGCGGCAGCGGTGGCACGACGGCAAACCGTCGCACGATGAGAAGACGGTCATCGACCACATAAGGGAAACCATCAAGAGCCCCATGGTTCCAGTAATGCTTTGCATCGACAACGGCCACGGCTTGAACGGGAAGAGAATGGACGCGCTGCTGACTCAGGGCAACACCAGCAAAGGGGAGCAGGGTGCTGGGTCATTCGGGCTTGGGCATCACGCCGCATTCGGAGCATCCAATCTCCGGTACGTCATCTACGCGTCGAAGTACCGCACAGACGACGACGAAGTGTCCACGATTGCTTCAGGCCACGCCATCTTGGCAAGTCATCGCAACCCTGATTCTCCCCAGGAACAGACACTCGCTGCCGACGGCTATTGGTTTCGCCGCGGTTTTGGTGAAACGGCGTTTGACGGTACATACAGAAGCTATCCCAAAGACCCCCCCGATCTGCTGATGCCGTATTTGGGTGACATGCAGGACACCGGCACAGTGGTCTGTGTAGCCGGTTTCAACGATTTTCGTCGGGATGAAGGTGATCCAGTGTCTGCCGAGTTGATCTGCCGGGTTGCGGCGGCCAATTTCTCCGCGGCTGTGCATGATGGCACCCTGACCGTTCGCGTTGAAGATGAGCGCGAGGGTGTGGAGCTATCTGTGGCTAGAGAGACTCTGGGCCGAGTTCTCGAGCCCATTTCTGGTCAGAGACGAGCACCCAGGCAGGGGCAGATTCGCGGCGAATTGTCCCACCAAGCCTGGAGAACAATCAGCGAGGGCTTGCTTGTCGAACTCTCTGAGGGTGAAAGGCTGTGCATCCGGCATCTGTCCCCCAGCGACCAGCCGACAACCCGGGTTCATGTTTTTCGTCGTGGCATGTGGATCGACTCGCAGGTGCAGGGCTTGCGCGAATCAGATTTTGCCAAGACGCTGCCCTTCGATGCGGTCCTCATGTTGGATCAAGGATCGGTTCTGGAAGAGCTGATTAGGAGCGCAGAGGGCCCCGAGCACAGGGGAGTGGATCGCAAACGTCTAGAGGAAGGTCAAAAGAGGGAGCTTGGAGAGCGCCTAGGGGAGATAGCACAGCGTTTGAGGTCGGAAGTTGGCGAGCGTGAAGATCGTGAGGAGTTCACCCCGACGGGTTTCGCCACCATTTCCGGACACGAACTGCGCGCTGCTGAAGCAGCGCCAAGACCCCGCCTTCCTTCTGGTGGAGGGAGAGATTCCAAGCCCGTTGAGGGAGGAAAGGCGGAGACCAAGGCGAGCGAGAAAAAGTCGCGTCGCTCCGGTGTTCCCCGGCCCGGGTTCGTGCCTCGCTATCGGTCGTCATCTCGGGCCGGAGGGGAGGCAAACACAGTCGAGTTTCATGTGATGGTGGATGAGGAGATCGCAGAAACATCCCAGGTGGGCATTCGGCTCAGGCTGGGTTCAGGCTCCGACGGGACCTGCGAGGAGCCCTTGCCGGACACTTGGGTGCCGCTGCTAGAGGTCAGCGACGGGAATGTCTCGCAGAGCTCACGAGGCTGTGACGGCGGAGAACTGGAATTGACCTTGCCCCTGGAATCGGGAGAGCAGTATCTGAGGATCACAACTATGGAGCCCATAGCCCAGCTTGAGCTTCTTGAACTTGATTTGGTGAGGCGCAAACCGACCTCTGAGCAGCAGCCTCCTGATCATGAGGAAGCCGAGTCTCGCCATATCCGAAGTCAGGGAAGCAGGGCAGGGTGAGATCCAAGCGCCTTCCAGTTTTGACCGAAGAGGGCACTAGCCTGGATTGGCCCAACGCCAGCTATGCGGCCAAGGTGACCATCAAGGGTTCGCAGGCCATCGTCGTCCACCATCTTAAGGGTGCGTGCCAGCTTGATCGCTTGATCAAATCTGGTGAAGCCCAGTGGGTGACAGAGTTTCGCTGTCCCCGAACCCTCGTTAGCCGCGAGACGCGGTCGCCAGAGCGCACCCAAAGGGTTGTCTGGACCGAGAATGAGACGGTCGGCCATATGTTCCTGGTGCCGGGATTGGTGGCGGTTACCGATCTTGTGCTTGATCCGTCTGGTCTCAATTCCTTCGGCTGGTCGTCTGGCACACCGGTGGAAATCCCGTCCGGGTGGTGGTTGGCTCGGGCTGAAGCTCGACGGGTGAATCCCTTGGTGGCTTCACTAGTGAGGTTTCGGCGAGACGTGAACCTCGAATCCGGCCGTATGGCGGTTGACGAGGACACTGATGGTGGCAACCCGTGCTTTGTAGTCCGAATGGCCTCAGACTTGTACGAGAAACGCAAGGACAACCGGGACATACAGATTGCGGGCCTAATCGGTGCCTGCGCGCGGTTACCTCGCAGCTCCATGGGCCGGGATTCGCTGGGCCAAGAAGCGGAGCACCATGACCATGCGTTGGCGCAGGAACTCCGCCGGCGTTTCGAAGAGGCAAACGTAGCTGACTGGGCCTCGGATCAGTTCGATCCGGCCCATGCCGCCACTCTCTTGGAGGCTTTCCATGTCCCACTAGCCGGAGAAGTTGAATGAGCCTTGAATCAGCACAGGGATTCATCGACCGAGACCGGTTTGATGATTGGCAGATTTCGCTCATCTACAGGGAAAAGGTCGCCTCATCGAACCAGGGAGTCGCGGAGAGGAATCAGCTGGAATTGGAAGGTGTGGTGGAAGCTGGCCCCCGCCCAGTGCGCGACTACTTGCTCAAGAACCTTGGAGTGGAAGATAGGCGCCAGGCTGAACGGGAAATTCCCCGGCTGCCGAATCCGTTGACTCCCGCGGAAATGCAAATGCTGACGGTTCATGCCGAACAAGAGCTTGCTGGTTGCTTGGGGGAGGTCTCACCAGCTCAAGCAGCTGATCCGGCATTTTGGACGCTGTGCCATGCGATCTGGATCGGCGACGGGATGTTCGAAGAAGATGTGGCAGCAGCCTTTATGGCAGGCAGCCGCAGTAAGACCCTAGATCAGCGGACTCGCAATTTCTTGCGTGGTATCGGGGGTTTGAATCGCGTGCGGGGGAACGTGTCCGTATTGGAGGACTGCCAGATTTCCGCTGCTTGGTGGCGGTGTCGGACTGCCGAGGCCGCAAGTGCCGCCGCTTCTGCCTGCGGCGAAATGCTGTCGTTTGCTGAGGCACATGAGGTTCTCTGGCGCAACGGAGTCTGGAAAGACAACCTTGCCCGCTGGTTGCTGAGGAGGGTGACTGCTCTATGTGCTCTGCAGGCGCTGGCTGCGGTGGTGACCGTGCTTGCCCGCCGGGATTTCGCTCCCAAGCAGGACGATGCCAAGAAGCAGGTGCGAGCTGTGCTGATGGCGGTGGCTCGGGTTAGTAACAACTACTGCATGCACTCGATCAACTGGGGCCAGCTTTTGGCCGCTGCCGAAGATGGCCTCGCCCATTCTGATCATGTCAATGTGATCGACGAGGCGGGCGAGGACGAGTAGCGCTCCAGTAGCCGTCAACTCCTCCATCTGCGTCTGGATTGGCAGCCCGCCCTGATGCGTCAGTGTTGTACTAGACTTGAATGTTCGCAGATTTTGAACTGAGTCTGAGGAGTCTCCGATTCATCCCGATCACACCGCGGAGCAGACCTACATAGATCAGGCCCACCAAGCCCTCGAATCGGCTCGGGAGAGAGCCATGTCGCTGAAAGACATGGTGGAGGTGGGCACCGGAGGCACCCACCAGGCCCGCTACGAGCGGGAGATCATCTGGGACTCCATCAGCACCCGCCTCAACGCACTCGACATCGGCAACTCCTCGCTGGTGTTCGGACGCCTCGACTGGGCCGAGGAACAGGGCGGCGATCAGCTTTATGTGGGCCGGGTGGCGGTGTGGGACGACGATCAGGAGCCGGTCACCATCGATTGGCGGGCCCCGGCGGCCGAGGCCTTCTACCGGGCCACCGGCGGCGACCCCATGGGCTTGTCCCGCCGCCGCCATTTTGCCACCCGGGGACAGGAGCTGCTGGGCGTCGAAGACGAGAGCTTCGGCGGGAACAACGGGCGCGGTCGCCTGCCCCTGGTGGGGGAGGCCACGTTGCGGGTCGGGTTGGAGGCCGGGCGCACTGGTCGCCTTGCCGACGCAGCAGCCACCATCCAGATCGAGCAGGACGCCATAATCAGATCCCCGCTGCCCGGCGTGCTAGTGGTGCAGGGCGGACCCGGCACGGGCAAGACGGTGGCTGCCCTCCACAGGGCCGCCTACCTGCTCTACACCCACCGCTTTCCCCTTGAAGGCCAGGGAATGCTGGTGCTCGGCCCCAACCGCCTGTTCCTCACCTACATCGAGCAGGTGCTGCCGTCGCTCGGCGAAGCCGGTGTGGAGGTGTCGATGCTGGCCGACCTCTTGCCCGGCATCCGGGTCAAAGGGCTCGACAACCCGCGGGTATCCCGCATCAAGGGCGACTTGCGCATGAACTCAGTCCTGCGCCGGGCTCGCCGCGACCGGCAGAGGCCGCTGCGTTGCGATCTGGTGGTGGGCTTGGGCCTTCGGCGGCTCCGGCTCACTGTGGATCAGAGCGCCGAGATCGTGCGCCAGGCCCGCAAGCGGTTCCGCACCCACAATCGGGCTCGCAAATTCGTCGAGGAGCAGGCATACCAGCACTTGGCCGACAGCGGTTCCCGAAGTGACACCCCGGGTCCCGACGTTGAGACGGTGCGCGAGCAGCTTCACGGCAGCCCCGAGCTGCGCGAGGCGCTGGAGTGGATGTGGCCGGTGCTCACCCCAGCCCATTTCCTCCACGATCTGTTCGGCTCGCCGGCGCTGCTCCGCTCGGCGGCCGGATCGGTGCTCACCCCCGCTGAAACCGACCTTTTGTACCGGCCCCGGTCTGCCCATGCCTCTGAGGTGGTGTGGACGGCCGACGACGCGCCCCTGCTGGATGAATCCTGGGCCCTGCTCGGCCCCCGCCCCGGCCACAAGCAAGCCGACTCGGTTCGCACCTACGGCCACATCGTGGTGGACGAGGCCCAAGACCTGTCGCCCATGCAGCTCAGGATGATCAGCCGCCGCTCGCTCAACGGGTCGATGACCGTGGTGGGCGACATCGCCCAGGCCACTTCGGCGTGGGGGCACGACTCATGGGACAGCGTGATCGATCACCTGCCCGCCAACAAGGAACCCCGATTTGTCGAGCTGACCATTGGCTATCGCCTGCCTGAGCCCATCATGAGGGTGGCTGCGGAGGTGCTTGATGCCGCTGTTCCCGGTCTGGTTCCACCCCGGTCGATTCGCACCGAGGGTCGGCCCCCCCGATTCATTTCCGTTGTGGGCCATCGAGCCGCTCACTCGGGCAACGGCCAGGGACAAGAAACCAGCCCCGGCAGCCTGGTGGCAGTCGTCGTGAACGAGGTGAAGGGCGAACTGGATCGGCTGGCCAACGGAAACCTGGCGGTGATCTGCCACTCTGGTCAGACCGATGTCATCTCTGAAGCGCTGGCCGCCGCTGAAGTCGACCATGGGCTGGTCTACGAGCGGGGCTTGGAGTCTCGGGTCACGATCGTGCCGGTGGAGTTGGTCAAGGGCTTGGAGGTGGACACGGCGGTGGTGGTAGAGCCCGCCGACATCTGCGAAAAACTCCCTCAGGGGATGCGAGCCCTCTATGTGGCCATGACCCGGGCCACTCAGCGTTTGATGGTGGTGCATTCCCGCCCGCTTCCCCAGCCCCTGCTCCCCAAGGAGGCATGAGACGATGGCCCTTGACCCCCGAAGCCTCAGCGAGGAGATGGCCGGCTTCCTGCGAGATCGCCACCTGGCGTCGCTCACCGTGCTCCGCCCCGACGGCACCCCCCATGTGACCCCGGTGGGGTTCACCTGGGATCCCGACACCGCCACCGCCCGCATTATCACCTGGTCGGGGGCCAAGAAAGTGCGCCTGCTGGAGGCGGCTCAGGGGGGGCGAGCCGCGCTGTGCCAGGTGGACGGCGGCCGATGGGCGACCCTGGAGGGTTTCGCCACCGTGACTGCCGATCCTGTGGAGTGCGCCGACGCCGTGGCCCGCTACGCCAGGCGCTACAGCCCGGCCAAAGACCGGGGTGCTGACCGCCGGGCCATTCTCATTGCCGTGGACTCTGTTCTGGGGCGGGCATGACTCCCAAAGGGATTGGCCTCAGCGCCAACGTGCAGGAGTACCTGGTGGCCCACGGCGCGGGCATCGACCCCATTGCCGGGGAGCTCATCAACGTCACCGCCGAGCTGGGCGGTGTTTCCCGGATGCAGATCGCCCCCGAGCAGGCCGCCTTCATGACCCTGCTCACCCGCCTGCTCGACGTGCGGTTCGCAGTGGAGGTGGGCACCTTCACCGGGTTCTCGGCCCTGGCCATCGCCCGCGGGCTCGCCCCGGGCGGGCGGCTGCTGTGTTGCGACGTAAGCGATGAGTGGGTGAACGTGGGCCGCCCATTTTGGGAGCGGGCCGGGGTGGCCGACCAGATCGAGGTGGTGATCGCTCCCGCGGCCGAGACCCTGGCTGCATTGCCTGAGAATCCACCCATAGATCTGGCCTTTATCGATGCCGACAAAGGCTCCTACCACATCTATTACGAGGAGATGCTTCGCCGGCTCAGCCCAAGGGGGGTCATTCTGGTGGACAACGTGCTGTGGGGCGGTCGGGTAGCCGACCCCGACGTCGATCTCGATGAGCAACCCGACACCGCCCACATCCGGGAATTCAACAGCCATGTAGTCGCCGACCCCCGCACCACCCAGGTGATGCTCCCCATCGCCGACGGCCTCACGCTTATAGCTCTGGCTCCATAAGGTGCGCCACCGGCCCACGGCCCGCGCCCAGGTCCCATTCAGCCGACCGCTCTAGGCAGTTGCGGACAAACATCTTGGCACTCACGATCGCATCCATGGGCGCCACCCCCGCCGCCAATGCCACGGCCACCACTGCTGAAAAAGTGCAGCCCGTGCCGTGGTCGTTGGCGGTATCGATCACCTCGCCGGGCAGCTCACTCCACCCACCGTCATGGTGTATCCACTCGGTGGCGGTGACTTGTCCAGTCATCACGAACCAACCAGGGCACAGGGCCGCCAGATGGGCCGGTTCGTCGAATTCGCCCACCTCACCGAGCACCATGGTCTCCCGGGCATTGGGAGTGGCAACGGTGGCGTACTGGAGCAGCTCCAGGTAGAGGGCTTCGGTCCCCGCGTCTAGCAGCCGGGCGCCGGTAGACGACACCATCACCGGATCGACCACCAGGTTGGGCAGCCGTCCGGCCGCGGCGTATTCGCCAACCACGGCAATGATCTCCCCGTTGGCCAGCATGCCGGTTTTGACTGCGGCCACCGGGAGGTCGTCGAGCACCGAATCGAGTTGCCGGGCCACAAAATCAGCCGGGATGGGATGCACCCCCTGCACCCCCACCGTGTTCTGGGCGGTCACCGCGGTTATAACCGCAGTTCCGTGTACTCCGAGGGCGGCAAACGTGGTCAGATCGGCGGCAATTCCGGCGCCGCCCGAAGGGTCCGAACCAGCCACGGTCAACGCCACTGGGGGATTCATGGCCTGCTCTGCGGGAGCAATGTCTTTGAGGTGCTGCCCAGGTACATCACGAGTGCCATTCATCCAACAGGGCGGCAATGGTATCGGCCGGATCGCGGCTGCGGGCCACCGCCCCTTGCACGGCAACGCCCGCCGCCCCGGCATCCCGGCAGGCGGCCACCCGGCCCTGGTCGATCCCCCCCAGGGCGTACACCGGCACATGGGCCTGTCGAGCGATCCGGCCCAACCCGGCCAGCCCCAGCGGCGGCCCATAGCCCGGCTTCGATTCGGTCTTGAAAACGGGGGAGACGGTCACATAGTCCACCCCGTCGAGTTCGGCTTGGCGAACCTCGTCCAACCCGTGGCACGACCGCCCGACGATCCCGGAGTATGTCTTCGGATACCGGTCCAACCCGGCCAGATGCACCCCGTCTGCCACCGGGTCAATCATAGACGCCAGGATGAGGCAATCGGTGTGGTCTCTCATGAGCTTGGCCAGCTCGCGCCGGATTTGAGGAGGGCGGCCCTTGGCCCGGAAGATCACCGCCGGGGCGCTCACCACCACATCGGTGAGCACGAGCAACTCGGAGGCCAGCGCCCGCTTCGGGCTGAACATCCGGCGGTGTTCAGAACTCGGCCGGCGCGGGCGCACAGGGCGCAATTGGCCTTCCGCGCGGCCCCGGCGAGGCGGGTCAGAACTGGGCACGGCCCTGGCTCGAGGTCGAGGCTTCGGCGCTGAACTGTTTGGGAATCCGCCCGGCCTGCCGGGCCCGCCGCCCGCCCTCCACAGCCAGCCGCATGGCGGCGGCCATTCGCTCGGGATCTCGGGCTCGGGTGATGGCCGAGGCCACCATCACCGCGTCGCAGCCCAACTCCATGGCCAGTGCGGCGTCGGAGGCGGTGCCGATGCCGGCATCCAGCACCACCGGCACCGACGACTGCTCCACGATCATCTCGATGTTGTGGGGGTTTCGGATTCCCAGACCCGACCCGATGGGCGCCCCCAGCGGCATGACCGATGCGCACCCCAAGGCTTCCAAGCGGCGGGCCAGCACTGGATCGTCGTTGGTGTAGGCCATGACGGCGAAGCCGTCGTCTACCAGGGTCTCAGCCGCCTCCACCAACTCGATGCCCTCGGGCAGCAGGGTGTAGTCGTCGGCGATCACCTCGAGTTTCACCCAATTGGTTTCGAACGCCTCCCGGGCCAGTTTGGCGGTTAGCACGGCGTCGGCCGCGGTGTGGCATCCGGCGGTGTTGGGCAGCACCTCTAGGCCGAGGCGGTCGATCACATCCAGCACCGAGCCAGCGGCATCGGGCGAAACCCGGCGCAACGCCACCGTGACCAGCTCGCACTCCGATGCGGCCAATGCCCGCTCCAGCACGGCCAGGTTGGGCGCTCCCCCGGTGCCGGTGATCAGCCGGCTGGTGAAGCTCCGCTCAGCCACAGTCCACCCGCCGCCCGCTATGGCATTGCGATCGAGCGTTTCCCGGCTGCCCATCATCCCCCCTTGGCCGCCTCAAGGATTTCGATCCGGTCGCCCTCGGCCAATAGGGCTTCGCTCCACCGGCTGCGGGGCACGATCTCCCGGTTGACCGCCACCGCCACACCACGCTGGTCGGGCGCCAGGCGGCCCACGGTGCAGTCGGGGGACACTTCCCGGGCCTCGCCGTTCACGATGACAATCATGCTGGAACGATCACGCCGACACCTCGCTGAGCTTCCCAGGGGTCCGGTCGAAGGGGTCGAGTCCATCAGACGAAGCGGCGAAACGGCCGGGGCTGAACGGTGTCAGGTCTACCGGCGGCTCGCGGCCCTGTATCAGGGCGGCTACCGCGGCTGCGGTGATGGGGGCGGTGAGTATGCCGTTGCGGTAGTGGCCTGAGGCGTAAACGATGCCGTCGTCGCCGGTCCCGATTATCGGGGCGTTGTCGGGGGCGCCGGGGCGCAGGCCGGCCCACGTCTCCACCAGATCGATCTCGCTCAGTCCCGGCAGCAGGGCCAGCACATCACGAAGCAGTTCGTAGACGCCGCCCGCGGTTACCCGGGTGTCAAAGCCCTGCTCCTCCTGGGTGGCGCCCACCACGATCTCGCCGTCGCTGCGGGGCACCGCGTACACGCTCGACCCCCGCACCACCCCCCTCACCGGCAGCCGCAGCAGGCCCTCTGGGCCGATCAAGCGAAGGATTTGTCCCTTGACGGGCCGAATGGGCACCCCCAGCAGCAGGCCGGTCCACGCTCCCGCGGCCACCACCACCTGCCCACAGCTCATCACTGCGCCGTCGTCGGTTGCCACTTGGCTGCGAGCCACCTCGGTGGCCGACACTGGGATGGTGGCCACCCGGCTCAACAGCTTGGCCACCACCCGGCGGGGGTTCACCTGGTGGTCGAGCGGGGAGTACACCCCTGCCCGGACACCGGGAGCGAGCAGTGGTTCGCGAAGCCGGCACTCTCGGCTGCGGAGCCGCTCTACCGGCAGCCCCTCTTGTTCGTGCAGATCGCCCAGGTTGTCGAGCAGCGCCTTGTCGTCGGCATCGTAGGCCGCCATAAGCATCCCGGTGCGGCGGTAGTCCACTGCGTCTACCCCCAAGGCGTCGGCGAAGGCAGGCCACTGCTGACTGGAGGCCAAGTTCAGCCCCAAGATGTGGCTCTCGCCCCAGTAGGCCTCGTGGATGGGGGCCAGCATTCCGGCCGCTGCGTGGCTCGCCCCGGTGCCCGGCGCGGGGTCGAGCACCACCACGTCGGCGCCTTCTCGCTGAAGCTGCCAGGCGGTCGCCAACCCGATGATGCCGCCGCCCACGATGATGACATCAGGCTTGGAGGAGGCAGCGGGCCCGGGGGCCCCGCCGGCGTTGGAAAGTCGCTCAGCCACCGAGGGCCTCCAAGAGCTCGGAGGTGGCCGCGGCCGGGTCGGTGGCGTGGGCCACCGCGCCTATAACCGCTACCCCGTGGGCGCCCGCATCCAACAACTCTGGCACTCGGGCAGCGGTGATGCCGGCAATGGCGATCACCGGAATGTCAACCGAAGCAGCCACCCTCTCCACCCCGGCCGGTCCCAAGGGGTCGGGCAGCCCGGTTTTGGAGGCGGAGGCGTACACCGGGCCCACTCCCACATAGGAGGCGCCATCGGCTTGGTGGCGACGGGCGGTGTCGGGGTCTCGGGCTGTGCCCCCCACCAGCCGGTCGGGGCCCACCAAGCCACGCAACACCGCCACCGGCAGGTCTTCGGCGCCGCCGTGGACCCCATCGGCCCCGGCGGCTAAGGCGATGTCGGCCCGGTCGTTCACGATCACCGTGGCATTGGCACGCTGAGCAGCAGCCACTATGCGCTCGCATTCGGCCAAAACAGCGGCGTCGTCGGCCTCCTTGATCCGCACCTGCACCGCGGGCGCACCGCCCCTTAGCGCGGCAGCGGCCAACCGGGCCCCATCCGCGATGACGTGCAGTCGGGGCACGACCAAGCTCAAGACCCGGCCGAGTAGATCTCGGCGCCCTGGTCCCGGAACTCGACCGACTTGGACTTCAGCCCCAACTCGATGGCCGTCGACTCGTCCACGCCCTGGCGGGCGGCGTAGTCCCGCACGTCCTGGGTGATCTTCATGGAGCAGAACTTGGGTCCGCACATGGAGCAGAAGTGGGCCGTCTTGGCCGGCTCGGCCGGAAGGGTCTCGTCGTGGTACTTCAACGCGGTCTCGGGGTCGAGCGACAGGTTGAACTGGTCGGCCCAGCGGAACTCGAACCGGGCCTTCGACAGGGCGTCGTCCCACGCCTGCGCCCCCGGATGGCCCTTGGCCACATCGGCGGCGTGGGCCGCGATCTTGTAGGCGATCACCCCGTCTTTCACGTCGGCCCGGTTGGGCAGGCCCAAGTGCTCTTTGGGGGTCACGTAGCAGAGCATGGCGGTGCCGTACCAGCCGATGTTGGCCGCCCCGATGGCCGAGGTGATGTGGTCATAGCCCGGCGCCACATCGGTGGTGAGGGGTCCCAGTGTGTAGAAGGGGGCATCCTGGCACCACTCCCGCTCCAGGGTCACGTTCTCTTTGATCTTGTTGAGCGGCACATGGCCCGGCCCTTCGATCATCACCTGCACGTCGTGGGCCCAGGCCCGTGCGGTCAGTTCGCCCAGGGTCTCCAACTCAGCCATCTGGGCGGTGTCGTTGGCATCGGCGATAGACCCCGGTCGCAGCCCGTCGCCCAGCGAGAAAGCCACGTCGTAGGCCGCGAAGATCTCGCACAGTTCCTCGAAGTGGGTGTAGAGGAAGTTCTCCTGGTGGTGGGCCAGGCACCACGCGGCCAATATCGAGCCGCCTCGGCTGACGATCCCGGTGGTGCGCTGGGCGGTGAGCGGCACGTACCGCAGAAGCACCCCGGCGTGGACGGTCATGTAGTCCACCCCCTGCTCGGCCTGTTCGACAACCGTGTCGCGGTATATCTCCCAGGTGAGCTCTTCGGGTTGTCCGTTGGTCTTCTCCAGGGCCTGGTAGATGGGCACCGTGCCGATGGGCACCGGCGAGTTGCGGATGATCCACTCCCGAGTGGTGTGGATGTCGGCGCCGGTGGACAGATCCATCACCGTGTCGGCACCCCAGCGGGTGGCCCAGGCCATTTTCTCCACCTCCTCGGCGATCGACGAGGTGACCGCCGAGTTGCCGATGTTGGCGTTGACCTTGGTCAAGAACTTGCGCCCTATGATCATGGGCTCCGATTCGGGGTGGTTCACATTGGCCGGGATGATGGCCCGGCCCCGGGCCACCTCAGAGCGCACCAGCTCGGCGTCGAGCCGCTCGCGGGTGGCTATGAACTCCATCTCAGGGGTGGTCTCGCCTCGGCGGGCATAGGCCATCTGGGTCACTGCCCGGTCGGTGGCCCGACGCACCGGAAGTCGCTCGCCCAAGAACGGGTCGGAGGCTTGGCCGGTGCGGGCCGCCCGGCGACCGTCGTCGCGCACATCGGCCATTCGACCCCCGATCTCGATGGTGTCGCCCCGCTCGGTGATCCACCCCAGCCGCAGCGGCGGCAGCCCCACGCTGGGGTTGGAACCCGGTCCGCTGGTGTCGTACAGCAGAAACGGCGGCTCCGGTTCGGTGAGGTTCACCTGGGTGAACGGCACTCGCACATCGGGCCGGGAACCGGCTACGTATACCTTCTCCCGGGCGGTCATTTGGCTGGGCACCGTGCCTTCCTGGGTAGGCGCGCTGCCATTGGCGCTCTCGCTCATCGTCATCTCCCTTCGCCGGCGTTATCCGGATCAGGTTCAGCGGTCGGCGCCAGCGGACGCCCTCTCAGCCCGACGATCCTCGAGCTCCCGCGTGGTTGTCGCCCCTATCTTGCCACAGGCCGACGAAGCGTGACGTAGCGGTTGATGAGAGATCGGGTGGAGGAATCGCGGGCCGGGTGGGGGGTGGCTGCGCCGGTGAGCTCGGCAGCGATGGCGGTGGCCAGGGTCTTGCCCAGCTCAACCCCCCATTGGTCGAAGGGGTTGATGCCCCAGATGGTGGCCTGGGTGAACACCTTGTGCTCGTAGAGGGCTACGAACTGGCCTAGCGATTGGGGGGTGAGTTGGTCGGCGAGGATGACGGTGCTGGGCCGGTTGCCGGGAAAGGCTCGGTGGGGGTCGTCGGTGCCGGCCGCGCCGAAGGCCAGGGCCTCGGCTTGGGCGAACAGGTTGGCCATGAGCAGATCGTGGTGCTCGGCGAGCCCGTGATTGGGGCGGCAGAAGCCGATGAAGTCCACCGGGACGATGTCGGTGCCCTGATGAAGCAATTGGTGAAAGGCGTGCTGGCCGTTGGTTCCCGGCTGGCCCCACACCACCGGCCCGGTGGCGATGCCCGTCGGCGTGCCATCGGTCCGCACCGACTTGCCGCTGCTCTCCATGTCGAGCTGCTGGATATAGGCCGGGAACAACGCGAGCTCCTGGGCGTAGGGGAGCACCGCGTAAGTGGGCCAGTCCCAGAAGTTGCGGTTCCAGATGCCGATGAGCCCGAGCAGGGCGGGCAGGTTCTCGGCCCATCGGGCGGTGCGGAAGTGCTCGTCGATGTGGTGCATCCCGGCCAAGAACTCGGCGAAGGCATCGGGGCCCACGGCGATCATGAGGCTGAGCCCCACCGCCGATCCCAGCGAATAGCGGCCGCCCACCCAGTCCCACATGGCGAAGACGGCCCCAGCGTCGATGCCGAAGCCCTGAGCCTTGCCGGGGTTGGCGGTGACCGCGGCAAAGTGGCTGCTGGCATCGTGCTCGCCCACCGCCTCGGCGACCCAGGCCCGGGCGGTACGGGCGTTGGCCAGGGTCTCGGTGGTGGTGAACGTCTTGGATACCACGATGAACAGGGTCTGGGCTGGGTCCAGGTCATTGGTGAGGGCTTGGAAGTGGGCGCCGTCGACGTTGGACAAGAACCGCACATCGACCTCGGTGTCGGCGTGGGCGCAGAGGGCCGCGGTGGCCATGGCCGGGCCCAAGTCCGATCCGCCGATGCCGATGTTCACCACCGAGTTCCAGCGCCCGGCGCGAGCCTTTTCGGCAAACGCGGCCATCCGCACCAGTTCTTCTCGCACCTCAGGGGGTGGGTCGCCCCGCCGGAGGGCGGTGTGCAGGGCAGGGCGATTCTCGGTGGTGTTCACCGCTTCGCCGCTCATCATGGCTTCGATCCGCCCAGCCAGCCCGGCCCGGTCGGCCAAGGCCCCCAATAGCTCCACCGTCTCAGCGGTCAGACGGTTCTTGGAGTAGTCCAGAAGCAGCCCGCCGGTCTCCGCGCCCAGAAGCTCACCGCGGTCGGGGTCCCGGTCGAAAAGCTCTCTCAAATGCACATCGGCCAGCGACTGCCGGTGGGCGCTGAGCGCCTGCCACTCGTCTGTGCGGTACACGCTGGCAGCGTATCCCGACTGCTCGGGGAATCCGGGGGGCTACTCGTAGGCGATGGCCTCGAGCACGTTGAGGCGGCTGGCCCGGATGGCCGGGAAAGTAGCGGCTATCAGCCCGGCCACGGCGGCCACTACCAAATAGATGATCAGGGTTGCCCAAGGAACCGACAACGCCGAGATGAACCCGCTGGGAATCACGATCACGGCGGCCCAGGCGAACAGCACGCCGATGACAATTCCCATGAGCCCTCCGAAGGCGGCCACAATGGCGCCCTCCCAGCGGATCATCCGCCGAGTCTGGCGGCGAATCATGCCCACGGCCCGCAAGAGCCCGATTTCGCGGGTGCGCTCAAACACCGAGAGGGCCAGCGTGTTGGCTATGCCCATGAGGGCGATCACCAGCGAGACGCCCAAGAACACATTCACCACGGCCAGGAATGTATCGATCTGGCTCTCTTGGTTGGCCCGGAACTCGGCCTGATCGCGCACTTCCAGCTGCGGATAGTCGATCGTGACGGTCTCCAATGCAGCCCGGGCTTGATCCGATGAGTACCCCGGCGCGGTCACCGCGGAGATGAATTGGTCTTGGCTGCCGGCCAAGAAGCGATCCCAATCGGCGCGGTCTATCACCAAAGAGCCCAAAATGGTGTTGTCGGAGTACACCGCGGCAACCTGGAAAGCGGCCCGGTCCCCGCCGGCGAACTCCATCTCGACTTGATCGCCAACACCGACGCCCAAATCTTCGGCTTTGTCCTCATGAACCAGTAGCTGGCCCGGCGCCAAGCCGGACAGGCTTCCCTCGGACACGTCGGGGTCGATGTGCAGGACAAGTGCTTCGAGGTCGGTGGACAAGATGTCCTGGGTGTCGCCATCGAGCGTGGTTCGGGCGGCCTCGCTGCGGAACCGGTAGGAGATCACCGAGTCCAGCTCGGGCCGGGCCGCCATCGTCTCGGCGGCGAGCGGGCTGAACGCGGCGAACTCGTTGTTGCAGCTTCCAACGCAGATGAGCCAGTCGGCGCTGACCGAGTCCTCCAGCGTGTCGGCCAGGGTCTGCTTGAATGATTGGCCCAACACGGTGACCATCGACACCAGCGCCAATCCGATCATCAGCGCCGAAGCGGTGCTGGCCGTGCGGCGGGGGCTGCGGGCGGCATTCTGCTGGGACAGCTCTCCGCTGATGCCGAAAACCCTGGCGGGAAGCCATCCGAGGCCGCGGGCCAAAGGAGCGGCGAACAAGGGGCTCACCAGGTTCATGCCCACGAACACAAAGAGCGCACCGGTGCCCAAGAGCACCAAGATGTCGCCGGTGGAGTAGTCGACCATCAGGGCGACCACCAGCAGCGCCACACCCAGCAGCAATACCAAGACGCGCCCGGCCAGAGGGTGGACGCGGCTCCCGCCGGCATAGAGGAGCACCGAGCCGATGATCGCGGCCAGCACGGTTGGGTTCGTCGATTGCGAGACGATGCCCAGCACCGCGATCACCGCCCCGGCCACGGCCAACAGCGCTCCCAGCAAAGGAGTGCGGCGGACGTCGGAAGACCGGGCAGAGGGGTCATCTACGATGGCGGCCATCGGGGCGATCCGGCGAGCCCGCAAGGCTGGTCCCACAGCCGACACGACCGTGACCCCGACGCCTATGGCGATGGCCGAGATAACCGTATTGGCGCCGATGACGATGGGAGAGTCGGGCAAGTCGGCGCCTATGGCTGTGAACAAGGCCCTCAAAGCCAGGGCCAGCAGCACCCCTAAGCCGAGTCCCAGCCCGGTGGACACCAGGCCCACCACGACGGCCTCGCCCACCACCGTTTGGGTGATCTGGCGTCCGGTGGCCCCCAGTGCCCGCAGCAGCCCGAGCTCGCGGATCCTCTGGCCCACGATGATGGTGAACGTGTTGTAGATGATGAACGCCGACACCACCAAGATGACGATGGCGAACGCCAGCAAGAAGTTCTGGAAGAAGCCGATGAACTCGTTGAAGTCGTCGGCCTGCTCCTCGACGAGCTGCTCGTTGGCAACCACTTCGACGTTCTCGGGGATGGCCGCGCTCATGGCGGCGGCCGCCTCCTCGGGCGAAGCACCGGGCAGGAGTCGGATGTCGATGCTGTCGTAGCCCTCACCGCCGTGGAGCACTTCTTGGGCGGTGTCGGCGTCCCAAGCGGTGATCTGGGCGCCTACGGTGGCGTCCTCGCCGCTGCCGAATCGGAACAACCCCACCAGGGTGAACTCTCGGGTGCCGGTGGGGGTGATCACCCGGTAGCGCTCGCCCACCCGGAACCCGTTGTCTGCCGCAGTGTCGGCGTCCATGGCAAACTCTTCGGATCCGCTCGGTGGGCGGCTGACGCCGTCGGGCCAGACGCTCACCTGGCTGAGCTGCTGGTCTTGGGGCCAGCTGACCCCCATCTGCGGCGGGCCGAAGCTCTCCAGCGATTCGCCGTCGGAGTCGATGGCGATCACGTTGAACTCGAACACGCCGCCCTCCGCCGCGGCCACCCCCTCAATCGACCTGACCGTCTCCAGGAGGGACGGGGGCACGAGCGGTGCGCTGAGGTCGCGGTCGCCGAACTCGACCTCGGAGCGCACCGACAGGTCGACTCCCTCGTAGATGTCCTGAGACAGGTCGTCGAAAGTGGAGCGGAGCCCGTCGGTGGTTACGAACACCCCCACGGTGAAGGCCACCCCGATCACCACGGCCAGGGTGGTGAGCAGGAACCTGATCTTGGCGCCTGCGATGCTCTTCAGGGTGTAGCGGAGAAGGGTCAACGAAGGCTCACTCGGGTTGCGGGTTCGCCGGACAAGGGTTGCATCTGGGCCAGGCGGACGGTTAGTCGCCGAGCTCTTTCATATAGTCCAGCACCCGCTCGGCCGTGGGGGCTGGAATCTCGCCGTGAATGCGCCCGTCTACGAGGAACACCGCGGTGTCGGCGTGAGAGGCGGCCACCGGATCGTGGGTGACCATCACTATGGTCTGGCCGAACCTGTCTACCGCTTGGCGCATGAACTCCAAGATGCCTGCGCCGGTGCGGGAGTCCAGGTTGCCGGTGGGCTCGTCGGCGAAGATTATCTCCGGTTTGGCGGCCATAGCCCGAGACACCGCCACCCGCTGCTGTTGGCCGCCCGACAGTTCGCTGGGCCTATGCGAGAGGCGGTCGCCCAGTCCCACGGTTGACACCACGGTGTCCAGCCAATCATGGTCGGGATCGCGTCGGGCCAGGCTCATGGGCAGGGTGATGTTCTCGATGGCCGTAAGCGTCGGCACCAGGTTGAAGGCCTGGAAGACGAATCCCAACCGGTCTCGACGCAGTTGGGTCAGCTCCCGGTCGCTCAGCGAGCTCAGCACTGTCTCGCCGATCAGTACTTGGCCGCTGGTAAGGGTGTCGAGGGCGGCCATGCAGTGCATCAAGGTCGATTTGCCCGACCCCGAAGGGCCCATGATGGCGGTGAATCGGCCCCGCTTGAAGCCTATGTCCACGCCGTCGAGTGCTCGGACCTCGGTGTCGTCGGCGCCGTAGACCTTCACCGCGGCCACTGCTCGGGCCGCCAAATGGGTTTTGACCGCGGCTGTCTCTTCGTCTGTGATGGTCAATGGAACGCTTTCCGCTGAATTCCGAGTAGGGGATGGGTCAGGGCTGGGCCACAACCCGCAGGTAGGGCTTTTGCTCGTCCCATCCGCCGGGGAACAGCTCGGAAGCCTCCTCATTGGAAAGGGCGGGCACGATGATCACGTCGTCGCCCTGCTGCCAGTTTACCGGGGTGGCCACCATCTTGGCCGATGTGAGCTGAAGCGAGTCGATCACCCGCAACACCTCGTCGAAGTTCCGGCCCGTGCTGGCCGGATAGGTGATGGTGAGCTTGACTGTGTTGTCGGGGTCGATCACGAACACCGAGCGCACCGTCATGGTGTCGCTGGCGTTGGGGTGGATCATGTCGTAGAGATCGGCCACCGTGCGGTCGGCGTCGCCGATCATCGGGAAGTTGGGGCGGATTCCCTGGGTGTCCTCGATGTCTTGCGACCAGGAGACGTGGTCGTCCACTGAGTCGCACGACAGTCCGATGACCTTCACATCGCGGGCTGTGAACTCCTCGGCCAACCTGGCCGTGTAGCCCAGCTCGGTGGTGCAAACCGGGGTGAAGTCCTTGGGATGGGAGAAAAGAACCGCCCAGGAGTCTCCCTTCCACTCGTGGAAGGAGATGGTTCCCTCAGTGGTGTCGGCGGTGAAATCAGGGGCGGTGTCGCCCAGTCGAATAGCCATTTGAGGCTCCTTGTTGGACTGCGACTCGTTGGAATGGGTCTCGGATTCGTTGGAATGAGTCTCGTACACTTTATCCGCTGTGGCCATACCTGACTAAGTAGGTCTGGATTATTTCCCCATTTAATTTCCCCAGACATAGGCGTAGGGTTCCATTGATGGACCAAGAGAACTCAGACCAGGGACCCACTGGCGGATGGCACAAGATCCTTGAGCCCGGCGAACTGCCCGATGGGCGGGTTCGCACCGTTACCGTGGGTCGCCACAGCTTGGCGGTCACCTGCCATCAGGGTGTCTTCGGCGCTTTGGACAACCGCTGCCCCCATCAGGGCGGGCCGTTGGGAGAAGGTTCGATAGAGAACGGCTGGCTGCGTTGTCCGTGGCACGGCTACGACTACAACCCCACAGATGGATCCCCTCCAAGGGGATTCGACGACGCCCCGGCTTGCTACCCGGTGCAGGAGCGCGACGACGGCGTGTACGTGGCGCTGCCCGCTGAGACGGCCCGGGTGCGCACGGTGTCGGACGTGATGGTCGAGACTTTGGTGAGCTGGGGAGTGAGGGCCGTGTTCGGGATGGTCGGCCACTCCAACCTGGGGTTCGCCGACGCGCTGCGGGAAGCCGAGCAGCGGGGCGATCTGCGCTTCTACGGCATCCGCCACGAGGGGGCGGCCTCGTTTGCCGCCACCGCCTACGGCAAGCTCACCGGAGGACTGGCCGCGTGCTTCGCCATCGCGGGGCCAGGGTCTACCAACTTGATGACCGGCCTCTACGACGCCAAGGTCGACCGGGCCCCAGTGCTGGCCCTGTGCGGCCAGGTGCCGTCGTCGGTTAGGGGAAGGGGCGCATTCCAAGATGTGGACTTGGAGGGTGCGTTTGCCGACGTGGCCGCGTACAACCAGACGGTGTCGGCCCGGTCAGACCACGCCGAACTTGTGAACCTGGCCTGCAAGACCGCGCTGGTGCAGCGCGACGTGGCTCTTTTGGTTATGCCCGATGAGGTGCAGGTGCAGCCGGCGGCCGATGGCGCCGCGTCGGGCGGCCCTGGGGGGAGGCTGGCTCGTCCCGAGATGCCCCCGTCCCCCGCGGCGCTGGACGCCGCAGTGGCTCGTGTCTCGGCCGCTGAGCGTCCCCTGTTCGTGCTGGGGGCGGGGGCTCGATTCGACGCGGCCGAGGTGGTGGGGCTGGCCGAGCAGCTTGGTGCGCCGATGGCCACCACGTTCAAGGCCAAGGGCCAGATCAGCGACCATCATGCGCTGGGATGCGGGGTGCTGGGCCGCTCGGGCACGCCCATCGCCAGCTGGTTCATGAACGAGAGCGACCTGATCGTGGCCTTCGGGGCGTCGTTCTCCAACCACACCGGCATAGCCCCCTACAAGCCCATCGTGCAGGTGGACTACGACCCGATGGCGCTGGGCCGGTTCCACCCGGTGGATGTGCCGGTGCTGGGCCATGTCGGGGTGACCGCCCGAGCGCTGGCCGAGCGGCTGGCCGCGGGGGCTTCGTGCGGCGACCACCGAGCCGAGGTGGCTGAGCGGTGGGCCATTTGGCGGCAGGAGAAGGCGTCCCGGCTGGCCGACAACCAGGGCCGGGGGGTCAGCTCCGCCGCGGTGTTCGACTCGCTGAGCCGGCTGTGCCCAGCCGATGCGGTGATCGCCGTGGACGTGGGCAACAACACCTACTCCTTCGGACGGTATTTCGAGACCCGGGCCCAGTCGGTGCTCATGTCGGGCTATCTGGGCTCGATCGGTTTCGGCTTCCCGGCGGCCATGGGAGCGTGGGCCGCAGTGGGGGACAGTCGTCCGATCATCAGCGTCAGCGGCGACGGCGGGTTCGGCCAATACGCCATGGAGCTGACCACCGCGGTGAAGTACAACATGGACATAACCCATGTGCTGCTGAACAACTCGCAGTTGGGCAAGATCTCCAAAGAGCAGCGGGCCGGCCGCTGGGATGTGTGGCAGACCGCCCTCCACAACCCCGATTTCGCCGACTACGCCAACCTCTGCGGTGCCCTCGGCCTCCGAGTCACCTCCGCTGGACAACTAGACGACACCCTGCAAACCGCCCTCTCCCACCCCGACCCCGCCCTAGTCGAGATCATCTGCGACCCCGACCTGGTTTAGGCCCTTTGCGGGGTCTTTGTGTTGGAGCAGGGAGTGGGGGATTCCAGAGGAAAAGGCGGCTGGCTTGAGGGCAGGATTACCTGTTCTCCCACCAGCAGAGTTCTTCGATTTCAATTGTAATTGCCTTGGACTCGCCGGTATCGGGGTCGACCCATGTCGTCTCGACAGTGCGGGCTGGGTCGCAGACCATGAATGGCTCGCCTGATTCTTTTTGGTTCTCGTAAGCCCGGTGCCAGTTCTCCCAGTTCTCAGCGTGGCCTTCGTCAGAGGTGTCGCTGGTGGGGTTGTTGATCACTACCGTGGCCCCGTCATCTGCCGGCTCATTGCCATTTTCAGCTGCCTCTTGGACCGCATTAGCCCACTCGTTGATCTTGTCCACATCTTCGTGGCTTTCCGCCCAAGCCGGGGCTTCGTGGGTCTGGGACTCGGAATCACCGTCGGTGGTTGTGGTCTCAATCGTTATGCTGTCGCCTGCTGGCGAAATGGTGACGACGTTGTCGCCGGTCGGACGCTCATCTATGACGTCTTGGGCCTCCTTTTCGGCAGAATCCTGAGACTGTCCGGCTTGGGGATCCTCGGCGGTTTGACCCTCTTGGGACTGGCTTGTTTGTTGCGGGGAAGTATCGGCAGGGGCAGGTTGTCCATTGGAGCAGCCGCCGGGCACCACTGGGGCGTCGATATTGAAGTGGCAGCGGTAGAAGTTGAGCAGCGACTCCTGTTGATGGATGAGATGGTCGCGCACGGATATGGGGTTCTGGGTTTCCTGGGCATTTGCATTTGCGCCCGCGAGAGCAACTAGCGCCAGGCTGATTGCCGCCATGGTTGCCAGAGCGCGGAAAGTCTATGTCGAATTGCCCATTCCCATGTTGACATCTCATCCCGGTTTTTTTCGTATCCAAAAACTTGTGGGGGTGCCGAGGCGTTTGAGGAGCCGGGGGATTCGGCCGTCTTCTAGCTCGGAGGTGGTGTCCTCTGGAGTGCCTACGGCTGCTTCCAGGACATCGTCTGGTTGGTCATCAATGTCGAATACCAGCGTCGAGTTTTCTCTCACCATGATCGGGGCCTCGAAGTCGGGTTCATCTTCATCGGGCTCTTCGGTCTCGATCAGTGCAGACTCCAGTGCGGCTCGAATCTCCTCCAACTCGAACTCGGTGGTGGTCAAGACCGACCGCAGCTTGCCCATTGGATTCTCGGAGAACTGCCGCAGCCGCTCGATCCACTCGTCCCGGTATTGCACATAAACGAGGTGCTGGCGGCGGGCGGTCTCGTAGTCGCTCTTGATCACCGCGAATACGGTCGCCTCTCCGGCCACGTGCATGGCGCTCAGCTCTGCTCTCATCACTGGCGAGGGGTGGCTGGCTATGGCCTCGCGCATCTTGGGGGCCAGCTCTTCGTGCCCGGCCATGAGTTCGTCGCGGCTGCCCAAGTCGATCTGGAGGCCGGAGGCATTAATAGTGCCTAGCACCTTCTGGTGGTTCTCGATCCAGGCCGACACCGTCAGCTCATATAGCCGATGCCAGGCAGCCAGACCTTCTTGGTTGGGCCAGGATATGTCGGCCTCGGGGGGAGCTTCCTCCGCCGGATACTCGACCAACTCGAGCCCGTGGGTACCGCTGTCGGCACGGTTGTCGCTTAGATCATCGTCGGCAGGCGGGGGCTCAGCTCGGCTGTCGAGCCGATCGGGCACGTTGCCCTGGGTCTCCGCATTTTCCTCTGGAACTGGGCCGGGGAAGATGTCCCACAACGCCCGCTTCTTTCGGGTGGCGAAGGCAACCACGGCACCAAGGAGACCGCAGCCCAGGATGATCAGTGCCGGAATCGCAAGCCCGGCGTTCACGGCTCGCCGACTGCGCTAGTAGCCAGCAGGCGTACTTGGGCGGTCGGCGCCGGGGTTGTGGCGGTGTGCTGGCGGCATGCCCAACAGGTGTCGCGCGCCGTCCCCCACCAGGTGACATCGCAACGGGGACACCACATGGTGGCCTTCCGTCGTGCCTTTGGCGCGAAAAGCCGAGTACGAGCCAGAACGGCCATGTCGTCCACACTAGGAGCGCGGCCAGCCGAGAATGTGGATATCCCGGATGTGCCCCCTGGCTCGTCGACCTGTCTAGCTCAAATCCGGGATTACGGGGCGGGTTCTTCCTCTGTGGCGGGGATGGTCAGCTCTTGGCCGACCTGGAGCAGATCGGCCACGATGATGTTGTTGGCCGCCTTGACCTCGTCGAGGGTCTTGCCGTACTGACTGGCAATCCCCAGCAGGGTTTCGCCCGCCGCCACGATGTGGGTGCGGTCGCCCGGCCGCACGGTGCCGTCGCTGTTGAGCACAACCGGCACATCCTGGGGGATCTCGATCTGCTGGCCAATGCTCAAGACATTGGGATTCTCCAAGTCGTTGACGGCGATGACCGCATTGAGGTCGGTGCCGAACTCGGAGGCGATGCTGGCCAGCGTGTCGCCCTCCTTGACCACGTAGATGAACGCCTCCGGCGTCGAGGTGGGTGTGGGGGTCGGGGGCGGAGTGGGGGTCAGGGCCTCGATGGTGGGCACGGCTGCGTCGTCGGAGTCCAATCCCAATGGGCGCTCTTCGGTGGAAGTCCCCCCTCCGCCGCCGCAGGCTGCCCCCACGACAGCCATCAGCAGTACCATCCAAAACATCCGTGTCTGGCGCATGGCGACACCTCCTCAACTGCCAGTGCCCGTCAACTTTACGCAACTTGACCCCAAAACCTAAAAAGCACTTCCTAGCGGGTCACAGCGGAGTGCTCGACACTGCGGCTAACCACGAGGCGAGCCGATGCTGGCAACATGGAGAAATGTCGGCAGTCGGCATTCTGGTCAATCCGCGTTCGGGCAGCGACGTGCGCCGCCTGCTCACCAGCGCGGGATCGTCGACCGTCGAGGACAAAGTCAGCATCTTGCGACGGCTCCTCCATGGAGCGGCCGAGGCGGGGGCAGAGCAGGCGGTGCTGACCCGGGATCCATTCTCCATCACCCGGCGGGCCACCGAGAACCTTCAGCTTTCCCTGAAGGTGACGTTTCTCGACCTGCCCCTGCACCACGACGAGCGTGATTCGGCGGATGCGGCTCAGGCCATGCGAGACGGGGGGTGCGGCTCGGTGGTCAGCCTGGGCGGAGACGGCACCAATCGGGCGCTGGCTTCAGGATGGCCCGACGCCCCGCTCATCCCGGTGTCCACCGGTACCAACAACGCCTTTCCCTTCCACATTGAGCCCACCGTGGCCGGTATGGCCGCGGGGCTCATCGCCACCGGAGCGGTGGACCTTGATGCTCACTCGTCTCGGGCCAAGGTGGTGGCGGTGGAGGTGAACGGTGGCGACTCCGACGCCGAAACCGACCTGGCCCTCGTCGATGCCATCGCGGTGGATGACCCCTATGTGGGTTCTCTGGAACTGTTCGATCCCGAAACCATGATGCTTGGCGTGTTGACCCGGGCCGACCCCGCCGCCATCGGATTCAGCGGCTTGGCGGGCACAGTGCTGCCCTGTGCCCCCGAAGAGGACCGGGGGGTGGTGCTGGAGTTCATTCCGCCGAGCCGGAATCCTGCTCGGCTGATTCGGGGAGCGCTGGCACCGGGTTGGTTCGCCTCGGTTGGTCTGGCCGCGAGCCGGTTCTTGGAACTCGATGTGTCCGTCGATGTGGCCGGGCCTTGTCTTTTGGCCTTCGACGGAGAGCGCAGCCGCCGCCTGCATCCCGACCAGACCGCTTCGCTGCGGGTGGTGCGCCAGGGGCCCCGAGTGATCGATGTGGGTTCAGTGGTGCTTTCTGGAGCTCGGGCAGGCGCGTTTGAGCGAGGCATGGGAGACTTGGGGGCATGAGTGCAGACATTGTCATCCGTGGGGGAACCGTGGTGGACGGAACAGGCGAGCCGGGTCGGGAGGCCGATGTCGCCATCACCGGGAACCGCATCAGCGATATCGGATCGGGGCTGTCGGGCCAGGTCGAGTTGGACGCCGGCGGCCAGGTGGTGGCCCCTGGATTCATCGACATCCATACCCACTATGACGCCCAAGTGTTCTGGGATCCGGCGCTGAGCCCGTCGTGCTACCACGGGGTTACCTCGGTGATCGCCGGCAACTGCGGCTTTTCGATAGCTCCCACCCGGCCCAATCACCAGGATCTCATCGCCCGCACCTTGGAGAACGTCGAGGACATGAACGTGGACAGCCTGGCTGAGGGCATCCCCTGGGATTTCGAGACGTTCCCCGAGTATCTGGACTCCATCTCCCGTCGGGGCATCGCCCTCAACTTCGGGGCCTACATCGGCCACACCGCCCTAAGGCTGTTCGTGGTGGGCGATGAAGCCTACGAGCGTGCCGCCACCGACGAAGAAGTGGCCCGCATGGTGGAGGTGGTGGCCGAGGCCATCGACGCCGGTGCGGCCGGGTTGGCCACCAGCTTTGCCATGACCCACCGCGGCGCCGACGGACTGCCCATACCCAGCCGATTCGCCACCCGGGATGAATTCGAGGCCCTCATCGGCGTGCTCGGCCAGAAGCGCCGGGGTGTGGTGTCGGTAGCTCCCGGCGAGCAGGTGGGCATCGACGATCTGTACACCTTGCAGCCCCAGGTGGGAGTGCCGTTCACCTACGGCGCGCTGCTGACGTTCCCCAACGGCAATCACAACAAGAGCGCGGCCCGCAACCGGGAAGCGTGGGAAGAGGGGATCCAGGTGTGGCCCCAGGTAACCCCCCGCCCGCTCACCTTCCAGATGGTGATGGCCGATCCGTTCACCCTCAACGTGAACCCCGAATTCGCCGCCCTGATGAGCGAGGACCGAGACACCCGGCTCAAGGCCTACGACGACCAGGACTGGCGCAACCGCACCGCCGAGGCCTTCGAGCACCAAAAGGCCATGCGGCCCCGGTGGGAGACGTTCCAGATCGCCGAGACATCCTCTAGGCCCGAGCTGATCGGGCGCCGGCTGACCGACGTGGCCGCCGAGCAGGGGGTGCGCCCCCTCGACGTGCTGCTCGACACCGCGGTGGCCGACAACCTGGCCACCCGGATCAGCTGCATCATCGCCAACGACGATCCCGAAGGGGTGGCCATGCTCTTGCAACAGGACGGCTGCACGCTGGGTTTGTCCGACGCCGGCGCCCACGTAGGCCAGCTTTGCGACGCCCCCCAAGCCACCGACTTCTTGGGCAATTGGGTGCGCGACCGCGAGCTCATGCCCGTGGAGAAGGCGGTGAGGAAGCTCTCCGCGGTGCAAGCCGAGCTGTTCAACCTGGTGGATCGGGGCTATCTGCGGGAGGGGGCCTATGCCGATGTGGTGGTGTTCGACCCCGACACGGTGGCGCCGGGGCCGCTGCGCCGTATCCGGGACTTCCCGGCCAACGCCGAGCGGCTCACCGCCGACGCCTCCGTGGGCATTACCCATGTGCTGGTAAACGGCACCCCCATCCGCCGCGACGGCGAAGCGGACCAGAGCGGTGTGGCCGCCCACCCCGGCGACATCCTGCGCCCCTCGGCCCGCTAGGCGTTCACCAAGAAATTGCCGAAACCCTCTGGCGCAGCCTGGGGGAGTGTGCCTAAGCTGGCACCGAACGCAAGAGCGACAGCGTGGTCGTTCCCACATGATGACGAGGAGATCGCCATGAGGGAAAGCACAGACTGGCGCGTCGAGCTGAACAGAGCAGGAGCAAGCCTGCAAGAGCTCTTGTCTGAGGGCATGCCCGCCGACAATCCCGAGCGCTGGGTGCAGCGCCTCGAAGACAAGCTCGGAGCGGTGAGCCGGGCGCTCACCGGGTTCTGCTCGGATTGCGATCTCGGCTTGTACGACGACTGCATCGAACTGGCCCCTCGGCTGGTGCCCCAGGTGAACAAGATCCGCTCCGAGCAGGTGCAGCTCCAAGCTTCAGTGCAAGAGCAGATCAAGCTGCTGCACACCCAACAGCCGGGTCCCGGCCTGCAACGGTCGATGAGGGCCATCGTCTTCAAGGTGGATCAGCTCAATCACCACGCCGTCGACTTGGTGTACAGCGCCTACGACACCGACCTCGGAGGACCGGGCTGACCCTTCCCCGGTGGGGAAAGTGCTGTTTCGCTGGGCGCTGACCCTTCCCCGGTGGGGAAAGTGCTGTTTCGCTGGGCGCTGACCCTCCCCCGGTGGGGAATCCTCAGAGCTGTCCGAACTGTCGGTCGCCGGCGTCGCCTAGTCCGGGCACGATGTAGGCCCGCTCGTTCAGACCCTCGTCGACCGCTGCGGTGAACAGGCGCACGTTGGGGGCGGCAGCTTCGAGTGCCGCTACTCCCTCGGGGGCGGCCAGCACGCACACCGCGGTGATGAGCCCCGCGTTGGCTGCGGCCATTCGCCCGCAGACATAGGCCAGAGATCCGCCGGTGGCCAACATCGGTTCGAGCACCAGCACGGCCTGGCCACCGAGATCATCGGGCACAGTGTTGAGATAGGGCTCAGGTTGGAGCGTCTCATCATTGCGCCGCACTCCAAGAAATCCCACTGCGGACTCAGGAAGCAGCTTCCGGGCCGCATTCAGCATTCCCAGTCCGGCCCGCAACACAGGCACAAGCAACGGGGGATCGTCGATTCGCACCCCGGAGGTCGGCGCCAGCGGGGTATCGACTTCTATGGCTGTTGTGGGAAGGTCGCGCCCGGATTCGTAGACCAGCAGCCCGCTCAACTCGTCAAGGGCCTGACGGAACACAGGTGAGGGGGTGTCGGCTCGGCGCAGTTCGGCCAGTCGGGCCTGCACCAACGGGTGTCTGACAACCGCAACCTCCATGGCCTCACCTTAGGCTTGTTCCGCCGGGTGTCCGGTTGTCGTGGCTCGGCCCTATCCTTTAGCGGGTGAGCGATCTGTTGGCTGCCGAACCCCCGAGCGAGGTTGCCGATGCCGTGGCCGGAGTACACATCACACCCGTAGACGAGGTGGGGCTGGAGCAGCGGGCCGCGGCCCTGTGTACCCGTTCGATCAAATCCACCTCCAAGGCGGCCGCTCTGGAATTGGCCATCCGGGTCATGGATCTCACCACCTTGGAAGGCGCCGACACCCCTGAGCGGGTCCAAGCCCTATGCGCCCGAGCCCGTCGCCCCGACGCCGCTGACTGGTCGGTGCCGCCGGTGGCCGCGGTGTGCGTATACCCAGAGCTCGTTCCAGTGGCCGCAGAGGCGCTGGCCGAGAGCCCGGTGGCGGTGGCCAGTGTGGCCGGGGGGTTTCCCGCCGGATTGGCCCCGCTGGAATCTCGTCTGGCCGAGGTCGCCTGGGCGGTAGCCGCCGGCGCCGACGAGGTGGACATAGTGTTGAATCGCTCGGCATTCCTGTCCGGGCAGTATCAGAAGGCCTACGACGAGATAGCCGCGGCCAAGAAAGCCTGCGGGTCGGCCCACCTCAAGGTGATCTTGGAAACCGGAGAGCTGGGCGCCTACGACCAGATCAAGCGGGCGTCCATGCTGGCCATGGTGGCCGGGGCCGACTTCATCAAGACCTCGACGGGCAAGATCGGCACCTCGGCCACCCCGCCAACCGCCCTGTGCATGGCCGAGGCCATCCGGGACATGGCCGAGCAAACGGGAAGGGCCGTGGGGCTCAAGCTGGCCGGGGGCATCCGCACCGCCAAGCAGGCCTGGCACTATCTGGTGATCGTGGGCGAGACGCTGGGACCGGGGTGGCTGACCCCGGAGCGGTTCCGGTTGGGGGCGTCCAGCCTGCTCAACGATGTGCTCATGCAGCGGGCCAAGCTGCGCGACGGCCGCTACCAGCGGCGGGAGGATTTGAGCGTTGACTGATTCATCTACCCCGGGCGCCAAGGTGGAGCTGGCCGGCAATTTCAACCTTGACTACGCGCCCGCTCCTGAGTCGACTGCTCCGGTGCGCGTGGACTCGCAGTACGGCCTGTTCGTGGGAGGCGAGATGGTGGCGCCGGTCACCGAACGGCTGGTTCCCACCATGAACCCGGCGACCGGCCAGAAGCTGTCCGAAGTCAGCGTGGCCGATGCCGTCGATGTGGATCGGGCGGTAGGCGCCGCCCGATCGGCCTGGGAGGGGGGCTGGCGCGACCTGCCCGGCGCCGAGCGGGCCAAGTACCTGTACCGGGTGGCCCGGCTGCTCCAGGAGCGGGCTCGGGAGTTCGCGGTGTTGGAGACCATGGACGGGGGGAAGCCCATCCGGGAGTCCCGCGACCTCGACATTCCGCTGGCCGCCGCCCACTTCTTCCACTACGCCGGTTGGGCCGACAAGCTCGACTACGCCTTCAGCGGCCGCCGGGCCGTGTCGCTGGGAGTGGCCGCCCAGATAATTCCGTGGAACTTCCCCCTGCTGATGGCGGCCTGGAAGCTGGCGCCCGCACTGGCCTGCGGAAACACCGTCGTTCTCAAACCGGCGCCAACCACCCCGCTGACCGCGCTGCTGCTAACCGAGGTGCTCCGCGACGCCGAGCTGCCTCCCGGCGTGGTAAATGTCGTGACCGGCGACGACGCCACCGGAGCAGCCCTGGTAGACCATCCCGGCGTGGACAAAGTGGCGTTTACCGGTTCGACGGAGGCGGGCCGGACCATCGGCGCCGCGTTGGCCGGGACCGGCAAGCGGCTCACGCTGGAGTTGGGGGGCAAGGCGGCCAACATTGTGTTCGACGACGCTGCCCTCGACCAGGTGACCGAGGGCATAGTCAACGGCATATATTTCAACGGCGGCCAGGTGTGCTGTGCCGGATCCCGCCTGCTGGTGCAGGAGAACGTGGCCGATGCTGTGGTCGGCAAGCTCCAACGGCGTATGGACACCCTGCGGGTGGGCGACCCGCTGGACAAGAACACCGACATCGGGGCCATCAACTCCCAGGCCCAGCTCAACCGGATCCGGGAATTGGTGGCCCACGGCGTGGCCGAGGGGGCCGATCTCTACACTCCGCCGTGCGTGTTGCCCGACCAGGGCTTCTTCCACCCGCCTGCCTTGTTCACCAACGTGTCCACCGCCCACCGCATCGCCCAGGAGGAGATCTTCGGCCCGGTGCTGTCGGTGCTCACCTTTCGCACCGCCTCCGAGGCGGTGGTCAAGGCCAACAACACGCCGTATGGATTGTCGGCCGGCATCTGGACGGAGAAGGGGTCGCGCATCTTGTGGATGGCCGACAAGATGAAGGCCGGGGTGGTGTGGGCCAACACCTTCAACCGGTTCGACCCGACCAGCCCGTTCGGCGGCTATCGGGAGAGCGGCTATGGCCGTGAGGGGGGCCGGGCGGGGCTGTTGCCCTATGTGGAGCTGGTGGCATGAGCGACCGGCTCGCGGTCAACAAGACCTACAAGCAGTTCATCGGCGGCGCATTCGAGCGATCGGAATCAGGCCGGTCGTATCCGGTGGTCGGGGCTGGGGGGCAGCTCTTGGCCTACGCCGTTCAAGGATCCCGCAAAGACGTTCGGGACGCAGTTGCGGCGGCCCGGTCGGCCCAGGAGGGCTGGGCGGGTCGCACGGCCTACAACCGGGGTCAGATCTTGTACCGAGTGGCCGAGGTCATGGAATCTCGCCGGGACGAGTTCTGCGCCGAGATTCTCAGGGCTGCCGATGGCTGCTCGCAGGCCGCCGCCGCCGAGGAGACGGCCTCGGCCGTAGACCGCTGGGTGTGGTACGCGGGCTGGGCCGACAAGTTCGCCACCGTGCTGGGCGGGGCGAACCCGGTAGCCGGCCCCTACTTCAACCTGAGCGTGCCCGAGCCGGTGGGCGTGGTGGGGATCGTGGCCGCCGACGAGCCGCCCCTGATCCCGCTGGTGTCCCGGCTGGCCCCGGTGATCGTGTCGGGCAATACCGCAGTGGTTCTGGCTTCGGAGCGCTGCCCGCTGGTGGCCGTCACCTTGGCTGAGGCACTGGCGCTGAGCGACGTCCCCGCCGGGGTGGTCAACATCATCACCGGCCGCCGCGACGAGTTGGTGCCCCCGCTGGCCGGTCATAGGGCGGTGGATGCGTTGGACCTCACCGGCTGCGGCTCAGAATTGGCCGTCGAAGCGGGCCGTCAAGCCGCGGCCAGCATCACCCGGGCGGTGAGCGCAGCGGTGGCCGAGCAGCAGTGGGCCGACGAGGCCGCCCAGAGCCCCTACCTCATCGACGCCTTCTGCGAGACCAAGACCGTCTGGCACCCCAAGGGAAGATGAACTCCACCCCGTTTGTGCTTGGCGTAGACCTCGACGGAGTGTGCGCCCAGCACACCAGGGCTTTCCGCAAGGTCGTGGCCCAGGAGCGGGGCGTGTCAGAGGAGTCGCTGACCCTGGAGTGCGGGTGGGGATTTCAGGAATGGGGGTTCGACGAAGGCGACTTCGAGACCTACCACCGGCGGGCGGTGGCGGAATACCGGATGCTGGCCGACATGCCGGCCATGCCCGGCGCCTCCCGAGCACTGTGGCGCTTGTCGGAGGCCGGGGTATGGATCCGCATCATCACCCATCGCCTGTACACCAACTGGGATCACGCCATCGCCGCGGGCGACACCGCAGAGTGGCTCGACAAGGCCAAGATCCCCTACCGCGACTTGTGCTTCGTGGGCGGCAAGACCGCGGTGGACGCCCATGTCTACATCGAAGACGCCCCCCACAACGTCGAGGCTCTCAGGTCCGAAGGGCGAACCGTGATCGTGTTCGAGCAGCCCTACAACCGAGATTTGGACCCGCCCCGGGCCGCATCGTGGGAAGAGGTGGAGGCCGCGGTGTACCACGAACTGGCCGCCCACCAGGGTTCGGTGCAGCACCAGCTCCCCACCTTCGACCCCAGCACCGACCGCCTCGGCGACCGCACTGCCTGATTTCGCTACTGGCCGGCCAGCCAGTCCGGGAGTTGGCGGATGTCGGTGAGCTCCACCCAACTGTCGTGGGGGGAGATGGCGGCGTGCTCCAGGTCCCAGGTGAGGTGGTAGGGGATGTGTACGCCCCGGCCGCCGAGGGCGACCACCGGCTCGATGTCGGAGCGCACCGAGTTGCCCACCATGGCGAAGCGGTTGATGTCGATGTCGTGGCGCTCGAACAGCCGGGCATAGGTGCCCTGGTCTTTCTCGGCCACGATCTCCACGGCGTCGAAGTGATCGGCCAGGCCCGAGGCCGCGATCTTGGCCTCCTGGTTCCATAAGTCGCCCTTGGTAATGAGCACCAGCCGGTAGTGGTGCTCCAGTTCGCGGATGGTGTCGGCCACCCCGTCGAGCAGTTCCACCGGGTGGGCGTGCATCTCCTTGGCCCAGCCAATGATGGTGTGGATCTCCTCTGCGGTGATCTGTCCCCCGGTGGCCTCGATGGCGGTCTCGATCATCGAAAGCACGAACCCCTTGATGCCGTAGCCGAAAATGGCCACGTTGTGGCGCTCTAGTTCGATCAGCCGCTCGTGGAAGTCCACATCGGGCAGGTAGCGGGCCACCAGGCGGGCCATCCGATCCTCGTAGTCGGCAAAGATCGACTCGTTGTGCCACAGAGTGTCGTCGGCGTCCAGGCCGACGGTGTCGATCATGTCCGGCTTGCCCCTAGAGGGCCAGGGGCCCGTACGCCGGCTTGATGACCTTGTTGATGATGTCCAGCCGCTCATCGAACGGGATGAAGGCGCTCTTCATGGCGTTGATGGTCAGCCACTGGATGTCAGACCAGTTGAAGCCGAACTCATCCACCAATTGCGCTACCTCTTGGGTCATGGAGGTTGCGCTCATCAGGCGGTTGTCGGTGTTGACCGTGATCCGGAACCGCAAGTCGCTCAGCACCTTGACGGGGTGTTCGGCGATGGACGGCGCCGCCCCGGTGTGGACGTTGGACGTGGGGCACAGCTCGAGCGGAATGCGCCGGTCTCGCACGAAGGCGGCCAGGCGGCCCAGGCGAGGGGTGCCCTCGGCGGCGAATTCGATGTCGTCCACGATGCGGACCCCGTGGCCGAGGCGCTCGGTGCCGCAGTACTGCACTGCCTCCCAGATGGACGGCGGGCCGTACGCCTCCCCAGCGTGGATGGTGAAGTGGAAGTTCTCCCGCTGGATCAGGTGGAAGGCGTCCAGGTGGCGGGTGGGCGGGTTGCCGGCCTCGGCGCCGGCGATGTCGAAGCCGACGACGCCGTTGTCGCGGTGGCGGATGGCCAGCTGCGCGATCTCCAGCGACCGGGCCGCGGTGCGCATGGCGGTGAGCAGGGTGCCGATGCGTATGGCCCGGTTGGCGCTGCCCGCCTCGAAGCCGGCGACCACGGCCTCCACCACCTCGTCCAGGCTGAGGCCGGCCTCGGTGTGCAACTCGGGGGCGAACCGGACCTCGGCGTAGACCACGCCATCGTCGGCGAGGTCTTCGGCGCACTCAGCCGCCACCCGCTCCAAGGCGTCGTGGGTCTGCATGACCCCCACGGTGTGGGCGAACGTCTCCAAGTAGAGGGTGAGGTCGAGGCGGCTGGCCCCTCGAACCATCCAGCGGGCCAGCTCGTCGGCGTCGGTGGTGGGGAGGTTGGGGTAGCCGGTTTCCCCAGCCAGCTCGACCACAGTCTGCGGCCGCAGGCCTCCGTCCAGGTGGTCGTGCAGCAACACCTTGGGGGCTGCCCGTACTTCTTCGACTGTCGGGTGTATCACTGGCTCAAGGCTACGCAATCCGGCTGGCGATCAGGCGGCGAGGCTCAGGAGCGGTGTCGGATATGGACAAGGCCGACGAAAGGGCCTCGTGGGCGGCGAGCAGGCGAGAAGGGTCGTCGGTGTGTAGTTCGGCGATGACCTCGCCGGCGGACACCCGGTCGCCATGCACGCGCCGCAGTCGCACTCCGGCCACCGCCGACACATCGTCCTCCTTGCGGGCCCGACCGGCGCCCAGCCGCCAGGCGGCCACCCCGACAGCCAAGGCGTCTATGCGGCTGATGTGCCCACTGGCCGGCGCCGTCCAGTGATCCACCTCCGGGGCCATGGGCAAGGGGGCGCGGGGATCGCCGTCTTGGGCCTCAACCATCTTCCGCCAGAAGTCCATGGCCCGACCAGAGGCCAGCACCGCCTCAGGATCGGCGTCGAGTCCGGCGACGTCGACCATTTCTCCGGCCAGGGCCAAAGTCACCTCCACCAAGTCGGCAGGACCGCCGCCGGCCAGCGTTTCAACCGACTCGGAAACTTCTAGGGCGTTGCCCGCGGCCAGTCCGAGCGGCTGGTCCATTTCGGTGAGCAGCGCCACGGTGCTCACCCCGTGGGAGCGGCCCAAGCCCACCATGGTTCGGGCCAGTTCCTCTCCGTCGGCCGGGTCGGGCAAGAAGGCCCCCGAGCCGAACTTCACGTCCAGCACCAGCCCGGCGGTGCCCTCCGCGATTTTCTTGGACATGATCGAGCTGGCGATAAGCGGAATCGACGCCACCGTGCCGGTCACATCCCGCAGGGCGTACATCACCCGGTCGGCCGGGGCCAGATCAGCGGTGGCCGCCGCGATCACCGCCCCCACTTCGGCTAGCTGGGCTAGGAACTGGTCGTGGCTCAGGGTGGCCCGCCAGCCGGCGATGGCCTCCATCTTGTCGAGCGTGCCGCCGGTGTGGCCCAGGCCCCGGCCGGAGAGCTGCGGCACTGCGGCGCCGCAGGCCGCCACCAGCGGGCACAGCACCAGCGACACCTTGTCTCCCACCCCGCCGGTGGAGTGCTTGTCGACCGTGGGGCGCCCCAGGCCTGACAGGTTGAGCCGTTGCCCGCTTTGGATCATGGCCGCGGTCCAGGTGGCCAGCTCGCGAGGTGCCATGCCCCGCCACACAATGGCCATGAGCAGGGCGGCGGCCTGTTCGGCGGGGATGGACCCTGAGGTGACCCCGTCGATGAACCAGTTGATCTCCTCGTCGCTCAGCTCACCGCCGTCGCGCTTGGCGACGATGAGATCGACGGCGTTCACGCTGGCTCCTGGAAGCGAAGTGTCTGTGCGAAACTCAAGTCAGAACAGTTCACGGCAGGTCGTCGGGGCCGAAGGCGCCGGGGAGCAGGCGGCCCACGGTGTGGGTCTCGTTTACCAGGCAGCTTGCCCCGCCCGCCTCATAGAGCAGTTGGCGGCAGCGTCCGCACGGGGTGAGCGGGTTCCCGTCGCCGTCGGTCACCGCCACCGCCACCAGGCGGCCGCCTCCGCTGCGGTGCAGGTCGCCCACCAGGCCGCATTCCGCGCACAGCGTGAGGCCGTAGGAGGCATTCTCCACGTTGCACCCCGACACCATCCGGCCGTCGTCGGCCAGGGCGGCCGCTCCCACCGACAGGTTCGAGTACGGGGCATAGGCTCCCGCCGAAGCCTGTCGGGCCGCGGCCCATAGCTCGTCCCAAGGGATCTCCTGCGTTGCGCTCATCTGGCCTCTTTCCGGCTACCTGCTCCGGTGGAAGGGTTGGCCTGCGGCCGCCGGTGGGATCGACCGGCCCACCGCCCCGGCCACCACCACCAAAGTGACCACGAACGGTAGGGCCTGGAGGAATTCGCTGGGAATCTCGAAACCGCTCACCTCAACCCCCAGTAACTGGAGGCGGGTGCCCAGCGCTCGGGAGAACCCAAACAGCAGCGCCCCGCCGAACGCCCCCCACGGGGTCCACTTTCCGAAGATCAGTGCCGCCAAAGCGATGAACCCGGCGGCGTTGGTTATGTTGTCCTCGAACCGGGCCTGCGACTCCATCGAGAACCACGCTCCGGCCAGGCCAGCGATCAACCCGCCGAGGATCACCGACTGGTAGCGGATCCGCACCACATTCACTCCCAGGGTCTCTGCCGCGTGGGGGTTCTCGCCGCATGATCGCACCCTCAGCCCCCAGGGCGTGCGGAACATCACCACCCAGGTGCCGATCACCACCAAATACATCATCCAGTAGATGGGTTTGCCCCGGAAGAGCTGGTCGCCGATCACCGGGATCTGCGACAGCAGGGGCAAGCCGAATTCGGAGGTGCCCACGCCGGTGGTGATGCCGGTCTTGACGATCACCTGTGAGCGCAGGAAACCGGTCAGCCCCAAGGCGAACAGGTTTATCACCACCCCACCCACGATCTGATTTACTCCGAAGCGGATGGACAGCACGGCGAGGAGGGCGGCCACCAGGCCGCCGGCCAGCACCGAGATGAGGATCGAGAACCACAGCCATCCGGTGGACTGGGCATCTCCGATGGTGGCGTAGGTCATGTAGCCGATGCCTGCGCCGGCCAACATGGTGCCCTCGATGCCGATGTTGATGATGCCTGAGCGCTCGCACCACAAACCGGTCATCGCCCCCAATGCCAGCGGGGTGGCCAGCACCAGCGACTCGTTGAACAAGTTCACGATGTTGGTGCTGGGGTTGTCGGACAAGGCCAGGCTGAGCACCAGCACCAGCGGAACCAGGGCCACCGCGCTCAACAGCCGGGCCGGGCTGGCCCACCGCCGGGCCGCGGGCGGAGCGAATCCCAGCACCGCAGTGAGCACCAGCAGCACGCCGATGGCCGTCACCCATGTCGGGGCATGGAAACCGATTCCGGCCGGGTCGGGGGGGGGCTCGAAATTGAATCTCCGGTCGGCGCCGCTGATAGCGGGGGCCACGCCGGCGATCAGCGCCACGCCCAGGAGCCCGAACACCAGCCCTGACACCGACTGGCGATTCAGGCCAACCCGCTCCGAAGCGCCGGTCGCGCCCGCGGCGTGCTCCACGGTGGTCACAGGCTTCTCCGGGGTTGACCCGGCAAGTCCGGCATCAGAACAGTGCTCAATATGGGCCCGAACATGGTCACACCGCCCCCTCTATGGATGTGGCCTTGAACGGGCTCTGGTCGAGTTCGCGCACCCGGAACAGGTAGCGGACGATGGCGTCAGCGGCCACGAACAGCAGCACCATGGCCTGAATGATCCGCACCACGTCGATGGACACGTCGGCCTCCTGCTGCATCAGCGGCGCCCCCGACAGCATCGACCCCCAGAGCAGGGCGGCGGCGATTATGGCCACCGGGTTGGTGCGGGCCAACAGGGCGATGGCGATGCCGTCAAACCCCATAAGGAAGAACGTGCCCGGCTGGAAGAAGCCGTTGGTGCCCGAGATCTCCGAGGCGGCGGCCAGCCCGGCGAACGCCCCCGACGCGGCCATGGAGGCCACGATGACCCGATTCACGTTGATTCCCGCGTAGTGGGAGGCATGGGGGTTCAATCCCACTGTGCCCACCTCGAATCCGAACGTGGTGCGGTTCAGCACGAAGGCGACCACGAAGCAGACCCCTATCAAGGCGAACAGGCCGACATGGAGAGTGGGCTGGCTGTCCACCAACTCGGGCAGGACTGCGGTGTCGGAGATGGGTTCGGTGCGGGGAACGGTGCTGTCGGTGTCCCGCAGCACCACCGGATCGCGGGAGTTGACCATCCAGCGGACTCCGAATAGCACCAAGGAGTTGAGCATGATGGTGCTGATCACCTCATGGGCCCCGGTCTTGGCCCGCAGCACGCCGGGGATCCCGCCCCAGATGGCGCCGCCCAGCGTGCCGGCGATGAGGATCAGCGGAATGGCCACGATTCCGGGCAGGTCAGACATCCATGACAGCGCGCCGACAAAGGCCGCGGTAACCCCACCGGCCAGCAACTGTCCCTCGGCGCCGATGTTGAACAGACCGGCCCTGAAGGCGAAGGCCAAGGCCAGGGCCGACCCGATGAACGGCACTGATCGGGCCACCGACCCCGCGATCTGGTCGCCTCCCCCCACCATGCCCCGCAGCAGGGCCCAATAGGCCTCAAAGGGGTTGACGCCGATGATCGAGATGAGCACTCCGCCGACCACGAACGACAACAAGATGGCGTAGAGCGACACATACAGCGGCTGGAGCCGCCATGCCTCGGTGAGGAAGCGGTGGAGCCGCCCGGCCGCCCGGCCGACCCCGTCGTTGGCGTTGCCGACGCCGCTCACGACTGGTCTCCTGCTGTTCCAGTGGCCATGAGCAGGCCGAGCTCCTCCCGGGTGGCGTCTGCTGCCTCCACCGTTCCGGCCAGCCGGCCCCGATAGAGCACGCCAATCCGGTCGGACAGCGACAAGATCTCGTCCAACTCGGCCGAAACCAAAAGCACCGCCACTCCTCGGTCGCGCAACTCGATGATCTTGCGGTGTATGAACTCAATCGAGCCCACATCAAGGCCTCGGGTGGGCTGGGCCACTACCAGAGCCCGCAGGTTGCCGGTGAGCTCCCGGGCCACGATCACCTTTTGCTGGTTGCCCCCCGACAGGGTGTCGATGGCGACGTCCACCCCCGGGGTGCGAACGTCAAACTGCTCCACCAACTCTGCCGCCTCTGCATTGATGGCCGCGGAGTTCCGCA
This sequence comes from Candidatus Poriferisocius sp., assembly GCF_965208475.1. Taxonomy (GTDB): domain Bacteria; phylum Actinomycetota; class Acidimicrobiia; order Acidimicrobiales; family Bin134; genus Poriferisocius. The sequence goes on along the minus strand of NZ_OZ242338.1, from coordinate 2,227,059 downwards.
CCCCGTGGCGGGCGAACTGGCGGTGGTGGTATCGATTCAGCACCATGTTGTCGGCGATGGTGTATTGGGCCACCACACCGTGCTTGCTGCGGTTCTCAGGCACGTGGGCCACACCCAGCTCGTTGATCTTCCGGGGGCTCCAGGCTGTGGTGTTCTTGCCGAGGATCTCAATACGGCCCCCGGTGGCCGGACGCATTCCGCAGACGGCCTCAACCAGCTCCCGCTGTCCGTTGCCCTCCACCCCGGCGATTCCGAAGATCTCACCGGCCCTGACCTCCGCAGCGAAGCCGCTGACTGTTTCCACCCCCCGGTCGTCGGAAACCCGGAGACCTTCAATCCGCATCACCGACTCGCCTGGATTGGGCTCGTCCTTCTCCACCCGGAACACCACGTCCCGGCCCACCATCAGATTGGCCAGCGACTGCTGGGTGGCGCCATCGGCGGTGGTAGTTCCCACCACCCGGCCGGCCCGCAACACGGTTATGCGGTCGGCGACGGCTAGCACCTCGCGCAGCTTGTGGGTGATGAAGATGATCGACTTGCCCTGGCCGGTAAGGCTCTCCACCACCCCGAAGAAGTCGTCCACCTCGCCCGGGGTGAGCACGGCGGTGGGCTCGTCGAGGATCAAGATGTCGGCGTCGCGGAACAGGGCCTTGACCAACTCCACACGCTGCTGCTCGCCCACTGACAGGTCGCCCACGGTGGCGTCGGGGTCCACGGCCAGTCCATAGCGCTCGGCCAAGCTGTCGATTCTGCGGCGGGCGGTGTCCAGATCGAGGAACGCACCCCGGGTGACCTCGTTGCCCAGGATGATGTTCTCGGCCACGGTGAACACCGGGATGAGCTGGAAGTGCTGGTGGACCATGCCGATGCCCTGGGCAATAGCCTCGCCCGAATCCGCGAAGGACACCTCTTGTCCCCGGACGCGGATCGTGCCCCGGTCGGGCCGGTGCAGCCCGAAGACCATGTTCATCAGAGTGCTCTTGCCCGCGCCGTTCTCGCCGAGCAGGCAGTGGATCTCACCTTGGTTCAGGGTGAGGCTGACGTCGTCGTTGGCAATCACCCCCGGGAAGGCCTTGGTGACGCCCTCAATCTCCAGTACCGGAGAATCAGCGCCAACGCTTGCCTGAGCCATGCGCTGCCAAGACTACGACAAAAAACAATTGCCGACCGCGAAAGGCGGCGGCTGATGCCAGACCAGCCGCCGCCCCTCGTCGAGCTATCCCGAGATCGGTCAGTCGCAGGCGGAGCCCTCGCCCAAGAACAGGCCGTCGATGCCGCACACCCCGGTGGTGATGCTGCCTTCGGCCAGTCCGGCCCGCACCTGCTCCACGGCGGCCGCGGCCTCAGCACTCACCATGGCGTCGTGGAACGGGGCGTAGGTGATGCCCAGGTTCTCGGCGGTCAGTACGAACACCCCACCGGCGAACGTGCCTTCGATCGCTGCTCCGATGTTGCGCAACACCGACAAGTCCACCCGCTTGATGGCCGAACTGGCCAGGTACTCCGAGCCGGGGGCGGTGCCGCCGTTGAAGGTGGTGTAGTACTCGTCTTGGTCCACGCCGATGCCCCAGGCCCCGGCCTCGGCGGCGGCCTTCACCCCGCCGGAGCCGGTGGGACCGCCCGCGCCGAAGATCACGTCGGCGCCATCGCCGATGAACTGCTGGGCGTCGGATGCGCCCTTGGCCGGATCGGTGAAGCTCTCGTTGTACACCGACAGCACCTGGATGTCGGGGTTGATGTACTTGGCGCCGGCCTCATAGCCGTTGGCGAACTTAACCACGGGAGGAACGTCCTCTCGTCCGGCCACCACGCCGACCACGCCCGACTCGCTGAGCGAGGCAGCCAGCGCGCCGGCGATGAAGCCGCCCTCGTGCTCGTTGAACAGCACACCCACATAATTGGCGGGGTAATCCATCTGGAACTGGTCGATGCCGATGTAGTTGATATCCGGGTTTTCCTCGGCTGCGGCCAGTGTGTCGGTGCCGAGCAAAAAGCCCACAGTGATGAGCACGTCGGGGTTCTCGCTGGCCGAGGTGTTCAGGTTGGCGTCGTAGTCGGCTTCCGAGGCGGTCTCGATGACGCTGGTGCCCTCGATGCCGAAGCACTCGGCGGCGGCAACCATGCCCTCATAGGCGAACTGGTTGAAGGTGCCATCGTCCACCTTGCCGATATCGGTGACCATGTTCACCTGGAAGCCATCGGGGGCCTGGATCCCGCCCCACGCCTCGCATTCCTCTTCCAATGTGATCAGAGCCCCTGAGGGCGCCTCTGTCGCTGGGGCCTCGGTGGGCTCGGGGGCCGGTGCCTCGGTGGGCGCTGGGGCCTCGGTGGGCTCGGGGGCCGGTGCCTCGGTGGGCGCTGGGGCCTCAGTGGCCGCTGGGGCTGAATCCGAATCGTCGTCGTTGCCACAGCCTGCGGCCACTAGAGCCACCGAAAGCAGCGCCGCCAGCAATAGCCAGAATTTCTTGTGCATCTGAACCCCTCCGTCTGATGCCGGTTGGTAGGACCACTGAGGCTAGCCCAGCGCGCTGACATCCGCTGTATCAGCTAGTGAGATTGAGATGCCGAGGAGTGTCTAGGGTGGGGCCATGTCAAGACTTGCAGGAAAGACGGCCATCGTTACCGGAGCGGCGCGGGGCACCGGAGCGGTCATCGCCCAGATGTTCCGGGATGAAGGAGCAGTGGTGGTGGCCACCGACATTGCCGACGGGGAGGGAATCGTCAAGCTAGACGTGACCAGCGAGGCCCACTGGGACGAGGTGGTGAGCGGCATGGACCAATTGGACGTGCTGGTCAACAATGCCGCCATCTTGCACTTGGGGGCCATCGAACGCACCCCGGCCGATGTCTACCGCCAGGTGCTGGAGGTGAACCTGGTCGGGCCGTTCCTGGGCCTGCGGTCGGTGGTCGGGCCGATGCGGGCTGCCGGGGGCGGCTCGATCGTCAATATCAGCTCTATTGACGGACTCATCGGCATGAACGGGATTTCCGCCTACGGCGCCAGCAAGTTCGGCCTAGGGGGGCTGATGCGCTGCGCCGCCCTGGAGTTGGGCCGGTCCGGCATTCGGGTCAACAACGTGTGTCCTGCCGGCGGCAACCCGGCCATGTACGCCCAGTGGTTCGACCAGATGATGTCGTTTATGGATCAGACCGCGGCCTACTCGGACAATCGGGGCATCCCCGGCGAGGTCCCCCTAGAGTGCATTGCCGCCGCCGCCCTGTTTCTGGCTTCCGACGAAGCGTCCCACATCACCGGTGTCGATTTGCCGGTGGACGGGGGAGCGGCCGCCGGTGTGGTCATCGAGGGCATCAACAGTCTGGAGTGACCATGAACTTGCGAGTGGTGGGGAGTATCCTTCCCGGCAGCCGCGCTACCGCCGGTCCCCGAGGAGGAACGCATGGCTCTTGCCACTCGCACCGATGAGGAAATTCTCGGTCGCTCAGACGTCAACGACATCGACACCATCATCGACATATCCCGTACCAACAGCGATGTGACCTCGGTGATCCACGCTGTTCAGGACAACAGCGATGCCCTGTTCACCTGGGACTACGCCAAGGGAGCGCGGCCCCAACTGGAGCGCCTCTACGAGAAGGCCAAGACGTCGCAGTGGAATGCCCAGACCGATTTGGACTGGTCGATCGAGGTTGATCCCTACGAGGTGTTCAGCGTGTTCACCGAATCTGACTTCAGCCCCGAGTTCGAGAACGACCGCAGCCTGCCCACCGACAGCTGGGGCGATGCGGAGTGGCGGGAGTTCTCTTTTGAGTCGCTCAAGTGGAGGATGAGCCAGTTCCTCCACGGCGAGCAGGGTGCTCTGTTGTGTACGGCCAAGATCGTCGAGACCGTGCCTTGGATCGACGCCAAGTACTACGCCGCCACCCAGGTGGTGGACGAGGCCCGCCATGTGGAGGTGTTCGGCAAGTACATCGACACCAAGCTGGGCGACTCCTATCCCATCAACGTACACCTCAAGATGCTGCTCGACGACATCATCAACGACAGCCGCTGGGACATGACCTACCTGGGCATGCAGATCATGGTGGAGGGTTTGGCCCTGGCCGCGTTCGGCTTCATGCGCCAGCTCACTCCTGAGCCCCTGCTCAAAGAGCTCCTCCGCTATGTGATGGCCGACGAGGCCCGCCATGTGGCCTTCGGGGTGCTCAGCCTCCAGGAGTTCTACCGCGAGCTGACCGCGGCCGAACTGCGAGAGCGCCAGGAATTCGCCTTCGAGGCTGCGGTGCGGATGCGCGATCGGTTCGTGTCCCAAGAGGTGTGGGAGCGCATGGGCGTGCCGGTTAGGCCCATGGTGGAGAACTTCCTGTCGCTTCCCGCCGAACAGAAGCCGTTCCAGAACATCCTGTTCTCCAAGATCGTGCCCAACTGCAAGAAGCTGGGCCTGCTGGATGCAGGCGACGGCTGGCTCCGCCGTCGATTCGAGGATATCCACGTCATCGAGTACGAAGACTGGGCCGACACCGGCGAGGAATATGAGGACTTCCAAATCGAAGAGGAGGTCGCCGCGGTCTGAGTTGTCGCGGCGATGGCTACCTATCGCATCTTCTGGGGTTGCCGAATCGGGGCAGGCGGTAGCGGTTCGCCGCGATCATTCGGTATGTCCAGCCGGCCAATGGGTTTATCGGCCCCAGGGTGAGCAGCCGGCCCACCGCGGGCCACGGCCTGCTCATAGCCCGCAAGGCGCCTGCAATGCTGCGGTGCTCGTCGGAGCGGGTGCCATCGGGGTCAATCCACCATGCTGAACGGGCCACGTCCTCGTCGGTGAGGCCGATGGTGCCTAAGTCGACCTGCTGAGAGGGGACCACCAGGTAGTCGTCGCTGATGCGGCGCTCGACCCAGCGGGCGATCGAGGTGCAGAACCCGCAGTCGCCGTCGTAGATCAGCGTGCCCGCGGGCAGGGGGCGAGAAAGAGGGTGGGGTTCCGCTGTTGCGTCCGTTGGTGGCGACGAGGACGGGTGGGGCTCAGCTGTTGCGTCCGGCATTGGGCTTTCGCCCATGGTTGGCCTTCTTGCGCCGCGCTCGGGCTTTGCGTTTTTGGGTGCGCTTCGACATTGGAACCTCCGCGTCTGCTGAAAGACTACCGGCTGCCGCTAGCCTCAACGACCCGTGGAGCGCTTCGGATTCGTCGGGCTGCCCAACTCCGGCAAGTCCTCTCTCTACAACGCCTTGATCGGTTCGGACGTGCTGGCCGCGCCGTATGCGTTCGCCACCACCTCCTCCAACGTCGGCGTGGCCAAGGTTGTTGATCCCCGACTGGCCGCCATTGCCGAGCTCAGCGGTTCTCGCACGGTGACGCCGGCCAGCGTGCAGTTCACCGATATAGGGGGTCTGGTGGAGGGGGCCAGCCGGGGCGAGGGGCTGGGCAATCGCTTCTTGGCCGGCATCCGCGAGGTGGACGCGGTGGTGTTCGTCCTCCGGTCATTCGTCGATCCCGATGTGCCCGGCCCCACCGATCCGCTGGAACACCTGCGGGTGCTGGAGATCGAGCTGACCCTGGCCGACTTGGAGTCGGTGGAGAACCGGTTGGCCAAACGGCGCAAGTCCGCGGTCCAAGACCGTTCGCTGGCCGGGGAGGTGGCCGCTCTGGAAGCCGCCAACCACGTTTTGGGCGAGGGCATTCCGCTCTACCGCGGCGACTTGGCGGCCGAGCATCGGGCTGACCTCCGGGAGAGCTCCCTTTTGACCAACCGCCCGGTGCTGGCGGTGGTCAACATCGGCGAAGACCAGCTCGAGGACGCCGACGCGGTGATCCAACCGGTGGCTGATGAACTGGACGGCCGGGCCGGGGTTATGGCGGTGTGTGTGCAGCTCGAGGCCGAGGCGGCCCAACTCTCCGCTGAAGAGCGGGGCGAGATGCTCGATGGGCTGGGGTTGGGGGAGGGGGCGCTGGGCCGGTTCACCCATGCCGCCTACGACCTTTTGGGTCTGCGGACCTTTTTCACCACCGGCGACAAGGAGACCCGGGCCTGGACCTTCCGCGTGGGTGCCACCGCCCCCGAGGCCGCGGGGCGGATCCACACCGACTTCCAACGGGGCTTCATCCGAGCCGAGGTGATCGGCTGGCAGGAGCTGCTTGATGCTGGCGGCTGGACCAAGGCCAAAGAACAGGGCCTCATGCGCACCGAGGGCCGCGACTACCCGGTGGCCGACGGCGATGTGATGGAGATTCGCTTCAACGTCTGAGAATTGCGCGATTCCCCCTTGAACATGGCCCGCCGGAGTTGGAAAATCAACATATGGCGTGGCTCGTCTGCGACGACCGGGTGCTGGCCACTGTGGAGATCGCCACTGGTTGGCGCGAGCGGGCCCTAGGGCTGTTGGGCCGCGACGAGTTCGACAACGCGCTGCTGCTGCGGCCGGCATTCTCGGTCCACACCTTGGGAATGCGCTTTCCCATCGACGTGGCCCACCTCGACCGCGATCTAGTCGTGTTGAAGATGGCCACGATGGGTCGCCATCGGATCGGCATTCCGGTTTGGCGGGCTCGAGCGGTACTGGAGGCCGAAGCCGGATCGTTCACCCGGTGGGGCCTAATGCCGGGAGACCGCCTGGAAGTGAGGCAGACTGCTGGGGAGAGGGGATAGACGAGCTCCTGCGTCTGGGGAGGAAGCATGGCTGGAAGGCTGGTTTTGGTCGCCACCCCGATTGGGAATCTGGGCGACCTGTCTCCGCGAGCTGTCGAGGCGCTGGCTGGCGCCGATGTGGTGGCCTGCGAAGACACTCGCCGCACCGGGAAATTGCTGGCCTATGCCGGGGTGAGCGCTCCTCGCCTTCTGGTGGTGAACGAGCGCACCGAGGCCGCCGGCGCGGTTGAGATCGCCAGATTGGCGGTCGACGGCAAAACCGTGGTGTTGGTCAGCGATGCCGGCACCCCGTCGGTGTCCGATCCGGGGGCCAGAGTGGTCAAAGCGGTGCTTGACGAAGGCGGCGAGGTGGAGGCCGTGCCCGGGCCTTCGGCGGCGCTGGCCGCGTTGGTGGTGAGCGGTCTTCCCACTGGGCGCTTCTGCTTCGAGGGATTCCTGCCTCGCAAGGGCCGCCACCGGGCCGACCGCATCGCCGTGCTCGCCCGGGAATCCCGCACCATGGTGCTGTTCGAAGCCCCCCACCGTCTCGCTCGCACACTGGAAGACCTGGCCGCGGCGCTGGGCGGCGACCGGGCGGTGGCCATTGTGCGGGAGCAGACCAAGCTGCACGAGGAGGTCTGGCGGGGCACTCTGGACGATGCCGCAGTCCGGGCCAATAGTGCTGAACCCAGAGGCGAGCATGTGTTGGTGCTGGCCGGTTGCGGTGACCAGACGCCGCCCTCTGAGTCGCAGATCAGAGCGGCCCTAGACGAGAGGCTGGCCGACGGCCTGTCCCGCCGGGATGCGGCCGCCGCGGTGGCCGCCGACCTCGGCGTGTCCCGACGGGTGGTGTACCAGATCAGCCTGGCAGACTGACCCCGCTGGCGTTTCCCAACCCCAAGAGGAGTCCCATGAGCGATGTCAAACCCATTCCCGACGGCTACCCCCGCGTCATCCCCTATCTGTGCGTGGACGGCGCGGCAGCGGCCATCGACTTCATGGTCGAGGTGTTCGACGCCACCGAGCGCATGAGGATGGCAATGCCCGACGGGAAGGTCGGCCACGCCGAGGTGGCCATCGGCGACGGGCTCATCATGGTGTCGGACGAATATCCCGAGATGGATGTGGTGGGCCCCCAGGCTTTCGGCGGCACCGCGGTCACCATCAGCGTGTACGTGGAAGACGTGGATGCCACTTACGCCAAGGCAGTGGCTGCCGGCGCCATTGCGGAGCGCCCGGTGGAGACTCATTTCTACGGCGACCGCAGCGGGATGTTCGTCGATCCGTTCGGCCACCGCTGGAACGTGTCCTCCCATGTTGAAGAAGTGCCCCCCGACGAGATGGCCCGGCGCTCGGCCGAGATGTTCGGGGAGGGCGCCCAGCGCGAGGAGGCAGCCCAATCGGGGTGAGTCGGCCTTGGGCAGTAGTGTGACCCGGTGTCGCGCTATTACCTGACGACCCCGATCTTCTACGTCAACGACGCTCCCCACATCGGCCACGCCTATACCGTGCTCAACGGCGACGCCGTCACCCGCTGGCACCGGCTGTTGGGCGATGACGTCTTCTATCTGACCGGCACCGACGAGCACGGCCTCAAAGTGCAGCGGGCCGCAGAGGCCAACGGCCTGTCTGCCTTGGAGCAGGCCGACCGCACCAGCCGCCGCTTCCGGGAGGCGTGGGCGCAGCTCGGGGTGGCCAACGACGAGTTCATCCGCACCACCGAGCCCCGCCACCATCGCTCGGTTCAGACCCTCATGCAGCGGGCCTACGACAACGGCCACATCTACTCATCGGTCTACGACGGCTGGTACTCGGTGTCCGATGAGGCCTATGTGTCTGTGGACGAGGTGTCCGAGGAGGACATCGAGTCGGGCCGGGTGGAGCGGATGACCGAGGAGAACTACTTCTTCCGGCTATCCGCATTCGAAGACCGGCTGCTGGAATGGTTCGAGGCGACCCCCGACAACATCACCCCCGAGGGCTACCGCAACGAGGCCCTGGGCATCATCCGGGGCGGCCTGCGGGACATCTCCATCACCCGCACCTCCATCGACTGGGGCATCCCGGTGCCCTGGGCCGAGGGCCACGTGTTCTACGTGTGGTATGACGCCCTCACCAACTACGCCACTGCGGCGGGCTACGGGCACGACGAGGAGCGGTTCGCCACATGGTGGCCGTCGGTTCGCCACCTCATCGGCAAGGACATAATCCGCTTTCACTGCGTCTATTGGCCGGCCATGCTACTAGCCGCCGGAGTTGAGGATCTGCCCCGCTACCACGTTCACGGCTGGCTGCTGGTGGGTGGGGCGAAGATGTCGAAGTCGGCGTTCAACCAGATCGCCCCGGCTGATCTGATCGAAGACTTCGGGGTGGACGGCTTCCGCTACTCCCTGTTGCGCGACACGCCGTTCGGCCCCGACAGCGAGGTTAGCCACGAGGCCCTCCAGCACCGCTACAACACCGATCTGGCCAACAACTTCGGCAACCTGTTGCAGCGGGCCTCCACGCTGGTCCACCGCAAATGCGGCGGGACCGGCCCCGCACCCGACCCCGACCACCCCTTGGCCGACGTTGCTGCTGAGGTTTACGCCGATGCCGCCGCGGCCTGGGACCGATTCCAACCCTCGGTGGCGCTGGAGGCCACCTGGCGGCTCATCCGCGAAACCAACGAATACCTCCAGGCCACCGAGCCGTGGAAGATGGAAGCCGGCCCCCTGGTCGACACGGTGCTGGGCAACGCCCTCGAGGCCCTCCGCATCGTGTGCCTATTGGCCAGTCCGGCCATTCCCTCCTCGTGTGAGGCAGCCTGGGCCCGTTTGGGCCTAAGCGGCACCCCCCTCGAACAACGACTGCCCGCCGCGGCTGTTTGGGGGCAGTATCCCGGCGGGCTGCCAGTGGCTGAGGGCGATCCCTTGTTTCCTCGCCTCAAAGGCTGAAGGTGCGCTGGATCGACAACCACTGCCACCTGGAGTTGGAAACCCTCGAGGCCACGGTCGCCCAGGCATCCAATGCCGGGGTGGAGCGCATGATCGACGTGGGTACCGATGCGGCCACATCGGTCGCCGCGGTGTCCAAGGCCGCGGCCTGCGACCAGGTGTGGGCCACGGTTGGAGTTCACCCCCACGAAGCCCGTCACGGGATCGACGGGATTGAGGATCTGCTGGGATCCGACCGGGTGGTGGCGGTGGGGGAGTGCGGGCTCGACTACCACTACAACCACTCGCCGCCCGAAGACCAGCAGGTGGTGTTCGCCGCCCAGATCGAGATGGCCCACCGGCACCGGATGCCGATGGTGATCCACACCCGGGAGGCATGGGACGACACCTTCGCCATCCTCGACGAGTGCGGGGTGCCCGAGCGCACCGTGTTCCACTGCTTCACCGGAGGTGGGGTCGAAGCTCGGGCCGCGTTGGACCGGGGGGCGTACTTGTCGTTCAGCGGCATCGTGAGCTTCCCCTCAGCCGGCGACGTGCGGACCGCAGCCGAGCTGTGCCCGCTCAACCGACTGCTGGTGGAAACCGACTCTCCTTACCTGGCACCGGTGCCCCGGCGGGGCAAGCCCAACGCTCCGGCCAACCTCCCCCTGGTGGGCGAAGCCCTGGCGCGGGCCCGCAGCGCAGCCATAGGACAGGTCGCCGAGCACACCTGGGACAACGCATCGATGTTCTACCGGCTCGGCTAATGACCTGGCCGCTATCCCCAGCCTGAACCGCCGACCATCCACGATTAGGATGCAGGCCCACTCACATGGACGACGAGCATCAGAAGATCCAGCAGTCGAAGCCGCAGCCAGATCCTGATCTGGCATCGGATGAACGTGGCCTGGAATCTAGTGGCCTCGATCTAGAGTCGAATGCGCCGGATGTGCTTTACCGCCAACGGGCCTATGAGCAACGCGGTCGTGTCGCTCCCATCGACGGCGTGCTGCGTATCAGCTTGCCGCATGAGTGGCTGCTGCTGGTGGTGCTCGCGGCCGCGGTGATCGCGGTGCTGGTCTGGAGCGTCGTTGGCCGTTTGGAGTCGGGCGTCAGCGGGCCGTGTGCCTTGCAGGCGAGCGGTGCCCGGCACCTCGTCGCGGCCCCGGTGGCGGGCGTTGTCGTCGAGGTGCTGGCCGAGCCGGCCGACGAGGTGGCCGCTGGCGATCCGTTGGCTCGGCTCGCGGCCCCCGAGTTGAGTTTGGCGGCCGAGTTGGCCGCGGCTCGGGCGGCTGCATTGGAGGCGCAGCATCCCGGCGCTCCCGAGACCGTCGCTGCCGCCGCCGAAGCCGAAGCCCTCGCCGACATGGATACGGCGGGCACCTTGGTCCTCAGTCCCGCCTCCGGCCTGCTGTCGACATCCCGACTGCTCGCCGGCGTGTCCGTGGAGGCCGGAGAAGTGGTGGCCGAGGTGCAGCAGGCCGATGCAGGACCGCCGACGGTCGTGGTGAACTTGGGCCGCGAATCGTCACGCGTCCGCGCCGGCATGAAGACCAGTGTCGCCTTGACAATCGCCGGCGCCCCCGACGCGGTGATCGCCGATGCCTTAGTGGTCGCCGTGGGCGCCTCGCAGCAGGCGTTCGCCCCGCTTAATGGTTCTGCCGCCGCCGATGGCACCGTGTCGGCTGTGGCCCCTTACGAGGCCTCTGGGGCGGCGACCCTTAGCGTGGCCACCGCGGCGGCAGAATTCGCCTCCGCCCCTCCCCCTGAGTTCGCTGCCGCCACTGCACTGTCCCGTTCAGCCTACGAATGCTCGGCCCGCATCGTTACCGGCTCGTACCGGCCGATCGACCGGCTCGTCGGGCGCAGTTGAAGTAGGACCGATGGCGCGCACCGTCTTCGTACCTCGACGCGTTCGTTCCACGCCGGTCATGCCCCAGATGCATGCGACCGAGTGCGGCGCGGCCTGCTTGGGAATCGTTCTCGCCCATTATGGGCGCAGCGTCCCCATAGAGCATCTGCGGACGACGTGCCGGGTCACCCGCGACGGATCGAGCGCAGCCGACATCGTGGCCGCCGGTCGCGCCTACGGGTTGAAACTCACGGGATGGAGCATGGACACAGACGGCTTGGCGAACCTCGACGCTCCGGCCATCCTGTTCTGGGAGTTCAATCACTTCGTCGTGCTCGAGGGCGTTCGCCGTGGCCGGTACTACCTGAACGATCCCGCTAACGGCCGTCACAGCGTGAGCCCCGAGACCGTCGACCGGGCGTTCACGGGCATCGTCCTCAAGGCCGAGCCGGAAGGCGACTTCCCGGCCAGCGGACGGCCCCCGGGGCTGGTGCGCAAGCTGTGGCCATGGCTCGCCCCCGCCAGAGGCGCGCTGGTGTTCTCGGTGCTCGTCGGGCTGCTGGCCACTGTCCCGGTTGCCGCGCTGCCGATCCTGCTGGGCCTATTCGTGGACAGCGTGCTGGGTGGTGCCGCGCCCGGCTGGGGCACACCTCTGAGCTGGGCTCTGGTTGCGGCCGGCGCGCTGATGTATCTGCTGGTGTGGCTCCAGCAGTACATGTTTCGCAAGATGGCCGTTCGGCTGGCGGTGAGCGGGGCGGAGGGCTTCTTGGGCCGACTGTTCCGCTTGCCTCCGCAGTACTTCGATCATCGCTTCGCCGGGGATCTCACCTCGCGGGTGCATCTGGTGGACGCCGTCGCCGTCGGTGCCGCCACCGGGGCGGCGTGGATCGCCATCGAACTGGTCTCAAGCCTCGTGCTCGTCGCGGTGATGTTCGCATTCGATCCGGTGCTCGCCGCGCTCGTCAGCGCGGTCGCGCTGACGAACGTGGCGCTCACCTGGGCGCTCAGCCGGCTGCGAACCGACACCGAGAGGCAGCTCCGCCACGAGCAGGCGACCATGGCGGGCATCGAGGCGGCTGGGCTGCGCGACATGGAGATGATCCGGGCGACGGCATCGGAGGACGACTTCTTCGTGCGCTGGAGCGGTCAGCAGGCGCGCGAGCTGGCGGCTCGCCAGCGGTTCGCCGAGCTGGGCTACGTCATCGGCGCGATGCCGAGGCTGTTCTCGATGGCCGGCGCGATCGTAGTGCTGGGCATCGGCGGATGGCAGGTGGCGACCGGCGAGCTCAGCGCCGGGTCGCTCATCGCCTTCTACACCTTGGCCGCGGCGTTCATGGCGCCGATCGCGCGCTTTGTGCTGTTCGCCGACGCCTTCATGATGCTCGACGCCGACCTCCAGCGCGTGCAAGACGTGCTCGACGCGCCCGAGGATCCCCTGGCGCCCGGCGCCGAGTCCGAGCCCTCGAACGGCCGCAGCCGCCCGGTAGCCACGTTTGCCGGCCGGCTGCGCCTCGCCGGCGGGGTCGAGCTGCGAGAGGTCACCTTCGGCTTCGACCCGCAACGCTCCCCGCTGATCGAGAAGCTGAGCCTCACCATCGAACCCGGCCAGCGGGTGGCTCTCGTCGGTCCCACCGGCTCGGGCAAGTCCACGCTGCTGCGCCTGATCGGCGGGCAGTTCGAGCCCGACAGTGGCGAGATTCTCTTCGACGGAGCGCCCCGCCGCGCCATCCCCCGCGAGGTGCTTGCCGCCTCGGTGGCGTCGGTAGATCAGCAGATTCACCTCTTTGCCGCGTCGGTGCGCGACAACCTCTCGATGTGGAACACGGCCGTCGCCGACGACCAGCTCATTGCGGCCGCCCGCGACGCGCGCATCTACGACGTGATCATGGAACGTGTCGGAGGCTTCGACGCGATGGTGGCCGAGGGGGGGAAGAACTTCAGCGGCGGGCAGCGCCAACGGCTTGAGATCGCCCGGGCGCTGGCGCTCAACCCCTCGGTGCTGCTGGCTGACGAGGCCACCAGCACGCTCGACGTGGTTGTCGAACACCAGATCGATGATGCGCTGCGGCGACGGGGAATGACCTGCATCATCGCCGCCCACCGGCTCGCCACGATCCGCGACTGCGATGAGATCGTGGTTCTCGACCGGGGTCGCCCCATCCAGCGGGGAACCCATGGCGAACTGGTCGCCGACCGCGAGGGCCTCTATTTCTCATTGGTTGCCGGGCAATGACACGCGGCTGCGCGACGATCGCCGACGGCTTGGCCTCTCGCACAACAAGCAGCGCACCGGGTGCAGCACCATGAGCAACCCACCGTCACAGGGGCTCGCCGCCTTTGCCGCCCGCGTGGGAGCGCCGACCGCCTCGGCGGCCAATACCCCGATCCGGCTCGACGGCGAGGCAGCGGCCTGGTTCGTGGAACAGGGAGCGCTCGACGTCTTCTGCTACGAGCAAGAAGGCGGAGACATCGCGGCGGCTGCCAAGCATCTGCTGCGCGCCGAGGAGGGTCGGCTGGTGTTCGGCGCTCCGCCGCTCGACGGCCCGGTCATGCTCGTGGCCAAAGGGCTGGCCGACACCCGGTTGTTGCGGATCGAAGCGGCCCGTCTGCATGAACTGGCCAATGGCGCTGGTGCCGCGGAGTCCGGGATCAGCACGGGCGGCACAGTACGCGGGGAACTATCCGAGCTGGCCCGCCAAGCCGACCAGTGGATCACTGATTTTGCCGACGCCATCACCGCCGACTTCGAGTACCGCCCGCTCTCTACCGCGCTGATCGATACTCAAGACGCGGTCACCGTGACGCTGGACAGCGTGATCTCGGCGCGGCGACCCGATGTTATGTGGGCTTGCAGTCCTACCGCCGAAACGGGGTTCGATCTCGCCTATCTCGGCACCGAGACCCTTCCTGTTGACGACGAACACCGTCTGCGCGCGATGGCGCTCACCGCCGACAGCTGGGCCACCGTCATTGCGGGCGCGCACTCAGAGCGCTTCGCTAGCTCCGCACCCGAAGACGTCATCAGGCTGCACATCGCCACTTCGGTGCATCTGGCGGACGAAGGACGACTGCTCGGGTCGCTCGACGACTTTGCTCGGCTAGCGATGCGCGCCGAAGTGCTCAACCGGCGCCTGCGGTTGGCCGATGAGGTGAACGCGCAAACCGCCCGGGCTGCTCACCGGCGCATGGCTCGCGAGCGCGCCCGAACCATGCTGGATTCTGTCTCAGCGCCTCGGCGGCGGAGCGCTGTGACTCCCACGCCCGGGTCGGCTCTGATGGCGGCACTCGAACGGATCGGCCACCACAGCGGCATCGAATTCACTGAGCCCCGTCGCCCGGCGACGGCACCGCCGCTGACGCTGGAGGAGGTGGTCGAGGCATCAGGCCTGCGGGCCCGGCGCGTGCGCCTGGCCCCCGAAGACCGGTGGTGGAGCTCCGACAGCGGCGCGCTTTTGGGGTATCGACAAGACACCGGCGAATCCGTCGCCTTGCTGCCCGGCTTGCGTGGCTACCGGGCCGTCGGCGCCGATGGCCGAGCCCAGCGGGTGAGCGCCGATTCTGCGGGGCAATGGTCCGACACCGCCTGGGCCATCTACCCGAAGCTGCGCGACGACCGGCCTATCGCTGCGCGCGACCTGCTGCGTGTTGCACGCCGAGGCGCGGGCGTCGACCTGACCAGGTTCGCCGTGGCCGGACTGCTCACGGCCTTGTTGGCCCAAGCCCCCGCCATCGCGTTGGCCTCGCTGACCGATTGGGCGCTGCCGTTCGCTCGCGCCGATGCCGTCGCCGCGATTCTATTGACGTTGGGTGTGCTCGGCGTCGCCGGGACGGTGCTGGCGGTGTTCGGGGGCGCTATGACAATGCGCGTCGAGGCCCGCGTCGGCGCTCGCCTCAGCGCGGCGGCGTGGGATCGACTGCTGGCGCTTCCTCTGCCGTTCTTCCGCGACACGATCGCGGGCGAGCTGGCCGTGCGCATGGCGACCTTCCAGCATTTGCGCGACCTGGTGTCTGGTGCCGTCGCCAGCGTGGTGGCGTCGACAGTGTTCCTTCTGCCCACGTTGGGCGTGCTGTACCTCTACGACACCGTGCTCGCCACCACCGCAGTGGCGATGACGGCGCTAGCCTTGGCGGTAACGGTCGGGTTGGGGCTGGCGCAGATCCCTCATCAGCGCCGCTGGCATGCCGAGGTGCGCACGCTGTCGGGACGCCTGTTCCAGTTCATCGGAGGGATCGCCAAGATCCGTGCTTGCGGTGCGGAATCGGCGGTTTTTGCCTCGTGGGCCGAGGCGTACCGCAACAAGCAGCTTGCCGAAGTCCGCGGTTCGCGCATCAACGAGCATCTCGCGGCGTTCGGCGCCGCATTCCCCTTCGGGTTCGCGGCCTTGCTGTGCGCCGTGGCCATCAGCCGGGGTGACGGCATCTCCGCAGGCGACTTCGTGGTGGTGCTGACCGCGTCGTTCACCCTGTACGCCGCAGTGGCCGGTCTGGGCCGGGCGATCGACTCGCTAGCCGAGGCCTTCACCTCTTATGAGCAGATAGCCCCGGTGCTCGCCGCGGTGCCCGAGCGGGGCGACGCGACCCTTCTCCCTGTTCGCATCGAGGGCGACGTGGTCGTGGATCAAGTGAGCTTCCGCTACGCCCCCGATGCGCCGCTTGTGCTCGACAAGGTGACCGTGTCTGCTCGTCGCGGCGAGTTTGTGGCCATCGTGGGTGCGTCGGGTTCGGGCAAGAGCACGCTGGTGCGACTGTTACTGGGCCTCGAAATGCCTGAGCTGGGCGCGGTGTACTTCGACGACCGCGACTTGCGCCATCTGGACGTGGGTTCGGTGCGCCGTCAGATCGGCGTCGTGCCCCAGGAGTGCGCGCTCCAACCGGGAAGCTTGGCGGAGAACATCATCGGCATGGCCGAGGATCTAACCCTCGACGACGCGTGGACGGCCGCCCGGTTGGCCGCGCTGGAAACCGACATAGCCGAGATGCCGATGCAGATGATGACCCAGGTGGGCGACCGGGCCAGCATCTTCTCGGGTGGCCAGGTCCAGCGCATCCGCATTGCGGCCGCACTGGTGCGCAATCCGCGCATCCTGATCTTCGACGAGGCAACAAGCTGGCTCGATGCCCCTAGCCAAGCAAAGGTGATGGGCGGCATCGAGAGGCTGGACATCACCCGCATTGTGATCGCGCACCGCCTGTCGACGATCCGGCAAGCGGGGCGGATATATGTGCTTGACTCAGGTCAGGTGGCTCAAGTCGGCGGCTTCGACGAGCTGCTGGCCGCTCCTGGACCGTTCCGAGAGCTGGTGCAGCGCCAACTGCTGTAAGACTCTCCGGTGTGGCCCAACCACGGCGTTTGCTGCCGCGGCTAAACTCGCTCTAACATTTTCATAGCGACATGGAGGTACGACATGAGCAAGACGAAGAAGCCTGAATCTGGACCTGTCAACGACGCGGGGGCTCCCGAGCGCGAGCTGAGCGACGACGAACTAGAAGCGGTCCGGGGAGGCAAGGGAGGGGGAAGTGGGTCCACGGTGGGTCCTACCCATGACTCCAGCTTTGTTGAAAGCGGTAGCCCTGCTATCACCGGAAACTATGTAACCCCTTCCGGTCCAAGTGGTGGCTCATCGTCTTCTTCCCCGCGAGGCTGAAGAAGTACAAGCAGCAGAACATAGATTCCGCAAGGCTTCCTATCCCCAATAACCGGCGATTCTGAGGTCGCCCGGTTTGCTTGCAGCACGACTTCGGATGTGTGTCCCATCTGCGGGCGATGCCGATAGGGATGCCGGCTATTCCTGACCGGGTGTGGATTGGCGGGGCGGGCGGAGCAATAGCCGATCAGTCGGTGCTGTGACCCCTAGCCGAAGCGATCTGCGGAATCTGCTGGCCCGCCACGACATTGTTCCCAGTCGGGCTCTGGGGCAGAACTTTGTCTTCGACCAGAACACCATCGGGGCCATGGTCCGGGCCGCGGAGCTGTTTCGGGGATGCTCGGTGGTGGAGATCGGACCGGGTTTGGGGTCGCTCACTGTGGCGTTGGCCGCCGAGGCAGAACGGGTGCTGGCTGTTGAGGCCGACCGCCACCTGCTAGCGCCGTTGCGGGAGGTTGTGAGTGCACCGAACGTGGAGATAGTCCACGCCGATGCCACAACCCGAGAGTGGCGAGCCAAACTCGGCGCCGCCGACCAGCGGTGGGCGCTGGTGGCCAACCTGCCCTACAACATCGCCATCCCGCTGCTGTTGGACCTGCTCGATACTGAGCCCCGCATCGAGACCTTCACCTTCATGGTCCAACAGGAGGTGGCCGAGCGGCTGACCGCCTCGGTGGGCACCAAGGCCTACGGGATTCCCACCCTCAAGGTGGCCTACTGGTGCGAGGCCCGGATCGTCCGCCCGGTTCCCCCCACCGTGTTCCACCCCCGGCCCCGAGTGTCATCGGCGGTGGTGCGGATGGAACGCCGGCCTGAACCAGCCGTCGAAGTCGACCCCGACCGCCTGTTCTTCCTCATCCGCACCGCCTTCGGCCAGCGCCGCAAGATGCTGCGCCGCTCCCTCGCCGCCCACCTCACCCCCGACTGCTTCGACAAGGCCAACATTCCCGCCACCGCCCGCCCCGAACAGCTCACCCTGGCCGACTGGTCCAAGCTGGCCGCCGTAGCCTCGCGGTGATGGTTGCCCTCACAGCGCCGGCCAAGCTCACGCTGTCTTTGCGAATTGCCGGGGTGCGCGACGACGGATACCACCTGATTGATGCGGAGATGGTGTCGCTGGATCTGGCCGACGCCCTGGAGGTAGAGCCGGGGCGCGGAGTGGTTGTGATCGGCAGAAACGACATCGATCCGGGCGACAACCTCATCACTGGGGCGCTGGCCCTGGCTGGGGTGAATGCCCGTGTAACGGTGACCAAGCGGATTCCGCCGGGAGCTGGATTGGGAGGAGGGTCGGCCGACGCTGCTGCCATTCTCCGCTGGGCGGGCTACGCCGATGTCCGAGGAGCAGCTCAACTGGGCGCCGATGTCCCCTTCTGCCTGGTGGGCGGGCGGGCCCGGGTGCAGGGGATAGGCGAATTGGTGCAGCCCCTGGAGCACATTCCCCGAACCCTTACCCTGCTCATTCCCCCATTCGGCTGCTCCACCCCGGCGGTGTACCGCCGCTGGGATGAGATGGGCGGACCAAAGGGAGCGAACGGCAACGACTTGGAACCGGCCGCTCTAGAGGTCGAACCCCGCCTTGGCGACTATCGCCGGGCTCTGGAGCAGGCCACCGGGCAGGTGGCGCGGCTGGCGGGCAGCGGCTCGACCTGGTTTGTGGAGGGTGCCTACCCCGGCGAAGGCCGCATCGTGGTTGGCACCGTTCCGGCTCAGCCCCAACCGAGCTGAAATGAGGGGAGCTACTTCCCGCGGGCTCGCCGCTGAAAGCGAGTGCGCTTCAGCATCTTCTTGTGCTTCTTCTTGCGCATCCGCTTGCGGCGCTTTTTGATCAACGATCCCATGGTGCGAACACGCTAGCCCGACGAGCGCCCCCAGCAATAACCCGAAGGCTCACTCAGTGGCAATGGAGTAGCCTGAAAATGGTGCCTGACAGCTACGCAGCAGGGGCCCAGTGGCGAGTAGTTCAAGTGGCAGAACGCCTGGCTTTGGACCAGGAGGTTGCAGGTTCGAGTCCTGCCTCGCCAGCCGATGGCTTGAACCACCACACAGCCCCGTCAGCCGCGCTAGAAAGAGTGGGTGTTGTCGATGGGCGTTCGCACTGCGGGTTTGTCCGCTGATCCGACAAGGGCGTGATGTCTGATTCACTGCCCTTGTCCGCGGTGGTCTTGGCTGCGGGCCGGGGCGCTCGCATGCGGTCGGGGCGGCCCAAGCCCCTCCACGACCTGTGCGGCCGGGCCATGCTCCTGCATGTGCTCGACGCCCTGGCCGAGTTGAATCCCCGCCAGGTCGCCGTGGTGGTGGGCTTCGGCGCCGAGGAAGTGGCCAAGCACGTCACTCAGGAGGCTTTCGACTTGCCCATCGACTTCGTGGAGCAGCCCGTGCAGCGGGGCACCGCTGATGCTGCCTCCTTGGGCCTGTCCGCTTTGGACAGCGATGTCGACGACGAAGACGTGCTGGTGGTCTCAGCCGACATGCCCCTCATCCAGGGCCAGACACTGCGGGGGCTGATTGCCCGGCATCGAGCCTCTGGGGCGGCCGCCACCGCGGCCACCGCGGCGGAGGAGGCCGCGGAAATCTGCTGCTTTCGCCGCAGCCTGCTGTCTCCGGCGTTGCGCCGGTTGGCGGCCAGCGACTCCGGCCTTGAGTACAGCCTGTCCGACGCGGTGTCCGTGCTCACCTCGGCTGGCCACGAAGCGGGGTCGTTTGCCATCGACGGGGTGGAGGCCAAGGGGGTGGACGACCGGGAGCAGCTGGCCTTCGCCGAGGCGGAGATGCGCCAGCGGATCAACCGGAACTGGATGGTCGCCGGCGTGCGCATCATGGCGCCGCACAGCGCCTACATCGACGTGAGCGTGAAGCTGGCCCCCGATGTGGTTATCCACCCCGGTGTGGTGCTGAGAGGTCAGACTGTGATCGGCGAAGGTGCGATCATCGGCCCCCACACCCACTTGATCGATTGCGTGGTCGGTCCCCGAGCGGTGGTGGAGGCGGTCTCGGCCACCGATGCCGAGATCGGCGCCGATGCCAATGTCGGGGCCTACATCACACTCGAGCCCGGCGCCCAGATTCCGTCCGATTCGACAGAAGGAAACTGAGACCATGGAACTGGTTACCAAAAAGAAGCTGGCCATAATCTCGGGTCGGGCCAACCACGAGTTGGCCGCTGAGATCGCCGAGGCGCTCGGCGAGGAGTTGGTGGAGCCCAACATCGCCGACTTCGCCAACGGGGAGATTCACTGCCGGTTCGAGGAGTCGGTGAGGGGCACCGACGTCTTCATCGTCCAAAGCCACACCGCCCACGGCGACGCCTCCATCAACGACGCGGTAATGGAGCATCTCATCATGGTGGACGCTGCCCGGCGAGCCTCGGCCAAGCGGATCACCGCGGTGTGCCCCTTTTATGGATATGGCCGCCAGGATCGCAAAGCCGCGGGCCGCGAGCCCATCACCGCCAAGCTGATGGCCAACTCCTTCCGCACCGCCGGGGCCAATCGGATGCTGAGCGTCGATCTCCACTCCGGGCAGATCCAGGGATTCTTCGACGGCCCCTGGGACCACTTGACCGCCATGCCGGTGCTGGTCGACTATCTCAAGGACATCGACGGCGACCTGGTGATCGTGTCGCCCGACGCCGGTCGGGTGAAGGTGGCCGAGCGCTACACCAACGAACTGGACGCCGACCTGGCCATCGTCCACAAGCGCCGGGCCATGGACGTCAAGCACGCGGTGGAGGTCATAGAGGTGGTGGGCGACGTGGAAGGCCGCACCTGCGTGCTCATCGACGACATGATCGACACCGGCGGCACCATCGTGGCCGCGGCCGACGCGCTGGCGGCCCGGGGCGCGGCCACCATCTATGCCGCCACTACCCACGGTGTGTTCTCCGGCCCGGCCATCGACCGGCTCAAGAACTCGGTGATCTCCACGGTGGTCATCACCAACACCCTGCCTCTGTCGCCCAGCAAGCAGATCGACAAGATCGAGGTGCTGTCGGTGGCCAGAATCATCGCCGACGCCATCGACGCCGTGTTCGAGGACACCTCCGTCTCCGAGATCTTCGGCGGCAAGAACCTCTCGTAGCTCTTAGCCCTAGTCGTTTCCACCCGGCGGCGGGTAAGATTCCAGACTGCGCTATGGCTGAGCTGATCTTGAATACCGACACCCAGCGCGAGCTGGGCACCCGTCCGTCCCGCCGCCTGCGGCGCGAGGGGCGGATACCCGGCGTGGTGTACGGGATGGGCGGGGATTCGGTTCCCGTCGCGGTGGACGCACGCGAGCTGCGGTCGGCCCTGACCTCCGACGCCGGCCTCAACGCCCTGCTCACCTTGGATGTGGACGGCGACCGCCAACTGGGCCTGGTCAAGGACTTGCAACACCACCCGGTGCGCAACGAGGTCATCCATGTGGACTTCATCCGGGTGGACGCCGATGTGGCCGTGGAGGTTGAGGTGCGGCTGGCGCTGGTGGGCGAGGCCACCTTGGTCAACAATGAAGACGGTGTAGTAGACCAAGCGGCGTTCAGCGTCAGGGTGCTGGCCAAGCCCGAGGCCATTCCCAACGAGCTGTCGATCGACATCAGCGAGATGACGATGGGCGACACGCTGAGAACCGGCGACATCGAGCTCCCCGACGGGGTCCAACTGGCCGGCGATCCCGAAGAACTGGTGGCCAGCACCTCGATGGCGGTTATCGAAGAGGCTGTGGTCGAGGAAGAGGTCGAAGTCGAGCTGGATGAAGACGGTCAGCCGATTGTCTCCGAAGAGGGCGAAGCTGCCGGCGAAGACGCCGACTCCGAAGACTCCGCAGACTGAGTCTGCGGCGCCTGCCGCCGTGCATCCCCGCTGGCGAACCCGCAAGAACCACACCAACACCCCCGCCGACCTTGTGGTGGTGGGGATGGGCAACCCCGGCGATCAGTACGCCGGAAGTCGTCACAACGTGGGCGCCGAGGTGGTGCAGTTCTTGGCCGATGGCCAGGGCGAGCAGTTGCGCAAGAGCCGGGAGGCCGCATTGGTTGCCGAGATTCGGGTGGGCGGCCGTCGGGTGGTGCTGGCCTTCCCCCAGACCTACATGAACAGATCCGGTGAGGCCGCTCGGTCGCTCGTGCGCCGCTGGAGTATGGCCGATCGCCTGGACCGCTTCGTGGTGGTCCACGACGAGTTGGACCTGCCCCCCGGGCGGATCAAAGTGAAGCACGGCGGAGGGCTGGCCGGGCACAACGGTCTGTCGTCCATCAAAGCCCACCTGCGCACCGCCGATTTCACCCGCATCCGCATCGGCGTGGGCAAGCCCCCGAGCGCTCAAGCAGGCGCCGACTATGTGCTCAAGCGGCCAGGGCGGGCTGATCGCCAAGTGCTGGACGATGCGGTGGAGAGGGCAGCCGAAGCCGCGCTGGCCCTGCTCGACCATCCTGTCGATGTGGTAATGAACAGATTCAACTGATGGTGTGCGAGCCCGCCGATGATGAGCAGATGCCACTGATTGCCCGCAGGCTCGGCTGATGGTCGCGACCGCGGTATCTGCTGCTGCCTCGGGGCTGGCCGGTCTCGGTCGCGCGCTGGCGTCGGAGCCTGCGGTGGTGGGTGTGCTCGGTCGCCGCGACGCCTCGCTGGCGGTGGCTGAATCGGGCCAGGCTGCGGTGCTGGCCGCCATCGCCGAGCTGAACGGGCGCCGCCCGGTAGTGGTGGCCACCCCAACCACCGCGGACGCCGAGCGCTTGGCCGGCGATCTGTCGGCGATGCTCGACGGTGCCGCTGCGCTGTTCCCGGCGTGGGAGACCCTGCCATTCGAGCGGGTCAGCCCCGGTGTGGAGACGATGGGGCGCCGCTGCCAAGCCGTCTGGCAGCTCGGCGACCCGCGGGGTTGCCCTCCGGTGGTGGTGGCCCCGGTGCGGGCTTTGCTCCAGCGCTTGGTTCCAGATTCCGGCGACACCGCCCCGGTGACGGTGGCACAGGGTGACCGCATCGACCTGGGTGAGCTGGCCGCCGAGCTGGCTGCTCGGGGCTATCGCCGCGACGTGCAGGTGGAGCATCGGGGCGTGTTCGCGGTGCGGGGCTCCATCGTGGACGTATTCCCGTCCACGGCCGACAGCCCGGTTCGCATCGACCTGTGGGGCGACGAAGTGGACCGGCTCACCGAGTTCTCAGTGGCCGACCAGCGTTCCACCGGCCCGGTGGGCGAGGTTGTCGTCTTTCCCGCCCGGGAGGTACGGCCCACCCCCGCCGTTCGGGCGGCCGCGGAGCGGCTGATCGCCTCTCGCCCCTGGGGTCGGGAGCAGTGGGAGCGGCTGGTAGAGGGCCAGTTCTTCGATGGGATGGAGTCGTGGCTGCCGTGGCTGGCCGGCGACGACCAGATCGTCACCGACCGTCTCGGCGCCGACGCCTTGGTGGTGCTCCTGGAGCCGGGCCGGCTGCGGGACCGGGCGGCCGACATCGCCGCTGAAGAGGCCGACCTAGCCGGTGTGCTGGCCCAGACCTGGGGGGCGGCCGGCGAGGAGTTCCCCCGTCTGCACGTCGAATACGACCGGCTGTTGGCGGCCTGCCCGTCGCCGGTGTGGACCATGACCGCGGTGCCCGCCGGGCCATCGATGCCGTCGGTAGCCGTTGGGGGATGGGCCTCGGCCATCGGCGATCCGGCCGCCCCGGTACGCCAGGCATCCCGGCTGCTGGCCGAGGGGTACCAGTTGCGGGTGGCGGCCGACGGGGTCGGATCGGCTAGCCGAGCCGCCGCGCTGCTGCGCGAGCACGGGGTGGACCTTCCGGTAATGGTTGGGGCCGCTGGGGAGGGATCGCCAGGCTTCGGAGGCGCAGCCCGCGGCGCGAGCGGCGTGGTGGTGGCCCCCATTCAGCGGGGTTTCGTGCTGCCCGAGTGCCGCCTCGCCGTGTTGGGCGAGGCCGATCTGACCGGCCGCCGCCGGGCCCACCGGCGCAGCCGCCCCCGCCAGTCGGCGGCCCGGGAGCTGGACGACCTGGCCGCGGGCGACCACGTCGTCCACCGCCACCACGGCGTGGGCCGCTACTGCGGCATGGTCACCCGGGCCATCGGCGGGGTCAGCCGCGACTACCTGCTGGTGGAGTACCGGGGCGGCGACAAGCTGTATGTGCCCACCGACCAAGTGGACGCCGTGCGCCGCTACTCCGGGGGCGAGACCCCCAACCTGAGCAAGATGGGGGGCGCCGACTGGCAGCGGACCAAGAGCGGGGTGCGCTCCGCGGTCAGCGAGGTCGCCAAGGAGCTGGTGGTGCTCTATCAGCGCCGGATAACCACGCCTGGACGGGCCTTCTCCGGTGACACCCCGTGGCAGGCGGAGATGGAGTCGGCTTTCGGCTATCAGCTCACCCCCGATCAGCACAAGGCCATAGTCGAGGTCAAAGCCGACATGGAGCAGCCCGTGCCCATGGATCGCCTGATCTGCGGCGATGTGGGTTTCGGCAAAACGGAGGTGGCCATTCGGGCGGTGTTCAAGGCCGCCCAGGACGGTGCCCAGGCCGCGGTGCTGGTGCCCACCACCCTTTTGGCCCAGCAGCACTACCAGACGTTCAGCGAGCGGTTCGCCGGCTACCCCATTCGAGTGGAGGTGCTGAGCCGGTTTCTGTCTCCTCGCCAGGCCCGCCAGGTGGTGGCCGGGTTGGCCGACGGCTCGGTGGATGTGGTTATCGGCACCCACCGCCTGTTGTCGGGCGACATCTCCTTTAGAAATCTGGGACTGTTGGTGGTGGACGAGGAACAGCGCTTCGGCGTCACCCACAAGGAGGCCATCAAGTCGATCCGGGCGGATGTGGATGTGATCACCCTTACCGCGACGCCCATCCCCAGGACTCTGGAGATGAGCCTGACCGGCGTCCGCGACCTCACCCTGCTGCACACCCCCCCCGCCGACCGCCAGCCCATCTTGACCTACGTGGGCGCCTACGACGAGCGCCCGGTGGCCGAGGCCATCCGCCGGGAGCTCCTGCGGGAGGGCCAGGTGTTCTTCGTTCACAATCGGGTGGCCGACATCGACCATGTGGCCGCTGATCTGCGGGGGCTGGTGCCCGAGGCCCGCATTGCGGTGGCCCACGGGCAGATGGACGAAGGCACTCTGGAGCAGGTGGTGATCGATTTCTGGGAGCATGCCTACGACGTGCTGGTTTGCACCACCATTATCGAGTCGGGAATCGACATGCCCACCGTGAACACGCTGGTGGTGGACCGGGCCGATCTTCTGGGGCTGGGCCAGCTCCACCAGCTTCGGGGCCGGGTGGGCCGGGCTGGGGCCCGGGCCTATGCCTACTTGTTCGCCCCCGAGGGACGGGTGCTCACCGAGGAGGCCTATGAGCGGCTCAAGACCATCGGTGAGGCCACCGAGTTGGGCGCGGGGTTCAAGATCGCCATGCGCGACCTGGAGATTCGGGGCGCGGGCAACATGCTGGGCACCGGCCAGTCGGGCCACATCGCCGCGGTGGGCTACGACCTCTACTGCCAGCTGGTTACCGAGGCAGTGGCCGAGTTGAAGGGCGAGATCCCGCCCGAACCGGTGGAGATCAGCATCGACCTGCCGGTGGCGGCGGCCATTCCCGCCGACTACATGCCCAAAGAGGAGTTGCGGCTGGAGGCCTACCGGCGGCTGGCCGCGGCCCAGAGTCCCGACGAGGTAGAAGACGTGGCAGCCGAGTGGGTCGACCGCTACGGCCCTGTACCCGACATCGCCCAGACGCTGTTGGACGCGGCCCGACTGCGGTGTGAGTGCCTTCGCACCGGGGTCAGCGAGGTGACGGTGGCCAAGGGTCCCGGTTTCGGGGGTCCCAAGTGGGTGGCCCGGCTCAGCCCGGTGGAGCTTCGGGCCAGCCGACGGGTCCGCTTGGAGCGCCTCTACCCCAAAGCCACCTTTCAGGAGACCGCTGGGTTGCTGGTATTGCCCATAGAATCGGCTGCTGCCGCCGCGGGGGCCATCATCGCGGCCCTGCGCGACTTGGCGCCCGAGGAACAGCCCGCAAAAGCGGCGGCATCGTGACCGGGGAGGCGATATGGCCAAGGTGATCGTCGTTGGGCTGGGACCGGCTGGCTCTGAGCTGATCACTGGGGAGGTGCGCGACGCTGTCGAGCGGGCCAGTCGCCGCTTCGTCCGCACCCGCCGCCACCCCGCAACGAAGGCGGTAGAGCCTGCGGAGTCGTTCGACGGCCTCTATGACCGGGCTTCGTCGTTCGAAGAGGTGTACCAGGCCATCGTGGACCGGTTGGCGGCCGAGGCCCGGGCCGGCGCCGGGGATGTGCTCTATGCCGTGCCCGGCTCACCCCTGGTGGCCGAGCGCACCGTGGAGTTGCTGCGGGCGGTGCCCAGCTTGGATCTGGAGGTGTTGGTCGGTATGTCGTTTGCCGATCTGGCCTGGGACCGTGTCGGCATCGATCCCCTGGCTGCCGGGGTGCGGTTGGTGGACGGGCGCCGTTTTGCAGTGGACGCCGCCGGAGAGCGGGGACCGCTGCTGGTGGCCCAGTGCGACGCCGTCCATGTGCTGAGCGACATCAAGCTGGCCGCGCTGGACGCTTTCGACCGCTCGCCCGCTGGTGGGGCCGATGAGAAGGTGATCGTCTTGCAGCGCTTGGGCCTGCCCGACGAAGCGGTGTTCGAAGTGGCATGGGCCGATCTGGACCAAACGGTGGTACCCGACCACCTCACGTCGCTTTACGTGGCCGAGATGGGTGCGCCCATCGCCCGGGAGGTGGTCCGGTTCGCCGATCTAGCCGGCGAACTGCGCCGCCGCTGCCCCTGGGACCGAGAGCAGACCCACCAGTCGCTGCGGGGACATCTGCTGGAGGAGACCTACGAGGTGCTGGAAGCGCTCGACGCGGTGGATCCCGACGGTATGTCGGGCTACGAGGAGTTGGAGGAGGAGTTGGGCGATCTGCTCTATCAGATCGTGTTCCACTCGGTGCTGGCCGCCGAGGCCGGCCAGTTCACCTTGGCCGACGTGGCCCGGGGCATCCACGACAAGCTCAAGTCCCGACACCCCCATGTGTTCGGTTCCTCGGATTCGGATCAAGGCGATCCCGGCGATGCCAGCCAACTGCTGGTCAACTGGGAGGCCATCAAGCGGGAGCAGAAGGGGCGGGCCTCGGTGATGGACGGCATTCCGCCGGGTTTGCCTGCGCTGTTGTTCGCCGACAAGGTGATCCACAAGGCCCGTTCGGTGGGGGTGGTTCCCGATGTGGACACCGCTACGGTGGCCGGTCGCCTCTACGCGGCTGTGCAGGCGGCCCAAGCAGCCGGTTTGGATGCTGAATCAGAGCTCCGGGTGTTGGCCGGCACCATCGGCGGGCAAATTCGAGCCCGTGAAATTTCTTCGATGTAATTTGCTGCCAATCCTGGTCAACACAGATTTCATCGTCTACTTTTGTAACTCCAACCACACAAGCAACACAAGACAGGCTTGGAAGTTTCCGAAAGTCCCGGGTTTTGAGCGCGATTACACGCATAGTCGGACGAGAGGTGCTCGACTCCAGAGGCAACCCCACGGTTGAGGTTGTGGTTGCGGTTGGCTCTGGCGTATCGGGCCGGGCCATGGTGCCCTCGGGGGCGTCCACCGGCCGCCATGAGGCAGTGGAACGGCGCGACGGCGGCGAACGGTACCTTGGCCGGGGCGTGGCCGGAGCGGTGGCCTCGGTCAATGGGGAGATCGCCGACGCGGTCGTCGGGATCGACGCGGCCGACCAGCGGAGCCTCGACCAGGCGATGATCGACTTGGACGGCACCGACGGGCTCGGCCGTCTAGGGGCCAATGCGGTGCTGGGGGTCTCTTTGGCCGCAGCTCATGCCGCGGCCTCCTACAGCGGCCTGTCGCTGTACCGCTACATCGGCGGGGCCAACGCCCATGTATTGCCCACGCCCATGATGAACGTGCTCAACGGCGGGGCCCATGCCGCCAACAACATCGACCTCCAAGAGTTCATGGTGATACCGGTGGGGGCAGCCTCGTTCCGCGAGGCCCTGCGCTGGGGCGCCGAGACTTACCACTGTCTGCACCGCCTCTTGGTGGAGCGGGGGCTGTCGGCGGGGATCGGCGACGAGGGGGGATTTGCTCCCGATCTGGACTCCAACGAGGCCGCGGCGGCGGTGCTGGTGGATGCTGTTGAAGCCGCCGGGCTGATACCGGGCGACGACATGGCTCTGGCGCTGGATGCAGCCTCCACCGAGTTCTACCAGGGGGGGGAGTATTGCCTGGCCGGGGAGGGCCGGTTGCTGAACTCTGCTGAGATGGCCGCATATCTGACGGAGCTTTGCGATGCCTACCCCATCGTTTCCATTGAGGACGGGATGGCCGAAGACGACTGGGACGGTTGGGCGCTGCTCACCGAGGCCCTGGGGGAGCGGGTCCAGTTGGTGGGCGACGACCTGTTCGCCACCAACACCGAGCGGCTGAGCCGGGGCATTGAGTTGGGCGTGGCCAACTCCATTCTGGTCAAGGCCAACCAGGTGGGCACGCTCACCCAGACCTTGGAAGCGGTGGAGTTGGCCAGTGCCTCGGGCTATACCTCGGTGATATCGCACCGCTCGGGCGAGACCGAGGATGCCACCATCGCCGATTTGGCCGTGGCCACCAACTGCGGCCAGATAAAGACTGGCGCCCCGGCCCGCAGCGACCGGGTGGCCAAGTACAACCAGCTCCTGCGCATTGAAGAGGAGCTGGGAGAGGTCGCCGCCTACCGGGGTGGTGCGATTCTGGCTTCGTCCTCGGGGGCAGAGCTGTGATCGCGCTGCGCCGCTCCGTCATCCCGCTGGTGCTGGTGCTGATCGTTTTGGTGGTGCTGTTCTACGCCGTGCTGCCCACCCGGACCTACCTAGACCAGAGGTCGGAGACCGCTGACGCCCGGGCCGAGTTGGCTGCCCTCTTGGAGGAGAACGATGCCTTCCGCTTCCGGCTCACGGCGCTGTCGCAGCCGGAGGAGGTTGAGCGCTTGGCCCGCTCGGAATACAACCTGGTTTATCCCGGGGAGGAGGCCTACGCCATTTTGCCCCCAGCCCCTCAGCCGGTGGAGATTCCCGACCTCTGGCCGCTCAACGCCCTGGTGACTTCCCTGGCCGAGTAGCCGGATAGCGTCGGGACATGACCATCTCCGACAACTCGCCGCTCCCGCACTGTCCCGATCTGCTCCGCCTCGACGACTGACCGGCGCACCATGCCAGAGCGATCGCACTACGACGTTCTGGGCGTCTCCCCGACTGCCGAAATCGCCACCGTCCGCCGGGCCTACCTTCGCCAGGCCCGCCGCTGGCATCCCGACCGGCCGTCGGGCGATCCCGAGCAGATGCGAGCGGTCAACCAGGCTTGGCAGACCCTGGGTGATCCCCGATCACGAGCGGCCTACGACCGGAGGCTGGCCGGGATGGTTCCTCGCCCGACTGGCGGTGCCCGCTCCTCCGGCGGCTCCTCTTCGGATGGCAGCCACCGTCCGGCTGAGACCCCGTCCAAACCGTCGGCTGCATCTCCGGCGCCCATCGAGATGGTCGGTTTCCGGTGGCGGTGGATCAGCCTGGCAGCCACCGTGGTGGTGGCGGTGGCGGTTGTGCTGATCTTTATGGCTGCTTCGGCCGTTGATGATTCCAGCCCAGACAGCCCGGTCACCGCGTCGGCCCCGGTGTCGCAGTCGCGCCCCGAACCCGGCGACTGCTTTCTCATCGGCACCACCTCCCTTGTCTCGGCGGACTGTGAGCAGCCCCACGACGGCCTGCTGGTTTCCTGGGTGCCGCTGGGCGCCCCCTGTCCTGTCGACACCGAACTCCGCTGGGTGAGGTCGGCCCAGCAGGCCGTCTGCTACCACCCTCCCTCCGGTTGACGTACTCTTTTCGGGGCTCCGGAATGGGCGCCAGCAACAAGAGGAGAACCAGCAATGCGGCACGGGTACAAAGTCTTCGACGCCGACGGGCACGTGGTGGAGCCCAGGAATCTGTGGGAACGATTCTTGGATCAGAAGTTCCAGCAC
This sequence comes from Candidatus Poriferisocius sp., assembly GCF_965208475.1. Classification (GTDB taxonomy): domain Bacteria; phylum Actinomycetota; class Acidimicrobiia; order Acidimicrobiales; family Bin134; genus Poriferisocius. The sequence goes on along the minus strand of NZ_OZ242338.1, from coordinate 2,197,105 downwards.
AGGGTGGGCTGGAAAGAGGTCCCCGGCCGGGAGACGTTCCGCCCCGCCACTGTCGACGGCCGCTACACCCAGAGCCGGGTCACCATCTATGGCGACTTCATGGAGGCGGTGAACTGGACCTACGACCACATGCGGGCCAAGTACGGCCAGGCGGTGGTGGACAACGGCTTTCCCGGCGACGCGGTGGCCCAGGCCATGCCGCTCGACGGCATGGACTTCATGGTGATCTACGGCCCCGGTTACGACCTGTGGTCCGACGGCATGGACCCCGAGCTCCAGGCCGCCATGTGCCGGGCCTACAACCGCTGGGGCCAGGAGATGCGGGAGATGTCCGGCGGGCGAGTAATCGCCTCGGGGCCGGTGGTGATGAACGATGTGTACCGGGCGGTGGAGGAGATCCAGTACGCCTACGACAACCTGGGCACCAGGTGCTTCTTCGCCCGGCCCAACATGTTCAACCGGCGGATGCTGGGCGACCCCTACTACGACCCCATGTACGAGCTGCTCCAAGACCTGGACTGTGCGTTCGCCACCCACGATTTCATGGGCCACAACGGGGCGTCGGCCGGCGCCGACCGGTTCGAGACCTTCACCGAGTGGCACACCGTCTGCCATCCCCACGAGGCCCAGATGGCCATGCTGTCGATGATCTGCAACGGCGTCTTCGAGCGGTTCCCCCGGCTGCGGGTGGCCTACATGGAGGCCAACTGCGCCTGGCTGCCGTGGTGGCTGTGGCGCATGGAGGAGCACATCGAGCTGTCGGGCGACTACGAGAAGCCGGGGCTCACCAAGTCGCCCCAGGAGTACTACCGGGACAACTGCTTCATCTCGGTGGAGCCCGACGAGTACCTGGTGTACCACGTGATCGAGGAACTGGGCAACGACAAGATCGTGTGGGAGAGCGACTACCCCCACCCCGACTCCAAGTATCCGCTGGCGGTGCAGTCGTTCTTGGACCTGCCCAAGGTCTCAGACGAGTCCAAGCGCAAGATCCTGTGGGACAACTCGCTCGATCTGTACCGGTTCCCCGAGGGCTACCTGCCCAGCGAGTTCATCGAGGCCACCACCTATACCTACGACCCCTCGGACTACGTGCCCAAAGTTCCCGCCGGGGTGAGCTGAGCGATGGCGTCGCCCCATGAGGTTCCCGGCCTGGCGCCCATCTTCCGCCACCTAAACGACGAGGACCTGAAGACCCAGCAGGTACGCACCCAGATGCACCCCGACGGGCAGAAGTCGGTGTGGGAGAAGTGGTTCACGTTCGGCAGCGCTGGCCAGCAGTACCTGTCGATGTGGGCCCGCTGGGACCCGGGCATGATCGTCCACCGCCACGGCCACCATTCCCCCCAGGTGATGTACGTGCTGAGCGGCGACCTGATGTGCGGCGACGTCCACTGCCCAACCGGCACCCACATTGAGCTGCCCCACGGCGCCGCCTTAGGCCCGCTCGTCGCTGGCCCCGAAGGCGTAGAGCTGTTTGAGGTAATGATGGGCGACGCCGCCTCCTGGGCCGCCGATCCCGAAGGCTTCGAATCCCTCCTCGCTAGCCGCAACATCACCAAACTCCCCGACCCCCCCATAGACCTCCCCGAAGACTTCGAAGACCGCCGCCACCAATAAGCTGGGTGGCAGGCAAGAGCAGCCCTAGCGAGGGCCGCGGGTGGTTAGTTGTACTTGTAGACGCGGGCGGCGTTGGCGTAGAGGACTTTTTGGGTGTCGGACTCGGTCATGCCGTCGACGAGTTCTGCGATGATTTTGCGGCTGTCGGGCCAGAGCGTCACCGAGTGGGGGTAGTCGGACGACCACATGGACATGTCCACCAGGGTCTGGTTGCCGCTTCGCATCTGCATGTGGCCGTTGTGGTCGTCGAGGCCGGTGACGAACACGTTGGTGCCCAGGTAGCTGCTGGGGGCCCGCTCCATGGGGGAGTCCGACCAGGCGGCCTGGGTGTGGAATTCGTCGTCCATGGTCTGGTACCAGAACGGCACCCAGCCGTAGTTCACCTCGGCGGCCACCACCTTGAGGTTGGGGTGCCGGTCGAAGATGCCGGCGAAGATCATGTAGGTGAGGGGGCGCACCGCGCTGAAGAAACGGTTCACGATGCCCGGTACCGACACGTTCTGTTCCACCAGCTCGTCCCAGTCGGAGTCGGGCGGCTTGCCGCCGAAGGTGCGGTGGAAGGTGACCGGCACGTCCAGCTCTGAACACGCCTTCCACAGCGGCTCGTAGTAGGGGTCGTTGTAGGGCCGGGTGGGCATGCCGGGGACGAACAACCCCTTGGCCCCCTTCTCCACTACCCGGTCGACCTCGGCCAAGGTGATGTCCATGCCGTCCTCGGTGGGCAGCATGGGCAGACCCCGCAGCCGGTCGGGCGCTGCACCCTGAAACTCATCGAGCACCCAGTCGTTGTACGAGCGCATACAGGCCACGGCCAGGCCCCGGTCGGGCTCCAGATAGGTGAAGATGGAGTTGGCCGGGTACACCACCGACCCCCACACGCCGTCGAGGTCCATGTCGGCGCAGTGGGCGGTGCCGTCGTAGTTGCCCGGCATTATCTCCTCGAACTTCATGCCCGAGAGCTTGTAGTCCTCCTTGGCCACCCCGGCCATGGCCTCGATGCCGAAGCTGCGCTTGGGCGGCCCGCCGTCGAACGACCAGCCGTCGCCCCCGTCGGGAGCGGGCATCATGCGGGGAATGCGGTCTTTGTACTCCTCGGGCACCCGCTCGAACACGTGGGGCGGCTCGTTGATGTGGCAATCGGCCGAGATGACTTTCACGCTCGAAACGCTAGTGGCCGACTGTGGGGTGGTGCAGCGGCGGTGCGGCCGGTCTGTCACCGCCATCGCCGTCGCGGGTACCGTGGCAGTTCTATGAGCACGGGGGATGGGTTCGTCGGCGCGGGGATGCGTCTATGAGCACTGGGATGCGCCGCCCGCACGAGCTGGACTACGGGGCCATCTGCCGCCTGTTCCCGCCCCCGCCGGAGTACTTCGAGACCGCATTCTTCGAAGATCCCGACACCATCGCCCGCAAGCAGCTCCTGCGCCTCCAAGACCGGGCGCAGCGGGCCTGGCAGGTGCCGTTCTTCCGCAAGCGGTGGGAGGCGGCCGGGTTCCACCCCGACCAGCTCCGCACCCTCGATGACCTGTGGCGGGCGCCGGCCTACACCGTGGACGACATCCGGGCGTCGATCAACGAGAACCCCCCGCTGGGCGACTACCAGAGCATCGGGCTGGAAGACGCCCGCAACGAGCCCATGCGGCTGTATGTGTCGGGCGGGACCACCGGACGCTCTCGGCCCACCCTCTACACCGCCTGGGACCGGGAAGTGGGAGCCATCACCATGGCCCGGGCACTGTATGCCGAGGGGATTCGCCCCGGCGACGTGGTGGTCAACGCCTGGGCCTACTCCACCCATAACGGGGCCCACGCCTTCGACGAGGCGCTGTACCGCTGGCTCAACTGCGTGGTCCTCACCACCGGCACCGGCAACGTGACCTCCACCCGCAAGCAGGTGGAGCTGGCCCATGAGTACGGGGCGGCGGCCATCTTGACCACCGGCGACTACATGCTGAAGATGGCCGAGACCGCGGTCGAGATGGGACTCGACCCCAAAGCCGACTTCAACATCCGGGCCCTGCCCGGCGGCCACATCGGCGACGCCGAGCGGGTCAAGGAGGTGTGGGGGGTGACCCCGGCCCAGCCCTATGGGTTCCACGAGGTGCAGAACGTGTCCATCGAGTGCCCGCTGCGCAACGGCCAACTCCACATATTCGAGGACTGCTTCGCGGTGCAGATCGTGGACCCCGAGACCGGCGAGCCGGTGCCCGACGGCACCCAGGGGGCGCTGGTTATCACCGAGATCTGCAAGACCGGCTCGCCCCAATTCCGCTACAACATCATGGACCTGTCGTTCTTGTACCCGCCGGGCCAGTGCGAGTGCGGCTCGTGGCTGAGGCGCATGGGGCCGTTCGCCGGGCGGGGCGACAACATGGTCAAGCTGCGGGGGGTGAACGTGTGGCCCGAGGCCATCGGCGAGGTGATCAGCGACGTGGCCGGGGTGACCGAGGATTTCTTCTGCCGGGCGGTTCGGGCCGGCAACCGCGACGAGATGATCGTGATGGTGGCCAGCGACGCCCCCGCCGACGAGTTCGGTGCGGTGGCCGAGCGGGTGGAAGACCGGATCAAAGAGATCATGAGTGTGCGGATGACCGCCGAGGTTGTGCGCCCCGGCGAGTTGGACGGGCTCACCGGCATGGGCACCGCGGCCAAGCTGGTGCGGTTCAAGGACGAGCGGCCATGACCGACTCTGCGCTGGCTGGCAGCGCCATCGACTACTGGTGCAACCGATTCTTCGCCGAACAGGCCGACGTGTGGAACGCGGCCCTGGAGGCCACCGGCATCGCAGTGAAGGTCCGCACCGACGACACCGACTCCTTCTGCGCCGCCGACACCATGGCAGCCCGCATGGACGAACTGGGCATTGCCGCGGTGATCCTGCCAGTAACCCATCGGCCCGCCCATCCCGCGGCCACCGACTTTGAGCTGGTAGCCGCACAGCCCGACGATCTGGAGCGGCTGGCCGCCGACCACCCTGGCCGGTTCCTGGGCCAGTGGTCCATCGACCCCCGCACCGGGATGGCCGGGGTTGCCGAGGCCGCCGCCATGTTGGAGCAGCCGTGGTGCGTGGGCCTGCACACCCACACCCACAGTTTCGACCGCCGCTTCGACCACGCCGACTACTACCCCTACTACGCCCTGTGCGCCACCTATGACGTACCCTTCGTCATGCAGGCCGGCACCTCCGGCGGGCTCATGGGTAGCGAGTGCGGTGTGCCCATAGGCATCGACCGGCCCGCCCTCTATTTCCCCTGTGTGCGTTTTGTGCTGTCGCACACCGGTTGGCCGTGGGTGGCCGAGTGCATCGCCATGGCCCTCAAGTTCCCCAACGTATACCTGGGCACCTCGGTGTATCCGCCCCGGCACTGGTCGGCCGAGTTGGTGGCGTTCATGAACGGTGCTGGGCGGCGCAAGTGCCTGTGGGGCACCGGCTTTCCCACCGTGGGCCACCGCCACGCCCTGGGTCAGCTTTCTGAGGTGGAACTGGGCGACGAGGCCCGGGCCAACCTGCTCGGCGGCACCGCCCGCCGGGTGTTCACCCGCCTGGGATGACCATTCCCGAGCCCGAGGTCAAGGAGCAGTTGGCGGCGGCGGGGGTAGCGGTTCCGATGGGTGTGAGTGTGGCCGTCGACGAGGTTATTGCCAACCCGTCGGTGCTCGCTGACCTGGTCGTTGGCCATGGACTGACTGAGCCGCTGGTGCTGAAGGGATATGGCGAAGGTTTGGCCCACAAGTCGGATGTGGGCGCGGTGCGCCTGGGAGTGGCGGGCTATGAGCTGAACTTTGAGGCAGCGGAGATGGCGGTGGCGGTGACCGAGGCCGGAGGTCGGCTCGACGGTTTCCTGGTGGAAGAGCAGGCCGACGCCGGGGTCGAGCTGCTGGTCGGGGTGGTGGACCGGCCCCCGTTCGGACCGGTGGCCGCCCTCGGGCTGGGCGGCACCCTCACCGAAGTGTTGGACGAGGTGGTGCTGCGGCTGGCCCCTATCTCCAGAGCCGATGCCGAGGAAATGGTGACCGGCTTCAAAGGGGCCGAGCTGCTGACGGGGTTTCGGGGCCAGCCTGCCGTCGACATCGGCGCACTCATCGAGTTGCTGCTGGCCGTGGCCGGACCCGACGGGGTAGCCGCCCAGATAGGCGAGTACCTGGCCGAGCTGGAGTGCAACCCGGTGATCGCCTCCCCCGACGGCGCAATCGCGGTGGACGCCCGGCTCATCACCCGGAAAGCACCCACCGGAGTGCCCCCCGAGCGGCCGAAAACCGACTTTGGCCCCCTGTTCGCCCCCCGGGGCATCGCGGTGGCCGGGGCTTCCACCAGCCGACCCGGTTTCGGCAACACCTTTCTGACCGCCTACAAGGAGTTGGGCTGGGGGCCGGGCACGCTTTGGGCCGTCCACCCCAAAGCATCCGAGGTCGACGGCATCCCCGCCGTGCCGTCGGTGGCCGACATCGACGGCGAAGTGGACTATGTGGTCGGTGCAGTCCCCGCGGCGGCCTGTGCTGATCTGGTGCGAGGGGCGGCGGGCAAGGCCCAGTTCGTCCACGTCATCAGCGGCGGGTTCCGAGAGGCCAGCGCTGAGGGGGCCGATCTGGAAGACGATCTGGCCGCCGCGGCCCGAGAGTCGGGGGTGCGGGTGCTCGGCCCCAACTGCCTGGGGGCCTACGCCCCGGCCGGCCGGCAAACCTTCCTGCGCAACGCCCCCACCGAGGCGGGGCGGGTGTCCATGATCTCCCAGAGCGGCGGGCTGGCCGGCGACATGGTCAAAGCCGGAGCCATCCGGGGCATCCGTCTGTCCAAGCTGTGTACCGTCGGCAACAGCATCGACGTCACCCCCGGCGAGCTGCTGGAGTGGCTGGTAGACGATCCCGACACCGGCATCATCGGCATGTACTTGGAGGATCCCCGCGACGGCCGCCGCCTCTACAATGCCCTACAAGAGGCCAAGGGCCACAAGCCGGTGGTGATGTTGGTAGGAGGCCGCACCGCCCAGGGAAGGGGAGCGGCGGTTTCGCACACCGGGGCCTTGGTGGCCGACCACCGGATCTGGGACGCCATCAGCGCGTCGGCCGGGATAAGCATCGTGGGCACCATGGAGGAACTGCTGTCGGCCATCGCCTATCTCCAGCGCTGGGCCGACGCCGACATCGGCGGCGACCCCGACACCCTGGTGCTGGGTGTCGGCGGAGGTGCCTCGGTGCTGGGCACCGATGCCGCCGACCGGGCCGGGTTGGTCACCACCCCGGTGAGCGAGCAGGGCCAGCAGGCCCTCAAGGATCTGGGTTACGGCGTGGGGGCCAGCGTCCGCAACCCCATCGAGATCGGCTTCGGCCCGGTGTCGGTGCCCGATGTGCTGGTGCAAGCCCTAGACCCCATCTTGCAGACCCAGCCCTATCCCGACGTTGTGGTCCACACCAACGTCCAGGCCTTCTTCAGCTACGCCGGCGACGGCATAGAGCGCCTCTTCCCCATCATCGAAACCACCGCTGCCGCCACCAAACAGTGGCCCCAAACCCGCCTATCTCTAGTCCTCCGCAACATCGACTGCGCCCCGCCCGACATCGCTGCCCGCATCCAGCAAACCTGCCTAGATGCCAACCTCCCCACCTTCACCCGCTTCACCGAAGCCATGACCGCCGTAGCCGCCACCAAACGCCACGCCCGCAACCGCGCCCTCGCTGGATAGCTACCATCCCTTCATGCCTGCGGAGAATGAGTTTGGGGGGCGGGTGGCGCTGGTGACCGGGGCGGCGGGGGCAGCCATCGGGTCCACCACCTGTCGGACGCTGGCCTCCTTTGGGGCGGGCATCGTGGTGCTGGACAACCACCAGCGCCGCACCAACGAGACGGCCGAGGCCCTGCGGGAGGTCTACGACGTGCCGGTGACGGCCGCGGTGGCCGACATCGGCGACCGGGATTTGATGGTCAAAACCATGGACCGGGTGTATGCCGAGATGGGGTCGGTGGACATCTTGGTGAACAGCGCGGCGATCAACGTGCAGGGCAGCATCTTCGACTACGACCCCGGCGACTGGGACGACGTCATCGCCGTGGACCTCACCGCCTGCTGGTGGCTGATCTGGCGGACCATCGGAGCGATGCGGGATCGCCAGTGGGGGCGCATCGTGAACGTGAGCTCGGTGGCGGCCTATCTGGGGGGCAACGGTCGGGAGGGGCCGTACGCCGCGGCCAAGGCCGCCCTCAATGAGGTCACCCGAGGAGCTGCCATCGAGGGTGGACCGCACAACATCAGGGTCAACGCGGTGGCTCCCGGCCTGGTGCGCTCGAAGTGGGTGGACGCCCAGGCCGAGTACTACGAGTCGTTTAGGGAGGAGACCCCGCTGCGCCGCCATGCCGAGCCCGAGGACGTGGCCAACTCCATCGCCTTTTTGTGCAGCGACGAGTCGGCCCACATCACCGGCCAGGTGATCAACATCTCCGGCGGGTGGTACCTAACCCCGTGAGCCTGGCTTCCCGGCGATGAGCGGGATCGGCGACCGGATACGGGCCGCGGCTCCCGCACAGGGGGAGGTGGACCGCAACGCGGTGGTGCTGATTCTGCTGGCCATCGGCACCGTCATCGCCATCCGCTACGGCGGTCTGTCATCCACCACCGACTGGCTCACCGCCATCCTCGACGGCGTGGCCCTCGACGGGCTGTCCGACCGGTTCGAGCGGGCTCTGGGCCAATCCGAACACGCCGGGTTCAACCGCCGCATGTACTGGGGGCTGTTCCGCTGGGTGGTGTACGTGGTGCCCGCCGTGCTGGTGGCCCGCTTCGTGCTGCGCACCCGCCTGCGCGACCTGGGCCTGAGAGCCGGCCCCGAACTCCGCCGCCACGCGCCCCTCTATCTGGGCCTCTACTTGGTGCTGGTGCCGTTCGTGGTGGCGGCCAGCTTCAACGGCGAATTCCAGGACACCTACCCGTTCTACGAGCCGCCCCCCGGCATCGGCTACAGGCCCCGCTTCTACATCTGGCAAGTGGTGTACGCCGGGCAGTTCTTGGCCCTGGAGTTCTTCTTTCGCGGCGTGCTGGTCCACGGCCTGGCCCGCCGCTTCGGTGCCATGGCCGTGTTCATCGCCCTCATCCCCTACGTGATGATCCATCTCACCAAGCCCCTGGCCGAAGCCCTCGGCTCCATCGTGGCCGGCACCGTCCTCGGCTTCCTCAGCCTCCGCACCGGCTCGGTGTACTTGGGCGCCGCCCTCCACTTCGCCGTCGCGCTGACGATTGACTTGCTCGTCTTGGCCGTCCAGTAGCCGCTGGGCTGCCCACCACACCCAGAACCTAAGCTGAACCCCATGGCCGACCTCGGCTACCGCACGTTCGATTCCGACAACCACTACTACGAGGCCCCCGACTGCTTCAGCCGTCATATTGAGTCCCGCTACCGCGACAAGGCCATTACCGCTAGCCAAAGGGCCGACGGGGAGTGGGAGGTGATGGTGGGGGACCGGCCTTACAACTTCATGCACGTGAAGTTCGACAAGACCAACGCACCCGGCTCCATGTACGAGATGTTCAAGGCCAAGCGGGACAACCCCGACCTGAGCTGGGGCGACGCCTACACCGCCGAGAACATGCTCCCCGCTTACAAGCAGCCCGACGCCCGCCTCGACCTGCTCGACAGCCAGGGCGTGGAGTGGGCCATCTTGCTGCCCACCTTTGGGGTGTCGGTGGAGGAGTACATGGTGGGCGATGTGGAGCAGACCTACGCCAACCTGAGGGCCTTCAACCGGTGGCTGGAGGACGACTGGGGCTATGTGTACAAAGGCCGCCTGTTCACCCCGCCGCTGCTGTCGCTGCTCGAACGGGAGCGGGCTATCGAAGAACTCGACCGGGTGCTGGAGGCCGGGGCCCGCATCGTGCATCTGCGGCCCTGTCCGTGGGGCGGCGAGGGCCGCTCGATAGCCGACCCCTACTACGACCCGTTCTGGGCCCGCCTCAACGAGGCCCAGATCCCGGTGGCTTTCCACATCTCCGATCTGCGCTACGGCGACCTGGCCGTTCGCATGGGCGACGACCCGGTGGCCAACGTGCGGGAGATGTCGGCCTTCCAGTGGGCCTTCCTCCACGGCGACCGCCCCATCATGGAGACGTTCGGAGCGCTTTTGTACGGCAACATGCACGCCCGCTTCCCCAACCTCAACTTCCTGAGCATCGAGAACGGTTCCGACTGGGTCCACTACCTGCTCACCCTGATGGACAAGAAGAAGGGCATGGCCCGCTTCGGCCCCTGGCCCGCCGGGCGCCCGGCAGGGCGCATCAGCGAGATATTCAAGCAGTGCTGCTTGGTGTCCCCCTACCCCGAAGACGACGTTGAGGCTCTAGCCGACCGCATCGGCGCCACCCAGGTCCTATTCGGCTCCGACCACCCCCACCCCGAAGGCATCGCCGACCCAAACTCCTTCGCCACCCTCATCGAAAACCGTCCCCAAGATGAGCAGCGCCAAATCATGCGCGAAAACGCCGCCGCCTTATTCAACGTCGCCTGAGGTTCTGAGCTTCCCCCTCTGCGCAGGGGTTTTGGGGTTGGTCTAAGGTGTTTGCGGTGAGGGGTATGCGGGGCCTCGGGTCTGTTTTGGCGTTGCGGTTGGGGGCTGGGGGTTTGGTGTTGGCGCTCTTGGGTGGGGCGCTGCACAGCGCGCCTGCCGTGGGCGAGCCCGCGCAGTCCTCGTCATCGGCGAAGCTTGAGTTGGCGTTTGCCGCCGGAGCTGAGGTGCCGTCGCCGGAGGGCGGGGCGCTCGGTGCTGAGGACGGGTTGGCTCCTGGGGACGGGTTGGGCGGTCCGGAGCTGGGCGAGGCTGTCTCTGAGTTGGGGGTTTTGGATTTGGTGGGCCCCGACGGTGTTTGGACGATGAACGACGGTGGTCGTGAGGTTCCGTTGCGGTTGTTGGACGAGGCGGAGGTGGCGGAGCTGGGCGATGCCCTGTCGTTGGCGGCTTCGTCGGCGGCGAGCGCGTATGCGCCGGGGGCGGTTGGGAACGCGTCGGGGGCTTCGGCCTCGGGAGCGGGAGCGGCGGCGAAGCCGGACACCTGGTTCGTGTCTGGCACCGGGCAGCCGCATTTGTTGGTGGGCGGTGTGGTTGTGCTGTTCGTTTCGCATGCGGACGGGCCGGCCATCGAAGGGGTGTGGGGCCGTCACAACATCGCGTCGGGGCGGGTGTCGCCGCTGGGCGAGTTGCCCAACGGGTTCTTGGTGAAGACGGTGTCGGATGCTGAGTCGCTGCGTTTGGCGGATGCGTTGTCGGCCGAACCGGACGTTGACACCGCGGTTCCCAACACGTTCACCCCGTTCGAGCGTGGTCAGCAGGACCCGTCGGACGCCTCGCAAGACTGTTCGGTCGTCTACCACGGCTGTATCTGGCACACGGCGGATGCGAGGAGCCGATGCAACGCATACACCGATCCCTGGCCCGACGAGCTGTCGAGCTGCCAGTGGCACCTGGACGCGTCTGGCGACTACCGGTTTTCCCCGTATTGGGTGCCGGTGCAAGTCAGCGATCCGAGGATCGATATCAACATCGGCGATGTGTGGTCCACGACGATGGGGGCCGGGGTCACGGTGGCGGTGGTGGACATGACCTGGAACCCGAACCACGAAGACCTCGTCGACAACGTGGACAACGCGAGAAGCGGGCTTTGCCGCAGAACCTACAGAGAGAGCATCACCCACGGCACTGCGGTTGCCGGGGTTGTGGGCGCCCGCGACAACGCGGTGGGCGGGCGCGGCGTCGCGCCCCGGGCCACTCTGGTGAACTACAACCTGTTGGACTGCTATTCCTCGGCGAGGAAGGTCGAGGCGCTGACGCTCAACAAGGCAACGGTGGCGGTGGCCAACCACAGCTACGGCGAACGCCCTACCCGGGGGCTCGCTCCGGCGGACTCGATATATCAGCGGGCTTTGGAGACCAGCCTCGGAGATGGTTTCGGAGGCAAGGGGACTTCCCATGTGACGTCAGCCGGCAACGGCCGCGAAAGCGCGCATCCGGGACGCTACTGGTCGGCCTTGGATGCCGCTAACAACTTGCGCGGCGTGGTCACGGTGTGCGCGGTGAACTCTGCGGGGACATTGGCAGGATTCTCCGAAGAAGGCCCCAGTCTTTGGGTGTGCGGGCTGGCAAGGGAGCGGGGCCAAGCCGGGATCTTGGCGCCGGTGAGCCAGAATCACTACACCACCCATTTCGGCGGGACCAGCGCGGCCGCGCCGATGGTGTCGGGGGTGATCGCGTTGATGCGCAGCGTGAACGCCGAGTTGACGTGGCGGGATGTGAAGGTGATCTTGGCCGACACCGCTCAGAAGGTCGACCCGCAGCACTCGAGTTGGCTCAGCGGCGTTCAGAAGTACAGCTCGACGGCCGAGACCTACTCGTTCAGCCACCGGTACGGCTTCGGTTTGGTGGACGCCGAGGCCGCAGTTGATGCCGCGGCCGCATGGACGCTGTTGCCCCCGATGCAGACCTTCGCGGCTTCGCACACCGGCGATGTGTCGCTGCCGGGGCGCGGAGCGGAGATCGAGCTGACGTTGGATTTGCAGACGGGCATCGATTTCACCGAGCACGTCAAGGTCACCGTGGCCGGCGACATATCGGACTTCCGCGACTACCGGTGGACGCTGGTGTCTCCTTCGGGCGCCGAATCCCTCCTGGCGCCCGAAGACAGTGGTTGCTTGGCGGGCAGGTGCTCGTTGCGGGGCTCGTTCGATTTCGGGTCGTCGCGCCATCTGGGCGAGAACCCGAGGGGAACCTGGAAGCTGAGAATCCAGCACATACCGACCTGGCCGAACTGCGGTAGCCAATACGTGCAACGCAAGTATTGCGGCACGGGCTTCGGGGAGGTCGTCAGCTCGTGGGAAATCGAGGTGACGGGGCACTCCAGTGTGCCGACGGAGCCGGTTTCTCTGTCGGTTTCGGCGGCGAACGTTGCGGAGGGCGGGAGCGTGGATGTGGCGGTGTCGGTGGGCGGCCCGGCGCCGACCGAAGATCTGGTGGTGCCGCTGGCGTTCGCCGGTGTGACCGCAGAGGCGGGCGCCGATTACTCGGCGCCCGCGTCGGTGACGGTTCCTGCGGGGTCGTCTTCGGCGACCGCCCATATCTCGATCGCCCAGGACACCGTCCACGAGGGCCTCGAGACGTTCGGGGTCAGGCTGGGCACTTTGCCGTTGGGGTACCACCCTGAGTCGGGGCTGGTGGTGGTGGCGATCGCCGATGACGATCCGCTGCCGGTTCTGTCGTTACATGCTGCCTCGTCGGTGGCCGAGGGCGGCTCGGTGGCGGTCACTGCGCGGCTCAGCGGCTTGTCGTCTGAGGATGTGACCGCGACTCTGGCCGCGGCTGCGGTGGCGCCGGCCCAGCCGTCGGACGGGTGGCTGGGCTCGCCGGCGGTGTTGAGGGTCCCGGCGGGCTCGACGGAGAGTTCGGGGTCGGTGGTGTTCGCGGCGTCGCAGAACGATGTGTACGAGTTGTCGGGGTCGGCGGCGAAGACGTTCGAGGTGTCCGCGACCGCCGGCGGCAACGGCGTGGCCGACCCCGACGCGATCACAGTGAGGATCGACGACGACGACCCTGTCCCGAGTATCTCCATCGCCGCGGGCCCCGCCGTGGCGGAGGGCGCCGCGGCGAAATTCACCCTGACCGCCAGTCCGACGCCTTCTGCCGATCTGGCGGTGAGCGTGACGGTGGCCCAGCAGGGCGCCTTCGGCGTCACAACCGGCGTGCGGATGGTGACCATTCCCGCCTCGGGCCGCGCGGTGCTGGTTGTGGGGACGACCGGCGACTCGGCCGCAGAGCCCGACGGGTCGGTCACCGTCACGGTCGCCGCGGGCGCCGATTACACGCCGCCGCCGGGATCGGCGAGCGTGGCGGTGTTCGACGACGACAGTCCGAGGCCGCGGGTTTCGGTCGCCGGCGGGCCCGCCGTGGTCGAGGGCGCGGCGGCGGAGTTCACCCTCACCGCGTTCCCGAGGCCGTCGGCCGATCTGGCGGTGAGCGTGACGGTGGCCCAGCGGGGCGCGTTCGGCGTCGTCACAGGTTCGCGGTCGGTGACGGTCCCCGTTTCGGGCCGAGTTGTGCTGTCGGTGGCGACGGCCGGCGACTCGTTCGGCGAGCCCGACGGTTCGGTCACCGTCGCTCTGGTCGACGGTCTCGACTACGACCTTGCCGCGGCCGCTACGGCGACCGTTGTCGTCGCCGACGATGACGGCGGTGCGGTGCCGGTGGCGGTGTCGTTGTCGGCGGGGGACGCCTCGGTGTCTGAGAACGGGGGCGCCACCGATTTCGAGATCTCTTTGAGCCGGGCGCTGGTAGCCGGCGAGACGGTGAGCGTGCCGATCACGGTGACAGGCACGTCGGGTAGCGACTGGTTGTTGGGCGACCCGGCGGGGCCGGGCGTGACGCGCACCGGGTACGGCAGCACCACCGCGGTGGAGTTTACCGCCGGCGGGCGCACCGCGGTGATGCGCTTCGAGGCGATAGACGACGACGCGGAATTCGACCGGCCCATAACCTTCGCGTTCGGCACCGGCGACCGCGCGCCGACCCATTCCGGCGTCGCCGGCGTCCTTGAGTTGGGTGGGCCGGTCACCGTCACCATCGCCGACAACGACCTCCCGCCGGTGTGCGACGGCAGGCCGACGGTGTCGGTGGCCGACGCCACCGCGCTGCGGGGCGAGGACCTCGAGTTCCGCGTCACGCTCAGCTGCCGATTCAGCCGTGCCTTGGTGGCCCACTACTACATCGGTCGCGGCAGCGATATCGACGGGTCGACCCGGAGCGTCACGTTCGGGCCCGGCGACACATCCGCGATGGTGCGCGTGCCCACCAAGGACTCCGACAAGGTGAAATTTCAGGTGGCATACGCGCCGGGCGCCGCGAACGCCCTCAGTGTGCCCGCGGCCACCGGCGCCGTCACCGAAGCCCTGCCGGTGGTCAGCATCGCCGCCGACGGCGGAAACATCACCGAGGGCGCCGCCGCGAGGTTCATCATCACCGTGGTTCCCGCGCCGGCGAGCCCGATCGCCGTCACCATGGACATCGCCCAAAGCGGCGACTACGCCTACCGGCCGGGGCAGCGAACCCTCGTCATGAGCAACGGCACCGCGGTCTACTCAGTTGCGACCCGAGACGACGCGGTCGACGAGCCGGACGGGTCGGTCACCGCCACGCTGGTCGACGGCGCCGGCTACGACGTGGGCACCAGCAGCGCCGCGACGGTGATTGTCGCCGACGACGACGACCCGGCGCCGCAGGTGGACATCACAGCCGGCTCGGGCGGGACCGAGGGCACCGATGTGGTGTTCACCATCACCGCGACGCCGCAACCGGCCGCCAACCTCGATGTGGCCGTGGCGATCACCGCATCAGGCGATTACGGCGTCGCAACCGGAACGCGCACCGCGACGATCTCGTCGGGCACCACCCAGGCGACCCTCACCATCGCCACGACAGACGACGGCGACGACGAGCCCGACGGGTCGATCACCGCGGCTTTGGTTGCGGGCAGCGGCTATACCGTCGGCCCGTCGTCGTCGAAGACCGCGCCAATCGCCGACGACGACGACCCGGCCCCGGTGATCCCCGAGATCTCCGTTACCGCTGGCGGGGACGTGATCGAGGGCTCTGGTGCGGTGTTCACGGTGACCGCGAGCCCGCCGAAGTCTGCGGCTTTCGAGGTGAGCGTGACGGTTTCCGCGTCGGGCGAGTGGGGTGTGGCTGCGGGTTCGCGGACGGTGAGCTTCGCGGCGGACGCGGCGACGGCGACGCTCACCGTCCCCACGGTCGGCGACAGCGTCGATGAGGCCGATGGCTCTGTCACCGCCACGTTGGACGCGCCGGGCGCGGACGCTGGTTATGAGGTTTCGTCCGCCCAGGGAGAGGCCACCGTGGCGGTGTCTGATGATGATGTGGATCCGTTGACGGTGTACATGATTTTCTTTTCGAGGTCGATCGCCGAGGACGGCACCGGCTATGACAATCAGGCGCAGTTGAACATCGCCCCGACGCGCGTCTTGCGGTCTTGGGAGACGCTCACGGTGCCGTTGAGCGTGACCGGCGGCGATGAGGGCACGCATTGGACGATGCGCGACCTCAACGATCCCGATGCGGTGTTCGCGAATGAGTTCGAGGTGACGTTCGGGCCGGGTGTTGACGGTGTTGTGCTGGAGCCGGGTGATCAGCGTGTCGAGTTGGTGTTGACGGCTGTGGATGACAGCGACTGGGACGATCAGGAGATCACTGTGTGGTACGGCACCGGCAGTCGGGCGCCGTCGCTGAACGGCAGCACCGAGGGGGTGACTTTGGGCATCTCGTGGGGGCCCGACGGAGTTGAGCGCGCTGACGGTTCGACCACGGTGGTGATCATCGACAGCGACGAGCCGCCGCCCGAGGTCACCATCACCGCCGCCACAGGCGGGACAGAGGGAACAGACGCCACCTTCACGATCACCGCGTCCGCGCCGGTCGCGACCGACCTCGACGTGAGCGTGGACATCGCCTCATCAGGCGACTGGGGCGCAACCACGGGTTCGCGCACCGCGACGATCCCCAAAGGCGCCACCCAGGCCACCCTCACCGTCGCCACGGTCGACGACAGCGCCGACGAGGCCGACGGGTCGATCACCGCCACGCTGAGAGCAGGCAGCGGCTATGAGATCGGCCGGCAAGCAGCACAGACCGCACAGATCCTCGACGACGACGACCCGCCCCCCGAGCCCGCCATCGCGGCCTGCACTGGCAAGCCGACCGTCACCGTCGCCGACGCCGCCGCCCGGCAGGGCGAAGACCTCCAGTTCGAGATCAGCCTGAGTTGCCGCTCGACGGGCGACGTCACCGTCTACTACGCCGTCGCCCACGACCGCCGCCTCGGCAACGTCATCACCATCACCATCAAAGGCGGCGAAACCGGCGCAACCGTCAACGTCCCCACCGCGGGCATCGACGCCGACATCGAGTTCCACATCGTGTACCTCATAGGCGCCGCCAACAACACCGCCAAAGCCACAGCCACCATCACCCCCTGACCCCGTGACAGCCGCCGAGGAGATCACCCGCGGGGATAAAGCCAGCGTTTCAGTTCCCGAAGGACCGGTATGCGTGTCGGCGGTGAGCCACCCGCAGCACCACGATCTCTCTGCGACCTTCGTCGATCCGGAACACAACTCGAAACGTGCCACGACGCGCGGCCCACAATCCCTCAAGATCGCCTCGTAGTGGCGTTGCGACTCTACGGGGCGTCTCAGCCAAAGGGCCTGAAATCAACTCGATTGCAGCTGAAGCGACAGATTCTGGAAGCTGCTCGGCGATCGCGGTGGCCGCGGAGCGAGAGACCGTTATCCGGTACCGTTCCGCATTCACAGCGACCGAAGCGCTCTGAGGGCCTCCTCGCCGCGAACAACGTCGCCCTTAAGAACCTCACGCTCGGCCTGAGCGATCCCTTCCAATGCGTCTGGGTCGGCCAGGATTGCCAGCGTTTCCTCCAGCGATTCGAGGTCTTCCGGACTCATTAGCACCGCGGCAGGCATTCCATTGCGGGTTATGACAATGCGTTCATGTTGGCCATGAACCCTCTCAACGAAATCAGAGAAGCGATCCCGCACGGTCCGCAGCGATTCAGTCGACATGGCCACTATTGTGCCACACTTTTGAGCTGGGACAACCCCCACTTCCGTTAAAAGTCGCACTCTCTTCAGATCTGCACAAATTGAAGGTAGTACTTGCAAATTGTCACGTTAGCTCTACCTCGCGGGGTGAAGCCGCCGTCGGCGAATATGCGTTAGTCGGTGATCGTGCCGTACGCCCAGATTCCAGATGGGTTCGTGACTTCGGTGACCCAGACCAAGTACAGGCCCACATCGCTGGCGCCGATGGTCGGGGCCCGCACTGTTGCGGTGGTGTCGCCGCTGCTGATCGTCACTGTGCCTCCGTCGGCGTAGGTGAGGCCATGTGCAATGGTGTAGTACACGTCGACATCGCTGCTGTATGTGCAGTCGAGGCTGATGACGAACTCGAGGTCGTCGCCTCGCTGGGCGGTCGCGTCGGCTGCGGACACGGTCGGCTTGCCGGTGCACGCATCGCCGTCCGCTGGCGCCCCACATCAGCGAGCGCACGATCAGCTTCCACTACGGCAAGCACCACGCCGCCTACGTCGAGACGGCGAACGAGCTGACGGCCGACACTGCGCACGCCGATGTCTCGCTGGAAGCGCTCGTGCGCTCATTGGGCCCCGGCGACCGTGGCAGCAAGCTGTTCAACGCCGCGGCGCAGGCCTGGAACCACGACTTCTACTGGCGCTCGATGTCGCCGGGCGGCGGCGGCGAGCCAGACGGCGACCTCGCAGCCGCACTGGCAGCGAGCTTCGGCAGCGTGGACGCCCTCCGCGACGAGTTCGCGGCCGCAGCGGTGGGCAATTTCGCCTCAGGTTGGGGCTGGCTGGTGTTCGACACGGCTGCGGCCGGCGCCGGGCCCGGCGCGCTTCGCATCGTCCAGACCGATGTCGAGCACCTGGCCAACTGGGAATTCGCCTCGGCCAACTACGCAGCCGCCCTGCACGCCCACGCGTAGCCCACCGAACCCGTCAAGTGCCGGCCAGCTTGCTCGGCTGTGCGAATGCGCGGAATTGCAGCATAAATATAGTGGTAATTGTATCATTAGTGCCGTAGTAATTGTAGTATTACGACTCATGGCCGAGTATCTCCATCGGGTCGTCGACGTCGAACTCGACGAGCTGTCGGCCGCGTCCGCCATGTCGATCGAAGGCCCGCGTGCGGTCGGCAAGACCGAAACGGCACTGCGCCGTGCGGTGACGGTTCACCGACTCGACGACCCCGATCAGCTCGCTGTGCTGCGATCAGCCCCGAGACGCGTCGTCGAAGGCACACCTCCTGTGCTCATTGACGAATGGCAGCGACTCCCCGGTGCCTGGGACTTGGTGCGACGAGCCGTGGACACAAATGCGTCGGAGTCCCGATACTTGCTTACCGGCTCGGCGGCACCGGCGGAGATGCCCACCCATACCGGCGCCGGCAGGATCATCACGGTGCGGATGCGGCCGATGTCACTGGCGGAGCGCGGCATCGAGACACCGACGGTCAGCCTCGAGGCACTGCTCACCGGCGATCGGCAGGAGCTTGGGGGCAGCACCTTGATTGGGGTGGAGCAGTACGCACACGAGATCACCGCCTCAGGATTCCCCGGTATCCGTACCCAGGGACCTCGCGTCAGGCGCGGCCTCCTCGATGGCTACATCGACCGCATCATCGAGCACGACATTCACGGTTTCGGCAGGACGTTTCGCGACCGGGGCCAGCTTCGCGGCTGGATGACCGCCTATGCCGCAGCGACCTCTACCACCGCATCGTTCGAGAAGATTCGCGACGCTGCCACGCTCGGCGAGAACGACAAACCGGCACGCACCACTGTCGGCCCGTACCGGGCCGCTCTCGAGAACCTCTGGATGATCGAACCGGTCCCGGCGTGGATGCCCACTCGCAACCGCCTGCGGGCCTTGGGTTCAGCACCGGTGCACCAGATGGCCGATCCCGCGCTCGCGGCACGTCTCGTCGGCGTCGACGTCGACGGCCTGCTCGCAGCTCGCCGTTCTTGGAGCGGCGACGGGCCGTTCCTCGGAGCGCTCTTCGAATCCCTCGTCACGCTCTCGGCCCGCACCTACGCTCAAGCGGCAGGGGCCCGGGTTTCCCACATGCGCACACAAGGCGGCCAGCATGAGGTCGACGTGATCATCGAACGCGATGATGGTGCCATCGTGGCGCTCGAAGTCAAGCTGACCTCATCGGTCGATGATCACGACATCGGGCACCTGACGTGGCTCCGCGATCGAATCGGCGCGAGGCTGCTCGACGCGGCCGTTATCACCACCGGACCGCACGCATACCGCCGACCTGACGGCATCGGCGTCATTCCCGCTGCACTCCTAGGTCCCTGAAAGGAATGGCATCCCCACACGCTCGTGCCGTGGAGCCGGGGCGAGGATTTCGGGCCCGACTACGAGTGGTCGCCCGAAGAGGCGAGCCTGACCGCCGAAGCTCGCAGCGCCCTGTTCGTGAACGTGCTGACCGAGGAGAGCCTTCGGCACGCACCACAGGAGCACGTGCTGTTGGCCGTCAGCCGGTGATGGTGCCGTACGCCCAGATTCCCCAGGGGTTGGTGACTTCGGTGACGTAGGCGAGGTATATGCCGACCTCGTTGGTGGCGCCGGTGGTGGGCATGGTGACGGTGGTTGTGGTGTGGCCGCTGTTGATGGTCGCTGTGCCTGCGCCTTCTATGTAGAGGCGGCCGTCGTGTGTTACCGAGTAGTGGACGACGACGTCGCTGGTGTGGGCGCAGTCGAGGCTGATGACGAACTCGAGGTCGTCGCCGCGTGGGGCGGTCGCGTCGGCCGCGGCCACGGTCGGCTTGCCGGTACACGCATCGCTGTCCGCGGGCACCTGGTCGGTGTCCGCGATGTCGTCGGTGTCGGGCACGTCCTGCACCGGCGGCGGGTCGTCGTCGTCGGCGACGCTGACCGTCGCCGAAGCAGTGCCCACGTCGTAATCGGCGCCGTCGGCCACCGTCACTGACACCGACCCGTCGGCCTCGTCGACCGAGTCGTCGGATGTCGCGACGCTGACCGTCGCAGAACCGCCGCTGCCGATGCTGATCGTCCGCGAACCCGTCACCGCTCCGAAATCGCCCGACGCGGCGACCGTCACACTGACCGAGATCGGACTCGCCGGCGGCGGCGCCGCCGCGAGCGTGAACGACGCAGAACCGCCCTCAGTAACACCAGCCCCAGCGGTGACGCTGACCACCGGCGGGGGCGGGTCGTCGTCGTCGGCGACGCTGACCGTCGCCGACGCGGTGCCGACGTCGTAATCGGCGCCGTCAGCAACCGTCACCGACACCGAGCCGTCAGCCTCGTCGACCGAGTCATCAGACGTCGCCACCGACAGGACCTTGCTGGTCGTGCCCGCGGCGATCGTCACCGTCTGTGAGCCCGTCACGACGCCGTAATCGCCCGACGCCCCAACCGTGACGCTCACCGGCAGGTCCGCAGCCGGCGCAGCATCGGCGCTCACCGTGAACGACGCAGAACCGCCCTCAACCACACCGGCGCCGGCGCTGACGCTCACCACCGGCGCGGCCACCAGCGGCGCGTCGTCATCGTCGAGCACCTGCACCGACTGCGACGAGCTCGAACCCACCGTGTAACCGCCGCTGCTGTCGCTGTTGAGCGTCAGCGTCACCGAGCCGTCGGCCTCGTCGACCGAGTCGTCCAGCGTGGTAAGCGTCAGCGTCTTGGAAGACTGCCCTGCGGGGATCGTCACCGTATGCGCACCCGTCTGTACGCCGAAGTCGCCCAAAGCCGACACCGCCGCGCTCACCGCCAGATCGGCAGCAGGCGGCGGAACCGCGCTCACCGTGAACGACACACCAGAACCCTCCGTGCCGCCAACAGAACCGGTGATATTCACCTCCGGCACACTCACCGGCTGCGGGGCCGCCAAAAACGCCTGCACCTTCGGCAGCGTCGTGACGCCGTCCTGCCAGCCATGTCTGACCGACCTCTCAAGCCACACCGCGATATCCGCGTCGCTCATCCCCGTCCGGCCCTCAAGCCGATCCAAAATCAGATTCCAATCACGGATCCCGTTCGCATGATTCCGGTTCGTGAAATCGGTGATGTGCGCGTTGACTTCCGCGATCAGGGCCGCTTCGTCAAGCGGAGCATCGTTCGAGTCGCCCATCGGCGCATCGTCGGAGTCAAGGATCGGCCCATCGTCGGAGTCGGGCCCGATGCGCGCCACGGTTGACCGCTGGTAGTGACGGTTCCACTGAGTGCTCGGCTCGGCTGCTCGGCTCCAGAACCCGGGCGGCGTGTACTCGTCGAACACCACGTTGCCCGCCGCAGCGTCGGCTGCGACATGCACGCGAACCGTGTACACCCGATTGCGTTTGGAGCTGGTCTTGAAGTCCAAACGCTGGAACCACTGGGCGTCCTCAGCCCCGTTGTTCCAAATCAGCGACATCTTCACATCCCGCCAATGCGACTCGGAACGCAGAGTGAGGATGTGCGTTTGATCGGCCGGAAGGGTTCGATCCTTCAGCCGCACGCGAAACGAATACGTCTCACCCGGAACGAGCTCGTCAGGCAGCGCTGTATCCACTCCTCCGCCGTCGTTCATGTTTATCCAGGTCGAGCCGTTGGGGCCAGCGGAGAACTGCACGTCTTGGTCCGGGGCGTCGTCATCGGTAATGGTGATCGCCACCGGCCACTGCTCGCCGGAGGGGTCCTGGAAGAAGTGGCCCTGATGGGGATGGCCGGTAATCCTGGCCAGTATCTGGTGCCTCACCGTCCTGCGGTGGTCCGAGGTGTCAGAATCGTGGCCGGCTTGGAAGGTCACCGTCTGCCACGTTTCGAGTTCGTCCCAGCTCACGACGTTCCTCAGATGGGGACAGTAGCTCGGAGAGTCAGAGCCGAACACTGCAAACGTCGTGGACCCCGAGGGGAATCGCGCGTGATCGGCGCTGGTCACACAAGTGAGCCGGTCACGGTCAGCGTTCCCCTCGAAGAACCGCCCACCGCTGCGAGCAAGCACTTCCAACTCGTGGTATCGAGTGTCCGGCCGAGTGAACTTGTACTGATACGACTGCGCACTGCCGCCCTCGGTCAGGGTCAACGACGGGGTCGTGGTCGCGACCCAGCCGGTGTCGCCGTCCACCGGGCACGCATTGTTCGCGGCCGTGCACACTCGGAACATCATGCGGCCGAGGTCGGAATGGTCGCTGGGCCGGATCCAGAAGTACAAAGACCGACTGCCGAGGTTCTGGCTGGGCAGGGCCTTATAGACGTCACGCGGCAATTGGCCCATTTCGATGATGCCCCGTTCGAACTCCTCCCGAGCGGCGTCGTCGACGATCGTGACAGAGACTAAGCCGGTTTTCGCACCGTTCGCAATGCTGATGGACGACGGCATATTCAGATCGTCGGCCGACACCGACCAGCCTGCCGACACACCGTCTGCTGGGACATGACGGATCGGGATGCTCAGCGCCTTCCCCGTGTTGTTCGCCTTCTTCAGTTTGGCGGTGACCGTGATCGTCGTTCCCTCACTCACCAGTGCGTTGCGGCCAACGTTCAACCACAACCCCACCCGCTGAATGTCACTCTCCGATATCTGGGCCGCGGCCGGCTGAACTGCGACCGCCGCCGCCAAC
Source organism: Candidatus Poriferisocius sp. (assembly GCF_965208475.1). GTDB lineage: Bacteria > Actinomycetota > Acidimicrobiia > Acidimicrobiales > Bin134 > Poriferisocius. The sequence continues at coordinate 2,174,280 of NZ_OZ242338.1, read as the reverse complement.
GCCACTGTCAATAACGCGACGAGAACGCCGAACACAGCGCGCCGTCGGGTTCTCACGCCTGCATCCAAGGGGGAATCAACTCGATTCTGCATTTCACACCAACACTTTCTAGACGGCCATGCCGACCCGCCGCCGGCTTGTTGTGGCCTGTGCCCAAATCTTACTAGTCATGTACGGAAGCCCGGCAAATGCGCGCCGTCAGAACCGGAAAGCGCTCCGTCCAGCCATGGCCGAGCCTCGTGATGACGAGGAGCGTCCTCATTCACCGCATAGGGCAGCACATTGGCGTCAACCAACTTCACGACCTGGTTTGCATCGTGGGGAAGACGCAGGAGCGTTAGTCGGTGATGGTGCCATATGCCCAGATTCCAGATGGGTTCGTGACCTCGGTGACCCAGACCAAGTACAGGCCCACATCGCTGGCGCCGATGGTCGGGGCCAGCACTGTTGCGGTGGTGTCGCCGCTGCTGATCGTCACTGAGCCTCCGTCGGCGTAGGTGAGGCCATGGGCAATGGTGTAGTACACGTCGACATCGCTGCTGTATGTGCAGTCGAGGCTGATGACGAACTCGAGGTCGTCGCCGCGTGGGGCGGTCGCGTCGGCCGCGGCCACGGTCGGCTTGCCGGTACACGCATCGCTGTCCGCGGGCACCTGGTTGGTGTCGGGCACCTCCACCGGTTGATTGGGGTCGACGGAGTTCTGATCGGGGACATCATCGGTGTCGGGCACGTTCTCCGGTGGCGGGTCGTCGTCGTCGACGCTGACCGTCGCCGTGGCGGTGCCCACGTCGTAGTCGGCGCCGTCGGCCACCGTCACCGTCACCGAGCCGTCAGCCTCGTCGACCGAGTCATCGGACGTCGCCACCGAGATGGCCTTGCTGGTCGTGCCCGCGGCGATCGTCACCGTTCGAGAGCCCGTGGTGACGCCGTAATCGCCCGACGCCGCGACCGTGACGCTCACGGGCAGGTCCGCAGCCGGCGCAGCATCGGCGCTCACCGTGAACGACGCAGAACCGCCCTCAGCCACACCGGCGCCAGCGGTGACGCTCACCACCGGCGCGGCCACCTGCTGCGGGTCGTCGTCGTCGAGCACCTGCACCGACTGCGACGACAACGAACCAACGGTGTAACCGCCGCCGCTGTTCAACGTCAACGTCACCGAACCGTCAGGCTCGTCAACCGAGTCATCAGAGGTCGACAGCGTCAGCGTCGCAGACGACTGCCCCGCCGGGATCGTCACCGTATGCGCACCAGACGACACCCCGAAGTCGCCCAAAGCCGACACTGTCACGCTCACCGCCAGATCGGCAGTCGGCGGCGGAACCGCGCTCGCCGTGAACGACACGTCAGAACCCTCCGTGCCGCCGACAGAACCGGTGATGTTCACCTCCGGCACAACGACCGGCTGCGGCGCCGCCAACATCGCCTGCACCTTCGGCAACGTCGTGACGCCGTCCTGCCAGCCATGGCGGACCGCCCGCTCGAGCCACACAGCGATGTCCGCGTCGCTCATACCCGTGCGGCCCTCGAGCCGATCCAAAATCAGATTCCAATCACGGACACCGTTCGCATGATTCCGGCTCGTGAAATCCGCAATATGCGCATTCACCTCCGCAATCAGAGCCGCCTCGTCTAGCCGAACATCGTTGGAGTCACCCATTGGCGCATCGTTCGAGTCGCTGATCGGCGCATCGTCGGAGTCAAGGATCGGCCCATCGTCGGAGTCGCTGACCGGCTGTTCGGCCGCGGCCAACGCCGTCTGCACCTTCGGCAGCGTCGTGATGGCGTCCTGCCAGTTATGGAAGCGCGCCCTGTTGTACCACAGCTGGATGTCACTGTCGCGCATGCCTGGCCGGCCTTCGAGCCGATCCAGGATCAGATTCCAGTCGCGGACGGCAACCGTATTACCCGAACTCGTGAAATTGGTGATGTGCCCGTTGACTTCCGCTATCAGCGGAGCATTGTCGACCGGTGCGTTGTGGGCCCTATGGCGGTCCGCAGCGTGGGGCTCGATGCGCGCCACGGCCCCGTAGAAGTGGTGACGGTGATTCTGACTGCCAAGATCGGCTGCTCGGCTCCAGAAACCGGGATCGGTGTATTCCTCGAACATCACGTTGCCCGCCGCAGCGTCGGCCGCGACATGCACGCGAACCGTGTACGTCCGCAACCAAGTCGAGTTGAAGCGGAAGTCCAAACGCTGGTACCACTGGGCGTCCTCGGCCCCGGTATCCCAAACCATCGACATTGTCACATCTCTGGGATGCGAATGGGAACGCAGCTTGATGAAGTGCGTCCCATCCCGCTGGGCGCTTGAGGTTCGGTCCCGCAGCCGCACCTGAAATGAATACGTCTGGCCCGGGACGAGCACGTCAGGCAGCGCTGAATCCACTCCTCCGCCGTCGTTCATCGCAATCCAACCGCTGCCGTTGCCGTTGAACTCCACATCCTGGTCCGGGCGGTCGTCATCGATAATGTTGAGCCGCACCGGCCACCTCTCGCCGGAGGGGTCCTGGTAGTAGTGGCCCGCATATGGATGGCCAGTAATCCGGGCCAGCGTCCGGTGCCGCACCGTCACGCTGTGGTCCGAGGAGTCCGCGTCCGAGCCGGCGCGATAGGTCACCGTGCGCCATGTGTCGATCTGATCCCCGCCGTAGGACCTCGGCCGATGCGGGCACTGCGACGGTACGTCGCCGGGCAGCACAGTGAGAGTGCTCAGGGGAGGTACTGAGTGATCGGCGGTGCCCACGCAGATCAGCCGATCGCGGTCGACAGAAATTCCATTCGTAGGGATTTTCGAATGGCCGGGTGACACTTCAACCTCACGGAACGCAGTGAGCGCCGGGGTCAGCCGGTACTGGTACGACTTCGGAGGACCGCCTTCTTGCAGGGTCAGCGATGGGGTCGTGGTCTCGACCCAGCCGTCGTCGCCGCCCACCGGACAACTGTTGTCCGCCCTCTCACACACCCGGAACCGCAGGCGGCCGATGTCGGCAACGTCGCTGGGCGCGATGTCGAAGTACACACCTGGGCTGCCGGGATCGTCTGGGTCAGGGTTGCGGGTGGGTGGAAGTCGATGCGGCGCCGGATGCCACCCGCTCGGCAGGTGCCCGAGCACGATCGCGGCCCGCTCGAACTCTTCCGCGATGTTGTCGTCGACAACCTGAACGGTGACCGAGGCGGTCGTCGCACCGGCGGGAATGGTGATGGACGCCGGAAACATCAGGTCGGCAGCCGACGCCGAACGGCCCGCCGCTACGCCTCCCGCTGGGCTGAACTGGATCGGAACGATCAGCGCGGTCCCCGTGTGCGAGCTGTGGTTACCGCCTCTGGTGCGCTCGGCCGTGACGGTGAACGAGCTGCCCTCGCTCACCAATCTGTTGGAGCCGCCGCTCATGTACAACCCCACCCGCTGGGGGGAAGTGTCATGTGCCGCGGCCGGCTGCACCGCGACCGCCGCCGACGCCGCGGTCAGCAGCGCGAGGAGGGCACCGAACACCGCCCGACGGCTCCGAGGGCAGGGGAGGGCATTAACCCGGTTCTGCATTTCACACCACTCGTTGCTAGATGGCCATGCCGACCCACCGTCAGCGTATTTTGGCCTGTGCCTGAACCGTACTAGTCATGCACGGAGCCCGGCTAATTCGCGCCGTCGGATCGCAGGACGCAATCTCGGGCCTCGCTCAGGCCGGCGTTTCCCATCGCACGTCGGGGAAGCGCGAAAAGTCGTGGTCATAGGACACGATTTGGGAGTGGTGTTCGATCGCCAGCGCGGCGAGATGGGCATCGTTGACAAGATTGCCTCCACCGCCGAAGGGAACTAACAGTTCACGCACCAGTACGAGGTGACGTGCGGTGGGCTCAACTATGGCGGCAGACGGCTGAGACAGCCAGGCCTCTACTTGGTCTAGCGCGTCGGCTAGGGATAAGGGAGAGGGGAAGAGGTTTGCCTGGGTAGACAAGCGAGCGAAGGCCAGCAGAACTATCCAGGAGAACGCCACTGTTGCCCCACCGGAAAGCGCTCCGTCCAGCCATGCCCGAGCCTCGTGATGACGAGGCGCGTCCTCGTTCACCGCATAGAGCAGCACATTGGCGTCAACCAATTTCACGACCTGGTTTGCATCCTTCGCGCTAGCTCGTCGTCCTCAAGTTCGCCGACTAGCTGTAGCGCCTTGTCGAGGTTGACCGTGGGTTGGCCCATTGCCGATGTCGAAGTTTGAAACTCCTGTGACCCTCGGATGCTGTTCCTTCCCTCCCTGATGAGGTCGTTGAGCGCCTGCTTGAATGAGATCCGACGATCCTTCATTCGTCGGCGCACAATTTGCTCCGTGTCAGAGTCAAGCGTCACCGTCGTCCTCATTGTGACAGCATAGCACAATAAATATTGATGCTTAGCTGTCATACTGGCGACGTGCTCCTACCTCGCGGGGATGAAGCCGCCGTCGATGATGATGCATTGGCCGGTGATGTAGCTGCCGGCGTCGGATGCGAGCAGGAGGGCGGCGCCGACTAGCTCGTCGGGGTGGCCTATGCGGCCGATTTGGCTGAGGTCGGACATGCGGGCCATGGCCTCGGGGCCGGTGTTGCGGGTCATGGTGGTGTCTACCGTGCCGGGGGCGATGGCGTTCACCCGGATCCCCTGAGGCGAGTACACCCCGGCCATTGACCTTGTGAACGACAACAAGCCGGCCTTGGCTGCGCTGTACATGGAGGTGTCGGCCGCCGGGATGTAGGCCCCCACCGAGATCACGTTGATGACCGAGGCGTGGTCGGATTCCAGCAGCGCCGGCAGGCAGCGCTGGAACAAGAAGAACGGCCCCCGCAGGTTCACGGTGAACGACTTTTCCCATGCTTCAGGGGTGATGTGCTCCATGGGCAGGCCCAGCGGGTTGGCCGCGTTGTTCACCACGATGTCGATCTGACCGTAGTGCTCCACGGTGGCGTCAACCAGGCGGTTAACGCTGTCGAGGTCGCCCATGTGGGTAGGCACCGCTAGGGCCTTGCCGCCGGCCTCGGCGATCTCGGCCACCGCTAACTCGCAGGCGTCGGCCTTGCGGCTGGCCACCACCACCGTGGCCCCCTGGGCGGCGAAGCCGTGGGCGAAAGACAGTCCGATGCCCCGGCTGCCCCCGGTGACGATGGCCACCCGGTCCGACAGGTCGAACATTTGGGCGGCGTCGAGCGAAGTGGAGTCGGGACGGGGGGCGAACTTTGGGTCGGTGGAGGGATCGGCAGCGGGGGAGTCGGCCATGGCCGCACCCTAACCAGGCCTCGAGCCAGAACCGGAACTAGAAGTGGTACGGGAACTTCGAAAAGTCAGCGTCGCGCTTCTCAAGGAAAGAGTCCCGGCCCTCGGCGGCCTCGTCGGTGCCGTAGGCCAGCCGGGTGGCCTCTCCGGCGAACACCTGCTGGCCCACCAGGCCGTCGTCGATCAGGTTGAAGGCGAACTTCAGCATGCGCTGGGCGGTGGGGCTCTTGGCGTTCACCGCTGCGGCCCACTCCAGGGCGGTCTGCTCCAGCTCGGCGTGGGGCACTACCGCGTTGACCATGCCCATCTCGTAGGCCTCGGCCGCGGTGTAGGCCTTGCCCACGAAGAACACCTCCCTAGCCCGCTTCTGGCCCACCTGGCGGGCCAGGTAGGCCGAGCCGAAGCCGCCGTCGAAGCTGGCCACGTCGGCGTCGGTCTGCTTGAAGCGGGCGTGCTCGGCCGACGCCAGCGTCATGTCGCTGATCACGTGCAGGCTGTGGCCGCCTCCGGCCGCCCAGCCCGGCACCACCGCGATCACCACCTTGGGCATGAACCGGATGAGCCGCTGCACCTCCAATATGTGCAGGCGCCCGGTGCGGGCGCCGTCCACCGTGTCGGCGGTGTCGCCGCTGGCGTACTGGTAGCCGTCGGCGCCTCGGATGCGCTGGTCGCCGCCCGAGCTGAACGCCCAGCCGCCGTCGGTCGGCGAAGGCCCGTTGCCGGTGAGCAGCACTGTGCCCACGTCGGGGGTCATGCGGGCGTGGTCCAGGGTGCGATACAGCTCGTCCACCGTGTGGGGCCTAAAGGCGTTGCGCACCTCGGGGCGGTCGAAGGCGATCCGCACCGTGGCCTGGTCGACGGCCCGGTGGTAGGTCACGTCGGTCAACTCGAACCCCTCCACCGGCTTCCACCGCTCGGCGTCGAACAGCTCCGAGACCATGGGACAAGACTACGAGTGCGGTCTCGGGGTGAGGTATTCGAAGCCGGCGGGCGCGTCTTCTCGCCAGTCGTCATAGGCCTCCTTGGCCTTGCCGGCGGTCTTGTTCCGCACGGTCTTGCTCACCTTCTTGCGGGCCTTCTGCGCCGAGTGGCTGATGGTGTAGTACTGCATCTCCTTGAAGGCACGGCGGCGCCCCATCTCCGTCAAAGCACGGGCCGCGGACAGGGTCTTGCCCGTCCCCAGGGGCATGGCCACTCTGGCGGCGAACATCAGAGCCGATTTCCAATCTCCCTGAGAGAGCGCATACAGCGCCCGGGTGGTGTCCACGATCTCGCCCACCACCGGCAATACTCCGGCCGCCTCCATGGCCCAGAACCCAACATCGTCCCAACCGAAGCCGTCTTTGCGGTGGTAGGCGCCGTGGGCGATCACCGCGGCAGCGGCTTGCCTTACCTCTGGGGGCAGGCTCTCGTCGGCGGCGATGGCCTCAAAGTCGGCCTTGGACAAGAACTGGTCGGCCTTGGCCGGGTCGCCCTCAGCCGCGGTGTCGATAGCGGCCAAGTAGGGCAAAAGGGTGGTGTAGGCCGACATCTTGGCCTCGAAGGCGTCGAGATCGTCGAGACTGATCCGGCCGTCGCCGCCGCTGGCCTGGAATCCCTCGATGGGATCAGACAGGTAGTCGCGGTTGTTCTTGGCCGTGTCCAGCATGGCGAGCAGGCTGCCGTTGGTGAGCAGAATGCGGGCGGCCTCCCCCAGGTCGTCGGTCCGGGTGGCGAACGACTCCAAGTCGCCCCGCGACACGATGTCGTCGCCGCCCCACGCCTCGGGAATGTCCCGCAGCACCTCGATGGCCCACAGCGCCAGGTTCAGTCCCTCGGGGCCCAGCAGGATCATCTGAGCACGCTGGGAGATGTCTTCGGAGTCGACCCTGAGCTGCTGGCTGATCCCTCCCAACGACTGGCCCACTGGATATTGCTCTCCCCCTAGCCAGTAGTCCACCTCATCGACCACCGCGGTCCACCGCTGGCGCCGAAAGTCGATCTCATCGGCGGCAGCCAGATAATCAATGGCCAGATCAAAGGACGCCTCAGCATCCATCGCAACAGTGGACATACATGTAGTATATCTAAAGTTACAGAGAGTAGCTATATATGGGGGCAGAGTCGAGGGACGAGTTACGGTCGCCCGTTTTTCCTGAGGGGTATCGGCGGGCGGCGCAGCAAGTTCACGGCCATAGCCGACGCCCGCGTGGGCCACGGCAGGCATTCGCCCTGCTCCGAAATCGGGACGCCGTCTCGGGCCGCGATCCGCCACCCGGTATAGGCCACGATCACCGCGTGGGCCCCCACCAGCACCAGGAAGAAGGTCCATGGAGCGGTCAAAGACATGACCACCCCGCCGGCCACCGGTCCGATTATCGACCCCACCCCGGCCGTTCTCACCAACGCGGCGCTGGCGCCGTTCAACTGCGACGAAGGCACCCAGTCGCCAGTAAGGGCAATGGCCAGTGAATAGAGCGGGAAAGTGGTGCCGCCGAAGCAGAAAACGAGCACCAGAGACGACGCCGATCCCGGCTCGACCAACGGCAGGGTCCCGGCGATGGCCGCAGCCGCGGCGGCGGCAGCGAAGATCACTGCTCGACGCGACACCCGATCGGAGAGCGACCCTATGGGCCACTGGAAGGCGATGGCCCCGGCGGTGGCCGCCACCAGGAACAGCGCGATCCTGCTCGTGGGCAGTCCCTCGTAAGCGGCGTACACCGCGCCCACCCCCAGCAGCGCGCCGTGGCTGATGCCGGCGCAGAAGGCGGTGACCACCCCGGTGGGGGCCAGGGTGATGAGCTGGCGCAGCGACAGCGGCTCGGGCACGGTCAGCGGGGGAGCACTGGTAGCCGACAGCGTGATGGGAACCAGCGCGGCGGAGATGAGCACCGAGGAGATCACGAACAACTCGAAACCCTCGGGGTCGCCTCCGTTGAGCAACAACTGGCCGAGCGTGAGCCCGCCCATCGACGACACCATGTACATCGACAAAAGGCGCCCCCGTGTGGTGTTGGTGGCCATGTCGTTGAGCCACGACTCCACCACCACCAACACACCGGCGATGCACAGCCCGAACAGCATCCGCAGCAAAGCCCAGGCGGCGGGATTGATCCACAGCAGATGCAGAATCGACACGCCGGAGGCCATCGAGGCCAACGCGGCGAACACCCGGATGTGGCCCACCGCGGCCAGAAAGTGCTCGGCCAGGCGCGTCCCGATCAAGAACCCGAAGAAGAAGCTGGCCATGACGATGCCGCTGACCGCGAGGCCGAATCCCTCCGACTCGGTTCGCACGCCGAGCAGCACTCCCTGGAGGCCGCCGCCCACCTGGATGAACAGCATTCCCACCAGCAGGGCTCGGGCTGCGCCCAGGCCGTGTCCCGTGGGACCAGCCTCGATTAGGGGACCGCCTACGACTCCACCGTCGTCCTTCTCAAGCCACCCGACGGCGTTCTCGGCCACTGCGTGTCAGCCTACCGACGCGCTCCCGATTTCCAACCGGAAAACGCGGTGGATTTCAGTCGTTCAGCGCTGCCGGGTGGGCGATGATCTCCGCTAGGTCCTCATCGAGCGGGTGACCACCCCCCACTGCCACATACCCTTCAACGCCGACCTGGAGAAGCAGCTATTGCCCACCGCCGACAAGATCGTCTCCGAGACCCGTGCCCTGATGGAGTAGAAGGCTGGTTGCTGAACGTATTGCCGGTCGTTCCTGCCTTCCCAGCCACCTAGACTTCAACATTCAAACCACTGCGGGCAAAGATGCTCGCTGACACTGCCCACGTAGCTCAGCCAGGACAGAGCAGGGACCTCCTAAGTCCAAGGTCGCAGGTTCGAATCCTGCCGTGGGCGCTTCCGGGTGTTCTCAGCAGTTGCTCGATGGTCCCAGTTGGTCCCTGTTTTCCCAGTGTAGCGACCGTTTCAGTCAGTTTGGAGTGGTAGGCTGTTCTCAGCAATTACCGGGCTATCCCCGAAAAAGTGGGGGATGGGAATGTCGCTTTTGACCGCTGTGGAAGTGAAAAATGCCGGTGTGGGAAAGCACCACGACGGGCGCGGATTATTCTTGCGGGTGTACAAATCGGGGTCGAGGTGCTGGGTTCTGCGCCTGACGGTGGACGGGCGCCGCCGCGAGATCGGCTTGGGCGGCTGGCCCGCGGTGGGCCTGGCCGACGCCCGCCGCAAAGCGCACGAGCACCGCGCGGCCGCCGCCGACGGGCGCGACCCGCTCGCCGACAGGCGCCGCTGCGACGTGCCGACGTTTCGCGAGGCGGCGAGGATCGTGTGGGAGGCGAACAGGGCAAGGTGGCGCAACGAGCGGACCGCTACTTTGTGGTGGGCGTCGCTGGAGAACCACGCTTTTGCGGCCATCGGCGACATGGCCGTGGACCGCATCACCCAGTCCGACGTCTTGGGGTGCGTGGAGCCGATCTGGACGACCCGCACCGAGACGGCACGCAAGGTCCGCCAGAGGATCCGCACCGTGTTGCGCTGGTGCCAGGCCCACGGCTATGTCGCCGTGAACGCGGCCGGCGAGGCCATCGACGGCGCACTGCCGCCCATGCCGCGGGTCAAGGCCCACTTCCGCTCCCTGCCCTATGGCGAGGTGGCCGACGCGCTCGGCGTGGTGGACCGCACCGGCGCGTCGGCGTCGGCCAAGCTGTGCCTGCGCTTCGCGGTGTTGACCGCGGCCCGCTCCGGCGAGGCCCGCAACGCCTCATGGTCCGAGATCGACTTCGCCGCCCGCGAGTGGCGCATCCCCGCCGACAAGATGAAGGCCGCGACCGAGCACCGGGTGCCCCTCAGCGACGCCGCCCTCGACGTGTTGGACCGTGCCAAGGACAACCACGACGGCTCCGATTTGGTGTTCCCCTCCCCCCTCAGGCCGGGCCGCCCCCTGTCGGACATGACGCTCACGAAAATCCTTCGCGACGCAGGCCTGGCCGAGCGGGCCACCGTCCACGGATTCAGAGCCAGCTTCAGAACATGGGCACTGGAGCAGACCGACACCCCCTGGGCAGTCGCCGAAGCCGCACTCGCCCACACCCTCGGAGACTCAACCCAACAGGCTTACATCCGAGGCGACGCCTACACCAAACGCCGCAACCTCATGGGCCAATGGGCCGCGTACCTGCAGACAACCTGAGCCCAGCTGGCCATCAGCTGCCGCTAGCAGAGCCATCCCCGCCGGTGCTGCCACCCAAACGATGACACGCATGTAGTGCCCACGGAGGTTGTTAGCTCCGCCAGGCGGCCTCTCCTGCTCCATCAGTGACATATTCTTACCTCCTGATCGAGGTGACCGGCCCAAGGAGGACACTCAGCCGCCCCTTCGGAAGGGCGGTGAGGTCTTATCCAATATCGGCAGAGGCCGATGCCAGAGACCCATTTCGACGCAGGTAGATGGAAGATGGTTTTCGCCAAGGTGTCGCGAGGTTGGAAGTCTACGAAGTAGCTTACGGCAGCTTGCCATCTTTGGATATAAGCCCCAAGTCCCTCTATAGCAATGCTTAAAGGCACACTTTCCTATCTCGCAATGGTCTCAAGGAATGATGAGGCAGCATCTGGATCGTTGAATTTGCCTGTAAGCGAATCGCCATTTGAATATATTACTTCGACTTCAATTCGAGCCAGACTGCCAGGAATATTGAATTTGCTTGAATCCATCAGAAAGTGTTGTGCCTCATCAATAAGCAAAAAGTCAATTGAAGATCCAAATAACGGCAAAATTCTGATCTGCTGAATCGCCCTTCCAAACGATAGCCTCATAGCCACTATAAATTCCGCAACCTTGTCTGAGCATATGTCAAACAGATTCTCCGATACGGAGTCCTTCTCATCTTCAGTAAGACCCTGCCAAGCATCAATTTTTTCTCGTAGTTCCGGAACTGGGGTGCTTTCTTCTGTTCTAGCGTCAATTCCCACACTCTCAAAAGCTGCCAGCACCGATTCGTAGTCAAAGTACAGAATGTGAAATCCCAACGAGGACAACTGTTCCAATGCACCTTCAGTAAACTCTCCTGAGATCACTGCTCCAAGAAAAGGTCTGTGAACTGCGTATGTCTCAGCGAGGGGTAGAACTGCTCCTTGGATCTCTTGAGCTTTATTGCGAGAGTGCTTTGTGTAGCGTCTCCATGCCACCTCAATGAAGCCAGCAGGGTCTCCTCTAGAATGATCAGTGCCTCTTCGCTCAAGAACAAAATCTAGATCATGAGTGTTGCCATATTTGTCGGTCCACGTTACTTTCTTACCCTTACGAGCTGCCCTCGGCCCTTTCTGGTCAAGGTACAAAGAATATTCGTTGGCCACGGACTGAAGAAGTGGCTCAACACCTCTCTCTATGACGTTGCCGATAGCTTGGCCCCATGTATGTGCCGGGGATTGTGCCACTAACCCTGTACCTCCAAGACGCCTTCCTTCAAGGGCACTCGATGCTTACGGTTTTTCCACTTAATGTTTCTATCTCTCGTTTTTGTGAACCTATATGACTCAAAACCGGCAGCCACTGCTAACTCTCCATGAAGTTCGTCTACGGGAGTATGAACCCCATAGGGTGCTGAATCCCCCACTACAAATAATGCCTTTCCTCCCGGCCTAACTGCCGCCCTTAAGTATTGCCAAACTCTGGCCATGTCGAGAAAATAGGCAACTACCATCGCGTGATACGCCTTCTTGCCACCGCGTGTGCTCCGAACAGAAGATAATTCTTCGTATATTGGCCCTAGTCTGTCAACTATTGGAGTAAGAAGAGGATCTTCGATAGCTGCAGATGCATCGTAGCCAACCATATGTTGGCTGCAAGCGTGGATAAGGGGTTCTCTCACTCTCTTTAAATCTGAGTAAGCGGCTACCTCGCCCAAGAATGTCATTTCCAAGCGCGTGGCATCCGCATAGTCATAATTATTTGCATATGGTGGAGATGTAACCACTATATCTATTGAGTCTTTAGGCACCTTAGATGGTTGCCGAGCGTCATGTTGCAAGATGCTCATATTGCCGCTCAGCTTGCTCCTAATGACCGAAATGTCCCCAGCGATCATTCTGGCCTTCTGCATGAAGCCTTCTGAGGGGCCTACAGTGTTGATTTTCTTCTTGTTGGGAAGAACATACTGCCATTGTGCTGTACCGACATGACTTGCTGGTCGAAGTGTACTGACCAACGCCAACCATAAGAGCTTCCAAGTGGAATCATCCATATCTATGGTGGCTCCATTGAGTGCCTCCTGGAGTCCCCGTAATTCGGCCAGCGTTTCTTCGGAATAGCATTTCTGTAACAGTTTTGGTTCCTGATCATTACACCTGTTCGCCCCGGTATTCTTAGATGCTTCGATTACAGAGTGTGCGGACTGCAAGATCATTTCTGGATCGGCATCACTACACTGGACCTTGGCGTCTGCAACTCGAAATATGAAATCTTGTGCCTCCCACCCAAAGCTGTCACAACCAAGAGCCGAGGATGCAAGTAAAGTAGTCCCACTGCCTGCAAATGGGTCGAGAATAACAGCTTTACTCTGCCCTGCGCAGGTCAAGAAGTCGCTAATAGAGTTCACAACCCATTCCGCAGAATAGCCGGCACTAAATCGGAACCATCTGTGAACAGGAAGCGTCATATTGTTCACGAAAGTCGGGGCGTTGCTCCGAAGAGGCCCACTTGGAGATGCTGATTCGAAGAGTCGAGGCTGTGTCATCGACATATGGGACATTCTAAGCACCTGGGTGACACTTGGATATGCATACCCATTTCGAAGCTGGGCGAACTCCTCGTTCTCAGGGTCGCGGTCGATGACCGGGTCGATAATAGCTAGGCCGCCATCCGGGTGCTCCACCACTACCTCGTGGAGCACGCTCAGAGCCTGATGCTCAGACCCTTGTCGGAGTGGAATATCACCCCGGCAGTGCGGCCGCTTCTGGATGCGGCGGCAGTGTCGAGGGCGTCGACGACCTGCCGGACCGCCATGTTGACGGCCATCGAGTACCCGACCGCCCTCCTGGATCCGACGTCTGACACGACGGCGAGGTGCAGCCTTCCCTGGGCGGTGGGGATGTCGCCGGCCCGCACCGCGTCGGGTCGCCCGGGGCGGAAGCCGCGGCGCACCAGGTCCCTAGGAGCCCGTTCGACGCCTCGTGGCCCCTTCCAGCGGGGCTTGCGCCGTTTATGGATGCCGCAGATGCCGTGGTGTCTCATGAGCCCACAGACCCGCTTGGGGTTCACCCGCCGGCCGCGGCGGCCCAACTCCGCGGTCACCCGCCGGCCGCGGCGGCCCAACTCCGCGGTCACCCCGGGCGAGCCGTGGGCCCCTCCGGAGTCGGCGTGGACACGGCGTATCTCGGCGACCACCTCGGCCTCGGCCAGCTCGGCTGGGGGAGGGCCCCGCCTCCTGGCGAGCGGCCCAGTCGTAGAACGCCTGGCGGCTCACGCCGGCTGCCCGGCACGCGGCTGTGGTCGAGAACCCATCGGCCCTCCGGGCAGCGACCCACCTATAGCGGGCCGGTGGCCCGACTCGTGCACCCAATAGGCCGTCGCTCGCATGGCAGTTCACGCCCCCGTTCGCAGCTTCGAGTTCTCCCGGCGCAACCGCACCAGTTCAGATCGCTCCTCCGTCGTCAACTCCGGTTTCTCCCCGCGGTCGATCCGGGCCTGGCGGACCCAGTTCCCTAGACTCGTCGCCCCGATGCACAGATCATGGGCCACACGGGCGCTCGGCCGGTCCCCGTCCAACACCAACGCCACCGAATCAGCCTCGAACTCCTTGGTGAAACGCCGCCTAGACCTGCCCGGCGGCCCCTCCTTTTCCACCAATGACATAGATACCTCCTAATCAAGGTGACCGGCCAAAGGGAGGATGCTCAATAGCCCCCGCTCATGCCAGCCATCATGCAACACCACACCGGTCGCAACCGGTCGCAAGCCCTCGAAACCAGTCGCCAGACCGGTCGCGGGCCGCCAAAACCGGTCGCGACCAGCCCTCCACAGCGGCCGCAACCCGCCCGCAACTCGACAAGGCCTGCCGCCTGGCCCCGAACCACTCCAGCCCAGACCATGTGTTGCGTCTGATTTCGCGCGACGGTTTCCCGGTTTTTTCAGGCCGCATGTGGCAGGGTTGTTGGCCTTGATTTTGGAGGCTATCAGCGATGAGTGCAGTTCCGAGGAAACCGAAGCGGGTTTTGTCTGCGGAGCAGAAGTACGACTTGTGGGTGAGGATGCTGTCGGGGCAGCTCACCCAGTCCGACGCGGCGGCGGAGGCGGGGGTGGACCGGTCGGTGATCGCCCGGTTGCGGGCGGTGGCCCGCGACGGGGCTGTTGCCGCGTTGCAGTCGTCGAAGCCCGGGCGGGCTCGCAAAACGCCCGCGGAGGCGTCGGAGGCCGCCGCGCTGCGCGCCGAGGTGGAGCGGCTGCAGGCCACGGTCGTCGAGCAGGCGGTCGAGCTGGCGGCGCTGCGGGGAAAATCGCGTTGGGGATGAGCGGCCCGATCCCCGCCCGCGTCGACGGGGCCGCTAAAGCGGCCCTGTTGGGCCTGGTCGACGACGCGGTGTCGGCGGGGTGGACGCTGGGCCGGGTCTGCGGCGTGCTGGAGATCGACCGGTCCCGGGTGTGGCGCTGGAACCGGCGCCGGGCCGGCGGCCGCCTCGACGACCGCGCTCCCGGGGGCAGTCCGGTGCACGGGATCTTGGACTGGGAGCAAGACGAGATCGTGGCGCTGTTCGACGAGTGGGGCGACACAGACCGCTCGCACCGCAAGCTCGCCCACCGGGGCTCCTACCAACAGCGGGTGTGGGTGTCGCCGTCGACTGTGGACCGCGTTCTGGCACGCCGCGGCCTCGCCCTCAAAGGAGAGCCCCGTCCCGCTCCCAGGCCCAAAGCGCCCTGGCCCCAGTGGTGCCAATGGCGCCCGAACCAGCTTTGGTGCTGGGACGCCTCCCAGTTCCAGCGCTGCACCGCCGCCAAGCACGCCTACGCGATCGTCGATGTAGTCAGCCGCAAATGGATCGCTGTGCACCTCACCGCCGCCCCCGACTCCGTCGCCGCCCGGATCCTGTTCACCCGAGCGCTGCAAAACGAGGGGCTCCTCACCGAGGAGCTGGCGGCCCGCCTCGGCGACCCCCAAGCAGCGCTCCCCGACGACGACCAGGTCCCGCTGCTGCTGGCGATCTCGGACAACGGGACAGAGATGCACGCCAACGACACCCGCAAGTTCATGGCCCTGTGCTCCATCGCCCAGCAGTTCGGACGCCCCTCGACGCCGACCGACCAAGCCTGGATCGAGTCGCTGTGGGGCCACGCCAAACACGAGCACCCCCACCTCAACGACATAGACGAACCCGAAGTGCTCAGAGCCGAACTCGAGCGGATCCGAGCCCACTACAACGAAGTCCGCCTCCACGAAGCCATCGGCTACGTCACCCCCAACGACGAACACCAGGGCCGAGGCGAAACCATCCGAGCCGCCCGCCGACAAGGAATGCGAGACGCCGACCAAAAACGCCGAACATGGCACCGGAGCCACAAATGACCCCGACCGCTACACTAACCAACAACCACCCGCCAACCACCCGCCAAAGCGACTTGAAAAACACGCCCAACAGTCGCGAAGAATCAGAAACACCTCACCTGCCGGCCCCACACTCGACGCGACACGTCTGACAACAGGCACAAGGCCAACATTCTGTGGAGTCAACGCCGAGCGCAGGACCGGACCGTAACCCCCCGGCTGAGGGCCCCGGCAGCGGTCTGTCAGTTTTTTTGTGTAACAGGTCGTGATGGTTTTCATTTGATGTGGTCGGCGATCCGGTCGCCGTAGTGGATGGTCAGTGTGTTCAGTATGGCTTTCCAGCCGTTGGTCTTGCCGGTGAGGTTGCTGCGGTTCTTTCGTTTGGTGGTGGCGACAAGGTAGAGGATTTTCATGGCGGCCTGCTCGTTGGGGAAGTGCCCTCGGTGGCGTACCGCTCGTCGGAACCTGGCGTTGAGGCTCTCTACGGCGTTGGTATCGGGTATGAAATCTGCGGCGTCTCGGGCGCTTGCTGCTTTGGCCGGTAGGGTCTGGGTTGCCGGGTTCGGGGTGCTGAGGAGGAACAGCTAGGGCAGGCCGTCCTTACACAGTGAGCTGCGAGCTCGTGTTAGTACTTGGCCGCCCCTGCGACTGGCCCGGCTGCGCTGTGAGCGCGAATCCGTTTTTGTCGTGTCCGCCCGGCGGTTCCTCATTGATGTCTGAGAGGAGCTGTCATATGCGGTGGATTGGGATGGACGTGCATCGTTCGTTTGCGCAGATCGCCGTCGTCGAAGCGGGGGTGTGCCGCGACGAGGGGAGGATCGGTGTGCGTCCGGAGGACCTGCGGGCTTGGGCGGAGGAGTTCTTGGAGCCTGGCGACGAGGTGGCTTTGGAGGCGACGACGAACTCGGACGCGATCGCGGTGATGCTGCGCGGGGTCGTGGCCCGGGTGGTGGTGTCGAACCCGCGCAAGACTCGGGCGATAGCGGAGGCGAAAGTCAAGACCGACAAGGTGGATGCCCGCATCCTTGCGCAGCTGTTGGCGGCGGATTTCTTGCCGGAGACGTGGGTGGCCGACGACCGGACCCGCCGCCGCCGGCGTCTGGTCGCCCAGCGGACAAATCTGGTGAAGCAGCGGACCAGGCTGAAGAACAGGGTGCATGCGATCCTGTCGCGGAACCTGGTGGCGACGTGCCCGCACTCTGATCTGTTCGGAAGCGCCGGCCGCCGCTGGCTCGCCGGCCAGGACCTGCCGGGCGACGAGCGGCGCAGCGTCGAGGCGCTCTTGCGCCAGATCGACTTCCATGGCGCAGAGCTCACCGAGGTTGAGCAGGACATCGCCGCCGACGCCCTGGATGATCCGGTGATCGCCCGGCTGATGACGGTGCCGGGGATCAACGTGACCGCGGCGATGTCGATTGTTGCCGCGGTCGGCGACTTCTCACGGTTCGAGTCGCCGGACCGCCTGGTGTCCTACCTCGGGTTGAACCCGAGGGTGTCCCAGTCGGGAAACAGCCCGGCCGCCCACGGGCGGATCACCAAAGCCGGACGCGGCCAGGCCCGAGGCATGCTGGTCGAGGCAGCGTTCTCCGCGGCGCGAGCCCCCGGGCCGCTGCGGGCGTTCCACCGGCGCATCCATCAGCGCCGCGGCTTCCAAATCGCCACCGTCGCCACCGCCCGAAAAATGGCGGTGCTGTGCTGGCACCTGGTCACCAAAGGCGAGGACTACGCGTTCGCCCGCCCCAGCCTGGTCGCGCACAAGCGCCGCGGCCTCGAGCTCGCCGCCGGATCCGAATCCCGCCGCGGGCCGACCGCCGGGCCGTCGCGGGACTACCACATCAAAGAGCTGCGAGACGCCGAGAAAGCCCTCGTCGAGCAACAAGAGCGGGCCTACGAGGTCCTCGTCTCCCACTGGCAGCCCCAAAAACCCGCACCCCCTGCTTGACAATTGCATCCGTGGTGTAGACCACCCGGCGCAGCTCGGCGGGGAACTCCAGGAACGGTGTGAACTCGTCCCAGCTGTTGCGCCAGGCTCGGATCATGGCCGGGTAGGTGCCTTCCCAGTCTTCGGCGAACGCCCCGAAGCGGGCCTCGGCGACCCCGACGGTGGGAGCGGTGTAGATCTCGCGCATGGACTTGGTTCTCTGGCCCCAGTGCTTCTTGGAGGCGTATCTGAGGCTGTTGCGCACCATGTGCACCACGCAGGTCTGCACCGTCGCCTCGGGCCAGGTCATGCGGATCGACTCCGGCAGGCCCCTCAGCCCGTCGCAGCACACGATCAACGCGTCGGCCAGGCCCCGGTTGCGGAGCTCGCCCAGCATCGCCGCCCACTGTTTGGCGCCCTCGCCTCCCGATGGGCCCAGCCACAGGCCCAAAACGTCTCGCTCGCCGCCCAGATCCACGCCGATGGCGACATAGACGGGCCGGTTCGCGACCTGCGAGTCGCGGACCTTGACCACTATCGCGTCGATCAGCAGAACCGGGTACACCGCGTCGAGGGGCCGGTTCTGCCAAACGGCCATGTCGGAGACGATCTCGTCGGTGATCTTGGAGATCGTCTCCCGGCTCACCGACGTGTCGTAGATCTCTTCGAGGTGCGCCTGGATCTCGCCGGTGGTGAGCCCCTTCGCGTAGAGGCTGATCACGTTGCCCGACAGGCCGTCCAAGCGGCGCTTGTGCTTGGGCACCGTCCCAGCGGGGAGAAGTCTCGGTGGGCGAGTACAGCCACCGCGACCATTCGGGCCGGACGATGACCACGCCCTCGGCCGCCCCCTCGGCTCCGGCCTGCGACTCCCAGTGGGGCCCGTAGTACCGCTCGTAGTCCTCGAGAAACCGGTTCGGGAAGGTCCAGGCGACCCGCACAAGCCCTCTTCGAGGTCGTGGTAGCCGCCCTCGTACCCGTTCATGAACACCGGCAGGTCCTGGTCAAGAGATAAGAGATGATCGACGAGCTCTGAGACTCTCACAGCAGGGGGGCCTCCTCGCTGGTCGGACAGCCCCGAAGCGGGCTGAGGTAGGGCCCTACAGTCTCTCACGAGCGCTCGTGGGCGCCCACGGGGTTTTCCGGCGGGGAACCGGGCATCTCAGCAGCCGATAAGAACCCTGCGCCGAGGTCAGCTGCTTCGGCGGGCCAGTTCGGCTGCGGCTGCTCGGCGGACGTCCGGTTGGCTGTCGCGGGCCAAGGCGTCGAGCACACTGTCCGGGACCGTCGGCGACGACGCTACGGTCGCCCGGATGACCTCGCTCGGCGAGGCGGCCAACTCCTCGAGCACCTCGGCCGGAGTTTCGGGGTGGAAGGCCACCATGGCGACCAGCGCCTGTTGCCAGCGGCCTGAGAGTACCGTCTCTGCGATCCGGGCCATGGCCGTGTCGGTGAGGTAGCCGTAGTGGGCGGCGAGCCCGGCCGTGTCGCTTTGCAGCCAGACCTCGAACCGGACGCCCTCGGGGATGGACAGGTTGGCGGCGACGATGCCGCTCAGGCCCACGTCTTGGGCTAGCAGCTCGAGTGCGGGGTGTTAGCCAATTTATCTTAGGGGACTTGAACTGGGGATTTGTGGGGGGCCTTCGCAACCTCCATATCCCCGGAATTGCACCTCCATATGGCGGGGGTGTCGGCATATGACTTTCTCTGCGAATTCCCAGGTCAGGGCTGTTCCTTTTGTCGGCCCGTCCCGCTTCAAGCTTAACTTCCACTACCAGGTGCGTGGAGGTATCGAAACCAGTCTTCGCTGCTCGGTGGAGCCGCCCGCGGGAGGCGAAAACTGCCGTTCCGTCTCTTTAGGCCGCCATATGCAAGCTGGGCAGCGGCGCGTTATAACTGCGTACTCAGCCTGAACTGGAGACTGCTCTCGATCGCCGCGGCCGAAGTGCGTTGAACAGTTGGCTCTTAAGTCGCTAGTGGGATACGCGTGGACGGGCCACTTCACGGCTGGGAGGGGCAGCAGGGAGCCTGCGAAGTCGATTTGTGTATTGAGAGCGGGCCGGGCAGCCTCCGTTTCCTCCTGGCTAGCTCCACTGGTTCGTCGGATGCCACACTGCCAAATACCGGTGCCTCGCTGTTGATACTGGGCACTGGCCGCAGTTGCCTGTTGAAGCACATGGCCTGTTGGGGGGGAAGGCCCATGGCTCAGGGAGGTTCTATCTCGGCTTGGCCGCGAGGATTGGGGGCGCATGAAACTGACCCGAATTCAGATCAAGAACTACCGGTCGATCTTCGCTGGGGAGGGCAGCGGCGACTTCGATCTGGAATTGGGCGACGGCATGAACGTCCTGGTCGGGCCCAACAACTGCGGCAAGTCCAACGTGCTGAGAGCGTTGTCGCTGGCTCTCGATCCCGACTTTCCCTACAACCGGGCCCATGACAGGCCCGCAGTGCAATCGGTGTCGATGCCGGTCATCACACTCACCTTCCACAGCGAAGGCCAGGGCCGGGAGGACACGCTGCTGCGTCGCCTCGCTGATTATGAGCGGAAGGTCAAACAAGACGGCCGGCCCATCTATGCCGACGATGGGATCATCAAGCTGCGGGTGTCCATCGAGGGCGGTGAGAGCTCCAAAGGCATACGGCGGTCGGTGTTCGGCGCCCGCGGCGTCGGCGCCCGATCGCTGGCCTCCGACGATAAGACCGCGTGCCGGGCCTATGACCAGTTCCGCAAGTGTGTGCGCTTCGTGATGATCGAGAGCGGCCAGAGTCTGGAGAGCGTGTTGGAAGGGAGGTTCCGCGAGATCCTCCGCACCGTGGTCGCCGACCATCTCAAGGGCCAAGTCGCAGCAGCCGAAGGACTCCGCTCGACATACATCAACGACTTGCAGAGCGAACTGCTCGCTCCTCTGACTCAGCGCATCGCCGACATGTCATCCCAGATATTCCCGGAGATCTCCGGTGTGGTACTAGACCCGGCGGTGCGGCCCCTGGACGAAACCATCGCGGGCATGCGGTTGCTCCTGGAAGATGCGGCCCTCACCGAGCTGGCTGACAAGGGCACCGGTATGAGGGGCGGCGTGCTCACGGCCATGCTCAGCTATTTGGCCGACAACGGGAAGCAATCAATGATCTTCGCCGTCGAGGAACCCGAGGCCTTTCTCCACCCGTCCGCCCAAGAGTGCCAGAGGGAAGACCTCGAAGCTCTTGCCGAGCGCAACGACGTTTCTCTTCTAGTCACCACCCACTCTCCGTTCCTTGTGTCCCGCCACCAGGAGGCCCGCATCTACGCCTTGGCCAAAGACGGAGAAGGACGAACCTCAGTGGAATCCACAGCACAGGGATCAGAGCCCCAAGCAACGCTCCTAGGAGGCCTGTTCCGGGACCGCATCTATGCCCACCTACTTGAACAGGCTGCCGCATTCCCTGAGAAAACGGCCGGAGTCGTCATTGTCGAAGGGGGGACTGATGCCAGCTATTTCAACACCGCGGTTCGAGTCGCCGATAGAGAGGATCTGCTGGTCGGCATCCACGTGGTCGCCGCCGAGGGCGCCAACGACGCAGTGTTGCGAGCAATCATCTTGCGGGAGACCTCAGGGGTGCCAGTGGTAGTACTGCTCGACAACGATGTACACGGCAAAGAAGCGAAAAAGAAACTGACCAAGAACTTCAATTTCAAGAACAGGCTGGAGGTAGTCCGCTACAACCAATTCTTCGAGCACGAGGACTTTGCGTACGAGGCCGAGGACTTATGGCCGGACCAGCTGATAGGAGGCTTTGTAAGCGGCAGAGGCGAACAGGTGCTGAAAGATTCGACAGTTCGGCCTGACGGTCAGGCCCACTACGACATCCGGTTCGAATTCAAGGGCGAGCTGGCCCGGTACGTGGACGAACAGGCCAAACCGGCCCATTGCGGGCGCTGGATTGACCTGTTGGAGCATCTCCGCTCCGAGACGAATCTGCCGCCTACGACCGGCGAAGGGCCGTAGCGCTGTTTGTCTAGGACCGGGGCGCAATGGGGCGCAACCACTATGGCCGGTCACCGCAATCTGGCCCGGCGAGCAGCGGCAGGATCGGATTCGACTCCCCAATGGGGGTGCTGGGCGCCAAGCAGCTGCGGCCTTGCTGTTGCGACGTTTGAACTCGAGTTGGCTGAAACGGGCGCTATGCCGAATGTGGTTTCAGCCTCCGTTTGGGCTGGCTTGGCCACGGTCGAGGCAGCGGGCGGATCCCAGCTGCTGGATGAATTCTGCATGGTCTCCTCGTCCCGGTTCAATCAGGGGCTCGCCCTCTGATTCGAGGCGAATGCGGATGGTACCGGCGCAGTTTTGGCCACCGTTGTCGGGATCGCATTTCCTGGTTGCCTGGGTGCAGATGAGTGGGCTGTCGTGTTGTGCCGCTGATGCGAAGAAATCTTCGCTGGGATGGTTGTAGCTGTTGTTCGCGCCGACGCTCACAAGGACCGCCGACGGGTCCAGGAGGCGGAACAACGTCTCGTGACTGCCGGCGATGCTCCCACCGTGGTGGGGCCATCGCACGATCGGCTTATCCGGCAGGTTCTCGTACAGCGATTCCCAAGCTTCGAGCTGCGCGTCGCTGCCGATGATCACGCTACGGTCTTCCGACTCGATCAGCACGATGACGCTGGCCAGGTTGGGATTGCGGGCGACGATCGCCTTTGACAGCTGGTTGTGCGAGGGGGCGAGCACTGACCACGTCATGGACCCGAGCGATTGAGGCCCGATGTCCGGCTGGGCCCTGCTTCCTTCTTCGTCGAGCTGGGTGGCGCGTCGCAATAGACCGGAGATGCGGGATTCGCTGTCCTTTGTGCCGCCTTGGCGTCGATGCTCGGCGATGAGGGCATCGTGGTTGTAGTACAGCCTGCCTTTGAAGCGTGGGCCTAGTTGGTCGATTGCGTTGAGCAGGCCGCCGAAGTGGTCAAGGTGGGAGTGGGTGATCACTGCGGCGCTGAGCTCTGAATAGCCCAACTCCTCGAGCTCGGCGACGGCGATATCTTGGCAGTCCATGTTGCAGTCGATCAGGAGAGCCTGCTTGGTCTGGCCGTCTACTGCGATTGTGCAGTCGCCTTGGCCGACATCGACGATAACGACAGTCCCGGGCATGGATGGGCTTCAGGCCTGCCTACCGGTCGCCGGCGGGGCCGTCAAGGTCGAAAGTCCGCCAAGCCATCGGCTGGAACTCGAATATCGCGTTGCCGATGTCGTCTTGAGCTTCAATTCCTCTGGCCTCGAATGTCGCTCCTGGCCGCAAGAGCCATCCGGGCATGCGCGGCGGCACTTCCAGGAGGACTCCGTCGTCTGGTGTGACCCCGTTGATCCAGATGCGCACGAGTTCGCCTTCGACGTCGAGCACGGCCCCGACCCGGCGCATTGCCGCCTTGTCCGGCACCGCCGGGTGGGCGCCCACTCGGTATCGGACAGACCCGTCGGGCGCGGGGTGTCCCGACAACAGTCGGGCCGCCTTGTCCCGGAAATCCCCGCTGACGGCGTAGGCCTCCCAAACCGCCCTTTCGATTTTGCTTAGGACGGCGTTCAGCGAGGACACGTCCCCTGCGAGGTTGGATGCCTGTCGGCCCAGCTCGCCCAGGACACGGATCGAGCGTCTGGACATTGGCACGGGGAGGTCCCTCATCAGGCCAGCCGGGATGTTCCGGTCGATTCCCGCGCATGCCGCGTATGCGCTTGCGAAGCCGGAGCCCAAAATGGCGAGAAGGGCATACAGCAGAACAGTGTCTTGCTGGTCGATGGGGGCTACACAGCGGATGCCGTTGGTGCAGGCTACGCCGTGACGGTCGAGCGCCACCCGAAAGCGCCAGGGGTTGTTGGCGTTTCGCGCGGCTGACACGAGAACCTTTTGTTTGTCCTTGACGCTGGCTCCCCTGGCCGACTGGAAGTCTTCAGGGAAGCGAAGGCGCCAAAGGGCGGCTTCCTCCACCGCCCCGTAGGGAGCAACCCTGGAGAACTCGGCTAGGTAGAGGTCTCCTTCACCCCGGTCGCTGATGTTGGGGAGCCGCTGCTGGCCGCTGAGCACTATCGCTACATCTTGGAGTCGGCACACGCTGTTTCCCGGTTCGAGCTGGGGCAGAGTCCGAGACAGTGCGGCCGTCGAATTGCCGACCACAAAGCTGGCGAGGGGCGGCTGCCCGGCGAAGAAAGGCTTGAGCTCGGGTTTCCAGACCTGTCTCACTATTCGCTTTCCGGCCGCGTCGGCCGCCTCTTTCTTGCGCGCGAGTAGCACGGACGAGGGTTGGCTGGACGTGGAGAAAGTGCCGCCGGGAAGCCGCCAGACCTCGAAGACCTCGAACTCGCTGCAGATCCGCTCGCGAGTGGCTTTGCTGTTGCCTGCCGAAAGCCAAGAAGTGGGGACGATCGCCCCCAGAAGCCCGCCCGGGGCCAGTTCGTCTGCGGCCCATCGCATGAAGTCGTCGGCCTTCTGTTGCCTCTTGTGTTCCTCTGTGGTGAGCTTCCAGGGCGGGTTCATCACGATGATCCGAGGGGTGACCGGCAGGTTGTCGGAGTCGAGGGTGTTGCCCGCGTCTATCGACCACCCGTTGCCTGCCGGCTGGGCTTTGAGCAGCAGCGCAAGCCGGGCGATCCCGGCTGCGAAATGGTCTATGTCCTGCCCACGTAGGTGGACTCTCAGATCTCGGTGCTGTTCGTCGAGCGACCAGTTAGGGGGTTGCAGCTTGTGCAGGCGATCGTGGGCAGCGACAAGGAGGGAGCCGGACCCGCAGGCAGGGTCGAACACGAATCGGTCCTTGGGGTCGATGGTCTCGACGGGCAGGCTGTCCAGCAGACGTGCCGCGAGCTCGGGTGGCGTGTAGTGGATTCCGAGTCTGCGCCGGTCATCTTCGGCGACCAGGGCCTGTTCGTAGACCAGGCTGAGAATCGCCGGGTCCATGCTGCGATAGTCGATGCCCCGCCCGAGTTGGTCGACAAGACGAATTAGAACCTGTTTTTCTGTGGCGGTCGAAGTACGGAACCAGTCGAACGTCTCGGGGTGCCTTTGGACCGCTCTCGCGACGACTTCGCTTGCTGATGGTAGCAACCTCGCCGTTGTGCCACCGCTAGGCGACTCCGTGTCACGAATGACCAGGGCGGTCAATGCGCCGATGACGAGGCGAGCAGCCCCGTAGTGGGCTCTTGTCGGCGTTGCCTGGGTCCTCAGGTCCGCGTCCGTCAACGCTTCAGACGCAGAGCGGAGCGCTTCGCCCACAATGGGACCGAGCCGTTCCGAGCCTTTAGCCTTCGCGTTCGCGAGAAAGTCGACCGGAACGTCAAACAGGGGGAGCTGCCGCAAGCCGGCCTTCACCTGCGTCGCCACCTCCGGTCGCAGCCATCGCTCGACTCGGTGGAACGACTCTGAGTCGACTTCTTCCCAAAACCGAAGCCGGTCTGAATCCGCTATCGACAAGTAGAAGCCGCTGCTGTTCGGGGTGAAGACGTAGGGCACTCCAAGTGTGCAGGCGATCCGATGGGCATGGTCTGTCCCGGAGAGTTGGACCACGACCAGCGCCGTGGACATGTCCATCGGAACCGGCCGCTCGAACGCCACTAAGTTGGCCGACACAACCTCCGAGGGGTCTGACACCCATACGGGAAACTCCCTCAAGAACAGGTTGTTGTCGTAGCCAGCCTTGCCTAGAAGCTGTTCGGCGTCGGCCAGGGTCGCATCTCCGCCCATCTCTAGCCAGTCCCAGACATCAGAAGGAATGAAGAACGGAGCGACGGAATCGCTCCGGCTGGCAGGCGGCGACTCCGAGAGTGGTCGACGCTCGGCTCTGGTTCGTTAGGTGTGTATTCGGCGGTGCCGGGGGGAGCCATCTCAAGCAGACAAGGAACGATAAGACAGTATCGCTCCAATACAAGCATGGATTCTGGCTTTTGCGCCTAGTCAACGGGTCTGCTCCCAGGGGGGCTGGCGCGAATTGGGTGTTCACGTCATCTGACCTGGGCATTTCGATAGGCGGAAGAGAGGCGTCAAGAAGCGTTTGACCCAGATTCGGAAATGATTATGACGGTTTCGTTGCGATCTTGGGGTGTGCTCGGGCTTTCCCCAGGTCAGGAGGCTTTGGAATTGTTGGGAAGCACGGTTGGATTGCCTCGGTGGAAATCCGGTGCCGCTGCTGCAGGGAGGCCATCTTCACTCATTGTGCCGCTGCTGTAGCGATGTTCCTGGCATGCCGTTGGCCATTTGGTTTCTCGCTGCTGGCCCCCCCTGTGGGGTGAAGACCAAGCGCCGTCACCTTTGCTTGTAGAGCGGTTCTTCGGTGTAGAAGTTTCAGGGACACGGTGCAGAGGTTCCAGCGGTGCTGGGAGGCCCTTTGTCGGCAAGGGGGGGTGTTCGCCAGTTGCATTTTAGGCTTGTGACCAGGGCTTTTGCCGGACTTCTTCTCAGGGCGCAGAGGCGTTCCACAGAAAAAGCGTGGGCGTTCCACATTCGTAGGGCAGTGTAGCTTTGCCTCGTTCGGGTGTATGCGGGGATTCCCCCAGGTTAGAGGCTTACTGGTGGGGCTGGTCAGAAGCGCTATTGGCTGTCAGGCTCCGGGGCGAGCGAGACCGAAACGACAGGGCCGTTGACGCTGGCTTCGACCTCGACTTTGAGGGGGATTCCCATGCCCATAAGTAACGACACCTCGTCGTGGTCTGCGAGCCGGACGGTACCTGCCACGCCGTCTGAGGTTACAACTTGGATTGGGGCTGGGTCGGGGGCGTCGTGTTGTGGTTCCAATCTCGCCGGTAGGGACGTTGTCACGGGACCCTCCGAGGGGTTGATTCTGAGCTCGCGGATCGAGCCTTCAAGTATTGGGCCCACGACTTGCGCCCCAGGTGCTCGGGCAAAAGACAAGAGGTCTGCGACTTCGGTGGGGGACGCCTCGAAGAGTTGCCGCCACTCGGCAATCGTCTGGTCGCCGAGCCAATCGCGAAGCGTTGAGCCTTCATCGGCCTCGTTGGTGCGTCCACCGGCGTGTTCTGCGACGGTGTTGGCGAGGCGACGGGATCGGACCCTGCCGGTCATGAGGTCTAGGGCCGTCTTGGTGCTGACTCCGTAGTGGACAGCGACGGGGAGCATGTCAGGTACGCGACGGTCACTCCCGCTCGTCTCCAATCGGGCGTTGACCCACTGGATGATGATGCCGAGGGTCCATGGGAGGTGATGCTCGAACACACTGGCGGTGAAATCAGCCAGCGCTTCGGATCGGTAGCCCTCGTCGTCGATCTGGTCCAAGTGGCGATCAGCGAGTTCTTGGATCTCCACGCCGCTGACCCAGTCCAGCACCAGTGCTCGGATGTCGACTGGGATGAATTTGTCGCTAGGTGCTGATCGGAAGGCCTTGAACCCGCGGCGGTTGTTCTCTCCGAGAGCGAGGAGCGTATCGAGGGTCTCAGCGTCGAGAATGAACGCCAGGACAGCAACGAGGTCGCCAAGATCCAGTTCGTGGTCGGTCTCAAACCGGGCCAGGACTTGCTGCGCCAAATTGTCGAGGGCTTGAGCGGTTGGCAGGGATGTCCCCGACCGAGCCCAACGGGCTCGCTGCTCGGCTGGCTGTATCTCGAAGGCAGAAACGGCGGCTTGAATCGATCGGATGAGGCTCTCTTGCTGTTCAGGATCTATCTGCTGCCAGGCCAAGGTGTTCTCGACCACTGAGAGAACTTGGGCGAGCAGCGCTGGAGCCTGGTTCAGGTCTTCCAGCGCCTGGGCGACAAACCAGATGAAGCTGAGGAAGCCGTCGGCGGTAGGTGAGTAGTGCTGGAAGATTGCGTCTTGGGCTGCGCTAGCAACCTCTTCGAAGGTGGCGAGCCCGGCTAGAGCTTCTTCGGTGGTGAGGGCCGAGCGAATCTCAAGGTCGTCGCCGGTTCGCTGAAGCGGTTCAAACATATCTTCGGAGTACTTGGCCGATTGCTCGGCCAAGATCATCCATCCTTCGGTCTCGCGGCCGGCCCGTCCGGCCCGCCCGACAGCGTTCAGCAGCCCTGGTGCGCCGATCAATTCGACCATCTCTCCGTCCTGGTTCGTGTAACCCCGGCGGCCGACGATCACCGTCTTGAACGGCAGGTTGACGCCCTCGATTAGGGTTGAAGTGGCGATGAGGATTGGGATCTGGCCCGCCCGGACAGCGTCCTCGATCTCGGCCTGGATGTCGACCGGGAGTGCGGCATGGTGGAAGGCCACCCCCTTGCCAACCATCGTGGTCAATGGATGGGCATCGGCTAGCCGGGTTCGGGCGAGATCAACGAGCGCGGTGGGTTTGGCGCTTTCGTCATTGATTGTCTCCGCGACTTCTTGGGCCAATTTCTGCGCATCGCGCCTTGTTGGTTGGACGACCAGTACTGGTCCTGATGCCGCCACGTGCAATATGAGCGGCACGAGACACTTTCGTTGTGTCGTTGTTGCGCTGTCTTTGGCCCAATTTCCGTCTCTCTTCTTGCGTAGAACCAGGGTGCCCACGGGCTCGGTGAACCGGCGTCCCACCGTGCTGGCACCGGTGCGGAGGCGGATCACGCCGTTGAGCGGCGCCTGTCGTCGGGCCAGCCTTCTGCCCTTGGCTGGGATGAGTTCTTCTTCGGCCCGGTCGGCCTCGTTGCTGTAGATAGCGTGGAGGCGGCGAGGTCCTCGCCAATCAGTATGGCATTGGACGGTCTCTGCGCCGGCAGCCGTCATCCACTGGATGAAGTGGCTTTGGCTGCCAAGGGCTGCCGACAGGACGAGAATGCGGTGGTTCGAGTCGAGGGTGAGGTAGTGAAGGAACGACAGTGTTTCCTCAAGCCGCCATCCTCGGCCCGGATCGGCCACCAAGTGGGCTTCGTCGATCACGAACATGGCGTACTGGGCTAGAAGTTCGGCCGGGTCTGATCGGAGCAGGGCGGCCAGCTTTTCGGGCGTCATGACGGTGACCCGAGCGGCTGCCGGTTTCATGCGGTTTAGTCCCAGCGGCCCTTCTACGTGGAGCTCGCGGCCGAGGATTCGTAGGCGCCGATCGAGGCTCTTACCGAGTTCTCGACAGAGGCTGTGTGTGGGAGCGACCACGCACACGTCGCCGGCAGTCGATCCCGCGACGTGTGCTGCGATGAGGATCTGCGCGAGCAGGGTTTTGCCGGCGCTGGTCGGGAACGACAGCACGAGGCGGCGGGTTTCGGGATCGAGCGGCGATGGTCCTTCCTGGGTGCCGGCGAGAAAGGAGAGCTGCGGTGGCCACAAGCTCAAGACTGGCGGGTCGCCCAGCGTCATGGCTCGGGCCGCACTCGGGAGATCAGGCGGGAGGACAGCCCAAACCGACGTCGAGGCCAGGTCGCCGCTTATGCGGAGCAGGTGGGCGGCAACCCAGCGGGAGTCGATGTCGGACTCCGCGCTTTCGGCGGTTAGCGCAGCATCAAAGAACTGTACGGCTTGGTCGAGGTGATGCGAGCGGCCATTGGTCAGGTAGTTGATGAGGGCCAGGGCGCCGCGGATCACGCCATCGACTGCCCCATAGGGTGTGGTCGAGAGGTCGCCGAGGTCATTTCGGCGTTGGTTGAGCTGGCCTCGGCGAGCTTCGAGCAAGGGGTACAGGGCTGGTCGGTCAAGGGCGAGGACGAGGACTCCGGCCTCGAGCGACATGCGGCCGGGCTCGCTCCACTCGTAGGGGTCTGAGGGGAGTTGGGCTTGCCGAGCCAACGCGGCGGCGTTCGGGGTGAGCTCGCCACCGAGGTAGCCGACTTGGGCTGCCAGAGTGAGACGGAGATGCTCGGTCGGGGTCAGATCGGTGCCAGCAGATTGTAGGGCCAGATCGAAGATGTGGCCGGACACCTGGTGGGCCAGTCGCTGGCGGGGGAGGTCGTAGAGGCCGAAGTCAGCTCGCGCCGTGGCCACCGCTTGGAGGTACCAGCCGGTATCAAGGACGCGCTCGTCGATGTCGGCCTGCTGGGTGAACAGCCTGATCTCGGTTTCGGCCAAGAGCTGGCGCAGTTCGGCCGGCTCGGGGAGGCGGACGTGAGTGCCGACCGCGGCGGTGAGGGTCTCGAGGTCTAGGGCTCGGTCCATAGACCACACCCTTTCCAAAGCTGGACTCTGACGCGGCGGGCCAACTCGCCGAATTCGCCCATCAGATGTAACTGGGCTTGATGCTGGCTGGGATCGAAGTCGAAGTAGTCGGTGACTCTGTCAAAGCAGTCATCGGCATCAACGTCACTGCCTGTGCCGACGCTGATTCCAACACCAGCGGCGGGATCCCGGTCCACCCAGAGATCGGCCAGAGAGCCGTAGAAACGGGCAAGGGCTTTGTCGTCGTCTCTCCGCTGGGCAACGAGCGAAAAGCGGGCCAGATAGCTCAACGATTGCGACTTCACCTGTTGGCAGGCCCGGTTGACCGTTTCTCTTACCGGGTTGCCGGTGCCGTGGTGTTTTGATTCCCACAGCCGGAAGCAGTAGCCGCGAGCAGCGATTTCGTAGACTGTCAGCCCGTCGCCGCCGGGGTCGGTGACTGACCAGGCATGGCCTTCGACTCGTAACGGGTAGCCGAGGCCGGCATCGATGTTTGACACGACTTCGTGCCAGATCGCTTCGGCCACCAGTCCATGGAGGTGGTTGTCCTGAGCTGGCTGGTCAGGAGTTCCAACATTCTGCAGGAGGCCAGCCTTGAGGATCTGCAGGTCGCTCTCCTCTATAGGGGTTTCACTAGGGTTGAGTCGCCGGGATCGCCAAAGTTGGTGCCGTCGCCGGTTCACGCCGATCCGTTGGTAAGCAATCGCATCGGCCAGGGCGCCCGCTGCTGCGTCGAGATTGGCGGGATCGAGCCGACATCGGAGCTGTGGAAAGCCGTCGGTGTCGGAGAGGTCGAAGTCAAGGAGGTCGGAGAGGTTGCTCACTAGGGTTATCGCTGCGCGACGGTACTCGCTTCTTCCTTGCAGTCCACCGGCGATGGGATTCGATCCTGGAGGGTCGAAGGGGGATCTGTACCCCAAGCTACCCAAGGTGGCGGGCAACTGTCACGCCCAGGCGTGTTCTCCACCAAAAGGCTTTGCAGAGCGTTACAACGTCGCTCCAATATGACATGTCCGCTGTCGCACGCTGACGGGCAGTGCCGACGAGGTGCTCGTGGGAGGGTAGGGGTGGTTGGCCATCTCAGCGATGTTGCGTGATCTGTTTTGGGGTTTGGGAGATGTGGGTGTCAGCGCGGGTATGAGGGATTCCAAAACGCAGCGATAGTACGGCGTGTGCGCGAAATTGCGTAAGGCCTGGTCTAGGGAATACGTAAATTGAACCGCCCTGGTATGACCGGAGGGTCTGGTGGTCCATGGGTTTGGTGGAGGGCTGATGTAGGATTCTGCTGTCATGAACTTGGGAGGTTCACTCACGGCCAACTAGCGGCATCGGCCAACCCGGCACCTCCTGGAGCGGTTCTCAACAGGCACAGAGACATCGCCAGGACAGCATGGTCTGAGCAGGTGGGCAGGCATGAGCAGGTTGCGGGCCTACGTCGACTGTGGTGTTGGGTTTGCGAGAAAACGCGTGGGGGGTCCCACGAAATGGTGGGGTTTGGGGTAGCCGTGGGGGTTCGCCACAAGGGGGGCCTGCGGTGTGAGCCTCGATGGGAGGCCTCACATACCCATCGAGTTGGAACCCTTATGGCGCTGGCCGCTGGAGATTAGAACGTGCCGATCGATTCCCGTTTGCCCCAAATGCCGGCCCGTTGCCGCGTCACGCCTATGCCCAGAGTCCCCCGCCTCCTCAACCACCGCGGCACAGAAGGGGGATAAATTGGGGGATACGAACAAATCTCGTGCAACTAGAACGTATCTACCAGGGAATTCAATAGATTTTCGAATCCTGCCGTGGGCGCTTCCGGTTCAACGATCGCGAGTGGCGCATCCCCGCCGACAAGATGAAAGCCGCGACCGAGCACTGGGAGCCTCTCAGCGACGCCGCCCTCGAAGTGCTCGACCGCGCCAAAGACAACCACGACGGCTCCGATCTGGTGTTCCCCTCCCCCTCAGGCCGGGCCGCCCCCTGTCGGACATGACGCTCACGAAAATCCTGCGCGACGCCGGCCTGGCAGAGCGGGTCACCGTCCACGGATTCAGAGCCAGCTTCCGCACCTGGGCGCTGGAGCAGACTGAAACCCCCTGGGCAGTCGCAGAAGCAGCACTCGCCCACAGCCTCGGCGACTCAACCCAGCAGGCCTACATCCGAGGTGACGCCTACACCAAGCGCCGCCAACTCATGGACCGGTGGGCTGACTACCTGCAGCGGCCATAGACAGGCGGCGACAGGCTGGCCGCCCTAGTAGCGGCAAGAGGGGCGCCTGGGAACCACGCGGCCGGACTCGGGCAATTGCGAGCAGGGGGCCTAGCGGTTGGAGGCCCTTCGCAGAGCGGGTTTCGGGGCTGTCGACTGGCGGCAGCCCCGTTGGCGGTGCTCAGTCGCCGATAGCGAGCACGTCGACGCCGGCGGCGGGGTCCATGCCTAAGGCTTGCGGCCGGCCCATGTCGCACACCCCGGTCGGAGCGAATGCCACGGCCCGTTCGACTCTGATGTAGTTGTAGTTCCCCGGCCAGTTGCGAGCGAAGCCGGCTCCGTCGAGCCCGGTTGTGACCACGAGCATGTCGTTAAAGGACTGATCCAAGATCGCCCGGAGCCGGCCGATAGTCAACGCTGGCCCCCACGAGGCGTCGACGCCCGCTTGAAGGCCGACCCTGTTCTCGCCTACGAAATCTCCGCTCAAACTCCGACAGCCTCCCAGCCGCCGAAGCAACGACAGATTGAAACCGCCCACAGGAAATCCGACAGTCCCGAAGCACGTTCGACTCAAGTGAGTTGATCCTACGATTCACTCTTGATCCGCGCGAACCAATCGTAAACCGGCCTTTTGGCTGTTTTGTCGCGTGTCAAGGTTCTTGGGACAGGTCATGGTTTGGTGCTGACTTGAAGGAGGTCTTGATGGGCCGTAAGCCCACGAAGTCTGTGGAGGACAAGGCGAAGATCG
Source organism: Candidatus Poriferisocius sp. (assembly GCF_965208475.1). GTDB lineage: Bacteria > Actinomycetota > Acidimicrobiia > Acidimicrobiales > Bin134 > Poriferisocius. Next base: position 2,141,665 of record NZ_OZ242338.1, on the reverse strand, counting down.
TTTTGGCTGTGTTGCGGGGCGAGGTCACGACCGCTGTTCAGTCGAAGAAGTCCAGGCTAGGTCGGCCAGCGGTCCTTGGGGGAGGTTCGGAGAGCTCGGCTGTGGGCGTGCGGAGGCCACCTGTCGCTTCTTCGAACACGCCTCTGGAGAAATACTCCACCGACATGGAGATGTTGGTGTGGCCCCATGCCTGGTCTATGAGGTCGAGCACCTGGTCCACGTCGCGGTAGCCGATCTCTTGTATGAGGCGAACTGCGTCGTCGAAGTCCACATCTCGGCAGGCGGCGAGCTTCATAGCCAGTATGAAGTGGGGACCGGGGCTCAGCACGCTCAGTCTGCGGCCGCTGTAGAGGGTCTCGAACCTGGGGGTGAGCCTGGGTATGGATATCTTCGCCGCGTCGTTGATCCACTCGTCTCGCAGGCCGTGGCGCTCGCCGACCGTTTGGGCGGCGCTCCTCAGCTCGCCGGGAAACGGCTCGGATATGACGTCGACGTCGTTGGTTCGGCGGATGTCGTATTTCAATAGCATCACCGCCCCGCCGCACGCCACGATCCTGATGGGCTCCCCGTCGTCCAGCTCGCGGTCTACCTCGCCCAATAACGCCCTGAGCGCCGCCGAGTCGAACAGGGGGGCGCCTGGCCGGCTCATCGAAGCCCAAGGGTGTCGGCCTCGTAGTACACGCCGTGCTGCGAGCACACCGCAGGTGCCTGCGATGCCACCCAACGGCCCCAGGCGCTGTCTACAGGGCGCCCGGACATTGTGATTGGATCGGCCAGCCGATGAGAGGCCACCCACTCGGGGATAGCGAAGCCGTCGCGGGCGCACAGTCCGTGCACAACCGCTGCCACAAGGGCCAAGTCTGCGGCACGCCCGCCGGTCGGGGCACGCCCGCCGCAGAGCATCTCCTGGCGCTGGGCCGGGGCCGCGTTCCAGTCCTTGATGAACTGCACGACCGGGCGGTACCGCTCGGGCTGGCACTTGGGATGGCTCATCTCCCTAGGAAGCTCCAACACAGTGATGACCCTCACAGCCCTCATACACCCCATTCTACAACTGGCCGCCCGCCGGCCGACACGGCCGTTGCCGGCTCGGTCGCCTCGCCGGCCAACACCAGCTCGACACTCACGGGCCACCGTCCGCTCGACACCCACCGGCCACCTACCCGCCCCTCACGCCAAGCTCCAACAGTTGCAATCACGCCCGCTATCGTGCCAGACCACACCGGTCGCGACCGGTCGAACCCCCCTGCCACACCGGCCGCAACTCGCAGAACCCGGCATTGACCAGCAGAAACGACCCGGAAACGGTCGCATAACGATCGCAACTGCCAAAACCGCCTCAGAGCCAAGTCCCTACATACCACAGCCCACAAGCCCCCGCGACGACCTGTGGGTCTGTCAGGAATCTCGTGGTTGGGCTCATGCGTTCATCGCACTGAGCCGTCTCCGGCGACGAGATGTTCGCTTTGTTCGACCTCGGTGACAAATTGGCAGTAAATCAACACAGGAGTGGCAAAGAGCCGGGTTGAGGGCAAATCCCCAGATCAGCGCCGAATGGCGTCAGAGGCATTGGATGCCGCAACTCGGAATCCGATGCTCCCCGGCGATTCAGTCGAATCCCCTCCGGGGAGAGAACGACGGGCGGTTCGCACGCCGGTGGCCGACATCCCCCTTGTCCCGCCGCAGTCAAAGTGGAACAAGTGGGAGCCACATACGGCTACCAATCAGAAACGGCACTGGCCCGCACCTGGCGGCCACAGTGCATTGACGGTCAGCGAGCGATGTACGCCGTGGAGCAGAATTCGGCTCTTCCGACCGCCCACACGCCGTTGCTGAATTGCTCGCCGTGCAGAGTAAGTTGGGCGGTGAAGTGTTTGTAGCCGAAGTCAACTCTTTTGCCGTCTATGGGGGACCGGGTAAGCGGCGCTTCGGGGCTAATCCAGGCGAAGTTGTTTTTCGAGCCGTTAGCGTGGTCCGGGATGATGCCCGAGAATCTCCCCAGCCTGTTGGACGAAACGGCCAGTGAAGCGTTGAGAGCTGTTGTCGATGAGGCTCAAACCCAAGGTTTGATCGGACCTGACTGGGACCACCTGCATCTCGGGCGCAACACGGCCATGCGCTTGGCTGAGGACGGGTCTCTTGTCGGGTGCGAAGCAAACTGGCAGATAACCGTCTGTCCCCCTTGGGAGTGCGGCGAGCCAGATGATGGAGGCATTCAGTCCTGGAGCCGATGGAGGCACAACAAGCGCTTGGGCGGATCGCAGAACATCAAGGTCACGCCCCGCGGGCAACTGAGGTCCGACGAGGAGTTGGCGGCGTTCTCGATTTTGGCGCTCCATCCCCAAGCGCAGATCGCGAAGCTGCCCGAACAAGGCAATCCCGACTTCGAGGTGACGCTGCCCGATGGGCAACGGGCGTTAGCTGAGGTGACGATGCACACCGACGGGGACAGGCGGGCGCTGGTAAGGAGTTCGGAGCTTCATCCTTGTCCAAAGCTGGCGAATGTCTGGCACGTCGTCCTCGTCGACAATCGGTTTGTTGAGAACTATCGCGACGGCAACGCCTTTTCGGTCAGGAGTGTTCAGAAGACCTTGGCCGCCGCACTGGCCCGGACCGAGGCTGAGGGGTCGCAACTTGACGACTACCGGCAGGTGGCAAAGCTGTGCGAAGACGAGATCAACTGGGCCTGGCAATGGGAGAGAGGCAGCTACCAATCAATTGACCCGCCGCTTTCGGTAACTGTCGTCCACCGAGAGCCGGTGGACGGGGACGGAGGAGTTGTCTTGTCGACAGCTCTGGTCGCCTTCAACTTCAGTCAAGTGGTCGATGCCAAGGGGCTGGTCTCGGCAATCCAACAGGAGACCGCAAACAAGCTAGATAGGAACCAGTGGGGCGACACCACCGACTGGAAGTGGCTGCTAATCGTGTTGGACGACAGCAAAGCCGCAGACGACCTGCTGGGAGCGTTCGAGTTCGACGACCACCAGCACGACTTCACTGACATAGCGTTCCCCGGTCTCGAAGAGGTGTGGGCAATCGCCTTTGAAGACGGGAACCTCACAATCCTGCGATTCACAAACTCAGTCCACGAATGCCACCAGAACCTTCCAGTCCCGGCGGCTCCAAAACAGAGACCGAGAGTTGCCCGATGGTCGCAGTCATGGCCAAAACCCGCGTCGTCTCAACCGACAACAACTGCGTCAAAGACCAGTTGAGCTTGTTGGCGCCCCATTTCGTGTCGGACTCGGTTCCATAGGCCCTCGACGCTCGTTTGAGGACTGGGTAGAAGTAGTCGTGTATGGCCTGTTTGCTGTGTTCGGTGTGGATCTAGTCGAAGTCCAGGTCCTCTGAGAACCGCCAGTCGTGGCGGTAGCAGATCCGAAGCAGGGTGCCGCCCTTGAACACCACCCGCGGGGCGCCTTGTTGGCGGGCGGCGATTGCGGAGACGATCTGGTGCTGGACCAGGTCGGCCGGGTTCCATCGGCTGTGCCGGCCCGTGGGGGGTCTCATGTCGACACCGCGGCGGCCACGGCGCCGGGGTCCGCCGCCCAGTTGACCATGCGGGCCGTGTCCTGGTGGGCCACACGGGTCGGGCCGCCGGTGCGGCGCAGCGGTGCGAGGTGAATCCAGTCGTCCCCGCGAGCAGCGGCGGAGCCCAGCTCGGCCCACTGCCAGTCGACGTCGAACCCTAAGGCTTGGCCCGCCGGGGACTCGGCCAGGCCCTGCGCCAAAGACGAGATCCGCCGCAGCCCGGCGCGCCAGCCCAAAGCGCCCGCCGCGTCGGCGACCTCATCGGGCGAGCACACCTCGAGGCGGTAGGCCAGCATGCGGCCCACATACTCCTCCCAGCGGTGCGAGCGATGCGGCCACTGCGCGCACTCCAACACCGCCCGAGCGGGCATCGACACCCACGTGTGCTCCGTCAACTGCGCCGCGCCCACCAAAAGCGACTCCCGGCTCTCCCGCCACGACGCGAACCCGAACGCACCGGTGTCGAACGCGATCTCGCCAGCCACGCTGACCTCCGGCCGGCAGATCAAAGCCGCTCCCGCCATCCCCAAAGCGGTCAGACCGCAGATTCGGCGAACCGCGCCGCCGTAGGCCGCCTCCAGCTCCGCCTCCCACTGCGGCGTCCAATGGTGCGACACAGGGCCAATTGCGACCAGCAGATCCGACGCCGAGGGCCACGCCACACACCAGTTGCGCCACGTCCCCCGGCGGATCTTCTCCACCCGGCCCGCCGCGGCCAACTCCCCCAGAGCCCGCGACGCCGAAGACGGACGCACCCCAGCCGCCAGCACGAACTCCCGCGTCGAGAACACCGGTCCCAGACCGCCCAGAACCTCGACAGAGCCCATGTGAGAAATATACCAGAGCCGATGAGAGAAACATACAGCTGACGCGGTCCGCATCCCGGCTTCCACAACACCTGCAGAACCGCTGCTCACCGTCGCGGCCCGTCGATGCCCAACAGCTTCACCCATGCCCGCCATCACGCAACACCCCGACGGCCGCGACCGGTCGCAAACCCCCGCCCCCACCGGTCGCAACCCGACAAAGCGACTTGGAAAACACCCCCACCAGTCGTGAAGAGTCAGAAACACCTCAGTCGGCGATTGAGTGGACGGAGGCAACGTGGAATCCGACCACGGGGTGTGACCGCGTATCGCCGGGGTGCGATCATTGCTATGCGCTCACGCTGTCGAAGCGGCTCAAGGCGATGGGCTCGCCGAAGTACCAGCTCGATGGTGACCCGAGAACGAGTGGACCGGGTTTCAGGCTGGCGCTGCATCCCTCATCGTTGGATGTGCCTCGGCCGTTGCCGAGCGCCTCGGTCAGCGGTGGTCGCTCCATGCCATCTCAGCGGACCTGCGAGCCCAGGGCCTGAGGGTGTGCGCGGAGACCGTCTGCCGGGCCTGCTGCGCCAACTCGGCCGAGACCGGCCTGGAGCCGCGGTCGTGGGGCAAGCTGCCCCGACAGCGCCGCCGCGGAAAGCCCAGAGGCCGCTGCGAACAGGCCAAACGCTCAGCGTTGGGCGAGTTCCGGCCCATAGCCGAGAGCCGGGCCGAGCCCGGCCACTGGGAAGGCGATCTGGGCGGATCAGCGGCTGGTGCAACCAGCACCGGCTCCACTCCGCAATCGGAATGGTCCCGCCCATAGAATACGAACAAGCCCACACCCCCGATCCCCAAAACAAGCTCTCCACGATTAGGGGGGAACCTCACAAGGTTCTTGGATGGCGCTTGTGTATCGTCTTGAGCGCCCGTGTCTGGTAGGCCGTCCGCTTTCGCGTCAGACCGGCACGACTTTCGCCGTTGAGTTCAGAACCGCGAGCAGCGCGCTGATGTCTTTGGGACCTGAGGTTAGGACCGATGCTTCGCCGTGTCTCAGGGCACTGCGGGCAACAGCCGCGACGACGGCGTCTATCACATCGGAGATGCCGGTGCGCCTGCACAGATAGCCGGCCAGGCGTGCCGTGTCCTCGTTCAGCGGTATTAGCTTGCATTGCTTGAGCGCCTGATTGAGCCGTGCCTGTTGGGGAGTGCCGCGCCAGACTTGCCCGATCACCCCGGTCGGGACAATGAGACCATCGGAATTCCTGCGCACCGCATGGAGCCTCGCCCAAGCCGCTCGGCTGTCGTTGTCGAGTCCGATCAGCTCACCGGCGTCCAATACGAAGACTGTCATCCAAAGAGCTGGGCTCGCGCCGCGTCAAGCTCCTCGGCAGTAATCGCGCCGTGCTCAGCCTCCCAGTCGGAGACCACGTCTCCCAGCCTCTGTGAGGCAAGCTCCCTGCCGTCGGCATCGGCAAGCCAAGCCGACAGCTCACAAGACAGCGCGTCCCCCGCCTTTTCGACCAAACCGCCCATATCTTGGATGTTATTGGAATCCGCGAAGTCGCCGAGGCCGGAAGTCGCTGCCCCAAGCAAGCCAACCTCGTGAACAGGAGCGGCCGCAGCCTGGTTGCTGCCCCTGGTTCCAGTGCCCACGCCGAACTCGGCGCACCAGTCCCGCACAGTGCCGGGCTTGACGCCAGCCTGCTCGGCCACCGCTTCAACGCCGCGCTTCTTTGCCTTCAACGCCAAGCGCTTCCGCTGCGCCGATGAATGCCTCACGCCCATATCCGACTGTCTCCCTATTGGCGGCTGCCTGCCCACGCCAGCCCAGCCCGCAGCCGCATCCTGCGGTACTAGCGATGGGATTCGACACGGGTGGCCGGTTGCCTATGAGGCGGGGCGGTCGCCAGTGGCGCGGGGGCGGGTGGCGGGCCACTCACCAATCTCCTCCGCATGCCAGCCCACTGCCCGCCGGCCGATGCGGATTGGCTCGGGGAACAGGCCCTCTCGCATAAGCCGGTAGATCGAGCTGGTAGACAGTCCACAGCGCGCCGCGACCTGAAGGCGGGTCAACAGGATTTCATGGCTTTCACGAGTATCGGCTTCCATGCCCGCCAATCTGCAATACCGCACGGGTCGCAAGCGGTCGCAACACGCCAAAGGCCGGTCGCAAGCCACCCGACCCGTCTCAACAGCCGACGATGCGTAGAAATACAAATGGACCAGACCGCCCAGCACGCGGGTAGAGCACACAAGCCCCCGCCAATCGCGGCCTGCACGTGGTCCGGCATCGTATGCCGACGCTCGTGTAGGACAGATCGTGGGACGAAATGTCGGATTCGAGTGTTCTGAGACGGCCACCAGGGCATATGCCAACCCTTCGAATCCTGCCGTGGGCGCTTTGCGATGTTGCCGGGGTATCCCGGCTGCTCCTGTTAGTGCCCGAAGTCGGACGCAACACACTAGCGGCAACCGGCCGCTGGCTTTGCCGCGCCAAGAACCAAACCGAACACGCCCCTGCGGGCAGGGCTGCACCTCGTTTTCGGGAGCGCTGGCCGGCGCAGGGGCGGGTTACGTTGATGGGCGTGGGTCGCCGCGACGATGTGTTGGTGAAGTACGGGGCCGCGATCCGGGCCGCAGCCGAGCGCAACCATGCCCGCGCCATCGCGCTGGTGGGGTCGGTGGCTCGCGGCGAAGACTCCCCCAACAGCGACTACGACTTCTTGGTGGACTTCGAAAAAGGCGTCACCTTGTTCGAAATCGGCGGCTTGGAGGCGGACCTCGAAGACCTTCTGGGGGCCCGAGTCGACGTTGTGCCCCGTTCATGTATGCGAGAGAGCTGCCGCGGGATGCTCGACGACGCCATCCCGCTGTGACCCGAAGGGACGACGAGCGGATACACGACATCCTCGGGGCTTGTGGCTGGCTCGCCGAGATTGCGGCCCGGGGCCGGTCCGAATACGACGGCGACTGGGTTGTCAGAGACGCCGCGAGCTGCAACCTCGGGGCGACGCTAGAGCGGGAAGGCCGCGTCGGGTCCCCCCGCCTGGCTAGAGGTCGCCGGATGCGAGCATGTCGGCGGGGACCTTCATGTCTAGGGCGCCGAGGTAGCCGCCGCCGTCGTTGACGGCGTCGTGGACGTCGTAACCGAGCAGCTCCTGGGCCCGGCGGGGGAGGGTGCGGGCGATGTCGGGCGGGGTGGCCAGGCAGTTGTTCTCCTCCGAGCGCAGCCAGCCCAGCATGTAGCTGAGGTGGAAGGCCGGCCGGTACTGGCCGTCAGAGGAATTGGCGCCGGCGCCGTGGATGGTCGACCCGAGGTAGATCACCCTGGCGCCGGCGGGCATCTCGGCGTCGGCGAATTCGTGGAACTCGGGCTGGCGGTCCAACTCCCAGCGATGGCTGCCCGGCACCACTCGGGTGGCGCCGATTTCCCGGGTGAAGTCGCACAACGCGGTCACCGACGACAGCTCCATCTCGGGGCTGGGACGGGGCATGTGTACCCAGACGTCCTCGTCGCGATGGGGCATCTGTACTTCAGCACCAGGGCCCACCACCAGCATGTGGGCCACGTTCACCTGGAAGTCGGCGCAGTTGGGGCCCAGCACGGCGTCGGCGATGTCGAGCATCAGCGGGTGCAGCAGCACCTCGGCCACGAAGGTGGGCGACTTGGAGGCCAGTCCGGTCACATGGCGAGTGTGCTCGCCGAAGAATGCCGCGATCATCGGGTTGATGAAAGTCCGGTTGGAGTCGGGCTTGTCCGCATAGGGCATCAGCTCGGCGAGGATCTGGTTGATCACCTCGCTGCTGAAGCACTCCTCCACGATCACTGCCCCGTCGGTGTCGAGCACTTCCAGCACATGATCGAGGGGTTCGTCGCTCTTCAGGTGGGCCAATTCGGCTTGTGCTGCCATACCCCACTTTATTCCGAGATTGTGGGCCGCGGCGGTGCTCGCTCAGGCCTTCTGGAGAAGCCAGAGGCCGACCACGCTGTAGAAGACCATGACAACCAGCATGGGGCGTTGGGCCCAAGTGGCCTCGCTGACCTCGCTGGTCTCCACGGCGCGGTCGTGGGCCACCAGCACCGCGGCGATATGGCCGATGACGATGGCCAAGAACTGCACCCATGCGATGGCGTCGGTGGATACCAGCAGGAAATTCACCGACCAGTCGGCGGTTCCAAACCAGTTGGACCCGCGGTCGAAGGGGTTGGACAGCAGGCGGAGGAAATTCTGCCCGCCGTCGAGCACCAGAAGAGAGAAGTAGTGGGCCACGGTGTAGCCCAAAACGATGGGCACCAGTGAGTGGGCGAAGCGGCGGGCCACCTCGGCTGCCGTCTGGTCGGTGAACCATCCCACGGCCAGCGATCCCAGGCTGTATAGCGCCGCCATGATGGCGATGACGATGAGCATCCCCGCGGTGTTGATCCCGGTGGCGGTCCAACCCCGGTGGTTGCCCACCAAATCGGGCCACAGGGTGCTGCCGGCCAGCGAGTCGAAGGTGGTGCCGCCCAGCACCAACAGCAGTACGGCCAGAAGGTCGATGCGGGGGGCAAGGGTCGCCAGCCCCGAGAGCGGAGCCCGCAATCGCACCGCCCCGGTGTCTTCCCGGTACAGCGGTGACATCAGGGCCAGCAGCGAGAACAGAACCCCGAAGCCGTCGGCTTGGCGCAGCCAGCGTCGCCCGTACACCGCCGAACCGCCCACCATGCCCACCGTGTAGGCGATCATGGCCCCGCCGACCGCTGAGTTGGTGGTGCCGTCGTGGTAGCAGAGCTCGAACAACAAGAACCATCCCAGCGCCACCACTGCTGGCCAGTAGCCGCCGGGAATCTCGCCGGTGTCCTCGAGCTGGGGAAGGCCCAGCTTTCCCGCGGCCCACTCGATGGCTGCGGCGATGGTCTCGAACGGGCTGAGCACCCGCCACACGTCGCCGAACAGCGCGGAGACGATGGCCATCCCCACCCACAGGGCCACATACACGGTGAGCGGTCCGAACCGCTGGCTGCCCACTTCAGAGCCGCTGATGCTGCTCGCCAGGGCCAGCACGAACAATCCCAGCGACGCCAGCCGGGCGGGCACCGCCACCAGGTCGACCACCCGGCCGAAGGCCATGCCCAGATTCCGGCCCGAGGCGGCCGTCGGCAACCAGGCCCGGTGCCAGAAGAAGCCCAGGCTGACAAAGGTGGCCATCAGGGCGACGGCAGCACCAACGGCGAACAGATAGAACGGCAGGGGCAGGTCGCCCCGGGATCCAACCCCGTGGGCCAGGACAGTGCTCAGCGTTCCCACGAAGGGATCATCCCACTTGGAGTTCCATCACCAGATCACCGTGATGATGGGTCTCCACCTCGAAGATGCCGGGGATGTCGGCCTCAAAGGTGATGGTCCCGGGCTGGCCGGGGGCGAAACCCACAACCAGGTCATAGCCATGGATGTGGAGCTCGTCGGCAGTATCGCCGCTCACGGTGATGGTTACGGGATCACGGACGTCGATCCGGTGGCGCTGCACACCGCCCACTGGCTTGCCCCCGGCCACCTCAACCGCGATGGCGGTGCCCAAATCTGGGGTGGGCGTGGGTTCAGGGGTGGGCTCTGGCGTCGGGTCGGGGGTGGGGACAGCAGTAGCTGAGGGTGCTTGAGTCGGCTCAGGAGGCGTCGGCTCGAGCGTCGGTGCTTCCGTGGGCTGAGACGTGGTTGCGGCAGTGGGCGCCGTGGTGGGCGAGGCGGTGATCGGTGTCGTTGCCATTGGGGTGGCCTCGACCGTGGCGACGATTGCCGCCTCAGCGGTCGGAGGGGCCGAGACCCCAGTGTCGTCGTTGCCGCAAGCGGCGGCCAGCAGGCAAAGCGCAGCGAGAGAGCCGACCAGGAAGGCCGCGCCGCGTCGAGGAATTGTCATCAAGGAGAACTCGCGCTCACCGCCGGGCAAGCTCGCCCCGGCTGGCTGTCAGGCTGTAGCGGCCATACATCTTGTTCCCATTATTGGCCCGAAGAGGGCGAACAACCAATCCCCAGACCGGACGCCGATGCTGCCCTCCCGCCGGAAACGAGCCGGGAGATCCACCCTTGTAGGGCATTCCTCCGCGCAAAGGGGGGAACCTCGGTCTCGGCGAGTAGTCTTCGGCGTGCTTCATCGCGCGTTGGTGTTGGACAACTGCCTCGTTGACCTGAATCTGCCTCCCATCGACATCGAGTGCGGTTGACGGTGCCCGTGGTTCAGAGGCGATTGTCCACAGCGCTGCTGGCAGTCGCCATTTTTGTCGGGACTGGGGGCTGCGGCGGGGGCACGGAGGTGACCCTGGTGGTGAGCGATGAAGCGACCGGGGCAGATGTCGGAGCTGCGCCCACTCCTGCGGCGCCCTCTCCAGCGCAGGAGCCAACCCCCGCCTCGTCTCCCACCACAGACCCGACGCCCGAGATGATGCCGCCAGCCACCCCCGAAGCGACGGCTCGGGTCCCCGCCGCTCCCGATCCCGGCGGCGAGGAGTTCGTGGCCGCTCTGCCCCAGGACTTCGAGACCGCGCTGGCTGAGGAGTTGGAGCGTTTGGCTGAGATCTCCGAAGAGTGGAATCCCGATGCCCAGGTCTCGATTGCGGTGGTGCTGCCCGACGAGTCGATCCACGGATACCGCGCCCGTGAGACCCGGATCTCGGCCAGCGCAGTCAAGCCCTTGTGGACGGCAGCCGCTCTGCAAGCAGCAGGAGTAGAGGCGGTGGCGCCGTTGGCCAATGACGTGGTGATTCTGTCGGACAACTCCGCCGGCGGACGGATGATCGACCTGGCCGGCGGAGTGGATGCGGTGAACGCCTGGACATGGGATGTGGCTGAGCTGTCCGACACTCGGTTGGAGGCATGGCGTTTCGACGATCCCGACCGAGTGGCCCGGGATTTCCGGCCCGAAAACCCTCTGGGCAACCGCACCACCGCGGCCGATCTGGCCCACTTCTACGCCCGGCTCCATCAAGGGGAGCTGCTGGGGCCCGACGAGACGGCTGTTCTCCAAGGATGGCTGCTGGACACCTCGCACACAGTGGGTTCCCCGAGAGACCTCGACGGGGTTCTGGTCGATCGGCTGCCTTCTGAAGTGGCTGCATCAGCGCTGCACAAGGCGGGGTGGCTGCGGCCCAACTGCTGTCCGGCGGACTATCGGCAGATGATCGATGCCGGGCTGGTGGTGCTTCCCGATGGCGGCTGGTATGCCGTGGCTATCGTGACCGCTCGGGGGGAGTTCTTCGACCTGTCGAACCAGTGGGTGTCGTTGGCATCCTGTCGGATCTACTCCCTGGTGGCCGACGACCCCGACCTGGTTTGCGAGGGGGAGGAGGACGGAGTCCACGACCCCGAGATTTGGCCCGAACCGGCATCTGACGCTCAGTCATAGGAGGCTCCGCTCCGGCATCTGCGGCTGAGTCGTGCCAGCATGGGGTCATGCAGGACTTTGGCGACAAGGTGGCGGTGATAACCGGGGCAGCCGGCGGAATCGGAGCGGCATTGGCAGCCGGATTCAGCTCCGAGGGCGCCAAGGTGGTTGTCGCAGACATCGATATCGAGGGAGCAACCGCCACCGCCGGGGCCATTGGGGGAAGTGCTGTGGCGGTCGGGGTGGACGTCGCCGATCGGGATTCGGTGGAGGCGCTGGCCGATGCGGCCTGGGATGCCTTCGGCCAGGTGGACTTGCTGTTCAACAACGCCGGGGTGTTCCAGGCTGGGCTTATGTGGGAGCGCACCCAGGCTGACTGGGATTGGGTGCTCGGTGTGAACGTGTACGGAATCATCAACGGTGTCGCTGCGTTTGTGCCCCGGATGATCGCCCAAGACACCGAGGGCCGCGTCGTGAACACCGCTTCGGTGGCCGCGTTCGTGGCCGGTGGGTTTACCAGCCCTTACGTGGTGTCGAAGTGCGCCGCCTTCTCGCTCACCGAGTGCTTGGCGCTGGACTTGGCCGCGGTGGGGGCCAAGATCGGCGCATCGGTGCTCACCCCCAGCGCCATCGACACCGCCATCGCCCACACTGCTCGGGTGCGAGACAACCGCTACGGCACCGACGAGAGCGAGGACAACGCCTTCGTGGTGGAGTCGCTCTCGAATATGACCGCAGACGGAATCTCCCCGACCGAAGTTGTAAGCCCGGTCATGGCCGGGATCCGGGCGGGTGATTTCCTCATTCCCACCAAGCCCAGCTACGCCAACCAGATCCAGGTTCGCTACGACGCCCTGCTGGAGCGAAGGATCCCCCCGACCGCCGTAGTCGACTAGTTAACTGGTTGCATGATCCGGTGTGCAGCTATTGCCTTCTCTGTGGTCGTGCTCCTCGCAGGGTGCGGCCAAAGCACCTCCTCCTCACTTAGTTCTCTGTCGCCGGCACCCTCTTCATCAAGTGCGCCGTTAGAGCCTGCCCCGGCGACTCCGGTGCCAACCGGGCGGGAAACCGCGCCGCAACCCGATTCGCCGACTCCGGTGCCGGCCGCGCCGCGACCTGATTCGCCGACTCCGGTGCCGGCCGCGCCGCGACCTGATTCGCCGACTCCGGTGCCGGCCGCGCCGCAACCCGATTCGCCGACTCCGGTGCCGGCCGCCCCGCAACCCGAGCCGGAATCCGAGCTGGCCACCACTCCGGAAGCCGAGCCGACACCTGTGCCGACCGCGGCGCCATCTCTGGTCGATGGCGGATCATCCGGTCTCGAACCGGTGCCGGTTCCCGACGAGTCTGCCCCGGTTATGTACCTCACGTTCGACGACGGCCCCCACCCCGTCTACACGCCACAAGTGCTCGATGTGCTGGCCCGCTATGGGGCTAGGTCCACGTTCTTCGTTGTCGGGTCGCTGGCCGAGGCTTATCCCGGCACCACCCAGCGGATCGTCGACGAGGGGCACACCCTTGGCAACCACACCTGGAATCATGAGGCTCTCGGGGGCCTCACCCGCGAGGCGTTCGATGAAACGGTCGGAAGGACCCAGGCATTGCTAGGTCAACGGGGCAGCGCCTGTTTGAGACCCCCCTATGCATCGATGGATTCGTCCACCCGGGGTTGGGCAGCCGAGCATGGTTTGACCGTGGTCACATGGGACACCAGCCCCAAAGACTGGCTCCAGGTCTCGGCCCAGGATGTCGCCCAACACCTCGTGGACTACGCCCGAGACGGCGTGATCATGCTGCTTCACGACGGCGGCGGCGACCGGTCGCAGACGGTCCTCGGCCTCGATATCGCCCTCGGCGAATTATCCCGCCGGGGCTACCGCTTCGAACCGCTCTGCACCTGAGGCAGGTGCCGCAGGCGTAGCATAAATGCATGGCTGAAGAGGCAACAGAGGCGTGGATGGAGCAGACCTGGGTGCAGGTCAAGAACTGGGGGCGATGGGGTGAAGACGACGAGCGGGGGGCTCTGAACCTCATAACCCCGGAGCGCCGGGCTGCGGCCGCGGCGCTCATCGAAAGCGGGCAAGCGGTGAGCTGCGCCTTCGACCTGTCGTCGGAGCCGGGGCCCGACAATCCCTTTCCCGCCCAACACCACATGCTGCTGGCCGGCGACGCCGCCCATCACAATCCGCTGCCCGGCTTCGAGCAGACCACCGACTGGTTGGGGATCGCCTGCCACGGTTTCGCGGTATCGCACCTCGACGCCCTGTGCCATGTGTTCGTCCGGGGACAGATGTACAACGGCTTTCCCGCGTCCGCGGTGAAGAGCAGCGTGGGCGGGGAGCGCAACTCGGTCATGGCCGGCGCCGGGGGCATCAGCGGAAGAGGGGTTCTGCTGGACATCCCCCGGTTGCGGGGCGTGGACTGGATCGAGTCGTCCGAGCCGGTCATGCCCGCAGAGCTCGACGAGGCCGAGGCGGCTGCTGGGATGGCAGTCGGCCCCGGCGACATCTGCCTCATCGCCACTGGCCGGGCCCGCCGAAGGCTCATGGAGGGTCCCCAGCCGATGACAGCCGGCATCGCTGGCCTGCACGTCACCACCCTCCCGTGGATTCGGGAGCGGGATGTGGCCGTGCTGGGCAGCGACGGGGTGTCGGACAACTTCGGCCCCGGCTCGCCGATGATCGAAGGGTGGCCCAGTCCCATCCATCAGCAGTGCCTGGCCGGCATGGGAGTCCATCTGCTGGACAACCTGGACTTGGTCGGACTGGCCGATGTGTGCGCCGCTCACAACCGCTGGGAGTTCTTCTTGACCGTGGCCCCCTTGCGACTCCCCGGGGGAACGGGATGCGCGGTCAATCCAATTGCCGTGTTTTGAAGAGGCCAGCCCTTGTGCACCTGACGCCGCTCCAAAGGGCAGTCTCATGCTGTATGCTATGATGTATGTCAGCAGTGCGCACGCAGGTGTATTTGAGGCAGGAGCAGCGGAAGCGGATTGATGCGCTGGCCCAGGCTGAAGGAGTCACAATGGCCGAGGTGATACGCAACGCGGTTGATGCCTATCTGGAGTCCGAGGTGCCAGAGTCCGGCGCTGCTCTGAATGCCACGTTTGGTGCTCTCCCCGGTGCATCGGCTCCGGGAAGGGAAGAGTGGACTCGTGGCTGACGTCTTAGTCGACACCGATATCTTCATCGACCATCTCCGAGGTGCCTCGGAACTCCACCCCGGCCGTCACCGCCTCAACTACTCAGTGATCACTCGGGCCGAGTTGTACGCCGGAAACTCCGCCACTGAGATGGTCAACCGACTGTTGTCGCCATTTCGGGAACTCCCTGTAGACCGAGCCATCGCTGAGAGAGCCGGTCGGATCCGGCGGGAGACCGGAACCAAGCTGCCCGATGCTCTGATTGCCGCTACCGCAATCGAACACGGCCTCAGCGTCGCCACCCGCAACCGCAGCGATTTCGAGAAAGTCCGCGGCCTCCGCATCCGCGACCTCGTCTAACGCTGGGCCCAACCAGTTGCGCGCCTTTGGGGCGCGCGTAGTGTGAGGCGCATGGGAAAGAGAGCGGCGGCGATTGTGGGGCTCACGGAGTGGGCGCCGAAGCGGGTGTGGGACGAGCCCATGTTCACCATGGAGGCTTGTGCCCGGCTGGCGGCTGAAGTGCTGGCCGATGCCGAGGTGGAAAAGGGCGAGGTGGACGGGCTGGTTATCAACGGCCTGCGGGAGTCGCCCATGTTCGCCCCCTCGGCGCTGGCCGAGTTCTTGGGGGTACGCAGCAACTTCAACGAGGTGGTCGACCTGGGCGGGGCCACCCCGGCGGGCATGGTGTGGCGGGCCGCCGCCGCCATCGAGGTGGGGATTTGCGAGACGGTGTTGGTGTTCACGCCGTCGGTGCCCGCCCCGCCCCAGCCGGGCGCCAACGGCGGCCCGATGAAGATGAAGATGGGGGCCTACATGGGCGGCGAAGTCTGGGGCTCGCCCCAGGGGCAGTTCGAGATACCCGCCGGGCTGGTGGCCGCCACCCCCAGCTTCGCCATGGCCGCCAGCCGGTACATGGCCGAATACGGCGTCAGCGAGGAGACGCTGGCCAAGGTGGCGGTGGACTCCCGCTACAACGCCCAGGCCAACCCCATGGCGGTGTTCTACGGCAAGCCCATCACCGTCGACGACGTGATGAGCTCTCGCTACGTGGCCGACCCGCTGAAGCTGCTGGAGATCGTCATGCCGTGCTACGGCGGCTCGGCGGTGCTGGTTACCACCGCGGAGCGGGCCGCCCGGTGCCCGCATCGCCCGGTGTATGTGAGCGGCTACGGCGAGCACCTCACCCACAAGAGCATCACCTACGCCCCCGACATCGTGGACACCCCCATCCGACTGGCCGCCGATCGGGCGTTCGCCATGGCCGGGGTGTCACGGGATGCGGTGGACATGGCCTCCATGTACGACTGCTACACCATCACCGTGCTGTTGACCATCGAAGACGCCGGGTTCTGCCCCAAGGGCCAGGGCGGGCGGTTCATCGACGAGCACAGCCTGCGCTACGACGGCGACTGGCCCCTCAACACCCACGGCGGGCAGCTGGGCATGGGCCAGGCCGGGTTGGGCGGGGGCATGAGCCACATCACCGAGGCCGTGCGCCAGGTGCAGGGCCGGGCCGGCGAGCGCCAGGTGCCCGACTGCAACATCGCCTACGCCAACGGCACCGGTGGGATGCTGGCCGAGCAGGTGGCCCTCATCTTGGAGGGGGCCTGATGGTTCACTTCTCCAGCGACGGCCGGCCCCTGCCCACCCCCACACCGATAACTGCCCCCTACTTCGACGGCCTCCGAGAGCGGCGGCTGGTACTTCAGCGCTGCCCCCGAGACGGGTACTTCTTCTATCCCCGGGGCCGATGCCCCGATTGCCTGGGCGACGACTGGGAATGGGGAGAGCTGAGCGGTCGGGGCACGGTGTACTCCTTCACCGTGGACCGGGCCGGCCACGACCCGGCTCTGGCCAGCCGCATCCCGTTTGCCATCGCCCTGGTGGACTTGGACGAGGGCCCCCGCCTGGTGGGCAACATGGTTGACTGCAACGTCGCTGACATCTCAGTGGGGATGGCGGTAGAGGCCGCCTACGACGACGTTGACGACACCACTCTTCTGGGCTTTCGCCCTATGGCTTAAGCAAGATTCATGTTGACTGTTGCCGGTAGTATGAGCGGGCGAATTCAGCTGTCATACGAGGCACTCCGACTGTATGCGCGGCAAGACCAGCGCCAGGAAGTAGTACGCAAATAACGCAATGTCACAGTGATCAATGGTCTGCCGCTTGAGGAAGAGTGTGGCGAGTTCGCAGAACTCACTAGAGAGTTCTGCGAACTCCCACCCGACAAGGTGGACAGAGGTGATTTGGAGTACGGCTAGAGGACTCGGGTCAAGTGTCAGTTCTCGTGGGATAGGAAACTGGCCGCAGTTCCGAATTCCGCGATCATCAGGACGGCCCTCGAAACATTGCTCCGTGTAATTGCCGATATCAATTATGTCCCGACTGTTGTCGAGAACAGCAGTCACCGCATGATCACCCTTCACGTCCCCGAATGCCTGCCGCGACGTGTAGGGGCTTTGCGGGACAGGGGAAACGGGCGAACCACAGTTGATCGTCTCGCCCAAGTCCTCTTCTCGCTCGTCGGGGTAGTGCGTGTGCTTCTTGCCAGCGTGCTCGCGGGTCTCAGGGCAGACCCTCTTGATCGCCCGCTGACCACAGAAGAAGTCCTGCGCCTCGTACTGGGAGAGCTGGCGGGAGTCGTAGTCGTATTCGAGTTCGGTATTCTCCCTGGTATCCGGGCAAAGTGCCTCCACCATAATCTGAACTGGAGTCAGCTCGGGGGTGGCCACAGCAGTCGGCTCGGGAGTGCTGGCGGCGGTCGGCTCCATAGTGGGAGTCGCAGTCACGACAGGTTTGGGCTGTGAGAAGGGAGCATCTCCAGGGCCGGAGCAGGCAGAGATGCCCAGTACTACGCATAGGACAGCAGCAGGACGGAGCAAGGTGGCCCCCTTCGGTCGGTGAGTCTGCTTTCTGTCGAGATAGCGAGCACAGCTAGGCCGAAGGGGACCGTGCAAAGCGGGCCACCGTTCGATACCTGGCTGTGGTGGTATTGTCGCACCGCTATCTCGACGGTCGGCTCCCTACCGGCTCTGAGGCGGTCAGGCAATTCTTCCTTTAGTGAGATTCGGGCCATGTAACTGGGCGGAAGCTGCCATATTCATCGGCGGACGAGATCAATATGCAGACAGCTAAAATAAAAGGAGAGGCAGGGATAGAGCATGACATTGTCGGGAACGAAGACAATGGCAGAAGTAGCGCTGGGGGACATGATCGAGATCTCCGACGGGCATCGGTGCCGTTTGACATCGGAGCCCTTACCCTGGGGCTGGGCTGGACTGGACTGGAACAAAAGGAGCCCGTGCTCGAGTAAAAGACCTGGAGACCGACAAGACCCGCTATATCAAATGCGAGTTCAACCAGGAATTCCCTGTATACCGCTGGTTGCCCTTTTGCATACTCTGGTTCGGCTCATAGCTGATTCGCTATGGCCCAGACACTTGTTGAACTACCACGAGGCAGTATTCGACGAAGCAGGGTTCATGCTCGGCCTGCTTGCGGTCAACCAGTCATGGTGGCTAATACTGCTGATTTTGTCCATGTATATCATCATGAAGATGATACGCCGCCATCTGGAAAGACGGTTTTAAGAAGCAAGGAGGCTCTCCTATTGAGTGGGAAGGTCTTTCTAAGATCAGATAACGTATCGATAGGTAGGAGCGTATAGATCCCTTCCCTTCTCTAAGATAATCTGATAGTATTGCTGTTTCAGGCTGACTGGAATAAAGCTCTTGGACTGGGGCTGCTTCGCCACTCTCGTGTATAAGTCCTAGATGTCTTGTAATGTAGAAGGGTAATGTCTCGGATAACATGACAACCTTTGCATAGTGTAGAAGAGGGGCAGTCAGTAGGATGCTTGTTTGTCATGCCCAAGAGAAGGCCAGCCACGAATGAGTAGAGATATCCGGAAGCTCCAGGACGATTGACAAAAAGAGTAGGTAATGCAAGATTGTATCTTTGCAGTCATGCTAATATTGTGCGGTAAGTGATCGTTAGTAGGGGAGTTCTAAAATGAGTTCAAGGAAACGTGAGCTGCAACAAACTTACGCAAGAGTTGCTGCAGCCATTAGCATCGCGAGTAGCTTGTCCATCGGATTTGCTGAGTCAAATAAGTATCCTGGCGAATGGATGAAACTCATTACGTTTGCGTTGTTTGGCCTCGTTATTATAGTTTTTTCGTTATTTAGTATCTGGGCTACAAAGAAAATACGGGCGGGCACTGTAGGCGAGTACAGGGGTCGAATTGGGAAGCTGTTGGAGAAGATTCAATCAATTGATCCTGAACTTGAATTGGCCTTCTTTCGATCGCTAGGCATTCCTTTGGGTGTGGGATTCATGGTGGCTGCGGTATCAAGTCGGTGGTCTCCTTCTGACACCCTTTATGCGGTGTATGGAATTGTCTGGATATTCGCGATGGCTGTGTTGATTTGTGAATTCTTGAAGATGCGGAAGCTGCACAGAAATATCCGCGAGTCGGGTGATGTGCATGTGACGGGCGACGCTCGCGAGTCGGGTGATGTGCATGTGACGGGCGACGCTCGCGAGTCGGGTGATGTGCATGTGACGGGCGACGTCCGAGTGACCGGCAAAATCCCCGAAGGGGATGAATTGGTTTAGGCACTGCCAACGTTTGAGGAACAATTGCAGAGTTGTCTGCTTTCAGGAAGGAGACTGTCTCACTGTGGATGAGCGCGGAGCAGTGTGAAAGGTCTGCCAGGTGGGGTCATCGTAGGGGAGGGTGCCGAGGCCGTCGGGGTTCTCGGGCCAGTTGGCCGGCGGCAGGCCCAGCGGGTTCACCCCCACCTCGGCACCGTAGAACAGCTTGTGGAGGCGGCGGACGATGTACCAGCGGCCGTCGCGGCGCTCGTAGGTGTCGTCGTAGCGGATGGCCTGGTGGATCCACCGGTCGCCTTCTGCGACTTCGCATTTGCAATAGACGTGGCCGGTGGCGTGGTGGTCGTCGATCAAATCAATCTGATGGGTGCCGATGTTCAAGATTGATGGCCCGATGGCCGATAGCTGCTCCTCGAAATTGGCCCTCAAAGCGTCGCGGCCGAAGGCATCCCGCCCCACTCGTACATCTTCGATGAACAGCTCGACTAGGGCGTCTATGTCCCGGCGGTCGACCGCCACCGCGTACCGAGCCGCCAACTGTCGTATCTCCTCATAGGCCAACAGGCGGGTCACATCGTCCATCGTGTGATCATGGTACTCAGCGGCTGACTCACCCGTGGCGAGCCAATCGTTGGTAGGTGCCGGTAGACCGCAGTCGCGGTACCATTAGTAGCTAGATACAAGCGGCTCGGAGGCGTGAACATGGGTTTTGAGCGCCGTCAGGCTGACAATTGGCGCCGCGACGTTCCCGGGGCACGCTGGTTCAAGGCCGACCTGCACATCCACACCATCGACGATGCTCCAGGCGGGCGCGCCAAAGTTCCTGCCGGCATTGAAGGTCCAATCAGCGACCCCGAGCAGCTCGTTGCCTATGCACGTGTATTCCTTCAGGGGGCAATCGACAATGGCGTGCAAGTTCTCGGCTTGACGCCGCATAGGCCGCGCATGGGCGACAATGGAGATCTCAGCGCCACCTGGCAGATCGTGGAGGAGTGGAACAACGGTTGTGATGACGAGGGAGTGCCGTTCCGTGACCGGATCTTCGCCGTGTTCCCAGGGTTTGAGCCGAGTCTGAACCGTGGAAAAGACGGCTTGCATTTGATCTTCTTGTTCGACCCTGAGATCGGTAAGGACCGATACTTGCAGCTCTTCGACCTGGTGATGAACGGAGTTCCACCGTGGTCGGGACAAACGCTTCAGATGACGAAAAAGCGCCCCGACGAGGTCTTCGAGCTTGTGCGCAGCTATTGGGAGGAAAATTCTGGTACCGCCGCAAACCAGGAGTTCATTTCGTGGAATTGTCTCGTGTTGGCTCCCCATATCGATAGTGATAAGGGGCTCTTCGAAACTCAGAAAGCCCAAGTCTTGGCAGACTTTGATGAGAGCCAGATCTCCGGTCTCGAACTTGGCGACAATCGTCTGGAAGAAGATGCCCTCAGGGGTCGTGAATGGCTTCGCAAATCCATGCTGGAACATCGGCACGCGTTTTTCCACAGCAGCGATGCCTATGCCGTCGAAGAGACCGGGAATCGCCATGTGTGGTTGAAGATGGCCTCCCCGACAATCGAAGCACTGCGCCAGTCTTTCGTTGCGTCGGGATCGCGGCTGCGCATTGGGCATGTGCGCGATGAGGGCGGCGATCTTCGTGAATTGGCGCAAGCCCCAGATGCGACTCGGCACGAACGGCCCTGGCTGCGGTCGGTCGTTGTGGATGGCAAGGCTTCTTTCTTCGGCCAGCCCAAGGGCAGCGATGCTCCGACCAGATTTGAGTTCAGCCCTGATCTCACCTGCGTAATTGGTGCCAGCATGACCGGCAAGAGCACCCTTCTCGATGGGCTCCGAGTACATGTAGGGGCTCCTCTGCCAGATGACAGACGAGCGAAAGAGGATGTTACCCAGCGCGCCGCAGAGCGGTTTCTTGCAGGATCGGCTTCGGTTGAACTGGATTGTCCAGGGAGCGATCCCTTAACAGCAGGACATGAACAGTGGCCAGCGGTCTTCTACACCCAAGGTGAATTACAACGATTGGCGCAGGAGCCCGGTGCTGTTGAGGAAATTTTGGCTCGATTGGACGCATCGGAGTCCAGCGGCATTGAAGAGCGCGCCGCCCTGCTCGCTGAGAGCGACCGAGAACTCGGCCGGACCGCTAGAAAACTCAACGATCTCGAGGAGGGTCTCGCGGAGGCACAACAAGCCCTTGGCCACAGCAAAGATGCTGCTGAAAGGCTCGAAGATTTTGCCAGTGCTGGAGTCGGCGACCTGAATCGTGCTTCGGGTGCGGCTGCTGCTTGGAGCAGCCACGCTGCTGCAATTGAAGACGTCGCCGCCAAAGCTGAGGGCCTTGCCTCATCGGTCGAATCCCTGGAATCGCCCCCAGTGGATGAGGACGCGAGGACCCTCAATGAACAGCTGGAGGGCCAGTGGGAGCGCGCCATCGGTTATGCGAAGAGCCTCGCCGCTGAGCTTGCGGTAGCCAAAGGCACAGCTGAGGCTATCAGCACAAGACAGGGGCAGAATCGGGACGAATTGCGCCAGAAAGTGGACAGGGTGCTGGCCGATCAAGGAATCGACGCCTCGAGCATCAGCGAACTTCAGGCGCTGAATTCCCGGGCAGCGTTGCGTGACAGCTATCAGGCGAACCTTGACTCAGTCCAAGCCGAGTTCAATCAACTGAACGTCTTGTTCGAGCGATCGCTGGAGGGGCGGCAGCAGCTTGTGCAGAAGCAGCGAGATGCATTCGATCGAGTCTCGCAAAGCATTGACCGTCAGTTCGAGGGACGAATTGCGGCACGGCGCATCGACAGCGGCCGCTCAGAGTCCTTGGAGGAATTCATCACCAATCTGGCTCAGAGAGGGATCACGCGTTGGTGGAACGAATGCGAAGATTCACAGCGGCCATCACCGGCGGAATTGCTGAGCCTGCTGGAGTCCGCTCGCCTGGCAGAGGTCGGCATGAGCGAAGCGGTCCAGGATACGTTCCGCGTGCAGATGACTCCTTCGAAGCGCCGTGAACTCGCCTCGTTGCGTTGTCCCGACCGCTACCTGCTTGAGTTCCGGCCGGATGGTGATGACTACCGCCCCCTTGATGAGCTTTCTGGGGGTCAGAGAGTCAATATTCTGCTCTCGCTGCTGCTGGAAGCAGCAGACGAGCGCCCACTTGTCATCGATCAGCCAGAAGACGAGTTGGACAACCGATTCTTGTTCGACACACTGCTGCCAACGCTTGGGCGTCTCAAAGGCCGCCGCCAAGTGATCTTGGCAACCCACAACGCCAACATCGTGGTCAACGGCGATGCCGACCAGGTGGTCCAACTCGAAGCCGGTGCCGACCGAGGGTTTGTGGCAGCCTCAGGTGCTATTGAAGATGCGTCCGTGCGTGATGCGATTGTTCGTACTGTGGACGGCGGCGACGAGGCGTTCCGCCTTCGCCGGCTCAAGTACGGGTTCTGAGTGCGGGCATGGAGTGGATCGAAGTCTTAAACCGGATTGCCGCCGGGGAAGACGAATACACCGAGTTCAAACTGCACTTTCGAGACCACGGCAAAGTTGGTAGGGCAATTTGCGCGTTTGCCAACACGGGAGGCGGGTTGGTCTTGCTGGGCGTCAGCGACAGCCAGCAGATAATCGGCGTAGCTGAAGACAGCGATCAAGTTCAGGAACGGCTGACGTCGTTCCTGCAATCCGGGTGCAGCTCGCCCGTCAGTGCTCGCTTGGGCCGGCACGAGGACCCGCAGGGTTGGGTGCATTGGGTTGAGGTGCCTGGTCAGCGCGGCTTCGAGCCGATGCGCTACGACGGTCGAGTATGGGTACGTCGCGGCCGCAGCAGCGTCGAGCCGTCGCCGACCGAATTGCAAGACCTCTATAACACTTTCGGTTACGTCTTGACAGAGGAGCGGACCATCAGTGCGGCGACCGCATCAGACCTCGATATGCAGGTCTTCAGGTCTTACCTGGCCTCACTGGGCATCGACACCGCCAGCGACCCGCAACCCAACGCCGACGACGACTTGCGCAACCGCGGCGCTATCGCCGAGATCGGTGGGGAACTGCAACCGACGCTATATGGTGTGCTCGCATTCGGCAGGACACCGCAGGACTATCCGCAGACGCAGAGCTTCTACATTGAATGCGTTGCCTACGACGGCGACGGGCGGGCCGATGAGATTCTTCAGACTTCCGAGGCCAAAGGTCGCCTCAGCGAGCAGGTCGAGCGTGCCGTGGGATGGTTTTCGGGTCTGGGGAAGTTCGAGGTTTACCGCGGACTCCGGCGGCACGACCGACGCCTGCTGCCTTTGGAGGCACTTCGGGAGGCTTTGGTCAACGCTGTGGTGCATCGCGATTATGCGATCACTGGCTCGAAGATCCTGTTTGAGGTCTTCGCCGGGCGCGTTGAGGTGACGAGTCCGGGTACGCTGCCCAATCACATGACCGCTGACAGCGTGCGTGCCGGGGGTCGCGCCCGGTCTCGCAACGAGTACATGGCGAACTGCATGCTTGCACTTGGCTTCATGGAGCGACGCGGCCGGGGATGGCCGATCATGCACAAGGCGATGTTTGAGTTCAATGGCACTGAGCCTGAGATCGAACAAGACCGGGACGGCGGCTTCGTGCGGGTGCGGTTCCTTCTCGATTGAATCCGCCTAGACATGACTCCTCCATGTGGAGCATGTCTCCATTGAAAGGGGGCTGATGGCAGTGTGCAGGTTGCGGGTGTTTGGCAGGCTGTTGGGGTGACAGGGCCGGTTCGCAACCTGGTTGATCCCGCGGGGCTGTCGGAGGACGACGTGGTTGAGGCTCTCTCGCGTGTCGCGGCCCGGGATGAGGGGCTGGCGCGCTCGGCTGAACATGCTTACGAAGCGCTGACCTGGGGAGAGGGGCCGGGTGTACTGCGGCAGGCCGGGTTGCAGTACTGGCTTTGGCATGCAGTGCCCACCAAGTACATCACCGACGAGGCGGGGTACATGGGCCGGTTCGGGCATGGGGCTGCTGCGCTGTTCGACGAGCTGGGTTTGCATGCGTACGCGGCCATCTGCCGTTCGTCCATCACCGCGGAGGTGCATGCCGCGTTCGACCGCAGCGACGCCGACGGGCACCGGGCGATGGGCCGGGCAATGGAGAAATCCGGCATCGACCCTCCCGATTTGGCCGACTTCGCTTGGAGCGACTTCATGGGCGGCGAGGAGGCGGCGGCCCACTCGGCGGTCGAGGATGTGCTGGAGATGGCGATTGCCGCCGGCGATGTGGTGGTGGGCAGTAGCGGCTGGCGAGTCGCGCAGGCTGCGGTGGCGGAGGCCGCCTTGGAAAGCGATCACCCGGAGCTGCCGGGCCAATCGTGGCGCACCGCGGTGCTCACCGAGCGGCTGGAGCAATGGGTTGGTGCGGCCCGGCGCCGAAGCCACCGGCTGGGATCGGCCCGTGCGGGGGTGGCGAACCGGCTGCTGCACCCCGTAGGGCCTCCTAGCGGAGCCTCGGCTGCGGTTGCTCCGCTGGTGTGGCTGCTTGATCGCCACGGCGACGAGCAGCCGCTGACCCAAGCCGGCTATCTGGCGCCCTCATTCGTGAGGTCGCTGCAAGCTGAGCGTCCGTGGGATCTCGTGCTCCCGATGGATCGCCAGATGCGCACCGAAGCCGACGATGACAAGCTGTTGGCCCTGCGGGAATGGCTGCAACTCGCTGGGGCGTTGCGCAAGCGCAAGTCGAAGCTGGTGCGGACCGCCGCAGGGGCGGCAATGGCATCCGACCCGGTACAAGCGTGGATTGCCCTTACCCGACACATGGCACCGCAGGGGTGGGACGGCTTCGCAGCAGAGACAGCGCTGCTGCACCTGCTCGCCTCCTCAGACCGCGATACGGAAGCGTCCTACGACTCTGTGCTCACGTTCGTGGCCGAGGTTGCCGAGGACATGGGATGGACAACTTCAGATGGAGGAGAACGGCGAGCGCCCTCTGACAGCGACGTGGCATGGTCGCTTTACGACATCCGCCAAGTGTGGGAGGCATGCGACCTCGTCGCCTTCCAGCGAAGCTGGGGAGACCGGCGCTTCACGCTGACCGAGGTAGGTGAGGCGGCAGCACTCAGCTACCTGCGCCACGTCGCCGCCGGACCCCGCACCTCCCTGGAATAGCCGACGCCCAAAATGCATCTAGGTGGTGATCGCCAACGGCCTATAGGCCGGTGAGCAGGCATTTCAGATTTCATCAATCAATTCGTAGCCGATTACATCGACCTGGCGGAATTCGGTGTTGATGGTAAAACCTGCACCGATGTGCCACATCTCCCCCTGATGGACGACGGTGTAGAACTCGCCGACTAGATCCCTCTTCGCGGGGGTGCCAAAAGGGTCGGCTCTCAACTGCTTGATGAATCTGAGCGCGTCTGCTTCCGCCTCTTGAGGAAGAAAGCGCGAGCGACTGAATTCTCTCCAGCGCGACAGGGCGTTGGTCTCCCAAGGATCGTTGTTGCTCATGGCGGGGTTTCGTACTGAGCGGTAAGGATCTTTTCCTCAGCTGGGATCAGCTACAAAAGTGCGGTCCCGTGGATGATCCTTTAGCGCCTCGCGTATTGGCACCAGTTCCTTTGGCAACCGCTGGGCATACTCCCGCATCGCCTCATGGGTGATGATCTGATTCTCTACAACAGTTCCACCCTCTGTGACATCCACCCAGGGTCCCTCCTCGTGGACGAGCGCAACTAGGTCTTTACCGCTCTTCCCACGAAATCTGGCGGCCACAGACCTCATCACATCATCGAGGCTTTGGGGAATGCTGCGAGACCTAGCACCCCTGCTGGCCATGTCGTGCCATACATCTGCAACTACAGGCCCGTTCTTCCATGCCTCGATGCTCTCCGGGAACGCCGGATGACTGTACCAGGCAAGATGCTCTGCCTGGATGAAGAAGAGAAGTTTGTGGAGCTTCAGCTTCGAGAGCCGCGGGTTGCGGTTTAACAGCTCATTTGCAATGGCAAAGGCGCTTGATGCCGCACTTGTGCTGCTGGTCATTCTGGGCTCCCAGGCTTCATGGGTCCAAAAGTATACCCGGTGGGTGTGACAGCACCTCTGCCTCGGCTGGTGGGCTCGATCTTGGTCTCATCGTCCTCCTCCAAGAGGATGCCGCAACTGCGCTGGACATCCCCAGAGCGATCGAGTCCGGAAAGCTGCGCGTCTCGTCGCTTGAGCTCAGGCGTCTCGGTCGTCTGTACCGCCGACCCGTGGCGTTGCCGGGCCAATCGTGGCGCACCGCGGTGCTCACCGAGCGGCTGGAGCACTGGGTTGGTGCGGCCCGGCTTCGCAGCAGAGACAGCGCTGCTGAACCTGCTCGCCTTCTCAGACCGCGATACGGAAGCGTCCTACGACTCTGTGCTCGCGTTCGTGGCCGAGGTTGCCGAAGACATGGGATGGACAACCACAGACGGCGGAGAACGGCGAGCGCCCTCCGACAGCGACGTGGCATGGTCGCTGTTCGATATCCGCCAGGTATGGGAGGCATGCGACCTCGTCGCCTTCCAGCGAAGCTGGAGAGACCGGCGCTTCACGCTGACCGAGGTAGGAAAGGCGGCAGCACTCAGCTACCTGCGACGGGTCATCCGTGTTGTTGACGCTGGGCATTCTCGATAATGCGATTACGGAAGACTTTTGGGAGATCGTTGAGATCCCTGACGGTTCGCTCGCGGAATGCGGCGACCCGCTCGTTGGGAGTCATCGCCTCAAGTTCTTCAATAGAGATGAACGGTGGCAGGTGTGCCATTGCTCCCACTGTACCCAGTGGCGGAGACAAGGGCCCGTCAGACGCTCCCTAGCACTCGCCGCTTGACAAGGGAGCGTCCGACAGACCACTAGACATTGGCCCTGCATGTGGAGCATGTCTCGATGAAACTGGGGAACGCCACAATCCATTTGGCAGAAGTGGCGGTGGGGCGATTCCGCTGCTCACGAATGGGATGGTGAGCCGCAGCCCGTTGTGGCTACTGTGACCAGTGGTGTCTCCCGCTGGCCGCACTTTTGAGAACTGTCGAGTCCCGCTGGAGGGGAGTTGGAAGGTCGAGCTCGGCGGGCGTCGGGTGCGGGTGACTGAGGTGTTCTGGTCGTATTGGCGATTGGCGGCCGAGCGGCAGGCGATCTTCTTTCGCCGTGTGTCCGGAGAGGCTGGCCCTTGGACGGAAGATCCCGTTCTGGGCCGCTATAGGTTTACGAATGCGTATCGCGCGTCGGATCGGGTGAGCCAGTACCTGCTCCATCATGTGATCTATGACCAGGAGCGCGACGCACTCGACACGATTCTGCGGGTTCTGCTTTTCAAGATTTTCAACCGGGTCGACACCTGGGAGTACCTGGTTGACCGCGTCGGGCAGCCGACAGCGGTCGGCTTTAGCGCTGAGGGGTACGCAGAGGCATTAGACGAGCTCTTCGACCATGACCGACGCGTGTATTCGGCAGCGTACATAATGCCGAATCCGCGGCTGGGTGGAGATCGCAAGCATCGCAACCACCTGTCTTTGGTCGAGATGCTGCTTCAGAACGGTTTGCTGTCTGACCTCGAGAAGGCCCGTTCGCTGAGGACCCTGTATGAGCGGCTCTGCGAGGTGCCGTCGTTCGGGCCGTTTTTGGCGTTTCAGTACGCCATTGACCTGAACTATTCGCCGCACTTCGACTTTGACGAGATGGAGTTCGTTGTGGCGGGCCCGGGCGCTCTTCGCGGTATTGGCAAGTGCTTCGAGGACACTGGCGGGCTCGATGCGGCCGGTGTGATCGCGGCGATGGCTGTCTCGGCGACCGGCTTCTTTGAGACGACTCAGATGCCGACGCCGTTTCAGGATCTGTGGGGTCGTTCTCTTCAGCTCGTTGACTGTCAGAATTTGTTCTGCGAGGTCGACAAGTATGCCCGGGTTGCTCATCCCGAGCACTCGGTGGGCGGGCCGGGCCGCATAAAGCAGGTGTATCGGGTCGACCATCGGCCCTTGACGCTGGGCTACCCGCCAAAGTGGGGCTTGCCGTTGTCCGCGCAGGCCCCGTCCTGCTTCGGGGCCGCTAGCTAGCTCTGAATGGCTGAAGCGGATCCGGCGTGCTTGACAGTGGATGTCAGATAATCTAACATTTATGTCATGACAGATGACATCGACACGGGGAGCATTTCCCCGCCTCAGCGTCAGGCTGAGAGCACAGTCGATGTCCGCGGACTCAGCGAGACCGAGCTTGAGGTCCACGTAAATGCGTTGCTCACAAGCGTCGGTGAGGCCCCGAGTGGCCCCAGCGCTGGCGTGGCCAGCCTCACTGCGGTGTGGGTGATCAGCCAGGTCGAAGAGTCTTGCGGAATTGGACGGCTCGTCAATCCTCAAGACCTGACCAAAGACGATCTCGCTACTCCAGCAGCTTTGAGCCAAATGCTGCATCGGGAAATCCGCAAGCAAGATGCACCACTAGTTGAGTCATGAGCGAGCTACTCGAAGCCACCAAGACTTTAAGCGAGGCATGGCTCCAAGCCCTGACACATACGGCCAGTCAGCGGAAAGGCCGCTGCGTTCACTTGGTGATGACGGTCGAGAATCCCGGCTCTGAGGACGAAGCCGTCCGCGACGTGCTCGATCTTGCGCTCAATGAGGTGGGTGGCCAGAGCGTGGAGACGGTCGCAGGGACCATTTTCCCGAACTCGCTCTACCAGAGCCCCGGATTCTCATGGTCGCCCGACCTCGATGAGCAGGCTGTCCGAGAGCTAGATGCTGCGGCACACAACCTCTACGAGCGGTACGTCGGCATGCTGCCCGTGTTGCGTAGGGTCCGAGCGAACAACCGAGGAACCTATTTCTCACGAATGATCACATGGCCAGGGAAGGAGGCCGGCGGAACCAACCAGCTCGACTTGAGGATCTCCCGCATTCGCAATGAGTTCGCAAGAAGTCTTCGAACCAACAACACGCTCGACATCGATGTCGGAGCCGATGCCCTCATTTCCGAACCAGTCGCTGGAGTGCAAGTCTATGCGCCTAGTGACCAGCGTACGCGGGGCTTTCCCTGCCTGGTGCATATCGATCTCACCTTGGTCAACGGGACGCTTCACTGTCTGGCCGTGTACCGCCACCAATACCTAATTACAAAGGCATACGGAAACTTGGTCGGCCTCAGCCGACTAATGCACTTCTTGTGTGAACAAACGGGTGCTGACTGCGGTGAGCTAGTGGTCCATGCAACGCTGGCTGACGCGGAGCCGAAACATCGTGCGCGACCACAAGAACTCGTCCGGTCTTTGGGAGCACTGTTGTGAAGGACGTCGATGCTCTACTGGCATCGCCATCTGCGGCACTCGCGTCTGCACTCGGAGCATCGGCGTTAGCCGAAGATCGCAACGGTGTCGTGGGCGTTGGGATTGATGTCGTATCTGTCCCGAGATTAGATCTACTTGTTACTGAAGGCGGCCCGGCGTTTCTTGACCGGGGCTGGACATCAGTCGAATGTGCCGAAGCCGATGGGGACCCGGAGCGTCTTGCGACGCGGTGGGCGGCGAAGGAGGCGGTGATGAAGTGCCTCGGTCTGGGGATAAGCGACTTCGACCCGCGAGAAATCGAAATCGCATCGTCGGAATCAGGAGTTCCAAGCATCGTGTTACGGGGTTCGGCTGCCGAGCATGCCCGATCGCTCGGCATCTCGAAGTTCCACGTCTCTGCCTCCCATGAGAGTGGATGGGCTGTGGCAATCGCTGTTGCCTCCGCATGGGCGAGACAAAAGGACCTTGAAGTGCCACACCAACGAAAGGACAGATCATGAGTACGGATGAGCCCGAATCCGACACAAGCGAACAGAAGGCGCTCGCACAGCGGCTACGGGAAGCGCGCGAGTACATCGGACTCCTCCAAGAGGATGTCGCGACTGCGCTGGACATCCCCAGGGCGAGCGTGTCGGCGATCGAGTCCGGAAAGCGTCGCGTCTCGTCGCTTGAGCTCAGGCGTCTCGGCCGTCTGTATCGCCGGCCGGTGGCGTGGCTGCTCGGAGAGGAGGGTGCTGGGGTCGATATGGATGCGCCCCTGTATCGGGCGACAGCGGCCCTGTCAGATCAAGACAAGGAGCAGGTCTTGCGCTTCGCTGAGTTCCTCGCCGGGGCGGGACGACCCGGGGCCACCCGAGCTGAGCCAACGGAGTAGCCCGTGCCTTCCGAACACACGCGACGACTCATGGCTGCAAGCTCTGCTAACCGGCTCTTGAACGAGGCGGGCGTGGATCAGGCGCGCCAGGTGGACGTGTTCGGTTTGGTCGAAAGCCTCGGGTTGTGGCTCGCTTTTTTTCCGCTCGATGGGCTCTTGGGGGCGTATCTGCCAGAGGGCACAGGCGGCATCCTCATCACTACCGAACGTCCAACGACAATCCAGCGGTACACGGCGGCGCATGAGCTCGGTCACTGGCGACTCGATGATGGGCACGATGCTGCACTCGATACGGAAGTGGACGTGCTGGGACGCTCTGAGATAGAGCGGGAGGCTCTAGCGCAGGTATTCGCTGGGGCTCTGCTGATGCCACCCCCGCTCATTCACAGCACCCTGTCGCGCCGCAATGCAACGTCACTGGGCCCGTTGGACGTCTACACCGTCGCCCGTGAAGCAGGCGCCAGCTATGAGGCAGCTGCGAGGCAGTTGTACCACCTCGACCGGATCACGCAGCACGAACTGCGGGAGCTGCTCAAGGTGCAGCCGCTAAAGGTCAAACAGACGATTGGCGCCGGACGCCGACCTGTCGTCGGCATTGCGGACGTTTGGCCGGTCGACATGGCTTGGCGCGACCAACAACTCAACGTCCGGACCGGTGACGAGATCATCATTTCGTTGCCCGAAGACCGCAGCACCGGCTACAGGTGGTCGATTCCAGGTACCGGCCCAAATCCACGACGCTCCGCGACACAGCCGCCTCCCCCCTTTGCCGACGGCGAACTCTTGGGCCGGGCAAAGATAGCGATGGCTGTACCGAAGGCGGAGTCACGTCGCAAGCCCCCAAGCCAAGCCGTCAACAGAGCGCGTCAACCCTCGCCCGCGGAGAAACCGGAGCCACTTCCCATTGCCGGTGGGCGAGCAACCGTGGTCGGTGATGTCTACATTGCGGATGGCACCTCTCAGGTGATGACCGGCGCTGCCATCCGAAGTCGCCGTCTCGCAAGACTAGGTGCCTCCGAAGCTTGGGAAGCCGTGCAGCAGGTCCGCAACGAGGATTTTGTCGTGGGTGCGGTGGGCCGCCGAGTCTTTGGCATTCGGTTGGATGAACCCGGCAAGACGGAGCTCCGGCTGGTGCTGCGCAACGAGTACGGAGATGCCGATCCGGTCGACGAGTATCGAATCACGGCGGCCGTCGAAGCGCGGCGAGAGGCGTTCACCATCGATCAGATCAGCGATGGCGATGACGGCTGGGCGGACGCAGCGAGGGATCGCTGGCGCTCGGCCGCCGCAGCATCAGTAGATGAACACCGCTAGGCGATGGCCGGGTACGACGCAAGGCGGCAGCGCAGCTTGGATCGGCCACCAGTCGATTTGAGACCGATGTTCGCGCCCGCGATCGACCAAGGAACCCGACCACTCTGTATCCCCATCGTGGTGACTGCCGCACATGAAGCATGTCGCACGCAGCCTCCCGAACCACTCGCACCCGATGCCTTGTGGTCAAGCTGCGTCGCAAGCGGCACAGCATCTCGTGAAGGCACAACACTGGAAGCGGTCGCCGACGCCCTCCGGACAGATGGCCAGCCCAGTTTGGCGGACTGGCCATTCAATTCTGTGATCATCCACGAAGCCGATCAGATCCCGTTAGCGGCTCAGGCGTCTATTTGGCACCAAGCCGATCTGTCCTCCGTGCCGGTCGCCAACGACGGCATCGAAGATGGCATCGAAGACCAGTTGGAGTTCGGCCTCGCTGTTGCGTTGATAGTTGAAGTCACAACGGAGTTCGAGCAAGCCACGTCCAATGGCACTATCGAAGTGCCTCCGTTGACGGCTCCGCAGGGTTCCTACCACGCAGTATTGGCGGTTGGAGCTCGAACGAGCGAACGGGCCCGAACTCTCCTAGTACGCAACAGCTGGGGTCCCGGATGGGGAGCGGGCGGGTACGGCTGGCTGCCGCTGGACTATCTCATCGCGTTCGGGGCACGCGCTGGCGCGATAGATCCCACGAGCCTCACAAGTAGCCCACAACCAAGCACATGGGGGACCGACACCTGATGACGCACGAATCACTCACCCTTGCCGAGTACCAGCGCCGATCCCAACGAACAGATCACTTCCCGCATCTCAGCGACGACGAAATCGACCCGCTGCTAGGTCCGTTGCTCGGACTCGCGGGTGAAACCGGAACGTTGCTCGCCGGCTACAAGAAGCGGCTTCGAGATGGGGCCGCGTATGAGCTGTTTGAGGACAACGTTGCAGAAGAACTCGGGGACATCCTTTGGTACACGGCAAACGTCGCCGAGAAGGCCGGCCTCTCGCTCGACGAGATCGCCCGACGCAACCTGGCCAAGACTTCCGATCGATGGGCGGCTTGCGGCAGCGAATCGCCGAGGCGCCGGCAACCATCAGACCACTTCGACGCAGGGCTACCCCGGCGACATCAGCTTCCCCGCAAGTTCACCGTAACGATTCGACCAATACCCAGCGACGGACCCGAACCGCTGATCGAAGTGATCTGGAATGGGAAACCCGTCGCCAACAAACTTGGAGACAACACCTACGACGGCAGTGGCTACCGGTACCACGATGCATTCCACCTGGCCAACGCCGCAGTCCTGGGTTGGTCGCCCGTGGCCCGGAGCAGGATCTTCAAGCGCAAGCGTCCAAAGGGAACAATGGCTGATGCCATCGAGGACGGCGGTCGGGCAATCGTGATCGAAGAGGCGATCGCCGCATTCATGTTCGCGTACGCCCGCGAGCACAATTTTCTCAACAACGTGCGCCACCTCGACTACCACGCACTCAAGACATTTCAGACCTTCACAGCTGGCCTTGAGGTTGCACAGCGCCATCTCTGGGAGGTCGAGCAAGCCGTGCTCCAAGGTTTCGCCGCATGGCGGCAACTCCGTGAGAACGACGGCGGTGTTCTGCGGGGTGACCTTGCTGCCAGAAAGCTCAGCTACGTGCCGTTGGCGTAGACGTGAGTTGGCACGCGCTACCGCGAGCACTCTCGCCGAGCTAGTTCGCTTCTTGCATGATACCTGTGTTGGTTAGCAGCTGATGTCCACCGATAGAGCTTGCCCACGTTTTCGCGGCACTATTTTGCTGCGGTCGCCTGGTGCTCAGTCGCGGAGGTCGTGGTCGATGTCGTCGAGAAGTATCGGGTGTGGGGCGATCGGGATTTCCAGGACGCCTTGTTGAACTCCGTTGACGCTTGTTGACGTCGCAGACCACGCAATTGGGAGATGGTTCGAATCATGCGGGGAGTCCACGAGGATGCACAGCTCGGCGGAATCGACTGATCCCATCGGTCGCAGGTGTCCCGCATCCCACACAACCTCAACGGTGCCCTCGAGCTGGGTGATGGAGAACTCGGGCTGGTCGAAAGGTGTAGCGAAGTCGACTCTCGGCATCAGAATGGCCTGGTTGAAGTCCCCAAAATCGAGCAGGCTGGTGCCTGTGCCGAACGGCCTGGGCCTTTTTGGCAACTCGACTGCTTCGGGTCGAAGATCGTCCTCTACCCGAACTCCCTCGATACGTAGCCGCGCTTCGACGCTTGCGAAGTTCTGATCGGTCAGGTTGCGCAGCCGCAGCGAGTAGATTCCATGACCAGCGAGCATGTAGTTCTCGACCCAGTGCTGCGGTGCGTTGTGGGTCCAGTTCGCATGCCATTCGTCCACCTCGGACTTGTACTCATCAAGCGAGCGCTGTTCTTCTCTGTACACATTGGCGAACGCGCGACGCACGGTTTGTGCAAGGGCGATCTCTGGTTGGCCTCTTGTGCTGTAGCCGCGAGCGTGTTCGAGTTGGGAATCTTGTGAACTGTCCGCGATGCGCGTGATCTCAGCCTCGACCGCGGTGCGGTCGAACCAACTCATGGTCTCCGCTCCGATGAGCAGCAGGTCGAGATCAAGACGGGCGCCCTTGGCGCGTTGGACGAGGTTTACGACATCTTGATCATCAGCGCGGTGGGTCTTGCCGTTCTTCCTGACGAAGATCGTGCCTCGCTGAAAGCCGTCACACTCCTTGCGGAGAGTGTGAACAGGATCGCCAGGCCGAGGAGGGACGACTTCGATGACGGCAATGGTCTTGTCGTCAACCGTCACGTAGCGAGGCTGCCAGGCGGGGCCTATCGCGCCAATGTAGGGATCAATCCAATCATGAAGTTGAGCAGGATCCACGGGGTTCACGCCCACGATTGACCCCGGCTCCGCTCCAACGAGAATGTATCCGTATCCTCCGAGATTGCGAAGTGCGATCTCGGGCATACGATTCGCCATGCCAAGCACATTCTTGGCCAACGGGAATCGACCCCCGTCAGTTGAGAAATCAAGCGAGCGCTTCCACTCCACCCAATCGGTCTCGGCAGCTATTGCCCCATCTCGGATCTCTTCTGCCAGCGCTCTGATCTGAGCGTCACTCAATGCCTCATGTTGCATCTGAGCATCCTCCCATTGGCCGGTCACCTCGGTTTAGGGGTAGCCATGCCATTGATGGAGAGGGACAGGATGCCCGTCCACAGCCGAATGGACCAAAAAACGGGATCCGGTCAATTCCATATCGACATAGCCGTGTCAATCTGAATGGTCGACGATCGCCCGAGCGTGGTCTTGAATCGCCTTTGCAATTGCTTTTGCGTCTTTGCTCTCCGCAGAGCCGCTGGTCGTCACAACCGGCTTGCGCATGAACACGCGCCCTTTGGCCAACTCTGGCCCGCCAAATTCGTAGGATCTGCTACGGGGAAGCCCCGCAATCCCCCTCCATCTGATCTTCACCGAAACACCTGCCATCAAGTGTCTTTCTCTGATTCCATCGCAGGAGTACTTTTGCCCTGGACCCATATCAGCCAGCCCCCACTTCCAAGTGCCCTCAGGCAGAGCAAGGTCGGAATTGGAGAACGGTTCGTCGCACCTCATCTCAACGGTGACCTGACGGGCCGTAGTTCGGCTGAGGTTTTCTATTTCAAGATCCATGAGACTTCTCAGCCGGAGTCGGGCTGCCACCAGCGGCATCCTCGCCCATCCGAATGCGCCGAGCGCTCCCACGACTGCGATTATCTGGAACAGAGCGCTCCATGCCTCAGACCGCATTCGCGATACCTCCTGTCCAGTGCTTCAGGCGGGTTCTCTTGCCCATATCCGCATTCTAAGGAAGGGGAATGACACTTCCGTCTGACTTGGAGACAAGGTCAGGCCTGCCGTCACCCCTGCATGGAGCGAATCTTGGGATGGGGCGCGGGCGTGTGGTTTGGGCTGAAATGGGGGGTGATGATCACGGGGGAGTTGAAGAGCAGGATCGATGCTGTCTGGAATGACTTCTGGTCGGGGGGGATATCGAATCCGCTGGAGGTGATGGAGCAGCTCACCTACTTGCTGTTCATCAAGGCGCTGGACGAGCGGCAGACGCTGGCTGAGAACAAGGCGAACCGGACTGGGGAGCCGATTGACGAGGTCATTTTCCCGGAGGGGGAGTACTTCCATCCTGAGGGGCGGGCCAGGGGGCGGCCGTATGGCGGTCTGCGCTGGTCGAGGTTCAAGAACATGGCGGCTGCGGAGATGTACGAGGTGGTTGACCAGTACGTATTTCCGTTTCTTGAAGACCGGGCAGAGGACAGCACGCATGCCAAGCACATGGGCGGGGCCCGGCTTTCGATTCCCACTCCGGCGTTGTTGCAGAAGGCGGTGGACGGCCTCGATGCCATCGCGATGGAGGACCGCGACACCAAGGGCGACGTCTATGAGTACATGCTCTCCAAGATCGCCACCGCGGGGCAGAACGGGCAGTTCCGGACGCCGCGGCACATCATCCGGCTCATGGTTGAGATGGTGGCGCCCCAGCCGGATGACACCATCTGCGATCCCGCCAGCGGGACGTGCGGGTTCTTGGTGGCGGCTGGGGAGTACGTCCGCGACAATCATCCGACCGCATTGACGGATGACGCGCAGTCGAAGCACTTCCACAACGGGATGTTCTCCGGGTACGACTTCGACAACACGATGCTTCGCATCGGGTCGATGAACATGCAGCTCCACGGGGTGCAGAACCCGGACGTCAGCTATCGGGATTCGTTAGCTGAGGACCACTCCGGCGACGTAGAGGGATACAGCCTGATCCTCGCCAATCCGCCCTTCGCAGGGTCACTGGACTACGAGGGGACGGCGAAAGACCTTTTGCAGATGGTCAAAACCAAGAAGACCGAGTTGCTGTTCTTGGCGTTATTCCTGCGGCTTCTCAAGCCGGGTGGCAGGGCGGCGGTGATCGTGCCCGATGGAGTGCTGTTCGGCTCGACCAAGGCCCACAAGGAGCTTCGACGGATCCTGGTTGAGGAGCAGAAGCTGGACGGGATCGTCTCGTTACCTTCAGGCGTGTTCAAGCCCTACGCCGGCGTTTCCACCGCGATTTTGTTGTTCACCAAGACCAACTCCGGTGGGACCGACCACGTCTGGTTCTACGACCTCGAAGCGGACGGCTACAGCCTCGACGATAAGCGCACCCCTCTTCTGCATGAGGACAAGCTGGGGCTTGGACCCGAGCTGCACAGCGATGAAGAGCATGAAAAGAACAACCTGCCCGACGCTCTTGCCCGATGGCGGGCGCGGGATGGCGCGGAGCTGAAGCGTACTCGAACTGAGCAGTCCTTCTGCGTACCGAAGGACGACATCGTCATCAGCGACTACGACCTCAGCATCAACCGGTACAAAGAGGTCGTCTACGACGAGGTGGACTATGCCTCACCGACTGAGATCCTGGATGAGCTCGCTGCGCTGGAAGAGGGTATTCAGAAGGGAATCGAGGACCTAAGGATGATGCTCCTGTGACATTCCAGAGGGTAAAGCTGGGCGAGGTAGCCACTATTGATCGAAGGACTGTATCGCCAGGCGAGATCCAGGGGCAGGAGCAGTATGTCGGTTTGGATAACATCACTAGTGGTGGAGATTTCCAAAGAATATCTACCTCTGGCGAATCTGGATTGAAGAGCAACAAGTTTGCATTCACCGGTGGCCACATTCTCTATGGGAAACTCCGCCCATACCTTGCAAAGATCGCTGCTCCTGACTTTGAAGGTATCTGCAGCACAGACATATTGCCGATCCGGCCGGGTCCCAATCTAGATCGACGCTACTTGCTGCACTACTTGCGGACACCAGAAATGATCGCCAGTGCATCGAGCAAAACTGTGGGTATCAATCTCCCGCGTCTAAGCCCGAAAGTCTTGGAGGTATTTCAGATCCCCCTTCCCCGAGTCGAGGAGCAGCGGCGGATTGCGGGGGTGCTGGATGCTGCCGAGGCGCTCCGGGCGAAGCGCCATCAGGCCCTGGAGAGGCTCGACTCCCTGACCCAAGCCATCTTCATCGAAATGTTTGGCGATCCTGTCTCCAACCCTTGGGGATGGAGGGATGATCGGGTATTGGCCGATGTCTCCGAAGTCCGGTCTGGAATCACCAAGGGCCGCAAGACCGGTAGCGATACATTGACTGCTGTTCCCTATCTCGCTGTTGCAAATGTCCAAGATGGTTTCATCCAACTCGAACCGTTGAAATCGATCGAGGCCACAGGAGCGGAAATCAGCAAATACTCCTTGCAGATTGGTGACATCGTGCTGACAGAGGGCGGTGACCCGGACAAACTTGGCCGAGGTGCCGTGTGGAACGGACAAGTTGATCCTTGCATTCACCAGAATCATGTGTTTCGTGTACGGCTCATTGATGACAGCATGACGCCAGAATTCCTGAGTCGCCTCCTAGGAAGTCATCGTGGCAAGCGGTACTTCCTTCG
The DNA here is from genome assembly GCF_965208475.1 of Candidatus Poriferisocius sp. Taxonomy (GTDB): domain Bacteria; phylum Actinomycetota; class Acidimicrobiia; order Acidimicrobiales; family Bin134; genus Poriferisocius. The sequence continues at coordinate 2,103,306 of NZ_OZ242338.1, read as the reverse complement.
CATGGCGAAGCAGACCACTGGCATTGCTTCGATCAACATGACGCAACTTCGGGCATTCCCTCTTTTAGAGCCACCGCGTGCCGCCCAAGACGAATTTCTCAGTCGGCTTCTACGCATCCAAGAGGTTGAAGCGACTATCCAGCATTCGAGAAAGCAGCTTGATGTGCTATTTGCCTCGCTTCAGCAGCGGGCATTTCGAGGCGAGCTGTGAGCGGGTCGCAGTTCTCGTTTCTTGAGGCTGAGTTCCTCGATGAGTTCGAGATGGCGGCGTGGGCGGAGGGGCATGCGTTGTCTGATCCGGGGCCGGCGGTGATTTATGCGCGGAAGTGCTTGGAGTCGGGGGTCAGGTGGGTGTTTCGGCATGATGGGTCGTTGCCTCAGCCGTATGAGGAAAAGCTGAACGCGTATCTGAATGAGCCGGGGTTCAAGGCGTTGGCTGATGGCCGGGTGTTTGATGTGGCGAGGAAGATCCAGCGGGCGGGGAATCGGGCGGTGCATGAGTCGAAGGCGCCGTCGAAGTTGGAGGCGGTGGAGATCGTTTCGGCGCTGTTCCAGTTCTGTTTCTGGTTGGCGTTCGCCTATGGGCGGTCTTCCAAGCCTGATGCGTCGTTGCGGTTCGATCCGCACAGGCTGGTGGACGCGGGGCGGGTGGAGCGGGCGTCGCTTCGGGAGCGGCGGGAGCTTGAGGATCGGCTTGATCGGGAGGCCGCCGACCTTGAGCAGGCCCGCCAGCGGTTGGCGGAGGCCTCCCGGACCGCTGAGGAGCTTGAGGACGAGTTGGCCGAGCTGCGCCGGCAGGTGGCAGTCGCGAAGAAGGCGGCTGAGTCGATTCCGGCTGAGGCCCATGATTGGTCGGAGGCCGACACTCGCCGGTTCAAGATCGATGCGCTGTTGGCCGAGGCGGGGTGGTCGGGATTCGTCGAGGGCCGTGACGTCGAGTACGAGGTGCAGGGGATGCCGTCGGGCTCGGGGGTCGGCTATGTGGACTATGTGCTCTGGGGTGCTGATGGGTTGCCGTTGGCGGTGGTGGAGGCGAAGAGGGCCCTGGTCGATCCCAAGGTGGGACAGCAGCAGGCCAGGCTGTATGCCGATTGTTTGGAGGCGGAGTTCGGCCGGCGCCCGGCGGTGTTCTGCTCCAACGGCTATGAGCACTGGCTGTGGGACGACACCCAGTACCCGCCTCGGCGGGTGCAGGGCTTCTACACCAGCGACGAGTTGGATCTGCTGATTCAGCGCCGGGAGTCCCGCTACGAGCTGTCGTCGCTGGACGCGGGCGAGGGAATCGTGGATCGCCACTATCAGCAGCGGGCGATCCGGTCGATTTCCGAGCACTTCGACCGCGATAAGCAGCGAAAGGCGCTGTTGGTGATGGCCACCGGGGCGGGCAAGACCCGCACGGTGATCGCGCTGGTCGATTTGTTGATGCGGGCCGGCTGGGTGAAGCGGGTGCTGTTTTTGGCCGATCGAACGGCGCTGGTGAACCAGGCGGTGAACGCGTTCAAGGCCCACCTGCCGGATTCCGCTCCGGTGAATCTGGTGACCGAGGGCACCGAGGACGGGCGGGTGTGTGTGTCGACCTATCAGACGATGGTCAACAAGATCGACGAGTACCGGGCCGACGGCACCCGCCGGTTCGGCGTCGGGCACTTCGATCTGGTGGTGATCGACGAGGCGCACCGGTCGGTGTACCGCAAGTACCGGGGCATCTTCGACTACTTCGACTCGCTTTTGGTGGGGCTGACCGCTACCCCCAAAGACGAGGTGGACAAGAACACCTACGACCTGTTCGACCTGGAGACCGGCGTGCCCACCGACGCCTACTCGCTCGACGACGCCATCAAAGACGGCTTTCTGGTGCCGCCCCGGGGCGTGTCGGTGCCGTTGAGGTTCGTGCGCGAGGGCATCCGCTACGACGAGCTGTCCGAAGACGAGAAGGACGAGTGGGACGAGCTCGACTGGGGCGAGGACGACGATGGCCAGCCGCTCGATCCGCCCGATGAGGTGGATGCCGCCAAGCTGAACAAGTGGCTGTTCAACAAAGACACCGTCGACCGGGTTCTTGAGCACCTCATGGCTGAGGGCATCAAGGTGGCCGGGGGCGACCGGTTGGGCAAGACGATCATCTTCGCCAAGAACCAGCTCCATGCCGACTTCATCAAAGAGCGGTTCGACGCCAACTATCCGGCGCTCGATGCCGGGAACTTCGCCCGGGTGATCACCCACCAGGTGAACTACGCCCAGAGCCTGATCGACGACTTCTCCAACAAACACAAGGCACCCCACATCGCCATCTCGGTGGACATGCTCGACACCGGCATCGACGTGCCCGAGGTGGTCAACCTGGTGTACTTCAAGCTGGTCCGGTCCAAGACCAAGTTCTGGCAGATGCTGGGGCGCGGCACCCGGCTGTGCGAGAACCTGTTCGGGCCCGACGACCACAAGACCTGCTTCAAAGTGTTCGACTTCTGCCAGAACCTCGAGTACTTCAGCCAAGAGCTCGACTCTGCCGAGCCATCCGGCACCAGGCCGCTGAGCGAGGTCTTGTTCACCGCGCGCCTGGAGCTGCTCGAAGCCCTCGACGGCATCGAGGCTCTCAGCGGAGAGCGGGCGGACGTGGCTGCTGTGCTGCAAGAGACCGTGGCGTCGATGAACGAGAACAACTTCCTGGTGCGCCCCCACCTGGAGCTGGTGGAGCGCTTCCGCACGCCAGATGCGTGGGAGAAGGTGACGCTGGCAGACCTAGCGGCGCTCAGAGAACGGGTGGCCAAGCTGCCCGACCAACTCGAGCCCGAACACGAGGAAGCCAAGCGGTTCGACGTGGTGATGCTCAACGCCGAGCTGGGCCTGCTCCGCCACGAGCCCTTCGAGCGCCAGCGCAACCGCATCATCAACATCGCATCCGCGCTCGAAGACCTCGGGACCGCGATTCCGGCAGTAGCGGAGCAACAGGAGCTGATCGCCGGCATCCAAACCGACGAGTGGTGGGCCGACGTCAGCTACCCCATGCTCGAAGACGCCCGCAAGCGACTGCGCAACCTCGTACCCCTCATCGAGCGCACCCGCAAGAACGTCCTGTACTCAGACTTCACCGACGAGCTCGAAGAGAGCACTGAGGTCGACCTACCCGGAACCGGCGGCAGCGTCGTCGGCAACGAGTTTGAGCAGTTCCACAAAAAGGCCCGCCGCTTCCTCAACGAGCACCTCGCCGACAACATCGTGGCCAAAGTCCGAAGCGGCGAGCCGATCACCGCCGCCGACATGGACGAGCTCCAGCGAGTGCTCGTAGCCGCCGGCATCGGCGACACCGACACCTTCGCCCAAGCCTCACAACGCGCCGGCAGCTTCGGCCTGTTCATCCGCTCCATCGTCGGCCTCGACCGAGCCGCCGCCAAACAAGCCTTCGCCAATTTCCTCGACGACAAGCGCCACACCCGCAACCAGATCGAATTCGTCAACCTCGTCATCGACTACCTCACCCAACACGGCGCCATCGACCCCGGCCGCATCTACCAATCCCCCTTCACCGCCGTCGCCCCCCAAGGCCCCGAAGCCATCTTCCCCGCCCCCGACCTCGACGAGTTCTTCAACATCGTCCAACACCTCCACGACACAGCCGCGGCGTGACCGGCCGCTAAACGCCTTCGGCCAAGCGGTTCTCGGTCCAGTCGATTTGTAGCTCGCGGACGGCAATGCGCCAGCCCTCGTCGAGGCGGACGAACTGGTCGTGATAGCGGATGAACATGATGAAGTCGATGGTCGGGGTCCCGTCGTCGGGAACCGTCAGGTGATGGGCTATGCAGTAGGTCTCGCCGGTGGCGGTGTCGCCGGTGATCTCGGTCTGCTGCTGGCCCAGGAAGTGGAAGGTGGCGTTGTAGCTCATCCGGGAGATGGCCCGAGCGATCTCCTCTCGGCCCGTTCTCTCGCTGAGTATCGTTCCCCCGCTGGACAGGTCGACACGGCGGAGAACTCCGTCGGGGGCGAAACAGGCCGCAACCCCCTCGGGATCCCCCCGGTCCACACAGCGGGCGTAGTCAGCGGCCAGGTCGGCCAAAGCAGCTCGATCAGACATGGCCCCATGTTGGCACCTTTTCGACACCCTTGGCGATGGGGATAGGCTGGCGGCTATGGCTGTAATCGATGCTGTTGATCTGGACGTGCGCCGGGTAGCGGGAGCGCTGGGCGCCGAGGTGCGGGGTCTGTCGCTGGCCTCCGTGTCCGATGCTGAGTTCGCCCTCATCCAAGAGCTGCTCGACGAGCATTTGGTGCTGTTCTTCCCCGACCAGCACCTCACCCCCGACGAGCACCGGGCTTTCGCCGTTCGCTTCGGCGAGCCCGAGATCCACCCCTACATCCCCAAGCTGGATGAGGACCACCCCGAGATCGTGGTGCTGAGGGGCGAGTCGGGCTACGTGGCCGACGTGTGGCACACCGACTGCACCTTCGAGCAGTCCCCGCCCATCTGCTCGGTGCTCAACGCCATGGTCATGCCCCCCGCGGGCGGCGACACCATGTGGTCGAACATGTACAAGGCCTATGAGACGCTGGCCGAGCCCACGAAGCAGATGATCAACGGGCTCACCGCCATCCACACCGCGGCCAACTACGGGCAGCCCGATCACAAGGCCGAGCATCCCATTGTCCGCCACCACCCCCGCACCGGCCGCCCGTCGCTGTACGTGAACAAGCAGTTCACCCGGCGCATCCCCCAGCTCAGCCGAGACGAGTCCGAGTCGCTGCTAGAGATGCTCACCGCCCACGCCTCCAAGACCGACTTCACGTGCCGCTATAGCTGGAGCGAGGGCACCATCGGCATCTGGGACAACCGGGCCACCCAGCACTTCGCGGTGAACGACTTCGACGGCAACCGGGCCATCAGCCGGGTCACCATCCTGGGCGACCACCCCGAACCGGCCTTCGACACAACCCAGTGGGCCCCCTATAAGTACGAGAGGGTCTCCGCCGCCGCCTACGGCCTCGACCGCGACTAGCGGAAATCCCCACCTCTCACCTCGAATAAGACGACCTCTATTTGTCTCGCCGCATCTCGTCCAGCGATCCTGACCGGACCCCGTTTTTTGGTCCATCTGTTATGAGAGTTTGTTTGGGTTGTTTTTCGCCCATTGGTCTGCGTATTCGGCTGGTGTGAGCATGCCGAGCGCGGAGTGGGGGCGGTAGTAGTTGTAGTCGTCTCTCCAGTCGGCGACAAGTACTTGGGCCTCCAGGAGGCTGTCGAATTGCTCGATGGCCAGCAGCTCGTCGCGCATTCGGCTGCCGTAGGACTCGACCCACGGGTTCTGCCAGGGCGACCCGGGCTCGATGTAGCTGGTCTTTGTGCTGGTGAACCGGCACCAGTCCCGCAGCGCGTTCGCGGTGAGCTCGGGCCCGTTGTCGCACCGGAGGAACTCCGGGCCCTGGCCCCTGGCGGAGGTGGCCTTGTCCAAGCAGGCCACCGTGGCGTCGGCGTCGATGCTGTGGTCGACGACGTCGGCGAGCGACTCGCGGGTGAACTCGTCTAGGACGTGCAGGATCTTGATCTTGCGGCCTGCGGCGGTGACGTCGAACTGGTAGTCCAGCGCCCACACGTGGTCGGGGCGCTCGGCTTTGAGCAGGCCGGCTTCGGCGTCGGAGTCGCCCGTGCGCTGGCGCTTGCGCTTTTTGGGCGGGACCCGCAGGCCCTCCTCGCGCCAGATGCGCTGGATTTTCTTGCGGTTCACCGCCCACCCCCGCCGCTGCAAGACTGCGTGCGCCCGCCGGTATCCCCATCGGGAGTGGTTCTTCGCGAACTCGCGCAGCTCGGCCCGCAGAGCCCGGTCCGGGTCCGCCGCAGCCGGCTCGTAGCGCTGCGTGGAGCGGTGCTGTCCGACGATCTGACAAGCCCGCCGCTGCGACACCCCGAGCCGCTCCTGGAGCAGCTCGACGGCTCTGCGCCGCTGCGGCGGGCCTACCATTTTGCCCGGCTGATCTCCCGCAAAGCGTCGATCTCCAGCTCCTTGTCGGCCACGATCCGCTTCAGCCGCGCGTTCTCGGCCTCCAGCGACTTGAGCCGCTTCACGTCGTCGGCCTTCAAACCGCCGTACTGGTTGCGCCACCGGTGAAACGTGGCCTCCGACACCTCCAGGTGCCGGGCCACATCCGCGATCGATGCGCCCTCGGCCAACAGCCGGTCAGCCTCCCGGAGCTTGCGGACAATCTGCTCGGGCGTGTGCCTCCGCCTAGCCATACTCGTGATCCTCCTCCATCCAGCAATACTGGACAACGGACTCTCACAACAGGTGGACCAATCTCAGGGGGTCACGCCAATCCCTCCCATTGCAGCTTCCCCCGTAGTCTGCGAATGCGCGCTTGGTAGCGAATTCGCACCAGCAACCTGAGTGCTTCTTTCGCGTCAATAGGGAGAGGACGGTAAGACACGATCGTCTTTCTCATCGTCGGACTACTTGCTGCCAGCCTACGCTGCATGGCCGATGGGGAAGCAGTGAGGGGGTGAGCCGGTGAGCGAGAAGGTCAACCATGTCGGGTTGGCGGTGGCCGATCTGGATGCTGAGGCCGAGTTTTGGACCGGGGCGCTGGACTTTGAACGGGTAGGGGCGCTGGATGCTGACGACGGTGCTACCGGGCAGCTTCTGCAAATGGAGCGGCCCGGGCTGCGGGCGTTGTATCTGCGCCGGGGCGAGTTCGTGCTCGAGCTGTTGCAGTTCCGCGGCACCGGGCTAGTCGAGCGGCCGACCCGGGTGATGAACGAGCCTGGCCTCACCCATCTATCGCTGAACGTCTCCAATATGGATGCCGCGCTTGAGCGGGTGAAAGCCCATGGGGGCGAAGTGCTGGACGACACCCGCCTGTGGGATGTTGCGGTGATGATCCGCACCCCGGCTGGACAATTGGTAGAGCTGCTGGTGGGCTTCGAAACCCCGACCAACGACCTGGGAGAATGACCCGGTGATAGGAAATCCCAGAACTTATTGGGAGGCGATCGAGGCCCGGGCCGCCGCTTCCCCCGACTCCCCGCTCACCATCGAGCCCGACGGCACGGTGATGACCTTTGCCGGGTTCCGGGATTCCGCCGAGCGGGCCGCCGCCGGGCTGGCCGACATGGGCATTGCCGCCGGCTCCCGGGTGTCGTGGCAGCTTCCCAATGGCCGGGCGTCGCTCATCTTGTCGGCTGCTCTGGCCCGGCTGGGGGCCGTCCAGAATCCGATCATCCCCATCTACCGGGAGCGGGAGGTGGGCTTTGTGGCCCGCCAAACCGGGGCCCGGCTGCTGGTGGTGCCGTCGGTGTGGCGGGGCTTCGACTACCAGGCCATGGCCGAGGCCGTGGTGGCCACCACCGAGAACTGCGACGTGCTGGTGTGCGACGGCGACCTGCCCGAAGGCGATCCCGCCACGCTGGCCCCGTTCGAGGCGCCTTTGGACGACGACGGACGGCTGCCGGTGCGGTGGATCTACTACACGTCGGGCACCACCGCTGACCCCAAAGGGGCCAAGCACGGCGACGACTCGGTGATCGCCGCCGCCCGCCACGTGTGGGAGAACCTGGACCTGCGGGCCGACGATGTGTGGCCGCTGGCCTTCCCGTACACCCACATCGGCGGCATCAGCCTGCTCATCGCCACTCTGGTGTGCGGCACTCCCATGTTGATGGTGGAGAGCTTCAGTCCCGAAGCCGATACCCGCTTCTTCCGGGAGCACGGTCTGACTTTGGCCGGCTCGGGCACCCCATTTTTCATCGCTTTTCTGGCCGAGCAGCGCAAGACCCCCGACCAGCCGATCTTCCCCAAGATGCGGGCGGCCATCGGCGGGGGCGCCCCCAAGCCGGCTGGGCTGCACATGGAGGTCAAGAACGAGATGGGCGGTGTGGGGATCATCTCCAGCTACGGGCTCACCGAGTGCCCCATCGTCACCTACTGCTTCCTCGATGATCCCGACGGCAAGCTGGCCACCACCGAGGGTCGGATTCTGGACGACACAAACTGGAAGCTGATCGACGGGGAGCTGCTGTTGAAGGGCCCGACCCTGTGCCGGGGCTATCTGGACGACGCGCTGAACGAGGCCGCTTTCGACGATGAGGGGTTCTTCTTCACCGGCGACCTGGCCGAGATCGACGACGAGGGGTTTGTGACCATCGTCGGGCGCAAAAAGGATGTGATCATCCGCAAGGGGGAGAACATCTCGGCCAAGGAGGTGGAGGACGTGTTGTTCTCCCACCCCAAAGTGGGCGATGTGGCCGTCATCGGGCTGCCCGACGCGGTGTCGGGAGAGCGGTGCTGCGCCGTGGTCGCTCCCAAGGCCGGGGAGGCGTTCGGCTTCGTCGAAATGGTGGAGCATTGCAAAGACGTCGGGCTGATGAACCAGAAGATCCCCGAGCAACTGGAGATCGTCGACGAACTGCCCCGCAACCCGGTGGGCAAGGTGCTCAAAAAACAGCTCCGGGAAACCTACGGAGGGTGACCGCGATGGCGTCACAACAGCCCAACATCTTGCTGATCGTGTCCGACGAGGAGCGGCGCAACCCGTGGCTGGACGGCATGGTCGATATGCCCGCCCACGACCGGCTGCGCGGCGACGGCTTGGACTTCAACCGCTACTACACCCATTCCTCGCCGTGCTCGCCGTCTCGGGCCAGCCTGTACACCGGCAGCTACCTGGCCGAGCACGGCGTGGTGGACAACGTGAGCTTCCCAGCCCACACCGCGCTCGATCCGGCCATTCCCACCGTGGGACGGCTGATGCGCGACGTCGGCTACGAATCGGCCTACCTGGGGAAATACCACCTGACCCATGAGCCGATGCCCGACATGGAAGCGTTCGGCTACAGCGGCTGGCAGGGCGATGACCGCCACTACATCGGCGGGCCGTGGACCGGGCGGCACTTCGACCCGATTATCGCCGATCAGGCGGTGGACTGGCTGCAAACCCACGGTGCCGACCCTTCCATCGGCCCGTGGTTTCTGACCGTGGCGTTGGTGAACCCCCACGACGTGATGTGGTACCCGCTGGACCAGCCGTCATTCCAGGAGTCCAACCCCGACTTGATGGGCGTGTTCAACTTCCTCCACGAGCACATGCTGGGCGGCAAAGTCGATCTCGAACCCCTCGATGAGATCTACCCCCGCCGCTTCACCCGGCTGCCCGACAACTTCGACGACGATCTCCACACCAAGCCCGAGGTGCAGCGGGCCTGGCGACATGTCCGAAACCGGGAGCACATGGTGGGCCACATGGCCCTCGACGACGTGGACTCCTGGCTGCGCCAACTCGACTACTACGCCTGGCTCCACGAGCTGCTGGACCACAGCATCGCCTCGATTCTGGGCGCTCTCGACGACATCGGGGCATACGAAGACACCGTGGTCATCTACACCTCCGACCACGGCGACGCCTGCGGGTCGCACGGGCTTCGGGCCAAGCTGCCCTGTGTGTACGAGGAGGTCATGGGGGTGCCGCTCATCGTCAAGGCCCCCGGACTCACCCCGCAGGGAGCAGCCACCGACGCGCTGGCCACCCACGTGGACTTGGCCGCCACCGTCGCTGCGCTCGGCGGGGTGGACATCGACAACGCCCCCACCCTGTCGGGGAAGGATCTCTCCCCGTCGCTGGCCGATCCGTCGACGTCGGTGCGGGACTACGTGCTGTTCAGCCAGGACAGTGCCCAGTCGGAGCTGCTCCGCCACAGCCGGTATGCGGTGCGGGGTTTCTTCGACGGAGAGACCAAGTACGCCCGCTACTACGGCGTGGGCGGGGGCATCGACCGCACCGGCAACCTCGCCCCCGAACCGAAGCTGTTCGACACAGACGCCGACTTCGACGACCACGACCACGAGTGGTACTCCCTGGCCGACGACCCCCACGAGGTGGTCAACCTGGCCAACGACCGCTCCCGCCGGTCCGAGCTGCGCGATCTGTTCGGCCGACTTCTGGAATACGAGGCCGCCGAGCTGGGCGGCTAGCAGGAGACTCTCGCTCATTGCGGCCTCGCCCGGGTAGGGTGGCCGTCTGACGGTTGCCACCTCCTTTGTTCCCAAGCCGGTTTTCCGGGGCTGGTCCCACGCGCTGGCCGCGGTGGCCGCCACCGTGCTCTGCCCCATTGTCGTCGCCTTGGGCCCGGGGGGCGCCGACCGGGCCATCGTGGCGGTCTATGCCATCGCCGTGGTCTTCATCTTCGCAGTGAGCGCGGCCTACCACGCGGGCAACTGGACCCCGAAGGTGAAGGAGATGTTCCGCCGCCTGGACCATTCGATGATCTTTGTGTTCATCGCGGCCAGCTACACCCCGGTGGGCTTCTTCGCGCTGGGAACCGGTTCAGCAACCCTTGTCCTGAGCGTGGTGTGGTCGGGTGCCGCCCTGGGCATCATCGGCCGGGTCGCGTGGCTCCACGCTCCCCGTTGGGTGTTGGTCGCCCCCTACCCGATTGTCGGGTGGGCCGCGCTGCTGGTCATTGGCGACATCTGGCGGGGATTGGGCGTAGCGGGCTCGACGCTGCTGTTCATCGGCGGAGGCTTATACACCCTGGGCGCCCTCATCTATGCCTTCCGGCGTCCCGATCCATGGCCCCGCTGGTTCGGCTACCACGAGATCTTCCATTTGCTGGTCATCGCCGCGGTGGCTGTCCATTACGTGGCCATCGCCTTTTTCGCCCTGCCGCTGGCCTAGCCGTTTACTCCCGCTTCCAGCCGCCGGACTGAATCTGATTCCAGAATTCGGCGTCGCGCTCATCGGCGGGACGGCCGACCCGGGTCACCACATCCACATCGGGCGACTCGGTCCGCAGGGCCGCCGCGGTACACATCTTCGGCGGGCGGTGGGCGAAGGGGTCGAACCGGTAGTGGCGCATGGCGTTCTGGTGGGTGATCTTGGCCACCACGTCGGCGGGCAGATCGCCCATCAGCTTGGCCACATACTCGGGGGACTGGGGCCAAGTGCCGTCGGAGTGGGGGTAGTCGGACTCCCAGCACAGGTTGTCCACGTTAAATTCGTCCAGCAGCTTCACCCCGATGCGGTCGTTGATGAAGCAGCACAGGATGTGGTTGCGAAACACGCCGGTGGGGCTGCCGTCGACACCGAACTCATGCTTGGTCCAGCCCGAGTGGCGGTCTTGCACGTGCTCGGCCCGCCACAGGAAGTAGGGGATCCAGCCGATGTCGCCCTCGGTGAGCGAGAACTTGAGGTCGGGGAAGCGATCCCAGAACTCGGCCCACACCAACTCCACCAGCGTCGAGATGGTTAGGGCCGACGAGAGGGTCATCGGCACACTGGCCGGGGCATCGGGCGAGGCGCCCATCGACCGAGACGACGATCCCAGATGGCAGCACAGCACCGTGCCCAGGTCGCTGCACGCCGCGAACAGCGGGTCCCAAGCCCCGGAGTGGATCGACGGCATGCCCAGCATGGCCGGGTTCTCCGAGAAGGTCACTGCATGGCAGCCCTTGTCGGCCAGCCGCTTGACCTCGGCTACTGCCCGGTCGATGTCGTACAGCGGGAGGATGCCGCAGGGGATGAACCGGTCGGGATAGGCCCCGACCCACTCGTCGATATGCCAGTCGTTGTAGGCCTTGATCATGATGTCGTTGAGGTCGGGATCGGGGCCTTCATTGAGTACCTGGCCGGAGAATCCGGTCCAGTTGGGGAAGTTCAACCCGGCCAACTGCCCGCCGGCGTTCATGTCCCGCACCCGCTCGTGTACGTTGTAGCAGCCGGGCCGCATCTCGTCGTAGCGGCTGGCGTCGATGTTGTAGTGCTCCCGGGGCTTGCCGGCCACTGCGTTCAACCCCAGATTCCGGCCGGGCAGCTTGCCGTAATACCACTGCTCCCGCCCGTTCTCGTCGGTGACCACCTTTGGGGCGTGCTCCTTGTACTTGTCGGGCACATGAGCCTCGAACATGTCGGCCGGCTCGGCGATGTGGTCGTCAACGCTGATCAAGATGAGATCGTCGGGGTTCATGGGGGTTCCTCTGAGGTGATTCCTAGGACTTTCTAAGGTTCAACGGTAATGGAGACGGCCTTGTGGCTGCACCTAGGACACCTATGGCCCTGACCACTAGGTTTGGCCCCGCCGCCAGCCCTTCGGCATCCCTTCACCCCCTACTCCTAAGGTCATCGTGCTCGCCTCCTATGCCTGCGCCAGCTTCCGCCACCCGTGGCGGGCCGTGCTCGTTGGCATGGTCGTTTTGGCCGCCATGTTGGCCGCCATCGGGGTCATCGGCTCGTCGTTCGACAGCCAGCGAGAGATCCCTTCCACCGAGAGCGGAGATGGGTTCGACATCCTCGAAGCGCACTTTGAGGAGTTTGGCTCCGGCCTGACCGGCTCGATCGTCTTCGAGGCCGAGGCGGGAGCTCGCGACCCCAGGGTCGAAGCGGCCATGTCGGCGCTGTTCGAGGATGTGCGGGCCCTCGACGATGTGACCCTCGTCTCCCCCTATGAGCCCCAGGGCTTCCGCCTCGTCTCGTCCGCCGGCAATGCTCCCGGCACCATCGCCTACGCCCCGATCACCCTCGACCCCAGCGTCGACGACAACGAATCGGGCGATATTGGCGCCGAGATCCGAGCCCTGATCGACGATGCCGGGCTGAACGACACCCCTGGATTGCGAGTGGAGATCGGAGGGAATGCCCTCGCCGGGTTCGACCCTCCCGAGGCCGAGACCATCGGGCTGGCCTTCGCCATAGTCGTGCTGATTCTGGCGCTCGGATCGGTCGTGGCCATGGGCACCACTGTCTTTGTTGCGGTGCTGGGGGTGGGCGCGGGGATCGGGCTGATGATCTTGTTGACCAACGTCGTGCAGATCCCCGATCTGGCGCCAACCCTCGGCCTGATGATCGGCCTCGGGGCCGGTATCGACTACGCGCTGTTCATCGTGACCCGCTACCGGGAGTCGCGCGGCCAGGGACTCGATGCCGAGTCGGCCGCCGTTGTGGCGCTCGACACCGCGGGGCGCTCGGTGGTTTTCGCCGGCATGACCGTGGTCATCTCGCTGCTCGGGCTCTCTTTCATCGGCGTGAAGTTCATTGCCGGGGTCGGGCTGGTGGCCTCGGTAACCGTGGCCATGGTGGTCATCGGCTCGATCACGCTGCTGCCAGCCGTGCTGTCGCTGCTGGGGGACCGGATCGACGTCACCCGATGGCGGGGCATCGCGGTAGCTGGCCTAGTAGCTGTCGCGCTACTAGGCGTCGGGTTCGGGTTCCGCCCCTTGCTGGTGGGCTTGCCTATCGCCTTGGTGGTCGCCGTCCTCGGCTCGATTCGCACCCGACGCAACCCCCTGCGCCGACCGCTGGCGCCGCCTGCGCCGAAACCGCTGCGCCAGACCCTGTGGTACCGCCTCAGCCGGACGGTGCAGAACCGCCCCTGGTCGTTCGCCATCGGGGGAGCGGCCCTCCTTTTGCTCTTGGCGTCGCCGGTGCTCGACCTCCGCCTCGGCTTTTCCGACGAGGGCAATTTGGCTGAGGACACGTCGGCCCGGCAGGCCTATGACCTTCTCGCCGAGGGGTTCGGTCCGGGGGCCAATGGCCCCGTGCTCATCGTGGCCGAGGTGGACGGCCCCGCCGATCTGGAGGTCCTCAACCGGCTGTCGGGAGACTTGAACCAGGCCCCGGGCGTAGCGTTTGCGTCGCCTCCCCGACCCAGCAGCGATGGCGCGGCGGCATTGTTGCTGGTCCAGCCCGCGACTGCGCCTCAAGATGTCGAAACCGAAGCTCTCGTAAATGCCCTGCGAGACGAGGTTGTGCCGAGCGCAGTGGCGGGCTCGACTCTCCGGCCACTGGTGACGGGGGCAGTGGCCGCCGACATCGACTTCTCCGACTATCTGGGAGGTCGGCTCATCGTGTTCTTCTTGGCCGTGCTGACCCTGTCATTCCTCCTGCTGATGATGGTCTTCCGGTCTTTGGTGGTCCCCCTCAAGGCGGTGATCATGAACATGCTGTCGATAGGCGCGGCGTATGGCGTCATGGTCATGGTGTTCCAGTGGGGCTGGGGCGGCTGGCTGATCGGCGTGGACTCCGGACCGATCGAGCCGTTCATCCCGATGATGCTGTTCGCGGTGGTCTTCGGGCTGTCGATGGACTACGAGGTGTTCCTGCTGTCTCGGATCAAGGAGGAGTACGACCGAACGGGCGATCCCGTGAACTCCGTGGCCGACGGCCTCGCCGTCACTGCGCGGGTCATCACCGCGGCGGCCGCCATCATGGTGGTGGTGTTCCTCAGCTTCGTGCTGGAGGACGATCGCGTTCCCAAGGTTTTCGGGCTGGGCCTGGCCACCGCGGTGTTCATCGACGCCACCTTCGTGCGCATGCTCATCGTGCCGTCGACCATGGAGCTGCTCGGCGCCCGCAACTGGTGGCTGCCGGGGTGGCTCGACCGTCTGCTGCCCAATCTCTCCATCGAAGGAACCCGCCAGCCGGCAGAGACAGACGGCTGAGTAGACCGCTCCCGCAAGAGGATCAACCGATGCCGAGCCCACATCCAAGCTGGCCTCTTTCCCGTCGCCTGCACCCTAGGCACCAACTTCCGCCCCGCCCTCCTCCACCCCGTCCAAGAAGTAACCGCCTACAACCACTGGAACCCGGATTGGGAGTAGCTACCGCCTGAAGATTTGCCCAATGGAGTGTGATGTAGCGCGGTCAGTCTGGTTCGACGAAGTTGACGATCAGGGGGCCAACTTCGGCTGTGTCGGCATTGAACCACAGGGCAATGGCGTCTCGGGCGGTTGCCTCGATCTTGTGGCGGTACCGTGCCTGTGAATGACAGCCGGGGAGGTTGACTGCCTTGATCGCCCACCATTTGCCGGAGCGGACGACAGTTAGGTGGTGGGTGTCACTCACTGATGGGTGAGCATCAGTGTGGCGTGCTACCGACATGGTCGCTCCTTTTGCGCGTCCTTGATCAGCCCTTCAGCGGTGAACCGAGAAATCTCCCTATGACGGGGGATCGTCAGTGTGGTGTCGCCCAAGCGCCAGACTTCATGTTTGGCTCCTTTGCGCCGCAGTTCAAGCATATGCCCTTTATCTTGGGCAATTCGTCTGAGTTCCTTCAAGAGGTCCACCCTCTTCACAGCACGCACATTAGTGCGTTGTAACTAGTGCTATGTTATCTCAATCACTATTATAGTATAACAAAATGAAGGTCTCCTGGATCTAGCGCCAGGTGATGTGGGTGGGGAGGTCGCTGTAGGCGAGGTTGGCGGGGAGGGGTGGGTACTCGAAACCGTCCACCGGGGTTAGAGCGGCCACCCGGTCGAGCAGGGTTTCGATGGCGGTGACTCCTTCGAGGCGGGCCAGGCTGGCGCCGGGGCAGACGTGGGCGCCGGCGCCGAAGGCCACGTGGTTGAGGGGGTCGGGGCGGTCGAGGCGGAAGTCCTCGGGGTCGTCGTACTGCTGCTCATCCCGATTGGCCGAGGCCAGGCCCACCTCCACCCAGTCGCCCTGTTGCATCTCCACTCCGCCCAGGGCTGTGTCCTTCAAGCACCGCCGGGCCACTCGGGGGGCGGGCGAGTCGTGGCGCAGCGACTCCTCCACGAACACCGGGATCAGCTCCCGGTCGGCCTCCAAAGCGGCCCAGGTGTCGGGCTCGACAATGAGCCGGTGCATGGAGTGGGCCAAAAGGCCCCGGGTGGTGTGTACCCCGCCCAACACCATGGTCTGGAGTTGGTGGGCGATCACCGTGTCCCTGAGGGGCTCGCCTTCGATCTCGGCGTCCAAGAACACCTTGTAGGTGTGTGAGCTGGGCTCGTCGGCTAGGCGCTCTTGGGCCACCAAGTCCCGCAAGTAGCCGGTGATGGGCGGGCCGTCGGGGGCGTACTGGGGGCACACGGCCCGGAACATGACCGAGCCGTCCGACGACCACACCTTCAACTTGTCGGCGCCGCCTTCGGGGAGCCCGATGATGTGGGCGATCACCTCGCAAGGAATGGGCACGGCGTAATCGGCGTGCAGGTCGACGGGATCCCCGCCCGCCAGCGCGTCGAGCAGCGCCTCACAGGTATCGCGCACGAAAGGCTGAATCCTCATGGTGCGGTGGGGCCCCAGCGCCGAGTTGTACAGCCGGCGGATCTGCCCGTGGACCGGCTCGTCGATCTCAGGCAAGAACAATTGCTCTTGGGGGACTTCCTCCACGCCACCGAGCCCGGTGCCCGGCGTCATGTCGGAGCCGTAGGTGTCCACCGCATACAGCAGCTCGTCGGCCTCTAGGCGACGGGTCAGGTAGTAGCCCAGCGGCGTCTTGGCCACCGGTCCTTGCTGGCGCAGCTCGGCCAAAAGGTCGAAGGGCAGGCCAGTCTCGAAGTACTCGGGATTGTGGGGGTCGAACGGGGGCAGGGTGTCGGTCACGGCTCTGTCCTCCGCTATTCCTCGAAAGAATCCCGCCACGGGCCGGCCAGGTGCCCGCCGTCGATCACAAACTGGGCACCGGTTATGTAGCCGGCCTCGTCGCTGGCCAAGAACAGGGCCAGCGAGGCGATTTCGTCGGGCTCGCCCATGCGCTTGATGGGCTGCATGTCCATGAGCCGGTCGAGCCGGGCCCGGGTCTCGGGCGGGGCCTCCTGCACCATGGGGCTGTTGATCACGCCCGGATGGATGGAGTTGACCCGCACCCCCAGCGGCCCAAGCTCGATGGCCGCCGAGCGGGTCATGCCGGTGACCGCGAACTTGCTGCCCGAGTAGCTGGTCATGCCCAGCACGCCGACTATGCCGTCGATGGAGGAGATGTTCACGATGGCCCCGTTGCCGGTGGCCACCAGCGCGGCCTTGGCCACCCGCATACCCAGATACACGCCGTGGAGATTGACGTCGATCATCTCGTGGTGGGTCTTCAGGTCGAGTCCCTCCAGCGTGCCGAACGCCCCGATACCCGCGTTGTTCACCAAGATGTCCAGCTTGCCGAACCGCTCCACCGTGGCGACCACCGCGGCGTCCCAGTCGTCCTCCCGAGTCACGTCGAGTTGCTGATAGAACGTGTCGGGCCCCAATTCGGCGGCCAGTTGTTCGCCCAGCACGTCCCGCAGGTCGGTGATGGCCACCTTGGCCCCCTCGGCCACAAACCGGCGGGCCTCAGCCTTACCCTGCCCTCGGGCGCTGCCAGTGATGAGCGCCACCTTCCCTTCCAGTCGTCCGCTCATTGCCGATGCCTCCTGTGGGTCCGGGTGCTGTTTGTTGCTCTGGCCGGGTTCAGTCCGCCAGGGCTGCGGCCTCGTAGGCATCCTCGTCGATGGCCGCGGTCTGGTCCTTGAAGGTGGTCATGTTGTGGGGCCACTGGGTGACGATGCGGCCGCTGGGGCTGCGGTAGTAGCCGTTGCAGCTGGCGTGCCAGGGTTCGATGCCGGCGATGCCCTCCTGGACCCACTCGTTGTACTGGGCCATGGGCTCGGCCTTCACGTCCACCCAGGCCAGGCGCTGGGAGGCCAGGCGCTGGATGTGGGCCAGGGCGTATTCCACCTGGTACTCGATCATGGTGATGATTGAGCCGTTGTTGGTGTTGGGGCCGTACAGCATGAACAGGTTGGGGAACCCGGTGGTGGTGATGCCCATGTAGGCGGTGGCGCCGTCGTTCCAGGCGTCCTCGATGTCCAGGCCACCTCGGCCGATCACCTCGATGGCCGACAGGTACTTGGTGGTGGAGAACCCGGTGGCCAGCACCATGGTGTCCATCACCCGCTCGGTGCCGTCGGCGGTGAGCACCCCCTTGGGGGTGATCCGCTCGATGGCGTCGGTCACCAGCTCCACGTTCGGGCGGTTGTAGGTGGCGTAGTACTCATTGTGGAACAGCGGACGCTTGCAGCCCCACATGTGGGTGGGGGTGAGCTTGGCCCGCAGCTCGGGGTCGGCCACCTCCTCAAGGGCACGAACGCCCAATGCCTCCATCTCGGCTCGCCGGTTGGGGTCTTTGAACGCCATGCCGGTGTCCACCTGCTCGAACAGCTCGTCACGGCGGGCCACCACGATGCCGGGGTCGGCCTGGCGGGCGGCCATCTCCTCGGGGGTGTAGGGCTCGTCCTCTTTGGGCAGCACCCAGTTAGCGGTGCGCTGGAACACCTGGAGATGGCCCACCTCTAAGGCGATCTCCGGAACAAGCTGCACCGCGCTGGCCGCCGAGCCGATCACTCCCACGGTCTCCCCGGCGAGGTCGTGGTCCCAGTCCCAGCGGGCCGAGTGGATGGTGGTGCCCTCAAAGGAGTCCAAGCCCTCGATGCCGGGCAGGGGCACGTCGTTGAACATGCCCAGCGCGCTGATCACCACGTCGGCTTCAACCTCGGCGCCCGACTCGGTGGTCAGTGTCCACGCGGCGGAGTCGTCATCCCAGCGGGCCGACTTAACCGCGTCGTTGAACCGGCAGTGGGGGAGCACCCCGTACTTTTCGGCGCAGTGCTCCATGTAGCTCAGGATCTCGGGCTGGCGGGCATAGGGGCGGGTCCAGGTGGTGTTGATCTCGAAGGAGAACGAGTAGAGCTCCGACTGGATGTCGCAGGCACAGCCGGGATAGCGGTTGTGGTACCAGGTGCCGCCCACGCCGCCGCTCTTCTCCAGAACGGTGAAGTTCTCGAAGCCCGACTGGCGCAGCCGGATGGCGGCGCACAGCCCGCCCGGTCCGGCGCCGATGATGGCGATCCGCAGGTCTCTGGCGCCGTTGCCGCTGGCTGCCTCAGCATGCTGTGTGCTCATGTCCACCCCTCTGCGTGCGTTCGGAAAACGCTACCCTCAGTGCTGCCCTCAATAGAAGACGGAGGAATCATGGGACGCTTGGACAACAAGGTTGCGTTTGTCTCCGGTGCAGCCCGGGGGATGGGACAGTCCCACTGCCGGGTGTTCGCCGCCGAGGGGGCCAAGGTGGTGGTGGCCGAAGTTCTCGACGACGAGGGCGCCGCCGTGGCCGCCGACATCGGTGCAAACGCGGTTTACCAGCACTTGGACGTGACCAACGAGGACGAGTGGGCCACCGCCATGGACATGGTGATGGACACTTTCGGGCGATTGGACGTGCTGGTCAACAACGCCGGAATCGCCGAGCCATCCCCTCTGGCCGACCTGACGCTGGAGAGCTACCGCAAGGTGACCGAGGTGAACCAGACCGGCGTTTTCTTGGGGATGCGGGCCGCCATAAGGCCGATGACCGAGTCGGGCGGCGGGTCGATCATCAACATCTCCTCCATTGACGGGCTGATAGGCATGAACAACCTCACCTCGTACATCGCCAGCAAATGGGCGGTACGGGGGATGACCAAGACTGCGGCCATGGAGCTGGGCCCCGTGGGCATCCGGGTGAACTCCATCCACCCCGGATTCATTCGAACCCATATGGGTTCGAGCGATGTGATGTCTCCCGAGGAGGTACACGAGCACCTCGAGGAGTACTCGGCTCGGATGGCCCCCATGGGGAGGGCCGGAGGACCGGAGGAGATTTCCCGGTTGGCGCTGTTCTTGGCCTCCGATGAGAGCTCGTACTCCACCGGGTCGGAATTCGTGTCCGACGGCGGGTACACCGCCGGCTACCCCTCGCCGGGGGTCCAGCCCATCTAGGGGATCTGGAATCTCGTAGTTGCCCGGCTGGCAGGCACAACGCACATCAGGGATTCCAGCCCATCTAGGGAATCTCGAGTTGGATGGCGGCCCGGTCGGTGATGGCCGGGCGGATGACGTCGAAGACAATCCGCTGGTGCTCGGGATGGTCGCGGTAGGTCTTGTAGGCGGCCTGGTCGGCGAAATCCCCGACAACCGCAAAGTCGAAGTTGCCCTCGGCCAGGCCCAGGTCAGGGCCGATGGCGTAGGCCTCGGTCACGCCAGTGGCCTCCGGCATGGTGGC
Source organism: Candidatus Poriferisocius sp. (assembly GCF_965208475.1). Classification (GTDB taxonomy): domain Bacteria; phylum Actinomycetota; class Acidimicrobiia; order Acidimicrobiales; family Bin134; genus Poriferisocius. Next base: position 2,083,526 of record NZ_OZ242338.1, on the reverse strand, counting down.
GATGGCGTCGTGTACCGCTTGACGTTGGTCGGCGTCGGCGTCGTCTCGGAACTTGAACATCACAACATGTCGGATCATCTCTGTTTCCTTTCGCCTATTGCAGTCCAGCGCAGAGTCCGCCATCCACTGGCAGCGCTGCTCCGGTAATGAACCTGGCGTGCTCGGAGCACAAGAAGGCGGCGATTCGTCCGAAGTCGGAGGGGTCGCCTACCGAGCCGGTAGCAGCCGTTGACTCCAGGTCGGCCATGCGTTCTCCAAAGAGCTGCCGGAGCCGATCGGTGGCGTGGTAACCGGGCTGGAGGGAATTGACGGTCACCCCGTCGGCCGCCACCTGGTTGGCCATGGTCTTGAGGTAGCCGGTGACCCCGGCCCTGGCAGTGTTCGACAAGATGAGCATGTCGAGTGGCTGGCGCACTGACACCGAGGTGATGGCCAGCACCCGGCCCCAGCCCTGGGCTTGCATGTCCGGCACGGCCGCCTTGGTCATGGCCACCACCGACATCAGGCTCAGGTCTAGCGCGGCCGGATACAGGTCGGTGTCGGTGTCGACCCAGTTCCCTCCGGGCGGGCCGCCGGCGTTGGTGACCAGGATGTCGATGCCGCCCAAAGCCTCGGTGGCGGCGTCGGCCAGCGCAGCAGCACCGGCGGCGTCGGACACGTCGCCGACGATGGGAATGGCACCCGGCACGCTGCCGGCCGCGTCGTTGAGTCGGTCGGAGTCGCGCCCGTTCATCGCCACCTGGCATCCCTCTTCGGCCAGCGCCACTGCGGTGGCCAATCCCAACCCCGCCGAAGAGGCGGCCACCAAGGCCCGACGTCCGCTGATTCCTAAATCCACGGGGCGAGGTTAGTGGCTACTCGACCGGAGTCAGGCTGCCGTCGTTCACGTCGTAGATGTAGCCCTCCAAGCGGGTGGTATCCACCAGCGGTGACGCCTTGAGTTGCTCCATGGCGATCCGGGCCCGCTGAAGCGGGTTGCCCACCGGCACCACGTCCCAATTTGGCGAAACCCCAGTGCCGGTTTCCACCATGGCCCGGTAATCCTCGGCGGTCTTTTCGGAGGCTCGGCAGTCGGTGTGGTGAAGTACCACCACCCGGCGAGTTCCGGCGAGCTGCTGCGACAGGCACAACGACCGGATGGCGTCGTCGGTGAGGTAGCCCCCGGCGTTTCGGACCACATGGGCTTCGCGTGGTTCGAGCCCGAGGATGGGGAGTGGGTCCAAACGGTGGTCCATGCAGGTCAACACCGACGTCAGTAATTCAGAAGGTTCGCTCATGATTCCTCTAGCCGGGAAGGCCGTGTCCGATTGGCTTGGTCACCCCGACATCGTGCAGTCGGGTGATTTCCTCGTCATTGATACCAAGTTCACTCAAGATTTCCTTCGTGGCCCAACCCAGGGGGAGTGCAGGGGCCAAAGGGGTGGGGGCAGACGAGAATTGCATGGTTGGCGCGGCTCGCCAGTAGGCACCAAGCCCGTCTTGTTCAGCCTCAACGGCCGCGCCGCTTGTCCTCATGTGGCTTTCGTTCAGCATATTGTGCAAGAAGTCTCCCCGGTCGGCTTGGGCCGCGGGTATCCCGGCGGCCAGCAACCGAGTCTCCCAAGCCTCGGCTGCGTCCTCCCGGAACAATTTGGCCAGGTGGTCCGCAGTTTCGGCGGTCGGCGTCTCGGGAAGCTCACTCCCCAGTGCCGCGCCCAGAGCCCGGCGCGCGCGGTCCTCATGCGCATCCAAAACCAGCCAGCCCTCAGCGGTTTCATAGAGCCGCTGGTAGGCGTGGAAACCGTATTGCCCAGAATCCACCGCGGGCGCCTGGGGGCCCGTGTGCTGGATACCCCATTCGGCCACGGCGTAGGCGGTGGCGGTGAGCATGGTGGTCTCCAGCTTTTGGCCCCGCCCGGTGCGACGGCAGGCCAGAACGCCGGCCATGATGGCCGCCGCGGTGGCCAAGGCGGCGGTGGGATCGCCGTAGGTGCGGTTGCGGGGCGGGTTCTGGTCACCCGACTCCACCACGCCGGCCCCGGCGATGGCATTGGGGGACGAGTGGAACCCGGCCTTGTGGGCCCACGGCCCCCGGCTCCCGAAGCATGAGGCATACACGTAGAGCAGGCGGGGGTTGCGGGCCATCACTGTGTCGGAGTCGATGCCCAGCCGCTCGGGGGTTCCCGGCCGGAAGTTGTGCAGGAACACATCAGCCTGGTCGACAAGCCGATACAAGATGTCGAGCCCCTCGGTGGTCTTGAGGTCTAAGACGATGGATTCCTTGCCCACCTGCGACTTCACGTAGTCGGTGGTCCAGTTGCGACGTCCGGGATCGCCGGTGGGCGGCTCCACTTTGATAACCCGAGCCCCCGCCTCAGCCAGCAGTGTGGCCGCGAACGGGCAGGCGTAGAAATAGCCGACATCCAAGATGGTCACATCGGCCAGGGGCAATCCATCGGTGGGGTCGGGTCGGCCGGTGCTGCGGGCGGGGGAGGCAGCAGACGGCCAGTTGCCCAGCACTTCGCCGGTGTGCTCGCCGAGGCGGGGAGCGGGCGACCCGACCACCGACGGCGTGTTGGAGTAAAGCCCGAGCGGGCCGATCTGCACCGTTGGGCCCAGTTCGGCGTCCAGCACTTCTTGGCGGCGGCCGTTGTCGATGCACTGGGGATGATCCAGGAACTCCCGGGGCGCCAGGAACGGATCGCCGCCTATGTCCTTGGCGGAGAAGACATCCATCCACTCATTGGCGGTACGCTTTTTCATTCCGGCCTCGATGGCATCGATGGCCTCGGCCAGCCGCTCTTCGCTGGGCCACAGGTCGGGGGCATTGGCCAGGTCAGGGTCGTCTAGCAGCGCCTCAAGGCCCAACTCGGCCAGCCACCGGCGGTAGTGGCGGGCTTGGCGGCTGCACATCTGGATGAAGCGGCCGTCTTTGGTGGGCGCGGTCATGAACGGCACCCGCATGATTCCGTAGACCCTTCCCGGCTCCGGCGGAATGTTGGTGCGGTTCCCGTGACCGCTGGTCATGTCGTACACGCTCAAGGCGTGGAGCAGGCTGGTGTGGACCCGCTGGCCACGGCCCGAGCGGGCCCGGGCCGAGATACCGGCCATCAAGCCCACTGCGGCCAGCATCCCCGCCCCGAAAGCGGCGATGGGCACCGGGGTGAACACCGGTCCGGGGCGCACCCCTTCGTAGGTGGTCATGCGCCCGCTCTTGGCCGCCACAATCTGCTCGTAGCCGGGCAGGTCCCGCCACGGCCCGGTCTCGCCGAACCCGGTGATGGAGGCGTACACAAGTTGGTCGTTCAGCCGGTGCAGGGTCTCATAGTCGACGCCGAGCCGTTCGGCTGTCGACGGGCGGAACGCCTCGATAACCCCGTCGGCCACTTGGGCTAATGCGCAGAATCGCTCCCGGTCACCGGCGTCCGACAGATCAAGCACGATGCTCTTCTTGCCTCGATGCCAGACAGCGAATCCGGGTTGCCCCCGACAGGGGTCGCCGCGTGGTGGCTCGATCTTGACTACCTCTGCCCCGTTCTCAGCTAGGACCATGCCCGCCACACCCGCGGCTGCTCCCGAGCCCAGTTCAAGAACCCGCAAACCTTCCAGTGCAGTGGCCATGGCTAGATCTTGGTACCTGCCACCCCTTGAGGCCTATCGGGGCGCCAACGAGTCAAGCCCGGCCACCTGGCCGAGATAGCGTCGGGCCATGCCGCCGAGAGCCATCGATTGCTGGGTAAACGTGAACATGGGCGACTATGAGCCCCCCGAGCACCTGATCCGGGTGAAGGAGGACTACCTCCACGGCGGGGCCGACTTCTTCCGCAGCTTCACCCCCGAGGAGCTGATGCCGCTCATGGACGAGCTGGGAGTGGAGAAGGCCCTAATTCAGGTGTCTGTTGGCGAGGACAACCCCCGGCCCTTCGATTTCGTGGAGCGGTACCCTGAGCGGTTTGCCCTGGCCGTCCACGTCGACCCCCGGGGAATGATGCCGGTGCTGTGGAAGCTGGAGGAGATGGTCAAGCAGTATCCGGTGGCGCTGGCCCGGGTGGTGCCCTTCGGGGTGGATGTGCCCCCCAGCGACCCGGTGTACTACCCCCTCTATGCCAAGTGTACCGAGCTGGATCTGCCGCTCTCCATCAACACCGGCATCCCCGGCCCGCCCATGCCCGGCGAGGGCCAAGACCCGATGCTGCTGGATCGGATCTGCCTGCGCTTTCCCGACCTGAAGCTATGCATGGCCCACGGGGCCGACCCGTGGTGGGGAGTGGCTATGCGGCTGATGATCAAGTACAAGAACCTGCACCTGATGACCTCGGCCTATAGCCCCAAGCGGCTCCCGGCTGAGTTCGTCCACTTCATGAACACCCGGGGCCAGGACAAGGTGATCTTCGCCTCCGACCACCCGGCCCTCGACATGCGCCGCTGCATCACCGAGGCCTGGGACCTGGACCTGCGCGACGGTGTGCTCGACAAATACCTCTACGCCAACGCCGACCGCCTGTTCTTCGGCCCCCGCAATCCCCGCTACTGAGATCGCTTGACGGCTAGGCCCCTGCGTCTGCGTAGGAGTCAGGCAGGTCTTCCGGGCTCAGCTTGGTGATGCGCTCGGGGGTGAACATAAGCCCGTCGGAGTAGCTGTCCTCTCCGGTGAGCTTGCCGTCGTCGTCGTAGGGCCAGAACAGCACCAGCCGCATGGTCAGGGCGTAAGGGCTGGACGGATCGTCCACCTCGAGGCCCCTGTCGACCAGCACCCGCCCCGGGTACACCTGGTGGAACACCCCCTCGGTCACGACGCAGTAGTCGTCCACCACGATCCGCTCGATGTCGTACTGGACGGTGTTGCGGCCCTCTTCATAGAGCTGGGTGTAGTGGGCAGTAACCGCGTCGTAGCCCTTGGGACCGGCATCGAATCCGGCATCGGGAATCCAGAAGTGGTACTGGGGATCGTCCGACAAGGTGGACACCAGCCGGTCAAAGTCCTTGGTGGCCTCCGCTTCCAGATGGTCCAGTAGCACTTGCAGGAGCTGGCGGTGTCGGGGGCTGTCGGTGGACGCCAAACGTTCCTCGACGGCCGCCCAGCTGCGAGTGGGATCGATCTTCATGTTGCCCTTTCTGGTCGGTCTTACGGGGTCAGCTATCGCTGATGGCTATGGCCCGCTCGTCGGTGCCGAGGTAGCTGGCGATCACCAGGGGGTCATTGCGAACCTCCGAGGGCGACCCTTCGGCGATGACCCTGCCGGCTTCCAGGCAGTACACCCGGTCGCTGATGCTCATGATGAGGGGCATGTCGTGCTCGATGATCAGCATGGCCGCGCCCAGTTCCCGGCGGATATTGACGATGAGCGGGCCAAAGGCCTCGGTCTCCCGCTGGGCCACCCCAGCGGTCGGCTCGTCAAGGCACAGCACCCGGGCGCCCAGAGCCAAAAGCCCGGTGATCTCCACGATGCGCCGGGTACCGGTGGACAGGTCGCTGATATAGGAGTCGGCGTAGCGGCCCAACCCGAGGTAATCAATCAGCTCGTCGGCCTCAGACCGCCGCCGCCGCTCCAGGAAGAATGTGTGGGGAAGGTGCAAGGCAGTGCTGATGATCGGCGTCCTTCCCCGGGCCTCCAGGGCCACCTGCACGGTTTCTCGCACCGAGAGCTCGGCGAACAGGGCCGCGGCCTGGAACGTGCGGCCCATTCCAGCTCGGGCCCGTCGGGGCGCAGAAAGCCGGGTGATGTCGGCGCCGAGCAACTCCACCTGGCCGGTGGATGGCACATAGCCGCCCACTGCGTTCATGAAGGTGGACTTGCCCGCCCCGTTGGTGCCGATGAGGCCGACGATCTCATCGGGGCGCACAAGCACGGTGGCTTTTGACACCGCCTCTACGCCGCCGAACCGCACGCTGATTTCGCGGCCGGCGAGTATGGGGTCGGTGGCCGGCCGGGGATCGTCCGGCCGAGTCAGGCTGACCGGCGCGGCCTGAACGGTCTTGCCGCCGGGATCGGGTCCTAGTCGCCGCTCGGCCACCCCGATGAGGGCATTGCGGGCGCTGTAGCCGATCTGCACCAGTCCGCCGGGGAAGTACATGAGCACCAAGAGCAGCCCGATGCTCGAGGAGAACAGGGCCACGGTTTCGGCGCTGTCGAACAGGTTGGGAAGGCCGTATACCCAGATTGCCCCCAGCACGGCGCCCACCGAGGAGCCGAGCCCTCCGATAACCACCATGCCGATGAGGTCCAATGAGTCGCCCACCTGGAAGAACCGCTCGCTGATCGGGACGTTCTGCACCAGTCCGGCCAACAGCGCTCCGCCCAGTCCGGCGATGCCCCCCCCCAGTGCGAAAGCCGAGAGCTTCGAGCGCACCGGCCCCACCGTGTAGCCCGAAGCGGAGTCGGCGTTGTCGCGAACTGCGATGATGGAGCGGCCGACGCCTGAGCGTCGAAGTCGGCTCACGATGATCACCACGATCAACAAGAAGACCAGGCAGACGTAGTAGTAGGCCTTTTGCGACCTGAGCTCGAGGCCGAACAGCTCGCCGCGGCGAAACGACACCGACGAGGAGCTGCCTCCGGTGAAGAACGGCCGCCGGTAGAGGTACTGCTGGGCGCCCAGGGCGAACACAAACGTGGTCACCGCCAGGTAGAGGCCGCGGACCCGAAGCGACCCAACTCCGATCACTGCTGCTATCAGCGCTGAGAACAGCGCGGCCAGCGGTATGGCCACCAGGAACGGGATTCCGCTGGTCTCGAACCGGATGTCGAAGAAGTCGTACGAGAGGGCGTCGCCGGGCAGAAACCCGGTGCCCACGGTGAAGTCCATGGACAGTCCCCGCTTGAGACCGGCGGCGAACAAGGCGCCCATGCCGGCAAAGGTCATCTGGGCCAAGGAGAGTTGACCGGCCCAGCCGGTGATAATGGTGACCGACACGCCGCATACCGCAAAGCACAACACGGTGGCGTACAACAGTTGGCGAGACGGCAGGTCGGTGATTCCGGGGAGCTGCACCAAGATGGCGCCGAGAACCAACAGCGCTACGAGCGCGATCCGAGACAGATGTCGCAACCACCACACTTGTCGCAGCCGCTCGGGGATCGGCCGTACCTTGGGGGTGAACGAGAAGACCCCGGTTTCGCCCTGACTGCGGCTTTGGAAGTAAACGGCCACCAGCACGGCCAAGAAGATGACGAAGTCGATGAGCCCGGTTTCAGTGAAGAAGTTGAACCTAAACAGGGCGTCGAGGACGCCGATCAGCACCCCGGCCAACATGGCCCGGGGGAAGGAGACCATGGCGGCCAGCACCGCGGCCACCATCGCCTTGCCCAGTGTCTGCGGCCCCAGGTTGGCCAGCCCGGCCACTTGCCCGCTAGACCCCGAGAGCATGATCATCGACACCGAGGCCAACAACCCGGCCATCACCCACACGAAGGTGGACACCGTCTTGGGGTTGATGCCCGACAGGCGGGAGAGGTCGCGATTGTTGGCCGAAGCGGCCACCGACTTTCCGAACGCAGTCCGGTTCATCAGCCAGCCCAGCAGCAGGGCCAGCAGCGGTACCGCTATGAGGATGGTGAGCTGCGGGCCCCGCACTCGGATCTCGGTAAACCAGACGTCATGCCAGTCCCTGCCGACGGGTACCGGGTATTTCTTGCCGGCGGCCTTGATGTCGGGGAGTTGGGAGACCACCAGCTGGGCAAGCTGGGCAATGCCCACGGTGGCCACCAGCACGATCACCCGGGGCGAGGTGAACAGGCGGCGGATCACGGTCAGCTCCACCGCGGCGGCGAACAAAACACCCAGTGCCAGCGAGAGCACCAGAGCCAGCCAGAACCCCCAGCCGTAGTTCAGCATCAGCAGCGCCATCATCGAGGCCGCGATGATGCCCATGTTGCCCACCGCGAAGTTGATGACCCGGGTGGACCGGTAGATCAGCACGATCCCCATGGCCACCAGGCCCGTCACCAGGCCGTTGACCACCCCGTCGAACACCAACTGCTGGGTAACCCATGTTCCCAGCACCGAGACGGGGGCAGAACCCATTAGCCGCCCTCAGTGCCTAGGAACACTGCCCGGGCCAGGTCATCGCGCTCAGCCAGTTCTTGGGCCGGGCCCTCGAAACGCACCTGCCCCTTCTCCAGAAACACGGCGCGGTCGGAGATGGCCAAAGCCACATTCAGCGACTGCTCCACGATGATCATGGTCTGGCCCTGCTCTTTGAGTTCCTCGATGGTCTCCAGCAAAGATTGAACCACCACCGGGGCCAGTCCCAGAGAGAGCTCGTCGATCATCAGCACTTCGGGTTCGTGCAGCATCACCCGGGCCAACGCCAACATCTGCTGTTGCCCGCCCGACAGGTTGCCAGCCCGTTCCTTGGGCCGCTTGGCCAACTCGGGGAACATGTCGAACACCTTCTCGATGCGCCGGTCCCGGTCGTCGGGGTCCTTGCGGTAGGCGTAGGCCCCCATGAGCAGGTTGTCGCTGATCGCCAGGTCGCTCCACACCCCGGCCCCGCCGGGCAGCATGTGCAATCCCATGGCCGCCCGCTGCTCGGGGGTGGCGAAGGTGATGGTCTGGCCGTGCAGGCGCACCACGCCCCGCTCGGGGGTAACCAGGCCGGTGATCACCTTGAGCGCGGTGGACTTGCCCGCGCCGTTGGTGCCCAACAGGGCCAGAGTCTCTTGTTTGCGCACATTGAAGCCGAGATCGAACAGCACCTGCACCTGCCCATAGCTGAAGTCGACATGGGCCACCTGGATGGCCGGAATATCGTCGGGATCGCTTTCGGCTTGGCGACGCTCTTCGTCTTGTTCCTCTCTCAATTCGCCAACGACCAGTGAGAGATCGCGCCGTAACCGACCAGCTCCCCGGAGCACGAAGTAGGCGCCTATGGGCATGGCTACCGCAGTGATGATGGTGATGGCAGCCTGTTCGCCGATTTCGTTCTGGAGGAAGCCGGCAATGATGCTGCCCCCAACTCCGCCCACCATGACCATGAAAAAGGTCAAGATGGCGGTGCCCATGCCTCGCAGGCGGTAGGGGAACACCGCTTGGATGGCCGGTTGCACCATGGCGAAGGCCCCGCCCAAGAGCGTGGAATTGATCGCGGAGAACACCATGAACAAAGCCAGGTTGGGCATGGCGTACTGGATGGGCACCAGCACCCCGATGGGCACCAACAGCACGCCTATGAGCAGCAGCGCCCGGTTGGGATCTTTGCGGAAAGTGGCGTCGAACCGGCGTCCGACGAAAGGAAGGAACAGCAACAGGCCGACCCCCGCTGGTGCCACCGCCAACCCGCGCCCCAAGGCGTCGAGACCGAACTCTTCCTCCAAGAAGAACGACTGAATCGAGCCGGCTGGGAAGAGGGCGAAGCCCATGGCCGCGAACGCGATGGTCATGTTGCGAATGGAGTCGATGTTCCAGATGCGGGTGAAGGCGGCCTCCACTGAGATGGGCATCTTGTTGTCCTGTTTGAGCCCGGCGCCCAGCACGTGCTTTTGTTCCCACTGGCCCCGGGGCGGCTCCCGCAAGAAGAAGGCGAAGAAAGCCAATGCCGCGGTGGGAAGCCCGAGCAGATAGAACGCCCACCGCCAGCCGTCGTCGCCGCCGATCCACACCGCGATGCCTCCGGCGAGGATTGGGCTGACTGCGGCGAAGACGCGCCCCACGCCAGCATTGGTGGCGTACATGCGGCCCCGGGTCTGAAGCGGATAGGTGTCGGCCAGAATGCTCGGATGCACGGTGATGGTGTTGGCCTTGGACATGCCGGCGAAGAACCGCATGAAGAAGAACATCAGGGCGTTGACCGCGGCGCCCGACAGGGCGCTGAAGGCGGCGAATGCCCCGCTGGCGATGCCCACGATGGGGCCCCGGCGGAAGCGGTCGGCCAGCCATCCCATCGGGCCGGCACCGAGCACGAAGAACATGAGCGATGCGGTGCTGATGGCGGTGATGGCCCCGTCGCTCACCCCGAAGCTCTCGCCGATGTCGGGCCCCAGGATGGCCACCGCGCTGTTCTCCAACTCGTCGAGGCTGTTCAGCGCCAGCAGAACGATGAAGGTTTGGAAGCCGCCCTTGCGCAGGCCCTCCTTGAGGGTGGTCTGCTCGCCGCCCACACCGGGCAGCAGATCGTCGGGGAACAACACGTCGGCCTTTTGGGCGTCACGCCGAGCGGCCTCGCCCTCGAGCACCGTTGTTGCCAGCGCGTCCATGGACTCTCTCTGTGTCTGCTCGTTGTCCACGGGTCCCCCGTTTGCCCGAGGCCTATTCTGCCTGCGCTGGCCCATGAGAGTAGCGTGAGTGGCTCGAAGAGATGCCAGAGGCTAGGCAGGAGATGTGATGAGCGCACCGTCCAATGTCGCGGTGGTCCTGTTGGACTCGCTGAACCGGCACATGCTGGGCAGCTATGGGGGCACCGAGTTCGAGACGCCGAATTTGGATCGGTTTGCGGCCGAGCGGGCCACTCGGTTCACCCGCCATGTGACGGGGTCGCTGCCGTGCATGCCGGCCCGCCACGACATCCTGTGTGGAGCATTGGACTTTCTGTGGAAGCCGTGGGGATCGGTCGAGCTGTGGGAGGAGACCATCACCCGGGCGTTGCGCCGCCAAGGCGTGACCACCGCGCTGGTCACCGACCACCCCCATCTGTTTGAGACCGGCGGCGAGAACTACCACACCGATTTCGGTTGCTGGGACTACCTGCGGGGCCACGAGGGCGATCCGTGGCGCACCTATTACGACCCCTCCTGGACCGGCACGCCGACAATGCCGGCCCGAAAGGGCGGCTGGTGGTGGTCGAAGATGTGGGGGATCAAGGAGATGGATCGGGCCTACGACCGGTCGCGCACCTTCTTCCGGGCCGAGGAGGACTATCCGGGGCCGATGACGATGAGCTCGGCAGCCCGGTTCTTGGCTGAGGACACCCCCCATCACGACCGTTGGTTCATGTTCGTGGACGAGTTCGATCCCCACGAGCCGTTCGACACGCCGGCGCCGTGGGCCGGCCGCTATCACGACGAGCCGTGGGATGATGAGTGGATCATCTGGCCCCCCTACATCGACGGGGGCATCGCCTCAGGGAACTTCTCGGAGAGGGAGGCCCGCCATTTGCGAGGCAACTACGGGGCCAAGCTGTCGATGATCGACCACTGGTTCGGGCAGATCCTGAACCGGTTCGACGAGCAGAACCTGTGGGACGACACCGCGCTGATCGTTTGCACCGACCACGGCCACTACCTGGGCGACGAGCGGGAGGGCCGCGACATCTGGGGCAAGCCCGGCGTTCCCCAGTACGAGCCGTTGGGGCATACACCGCTTTTGATGTCGTGGCCCGGCAAACCCGGCGGAGAGGTGTGCGACGCTCTGACCACCAACGTGGACATCTTCGCCACCGTCGCCGACATCTTCGATGCCGAGGTGATGCAGACCACCCATGGCCGGTCGGTGGTGCCCCTGCTCGCGGGCGAGGCCGAGTCCATTCGGGAATGGGCGCTGGGCGGGGTGTTCGGCGGCTGGGTGCAGGTCAACGACGGCCAGCGCAAGTACGCCCGGGGGGCAAGCGGGGAGAATTTCCCGCTGTCGATGTGGTCCAACCGGTGGTCCACCATGCCGTTCGGCGACATCGGCATGCCGGGCTTGCCCGCCCCCGATCACCGGGCCTGGCTCGACCGGATGCCGGGCTCGGAGATCCCGGTGATCCGCCAGCCCTATCAGCCGGGCGACACGCTGCCGCTGTGGGCGACGACGAATGCCTGCAACGACCGCCACTTCTTGTTCGACCTCGACGTCGACCCCAACGAGCAGGAGAACCGCAGCAGCGAGACATCAGCCGATGAGATGCTCGACCTGCTTCACACCGCGCTCAACGAGGTGGACGCCCCCGATGACCAATTCGCCCGGTTGGGGCTCAAATGACGTACCTTCGCCTATCCGGCCACAACATTGGAGAAAGAGCATGACCGGAACGAATAGGGGTTCCAAGGCCGTGAGGAGAGGGTGGTGGCTGCTCGTCGCTCTGGCGTTGGTGGCCGCGGCCTGCGGCGGCAACGACGATGACGGCGCGGCCGACACCGCTGAGCCGGCCGCGGCCGAAGAGCCAACGGCTGCTCCTGCCGAGGCACCCGCCGAAGCACCGGCGGAGGAGTCCGGCGATGCCCCCGCGCAGCAGCCTGCCGACCAACCGGCGGAGGAGCCCGCGCAGCAGCCTGCCGGCGAACCGGCTGAAGAATCGGCCGAGGCCCCCGCAGAGCCGACTCCGACTCCCACCCCGGTTGTGTTGACCAACAGCTACCAGGGGGTAACGGAAACCGAGATCGCCATCGGGGTGGCCGCCATCGATCCGGTGCAGATCAATGAGATGTTCGGCATCGACCTCGGCATCTTCCCGGTGCAGGACCTATATGCCGCCATGTCCGCAGATCTGAATGAGCAAGGTGGCATCCACGGCAGAAACGTCGCAGTCCATGTGGTCCCGTTCCTGCCCATCGGGTCCACCGACAGCGAGCGGGTGTGTACCGAGTTGATCGAGGACAAGAAGGTGTTCGTGGTGATCGGCCAGTTCCTCGAGGACAACGCCCTGTGCATCACCGAGCTGCACGGGCATCCCTATGTGGGCCATTTCGGGGAGAACACCGAGCGCCAGGAGCGGTCCAACGGCCTGTTCTTCGCTACTGAGATGAAGCAGACCCGACAGCGGGTCGGCGGGACCACCGAGATGATCCGGGCCGGCGATCTCGACGGCTACAACGTGGGCGTTTACTACGAGGCGCCCCCCGACAAGGAGTATGCCGATGCTGTGCAACCGTTGCTGGAGGAGGCGGGCATCAACGTCGTCGGCGTCTATTCCCCGGGTGCGACCACCACTGACACCGTTCAGAACGAGCAGAATACCGACGCCATCTCCACGCGAATGGAGGCCGACGGGGTTGATCTGATCCTCAACTTGTCCAACGTTTACGGCATCATCTCGTCGGCGCAGCGCATTGGCTGGGAGGTGCGCATTGCCCACACCAATGGTCAGGCGGCCGACCGCTTGGACATTGCCAACGATCAAGGCATTGAAGACGAGTACATGGCCCGCACTTTTGCGGTAACCACCAACAAGCCGACCAGCGAAGAAGCGCTGGCCGATCCCGGCGTGCAGCAATGCCTTGCCATATTTGAGGAGAGATCCAGCGACGAGCCTCTCGACCTCACCGACGACGACATAGTCAACGGCGTGGTCAACCACTGCCGGGCTTTCGCTCTCACCGTGAAGATCCTGGAGGCAGCCGGCGGCAACATCACCCCGGAGACATTCAAGGCCGCGGCTGAGGGGCTCGGGACGTTCGACCTTCCCGCCATGATGGGCGCCACCCTCTCGCCCGATAAGCACTCGGCTGGCTCTTTGGTGCGCCGCTACGAGTACTTCCCCGAAGTCAGAACCTATCTGCCGGTCGGCGAGCCAATTCCGACCCAGCCTGTTGAGTAAAAGGAGTTTCCGCTATGACAATGATCACCGTCCTTGGCGATGAGGTTGCCACTGCTTCAGGAGAGTGGGTTGATGGCCGCCCGCTTGTCGAGCCAGGTGGCCTGTCGGCCGCAATCGGGTGGACGCTCAAGCCCGAAGGGCTGTGCCGCGACGATCAGTGTGTGCTGGTGGGAGACGGCTCGGCCATCCGGGTGGGCGACAAGCTTGATCTGGCCGCGGTGGCCAATGTCCTGGACCGGCCCACCGTGGTTGATCCCGACGCCGGCATCGTGGTGCTGGGCCAGCCCAACGGCACTCGCCGGGCTGCCCTGCAAGATCGTCAGGCACCCGACTTCACCCTCGCCGATCTCAACGGTGTGGACCGGCGCCTGTCGGATTACGCCGGCAAGAAGCGGCTGCTGGTCGCCTTCTCCAGTTGGTGAGGATGCGCCTTCGACCTGCCCGGGTGGCAGGAACTGCACGATGAGCTGGCCGATGACGGCTTCGGGGTGATCGCGGTGGCCATCGACGAGGCCATCGATGAGGTACGGGTTCTGGCCGAGGGCATCACGTATCCGGTGCTCATGGATCCCGACCACACCCTTACCGAGTCGTACGCCATCAGCAACGTGCCTGCGGTGGTGTGGATCGACGAGCACGGTCGCATCGCCCGCCCCAACGCCAATGAGTTCGGCACCGACATGTTCAGCGAATTCACCGGCCGCACTCGCGAGGGTCATTTCGATCAGATTCGCGCCTGGGTCCGGGAAGGCGTGGTTCCCGATGACGCCAGCAGCGAGATCGCCGACCTCGACGACGACGAGTTGGCCGCCCGCTTGCACTTCCGCCTCGCCGCCCACCTTCGGCGCGCCGGCGACGAAGAAGGCGCCGCTCGCCACTTCGACGCCGCCGCGCAGTTGGCACCGCTGGATTTCACCATCGTCCGGGCAGCCATGCCGCTTCGGGGTGAGAGCCCCTTCGGCGAGGAGTTCTTCAAGTTGCTCGAGGAGTATCAAGAAGCCGGCAGCCCGTTCCACGGAATCACCCCTGCTCCCTAAAACCCAGTGATTGTCCACTCCAGCCCGCTTCCCGATGAGCCCCTGAGCTCGCAGCCGGTCACCGGATTCGTGCTGGAGCGGGCCGCAGAGCTGGCCGACCAGCCCGCGGTGATCGACGGGCCGGGGGAGTGGTCGCTCACCTTCGGCCAACTGGCCCAGTCGGTACACGCCCTGGCCGGGGGCATAGCCGCCGGGGGATTTCAGCGGGGCGATGTCGCCGCCCTCATCGCGCCCAACTCCCCGTGGTATCCGGTGGTGTTCCACGCGGTGGCGGTGGCCGGCGGTGCGGTCACCACGGTCAACCCCACCTACGGACCAGAGGAGATCGCCTATCAGCTCACCGACTCGGGGGCGAAGGTGGTTTTGGCCGCCGAGGGGTTCGCGGCCCAAGCCCGACAGGCCATGGGCCAAGCCGGGGTGGCGGGCGATGTTGTGGTGATCGACGCCGACAGCCCATCGCAAGGCGTGCCCATGCAATCGCTGATGGGCGAGCCGATCACCCAGGTCGAGGTCGACCCCCACGACGACGTGGTGGTGTTGCCCTATTCCTCGGGGACCACCGGCCTGCCCAAGGGGGTGATGCTCACCCACGCCAACCTGGTGAACAACATCGAGCAGTGCGCCTCGTCGATCGCCTCCCAGTCCGGCGATGTGGTGTTGGCGGTGCTGCCGTTCTTCCACATCTATGGGATGCAGGTGCTCATGAACGACCAGCTTCACCACGGGGCCACGCTGGTGACCATGCCCCGCTTCGACTTGGCCCAGGTGCTGTCGCTCATCGAGCGCCACCAGGTGACCCGGTTCTTCGCCGTGCCCCCCATCGTGCTGGCGCTGGCCAAGCACCCGGCGGTGGCCGACTTCGACCTCTCGTCGCTGCGCCAGGTTCTTTCGGGCGCGGCACCGCTGGGGGCCGAGGTGGCCGCAGAGGCGGCGGGGCGTGTCGGCTGCGAGGTGGTGCAGGGCTACGGGATGACCGAGCTCAGCCCGATCACCCACGCCACCCCGCCGGGGAACTCCAAGCCGGGGTCGGTGGGCCTTACGGTGGCCAACACCGAGGCCAGAATCGTCGACCCCGACTCGGGAGAAGGTCAGCCCACCAATGTCGAGGGCGAGCTGTGGATCCGCGGTCCCCAGGTGATGAAGGGCTACCTCAACAACCCCGAGGCCACCGCCGAGACCCTCGACGGCGACGGCTGGCTTCACACCGGCGACATCGCCCGCATAGATGGCGACGGCCACGTATACATCGTCGACCGGTTGAAGGAGCTCATCAAGGTCAAGGGCTTCCAAGTGGCCCCCGCCGAACTGGAGGCGCTGTTGGTAGAGCACCCCCAGATTGCCGATGCCGCCGTGGTGGGATTGCCTGACGACGAGAGCGGTGAGGTGCCGTTGGCGTTCGTGGTCGCCGCTCCCGATGCCGCTATCGACGAAGAGGCGGTCAAGGCCTTCGTCGCCAAGCAGGTGGCCACTTACAAGCAGCTCGGCGAGGTCCGATTCACCGAAGCCATCCCCAAGTCGGCCTCGGGCAAGATCTTGCGCCGCGATCTGCGGGCATCGATGGAAGGAAGCGATGGCTGACAACAAAGCCAAGCCCACGGTGCGGATGTCGACCGAGGAGTGCTGGGAGATGCTGGAGACCTCGGTGAATGGGACCCTCACCACGCTGCGGGCCAACGGCCAGCCGATATCGCTCCCCGTCTGGTATGTGGTGCTGGATCAGAAGATCTACATGGTGACCAGGGGCAAGAAGGTGGTGCGGGTTCGCAACGATCAGCGATGCTCGTTCTTGGTGGAATCGGGCGAGCGGTGGGCCGAGCTGCGGGCGGTGCATGTGGAGTGCGTCGGCCGGATCATCGAGCCCACAGAGGAGTTGGCCCAGCGGATCGCCCAGGCTCTCGACGAGAAGTACGCCCCGTACCGAACCGCCCGCGACGCGATGCCCGAGCAGACTCGGGACTACTACGAGAAGAACCTCAACTTCACCATCGAGCTCACCCCGGTGGGCAAGATCCTCAATTGGGACAACGCCAAGCTCTTTTGAGGCCCCTCGCCGTCCACCGCTAGAGCTGGTCGATCTTGTCGGGCGTTTTGTCCTTGGAGGCGTGGGCTTACGCAGACATGAGCTCTGCCTCGCGTCGAAGCGCCCATTCCATCTGGAATCGTCGGCTAACGAGAGGGCCTCTTGTTGGTCAGGGAGCAGCAGCAGGAGGCATGAAGGTGAACATGACGCCGGTGTTCGCCTTCCAGCTTCGTCTCTCCCGCAGGATCAACCCTGCCTTGGCCAGCCGGTTGAGGTCCCGGCTCAGAGTCCGGGGGCCGGTATTGGCGTAATGGGCAGCCAGGGCCGGGGTTAGGACAGTTAGATCCTCGCGAGGCATGGCAGTGTTCGGGGGCATGGCCAAGACCAGGTCGCGTTGGCGGTTGCTGGCTTGGCTGGTGGGGAACTGGTCCATAACCTCATTTACGTAGTTGGTCCAAGAGACTTCCATTTGCTGTTCGCGGACCAACTCGATTTGCTCTCGTAACCCGTCCAACAGTCCTTGAGTGGCGTATGCCACAAAGCGGTGGGTCAAGCGTGATCGGCTGGCGGCCTCCAATTCTCTGAAGTACTGGTCGCGGGTGAGGTTGTAGTGGTTGGACAGCAGATGTGCGGCCAACAGGGGCATCTGCCCCGATCGGGCCAAGAGCATGAATTCCAGCAACCGGGCGGTACGCCCGTTGCCGTCTCCAAACGGATGGATCCAGGCAATGTAGAGATGGGCGTAGATAGCTTGAATGACAGTGAGCGCGAATTCGGTCTCAGGGTCATCGGAGCGAAACATGTCACTTTCCAACCACTCGGCCAGACGGCGGATCAGGTATTGGCAGTCTTCGGCTGGTGCCCCCCGGTAGTTGCCCACCACGACTGAATGATCTCGCAGTTCACCTGGTCTGGCATCGGGTGCGTGTTCGGTGGCGTTGAGAACCAGATGGTTGTAGTCGCAGATCAATTCGGCGGTGAGGTGTTCTAGGGTCCCGTTTCTTGCCTGTTCGTCAATATCGGTGAGAGCGTCGAGAACGTTGCGTACCTCCCGTTCTTGGTATGCCCGCGAAGGGGGCGCGGTGTACTCCCCGCGGTGGATGCCTGCGACTTGCTCCTGGTTGAGCGTGTTGCCCTCGATGGCAGTCGTGGCTTGTGCCCCCTTGATCAGTGCGACCTCGTTCAGGTGTTCGGCAATGCCCGGCTTCAACGGGGTGTTGGTGACTTGTTGGCAGATTGCCCGAGCCTCCCCCAGGAGCATCCATGTTCGCGGCGGCAGGTCTTTGATGTCTGAGGCCCTGAACGTGATCCACGGATGAGACTCCTCGTAGGCCTTCATCAGCTGAACCGTACTTATAGGCATCTATTCTGTCCACTAGAGTGTCCAATAAATTGTCCACGCTCCTGTCCGTCAGCGGGCTGAGTGCGCCGTCACTTTAATCATTGAGCGGCAGAGAACTCGCCGCCCTGTCAAGGTGTTCGACGGCAGCGGCTGCATGGTCGTCTTGCGCGCCTAAAGAGCCTGCTGGTCCACACAGCCAACCTTTCTGCGATTAGGGGGAAGCTCGGATTGGGGGCTGGCGGTTCGTTGCTATTGCCACTTGTATTCGGGGTCGCGCCTTTCCATGTGGAGGTCGGACACTGGCTGCTCCAAGCTGACGGTCAGGCCGCGGTGAGACGAGCAAAGCGGCCGGAGTGCTGGAGACCTCGGTGAACGGCACCTTGACGACGCTGCGGGCCAACGGCCAGCCGATCTCGCTGCCGGTGTGGTATGTGGTGCTGGATCAGAAGATCTACATGGTTACCCGGGGCAAGAAGGTGGTGCGGGTGCGCAACGACCAGCGGTGCTCCTTTTTGGTGGAATCGGGCGAGCGGTGGGCCGAGCTGCGGGCGGTGCATGTGGAGTGCGTCGGCCGGATCATCGAGCCCACAGAGGAGTTGGCCCAGCGGATCGCCCAGGCTCTCGACGAGAAGTACGCCCCGTACCGAACCGCCCGCGACGCGATGCCCGAGCAGACTCGGGACTACTACGAGAAGAACCCCAACTTCACCATCGAGCTCACCCCGGTGGGCAAGATCCTCAATTGGGACAACAGCAAGCTCTTCTGAGGCTCTGCGTAGGTACGGTGATCCACCCCTGGGCGACAGCGAAGGCCACGCCTTGGGCAGTGGTCTCCACGCCGAACTGATACCATGTGTCGGCCAGGATTCGTTATTTTTTGGTAATGGAAGAGATGCAATGGTCCTTGAAATAGACGACAATCAAGCGTCAAATAAATTGGCTCATTGTCACTGGGGAGTGTGCCAAAAAATTACTGGCTATAAGACGAACTCAGATATAGTCTAAAGATGAGAAATTCATAATAGGCCAATGGCACTAGTAAATTACCGCAAGAGAATTGTTTTCGCTGTGGTAGCTGTGGGGCTAATATTTCTAGGAATAATTTTGGTAGCTCGCCTTAGAGATAGAGGCTTTGAAGTTCGCGGAGATGGGAGGGGAATTGTTGAGTCGTTGGACGTTCTATCAATCGATGGGGATAGTGGTCGTCCTACATCGCCAGAGTTGGCTGAACTATTCGATGCAAGAGATTCAATGCTCAAACTCGAACAATTTGGCTGTCAGGTTGTTGTTTCGTCACAGGTTCAACAGCTAATTTATAGTCGTGGCACAAGTTGTCCTGTAATGGTCGTCAACGAATTGCCACAGTATGACTTGCTCATCGCCTTTTACGATAGCGTTTGCAAATATCCTCCAAGACTCATTGTAGACAAAGTTGATGGCCGATATCGATTCGCGATAGAGGACAAGAGCAACCGAGGCGGATGTGATAACGTTGCCGTGCCAAATGCAATTGGCATTCGCTTTGCCGATTCATATACAGAAACTGGGGAAGGTCAAGACAGCGTTGGGCTTCCAGTAGTTGGCACACAGCCTGTAGTCACGGTTGATGTGGCGCAGTTGGGTTGGAGGCTTATCGAAGAGTATGACTGCGAGCAGCAGCAGGAGGATGGTTACCGATGGGATGTCGAGTTGGGTTATGGACCTCTTAGTACGGCGTCTATTGTGACGGCGACGAGAGCTGAAAGAGATAGTTTTGTGGCGGGGTTGTACAGCGGTGAGCACCGGGAGCCGTTGGATGAGGGGTGGCTCACCTCGGCGCGGTCGCCTCATTTTCGGGTGGAGACGCTTCCCGATCGCAGCCTGCTTGTCGTCGAGGGGGTGCCTGGTGCCGCGGTGGATCAGCGGGTCCGGCAAGACAGCCCTGAATTGGCCACGTTGGATGTGCTGTGTTGGTGGCAACGCTGGGACCGCCGGGTAACCGGGGATGAATTGTCTGACGTGGACGTCTTGTACGGGGATGCTGCGTTGGTGCGCCTGGTTCGAGACCGGGCTGCGGGTGTGGGACTGGTGGCCGATGCCCGACATTCCAATATCTACCGATATACCAGCGGCGATGAGGATGTTGTGCTCATGGACCTGAGGCCGCGGGCAGTCGTCATGCTGACTGCTTATCATGAGCATCCGCTTCCAGAACCAGAAAAGCTTATCGAACTCGTAACCGGGTGATTCCCACATCTTCAACTATCGAACTGATGGGCTGTTGGCTCGTTGCTATTGCCACTTGTATTCGGGGTCGCGCTTCTCGCGGAAGGCGCGGCGGGCTTCTCGGGAGTCGTCGAAGCGCATCAGGCGGGCGGTGTAGTCCTGTTCGGTTCGGTAGGCCTCGCGGAGGGGGAGGTCTTCGATCCGGTTCATGGACTCCTTGGCCAGCCGCATGGCGATCGGGCTTTTGGCGGCCAGCTCTTGGGCCAGTTCGAGCGCGGCATCCATGAGCTTGCCGGGGGCGGTCACCTCTCGGACGGCGCCGATGCGGTGCATCTCCTGGGCGGAAACCTGTTCGCCGGTCAAGAACATCTCCCGGGCCTTGTGGCGGCCCATCATCAACGAGAGATGGGCGCTGGCCCCTAAGAGGCCGACGTTGATCTCCGGCGTGCCGAAGCGGGCGTTCTCCGAGGCCACCAGAATGTCGCAGCAGGCGGCATAGGCCAGCCCCGCGCCCAGCGCGTAGCCGTTGACGGCCCCGATAACCGGGACGGCGCAGTCGATGATGGCCCACATGGCCTCTCGGGCTACCAAGCCGGGATCGGTGAGCTCGGTGGGAGGCCGCTGGTCGCGGGGCCCGGTTCCTGGGGTCTTCAGGTCGACGCCCGCTACGAACGACTTGTGGCCGGCGCCGGTCAAGATGGCGACCCGCACGTCGCGGTCGTCGCCCAGCGTGGCGAACACGTCTCGGATCTCGGCCATGGTCGCGGTGGTGACCGCGTTCACCGGGGGCCGGTCGATGGTGACGGTCACGACGTGGTTGCGCTTTTCTACCTGGAGGTCCGACACTGGCTGCTCCTAGTCGAGGGTCAGTCTCACAGTACAGGGGGAGGGGGTCGATCAGCGCAGGCGGGTTTTGGCCTGCTTTTTGAAGGCGGCGAGCTGGATGCGCTCTTCCTTTTGGTTGTAGAAGTCGTCCAGCGGGTAGCAGCCTGAGATCAGGCCGTTGCGGGGGGCGGTGGTGCAGTCGGAGAAGGTGCGGCAGATGAGCCGCCGGTCGAGTTCTCGGCCGTCCAGCACGGTGGCGGGCATCTCGGGATACGACAGGGCCATGCGGCCCAGCCCGATGGCATCGGCCATGCCCCGAGCCACGAGGGCCTGGCCGACATTGGGCAGCCAATCCTGGAGGTACGACAGGCCGGCGGCTACCACGGCCATGTCTGGGTGCCGGCGGGTTATCTCGGCGGTAGCGGCAATCAGCCGGGCAACTCCAGCCAAGGGATCCTCCGGCGGTTGGTAGCCGTCGGAGGGGGGGAAGTAGGCGGGCCGCTGGATATGGTGCACGTAGTACGGGCTGCCCGCGGAGGCGCACACCAGACCCACGCCCAGATTGCCCAGCATCTCCAGCAACCGGTGGGCTTCGTCGAGGTCGAATCCAAGGCCCGACCCGTCGCCCCCGAAGGCCAAGCGGTAGGGGCCGGGAGCCTCGGGAACCCCGACGCCTCCTTCACCGGCGGTATGGGGGACAAAGTCGAACAGCGACAGACGGACCGCCACCCCCAGGCTGGGCGACTTTGCGCGGATCCCGCCAATGATGGATCGAAGAAAGTGGGTGCGTCCTCCCAGGTCGCCGCCGTAAGGGCCGGGGCGGTCGACCGCCGACAGGAACTCGTGGCCCAGATAACCGTGACACGCCTTGACGTCAACGAAGTCGAACCCGGCTTGGTGGGCCAGCACCGCCCGATCGACGAATTGCTCGACCAACTCGTCGATATCGTCGTCGGCCAGCACCTCGGAGGCGCCCGAACCCGCACGGGCATCCAACAGCGGGTGTTGGTACACCGTCTTGGGGGCCGGTCCGGCGACGGTGGGCCGGGCATAGCGGCCGGAGTGGGTGAGCTGGAGCACCGTCACCTGTGCTGGGTCCAGTCGATTTCGCAGCGCGGCGAGGTCATCAACAGTGGTTCGGTCGAGCACCAGTTGACGGGGGTTGGCCCGGCCGTCAGGCCGAACCGCGGTGGCCTCGCCCCACACCAGCCCGGCCCCGCTGGCCGCGAACCGGTCCCACCGGCGGCGGACCAGATCGGACGGCCGCCCGTCATCCTCGCCGTCCCAGCCCTCCATGGGCAGCACTGCCCAGCGGTTGGGCGAGGTTTTGGTCCCGGCGGTGCCGTCGGCGATCACCATTGGCTGGGCCAGCTCACCTGCGGGGTCCACTTCGTCGTCTATGGGGATCTCCACCCCGAGGTCTTCTAGGCAGTTGCGCAGCGCGGCCACACTGGTCAGGTTCTTCACCTGCTTCCACCGGGGCATCAGCTACACCACTCCTAGCCGCTCGCCGATGTCGCGCAGCACGGCGCGGTCACTGTCGAGCAGCTGGAGGTAGCCGGTGTCCATGATAACTGCGGGGGTGAGTCCCGCCTCCCACCAGCACGTGGTTCCCAGCATTTCCATGTTCTAGGTGTATCAACGGGGTGAGGTCGCGGCAACTGTGGGGGTGGAGACCGTCGGCGTCTGCGGGTTAGTGTTGTGGGGCTGGTGTTCCCGGTTCGCCGGGGTCCGGCGAAGATCCAGCGAGGGAAGAGGAACTATGTGGAGCTCAGCGAGTCGCTCGAAGGTCGGGGGGGGGGGGGGCTTAGGGGCCTTTTGACGGTGGCGGTGTTGGCTGCGTTGTTGGCTGTGTCGCCGTCGTCGCCTGTGGGGGCGCAGTCGCCGACTTCGCTGGTGAGCAATCTCGGTCTGACGGCCAGTGCCTTTGGTGGCCCGGGCGCCAGGGATTATGCCCAGGCGTTTACTACGGGCGGCAACGCGTTGGGTTACTCGTTGAGCAGTGTTGATGTGCATTTCGCGGGGTTGACGGATGCTGGTTGGGCTTCGAAGCTGACGGTCACGGTGAATGCTGCTGCGTCCGGGAGTCCGGGCGCGGTTCTCGGGACTTTGACGCCGTCGTCAACCGGCACGTTCTCTACCGCCCAGAATTTGAGATTCGCGGCGCCGGGGAGCGGCATCAGCCTCGCGGCGGACACCACCTATTTCGTTGTGCTCGACAGCATTGCCGGATGGATCGGCACAAACAACCTGCGGACCACCAATGAGGACGGCGAGGATGCCGGCGGGGCACCGGGTTGGAGCATCGCCGACACGAGCCTGAACCGCTGGAGGCAGACGTCCGTTGGCTGGGCGTTCACAAGCAATGATTCCCTCAGGATCGGGGTGAACGGGTCGGTGAATGAGGTGTCGGATCTGTTGGTGTCTGCGCCTTCGGTGGTGTTTGTGGGTGAGGGTGAGACGGTGTCTGTGCGTTTGGATTTGGCTAAGGAGGTGACTTCGCGGGTGCCGGTGACGGCTGCGTCGTCTGATCCGTCGCGTTTTTTGGTGAATCATCCTGAGGCCTTGTTCATGGGCCGCAAGTATGTGAATGGCCACAACGGACGCAATGGTGTTGTGGGCGAGAAGGTGCAGGATGGTTTTGTCGGGGGCCCTGGTCGTCTGCATGAAAAGACTACCGGTACTGGGGTTAGCAGAGAGTGGGTGTTTACCGAGAGGCGTGCGCGGTCCGAGTCGGTCAGTTTCGATTTCACTGCTGCGGACTGGGCGGGCTATAGGTCTATTGAGGAGCCTGCGCTGCATAAGGGCTTTCGGGTGGTGGAGGTGACTGGTGTGGCTTCTGGCGCGGGTGGCCTGCCGGCGAATGGGCCTGATGCGAAGTTCCAGTTGTTGTTGTCGTCGTCTGATGCGTCGGTGGCGTTCGCGCCGGTCACGGTGGTGGTGAAGCGCTCGCGGGGGTTGGATCCGGTGTTCGACCCTGATCCGCGTTTCAGTTTCCATTGTCGCGAGCGGGAGTGTCTGCGCGTCGGGGAGGGCGGTTCGGTTTCCTACACGGTGCGGAACTCCAACGTTCCGGCGCCGGGGTCGCCGTTGACGATCACCCCGGTGGGCGAGGGGCTGTCGTTCGACCCGGCGGTGGTGTCGTGGACGCACCGGGACCACGACGAGGTGCGGACGGTGACGGTGACTGCCGCTCATGATGATGATGTGAGGTCTGATACCCGCATCATCCGTCATGTGTTCAGCGAGAACTGGGACACGTCGGGGTCGCTGTCGAAGCTTTTGCGGCGCAGCGAGTCCAAGGCTCAGGCGGAGTCGGACTTCAACATGGCGGTCGCGGTCGTCGACGACGATCTGAGGAGCTTCGATGCTGTGGGCGCCGATGGGGCGGTGATCGGTCAGGTCAGCGTGTTGAGCCGTGCGGGCGAGACCCGTTCGGGGCTGGGAAGGTTCTGGCTCAGGGTCGACGGGCCGCCCGACTGCACGACGGGCTACGGCCGGTCTGCGGGGTTGTGCTGGGATACGTTGCGCATCCGGCTGCGCACCGGCCGCCCCGACGGGTCGTGGGACAACGCGCCGGTGACCGCGACTGTGCATCGCGCCGATCAGGCGGGTTCCGGCCCGTCGTCGTACACAAAGGTCGCGGGGCCCAGGCACTGGTTCGCCATGCATATCAAGCCGGGCCACTGGGACAGGCTGTTGCGGGTCGATTTGACGCTGGACCCGGCGTTGTACGGTTCCACCGGCACCTATGACATCTCGATGAGCCTGGAGCGCGACAACGGCGAGCCGTCAGCGCACCGCCGCCTCACGGTCAGCTACGGGCCGAACCTGGAGACCTCTCCCAGCGTCGACGACAACAGCGACCCGGTGTCCGACGGCCAGCAAGCACCCCCCCACGACCAGGACGGGGCCGACCAGCAGCAGGCCCTCCCCGACGCGGACAGCGGCGACGGCGCGGGCATCTCGCCGGCGCTGGTCGCGGAGGTCGAAGCGCACATCGCGTCGTTCAGGGCGCGCCGCCACCAAGCAGGGGTGCGCGACTGGACAGCGGTGCTCGACCGGCTCGAGGGCCGCAGCGGCGGCATGGGCGACGAGGACATAGCGGCGTGGCTCGCCCGGTCGCGCCGTCACGGCTGGGCCGACGGCGTCGGCACGCTCCCCAAAGTGCAGGCAGCCCTCACCGCCCAGGCAGCCGCCCAAGCCCAGCAGCAGCAGGATCCCCCGCCGGTCGTAGTGCCTTCGGTGACCGTCAGCGCCGGCGGCGACGTTACTGAGGGCGACCCGGCGACGTTCACCGTCACCGCGGATGCTGCGCCGGCAGCGGACCTGGCTGTGAGGGTCACGGTTGCGGCGTCGGGCGACTACGGCGTCGCTGCCGGTTCTAGGACGGTCACGATCCCCGCAGGCGCTACCGACAAGGTCCTGTCCGTGTCCACGACCGGCGACTCGGTCGACGAGGCTGACGGGTCGGTCACCGCGACCGTCGCCAACGGCGACGGCTACGACGTGGGCACCGCCAACTCGGCGACAGTGGTCGTCGCAGACGACGACGACCCGCCGCCGATCGCGCCCGACACCGGCACAGCCGACAGCGACACCGGCACAACCGGTTCGTATGCCGCGGACCCGCAGGTCGTCGCGGCGGTGCAGTACCTGGCGTCTCAGACCCACCACGGCTTCGCCCACGTCAACCGCTGGCAGCGGGCGCTCGCCGCGATCGGCGCACTGGATCCCGCCGACGTCGCCGGCGGCGCGCTCACCCTCGCCGAAGCGAGGCAGAACGCCCAGAGATACAGCAGCCCCGTGTGGGACCAGGTAGTCGCCGAGATCGAAGCCAAACAAGCCCACGACACATAGCAACAGCAGCCCCAACAGCAGGTGCCCCGACAACCACATCAGCCGCAGACGCGGCAGCCTGCCGGTGCCGGTGGTTGTCACCCCGGTGGTGAGCATCAGCGCGGGCAGTGGTGTCGCCGTGGCCGACGACGACGATCCCCCGCCGCCGCAGACCACGGCGGCCATAACGGTGGAGGACGCATCGGGCCCCGAGGGCGGAAAGGTGGTGTTCCGGGTTACCCTCTCTGAGGCGTCAAGCCACGAGGTCGCGGTGAACTGGGTTCCCATGACCGCCTGGCACCTGATGGACGCCCGGGCCCACTCGACCGACTACTTCTACGGGGGCGGCACGCTGGTGTTCGCGCCGGGAGAAACCGCCAAGACCGCAGAGGTATGGCTGCGACAAGACAGCGACGACGAGCCGGACGAGTACTTCGCAGTCGAGGCCCACTTCCCCGACAGGTTCTTCGAAAGCAGAACCCAGGGAACCATGACCATCATCGACGACGACTAACCCGCCGCAACCGCAAAGCCCGAACCGCCCCTGGCCCAGGGCGGTCGCGCCCAGCGAACTTGAGGTTTTTCACCTGCTTCCAGCGGGGCATCAGCTACAGCACTCCTAGCCGCTCGCCGATGTCGCGCAGCACGGCGCGGTCGCTTTCGGGGCGGGTGGGCACGCTGGCGGGCACCGCCGAGCTGTCAACCCATCCCCGCATTTGCAAGAACATGGCCGCGCTGTGGCGGTAGGCCGGCACCGGTGGCCGGAACGTGAACTGGCCCAGGTACTGGAGAGTGTCGTTTAACTGGTGGAAGCCGGGGTCGCCGGTGGCCCACAGGCGGTCGCGCTCGGCAAACTTGTCCGGCGCGAATGTGGAGAGGCCCAGCAGGTAGTCGGCGCCGTACATCACCATGTCGATGGCCAGGTCGTTGCCGGTCAGCACCAGGAAGTCGGGGCGCACCTCATCGCGCAGCGCCAGACGATCCCACTCCAGCATCCGGTTGAGCGATGAGTGCTTGGCCCCGATGCACTGGGGGATGTCCAGCAACCCCCGGTAGGTGTCCAGCGACACGATGCGGCCGTAGGGCACGAACATGGGGCCGAGCTCGAACCCGAGGAACCGGTCGATGTGTTCGGCCAGTCGGCCGTGGGCGTCGAGCCAGGCGGCGTCGCCGTGGCCGTTCAGCCCGTGCGAGGGGAACACCACCGGCAGGCCGCCCCGGGCGGTGACCTCGGAGGCGGCTCGCCGGTAGGCGTCGAGGTCGAACACCGCCCCCGGCTCGTCGGCCACAAACGCCCCCGCCACGAAATCGCCGCCGGTGATGGCGGCCGCCCGGTCGAGCACTTTCGTCCGGCTGTCTTTATCGAGCAACTGGACGTAGCCGGTGTCCATGTTAACTGCCGGGGTGAGCCCGGCCTCGTGGGTGCGGGCGATGTGGGTGTCGAGCGAGGCCCAGTCCACCGTGGTCGGGTTGAGGTGGGGCAGCAAGATGGCCGACATCCCGACAATGGTCCGACCGGGCAGTATCTGCATCAATCGCCGACTCCGAGGCTCTCACGCACGTCTTTGGGGATCCCCGAGAGGCCGGTGGGCATGTGCTCGACTTGGTGGCGCTTTTGCAGCGTTGCCGCCGCGCTGGCCCGGCCGGTGGTTTCGAGGCGCTCGAGGTACTCGGGCAGGTGGCCCTTGCAGTGGAAGGGGCCGCCCTCGGCCAGCACGATCTTGAGGGGATCAACAGGGGAGTAGCTGCGGGTCATCTGGTCTTCGGTCCATGACGCGAGCTTGTCCCGGCCGTCGGCCAGCGCCGAGGGGGCCCGTTCGGCCAGATCGGCGGTCTGGTGGGGGTCGGCGCCGATGTCGAACAGCATCTCGTCGTTCCAGTCGGCGTGGTAGCCGTCGTGCCAGGTCCGCAGGTAGAGATGGTCGCCCCAGCGGACGCCCCGCTGCACCGACCACGCCCCCTGCGACAGCACCAGGAACTCCCGACCGCCGTGGTGGCCGGTGCCGATGTCTTCGGCCACCGACATGCCGTCCCAATTGAGGGGGATGTCGATGCCAGCCATGTCCACCACGGTGGCGCCCACGTCGAGGTGGTAGAGCAGCCCCCCATGCACCTGGGGCTCGATCCCCGGCCACCGCAGCACCGAGGGGATGTGGCAGGTGCTCTCGTCGGCGGCCTGGTGGTCGGCGTACACGCCCAGTTCGCCGAAGGCCTCGCCGTGGTCGGAGGAGACCAAGATGGCGGTATCGTCCAGCACGCCGCGGTCGGCCAGCTTGTTCATCAGCGTGCCCACCGCGTCGTCGGCGTAGCGGATGCCGGTGTCGTAGCCGTCGAAGGTCTGCTTGACCTCGTCCATGGTCGACAGGTTCCACGGCTGGCGGGGCGGGGGAGGGCCCCACTCATCGGGCTTGAACCCCCAGGGCTCCTGGGCCGAGTGGGGGCCGGCCAGGGTCCAGTTGTGGGCCCGCACTTCCTCGGTGTGCCAGGCTGGCGCGGGGTCGCCTTCGAACGGATTCCCGTAGTCGTCCGGCGCGTTGTAGGGGGTGTGGGGATCCCACAGGTGGACGTGGAAGAACCAGTTTTCCTGGTTGGCATTGTCGTCCAGCCAGCGCAGTGCTCCGGGCAGCACCTCGTCGGCCCTCTCCCCGCCGAATCCCCGCATGAGGTTCATGTTCTCCATGAACCCGCTGGTCCACCAGGAGGCCGAGTGGCGGAACGGGAAGCTGGAGACCGAGGCGGTGTGGTACCCCGACCAGTAGAAGCGCGACGCCCAGGAGTTGGCCGCGATCGCAGAGAAGAAGCTGCGATCAGCGCCTTGGGGCCTCAGGTCGGCCGCCATGCCCCCGTGGTTGGCCACCCCGTTGCGGATCCCGAACATGCCGGTGCTGAGGGCGGTGCGGCTGGGCAGGCAGGGAACATCGGAGGCGTATACGTTGGCGAACCGCACTCCTTCAGCGGCCAGGGCGTCGATGTTCGGGGTGGTGTTGCGGTGATACCCCGCGCACCCCAGGTGATCGGCCCGGAGGGTGTCGATATCGATATAGAGGATCCGCATCGGGAGCGTCCTTTCGAGAGGCGGTTCCAGTATGGGCGCTCGGTGGCCTAGTCGTCTGATTCAACAACGAACCCGGCCACCGGCTCAGGGCCTCGCCGGTAGCCGAGGCAGTGGGCGATGACCTTGATTTTGGTACGGTCGGGGTGATGCATGTGGCCGACCCGCCGATTCTGCTGACCGACGTGCTCGACGACGTGGGCGCCGCGGTCAAACTGCTGGCCCAGGAGGCCCCCTATGCGCCGTTGGGCGGTTGGTACAACCCCGGCGCTGATCCCCACGCCCGCACCCGTCCGCTGTGGTTCCGGGACGACTGGGTGAACGAGACCATCGCCGTTGCGGGTTCAGAGGTGTTTCTGCACCATCCGGCGTATATCGAATCGGCCAAGGCCTACTACAGCGCTGAGATCGTCGAGCCCCACAGCGTGTATGTGAACCAGATGATGGCCATTCCCGAGGCGGGGCCGGCCCACACCGACAATCCCCGGTTTGCGGGCCGCGACCGCACCAACACTCCGATGTGGCTGCTGCGGGCCATGCTGTGGTCGGGCCTGTTCGACGACCTGTCGTTCCCGCAGGCCACCGCCATCTGGTGGCTCAACGACGTGGAGGGCGGCGGAATCCGCTACTGGCCCCACGGACCAGATCAGCCGCCCGAAGAACATGTGGGCAACATGGCCAACACCGCGCTGATGGGCGACAACCACGGCATGTTCCACCAGGTCAACGCCATCGGCCCCTTCGACATCGGCACCCCCCGGGTCACCCCCATGGCCCAGTTGGCCCCGGCGGGCAGCCCCGATGGCGATTGGGTGGTCACCGACCACGGCGAAGAGGTGTACCGCACGCCGCTGGCCGCCATCCGCATCAGCGTGCTGTGGAAGGCCGACGTGTACATCGACGCCGACCACAAGAACCGTCTGGCTTCCAACCCCATGAGCCGCGACGACATAGCGGCCCGATTCAACGCCGACCTCGAACAGCGGGGGATCGACCTTCGCTTCGATCCCAACCGCGTCGACGACCCCGACCACGCGGCGCAGATCAGCGAGCACTTTCCCGAGGCCCGCCCCGTGGAGGCACTGCCCTCGGTCTTCGACTACTGATCAGCCACTGATCTCGCGTCAGCCCAAGTCGGAAAGGCGCACCAGCTTCGTCACGATCTCAGGAATCGACTCGTGCTCGACGAAGCGCAAGCCCATCACGCCGTGGTCGCGGCCCGCGGTGTCCACCCAGGTTCCCGACGTCGGTTTCTCGGCCGCCACCACCAGCAGCACCACTCCGTCGGCGTCGGCCTGCACGTCTTGGGACGATGCGTAGCCCTGGCCGGTGAAGTAGTTGGCCAGGTTCTCCATCCAGTGGTTGCACAACTGGAAGTTCCAGTGGCGGCACACCGGGGGTTTGAACTCCACCACCAGCGCCTCGCCGTCGCCGATGCGCCAGTAGCCGAACTCGAAGTGGCGGTCATCGGGGGAGCCGCCCACTCGGAGGTAGTGCTCGGTGGTGAGCTGCAACTGGTTCTCGGCTTTCGCCAGCGTGTCGGTCCAGTCGGCGTAGTCGGACTGCACCGAAAGCACCATCTGGGCCGCGATGGCCAGCCGTTTCGACATGTCGGCCGCGTCCGGCGTGTGAATCACCGGGGTGGGCTCGAGTGGCTCGATCACCAGCCGAGGCGACGACTGCGCGTCGCGGTCGTCATAGACGATTCGCATCATCAGCTCCCGGGTCTCCGGTGCGACCGGCATCCAGTTGTCGACCCCGGGATTGTCCGCTGAGAGCACGAAATCGACGTTTCCGGCGCCGTCGGTGAACTCGTCGAGCAGGGCGGTGAACGGCGTCTGCGACCAACTCGGATTGAACTCTTCCAGCACCGCTACGGCCCGGTCGCCCACCGAGTCGACCCCAACCCAATCGGGCACCTTCGGCGTCCACGCCGACATGTGGACATAGGGGGCGGAACCCCTTTGGCCTGTGACTCGGTACCGCTTGGCCGCGTCGATGGGCTGCACCACATGATCCTGGTCGGGCGACTGCACCCCCTGGCCGCCCTTCATGGGTGGCGGGATCACCCAAATCGACCTCTTCTCCATCGGGGGGAGGTTCTCGATGCAGCGCATATAGGCCATCAACGACATGCGGGTCAGATAGCGGAACCCCTCCACCCGATCTTGCTCGTCGGCGTCGGGGGTGCGGTCGATCACCACCTGCCCGGCCGCTCGCATCGTGTCGCAGAAGTCGTTCCACGCCTCTCCGGCCATCAAGCGCTCGCGTGCGGCTGCATTGTCCGTCATGGCAAACCCTTCCTCAAGTTCCCGCCCACTCTAAGCGGCCCGATAGCGATAGTAAGAAGCATCGAGGGCACCCCATGAAGGATCAGATTCGCAGCTGTTGAAACAAGCTGAATGTCACCGTCGGGCGTCGACGACTCGGGCGGGGCCGCTCCAGGCGATCATTTCGGCGTCGATGGTCACCAACTGGCTGTTGGTTAGTAGGGCAGTGGCCATGATGAAGCGGTCCGCGGGGTCACTGTCGGCCCATTCGCTGCGGAGTTGCACGGCTCGGGCGGCGATGTTCCCGTCTATGGGGATGGTGATTATTCGGTCATCCTTAAGTCCATCCAAGAATGCGGCATAATCGACTTGGATCCTTCCCTTGGCGGCTTGTTCCCCGATCTCCCAAATGGTGGCTGCGCTGATGGCAGCCTCACCTCGTCGCTGAGCGTCTACCACGAAGTCCTTGGCCCCTTGCGAGACTTCATCTACACCCCAATTGGCCGATACGCGCAGAATCACATTGGTGTCTAGGATGAGCACGTCAGGTGGTCGCCGGCTTTTCGGCGGTAACTGGGGGCCAAACACCTTCAGAACGAGCCCAGCTGGCGTCCATCTGCTCCTCCCAGTCGTCGTCAAAGGCGCTTAGGTTGTCAAGGTCGACTCCGTCGGGAATGCGAATGATGTCCTTGAGAGAGCCTTCGAATGACGGCACCAGGTATTTGGGGGGGAGGATGTGGGCAATGACCTTGCCGTTATTGGTGAGGGTGATCTCCTTGTAGTCCTCCCCGAGGTCGTCGAGCATTTGGGAGATGTTGGCCCTGAACTTGCTCACTGGGACGCTGAGCACCTCGATCATGAATTTCGAGGTTTCAGCCTGGTTAGTGAAATCGCTATCCATAAGCCAAATTGTACAACGTGTACATACTTGCAACAGCTTGGTTTTCTCCCGGTGCCGGATCACCGGGTAAGGAAGGTCGTTAGGTACAGTCCCAAGCGTGCCTGAGGCTGGAGCGATCACCGATGAGGCCATTGCCCGGTTGCGGGGGCGGATCGGGATTGCTCAGCCGCATCCACAGCGTCCGTGGTATCGCGAGCCCAACACCGATGCGTTCCGGCAGGTGGCAGAGGCATTTGGCGACGACAATCCGCTGTGGTGCGATCCCGACTACGGGGCGGGCACGGTGTGGGGAGGGCCGATCGCCTCGCCGAACATGAACGGGGGCGACACCCTCATCGGGGAGAACGAGGTTCAGAAGCTCGACGCCGAGACCAAGGCGCTGCTCAAAGGCGATCCGCTCAAGGGTGCCCACGCCTACTACTCGGGGAGCTATCGGGAGTGGTGGGCACCGCTGCGTCCGGGGATGCGGGTCACCAGGCGGAATGCTCTGGTGGGCGTTCACGACAAGAAGAGCGAGTTCGCGGCCCGCACTGTTCACGAGTGGACGGCAGAGGTGTTCGCCACCGTAGGCGCCGTGCTGTCGGCCCAGTATCGGCTGATGATCCGCACCGACCGGGGGGCGGTGGAACGCAGGGCCGACGAGGGTGCGGGAAAGTACGACGACATCGTGATCGAGCCCTACACCGAAGAGCAGATTGCTGAGATCACCGAGGCGGTGAGCACCGAGGCCGAGCGCCGCCGGGGGGCTGAGCCCCGCTGGTGGGAGGACGTCGAAGAGGGCGACGAGTTGCCTCCGCTGGTCAAGGGGCCCATGCGGGTGACCGACATGGTGGTGTGGCACACCGGCATGGGCATGGGCCTCTACGGGGTCAAGGCGCTTCGGCTCGGGGTGCAGCAGCGCCAGCGGGTGCCGGGATTCTTCCGTCCCGACGACCTCAACATCCCCGATGTCCAACAGCGGGTCCACTGGGATCCCGAGTGGGCTCGGCGGGCGGGCAACCCGGCTATCTACGACTATGGCCGGATGCGCGAGACCTGGTTGGTACACCTGTGTACCGACTGGATGGGCGACGACGCCTGGCTGGCCGCCCTCGATGTGGAGTTCCGCCGGTTCAACTACGTGGGCGACACCCACTGGATGCGGGGCACGGTGACCCGCAAGTACCTCACCGACGAGGGCGCGCCGGCGGTCGACCTCGACATCTGCGGCGAGAACCAGCGGGGCGAGACCACCTGTCCTGGGCACGCCACGATCTTGTTGCCCAGCCGAGAGCATGGCCCAGTGCGACTGCCTACGCCGCCGGGAGGGGCGACGACCGCCGCTGAAGCACTCGACGCGCTGGTGGCGCGGTTCGAGAATATGTCGGCGGAATGACTTCTGACCGCCTCCGGATCGACTCCTCTAGCAGCGATGAGGAAATTCGCACTGCCGTGTCAGCATGGGTAGCCGAACACGTCCCTCTGGCGTGGCGCGACGCGGCACCCCGTGGGCGGCGGGCCATCCGAGAGGTGCGACCGCGAGCCGACTACGAGGCCTGGTATCCCACCTTCGCCGCCTCGGGGCTGGCGGTAGCCACCTGGCCAATCGAATACAGCGGCCTCGACCTCCCTCCGGCCAAGGCCCGGATGGCCGAGGCAGTGCTCGCCCCGCTCAACCTGGGGCGGCTGAACCCCTTGGGGCTGCACAACACGGCCCCGGCACTGTTCGCCCACGGCACCGAGGAACAGAGGATGCGCTTCCTGCCCCCCATGGTGGCCAACCAAGAGCGATGGTGCCAGATGTTCAGCGAGCCCGGCGCCGGCTCCGATCTGGCCTCGCTGGCCATGCGGGCCGAGAGCGACGGCGACGAGTGGATTCTCACCGGCCAGAAGGTGTGGAGCACCTGGGCCCATGAGTCTGAATTCGCCATCTGCCTGGCCCGCACCGACCCCACCGTCCCCAAGCGCCGGGGCATCACCTATTTCCTGGTCGATTTATCGTCGCCGGGAGTCGAGGTGCGACCCTTGCGCCACATCGGCGGCGAGGTCGACTTCAACGAGGTGTGGCTTGAAGAGGTACGAGTACCCGATTTCCATCGGGTTGGGGCCGCGGGCGACGGGTGGCGGGTGGCCGCGGCCACCCTGGCCGGGGAGCGCCAGATGGTGGCCGGGTCGGGATCGGGAGGTGTCGACCGCATCGGGGGAGGGGGAATCGAGAGCCTGCTCCAACAGGCCCGCCAGATTGGCATCGATGGCGTCGGGCGCGACCGGCTCATGCGCCTATATTGCCAGGAGATGGTGAGGGGCTGGACCAACGAGCGGGTTAGGGCCACGGTCAAAGCAGGGGGAACGACGGGACCGGCCGCATCCATCGGCAAGGTGCAACAAAGCCAGCTCAACCAGGCCCTTCAGTTGGCCGCCGCCGATTTCATGGGCATGGCGTCGGTGGCGTGGATGCCGGGAGAGCCTGCCCTTGGGCAAGACTCCATCGAAGCCTGGGCCGCGGCCATGCCCTATGCCGCCAAGGGCATGCTGCGGAGCCGGGCCAACACCATCGAGGGGGGAACCACCGAGGTCAACAAGAACGTGATCGGCGAGAAGGTGCTCGGCCTGCCCCGCGAGCCCGACCCCTACCGCGACATGGCATGGCAAGAAGTTCCGAGATAGCCAGGGGCTAGAAGCGAAAGGAGCCACACCCATGTTCGAGCTCAACCAGAAGACGGCGCTGGTAACCGGTGCAGGCCAGAACGTTGGCGCAGGGATCGCCCGCGCGCTGGCGTCCCAGGGCGCCCGCGTCCTGGTCAACGACATCGTCGCCGACCGGGCTGGTGAAGTGGCCGACCAGATTGCGGCTGACGGCCACTCCGCAGATGCGCTGCCCTTCGACGTCACCGACGGCGACGAGGTGCGGGCGGCGATCGCTGATCGGCCCATCGACATTTTGGTCAACAACGCCGGCAACGGGGGGGCCGAGATGATGCAGGTCAAGCCCTTTGCGGAGACCGAGCCAGCCGACTGGGCCGGACCCCTGGCCGTCAACCTCGATGGCGTCATGAACTGCACACACGCTGTTCTGCCCGGGATGATCGAGCGGGGCTGGGGCCGCGTCATCGGCGTCGTCTCGGGGGCGGGCACCGTGGGAGTGAACATCGGCGTGGCGGCATACTCAGCGGGCAAGGGCGGCGCGGCAGGGCTGCTCCGCTCAGTGGCGCTTGAGGTGGCCAAAACGGGGGTTACGGTGAACTCCATCGCCCTTGGCCTGATGTCGAACACCGGCGCCACCGGCGTCACCGACCACCTGGCCAGGGCCATCCCGACCCGGCGGTTGGGCACCCCCGAAGACGTCGCCGCCCTGTGCGCCTACCTCGCCTCCGAGGAGGCCTCCTGGATGACCGCCCAGACCATCCCCCTCGCCGGCGGCTCCATCACTAGCTAAGGCTCGCTACGGGCCCGGGGTGGTGTGGTCTGACGGGATCGGCGCCGCTCTGCGGTCATCCTCACCGCCCGGGTAGCTCGAAGGCAACGAGGGCGGCGTCGGTGCCGCGGCCGGTGGCGATGACCACGAGCTGCTGCCCGGATTGCGTTTGGTAGGTCATCGGGTTGGCGTTGGTTGGGAACGGCGTTGCGCCCCGCCAGAGTTCGGCGCCGGTGACGCTGTCGAAGGCATACAGGTAGGGGTCGCCGCCGCCGAGGAATACCAGTCCGCCCTTGGTCACCAACGGGCCGGAGTTGCCGAGCGTGCCCAGACGCTCCGGCAGGTCGACGCCGCGAAGCAACGGGTGGGTGCGGATCTCGTCGCTGCCTTGGCCGAACGGCGCCTTCCAGACGATTTCGCCCGCGTTGAGGTCGATGGCCACCAAGTGCGCGTAGGGCGGTTTGGTGAGCGGTATCGGGCCGAGTTCGCTCTCCAGGGGATCCACTGTGCCCGGTCCTCCGGCCTCCCGGAACATGACCCGGGTGGCGCCATAGGGGCAGTTGTTGCTGTATTCGACGTCGACGCGGGGGTCGTCGCCCAAGTTCTGACAGACCTGGTTTGTGTCGGCTTCCTCCGACGTTCTCACGTAAAGAATCCCGGTCTCGGGGTCGAACGCCGCCCCTCCCCAGTTGGCGCCGCCGCTGGCGCCCGGGCGCTGGAGTGTTCCTTGAAGGCTCGGCGGGGTAAAGAGCGGCCCCAGCCGGAACCGCTCCATCTCCGCTGTCGCCAGCGCATGAATCTCGGGAGTCAGATCGTTGGCGTCTTCAAGCGATACCCCCTGGCGGGCGAACGGCGGGGGCTTCGTCGGGAATGGCTGGGTGGGATACGGCTCCTCGCCGGGGACGTCGGTGACCGTGTCCACGGAGCGCTCGGTGATCGGCCACACCGGTTCGCCCGTCACCCGGTCGAACACGAACGTGAAGCCATGCTTGGAGACCTGCGCCACCGCGTCGACCTCCTGGCCGTCCACCTTGATCGTCACCAGGTTGGGCGCGGCCGAGAGGTCGTAGTCCCACAAGCCGTGATGCACCGTCTGGAAGTGCCATCGCCGCTCGCCGGTGCGGGCGTCGAGACTCACCAACGACTCGGCAAACAGGTTCGCCCCCTTGCGGCGTCCACCCCAATAGTCGCTACTCGGCGTGCTCGTGGGCACATAGAGGAGGCCCCGCTCGGCATCGAGCGACATCAAACCCCACACGTTGGCGTGGCCGGTGATGCGCCACGACTCGTCCTCCCAGGTGTTGGCCCCGACCTCGTCGCCCGACTGCGGGACGGTGAAGAACACCCAGCGCCGCTCACCCGTTCGGGTGTCGAATGCCTGAACCGTGCCGGGAGGGTCGAATTCACGCTGCACCCCGTCGGGGATGCGGCTCCCGACGATCACCAAATCCTGGAACACCACCGGCGGGGAGGTCTGGTCGAACTCGAAGCGGCTGACCGGGCGGCCGTGCCCCTCGGTTAGCAACACACTCCCGCTCTCGCCGAAATCGGCGTCGAGCTCACTGGTGGCGGCGTCGATCGCGAAGAGCCGGTCGCGGCTGTTGAGGAAGATGCGGGCGTCGTCCCCTTCGCTCCAATAGGCGACTCCCCGGTGCTTGAAGCCAGTCGGCCCCGCGCCGACCGGTCCGCCCTCGTAGGCCTTCGGGTCGAACGTCCATATCTCTGCGCCTGTTTCGGCGTTTAGCGCCACCACCCGCGTGTACATGGTGGAGAGGTAGAGGACGCCGTCGACCATGATGGGAGTGGCCTGGAAAGGACCCGGCTGCGTGTCGAACTCCTCGAGGGGGGTCTCGTTCGGCGCCCATTTCCAGGCGATCTCCAGTTCGCCCACGTTGGCGGCCGTGATTTCCTCGGCCGTCGAGTACTTGGTGTGGGCCTGGTCGGAGCCGACGAACGGCCAGCCGGTTGTGGTGCCCGTCCCTTGGCCGCATGCCAATGCGACCAATGCCAATGCAGCCGTGGCAACAAGAGTCTTCACGAACCGGGTTCTTGGCATCAGCCGCTGCTCTCGACCTGCACCGTCACGATGTCCACTCCGTGGTACTTCTGGTGGCGCACCGCGGAGGCGTGGAAGCGCAGCAGTCGCAGTGAGAGATCATCGACTGATGGCACGGCAACCTCTTCGGCCAAGAACGCCAGTTGGTCCTCGATGTTCTCCTGGCGTGTGGTGGCGACGAACTCCAGTTCCACCATCGTTCCCTGCGGTCGCGCCGTGATGTTCAGGCGGGGCCGCTTCGAGCCCTCTGCATCGTCGTCTTGCGCCAGCAGGCTGGCCAGTGTCTCCTCTCCCGCTGATCGCAGCCGAAGCGTTGATGCCTCATTCCATCCGAGTTTGGAAGCCAATCGAGCAAGGAAATCGTCGATCACCGGTATCGAGGCTGTGTCGAGCGTGACTTCCAGGCGCGATCGGCGCATGCTCAACGCTTCGACCAGCAGTGTCATGGCAATGGCGGCGATGGCGCCGATTGTGACGCCGCTTCCGAGCAGTTCGCCGTACTCTTCGCCGAAGAGGACCCGGGTGAGATGGTGCCTGTGCAATCCCAAGCCCAGTGCAATGGCTAGCGCAACCACCAGCATGCGCCGAGAGTCCAAGCCGTCGCGCAGCACTGTCTGACATCCGCTCACGAAGAGCATGCCCATGGCGAGCATGAGGTTGGCACCCAACACCGGTCCGGGAATTGTCAGCAATACAGCGGTGAACTTGGAGAACAACGCCAGAGTAAACGCGGTGATGGCCACGCCAACTCCCACACGGCGAGCCGCGACACCGGTGAGTTTCACCAGTGAGAGGCTGTATGAGGAAATTGCCATTGAGGGCAGCGTGCCCGCGAGGCCGGCGAGCGCCATGCCGACTCCGTTGACGCTCACCATGCCCTGGATCCGGCGGAAGTCGATTGCCCGAGGCCGGCGGCGGGAGCCCTGCTGAATCGCCACACCGTCACTGATCGTCTTGAGCCCGAGCACCAGGGTGAGGATCGCGAACGATGGCAAGAGCGCCCAGAACTCCTTGCTCGGCGTGAGGTCGATGCTGAGGGCCGGCACATCGGGGACGCCAAACCAGCCGGCGCTGGCGATATGGTCGCCGTCGAGCACGCCGAATGCCGCGCCGACCGCGCATCCGGCCAGGATGCTGCTGAACGGCGCGATCAGTCGCCAGCGTCCGCTGGCCCGCAGCGCTGCTATCACCGCGACCAGCAATGTTGCTCCTGCGATCACCGGTCCGGCCGCCCTTGGTGCGTTGGCTGGCAGGTTTTCGACAGAGTCGAACGCGATGGGCAGCACGCTGATCGCGATAAGCATCGTTACCGTGCCCGAGACAGTCGGCGTGACGATTCGCCTCAGCGTAGGCAGCCACCAGGCGAGCGCTACCTGAACCAAGCTGCATACGATCATCAGGCTTGCGAACGTCTCCAGTCCAGCCGCTGAGATCGTCGTCACCATGATGGCGATGAACATTGCCGCCGGCCAGGACAGCACGATATGGCCGGCCCCGAAAAACCGCAGCCGCAACGCCTGCAACGCTGTGATGCCGCCGCAGATCACCATGGAGGAGAACACGCCCCAGGTGAGATAGCTGTCGTCTAGTCCCGAGGATCGAATGGCGATTGCTGTATTCAGCACCGTTGGCGCCAGCAGCAGCACAGCCCCCTGAAACCCGGCCAGCAGCGCAATGGGTGGAGGACAGGACTCCTCAGGCTCAAATCGAATGGGCTGTTCTCTGCTGCCGGAAGTCACTAGTCAGCCAATCTCCCACAACGAGCCTATTTCCACCCGCCTCCCAGAGCGGCCTTTCGCCGCTGAGGAGGCTCTTGAACTCCTACTGATGGTTATAGGGAAGCTCACGATCGTATACGGGGGGTAGAACGTATACGGGGGGTAGAATTATTGCACTCGGATGAGAGGTCCGGTGCTCTTATGGCAGGGATTGCAAAGGTGGCTCACTGGCTCCGGCTGGGCGACCCCGACCCTGATGTCGGGTTCTGGTGTTCTCGTCCTGCCGCCGAGCGGATCGCACACGTTCGAGAATTGCAAGCGTGCTATTACGGCTCGAATGGCGAGGGGAGGCAGCCAATGCTGCTGGGGAAGGACCTGCACGAATTCACCTCGCTGTGCCTGGAGCACGGGGTTCGGTTCCTAGTGGTGGGTGGATATGCGGTGGCCGCACACGGCCATCCCCGCTTAACCAAAGACTTGGACGTCTGGGTTTGGGTCGAACCCGAGAACGCCGCCCGGTTGGTCGGGGCATTGCAAGAGTTTGGCTTCGGTTCGCTGGGATTGGCCGCAGAAGACTTTCTTGAGGAGGGCCAAGTGGTGCAGTTGGGGTATCCGCCGAACCGCATCGATATCTTGACCAGCATTGCCGGCGTCGATTTCGAGTCGTGCTGGGATCGGCGAGCTGAGATATTGCTGGACTCATTGGCGGTTCCCTTCATCGGGTTGGAAGATCTTGAGAAGAACAAACTGGCCGCTGGCCGAGCCCAAGATCTCGCCGACGTGGAGGGTCTCCGCCGCAGCCGCTCGACGTAGCTCCGCTGAGTGCCCGGGGTGGGGATTATTTCGGGTTCTTGGCTGGTCTCATTACTTGCCGAAAGTTCTGACAAACCGTATTTGACCTGGGATTTGCTGGCTTGGGTGTTGCTGCCCGGTATCGTCCATTGCAGTTCAGAAAGTGATACGGGAGGTGGTTATGCCACGTCCCAAAACCCTCAGCGCGGCTGCCCCGGCGTCGTACCTCAGAAAAGCCGTGCGCAGCAAGAATGCGGCAAACCTCCCGCCCGGAGAGGACGCGCAAACTAGCCAACCGCGACCTCGATTTGGGTCACATAGATCTCCTCGCTCAGCCGCCGCTCGACCTCTTCGGCAGATGCACTGGACAGATCGTCGGCCTCGGGTATCGGCAGTCCCTTCAGCCGGTAGCCCAGAGATGGATGGTCGTGGCACAACAACACGTCGGTCGGCCCCTGGTTGATGGCCCGCTCGGCATCTGAGGCAGACGGGACCTCGGCGGCTGGGAACCGGTCGTGGCCCGGCGTGCGCGCCATGTGGTCCACGCTGAACGCCCCGCCCAGTGCCCGGAACCGCACCCTGTGCCATTGCCACACACAGCCTCGCGGCAAGTACCAGAGGCTGGGAAGCATCTCCACCGGATCGACACGGCCGCGCTCGTCGAGACACAAACGCCGTGCCATACTGAAACCTCCACCGGTCGGTTGCGTTGCATGCTGAACGGCCATCATGGCCGATCTGACGCAACCACCGGTGGAGTTCGCCCTCCATCGCTGTTCGATTGACCCAAAACGCCGGAGTACCGAACACGTCATAGTTGCCCCACTCGACTTCCCATGACTCTCCATTCACCGTGAAGCCGATTCGGTCGTAGGTGCTGCGCCCGCAGTGAGGATCACGCACTGGTTCCAACGATGTCGCTTCCGCCACGGCCGCAACAATATCCCTGATTGTTCATGTGAATTCCTGACAGTCCCTAGGCCGGGTCAAACCAGACGGTTCAGTGCCGGATTCCATATCGCCTTGGCGAGGTCCAGGTAGAGTTCTTGGCGGGACTTGATGTCGGCCTTTGTGAAGGAATCTGGGTAAGCCTGGAATGCGAGGCCGTGGGTTTCACGTAGTCGGCGAAAACTTGGGTTGTTCTCGTATGCCCTCGGGTGTAGTGACTGGGCTAGCGGGTTCTGCGCGTGGTAGTGCTCGACTTTCTTCTCGTACGGCATGTCGCCGTAGCTGGCGTTGAAGTCCTTCGGCAGGAGCACAAGGCCACCAAGTTTGTTTCGCTGTTCCTGGAATTCGAAGCTGTTGGAGAACTCATCGGTGTGCCGATCGAATTTGTCGGCCCAGATGTGCTCGACCTCGAATGGGTGTCTTCTCGACCTGTCCAGATAGTCGGTGAGCGTCACACCGGTTCCCAGTTCGCTGTCAAGCCATGCCGTCATCCGGGCCAGGATGTAGTGGATGTATCTTCGGTTTCGCTGCGTGAGGCTGTATGTCCTGATCCCGTCGAGCTGTTCATGTTCTCTCGCAAGCCAGTCAGCTAGAGCGGGCCGGATTTCGTCGACAGGTTGGTTGCGTACTTCCTTGATCAGGTTGAACATTGTGTAAACGACTGTCGAGTAGCCGAAGTTGCGGTAGTTCACCATCCTCCGCACGACGTAGATGTCGAGGGCTCCGGCAACTAGAGCAGCCTTCTGTTCGAATGTTGCGTCGTCGTCATCGGGCGTGATCGCAGCGAGGATCACCGGGATCTGGAGCGTGAAGCCGGTTCTGGCGTTGCAGTAGACGGCTTCGAGCCCAGTCTGGAGCTCGTCTGATGCGTGGAGCAGTTGGAGGTAGCGCCTGCTGAGCTCGAGGAACTCCACCTCCACAAAGCGGCGGTATTCGCTTTCGTGCTCGAGTCCGATGGCGCCTGCGTTGTCGCGTACCCACTTGTGGAAGGCAGTACCGATGATGTCGAAGTCGCCCGGCGCCGCGTTGGCCTTGCGCTCTCGCTGGGTTTGTGCGTAGTTGCCCCGAAGCCATGCCTTGACAAACTCGGCATCAGCATTTTTTTCGGCATCGACCAGTTCGGTGACTCGTCTGCGCCAGGAGTCATTGAGATCGCAGATGACATCTTCGCCCCCGACGCGTGCGAGAAGATAGCTCTTGAGCATGTCGGTGTTGCTCAGACGAAGACCCCGGTCATTCATCGTCTCAAAGATCTCTAGGGCCATGTCCTGGTTGGGAGCGCCGATGTCCACGAGGACGACCCGGTGCTGTAGCCAGTCGGCGAAGTAGGGCAGCGTTTCACCTTGGAGGTCGCTGGGAAACCGCTCGACGATCGTCTGGTACCTGTTCCAGAGGTTGCGGACAGAGTCTGGTTGGCCGCTTGGGTCGAACTCTTTGCCCTCATAGATGGCGTCCATGCATCCCTGTC
The DNA here is from genome assembly GCF_965208475.1 of Candidatus Poriferisocius sp. Classification (GTDB taxonomy): domain Bacteria; phylum Actinomycetota; class Acidimicrobiia; order Acidimicrobiales; family Bin134; genus Poriferisocius. The sequence goes on along the minus strand of NZ_OZ242338.1, from coordinate 2,041,227 downwards.
GCTCTTCAACGTCGATGTTGAATGTCTTCCTTCCGTATGCCGTCGAGAAGATCAGCGAGTTGAGGGCCTCCGCGTCCTCTCGGAAGTCCTCATCCAGCAGTTGGCGGACGTAGATCAACAACAGGCTGAGGGTCGTGATGCGCTGCTGGCCGTCCACCAAGTACCGGATGCCATCTCGGTGGGCAGTAACGATCGGCCCAAGGAAGTAGGGCCGGTATGAGTTGACCAATGACCGCTCGCGGGACGAATCGAACTCGTCCAGGAAACGGCCGGCAAGGTCGTCAATCAACTCGCCGACCTGGGCGTCTTCCCAGCTGTATTCCCGCTGGTAGAAGTCAAGACCATAACGCCTGTTCGCCAGAAGCTGAATCACAGGCTGAGCAATCCCGGTGATCTGTTGCACATCGACATCCACTACACGATCCCCAATCTGTCCGACCTGAATGACCGGACCCACTGACTCGGCCCGCACACTGTACCCAGACTCAACAACACCGGATCTTCTCCTAGCTGCCGCTTCATGGATCGACGCGGCACTGAACGGCCCTGATATGGCTGGAGGGTTTGGCGGTCCTCGGGTCTGGGCTGCAGGCACACACCGAAACCCCCGTGCCTTTTTCGTCCTGGGGTGGATGGCGTCAGCTCAGGATTGAACTGCGTCCGAATGCGTCGATTGTCTGTCTGACGAATTGGGGAGTGGGCGCATTCCTCACGCGGTATACCGGCTGTCCCGCACGGCGCCCCACGGTCTCGATGTCAGTGGACTCCACCGGCGCTTGGGCATGACCGCTGAAATAGACTTCAAGAACATGCATTCGCCGACCGCTGGGTGGTCGACGGCAACCTGGTCACCGGCCAAAACCAGAATGCCGCCCCCATGGTGGCCCGCGAGATGATGCAGCCCGTCGCCAAAATGCACAGCGGAGCCTGATGTCGGATTCGCCTCTCTAGCAACAGCAATAGGTGGAACTCTCACTCGAGACGAGCAATAGGCGACCGGTCTAACTCATCGAGGTGGATACTGATTCTGGTCCTCGATGACTTCACCCCAAACGCTTCGCGAGTGAACTCCCGGCGCGCTGTGATCAGGCCGTAGTGTTTCAATTCCCTCATTGCACGCTGCCTGAGGTACGGGCTGATTGCGTACTTCTTCGATGTCTGACCCTCCGACAGACACACGGCGTCAGCCTTCGCACCATTGTTCGACTCGTCCATTAGGACGAGCCAGAAAGCCAGCGCCCGCCCGCTCATGGCGGCCAGCCATGCGTTCGTCCACCATGAAGATTGGAGCCGGCGGTACGTCGGCGCTTTACCCTTGGCAGTCCGCGACGATGGCTTGGCGTATGGCGCTCCCAGCCCAGACTCATGCAGAACAATGACTGTCGACGGACGGCCAGGCCTCTCCTGCTTCTCGATGAAGCGGTGAGTTGCGAGCCAACTGAGAGCTTCGTACACACGCCGCTTGCCGTTGGTCGAGTATCGGGGTAGTCCCAGAAGCTGGGCCCAGTCGGTCGCCACGAACTCCGTGTCGTGATTCCCGCCGGGGCTTGCCCATAGGAGCGACAGGTACAGCTTGAGGCGCACGTCGCCGCCGCGACCGCCGCCAGAGCCAAGCATCACCATCATCGGAGGCACGGCGTCTCGTTCGCTTCTGCGCCGAAGGAACTCTGTGCGGATCGGGCAGTCGCGGAGGTTGCGGTTCCTACGACTCAATCGCTGCGCCAGGTTGGCGCTCGCTGATTGTGCGAGTTCCAGCTGCCGCTGATCATCTGTCGACAGATAGGGATTCGGAGACTGATCATCAAGTTGAAGCTTCATCTCACCCGGATTCTTGGTCGCCTGCGTTGGTCGGGCCAGGGCTCATACCGCAGTGAAACATGAGTCATTACGTTAACCATTACACAAGCCCAAGCCTGTACCCGGGGTGCAAACGACGCACTCAGGACCAAAGCAAACGTTTCGGTTGGCCAATAGCCTAGTGTAGCACCCGCAAGCGTTCCATGGCATAGTTGGGTCCCCACCGACCTCTTCCCCACGATTGCCAGGATGCCACCTGTGTGCCCACCATCCCCCGACACCAACCCAAACAATCCTGTACCGAGCGGTCTGCTCGATACGACGTACCTCGTCTACGTTGATGACTCGGGAGACGAGACCCAGGACCTCCTCACCGCGCTGGCGATCCCCACCCCAGTGTGGGCGAAAACACTGCAAGACTGGAAGAAGTACAGGCGCTGGGTTGCGCGGGGCTTTGACATCCCGACCAACACCGAGCTTCACGCCCTGGACCTTGGCACCAACTCCAATGCGGGACGGGACAGGCTGTCTGCGCTCCGACCGGGCGATCGAAACAAGATCACGACGGCCGCCTTCAGCATGATCGGGTCGATTGCGGAACTGCGAGTCCTGACTGTGTTCGCGCCAGTCCCGGAGGGATCGGGGAAGCTCTACCCGCAGCTCGTCGCATTCGTCGAGGAGTTCTGCGCGTTCCACCACTCACATGCCGTTATCTGGTACGACGGCACAGCAGAGAACCTGGCTCGATCTACCCGAGCCGCCCACCGAGCTCTCCCGTACTCACGCCGAGTGCTCGAAGATCCGAGGGGCTATGCCAGCTCCGAGAGCCATCTGATTCAGATGACAGACTTCATTGCCCACTGAGCGCACCACGCGGTGCTCAACGACCGTGGAATCGGCCCCGCAGACTCATACCTACGCCAACGTGCCTACTCCAAACTGCTGCCCGCAGACGGCGCCCCAGGCCACGTCTGGCCTGGCGGCATCGATGCCGCCGGCTTCCCGTGCTTCACACACAAGCTTGGTATCCGCGGCTACCCCTAAAAGCACGATGAGCCCCCAATGATGGGGGCCCTCGCAAGCTACTTTCGTAGCTCAGACCACCGGTATGAGCACTTGGTGCTCCGGTGACCTCAACGAAAAGAAGGATACACGAAGCACCGACAAAAGCACAAGCGATTCACCACGGGCATTGCGCGGCCCCTGGGAGGTTCCCATGTCCCGCGACATCACACAGTGCCCGGGGTGGGAGTCGAACCCACACGCCCCCTTGGGGGCTGGGGGGTTTAAGCCCCCTGCGTCTGCCTATTCCGCCACCCGGGCTAGGCCCTCACGGTACCGGGCGGGGCGGGGGGCGGCTTCGCAATTGCTGCCGCGGCCCTAGACCACGCGAAATACTGCTGAGCCGGTGGTGATGGTGCGGTCGTCACGGCCCTCGTCGAACAGGGTGAGGTTGACGTTGATGCGCCCGCTGCGGCTGCTGACGGCCTCGGCCTCGCAGCGGAATGGGCCGATGAGGCCGGGTTTCACGAACATCACGTACCAATTCTCCACCTGGACGCGGTCGGTGCCCGCCGCGTGGGCGGCCAGTTCGTGGGCTGTGACGTCGAACACGATGTGGATGGGGCCGATGTGCAGGGCGGCGTGGGGAGCGGAGAACTCCTTGGTGAGCACGGGGAGCCGATACCAGCCGTCGTCGCCCTTGGCGGCGCCGAACACCTCGTGCAGCCGGGGCATGTCGGGGGAGTCCTCCACCGGGATGGGCGGGTTGTCGACCGCCTCGTAGCCGTCGGGCACATCGCCCAGGCTCACCCCCATACCGGCGGAGGTGGCGATCACCCGCGAGTGGTCGGCAGCGTCCACCACCGTCGATCGGGTGAACCCCATCTGGCGGCCGAAGTTGATCACCTCGCGGATCACCTCGATCCGGCTCACTCCCCGGGCATCGTCGAGGATCTGGGTGAACGACACCACCGGGGCGGGCACCACCAGGTCGTCGTTCCAACTCGGCTCGGGGCATCCGATGGCCAGCGGGGCGGCCATGATCCCGCCGTGGGCGTTGCGCATGTCGTGGCGCAGCGGCATCGACTCCAGCTCGTCATCGTCGAATCCGATGTCCAGCGACGGGGTGGTCTTGTTGAGATACCGGTACGACATGAGCCCGGTCCAGACCTCCTCGAACGTCTCCCAATGCTCCTCGGAGCCCACATCTCGGATGTCTTGCACCATGGGCAGCAACTCTAGGACAGGTGAAAGCAGAGCGAAGTCACTAGCCCTGATTGTTCATGAGAATTGAATAGTCCCGGGTTGGGACTGTCAGGAATTTTGTGTATCGGGCGTGATCTGAGGGTCCGCGGTTTGGTGCTGCGGGCCGGGAAGGATCATGTCTGTGACTGATCAGGATATGCCGGCTGTGCCGGCGAACGAGGCCGCCGGTGAGGCGGCGATGCAGGACTGGGCCGAGCTGTTGGTCGAGCGTGCCCGCGCCGAGGGCGTGGAGCTGACCGGCGACGGCGGGCTGTTGACGGGGCTGGTACGCCAGGTCCTCCAGACCGGGTTGGAGGTCGAGATGGCCGGCCATTTGGGCTATGAGCGCCACGCTCCGGAGGGCCGCGGGTCGGGGAACTCGCGCAACGGCTCTTCGCCCAAGCGGGTCACCACCGAGATCGGCGAGATCGACCTTCGGGTGCCCCGTGACCGGGCGGGGACTTTCGAGCCCGTCGCGGTGCCCAAGCACAAGCGCCGCTTGGACGGCCTGTCGGGCAACGTGATCAGCCTCTACGCGAAGGGGCTCACCACCGGCGAGATCCAGGCGCACCTCGAAGAGATCTACGACACGTCGGTGAGCCGGGAGACGATCTCCAAGATCACCGACGAGATCGTCTCCGACATGGCCGTTTGGCAGAACCGGCCCCTCGACGCGGTGTACCCGGTTCTGCTGATCGACGCGATAGTGGTCAAGGTCCGCGACTCGCAGGTCGCGAACCGGCCCGTCTATGTCGCCATCGGCGTGGATCTGGCTGGCGAGCGAGACGTTTTGGGCCTGTGGCTGGGCCCATCGGGAGGCGAGGGCGCCAAACAGTGGGCGGCGATGCTGGGCGAGCTCCGCAACCGGGGCCTGGCCGACGCGTTGATCGTGTGCTGCGACGGGCTGAGGGGCCTGCCGGAGTCGATCCGCATGACCTGGCCCGAGGCGACGGTGCAGACCTGCGTGGTGCACATGGTCCGCAACAGCCTGCGCTACGCGGCCAAGACGCACTGGGGGCCGATCACCCGATCAATGCGGGAGATCTACACCGCCCCCACCGTCGGGGCCGCCGAGGCCCGCTTCGAGGCGTTCGCCCAAGACTGGGAGGACACCTACCCGGCCATGATCCGAGCCTGGCGCAACAGCTGGGACGAGTTCACACCGTTCCTGGAGTTCCCCGCCGAGCTGCGCCGGGTGGTCTACACCACGGATGCAATTGTCAAGCAGGGGGTGCGGGTTTTTGGGGCTGCCAGTGGGAGACGAGGACCTCGTAGGCCCGCTCTTGTTGCTCGACGAGGGCTTTCTCGGCGTCTCGCAGCTCTTTGATGTGGTAGTCCCGCGACGGCCCGGCGGTCGGCCCGCGGCGGGATTCGGATCCGGCGGCGAGCTCGAGGCCGCGGCGCTTGTGCGCGACCAGGCTGGGGCGGGCGAACGCGTAGTCCTCGCCTTTGGTGACCAGGTGCCAGCACAGCACCGCCATTTTTCGGGCGGTGGCGACGGTGGCGATTTGGAAGCCGCGGCGCTGATGGATGCGCCGGTGGAACGCCCGCAGCGGCCCGGGGGCTCGCGCCGCGGAGAACGCTGCCTCGACCAGCATGCCTCGGGCCTGGCCGCGTCCGGCTTTGGTGATCCGCCCGTGGGCGGCCGGGCTGTTTCCCGACTGGGACACCCTCGGGTTCAACCCGAGGTAGGACACCAGGCGGTCCGGCGACTCGAACCGTGAGAAGTCGCCGACCGCGGCAACAATCGACATCGCCGCGGTCACGTTGATCCCCGGCACCGTCATCAGCCGGGCGATCACCGGATCATCCAGGGCGTCGGCGGCGATGTCCTGCTCAACCTCGGTGAGCTCTGCGCCATGGAAGTCGATCTGGCGCAAGAGCGCCTCGACGCTGCGCCGCTCGTCGCCCGGCAGGTCCTGGCCGGCGAGCCAGCGGCGGCCGGCGCTTCCGAACAGATCAGAGTGCGGGCACGTCGCCACCAGGTTCCGCGACAGGATCGCATGCACCCTGTTCTTCAGCCTGGTCCGCTGCTTCACCAGATTTGTCCGCTGGGCGACCAGACGCCGGCGGCGGCGGGTCCGGTCGTCGGCCACCCACGTCTCCGGCAAGAAATCCGCCGCCAACAGCTGCGCAAGGATGCGGGCATCCACCTTGTCGGTCTTGACTTTCGCCTCCGCTATCGCCCGAGTCTTGCGCGGGTTCGACACCACCACCCGGGCCACGACCCCGCGCAGCATCACCGCGATCGCGTCCGAGTTCGTCGTCGCCTCCAAAGCCACCTCGTCGCCAGGCTCCAAGAACTCCTCCGCCCAAGCCCGCAGGTCCTCCGGACGCACACCGATCCTCCCCTCGTCGCGGCACACCCCCGCTTCGACGACGGCGATCTGCGCAAACGAACGATGCACGTCCATCCCAATCCACCGCATATGACAGCTCCTCTCAGACATCAATGAGGAACCGCCGGGCGGACACGACAAAAACGGATTCGCGCTCACAGCGCAGCCGGGCCAGTCGCAGGGGCGGCCAAGTACTAACACGAGCTCGCAGCTCACTGTGTAAGGACGGCCTGCCCTAGCTGTTCCTCCTCAGCACCCCGAACCCGGCAACCCAGACCCTACCGGCCAAAGCAGCAAGCGCCCGAGACGCCGCAGATTTCATACCCGATACCAACGCCGTAGAGAGCCTCAACGCCAGGTTCCGACGAGCGGTACGCCACCGAGGGCACTTCCCCAACGAGCAGGCCGCCATGAAAATCCTCTACCTTGTCGCCACCACCAAACGAAAGAACCGCAGCAACCTCACCGGCAAGACCAACGGCTGGAAAGCCATACTGAACACACTGACCATCCACTACGGCGACCGGATCGCCGACCACATCAAATGAAAACCATCACGACCTGTTACACAAAAAAACTGACAGACCCGAACTTCGCGCCCAGCGCAGCCAGTGTGTCAGAGCCCACGCCATCCTCATTGAAGGGCAGTAGGTCTCCTTCCGCGGGCCGCTGACCCTGCTTAGCGGAAAATTCCCGTTCGGTGCCTATGTGGCTCTACGCGTCTGAGCGGGGACGGCCTACTTGCCCCAGAAGGCAGGCGAGGTGGCGTCTTTGGGGATGTCGGTGATCTGGGCTTCCCTCTGTTGGCTGGACACTTGTTTTGTGCTTGCTGCACATTTATCTATGCTTCTCGTATGCATATTGGTTTCAGAACTTCAGGTGGTGGGCGCGGCGAGTACGAGCTTGTAGGCCATCATGGATCACTCGGTGCAGCAGATCTTGTCGGTTGGGATGTGAAATGGGATTTGCCGGGTATTGGAGAGTGTGAAACTGGAATTTGGATAGATTCAGGTGCTAGCGGAAAACCACGTCTTCGTAGCAGAATACTACATGACCGACCACAAGTAGGGCGCCAAATTGCCGCTATTCTCCTCCTGCCTCGGCCCGTAAGAGAGAGAAATAGTCTTGGTGTTGGTTTCCCTATACTTGGGGATCGGGAGTACTTTCTAGCGAAGATAGGGTTTAAGGGTAGCAGCACCTTTGATGAAGACCTCAAAGTGATCGTCATGAAACCAGCTTATATAGCGGTGGAAAATGAGACTGATAATGATATCATGTATTTTGATTCAAGATGGGATAGAGTCAGAAGAATCCATGATTCACATATGGTCGATGAAAACTATAGGGCCTTATTGTCCATTCTTCAAGAACATCAAGACAGTCTTGAAGGTCGAGACATTTCTCGCTCGAGTGTTGCTTCTGCTGAAAAATTGACCAAATATTTCAATGAAAAAGGTGATGCCGTCCCAATTATTGAAGATACGTTTGGTATCATTGTTGAAGATTCTTCGATTCTGACTTTGGAAGACATTGAGGACGACGACATCGAAATGCGTGTAATCTCTACTTCTAGAATGCGTAAGCTTAGAGCGAGGCCGTCTTCATCCAGAGAATTTTCTCCTGACGTTCGTAAAGCATGGAGGCACACCTGTGCGTTTTGTGGCTTGAAATTGCCTGGTCAGAAAGGAAGTATAGATTCGGGGGTTGATGCTGCTCATATATTGCCATGGGCGGAATATGACTTAGACAATACTCGGAACGGAATTAGCCTGTGCAAGATTCATCATTGGGCATTTGACCAGGCCGTGCTCATATTGCGTTGTGAGGGGCAGCAGTACTTCATTGAGCCTTCTTCTCGAATGGATGCATTTGAAGCTTCGACTCAAAATAAATTGCGAACGGCCGTTGGGCCCATTCCAGAAGATCGATTGCCTATTAATGCCGGTGATCGCCCGAGTCCTCAATATATAGAAAAACTTAATACTGATATCGATGTATCCAAGTTGGCTTCTTGACAGATTACCTAAATTGATCTTGCCTAGGAAGTCAGATAGCAAAGTGAATTCTCTCGCCAATCCACTTTGCTACTGGTACGGAAACGGCGTTGCCACAAGCATGATAGCGGGCACTGTCAATTTTGTCTGTATCTCCACTATGACGTTTTGGAAATGTCCAGTTGTCTGGAAATCCTTGCAATCGTTCAGTCTCAATAGGAGTGAGGCGTCTCACACGTCCATCTGGATAAGAGACGTAGTTTCTTGACCAATCTGTGCCAGTATGTCTAGCTGATTCTGCATAGAGACAATGTGCAAGCTTCTTTACGTATCCTTTGACAGAATCTCCAGTGCAGACCTTAAAGGGGGAAAGAGGTTTCTGCCCATTCTGTCGACCCTTCTCAGAATCCCTGTCGCCGCGTTCGGACTCAAAAAGTACCGATCCGGCACTGGAGCTTCCTCTAAGAGATCCGATAATGAAGACTCTTGAACGCGACTGGGGGATGCCGAAGTATCGACTGTCAAGCACTCGCCAGGCGATGCCATACCCGAGTTCGGCCAACGACCGTATGACGATTGCGAAATCTCTTCCCTCGTTGGAAGAGAGAAGAGCCGCAACGTTTTCGATGACAATAACAGAGGGGCGACGCGCCTCAATGAGGTTGACAAAGACGTGGAGGAGTCCTGACTGTCGTCCTCGCAACCCTTTTCGAGGGCCCATCCTGGCGAGGCTGACGTCTTGGCAGGGGAATCCTCCGGCCCAAATATCTGCTTCTGGGATTTCATTTGGTTCCACTTCCTCTATATCCGAAACACGGGGAACGTGTGGCCAATGCTGTTCCAAAATGTCTTGACAGAAAGGGTTGATTTCGCATTGCCATACTGTTTCTAGCCCAGCACGTTCAAAGCCGAGATCAAAACCACCGATTCCAGCGAAAAAGCTGGCAAGGCGAACTGGAAAAGCGGCGGGTGACTGCTCTAGCAGGTCCACTATGCCACCTTAGACCTTTGACGTTGCCGAGTTGTGCATGGTCGCCGATGGTAAATGACATGAGTGACAGTTTGCGAAGGAGGGCTCTTTGGTAGAGCCAAAACCAGGCGGCGGCCTACTTGCCCCAGAAGGCGGGGGAGGTGGCGTCTTTGGGGATGTCGGTGAGGGGCTCGGCGATCTCGGCCACGGTGGGGCCGTGATCGGCGGCCAACGGGGCCAGGGCGTCGAGGTCGAAGCCGTACACGTCGGCGGCGTTGCCGGCCAGGATGCGGCGCATCGACTCCTCGTCGCGGTCGTGGAGGGCGTAGCGGATGCCCTCGCGGCTATAAGGGTAGGTGCCCTCCACGTGGGGGTAGTCGGATCCCCACATCACCTTGTGGTCGCCCACCCTGTCGAGCAGGCGCATCTCGTTGGGGCCGGGGAAGCTGATGCCGATCCAGATGTTGCGCTCGAAGTAGAAGCTGGGCTTCTCGGGCAGCACCGAGTCGGCGGAGAAGCCCAACTCGCCGCTGCGCCCGGTCATCGACATCTGGGCGTGGAGCCCGTCTAGGCGGCGCAGGATGTCGGGCACCCAGCCGAAGCCCTGCTCGGTGAACACCGCTTTGAGGCCGGGGTACCGCTCGAACACCCCGCCCATGATGAGATGCCACATGGAGCGGTTGGAGAAGAACGGGGTCTCGATCACGAACATCGGCCCGGCGGCGGGGGAGTCGCCGTAGTCGGGCATCCCGGTTCCGCCTGAGTGCAGGGTCATAACCACCTCGTGCTCCTCGCAGGCAGCCCACACCGGGTCGTAGCGGGGGTGGAACAGCGGGGGCAGATCGGAGTTGGGGGCGATGCTGGGGATCAGCGCCCCGCCCCGCAGGTTGTGCTCGGCGATCCAGGCCACATCGGCCACCGCCTCGTCGATGTCGTTCAGGAATATCTGGCCGATGCCCGCCCGGCGCTCGGGATACTCGGCGCAGAAGTCGGCCAGCCAGCGGTTGTGTGCCCGAATCCCGGCCAGGCGGCGGGGGAGGTCGTTGTCGGTGGGCTGGGGGGCGATGAGGGTGCCGGTGGGGAAGAACGGGGGCACGGTGTTGGGGAAGGTGATCTCGGCCACCACGCCGTCGGTGTGCTGCTCGGAGATGCGTCGGTCGTTGTCCCAGTTGCGCGAGCGGCCGTCGTCTTGCAGGTCGCGGAACGGGTTGCGGTACTTGCCCCGCCATGCATCGAACTCGTCATGCCAACTCGACTCCAAGTATTCCCTATACGTCTTGTGGTTGGCCCCGGCGTGGCAGTCGGAGGAGATGATGGTGTAGCGGTCGGCGGTGGCGGTGGTCATACGCTGGTGATCCTACCGGCCTCTGCCACCCCCCAGCCTGCCTACCCGGTTTCTCCAACTGCCCTTGGGCTATGGGTTAGGAGTTCGTCGCGGACTTGGCGCTTGAGGTATTTGCCCGACGCGTTGCGGGGGAGGGGGGTTTGGGGGAACCAGATGTGGGCGGGGATCTTGTAGGGGGCCAGGCGGCCGTCAAGGTGGGCTCTCAGGCTCTCGGCGTCGAGGATGCGGCCGGGGCGCAGCACCACCGCGGCGCCGGGCACCTCGCCGAGGCGCTCGTCGGGCACGGCGAACACGATGGCCTCGGCCACCGCGTCGTGCTGGTAGATGGCGTTTTCCACTTCGGCGCAGGCGATGTTCTCTCCGCCCCGGATCACCTGGTCTTTGGCCCGGTCTACGATGGCGATGAACCCATCCCCGTCGATGGTGGCGATGTCTCCGGTGTGCAGCCAGCCGTCGGCAATGGCCGCAGCGGTGGCCTCGGGCTTGTTGAGGTAGCCCCGGATGACGATGGGGGATCGGATCAGCAGCTCTCCCGGCTCACCGGACGGCAGCTCAGCGCCGTTGTCGTCCACCACCTTCGCTTCGACGGTGGGGAGCGGCTGGCCCACGGTGGTGGGCTTGTCCACGTAGATCCGCCCGACGTTCATGGCGACCACCCCGCTGGTCTCGGTCAGGCCGTAGCCGGTGCCGGGGTTTCCGCTGGGGATCGACCGGGCGATCTTGTCCACCAAGTCGGGGTGCAGCGGCGAACCCCCGCCGCCCAGCGAGCCCAGGCTGGAGGTGTCGTAGCGGTCGAAGTCGGGGTGCAGCACTATTTCCCGCGACATGGCCGGCACCGCGGCGAGGGTGCTGGGCCGCTCGGCGTGGATCAGCTTCAGCGCCTCGGTGGCGTCCCAGCGGTACATGAGCACCAGCTTTCCGCCCACCGCGGTGGTGGGGTGCAGGTAGCAGTTGCAACCGGTGACATGGAACAGCGGCACGCATACCAGCCCGGCCGGCTGGTCCCGCTGGTCTTTGGGCACGAGCCCGCTCTCGTTGAGCATTCCCAGTGCTGTCGAGTAGAAGGCCATGTTCATCACGTTGTGTACCGCGGACCGATGGGTCATCACCGCACCCTTGGGGAACCCGGTGGTGCCCGAGGTGTAGAACACGCACAGGTCGTCGTCGGGGCCGATGGCGACGTCGGGCAGCTCGGGCGGGTCGGGGTCGCCTGCCGCGTCGGCCCAGCGGGTCGCCTCGTGGGGCCGCGCCTCGTCGCTGCGGGTGACGACCACGGGGATCTGCGGGCGATCGTGGAGCGAGGCCAGGCGCTCCCCGCGCTCGCCGTCCACCACCAGGGCGTTCGGGGCGCTGTCGTCCAAGCCGTAGGCCATCTCCGCCGCCGTCCACCAGGCGTTCAGCCCCACCACCACCGCGCCCATCGACACCACTGCCCAGTAGGCGATGATCCACTCGGGGTAGTTGCGCATGGAGATGGCCACGCGGTCGCCCTGAACGACGCCGTTTCGGGCCAGCCAACCGGCCAGGGATCTCACCTGGCGGTGGGCCTCGGCATAGGACAGGCGCTCATCGCGGAATACCAGGTAATCGGCCTCCCCGTGGGCCGCGGTGCCGGCGAAAAAGTCCCGCATGGAGTCGGGCGCATTGTCGAAAATCCGCAGGGGGACGTCGTTCACCTCGCGAACCGACCAGGAGAAGGGCTGGCTTGGCGCGGTGATCTGCGCCGCGGCCTCATTCCAGGCGGCTAGGGACATTACGAGGCCAGTCCCCAGCTCTCCATCACGATTGGGAGCAGATCCTCGAACAGTTCGTCCATGTCGGGATCGGGGTGCAGAAGGTTGGCCGACGCCGCCAGCGTCAAGTCCAACTCGGGGAAGTAGGCCACTCTGGAGCGGAAGCCGGGGACGCCGCCGCCGTGGCTGAAGAACCTCTGTCCGCCGGCATCGCCCAAACCCACGCCGAGGCCGTAGCCGAGGTTGACGCTTGGGGTGGTCATCTCGGCCATGGATGCGTCGCTCAGCAGCCCCCCGGCGAACAGGCCCCGGAAGAGCCGGGGGACGTCTCCTATCTGGGCCTCTAGCCCGCCGCCGGTCCAGCCGGCCGACTGCAAGAACTCCTGGGGGTAGCTCAGCGTGGCGATGTATTCGCTGCCCATGAAGTTGGCGCGGGCCTCGTCGGGGACTCTGGTCAGCGACTCGAATGCCGAGGCCAGAATGCCCCGGTTGTAGCCCTCGGTCACCGGTTCGGGCGGAAGCTCGCCCGGCGTCAGGTAGGTGTTGTGTACCCCGAGCGGCTCCAGGATGCGAGATCGGATCTCGGCGTGGGCGGCGTTGCCGGTAACCGCCTCGATGATCATTCCGGCCACCACGTGCCCGGCTGTGCTGTAGTTGTAATCGTCGCCGAATTCGGCCACCGGGCCGTAGGCGGTGGTGAACCGCACAATCTCGTCGGGAGCGATGGGCACCCCCAGCCGGGCGGCGCCCAGGATGAAGAACCCCGGGTCGAAGGCGTACTCCACAAATCCGGCGGTGTGGCCCATGAGGTGTCGGAGGGTGATGTCGGGGCCGTGCTCGTAGGTGCCGTACCAGTCGTCGCCCAGATAGGCGGTGACCGGGGTGTCCAGGTTGAGGAGTCCTTCCTCTACCAGCGACAGCACGGCGGCGGTGGTGACCGATTTGGTGATGGAGCCGATGCGAACGTAATCGTCGGGGGTCATGGGCTCGCCGGTGGCGAGGTTGCGCTCGCCCCAGCCGAATGTCCAGGGCTGCTCGTTGTCCTGGGCCGCGGCCAGCACCAGGCCGGGCACCCGGGCCTTTTCCATCCAATCGGCCACTGCGGCTTCAACGGCGTCGATGTCCAGCCCCGATGGATGGGGCTCAGATTCGGTGGGTTCTAGGGTGGCTTCTTCGGTTGGCTCTGGTTCGGGGGCGGTTTCGGGGCCCGCGGCCTCGGTGGGGGCGGGGGTTGGGATTTCGGTGGGTTTCGGGGTGGCTTCTTCGGTTGGCTCTGGTTCGGGGGCGGCTTCGGGGACCGCGGCTCCGGTGGGGGCGGGGGCAGCCTCGGCAGTCGTTGGCGCCGGTTCGGCGGTGTCGCCGCCGCCGTTGCCGCAGGCCGCGGCCACTAGGGCCAGCACCAGCAAAAGCGCCCAGAGAAGCTTGGCGGCAGAGGATCGTGTCATCGCTTCAGGCTACGCTGCGGCATGCCCAAGATGCGCTTCAACCACATGGAGCTGACGCTTCCCCTGTGGACCCTGACCGACGACTACCGGGCCGAGGTGCGCGAGTTCTACGGCGATGTGTTCGGGTGGACGGCTGTCGACACCCAGATCCTCAAGCAGACTGCGCTGCTGTTGTCCACCGATCCCGCTACCAGCCAGTTCATATTGCTGGCCGAGCACAGCGAGCCCATGGCCCCGCCGCCATTCGACCACCTGGGCCTGCTGTTCGACACCCGGGAAGAGGTGGACGCCGCGCTGGCCAAATGCGAGGCCTGGCAGGAGAAGGATCCCCGGGTGGAGATCAAGCGCTACAGCGATCTGGTGATGCCCACCGTGGTAGTCCACGCCTTCTACGTCCGCCATCTGCTGCCCATCCACTTGGACGTTCAGTGCCAGGAGCGCCCCGAGGGCGTGGCCGCGCCGAAGGGGCGTTGGGTTTGGGTTGAGGACTGACCGGCCTGTTGCCCCCGACGGCAGAGTGCCGGCCCCAATTGTTTTGAGAAGGAGAAATGATGGCTGACGAGCGGATTTCTGATCTGATCGGGGTGGACGCCCCGGAGGCTGCGCTGGAGGTGACCGACCGGATCTGGATGGCGGTCGGCACGGCCAACGCCTACAAGGTGGCCACGCCCGAAGGCAGCGTGATGATCGACGCCGGACTGGCCGGCGACGCTCGTCGCTTCCACCACCAGCTTTCGGCCGTTCCCGGCAATCCGGTGCGGTACATCGTTTTGACCCACGCCCACGAGGACCATATCGGCGGTCACCGGCGCTGGGCGCGGGAGGGCGCCCAAGTGGTGGCCCACCGCCTGTGCATCCAGCGAGATGAGCAATACCGCCAGCTCACCCAGTTCCGGGTGGATCGGGCCAAGATCCTGTGGGGGGCGGCCATGAACCTCCGCACCGATTCCGGCCGAGTGGAGCCCACCCCGCCCATCGAGGCCGACATCGTGGTCGACCGCCGCCACACCCTCGAGGTGGGCGACCTCACCTTCGAGGTGATGCACACCCCCGGCGCCGAGGGCCCCGACGGGCTCACGGTTTGGGTTCCCGAGCTGAGGGCCGCTTTTGTGGGCGACCTGTGGGGCCCGATCATCGACGCCTTCCCCAACCTGTTCACCCTGCGCGGCGAGCCCTACCGCGACGCCCAGCAATACCTGGAGTCGCTGCGCGAGGTTCGCGACCTGGAGCCCGAGATCGCCCTGGCCGGCCATTTCGAGCCGGTGGTGGGCAAAGAAGAGGTTAGAGGGGTGCTCACTCGGATGCACGACGGCGTGGAGTGGGTATGGGACCGGGTGGTTGAGGGCATGAACGAGGGCAAAGACCCGTACACGCTGATGAAGGAGGTCAGCCTGCCCGAGGACTCCCCCCTCCACGAGATGTACGGCAGGGTGGACTGGGGTGTCAGGGCCATGTGGGAGGGATTGGCCGGCTGGTTCACCTATCGGTCAACGCTGGATCTCTACCCCACGCCGCCGGCGGCGGTCTATCCCGACGTGGTGGATCTAGCCGGGGCTGAGGCCTTATTGGCCCGGGCTGAAGAGCGGCTGGCCGCAGGCGACCGCTTGGAGGCGCTGCATCTCGTCGAGATGGTTCTGGTCGCCGACGCCGGCCATGCCGGTGCGCTGGCTGCCAAGCTGGCCGCCCTTGGGTCGCTGTTCGATGAGTACGGTCAGCGCAACTTCCAGGAGGCAGGGTGGTACCGGGCCGAGATAGCCCGAGTCGAGAAAGAGCTGGAGGGGGCGGAGTCCTGAGGCGGCGGTATAGACGCGCGTCGGCGATTCGCCCCTAACCTGTCACCGTGGATTTCGGCGATACTCCCGCGCAAGCAGCGTTTCGGGCCGAGGCCCGGGCCTGGCTGGACGCCAACGCGCCGTCCAAAGGCTCCCCCGAGGCGTTCGACCAGATGAGCAGCCCGGGGCGAAGCGCGCAGGAGGAGCAAGAGCTGGCCGGTCGGGCCCGGGCCTGGCAGGCACGGCTGGCCGCAGACGGCTGGGCCTGTCTGGACTGGCCGCCGGAGTACGGAGGGCGTGGCGCCTCCGCGGTGGAGGCGATCATCTTCGATGAGGAGCAGAGCCGTTACGGCGTGTCGATGTCGATTTTCATGGCTGCGCTGTCGATGGCCGCCCCCACGCTCATGGCATGGGGCACCGGCGAGCAAAAGCAGCGGTTTTTGAACCCGATCCGCCGGGGGGAGATGGTGTTCGCCCAGTTGTTCAGCGAGCCCAATGCCGGTTCCGATCTGGCCGGGCTTCAGACCAGGGCGGTGCGAGACGGTGACGAGTTCGTGGTGAACGGCCAGAAGGTCTGGAACTCCTACGCCCATATGGCCGACTGGGGCATCCTGTTGGCCAGAACTGATTCCGATGTTCCCAAGCATCAGGGGCTCACCTATTTCCTCGTCGAGATGCACAGCGAGGGCTTGGACCCGCGGCCGCTGCGCCAGATGACCGGAGGGGCTGAGTTCAACGAGACTTTCCTAGACGACGTGCGCATACCGGCGGAGAACGCCATCGGCGGGGTCAACAATGGGTGGGCGGTGGCCCAGACCACCTTGAACAGCGAGCGCGCCGCGGTTGGCGCCCAGTCGTCGGCAGTGGACGTCGGTGCCTTGGTGGACCTGGCCCGCCACCAGGGCCGATGCGGCGACCCTGCGGTCCGCCAGGCTCTGGCCGAGGCGTGGATCAGATCTGAGGTGCTTCGGTATCTGGGCATGCGGGTGTACACCGCGCTGAGCCGGGGAACGGAGATCGGCCCGGAGGCCTCGATCATGAAGATCCTGACCGGGGACCACATCAGAGACACCAGCCAGACGGCCATGGAGTTGCTGGGCCCCGGCGGAATGCTGAGCGACGACAGTTGGGTGTCGCTCATGGTCAGCCATTTCGCGCACAAGATCGGCGGGGGCACTCCTGAGATCCAGCGCAACGTGATCGGCGAGCGCATACTCGGCCTGCCCCGCGAGCCGCGAGCCGACAAAGGCGTTCCCTTCCGCGAACTCAAAGTGTGATGAGGCCGCCCGGCATCCGGCCGGTGTTGCTGGTCGCATCGGTGCTGGTGGCCTGTGCCGGGTGCGGCCTGTTCAGCGGGGGGACGGTGGTCAGCCCCGCGCCGCCCACCGACGATGAGGGGAAGCCGTTGGCCGAGAGCTCCCCGTTGCCCACAGCCACTCCAGACGGTGTGCCCCTGCCCGCTGATGCCGTCGTGGTCGGCGCCCTGATGGCCACATCCGGGTTTCTGGCCGATTTCGACGAGCCCGCCCTGGTCGCCGCCCGGAATCGGATCGACGCCTTGAACGAAGCCGGCGGACTGCTGGGACGGCCGGTGGTGCTCCGCCACATCGACAGCCACACCGAGCTGTCCTCCATGCGCAACGGTGCCGATCGCCTTCTGCTGGACGGTGTTGACCTGGTGCTGATGACATGCGACGCCGCTTATGCGGCACCGGCCCTCAGTGTGCTGGAGGGCGCGGGGACCCTGGTGATCAGCCCCTGTGGAACCGACGACGCCTGGATCACCGGAGAGCTGGGCCAACGGGTCTTCTCCATGGCCACACCGGTGAGCACCGAGGCAAAGCTCCTGATCTCAGTGCTGGCCGATCGGGGCTTCACCTCCGCAGCGGTGGTCATCGACCAAACCAGCTCAGAAGCGGTGGCAGTGTGCGAAGCCTTCGCCCGGGGATTCGAGGCCTCAGGGGGCCGGGTGTCGGGCCTGTACCGATATCAGCCGGCCGACCCAGGCCTTCTTGAGCCCATCTTGGACGGGTTGGGCGATGCCGGCACCAAGTCCATCGTGTTATGCGCCACCCGGCTGGTTGCCCCCGAGGAGATCCTGGCTCCGATTCGCGCCGCGGGCCATCTCCAGCCCATTGTTGCCAGCTCCACCATGGACGGCGACCATTGGATAGGCAAGGTTCGCGGCATCGGCGACTTCACCATGCTCTCGTATGCCTCGGTTTACACCGACTCCCCCGATCCCAGCCCTGAAGTGCGACAGGTGCTGGCCGACTATCTGGCCACCACCGGACACATAGCCAGAGACGGCCGGGCGGTTACCGGGGCTGACGCCGTCGAGGCCTACATCAGGGCGGTCGAGCGGGCCGGCACCCTTGAGCCCGGGGCGGTGGCCGCGCAATTGGAGCGGTTCGACGGCGAGGAGCTGATCGTCGGCCCCATCACTTTCGGCCCCGACGTCCACGCCGCGGTCGACCGCCCCATGAGGGTGATCACCATCGAGGATCCATACGCCCGGTACGACCGCACCATCAGCCCGTAGACCGCGGCCCTGCGCCGGTCAATAGCCCAGGTCGACGTCCACGGGGCCGAGCAGCTCCTCATCGGCGATGTAGCGGCGGACGTTCTCAGCAACCCGGCGGGCGAGGAGCTCCAGCCCCATCTCAGGGGTGTTTCCCACATGGGGGGTGATGAGGCAGTTATCCATGCTCCACAGAGGGTGTCGGTCGGGGAGGGGCTCGGGATCGGTCACGTCTAAGGCGGCGCCGCCGATGGTCCCGGTGGTCAGCGCTTCCACCAGGTCGTCGGTGGCCACGTGTCCGCCCCGGCCCACGTTGACAAGCCAAGCATGGGGCGCCATGGCGCCTAGCGCGTCGGCGTCGATTATGCCGGCCGTGTGGGGAGTCAGCGCCAGGGCCACCACCACCACATCGGCGTCGCCCAAAGCCTGGTGCAGCCTCTCTGGGCCGACGACTAGGTCGACGCCGACCATCGACTGGGGATGGCGGCGCATGACCGTGATCCGGCAGTCCCACGGCGCCAGCAGCCGCACCAGAGACCCGGTGATACCGCCGCCGCCCAGCACGGTAACCCGGCTGCCGAGCAGGTTGCGGCCCTGGGGCGGCGACCAGTGGCGGGCTCGGGCGAAGCTCCCCATTCCCCTCAGTCCGGCAAGGGCCAGCATCAGCGCATGCTCGGCCACCGGCTCGGCGTAGACCCCCTTGCCGCAGGTCCAGCGGTGGTGGCGATCTAGCAGGTGGGCCAGGTTCTCGATGCCGGCGTAGGGGAGTTGCACCCACTCGATGCCCGGTCCTGCGGCCAGCACCTCGGGCAGCCGATCAGGGGCGGCGGGCTCGGCCCAAACCAGGGCCTCGGCTTCGGACGGGCCGCCCACCCGTCCCCCGCCGGCTTCGACGGCGTCGACCAGCGCCGGCCGGCGCCAGCAAACCGGTTCCACTGCGATGCAAGGCGGCTCCATACCGCCGGGTAGTTTATGGGCGTGGAGGTCAAGGGGAAGCAGATCATCGGGCCGATCGGCAACGAGGAGTAGCTTAGGCCCGTGGAGGTCGCAGACTCGATCCTCGATCTCATCGGCAACACTCCGCTGGTGCGGATGAAGCGCATCGCCGATGGGGCGTCGTGTGAGGTCTTGGCCAAACTGGAAATGCTGAACCCGGGCGGCAGCGTGAAGGACCGTCCCGCGGTGGCCATGATCGACGCGGCCGAGCAGGAGGGGCTGCTGAAGCCCGGCGGGACCATCGTCGAGCCCACCTCGGGCAACACCGGGGTGGGTTTGGCCCTCGTGGCGGCCCAGAGGGACTACCGGTGCATCTTCGTCATGACCGACAAGGTGAGCGATGAGAAGGTGCAGCTCCTGCGGGCGTACGGGGCCGAGGTGGTGGTGTGCCCGGTAGCGGTGGACCCTGAAGACCCCGAGTCGTACTACTCCACCGCCGAGCGGCTGGTGGCCGAGACTCCCGGCGCCTACCGGCCCAACCAGTACTTCAACCAGGTGAATCCCCTTTCGCACGAGCTGAGCACCGGTCCCGAGCTGTGGAAGCAGACCGGCGGGCGCATCACGCATTTCGTGGCCGGGGCGGGCACCGGGGGCACCCTCAACGGGGTGGGCCGCTTCCTGAAGCAGCAGAACCCTGAGATCCAGATCGTTGCCGGCGACCCCGAGGGGTCGGTGTTCAGCGGCGGATCGGGACGGCCCTACCTCGTGGAGGGGATCGGCGAGGACTTCTGGCCCGAGACCTACGATCCCGGGGTGGTCGACCGGGTGATCCCCATCTCCGACCAGGATTCCTTCGACATGGCCCGTTTGGTGACCCGGCGGGAGGGCCTGTTGATAGGAGGCTCGGGCGGTACCGCGGTGTGCGCCGCCTTGGAAGTGGCCCGAGACTGCGGGCCAGACGACGTGGTGGTGGTGATGTTGCCCGATGCCGGCCGGGGCTATCTCTCAAAGGTGTTCAACGACGACTGGATGGCCTCGTATGGCTTTTTGATCGGCGACCACCCTTGCGTGAAAGACGTGCTCGATGCCAAGGGAGGGGCGCTGCCCCCGCTGGTGTATGTCAACCCCGAGGATCCGGTTGGCCTGGCCGTGACGCAGATGCGCGACCACGGGGTGAGCCAGCTTCCGGTGGCCAAGGGGGAGATGCCCTTGGCGGCGGCCGAGGTCATGGGGTCGGTACACGAGCTTCAGCTCATGGCCCTGGCCTTCAGCGGCGACCTGCTGGGCCAGCCGGTGGAGAACGTGATGAGCCGCCCCCTGGAGCAGATCGGCATTGGGGAACCGGTGGCGCTGGCGGTTACCAAGCTGGAGCGCTCACCGGCGCTGCTGGTGCTCGACGGCGGTCGTCCCCGGGCGGTCATGACCAGCACCGACGTGCTGGGCTTTTTGTCTTCGGGCCCCGCCGGCCCAGAGTCATGAGCGGCGCTGATCCCGGCGAGTGGGGATTCGACACCAGGGCCATCCACGTCGGCCAAGAGCCTGATGAGGCTACCGGCGCCATCACCGTGCCCATCCATCTGGCCACCACCTTTGTGCAGGAGGCACCGGGCCGGCACCGGGGCTTCGAGTATGCCCGCACCTCCAACCCGACCCGAGTGGCGCTGGAGCGGTGCGTGGCCGGGCTGGAGGGGGCCGAACACGGAATGGCGTTCGCCAGCGGCATGGCCGCAGAGGATGCTTTGATCGGACTGATGCGCCCCGGCGACCACGTGGTTCTGGGCACCGACGCCTACGGGGGGACGTTCCGGCTCATCGCCGGGGTGTACGGCGAGTGGGGTATCGATTGGTCGGCGGTGGATCTGACCGATATGGCCGCCTTGGCCGCAGCCATTCGCCCGGAGACCCGCCAGGTGTGGGTGGAGACGCCCACCAACCCGATGCTGACCGTGGTGGACATAGCCGCGGTGGCCGAGGTGGCCCACGCCGCGGGCGCCGATGTGGTGGTGGACAACACCTTTGCCACGCCGTACCTCCAGAACCCGCTCGAGTTGGGCGCCGACGCGGTGGTTCATTCCACCACCAAGTACCTGGGCGGCCATTCCGACGTGGTGGGCGGGTTCGTCGCGGTGAACCGGGACGACCTGGCCGAGCGGCTGTCTTTCGTTCAGAACGCGGTGGGGGCGGTGCCCGGCCCGTTCGACTGCTATCTGCTGTTGCGGGGGATAAAGACGCTGGGGGTGCGCATGGACCGCCACTGCGACAACGCCCAGGCGGTGGCTGAGTTCTTGGCCGGCCATCCTGCGGTGGAGCGGGTGCTGTTTCCCGGGCTGCCCAGCCACCCCGGCCACCAAGTGGCGGTTGCCCAGATGCGCCGGCCGGGCGGCATGGTGTCTTTCATCCACGCGGGGGGTGAAGCGGCTGCGGTGGCCGCGGCGGGCGCCACTCGGGTGTTCCGCCTGGCCGAATCGCTGGGCGCGGTGGAATCGCTGATAGAGCAGCCATCCACGATGACCCACCTGTCGGTGGCCGACTCCCCGTTGGCGGTGGACCCTGGGCTGGTGCGGCTGTCGGTGGGCATCGAGACGGCAGAAGACCTGCTGGCCGACTTGGACCAGGCCCTCGGCTAGTCCTGCAAGGCGAGGAGGTCATCAGCCAGGGCTTCGATTTCCTCCCCCCAGTGGGGCGGCTCGCCCAGGGGCATGACCACGAACTTGGAGGCGCCGGTCTCGATGAAGGCCTCGATCCTGGACCGCAGCTCCCGGCGGCTCGACGCCACCAGGTCGCCGGGGTTCTTGTCGGGCTGGCGAAGTTTGATGAGCTCGAGGAACCGGTCGGGCAGCGGGCCGTCGGTGTAGGTCAGCAGCGCCCCGTAGTGCTCGGGGTCGATGTGCCGCCCGGCTTCGCCGGCATGCCGGGTGACGGCCGCGATTCCCGAGCGCACGTCGTCGGGGGTGACGAACGAGGGCAGCCAGCCGTCGCTCAACCGGCCGACCCGACGGAGTTCTGAGGGGGCAATGCCCCCCATCCACACGTCTAGGGGCTGCTGCACTGGCTTGACGTCCACCCGGGCGGCGTCGAGGTGGAAGCGGGGGCCGTGGTGCTCCACCACGTCTTCGGCCCACAGCCGGCGCATGAGCGGCAGGGCTTCGTTGAACCAGGCCGCCCGGTCCATGCGGGCCACTCCGAAGGCCTGGTGCTCGGCGGCGTCGGCCACGCCGAGTCCGAATGCGGGCAGCAGCCGGCCGTTGGAGATGCGATCCAGGCTGGCCATGGCCTTGGCCAACAGCACCGGGTTGCGGCCGGGCAGCACCATCACGCTGGGCCCGAACTTGAGGCGAGTGGTTCGAGCCGCGGCGAAGCTCATGGCCACCACCGGGTCTAGCGCCGGCCCCGCGGCCCGCTCGGCCACCCACAGCGAGTCGAACCCCAGCCGCTCCAAACCGTCTACCACCGCGGCGAACGCCTCGGGGTCGCCCGAGGCCACCCCGCCTCCCACGCCAACGCCGATTCGGATCTTCATGGCTTCTGCTACGCGAGCTTGGCGATCTGGGGAGACTCGTCGGGGTCGGGCTCGGTGTCCAAGAAGGCGCTGATCATCTCGGCGGCCACTTCGGCAGACACCAGGCGCAGGCTCATGGCCAAGACGTTGGCGTCGTTCCAGCGGCGGGCGCCGCGGGCGGTCTCCGCATCGGTACACAGCGCGGCCCGCACGCCGGGCACCTTGTTGGCGGCGATCGACACCCCGGTGCCGGTCCAGCAGCACACCACCCCCACCTCGGCGCTGTCGCCGACCACCGCCTCGCCCACCGCTTGGCCTACGTCGGGCCACGGCGCACCTTCTGCGGCCGCCTCCACCACAGCGTGGCCCCCGTCGGCTAGGAGCTGTTTGATCGCCTCGGTAAGGGGAGTGGGCTCGTCGGTCCCGAACGCTATTCGCATGGCGTCATTCCGGTGGATCGGCCTCGAGGAGCGCGAGGTCGAAGCCGTAGAGGGAGGCGCAGTTGTCCCGAAGGATCATCTGCTGCTCGTCGGCCGGCACGCCGGCCAGGGTTTCGGCCACCACCTCCCGGGAGCGGGGGAAGGTGGACTCGGTGTGGGGGTAGTCGGAGCCCCACATGAGGGCGTGGGTGCCGAAGGTGTCTCGCACCCTCACGCCCACCGCGTCCTCCTGGAAGCTCACGAAGCAGTTGGAGCTGAAGTAGTGGCTGGGGCGGGCGTCGGGATCGGCGAAGCGGTGCCAATCGCCTCGCAGCGGCCGGTCGGTGTAGCAGTAGTCCATCTGGAACAGCCAGAACGGGATCCAGCCCACCTCGTGCTCCACCGATCCCACCTTGAGGTTCGGGTGGCGCTCGAACACTCCGGCGAAGATCATCTCGCCCAGCGACTTCCGCACGAAGTGGTCTTGCAGGTAGAACGCCGCCTCTGTCACCGCCCGGATGTCGTTCTTGGCCTGGCCGCCGGCGCTGGTAAGCGCCCGGCCGGTGGCCACGTGCATCGACAGGGGCACGTCGAGGTCGACCGCGGCCGACCAGAAGGGCTCGTAGCGGGGGTTGTCGTAGCCCTGGTCGGCGGGGGGCATCACGCTGATCATCGCCCCGGCCAGTCCCATGTTGCGGCACCGGGTCAGCTCGGCGATGGCCTCGTCGATGTGGTCCACGTTGATGAGGGCGATGCCTTTGAGCCTCTCAGGGTCGTGGGCGCAGAACTCGGCGATGAAGTCGTTGTAGGCGGCCATGGTCGCCGAGCACAGTTCGGAATCGGCGATGCTGTAGGCCAACAGCGCCTCGCTGGGGTAGATGACCGAGGCGGCCACCCCGTCGGTGCGGTTGTCGGCGATGAACTTCTCCGGGTCGTAGGCACCGGGGCGCACCTCGTCGAACGACGCCTCGATGCGGAGCTTGGTGGGGTCTTGGTCGAACCGGTTGCCGGCTTGGAACCCCAGAAACGACATGGAGCGCTGGCCGTCGATGTACCACCAGTCGCCTCCCGGCTCGCGGCGCACCTGCGGGACCCGCTCGGCCATCGGCCCGGTGGCTACCCGCTCGGTCCACAAGTCGGGCGGCTCGATGATGTGGGAATCAGACGAGATCATCATGTTGGTGGGGCTCATGGGGCTCCTTTGGTCTTGTTCCTCTTGCAGTCAGTGGCCATCAGTCCTCGAATGGCAGGTGCAGCATCTTGATGGCGTTGCCCCGCATGATCTTGTAGATCACCTCGTCGGACAGCCCTTCGCACAGCTTCTCGGCGATCTCCTTGGTGTGGGGCCAGGTGCTGTCGGAGTGGGGGTAGTCGGTTTCGAAGGTCACGTTGTTCACCCCGATGGCGTCGAGGTTGGCCAGCCCGAAGCGGTCGTCGAAGAAACACCCGTACACATGGTCGGCGAAGTAACTGCTGGGCGGCTCGGGGATCACCCCCCACACCCGGTTCCAGCCCCGGTTGTGCTCCCACACCACATCGGCCCGCTCCAAGATGTAGGGGATCCAGCCGATCTGGCCCTCGCTGTAGGCGATCTTGATGTCGGGATAGCGGATGAACGCCCCGGAGAACAGCCAGTCGGCCAGCGACCCCATGGTGTTGTTGAACGTGAGCGTGGAGGGCACCGCGGGCGGGGCATCGGGCGAGGTGGACGGCATGCGAGATCCCGAGCCGATGTGCATGCACAAAACGGTGGCCGTCTCCTCGCAGGCCGCGAACAACGGCGCCCAGTGGCCGTCGGCGTCGTGGATGGACGGCAGCCCCAGATTGGTGGGCAGCTCGGTGAAGGCCACCGCATGGGTTCCCCGGTCGGCGTTGCGGCGCACCTCGGCGGCGGCCAGTTGGGGATCCCACAGGGGGATGAGCGGCAGCGGGATGAGTCGGCTTCCGGTGCCGCCGCACCACTCCTCGATCATCCAGTCGTTATAGGCCTGCACGCACAACAGGGCCAGTTCCTTGTCGTTGGCCTCCATGAATGTCTGTCCGCAGAAGCGGGGGAACATCGGGAAGCACATGGCGGCCTCGACGTGGTTGAGATCCATGTCGTCGAGGCGGGCCTTTTGCTGCCAGCAGCCGGGG
Source organism: Candidatus Poriferisocius sp. (assembly GCF_965208475.1). Lineage (GTDB taxonomy): Bacteria > Actinomycetota > Acidimicrobiia > Acidimicrobiales > Bin134 > Poriferisocius. The sequence continues at coordinate 2,016,074 of NZ_OZ242338.1, read as the reverse complement.
CGCATCTCCTCGTAGTTGATGGGCCGGGCGTCTACCTCCTCTCTGGGATAGCCGGAGGCCGCGCTCAGCCGGGTGAGGGCGCGCTTGAGATCCTCGTAGAGCCAGAAGTCCACCGTCCGCTCCATGTCGCTGTCCACCCACACCGGCTCGTGGTCGTGGATTACCAAGTCTTTCCGAACGGTCTCGCGCACCACCCGGGGCCCGATGTCGAGGTATTTGCGGGGCAGGCGGTCGGTCCACAGCGTTGGGGGCTCCACTATGTGGTCGTCTACCGAGATGATCCGGGGGATCTCAGGCATGGGCCGAGCGTACTCTGCGGCAGGGCAGCGACGGCCTGCTGTGGGGCTTGTCAGAGGCGTGGCCTAACCTGTGCCCATGCTTGATCTGATCATCAAAGGCGGCACCGTGGTGGACGGCACCGGATCGCCGGGGTTCGTCGCCGATGTGGGCATCAGCGACGGGAGGATCACGTCCGTCGGGGCGGTCGATGGGGCCGCAGCCCAGGTGATCGACGCCGATGGGCTGGTGGTGGCGCCGGGATTCATCGACGCCCACACCCACTACGACGCCCAACTGTTCTGGGATCCGCTGGCCTCCCCCTCCAATGAGCACGGGGTGACCACCGTGCTGGGCGGCAACTGCGGGTTCACGCTGGCCCCCCTCAAGGCCGACGACGCCGACTACATACGCCAGATGATGGCCAAGGTGGAGGGGATGCCCCTGCCCGCCCTGGAGCAGGGCCTGCCGTGGAGCTGGTCGAGTTTCGCCCAGTACCTGGATGCCCTTGATGGGCGCATCGGGGTGAACGCCGGGTTCCTGGTGGGCCACTCGGCGCTGCGCCGTTATGTGATGGGGGCCGAGGGCACCGGCAATGCGGCCTCGGGCGAGCAGGTGGCCGAGATGGTGCGGGTGCTGCACGAGGCGTTGGCGGCCGGAGGGCTGGGGTTCTCCTCGTCGCAGTCCACCACCCACTCCGACGGCAACAACGACCCGGTGCCGTCGTATTTCGCCGACCGCGACGAGATGCTGGCCTTGTGCGGGGCAGTGTCTGAGCATCCCGGCACCTGGCTGGAGTTCATCATCACCGGCTGCAATGCCTTCTTCAGCGACGAAGAGATCGACTTGATGACCCAGATGTCGGTGCAGGCCCAGCGGCCGCTCAACTGGAACGTGCTCTCGCACGCCTCCACCATGATGGACCGCACCCGCCATCAGCTCAGCGCGTCGGATGCGGCTGCTGAGGCCGGGGGGCGCATCGTGGCCCTGTCGATGCCGTCCATCGGCGGGCTGAAGATGAGCTTCGCCAGCTATTGCGCCCTGTATCTGCTGCCCAACTGGGGCGACGTGTTGTATCTGGACCACGACGAGAAGAAGGCCAAGCTGGCCGACCCCGCAGTGCGGCGGTGGCTGGATGAGCAGGCCCGCAGCTCGGAGGGTCCGTTCCAGTTCATCTCCACCTGGGCCAACATGGAGATCGGCGACACCTACGCCCCGGAGAACGCGGGGCTCACCGGGCGCAAGGTGGGCGACATCGCCGCGGAGCGGGGGATCGATCCGTTCGACGCCCTGCTCGACATCGTGGTGGCCGACGACCTGCGGACCGCGCTGTGGCCCCAGTCGTCCGACGACATCGACCTGGCCTGGCAGCAGCGGGCCGATCTGTGGCGGGACCAGCGGGTGCTGGTGGGCGGCTCCGACGCCGGCGCCCACCTCGACCGCATGTGCGGTGCCCGCTTCCCCACCGAGATGCTGGCCATCGCAGTGCGCGACCGGGGACTGCTGTCGATGGAGGAGTGCGTGCAGCTTCTGACCGACGAGCCCGCCCGCCTGTTCGGCCTCAAGGATCGGGGCCGGGTGGCCGAGGGGTACTGCGCTGATGTGGTGGTGTTCAACCCCGACACCGTGGCCTCTGAGCCCATCGTGGAGCGCACCGACCTCCCCGGCGGCTGCGAGCGCCTCTACGCCGGCGCCGTGGGCGTAGAGCACGTCCTGGTCAACGGCACCGAGATCATCACCGCAGGCGACCCCACAGGAGCCACCCCCGGCACCCTCCTCCGCTCCGGCCGCGACACCGAAACCGTGCTGCCGTAGGGGGTGTCGATGTCGATTGGAGTGTCTGGGATGGTGATCTCGCTACGGTGATGATGCTAGGCCTCGTCTGGATCGAGGAGCCGCAGTATGGGGAGGCCGTTGAAAATGGAGTCCTCAGTGGCGAGTGGGAGTTCTCCGGCAATGGCGACAGCGGCGACCCATCGGTCAGCTTCGTGGCTCTTGGTGCTCAGACCATGTCCATTGCGAACACTCCAGGTTCGCAGGTTGACATATGCGTCAGTGATGTCTTCAAGCGGGGGCATTACTCCGGTGCGCGCTATCACATGCTCCAGCCTCGCTCGGCGTCGGGGACCCCATCCGGCGACCTCAGCCCCGAAGCGCATTTCGGCAACGACTACGAAGGGAAGTACCCACAGAGCCTGCGTCAGAACCTTCAACCAGCGAACCTGGCGCTCTACTTGACGGTTGGCGAGCCAAGCACTGGCCACCATGGTGTCAACCACTACTTGCTGGGGCATGCAGTCAGAGGTCTTCGATGATGGCGAAAAACGCGTCCTCTTCCTCGAGGGTCAAGTCCCCGATAGCGAACTGACTCGGATCGCCCATTGGCTCCAAGTCGCGGGTGATCTCTGTGATCGTGGTTGGGACAGGCACGCTTGGCACTTGGTTTGCTGTGCTGTCGGACATAATCACCTCCACGAGTGGGCAGGATCCCAGACTACCCTGCCTAGAGGCCTGATTCGTCACCCCATTTCCACTCTGAATTGAACAAGCTGTCCACTGACCGCTGATTGCGCGGCCTCGTGGGTACCCTTGCCCCTTTTTGTCCAAGCAGTAATGCTATTTTTGTCTGCCACCTGATGCGTGTTTTGTCCCAGTGCCGTTGGGTCAGAATGAAGCCAACCCCGCCGGGGTGAGCAGCCCCGGCCCGACGGCCCCGACCCCGGTCGGGGCCGTTTCGCGCTGGGAAGATCGTGGGCCGGGCAGTTCATGGCGCAAAAAAAGGGACCCCGTGCGTTCCGGGGTCCCGTCGCCGCGATATGTCGGCTGCATTCGGCTTACACCTACTAACCGGACCGCAGGCAATGGCCAATGTACCGATGCCGCTACGGGGATGTCAACGGTTTTTCAGGTCAGAGTGATCCTGTTGACATTGGACCTAAATTCGTGGATGGCGGCGGCTGTGTCTTGAGACAGTGCGTGGACGGCAGTAACGGCGTCCCTCTGAGCGGCTCTTTCCTATGTCTCCTTGTTCTCGGTGCCTAGAGTGAGAGCGCGGAGCTCGCGGGCGATGGTGTCGATTTCCAGGTGTTCTGTGGCAACGCGGAGCACCAAATCCACAGCGTCAGATGACGTGATGTGGCTGGTTGAGTATCCAACTCGGGTGAGAAAAGCCGTTGCAGCGAGCCAGCCCAGTCGTTTGTTGCCGTCAACTAGTGGGTGGTTTGAAACGATTGTTCTGAGCAGCACAGCGGCCTTGTCCCAGGGACTGGGGTAGGCGTCTTCACCGAAAACCGTGACATAGGGCTGGGCAGCCGCGGACTCCAAGAGGCCGATTTCACGTATCGGCAATGGTGATCCAAAGTACTCCTCGGCGATGGCCAGCAGTTTCGGGAGGTTGAGGGGGCCGGGTGGGCTGGTCATTCTCCAAGGAGTCGCAGGGTCTCCGCGTGGTCGGCAACATTTTGACGAGCGGCCGCACGCCATTGCTCCAAGTCTTGCTGCTCGACGAAGGCTTCGATGGCTAGGTGAACCGTCTCATCCACGGTACACCCCGCTTGTTGGGCAGCGGACCGCAACGCCGCTTCGCAGTCAGGGCTTAGGTCTAGTTCCACGACCATGCGACAACTCTACTGGTAGCCCCCTAGTTTCGGTAGGCCCATTTCGCCAGGGGATTTGTCACGGGGCGCGCCTACTGTGGGGGGCATGTTTGATTTGGTGATTCGGGGCGGCACGGTTGTGGATGGGACCGGGGTGGCTCCCGTGGTGGCTGATGTGGCTATTTCTGACGGGCGCATCGCGGAGATCGGGCAGGTGGACGGGGCGGCGGCCCGGACGGTGGATGCCAACGGGCTGGTGGTGGCTCCGGGGTTCATCGATCCCCACACCCACTATGACGCCCAATTGTTCTGGGATCCGGCGGCCACTCCGTCGCCGATGCACGGGGTGACCACAGTGCTGGGGGGCAACTGCGGGTTCTCGCTGGCTCCGGTGAATCCCGACGACGCCAGGTACCTGCAAGAGATGATGGCCATGGTGGAGGGGATGCCCCTGCCGGCGCTGGAGCAGGGGTTGCCGTGGGATTGGGAGACGTTCGGAGAATTCCTCGACCGCCTCGACGGCCGCACCGCGGTCAACGCGGGATTCCTGGTGGGCCACTCGGCCCTGCGCCGCTATGTGATGGGTCCCGACGCCGATAAGCCGGCAAGCCCTGACCAACTCGGCCAAATGGTGAATGCCCTCCACGAAGGGCTGGCCGCCGGGGGACTGGGGTTCTCCACATCGCTGTCCAGCACCCACTGGGACGGCGACAACGAGCCCGTGCCCAGCCGGTTCTCCTCCACCGAGGAAGTACTGGCCCTGGCCGGGGCAGTGTCCGACCACCCTGGCACCTGGCTGGAGTTCATCACCTCTGGATGCCTGAGCACCTTCAGCGACGAGGAGATCGAGCTGATGAGCCAGATGTCGGCCCGGGCCCAGCGGCCCCTCAATTGGAACGTGCTGACGGTGAGCGCCGACACCAAAGACCGGACCAACCACCAACTCGGGGCAGCCGATGCCGCGGCCGAGGTGGGTGGGCGCATCGTGGCGTTGTCGATGCCCACCATCGGCGGGCTGAAGCTGTGCTTTGCCACCTATTGCCCGCTGTACAACATGCCGGGGTGGAAGGACACCATGAACCTTCCCCACGCAGAGAAGATGGCCGCGCTGTCCGACCCGGAGAAGCGGCGGTGGCTCAACGAGCAGGCCCAGACCGGCAGCGGTGGCTTCTACCACATGGCCCAGTGGGAGAACATGGAGATCGGCACCACTTTCGCCCCTGAGAACGAAGGGCTGACCGGACGGCGAGTGGGCGACATCGCTGCTGAGCGGGGCCAGGAACCGTTTGACACCCTCTGCGACATCGTTCTGGCCGACGATCTGCGCACCGACTTGTGGCCCATAAATGCCGACGACTCTGCCGAGAGTTGGGCCCACCGGACCGAGCATTGGCGGGACCCCCGGGTGATCGTGGGCGGCTCCGATGCCGGGGCCCATCTCGATCGCATGTGCGGCACCCGATACTTCACCATCATCTTGGGCGACATCGTGCGCAATCGGGGGCTGCTTCCGCTGGAGGAGGCGGTACGGCTGATGACCGACGTGCCTGCCCGTCTGTTCGGGCTGAAGGATCGGGGTCGGGTGTCTGAAGGCTGGCACGCCGATCTGGTGGTATTCGATCCGGCCACGGTGGCCTCTGACCCCATTGAGGCCCGCACTGACCTGCCCGGCGAATGCATGCGTCTTTTTGCCGGCGCCCAGGGCGTCCACCGGGTGCTGGTGGGCGGCACCGACATTGTGGTCGATGGCCAGGTGACCGGCACGGCTCCCGGCACTGTGTTGCGGTCTGGCCGCGACACTGAGACCGTCCTGCCCTGACCCGACTCAACGCCCCGCAGGGCGAAGGGGCCACCAGGGGCCCGGCCACGGTGATGGGCGCCCTGCCACCCCCGGCCGCGCGGGGGTTGATCGGCATTGCCATCGCCGCGGGGAGCAACGCCCCTGCCACCCCCGGCCGCGCGGGGGTTGACGCGGCCGGGGACGGAGGGTGGGGTGGTCAGGCGGCGAAATGACCTTGGCGGGAGCGGTAGAGCTCGGCTAGGCCGGACAGAGCAGGGTGACGCAGCTCTGAGGGACGGAACCGTACTGCCTCGCCGATGCGGTAGGCGGGCACGATGCCGTCGTTGATGCCTTGCAGCAAGCCGTGAAGGTCAATGCCAAGGATCTGGCAGGCACCGGCCGGGCCGACAAGGTTTTCCGCAGGGTAGTTCATGAGTGTGCTCCTTCCTCTTTGCCCCGCCTGAGCCATGGGCCATGGCACTGGCGGAGATGGGGCAGGCATTCTCGCGAGTGAAACTCTCAAATAGTTCCCACCTGATCGGGATCTCAGGTGGGAATTTGCGGGTAGCTTCTCCCCGTCTCTGCACTTCTAGCCTGTGTATATCTCAAATCATGCAGCTGACCTGCGACTTTGGAATGGTGCATTGTGGAAAACAATGTGGAGAAAGGGGTGCCAAGATTTGTTGGAAATTTTCGGAAATCTCGCGGAATGGCGGGCCTTGGAACAGCAGGAGTAGCACCCTGCGGCCAAGATCGGGGTATCACCACCGGATCGGCATGTCACGCCACGGGCGCCCCTACCCTGGTTGAGCCATGTCTGCCCCGCCTGTCCTCGGTGACTTCATGCCCGATGGGGGCGATCCCGATGAGTTGCTGGGCGCCCTCTGCGATTGGGCGGAGGCAGCCGGGCTGGAGCTGTACCCCCATCAGGAGGAGGCGGTGCTGCGGTTGCTTTCGGGCGACAACGTGGTGCTGGCCACCCCCACCGGGTCGGGAAAGTCGCTGGTGGCGCTGGCCGGTACGTTCGCCGCGCTGGCCCAGGGCCGGCGGGCGGTGTACACCGCGCCGATCAAGGCGCTGGTCAGCGAGAAGTTCTTCGAGCTGATGGCCGCCTTCGGGGCCGAGCGGGTGGGGATGGTCACCGGTGACGCCACCGTGAACGGGAATGCGCCGGTGATCGCCTGCACGGCCGAGATATTGGCCCAGCGGGTCCTGCGGTCGGGAAGCGACGCCGAAGCCGACCTCGTGGTGATGGACGAGTTCCACTACTACGGCGACCGGGACCGGGGCTGGGCCTGGCAGGTGCCGCTGCTGGAGCTGAGCCGCCCCCAGTTCCTTTTGATGTCGGCCACCCTGGGCGACACCACTGCCCTGCGCCGGGATCTCAGCCAGCGCAACGGACGACCCATTGCGCTGGTGGCGTCAGCGCAGCGGCCAGTGCCGCTGGACGTCGAGTACCGGGAGACGGCGCTGCACGTGTCCATCGCCGAGTTGCTGGCCGTCGACAAGGCGCCGGTTTACATTGTCCACTTCACCCAGCGGGAGGCCACCGCCCAGGCCCAGAGCCTCACCAGCCTCGACGTGCTGGATCCTCACGCCAAAGCGGATGTGAAGGAGGCGATCGGCGGATTCCGCTTCGACACCCCGTTCGGCAAGGACCTGCGCCGCTTCGTGCTGGCCGGGGTGGGGGTACACCACGCCGGGCTTTTGCCCAAATACCGGCTGCTGGTGGAGAAGCTGGCCCAACAGGGGCATCTGAAGCTGATCTGCGGCACCGACACTTTGGGCGTGGGGGTGAACGTGCCCATCCGCACCGTGCTGTTCACCCGCCTGTACAAATACGACGGCCGCCGCACCCGGGTGCTGTCGGTGCGGGATTTCCAGCAGATCGCGGGCCGGGCCGGACGGCGGGGGTTCGACGAGGAGGGCAGTGTGTGGGTTCAGGCGCCCGAGCACATCATCGAGAACCGCCGGGCCGAGGCCAAGGCCGCTTCCGATCCGGTCAAACGCCGCAAGCTGAGGAAGAAATCGCCGCCCGATCACAACTATGCCCACTACGACGGCGACACCTTGAACCGGCTGTGGCATGGGCGCCCGGAGACCCTGGAGTCGAGCTTCGCGGTGACCCACTCCATGATGCTCAACGTGCTCGACCGGCCCGGCGACGGCTGTGCGGCCATGAAGCGCCTGTTGACCGACAACCACGAGCCCCGCGCCCGCCAGCGGGCCCACATCCGCCGGGCGGTGGGGGTATTCAGATCGCTGATCGACTCCGAGATCGTGGAGGTGCTGGATGCCCCCGATGGCCGGGGCCGCCCGGTGCGGGTGAACCTCGACCTGCAAGACGAGTTCCGGCTCAACCAGCCCCTCGGGCTGTTCGCGGTGGAGGCGCTTGACGCGCTCGAAATGGACGCTCCCGACTATCACTTCCAGGCCCTCAGCGTGGTGGAGTCGGTGTTGGAGGATCCCTCGCCGGTGCTGTTGGCCCAGCGGGACAAAGCCCGCGACGACCTCATGGCGCAACTGAAGGCCGAGCGGGTGACCTACGAGGAGCGCTTGGAGCGGTTGTCGGAGGTCACCTGGCCCCGCCCCGAGGCCGGGTTCATCGAGCCGGCCTTCGCGGTGTTCGCCCGCTACCACCCCTGGGTAGGCCACCACCGCCCCAGCCCCAAGTCGGTGGCCCGCGACCTCATGGAAGTAGGCGACACCTTCAACCAGTACGTCTCCCGATACGGCATCAAGCGCTCCGAGGGCGTGCTATTGCGCTACTTGTCCGACTGCTGCAAGGCCCTGGTCCAGACCGTTCCCCCTGCTGCCGTCAATGACGCCCTCGCCAGCCTCACCGACGAGCTCCGCAACCTGGTGCGCTCCACCGACTCCAGCCTTCTCGACGAATGGGAGCATCTGCGCGAGGGATGAGTTGGCGACCGGTAGCCCGGAGGCTGTTCAAGGCCGGGCAGCACACGGCTACCGCAGCGGCACGATCTCCAAGCGGCCGGTTTGGTCCGCCCACGCTCGTATTCGGTGGTCGGCGGTGGCCAAGGGGAGGTTCGCGCTCAGTGCGGTGGCCACGATCATCTGGTCCATCGGATCATCGTGGAAGCCGCTGTCAGAGAGTTCGATGCCATTTATGAGGATGTCGCCCGTGAGCGGAATCTCACGCAGCCCGCTGCGCAGCAGGTCTTGTCGAAGCCCGGCAATCGGAGGCAGCGCGACCGCCGGATTGCTCTTGCGGCGCGCGTGTCTCATCTCCCAGAACGTTATTGCTGAAACTGCGGCATCGCCGGTGGACACCCGAGCATCGATCTCTGCTTGCACTTCACGGCTGACTTTGGACGTGTCGCCGATAACGCTCCACAACAGGGCGTTGGTGTCGAGAATCATTCGGTGTCGTCTGCCCCGGCGCTGTCGATGATGTCGGCCCACTCTGTGGCGGTGAATGCCTTGGGAAGCCCTTCGTCGGGTATCCGCACCCTGTCTTTGTAGCGGCCGCAGATGCCGGGAGCTTCCGATGTGACCGGCATCAAGATCGACACGGGCCTGCCCCGCTTGGTGATGAGGATCGATTCACCGGTCTGATCCACCTCATCCATGAGCTGGAGGCACTTGGCTTTGAACTCTCCCGCAGGAACAACCCGGGCAGCATTTGTCGGTGTCACGGCCAACAGACTAGCAGTGTTGACCATAGACAGCGACTATGGTCGAATAGGATCGTCTTCGGGACTAGTGCTTCAGTGGCTCTCAATAGCCCATGGTGAGAGGAGGATGTGCTCCTCTCCATAGGCTTGACCCTGGTTGTACTGCTCGATTGCCTCGTAGACATTGGCTGGCATGTCCTTGTGGCCGTTCACCCAGGCTTTGCGGAGATACCGATGAGCAGCTTTCGTTGCAGAGGTCTCGTCGTGGAACAAGTGAAGGTTGGCACCATCACGTATGTCCCGCTCGACCAGAAGGACCCAGACGCGGTGGTGATCATCAACGGCGGTGGTCATAGGGCTCAATTGTGCCTTAGCCCGCCGCTGGGAAGGTGGCACACTGTAGCGGTGATCGCCGATCGGATTGTGTGTGTGGACTGCGGGGGGCAGTGCCACCGGATCACGCACTGGCCCGAGGATGACCCGCCTTTGCCCGGTGACTCGGTGGCCTACCGCTGCTCAGACTGCGGCGACCGCTGGGACATGGTGCTGGACCCCGAGGATTTCGACGATTGATCGTCTTGGTTGCCTCGTCACTGGTAATTCGTATGATCTAGTGTCGAGTTCAGTTACACTTTTGGTTACAGGTGATCATATGCCGGGCAGCACGCCTCCATTCCCCAACCCGCCTCTGGTCCTGACCGTGCTGGAGATCCGCTATCCCGAGATTGCAGACGGGCTGGGAGACAGCGAGCGAGCGGGCCTCAAGAGCGCACTTAACGAGTATCTGCCCCTGATGGAGTCCCAGATCGAGGAGCAGTTCGCGGTGGCGGTCGGGGCGTCGGCCCCGGCGTCTGTTCAGCGCCGGATGTTCCCGCGGTTCGGCACTCGGGATCGGACCACAGCCCTGCTGGTCAAGCAGGATGCACTCGTGTTGGAGACCACGGCCTATGCGGGTTGGGAGGAGCACTTCCGCCCCCTCGTGAGCGAAGCGATTGTCGCACTGGAGCGGGTGAGCCGACCAGACGGTGTGCTGAGAGTTGGACTTCGCTATATCGACGAGATCCGAGTTCCCGGCATCGAGTCAGCGCCTGGCGATTGGCGGGGCTACATCGACAAACATCTGTTGGCAGGGGCTGCCCCCGAATTCATCCCCGAACACATGCGACCATCCGTTTGGCAGGGAGTCGCGCAGTACCAGACGACGGCCGGCTCGACGCTGGTCGTCCGCTACGGTCCACAAGAGGGCTACGCAGTGGATCCCCAGATTCCGACACGCCGCAAGAACCCGTCTCGTTCGGGACTCTTCTTTCTGCTGGACTCAGATTCATTCTGGCTGGGGGAGGAGCAAGTGCCGGAGTTCAACGCAGACTGGATTCTTGAGCGTTGCGACCTGCTGCATGCACCGGTTCGAGAGTTTTTCCAGATCGCAGTTACCGACAAGCTGCGCGATGAGGTGTTTAGCCGACTAGAGGGGGATGAGCAATGGGAAAAGCTGACTTGATCGGGCAGTCACCGACTGGTGCATCGATCGGCCGCTACTGGGACATCGATCCTCCTACTCGAACGATCAGCGATGTGGCCGAAGAGGCTGGCCATCTCAGGAACCGGACGAAGATGTTGGCTGACGACACGAGCCAACTGCACTTGTCTGTAGATGTGCTGCATTCTGATGCGTTGGCGGTCGAGTTGCAGGCTTCAGCCAATCAGCGGGCCAGGGAAGATCTAACCAGGCTGCTTCAGGAACTGAACGGGTTGGGGTTCTCGTGGCGGGCGATCGCCCGTGTTGCCCAAGTATCAGTCCCTGCTCTGCGAAAGTGGCGCATGGGATCGCCTGCTACTGGCGAGAACCGCAGGCGGGTCGCCCAGATGGTGGCCCTCTGCCAAATAGCCAGTGACAAATATCTGATTGAGGACGTTGCTGGTTGGCTGGAAACGCCTTTGCATGCTGACGCACCGACCACAGGGTTGGATCTGCTGGCAGGAGATCGTTCAGACCTTGTGCTGCGGTTGGCCTGCAACCGTGGGGAGAACCCCTCGCAAGTATTGGATGAGTTCGAGCCGGGGTGGCGAGGTCGCTACGCGTCAGCAGTCGAAGTGTTCACCGCGCCTGATGGTTTGCCAGGAATGCGGCTTGTCGAGCAAGAGAGTTGAAGGAGCGAGTTGTCACAGGAGGAACTCGAGTGCCCAGCCTCAGCTTCAGACCTCTACCTCGCCGCATCGCCAGAAGAGGTGGAGGCTGCCCGCCCTGTGCTGACAGGTGATGTCTTTCCCGGTGTTACCGTGCCGGGAGCGGATGGCGAGGGTCTTGCGATCGTGCTGACCCACCCCTGCTCCATGAGAGTGGACGGCGTGAGGCTGACGAAGCGGCTAATCATGGTCCGGGTAGCACCCGGCGAGGAGATTCGCTTCAATAGGTGGAGGACGGGCTATTTCAAAGTAATGCCCTTGCCTGGATTGACGGGCGCGCATCACTCGGCGCGCTTTGACGAGATGGGGCTGGTGGAATCGGCGGCATTGCCAACGACAGAGCGGGTGGCCTGTATGACGCCGTATGGTGTCAACCTTTTGCAGCAGCGGTTCATCTGGTATCTCACCAGGTTTCTTGTGCCTACGTATCGGTTGGGCGAGGCTTCCGATGCAGTCTTCGAAGAGGCCGACATGGAAGAGGAATGGGTGGCACACGCCATTGACAAAGGCGAAGACCCAGGCAAGGCAGCCCAAGCGTTCCATGATTGGATTCGGTCTTCAGATGAATCAGGGGCAAATCGACAACATCAGATCAAGGCACCGCAGCGGCGGGCCGGTTTACGGCGGCAGATGAGGAGTCATCTGCGGGACTAGGACAGCAGCGAGGCGATCCAGGTGTCGATGCAGGCGGCGTGGACTTTGGCCATCCCATAGCCTCATCGGCTGCTTCTGTCTGGTTGGGTGGCGGCGTGTCGCCGGCAGTTTCGCCTCGTGACCCCGCACTAGGCGGTACTACCTTGCAGGCTTCGTGGGCGATGATGCCATTTTCTACCTGGACGGCGGCGCCGTTGTCCCCACCATCAAGGCCCAGGGGCCGTGGGATCCCGGCGTTCAGCACGGCGGCGCGGTGGCCGGGGTGCTGGCCCGGGCCGTAGAGCAGGTGCCCACGCCGGTGCCCATGCGAGTGACCCGCTTCACCCTCGACATGCTGCGCCGGGTGCCGTTGAAGCCGCTGGCCGTCTCCACTGAGGTGCTCCGCACTGGCAAGCGGATCCAAACTGTGAGGGCCGAACTTCACGATGGAGACCTGCTGGTGGCCTCGGCGATGGCGGTTTCGGTGCGCACCGGAGCTGAGATCGAGGTCTCGTCCGACCGCCAGCCCGACGCACCGCTGCCCCCTCCGCCGGGCAGCTCCGAGCGGCCCCTGGCATTCAACCCCCGGGCGGTGATGCCCGATGGCTTTCCCCACGTGGTGGAGTTTGACCGGGTTGTAGGCAGTCCACTTGGAGGCACCCCCAGCAAGACATGGGTTCGCCTCTTGGTGCCCTTCATGCGGGGCGAGGAGACATCGCCGCTGGTCAACCTGATGGCCATGTCCGACTTCACCAGCGGTTTGGGCTCGTTCTTGCCCTTCGATCAATTCGTGTCGATAAACACCGATTTGAGCATCCACGTGCTGCGCTATCCGACCAGCAGCCGGATCGGCATCGACGCGGAAACCTGGGCCGACGCCGACGGAATCGGCCAATCCCGAGCCCGGCTGTTCGATGAGGCCGGCCTCTGCGCCCTCAGCAACGCCTCCCTGTTCATCGAGTCCCGCAGCCGCTACTGAGCGGGTTGCACCATCAGGGTCAGGGGCCGCCGAGGGCGGTGATGTCGTCGAAGCCGACCACGTGGCCGCTCCAATCTCCGGGCTGGCGGATCATCCAGTCGTCGCACTGTGCGGTGTGCTCCGGGGTTTTCAGGGTCTCGAGGCCGGCCCCGCCGGTGGCGATCTCGGCGCCTTGGGTGTTGTAGACGTGCCACCACCCCTCGGTGGACACGATGGTGTCCACCCGCAGCACGTTGAACGCTACTCCCCGGCCGCCCAGTTCCAGGTGCATGGATGCGTTCCACCGCTCCATGGCCTGCTTGGAGGTGGAATACAGGGCAAGGTTCGGGCTGATGGCGGTGGCCGACCCCGAGCTCACGCTGAGCACCCGGCCCGAACCCCGCTCCAGCATCCCCGGCACGAAGCCCTGGCAGAGCTGCATCGGCCCCACCACCTGCACCCGGAAGGCCCGCTCCCAGCGCGACCAGGGCACCTCGATGATCGGCCCGTTGGAGGTGTAGCCCGCATTGTTCACCAGAATGTCGCAGCCGCCGTACCACTCCAGGGTTTGGTCCACGATTCGGGCGGTTTCGTCGGACGAGGTCAGGTTGGCCTGCACGCTGCGGGCCTCGATCCCCTCGGTGCCCAGAGCAGCCACCACTTCGGGCAGCGATCCCGGCAGTATGGCGTCGGGATCGTCGGTCCCGGTACGGCCCACCACCAACAGTCGGGCGCCGGCCCGGCCCAACCGGAAGGCGATTTGGCGGCCGATGCCTCGGGTGGCCCCGGTGACCACGGCCACGGAGCCTTCGATGGAAAACGACATGCCCGGACACTAGCGGTGTGCCTGCGAAGTGGCAGTACGGCGAGATTTAGGAGGTCAGCCGGTGTCGGAACGAGCTGCGTCTCCGCCGACCGACGCCATGGCCGCACCGACTATCCCGGCGTTGTTCCTCATCTCGGCAACCACGAATTCAGTGTCAATGTCCAGCAACGGGCCCCACACGTCGAAGTTCTTGCTGATTCCCCCGCCGAGTATGAACAGGCCGGGCGAGATGATCTTCTCAAGATGCTCCAAGTACTCCTGCACTCGACCCACCCACGCTGGCCAGTCCAAATCATCCCGTTTGCGGACCCTGGCCGCCGTGTACGACTCCACGTCGTCTGCATGACCAGCGAGATAGAGGTGGCCGAACTCGGTGTTGGGCACCAGGCGCCCGTTCACGAACACCGAACTGCCGATCCCCGTGCCGAAAGCGGTGAAGCACACCGTCCCCGGCCGGCCCACCCCGGCGCCGTGGGTCATCTCGGCGACCCCCGCGGCGTCGGCGTCGTTGATGATCGTCACTGGGGCGCCGATCCGGACGCTCATCGTCTTGGCGACATCGACGCCGGCCCATGAATCGTCCAAGTGGGCCACCCACTTGACGGTGCCCCCGGTAATGGGCGCGGGAAAGGCGCAGCCCACCGGTCCATCCCACCCGAATGATGTCACCAGCTCAGCCACCACCTCGGCCACCTCGCCGGGAGTGCCAGGTTTGGGAGTGGGAATCCGGTAACGCTTGTCGAGCAACTCGCCGGTGTCCACATCCACCGGCGCGGCCTTCATGCCGCTTCCCCCTATGTCGATGCCGAATGCTGCGCTCATTGCCGTCACCGGTCTCCCGCCCGACGAAAATACCAGCGACCCTCCTCAGCAGGGGAGTCGAGCGCGGGTTGCGCGAAGCTGGAGAGAACAGAGCTGATGGTTGGGACACACCTGAAGCCGATCGCGGGGACGGAGGAAGAGCAATGGCCGACATGCTTGCTGGACGGGTGGCGCTGGTGTCGGGCATCGGGCCCGGTCTGGGTATCGAGATCGCCCGGATGTTCGCCCGGGAGGGGGCCGACATCGTTTTGGGCGCCCGCCGCACCGAGTTGATGGAGTCGCTGGCTGCCGAGATCGAGGCGATGGGCCGGCGTACCGTGTGGCAGTCCACCGACATAACCGACCCCGACCAGTGCCAGGCGCTGGCCGATGCCGCGGTGGAGGGGCTGGGGCGTTTGGACATCTGTGTGAACAACGCCTTCAACGACGGCTTTCCCGTTGTCAACGTGGAGGACGCCGACATGGACCGCTGGCGGAGCGTGTTCGACGTGAACTTCTTCGGATCGCTGAACATGACCCGGGCTTGCATTCCTGCGTTGCGGGATACCGGGGCCGGGCGGGTGATTTTCGTCAACACCATGTCGATCCGCATACGGCAGGCGGGCTGGGGGGCCTACAGCAGCTCCAAGGCCGCCTTGGAGAACATCACCAAGATTCTGGCCAAGGAACTGGGGCCCGACGGCATCCGGGTGAACAGCGTTCTGCCCGGCTACATCTTCGCCGACGCGGTCCGCAACTTCCTTCAGTCCCAGGCCGACGCCCGGGGGGTGGACTACCAGGTGGTCTACGACGAGACCGCCGGCGAGACCGCGCTCAAGTACCTCCCCGACGCCGCCGAGATCGCGGGGGCGGCCCTGTTCTTCGCCTCCGACCTGGCGCTGCCCATTACCGGGGCGTCTCTGGACGTGAACGCCGGGCACTGGATCGGCGGTTCATGATCGGCGAGCGATTGTTCTCCGTCCTATGAGCGACGGCACTCCCGCCGGCATCGCCATCGCCGAGGTGCTGGCCGACGCCGGCATCACCCATGTGTTCGGGGTGCCGGGGGGCTATTCGATCAAGGTGTTCGACGGGCTGCGGTCGGTGGCGAGCCGAGTGCAGAGCGTGAGGGCGGCCCATGAGCACCAGGCCTCGGTTATGGCCGACATGTACGGCCGGCTCACCGGGCGACCCGGCGTTTTCACCGGCCAGGGGCCGTTCGCCGCCTCGTCGGGCGGGTTCGGCCTCATGGAGGGGTACCTGTCGGGCACCCCCATGCTGGTGCTCACCGAGATGACCGACCACGGCATCCCCCAGCACGCTCCCACCCAGGGCACCACCGGCGACCACGGGTCGGTGGATCTGCCCCGCATCCTGTCGGGGATGACCAAGTACATGAGCGTGGCCACCACCCCCAACGAGGCGGTGCATGCGGTGGAGCTGGCCATCCACCACGCCACCTCGGGCCGTCCCGGCCCCGCGGCCGTGGTTTTCCGCCTCGACGCCATCTTCCGGCGCACTGATGACTCTCGCCATCCCCGCCTCTACCGGCGGTCCCGGGTGGCTTCGGCCTCCCCACCGCGGCCCGATCCTTCGGCGGTGGCTGCGGTGGCCGATCTTTTGGCCACGGCTCGGCGTCCGGTGGTTGTGGCCGGCAACGGCATCCACCAGGCCCAGGCCTACGACCACTTGGACGCCCTGGCCCGCCGGGCCGCCGCACCGGTGGTTACCACGGCCAAGGCCCGCGGGGTCATCGCTGATGACCACCCGTGGGCAGGAGGACCGCTCAGCCCGTTCGGCTGGCAGGGGGCATTCGAGCTGCTGGCCCGAGCCGACGCTGTGGTGGTGTTGGGCTCGCGCCTCAATCCCCACGACACCCTGGTGGAATCTCCCACTTGGCTGGACGCCGACCGCCAGCGCATCGTGCAGGTGGACATCGAGGCCGCCAACTTGGGGGTTAGCTACCCGGTGGAGTTGGGGGTTCACGCCGAGTTGGGCGCCCTGCTGGGCGAGCTCGTTCCCGCGGTGGGCGTTCACGAGGATCTGGCCGCCGACCGATGGGCCGATTTGGCCGACATCAAGTCGAGGGCCGAAGAGCCCCCAGTGCTGCACGAGTCAGCCCAACCGGTGCCACCCCAGCGGGTGATGCAGGTGCTGAACGAGATGTGGCCGGCCGATGGCCGGATCACCCTGGATGCGGGCAACAACCGGATCTTCGCCTACCACTTCCTCAAGGCCCGCACCCCCGGACGCCTGCACCTGCCCGGCGGGCACCTGGGCATGGGCTGGGGTCCGCCCGCGGCGCTGGCCGCTGCCATGGTTCATCCCGGCGAGCGGGTGCTGTCGATCAGCGGCGACGGCGGGTTCCTCATGTCGCTGCACAACCTGGCCACCGCGGTCGAACACAGCCTGCCGGTCACGTTTCTGGTGCTCAACAACCAGATGCTGGGCAACGTCTACGACTTCCAGGGCCCGGATCGCCGAACCGCAGTGGACATCGCCGACCACGACTTCGCCGCGGTGGCCCGAGCCTTCGCCATGGAGGGCCATCGGGTGGACGACGACGCTGCGCTGGCCGACGCCCTGGCTTCCTCGCTTGCCGCCGACGGCCCAGTGCTCATCGAAGTGGCCACCGACCACGACCACTCCTCGGATCTGGTGCGGGTCAAGGACTCTCATCGGCCGTGAGCGTCACCCTCGAAGCGGAGATCAGTCCGGGAATGAGCACCGCTGACGCGGTGGGGCTGGCCCGGCTGGCCGAGGAGGCCGGGTTTGCCCGGCTGGGCATCTCCGATGTGGTGTATTGGCCGGATTGCTTCATGCTCCAGGCCCTGTGCGCACAGGGCACCCGCCGAATCGCGGTGGGGGCCATGGTGACCAACCCCTACACCCGACATCCGGTGGTATTGGCCGGGGCCTTGGCCACATTGGACGACATCGCCCCCGGCCGGGCGTTCTGCGGGTTGGGGGTAGGGGCAGGGCTGGAGTCGCTGGGGATCGACTACCCCAAGCCGGTGGCTGCCCTTCGCCAAGCAGTGGCCGACATCCGCACCCTGTTGGATGGGGGAGAGGTGGGTGGTGAGCGGCTGATACGCCCCGCCGCCAATCCGGTGCCCATTTCCATTGGCACCCGCAGCCCCCAGGTGATGCGCCTAGCCGGCGAGGTGGCCGATATCGCCCTGGTCGGAGGTCGCTTTCTTTCCGCTGATCTAGCTGACACCTACCGGACGTGGCTGGCTGAAGGTGCGGCTGGGGCCGGGCGCACTCTGGACGACTTCGAGACCGCCCCCCGGCTTACGTTGTGCTGCTCACCCGACGGCGACCTGGCTCGGCGCAGCGTCAAGCGCTACGCCGCTCACTATCTGACCATCATCCGCCCACCCGAACTGGATGTGGCCTCCGACCGCATGACTGCCATTGAGGCTGCGTTGGCCCGCAGCCGGGGCTGGTACTTTGACCACAACCGTTTCGACGATCCCGCGCTCGACGATCTGATCGACGATCGGCTGGTGCAGGCGTTCACCATCGTCGGCACCCCGGACGAGTGCGCCGACCAGCTTGGTGGCGTACTGGACATGGGGTTCACCAGTGCAAGCCTCAACTTGGCGGCCACCGCCCGCTCCAGTGCTGCTGAGGGATTGGCCGAGACCATCACCAGTTTCGCCCCGGTGGTGGCCTCGATCAGCCGCCGATCAACCGGCTGAAGGCCTGGCGGTAGAAGCCCAGGGCAACCCCGCAGGGGTGCGGGTCACCTGCCAACGCGGCGAAGGGCAGCGACGCACCGGTGAATGCAGTGTCGTTCCAGAACGGGTCGCCCGGATCAACTGGCCCCCATGGCCCCACATACAGATAGGGCTCGGGATGGGCTGCGTCTCCGGTCGACGCCCCGTAGGTGGCCCGGGTGATCCGCTCGGACTGGGCATCTCCGATCTCCACTGCAATGTCGAAGTGGCCCGGCCACAGCTGCACCCGACTGGGATCGGGTGCGCCCGGAGTGCAGCGCAGTTCCTCTAGCGCCGCGGTGGCCATGCCGAACCAGTCGCCGATGAACGCCACCAACTCCTCGTCAACGGTCAGCGGGCGGTCCAAGTCGCCCAGCGCCACGGTGTCGTGTTCGGCCTGGTCGCTGGTGGCCTCGACGCCCAGGAACTCGGCCGCGTCTCGCAGCGTGGTGATCGGCCGGCTGTCCACGCGACTTCCCTGCTGGATCACCAGCAGGCGGCCTTCTACCCGCACCTGGGTGTCATCACCGAAGAACGGGGTTCCGAAGCCGCCCATCGTCCAGCGCAGCCCGAACTTGCCGTTGGCTTCCTTGCGGGCGTTGGACACCACCCCGTAGGCCAAGCGGTGCAGGTCGTCTCGCCGCACCGGATAGTGGTCGGGCACCGATAAAAGAGACCGGTAGTTGGCCAGCCATCGGGGCTGGCAGAAGGCGGCCACCGTCTCGTCTGCGGAGGCAAGATCAGCCCAGCGAAGATCACCGGCGCTGGTCGGGGTCACCACCCGTTCAGTCGCCTGGTCGGAGTTGCCTACCGCAACAGGGTCGTCGGCAAACCATGGACCAGAGTGGACGGCGGGCGGAGACGGCTCCAGCACCCTGGTGGATAGACCGCCGCCCACAATGGCGTCGGCCTCAGTTTGTGGGTTTCGGTATCGGGGTGCCATGGTGCCAAACTGAAATTTATCTGCGAATAGCAGCAATCACACCACTACTCGAACAGTCGGCAGTGCCTTGCCGGCGACCACGACGAGGAGGACATGCTCATGGGAAGACTGGACGGCAAAGTGGCCCTGGTAACTGGAGGCGGCGGGGGGCTGGGAACGGCCATTAGCGTCTTGTTCGCCGGCGAGGGCGCCAAGGTGGTGGTGCAAGACCTGAACGAGGCCGCCGCGGCGGCCACTGCCGATCAGGTGATTGCCAACGGGGGCGAGGCCATGAGCGCGACCTGCGACGTGTCTGACAGCAAGGCCATCGAGGCCATGTTCGCCGACATCGACGCCCGCTTCGGGCCGGTCACCGTGTTGGTGAACAACGCCGGGGTGGACAGCACCCCCGGCGACGGCTCCGGCGAGGGCAACACCGGCGGCGATCGCCAGATCGTGGACATGAGCGACGACGGCTGGCAGCGGATGCTCGACATCCACCTCAACGGCGCCTTCTACTGCACTCGGGCCATGTTGTCCCGGATCATCGACACCGATCTGAAGGGTTCAGTCGTCTGCATGTCGTCAATCGCCGGTCTGGCCGGTTGGGGGCCAGTGCATTACGCCACCGCAAAAGCCGGGCTCTTGGGATTCATGCGGGCGATGGCCCGGTTCTGCGCCCCCCACGGCATCCGGGCCAACGCAGTGTGCCCCGGCGTGATCGACACCCCCATGGTGGCCGGAGTGGACACCGCCATGATCGAGGGCCTCAAGATGATCACCCCCGCCGGCCGCATCGGCGTCCCCAACGACATCGCCTATGCCGCCCTCTACCTGGCCTCCGACGAGAGCGACTTCGTCACCGGCGAAACCATCACCCCCAACGGAGGCCTCGTCATCGGCTGACCGACGTGGCCAGCTGAGGCCATCTGGAAAATGTCGACACCCCTAGTCCAAGAGGCGCTGGGTACAGTAGGAGCATGAGCGTGGTCTTTGACCTGTCTGAGGAAGCAGTCAAGCGGCTCCGGGAAGAAGCCTCGCGTCAGAACTGTTGGCAGAGGATTTCGACCGGTTCTTGGGGCAGAGCAACTTGGCCAGCGGGGAGTCGCCTAGGCAGGCTCAACGGGTTCTTAAGGCAAATCTAGAGGCTGATCGCCTCAAGACCGAAATGCCGAAGATCTGGGATCGGATGCTCAAAGAACCTGACAACGAGCTGGTGGAGCTGATCAGCAGGCGGGTATACGACAAGGTAAGCATCCGCCCGAGCAACGAGCAGGTTATGGCGGTACTGAGTGATCAGCCTGTGCCGCTCGTCGCATCTCCGACCGCAGAACAGTCAACCCGCCAATTTGGCAGCAGAGGAACGCACAAACGGTTGGCTCCCTCGCCAGTGGTCCAGCCCACAGCGGTCGTACTGTGGTGCAGCCGACATGCGGTGGGATCGCACGCCGACGTCCTTCGCACCGCCGCCGATCAGCTCTACGCGCGACACGCAGACAACTTGAGCCTTCGCGGAAGAACCCCCATTCGGTGAGATGAGGGCCGGTGATGCGGTTCAAGGCGGTCACCATGTCCTAGCCGGGAACCGGCTTCACATCTGGGATATGGTCGAAACATGAATGCGGAGTTCCAGTCCAGCGCGAGTCGGCAAGGCCGAGCGTTCGAGATCCAAGCCCGTTCCTACACGTCCGCCCAGTATCTCAGCGGAGCCTGATGCCTGGGACTAGCTCTTCTGTCGGTTGGTGGAGATGGTTTGCAGGCAATCGGATGCTCTTTGCTTGAGCCGATCTTTGAATAGTTCGAGCGCGCCAGTGGTGGGGACGCCGGAGGGCAGTGCGCTGATCTCACTTTCCGTGGCCGTGACGACTCCTGAGGCGATCTCTTCGGCGCGGTTGATTGTCTCGTCCAGCGGGATCATCAGATATGCGGCCAGGCTGGCCAGCGAGTCTTTGGCCCCGGCTCGGTAGACGGTGAAGTCCGACCCGAAGCGCATGGCCATCTCCAACGAACCGATTCTCTTGTTGGCGAATGGCAGGGCCGAGCTGATGTCGTAGAGGGGAGCGAGTTTGATGCTCCTTGAGTCAATGGTGATGCTGTAGTTGCGGGCATGGCCGTCGCGGTTCACGATTATCCAGTAGTAGAGCAGTGCGTCGCGGAATCTGCGGAGGTCGGCGTCGGGATCGGCTGAGAACCGCTGGATGGCATCGCCGATAGGCGCAATGCCCGGTCCACCGTGCTTCTCATACTTCTGCTGCGGAGAGCCGCCCAAGGCTTGGCACATATCCTCCTGGTGGACACGCTCCCAGCCGGTGTCAGTCTGTACCCGGTCATAGCGGGTGACGATGGCTGTCGGGTGCTCGGCGTAGACGGCGATTTCTGACTCAGCAGCGTGCAGCCCAAGCCGCCGGGCAACCGCCAAGCAGAGATGCTCTGCAACCGCCTGATCGGGCCGTCCTGCGGGCGAGGGTTTGAGTATGTGCGTCGTGGGGATGTTCCCATACGGTCTTGCCCACCCGTCGGCCAGCCAGTGCAAGGCAGTCTTCGCTTGGAATCCTCCGAGGCTGAAGTAGGCGCTCTCATCGTCGGGCAGCAGGCTGTCGATCCACCGCATTGTTGCTTCCGAGGAGAATGGTTGATCGCGAAACGGCAGGGACATGGACAGAGGGACTGATGCTCTGTTGAGCAGATAGTCGTAGTCGTAGCAGAACTCGGCACGGCCAGTGCCGGTGACGTGCAGCTTCCCGGCGGGGACACCGTTGAGCAGCACCGTGAGTGCTTCAATGGTGTTGCTCATCTGTTGGGCTCTGGTGGGCGGTCGAAGCGCAACTCCAACCCCAGGGAACGCACCACTCGCATGAGGTTTCCCAGTTCGCCGCCCCCGTGCCCTCTTTCGGCGAGGCTGATCCATCGGCGGGATACCCCAGCTTGTTCTGCCAGCTCAGCCTGAGTCAGGCCTGCGGTCATTCTGAGTCGGCGCAGCTCCATTCCGAGATGCCCAATTGTGCTGAATCCTCGGAAGAACTCCGGTTCCATTCCCCAAGCATAGGATGTAACGGAACCGCGCCACGAAGAATTTGAGAAGAAACCCTCACATCAGATGCGTGTAAGGATATCCTAGCTTTCGGGCAGGGGCACCTCTAGGGCGCCCATTTCGACTAGGCGGTTGACTTCGGCGGGGTCCATGGCGAGTTCTTCGATGCAGATTTGGCGGGTGTGCTCGCCGAGCAGGGGGGCGGCGTGGACGGGGGGTGTGGGCATCTCGCTGCCGTAGAAGCAGGGGCCCTCGAGCACGAGGTTGCCGGCGCCGGGCTGGAAGACCTCCAACGGGAAGCCTCGCTGGGTTAGTTGGGGATCGGTCATGTGGTCGAGGGCCGTGAGCATGGCCGCGCCAGGGACGCCGACGGCTTGACAGGCGTCTTGGACTTCGAGGGGCGAGAGGTCGGCGGTCCATTGGGCCACCCCGGCATTGACTGCCTCTCGGGCGGCCATGCGGCCCGCTGAGGTGTCGTAGGCCGGGTTGTCGGCCCACGGCGGGTTGCCCATGGCCTGTTTCAGCGCAGCCCAGTCGGCGTCGTTGCGCACGCACACCACGCTCCACTGCTGGTCGCCGCCACACTGGAACACTCCCCACGGGGTGCCCTGGTCGGAGTCGTTGCCCACCGGCTGCACCGATCCGGGGCTGAGCGACTCGGCCATGAACAGGTCGCCCAGGGTGTTGACCAGCGCCTCGGCCTGGCTGATCTCGGCATGAGCCCCTTCGCCGCCCCGGCGCTCCCGGCTCAGCAGTCCGGCCAGGGCGCCCAGCGCGCACAGCCGGCCGGCCAGGTGGTCGGGGTGGATGGCGTTGGAGCCCGGTGGCGGGTCGCCGTCGGTGAAGTTCCACAGGTACTTGATGCCCCCCACCGTCTGGATGGTGGGCCCGTAGCCGATCCAGTCGGCGTAAGCCCCAGTCGAGCCCATGAGCTGGCTGCTGGCCATGCACACACCGGGGTTGATCTCTTTGAGGGTCTCATATCCCACCCCCATGGCATCCATGGTGCCGGTGGAGTTGTTCTCGATCACTATGTCGGCCGTCTTCACCAGTTCCTTCAGCACGGCTAGGCCCTCGGGGATCTTGGAGTTGACCCCGAAGCTGCGCTTGGTGCGGCTCGAGGAGGCGAATGATGCCGTCATCTCCGTGCCGGTCACCAGCCGCATGAAATCTGGGTAGGTGCGGGTCTCGATCTTGATGACGTCGGCGCCGTACTCGGCCAGCATCCGCCCGCCCTCAACGCCCACACCGCCGTGGCCGAAGTCGAGCACCCGCAACCCCGCCAGCGGCTGGCCGGCCTCGGAGGCTGCCGGGACCGGGTCGCGAGGCTCGGCTGCCGCCGATTCGGCCAGTACTTCGGCGCTGTGCTCGCCCACCGCAGGCGCTTCGAACCGAAATCCTTGGCGCTGGCGGTTGATCTCCATGAACCCCGAGGCCACCTCGGCCTCAGTACCAGGGGCAACCTCCACCGGTACGAACGTTGAACGCGACACATAGTGCTCGTTCACCAGGATGTCGGATGGCTTGAGCATCGGGGTGACAACCACGCCGCGGCGCTGGGCCTCGGCCGCGGCCTCCTCCATCAGCATGGGGGCGAAGTGCTCGGCGATCACCGGGTTGAGCACATCCCCGTTCATCATGCGGGTGAGGGTCTGGCCCCACATCTCGTCGGCAAACGCCTCGGGGCGGCCCATCCACTCCCACATGGCGGACCACTGGCGGGGGCTGAGGATCACCATAGTGATGAAGCCGTCGGCCGTCTTGAACAGGGGATACACCACGGTGGTGCCCGACCGGACGACGGGCGGGTCGAGCCCGGCGTCCAGGGTGGGCTGCATGTTGGCCAGCTGCCAGGTGTTGAGGTGGATGGCCGCCTCCAGCACGGAGAAGTCGAGGTGCTGGCCCCGCCCGGTGCGCTGCTTGGCCACCAGGCCGATCAGCACCGCCAGCGCGCCCACCACTCCAGCGGCGTCGTAGGCGAAGGCGCCGGGGATGAGCAGAGGGGGCTTCTCGGGAATGCCCGAGGCGGCCAAATGCCCGCTCATGGCCTGGATGACCTCGTCGGTGGCCTCGAACTGGGCGTAGGGGCCTTGTTGGCCGAAGTCGGTGACCGACAGCACCAAGAGGTGCTCGAATTCAGCCGATACCGCCTTTGGGTCCAGCCCGAACGGGGCCAGCGCCCCGGGCTTGGCCGACTCGATCCACACATCGGCGCCGGCCAGCAGCCCTCTCAACTGGGCCTGACCCTCGGAGGTGGCCGCGTCTACGGTGATGCCCCGCTTGTTGAAGTTGCGGAATGCGAAATAAAGGCTGGTTGCGCCACCAGGGGCGAACGGGGGCATGAGACGCGATGCGCCCCCGCCGGGTGGCTCCACCCGGATCACATCGGCGCCGAGGTCGGCCAAGAGCCGCCCGGCCAGCTCGCCCTTGACGTCGGCCATGTCGATGACCCGGATGCCGCTCAGCGGCAGTTCATTTGAAGACACGGTTCGCGACACTACCGCCAGCGTTCACATGGATTCGAAGAACGTGGTCAACTGGTGGCATGAGCGCGCAAAGCAACCTGGAAATCCTCCGGTCGGTGTTCGACGCCATGGGCGACGCCGATGCGGTGGTGGCCCATTACACCGACGACTATGTGCTGGAGCTGCCCTACTTCCGCCCCGAGGGGCCCGATCGGGTGGAGGGCAAAGAAGTGGTGCGGGAGCGCCTGGTGCAGGCCTTCAAGATTCTCAGCTTCACCTTGCACATCACCGAGGTGTATCCCTGCACCGACCCCGACCTGGTGATCGCCGAATACACAAGTCAGGGTGAGGTGCTCCCCGCCGGACGCCACTACTCCAATCGCTATATCGGCCTTTGGCGCTTCCGCGACGGCAAGGTCTGCTTCACCCGGGAGTACCTCAACCCGGAAATCATCCGGGCTGCGCTAGCGCCGCCTGCTGAGGACTAGAACCGCCTGCCGCCTAAGCCCCCGCCACCCAAGCCTCGCATCAGGGGCCCCTGGGACCGCTCATGGAAGGTGTCGTTTATGCCGGAGCTCTCGAAGCCCATGGGCACCTGGCCGGTGGTGGCGTAGAGGTAGAGGGCCATCTGGAAGATGGCGGTGAGCGTGCTGATGATCACCGAGACAAAGGCGATCCATGTCAGTCCGACCGCGATCCCTATCACCGCCCCGGCTGAGCCTGCGGATGCTCCGATGACGGCGATGAGGATGCCCGGAATAGCAGCCACCAAGCCGATTATGCCGAAGCCCACCTGGGCGATGAGGTTCTCGCCCCAAGTATTTCTCAGCAGATCGCCCGAGCGCTTCAACGAGTTGAACGGCCCGGTCTGCTCCACCACCAGGATGGGCACCACCAGGAAGGTCAGCACTCCCCAGGCCATGTTGAGGAGGCTGCCCACAATTCGGGCGACGATGTTGTCGGAACTCTGGATGGCCCGCAGGATCATGCCGACGGTTAGGGCCAATATCGCCCAGGGCACGATCACGTGCAGGCGGGAAAACGCCCCCTTGATGGCGCTGGAGATGGTCGGGTCGCCGCCGCTGAACCGCTCTCGTGCTCCCGACACAACTGCGGCGTTGAAGAACACGGTGATGACGGTGATGGCGAACAAGATGATGATTCCGCCGATCCACAGCATGGGCTCGCTGCCGGTGCTGCTGCCGCCGTCGTCGATCCCGTCGGTTGACAGCCAGATGGGAATGCCGATCGCGGCAATCACCGCAAGCGAGGACAACGCCCCCAGAATCGGCAGAACCGCCAACTCCCTATCGTGCTGCAAAACCGCCCAAGAAGCCTTGGCAGTGTCCAATGTCCGGCGAAATCGACCCATAGCCCAAACGCTACCAGCGAATGCCGAAAGTCTTGCGTCGATGGGATCGGGGCCTATTGAGCCGGCATCACCGACGGCAATTCGCAGGCCTGGTCGAGGCCGATCTCCGCGGTGACGTGGCCGTTTCCGTGGGGGCCGGCGCCCCAGGATGGCATGACGGAGGAGTACAGGCCGGTGCCTCCGGCCACCAGGATGAGCAGGGCCTCGGGGCTGCTCAGGGCGTGTACGACCAAGTCCGGGTCATCGCCTTGGCTGCGCAGGTGGCGGTTGATGCCTGAGCCCCGGGCCCGCACGGTGGACAGCTCCGACCAGGAGCGCTTGGCCCGCTGGTGGAGCGCCTCGGCGATGGTGGCGCGGTCGTAGCCCACATCGGCCAGGGCGACGGCGTGGTCGGGGTTGAGCACCAAAACCTGGGTGCCCCGGGCGAAGTGGGTGTTGTTGGCGCCCAGCCCCGACAGCGAGGCAGCCAGCACGTTCAGCAGGTGGTCGGCATACACCTCGGGGTCGTCGTCGGGGAAGCAGAGCACCGAGTGCGGCCCCTCGGTGCAGGCCACCGTCACCGTGCTCTGTTCGATGTCGTAGCCCAGTGAGGTGTGCAGCGGCGGCCAGGGGCTGGCCTCCTCGTCCTCGCCCAGACAGAAGGTGAACTTGCCAGGATGACCGAGCAGGGCCATGTCGGAGGTGCCCGGTCGCCCGCCGCCGATGTTGATCATGGCCAAGCGCACTGCTCGCCCGATGGAGGCGTTGGCCCGGTGGCCGGGACCCAGCGCGCCGAAGCCCGAGGCCACTCCACAAGCGCTCACCGCCGGGCCGTTCACGATGAGCAGGGGCCCCAGGTTATGGGTGGTCGACTGCACCTCGGTCATGTCCAATCGGGGATCGCACACCGCCCGCACCGCGGCCACCGCCACTGGGAAGTAGTCGGGCAGACAGCCGGCCATCACCGCGGCGACGGCCGCCTTCTCCACGGTGGCCTCGCCCAGGTTGGGGCCGATTTGCCCCAGCGACGCATCGGCGTCGAGGCCCGAGGCCAGCACCATCCGCTCCACCCGGGCCGGGGTGGGTACCACCACCGGGAGCCCGTCGGTGCAACCGTCGGCGTGGAGCTGCTCGAGGGCGACCTCCTCGGAGAGGGCCGAGAGCCGTGGGCTCATCCGGCGGCGCCCAGCGCCCGAAGCACTTCGTCGGCGATGTCGTCGGCCACCATTTTCATGGCCTTCTCCCCGGTGCCGGCCACCGGGTGGGGGAGGATCACCCGGGGGATGTCGGGCATGCCCGCCGATCGGGACACAAAGTCGCCCTGGGGGGAGAACTTGGCGGTTACCAGGGCCACCGCCGGTGTGTCCCGGCGGGCGGCTGCGATGGCGTCACGCACGGTGCCGCTGGTGCAGCTTCCTCAATGTCCGTAGGCGGCCACCACCGCGTCGCAGCCGTCGGTGATCTCGCCTATGAGCTGTTCGTTGGCCACCATCGAGGCATTGCCCTTGTTCCAGGCCCGCACCTCGAGGCCGGGGCGCACTCGGCGCAGACTCTCGCCCACCGCCTCAAGGAACGGTACTGAGTCGGGAAAACCATTGGCCAACAGCCCGATGGTGAGGGCGTCACCGCCAGCCGACAGGTCGTAAGGAGTCACCGATTCGGCCGGTTCAGCCCGTGGGTCCAGATATTCGATCGCCATGGCTCTACGGTAGTGCAAGTGCAAGCGTGGAGAATATGGGCGGCGACCGCGGCAGTGGCCGCAGCAGTCGGGGTGCTCGCGGTGGTGATAGCGGTGTCAGCCGACGTGCGGTTCTTCGGCGACTCCGATACCGAGCTGACCACCTCTCCGGTCTCCAGTCCCTTGCCATCCACCGCCGCCCCGACCCTCACCGCAACACCGCCGCCCAGCCCCACCGCCGCCCCGACCCCTGTTGCCCCTCCCTCCCCCACCCCGACCCCGGCGCCCATCCCCACGCCCACGCCCTATCCGGGGTGGGTGGACCCCACCACTGTCGGTCAGCCGCACGGCTCAGTCGCCGGCCTGCTCACCTTCCGGGGGAACCCCACCCGCACCTTCTACGGCACTGGGCCCGCCCCTCTGACACCCGAGGTGCTGTGGCGGTTCACCGGCGCCCCTGAGCGAGACCTGTGCTCGCTCACCTCGTGGGCCGCGGGCACCACCACATGGTGCGGCACTGGCTGGACCGGCCAGCCCGCGGTGGTCGAGTGGGACGATCGCACATGGGTGGTGGTGGGCTCGTTCGCCCCCGCGGTCCATTTCCTGGATGCCGATACCGGTGAGCGCCTGCGGCCCGACTTCGTGGTGGGCGACCTTGTCAAGGGCTCGGTTACCGTCGACCCCGACGGCTATCCCCTGGTGTACTTCGGCTCGCGGGACGACTACTTCCGGATCCTCGCCTTCGACCGGGACGAGCCCGTCGAGCTGTGGTCGTTGCACGCCTACGCGGTGTCTCCGGTGCGCTGGAACAACGACTGGGACGGGGCGGCCCTCGTGCTGGACGACTACCTGTTCCAGGGCGGGGAGAACAGCCATCTCCACATTGTGAAGCTGAACCGCCGCTATGGCCCTGACGGGCTGGTGACGATCGACCCCGAGCTGGTGTTCAGCGCCCCCGGCTGGGACGACGAACTGCTCGCCGCGGTGCCCGACGGCAACGTGTCCATCGAGGGTGGCATCACCGTGGTGGGCAACACCCTGTACTTCGGCAACTCCGGCGGCCTGGTGCAGGGGTGGGACATAAGCGGGCTGGCCGACGGGCAGGATCCCGTGCGGGTGTTCCGCTACTGGGCAGGCGATGATGTGGACGCCACCGTGGTGGCCGACGCGGAGGGCTATCTGTACGTGGGGGTGGAATACGAGCGGGAGACGGTCCGCAGCCAGGAGACGGGCCAGGTCATCAAGCTCGACCCCACCGCCGACGATCCCCTGGTTTGGGGGGCCCAAATCCGCAACGCCCTTCCCGACGGGGTATGGGCCACCCCGGCGCTCACCGAGCAGATGGTGTACGCGCCCACCAACGCCGGCTACCTGTACGCTCTTCGCCGCGACACCGGCGAGGTGGTGTGGTCCAAGCGGATCACCGCCCCGGTGTGGGCATCGCCGGTGGTGATCGACGATGTGTTGATCCAGGCCGACTGCGGCGGGGCGATTCGGGGCTACGACATCTCCGACCCCTTTGTGGAGCCCCCCGAGCTGTGGCGGGTGACCCTGGGGGCCTGCGTGGAGTCCACCGCCGCAGTGTGGGACGGCATCATGTACGTCGGCGCCCGCGACGGCGGCTTCTACGCCATCGGCGACCGCTGACCGGGCGAGCAGGAGGCAGATCAGCAATGACCCGACTGGGAATAATCGGACTGGGCGACATGGGCGGCGCCATCGCCGAGGGCGTACTGGCCGGCGAGTGGGATGACGACGTGGTTGTGGTGGGCTACGACATCTCCGAGGAGGCCATGGCCCGGTTTGCCGAATTGGGGGGCACCCCAGCGGGCTCGGCGGGGGAGTTGGCCCGACAGGTGGATGTGGTGGCGGTGGTGGTGATCGATGATGCCCAGGTTGGCCAGGTGTGCATGGGCGACGACGGGGCCATCGCCGGGGCCGCCGAGTCGGGCGCGCTGGTGGCCATCCACTCCACCGTGTTGCCCGCCACCGTGATCGAGTTGGCCGCCAGGGCGGCCGAAGTCGGTGTGACGGTGATCGACGCCCCGGTCACCGGCGGAGCCGCGGCGGCCAAAAGCCGGGATCTGGTGGTGTTCTGCGGGGGCGATGAAGTCCACACCGAGCGCGGTCGACCTCACTTTGAGCGCTATGGCGGCTTGGTGGTCAACGTCGGACCGCTGGGGGCCGGGCTTCAGGCGAAGGTGGTCCGCAACCTCATCAGCTACGCCGAATTTGCCGTGGCCTACGAGGCCATCGCGTTGGCCGCAGCCGCCGGAGTGGATCTGAAAGCGTTCGCCGACATCGTGAGCTATTCCGACCGCAACATCGGGCCCCACATGGGCGTCTTCAGTCGTCCGATCGTCTATCCGCCCCCGGCGTTCGGCGGTAGCTTCACCCGCATCGCCCACAAAGACCTGGGCGGCGCGCTCGCTTTGGGCGAGCAGCTAGGCGTCGACTTGCCCATCACCGCGCTGGTCGATCAGCACATCGACGCCGCTTTCGGCGAATAGCCGCGGCGCTGCTCTTGGTATTGGGCTATCGCCCTACGATTATTCGTAGGCCACAGTTCCAGCGTCGAGCACCACCCGATCGCCCACCCGGGTCTGGAACCGGGCCGACCCGCCACCTTCGTCCCAGATGTGGACGTCGAGGGTCTCGCCGGGCAGCACCGGGGAGGAGAATCGCCCGTGCATGGCCTTGAAACGGGCTGGATCGCTGTCGCACAGGGTGTGGAGCAACGCCCGACCGGTGAAGCCGTAAGTACACAGGCCGTGCAGGATCGGGGTGTCGAATCCACCGGCCGCGGCGAACGACGGGTCGGAGTGCAGCGGGTTGCGGTCGCCGTTCAGACGGTACAAAAGCGCCTGATCGGAGCGGGTGGCGTAGGTGACAACATGGTCGGCACCGCGCTCGGGCACTTTCGACGGGCCGGACGGCCCCCGGTCGCCTCCCCAGCCGCCTTCGCCCCGGATGAACAGGGAGGTGGTAGTGGTGAACAGGGGCTGGTCGTCGGCGGTGTCGGTGGCATTGCTCTCTAGCACCACCAATGCGGCCTTGCCCTTGTCGTAGATGCCGGTGATGCGGCTCACCGAGCTGACCGTGGCCTCCACCGGCAGCGGCTTGTGGAGGGCGAATCCCTGCTCACCGTGAACCAGAAGAGCCGGGTTGTAGGTGCCGATCTTGGCCATCGGGCTGTCGGGACCGGCGCCCACGCCGCCGCCCAGCACCACGCACATGGTGGGCAGGGCCTTCTGCTCGACGCCCTTGGTGTTCTCGGTGGTGTACTCCAGCTCAAAGCCGGTTGGGTCGGTCACGCCGGCGCCGACGCCCAGCGCGTAGAGAAGGGCGTCCTTCGAGCGCCAACTGGAGGTATGCGCGGCGCTCTCAGCGCCGACGGCAGTGGGGTCGAGGGGCATGGGGGCTCCTAGGGGGGTATGGGTACTTGGACGCCTGGTTGCGCCGTGATGCTGTTTGCACCATACCGTTGCCGTCGTGGCCCATATCAATCAGCCGGACGGCCCATTCCAGCCCATCGACCATCCGGCGGTGGCCGGTCGGGAGCGGGAGCTGAGGTCACTGGCCGACGCGGTGCGCCGACTGGTGGCCGCCACCGCCACCAACATGGCGTCGCCCGCCGAGACCGCCGCTTTGGCCGCAGAGGCCCATGGGTTGGCCGACCGCCTCGAAGCCCATGTTCCCGCCGAGCCTCCTCCCCGCTACGGCCCCGACATCCCCCGCTTCGAGGGACCGCCCATAACCCACAAGCGGGCGCCTTTCGACCTGGTTACCGGCATTTACAACCCCGCCGCGCTGCCCGTGGAGATGGTGGTGGACAACGATGCCGACCCTCCGGTGTCCAGGGGACGAGCAGTGTTCACCACCGTCTATGAGGGTCCGCCCGGCTGCGTCCACGGGGCTGCCATCGCGTCGGCGTTCGACATGGTGTTCACCAGCGCCTGCTCGGCCAGCAACGCCAGCGGTCCCACCATGATGCTGTCGGTGCAATATCGCAGGCCCACGCTGTTGGGGGTGGAGACTGTTTTCGAGGGGTGGGTGGAGAAATTCGACGGCGAGATCACCGAGGTCAAAGGCCAAGCACGGCAAAACGACCATGTCACCGCCCGAGCCGATGGCGTATTCCGCCACCTCGACCTCGACGACATCCGCAGGCTCTCCGAACAAGGCAGCTAACGAGAAACGGCCTAGCCGGCGCGGCCCAATGGCGGTCTAAGCCGATGCGCCCACCATCCTCGTCGGTGTGAACTCGGCGGGCAGGTGCTTGATGCCGTGGATGAAACCCGACGAGAGCGGTACGGGCTCGCCGGTGGCGTGGATGTCGCCGATGCGACTGAACAGCTCTCCGAACATCACCTTGATCTGCCTCCGGGCCAGGTGGGCGCCGAGACAGAAATGCGGGCCCGGACCGCCGAAGCCGATATGGGGATTCGGGTCGCGCAATACATTGAATTCGTCGGGGTTGTCGAATACCGAATCATCCCGGTTGGCGCAAATGTAACTCATTGCCACCATGTCGCCTTCGTCGATCTTTTGACCTTCGAGTTCGGTGTCGCAAAGAGCGGTGCGGCGCATATAGGAAACGGGGCTGGCCAACCTGACTATCTCTTCCACCGCGCTGGCGGCCACCCCGTCGAAATCCTCTGTCCAAATGCGTCGTTGGTCGGGATAGTCGGTGAGGTAAACCAGTCCCCAGCTGGTGGAGTTCCGGGTGGTCTCGTTGCCGGCCACCACCAATAGGACGAAAAAGCTGGCCAACTCGGCACGGGTGAGCCGTTCGCCGTCTACTTCGGCGTTGACGAGAATGCTGGTCAAATCGCCAGTGTCCACTCCCACCTTCGACTCGGCCACCTCGTCCATCAGCTCGGTCAGGGCCGCGCCGGCCTCGAGAATGGCGGTGACCAGGTCGGTCGCCTCGGGCACGTACTCTTCATCGGCTGCTCCGAGGATCACGTTCGTTTGGTCGAACACGAAGTCGTGCTCGGATGCAGGGATTCCCATGAGGTCGCACACGATCCGAAGCGGCAGCCGGGCCGCGACATCAGTGACAAAGTCGCATTTGCCCTGCTCGCACACTTCGTCCACGATGAGCTTGGCCTGTTCATGGATCGAGTTCTCCAGACGGTCGAGCATCCGGGGGGTGAAGCCCGCCGACACGAGCCGCCTCAGGCGGGCATGGCGGGGATCGTCCATGGCGATGATCGAGTTGAAGTATTCGTTGAACTCCGGCGGGAAGTCGTTGATGGTTACCCCCGATGAAGAGGAGAAGACCTGCGGGTTGCGCGACACCTCGAGGATCGTCGCATGCCGGGTTACGAGCCATGCGCCCGGGGTTCGGACACTTTCCAGCTCGCCGGTGAATTCGAACCCGGGATAGAAGGTGAGCGGCCGGGGGCAAACCTGCTTCAGATTGGCATCCACCACTTTTCGGTCACGTCTCCAAAAGGCGTTGTGCAGCGGGTTGGCGGGGTCTGCCTCCGTTGCCGGCGGCGGTTTGGCGACAGTATTGGCAACGGTTTCGGAATCGGGCGTGACGGCGACCATGGAAGCAATCTAGTGGTTCCAAGACGGATTGGGTTCCGGTGGAGCAGCCTTTGCCCCGAGAGTTCTATTGGAAGGATACGAATACTGGGGTGGGGGTGAGTTCCAGTACTTGTTCTGGGGTGGCGTTGGGGTGGTCTTCGTCATAGAAGTTCTTCCAGCCCCAGTGGAACTGGCCGGCGTCGGACAGGCTGGTCAGGGAGTTCCAGGAGGCGTACTTGGCCCTCATGGAGCCTTGGCCGTCCATTTGGATCAGCACCGCCAATTCGGGGGGAGTGTCGATGAGCTTGCGGTTGGTGATCATGGAGGTTTGGAATTGGTGGACGATCAGCAGCTTCTGGGGGAGGGCGTTCTCGCGGACGACGCCGGCCAGCCAGTACACAACCTGGTTGACCTCAGCCGCGTCCACGGTGCCGACTTGGCCCAGGTGGACCTGGTGGGGCTTGAGCCTCCACTCCGGATCGAGCGCTAGTCCGACATGGGGCAGGCGGAGGAACTCCTCGTAGACCTTCGCCTGCGCCAAGAAGTCGGTTCGCCCCGGCTGGAGGTCGAGCACCACGTACATGTCGTTGGCCGCCGCGGTCTCTACCCAGGGCCGGATGGCATCCCGAGCGGTCATGGCCGAATAGTCGCCGTCGGCGCCGGCGCCGGCCGACGCAACCGTGGCAATGATCTCGAAGGTGGGCAACACCACCGAACCGTCGGCGCGGTATCCGAGAGCAGCGGATTGGAGGCGCTTGACACCTCCAATGGGACCCTGTTCTCCCAGCACGCCGAGGCCCGATGTGGATGGATGCCCGTATAGGGCCACCAACCGGCGGTCAAAGCCTGAGTCGAACATGAGCAAGCCGCCCCCGGGAATCTGGTGTCCCCGGCGAATCGCCTCCAATTGCCAGCTTGCGCTTTCGCCGAGGCCCGGGTCCACTTCCACCTCAGTGGCGCTGAAGATCGCTTCCCGGGCCGCGGGGGGGAGGGCTCGGAGGTCGCCGGGCACAACTATCACCCGCTCTCCGGCTTGGTGGCCGAGGGCCGTCGAATTCGAGGCCGGTTCCCCATCCGCGACAAGCCAAACGCGATATTGCGCCGCCTCTGGAGGTGGGGATGCCACAGGTTCCACTGCGACCTGCTCGGAGTTGGCATAGGCCAGGGCAGCCCGGGAGGCGGCAGACGAAGAAGTTGTGCCGATGTGGTTCCCAGTTACGTCTTCGACTGGGAGGGACGCGTAAGTGCTCGTCGATGCTGTGCCGACCGGGAGGCACGACGATGCGGCCGCAGCTAGCGCGACAGCACCGACGAGCCGGGCTGCACGGCAACCGGCCCTGCTCTGGGAATCGGGGGTTTTCGTACCCCTCAGGCGTCCCAAACCCCAAGGGTTGGGACGAGGGCGAATAGGCAACTAGGGCTCCTTGATATACCACCAGGCATTGGCGCCAATACAGCGCAATGCCTGCCTTGATATCCGCGTGCCCTAGTCCAAACCCGACTCGACGGATCAGAACCCCTACATGGCGGCAGCCCACATGCTAGCCAAGCAACCGCCCTCTCGGGTAATTTGCGAGATCTCGACCGCCCGATCGGCATTCGGCTCGAACGGGCCAAATGAGCAGCCCCGTCGGAATGAACCGCCCAGCCATATGGGCTGGGAGCGCTGAACTGATGAGCCTTACTTCAGCGAGAAGGGGGGATAGCGGTCGGTGATTAGCAGCCACATGTAGGCCCAAACCCGCAGCCCCCAGCGGTTTACGCCGACCACGAAGTCGAAGAGACTGCGCGGGTAGCGGCCGGTGAAGATGATCGCGAACCACGCGATCACAACGCTCAGTATGGCTCCGATGCCCAGGATGGCCAGAACGATGTAGTGCGGGATGGCCAGAATCCATTTGACCAGGGGCAGCCAGCGATTGAGGTCGCGGGACGCGTCGGGGTAGTCCAAGTCGAGGCGGACGGCCTGTTCCTCATCGGTTGAGGGGTATTCCTCTCGCAGTAGCCCCAAGTAGGCCCCCACACGGGTGGTGAATCTCGTGAGTTCGAAGTTCCAGTCGAACCACCACCGCGGATACTTGCGGCGGAACAGGAGCATCAGCAGTGTGGGCAGGAACAGAGCGCCCCCGACCAGCCCCCGCCAGCTCTCGCTATCGTCCAGCCCGATGCCGCCGATCTGGCCGGTGACCAGTCCGGCCACGATCGCGATGGGGATGATAAGCACGATGCGAAACAGCGTCTTCACCCGGTTGAGGCCCGATTCGGGGTACTCGATGTCCAACCGCGCCGGGTAACCGGATTCGGTTCCGCCTGCCATCTCTTGTGTATCTGACATGTCTGCCTCCTAGAGAACTCGCCTGCCGAGGACGATCCTCCGCCCGATCTCAGCGGGCCGCCCGAAGCTGGCAGTGATCGTAACAGGCAGAGCGCAACACGGCCGCGAGAAAGCTGTGAGCCAACGCCCGGTGAGAACAGCCCCGATACAGGTGCTCGCACTTGCCGGCTGCGGATAGGGAGTCGGGGGTTCCCCAAGGGATCCCCGCGGGGCGGACTAGACCAGCGTTGAAAGGTTCTGGTCGGGGGCGGGGCCGGGGTTGGCCTTCTTGCCTGGGGTCCAGGCCACGGGGAGGTGCTTGACGCCGCCGATGAAGTTGGAGCGCAGCCACTCGGGCTCGCCCACCCGGTGGATGTCGGGCATGCGCTCGATGATCTCCTGGAAGATCAGGCGCAGCTCCATCTTGGCCAAGTTGGCACCCAGGCAATAGTGGGCCCCGCCTCCGCCGAAGGCGATCTGCTCGTTGGGTGTGCGGTTCACGTCGAAGGTGAACGGCTCGTCGAACACCTCCTCGTCCCGGTTGGCCGAGACGTGCCACATGACAACCTTGTCGCCTTTGTCGATGTGCTGGCCCCTTATCTCGGTGTCGGTGGTGGCGGTTCGGCGGAAGTGCAGCACCGGGGTGGCCCAGCGGAGGATCTCGTCGATGTGGGTGTCGGTCACCCCATCGGAGGAGCTCTTGATGATGTCGAACTGCTCGGGGTGGTCCATCAGCGCCAGCATCCCGTGGGCGGTGGCGTTGCGGGTGGTTTCGTTGCCGGCCACGGTGAGCAGCAGCATGAACATGTCGAACTCCAGCTCGCTCAACTTGTCGCCGTCGATCTCGGCGTTGATGAGCTTGGTTACGATGTCGTCGCGGGGGTTCACCGCCCGATCCTTGGCCAGCTGGTTGGTGTAGGCGTACAGCTCCATGGCGGCAACCGTGCCCTCATCGCTTTTTTCGGCGTATTCGGGGTCGTCGATGCCGATCAGTCGGTTGGACCACTCGAAGAGCATCATGCGGTCTTCCTGGGGTACGCCCATTATCTCGGCGATGGCCTGGAGGGGCAGTTCAGAGGCGATGTCCACAACGAAATCAGCCTCGCCCTTCTCGATCACGTTGTCCACGATCAGGACGGCTCGGTGCCGCAAGTACTGTTCGATCAGGCCGATCATGCGCGGAGTGAAGCCCTTGTTCACCAGCCTCCGATAGCGAGTGTGCTTGGGAGGGTCGGTGGTGAGCATCATCACGCCGCGGGTGTCCATAGCCCCCTCGTCGGTGCGGTTCTCATAGTCGGGGATGGAGGTGCCGCCTATCTCCGAGGAGTAGCGCTCGGCGTCGCGGTTCACGTCCACCAGATCGGCATGCTTGACCACGTTCCAGAACGCCGCTCCATTGGGGTCTTGGTGAAGCATGACGGGCTCCTGCTCCCTCAGCACCTTGAACATCTCATGGTGCTCTTGGCGCACAAATCGGTCGGGGTCGAGCAAGTTGACTTCGGTGAGCTTCACGGTGACTTTCCTTTGCTGCTATCGCTTGTCGGGTGTGGGCCAGTGTACGGGAACCTCGGATGCGACAATATATCGGGGTGCCAAACGACCGAGTTGCGGTGGGAAAGCGATGAATGCGGGACCAAACCAGGGTGTAGATAGGGCCCAAGGCGATAGCGCGAGCGAGGGCGTTCTCATGCAGGCATCAGCTCTGGCCGGATTCCGGGTGGTGGACTTCTCCACCGGGGTGCCCGGCCCCTATGTCACCAAGCTCTTGGCCGACGCCGGGGCCGACGTGGTCAAAGTCGAGGGGCCTGAAGGCGATCCGGTTCGCCGCTGGTCGGCCACCAGGGCCGACTTCGAGGGCGACAGCGCACTGTTCCAGCTGCTCAATGCCGCCAAGCGCGGCGTTGTCGGCCAGCCGGGCGATCCCGAGATCGAGGAGTTGGTAGCCACCGCCGACGCCGTGGTGGAGTCGTTCCCAGCCGGCTCGGGCATCGGTCGGGCCTGGGCCGAGCGGCATCGGCACCTTGTGGTGCTGTCGGTAACGCCCTATGGGCAGGACGGGCCGCTGGCCCAGCATCCGTCTACGGAGTACACCGTACAGGCACAGTGCGGGGCCATCGCCTGTCGGGGGCGGCCCGACCAGCCCCCGATCCACGCCGGAGGGGCCATCGCCGAGTGGACCGCGGGGGCCTACGCCGGCCCCGCGTTGCTGTCGGCAATGCTGCGGGCTCGGCGCACCGGGCGCGGCGAGCACATCGATTTGGCGGTGGCCGACGTGATGGGCATCGCCGCCACCACGTTCAGCGATCTCGCCCACTCCATGAGAGGCGGAGGCCACGACTTCGACCGGGTGGCCCGGTCGGTGGAGGCACCCTCGATCGAGCCCGCCCTCGACGGCTGGGTGGGGTTCAACACCAACACCGCCCTGCAATACCAGGGCTTTGTGCTGATGATCGAGCGTCCCGACCTGATCGACACCGAGTGGAGCCAGATCGGGGAGCGGGCCAATCGGTTGGACGAGTGGAATGCCATGGTCCGTCCGTGGACCTCCCGCCACACCGTGGCCGAGATCATCAAGGCGGCCTCCGACCTGCGGGTGCCGGTGGCCGAAGTGAACGACGGTCGCAGCGTGCTCGACAATGAGCAGTTCGCCGCTCGGGGGGCATTTGTGAGCAACCCCGGTGGGTTCCTCCAGCCCCGGCCGCCCTATCTGATGGACGACGACGGCGAGCGGCGCCCGGCCACGCCCGCGCCCCGGCTGGGCGAGCACACCGGCACGGTGGAGTCTCGCCCTCAGCCCGTGCCGTCGTCTCCCGGTGCCGACCCTGATCTGCCGCTGGCCGGCATCAAGGTGGTGGACCTGACCAGTTGGTGGGCCGGGCCGTCGGCCACCGGAACGCTGGCCATGCTGGGCGCCGATGTGGTTCACATCGAGTCCACCGGCCACCCCGACGGGATGCGCATGACCGGGTTCATGTTCGGCGCCGAGGACTGGTGGGAGTGGGGGTCGATGT
This sequence comes from Candidatus Poriferisocius sp., assembly GCF_965208475.1. Lineage (GTDB taxonomy): Bacteria > Actinomycetota > Acidimicrobiia > Acidimicrobiales > Bin134 > Poriferisocius. The sequence continues at coordinate 1,977,347 of NZ_OZ242338.1, read as the reverse complement.
TCGTGGCCATCAACCACAACAAGCGGGACCTGACGCTCGACTTGGACACCGAGGCGGGCATGGACCTGCTGTGGCGGCTCATCGGGGAGGCCGACGTGATTGTGGAGAACTTCTCCCCCCGGGTGGTGGAGAAGTGGGGCCTCAGTTGGGAGGCCGTCTCAGCCCGCAATCCCCGGGCGGTGTTCACCCGGATGCCCGCGTTCGGGCTGAGCGGGCCGTGGCGGGATCGGGTGGGGTTCGCCCAGACCATGGAGCAGCTCACCGGCATGGCCTGGGTCACCGGGCATCCCTACGACCAGCCCCGCATCATGCGAGGCCCGTGCGACCCCATCGCCGGGATGCACGGCGCATATGCCGCGATATTGGGCTTGGCGGTGCGGGAGCGCACCGGGCGAGGGGTGTTTGTGGAGTCCACCATGGTGGAGGCCGCGCTGAACTGCGCGGCCGAGCAGATCGTGGAGTACACCGCCTACGGCAACGTGATGGAGCGGGCCGGCAACCGGAGCCCTTACGCCGCACCACAGGGGCTGTATCCCTGCCGGGGCTATGAGCAATGGCTGGCGTTGGCCGTGGCCACCGACGAGCAGTGGCAGGCGCTGGTGGAGGTGCTGGGGTCTCCCGAGTGGGCCGACCGGCCGGAGTATGCCACCGACGACGGCCGCCGGATGGGCCACGACGCCATCGACGAGGGGCTATATGCCTGGGCTGCCCAGCAGGACCTGGATGAGGCCGTAGCCCGGCTGGTGGGAGGGGGTGTTCCTGCCGCCCCGGCGTGGGATCCCCGCCTCCAGCACGAGAATCCCCAACACGCCCATCGGGGCCTGTTCGAGATGGTCGAGCATCCCGCGGTGGGCACCCACCCCATGCCGGGCATGCCCTATCGGTTCGCCTCGGTGGACCGCTGGATTACCTCGCCGTCGCCCACCCTGGGCCAGCACAACCACGAGATTCTGGGCGAGCTGGGCCTGCCGGGCGACGAGATTGCTGCCCTCGAGGCCAACGGCGTCATCGGCACCCGTCCCAAAGGGCTCTGATCCTGGCCTGCTCCGCCGGCCGCAGGGAAAGCGCTGCCTGCGACCACTCTGAATGTAGCCGTCTGTGGACATCAGGGCTGTTGTAAACGTTTCTATTCAAAATTGTTGTTATTGTATTTTGAATAGGAACATATACAGTGATGTCATGCGCAGACACTCCCAACTCCGGTCGCCCGGCCAAATCGGACGCATTCTCCGCGAGCGCCGCGCGGAGTTAGGATTTTCCCAGGACGAGGTCGCTCGTCGGGCCGGGGTATCGCGTCCATGGCTGAGCGCGGTGGAGAACGGCAAGACGTCTTCGCAGATCAATGAACTGTTACGCCTTGCCCATGCCCTGGGACTCGCCTGGGAACTGGCTCCTCGGAGGATGACCTCGATCGAGCAGGCAGAAGCCCAGCGCAGGGCCGCGTTCGCCCAAGCTGGGGCAGCGGTGGCGAAGAAGACCCGTTCACGCAGGCGACAACGACGGTCTGAGCAATACACCGCACCTGAAGGGATGCCCATTGGTTGAAAGCGATGAATTGGCCGTGCTCTTGCACGACGTGGAGATCGGACGACTATTTCGCGCCATAGACGGTGCTGGGTTTGCCTACAACAGCAATTACATGGATGAGGGAGAGGTCCCGCTGTCGCTGTCTATGCCGCTACGCGGCGAACCGCCCAGCACGGCAAAGGCAACTGCCTGGATGAAGGGACTGTTGCCCGACAATCCCGACACTCGGGAGATCATGCGCCGCGAGACGGGGGCGCGCTCGTCGGAACCGTTCGACCTGCTGGCAACCCGAGCAGGGCACGACTGCGCGGGAGCGGTCCAATTCTGCCACCCCGAGGAGATCAGCAGCCTTAGCGGGCGGGGGCGGGCGGTGGCATGGCTGTCGAGTGGTGAGATGGCAGAGATTATGGACCTGCTTGTAGCCGGACGTGCGCTCCCCAATAGCCTGCCGGGAACCAGGGAGTTCACTTTGGCGGGATTCCAGTCGAAGATCGCTCTTTGCTGGGACGCGGAGAAGGGTTGGGGGATGCCGCTGCGGGGACAGCCGAGCACCCACATCCTGAAGCCGACCATCCCTCGGGCTTATCTGCCCGACCAGGCCGTCGTGGAGCACCTGACCCAGAGGGCCGCAGACGCACTGGGCATCGCGTCGGCATTCACCGAGATCGAGGAATTCGGAGACGTCGTCGCGATCGTCGTCACCCGGTTCGACCGCCGACAGTCCGAGGGCTGTATCGCCCGTCTCCACCAGGAGGACATGTGCCAGGCGATGGGCTTGCCGCCCGAACTGCGCCGCGAGGCAGCCAATGGTCCGAGTCCTCAGCAGATTGCCAACCTCATCTGGGCCAACAGCCGACAAGCCAACCATGATGTGGAGCAGTTCTTCATGGCGCTTGCCTACAACTGGGTGATCGTCGGTACTGATGCCCACGCCAAGAACTACGGGATGCTGCTGGACGATACTGGTGCGGCACTGGCCCCGATGTACGACATGTGTGCATGGCTGCCATTCGAGCGGGACGGCTTCAATGAGTGGGATTCTGTGGAGATGATGATGCGCATCGGCCACGACTTCACGGTCGGCGCGGCGTCGGGAGAACGGGCGTGGGCCGAAATGGGCGAGCGGATGGGACTGGATGGAGACGAAGCCGTGGACATCGTTCTAGACATCGCCGACGACGTGGCCGCGGCGTTCGATGAGGCAGCCCGACAACTCCCTTCGGAGTTCCGCCGGCTGGCCACCGTTCAGCGGCTGTTGGACCGAGTGGAGGACAGGGGCCGGCAGTGCGGATTGCAGGTAGGCGAGGGCGGCACGGACGCGGGACCAGGCGAATGGAGAGATGAGGATCGCGGCAACCTGACCGAATCGACTGTATCACCGGCTTCGCCAACCGCGCTGAGCGAGTGTGGGCGTATCGTGGAGCACTCTGGAGAGCCTTGCCGCCTGCTGCAAGGCCATGAAGGGGCTTGCAGCAGCACGAGCCGAGCGGGTTGGTGAGCGCGGGTCGTTCAATATGGCCGTCGATGCGGTCAACCCGCTATCGGGAGGTATTAGTGGGATGATGACGTGATGAGAGCAGTGCGATGTGTCGACGGCCGGCCTACGACGGTTGAGGTAGCGGCCCCCGAAGGCGAGGGAGTGCGCATCAAGATGGCCTCGGCGGGGGTGTGCGGCTCCGATCTGCACATGCTCGAGTTGGGGATGCTCAACACCTTCACCATTGGCCACGAGTTCGCCGGCTGGCTGGACGACGGCCGCCCAGTGGCCATCGAGCCCATCCACGGCTGTGGCACCTGCGAGATCTGCCTGGCCGGCGACTACAACCGCTGCCCCATCACCCTGACCGACATCGCCGGCATCTCCCGGGATGGGGGAATGGCCGACGAGGTGCTCATGTGGCCCGAGGCCATCGTTCCTCTGCCGTCGGGGGCGGATGCCCGGGACGCCTGCCTGGTGGAGCCGCTGGGCATCGCGGTACACGGTTTCCGCTTGGCCGGATTGCGGGGCGACATGCGGGTGGCCGTCATCGGCGGGGGTGCTGTGGGCCAGACCGCTCTGGCCGTGTCCCGCTTGGCCGGGTGCGATACCGCAATCTCAGCCCGCCACGACGCCCAAAAGGAGGCCGCCGAGCGCTTGGGGGCCTCCCCTCTGACCGATGAGCCCTACGACATCGTGGTGGAAGCTGCTGGTACCGCGTCAGCTCTGGCCGACGCCGCCAAGAAGTGCCGCCCCGGCGGCAAAATCGTCATCCTCGGCAGCTACTGGGAACCGGTGGAGCTGCCCGGTATAGAGCTGAGCATGAAGGAGATAACCGTGGTGCCCTCCTCAATGTACGGCCGCTACGGCCCCACCCGCGACATGGATGTTGCCGCCGCCGCCCTTGCCCAGATCCCCAGGCTCCCCGACGCCGTAATCACCCACCGCTTCCCCCTAGACGCCCCCGCCGAAGCCTTCGCCACCGCGGCCAACCGCGCCTCCGGCGCCATCAAGGTGGTGCTTGAGCCGTAGTGATGCTTGGACTCTAGACCTGGGGCATTTGCCACTCAGCGTGGATGGTGCAGGCTAAGAGATTGATTTGGGACTTATATCCGGTCTTAGCCACAGCGGGAACACCCAAAAATAGTTTAGAAATATATGATATATGCTGATAATAAACTGTCACGCCTGCCGGTACGATATGAGCATGGAGTACCTGACATCGGAGAAGTCGAAGAGCCACAGAGCGCCGGGGAGAGCCGAGCGCAGCGGCATCACCGTCATGGACGCGGTGCAGATGTTCGACACCGAGGACAAGGCCGAGGCGTGGTTCGTGGCCCAGCGCTGGCCGGGCGGCATGTACTGTCCGCACTGCGGATCTAAGAGCGTCGCGGACGTGAAGAACCGCAAGCCCCAGCCGTGGCGCCGCGGGGACTGCCGCAAGCACTTCTCTGTGAAGACCTGGACGATGATGGATTCAAGCAACATTCCCCTGTCGAAGTGGGCCATGTGCGTCTACCTGTACAGCACGAATCTCAATGGGGTTTCGTCTATGAAGCTGCACAGGGATTTGGGGATCGGCCAGAAGGCGGCGTGGTACATGGCAAATAGGATCAGACAGGCGCGGGATCAGCGCGAAGAGCCGTTTGTAGGCCCGGTTGAGGGGGATGAGACATTCGTGGGCGGCGAGGAGGCCAACAAGCACGAGTCGAAGAAGCTCCGTGCAGGGCGCGGGTCAGTCGGAAAGACAGCGGTGGTCGGTGTCAAGGACCGCGAGACGGGCAGGGTTCACGCCGAAGTGGTGGAGCACGCCGACGCTCCCACTCTGACCGGCATTGTCTCCGACAGCGCCGAGGAAGGGGCTACGGTGTTCACCGACGAGTGGAAGGGCTACAGGCCGTTGGGGAAAATGGGATTCGATCACGGCAAGGTGCAGCACTCCGTCGGCCAGTGGGTTGACGGCCAGGCCCATACGAACGGGATTGAGTCGTTCTGGTCGATGCTGAAACGCGGGTACCACGGCACGTACCACCAGATGTCGAGAGAACACCTTAACCGCTATGTGGCCGAGTTCCGGGGAAGGCACAACCAGCGCCCGCTTGACGCGCTGGCGCAGATGTCGGAGATGGTCCGGGGCGGCGACGGCAAGCAGACCACCTATGGGGAGTTGATCGCTGGTGGCGTTCGCGCCAACAAGATGAGGGGGGTGGCGGCGTGAGCGCCCTAAGGCTGGTCGAACCTGTCGCCAAGCGAAGCGCCGTACTGCGTTATCCGGGGTCGAAGTGGTCCATAGCGGTCAAGATTGTCTCCTGTTTCGGGGAGCATTACCACTATTTAGAGCCGTACTTCGGGAGCGGCGCTGTGTTCTTCACGAAGCCGGAATCTCCCCACGAGATCGTGAACGACTCGAACGGACTGGTGGTCAACTTCTTCCGAGTTCTGCGGGACCGCACCGATGATCTTTGCTGGGCGCTGGATGCGACTCCGTGGGCGCGCGATGAGTACGACGAGTCCGATGCAGTCACAGGTGATTGTCTTGAAGATGCTAGGCGGTTCGTGGTCAGGATTTGGCAAGCCCACGCCAGCGACTTGGCCAAGAAAACCGGCTGGAAGAACCGTGGTTCAAGGCAGCGTGCGCGCGGCATGTCGGATCGCTGGCAGCGAGTCCCCAACGAGCTAGCGGATGTGGCACTGAGATTGAAGAACGCCGAGATAGAGAACCGTCCAGCGTTGGATGTCATGCGGCGCTTCAATGCCGAAGACTGCCTGATCTACGCTGATCCTCCCTATCTGCCGTCAACCCGCACTCAGAAGATGTACGGCCAGGAGATGACCGAGGAAGAGCACAAGGAAATGCTTGAAGTGCTGTTGGGCCACGAAGGACCGGCGGTGCTCAGCGGATATGACAACGATCTCTACAACGATGTCCTGTCGGATTGGGAGAGGGTGTCGGTGAAGCCGCCGAAGGTGGAGAAGGCCGCTGTCAGGACAGAGATGCTATGGGTGAAGCGATGACCACTTTCCTGGGAAGTACTCTTCCACTTTCTCCAAGATGGTCTTCACCGGGGGAGTTTCCAGCGCGAATCTCGCTGACGACCACTCGGTCCATTCCAACGGCGGGTAGTACTTCAACTGCCCTCCCGATCCTTGGAAAAGCTGCCAGAGCCGATGGCGGCGACCCCCGTGTTGGATATATCCGGCCACTGTGCTCGGACCCTTGCCCTCACTGCACCACTCAACGTCGGCGTATGGATCGGCAATCACCAAGCTCAGCGGATAGCAGTGAAGCTGGAACTCTCTCCACTTGCTGTCGTGCGAGAGAACGAGATAGCGGCTGCTGGCGAGATCGAATTGCCGTGACTCCCGCTGGTGCCAGTTCGACACCAGTTCCACGACCGCTGGCCCTGCGTACTCAGGCTCAGTTCGCCAGTCCACTCCCAGGCTGTCGAACTCGTCTTGGAACGTCTTGTGCGCGTTGGATAACTCCATGAAGCCCGCCGTCTTCTTTTCGGTTGACATCTTGCACGAGATTCCGAACGGAAGCCCGTCCGGTGTCGGCACGACGACATCGAATATCGCCTTGCTCTCGGCGCTGTCTCCCCCGCACACGAGAGCCGTGACCCTCTCGAAGTCGCGGTAGTCCGGCATGTATTCCTCTATCGACTTCACGAACTGCCCGCTCCCGTCGCGGAACGTGCTGAGCGCCAAGCGCATGTTCTCGATCTCGAAAACAGTCATAGGGCGGTCTTTGATAGGCTGCGAGCGGCCTGGAACCGAGTCCATAAGGTGCCCTCATACTGGCACACAGCGGTATCGGCGTAGCGGACCTGCGTTTGGTTCGCCATGAGCCGCAGGAAGCTCCCGCCGAAGATAGACGCTCCCCGGAGCAGACAGCAGCGGCCATGTTCCGCTCTGACCTGCCAGAGCGGGACGAGCGCGCTCACGAGTGTTCATCGTGCTGCGTTGAACTCGCCTACCCCGACACGCTCCATAACGACGGACTGTGCTGTGACTGTCGTGGATGACAGTGCTCGGTTAAAACCGGATATAAGTCCCTTCTGATTGATGGCACCACCCGCTCCCGTCCCAACTTCACTCTAAATGCCAGTCATGAGTGGCTGAGCAGCAACTCATGACTGCGCCTCTGGGCAATTGAATGCTTACAACTCGATGATGGGTCGCTCGTCTACGGACGTCTCAAGAAGGTCGAGTATGTCGTCAAGGGGAAGGTGGGCATAGTTCACAAGTGATTCGACAGATACGCCAGCCTCAATCTCAGCTCTTCGCACCGAGCGTTCTAAGAGGATAGGGGCCTCTGGTGCTCCCATCTCGCGATCTCCAGGCTCTTGTGTACGCCATCCTTTGGAGGACATGTATCGCATGGCCGACTGGTAGGTGTCCGTGGAAATCATGCGTAGTGTGCGAGCCCGAAATAGCAGTGCGGCCATCGACATGCCCCAAGTGCGCTTTGCTTCGGCCAACTGCGACCAACCAGCGGCATCCAGCCGGGAAGGTAGTTCTATGCGAGCGCTATCTTCGGGAAGTAGAAAGGACGAGGCAAACTCCTGAGCTTGACGCTCCACCTCCTTTGTCCCTGGCTCCACCGGTTGATGCATGACGAGATGTCCTAACTCGTGACTGGCATCAAGCCTTGAGCGAACATAGTTGTCGTGCTTGTCATCTGTCAGGAAAACGAGAGGCCGGTGCCCAACCCGAGTAGAAAAGGCGTCGACGGCGGTGTTGCCCAGGGTAAGCCGAGCCACTGCGACTCCATGACGCTCCAGTTCCCGCACAACATGGGGGATTGGGTCGCTACCCAATTCCCACAATTGTCGAATATGCCTAGCAGAGTGCTCGATCTCGTCCCTCCCGGCATCCAGTGCACAGGGGAGGCTAGGTACTGATACCTCGGGGAGTCTGACAAATTGTTCCAATGCTGCGATGAAGTTGCTAAGGATCAGAGCTTGGGCTCCTGCCCGCCGGCGGTCCCTTGCGCTGGTAGAGCGGAGGTCACGAAAGTACGTGGCCGATTGGTTTTCTGAAGGCCACTGGGCCATGAAGAAAGACTGCGGTACATTGAGTGTGGCGGAGAGTTGTTTGACCACGGTATCGGAGGGCCTGAATTTGCCGGCTTCGATCTGACTGAGCGCAGGCGAAGAGATGGAGCCACCCAACTCGGCCACAACTTGCTGCTGTGTGAGCCCGCGAAGATCACGCGCCAGTCGGATGCGGCTTGGAATCACTGGGGTGGCCGGGGGGTCCGGATCGGTGCTCAACCTGTCTCCTCGAATGCAGTAGTTGTGGAAGAATGTAGCCTCTATTCGCAGAAACGACAATAAATTAAGTAATAAACGCTGATTTCGTTGAATGTATAATCGACCCCATGATACCCTGCGGGCGTACCGAGCGATAGCAAGATCATCTGATGGGAAGTCCAATGGATCATTGCACTCACAACATTCCAGAAACGAAGAAGGGCATCGGCCCCTGCCGCATTGAGGCCGAGGTCAAGAAGCGTAACGGTAAGCCCAACTGGTGGTGTCGCACACACGGACTTGAGGCAGCAGGGCCGGACGGTGCTCCTCTCGATCGTTGCTCGGGGGCATGGTTCGACCCCGTTCCTGACGAAATGCAGATCGACATCGATCTCTTGGTAGGCGAGGTGGCGGTCTGGGGCGAATTAACCCCTGCTATCGCAATTGGGAAGATTCCCGACCAGCCTGGTGGCGTGCATGTCCATCGTCGCCAGAATGCCGCTAGCGCGAAGGACATTGATAGCTCTTATGACATCGTCGCAGTGCGCAGGGGTGGAGTCACTGAGACGATCGAAGGGATGGCGGCCCGGGCTTTTGCCATTAGCGAACTGACCCAGCAGGAGGTGCAGCCCCTTACATGCCCTCACTGTGACGAGGTGCATATTGACGAACTGAAGTTTGCAACTCAACCCCACCGCAAACATCTCTGTAACTCCTGCGGCAGAAATTTCCGCCGGACGCCATCAATCTCGAATCCGTTAGGTGGTCTCCAGGCCCGCCTTGGCCTGCCAGAACCACCGCCAGCTCAACAAGTCGATCGTCGGCTTGACATCTCATCTCAAGATCATGCAGGTCTCGCTCTTTGGCCCTCCAACAAAGCCATCTTCTCAACGATGACCCGCCCCGAAGACAAGGGCATCCATGTGCATGCCTGGTCTGACGCATGCGAGATGGTGATTGACGAGACCTACTCTCCGGTCGTTCTTGACGGAGAGATCATCGACGAGCAAGCGTTTCGAATGTTGGCTGTTCAACGGGCTCTTTCGGCTGACGGGAGTATCCCCATTGTAGCCATGGCCTGCATTGGGTGCGGCCACTCGATCCTAAGCCCGACCGAGGGCTGGATTGAACCCTCTACTCGGCATGCCTGCAATGCCTGTGGAACTGAGAACCGCACCCGTCGAAAGTCGTTTCTAAACCCTCTCGCCCATAAGCATGTCTAGAGATCAGGTGGGGACAGCGCCTGTGGGCACATTCACTTCTTTCTCGGATGGCCAGGCTTAAGGGGCAAGTATCGATGGTAAGGGACTAAGGGGCCACGCGGATAGGCGCTGACCTGCGGAAACATCTGAACCCCGGACTACGGCTTCAGTTCCTTGACCTGCGGTCTTGCTGGGGCCCATCGCGGTCCGAACGAAATCCACCGAGATCCGTGTCGCCTATCCGCGCAGCCTCTAAGCCTGAATCACCTGAGGTTCCCCCCCCCCCCCCCCCTTTTTGTGGAGAGGTGCTCTATAAGGAGGAGCTATGTCTAGACCACGAAGAAGCTTTGGCCGGGAGTTCCGGGATGGGGCTGTTCGGATCGTCCGGGAGACCGGTCGTCCGGTCACGGTGGCCCACATTGCCCGGGAGCTCGGTATCAACGAGGGCACGCTCGGGAACTGGGTGCGCCGAGACCAGGCCGAACTGGCCCGGCTCCGCAAGCGGGTCGCCGAGCTGGAAATGGAGCGTGATGTGCTCAAACGATCCGCAATCGTTTGGGTCGCGAGGGGGTCTGTCGGAGGCTCCCTTGTCAAGCGGCGTGTGCGAGGGGTTGTTTTCGGGTTTGTTCGTCGCGCCGCATTCGGCGTATGACGCGGTTGGCGAGGTGGCGTTTGTGGGCTCGGCGGGCTTCTCGTCGGGTTTTGCCTTCTGTGGCTTTGCGGGCGAGGTAGGCGGCGGCTTGGGGATGGCTGCGCTGTTGGGTGACCGACGCGATGTGCAGCACGCTGTTGACGCGCCGGTTGCCCCTGAAGTCGAGCCGGTGCTTGATTGGGTTGCCTGTGCCTTCGTCCGATGAGAGCGCGACGGTGCCGGTGCCGCACCAGCGGGCGAATTCGGGGCTCGCTGCCGAACCGGTGGGGGTCTCCGACCTCGCACACCAGGGTGGCGGCTGAGATGGGGCCGATGCCCGGTTCGTCGCGCAGGGTCGTGCCGTGGCGGTCGAGCAGGTCGTCGATGAGCCGTTCCAATCGGCGGATCTCGCGGCGCGCGGCTCGGTCTTGGTCGATGAAGTTCTGGAGCCATTTGAGCCGGTGCGCGCCTGCGGGGGTCGTGCATGTGTCGGGGTCGATGTGTTCGAGGCGGCGCAGCCGGCCTTCGATCTTGCCGCCGGTGTCGAGCTGGTCGCGGACCTCGGTGGGGAGCTTGGAGATCTGGTCGGCGACGTGGTGCAGCATGAGTGTTATGGCTGCTACCAGGGCTCGGCGGTGCTCGAGCACCGCCTCGATCTCGGCCACCAGCGGGTCGTAGGCCTCCAGCGCCTGGACGGGCCCGAGGGTGGGCTCGGCCAACAGCGCGCGGGCCGAGGCGACCGCGTCGACGGCGTCGGTCTTTTCCAGACGCCGCGAGCGGCGCTGGGCCGCTGAGCGCGACGCGGGCACCTCGCGTGCGTCGAACCCGGCCGCCGACAGAGCGATCGCGATGTGGGCCCCCCACTTCGCAGAGCCCTCGACCCCGACCTGGCGGACGGCGTGAGAGTCGAGCAAATCGATCGCCTCGCCGTAGCCGGCCGCGGAGTTCGAGAAAGTCTCACAGACGGCCTCGACGCCGTGGCGGTCGACGATGCCGACGGTGAATGTGTCTTGGTGGGGGTCGATTCCCCCGACTGGTGGTGTCATGCTGTTCTCCTGCTGGAATCGATGCTCCGGTGGTCCGGGAACGGCAGGGGCGCTTCGTCACAACCGAGTCGAGATGATCAGGCTCCCTTCAAGACAAAAGCGCTCCTGCCGGCCCCACACCCGACGCGACACGTCTGACAACAGGCACAAGGCCAGAATTCTGAGGAGTCAACGCCGAGCGCAGGACCGGACCGTAACCCCCCGGCTGGAGGCCCCGGCAGACCCAACAGTGACACTCGGATTTTTTGTGTATGCGGGCGTGATGGTTTTCATTTGATGTGGTCGGCGATCCGGTCGCCGTAGTGGACGGTCAGCGTGTTCAGTATGGCTTTCCAGCCGTTGGTCTTGCCGGTGAGGTTGTCGCGGCCTTTGCGCTTGGCGGTGGCGACAAGGTAGAGGATCTTCATGGCGGCCTGCTCGTTGGGGAAGTGCCCTCGGTGGCGCACCGCTCTTCGGAACCTGGCGTTGAGGCTGTCTGCGGCGTTGGTGGTATAGACCACCCGGCGCAGCTTTGCGGGGAACTCCAAAAACGGTGTGAACTCGTCCCAGGACTGTCGCCAGGACCGGATCATGGCCGGGTAGGTGCCTTCCCAGTCTTGGGCGAAGGCCTCGAAGAGCGCCTCGGCGGCCCCGACGGTGGGGGCGGTGTAGATGGCCCGCATGGACTTGGTGATCGGGCCCCAGTGCGTCTTGGAGGCGTATCTGAGGCTGTTTCGCACCATGTGCACCACGCAGGTCTGCACCGTCGCATCAGGCCAGGTCATGCGGATCGACTCGGGCAGGCCTCTTAGCCCGTCGCAGCGCACGATCAACGCGTCGGCCAGGCCCCAGTTGCGGAGCTCGCCCAGCATCGCCGCCCACTGCTTGGCGCCCTCGCCGCCGGTGGGGCCCAGCCACAGGCCCAAGACGTCGCGTTCTCCTTGGAGATCGACGCCGATGGCGACATAGACGGGCCGGTTCGCGACCTGCGAGTCGCGGACCTTGACCACTATCGCGTCGATCAGCAGAACCGGGTACACCGCGTCGAGGGGCCGGTTCTGCCACACAGCCATGTCGGAGACGATCTCGTCGGTGATCTTCGAGATCGTCTCCCTGCTCACCGATGTGTCGTAGATCTCCTCGAGGTGCGCCTGGATCTCGCCGGTGGTGAGCCCGGTGGCGTACAGCGAGATCACGTTGCCCGACAGGCCGTCCAAGCGGCGCTGGTGCTCAGGCGCCCGTGACGGGCTCGAAGGTACCCGCCCGGTCGCGCGGCACCGCCAGATCGATCTGGCCGATCTCGGTGGTGACCCGCTTGGGCGACGAGCCGTTGCGCGAGTTCCCCGACCCGCGGCCCTCCGGGGCACAGCGCTCATAGCCCAAATGGTCGGCCATCCCGGCCCTCCAACCCGGTCTGGAGGACCTGGCGGACCAGCCCCGTCAACAAACCGCCGTCGCCGGTCAGCTCCACGCCATCGGCGCGGGCCCGCTCCACCAACAGCTCGGCCCAGTCCTGCATCGCCGCCTCACCGGCGGCCCCGCCCGCCGGCACAGCCGGCATATCCTGATCACCCACAGACATGATCCTTCCCGGCCCACAGCACCCGGCCGCGGACCCTCAGATCACACCCGACACACAAAATTCCGACAGACCCACCTCACCTCACCTCACCGTCTTTAGGGTGGCTACATGTGTGAAGCGGTCAAGAGACGGGTGCCCGATGTGTGCCTTGGCAATTTGGGGTGCGAAAGGGCTAGGGCAGGGCAGCGTGGCCCCGAGCAGATATAGCGAGTATGCTATGTCGGCGTGGGAGGTAGAGCTTGAGCCGGAAGTCCGGGATTGGTACTGGGCCCTTGATGAGGAGTTCCAGGGAAGGGTCGATTTCCGCATTGATCAGCTGGCGGACAAGGGATCGCTGTTGGGTGAGCCGCTTTCTCGGCAGCTTCATGGGAAGTTGCGGGAATTGCGCTTTTATCTGGGTGGTCGGCCTACTCGGATCACTTACTGGATCGCGCCAGGTCGCAGGATCATCTTGTTGACTGTGTTCGCGAAGAGTCGACGCCGGGAACGCCGCCAGGTTGAGCGGGCAAAGAGGGCGATGGAACGCTGCATGGCAGAAGGGCACAGGGTGGAGGATGGCGATGGGTGAGCGGGTTTCGTGGAAGGATGTGAGGGGCCTGAGGTCGGAAGAGGCAGATAGGGCCTATGAGGACGAGGCCCGGATCAGCGAGTTCCAGGGGTTGGTCTACCGGCTGCGCACCGAGGCGGGATTGACCCAGGCGGAGCTGGCTGAGCGCATGGGAACCACCCAGTCGGCGGTGGCGCGGATGGAAGGGGGCGGGACTCGGCCGACGCTGGAGACTCTCGAAAAGCTGGCTGTGGCAGTAGACCAAGAGCTGGTAGTGGGCTTTGGCGAAGACCTGAGACGGAACCGCTCGATTGCCAAGCTTGTGGTTGATGGCCACGCGGTCATTCGCCCGGTTGCTTGAGGAGCAGTGGTATAGGTCGAAGACCCGGCGCGTCGCTTCCGGTTCCCCCTCGATGCCGCCGCTGATTGGTCGTATGGCTGGTTCACTCGGCTACTCGGCGCTCGATTAGATCGGCGTAGGTGGGGTTCAACTCGATTCCTACCCAGTTGCGGCCGAGTTCCTGGGCGGCAAGCAGGGTGGTGCCAGAGCCGGCGTAGGGATCGAGGACGGTGTCGCCCGGCTGGCTCGTGATCTGGATGCAGCGGCGAGCCAGAGTAATCGGCATGACGGCTGGGTGGTCTTCGACGCCGCCAGCGTGTCTTTTTCGGGGTTCGGTGTTGATGTCCCACATGGTTCGGAGCCGGCGGCCGTTGGGGCCTTTTACCGCGGCTGTGTCGTAGTAGTAGTCCTGGTTCTTGGAGAGCAAGAACACCGTCTCATGAGATTTCGTTGGGCGGTCGGAGACAGACTCGGGGTGGGCGTTGGGCTTGTACCAGATGACTTCTGAGCGCAGCCACCAGCCGGCACCCTGGAGGGCGAATGCTAACCGCCATGGAACGCCGATCAGGTCTTTCGGCTTCAAGCCCTCTGGAGTGGGAGGCCGAACCGCCATAGCCCGAGCCCGATTCTTGCGGTCAGGCGCCCGATATCTGCGATTTCCCGAGGTATAGGAGTCGCCCACGTTCAGCCATACCGTGCCATCGTCGGTCAGCACCCTGCGCACCTGGTCGAACGCCATGACGATGCTCTTGACATATTCCCCCAAGGCATCGTCGCGCCCGATCTGCCCCTCGGCCGAGTAATCCCGCAGCGACCAGTAAGGCGGCGATGTCACCACCGTCTGCACACACCCATCTGGGAGCAATCCCAAGGCTTCGATCGCTGGGCCGCACACCAACAGGGGGCCACTCAGCTCATCCAGCGGCCCATCAACCCCCACATCCAGTTGAGCATGCAGACCTAGCTGGAGATTTGGCGGAATGGCAGCGGATTCGTTTCCAGGAAGAGGAATCTGGTGACCCTCAGTGCCCTCGGAGTTGCCTACTGAGCCCACAACACGACCCTACTTCCGGGCAGTGACAAATTCGGGGAATCCTGGAAGCCGCTTAGCAACCGCCCGCAGATGTGCGGAAGCCCCGGCTCCCGTCCTAGTCGACCCTCTCTCTGTAGGTCCTCGGCCTGGCACTCTGGGGCTTACGTCTACTCACTGGACCAGTACCAGTGGACACGTTCATTTTTCTGGGATGACATCCAAAACTACTTGAAACTCATATGATCTGCAAGTAATGTTCCCTGGTGTGGAGAATACAGGTCACCGGCCACTTCGAGGTCTGGTGGAATTCGCTCTCGGACAAAGACCAGGATCGGCTTCGAGGTGCCTTGGGGGTGCTGTCGCAGCGGGGTCCGGGGATGGGGCGCCCACTCGTCGAGACGCTGTCTGCCAGCCGTTACCCGAATATGAAGGAACTGCGTGTTGGGACCATGCGCGTCCTGTTTGCTTTCAACCCATTGCGACATGCAGTACTGCTTCTCGGCGGGAACAAGCGCGGCCGATGGAATCTTTGGTACAGGCAGGCGATTCCCAGGGCAGATGATCTCTATAACGAGCACTTGAACGAACTTCGAAACCAAGGACTAATCCCATGAACACCAAGGACTTCGATGAACTAGCCGCACCAATTGACTCTGATCCTGTCCGACGCTCCAGATCTGAGGGGTTCAAGCAGAAGGTTGAGGCGAAGCTCTTCGCCTTTCATCTGGCAGAGTTGCGCCGTGAGCTCGGCGTCAATCAGGTTGATCTGGCCGAAGGGCTAGGTATCACCCAGGGTGGGGTTTCGAGGCTGGAGCGGTCAGCTGATCCCAAGCTGTCCACTTTGTGCAAGCTCACCTCTGCTCTCGGTGGGACGCTCAGCATCGAAATCAGTGTTGGCGACCGCTCGGTCAATTTCACCTACCCATCGTTGCCGGAGTCGTCTTCTCTCGAAGGGCGAGATCGCACAAGAAGTTAGACGGTCTCGGTTCCTACTGCGAGAAGGTCTGATTAGTTGGAAAGCTAAGGTCGGTGAGTGATGGGGCGGCAGGAGGGTTTAGCGGGGCTCAACGGTGCTGAAGTAGTGGCCATGCTGGGGTTGGAGCCGCTGGCGGAAGAAGGGGGGATGTGGCGGGAGGTTTGGCGGGATGAGCGGAGCACGGCCATCTATTTCTTGATTCAGCCGGGGGACTTTTCAGCTATGCATCGGTTGGATCGGCCGGAGCTGTGGCACTACTACTGCGGGGCGGGGGTGAAGATGCTGTTACTGGGGCCAGATGGAGCGGTGGATAGGCCGGTGCTGGGTGTTGACCTAGCGGCGGGGGAGCGGCCTTGTGTGGTGGTCCCGGCTCATACCTGGATGGGGGCTTCGACTCGGGGTGAGTGGTCGCTGGTGGGGACCACGATGGCGCCGCCCTATCACCACGAAGGCTTCGAGTTGGGCGACGCCGACCAGCTCATCGAGCAGTATCCAGGGGCGGCAGCGGAGATTGCTGGACTGGTGCGGTCGTGACGGCATTGCCTGCTGACTTGTTGGACCTCACCGGCAAGGTAGTGGTGGTCACCGGTGCGGGCGGAGGTATTGGGGCAGGCATCGTTCGGCGCATGGCCGCGGACGGGGCCTCGGTGGTGGCCCACACTCGGTCGTCGGCGGTTGACCTGAGTGGGGGAGAGGCGATTGAGGTGCGTGCCGACCTCACTGCTGAAGATGGCCCTGCGACGGTAGTGAGCGCGGCCCGAGAGCACTTCGGCCGCATCGACGCGCTGGTCAACAACGCCGGGATCCAGCCGGTGGCTCCGTTCACCGAGCTCGACGACCAGCAGTGGGCCGAGATGATCGACACCAACCTCACCGCGGTGCATCGGTTGACCCGGGCGGCGGCCTCGGCCATGGCGGACCAGGGGACCGGCGGATCCATCGTCCACGTCGCCTCGATTGAGGCCCGCCACCCCACTCCGGTTCACGGCCACTACGCCACCGCCAAGGCTGGTCTGGTGATGCACGCCAAAGCCGCCGCTCTGGCCTGGGGCCCGCATGGCATCAGGGCCAACTCGGTGTCGCCGGGGCTGATCAACCGCCCGGGATTGGCCGAAGACTGGCCAGAGGGCGTGGGCCGCTGGATGGCCGCCGTCCCGCTGGGGAGGATGGGTACCCCCGAAGATGTCGGCGACGCCTGTGTGTTCTTGTGCTCCGATCTGGCCCGGTGGATCACCGGCGCCGACCTGGTGGTGGACGGCGGCATTCTCACCAACCCCACCTGGTGACCGGAGCCACCTCGCAGTCATTGGCTGAATCGGCCGAATCGGTTGAGTACGCCATCGAGCACGAACTCCTCGTGGATGATGAGGCGGTGGTGGTCGAACGCAGCTTGGAGCGTTGGATCCCACGGGGTTGGGCCGCATTCCTTGGGATCCGACATGAGCTGCACATCGGACTCCTTGGCCTGCCTGATGGCGTCGGCGTAGTCGCGGGCATCCATCATCCACGGGGAGCAGCCGAATTCGTGCATTCGGCGGCAGATGGCTATGCCCGGCGAGTCGAAGTCGCCGTGATACCAGAGGGATGCATCGGCTTGCTGGAGTTGGCGCAGCAGGGTGGTGACCGCGGTGGAGGGGTTGCCGTTGGAAGAGATCACGCAGGCTGGGAGGCTGCGCTCGGCTGCGGCCTCGACCAGTCTCGGATTCTCAACGACGAGCACGGGGGTGCCTGCATCGACGGAGATGGGGTGCCGTCGCAGGGCGAACAAGCTGATGTGAAGGGGCAGCCCGGCATGAAGGGCAAACCGGACGTGAACGTCCAAAGGGGAGGTGCCGGCGACCGGGAGCGACCAGACAAGTGCTGGGGCTGAGACTCGGTCGGGCAGGATGCCAGCCGCCTCCCAAAGTTCGCGCTCGACGAGCGGGCCGTTGCGACAGCGCAGGGCGTGGGTCACCGCGCTGGCTCGCCTTGTGCCCGAGTCGAGTGCGTGAGCTGACCCGTAGAGGGCGGCGGCAATCTCGGTGCGGCTGGAGGGGGAGAGTTGGTGGTGCTCGAGATGGTCGAGCAGGCGGCGAACATCATTGGCGAGACGGGCGGCGTTGCCACCGTCGAAATCTCGCAGCAGTCCGGCTCCCACAACCGCATCGGCCCAGGCCGCGGCCCACGGCTCGTCCCAGACTGTGATGGCGCAGTGCAATGACTCTCGGGCTTTCTGAGCGCGGGCTCGCTCGGACCGCCGATGGGCGGCTTCAGCCGATGGGGGGTGGCCGAGGCGGGTAAGCGCATCACAGAGATCGCGGCCTATGGCACGGGCCACCAGTGCCGCCTCCAACTCTTGGAGATCCAGACGCTTGGCCGGTTTTCGCCCTAGCAGCGATTCCATGGCCAGGGTGCTCGCCGGGTCGAGCGCCGGGCTGGCGATGGATCCCCGCCGCTGGGGTCCGTAGCGGTCGAGTCGGTGGCGGGCGGCGGACCAGACCTCGCCCAAGCCAGGGGAGAGCAGCGACTCTGGGACGGGGCGGGAACTCAAAGCAGCGACTCTTGTTGGTATTGGACGTCTATCGAGTACCGCCAGGCAGGTGGCAGCAGCCAGACCACATCGCCGTCCACCTCGGCCAGGCGGTGGTCGCAGAGCAGATCGAGGACATCGCCGGTGAGGCGTTCAGGGTTGTCGGCATCCTGTGACCAGTAGCGGCGGTGCTCAGCAGCCAGGCTGGCCACCACGTCGATGATATCGGTACGGAAGAACGGGATGCGGCCCGCCTCGACCGGGTCGCGGCCGTCGTCAGTCCGACTGTCGGGCGGCACTTCGGCTGGAGTTTGGTCTAGGTGGACAAGCCGGTCGATGAGCATCAGCGCGGCGTGGCCGAGGGTCCCGCCCCGCGGGAAGCGACTGTCGGTCAGTTCGTTCTCGGGGTCGATGACCATGATGCCCTCAGCGCGGGATTCGAGGTGCAGCCCGAACATGTCGTCGAAAAAGGCGGCTTCTTCTCCTAGCCGTTGTCGGAGCTCGGACCACTCGCGGTCGACGAGGTCGGTGCGAAAGAGCACCGGCTCTTCCAGCAAGACCGAGCGCATCCACGCCCGTGACGACAGCCGCTGATCGGACCGGTCAAGTACCTGCTCGGCAGTCTCCGATCGGGCCAGTGCCGGAAGCGGCAGCAGCGCGACGCGGTCGGGGCGGACGCTCAGCACGGCATCGGCGGCCTCGTCGGTGACATAGCGGTCGACATGATCGTGCATCTCATGCCCAATGCCGTTTTGGATCATCCACTTCAGGGCGGTGACCAGGGCGCGGCGGTCGGTCAATTCCTCGGTGAGGGTGATGTCGGCATCAGCCGCCGCTGAGCGGACTTCGTGAATCAGATCGCGCAGGCTGATCACACTCGGTCCGGCGGCAACCGCGGCCAGGGCTAGGGCGAGCATTGTGTACTCGCGCTGAGAAAACGGTCGTCCTTGGCTGGTTGCGGTCAGCAGCGGGCGCCGGTGGGCGACCGCCGATGATTTGAACAGGCGGGCGGTGTCGGCGGTCACTTGAAGGCGGTATCCGAACCGCTGGGTGAACAAACGATCGAGTGTTCGTTCGTGGCGGCGGATCAACAGGAGCATCTCCGGGTCGTTTTCGGCCAGCACGAGGGGATGTCGGACGAGATGCCGGGCCGCGGTGCGGATATCCAGCTTCTGCTGGGGGTCGGCCAAATTTGTTGGAGCAGACGCGGGGGTCATGGGGATGCCGAATTGGCAGCGCTGGTCTCTGCTGCCGGGGTGATGGTGACGATGAGTCCGTGCATCGAGAGCTTGCCCTCTGGACAGTGGACGACGGTGCGGGCGCCTTCGATCCGTTGTACCTCGCAACAGATTCCGACCTCGGTTGCAAAACGGCGGTCGGAGTCGATGCCGACCCGCAATCCCGAACGGCTGACGAGGTCGCGCAGCATCGAGAACGAGGCAGCCGACAACCGGGCACCGTTGATCTGGCCGTCATCGCCCGCACAGGCCAGCAGATCAGCTGCTGCGGTCTCGCGAGCGACGCGGTTGAGTTCTCGGCGGCGGCGCAACAGTTCTCGCTCATGCCTTCTATCTGTGATCGGCGTCGCCAGGCCACGCGTGGCGGTCTCCCCGCGCTCCCGCATTGCCACCGGGACGACGGCGCGGGGCGCATCCTTCCAAGGTGTGATTGTGGGAGCGGGGTCGTCCGAGTCGGTGGACAGATCCCCCAATCGACGGCACGAACCGAGTCCGAACGCAGCCGCCGCTATCTGATGGGCCTCGTTGGAGGAAGCGGCCTGGTCGAAGAAGCCCGCCAGTCGCACGAAGTCAGACCGCCTTGACGCCGCACCTAGTCCGACCCGCGACAGCCGGGTCACGTTGGCGGTAAGGGTGCGCACCGCGGCTACAGCCTGTCGAGTCAGCCCATCGAGCCTTGACGCCTGCCCCGGCTGTGCGGAGAACCATGCCTCAAGGTGCTTCCAGTCGGCAACCTCCGTGCCCGGAAGCCGCCGCACAGTCACGTTCTGGGCCAGTCCAGCCTCCTCCACCCGCACGGCCAAGCCGGATTGCAGCGCAGGAAGCAGGGCCGCAACCTCTGGGAGGATCTCCTCCAGTGTCCGGGCAATCGGCCGGGTCATGCGCTCGATCTCGGTGAGCTGTTCGTGGACGTAATCCACCAGCACGCCGGCGAAGAACTGGACCTCGTCGGCATTGAGGTCATAGCGGCTCTGCCATTGGTTGAGTTCGGTGAAGAACTGCGTCAGCTCGTTGGCGAACGCTTTGTGGAGATCGAACACCTTCCGAACCGCATCGGCCAGGTCTTGGCTGTCGACGCGGTCAAAGCCGACCTTGCTGTGCTCATTCAGCGCTTGGAGAGCGTGATGAAGATCGCGCAGGCGACCGGCCTGCACATCGCCGATCTCATCTGCTTTGGCTAGAACCTGCTCGACTAGCTCGAACACCTCCTGCCCGGCGCGGGTGATGAGGTAGCGGTTGCGCTTGCGGTAGTAGTCGTCGAGGTTCGAGGGGTTGCCCACTGATGATGACACCGTGAGGTTGCCCCAGCGGCGGAGGCTCTCCATCCGGTCGGCAACCACAGATGCATCGATGCCGACGGGGGCAACCGCCGACTCCACCTCCTGGGGGGTGAACTCGGCGAAGAACGTGCTGGCGAACACCTTGAGGATTGCCCGGTACTCAGGCCACTCGTCACCGCCCAGGTAGCGGAACAGGTGCCGGGCTTGAGCCGGATCGCCGCTGGGGCCGCTCAAACGGGCGGTGTCGGTCATGCAGTGTCCCGGCGCTCAAGGGTGGTGCCGTCCCATCGGAAGTGCTCGAGGAGGATCGCGTTGAGGGCCACATCCCGCACGACTTCGGTGATCGCCAGTTCGGGGATGCTTCGGTGCGTGCCCCACAGCCGCTCACTGGTGGCGATCAGGTCGAGGTCCAAGTTGACGAGAAGCCCGAACAACGCGTCATGGTTGTCTTCAGACACCTTGGAGAACGCGTCGTCAAGCAGGATGAACCGGGCGATGTCCGGTGGCGCGTCGCTGGGTGAGCCGCCCCGCTCAGCCAGGGCGTCGTAGGATGCCGCCACGGCAGCGAACAGCGGCAGGTAGGTGACCAGCTTCTTCTCGCCCTCTGACAGCGGGGTGTTGCGCCCGAGCTTGACGTCATTGCTGCCCGGTCGGCTCAGCATCACCGACAGTTCATGCCATTTCTTGTAGTCGAGAGTGTCGGCGATGAGCTGTCGATAGGGTACGTCGGGCTGTAGCGACCGGGCCTCGTCCAGCCGGTCGGACAGCGTGCGGCGCAGTTCCTGCTCGTCGTCGTCGGTTCGCAAGTCGGGGAGGGTCGCAAGCAGATCGACCATGCGGGCCGTCGCCTCGTCGAGTTCGGGGGAGCGCCGCCACCGCAGCCGCACTCCTACACGGTGGGCGGTCGTCACTGTGCCCAACCGCTGATTCATGAGCTCTACCAGCCGCTCAGCCCCGTGGACTTTCTCCGCCACCTCGCTGGCGACCAGCCCCTGCAACAGCTCGCGAAGGGCGGTGTCTTGCTTATGGCTGAGCAGGCCCGCGAGTCGTTGGTGCTGCTCAGCCACCGTCTGTGCTGCCTCGGCTAGCGGTGATTTGCCCAGTGGGCCGGTCACCTCTATGGAGAGCGGCTGTTTGGGATCGGGCTGGCGGGTATCTGCATCCCAGCCAGCGCCTAGTGCGTCTCTGCGCTGTCTCAGCGACTGCCGGACACCGTCGGCTGTGACCACGGCAATGTCGGCCTTGTCGGCAGACGCGGGGTCTTGTGACTGTGGCGAAGGGGATGAGGATGCCGCTGTAGCATCGTCGGCCGGATCGAAGGCCAGCAGGTCTTCGACCGTCTCGATCTGCTCGCCCAGACCCTCGCTGCCGGTCGCAGTCGAGGCAACCGGCCTGGCAGCCGGATGGTGGGGTCCGGCAACGGCAGCACGAAGTCCTGGCACCGACAATGTCGCGGCCAGTGATTGACGCATTTCCTCGCACGCCTGCTCGGCCGCGACTCGTCGGTCGGCGGCGGTGCTGGCTGCGGCTCGCGCGTCCGCTTGTCGTCCGACGGCTTCGTCGCGCTCATTTCGGATGGTTGGCAAGTGGGCTTCCGCCTCTTCCAGCTTGCTTCGACGGAGATCGCGGGCTTTCAAGACATCGGCGTACTTGGCACCGATGCTCTTCTCAATGGTGGTCAGGCGGGTGTGCTCTCGGTGGTATCTGGCCTGGATGGCGCGCTCCTCGGTTTTCTCGGCATCGAGGTCGTCGACTTCTGTCCGCCAACGGGTGACCGCATGGCGCCAGCCTTCGACTGAACGCCCCAGAGCGTCGAGCAGGGCACCGCACCGGTCCAAGGCCGTCTGAAGATCACCTAGCTCGGTGGAGACCTGAGCCAGGCCGCCGCGGTCTGCGGGCAGTGCCAACGTTGTCGCCGTTTGTTGCAGGGCATTTGATGCGCGGATCGAGCGGTCTTCGGCATCGGCAGCCCGCTTGGCTGCCGCGCCCCGTTCGCTCTCAGCCTTGTCGGACGCGGCGGTGGCGGCATCGACTTGAGCGGATGCGGCAACGATCTCGCTTGTGGGCGGGACACTTGACAGGTGCCGCCGAGCTTGGTCGAGCGACGCCTGGCACTCGGCCTTCTTAGCCTCGCTGGCGGAGACCACAGCCTGGGCTTGAGCTAAGTGATCGCCGGCTTCCCGGCGGGCGCGGCCCAGAGCAGCGCGGCGGGCAGTCACTCCGACGAATTCGGCTTGCTTCTTGGTATGGCGACCGCGGAGCGACCCCACCCAGAAGGCGCCGTTGAGAGAAATGGCGGTGGGAGCGTTGCTTGACAGATCGCATGAGATGGATTCGAGCAGCTTGGTAACCAAGCCCTCATCCACCTCTCCGATCAGCCGGTCGGGCACGGTCACCGTGAGATGCTCGCTGAGCGGGTGGGAAACGCCCCCGGCGATGAGGGCAACCAACTCGCCGTTGGCCAGCTCCACCGCGGAGTCGTCGCCCAGACTGGCTGAGAGCAGCCCGGAGGCGTAGAGAGCGGCTTCGAGAGATGCCTGCTCGCGTTCGTCGAGATGGGGCGCGAAATCGATCAGGTCGGCGAGGCAGTGATCGGCGCCAGTTTGCCACTCCAGCCGGGGTGGCTCGGGCTCGGATCGAGCGGCAAGCTCGTCGAACTGCGCCTGTGCCTCCTCGAGAGCCGCCCATTCGACGAGGAGCCGCTGATCGACCGCCGCCACTGCATCGCGCCAGTGGCCGACGAGAGCCTCGGCTTCGGCCAGCAGGACGGTTCGCTCGGCCTCTCGGACGTCTGTTTCTGGGCTGCTCGTTTCTGGTCCAACGCCGGAGGTCCCCACCGGATCGGATTGGCGGTCAACGGCAGTCGATTCGCGGTCGTCGGCACCGGACGAGGCAAACGCGGCGATAGTTGGAGCGTTGATACTGGCCTTGTCCAAAAGCGGCTGAATCGCGACCGCCCATTGCCGGGTTTGGACAGTCCACTCCCGCCGGGTATCGCCGAGGCGCTGATGCTGTTCCGCCAGGTACTGGGACGCGGCTTCGGACGCATTGGCCGCCATTTGCAAGGCCGATTCCGCATGGCTGAGCTGCTGCTCAGCGGACTCGAGGCCGGCTAGGGCCGCGTCAACTTTTTCGACATCGGCCCGCCGATTGAGCACCGATCCGTTGGCGGTGGCAATTAGGCGGCCGATCGCCTCGGGATCGAAGTTCTCGGTCGGATAAGACAAGTCGGCACCGTCCAGATCGGTTTCATCCAGTGCAACCGGGCCGGGTGGTTGCCGGTCGATCCGGCAGCGCTGTCCCAACCCGGTCGCGGTGGCCAATTCGGCGTTGAGCTTTTTGGCGTCGTCTCGGCCTTGCTGTCGGGCTTGGGTAAGCTCGTGGACGGCGCGTTCGACTCTCCGAGCGTGGGCGGCGATCCGCGTCGCAGCCCTCGCTTGCTGGTTTCCGAGGTTGGCTACGAGTTGGCGGAGGGCGTCGAGTTCTTGGCCGTCGCGGTAGATCTGCGATTCCTCTAGGGCTGCGATCTCACTGTTCAGCTGCCGGACATCGTCCTCCAGTCTGGAGATTTCATCATCGAGCCGGCCTACTTTTGCCTGGGCGGATGCCACCTCTTGTTGCGCTCCGGCCTCTTCTTGCGAGCGGTTCTGCTTGATATCGAGTCGGTTGTTGCCGTCGGCCACCCGTTGGCTGAGCTCGGTCACGCAATAGGCCCGGTACACGTCGAGCAGACCGCGGACCGACTTCAGCGTTCGGTCCAACTCGGCGACGTTGCCGCGGTGCTCCTCAAGGTCGTCGAGTGGCTGGGCGGCTTCGGCCAATGCCTGCTCGGACAACTGCGGTAGCGCATCGATTAGGTGTTGGGGGAGATCTACGTCGATGCGGTCGCCGACCCGGGGGTTGCGGACCACGTTGATGAGACCGATGTGCTGATCGATGGATGCCCCGTTGAACAGGCGGCGCTCAACTTCGGCTCGGTAGTCGCGGCGCTGGCGGTGGTTGAACACCAAGTCCCCGTCGAGGGCGGCTCGCAGTCCCTCGGCTGGTAGGGGGAGGTTCTGTTCGACCAGCCGGAAGTCGATGCCCGGCCGCTTGGGGGTGATGAACCACCAGGTGGTTACCGTGTCCGAGGATCGGCTGGCCTTGATGCCGCAGCCGCACACGAGGAATTTGCCCAGCCTTTTGAACTCGATCCACAGATAGCCGACCGGCTGGGCATCGTCACGGCCGTTCAGCATCCATGACTTGAGCATGCCGCTCTGCTCCCCGGCTGCGTCGATGCGGCCTAGCCGGGCGGTGAGCAGGAACGGCAGGAGCATGTTCATCGCGGTTGACTTGCCAGAGCCGTTCACCCCGCGCAGAAGCAGCCGACCGCCTCCGAAATCCAGCACTTCGTCTTGGTATTGGTACACGTTGACGATGCCGGCGCGGTTCAGCTGCCAACGCCGTTGGATTGCGTCAATGCCCGCAGAGGATTCGCCCACTACTCGCGTCCCTGCATCGGCCACACCGGGCAAGTTAGTGGAAAGGGGTGACAATTAGGCCAGGGCAAAGATATCTACCCGGTCTTCTATTGCCGAAGTGAGTTGGCATAATTAGTCTAGTCATCGGACTAAGTCATGTCCACAAGTGCAAACTACCAGGCAGGAGGATCAATCATGACCGCGATGGTCAATGTTCATGAGGCGAAGACCCATTTGTCGAGGCTGTTGGAACGAGCCCATAGCGGCGAAGAGATCATTTTGGCCAAAGCGGGCAAGCCCTATGCCCGGCTTATGCCATTGGCACCTCGCGAGCGCCGGCGTTTAGGGCAGCTAGCCGGCCTTGAGTTGGGCCCGGAGTTTTTTGAGCCCCTGCCAGAAGAGGAGCTTGCGGCGTGGGAGGGTGCGTACTCAGGTGAGTGACCTGTTGCTGGATACCCATGCACTTCTTTGGTGCTGGTCGGATAATCCGGTATTACCGCATTCAGTCAGAGATGCCGTCACCGATCCCGACAACGACGTTTTCGTTAGCGCGGCGAGCGCGTGGGAAGTGGCCACCAAGTTTCGGCTCGGCCGGCTGCCTGAATATGAAGGCGCTGTGTTGCGATTCAACGAGTTCGTGATAGACGCATCGATGCGGCATCTGCCGGTCACCTACCAGCACGGACTGCGCGCTGGCAGCTATACAGCCCATCGCCGGGACCCGTTCGACCGGATACTGGCAGCCCAAGCGGAGTTGGAATCACTTGTGTTAGTGACCAGAGATGCCGCGTTCCAAGAGTTCCCCGTCCAGGTTCTTTGGTGAACGCATGTCTCCAGCGATGACGACGAAAACCATTGGGGTAGTAGGTACAGGGGTAATCGGCTCGGGATGGGCGGTACGGGTGCTGGCCCGGGGGTGCGACGTGGTGGCCTGGGATCCAGCCGACGGGGCCGAGGACCGACTGCGAGAGGCGATCGAGCGGGCTTGGCCGGCGGCCACCGAACTGGGGTTGTTCCCGGGGGCTGATCCGGACCGGGTGCGGTGGGCCGAATCCCCTGAGGAGATCGCCGCAGCTGCCGACTGGATACAGGAAAGTGCCCCCGAGGACGAAGCGCTCAAGCGCTCGCTGCTGCACCGGCTGGACCTAGTGGCCCCGCCCCACACGGTGATCGCCAGCAGCTCCTCGGGGCTTTTGCCCACCCGCTTGGCCGAGGGCTGCGACCACCCGGAGCGAATGCTCGTCGGCCATCCGTTCAACCCGGTGTATCTGCTGCCGCTGGTGGAGGTGGTGGCCGGAGAGGCCACCAGTGCCGAAGCAGTGGCAGCGGCGGTGGAGCACTACGACGACTTGGTCATGCACCCCCTCGTGGTGCGCACCGAGATCGAGGGCTACCTGTCCGACCGGCTCCAAGAGGCGCTGTGGCGCGAGGTGCTGCACTTGGTGAACGACGGGGTGGCCACCACTGCCGAGCTGGACGACGCCGTGGTGTACGGCCCCGGCCTGCGCTGGGCGGCCATGGGCACCAATCTCACGTTTCATCTGGCCGGCGGCGACGGGGGAATGCGCCACATGCTGAGCCAGTTCGGCCCTGCGCTGAAGCTGCCCTGGACCCACATGGAGGCCCCCGAGCTCACCGGTGAGCTAATCGAGGCCATGGCCTCGGGCACCGAAGCCCAGGCGACCGGGCGTACGGTGGCTGAGTTGGAGCGCCAGCGAGACCAGAGCCTGCTGGGGGTGATGCGGGCGCTAGGCGAAACCGGGATCGGTGCCGGCCAGTTGATCACCGAAAGAGATGACCGAATCCAGGCCGCGAACCGGGTAGCCGACGACTGCTAGTTCACGACAGCCGCCTTCTCCCGCAGGCGGTACTCGGGCACCAGCACGGCCAGCAGCACGGCCAGTGCTGTTACCGGGATGGTCCACCAATAGACATCCGCTATGGCGTTGGCGAACGATTCGACGATGCCATCGCGCACTGCTGCGGGCTCGATGGCGCCGATTTGGGTCGGCACGGCGATGAGGGTCTCGATATCGAGTTGATCGCCACTCGGCACCAGCCGAGGGAGGTAGTGGTCAAGCCGGGCAGTGAATAGGACCCCCATTACCGCGGACCCGAAAGTCTGACCCAAGGAGCGGAAGAAGTTGGACGCCGACGTGGCCGCCCCCAAGTCGTCATGGGGAACGATGTTCTGTACCGCCACCAAGAGAACCTGCATGATGGCCCCCACCCCGCAGCCCATCGTGAACAGAAAGGCCATGGCCGTCAACGTCGACGTCTCGCTATTCAAGGTCGACATCAGCCACACACCCAGGGTGAGCACGGCAGCACCGACGATCGGCACCGGCTTGTAGCGCCCGGTGCGGGTGAGCACCTGCCCGGCGCCCACCGAGGTGAGAAGCATCCCCAACATCATGGGTACCAGCAGCAGACCCGAACGGGTGGCGTTCACATCGGTGACCACTTGGAGGAACAGTGGCCCGAAAATGCCCGCGCTGAGCATGGCCGCGCCCGCGATGAACTGGATCACGCACGAGATGTTGAACAGCCGCAGCCGGAACAGCCGGGGCGGCAGAATGGCTTCGGTTGCCCGTCGCTGCTGGGCGATGAATAGGGCCGCCCCGCCGACTCCCACCGCCAGCAGCCCGATCGACGGGGCCGACGCCCAGTCCCAGGAGTCTCCCCCCAACTCCATGGCCAAAATAATGGCGATCACCCACACCAGCAGCAGGCCCGCACCGGTGTAGTCCACCCGGGCCTCCCGCCGGGAGAAGGCCAGCTCGAGATGGGTGACCGACATCACCAGTGAGAATCCTCCGAGCGGCAAAACCATGAAGAAGACCCATCGCCAGTGGGCGTAGTCCACCAATAGGCCCCCGGCCAGCGGACCCAAGATGGTGGCCAGAGCAAATATCCCGCCCATGTATCCCTGGTACCGACCCCGCTCCCGGGGCGAAAGCACATCGGCCAAGATGGCCATCGACAGAGTGAACAGCCCGCCGGCCCCCAGGCCCTGGACGGCTCGAAGCACAATCAGCATGGTCATGTTCGACGAGACACCGGCCAATGCCGACCCAACCATGAAGATCACGATGGCGGTTTGGTAGAGGCCCTTGCGGCCCCAGAGGTCTGAGAGCTTTCCCCACAAGGGAGTAGACGAGGTTGATGCGATGAAATAAGAGGTGAAAACCCAGGTGTACAGATCCCGCCGACCCAGGTCTCCGATGATCGTGGGCAGCGCGGTGGACACCACCGTGCCCTCGATGGCCGCCATCATCTGGGCCAGCATCAGCGTGAGTATGATGACCAGTACTTGGCGTTTGGGCAGGTTGTCGCCCTCCGATGGGGGACTATCACTTATAGGGATGGATTTATCAAAACTATTCATATAGGATATCGTGACGGGCGCTATTCGGGCGTCTAACTTCTTGTATGGAAAGCAAGCGGATCACTAGGCAATTGCTTGGCGATCCGGTTGTGGAAGCAATAGCCAAACGGAAAATGCCCCCGGACTAGAACGGGAGGCAATGGGTGGAGATGGCAATGGAGCCTCGTCCTTGGTGGATGGAAAACGCGAACTGCAAAGGGAAGAGCGAACTGTTCTTCCCTCCGGCCGGCGAGCGCCCGTCGGCTCGTGAGCGGCGGGAGAACGCAGCCCGCCGCATCTGCGGTGAGTGCGTCGTGATTAGGGCGTGCCGCAGTTGGGCCCGCGACCAGCGCGAGCTCGGGTTCTGGGGCGGAGAGTCGGAGATCGAGCGGGCAGAGGCGGGCTTCGCCCCCTCCACTCCGGTCATCGGTCTGCGGCGCCACCGCACCGAGCGGGAATCGGCCTGAGCCGACTGCGCTGATCGGGTGCCGGGTTCAGCCGGTGCCGTCAATCTTCTCACTCCACAACGCGCCGAACGAAGGCCGCGAGGGCCTCGGTTCCCGCTATCGCCTCGGGGTAGTTGGGGTACATGATCTG
This sequence comes from Candidatus Poriferisocius sp., assembly GCF_965208475.1. Classification (GTDB taxonomy): domain Bacteria; phylum Actinomycetota; class Acidimicrobiia; order Acidimicrobiales; family Bin134; genus Poriferisocius. Next base: position 1,948,298 of record NZ_OZ242338.1, on the reverse strand, counting down.
GAAGTCGTGGATCATTCCCGGCCAGATGCGGTGATCCACCTCGACGCCCGCTGACGCCAGCGCGGCGGCAAATGCTGTGGCATCGTCCAGCAGCACCTCATGGTCTCCGGCATGGACCAGCATGGGCGGCATTCCCTCCCAGTCGCCGAAGAGCGGCGAGGCCAGCGGATCACGGGGATCGTGACCGTCCAGATACCAACGGGCCGCGGTCACCGCATCGTTGTGGCCGAACATCACGTCCAACTCGTCGCGCTCGGTGTGGCTCACCGAGGTGTTGGTCAGATCAACCCACGGCGACAGGCACACCCCTGCGCCGGGCAGCGGCCATCGGCGGTTGCGGGCGCCCAGCATGACCGCGCCGACCAAGCCCCCACCGGCGGAGTCGCCGATGAACGCGATGCGACCCGGAGCCATCCCGGTGTCCAGCATCCAGCGGTAGGCGGCCAGGCAGTCGTCGACCGCGGCGGGAAACGGATTCTCGGGGGCCAGGCGGTAGTCGATCAGTAGGATCCGGGCTGGGATCAGCGAGGCCAGGTGGGATCCGAAGCCCTGGTGCGAGATTATGGATCCCACTCGGTAACCGCCCCCGTGGAAGAACAGCAGCGCAGGCAGGCTCTCCAGATCATGGCCTTCGGGGTTCAGCCAGGCGGCGCCGGGCACACCGGCGATCTCGACGTCTTGTTTGACCACCCCATCGGCCAGCGGCGTGGCTGCGGCGTTGTCGTCCAACCGAGCTCGGCGCTGCGCCGCGGTCTCAGAGGGGTCGGGCTTGGGTGCGGACGCCAGCATGGCCCGCACGGCTTCGAATTCTGGACTTGGCATCCCCGGAGACTAACCCTTGCCCCGGAGGCTCACGGGTCTTGGAACGGGCAGAAAGCCATATCGGCTCGGGTTCCTAGCTGAGCTGAACCGGCGTTAGCCTGGGCGGGCGATGACCGGCGAACTTCGAATGCTCACCATTCACGCCCATCCCGACGATGAGTCGTCAAAGGGGTCGGCGACGGTGGCGATGTACACCGACAATGGGGTGGCGGCCTCTCTGGTGTGCTGCACCGGCGGTGAGGAGGGCGACATCTTGAACCCGGAGATGGATCGCCCGGAAGTGCGGGACAATCTGGACCAAGTCCGCCGCGACGAACTGGCCGAGGCGGCTGATGTGCTCGGCTACAGCAGCGTGTACTGGCTGGGCTACCGGGATTCCGGGATGCCCAAGAGCGAGGCCAATGCCGATCCCAGCAGCTTTGCCCAAGCCCCTCTCGAGGAGGCCGTCGGGCGCTTGGTGGCCATCTTCCGCACCGAGCGCCCCCATGTGGTGGTCACCTACGGAGAAGACCAGCAGGGCTATCGGCATCCCGACCACCTGAGGGTGGCCGAGATCAGCGAACCGGCCTTCGACGCCTCCGGCAGCCCCGACGCCTTTCCCGACGCCGGCGAGCCGTGGCAACCGCTGAAGATGTACTACGTGACGTGGTCTCGGAACCGGATCACCGCCCTGCACGAGAAGTTCGGCGAGCTGGGTCTGGAGTCGCCCTATGACGAGCGATGGTTCAGCCGGCCGTCCAACGACGACGCCATCACCACCCGGATCCAGTGCTCCGACTATTTCGACCGCCGTTCCAAGGCCCTGCTGGCCCACCGCACCCAAGTAGACCCCGACTCCAAGTTCTGGTTCGGCCTGCCCGATCACCATATGGCTGATGCCTATCCGTGGGAGGACTACGTGCTGGGGCGCAGTCTGGTGGACACCGATCTGCCCGAGACCGACCTGTTTGCGGGCATCGCCTAGCGATGATGGAGCGGGCCCGGTTCCTCAGCGAGAACTGGTTCGGGCTGAACCTGGAGGCCGCGTCAGGCTGGCCGGAGCGGCCAGGAGTGGACTGCTCGGCCAACATCGAGGTGACCGGCACACCTGACGGCAAGTTTCGCTACCACACCGTCATCCGCGACGGCCGTTTGGCGGAGATGGCCTCGGGCAGGCTGGCTGACGCCGAGGTGGGCATCGTCTACACCTACGCCGACGCCCGGGCCGAGGTGGCCCGCGGCGAGCACCCCGATCTGGCCTTCATGTCGGGCCGGATGAAGCTGGAGGGGGAATACGCCCGCTGGGTCTTCGGCCTGAGGCCGCTGCTGGACTCAGCGGAGTACGACGCCTTTAGATCGACTGTGGCCGAGTTCACGGATTTCTAGCGCCAGGCAGGCTTTGTCAGCTCCGGCGCTGGGCGTCGCGGAGGTCGGCGTAGCTCAGCAGCCGTGCGCCAGAGCGGTCGATGGCGGTGCGCAGCGAGGGATCGTGGGCCACCAGCAGGTATTGCTCCACTCGGCTGAGCCAGCCCGGATCCATCTCTCTCAACTCGGGGGTGTCGATGGCTGGCGACACCACCAACTCGGTCACCCCGGGGGCCAGGTTCTCCACCGCGTCCTCCAGCGTTCGCCGAGCAGGGCGGCCTCGGATCTGCACCAGGTGGTCGGGGGCCAGCACCCCCGCGTCTGCGGCCAAGCGGCGGAATGGAAACCCGGCCCGCCGCTCTTGGTCGCTTCCCCCCAGGCGCATAGGCAGCGCCATCTCGGCGGCCAACTCCAAGTACACGTCGAAGAACTCGGGGCGCATCAGCAGGGTGTGCAGGTGGGTGCTCAGGTGGGTCAGGTCGCAACCCCACTGGCCGGCCCGCTCGATTTGGGCCCGGCACTCCCGGTGGGCCTCGTCGAGATCGCTGTGGTCCCAGGAATCGGTCGGGGTGCGGGGGAAGCCGCCATCGCCGTCCAACAGCGACGGCGCCTGGGTGATCGGGCCCCATCTATAGTTGTCGAACTCGGCGTTGAGGGTGAGGTCGACCCCCACCGGAGTGGGGGTGAACCGTCCGGCAGCGTCCCGGGCCCATGGGCACGGCACCATCAGGCCGGTCGCGGTGGCCGCTCCGATGTCCAAGCACTCGGCAATGGCCGCGTTGGCCGCATGAGACTGACCCAGGTTGTCGCAGGTGATGATGAGGGCTCGATCCCGGGGGGAGCCGCCCAAGCGCTCCAGTAGTTCGCTCACTACTCGAAAGCTACCGCCCCCAACACCCAGAGGCGGTCACTGAAGGGCCACGTCGGCGCTGCCGCAGGCGCCCCACAGTCCCAATCCCTGGCCGCGGGCCGCGGCCGCGGCCGCGTGGAAGGCTTCGGCGTAGATGGTATTGGGCTCGATGACAAGTGCCTCGCCATAGCCGCGGGCGGCGATGTCGAGGTTGACGAACAGGCCGTCGCCTGCCCTGTACACGTAGGCGAGCAGGCGGTTGTAGCGGTCGCGGGCCTCGGTGTCTCGGGTGAGGTATACCCCGGTGCCTGGCGGCAGGAGCGATTTGGTGAAAGCACTGGCCTCGTCGCCGTAGCACTCTGCGGGCAAGAACCCGCCGGTGGCCTCGGGAGTGTCGATGCCGATCAGGCGCACCCGCTCGGTGCGGCCGGCCACCTCCAATACCACCGTGTCCCCGTCAACCACCTCCTTCACGATTGCGGCTGCGCCCGCCGGCCCCGCGGCCGCCTCGTTGGAATCGGCCGACTGGCTGGCGAGCCCACTTGAGCTCGGCGAGCAGCCGCCGGCCGCGAGCATCCAGCAGGCCAGCAATCCACAGGCCAGCAATCCGCCCGTCCCCCACAGGGGCGCCCGCACCTTGTTGGAGGTGGCAGTCTGCGGTTTCACGCAGCACGGGGAACGTTGTCGGAGGGCATAGGTGAGGGCCGGGCTGCGGGGGAGTGGCCCCGCAAAGCCGCTCGGGCCTGAGCTAGGCCCCGACGCCCGATCTCCTTGGTGCGCTCATCGATACGCCAGTCTGGCGGTGCGTCTAAAAGCGTGAGCTGTTGCTTCATGCTTCCAGTATCCCGGTGGGAGTGACAGTTTGGGCCGGAAGGGGGAGAATTGCTCCAGATTTTGCCTCTGAAGTGGGAAAAGGCGCGTTCTAGCTGACCTTGCCGCCGCCGGTCATGCTGCGGTACACCTCCAACAGAGCCGCCTTCTGCTCGTCGGAGAGGCTTGCGTCAGACCGAATGGTTGCCTCTGTGTCAGTGAAGCCTTCGGGGGCCTCGCCATTGGCGGCATCAATGCCGGCAGCCTGGGCTAGCAGGGTCTCGGCCGACAAGTTCAGCGCTTTGGCCAGCGACTTGATCACTCGCACCGACGGCTGGTGCATGCCTCGCTCCAGCTGGCTGAGGTAGGGGTTGGACACCTGGGCGAGATCAGACAGCTCCCGCAGAGTCAGCTGGGCCAGCTTGCGCTGGCTGCGCAGATAGTTCCCAAATGCTTCGATGGGGGATTGATCCATGGCTGTGCCTCAGTCGTACTCGTAGAATCCCTTGCCCGACTTCCGCCCCAGATGCCCGGCGGCCACCATTCGGCGCAGCAGCGGCGGCGGAGCGTTGTGGGAGCCCTTGAACTCCTCGTAGAGCACCTCGGCCACCGCCTCGATGGTGTCCAGTCCGATCAGGTCGCACAGCGTCAGCGGGCCCATGGGGTGCCCGCAGCCGTACATCATCCCGCTGTCGATGTCGGCTGCGCTCACCTTGCCCTCGTCGAACATGCGGATGGCATCGAGCAGGTAGGGGACCAGCAGCCGGTTCACCACGAACCCGGCTCGGTCGCGACAGCGGATGACCCGCTTGCCCAGAACCTCCACTGCGAAGCGGTCGACTCGGTCGATGGTCTCCAGGGAGGTGCCCAGCGAGCGCACCAGTTCCACTAAGGGTTGTATCGGGGCCGGGTTGAAGAAGTGCATGCCAAGCACCATGTCCGACCGACTGGTGATGGAGCCCAGGGTGATGATGGGAATGGAAGAGGTGTTGGTGGCGATGATGGCGTTAGGGGCCATCACCTTGTCCATGGCCCGAAATACCGACAGCTTTTCCTCCAGCGACTCGATGACCGCCTCAATGGCCAGATCCCGGTCGGCCAGGTCGCCCATGTCAGTGCTGAAGCTGAGCGAGTCCAAGGCCAGGTCTCGAGTTGCCGCCGGTACCTTGTTGCGGGACACCGCCTTGTTCAGGGAGTTCTCGATCGACTCCCGGGCGATGCTGACTGCGGTGTCGTCCACCTCGATTACCAGGGTGTCCAAGCCTGCTCGGGCGCACACCTCGGCGATGCCCGATCCCATTATCCCGCCGCCGACCACTCCGACCTTGTTGATCGGCTCTGCTGGCGATTCGAACTCTTGTGGCGGCAGCGCGCCAGCTTCCGTGCTCATTATTCCCTCCCACCGCCGGAAACCGACGGCCCCTAGTGGCTGTTCAGAATACTACGCAAGCGATAGAAAAATAAAACGGGGCCGGTCTAAGACCGGCCCCGTTTGCAGAGAAGAACTGAGGGGGGAATCAGCTCTTCTTGACGACTGGCTTGGCTGGGGTCGCCCCATTGGGGGCCGCCGCGGCCAGAAGGCTCTGGGCGAATTCCTTCTGGGTGTTGAGCAGTGCCTCGGCGAATCCGAAGCTGGCGTCCATCAACTCCTTGGGGTCGGGCAGGGCGTCGAGGCCGGGGATGGCCTCTGTCTTCAGGCTCTCGGGGGTGATGCTGCCCACCGTGTCGGTGAAGGTGCGGACACCTTCGACGATGGCGGTCTGGCTCACCTTGAGGGCGCTGAGAACCTGTTCTTGCATGGCTTCGGTGATTTCTTTGACTTCGGTCATGTTGCTTACTTTACTTAGCAACAGCTTGAAAGGCAACTCAAGGAAAGATTTTCTTGTGACCGCAGGCAGAATGCCCTCACACTGCGGCGGCGTCGCCAGGGCGCATCTTCACGTAGAGGCCCGGCGAGTCTTCCAATGGGGCGTATGCCCTGCTGCCCAACTGCTTGGGGGCATCCGTCTTTTCCCCAGCCCGCTCGCCGATCCACCGGGCCCAGTCCTCCCACCACGTCTGCTGGTGCTTCTCAGCGCCCCCCAGCCACTGCTCGGGTGTCTCCGCGATGTGGTCGTTGGTCCAGTGGCGGGCCTTGGGGCCGGGCGGGTTGACGATGCCGGCGATGTGCCCCGAAGTGCTGAGCACGAACCGGTTGTGTCCGCCCAACAGGGTGGCCGTGCGGTAGGCGGCGGTCCACGGGACGATGTGGTCGTCGATGGCCGACAGCACGTAGCTGTCCTGCTTGACGTCGGCGGGGTGCAGCACGGTGCCGTCAACCTCGAAGGCATCGTTGGCGAACTGATTCTGGAGATAGCACCGGCGCAGGTAGCTGCTGTGCATGCGGGCCGGCATCCGGGTGCTGTCGTTGTTCCAGGCCAGCAGATCGAACGCCGGGGGATCCTCACCCAGCAGCCAGTTGTTCACCACGTACTGGAAGATCAGGTCGTTGGCTCGGATGGCGTCGAAGGTGCGGGCCATCTCGCTGGCTTCCAGGTACCCCTGGTCGGCCATCTTCCGCTCCAGCCCGGCCACAGTGGGCTCGTCGGTGAACGCCCCCAGCACGCCGGGGTCGGAGAAGTCGGTCAGGGTGTTCAAGAACGTGGCGGAACCTATGGGCTGGTCGCCGGTGGCCGCGCCGTGGGCCATGGCGATGGCGGTGAGTGTGCCCCCCAGGCACACGTTGACGGTGTTCACCTTCTCCTGCCCGGTGATCTCCTGCACCACTCTGACGGCGTCGAGCGGTCCCTGGCGGAGGTAGTCCTCGAAACCGGTATCGCGCATTGACCCGTCGGGGTTGCGATAGCTGATGGCGAAGCAGGTGTGGCCGTGCTGCACCGCCCACTCGATCAGGCTCTTCTGGGGGGCTAAGTCCATGATGTAGTACTTGTTGATCCACGGCGGGCAGAACAGCAGCGGGGTCTCATATACCTGCTCGGTTTGGGGCTCGTACTGGATCAGCTCGATCAGGTCGCTGCGATACACCACTTTGCCAGGGGTCATGGCCATGTTCAGCCCCGGCTCGAACCCCGAGTCGTCCACTTTCGACGGCCATCCGTCGTTGTGGCGCAGATCGTGGAGCATGTTGGAGGCCCCCTTCACCACGCTGGCCCCGCCGGTGGCCGCCGCCTTGGCCAGAGCGTCGGGGTTGGTGAGCAGCATGTTGGTGGGCGCCAGGGCGTCGAAGGCGAAGGAGGCCGCGAAGGAGGCCTTGCGGTGGTCGGCCTCGCCAAGGTTGGCGGCACAGATGAGGTCGTCGGCCAGGTTCTTGGACAGCAGGTAAGTCTGCTGGAGGCCGAAGAAATAAGGGTTGTCCTGCCAGGCTGGCGATGACCAGCGGTGGTCCTTGGGCTGGGGCTGGACAGGGGCGGGGGCTTCGGGGTCGGCGGTCTTGGTCGCCTTGGCCATCGTGGCTGCCCCCACCTTCATGGCCCCGGCGGCTGCTTTCAACAAAGCGGTGCCCACCCCCACCGGGTTGGCCGCGGCTCTCATGCCCGCGTTGACCAGGGTGCGGGCGAAATAAACCGGGTCGAGCGAGTCGAGCACTTGCTCTCCGACCCAATTGGGGTCCAGGACATCGGACTCGCCTGCGGTAGCCCCGATAGATCCTGCTTCTACGTCGTCGCTCACGGTTGGGAACTTTACCAAGCAGGACACCATCGAGCGTCACCGTGGGGTCATAGAGTGGCGGGATGGCTTCACGACGTGACGGGATGACTGTTCCCCTGTTCGGCCCTCTGGATCAGCAGGCCGCGCGGATGGCTGAGCTGGTCGACCTGGGATACACCGATGTGTGGTCGTCGGAGTCCAACTCCCACGATGCCTTCACCCCGCTGGTGCTGGCGTCGCAGTGGGCGCCGTCGCTGCGGCTGGGCACCGCCATCGTTCCGGCCTACACCCGGGGTCCGGCGCTGGTGGCCCAGTCGGCGGCCACCTTGTCCTCGCTGGCGCCGGGCCGGTTCCTTCTCGGGGTGGGCAGCTCCTCGGATGTGATCGTGGAGCGGTGGAACTCTATTCCGTTCGAGGCGCCCTACCAGCGGGTGCGCGATCTGGTGCGGTTCCTCAAGCCGGCCCTGGCCGGAGAGAAGGTGAGCGGCGATTTCGAGACCTTCTCCGTGCAGGGATTCCGGCTGGGAATGGCACCCCCCGAACCGCCCCCCATCCTGGTGGCTGCGCTGCGATCCCAGATGCTGGCTCTGGCCGGGAAGGAGGCCGACGGGGCCATCATCAACTGGCTGTCGGCCGAAGACACCGCCCGGGTGAGCGAGATCGTCCACGCCCAAGGGCCGGGCAAAGAGGTGGTGGCCCGCATCTTCGTGTGTCCCAACCCCGACCGGGAGACGGTGATCGCCCAAGGGCGGCGGGCGGTGGCCGGCTACCTGAACGTACCGGTTTACCGGGCCTTCCACGAGTGGCTGGGCCGGGGAGAGCTGCTGGCCGAGCACTGGGAGCGGTGGGCGGCCGGTGACAGGGCCGGGTCGCTTGAGGCCATACCCGAGCAGGTGGTGGACGACCTGCTCGTACACGGCGCCCCCGAGGAGTGCCGAAAGCACATTGACCGCTATTTCGACAACGGCGTCACCACCTCGTCGCTCATGGTGATGCCGCTGGGCGGGATCGACCCCTGGGAGGCGGTCAGGTCGCTAGCGCCGCGGCCTGCCGGAGATGGCTGACGTAGTCGGCGAGCCGATAGCCGGCGGCCGCCCCGCTGGTGGAGGGCATGACGTACACCGGGCAACCGCCCAGTTCCCGGGACTGAGGGCCGGCCTGGGCTTTTCGGTCCACCGCGGCCCGCCAGCCGGCTAGCCCCACAAAGCACACTGCGGCAGGCTTGAGCCAACCCGCCAGCCAGCTAAGCCGGTCTAGGCCCTGGCGGTATTCCCTGCTGGTGAGAGCGTCGGCTCGAGGGGTGGCCCGCTTCACCAGGTCGGTCATGCCCATGCCGTGGTCGATGAGTGCCCGCCGGGGACTCCGGTCAGTGCTCACCAGGCCGGCGGCCAGCGCCGCGGGCCAGAACCGATTGCCGGGGCGGGCGAACCCCGCTCCCGCGTCGGCCGCATAAACGCTGGGGTTCAAGCCGCAGACCAGCAGGCGCATATCCGGTCCCACGGTGTCGGGCAGGGTCTGGGCTCTGCGGCCCCTTACGACGAGCGTGGCCGCTTTAGGGGGCCGCCCCATCCGCTCCATGCCGTCGAGGGCGAACCCGGCGCCTTCCATGAGGGGCGCGATCCAGTCTCGGGGCCACTGGGAGAAGCGGCGCCCCGGGAAGTCGTCGTCGGAGAAGGGCTCGAAATCGGCATCTCCCTCGAAAACGTGGAGCTCCACGGGGGCGCCGGGGGCCAGGGCTCGATGCAGGTCGGCCAGAGCCAGTGGGACATGGCGGCGGTCGAGGTGGACATAGCTGCGCGACGCCCATGCTCCGGCCAGTGACCCGGCAGCCAAGGGCAGCGCGGCCAGATCAGCCCGGCATCGCAGGGCATCCGGCGCATGATCGGAGACCATTTCCAGCATGGATCGGGCCGCGTCGACGGCCAGCGCCGGCTGGGGCAGGACCGAGGTGTGCCAGCCGGGCCCGCAGCCCAGATCAGCAGTGATCCCGGCGGGGCGGTCGAGGGCGGCGAACGCCTCAACCGCCGCGGAGGATTTGGGCCCTCGCTCGGCTCGCCACTGGGCAGCACGCTGTTCGTAGACGCTGACGGTGGCTTGATCGGCCATCAGCAGCGCATCTCAGCGAAGGGGCCAGATCTTCTTGACCAGTCGGGCGATCACTGCGCCCACCAGGGCGCCGACCATCACGTCGGAGGCGTGGTGGATGCGCACATGCACCCGGCTGGCGGCCACAACTGAGGCCGCGGCCCAGAAGGGCCAGCACCGGCGTCGGGACTCCGACAACAGCGCAGCGGCCACCACCGCCGCGCTGGCATGGCCGCTGGGGAAGCTGCTGGTGAGGGGCTGGCGCAACCGGTGGGGGTGGTCGTGTTCGGCCAGCGGGCGGGAGCGGTTGAAGGCCGACTTGATCGGTCCGTTGACCAGCGCCGACTCCACCGCCAAGGCCGCCGACACCCGCAAGGCCCGTCGGCGGCCCCGCTTGGATGTGGCCCCGGCCCAGGCCAAGGCATGCCACAGGATGCTGAAATTGCCCAGCTCCGAAGCGGTGTAGAACACCCGGTCGGCCACCGGATTGCCCCGCAAACGGGCGAAGGCCTGCTCAACGGCCTCGTCGAAGGCCTCTGCGGCAGCCCCCGACTGGGTCACTGCTGGGCAGTCCGGATCGTCTTGTAGGCCACGCCCACCTCGTGGTTGGCGTCGTTCAGCACCTTGTAGCCGGTCTCGTCGCGGATGTGGTCGAAGTTCTCGGCCACATCCTCGACGGTGAGGTCGGGGTTGTAGTAGCCCGGAGTCCGGCCGATGAAGAACCGGGCCACGGTGCCGCCGGCCGCGGAGTACACCTCGCCGGAGGCCGGGCAGTCCTCATGGGCCAAAAAGCACACCACCGGTGTGACCAGCGCCGGGTCCATGGCCTCTCGAATCTCCTCGCCGAAGATGGCCTCGGTCATGCGGGTGGTGGCCACCGGGGCGATGCAGTTGGCCTTGATGTTGTACTTGGCCCCCTCCAGCGCCAACGTGTTGGTGAGCCCCACCAGCCCCATCTTGGCCGCGCTGTAGTTGGACTGGCCGAAATTGCCCAGCACCCCGGCGTTGGACGTGGCGCACACGATGCGGCCATAACCCTGCTCTCGCATCTGCATGAAGGCCGGCCGGGTGACGTTGAACGCCCCTCGAAGATGCACTGCCAGCACCGGGTGAAGCTGCTCGTCCTCCAGTTTGTGGAAGGTCCTGTCCCGCAGGATGCCGGCGTTGTTGATCACGACGTCCACCCGGCCGAACGCATCCATGGCGGTAGCAGTGATGGCCGCCCCGCCTTCGGAGGTGGCCACCGAGTTGGTGTCGGCCACCGCCTCGCCGCCGCCGCCGTTGATCTCGTTGGCCACCAACTGGGCCGGCCCCTCGCTGGCCCCGGTGCCGTCGGCCGCCCCGCCCAAGTCGTTCACCACCAACCGGGCCCCCCGCCGGGCCAGTTCCAGGGCGTAAAGCCGCCCTAGCCCGCCTCCCGCCCCGGTGACGATCGCAACCCGGTTGTCAAAACTCAATGCCATGGCCTGAAGGTTAGGGCCAGCGGGCCGCGGTCGGCACCGTCAGCGATATGCCCCGGGGGTGGTGAGGGGTCTGCGGCGCCAGCGGCGGGGGGTGGTGATGATCGACCGGGGGTAGTCCTCGAAGAGCCAGCGTGCGAAGTTGCGCCGGGTCCAGGGGGTGAGGCCGGCGATGCGCACCGCGCCCCGGGCGCCGGGGCGGGTGGCCAGAACGCGGCCCAGCCGGCGGGCCATGCGGTGGTCGGCGAACAGCTCTCGGCGCACGAAGCGGCGGTATCCGGCCATCACCTGATCGGCGCCGTCGCCATCGAGCACGGCGTTGGCCGCGCCGATGCCGGTGAGCAGGGCCTGGGCGATGCCCTCGCCGCTCATGGGGTCGGTGGCCGCGGCGGCGTCGCCCACGAACATGGTTCGCCGGGCAGTCAGCGGGACTTTGTCGATGCGGGCCGGGATGGGCCAAGCCCGGTGGGAGGTCTCGGGGGCTGCGCTGTGGCCCAGCACGGCCCGGATGTGGTCTCGCTCCAGCAACTCCCGCCAAAGCCTGCCCATTTCACCTACTGCCACCGGACCGCCGCGGCGCACACCGAAGCCCACATTGGCCCGGCCGTCGGGAAGCGGAAACGACCAGGCGTAGCCCGGCAGGATCTCCTCCTCAAACCACACCCACAGGGCCCTACTGGCCGAGGAGTCTACTCCCGACCAGTACTGGCGGAACGCGTGCCAGTCACCCCGGTATCCTTCGGGCGCCAACCCCAGGAACTTGCGAGTCGGCGACCACATTCCGTCGGCGGCGACGGCGAACCGCGCCGTCATGGTGCCGTGGTCGTTCACCTCTAGCGCCACATGGCCGTCGTCTTCGACAACTCCCCGGCATGGGGCGCCCTCGACCAGCATCGCTCCCTCGGCCCTTGCCTGCTCAACCAAGGCGTTGTCCAACTCCGCCCGGGGCACCACCGCGGCGAACTGGCCCCCTCCCCGGGGCAGGGGGAACTCGACGGTGCGGCCGGAGGGCGACCGGATGCAGACGTCTTCCACCGGCATCCACGTCGAGATGGGGGTCGGGTCCAGCCCCAAGCCCTCCAAGAGCCGCAGCGCCCCGGCGGTGAGGCCGTCGCCGCACGCCTTGGGACGGGGAAAGCGAGCCCGGTCAACCATCACAACCCGCTGTCCGGCCCGGGCCAGGGTTATGGCCGCCGCACAGCCGGCCGGCCCGGCACCCACGATGGCGGTGTCCCACTCAACGGTCATTGGTTCGACTGGATCATGCGCTTTGGTCTCGCTCGGGGTCTAAAGCCTGGGTCTGCCCCGGTGTTGTCTCGGGGTCTTGAGGCGGAGTCGCCTCGGGCGTGGGCTCTTCAGGGGCGGCGTCCCCCGGCTCGCCCTCCTTGGGGCCAGTCTCGCCCGGCTCACCCTCTTCGGCCGGCGGCGGGATCGAGCAGAGATCGGGTCTGTTGTCCTCGTCGACGTCAATCGGCGCGTGGGTTCCGATGCAGTCTTCGGGGCTGACGCACTCCTGGTGCAGTCCCTCGTCGTCGAACTCCGCCTCGCCGTCGCCGTCGCCGTCCAACGGCAGCACCGAGGAGGTGCACACCCCGTCGCAGTTGATGCCCTCACGGGGCTGGTAGAGCGCGATCGCCGAGTCTCGCAGCACGGTGCCATCGGAGTAGGTTCGGCTGCGCTCGGTGGTTCGCAGGGTGCAGAACCGGCGCGGGGTGTCATAGCGATTGGTCCACTCCACCTCGGCATAAGCAGTGGAGTACACGCTCACGGTGATGCTGTCGTCGTTAACCGTGGGCCACAGCAGCACCGCGTAGGGATTGGGGTTGCGGAACTTGAAGTCGGGTTTCGGCCAGGAGATGGTGGCGTCCACCCCCTCCCGGTAGCGGGAGATGTCGATGCTGTGGGCTTGGTATTCGGGGAACTCCATCCCCGCGTTGAAGGCCGCGGTGAACAGGGTGGTTATGAACTGGGAGATGCCCCCGCCCACATCTGAGCTGTACACCCCGTCGTAGATCACGCCTGCGTCCACGAACCCCTTTTCCTCGGTGCGCTCGCCCACGAATTCGTTGACCGAGAACGTCTCGCCCGGATAGACCACCGCCCCCTGGATCAACTCGGCGATGCGATGGATGTTGGAGACCCGGTCTTGACCCGCCGTGTAGTAGGTGGTGAACCGCCCGGTCAGCTCCACAATGCCCCGATCGGCCAGCCAGCTCTGGTCGTTGATCTTGTCGGATTCCCGCAGCCCCAATTCCACAGCAGGCAGTCGGGTCTTCAGGGCCTTGAGCACCTCGCGGTATGCCGACTCATCGCAGCAGATTAGGGCGGGCACTTCGCTGACGAGTACCGGCGTATCGTCGGTCACCGTGAGCACTGGCTCGGACGCCACGGTGGCGACCTCGACGAATAGCTCGGCCAGGTCGTCTTCCAGCTTCTTCCGGTCGATGTCGTAGCTCCACTCGTTGTTGACGTTATAGAGGATCACCCACGATCGAAGCTGGGCTGGCTGCACCCTTTTGGTGACCTCCTCGACCGTGACCAAAAGGCCCTGAGCGGTGCGCTGATTCATCCAGTCGGCGGTCACGGCCATCGCCGACTCGGCAACCTCGGGCGGGATGAGTCTTACGTCGGCTTCAGCCATCAAGGGGCTGGCCCCACGGTTCGCCGCCCCCAGCAATTGGGGAAGCGCCCCGGACAGGTCCGCGACCTCGCCAGGCGTACCGGGGGTCACTTGGAATATGCCGTTTTCCAGAACGATGGAGGGGTCGACCGGCGGCTGGTGCAGTTCGGCTTCCAGCTTCGCCAGTTGGCTGGCGTCGGTTGACGCCTCGAACAAAAGCTCTGACTGAGAGTTCTCGAAAAATGACGCGGTCCAACCGATGGGGTTGCTTGCGTCGCCGTCCAGGGCCATGATCGCGGCGACGGTGCCCTCCACGTCAACCGCCAGTCCGATCTCCTGGGCGTTGAATGTGACGACCCGGCTGGGGGTGGTGATCTCTACCGGGGTTTGCTGAAAGCGCTCGGCCAATTCCGCCACCACTTCGGCGACGTCATTCTCGCTCAGTCCTCCGATGTCGATGCTGACGTCGGGGATGGCCGCACTTTCCAGCTTCAGCCCTCGGGGGGTCTTGTCGTCGTTGCTGGAGGAGTCAACCAGCCAGGAGATCAGCCAGATGGCCAAGAGAGCGACTGGGGCGACCATGAGGGCCCAGACCCAGAGGGGGCGGGGGGGTCGGCGCAGGCGGAGTGGGGAATGCGGATCCATGCCGGTTATCGGATGGTAGTGGGACCGGGTCGCCGACCGGGTTCAGGCTGGGGAGCGAGCATGGCCGGGTTCAGAACAGCTTGGCCTGGTTGGGCTCGATGCCTCGGAGCAGGTCGTAGTCGATCTCTGCACACTCGATGCCCCGGTCGGCGCTCAAAGCCCGGGCCTGAGGGCGGATGACTTGGGCAGCAAGCATGCCCCGCACCGGTGCTAGCGCCGGATCCTGGTTCAAGAACTGGAGATAGCGGGTGAGCTGTTCCACCCCGGCGATCTCCCCGCGCCGCTTCACCTCAACCGCGACGACGCGGCCGTCGGCGTCTCGGCACAGCAGATCCACCGGACCGATGTCGGTGGGGTACTCCCGCCGCACCAGCAGGAACCCGTCTTCCAGCACCTCGGGCGTAGCGGCCAGCAGCTCCTGAAGATGGGCCTCCACCCCGTCTTTGTCCAGCCCGGGGTCGTGGCCCAGCTCGTGGGCGGTGTCGGAGATCAGCTCGTGGATGGTGATGGTCAGCTTCTCGCCAGCCGGGTTGACCACCGTCCAGACACCGTCTTCCTCCGACAGCCGATTGGGGGCGTTCATCCAGTTCAGCGGCTTGTAGGCCCCGCCGTCGGCATGGATGGCCACGCAGCCGTCGGCTTTGATCATGATGAGCCGAACGGACTCGGGCAGACGCGCGGCCAACCGGCCGTCGTAGTCCACCGAGCAGCGGGCGATCACCAATCTCACAGCAGCTCCCAATCTACGGGGGGACGGCGGCGAAAATCACCGGGTGATGACGGCCGAGGCGAAATCGGGGTGGCAGATCACGAAATCGGACACGTAAGTGTCGGATTGGTTGAACCGCACCTCTGACCCATCTAAGTGGGAGACGTGCAGCCCGGCGGCGGCGGCCACCGCAGCGGGAGCGCACAAGTCCCATTCGTGCAGCCCCGACGCGTGGGCATACACCTCGGCCTCGCCGCCTATGACGGCGGCGGCTTTGGCCCCGGCCGAGCCGAGCTGGACGATTTCGGCCCCGATGGCATCGGCGATGCGGCGGGATAGGCGGCCGGGACGGCTTCTGCTGGTGATGACCCGGGGCGGGACAGCGGCCTCCGGTGTGGGCGGGGCCGGCTTGGTGGACAGGGTGATCCCCTGGGCGGGGAGGGCCACCGCGGCGGCGACAGGCGTGCCGTCGGCGACCAGGGCCACATGGACCGCCCAATCAGTGCGGCCCGGAGTGGAGAACTCCCGGGTGCCGTCCAGCGGGTCCACGATCCACACCCGGCGATGCTGAAGCCGGCGGCGGTCGTCCAGCGACTCCTCCGACAGCACCATGTCGTCGGGACGGTGCTCGTTGAGGGCGTCTTCGATAAACTCATGGGCGACGGCGTCGCCTCGCGCTCCCACAGCGAACGGGGCCAGGCGCTGTCCGCTCATCTCGGCCCGCAGCCCCACCAGCCGCTCTCCGGCCTCGGTGGCCAGCGAGGTGGCCAGTTGGTGGTCGTTCATCGCTTTTTCCCAGGTGAATGCGTTTCGAGCCGCCGAAACACGTTCACCGCTTTGAACGGATGCCGAGCAGGTCCATCACCTGATCGCTGAGGCCGGGGGCAACCGCGATGAAGCCGCCCATCAGCGGGTCGGCCCGGTTGAACCCCACATCGGCGCCGTCGGCCCCGAAAACCCGCCCGCCGCCGGCTCTTACCAGCGCGGCCCCGCCGGCCACATCCCACTCGTTCTTGGGCACCAGCGTCCACGTGGCGTCGGCCAGCCCGGCCCCCACCAGGCTCAGCTTGTAGGCCACCGAGCCCATGTTGCGCACCGCGATGGGTGCGGAGAAGAAACGCTCCCACTCTCCCCGCCGCACCTCGCTGCGGGAGGCCAGCACCAGCGCGCCCCGCAGGTCGGTGGTGGGCGTCGTCTTGGCCACGGCGCCGTTGCACACCACACCGGTCTCGTCCGATCCGATGATGAGGTGGCCGTTGGGCGGGCTCAGCACGCCGCCGGCCACCGGCACGCCGTCTTCCACCAGCCCCACCGACACGCACCATTCGGGGATGCCGTCGATGAACTCCCGGGTTCCGTCGATCGGATCCACCACCCACACCCTCCGCCGGTCCAACCGGTCGCCGACATCGGCGCTTTCCTCCGACAGCCAACCCTCGTCGCCCCCCCGCAGCGACTCGGCCAGCACCTCGTTCACCGCGGTGTCAGCCGCGGTCAGCGGATCGCCCCCGTCCTTCAACTCGGCCTCGACCTCGCCTGGCGTGAACCGCTCCAGCACTTCGGCAGCCGCAGCCAGAGCGTCGGCTATCCGGGCCAGATCTTCGGAGCGGGACATAAGAGCGGTCTAGCCGGTCGGATTGCCGGAGCGGGACATAGGAGCGGTCTAGCCGATCTGATTGTCGGAGCGCAGCATCCCGGTTGCCGGGCTATTCGAGATATCCCTCGGCCACCAGGTGGTCGACGATGGTCTGAGCCGCCTCATCGGGCGTCTGATCCACGGTGGGCAGCAAGATATCGGCGTCGATGGGCTCCTCGTAGGGGTCGGAGATGCCGGTGAACTCCTTGATGATGCCCGCCCGGGCTTTGGCGTACAGGCCCTTGCGGTCCCGCTGTTCGCACACTTCCAGCGGGGTGGACACATGCACCAGCACGTAGCCGCCGTTGGCCGAGATTGCCTCCCTATTGCGGCGCCGGGGCTCGGCGTAGGGGGCGATCGGCGCGCAGATGGCGATGCCGCCGTGCTTGGTGATCTCCGAGGCCACGTACCCGATGCGGGTGATGTTGATGTCGCGGTGCTCTTTGGAGAAACCCAGCTCCGATGACAGGTTGGTGCGCACCACGTCGCCGTCCAGCAGCGTTACCGGCCGCCCGCCCCGCTCCAGCAGCTTGGACATGAGGGCGTTGGCGATGGTTGACTTGCCCGAGCCGCTGAGCCCGGTGAAGAACACGGTGAAGCCCTGCTTCGACTTCTGGGGATGGGTCCGGCGCAGCTCGGCCACCACCTCGGGATAGCTGAACCACTCGGGGATGTCGTCGCCCGATGCCAACCGGTCGCGCAGCTCGGTGCCGCTGATGCTGAGGGTGGCCGTTCCCTCGTCCACCTCGTCGATCGGGTGGTAGTTGTCGCTGTCGGGGACGTACACCATCATCTTGAACGGCACCATGGCCACGCCCAGCTCGTCGGTGTAGTCCTGGAGCATGTCTTGGGCGTCGTAGGGGCCGTAGAAGGGCGTGCCCGACGCGTCGGCGCCAGGACCGGCGTGGTCGCGGCCCACGATGAAGTGGGACACGCCGTGGTTCTTGCGGATGATGGCGTGCCACACCGCTTCTCGGGGGCCGCCCATGCGCATGGCCAGCGGCAGCATGGCCAGCATGGCCGAGTCCTCGGGGTAGCGCATGATGATGTGCTGGTACACCCGGCCCCGGGTGTAGTGGTCCACGTCGCCGGGTTTGGTCATGCCCACCACCGGGTGGATAAGCAGGTTGGCGTCGGCCTCCACCGCGGCCCTCCTGGTGAGCTCCACATGGGCCCGGTGCATCGGGTTGCGGGTTTGGAAGGCCACCACCCGGCTCCATCCCGCCGCATCGAACGCGGCCCGCAGCTGGCCCGGGGTGCTCCGCAGTTCGGTGAAGTCGTAGTGGACGGGGAGTTGCAAACCCTGCACCGATCCGCCGAGATAAACCGGGGCGTTGCTCCGCATTAGGTGGCCAACGCCGGGGTGATCGGGGTCGGAGCTGGCGAACACTGCCTCGGCCTCCGACTGGACATCGGGTCGCCACGCGTCGCTCACCGTGAGCACAGCCAGCATGACCCCCTCCACGTCGCGCAGCGCCAGCCGACCGGCAGCCTGGGCCGCCTCAGCGGTCTTGGCATCCACATCCAGGGTTATGGGCATCGGCCACAGTGTCCCGTCGGCCAGCCGCATTTCGGAGCACACCCGGTCGTAGTCGCTTTGGCCCATGAATCCCCGCAGGGGGGAGAAGCCGCCATTCAGCAGAAGTTCCAAGTCGCACAGGTGTCGGGGTTGGAGGGTACACGACGGCAGGTCGCGCGATGTTGCTGTGAGTTCTTCGGCGGTGTCGTCGTCGACCAGCAGGTCGACCAGCTCGCCGCCGTGGGGTTGGATCAAGTTTGAGGCCACGGGGGTATTTAATATCGCAGGACGGCCGCGTTTGAGCCATCAAGCCGCCAATCCACCCCGCCAATTCACAGGAGGACCCCTAGCATCTAATTGGATGGATGGCGACGCGGTGCTCACCGTCGCGGTGTTGGCAGTAATGGGTGCTGGGCTCATCAGCAACCGGCTCTCACCCGCTGCTGGCTTGCTGGGAGCTGTCGGGGGGCTGTTTCTGCTTGGAGTCATCGGCGCCGACGCGGCTTTCAGCGGGTTCAGCAACCCAGCGCCCATCACCATCGGCGCGCTTTACGTGGTGGCCGGCGCGGTGACAAAGACCAACGCCTTGCAGCCGATTGTGGCCCGGGTGCTGGATCGGGGCTCAGGGAATCGGGCCGCGCTGATCCGGTTGCTGGCGCCGGCCAGCGCGGCATCGGCTTTCTTGGCCAACACCCCTATCGTGGCCATGCTGGTACCCGCAGTGCGGAGCTGGGCCGAGCGCTACGGCCGAGCCGCCTCCCGGTTTCTGATCCCGCTGTCTTACGCCACCATCCTGGGAGGGGCCATCACCGCCATCGGCACCAGCACCAACCTGGTGCTGGGCGGCCTGCTGCAATCGGTGGGCGAAGACGAGCTGGAGATGTTCGAGCTGGCCCGCTTCGGCCTGCCGCTGGCCGGTGCCGGGTTGGTGCTGATCGTGGTGGCCGCTCCCTGGCTGCTGCCCGACCGCCGGGATCCTGAGGCCACCGGCGAGGGGCGCTCCTACCTGGTGTCGATGGAGGTGGTCGAGCAGGGGGCCTTCGACGGGCAGTCCGTGGAGGCCGGGGGACTGCGCCATCTTCAAGGGGTGTTCTTGGTAGAGGTGGAACGGCAGGGAACGGTCATCGCCCCGGTGGCCCCCACGTTCGTACTTCGGGGCGGCGACCGGCTCACCTTCGCGGGGCGGGTCGACCTGGTTGTCGACCTCCAAGCCATGGCCGGGCTGGCATCCGCCGAGGATCCCCATCTGGAGGCGGTGGACTCCGACGACCACACCTTCTTCGAGGCGGTGGTGGGAGCGGCCTCGCCCCTCAGCGGGCGCACGCTGGCCGAGGCCGGGTTCCGGAGCCGCTACCAGGCTGCGGTGGTGGGCATCCACCGCTCCGGCGCCCCGGTGGAGGCCAAGTTCGGCCAGGTGCGGCTGAGGGTTGGCGACACGCTGCTGGTGCTGGCCGCCGACGGGTTCGACCAGCGGTGGAGCAACCACAGCGACTTCTTGCTGGTGTCCCGGTTGGGCGGATCGCCGCCCCGGGCCACTCGGCGGGCGCCGGTGGCGCTGGCTGCGGTGGTGGCGTTGGTGGTGCTGCCCGCGGCCGGTGTGTTGAGCGTGCTGGAGGCGGCGCTGATCGCCGCGGGAGCGGTGGTTGTGGGCGGGGTGCTCACCCCCCGCGAGGCCCGAGAGGCGGTGGACTTCAGCGTGCTGATCACCATCGGCGCGGCGTTCGGGCTGGGGGCCGCGCTGGACGAGGCAGGTTTGGCCGAAAACCTGGCCGATGGCATCGTCACCGGCTTCGACTTTCTGGGCGACGCCGGGGTGGTGCTGGGCATCGTGATCGCCGCCATGCTGCTGACCGAGCTGATCACCAACGTGGCCGCGGTGGCCCTGGTGTTCCCGGTGGCGCTGGAGGCGGCCGCTCAGGCCGGCTTGGATCCCCGCACCCTGGCGCTCGGCGTGGCCGTGGCCGCCTCGGCCTCGTTCCTCACCCCCATCGGCTACCAGACCAACACTATGGTCTACGGCCCCGGCCGCTACCGCTTCACCGACTACCTCCGACTCGGAGTGCCCATGTCGATCCTCACTCTGGCGCTGCTCACCACCCTGGTGGCCGCTGCCGCCTGACCTCGACGGATCTACAGCACCCCGGCAGCCATGTCGGCGGCGTGGGCCAGCATGGCGTCTACTCGGCGGGCGATGTCATCGACGTCGCCGGTGGTTCCCATGCCGCCGGTCATGCCCTTCAGGCGGCGGGCGTAGGCCCCTTCAACGATGCAGGCCTGCTTCCACCAGCTGAACACGGCGTAGTAGCCGAGGTCGGACAGGTCGAAGCCCGACTGGGTGGCGTAGCGCTCGGCCACCTCGGCGCGGCGGGCAAAGCAGTCCAGCACGGTGGGGGGATCGGTGAGGAAGCTCATCTCGTCGCCGGGGTCGGCCCAGTACTGGAGCGACCAGGCGAAGTCGGCGATGGGATTCCCGGTGGTACACAGCTCCCAGTCGAGCACTGCGGCGATGCGCCACTGGTCGTCGAGCACGGTGTTGTCGAAGCGGTAATCGCCGTGGGCCAGCGCGGCGGGGGCAACCTCGGCGGGCTTGGCCGCGCTCAGCCGCTCGTGCAACTCGATGAGCAGGGGCACCTCCCGCACGCCTGCGGCCTCCACCTGGCGGCGCCACCGCTTGAGCTGGCGGCCGACATAGTCCTCCCGGCGGCCCAAGTCGCCCAACCCCACCTCGTCGAGGTCGAGGGTGTGGAAGGCGATCTGCACATCCAGCAGGCTCTGGGTGGCGATCTCGGCCTGCTCGGGGGTAATGTCGGCAGCCGAGTCCTTGTCTCTGAGGATGCGCCCTTCCACGAAGCCCATCACGTAGAAGTCGGCCCCGCTCACCGAGTGGTCGTCGCAGAAGGCCACCATCTCGGGCACCGGCACATCGCCGGCCTCGCCCAAAGCCGCCATGATGCGCCACTCCCGGCCCATGTCGTGGGCGGTGGCCAGCGCCGACCCCACTGGGGGCCGTCGCAGCGCCCACTGCCGGCCCCCAGAGTCAGACAGACGGAAGGTGAGGTTCGACCCGCCCGCCGCGATCAGATCGAAGGCGAACGGGGGCTCGCAGTCGGCGATGCTGCCGGTCAGCCAGGCGGTGACCGCTTCTGCATCAATGCCTGGAAGGTCGGTGCTCGGGGACTCCCGCTCATTCATGAGATCTGGCTTTCACTGCACAAAGACTCCACCGCCTCAGTCTGGTATTCCGCTACGGTCAGTGCCATGTCTCCGACTGCGCTGCTGACCCGCAACGATTTCGCCCCATCTGAAGCCGATGACTTCGGGGTTGCCCTGGGGTCTCTGGACACGCCGATAGGTCAACTGAACTTGGCGGCCACACCGCAAGGGGTGGTGAGAATCGGCTTCGGCTACATGGAAGCCAGGGAGGACATGATGTCCGAGCTGGCCGAACTGCCGTGTTCGACAGGCCAGGGCGACCCCGCTTGGGTGGACGAGCCCATCGCCCAGCTTCGCGAGTATTTCGAGGGCCGCCGCCGACGGTTCGAGCTGGCCTTGGACTGGCGGCTGAGCCACGGGTTCTATCGCCGGGTTCTGGACGAACTTATGACAGTGGATTACGGCACCACCGTGTCGTATGGGGAGTTGGCCCGCATGGCGGGCTCTTCGAGAGCGGCACGAGCGGTAGGCACGGCCATGTCCACCAACCCCTTCCCGCTGATCGTGCCCTGTCACCGAGTAGTGCGAAGCGACGGCTCGGTAGGGGAGTACGGAGGCCGTCCCGAGGTCAAGACCTGGCTGATCGAGCACGAGCGCTCTCACTGCGGCTGATGGCCCGTCTCGGCAAGCTGGCAACAGGGATCGGGCGGGTGGACGTCCGGGGAAAGGGCTGATGGCCCGTCTCAGCAAGCTGGACCGCTCGGTGGCCGGGCGGGTGGCGGTGGTCACCGGCGCGGCCTCGGGCATGGGCCGGGCCACCGCGTGGCTGCTGGCCGACGAGGGGGCCAAGGTGGCTGCGCTCGATGTCAACCGTGATGGGTTGGACGCAACGGTTGATGCCATCATCGGCGCGGGCGGCACCGCATTGGCGTCGGTGTGCGACATGGCCGATCCCGGGGCCATCGAGGAGGCGGTGGCCTGGGTGCGGGCCGAGTTGGGGCCGATAGACATCCTCGTCAACAACGCGGGCGTGGCCACCGGCGCCCCAGTGGACGCTGCCGAGTACGAGGATGTGTGGGCCGCGGTCTTAGAGGTGAACCTGGTCGCCCAGATGCGCATGGTGCGGGCCTGTCTGGACGACCTGAAGCGCAACGGGGACGGGCGCATCGTCAACGTGGCCTCCACTGAGGGGATCATGGCCACCCCCGACAACTCGCCCTACACCGTGAGCAAGCACGGGGTGGTGGGCTTCACCCGGGCGCTGGCCGTGGAACTGGGCCGCTTCGGGGTGACCGCCAACGCGGTTTGCCCGGGCCCTATCCGCACCGGGATGACTGCCTCCATCCCCAATGAGGCCAAGGAGAAATATGCACGACGTAGAGTGCCGCTCCGCCGTTACGGCGATCCCGAGGAAGTAGCCCAGATCACCCTGTCATTGGTGCTGCCCGCCGCCTCGTTCATCAACGGCGCCGTGGTGCTGGTAGACGGCGGCCTCCACGCCAAGTCGAACTGATCAGCAGGATCAGGCGGTTTTGCGCCGCCTCCGGCTCCAGAAGACTTCCTCGATCTCGAACTCGTCGACCTCATTGAGAATCACATCGCCTTCGGTGTCCCAGAAGGAATGGCTCTCCACGAAGGCGGGGTACTCGGCCAGCTGCCTCGGGTCGGGGAGGTCGGGGACGTTGCGGAAGCGGCCGAACAGGTCTTGGCCTACACCGGAGGCGCGCAGAAGATAGGCGCCGAGCAAATGCACGACGAGATAAGCCCCTAACGCGATCCCGAGTGTCATGCTGTGCATGGCACTATAGATATGATCTGCGCTGCCCACAACTGGGTTCACCAGTAAATCCACTATTTGGCTCAGCCCATTCCATATACTTGCCGCCCACCCCCGGACTGGTCGGCTCGATGCGGTTTTGTGAGCAGGCATTTCAGGTTGAACGCGAGCCTCATGGCTGAACCCCGATGAGCACAACTGGGCTGGGTCGCAAACCCTGCTGGAACCCGTTGTAGGCTGCCGGATCGATGTTGGAGATCGAAGACCACGGTCGGGTGCGGTTGCTCAGGCTGAACCGGCCCGACGCCCTCAATGCCTTCAACGAGGCCCTGTACGACGCCACCGCCCAAGCGCTGATCGACGCCGCCGCCGACCCCGATGTGGCGGTAGTGGTGCTCACCGGCAACGGGCGGGCGTTCTGTGCCGGCACCGACTTGGTGGAGATGGGCGCTCGGAAC
Organism: Candidatus Poriferisocius sp.; assembly: GCF_965208475.1. Taxonomy (GTDB): domain Bacteria; phylum Actinomycetota; class Acidimicrobiia; order Acidimicrobiales; family Bin134; genus Poriferisocius. The sequence continues at coordinate 1,924,762 of NZ_OZ242338.1, read as the reverse complement.
CCCGGCGGCGGCGGCATCGAGTCCGGCGTGCACGGATTCGCCGGAATGCTCGACCAGATGGACTCATTTCCCAAGCCGTTCATCTGCGCGGTGAACGGCCTGGCCATCGGAGTGGGAACCACCATGCTGGGGTTCGCCGATCTGTCTTTCATGTCTACCGAAGCCCGGCTGCGGTGCCCGTTCTCCAGCCTGGGGGTGGCCCCCGAAGCGGCCAGCAGCTACACCTTCCCGCTGCTTCTGGGCCGACAGCAGGCCATGTGGACCCTGCTCAGCTCCGAGTGGATCAGCGCCGACGAGGCCAAGGTGATGGGCTTGGTATGGAAGGTGTGCCCGCCTGAGGAGCTGATGGAAATGACAATGGCCCACGCCCAGAAGCTGGCCGGGCTGCCGGTGTCGTCTCTGGTTGAATCGAAGGCGCTTATCACGCACGGATGGCACGACGGGGTGGCCGCGGCCCGCGAGCGGGAGAACGCCGCCTTCAGCCGACTTATGGGGGCGCCCGCCAACGTCGAGGCCATCACCGCATTCATGGAGAAGCGTCCCCCCGACTTCACCGGCCTATAGCCACGGTTTCGGCCTTTCATCTGCCTGCGCCTACCATCCTCCAAGCACTCACGCCGACTGGAGGACGCATGGCTGATACCGACGTGCTGGGGTTCTGGAAGATCGCCGAGGCTGACCCGCAGCGTTTGGCGGTAGTCGACCCCCATTACAACGAGATCACCTACGGGGAGCTAGCCGAGCTGACCAACCGCATCGTCCACGGCCTGCGGGCCGCGGGTCTCTCCACCGGCGACCAGGTAACCACCGTGCTGCCCAACGGGATCGAGCAGGTGGCCGCTTCGATGGCCGCCTACCAGGGGGGTTACTACCTCACCACCGTGAACTGGCACCTGGCCGGCCCGGAGATCGCCTACATCGTCAACGACAGCGAGACCAAGGCCTTCATCGTCCACGAGGACTTCGTCGACCAGGCCCTCAGAGTGTTGGAGGACAGCGACGTGCCCGCTGCCAACCGGTTCTCAGTGGGCAGCATCGACGGCTTCCGCCCCCTCTCAGAGTTGGTCGACGCCCAACCTGCCACCCGGCCCGACGATCTCACCACCGGCTCCTTTATGTTCTACACGTCGGGCACCACCGGGCGGCCCAAGGGGGTACGGCGGGCGCTCCCCGGCGTTCACCCCGACGAATCAGCCGCCGGATCCGGAGGGCTGTTCATGCTGCTGGGCATCATGCCCCACCAGGAAAATGTCCATATCACCCAGGCTCCGCTTTACCACACCGCGGTGAACATCTGGTGTACGACCTCGCTGCACATGGGACATCCCGCGGTGGTGATGGGCCGCTGGAACGCCGAGGGGGCGCTTGAGCGCATCGACCGCTACAAGGTCACCCAAAGCCACATGGTCCCCACCATGTTCCACCGCCTGCTCCAACTCCCCGACGAGGTGAAGGAGCGCTACGACGTGTCGTCGCTGCGGCGGATGATTCACGCCGCAGCCCCCTGCCCGGTCGAGACCAAGCAGAAGATGCTCGACTGGTGGGGCGACTGCATCTGGGAGTACTACGCGGCCACCGAGGGGGGCGGCACCTACATACCACCCGAGGAGTGGCGCCAGTACCCCGGCACGGTGGGCCGGCCCTGGCCGGGGTCGGAGGTCATCGTGGTGGACGAGGACGGCAACCGCCTGCCGCCCGGCGCCAGCGGAACCATCTACATGAAGATGCCCACCGGTCAGACATTCGAGTACTACAAGGACAAGGACAAGACCGACAAGGCCCGACTGGGGGAGGAGTTCTTCACCGTGGGCGACGTGGGCTACTTCAACGACGACGGCTACCTGTTTCTCAACGACCGGGCCAACGACATGATCATCGTGGGCGGGATGAACATCTATCCCGCCGAGATCGAGGGGGCGCTGCTCCAGAGTTCGTTGGTGGGCGATGCCGCGGTGTTCGGGATCCCCAACGAGGACACCGGCGAGGAGATCAAAGCGGTGATCGAGCCGGCTGCGGGGGTAGCTGCCGACGATGACACACGGGGAGCCATCATGGAGTTCCTCCGCGACCAGATCGCCAAGCAGAAGTGGCCCCGCTCCATCGACTTCACCGACGAGATGCCCCGCGACCCCAACGGCAAGCTCTACAAGCGACGGCTGCGCGACCCCTACTGGGAAGGCAAGACCCGAGCCATCTAGGCGGTGGACGGGTTGATCTGCTGGGCCGGATGAGATGAGGGCCCGCCTGTTCAATCCCGAGTTGGTGGAGGCGGAGGAACTCGCCCCCCGCCAGGTCCACATAATCATGATCGCCCTGATGACCGGAATGTTCCTGGCCGCGCTGGACAACTCGGTGCTGGCCACCGCGGTGCCCACCATCGCCGGCGAGCTGGGCGGCCAAGACCAAGTGGCCTGGGTCATCACCTCCTATCTGCTCACCGGCACCATCTCCACCCCGCTCATCGGCAAGCTCAGCGACCTCTACGGCCGCAAGCTGGTGTTCCAGATCACCATCGGCTTCTTCATCATCACCTCGGCGTTGGCTGGCCTGTCGCAGACCATGTTGCAGCTCGTGTTGTTCCGGGCATTGCAGGGGTTGGCCGGCGGCGGCCTTTTGGCCCTGCCCATGGCCATCGTGGGCGACATCGTCGCCCCCAACGAGCGGGGGCGCTACCAGGGCTATATCGCGGGCACCTTCGGCACGGCCAGCGTCGCCGGTCCGCTCATCGGCGGGTTCTTCGTCGACCATCTGAGCTGGCGCTGGGTGTTCTACGTGAACATCCCCGTGGGCCTGATCTCGATGGCGGCCATTGCCCTGCTGTTCAACGTGCGCCTCGACGTGGTGTCCCGCCCCATCGACTGGCTGGGCGCCGGGCTGCTCATCGCCGGATTCACCCCGCTGCTGATCGCTCTCAGCCTGGGGGGCAACCAGCTGGCTTGGTCGTCACCGACGATGGTCCTCATATTCATCATTTCAGCCGTCTTGCTGCCCGCGTTCTTCTGGTGGGAGACCCGAGCGGAGGATCCGATCCTTCCCCCTCGTCTGTATTCCAACGACGTCGTGCGCTGGTCGATGGTGGTCATGATGCTCATCGGGCTGGTCATGTTCGGGGCCACCCTGTTCATCCCGGTGTTCTTGCAGGTGGTGTCGGGGGTGAGCGCCACCGGCTCGGGGCTCAACATGATGCCCATGTTCATCGGCATCATCTTCACGTCGGTCGTGTCGGGGCGACTGCTCACCCTGTACGGGCACTACAAGGGGTTCTTGGTGCTCGGTACCGCGTTGATGACTACCGGGATGTTGCTGCTGGCACTGTTCTTGGACCAGGGCATCACCCAGGTTCAGGTGGGGCTCATGGTGTTCGTCATCGGCCTGGGGCTGGGCATGACCATGCCGGTGCTGGTGCTGGTGGTGCAGAACGCCAGCCCCCATCGCGACATCGGCATGGTGAGCGCGGCCACCAACTTTGTGCGGTCTCTGGGCGGCACCATCGGGGCGGCGGTCATGGGCGCCATCTATGCCGCCGGGCTCAACTCCTCCCTGGAGTCCAAGGTGACCCCTGACCAGTTGGCCACGCTGCCCGATCCCGAGAAGCTGCTGGGCAGCCCCCAGCAGATCCGGGCCATCCAGGATCCCTCCATCATCAACGCTGTGCTGGAGTCTTTCTCAGTGGGGGTGCAGCGCTGTTTCACGGTGGGCGCGCCAGTTATCGCCTTGGGCATTCTGGCTGCTCTGTTCATCCGCCAGATCCCGCTGCGCCAACAGATCCGCTCCGAGGAGGAGCGCGCCGAGGCGGCCGCCAATCGAGAAGCGCCTTCTTCTGGCCTGTGAGCAGAGCGCTGATGCTCCAGGGGACGGCTTCGGGCGTCGGCAAGTCTCTGCTCACTGCTGGGCTGTGCCGCCTACTGGCCCGCTCGGGTGTTTCCGTCGCCCCATTCAAGCCGCAGAACATGAGCAACGCCTCTGCTGCTTGTCCTTCGGGAGGCGAGATCGGCCGGGCCCAAGCCCTGCAAGCGTTTGCCAGTGGCCTTGAGCCGACGGTCGACATGAACCCGGTGCTCCTCAAACCCGAAGCCGACCGAAAGGCCCAGCTGGTGGTCTCCGGTCAAGTACGGGGGACGCTGTTGGCCAACCGGTTTCGGGAGGATCGAGAGGGGCTCTTGCCCGAAGTGCTCGCTGCCTTTAACCGCTTGTGCGAGGAGTACGACTTCGTGTTGGTCGAAGGAGCAGGCTCGCCGTCTGAACCCAATCTGAGGATTGGGGACATCGCCAACATGGGCTTCGCCCAGGCCGCAGAGGTGCCGGTTTGGCTGATCGGCGATATCGACCGCGGCGGCGTATTCGCGTCCTTGCACGGCACGATGGACGCGCTCGATCCGCCTGATCGCCGATTGGTCAAGGCCCTGGTGATCAATCGATTTCGGGGCGAAGCCTCTTTGCTGGGCGACGCGTGCGACTGGCTTACCGAGCGGACTCAGCGACCTCTGTTGGGCTGTGTGCCCTATCTTCACGATCTGGCGCTGCCGGAAGAAGATGCCCCGTATTCCTTTCTAGGGGGACGAGGCAGACATCACAGCGACGAGGCCTCTTCGAAGTTGAGGGTAGGGGGAGTCTTCTACCCGAGGGCCAGCAACACCTCCGACTTGGATCCGATTGCAGACGATCCCAGAATCGACTTCTGCTGGTTGGCCGATCCCGATTCTCTATCTGGACTCGACTTGGCGGTGCTGCCTGGCTCCAAGGCGGTGGCCGGCGATTTGTCGTGGCTTCGCCAGAACGGCTGGGTGGAGGCGCTAGAGCGCCATGTGCGCTACGGCGGTCGGGTCCTCGGTCTGTGCGGGGGATTGCAGATGCTCGGCCAGCGTATTCTCGACCCTCTTGGCATCGAGGGGCCCGCAAATACCGACGGGCTGGGTTGGCTGCCGGTGGAAGCCGAGCTCAAGCAGGAAAAACTCGTCCGCACTGTCTCTGGGCAGGCCCGGTGGCCAGATAAGTGTGAATTCGCCGGGTACGAGATTCGCCACGGCGAGAGCCCGCAAGATCCGATGCTCTATCCCTTCGCCGCCCGGTCGGAGGACGGCCGGGTGATGGGAACCTATGTGCACGGGCTCTTCGACCTAGCCGAATATCGCCATGCAGTGCTGGAGGAGTGGCTGGGATGGAAGGCAGACCCCGGTGAGGACCAGCATGGCCGTTGGTTGCGCGACTTGGATCGGCTGGCCGACTCCCTACGCGAGAGCCTTGATCTCCGTATGCTTGAGGAGCAGGTTGGAAGGCTGTCCTGACTGCTCTGGCCACATCTCTCTACTTGATGGCCACCGGGTTGACCGGTGATCCCAGCCCGCCGACGAACGGCTGCGGCGAAGCCTCCAGGAAGAAGTCGTATTGGCCGTCAGCGGCGCAGTCGGCGGCCAACTCCTCGAGGTCCCAGTTCTGGCCTTGGGTGAGGCCCATGTCCACCAGGTTGAGGCAGTGGATGGCGATGATCGCCCCCTCAAAGGCCGGGTCGAAGGGCAGCACTTCGAACACGATGTTGTCGGTGGCCACCGCGGCGATGTTGTGGTCGTAGAACCACTCACAGGCCGTCACCCCGATGCCGGCGGAGCGCACAACCCCCAACTCGGGAATGGGCTCGCCGTAGTAGTTGTCGAGGTCGCCGGCCTTGGCGTAGGCGAACAGCCCGGTGCGCACCAGGATGATGTCGCCGGTGTGGATCTCCACCCCTTGGGCTTCAGCCGCGTTGGTCAGGTCGTCGTAGCCGACGGCATGGCCCGGCTCCAGCACGTCCACCCCGTGGAGCTTGGCGATGTCGAGCAGCACGCCTCGCCCGGTGAGGCTTTTGACTTGCTCGATTCCGCACACCGACGCCCCCCACTCGGTGATGGTGGAGGCGTCGTGGCCGTTGTAGAGCTTGCCCCGGTACATGGCGTGGCACAGCCCGTCCCAGTGGGTGGCGCATTGCAGGCCCATGGTGACCACGTCGTCGCTAGTGTGGAACATGTCGGGGTCGCCCAGCATGGATGAGTTGAGCGACACCATGGTCTTGAGCGGGTTGACCCGACCGGGGATGACGCCGGTTTGGAGGCCGTCTTTGTGCAGGGGATAGGCCAGAGAGATGCGCTTGCCGGTGCGGATGCACTGCGCGGCCTCCTTCACCACCTCGTCGGTGAGGAAGTTGAGCGTGCCGATCTGATCGTCTTCTCCCCATCGTCCCCAGTTGTTGATGCGGGCGGCGATGTCCAGGACTGATTGCGGGTATGGCATGGCTGTGAACACTACTGCTAGCCGCAGTGAGCTGATCGGCTAGAACATCTGCCATGGGATGTCTTGACGGACGAGTGGCGATCATTACCGGGGCGGCTCGGGGACAGGGCGAGGCCGAGGCCCGAAAGTTCATTGCCGAGGGCGCATTCGTGGTGATGGGCGATGTGCTCGACGAGCAGGGGGAGGCGGTGGCCGCTGATATGGGGGACCAGGCTCTGTACCTGCACCATGATGTGTCCTCGCCTGATGACTGGGCTCGGGTGGTAGCCGCCGCGGTGGAGCGGGGGCCGCTGCGGGCACTGGTGAACAATGCGGCCATCCACTGGACCGCCCCTTTGATGGACGAGACCCCGGAGAGCTTGCACCGAATCTGGCAGGTGAATTACCTAGGCACGTTCCTGGGCATCCAAAGCGTGGTCAATCCCATGGCCGAGGCAGGAGGCGGAGGTATCGTCAACATCTCATCAATCGCCGGAATGGCGGGTATTGCCCAACACGCGGCTTACGGAGGCACCAAGTGGGCGGTTCGGGGCCTGTCCAAGGTGGCGGCCATCGAACTGGGTCCCAAAGGGATCAGGGTTAATTCCATCCATCCCGGCCCGATCGAGACCGCCATGTTGTCGGCCGATCGTCACGGCCGCCCCGAGTTGTTCGGCCATGTGCCGCTGCGCCGGGCCGGAGTGGCCGCCGAGGTGGCCGATCTAGCCTGCTATCTGGTGTCGGACGCGGCGTCTTACCAGACAGGCCACGAGTACATCATCGACGGGGGCTCCACCGCGGGCATCCCCTTGCGGACGGAGACAACATGAGCGTTGAGGGATTCGACCATCTGGCCATCACCGTGGCCGACGTGGAGGCCACCGTGGCCTTCTACTGCAAGGTGCTGGGGGCTGAGCCCATGTACCTAGAGGAGTTCCGGGCCGGGAAAATGCCGATCGTGATGATGCAGATGGGGGCCAATCGCATCAACGTGCATCCCGGCGCCTCCCCGGCCTCCCCCCACGCCCGACTGCCCACCCCCGGCTCGGTAGACCTGTGCTTCCGCTGGGGCGCAACCATTGCCGAAGCCCAAGCCCATCTGGCCGAACACGGCATCGAGGTCATCGAAGGCCCCGCCCCCCGCCCCGCCAGCAACGGCGAGCGCGGCCAGTCCGTCTACTTCCGCGACCCCGACGGCAACCTCCTCGAACTCCTCACCATCAAGGGCTGAAAAATATCGACAAGGGTGAGAAAAAGTAGTCTAAGTGAGAATTGGCAGCGTTCCGAGGTCTACCAAGTGCTTACGGTCTCCCGTAGGGAGGCGATGTCTAGCTTCCGGTCGTGGCACCACCACCAGGCGTAACTGCGGCAGGCGGCGTCGGTCAGGTCGTAAGCATCGGTGGCTTGCCTGAGGTGGTGGACAGAGAGGAACGCCTCGGTGTGGGCGTAGATGATCACTCCGAGATCCCAGCGGTCTTGATCGGAGCTGGCCCACTCCCAGGCATGGGCATAGGTGGCTGCTGCGAGGCCCCTCGCCGCGGGAATGACGCTCTCGTTCCAGTCGCGCAGAGCGGCAGCCACCTGGTCGGTCTCCGCAACGGTCGGGTCGGGGAGATTCGGGTTGTCACGAGCAGATAGGAAGGCATGCAGCTTGGCGGTGTATTCGTCTTGACTCAACAGCGCGGAATCAAGGGCCTCGCTCAAGGTGCGCCGGGCCGAAGCCAAGGCAGATGGAGCATCAGGAGGCGGCCATTCCACTGGGACCGGAGCAGCGTGAGCCAATCCGAGGCCAGTAGAGCTGTAGGCCGAGGCATGGTGGGCGAACTCCATCACCGCGTGGCTGGCGTAATGCAGTCCTGAGGGCCAGGGAGGTCCGTCCTTGCAGGCTTCTGACAGTCGAATGCTGTGGTCATACAGAATCTGATCCGGTGCTTCCGGCATGTCGGGGTCATTGGCACATTCGTCAAGAGCCAAGTCCCACAAGACGGGATATGCACTGCGACACATCTCGTCGTGTTCAGACGAGAATGACAATTTGCCGACCATCTCCCCCAGCAATTCCCCGGCCAAGGCCACGTTGAACTCATCGCCCGCCGGTCCCGCCTCAAGGCGGCGGGCCGACTTCGGGTCGCAAATCAGCGGATGGTTGTCAGATGCTTGGGTAGCCAGTGCCTGCATCTTGTCGCAAGCGTATGCAACCTTGTCGGGCCACTCTGTCCTGCCGTAGTCGGCGAATGAAGCCGAGGCGGCTTCTTTTGCAGCCTCGACCAACCACTTCGGCCGAGACGGCGAGTCAAATGTTGGGAGGATTCTTGGTGCGGTCTTGATCATCCCCCCACCCTAAGCAGGGGGTGTGACAGTTTCGGTCGGAGCAGCCTCAGCAGCTACTCCACCGTGTCAGAGGGGTCGGAGCCGTGACTGTAGTGCTGTCTCGAAGCGCTCTCGACTAACGGTTTCGGCGGCTTGGAGGCGTTTGTTGGAGTCTTCCAAGGTGAGCACCTCCCAGTGGTCTCGGGCTAGCTGCCAGGATCCAGCGGCTGCTCGTTCTAGACGTGTGACGAGCCAGATGATGTCGCTGATGTGAAGTCCTGTCCGAACCACTCGGCTATCCCGTATCGGGTTTTCAGCTCGTTGGGCATCGGGAGGATCGCTGGTTATCTGAAGACGGCTCGTCGGGTGATTACGAGTTCGGATATCTGGGCGTGGTGGGTGTTCTTCATGACAAATTCGACGGCGTGGAATCCGTACTCTGCAATGAGTTCGGCGATTTCCGGCGAGCGGTCGTAGGTCATCAGGAAGTCCACTGGAGTCTCGGCCAGGGTCTTGAATAACCGCCGGTGATCGATCTGGTGGTGGGTGTAGAGCCGGTTGCCGGCGCGCTTGCCGCCAGCGGTATAGGGGGGGTCGATGAAGGCCACCGTTCCGGGGGCTTCGGCAACCACCTCTAGGAGTTCTAGGCCGTCGGCCTCGCAGAAGGTGATCTGTGGGGCGTGGGCCTCGATGGTCTGCAATCGCTGGATGAGGGTGTCGGGATACCAGCGAGACGAAAGGCCCTTGTTGTTCTCGCCCGACTTTGTCAGAGCAGCGCCAGGGGCGAGGATGCCGCCGCGTCGGGTGCGGTTGAGCACCAGAGTTTGAAACCCGTGCTCTAGCAGGCTTCGAGGGGCCTGGTTGGCCAGATTGGAGACGGCTTCGCGTGTGGGCTCGAACGCTGACACGAGGTGGCATAGATCAGTGTTCTGGCGCAGTGCTGTGTGCCAAAAGGCAGCCACATCGTGGTCGAGTTCGGCCATGATGCTCTTCTCAACCAGGTCCTCACATACCGCGGTGAGCGCTACTGTTCCCCCGCCGCAGAACGGTTCGATGAGCGTCCTCGGTCTGGGATGTATGGGCGCGAGCCAAGCCCGTATGTGGGGAATGAGCCAGGTCTTGCCGCCTGGGTAACGCAGAGGTGAGCGCTGGGGGACTGAAGCGACGTTGACGGCAGGGATGGGGGAGACAGGGAAGTCTGGGCCGTAGTCGGGCACAGTCGATTCGGTCTCGGTTGGCTCCCTTTGCGCCATCATGGCGTTCGCGGCCTTGAACGAGTCGCCCTTCGCCTTTGCACTGCTAACCAGCATGTCACGAGGGCGATCCTCATCGGTGGACCTTCCAGCGTCGTGGAGGGCACTGCGATGTGGCTCTGCCGTCCAGGCTGAAATCTGCATTTGCTCGATCCTCGGATTTTTGTTCATCGTCCGAGAGTACGGATGGGTGTGACAGTTTCAGTCCGGAGGGCTGACTCCGATCACCTCGCCGTTTATCCAGGCCCAGAAGCCGTCGGGTTGGGCGGCCCACTGGCGGAAGGCGTCGGAGATCTCTTGTAGCTCATCGCGGGTGGCGAATCCGTTGCTCATCGCATGGTTGGCGAAGTCGCTATCGATCACCCGCACTGCCCACATCTGGCCCCACACAGTCCGACCCTCGTGGTCGGTGTGGGCGGTGGTGGTGGCGGTGGTCTCGATATCGGTGAAACCGGCTTCGGTCACCCACGACAGTAGGTATCGCCCGGCGTCTGCCTCGCCGCCATTGGCCGTAGCAACCTGGTGGTAGAGGTCTCGCCAGCGCTCGATGGCCGGGAACACAGGGGCGTGGACCATGGTTTCGTAGTCGGAGTCCCGCACCGCCACGAGTCCGCCTGGCCGCAGTACTCGCCGGGCCTCCTTCAAGGCCTGGACTGGATCGGAGAGGTGCTGGAGCACTTGATGGGCGTACACCACGTCGAAGCTGTTATCGCCCCACGGCAGCTCGTAAACCGAGCCCACCTCGAACGATGCGTTGGACAGACCGCAGTCGTCAGCGTGGGCCCGGGCTGCGTCCACCACGTCAGCCGACATGTCCAAACCCACCACCCGGCTAGCGCGGCGGGCCAGGCCAGTGGTGATGGTGCCCGAGCCGCAACCGATGTCGAGCACCTCGGCATCGGGCCGCAGTCGGGGTAGCAAGAAGGCGGCGCATGCCTCGGCAGTGCGCCGTGAGTGCCACCCCACGATTACTTGGTGGTATCCGTGGGTGTAGCGCTCTCCGCCGGAGCGGGCAATGTCTGAGATTGGCTGGCTGTCCGTCATGCCTGCGTCCACGGGTTCAAGACCTGAAGACTGTCGAAGCGCTCGAAGTCGCTGGAGTTGCGAGTGACGACGGCCATTCCGTTGGCCATGGCCGTTGCCGCAATCAGCGAATCGTTGACGGGAGCAGGGTTGGGGACATGAAGCGCTGCGGCCAATCGGGCGACCGTGGCGTCGATGGGCAGGATCCGCTGCTCGAATGCGCCGTATACGTCATTGTCGAGCCAGTTTCGCAGCGTTGACCCTGCGGCTGGGTCACGGCGCTCAGTCAAGAGCACGCCGTGCTCCAATTCTTGAATGGTGATGGCCGATATATAAGTGAGACCTGTTGCTACCCGGCGGGTCCATGCTGCAACCCCTGGATCGGCCTTTCCGGTTTTGATCTTGCGAATTTCGGAGACGATGTTGGTGTCGAGCACGTACATCAGTCGAAGACGGCGGGCTTGCCCGAATCGTCAAGCTTGGGAATCTCCAATTCGATGTCGCCTACTCCGGGGGTGAGGCTCAACAAGTCGACGAGGCTTGGTTGATCGTCGAGAAGCTGCTGGTAGTGGTCGTAGCTCATAAGCACGAAGGCGGGTCGGCCTCGGTCAGTAATGTAGACCGGCCCGTTGTACGCCGCTTTCTTGGCATTCCCCGTGCCCTGGTTGAACTCTCGACTGCTCATGGTGGTTGCAGCGGGGGGCATCAGCCGGACCTCCTCATTTGTAACAACGTTACTACATTATAGCCTGCTCAGTACCAGGCTGGTTGCCTTTGTTTAGTCAGCGGATTCCGGGGTCAAGTACGCGTCGAGGCGGTGGGGTCCGTTGGCCCAGAACACCGGGGTCTTCTTGCGGACGCAGCCGGGAGCCAGCTCGGCGGTTGCCACTCGGTCCAAGAACACCTCTAGTGCCACCCGGCCCTCGAGGCGGGCCAGGCTGGCGCCCGGGCAGATGTGGGGGCCGCCGCCGAAGGCGATGTGGTCTTTGGGGCGGTCCCGGTCGAGCCGGAATGCGTCGGGGTCTTCGAAATAGTCCTCGTCCCGGTTGGCCGACGACACGCCGAACACGATCTTGTCGCCTTCGCGCATGGGGGCGCCGAACACGTCGGTGTCGGCGGTGCAGTCTCGGATGAGCATGTGGGCGGGGGAGTCGATGCGCAGCGACTCCTCCACCGCCCGCTCGCACAGTTCCCGGTCGGCCTTGAGGGTGGCGAACAGCTCGGGGTCGCCGATGATGCGCCACAGCAGGTTGCCGATCAGGTGCCGGGTGGTCTCGTTGCCCGACATTATTAGGAAGGCCAACTGGGTGCGGATCTCCACGTCGGTGAGCCGGTGGCCCTCGATCTCGGTGGTGATCAGCCGGGTGACCAGGTCGTCGGGAGCATGATCGCTGGCCCGCCGCTCGGCGATCAGGGCGTCGATGTAGGCGCAGAACTCGGGGTGGGCGCCGGCCAGGCCCTCGCCCCGCTCGTTGCGGTTGGTGCGGGGGTAGTCGCCCAGCACCACCTCGTCGGTCCAGATGTGGAACTGCTCCCAGTCCTCGGCGGGCACCCCGATGAGGTGGGAGATCACGTTGATGGGCACCGGGGTTATGAACTCGGCCACCAACTCGCCGTGGCCCCGCTCCAAGATTGGGTCGAGGTATTGGTGGCACAGATCCCGCACGAATGGTTCGGCCCGCATCGACTTGTGATGGGCCACGGTGGCGTTGATGATCCGCCGCACTTTGCCGTGGCGTGGTTCGGGGATCTCGCTGATGAGCTTCTCCTCCTCGGGCACCACCACGCCGGGATCGCGGAAGCTGGACACGAAGGTCTCCACATCTCTGGTCGCGGCCAGCACATGGTCGAATTTGGTCAGATACCAGCCGGTGGGGGTGCGGGCCACCGGGCACTCGGCCCGAAGCTCATTCAGCGTGTCGTGGGGGACTTCTTCGGGATAGGCGAAGGGGTCGAACGCCTTGCCTTCTTCGGTATCGGGGAGCGGGTCGGACGTCAAGCTCATGGCCCTATGGTGCCACGTTGCCATTAGCCAGGCTCAAGAGTCCGGCGGCTCCGCTCACACGGCGGCGAAAACGGCGATGCGGGTCCACTGGTCGGGGTCGTCCTCGTCTGCTTCGCTATAGATAGGCCGCAACCTGAATTCAAGCTCCGCGATATGGCCGTCCGACCGCCGCTGCTCCAACCAATGGTCGAAGCCGAACTCCTCGAAGTGAGCCGAGTTGATCCCCAGCGCGAAACGAGCTCCGGGGCTGGCCGCCCGAAGCAGTTCCAAAATCGTCTCCGGTCCGAGGACTCCATGGGTGAACGCTCCCGAGCTCACGATGCCGGCGTAGGCGCCATCGGCCAGCCCGGTCCGACCGGTGAGATCGGCTTCGACGAGCTGCCGGTACACAGGGCGGCCGTTGTGAGTCTTGGCCGCTGCTTCGGCCAGCATTTCCGGCGAGATGTCGATGCCGTCGATGACTGAAACGCCCAACTTGGCCATTTCACCTCCGACCACGCCGGTTCCGCAGCCCACATCCAGCACTGGCCCGTTGAGCTCAGAGAAGCTGTCGCAGAAGACCTTGACCACCTCCTGGTGGTACACGTAACCGCTGTCGACCATGAAGCCCGACTCGTACGTTGGAGCCCACGATGCGTACAGCTCTCGGTTGGCCTCCGGACCCTTGGTCGCATAGGCCCTTTCGAGCGCGACCTCTGCATCCGATTTCTTGCTCATTGCCCCACCGATTGTCTCGCCATTCGGATCTGAAGCTAGTGGTCGCAGTGAGCACAGGCCGGATCGGTGCTTGTCGCCCGGTAGTGTGCCCGGCGATGGAGTTGGTGATCGGCTCGGTGTTCGACAATGCGGCGGCCACGGTGCCTGCTCGCCTGGCGGCGGTCTTGGGCGAGCGGACGCTCACTTACGGGGAGCTGAGTCACCAGGCCAACCAAATGGGCCATGTGCTGGCCAAACTCGGGGTGAGCCGGGGCGACCGGGTGGTCACATGGAGCGATAACAACCTGGAGTCAGTGGCGCTGTTTGTCGCTTTGGCCCGAGCCGGGGCGGTGTTCGCCCCGGCCAATGCCCGGCTATCGCCTGACGAGGCTGCCGAGATGGTAGGGCTGGCCCGTCCCAAGCTGCTGGTGACCGATTCTGGTCACGCGGAGGCTGGCCAAGGTGTAGCTGAGGCAGTGGGGGTGCCGCTGGTCCGGCTGGGGGGAACCGGGCCTGGGCTCGACTTGGTAGCCGAGGCCGAATCAGCTTCCCCGGCGGTGCAGTCCCCGTCGGGCGTGGGGGAGACCGATCCCCACGTTGTGTTCTTCACCAGCGGAAGCACCGGGAAGTCGAAGGGCGTGGTGCTGTCGCACCGGTGCAACTGGCTGCGCACCCGCACGCCGGCGCTTCTCGAGCCCCGAGGCGCCACGGTGTGCATGTACCCGATGTTCCACATGGGGGCGTGGACCATTGCCCTTCAGGCCTGGCAGGCCCGGGGATTGGTGGTATTCACCGACCGGGCCGAGGCCGATGTGTTGATCAACGCAGTGCAGGCCCATCAGGCCGCCTACATGAACTGCATCCCCGCAGTGTGGCGCCGAGTGCTGGAGGCCAACCGGCACCAAGACATGGCGTCGCTGCGGTTCGCCACATCGGGCACTTCGGCCACCCCGCCGGAGTTGCTGGCCGACTTGAAGGCCGCGTTCCCCAACGCTCATCGGCGGGTGTTCTACGGATCCACCGAAGCCGGATCGGTGGCCATGTTGGACGACGCTGACATGGAGTACCGGCCGGGAAGCTGCGGCCAGGCCCATACGGGTGTCAAGGTGCGCCTCGACCGGGGGGAGCTGCAAACCCGATCTCCGTTCATGTTCGACGGCTACTTCGACAATCCCGAAGCCACCGCGGAGGCGTTCACCGACGACGGCTGGTTCCGCACCGGCGATCTGGCCGAGGTGGACGGCGACGGCTTCTACTCCATCACCGGGCGGGTCAAAGACGTGATACGCACCGGCGGGGAGACGGTGTCGCCCGCTGAGGTCGAGGGCCATCTGGCCGACTTTCCCGGTGCGGCCGAGGTAGCGGTGGTGGGCATCCCCGACGACCGCTGGGGCGAGGTGGTGTGTGCCGTCTTCGTGCTGGCCCCGGGCGCGGCCCTGCCCGCTCTCGACGATGTGCGGAACCACCTGAGCGATCGACTGGCCCGGTACAAGCACCCCCGTCGCATCGAGTCCTTGGACGCCATCCCCCGAACCCCGGCTACCCTCCAAGTCCGCCGCCGCGACGTGGTGACGGCAATCATGTCAACCGACCTCCCGTAGCAGCCCTATTTCTTATGTCGTCTGACAAGTGACAGGCGACGCTATACACTTGAACTGTGATCCAATCCTTCAAGCATCGGGGCTTGAGGGAACTCTATGAGGGCAAAAGGGGTCGGCGGGTCATACCTGAGCATGTCCAAAAGCTGCGCCGCATCCTTGCCGTCCTCGACCAGAGTCGAAATGCGATGGATATGGATCTGCCTGGATTTCGATTGCATGCGCTGTCGGGTCAACTGAAAGGCCACTACGCCGTATCAGTTTCAGCGAACTGGCGTGTGGTTTTCAGGTTCGAAGACGGACATGCAACGGACGTCGACTACACCGACTACCACTAGGAGAGTGAACAGATGCCTATGAACAATCCTCCACATCCAGGAGAAATGATCAAGTCAGAATGCCTGGAAGCTCTTGGGTTGTCGATTACCCGAGCAGCCCAGGGTTTGGGAGTAACCCGTCAGGCGCTCTCCGATCTTGTCAACCAGAAGGCTGGCATTTCGATTGAGATGTCGTTTCGATTGTCGCAGGCGTTCGGTTCCACCCCGGAGACATGGCTGGGAATGCAGCAGGCCTATGACCTCTGGCAGGCGCGGGAGCAGGCCGAAGGGATTGAGGTTGAGAGGTTTGCTGTTCCCGGCAAGGTGTAGGCCATAGGCGACATCCATAGCCGCAATCCCGAGCTAGTACTCCTCGTCGGGGTTGACAATCCCATAGAGGGGGAGGCTGGCGAGGCGGCGTTTAATGTTGTCGGCGAAGGGGGCCATGAGCAGGTGCCAGGAGTCGGGCATGCACCAGGAGACGTGGGCGCTGACCCGCACCTGGGGGTGGCTGTAGAGCCAGTGGCCCTCGGGCAGAGGCTCGGGCTCCACGGTGTCCAGCGAGGCCCGGGCGATGTGCCCGTCGTCGAGCGCGGCCCGCAGGGCGTCCTGGTCGATGAGGTCGCCCCGGGCGATGTTGACGATGTGGGCCCCCGGCTTGGCCTCGGCCAGGGCGTCGGCGTCCAGCAGATGGCGGGTGGCCGCAGTGGCCGGCGCGGCCACCACGATGTGGTCGGAGCGGGCCAGCAGCTCAGTCAGCGAGCTGACAATCTCCACCCCCTCCATTGGAGAGGGCGCGGCGGTGCGGCGAATGGCGAGCACCGACATGTCGAAGGCCAGCGCCCGGCGGGCCACCGCGGTGCCGATGCCACCCAGGCCAATGAGACCCAGTGTCTTGCCGTAGAGCGCCCCCAGATCGGCGGTAAACCACCGCTCAGGCGGGCGATCCAGCCACACGCTGGGCAGGTCCTTCTCAAAGGCCAGCAACATGGCTAGACACCATTCCGATATGGCGATGGCCCCGGCGCCCCGGGAGCAAGTCATCACCCTGTTGCCCAAAAGCTCGAGTGGGAACCCGTCGATCCCGGTGCTGGTCACATGCACCCAATCCACGCCCCGATCCAATAGCTCAGCCAGGTTGGGATAGTCCCGGGGGATGGTCAGCAGGACGTCGCCGAACGCATCCTCAGGGATGTCGCCCTGGCGGGGCACATACACGAAATCCACGTCTTCGAATTGGTCGATGAGTGGGTCAAGCCGTTCGTCTTCCATGTGGTGTAGCACTTGCACGGCCAGAAGCCTATGGATTGTCGAGCGGGGCCGCGTAAGGTCTGGCCGTGAAATCTGAGGCTTTGTCGCATATCCGCATCTGCGATTTCACCGGGCAGCTGGCCGGAGCGGGGGCCACCCGGTGGATGGCCGCCTTCGGCGCTGAGATCATCCGCATCGAGGACCCGGTGCGCCTGGGCAAGTGGGATGTGCTTCGGGGAACGTCACCGTTCGTTGACGAACGCCGGGGCCACGAGTTCGGCGGCTGCTTCAACAACCACAACGTGGAGAAGCTGGGGGTCACCCTCAACCTCCGCACCGAGCGGGGCAAAGAGCTGCTGACAGAGGTCATCGCGGTGAGCGACGCAGTTACCGAGAACTTCGCCGCCGGGGTTCTGGAACGACTCGGCTTCGGTTACGACCGCCTGCGGGAGATCAAGCCCGACATCTTGTATGTGTCCAACTGCGGGTTCGGCCACGTCGGCCCCTACCGCAAGTACAAGACTTGGGGTCCGATCGTGCAGGCCTGCTGCGGCCTCACGTTCACCTCCGGGCTTCCCGACATGCCCTCGGCCGGGTGGGGCTACTCCTACATGGACCACCACGGCGGCAACTTCATGGCCATGGCCATCATGGCCGGGCTCATTCACCGCAGCCGCACCGGTGAAGGCCAGTGGATCGACATGTCGTGTACCGACGCCGGGGCCACCATGCTCGGCCCGGCGGTGCTGGACTACACCGCGAACGGCCGTCCACTGCGGCGCGACGGAATGCCATACTCCAATCGCAGCCAGTTCCCGGCCATGGCTCCCCACGGCATCTACGAGGCCGACGGCCACGACGCCTGGCTGGCTCTGGCCGCCCGTGACGACCGCGACTGGCAGGCCATCGCCGGGATCATGGCCATCGACGACCGCCGGTTCGACGACCTGGCCGGACGGCTGGCCCATGAGGACGATCTGGACGATGCTGTTCGGGCGTGGACGTCGGGCCGGGACCGGTTCAAAGCGGCAGCCGAACTGCAAGCCGTGGGCGTGCCCGCTACCGGAGTGGCAAAGCCGGTGGACCGGATAGACGACGACCCCAACACCGAAGCCTGGGGGTTGTGGCCCACCGTCACCCACGGGGAGATGGGCCGGGTCCGAGTCGACGGAATCCCCGCCCATTTTTCGGAAACCGACTGGGTGCTGGAACAAGGCGGCCCTCTGTTGGGCCAGCACAACCGACAAGTACTCGGCGGCCTGCTCGGTCATTCCGACGCCGAGTTGACCGACCTGGCCGCAGAGGGGGTGATCTGATGGCCGGTAATGACCTTCCCGGTGCGTTAGCTGGTATCCGAGTGGTGGAGCTGGCCGGGGAAGCCTCGGCGTTCGCCGGGCAGATGCTGGCCGGAATGGGGGCTGAGGTCATCTTGGTGGAGCCACCCGGCGGTCATCACACCCGGGATTTCGAGCCCTTCTTGGCTGACGAACCCGGACCAGAGCGCAGCCTGTGGTGGTGGCACTACAACTCCTCCAAGCTGGGGGTGACCCTGGATTTGGAGAAAGAAGCCGACCAGGAGCGATTCAGCTCGCTGGTTGCAACCGCCGACGTGGTGCTGGAGTCAGAACGTCCGGGCCGGTTGTCCGACTTGGGCATCGACCATGACATGTTGCGGGCCGATCATCCTGAATTGATTTGGGTGTCGCTGACCCCGTTCGGCCGCAGCGGGCCGCGGTCTCAAGAGGAGAGCATCGACCTGACCGTTTTGGCCGCGGGCGGGCCGGTGTGGAGCTGCGGTTACGACGACCATGCCATCTCGCCCCAGCGGGGTGGCGGCAACCAGGGGTACCAGACTGGCTCAATATTTGCCGTGCTCTCGGCCCAGACCGCGCTGTTGGCTCGAGACCGCACCGGCCAGGGGCAGTTCGTGGATGTGAGCCTGCATGCCGCCGCCAACGTGACCACTGAGTTCGGCTCGGTGCAATGGCTGGTGGCGGGCGACGAGGTGCAGCGCCAGACCGGGCGCCACGCCGCCGTCGAGCCCACTACGTTCACCCGCGCGCTATCGGCAGACGGCATCGACGTGAACACCGGCTTCCCGCCCCGATCAGCCCGGGACTTCTCCGTAGTAGTGGAGTGGATGGAGAGCCTGGGGTTGAAGGACCAATTTGAAGAGTTCTTCTTCTTGGAGATGGGCGCCCAACTCGAAGAAGACCTGCACCTGTCCCAGGTGGGCCAAGATCCCGAGGTGACCGCCATGTTCGGCGCCGCCCGGGAGGCAGTCCGTTTCATCGCCCAGAACATCACCGCCTATGAGTTCTTCATCGGCGCCCAGGAGAGGGGTCTGGCGGTGGGGATCATCTACTCACCCGAAGAAGTGCTGGCCGATCCTCATTTCAAGGAACGGGGCTTTCCCGTTGAGGTGGAGCACGAGGATCTGGGCCGCAGTTTCACCTACGTGGGTGCGCCTTATATCGCCCCCAAGTCCCCCTATCGCATCCGTCACCGGGCCCCCCACGTGGGCGAGCACAACCAGATCCTCGAAGCTCTCAGCTAATGGCTTCCCGACTCCCGGTCATCTGCGGCATCGGTCTCAGCGATTATCCAGTGGTGCCGCATTTGAACTCGGTGCAACACCATGCGCTGGCCGCCCGCCGGGCCATCGCCGACTGCGGCATTGAGAAGTCGGCCATCGACGGATACGTGAGCACCAGCGGCGGGGGACCAGGCCAAGGCGACGACGCCGCGTCTATGGCCGAATACCTGGGGGTGAGCCACCGCTACATCGACGGGACCATGGTGGGGGGCTCCTCGTTCGAGTTCCATGTGCAGCACGCTGCCGCGGCCATCCGCCAAGGGCTGTGCGACACCGTGCTGGTCTCCTACGGCTCCGACCAGCTCACCCGTATGGGCCGGGTTCTGGGCACCGGCGGGTTTCAGCGCGACGCCCAGCCGGTGACGGGAGCCATGCAGATGGCCACGCCCTACGGCCTGCCCCTGGTGGGGGCCTACGCCCTGGCCGCCCGCCGCCACATGCACCAGTTCGGCACCACCCCAGAGCAGTTGGCCGAGATCGCAGTAGGGGTTCGGGAGTTCGCCGGGCTGAATCCCGATGCCCGCTACCGCGACCCGATAACGGTGGAAGATGTGGTGAACAGCCGCATGATTGCTGATCCGCTCCACAAGCTGGACTGCTGCGTGATCACCGACGGCGGCGGGGCGCTGGTGATGACCACCGAGGAAATCGCCCGCGACCTGCGCCAGCCCCCTGCTTATGTGCTGGGGGCGGCGGGAACCCAGACCCACTGGAACATCCACCAGATGCCCGATTTCACCGAGATGGGGGCGGCCATCTGCGGCCCAGAGGCATTCGCCCAGGCCGGGGTTGCACCGGCCGACATCGACACCGCCCAGCTCTACGACAGCTTCACCATCACCGTGCTGTTGATGCTGGAGGGCCTGGGTTTCTGCGGCCGGGGCGAGGGTGGGGCTTTTGTGGAGGAGGGCCTTCTGCGCCGGGGCGGGTCGATGCCCACCAACACCGACGGCGGTGGACTGTCGTCCAACCATCCGGGGATGCGGGGCATCTTCTTGCTGATCGAGGCGGTACGCCAGCTCCGGGGCGACGCCGGCGAGGCCCAGGTGCCTGATGCCGAGGTGGCTCTGGCCTGCGGCTCCGGCGGCTGGCTCTCGGCCATCGGCACCGTCATCTTGGGTAAGGATCGACCGTCATGAAAGTTGTGCGCGATCTTGAGTGGCAGGGGCCGGTCCCCGCCGGCGAAGGGGAGTATGGCCAGTTCTTTGCCGCCGCGGCCGAGGGCCGCCTGCTCATCCAGCAGTGCCCCGAATGCGGCCATCGCCAGCACTATCCCCGAGCGCTCTGCACCGCCTGCGCGGCTGAGCCCGAGTGGATGGAGGCCGACGGCACCGGCACCGTCTACACCTTCACCGTGGTCCGCCAGTACGGGGTACCGGCGTTTGCCGAGCTGCCCTACATTCTGGCCATGGTCGACCTCCCCGAGGGAGTGAGAATGTTCGGCGGCCTCACCGGCATCGACCCCGAAGCCGTCGATATAGGCATGCCCGTGGTCGCCTATGCCCGCACCTACGACGACACCCACGCCATGGTGTTCTGGGAACCCGCCTGAGCCTTCCGTAGTTCGGTTCTCAATCCTCCCTGAGCGCGGGCCATGATGGGGCCATGCATGATGACATCTTGGCGGCGTTTGACATTTCCAACCAGGTGGCAGTGGTCACCGGGGCGGCCTCGGGTATTGGCCGGGGGACGGCGGTAACGCTGGCCAAGGCCGGTGCTTCGGTGGTGCTGGGTGACGTGGACGCCGATGGGATGGGCGAGACCGGCGGCGAGCTGGATGCGCTGGGAGCGGCTTGGTCGGCGGTTCCCACCGACGTGAGCGACAAGGCGGCGGTGGACGCGCTGGTGGCCGATGCGGTGAACCGGCACGGGAGGCTGGACATCATGGTCAACAACGCCGGGATCATCACCGACAGCCTCATCATGGACACCACCCCCGAGCAGCTCGACAGGGTGATGAACGTGAACATAAAGGGCGTGTACTGGGGCACCGCCGCGGCAGGCCGGGCCATGGCCGACCAGAAGTCGGGGTCCATCGTCAACTTGTCGTCAGCCGGGGCCGACATGCCCGCACCGATGATCTCGGTGTATGCCCTCACCAAGGCGGCGGTGAAGATGATCACCCGCACCGCCGCAGTGGAGATGGCCCCCATCCGGGTGAATGCGGTGGCTCCCGGTTCCATCGAGACGCCCATCTACGACCGCCACTTCCTCAACGACGACGGCAAAGTCGACCCCGAGCGTCAGAGGAGCCACTTCGACACCATCGCCCAAATGAACCCGCTGGGCTATGTGGGCGACCCCAACGACATTGCCTACGCCATCTTGTACCTGTGCTCCGAGGCCGGGCGGTTCGTTACCGGCCAGACCATGCGGCCCAACGGCGGCGTGGTGATGCCGCTGTAGCCAGCCCGTAGCCTGTGGTCATGAATTCGAAGCGCCCCGTTCGCCGAGTTGTAGCGCTGACTGCCACTGTCCTGCTGTTGGCGACAGCCTGTGGCGCCGGCGATGATGCTGCTCCGGATCCGGCCTCGGCCGCTTCGCCCACAGCCACCGAGCAGTCCACGCCATTGGAGACTCCCACGGCCACTGGGCAGCCCACACCTGCCGCAACATCCGCAGCTACCGAGGTTCCCACCGCGGTCGAGGTTGCCCCGGTGCAGGTGGTCGGACAACCGCTTGGTCCGATTGGGGATTCACCTGATGCCGATCCAGCATTCCGCCAACCGGTGCCCGCCCTAAATGGCACTGCCATAGACGGCTCGCCTCTGGAATGGATACCAGGAGAGCGGCCTGCTGCCATCGTGTTCCTGGCCCACTGGTGCCCAGCTTGCCAGGCCGAAGTAGCTGAGCTGACCGAATGGCTGGCCGAAGGCAATAACTTGCCTGAAGGGGTGGACCTTCTCAGCGTGGTCACTTTGGTGGACTCCGGCAGGGACAACTATCCGCCCAGCCAATGGCTGGCCGACGAGGGTTGGCCATTCCCCGTTCTGGTGGACAGCGCCGACAATGAGGTGGCCGTCGCCTTTGGTCAGGCGGGCACCCCGTTCTGGGTTCTCGTGTTTGGGGACGGGACGTTGGCCCTAAGAGGAAGCGGCCGGATTCCCCCCGAGGGTTTGGCCGAGCTCTTCGACCAACTACTGGCTCCAGGCGACGGGTAGGGTTTTCGCCCGTGACTGGATATCTCGAAGGCAAGAACATCGTCGTCACTGGAGCGGGCAACGGCATCGGCCGGGCCATCGCCATGGGCTGTGCTGCGGCGGGCGCCAACGTGGTGGTGGCCGACTACGGCGTGTCGCTGGCGGGCGCTGATCCCTCCTCGGAAGTGGCCGATGCGGTGGTGGCTGAGATCGAGGCGGCTGGTGGGACCGCCCTGGCACTGGCCTCCGACATAAGCACCATGGAGGGCGGCTCGGCCGCCGTTCAGGCCGCAGTGGACACTTGGGGCTCGATCGACGGCGCGGTGTGCGTGGCCGGCATCCTGCGCGAGCGGATGATCTTCAACATGACCGAAGAAGAGTTCGACGACGTGATCCAGGTGCATCTCAAGGGCCACTTCACGGTGTACAAGCACGCCTCGGCCATCATGCGCAAGCAGGAGACCGGCGGCTCGCTGGTGGGCATCACCTCGGGGGCATTCACCGGGTCGACTTCCCAGTGCAACTACTCGGCGGCCAAGGGGGGAATCATCTCGCTCACCAAGAGCGCGGCGCTGGCCCTGAAGCGCTATGGGATAAACGCCAATTGCATCGCCCCCAGCGCCAAGACCCGCATGTCGGAGAACGTTCCGTTCGAGATCGAGGCCGGTGAGCCCGAGGACGTGGCACCCTTGGCCGTGTACTTGCTCAGTGACCAGGCCAGGGGCATAACCGCTCAGGTCTACACCGTGGTCGGTCCCCGAATTTCCGTTTGGGCCCAGTTCGGCGAGCTCCGTTCCATGTTCGCTCCCGGCAGCAGTTGGACACCGGAGGGCATCGAAGAGGCGCTGCCCCGCACTGTCGGCACCGAGGAGCACCCCACCATGGCCATGCTGGAAGCGCAGGCAGCTCAGCGCCAGGCGGCAGCCCAAAGCAGCAGTTGATGTTGAGCGGCGCGCTGGATGGGCGAATCGCCATCATCACCGGGGCCGGTCGGGGAATCGGTCGCCACTATGCCCTGCTGTTTGCCGCCGAAGGAGCCAAGGTGGTGGTCAACGACTTGGGTTGCGAAGCCGACGGCACTGGTGCCGACCCGGCCGTGGCCAAGGCGGTGGTAGGCGAAATCACCGCCGCCGGTGGAACCGCGGTGGCCAACAGCGACGACATGGCCGAGATGGCCGGAGCCGAGTCTCTGCTGGCCCAGACCCTGGATGCCTTCGGGGGAGTGGACGTGCTGGTGAACAACGCCGGCATCCTGCGGGACAAGATGTTCGCCTCCATGAGCGAAAATGACTGGGACTCAGTGATACGCGGCCACCTCAAGACCACGTTCTGCATGACCCGGGTATGCGCCGGCTGGTGGCGCGACCAGGTCAAATCCGGCGCAGAGGTAAACGCCTCGGTGGTCAACATCAGCTCCACTTCGGGGCTGATCGGCACCGTGGGCCAGTCCAACTACGGGGCGGCCAAGTCGGCCATCGCCGGCATGACGGTGATCATCGCCCAAGAATTGGGGCGCTACGGCGTGCGGGTGAACTGCGTCACCCCTGCGGGCCGCACCCGCATGACCGAAGGGGCGCCCGGAGTGGCCGAGATGGTGGCCAAGCCCGCCGAGGGCTTCGATGTTTTCCATCCCTTCCATCCCGCTCCGGTGGTGGGATGGCTGGCCACGGCCGACTGCGACGTGACCGGGCGAGTGTTCATGGCCAAGGGCGGCGATGTCCGCTGGTACACCCCGTGGCTGCGCCAGGACTTCCTCGATGATGAGCGGGAGTGGACCATTGCCGATTTGGCCGAGGCTATGAAGGATCTGCCGCCGGTTCCGGTGTCGCCGTGAGCCGAGACGTGCCCCCCGAGCCGCCGGGCCGAGGGCTGCTAGAAGGCAAGACGGTGGTTGTGACTGCCGCGGCTGGCACCGGACTCGGCTTCGCTGCTGCTCGCCGGTGCATGGCCGAAGGCGCCCAGGTTCTGATCAGCGACATCCATGGGCGCCGGATGGACGAGGCCGCCAACCGTTTGGCCGAAGAATTCGGTGTGCCCCCCGCCATACAACTGTGCGATGTGACGGAGGAGGAAGAGGTCCAAGTACTGATCGATGCCGCGGTGGCCGAGTTGGGCCATGTGGACGTGATGATCAACAACGCCGGTCTGGGAGGCACCGCCAACCTGGTGGACATGACCGACGAGCAGTGGAATGTGGTGGTCGACGTGACCCTCAACGGCACGATGCGCACCACCCGGGCCGCCCTGCGCCACATGATGCCGCGGGGTTCGGGGGTCATCGTAAACAACGCCTCGGTCATGGGATGGCGGGCCCAGGCGGGCCAGAGCCATTACGCCGCGGCCAAAGCAGGAGTGATGGCCCTGACCCGCTGCGCGGCCATGGAAGCGGCCGAAGCCGGGGTGCGGGTCAACTGCGTGGCCCCAAGCCTGGCCATGCACCCCTTTTTGGCCAAGGTGTCCAGCCAAGAGTTCCTCGACGACCTGATCTCGTTGGAGGCCTTCGACCGGGCCGCCGAGCCGTGGGAAGTGGCCAACGTGATGGTGTTCCTGGCCAGCGATTACTCCACCTACATGACCGGCGAGATCGTCTCCGTCAGCTCCCAACACCCCTAGCGGTGTTCTAGATTGCAGGGCCAGAGGGAAGACGGGAACAGAGGCAATGAACCATCAAAGACGCATTCCGCTGGACGGGTGCGTGAACTTCCGGGACTTGGGCGGTTACGCCAGCACATTGGGCGGCACAACCAAGTGGGGAGTGCTGTTTCGGGCCGACTCCATGCACCGGCTCAGCCCCGCCGATGGCACAGTGGTCATCGGTCGATTGGGCATCCGCACCGCCGTGGACTTGCGGGCAAGCGACGAGCGAGAGCGGGTTGGAGTGCTCGATCCAACACTGGGCATTGTCGAGCACCACATCGGCACGACCGATCGCGCCATGCACACCTATGAGCGCCCCGATCCCGACCTGATGAGCCGCTCCTTCGGACAGCTCTACGAGAACATGATCAGCAGCGGGGGAGAGCGGTTTGCTGCCGCCGTCGAGCTGGTGGCCGATCCCGATCGGTGGCCGACCGCCTTTTTCTGCATGGCCGGCAAGGACCGCACCGGCTGTCTGGCCGCGATGATTTTGGGATTGGTCGGAGTAGACCGCCAGGACATTGTGGGCGACTATGCGGCCACCGCACCTGCGGCTCCCCTTATCCGGGAACGGGGGCTGGCCGAGCTGCCCGATATGGCCAAAGTTTGGGAAAAGCTGCCCGACGACATCACCACGGCCCCCATTAGCGCCATGTCTGATCTGCTGGACATCGTCGATGTTCGTTGGAGCGGCCCCGAGGGCTACGCCCTTGAATTCGGCGTCAAGCCCCAGACCATCGAGCGCCTACGAGAGTCGTTCTTGGTCTAAATCACCAAATCAATCGAACATAGTCATATAAAGATGACTATAGTGGGTACATGGAAACACCGGATAGCGCGACGTTGGCAGGTCGCATTGTGCCAGCAGGGGAGTTTAAGACGAACTGCCTGCGGCTGATGGACGAAGTGCAAGAGACTGGCGCAGAGATCGTGGTCACCAAACATCGCCGACCGGTGGTGCGGGTCAGCCCGTTTCGTGAGGACCAGCCCAAGTTGGTGGGATCGTGCGTCGGACAGCTTCGGATCTTGGCCGACATTGATGCCGAGCCGCCTATCCCCTTGGATGACTGGGATGTTGTCGCCCGTCCTGAGCGGATCCTCAATCCTGAGGGCGGAGCGTGACCATTTTGTTGGACACCAACGTCTTGCTGAGGTTGGTCGCCGACAGTTCAGAAATCAGCAAGTCGTTCAAGGCGGAGGTGGAGTCTGAGCTGGGTGAAGGCAGGGTAGCCGTCTCGTCCACCACATTCATGGAGACCACGCGCCTCCACCACCATCAGCGTATCGACTTGGGCTGCCATCCCTCCGTGTGGCGCCAACAGCGCTTGCAATCGGGACTCAGAGAGATCCCAGTCGACGGCGATGTGGCGGTAGAGTCGGTTCTCTTGATGAATTCGGGCTTCCACCGGGATCCAGCCGACCAGCTGATCGTTGCCACGGCAATGCTGGGCGGCATGACCTTGGCGACCATGGACATGCAGATCATCGATTGGGCCGACCAGACCCGCTTGGTCCCCCTGATCGACCCCTCCATCTAGGGCTCGACGACAACCTTCAGAGTGGGGGTGTCGCTAGCGGCCAGGGCGAAGGCTTCGCCGGCGCCGTCGAGGGGGAATCGCTGGGTGATCATGGCCTCGGCGATCTCGGGGCGATGGGCCAGCAGGGCGGCGGCGGAGTCGAAGGCCCGACCGGCACCGTGGTGGCCGTAGAACGTTCCCCACACCGCGGTCAGCTCCTTAAGCACCCAGGGCAGTACCTCGAACAGCTTATTCTGGTAGTAGCCGGCCACCAGCAGCACTGTTCCGCCGGGGCGGGCCACCTCGGCGGAGCGGGTGATGGAGCGCTCCGAGCCGTCGCCCTCGATGACCACGTCGTAGGTGCCCGACAGTCCCACGCCGAGGCCCATCTGCTCGGCGGCTGAGGCATGAAGGTCGTTGTCGGGCTCGACGTCCACCACACAGCCCCGCCAGCGGGCCGCGGCCCCGCCCAACAGGCCGAATCCGGTGATGCCGGGGCCCACCACGGCCACCCGGTGTCGGCTCTCCAGCCGTCCCAGCATCAGGCTGTGGATGTTCACGGCCAGCGGCTCGCACAAACAGGCGTTGGCCACGTCCAAGCCGTGGGGAAGACGAACCAGGCACCGCTCGGGGAGCAATATCTCGTCGGCCATGCCGCCGTCGAAGGCCACTCCGGCGATCATCTCGTGCGACTTCTCGCACCAGTGGTAGTCGCCCATTCCGCAGAACTCGCACACCTCGCAGGGCACCATCGGCTCAATCGCCACCGGGGTTCCGTCGTCCAAAACACCGGCGAACTCGTGGCCGAAAGTCATCTCCCTGGGCCCGAAGCAGACCATGTTCAGGTCGGTCTGGCAGATGCCCACCGAGCGGGGCCGTATCCGCACCCCTTCTCCATTGCCG
Source organism: Candidatus Poriferisocius sp. (assembly GCF_965208475.1). Classification (GTDB taxonomy): domain Bacteria; phylum Actinomycetota; class Acidimicrobiia; order Acidimicrobiales; family Bin134; genus Poriferisocius. Next base: position 1,897,273 of record NZ_OZ242338.1, on the reverse strand, counting down.
ACGGCCACAGAGGTGGGCGCCGGCACCTCCACCGGGCGGATGCCTTCGGGGGTGTGGCGCACCGCTCTCACGCCGACAGGCCCCGCTTTTTGAACTCGCTTTGGGCGTACACGATGCCGCCCCGGTGGTCGTTGGCGTCGGGTGAGGTGGCCAACCAGGCCACCACCGCGCCGATGGTGGCCGGCTCGCCGCCGGGGAAGGGGAATGCCCCCGCAGTGTTTCGAGCCCTGGCGGCCTCGGTGATCACGTAACCGGGGTCGATGCTGAAGCAGCGGATGCCGTCGGGGCCGTGCTCCACATGGATGTGAGGGGTCATGCGGCTGAACGCCCCCTTGCTCATGGCGTAGGCCATGCCCCAGCCTCCCTTTCCGATGGGGCCGGGCGGGTCGGTGTAGGCCGAGGCCGAGATCATGTTCACGATGGTGCCCGAGCCCTGCTCCACCATGGCGGCCAGCACCCGCTCGGTGATCGCCATTTGGGCGAATACGTTCCCCTCGAACAGCCGATGGACTTCGGGCTCCTCTAAGTCGAGAAACGGGGTCATGCTCACCTTGCCCTGGTAGATGGCGTTGTTCACCAGCACGTCTAGGTGGCCGAAGCTCTCCAACGTGCCGTCGACGCATGCGTCCACGCTGGCTCGGTCCAGCAAGTCCATGGCCAGGGCAAAACCCTGCTGGCCTTCGGCCTCGATGGCGCCCACCGTGGTGTCGAGCCCGCCGGGAATGGCGAGATCGGGGTCGTACATGTCCCGGCCTGCTCCGTCCACCAGGGTGCGGGCCGACACGGCCACGTCGAACCCGGCCCGGGCCAGGGCGATGGCGCTGGCCTTTCCGATGCCCCGGCTGGCTCCGGTGACCAGGGCGGTCTTTCGTTCGGTGGCGCTCATCGGTGTCGCTCCGCCTTTCGGTTGTCGCAGTTCGCAGGCATACCGTAGGGCCATGGGTCCATTGAGGGGAATGCGCATCGTCGAGTTGGCCGGGATCGGCCCGACACCGTTTGCTGGAATGATGCTGTCGGACATGGGCGTCGAGGTCATCCGAGTCGACCGGGTGGGCGGCTCGGGCAACCCGGTGGCCTCGCAATCGGGTCCCATGGAGCGGGGCAAGCGCACGGTGGCCTTCGACCTCAAGCAGCCTGAGGGAGTGGAGGCGGTGCTTCGGTTGGCCGAGGCTTCCGACGGCTTGTTCGAGGGCTTCCGGGCCGGGGTGGCCGAGCGCCTCGGAGTCGGGCCTGATGCCTGCCTGGCCCGCAACCCCAAACTGGTCTACGGGCGAATGACCGGTTGGGGCCAAAGCGGCCCGCTGGCCGACCGGGCCGGCCACGACATCAACTACATCTCCCTGGCCGGCCCGCTGGCCCACATCGGGCGGACGGGACAACCGCCGTCGGTGCCCCTCAACCTCATCGGCGACTTCGGGGGCGGTTCGGTGTTCCTGGTGCTGGGCATGGTGGCCGCCCTTTTGGAGGTGGCCCGTGGTGGCGACGGCCAAGTGGTGGACGCGGCCATGGTGGACGGCGCGGCCTATTTGCTGTCTCCGCTGTATGCCGCCCATGCCAGCGGGTTTTGGACCGACGAATACGGGGCCAACTTCTTGGACTCCGGGGCGTATTTCTACGAGGTGTACGGCACCGCCGACGGCCGATGGCTGGCGGTGGGGGCCATCGAGCCCCAGTTCCACGCCGAGTTCATGGCCGGCATCGGCCTGGCCGGCGCCGACGACCTGCCCGAGCAGATGGACCGCATCCGGTGGCCGGAGATGAAACAGCGGGTGGGCAAGATCATCGCTGCCCGCACTCTGGATGAGTGGATGGTCACCTTCGACGGCACCGACGCCTGCGTCACCCCAGTGCTGACCATGGGACAGACCCCGGCCCATCCCCACGCCTTGGCCCGTGATTCGTTCTTCGACTTCAGCGGGGCAACCCAGCCCCGGCCTGCTCCCCGCTTCGAGGGCACGCCTTCGGCGCCGGCTCAGGAGTCGCAGCCCCCGGGGGCCGACACCGACGCGGTGCTCCTTGAGGTGGGGTATTCGGTTGACGAGGTCAAGAGACTCCGATTGTCGGGCGCAGTGGCCTGAGGTCCGCCGATGTCGTTGGAACCTCAAATAGGTTTGGGCCGTCGTAGTAGCCGAGACCATCGGCTGAATCGGGAGGTGTCAGGATGAGCAGGACAATTCTGAAAGGGGTGATTGCGCTCATAGTGCTGGTGGGCGCCGCTTGCTCCAGCGGCAGTAATGATGACGGCTCAGCGGCACCGACTGGTGACTCACCGGCTCCACAATCAGCCTCCCAAACCCCAGAGCCCGCCGTGTCTACCGAGGCCGCATTGTCTGCTGCCGACGAAGGGGCCCAGGGGGCCTTGGCCGATGCCATCCTCTCGATTCTGGTCTCTGATCCTCAAAGACCGGGATTCCCAACTGATGAGGAGTTGGGCTGTTTGGCCAACGGCGTGGCGGGGGCGTTCGCTGACGATCGAATCAGCCAGTTAGGCCTAGACGAGGCGTCCCTTAGCTCAGCTTATGCCGACAGCGGATCCCTCCTGCTGGGAGATCGCTTTGGGGCCAGCCCATCCGAAATCGAGAACCTTCTGGATAAGGCGCTTGCCTGCACCGACTGGCGGCGGGTTCTGGCCGTGACTATGGAAAGGGACGGCGCGTCAGCCGAACAGGCCGCGTGTTTCAGCTCCGAGACATCTGATGAGGGGTTAAGAGCCCAGGTTGGCGGGCTTCTGGTATCAACAGAAGGGCTGCTCGACGGCAGCGGTGAACAGGTTGGCCAGGAGTTTGTGCGGCTTATGAGTGTCTGTCTGGACTTCCGCATGTTGATGTACGACAGCCTTGTGCAGGGCAGCGGCATCTCGGAGGAGAGCGCCCAATGCGTGGTGGACAACATGTCCGATGAGCTAGTCGATGGGTACTTTGAGGCCATCTCCGCAGGCGAGGAGGCCGTGATGGCCGCGATTATCGCCGAACTAACAGATATCCAAGGCCGGTGTCTGACTCCGGAGGAATTCCAGATGATGGGAGGGTTTGGAGCCGGGGACGATGACTTTGCTGAAGCGACCGACTTCCAATCGAACGAGTGTCCGCCTGCGGACGGATCAGGACCGACGGTTCTGGATTTCGCCGGCCCTCAGCCGATGTGTTTGGACCCTGCAAAGCAGTACACCGCGGTATTCAACACCACCGCGGGGCAGATGCGGGTTGCGCTAGACATGGCCAACACACCGATCACTGCCAACAACTTCGCTGTTTTGGCCCAGTACCACTACTACGACGACACTCTGTTGTTCCGCACTGATCCAAGTATCGGAATCATTCAGGGCGGGGCGCCCCACACCAATTCGCCGAGCGACCCAGGACCGGGCTACACCATTGCCGACGAGGGTTCGGGTTTCGCCTACGAGCCGGGTCAGATCGTGATGGCTCGCACCGGGGCGCCCAACAGCGCCAGCGCCCAGTTCTTCTTTGCCGTCAACGAGAACACCGCCCTGCTCAACAGCCAGGGCACCTACGTGGTGTTCGGCCAGATGGACAACGACAGCTTGGCGGTGGCCGAGGCCATCTTGGCCAGCCACGTCGACGAGCCCGACAACCCACTGGGCGGAGGCCCCGAACCCCCGGTAACCGTCAACTCGGTCACCATAGAGGAAACCGGCTAGCCCCGGTAGTAGACCGCCTCGGCGATCGCTTCGCCGTCGGTGCCCACCCGGCCGTCGCCGCACATGGCGATTAGGTGGGCCAGCACGGAGCGGGCCGCAGGCTCATGCAGTTCTGGGGCTACGTCGGCGTACATCACCTCCACCATCTCGGCGATGGTCTGCGGCCCGGCGGCCAGGCACTCCAGGATTTGGCGCTCCCGGTCCAGACGGTGGGCGTAGAGGGCCTCCACCAGCAAATGGGGTTCGGTGACCGGGGGTCCATGGGTGGGCCAGTACACCTGGTCATCAGGACAGTCGGCCAAGAGCCGCAGGCTGGCCAAGTAGTCGGTCATGCTGCCGTCGGGCGGGGGGATGATGGTGGTGGACCACCCCATGACGTGATCGCCGGTGAACACCCCGGCCGCTTCCCGCCAGCGGTAGGCAATGTGGTTGGAGATGTGGCCCGGAGTGTGAAGGCACTCGAAGCTCCACCCGGGTCCCTCGATCACATCGCCGTGGACCACGGCCATATCGGGGGCGAAGTCGATGTCTCCCCGTTCTTCGCTCTTGCCGTCGTCGCGGTCGGCGTCCGGATGGGGGCCGAACCCGTAAGCGGTAGCGCCGGTGGCCTCGGCCACCGACCGGGACGCGGGGGAGTGGTCCCGGTGGGTGTGGGTGATGAGCAGGGCCTCCACCTGTTCGCCGTCCACCGCGGCCAGCACCGCGGCGATGTGGTCGGCATCGTCGGGGCCGGGGTCGACGATGGCCACCCGGCCTCGGCCCACGATGTAGGTCCCGGTGCCCCGGTAGGTGAACTTGCTCGGGTTATTGGCCATCACCCGGCGCAGGCCGGGGGCCATCTCCACCACCGCGCCGTAGTCCACCGCCAACTCAGTCAGAAAGGGGATGCTCACCGCCATCGTGGGGCGATCAGCTTTCTTCAGCGGCCACCTCGCCGGTGGAGACGCCCAGATAGGCCGGCTTCTCCCCGCCGCCGTGGACCTTGATGTTGGCCCCCGACATCCACCGGGCCATGGGTGATGCCAAGAACAAGCACACGTCGGCTACGTCGTCCGGTTGGCCCATACGGCCCAGGGCGATGGTTTCGCCCACCGCGGCGATGCCGGCGTCGTCGCCGTAGTACAAATGGGCGTCCTCGGTCACGATCAGCCCGACCGTCACGGTAAGCACCCGTATCTTCGGTCCCCACTCCACCGCCAGGGTCTCGCTCAGGTTCAACAGCCCGGCCTTGGCCGCCCCGTAGGCGATGCCCATCGGGTTGGGCCGGATGCCCGACACCGAGGAGATGTTGAGGATCACCCCGCCGCTGTCCTGGTTCTGCATCACCGGGTACACCGCCTGGCTGAACGCCATTGGGGCCATCAGGTTCAGGGCCACGATCTTCTCGTTGAACCGAGGCGACACCGTGGCCGAGTCGGCCGGAGGGGCTCCGCCCGCGTTGTTGATGAGGGTGTCCACCCGCCCGGTGCGCTCCACCGCGGCTTCGACCACACCGGCGACCTGCTCAGGGTCTCGCACGTCGGCGGCTGCGAACACGGCCTCCCGGCCGTCGGCGGCCACCGGCTCTTCGGGCGGGCGGCGGGCGCAGATCACCACGTCGGCGCCCGCGGTCAGAAAACGGGTGGCCATGCCTCGGCCCAGTCCCTTGGTGCCGCCGGTGATTATGGCGGTCTTGCCGGTGAAATCGAGGTCTTCCATTGCTGCCAGTGTGCCCCATGAGGGCCGTGGAGGGCATCCCACCGGTTCACAGAGACCATCGCTGCCAGTGTGGGCCGGGTCTCAGGCGCGGGCTATCGTCGCCGCCATGGTCGACAAGCGGATGACCGAAGACGAAGTTGTCGCCGAATTGAAAGACGGCATGACCATCGGCATCGGAGGCTGGGGATCACGCCGCAAACCCATGTCGCTGGTGCGGGCGATCCTGCGCTCTGATCTCAAAGATCTGACCTTGGTGGCCTACGGCGGTCCTGATATCGGGCTGTTGTGCGCCGCCGGGAAGCTGCGCCGGGCGGTGTACGGGTTCGTGTCGCTCGACTCCATACCGTTGGAGCCCCACTTCCGCCAGGCCCGCCAGAGCGGGGCCATAGAGTTCACCGAGTTGGATGAGGGGGCCTTTTACCTGGGGCTTTTGGCCGCGGCCCACCGGGTGCCGTTCTACCCCACCCGGGCTGGCCTGGGCTCCGACATGTTGACCATGAACCCCGAACTGCGCACAGTGACCTCTCCCTACGACGATGGGGAGGAGCTGGTGGCCATCCCCGCCTTCAAGCTGGATGCCGCGCTGATCCACATGAACCGGGCCGACGCCGCGGGCAACGGCCAATTCCTGGGTCCCGATCTCTATTTCGACGACCTGTTCGCCATGGCCGCCGACAAGACCTATCTGAGCACCGAGAAGATCGTGCCCACCGAGAGCCTGCTGGACGAGGGGTCGGTACACACTCTGCGCATCCAGCGCATCTTCACCGACGGCGTGGTTGAGGCGCCCCAGGGGGCGCACTTCACCGAGTGCCCGCCCGATTACGGTCGCGACGAAGCTTTCCAACGGGAATATGCGGCCACCGCCCGCGACCCCGAGGCGTGGGAGGCCTTTCGCGGGACCTACCTCGACGCTCCCTCCCATGGCGAGTACCGCAAAGCGCTGGAGGCCCGGTCATGAGCGCGAAGCGAGCGGACAGTCTGGAGGCCCGGTCATGAGCGCGATGGCAGAAGCAACCATCGACGAGATCTGCGTGGTGGCCTGCGCCGAGGCTTTCCGGGGCGACGGCGAGATCCTGTGCAATCCCATCGGCACCGTGCCCATCGTGGGCGGCCGGATGGCACGGGCCACCTTCGAACCCGATTTGGTGTACACCGACACTGTTTCGGTGCTGCCCGCCAACGACTTCCCGGTGGGTAATCCCGATGCCCCCAAGGTGGTGGAGTCGTGGGTGCCGTACCGCACCGTGTTCGACATCGTGTGGTCGGGCAAGCGCCACGTGATGATGGGGGCCAGCCAGATCGACCAATGGGGCAACCAGAACATCGCCGCCATCGGCGACTTCCGCCAGCCCAAAGCCCAGCTCCTCGGTTTGCGGGGCGCACCTGGCAACCTGATCAACCACCCCACCAGCTACTGGGTGCCGAACCACTCCACCCGCTCCTTCGTGGCCTCGGTGGACGTGGTGTCGGGGCCGGGATACGACCGGATGCGGGAGCTGGGAGCGCCGGGAAACCGCTTCCACGAAGTGCGCCGGGTGGTGTCCAACCTGGGGGTGTTCGACTTCCAAACCGACGACAACCGCATGAGGATCGCCTCGCTCCACCCCGGAGTGACGGTGGATCAGGTGGTGGAGGCCACCGCCTTCGAGTTGGCCGGAACCGACGAAGTGGCCGAAACCCGGCAGCCCACCGCTGAAGAGCTGCACCTGATCCGCGAGGTGCTCGACCCCGGCGGCGCCCGCAAAGCCGAGTTCCGCTGAGCTCCGGATGAGCGCTGGCCCCAGTATTCGATTCAAGGGGTTTCTCTGGTGACATCTGATCCCCGCCTTCAGACCCGGCTGTGCGAGTTGTTCGGGGTGGAGCACCCCATAGTGCAAACCGGCATGGGCTGGGTTTCCGGAGCCCGGCTGACCGCGGCCACGTCCAACGCCGGCGGCCTGGGCATCATCGCCGCCGCGCCGTTGACCTTCGACCAGATGGTGGAGACCATCAGCGCAGTGGCCGCCGCCACCGACCGCCCATTCGGGGTGAATCTCCGCACAGATGCCGCCGACATCGACCAACGGGTTGACCACATCATCGCTGCGGGGATTCCGGTGGCCAGCTTCGCCCAGGCCCCCGGCGAAGCCATCGTCAAGAAACTGAAGGACGCTGGGGTGGTGGTGGTTCCTACTATCGGCGCTCCCCGCCACGCCGAGAAGGTGGCCGAGTGGGGGGTCGACGCGGTGATCGCCCAAGGCGCCGAGGGCGGGGGTCATACCGGCCCCATCGCCACCTCCTTGCTGCTGCCTGCCGTCGTCGACACGGTGGATATCCCGGTCATTGCCGCCGGGGGCATGGCGGACGGACGCTCGCTGGCCGCCGCCCTGGCCTTCGGGGCCGACGGGGTTGCCATGGGCACCCGATTCCTCTTGTCGTCCGACAGCGACGTCCCCGACCATGTGAAGGCCGTCTATCTGGACACCAAGCTCACCGGCACTGTGGTCACCACCGCGGTCGATGGAGTTCCCCAGCGGGTGATCAACACCGACGTGGTCTCCCGGCTGGAGCGCTCGGGACCGCTGTCGTTCATCCGGGCCGCCCGCAACGCGCTCAAGTTCCGGGCCCTCACCGGAGTGGGCTACCGCCAGCTGCTCTCTGAAGGACTGGCCATGCGCCGCAGCCTGGGCCTCACCTGGGCTCAGATGGCCATGGCCGCCAACGCCCCCATGATGACCAAGGCCGCCATGGTGGACGGCCACCCCGAAGTCGGCATCCTGCCCACCGGCCAAGTGGTGGGCAACATCGATGCCCTTCCCAGCTGCGGTGAGATCATCGACTCGATCATCGCCGAGGCCATCGAGGTCTTAGACCGCCTGGCCGGCTAGCGTACAATTCGATAACGAGAAGTTGTACACTTCTGAACATGGATGTGGCAGTTGCTGAGCTTCGGGCCAATCTGAGGCACTGGCTGAGTCGGGCTCGAGATGGCGACGAGGTTGTCGTGACTGAGCGGGGGATACCGGTGGTCAAGATCGTCGGGTTGGAAAGCGCCTCTGCAATTGAGTCTCTCATCCAGCAGGGGGTCATTGCCCGGCCATCCTCACAGAATCGTCCCGTTGCCACCGGCCGCCAGCGACCTCGGTCCCATAGTCCGGTCTCCGATCTGGTTGCTGAACAGCGCGATTGATCTGTGGCTGTCGTCTATTTTGATGCCAGCGCCCTGGTGAAACTTGTGGTCGACGAGTTGGGGAGTGACATCGCGGCCGCGCTATGGGATGGATGTGATGCGGCCGTGTCGAGTCGCCTTGCCTATCCGGAGGTACGGGCGGCATTGGCCGCGGCGGGGCGCAACCACGTCTTAGACGAAACCAGCCTTGCACGGTGTGAGAATGACTGGGAAGGGTTCTGGGCCGCAATGCGCCCGGTTGAGCTCACTCGCAACGTGCAGATGGCCGCCGGCCAGCTGGCTAAGAGGCACAGCCTGCGCGGTGCCGATGCCGTCCACCTGGCCAGCGCCTTGGAACTGGGCGTTTCTGATCTGGTGATGGCCGTGTGGGATCGCCGCCTTCATGACGGTGCCGTGGCTGAGAATCTGGCCGTTGCCCCGTCCAGCGTATGAGGGGGCAACCAGGCATCGCCTCAGCCGGTCTCTTGGCTCTAGAGTTCTGCGCTGATGGATCTGTCGTTCACTCCGGTCGAAGCGGAGTTCCGAGACGAAGCTCGCACCTGGCTGGCCGAGAATGTGCCCGCCGACCCGCTGGCGTCGATGGACACTCCCGGTGGGTTCGAGGAGCACCGGGCGTGGGAGCACATATTGTTCGATGCCGGGTGGGCGGTGGTGTCGTGGCCCGAGCGCTTTGGCGGCCGGGAGGCCTCTCTGGCGGAGTGGCTTATCTTCGAAGAGGAGTACTGGGCGTCGGGGGCGCCGGGACGGGTGTCGTCCAACGGGGTGAGCCTGTTGGCCCCCACCATCTTCGACTTCGGCACCCCCGAACAGCAAGACCGCTTTCTGCGGCCCATGGCCCGGGGCGACGAGATCTGGGCCCAGGGCTGGTCGGAGCCTGACGCCGGGTCGGACCTGGCCGGGATCAAAACCAAGGCCCGGCGCGACGGTGAGCACTTCGTGATCGACGGCCAGAAGACTTGGTGCTCGCGGGGGGCGTTCGCCGACTGGTTTTTCTGTTTGGTGCGCTCCGACCCGGAATCCGAGCGCCACGCCGGGCTTAGCTACCTGCTGGTCCCCGCTGACACTGAGGGTTTGGAGGCTAGGGCCATCGGCCGCTTGGACGGCGAGCCCGGCTTCGCCGAGTTGTTCTTCGACGGCGCTCGGGTACACGAGCGCCACCTGCTGGGCGGCGAGGGCGAGGGCTGGGCGGTGGCCATGGCCACCACCGGCAGCGAGCGGGGGCTGAATCTGCGGGCGCCGGGCCGGTTCATGGCCGCCGCCGACCGGCTGGTAGCCCTGTACCAGGAGATGGCCGAGAGCCGGGGACCCGATCTGGACCGCCGCGACCAGGTGGTGGGCGCCTGGATGGGCGCCCAGGCCTACCGCTGGCAGACCTATGCCACCGAGGCCCGCCTGCGAGGGGGCGCTCCTATCGGCTCGGAGGCCAGCTTCATGAAGGTGCTCTGGTCGGAGCTCGACATGGAACTGCACGCCACGGCCCTGCGGCTGCTGGGCCGCGACGGGGAGCGGGCCGACAGCTCGTGGATGGACGGGTATGTGTTCGCGCTGTCGGGTCCGATCTACGCCGGCACCAACGAGATCCAGCGGAACATCATCTCCGAGCGGGTTCTGGGGCTTCCGAGGCGATGACCATGGCAGTTTCACTCAAGCTCGGGCTTCCTCCCTCCAGGGTTGCGAGGCGCTAGGCGTGGAATTCTCGTTCAGCGACGACCAGATCCTGTTCCAGGAGGCGGTGCGGGACTTTCTGGCCAACGAGTGCCCCCCCGAAGTGGTGAGGTCGGCCTGGGAGAACAACACCGGCCGCGCCGACGGCCTGTGGGCCGCGTTGGCGGAAATGGGCGTTGTGGGCATGACTGCCCCCGAGTCGGTCGGCGGGCTGGGCATGGACGAAACCGACTTGGTGCTGTTGCTGGAGGAGTCCGGCCGGGCTGCCCTGCCCGAGCCGTTGCTGGAGCACACTGCGGTGGGGATCCCCACGCTGGCTGAAGCCGGGGGGCCCATAGCCGAAGCCTGGCTGGAGCGGGCCGCAGCCGGGGAGGCAACGCTGGGCGCGGGTCCCGACGACGGCTACACGGTGGGAGCGGCAACGAGCGATCTGCTGCTGCTGATCGGCGATCACGTCCGGGCTGTTTCGGCAGACGAGGCAACGCTGGTCGAGCACCGATCGGTGGACGGCTCTCGGCGGCTCTTCGAGGTGGGCGGAGAAGCTGTGGTGCTCGATGCCGATCCCGCGCTGGCCTTCGACCGAGCCGCCGGAGCGGCCGCGGCCCAGTGCGTCGGCGTGGCCCAGCACCTGCTGGACGCCACTGTGGAGTACGTGGCCCAGCGCTATCAGTTCGGCAAGCCGGTCGGCACGTATCAGGCGGTGAAGCACCATCTGGCCAACGCCGCCCTCAAGATCGAGTTCGCCCGCCCCGCGGCCCGACACGCCGCCTGGTGCATCGCGGTCGGCGACCCCGACCGCAGCCGCGACGTTTCGCTGGCCAAGGCCTTGGCCTCCGAGGCGGCGGACCTGGCCGCCCGCACTGCCCTCCAGTGCCACGGTGCCATCGGCTACACGTTCGAGCACGACCTGCACTTGTGGATGAAGCGGGGCTGGGCACTCTCCGCCGCTTGGGGCGACGCCGCCTGGCACCGCAACCGCATCGGCGAGGCATTGGGGATCTGAGCTTTCGGCACCGTCCTGGCAAGGCCCAGCCGGTTGTGCCTGCCCGCGGTGGAGTAGCGTGGCCGAGATGAGCACAGAGGGGGCCACAGCGGTGGCTGAGCGTCCTGCCGGTTCGGATCAGCCCCTTCTGGCGGTTGAGGGGGTTACCGTGCGTTTCGGCGGCGTGGTGGCGGTGGACAACGTGTCCATGTCGGTGCCGTCCGGCCAGGTCCGAGGCCTCATCGGGCCCAACGGCGCCGGCAAGACCACCCTGTTCGACAGCATCACCGGAGTGAACACTCCGGCAGCCGGGTCGATCCAGCTGGAGGGCGCCGACATCACCGACCGCCCAGCCACCTGGCGGGCTCGCCAGGGCATCCGCCGCACGTTCCAACGCCAACAGCCCTTCGGCTGGCTGTCGGTGGCCGACAACGTGCTGTCTGCACTGGAGTGGGAAGGCGGCGGGGGCGGCATCGCCGCCGACCTGGTTGGGTGGCCCGCCCGCCGCCGCATTGAGGCTCGGCGCCGCCAACGGGTGGGCGAGGTGCTGGAGCTGTGCGGCCTAACCGACATTAGCGACACTCCGGCGGGGGAGCTCCCTATCGCTCGGGCCCGCATGGTGGAGCTCGGCCGGGCCATTGTGTCCCGCCCCAAGCTCCTGCTGCTGGACGAGCCCACCTCGGGCATCGAGCACGATGAGGCCGACCAGCTCGGCGAGATCATCCAAACCATCCGGTCTGAAGACCAGTGCTCGGTGCTGCTGGTGGAACACGACGTGGCGTTCGTCATGGCCCAGTGCGACCTGATCACCGTGTTGAACCTGGGACAGGTGATCGGCGAGGGGTCTCCTGAAGAAGTCCGCAACAACTCGGCCGTGCGCGACGCCTATCTGGGTTAGCCCTGTTCGCTCATGCAGACCATTTCCTCATCCACGCCGATCGCCGCCCCCCAACAGGTGGCTTGGGAGGTCATGACCGAACACGAGCTGTATGCCCGATGGGTGCCGCGCTCCCAGGTCAGCCTGGAGGTCGAGGGCTCGCCTGAACGCAACGGCGTCGGCGCGATCCGGGTCTTCCACATCGGCCCCGTGCGCACCCGCGAGGAGATGACTGCCTTCGACCCGCCCCAGCGCATGGCTTACCGGGTGCTGACAATTCCGCTGCCGGTTCGCAATTGCCGCTCCGATCTGCTGTTGGTGGCCGACGACGACGGCAGCGGCTGCACGCTGCACTGGGACTCCTGGTTCGAGACCGTCATTCCGCTGACCGGTGGGATCATGCGCCAGATTATGGGCTCGGTGACGGCCAAGATGGCTGCCGGCATCGCCGAGGAGGCGCAGCTCCGAGCCCAATCGGCGTGAGTGCGCCGAGGCAGCTCCGAGCCCCTGTCCTGTTGCCCCCCGCACTTGATGTGAGCTACGACATCGACGAATTCGGTCGTCCCACCGTGACTGCGGTGGTGAACCTGGGTGACGATTATCAGGGTCCTACCGGCAGCGTCCATGGCGGGTACATGGCCGCCATGTTCGACAACCTGCTGGGGGTGCTGCCCTACAAGATGACTGGGCGCAGGGGGGCGTTCACCGGCCGGTTGACCGTGCGATACCGGGCACTCACCCCTCTGGACACCGAGCTGGTGCTCACCGGGTGGGTGACCGATGCCCGCAGTCGGCGGGTCACCGCCGCGGGTCAGTGCCATGCCGGCGGCGTGCTCACCGCGGAGGCTGAGGCCCTGTTTGTGCGCCCCGCGGCTGATCGGCCATGACTGGTTCTGAGCACCGACCGGTGGTGGTGATGCTGTGTACCGGCAACGCCGCTCGCTCGGTGATGGCAACCGTCATCGGTCGGGCTCGCACCGACGCGGTTCGGTTCGTCGGCGCTGGCAGTCACAGCATTGAGGGGCTGCCCATGAGCGGACGGACCCGGCGGGCGCTGGAGGGATTGGGCCTAGCCGACGGTGCCCATCGCAGCCACCAGCTCACCGCCGCCGATGCTCGGGGTGCCGACCTCATCGTGGCCTTCGCCCCTGAGCATGTGGACTACGTGCGCCGGGTCCACCCCGAGGCCGCGGCCCGAACCGCCACCATCAAGCGCCTGGTGGCCGAGTTGAGGCCCGGCCCCGAGCCGCTGGTCCAGCGGGTGGCCGCCCTCAAGCTGGCCGACGCCAAGGTGCCCCGCGACGAGGAGGTGGTCGATCCCGGCGGCGGTGAGGATGAGGAGTTCATCGCCTGTGCCCGCGAGATAGACGCTCTGATGGATCAACTACTGCCGCTCCTCTGAGGGTAGATACCATCGCTGCCGATGGACATTCGATTCACTGCGGACGAGCTGGCGTTCCGCGACGAGCTGCGCGCCTGGCTCGCCGGCGTGCTGCCCACGCTGGGCGACCCGCCGGACAGCGACGATTGGGCTGCCCGCCGGGAGTGGGACACCGGCTGGCAGCGGATGCTGTATGACGCCGGCTATGCGGGCATCAACTGGCCCTCGGAGTTCGGCGGCCGGGGGTCCACCCCCACCGAGCACCTGATCTTCCTGGAGGAGACCACCCGGATGGGCGCCCCTTATGTGGGGATGAACTTCGTGGGTCAACTCCATGCCGGCCCCACCCTCATCCTGGAGGCCTCCCCGGCCCAGCAGGCCCGCCACCTGCCCGCCATGTTGAAGGGCGAGGAGGTGTGGTGCCAGGGATTCTCGGAGCCCAACGCGGGCTCCGATTTGGCCTCGCTGTCCACCCGGGCCATTCGCGACGGCGACCACTACGTGGTTACCGGCCAGAAGATCTGGACCTCGTTCGGCCATGTGGCCGACTACTGCGAGCTGCTGGTGCGCACCGACGCCGAGGCGCCGAAGCACCGGGGCATCACCTGGCTGATCTGCCCCATGGACCTGCCCGGCATCGAAGTGAGGCCCATCACCACCGTGGCGGGCTCCAGCGAGTTCTGCGAGGTGTTCTTCGACGAGGTCCGCATCCCGGCGGAGAACCGGGTGGGCGACGAGAACGATGGCTGGCGGGTGGCCATGGTCACCTTCAGCTTCGAGCGGGGCACCGCCTTCATCAGCGAGCTGTTGGGCACAATGAACCAACTGGCCGATATGGCTGAAATCGCTCGCAGCGTTCCTCGCAACGGTTCAACTGCTTGGGACGACGACGAAATTCGCCGGGAGGTCGGCCGCCTCCAAGCCGAATACGACGCCCTGTGGGCGCTCACCAAGCGGGTGGTGTCGCAAGCTCAGCGCACGGGGATGCCCGGCCCGGGAGGGTCGGTGTTCAAGCTCTACTACGCCGAGGTCAAAAAGCGCATGGCCGACTTGGCCCACCGCATGCTGGAGCGGGAGGCCCTAGTGCTGGCCGACGGCGCCGGCGACGAGCAAACCGGCGGCGACATGGTGGCCAGCCGGCTCTACGTGCTCAGCCTGTCGATTGCGGCCGGCACCTCTGAGATCCAGCGGAACATCATCGGCGAGCGCATCCTGGGCTTGCCCAAGGAGCGATAAATGGACTTCGAGCTGACCGACGACCAGATCGCCCTGAGCGACGGCATCCGCGATCTGTGCCAGGGCCGCTTCGACATCGACACCGTAAGGGGCCTGGCCGACTGCGGCGGGGTGGACCGCCGACTGTGGGGTGAGCTGGCCGACACCGGTGTGTTCTCGCTGATGGTGCCCGAAGAATACGGCGGGGTCGGCTTGGGCTGGGCCGAGGCCGGGCTGGTGTTCGAGCAGTTGGGCCGGGCCCTGGTGCCGGGGCCGCTGGTGGGCACCCTGTTGGCCGCCGGGGTGATCGATGACGCCGTGGTCGGCTTCATCGAGCGACCCATCGGGCCTGCCCTGGTGGAATACCCCGACGTGATCGATGCCTTGCTGGTCCTAGACGAAGGCGGGGTCTGGCGGGTGGACGCTGCCGAATTGTCGTTCGATGCGGCTCATTCGGTGGATCCGCTCACCCCGGTGGGCCGGGTGGCCGAACTGCCCCAGGGCGAAGCGGTGGACGGCTGCTACGGGTGGGCCAATCGGGCGGTGTTCCTGTGCTCAGCCCTCCAAGTTGGCCTGGCCACCGGGGCGCGGGAGCTGGCCGTGGCCTACGCCCAGGAGCGCCAGCAGTTCGGCAAGCCGATCGGCCAGTTCCAGGCCGTCAAACACAAGTGCGCCGACATGTACAGCCGTGAGGAGGTGGCCCGAGCCGCCCTGTACTACGCCGGCTGCGTAATGGACGCCACCCTCGGCCCCGGCCTGCCCGCGAACCCCGGTGACTATCTGTACTTCGAGGGTTGCACGATTAATCTTGGCGACGCGCGAGGCGATAGCGAGCACCAGGTGATGGTGCGGGCGATATCGGGCGCCCGCATCCTGGCCGCGGAGGCCGCCGACCACAACGGCAAAGACTGCGTGCAGGTTCACGGCGGCATGGGCTTCACTTGGGAGATCGACGCCCATCTCTACCTCAAACGGGCTTGGGCGCTCACTCCGTGCTTCGGATCGCTCGACGAGCACGCCGAGCGCATCGCCGCGATGGTTTGAGCAGGGCCTGATCTCCCGAACGGGCCGCCTATTCGTGGGCTTCGGTTGAGGCGGGCGACTGCGGTGAGAACCGGTAGACGACGCTTTGCCGGGAGGCTTCGGGATTCTCGGGATCGCGGTGCTCGATGATGGAGATCTTCCCTGTTCCGCAGTCGCCGAAACCGTCGCAGGAGATTTCTCCGATGATGCCCTGGTAGTTGGCAACATAGTCGAGGTACTGGCGGATTCCCGCCCGGTAGATAACCAGATCACCGCCTTCGACGCGAGAGGCCGCGGCCACCGCATCGAGCAACAGCGTAGTGGCGTCGTACGCGTGGGCCCAGAACGCCCGCACGGGAGGCGCCCCTGTCTTGTCGGTGAAGCGCTCAGCCACCTGCTCAGCATTCATGCCGGTGGCTTGGTTGGCGCGGTTGGCGAAGTCAAGGTCTGGCCCGGCGATATAGGCGCCCGCGGTAGAGGGCAGGCCCAAGAACGTGTTGTAGAGCACTGCGTCGGCCGAAACCAGCACCGTGTCGCCGAAGGCCCCGTGTTGCCTCACGCCTTGGACGAACCCGGCCGCGGTCTCCTGGCCCAGCGGGAAGAACAGCGCATCGGGATCCTCGGCGGCTAATTGGCCCAGAACCTCGTCCAAATCCGTGGTGCCGGAGTCGATCTCGATGAAGTTGGTGATGGTACCGCCATGGCGCTCGAACGCATCCCGGAACGCCTGGGCCAGCCCCAGCGTGTAGGCGTCGCCCTCGTGGACAACCGCCACATCCTGGGGGCCGAGCCTGTCGTGAAGGAAGGCCGACACCGCCTCTCCCTGGTGCAGGTCGTTGTGGGCCGTGCGGTAGTACCCCGGCTGGTGGTGCTCGCTCGGCGTGCCTGACAGATTGGAGGTGAGCAGCGGCGATGTGTTGGAAAACGAGATCATCGCCAGCCCGGCCGCGGTCACCGGCTGGGAGATGACCGCAGAGGTTGCCGAACAAGAGGGGCCGATCAGACCCACCGCGCTCCTGTCGGCCAGCACCGCCTCGGCCATCTGGGGGCCGTGTTCTGCGTCGCACAGGTCTTCGATCATCTCGCCGGCTTCAAAGGTGAAGCTGCCGTGGATCGGCCCGTAGTCCTCGATGGCCAGGTCGACGATGTGGGCGTAGTCCAGCGCCTCGGGGCCGACATCTTGGATCAAGCTCATCTTGAGGATCCTGATGGGGTCGCCCTGCTTGACGGTTACGACCCCTAGCGAAGTGTCACTGAGGGGGTTTGCATCGTCATCGCTGCACGCTGACGCCAACAGGGCTGCGACCAGCAGGACCGAGACGGCTGCGGAGCGTTGGCGTATCTTCATGCTCAGTGTCTAGCCGATGGATCGAGCGTCTCCCACCCCACCTCGACCCCGAGTTGGTGGAGGGCGGCGATGCCCGCAACGTGGTGGACGCTTACCGATTCTGGCGCCACGAGGCCATCGTGGCCGATCTCGATGCCCGCAGCCACGGGTTCCATGTGGCGGTGGAGAACTGGCAGCACGATCTCAACATCGGGACCATGGTCCGCAACGCCAACGCCTTTGGAGCGGCCGCAGTACACATCTTGGGCCGCCGGCGCTGGAACCGCCGGGGCGCAATGGTCACCGACCGCTACCTGCACGTCCTGCACCACCCCGAACTGCACGACTTGGTGGCCTGGGCCGCTGAGGCCGAACTGCCGATCCTGGGCATCGACAACGGCCCCGGCACCGAGCCCATCGAGGGCTGCTCGCTGCCCGAGCGCTGTGTGCTGCTGTTCGGCCAGGAAGGCCCCGGCCTGTCGCCCGAGGCGGTGGCTGCCTGTGAGGCCGTGCTGGCCATCACCCAGTTCGGGTCCACCCGCTCCATCAACGCCGGCGTGGCCTCGGGCATCGCCATGCACCGCTGGGTGTGCCAGCACGCCCTCTGAGCGCTTGAGCGGGCTGGTCCAGCCCGCCCTCAGGGCCGGGGCAGCAGGTTGCGGGGGAACAGGTGGTCGAGCTCGTCGAGGGTCCAGGGGTCGACCTGGGAGTGGTCGCCCCGGTAGATGGCCCGCTCCTCCCGCAGCTCGTTGAACACCGCCACCTGGCCGCCGGCGGCGTGTACCACCTGCCCGCTCACGTAGTCGGCCGCGTCGGTACACAGCCACACCACCGCGGGGGCCACGTACTCGGGCGGGGGAGTGGTGAGGTAGCTCTGCCACATCTCGTCGTCGATGATGCCCTGCTCGTGCCAGGCCTTGAAGTCGTCGTGCGATTTGGCGTGCAGCCGGGTGGCCGCCCCCGGCGCCAGGCAGTTCACGGTGACCCCGGTGCCCGCGGTCTCGGTGGCCAGCGCCTTGGTCATGGAGATCACCCCGCCCATGGCCGCGGCGAACGCCGGCTGGCCCAGATCTCCCAGCGCCCCGTGCGAGGTGGTGTTCACCACCCGGCCCCAGCCCTGGGCCGCCATCAGCGGCACGGCGTGGCGGGCGATGTACCACTTCTGCGACATCTGCAAGGCGATGGTCTTGTGGTACAGCTCCGGCGCCATCTCATAGATCGACCCCTCGATGGCCGCCCCCGCGCAGTTCACCGCGATGTCGACGCGCCCATAGGCGTCCACGGTCTGCTGCACCACCGCCCCGGCGCCCTCGAAAGTGGCCACGTCGCTGTGGTTGGCCACCGCCGTGCCCCCGGCCGCCTCGATGTCGGCCACCGTCCGGGCCGCATGGGAGGCATCAGCCCCGTCGCCCCCCTCGTCGGTCCCCAGATCGTTGACCACCACCTGCGCTCCATGGTCGGCCAACAGCAGCGCAATGGCCCGCCCGATCCCATTGCCTGCCCCTGTGACCATCGCCGCTTTGCCGTCAAGCCTTCTGCTCATGGCCGCAGGGTAGCGTGGCCCGGATGCCTGGCCTGGAGTTCGACGACCTCACCGCCGGAAAGCGGCTTTCAGGTGTGGTGGCCGACGGCGACGTGACCGTGGTGGCTCTAGAGGTTCACGGCCCCGGATCGGCCACCCTCACCTACCGCTCGGCTGGCGGCAGCCTCGGCGAGCGCATCATCACGTTGGATGATCTGGCCCGGATCCAAGCAGTCTCCGAGCAGCGTTGGAGCTTCGATGCCGACGGGGCCGCTTTCCGGCTGGCCTCGGAGGCCCGCCGCATGAAGTCCGCTCACCTGGCCGATCCTTACGCCGCAGTGGACACCTCCAACATCGAGCCCTACCCCCACCAGATCGACGCCGTCTACAACCGCTTCTTGGAGCAGCGCCCGCTCAAGTTCCTGCTGGCCGACGATCCCGGCGCGGGCAAGACCATCATGTCGGGGCTGTTGATCCGCGAGCTGATGCTGAGGGGCGATGTGGCCCGCTGCCTCATCGTCGCCCCCGGAAGCCTGGTGGAACAGTGGCAAGACGAGCTATGGGACAAGTTCGGCCTCAGCTTCGATCTGATGTCCCGCTCGGCGGTGGAGGCGTCGCGCACCGGCAACCCGTTTCTGGAGAAGAACCTGCTGGTGGCCCGCATCGACCAGTTGTCGCGGGCCGAGGACCTCATCGAGAAGCTGAAGGTGGCCGACTGGGACCTGGCGATCGTCGACGAGGCCCACAAGATGTCGGCCCACCTGTACGGCGACGAGCTGCGAAAGACCAAGCGCTTCGAGCTGGGCGAGGTGCTGCGCGAGCGCACCCGCCACTTCCTGCTGCTGTCGGCCACTCCCCACAACGGCAAGAACGAGGACTTTCTGGCCTTCATGACCCTCATCGACCCCGAGCGGTTCGCCGGACGGCTGCGCGACGACGAGATGCCTGAAACCGACGACGTGATGCGCCGGAAAGTCAAGGAGAATTTGACCACCTTCGAGGGTCGGCGCCTGTTTCCCCAGCGGTTCGCCCACAGCCTCAATTTCGAGCTGTCGGAACCGGAGCAAGAGCTGTACGAAGCGGTCACCGAATACGTGCGCAGCGGCATGGACCGCGCCAGGAGAATGCAGGAAGAGGGGGACCGCCGGAGGGGGATCATCTTCGGGTTCGCCCTCGCCGCGCTTCAGCGCCGCCTGGCTTCGTCACCGGCAGCCATCTACCACTCACTGCGCCGTCGGAGGGACCGGCTGGCCGACCAAGCCGCCGAGTTGCGCCGCCTGACCGCCGACGGCAAGCCCGTGTCGGTGGCAGACCTGCCCAAGGGAGTGCGGTTTGCCGATCTGGAGGATTTCGACTTCGACAACTTTGACGATGTGGAACTGGAGGAGCTCGAGGACCACGTCATCGACGCCGCCACCGCGTCGGCCACCGCCGAGGAGGTCGAGGCCGAGGTGGTTGAACTGGAAGGACTGGTGGAACTGGCCGACGCCGTGCGCACCAGCGGTGACGACACCAAGTGGAACCAGCTTCGGGGCCTTCTGCGATCAGAGCAGTTCCGAACCGGCAAAGCAGAGAACCCCGACGGCGACGACGCGCCATCCGGCCCAAGGAAGCTGATCATCTTCTCCGAGCACAAGGACACGCTCGACTACGTGGCCGAGCGAGTCACCGCCGAGCTGGGCCGGCCCGAGGCGGTGGCTGTCATCCACGGCGGCATCAAGCGCCACGACCGCCGGGCCATCCAAGACCGATTCCGGGTCGACCCTGCGGTGAGGGTGCTGGTGGCCACCGATGCCGCGGGCGAGGGCGTGAACCTCCAAGTGGCCAACATGATGGTCAACTACGACCTGCCGTGGAACCCGAACCGCATCGAACAGCGGTTCGGCCGCATCCACCGCATCGGCCAGCAGAGGCCCTGCCACCTGTGGAACATGGTCGCCCACGAGACCCGAGAAGGTGTGGTGTTCACCCGCTTGTTCGAGAAGATCGAGCAGCAGCGGGGCGTCTACGGCGACCAGGTGTACGACGTGTTGGGCGACTCCCACATCAACACTTCCCTCCAAGAACTGCTTCTCAAGGCCATCACCGCCGACGACGATCCCGCCCACCTCGAATACATGCAAGAAGTGATTGAGGGCGACATCGGCAATCAACTGGTGGATGTGCTGGAAAAACGGGCTCTGGTCAGCGGTCTTGCCGATCCCGTGGCCAACGACAAGATCCGACAAGACATGGAGCGGGCTCGGGCCCGCAAGCTGCAACCGTGGTTCGTGCATGCCTTCTTCTCCGAGGCCCTCCGCCAGTATGGCGGGCGCATCACCGGACGGGAACGAGGCCGCTACGAGATCACCCGAATCCCGGCGGCGATCCGATCTCATGCCGACCCAGCCCTCGGCCCGGTGCATGACCGCTATGAGCGGGTCACCTTCGACAAAGCCTGTATCCAAATCGATGGAGGCGACCGGGCCGAACTGATCTCACCGGGCACGCCACTGTTGACCGCGGTCACCAACAAGGTGCTTGCCGACCACGAGCACACGCTGATTCGCGGTGCAACCCTGGTTGACCCCGAGGACCGCTCTACCGATCCCCGCTTGCTGGTCTATCTGGATCATTCCGTAACCGACGGGCGACAAGTCCACGGCCATCGCCAGGTGGTGTCTCGTCGGTTCCAGTACGTGGAGATCGACCGACAAGGCAACGCCAAGAGCGCAGGGAACGAGCCCTACATCGGCTATGCCCCGCTGGCCGAAGAAGACCGAGCGCTACTAGAAGGCCATCTCGACTTGGACTGGGCCGACCACACCGCCGAGGAGACGGCCAAGAGCTGGGCCATAGAACACCTCTCCCAGCCGCACTTCGAGGAGATCGCTCGTGTAACTGAAGCTCGAGTGGCGAAGGTCAAAGAGGCAGTGCGGGAACGCCTCGAAGCCGAAATCCGCTACTGGGACCAGCGAGCCGAGGAGTTGAAGAAACAGGAGCTCGCCGGCCAAAAGCCCCGCCTCAACTCGGGCCGTGCCCGCGCCAGAGCCGACGATCTAGCTGCCCGGCTAGCCCGCCGTCGCTTGGAGCTGGACCGAGAGGACGACCTCCACAACAGCCCGCCCACCATCGTCGGCGCGGCCATCGTCGTGCCTCAAGGCCTCATCGACCTGCTTCGAGGCCTGCCACCCGACCCCGAAGAAACCGCCGACAAGATGGAGACCGACCGCCGAGCCGTCGCCGCCGTCCTCCAAGCCGAGCGAGCCCTCGGACGCAATCCCGAGGCCCAGGCTCACAGCAACCCCGGCTACGACGTCCTCTCCATCGACCCCGAAACCGGCACCCACTACTTCATCGAGGTCAAAGGCCACCTCCCCCGCACCACCGAGATCCACATCAGCGCCCAGCAGGTCAGCAAGGCCAAATCCCTCCCCGACCACTGGCGCCTCGCCGTCGTCTCCGTCCCCGACAACCCCGCCGAGCCGCCCACCGTCCACTACCTCCTCAACCCCTTCAGCGATTACACCCTCTACTTTGCCCAAACCGGCCTGCCCCTCAACGTCGCCGATCTCTTGGCCACCGCCCAAGCCCCTTGCTGAGCAGCGGCTAGCCAGCATTTGTGGGCACCCAGAAAAGAAAGACCCGGCACTCGAAAGCACCGGGTGGGTACGGCAAATGTACCGGGGCAGCGGCGGTGTTGCAAGCACCTATTGGCGGGTGCTTGTTCCGCGAGCTGGCTACCAGCCTGGTGGCCAGCGGTGCCCGCCGACGATCTTGGGGAGTTGGCAGGCGAAAAAATCGTCGGAGGTGAGGGAGTACCACCAGTGGCCGCCGGTTCCGTCGTTGGGGCGGCCTCGCAAGGCCTGGGCTGTCGGGGTGCCTCTGGGGTTGACGGTACCCAGCGGCAGATGTTCCCGGGCGTGTTGGGCGGGTAGGCGCAAGTCGCTGTCGTTGGCGATCAACACGGCAGCGTCGATCTGGTCGGTGTGGAGGTCGATCAGAAGATGGGAGGCCACGTTCACGTCGGAGCCTTTTTCTTCGTACACCTTGATTGTCATTCGCACTCCGCCCGTTGTGGTTTGCCCGCTTACATGCCGGGCAACGAAAGTTCCCTCCTCCACCACGATGCGGCCAGTGGCTCGCAGTGCTGCGAGATAGGTCTCTTGCTGGTGGCGTGTGCTGAAGTTCTCCTCGCCGACAAAGATCGCTGTGCAGTACACGATGCGGTGTGCCGCCGCTTCTTGCGCCGCCCATCTGGGATTCCGGCTGATCAGGCGGTTGGCTAGGGCTGAAACGTCATGCCAGCGCCAGCCGCGCTCATAGCCCCCGCAGAGATGCTGACCCCCGTAGTAGAGGTTGAGTCCGTCGATATAGACTCCTACACGCACTGCCGACAGTATATGGTGGAATATCAGAAATCAGTGTAAAAAGTGGAAAGATTCTGAAATGGGTGAAAAACGTTTGGTGACGAAGAACCGTTACGGAAAGTGGGAGGTTCGGGCCCCCAGCGTCGTGCATCCTGACTCGACGCATGAGACTCGCGAAGAGGCTGAGAGCGCTGCCATGGAATTCGTGGAGAAGGCCGGCGGCGGCTATGTCGACGTCATTCTTTAACCCGCGGAGTGGAGCAGTCTCCGGGCACCCGGACATGGGCCCAGCCCAAGCGCACTGTTCCCATTCCGCCAGAGACCACCGCAACACACCGCTCTACTCTCCACGAGCGCATCGAGGCACCCCGCCGCGACCCTGAGTTTCAGGAGCGGCTGAAGCAGAATCTCAACTGCCACAAGGAGGCTTGGACAGGCTGGCCAACTGCTGACGCGAAATCATGTCTGACGACATGCCACTGGGATCAGTCTGGAGGTTGAGCCTGTTCGTTGTGTGGCGCTTCTTGAGTCGGTCACCCCTACACCCAAAGGCCGCCTCAGGCAGCTCCCACCTTTACATTCTTGCGGCCCGGATAACGCTGGGAAGCGTTATCCGGGTCAGTGGCCTTTACAAGGCCGTGTTTATCTGCGTATCTGCCAAAGGCCTAGCTTCGGTCCCTCAGCATCTCGCTCCAGGGATGTTTGTCGGTTTCTGTCGGGCCAATATAGGACCGGGCGGTGGCATCAAGGAGGATGACATCGTTGTTGTCAAGGGCGTAGGCCGCGCTGGCGGCGACCCATCGAGGGTTGGCGGCCCAGTCGTTATCCGGCGGCATGAGGTCTTTGGCGGCTAGGGCAGTCCAAAAGATCGTTACCCCTGCTTCTGCGAGCCGTTCGACCGTTTCGTCGCGGTGCGCGAGCAGCGCGGCGGGTCCGCCGACGGCGACCGACGGATCTTTGGCGATGGTGATGCCCCGCTGGTTCTTCCACTCGAAGTCGCTGCTGCGAGTGAGGCCGAGCAGGTTGTGGAGCCGCTCGATTGGGACGTATCCGATGGTTTCTCGATCGGCGGAATGGTCTCTGTTGGTTCCGGTTCCGGCGTATAGGGCTGCGGCGGCGAACAGGTCGCATGGCGGTTGCACCGACTGGCTCGACCAGGAGCCTGGTTCGGAGAAGGCTTGTGCCCATGCCGGGTCTTCGGGGTGGGAGGCTAGGAGCACGTTGTGGACGTCAGGCGATTTGGGCATCTCGAAATCGCGCCAGTCTTTACCCTCGGCCCAGTCTCGTATTTCGGTGAGCTTGTCCTCAGGGATCAGGTAGCCGCAGATTTGCAGGCGGACCCAGACTTTGGGTGGGCGGAGTGCCTTGTGCTCGGGGGCCAGTGGTTCCTTCCAGTCGGCGTATGTTTCGAGGACGAGCCATGGTTCGCTGTTCTGGTCTGTCACGGCAATCAGGTCGAGGGGGTCGGGAATCCCTTCGACGTCGGTCGGCTCTTTCCCGGTCTTTTTCGGATCGAAGGCTGCCTGTTTCGGCGAGAACCACGGTGTTGGTGGGCCGGTCTCGGGCTTTCGGGCGAGGACAGTGGGGTCGATGTCGCGGTAGACCATCTGTTCAGCGTGGCTGTACGCCATCACCGGGCTGTTGCGCCATTCTCGTATCGCATAGTTGTCGGCTAGGCGTCCCAGCAGTTCGTAGAGTGCGATCCTCTGGTATTTCTTGCCGACACGCTCAACGGCGTGGTCGGTCCTTGACCCAGAAGGCAGTCTTCTGTCTGTTTCTTGGAAGGCTTCCGGGGTCCAGCCAAGGTCAAGGACCCGACCGAAAATCGTCAGCTGCGCCAGGGTGATCTGTCGTTCCATGTCTTCGACCTCGAAGTGGCCAAGAGCTGGGGTCAAGACGTATTTTCCAAAATCGCCGTCAGAACGATGGAGGGAGTGCCAAATTGATCCGTAGTTATAGTCGGGCGGTCCGGCCATGGTTTCGACCTGGTCGGTGGTATGGGCGGGCACTGGAAGCTTTGCCCCGTAAGGCGGTCCGCTGTATGGATGCCCGTCTGGATCGCCTCCTTCAGGTGGACTCCAGCCGGTGCTCAGTGCGAGTTGAAATATGCGGTGGGCGTAGTCGCGCGTGAGCAAATGAGCGGGCCACTCGTCTCCGAGCATGCCAGCGGTTCCGAAGGCGAGCTTGTGTTGGGCTGAGGTGTCGGGTGAGCGCATAGCGGCTCCACAGGCTGCGGCGGCGAGGCGCTCGAGCACATAGGGGTCGTTTACCCCACGAAATAACTGTAGGACTTCTTCGGCTGTGTCGGATGCTGGCTCGAAGAGCGCGACCAGAGACTTGGTCGCTTGATCTCTGACGCGGTTGTCGGAGGTTGCCAGCATCCATCCAAACATCAGCCCCGCCAGTCGCCTGACTTCCGATTCGGCAGCGCCGCTGTTGTCTCGCACCCAGTTGATCAAGCGCCGTACGGGTGTCTGGTACTCCGTCTGGTCGACGAGGAAGAGGGACCATTGCGTGTCGCGCTCAGCCAGCTCTTGATCAATCAGCCATGCATGGAACTGGTCGGCATTGAGAGGATGTCCAGCAACGCAGGACAGCCGCACGAGCTGATCAAATAGCGGCCCCCGCAGGTCATCGTCACCTAGCAATTGCCTCACGATCCCGACGGTCTTTGGGCTGACTGCCCCCGCAGACCGCAGTACCAGGCTGTCCACGAACGGATCGAGTTGATCGCGGCTGACCCTTCTGTCATCGTCGGCGAGTATTTCGATGAGTTCTACGCCTCTTGTCTCGGGGAGCATGACGGCAAGCGCTCCGAGAACTCCCCTCTGGCTCCATCTGGGGTTGTCTGCCCACTGCCTGATTTCCTCGTCGGTTTTCTTGCAGTGCAGAGCGGCTTGGGCGATGTCGCCGAGCCGCTGGTATCCAAAGCCGATCCCGGTTTGAGTCTTGATAAGGACTCCCTCATCGATCAGGCCCTTGAGGAGAGACTTGGACCACCCAGCGGAAGGGTGGATGTCTTGGAGCAGTTGTTCCGCTGTTTCCCAGTCAATTGGCGGGCCTTCGGAGGTTTCAGCGGCTTCGGCCAGCGCGCGAACCGCTTGCCGCACGAGGTGGCGTACCGGATCGAAGTCGCAGCGCTTGCGGTGGGAGAGACGCTCGTTGACTGCTTGTAGGAAGGCGTCGCAGACCGTCGTGAGCCCGGCAGAGTCCAGCTGGAAACTGTCGCGGCCCAGCGTCTTCAGCGCCTCGCAAGCCAGCCGCAGGAATAGCGGATTGGAGAACTCGGGGTTCAGCACCGGGAAGCTCACCGACCCAATGTCGTAGTGCTGGGCATACCGCACGATCGCTGCTTCAGTGTCCTCGCCGAAGCCTTCGTGCTCGACCTTTGGCATCGCTGTATCACCTACTGCCTCTGACACGAACTCGGAGCGGCAGCTCACCGCTAAGGCAACCTGCTTGTGCCGGGCGACAATTTGCTGGAGCACCCGCAAATTGTCTTTCCACCCCTCAGGCCACTCACTCTCGTTCAAAGCATCGATCATCAACAGCCCCATCACACCCGACGCCTCAGCAGCCGCAGCGAGCGCCGCCACCTCCTCCTCGACAGACCCATCGAATGACGTCAACTCGGGGATCTGGAGGTGAGGTGCCCGGCGGTCGAAGTCCTGGCCCATGACCAAAACGGTGGGACTTCCCGCATCAACCCGCACTTTGGCGATGTCGCAGAGCAGATGGGTCTTTCCCGTGCCTGCCTTGCCAGCTATCAGCGCTTCTCCTGCCCGCGCTGCCTGGGTAGATGTCGAGACGGCGAGTTCTGCGAGGTTGTCGAGCGCGCTCAACGCCCGATTCGCGTCATGGTGCAAGAAGGCCGCGTCGCCCATGCAGAAGCCGCTATTCGACAGATGGTTGGAATGCAGCAACCCGACCAAGTTCCAGATCTCTTCTTGGGCAACTCGAATCTGGTCATCCGGGGCGGGCAGATCGCCGTAACCACCAAGTGCCGAAATGAGCGAGCTAACAGCGCGGTCAGCCTCTTCAATAGCCGCTTTGCAGGTAGACAGCGCTTCAGCAAATTCTCCCGTGTCGCCCTCCGGCGTTCTCCAGTGCCCAGAGCGGCTCTCCTGGAGTGCAGCCAGAAATTCTCGCCACTCTGCGGTGAACCGATCTGTGCGGCCCAGCCCCTCCAAGGCTTGCGCTGCTTCCACTCCAATATGGACTTTAGGGGAGTAGCGGGGACCCGCTTTCTTGATCGCCTCGTTAAGCCGGTCATGGAACCAGGGACCATCCATGAACGGTTCGTCGAACCAGTAGCGCAACCGCCCCGCTTGTCCGGGGTTTGTCAGCGCCTTTACAAGTTCATGCTTGCCAACAAACGCAAACTCAACCGATCTGCCCGATGCTTGTGCCAATTCTTCCCATTCTCCGACCTTGTTTTCCCAGCGTGTACGAGCCGACATGCCCCTTGGTGTGTCGCCTGCCGGCAGGTCGATTGGGAGCGCCACTAGATATCGGCACAACGCCGGCTCATTTTGGAGCACCCGTTCAATCGACTGCTCGATTTGACTGGTGACCGACGCGTCAAGGCGGAACAGGTATTTGGCCTGCCAAGCACAGACCGTGCCGTCGGGCAGAGTTGCCCTGCCCTCGCGGCCCCCGTCGGGATCGCCGAAGCGGGCGAACACTGTGCCGTCGGGCCACTCGCTGACCGCTTCCTCGATCAAGGTGCAGGCAAATTCCTCGAACCCGCCTGCCCGCGATGCAGGGGAGCCGTAGGGTCGGATGCGCTGGAAGTCGATGTCGGGCAATAGGGGGCTCATTGGCATACCCGACGATTGGGTGCCTCCGGCCAGTCCAAGTTCACACAGCAGTAGGCGACAGTGTCCCAGTCGCCGCTCCTTTTGGTGCCAGAGGGGAGTTCTCGCAGGGATTAGGGCATGGCGTTTACAGATGCCCCTTGATTTCGGCGTCGCGCGACTGGTCTTCATGGACGTTCTCTTGGTCCTTTGTCTGCGGCATGTTTGTCCAATCAGATCATGGCGCTAGCTAATCCGCTGATGGGACCTCTCCTTCTATCATGCTTGTAATTTGCCCGCAAGAGTGTTTCGAAGTGTCCGGAGGGATGCCTCCCCTGGGGCCATCCGACATTTCGCGCAGCAGCATCAACGTCTTCTGATCCAAATGGCAAGGCCATTTGCCAGGGGACTCGACAACCTCGCCATTTCCAAGATCCCTACCGCCCGTTACCTCATCGGCCTCTTTAGTGACTTCAACCTCCACTTCACCCAAACCGGCCTGCTCCTCAACGTCGCCGCCCCCTTCCAAGTCACCCCCTGAGCAGTAAACAGCAATCTACAAGCCAGTTTCGTATAAGTCTGACTAAATCAGATACGAAATTGCTATCGTGTGGCTGGGAGGACTCTGCCATGTTGCTGCGATTCCAGGTTTCCAATCACCGCTCGATCCTCGATCCTGTGGAGTTGTCGATGATTGCCGTGGACGACGACCGTCCCGCCACCCGCGGCTTTGACCGCTTGTCGGAGCGCGTCCTGACGACCACCGGTATCTACGGCCCTAATGCCTCAGGCAAGTCCAACGTGCTGGATGCTCTCCATTGGCTGTCGTGTGCCGTGGCCACCTCCTTACTGGCAGGTGGGGACTCCATTGCTCGAGACCCTCACCGCTTTGGCAAGGGGCCCGATCAGCCCTCGACTTTCGAACTGGATTTCGTTTTAGATGGCGTTCGTCATGGTTATCAGCTTGAAGTCGACGACTCTGCCGTGCGGTACGAGAGTCTGTGCAGCTACCCCGAGCGGAGACGACGGATGCTCTTCGAGAGGGAAGGCGATGAGGTCCACTTCCGTCGCGGACTGAGCGGCACCGGCGGAACCAAGGAGCTGCTCACACCTACGACGCTGGTCCTATCGGCAGGCAAACGTGTAGGCGATCCTGCAATCAAGGCCGCAGGCCGCGCGGTTTCTGGGATAGCCGAAATCAATGCCCGCGGATTCAATCGGAGAAGAGGCCGATCGCCCATCAAGTTTGCCATCGTTGCCTCGGACACTTACTCACAATTTGAAGACGCGGGCATACGCGAGCAGCAGGTCTTCGGTTCCGTTACGCGTGGTGAGGCGGCTATGGGGTTGCTGCGTCTTGCTGATCCGGGGATCACGGATTTCGACATCGTTGAATTAGAAGATCGAACAACCGGCGACACCCATGAACAGTTGGTCTTTGTGCATCACGATGGAGACAGGGCCGTCAAGTTCTGGCCCAACGAGGAATCAGCAGGCACTCAGATGCTGTTCAGCCTCTTAGGACCAGCGCTTGAAGCACTGAGGCAGGGCCAGGTTCTCTTGTTCGATGAAGCTGATGCAAGCCTGCACCCCCGATTGTCGGCCCGTCTCGTCGAACTGTTCCAAGATCGGCAGACCAACCCCCACGGCGCCCAACTCATCTTGGCCACCCACGACACGTCCCTGCTCAGCACGCTCAATCGCGATGAGGTCTGGCTCACCGAGAAGGGGTCCAATGGTGCAACTAGCCTCGTTGCCCTTGCAGAATTCGGCGGCGACAAGGTGAGGCGGTCGCTAAATCTTGAGCGGGCCTATTTGCAGGGTCGGTTTGGTGCAGTTCCCGAAATCGATCACATCGACGTGCGTCAAGCTTTCGGCCTTGCCGGCCAAGCAACCTGATGGCTCGATCATCACGAGGCAAGAAAGGAAAGGACAAGTCGCTTCGCCGCAAAATCGCCACCCGCTCTCCCAAGCGCACGGTCCGCGCGTTTTGTGAAGGAAAGAGGACTGAGGTCGACTACCTCAAAGCGCTGAGGCGGCAGCCTGAGGTGCGCGATATCGCCTCGGTCGCCATTGAGATAGACGAGACCGTCGCTGGTTTCGACCCCCTGGCACTGGTGAGAAAGGCCGCTGCTGCCCAAAAGGATGCCAAGGACGAGATGAGCGAGATCGATGAGGTCTGGTGCATCTTCGATGTCGAGCAGCCGAAAAGACACTCCAGGCTGAATGATGCCGTGGCTCTTGCCAGAGAGCGGGGGATCCAGGTTGCGGTATCGAATCCATGCTTCGAACTGTGGCTCATGTTGCACTTTCAGGAGCAGTCCGCGTGGCTCGACACTAACGATGCTAAGCATCAGCTCAAACAGCATGATGGCAACGAGGGCAAGGGCTTGGATGGTGCGATGTACATGCCGAGACGTGATGAGGCGGCACGCCGTGCTAGGAGGCTGCTGATTTATTGGTTGGGGAAAGGCTCGCGTTTTGGGTTGGGGTGGGCGAGACTGGGGGTGGGGTCTGTCAGTTTTTTTGTGTAACAGGTCGTGATGGTTTTCATTTGATGTGGTCGGCGATCCGGTCGCCGTAGTGGATGGTCAGTGTGTTCAGTATGGCTTTCCAGCCGTTGGTCTTGCCGGTGAGGTTGCTGCGGTTCTTTCGTTTGGTGGTGGCGACAAGGTAGAGGATTTTCATGGCGGCCTGCTCGTTGGGGAAGTGCCCTCGGTGGCGTACCGCTCGTCGGAACCTGGCGTTGAGGCTCTCTACGGCGTTGGTATCGGGTATGAAATCTGCGGCGTCTCGGGCGCTTGCTGCTTTGGCCGGTAGGGTCTGGGTTGCCGGGTTCGGGGTGCTGAGGAGGAACAGCTAGGGCAGGCCGTCCTTACACAGTGAGCTGCGAGCTCGTGTTAGTACTTGGCCGCCCCTGCGACTGGCCCGGCTGCGCTGTGAGCGCGAATCCGTTTTTGTCGTGTCCGCCCGGCGGTTCCTCATTGATGTCTGAGAGGAGCTGTCATATGCGGTGGATTGGGATGGACGTGCATCGTTCGTTTGCGCAGATCGCCGTCGTCGAAGCGGGGGTGTGCCGCGACGAGGGGAGGATCGGTGTGCGTCCGGAGGACCTGCGGGCTTGGGCGGAGGAGTTCTTGGAGCCTGGCGACGAGGTGGCTTTGGAGGCGACGACGAACTCGGACGCGATCGCGGTGATGCTGCGCGGGGTCGTGGCCCGGGTGGTGGTGTCGAACCCGCGCAAGACTCGGGCGATAGCGGAGGCGAAAGTCAAGACCGACAAGGTGGATGCCCGCATCCTTGCGCAGCTGTTGGCGGCGGATTTCTTGCCGGAGACGTGGGTGGCCGACGACCGGACCCGCCGCCGCCGGCGTCTGGTCGCCCAGCGGACAAATCTGGTGAAGCAGCGGACCAGGCTGAAGAACAGGGTGCATGCGATCCTGTCGCGGAACCTGGTGGCGACGTGCCCGCACTCTGATCTGTTCGGAAGCGCCGGCCGCCGCTGGCTCGCCGGCCAGGACCTGCCGGGCGACGAGCGGCGCAGCGTCGAGGCGCTCTTGCGCCAGATCGACTTCCATGGCGCAGAGCTCACCGAGGTTGAGCAGGACATCGCCGCCGACGCCCTGGATGATCCGGTGATCGCCCGGCTGATGACGGTGCCGGGGATCAACGTGACCGCGGCGATGTCGATTGTTGCCGCGGTCGGCGACTTCTCACGGTTCGAGTCGCCGGACCGCCTGGTGTCCTACCTCGGGTTGAACCCGAGGGTGTCCCAGTCGGGAAACAGCCCGGCCGCCCACGGGCGGATCACCAAAGCCGGACGCGGCCAGGCCCGAGGCATGCTGGTCGAGGCAGCGTTCTCCGCGGCGCGAGCCCCCGGGCCGCTGCGGGCGTTCCACCGGCGCATCCATCAGCGCCGCGGCTTCCAAATCGCCACCGTCGCCACCGCCCGAAAAATGGCGGTGCTGTGCTGGCACCTGGTCACCAAAGGCGAGGACTACGCGTTCGCCCGCCCCAGCCTGGTCGCGCACAAGCGCCGCGGCCTCGAGCTCGCCGCCGGATCCGAATCCCGCCGCGGGCCGACCGCCGGGCCGTCGCGGGACTACCACATCAAAGAGCTGCGAGACGCCGAGAAAGCCCTCGTCGAGCAACAAGAGCGGGCCTACGAGGTCCTCGTCTCCCACTGGCAGCCCCAAAAACCCGCACCCCCTGCTTGACAATTGCATCCGTGGTGTAGACCACCCGGCGCAGCTCGGCGGGGAACTCCAGGAACGGTGTGAACTCGTCCCAGCTGTTGCGCCAGGCTCGGATCATGGCCGGGTAGGTGTCCTCCCAGTCTTGGGCGAACGCCTCGAAGCGGGCCTCGGCGGCCCCGACGGTGGGGGCGGTGTAGATCTCCCGCATTGATCGGGTGATCGGCCCCCAGTGCGTCTTGGCCGCGTAGCGCAGGCTGTTGCGGACCATGTGCACCACGCAGGTCTGCACCGTCGCCTCGGGCCAGGTCATGCGGATCGACTCCGGCAGGCCCCTCAGCCCGTCGCAGCACACGATCAACGCGTCGGCCAGGCCCCGGTTGCGGAGCTCGCCCAGCATCGCCGCCCACTGTTTGGCGCCCTCGCCTCCCGATGGGCCCAGCCACAGGCCCAAAACGTCTCGCTCGCCGCCCAGATCCACGCCGATGGCGACATAGACGGGCCGGTTCGCGACCTGCGAGTCGCGGACCTTGACCACTATCGCGTCGATCAGCAGAACCGGGTACACCGCGTCGAGGGGCCGGTTCTGCCAAACGGCCATGTCGGAGACGATCTCGTCGGTGATCTTGGAGATCGTCTCCCGGCTCACCGACGTGTCGTAGATCTCTTCGAGGTGCGCCTGGATCTCGCCGGTGGTGAGCCCCTTCGCGTAGAGGCTGATCACGTTGCCCGACAGGCCGTCCAAGCGGCGCTTGTGCTTGGGCACCGCGACGGGCTCGAAAGTCCCCGCCCGGTCACGGGGCACCCGAAGGTCGATCTCGCCGATCTCGGTGGTGACCCGCTTGGGCGAAGAGCCGTTGCGCGAGTTCCCCGACCCGCGGCCCTCCGGAGCGTGGCGCTCATAGCCCAAATGGCCGGCCATCTCGACCTCCAACCCGGTCTGGAGGACCTGGCGTACCAGCCCCGTCAACAGCCCGCCGTCGCCGGTCAGCTCCACGCCCTCGGCGCGGGCACGCTCGACCAACAGCTCGGCCCAGTCCTGCATCGCCGCCTCACCGGCGGCCTCGTTCGCCGGCACAGCCGGCATATCCTGATCAGTCACAGACATGATCCTTCCCGGCCCGCAGCACCAAACCGCGGACCCTCAGATCACGCCCGATACACAAAATTCCTAACAGTCCCGGAATTCTCATGAACAATCAGGGCTTGTGGTGGGCGCGGCGGCCGCTGGCGGCGGCTAGGGCGGTGATTTGGGCGTCGCTGGTGGACGATCCATCGGGGGACGAGTCGCTGACTCCTGAGGAGCAGGATGCCGAGCGGCAAAGGCTGTTTGGCATCCTTGAGCGGCTGGTGAAATGGGAGAACTCCAACAACCCAGAGGTGCTGGCTGAGGCACGAGCAGAGATCGACCGCTGCTTCCCGGACGGACCGCCGCCGATCCTCGATCCGTTCGCCGGGGGTGGGGCCATTCCGCTGGAGGCGCAGCGGCTGGGGCTCAAGGCGCTGGCGGGCGACTTGAATCCGGTGGCGGTGCTGATCAACAAGGCGATGATCGAGATACCGCCCCGCTTTGCCGGGATGCCGCCGGTACACCCGGATATCGACAAGACGCTCACGACTTGGGATCGGGCGCAGGGGCTGGCTGCGGATGTGGAGGCGTATGGGCGGTGGATGCGAGACGAGGCCAAGCGGCGCATCGGACACTTGTACCCGGATGCCACCGGGCCTAACGGCGGGAAGCTCACCCCCATCGCCTGGATTTGGGCCCGGACGGTGGAGTCCCCTGATCCGAGTTGGTCGGGCCATGTGCCGCTGGTGTCGTCGTGGACTTTGGCGAAGCGACCGGGCAAGCCCAAGATTTGGGTTGAGCCGATCATCGACCGGGACTCGCAGACCATTCGTTATGAGGTACGAGAGGGTGGGGAGCCGAAGCATGAGCGAACCATCATTCGGGGCAACGGCGCTTGCATCGCTACAGGTGCCGTCGTTCCAGGGCAAACGATTGACGACGAAGCGTCGGCAGGCCGGTTGGGTCAAGTGCTTATGGCCGTCGTTACTGAGGGCGAGTCAGGCCGGCGATACCTGTCATCTGGACAAGTTGATTTGAGTGTATTTGACCAATCATCTGAAGAGTGCCAGAAGATCGCATCAGATAAATTACCGAGAGGCGCTACTCGTGGAACCTTTGGTGGTAATGCTCAAGGGCGATTCTATGGTTTTTTTGAGTTTAGTGACTACTTCTTGGACAGACAGCTTGTTGCGTTAGCGAGTTTTTCAGATCTTCTGGCCGAAGTCCAAGGGCGTGTGATTAAAGATGCTCTTGCTGTTGGAATGGAAGAGGATGGAGTGCGGATTCGGGACGGTGGGCGAGGTGCAGTGGCCTACGCGGATGCAGTGGTCACTTATCTGGCATTTGCTGTTGACAAGTGTGCTGACTATTGGTCGACGATCAGCACATGGAGCAATTCGGGAGAATTTATTCGAAATACCTTCGGACGTCAAGCGATCCCAATGACTTGGGACTTTGCAGAAAGTAATCCATTTTCGGCATCCACAGGAAATTGGATGTCTATGGTCGGTTGGATCAACAAAGCGTTGACACATTTCCCAGCGATTGTCCCAGGTGGCGATGTTGCACAGCGTGATGCTCGTGCCCGTATTCAAGAGTATAAAGGGGTTATCATATCTACTGATCCTCCCTATTATGACAACATTTCTTATGCTGATCTTTCGGACTTCTTCTATGTATGGCTGAGAAAGAATCTGTCGGATGTCTGGCCGAATGAGTGCTCCACTCTACTTGCTCCAAAGGCAGAGGAACTGATTGCCAATCGATACCGGGCAGGATCGAAGAAGGATGCAGAAGAGCACTTTGAGTCAGGTATGGCCGGGTTCATGGCTGAAGTCGCTCGAAACCAGCCAGCCGATTCTCCAGCAACAGTCTATTACGCCTACAAAGCGACGGAGACCAGGGATGGAGAGGTCCGCACAACCGGCTGGGATACTTTTCTGACAGCAGTGATTGATGCAGGACTTCAGATAAACGCCACATGGCCCTTGCGAACCGAAAGGCAAGGGCGAATGGTGTCGGTTGGTGCGAACTCGCTTGCATCCTCCATTGTGCTGGCCTGTCGTCCACGAGCGATCTCGGCTTCGCTCGCCACACGGGGGGAGTTCATTGCAGCACTTCGGGCTGAGCTTCCCGATGCCGTGCGCATCCTCCAGTCGGGCAATATCGCCCCGGTGGACATGGCGCAGTCCACCATCGAGCCGGGGATCAAGGTGTTCTCGCGGTATGCCAAGGTGGTGGAGGCTGATGGATCGTCGATGCCGGTGTCGGCGGCGTTGGCGATCATCAACGATGTGCTGGGCGAGGTGCTCGACGGGGAGGAGGCCGAGTTGGACTCCGACACCCGGTTTGCGCTCACTTGGTTCTCCGAGTTCGGCTATAACTCTGGCCCCGCCGGAGACGCCGACAGCGTGGCCAATGCCAAGAACACGTCGCTGGCCGGCATTGAGGAGGCTGGCATCGGCGAGGCTCGGGCGGGGAAGTTTCGGCTCTATGAGCGCTCAGAGCTTTCACCGGGCTATTCGCCCATCGACGATCTTCGGCGCACGGTGTGGGAGTCGGTGCAGCATCTGATCGCCGCCTTGGAGCGGTCGGAGTCGGAGGCGGCTGAGCTGCTGCACACCCTCGGCGGCTACGGCGAGCGGGCCCGCCAACTGGCCTACCTCCTCTACCAGAAGGCCAACGACAAGGGATGGGCCACCGAGGCTGGCGCCTACAACACCCTCATCACCGCCTGGCCCAGCCTCCGGTCCGGCGTTGTTTCCATCGAAACCCTAGCCAATACCCCCGACCAACAGGCTCTGTTGTAACTGCTGGCGGTACGCCCACTGTCACTGACCCGGTCTAGGCTGGAAACACGCGGGGACTTCCGACATGCTTGATGGTGCCATTCAAGTTCTGCGGGCGGACGCATAGGAGGTGGCAATATGACTGCTCGGCTTGTTTTGCGTCTCACCGGGGACAATGCCCGGCTTGGAGAGGTCTATGCGTCTGATCTAGCCCCTCTGCTCGGCGGTGTCGACCGTGCCGTCAACCGGACCGCTGCTCAGATCGCCGGGCGAGCCCCTGGCAGGGGGGGACGACTCCCTCAGACGATCGTTGGTGCCACGAAATTGCGTCTAACTGCCATCAAGGAGGGAAGCCTGGTGCTTGAGTTTGCACCTCCCGATTTGCCATCCGACCAAGAGGCGCTGGATCTGGATGACATGCAGCTTGCAGATTCGGCAATCCGTACCGTCATCGATGTACTTGAGGGGTCCGAAACCGGCTTCCCTGAGGCCACCGCCGTGCTAAGTCAGCTTGCCGAGGCCCTGGACATCGGCAAGCGCTATGAGACGTTAGCCCTAACTCAGCCTGGAGACGTGCCACGCGAGGCGGTTTTGGACACCACAGCCCGCAGGCGGTTGTCTGTTGCCGCTGAACTGCGTACCCGCAGCGACGACAGCGGGACGTTGGTCGGGCTTCTATACGAGGCCGACTTCGAGAAGAACACAGCCCGACTGAGGACTCCGCTCGGCGACTCGGTCACTGTCCGCTTCGACGACAGCCACGCCCAGAGCATCAAGGAGGCCCTGCGAGAACAGGCTCAACTCCGAGGAAGTGTCACCTACAACGAGGCGACAGCAGCAATCGTCTCGGTCGAACTCGGCAACATCGCGTCAGCGATGCAGATGGGGTTAATGCCGGATCTAGAGGACTTTTGGATGTCGCAATCCTTGGAGGAATTGGCCGAGTCGCAAGGAGTCAGCACAATCGACCGGATCGAAGTTCTCCAGGACGACACCATCTCCGAAAAGGAAGCAGAAGACTTCCTTGCTGCGCTCGAGTTGTGAGCGGCGTCTTCAGAAAGATTGCTCGTAGACACCGATGTGCTCTCCTTCATTGCATGGGAGCGACGCCAGGCCGAATCCTTCGCCCCACTCCTGCTGGGCAAATTGCTGTATGTCTCATTCGTGACAGCGGGTGAAATGTACTTCGGTGCCGAAAAGGCGAATTGGGGCGAATCGCGGGTCGCCAAGATGGAGGCGATAATCAGGCGCTACACGGTGATACCGGGTACCTATGAAGTCGCCAAGCAATACGGCTGTGTCAAGAGAGCCTTCCGAGATCAGGTGGATGAGAATGATATGTGGATCGCCGCGACCGCTCTTGAGCGCGGCCTTCCTATCGTCACCAACAATCTGGCGCACTTCGAGCCGATGAGCGACCGACTCGGTTTCAGTCTCGTTCATCCCGACCATCCGTAGAGCGGATTGAACCGGAGCAGGCGAACATGGTGGTGGCCAACACGGAGCGCATTTCCAGGGGGCTCGATCTGCTGCGCGATGGGCTGCGGCCGAAGTGCGAGGATACTTGGCGGGGGTTCTACGGCGACGGCTGGCTCGATTCAGCCTTAGCGGAGCTCTTGTCTGCGGGCCTCTGAGATGATGATGGGGTCTGGTGCGTAGTCGGCCCATTCGTCTTCGAACTCGCCATCGTCGGGTTTGGTGCCGGCCCGGTCGGCGGCCGTCAGGTCGCTGCGATCCAACACGAGCCCACTTCTATCAGCTTGAAAAATGAAAAGCAATGAAAATACTCGTACTGGCGTGACCCCCTGAGATTGGTCCACCTGTTGTGAGAGTCCGTTGTCCAGTATTGCTGGATGGAGGAGGATCACGAGTATGGCTAGGCGGAGGCACACGCCCGAGCAGATTGTCCGCAAGCTCCGGGAGGCTGACCGGCTGTTGGCCGAGGGCGCATCGATCGCGGATGTGGCCCGGCACCTGGAGGTGTCGGAGGCCACGTTTCACCGGTGGCGCAACCAGTACGGCGGTTTGAAGGCCGACGACGTGAAGCGGCTCAAGTCGCTGGAGGCCGAGAACGCGCGGCTGAAGCGGATCGTGGCCGACAAGGAGCTGGAGATCGACGCTTTGCGGGAGATCAGCCGGGCAAAATGGGGCTCTACGCGTTGAAGCTGGGACGTCGGGTTCTGATTTTTGTGGCGGGTTGAGTTTCGCGTGGTTTTTGTCCGGCTGCCAGCAGGATTCTGAGCCGGTAGTTGGTGAAGTTGCGGAAGCCTCTGGCTGAGCGTTTTATGTCTTTGATTTTGGCGTTGGCTGCTTCGGTTCGCCCGTTGTGGGCTCGGGTTGCGATGCTGGTGTGGATTTCTGTTTGCCAGCTTTTGAGGGTGCGGGCGAGGCGGTGCAGCTCGGGGGCCGCTTCGGGGGCTTGGCACCAGGAGATTGCGTCATCTAGCCGGGCGGCGGCTTGGTCGGGGCCGGCGGTTTTGAACACGGCCCGGACTTTTTCTTTGGCCTCCCAGCAGTCGGCGACCTCGTCGTAGGGGTCGCCCGCGTCGAGGGCTGCTCGCAGCCGGTCCCAGCCGGTGGCATCGAGGCGCTCTTGGCCCGTCAACAGCAGTTTGCGGGCCCCGTAGAGGGGGTCGCCTTTGCGGCCCCGGTGGCCGGTTGTGTCGTTTTGGGTGCGGCGGCGGCACCGGTCAACAGCCTGGTTCGCCAAGCGCACGACGTGGAACGGATCCACCGCGATCTGGGTGCCGGCCCGCAGGCGATCACCGCGCAGCGACCTGATGGCGCTGCGGTAGCCCTCGTGGGGGTCGATGCAAACCACCTCGACGGCCCGTACCCATTCCCGCGCCTGCTTGGACACCCATTTACGGAGGTCAGCGGAGTCTCGGCCCTCGAACACGTCGACGACCCGCCCGGTGTCGGCATCAACCGCGGCGGTGATGAACCGGCGGCGGCGGCGCCGCGAGGCCGAGGCCATCACCGTCTCGTCGAATCCGAGCTTGGCAACCGGCCCAACCCGTCTGCTGCTGGCCGCAGCCTGCTCGGCGGCAGAGGCGATGTGGGACCACATCGTGTGCCAGGCGACACCGAGCTGGCGGGCCAAAGACGCCACCGACCCCTCCACAGCTGCCAGCCTGCCCACAGCCCACCTCGCGGCTCTTTCGGTCAATACCCGCCGCGGCCCCGCCAGCTCGGACCGCTCGGTCCAAGACCCCTTCGCGCAGTGGGCGTCGGGGCACACCCAGACCCGCTTGTTCCACACCACCTGCTGCGGGCGCCCGCCGCTGAAAGGAGCGTCCCTCAACACCACCTCCCGCCGCCCCTTGGAGCGGGCCCGGCGCCCGCAACCATCGCAGAACACCGCCTGGCCGTCCGGGGACTGGACCCGCACAACCACCTCGCCGCCCACCTCTTCAACGCCGGTCACCTCCAACCCGAGCGCGCCGAACTCAACCGCTGAACTATCTTGAACCACCAGGGGCCTCCTGACTCTTGGACTGTGTCAGTCACAAGAATCGGCGAGGCCCCCTACCCAGTGGCGGACCCCCACAAACACCCCAGTCCCCGCTTCCACGCGAAGAGCCCAAAATGGTAGGCCCGCCGCAGCGGCGCAGAGCCGTCGAGCTGCTCCAGGAGCGGCTCGGGGTGTCGCAGCGGCGGGCTTGTCAGATCGTCGGACAGCACCGCTCCACGCAGCGCTACGAGCCGGCTGCGGCGGACCCGGACCGGGCTCTGCGGGCCGAGCTGCGCGAGTTCGCGAAGAACCACTCCCGATGGGGATACCGGCGGGCGCACGCAGTCTTGCAGCGGCGGGGGTGGGCGGTGAACCGCAAGAAAATCCAGCGCATCTGGCGCGAGGAGGGCCTGCGGGTCCCGCCCAAAAAGCGCAAGCGCCAGCGCACGGGCGACTCCGACGCCGAAGCCGGCCTGCTCAAAGCCGAGCGCCCCGACCACGTGTGGGCGCTGGACTACCAGTTCGACGTCACCGCCGCAGGCCGCAAGATCAAGATCCTGCACGTCCTAGACGAGTTCACCCGCGAGTCGCTCGCCGACG
This sequence comes from Candidatus Poriferisocius sp., assembly GCF_965208475.1. Lineage (GTDB taxonomy): Bacteria > Actinomycetota > Acidimicrobiia > Acidimicrobiales > Bin134 > Poriferisocius. Next base: position 1,857,500 of record NZ_OZ242338.1, on the reverse strand, counting down.
TCGTCGACCACAGCATCGACGCCGACGCCACGGTGGCCTGCTTGGACAAGGCCACCTCCGCCAGGGGCCGGGGCCCGGAGTTCCTCCGGTGCGACAACGGGCCCGAGCTCACCGCGAACGCGCTGCGGGACTGGTGCCGGTTCACCAGCACAAAGACCAGCTACATCGAGCCCGGGTCGCCCTGGCAGAACCCGTGGGTCGAGTCCTACGGCAGCCGAATGCGCGACGAGCTGCTGGCCATCGAGCAATTCGACAGCCTCCTGGAGGCCCAAGTACTTGTCGCCGACTGGAGAGACGACTACAACTACTACCGCCCCCACTCCGCGCTCGGCATGCTCACACCAGCCGAATACGCAGACCAATGGGCGAAAAACAACCCAAACAAACTCTCATAACAGATGGACCAAAAAACGGGGTCCGGTCAGTACCTCAATACCCAGGCGAACGGCTTGCTCCCTCAGTGAGCGGACCAGTTCTGGGCTCAGGCGGCTAAGGAGGTCGGGGATCATCTCGCTTAGGGCCTTGCCTCCCAGCGTCTGTCGCTGGTACGAGGTTGTCTCGGTGTTAGAGAGCAGGTGGGCTAGGAGTCGGGCGGTGGGCTCGGGGTGCGTTTCGAGGTGGTCAATCCGCTCCGGCTGATCGTTGGGGCGGCATAGCCTGATAATCACCTTCGAGTGTTCTGCAACCGATGCCCTGTGCTCGCAGGCAAGATCCACCGCTTCGGGGAACCGGCTTCCGAGGCTTACCGTCCAGTCGGCCAGGGCAGTGGCCTCTTCGTCGGTTAGGGCTCGGGGTTTACTGGCTAGCCGATCGCTCCAGTACTGGCACATCCACGCGTCCCACTGGCCGTCGGCATCGCTACTCGAAAGACGGGACAGCGCAGAGGAGACGCAGCGAATCCACTCGACACGGCCTTCTCCGCTGGCAGCAGCCGTGAATTGGTCGAGCCAGCCATGTTCCATGGGGTTGATGCCGGAGAACAGCGCCACTTCGGCCAAGCGTTGGGCGTAGAGCCTGTTGTAGTTCTCGCTTCCGGCTCCTAGATGCTGGGCCATGGCTGCATAATGGGGGAGTAAATCGGATTCCAGCAGCCTTGCTGGCCCGATTCCTCCCATCAGATAGCCGTCCCAGCAACGGATAGCACGGTCTAGGTTGATCTTCGGATCGACCAGGGGAAGTACAGTGCCGCGGCACCACTGCTCGTCGATGGCGAATAGAAGACCGAGCCTGCTGGTCAGCACCACCTGAGCGTGTCGCGAGGCCTGGTTGCTCCCGTCGGCCATTGCTTCCATAACGGCTTTGGTCGGACCGGTCAATCCGGTCCAGCCTTCTCCGGCAACTTGGTATTCCCGATGCACCAAGCCCAGTACGACATCAGCCAGATATCCAGCCCAGCGGTTGATTGCGTGATTCAGCGGGCCGTTGTTGCTTTCTGTGATGCCGGTATCCCTTGTCCATCGAGCGGTGCCTGTGGCCCAAATGGCCGGGAGCCTCTCAGTGGCGGCCTGGCTGAGGGCATCATCGAGATCAGCCTTAGTCCACGCCCCGAATGCTGCTTTCGCCAGTTCCTCGCAGGCAGGGGGATCGTCAGGTGCATCCACGCCTGTGAGCACGTCGATGATCTTGATTCCAACCGCGGGGTGCTCCTCCAATGTGCCGTGCAACCAGCCAAGAGCATCCCACCACCTTGGTTCATCCCACTGGGCATCCTCATTCCTGGGGAAGCTCAACAGGTGCCTGACGGCTGCTGCGGGGTCGTCTTCGATCCTTTGGCGCAGGTCTTCGGGGCTGCCCAGATTTGACGGCACTACCGTCTCCGACCAACCCCAGCTCAAGAAGTCTGGGTGGTCAGACGGAGCCCACTCGGGATGTCTCGCCTGAATGGCAGCCAACGCTTGTTCGGCGGCCGTCGCCGATGGTGCGTGTTGAGCGATCCATCCAAGCCACACATAGGCCCGCCATTCGGAGCGCTCATCCCCCTCCTGCAACCCAGCTTCGACGTGATCGACCAGGTTGTCGATGCGTTTTAGCGACGCGTCTGGCAGGGCAACAGCAGCCAGCCTCATCGCCTCATGCCTCAAGAGGCCATCAGACACCCAATCTGAGCTGCACAACTTGGCGATCTTTTCGTCGGCGGCGACATCTTGGCGCTCCGCCCATCCGTGGATGGCCACCCGCCGAAGCACCGGCATCTGCGTGTTGTCCCACGAACGCATGTAGTGCTCGGCAAGTTCCGGGCGATGTTGAAGCAACGCCTCCATCGTGTCTCTTGCCATGTCGATCAGAAGTCCGATTCTCTCGTGTCGAGATGCCTCGTCCTGCTCATGGTCTTCAACGGCGCTTCTGGAATAGCTGAGCCCCACCCACTCTCGGTTGGTGTCGCCATTTGACGCAGCGATCATGTGGGCGGCACGTAGATGCCGATCGAGAATCACAGCCACGCTTGACGCAAGCGTCTCGTCTGACAAGTTGGGACGCAGGCTGTTGCTCCAGTAATTCCAGAGAGTCCAGGAGTCTCCATCGAGGCTGGGTTCCAGTCTTGCTTCTTTCCCAAAATACGCGTATAGAGACCAAACTGGTTGAGGCTCAAGCAACTTGTCGAGAAGGAGCAGCATTGCGTGCTGGTCGCGCTCGGGACCGAGATCGTCGAGCAGCCATTCCAGGCGTTGCTTGCCGCCTTCAGGAACATGCTGGATCAACAGAGGCAGCCACCTTTTGGCGTCCCTGGCGGCATCTCCTCCGTCTTTCAGGGGCCTGCCAGCCGACCATGCCACCTCCGTCCAGAGGCTGGGACTGAAACTGCCCCAGTGGTGGAGGAAGACGGACAAAGCCTCTTGGCGCAACTCAGGGTCGTCGCCCACTGCGTAATGCTCAACGAACCATTGAATCCAGAGGTCATTCGGCCGGAGTTCGGCTCGGAGGTCGAAGATGCTCTGGAATTCGGGCAGGTCTGCCGCCCATCTGAGCCACGCCGCTCCACGGGCGCTCTCGGTGAAAAAGCGCAGGCGCTCGGGGATACTCACTGCTTCTTGAAGGTACGACTCATCTTCGCGCGACAGCGGCGGCAACCCTCGAAGGATGGCCTCAACTCGCCGGCGGTGGTCAAGGATTCCCATTTGGGCGCGCTTAGCCCACTTCCGAAGCAGTTCGGGAAGCACCTTGTGGGTGCCATAGTTGATGGGCTCGATTCCCCGCTGCCGCCAGAGATCGCTGTCGGCCTCCTCCTGGCAGCACAGGGCAAACCTGCTCGTCTTCTCGGCAGGCAGTGAGCGGGCCAGATACTCCATGAGGGTGTCGTCGTGGCTGTAGCCGATGAACAGCACGGTGGAGCTTTGGAACACCCGGACGACGAGAATGGTCACCTGGAGCCCTCCGGCGGGTAGCCGATGAACAGCACGGTGGAGCTTTGGAACACCCCGCTCAGGAACTGGGCCGCGGTCCACGGCGCTTCCAGATACGCCTTCCCGAAGTCGGCGTCGGTGACCACCAGATGCTTGGCGGGCTCTTTGACCGAGCCGTGCAGGTACACGATGCCGGTGAAGCCATCCCGCTGGGGGAACGCCAAGGAGGGGTACTCGTCGAAGTCGTCGCCCAGATGCTCCTTCAGGCAGGTGGACAGGTGGCGGTCGTAGTTGGTGGTCACGATTCGATGCTTCTCGCCTGATGCCAAGCCGGCAATGGCCCTGTGCAGGTCGTTGGGCTCTGAGCCAGGGTTCCCGATGATGTCCTTGACCCTCTGGTGGACATCCACGCCCTTCCTTTTCAAGTCGCCCAGCACTTTGTCGAGAGCGACGCCATGCACGGGCGGAGGCTCCTGGCTTTCCTCGCACACCCGCTCGGCCAGCCCCTGAAACATCGGCAAGTCCGACGGGGAGTCCACCGACGCCCCCGCTCCCACAAACAGCACCAAGCGCCCATCGGAATGGGCCGAGATCAGCTTGTCGGGAACCTCCACTCCCCGATCGCCCGATAGACCAAACCACATCGCTGTAAGGATAGGGGACTAGGTGCCAAAAGCGGCCCCGGCCGGCGGGTAACACGACTGCTAGGCTTGTTCTGCGTCTCACCGGGGACAATGCCAGGCTCGGCGAGGTTTATGTGTCTGACCTCGCCCATCTGCTTGAAGGGGTAGACCGCTGATGCCGGATCTTGAGAACTTTTGGATGTCTCAATCCTTGGAGGAATTGGCCGAGTCCCAGGGAGTCAGCGCTATCGACCGGATCGAAGTTCTTCAGGACCACTCCATTTCCGAAGAGGAAGCAGAGGACTTCCTTGCTGCGCTCGAGCTGTGAGCGGTGTCTACAGAAGGATTGCTCGTCGACACGAACGAGGAGTACTCGTCGAGGCTGCCGACACTGCTCTGGTAGCACATGCGTCTTGATGCCAGGTACTTGCAACGCCTGGGACGTGCAGTTATACGGGCCAGTGGTCGAGCGGGTCTTGCCTTACTGCGACATGTCGAAGACGCTGACATCGTGGGCGTAGGCGGCTAGGGCCTTGAGATCCTTGATGTCGCTGGTGAAGACAGTCCCTCCGGGTTCGGCCATGGCGACTACCACCGCGTCAACGGCAGAGCCGCGGCCAGCCTTCGCCCTCAAAGAACCTGCTCGACGCGCCAGGCTAGTGACTGCCCCGGAGTCCAAGACGAGGGTGTTCAACGTCTGTTCTTCTTCTTTAGGTGTTCCTCGATGGGTCGCCACCAGGCTTCGGCGCGGGCCATCTCCTCGGGGGATGGCTCCCCGATCTCTTCAAAGAGCTCGGCGAGGTACCGGTCAAGTTCTTTGCGGAGCTCTTGTTTGCGGACCTCTGAGATGACTATGGGGTCGGGTACGTAGTCGGCCCACTCGTCTCGGATCTCGTTCTTTTCCTCTTCGGTAAGCGCCTGGATGTCGCTCACCGTGTCTTTGCGATCCAACACAGGCCCACTTCTATCAGTCCGCAGCATGAAAATCAATGAAAATACTCATACCTCAATACCCGAGCGGACGGCCTGCTCCCTCAGCAGCGTGTGAGCAAATCGGACTCCAGCAGCTTGGCTGGCCCAATGCCTCTCGCAATCAGAGCTGCCCAACAGCGGGGGGCAACCCTCATTTGGTCATGTCAAGATAAAACGCCCAACCGGCGACCCTATGAAATACTGGAAAATCTGAATATATTCCCTGTTCAGAGGCTATATTCGTAGGGCAATTGTCACCGGCAGTTGGTAGAGTACATGCATGGAGTTCTCATCTGCTCTAGCAGGCCAAACCGGGGTCGGTAGCCCGGTTGACGGCGGTTGCGGGGCCGCGGTCTGCGTCGACCGTATGGACGTGGCCGGCTTGTCTGATGACGGCTTGCGGCGGCGGCTGGGCGTTTTGGGCGAGGCTGGGTCGAGGTTGGAGTCGCTGCGGTCAGAGGCGTTGGCCGAGTTGTCGCGCCGCCACGATACTGCCGGGGCGAAGCGGGTAGCCCGTGAGGTACTGCGCTCGTCTCCGGCTGCGGCTCATCGTGATGTGAAGGCGGCTGAGCGGATGTCCAAGCTGGCGGAGACATCTGATGCCCTGGCTTCGGGTCAGATTCCTGCCGATCATGCGCGGCTGATTGCTCGGGCGTCGTCTGAGGGGCCGATCTTGGAAGAGGAGCTATTGGATGCGGCTAGGACGCAGAGCTTCGACGAGTTCTCAAAGACGGTCAAAAGGCAGCAGCACGAGCTGTCGGGCGATGACGGCGAGTCAGCGTTCGATCGGCAGCGGAAGCACCGCCGTGCTCGTTTGTTCAAGAATCCTGAAACCGATATGTACGTGCTCAACGCCGAGTTCGATTTGCTCACCGGCGCGCATTTTGCCGGAGTTGTGACGGAGAAAGAGCGGGAGCTGTGGCGTGGAGAGGATCCCAAGTCGCGCCGCACCCCCCAGCAGCGTTTGGCGGACGCACTCGCAGAGGTGGTCCTGCATCCCGAGAAAGGCAAGGCCAGCGGCATCGCCTTGGTTCTCGTAGCCGATTACGACGTTGCTCACAAGGAGCTAGTCGACGCCCGCATTTGCGACGGCACCCCGCTTCCAGCCAAGGAACTCGTGAAGTTGGCGTGCGACGCTGACATCTTCCCGGCAGTGTTCAACGCCAGAACCCAGGATTTGTGGCTTGGCCGGCGTCGCCGCTGCGCTTCAGATGCCCAGCGCATCGCCTTGATGGTTAGAGACAAGGCCTGCGTGGGGTGTGGGTCTGACGCCAACCGCAGCTTCTACCACCACATCCAGCACTGGAAGAACGGCGGCAAAACCGATTACCCCAACCTGGTCACCGTGTGCAACGACTGCCACCACGACATCCACGAGCGCCAATTCCTAGTTGAGACCGACTCCCGAACCGGTAGACACAGCGTGGTGCCGCCACCAGAGGCGTTCCCCGACAATGGTTCAACCACCTGGCAGCCCAAACATCTCAACCCTGTGCTCAGAAACTGATTTCGAATTCTCGCCTGCAAGCTGATCCGCATGCCGAATCTAAAGCCGAATCTAAAACTGTCACTGCAAGCCAATAGCTTTGCCTACGTGGCAGCTACACATTGCAGGGGAGCGCAGCGAACATGGTGATGGCCAACACGGAGCGCATTTCCAGGGCGCTCGATCTGCTGCGCGATGGGCTGCGGCCGAAGTGCGAGGACACTTGGCGGGGGTTCTACGGCGACGGCTGGCTCGATTCGGTGAACGGACGGCTGCACACGCCGGAGCGCAGCCCCTCGGTTGACGACGCGGCTTTTCTCTTCAAGGGGATGAAGGCCACTTGGAGCGAGGTGTTCGGCCACGGCTTCCCGCCCGCGGTGAGGGCGCTGGTTTTCGAGGTGGCCGACGCACGCAACAGCTGGGCGCACCAGCAGGCGCTGTCCACCGACGACACGGTACGGGCGCTCGACTCGATGGAGCGGCTGCTGGAGGCGTTTGGCAACCTGGACGAGCGCCAGCAGATCCGGGATTTGCGCCGCGACCTGATGCGCCAGATGGTGGATGAGGAGTCGCGGGCCCAACGGCGCAAGACGGCGGCCAAGCCCACCGAGGGCCACCCCACGGCGGGGTTGACCCCGTGGCGCGACATCATCACGCCGCATACCGATGTGGCCCAGGGGAACTTCGAGCAAGCCGAGTTCGCCGCCGACCTATACGAGGTGCTCCAAGGCAACGCCGAGCCGGAGTACCAGGACCCGAGAGAGTTCTTCGCCCGCACCTATATCACCCAAGGATTGGGGGACCTGTTGGTTGGGGCCACACGGCGGTTGTCGGGGAGCGGCGGCGATCCGGTGATCGAGCTTCAGACCAACTTCGGCGGCGGCAAGACCCACTGCTTGATCGCCCTTTACCACTTGGCGTCGGGTGTGCCGGCCAAGGACTTGCCCGGCGTCGGTGAGATGCTCACCGAGGAAGGGCTGCTGTTGCCCGATGAGGTGTCTCGGGCCGTGCTGGTCGGCCAGATGGTTTCTCCGTCGAAACCCGAACAGGTTGAAGACGGCGTGGTGCTGCACACGCTGTGGGGCCAGATGGCCTACCAATTGGGGGGCCGGGACGCCTACGAGTTGGTAAGGGCTGACGATGAGGCGGGGACCAATCCGGGAGCAGCCATGCGGACGCTGTTTGAGCAGTGCGGCCCGGCGGTGGTGCTGATCGACGAGTGGGTGGCCTACGCCCGGCAACTGCGCGACGGCGGCGACGGGCCCCGCCTTGTGGGGGGCGACTTCGACACCCAGTTCACCTTCGCCCAGGCGCTCACCGAGGCAGCGGCGGCTGTGCCCAATGTGGTGGTGCTGGTGTCGATTCCCGCTTCCGACATCGAGGTGGGCGGCGAGCGGGGTCGCACGGCGCTGGAGAAGCTGAAGAACGTGGTCACCCGCAAAGCCGCCCAGTGGCAGCCGGCGTCGCCCGATGAGTCCTTCGAGATCGTTCGCCGGCGCCTGTTCGACCCAGTTCCTATCGAGAAGGCCAAAGTGCGCGACGGGGTCATCCGAGCCTTCAGCGACATGTACCGCGACCAGGGCAAGGAGTACCCCTCGGGAGTGGGGGAGGCCGAATACCGCAAGCGGATGGAGATGTCCTATCCGATCCATCCCGAGCTGTTCGACCGGCTGTTCGACGACTGGTCGGCACTCGACAAGTTCCAGCGCACCCGCGGCGTGCTGCGGCTCATGGCGCTGGCCATCTCCCAGCTCTGGCAGCGGGGCGACCAGTCGCTGCTGATCATGCCGGGCAACCTGCCGATGGACTCGGGCGCGCTGGTGAGCGAGATGAAGAAGTACCTGGCAGAAGCCTGGGACCCGGTCATCAAATCTGATGTGGACGGGGCCAACGCCCTGCCGCTGCGAATTGACAACGAGTTTTCCCACTTCGGACGCCTCTCTGCCACGAGACGGGCGGCTCGGACCGTGTACATGGGCTCGGCGCCCCGGCCCGACGGCAAGCGGGGAGTGGATCTGAAATCAGTGGTGCTGGGCTGCGTGCAACCCGGCGAGCCGGTGGGCCAGTTTGCCGATGCGCTGCGGCGCCTGTCGGGCGAGGCAACCCACCTATATGTGGACGGCGCCCAGTACTGGTACTCGCTCCAGCCCAACGTCACCCGGATGGCCGCTGACCGGGCGGCGTCGAATTACACCGACGATCACGCTGACGATGAGGTCAAGGCCCGGCTTGCCGGCCAGCGCGATCGAGGTGATTTCGCTGCGGTACAAGTATTCGCCGAAGGACCGGGCGACGTGCCCGACGATGATGATGGCGTGCGGCTCGTTGTGCTGGCCCCCGACGCAACCCATTCGGCCAATGACGAGCACTCACCAGCAGTGGCGTTGGCTCAGAGCATCTTGGACCAAAGACACGGAGGCCCCCGGCTTAACCGCAATCTGCTGGTATTCGCGGCGGCCGCGGCCAACCGGTTGAGCGAACTGCGGGCCGCAGCCCGGTTGCATTTGGCTTGGCGATCGATCGCCGACGAACACGAGGCCCTCGACTTGACCCCCCACCAGAAGGGCCAGGCCGAGAGCAAGGTCAAAGAAATCTCCCAACAAGTGGACAGCCTCATCTCGGAGACCTTCACCCAGGTAATCACCCCCAGCCAGGAGGCGGGCACCTCGGAGATCGTGTGGCTGACCACCAGGGTTGGTACCAGCGGGGACATTGGCGCCCGGGTGTCCAAGAAGCTGGCCACCGAGGAGAAGATCATCGCCAACTACAGCGGAGTGCGGGTGCGCATGGACATCGACCGGCGCGACCTGTGGACAGAACAGGGCGATGTGACGGTCGGAAAGCTCCGCGAGGTCTACGCCCGCTACCCCCACATGCCCAGGCTGTCGTCGCCGCAGGTACTCGACGCCGCCATCAGCGCGGGGACGGCCAGCACCGATTGGGCCCAGGAGACATTCGCCTACGCCGAGGCCCACGATGGATCGACCTGGGTCGGCATCCAAACCGGCCAGCACGTCAACCCGACCCCAAGCGGCCTACTCGTTCACCCCGACCGTATGCCCGAACCCGTGCCCTCAGAGACAAGTGAGGAAGCCACCCTCGATGCTCAACCGCTGACTGTCCAAGCCGGCGTTTCCCAGGCAGAACTCCAGGTCGCCGGACCAAGCCCCGGCCCATCCCAGTTCTACGCCCAGTTTAACCTTGACCCCGTACGCTGCATCAAGCAGCTAGGAGAGATCGCCGACCACGTGAGCTCCCACCTCGGCCCAGAGATCGAGCTCGTCTTAGAAGTCCGAGCCACCAACCCCGACGGCTTCAAAGAATCCACCCAACGCACCGTCTCCGAGAACGCCACCAACCTCGGTGCCGTATCGTTGGAGTTCGAGTAACTCTGGCTAGGCGCTCAGCGTCTTCGATGTGCGAATCAGCTTCGGGCAAAGATCAGAAGCTGGCTGATTTCTCCGGCATCGGCGTCTTGCAATGCAGACTGGTAGGCCCGTCGGAGGTCGCTGGTAGCAAGTCTGAGCAAGCGGCCCCAGGTGAAGGCCTCGGTGCCAAGGGCGCGAGCAAGGTAGTCGGCGGCGACACGGCCATGACGTCCGTTGCCGTTGCGGAACGGGTGGATGGCAACGAGACGATGGTGGAATCGCACGGCGGTTTCGTCGATTTCGAATGTTTCAGCACCGATCCACCAGGTGACGTCGTCGATGAGCGAGCGCACGGCGACGGCGATCTGGGTTGGTTCTATGCCGATGTTCGTTTCACGCATTCGGTATTGGCCCGCCCAATTCCAGACTTGGCCGAACATCGCGTTATGCAGGTCGCGGAGGTATTTGTCGTCGAGCAGTTCCTCTGTTTGTGGGGGGCGGCGGAGCAGCGCTTGGGAGATGTTTCGTTGTTCAGCGTCGAATAGCTCGCCGCGGGTTGCGATATAGGTCGGGATCAATCCTTCATGGTCCTCAGGAGACAGTTCAGTATGGCCGTCACCTATCGGCAGGAGGGCGTCGGTCACGATGAAATGGTCGGCTCGGCCCACAGGCCGCGACGGCTGGCGAGGAGAGCAGCCAACTCGTCGATTTGGGTAGATAGTTCATTGTCGCCCACCGCTTGGTCCTCAAGTCGGCTGTGGTGGGCAACTGACTCCAAGTGCTGGATTGCCTTGCGTCTTGCCTGAGCATTGACGGTTTCTTCGAGGGTGGAGTCGGGGACGAGCGCGTAGACCAGTCGGCAGTTCATGGCTTGGGCCGCTCGCTCAAGGGTTTTCAGTTGGATGGTGTCGTGCTGTTCGCTGCGTTCTATGTCGCTGATGGTCTGCTGGCGGACTCCCATTCGGGAGGCCAATTCGCCGGTGGTCATGCCCAGAGCGTCGCGGATTGCTCGGATCCACCCTTTGTGGGGACGCGTGAACTTGCCTGAGGGGGGAAGAGTCTTGAAGCGGTCGTCAAGTCGGTTGCGGGCCAGGTCGGAGTTCTGCACAAGTATAAGATTACAGGTCAAAACCTGTTCTGTCAATCATAGAATACAGGTGATAACCTGTATTCCTGCACGAACGATGCCACGAGCGGCATAGCCGTTACTGCCTGCGCAGGTAAACAGTCCAGTTGGCGAGGCCGACGAGGGCGCCGCCGATGATGTTGCCCAGGGTCACGGCCACCAGGTTGTGCAGGATCCAGCCGAAGTTCAGGCGGTCGATCTGCTCGGTGGTGAGGCTGGCCGCGGCTAGGGCGTCGGCGTCGGCGGACACCAGCCAGCCCAGGGGCAGGAAGAACATGTTGGCGATGCTGTGCTCGAAGCCGGCGGCCACGAAGGCGGTGATGGGTAGCAAGATGCCGATCATCTTGTCGACCAGGGAGCGACCCGCCACCGCCATCCACACCGCCAGGCACACCAGCATGTTGGCCAGCAGCCCCCGCACAAAGGCGGTGCCGAACGACAAGTTGACCTTGTCGTTGGCGATCTGGATGGTCCGCACCGAGAACGAGTAGTCGCCCTGGGCCCACCACCGGCTGAAATACAACAAGAACACGATCACCAGTGCCCCGATGAGGTTGGCCACGAAAGCCAGCCCCCAGTTGCGGGTCAGCTCGGGTCCGCTGATGCGGCGGCTGAAGAAGCTGGCCACCATCAGGTTGTTGCCGGTGAACAGCTCCGACCCGGTAACCACCACCAAGAACAGCCCCAGCGAGAAGCCCGCCCCGATGAGCAGCCGGGCCGGCCCGGTTCCCAACTCCGGGCTGACCGCGATGGTGAGGGCGAACACGCCGCCGAGAGCGATGAACGCCCCGGCCATGATCCCGAGAATGGAGGTCTGGGTGAAGTCGAACTTGGCCTTGCCGATGCCGGCCCGCTTGATCTTCCGAGCAATCTCCTCCGGGGTCAAGGCTTCTGACATGTTCCCACTCCCACATCCCTGCTTCTGATTGGATCAAACCGTACTATTTCGGCTCCCCTCGGGTGGCGCGCCCAACAGACGGCATGGGAGACAGCATGATGCCGCCTCGCTCTGCCCATATCTCTTGGCAGTTCCAACTACCGTGTAGGCCATGGCTGAACCGGAAGCAGGCATGGAGCGCTCCGCCGGAGGCGTCGTCACCGACTCCCGATACTATGCCGGAGCGGTCGAGGCCCTGCGCAGTGCCTGTGCTCATATCGGGGAGGCGGCTGACGCGGCCCAGCGGGCCAGGTTCTTCTCCGACATCACCGGTTGGAATGACGAGGCTGACGCATCGGCCCACGATGCCGACAAGGCCGCGGTGATGGCCATGGCCGAGGCTTTGAGGGCCAAGGGGACGGTTGCCGCTTACGCCGATGCCGCCCGCAGCACGCTGTCGGAGGTCACTGTGGCCTTCGCCGCGCCCGATACCCCCAGCAGCGCCATCGTGGGCGCGGGGGCCGGCGACGCCAATGCCGCAGATGGGAGCGCAGACGAAGACAGTGTGTTCTCCGGCCATCTGGCCCGAGCCCTGGTTGCCCTGGTGGAGGAGCGGGAAAGGGAGATTGATCTGGACACCGACGAGGCCGGCTACGTCAAGATGGCCAACACCCTGTCGGTGCTGGCGGGGGCCCGGTCGGCATATCGAGCGGTTGATGAGGCGCTGATCCTTTTGGCCAACGCCCGACACGCCTATCTGAAGGAGTCGCTGGCCGCCGCGCAAACCGCGCTGGCCGCCGACTTGAAGGCCGCAGTGGCCGACGACATCCGGGCCAAGTCCATTGGCGAGTTCCGCTCGGCGTTGACCACCCTTGCGGTTACCCGCACCGCCTACAACGCCGAGATAGCCGACGAACTGTGGGGGGCCTTGGCCGAGGCCCGAACCAACTTGGCCGCCGCCACCGCCACCGTCTTCGAGATCCAGGCCGCCGCCGGCGACCGTGGCCACGCCGGCGACGTCCATTCGGCATCGGCCCTGGCCTATTCGTTCAGCGACTCCGAGACCCCAGACGACATCTATGACGCCGCCCGAGACGTGGTCATCGAGGCCAAGGAGTTTCGGCGCAGGGCCCAGGTGGCCTGCGACGCGGTGGATTCCCTGCTGGTTGAGAACCGAGCGGTGGCCGCCGACGCCTTGATCGAGGCCCGAGCGGTGGTGGGTTCGGCGGCCCTGGTGGAGATCCGGGCCGCCTACGAGATGGCCAGCGCCGCGATGGACTCCCTGTTCGGGGCTCGGGCCGCCTTCGAGGTGGGGTTCGACCTCACCGTCCCTGAGATATTCGGAGACTTCGAGTTCTGAAACCGGGGTGGGTGAGGGCGTCGGGGCTCTAGAGGGCCACGCCCACCAGCACGGCGCCGATCGAGGCCAGGCCCGACAGCGAGCCCATCATGGCGATGCGGCGGCGGTCGGTGGCCTTGGTGTGCAGCCATGCGGCTACACCGGTGGCCACCACCAGCACCAGCTTTATGGTGAGGGTGATGTGATAGCTGTTGGCGGCGTCTTCGAAGTCCACCTCGAGCAGGTTCCACAGGCCCGACAGCACGGCCAAGGCGAAGAACGGCCACGCCACCCGGGCGAACTGCTGAGCCGCCGCCTGGGTGGCCTCGGGGCCGATCCGCCTGAGTGCGGGCACCAGGGCAGCCACCACCACCTGGCCTCCCACCCACACCGCCGCGCCCAGGATATGGAGAAACACCCGGAGGGTGTCCACGTCCCAATTGGCTTCGATCATGGCCTCAATCTAGTGGTCTATATGGCCGGTGTTGGTACCGTCGTGCCATGAGCATCGACCGAGCCGTCTACACGCAAGCCCTCAAGGCCGACGGCGAGGCCATCGCCGAAGCCGGGAGGCGAGACATCAATGCTGCGGTGCCGTCGTGTCCCGATTGGACAATGCACAAGCTGTTGGCCCACGTCGGCCGGGTGTACTGGTCGGTGGGGCGGCATGTGGCCGAGCGGGCCACCGAGATGATTCCCGCCGACGAGATCCCCTGTCCCCCCGAGGGCGCCGCCATCGTGGGGTGGTTCGAGGAAGCGCACCGCTTCGTGCAGGAAGCGCTTGACGGCGCCGATCCCGACGAGGCGGTGTGGAGCTGGGCCGGCCAGAACACCATGGCCTTCTACTTCCGGCGCATGGCCCATGAGACCGCAGTACACCGCTGGGATGCGCAGGCCGCCTTCGGGGAGCCCGGCCCGATCGACTCCGACTTGGCGGCCGACGGGGTTAGCGAGCTTTTCGAGGTGGTGCTGCCGTTCGCGGTCGCCAACTGGAACATGGCCCTGCCCGACGCCAGCTTGCATCTGCACCGCACCGACGGCGAAGGGGAGTGGCTGCTGGTCAACGACGGAGGCAGCATCAAGATGAGCCGCGAGCACGCCAAGGGCGATGCCGCGGTGCGGGCCGGCGGCACCGATCTGCTGCTGCTGTCGTGGGAGCGCATCGGGTTGGATGGCCCCGGCGTGGAGACTTTCGGCAACGCCGACGCCGCCCGAGCCTGGTTCGCGCTGTCCCGGTAGGGCCGTCCAGCCACCTAGTAAGCCGACCTGCCCATGACCGACGACACACCCTGCCCACCGCCTACCCCCTCGGCCCCCACCCGGGCCGACGTGTTCGACCAGTACATGCCCATCGTGCTGTTCTTGGTGCTCAACAGCGTGGGAGGGCTGGTCTGGGCCATCGGGGCCATGACGCTGTGGGCTGTCAAAGCCCAGATCAGCCGGTACCGCCGGGGTCTGCCGCTCGGCCGGGTGATGCCCGTCGTCGTGGTGTACCTGCTGATCCGGGGCACGCTGGGCATCATCTACGACAGCGAGGAGGTGTACTTCGGCATCGGCATCTCTGCCAAGGGTCTGGCTGCGCTGGCCCTGCTGGCATCGGCGGCCATGAGGCGCAACGGCGTCGGCTACGCCCTGCCCTTCCTGGTGCCGATAGACCGCGCCACCAAGTCCCACCCCGTCTATCGGTCGGCAACCCGCCGCATCTCCGTCGCGGTGTCCTTGATTGTGTTGGCCAGCGTCGGATTCGACACCTGGCTGCTCGGGCACGCCTCGATCAACGAGTTCGTGCTCATCCGCTTGGGGGTGAACTGGGGGCTGTCGATACTCACGCTGTTGATGATCGGCCTGTACCTCGACCGCCGCCTCCGCCCCATACCCGGCTTCGGCGGCCTGATGCCCCTGCTGGAGAGGCGCATGACAGACATGGGCATGAGGCCACCCGACAAATCAGCCTGATAGCAGGTTTCGGCGTTGCAAGAATGTGATGGGGGGCTATGCTTTGTGCATCCCGATGGCTCCCCCTGTTCTATGGGTTGAGGCATCAGGTGTCTCCTCCTGAGGGGAGATTCATGCATGGCTCCTAATTGAGGAGTCGAAGGGGGACCCGAAAGGGTCCCCTATTTTTGTCTCATGGTCGAGGGTAAATGGACCGATTTGCGGTTTTCGTAGACGCAGGCCATCTCTACGCAGAAGGAGGGAAGCTCTGCTGCGGTAGCTGGGTCCGAAAGGACTTTCAGTTCAACACCGAGGAGTTCAGCAAATGGCTATGCGAACATGCGAAGCGGGCCTGTGGTCTGGCACTGCTTCGAACCTACTGGTATGACGGGGCTCGAGACGCTTTCCCAACGCCCGAGCATCAGCGGATGGCGGCGCTGTCCAACGTGAAGCTCCGGCTGGGTCGCCTCAACACCCGAAACCAGCAGAAGGGAGTGGACTCGCTCATCTATCGCGATCTCACCACATTGGCACGCGAGCGGGCTATCAGCGATGCCTATCTGCTGTCAGGAGACGAGGATTTGAGGGAAGGCGTGAAAGCTGCTCAAGACATGGGCGTGCGGGTGACCCTCGTCGGAGTGTCCACAGTGGGCGATGGGTGGAACCAGTCAAGGGAACTTGTCGATGAAGCTGATGAGGCGATGACGCTCTCCAAGCAAGACTTGGCACTCTTTATCAAGTGCTCGCCGACAGTAGACAAACCCACTGAATCCAGCAGCGACTCTGCTATTGGCAGCCGCCCCGGAGTCGAGATGAACGTGCGGCGGAACAAGTCGCCCGGCAGTGGCGGTGATCCTATGCCGACAGTGCAAACGGCAGCAGCAAGGTTTGCCGGGGAATGGCTTGACGGAGCGACTCCCGATGACGTGGCTTCGGTCTTGCAAGGAAAGCCTCTGCTTCCTGCTGACCTGGATTCCGCCTTGTTGCGCTCGTTGGAACAAGGCGCGGGTGGAATCCTCTATGAGCAGCAATACGAGTACCTGAGACGAGCGGCTCGCGGCGCGTTCTTGCTACGGGTAAAGCAGTGGGCTTCGTCAAGGTCCGACGCCGAAAACTAGAGTTTCCGCCATGGCAGAGAACAACTGGGGAAGATGGGGCGACGAGGATGAGCGGGGGGCGTTGAATTTGCTGACCCCCGAGGTGGTTAGAGATGCCAGTGCGTCGATCACCACCGGCAAGGTGTATCCGCTGGGCATCCCCATCGCGTCGCAGGGCGTGCCCATCATGGACTACCGGGGCACCCCGATGCGGCTCACCCTCCAAAATGCCTCTGATGAGGGCATCTACGAGGCTTACGGCTGCCACGCCGGCACCGGGGCCCACGAGGACGTTCTGGTGTTCGCCTCCCACACCACCAGCCACATGGACGCCCTATGCCATGTGTACGGCCAAGACCAGCACTACAACGGCTTCTCCAAGGAGGCCATGAAAACCCACACCGGGGCCTCCCGGCTGGGCATCGAGAAGGTGGGCGCCATCGCCGGACGGGCTGTGCTGCTCGACATGGTGGCCCACACCGGGGCCGACGGCTGGCTGGAGGCCGGCACCCCGATCAGCGGTGCCGACATGGCCGCCTGCGCCGACGCCCAGGGCACCCCGGTGCGGGCGGGAGACATCGTGCTGATCCGCACCGGCTACCTCGACATGTGGTGGTCGATCAACGCCGACCCTGGTGCCGAGCAGCCCTTCGCCCAGCCCGGCATCAACAACGACGGGGCCGAATGGCTGATGGCCAACGACGTGGTGGCCGTGGGGTCCGACAACGCGGCCATCGAGGTCATCCCGTTCGACGAGAACGACTTCCTCACCGTCCACAAGATCCTGCTGGTGGGCGCGGGCATCTACATGCTGGAGTTCTTGAACTTCTCTGAGATGGCCGCCGACGGATGCCACGCGGGATTCATGACCGTGTCACCGCTGAACGTGACCGGGGCCACCGGCAGCCCCATCAACCCGGTCGTCATCGGCTAGCTGCCGGTCGGACCCTGAGGCCCCGGCGCAGAGATGAGCGGCAAGCTGCTGGGCACCCCTGACGGGGCGGTGCTCGACCAGGTGCGGGTGCTGGAGGTCACCCGTACTATCGGTGGGGCCTACACCGGGAAATTGTTTGCCGACGCCGGCGCCGAGGTGGTCAAAGTTGAGCCTCCCGGCGGCGACCCTCTGCGGTTGTGGTCGGCATCGGGATCGCCGGCCGGAGGCGATGCCGGCGACGGTGCCTTCTTCCAGTTCCTCAACGCCGGCAAGCGCAGCGCGGTTATCGACTTGGACGACCCGCAGGGCCGAAGCCGCTTTCTGGAGTTGGCCGCCACCGCCGATCTGGTGGTGGAGGACTTGGGCGCCGGAGTTGTGGAATCGATGGGCCTGGGCCACGCCGAGCTGGCCGAGCAGAACCCCGCGTTGGTGCTGCTGTCTATTTCTCCGTGGGGCCGGGGCGGGCCCTGGGACCGCCGTCCGGCCAACGAGTTCACCCTCCAGGCCTGGGTGGGCTCCACCCACAGCCGGGGCATTCCCGGCGAGAAGCCCATTGGCGTGGGGGGCAAGCTGGGAGAGTTCTTGGTGGCCGCCAACGCCGGCGCCCTGGGTCTGGCTGCGGTGATGGCCGCTCGGCGGGAGAAAACTCCCGGCGAGCACGTGGACGTGTCGGCCTATGAGGCCATGACCACCAGCTTCGTGGTGTACGCCCATCTCTACGCGGCCTACGCCTCCGATGCCCGCACCGGGGCCACCCGCTCCATCGAGATTCCCTCGGTGGAGCCGGCCAAAGACGGCTGGGTGGGCTTTTGCACCATCACCGGCCAGCAGTTCAAAGACTTCTGTGTGGTTATCGACGACCCCGACATGGCCGAAGATCCCGCTTTGGCCAGCGGTGACGGGCGAATGGACCACCGAGACGAGGTGTGGGCCCGCATCGCCGCCTATACCCAGGCCCACACCGTGGATGAGATCGTGGACAAGGCCACCCTGATGCGGGTGCCGGTGGCCCCCATCGGCGACGGCAGCCGGGTGGCCCAGATCGATCATTTCGCCGAGCGAGGGGTGTATGTTCAGAACCCCGGCGGGTTCACCCAGCCCCGGGTGCCCTACTCGCTGAGCCGCCGACCTCCCCGCCCAGTGCAGCCCGCTCCCGCATTGGGCGAGGCCGACGAGGAGCTCTTGGTCGCAGGGGCCGGTTCGGCACCGGCGCAAAGCCGAGGCTCGCCCCGAACGGAACCCTCGCTGCCGCTGGCGGGGCTCAGGGTGTGCGACCTGGCCACGTTCTGGGCCGGTCCGGTGGCCTCGTGTCTGTTCTCGGCACTGGGGGCCGACGTCGTCAAGGTGGAGTCCATCCAGCGGCCCGACGGGATGCGCTTTGCCAGCGGACTCCAGCGCGACGACCTCTGGGAGTGGAGCCCGGTAACCCACGGGGCCAACACCGGCAAGCGCTCGGTGACGCTCGATCTGTCGAGCGACAACGGACTGGCCCAGGTGAAGCGGCTGGTGGAGATGTCCGACATCGTGATCGAGAACTATTCCCCCCGGGTAGTGGAGAACTTCGGTTTGGACTGGCAGGAGGTCCACCGGCTCAACCCCGCCGCCATCATGGTGCGGATGCCGGCCTTCGGCCTGACCGGGCCGTGGCGCGACCGCACCGGCTTCGCCATGACCATCGAGCAGGCCAGCGGCCTTGCCTTCCTCACCGGCGATCCCGACGGCCGCCCGCTGGTGCCCCGGGGGATGTGCGACCAGCTCGGGGGGATGCACGCGGTGTTCGCCGCTCTGCTGGCCCTGGAGCACCGGGCCCAGACCGGCGAGGGCCTGCTGGTGGAGGTGCCGCTCATCGAGGCCGGGCTGAACGCGGCGGCCGAGCAGGTGATCGAGTGGACCGCCTACGGCCACCTCCTCCAGCGCCAGGGCAACCGCTCGCCCTACGCCGCCCCCCAGGGCATCTACGCTGCGACCGGTGAAGATCGCTGGGTGGTGATCTCGGTGGACGACGACGCCCAGTGGCCCGCACTGGCGGCTCTGATCGGGCGCCAAGACTGGGCGGGGTGGGCCAGCCGGGACGAGCGCCATGCCCATCACGATGAGATCGACGCTGCCATCGGCGGTTGGGCGGCCGATAGGGAGCGCGACGACGCGGTAGATGAGCTCTTGGCCGCCGGTGTGCCCGCCGCTCCGGTGATCACCGGCCGAGAGTCGATCGAAAACCCCCAACTCGCGGCCCGGGGCCACCAGCAGTGGATGGACCACGTAGTGGTCGGCCCAGTGCCGTACCCCAGCTTCCCCGGCCGGTTCAACGGCCAATACCACCGCTTGGGCCGCCCCGCCCCCACTCTGGGAGAGCACAACGAGGAAATCCTGCGCGACGTGCTCGGCCTCGACGACGCCGAGATCGCCCGCCTAGCCGAAGCCCAGGTGATCGGCACCCGCCCCGCCCTCTGGGGCTGACCGACCCACCCGGCTGAGGCTCGGAGATTCGACAGTAATAGGGTTGCCGTCGATGCTCCTTGCCCTCACCGACAGCCAGCTAGAGCTGCAAGCCACCCTGCGCAATTACTTCGAGAACCTGATGACGCCCGAGCGGCGCGACGCCCTGGGCGGCGAGCACGGGGGGCCGGTGTACAAGGAGACCGTCCGCCAGATGGGCAAGGACGGCTGGCTGGGGGTGGGGTGGCCCACCGAGTGGGGCGGGCAGGGCTACACCCCGCTGGAGCAGCTCATCTTCTTCGAGGAGTCCAACCGGGCCGGCGCGCCCCTGCCGTTCGTGACCCTCAACACCGTGGGGCCTGCCCTCAACGTGTACGGCACCGATGAGCAGAAGGCGTTCTTCCTGCCCAAGATCCTGGCCGGGGAGCTGCACTTCGCCATCGGCTACTCCGAGCCCACTGCGGGTACCGACCTGGCCTCGCTCAAGACCAGGGCGGTGCGCGACGGCGACGAGTGGATCATCAACGGCCAGAAGATCTGGACCACCGGGGGCCACGAGGCCGACTGGGTGTGGCTGGCCACCCGCACCGACCCCGATGTACCCAAGCACAAGGGCATCACCATCTTCGCGGTGGACACCACCCTGGACGGTTTCAGCCACACCCCCATATGGCTGTTGGGCGGGGGCCACACCAACGCCACCTACTACAACGACATGCAAGTGCCCGACTGGGCCCGCATCGGCGAGGTGAACGGGGGCTGGAAGCTCATCACCGCCCAGCTAAACCACGAGCGGGTGGGCCTGGCCCCGGCGGGCAACATCGACGGCCCGCTGCGCCGGGTGGTCGACTGGGCCCGCCACACCACCCTGGACGACGGGCGACGGGTGATCGACCAGGAGTGGGTGCGCCTGGCCCTGGCCGAGGTGTACGCCCGCAACGAGGCGCTGAAGATGTACAACTGGAAGGTGGCCGCCGCCCTGGAGGACACCGAGCTGAAACCGGCCGACGCCTCGGCCATGAAGGTGTTCGGAACGGAGCTGAAGGTGAGGTCGTTCCAGTCCCTCATGGAGGTGTTGGGCCAGCGGTCATACCTGGTGAAGGGAGCGCCGGAAGCGGTGCTCGCGGGGGAACTGGAGCGCGCCTATCGGGGTGCGCCAGTGGGAACCTTCGGCGGTGGCGTGAACGAGGTCCAGCGGGACATCATCGCCACTGCCGGGATGGGATTGCCGAGATCGCCGCGTTAGCGCTCTAGAACCGCTCTAGAAAGTTGTTGTTTGGCCGCCGTTGGAGCGGAAGATGTTTCCGGTAGTGAATTTTCCGGCGTCGGAGGCGAGGTAGAGCATCAGGTAGGCCTGGTCTAGGGCTTCGCCGAGGGCGCCGATGGGGGAGAGGTCTCGGGCGTAGTCCAAGAACTCGTCGTAGGCCTCTTGGTTCAAAGTGCCGTCCTCGTTGTGCAGGCGCCAGGTGGTGAAGTTGGTGAGCGTGCTGCCGGGGGCCAGGGTGCATACCCGGATCCCGTAGCGGCCCACCTCCAGCGCCAGAGTGCGGCCCAGCATGGCCACCGCCGCTTTGGTGAAGGCGTACACGCCGATGCCCTCGTAGGCTAGGTCGATGGCGCCCGACGACACGTTGAGGATCACCCCGCCGCCGTCGTCTTTCATGGCCCTGATGGCGGCCTGGCAGCCGTAGAGCACGCCTTTGAGGTTGAGGTCGATGCCCCGGTCGATGTCCTGGTCGGACAGGTCCTCGATGAGGCCGGGGAACATGGCGCCGGCGATATTGGCGATGATATCCAATCCGCCGTAAGCCGAAACCGCCCGTTCCACCAGGGCGTCCACCTCTGAACGGGAGGTCACGTTGCAGGCCTGGGCGGTGGCCTCGCCCCCGTCCTCGCGGATGGCCTTGGCGGTGGACTCGGCCCCCTCGCCGTCCAAATCGCCGCACACCACCTTGGCCCCGGCGGCGGCGAACAGCTCCGCAGTGGCCTCGCCGATGCCCGAGGCCGCTCCGGTGACAACCGCGACCTTGCCGTCCAGCCGGAATGCGTCCAGCGCGTCTGCCTTCATCAGATCCTCCTGTTACCTTTGCGGCTGCTGAGATCAATCAACCGCACAAGACAAACAGCCTTGTGCGATTCATCAGGGAGCAATCATGGCAGATGGCGTGATGGGATACGGAGTGCTGGTGACCGGTGGCGGAACCGGCATCGGCCATGCCTGCGCGGCGGCGCTGGCCGCCGACGGCGCCGCGGTGACCATTTGCGGGCGTACCGAAGCGAAGTTGGCCGATTCGGCCGAGCGCTTGGAGAAGGCAGCCGCCAACGGAGGCAGCGTGGCCTATGTGGTGGCCGACGTGACCGACGAGGCCTCGGTGGCCGCCGCTGTCGCCGCCGCAGCCGAGCCCACCGGGACGCTGAACGGTGTGGTGGCCAACGCCGGCGGGGGCGGGGGCATGGGCCCCTACCACGTGCAGGACACCGACGAGTTCCTCCGGGTGCTGCATCTAAACGTGTTGGGCACCATGCTCTCCATCAAGCACTCGGTGCCATTGATGCGGGCCGCCGGGGGCGGTTCGTTCGTGGGGATGTCATCCATCGCCGGTCAGATCACCCACCCGTACTTCGGGGCCTACACCCCTGGCAAGGCGGGCATCGAGGCCATGATGCGCAACGCGGCCGATGAGTACGGTGCGGCCAACATCCGGTTCAACGCCATCCGCCCCGGGTTCATCGCCACCGAGATCATGGAGGGCATCCCCCGAGATGGCGACGTGTACGAGAGCTACATCGTCAACACCCCCATGGCCGACGTGGGCCTGCCCGAGGATGTGGGACATCTGGCCCGCTTCCTGATCGGCCCCGAGTCGCGGTGGATCACCGGGCAGTGCATCAATGTCGACGGCGGACACAGTCTGCGGCGGGGGCCGGACTTCTCGCCGTTCATCGCTCCAGCGCTGGGCCCCGACGTGATGCTGGGCGCCCTGCCGGAATCCTGATCGGCCAAGGCATGACCGATTGCACGACAAGAGGACAGGACCTGTGAAGTACTACGCCGCGGTGATGTTCGAGGAAACCGACCAACTGGTGGACATCGCCCGGGCCGCCGAGGCCGAAGGATTCACCGGGGTGGCCCTAGCCGACCATGTGGCAGTGCCCGAAGGGTTCGCCTCGGTCCACCCGTCGGGGGAGAACCCCTTCAGCCACACCTCGCCGTTCCCCGACCCGCTAATCACCGCGTCGGCCATGCTGAGCGCCACCACAGCGCTGGAGGTACTCACCTATGTGTACATCCTGCCCATGCGCGACCCGTTCTCGGTGGCCAGCCAGGTGGCCACTTTGTCGTTGCTTTCCAACGACCGGTTCCGCCTCGGCGTGGGTGTGGGCTGGCTGCGGGAGGAGATCGAGCTGATGGGCGCCGACCCCCGCACCAGGGGGCGGCGCACTGACGAGATGATCGAGATCTGCCGCCGCTTCTGGCGAGACGGCACCGCCGAGTTCCACGGCGAGTTCTTCGACTTCGGCTCCACCGGGGTGTATCCCCAGCCCGAGGCGCCGGTCTCGATCTGGGTGGGGGGCAAGTCGGAGGCCGCATTGGCCCGGGCGGTCCGCAACGACGGCTGGCTGGGCATGAACTATGACCTGTCCGAGATCCACCAACTGCTCGACCGCCTCGGTGAGCTGCGTAATGAGGCCGACAAAGAAGACGGCCCGTTCGAGACCATGGTGATCCCCAACGCCGAGCCCTCCCCCCGTTTGCACGACAAGATGAACGAGCACGGGGTCACCTCCACCATCGCCATGCCCTGGTACCCCGGTGACCCTTCTCACGCCTCCATCGAGGCCAAACGCGACGCCCTAGGCCGCTTCGCCGACGCATTCATCCGGCGCTAGACCTGTGGCCGAGAGCTCCGCACCGCCGCTGGCCAACGGCTCGGTATCGCTGCGGCTGTACCCCCACGACGGCCCGGCCGCCGAGCAGCTCGACGAGCTGCGCAAGCTGGCCATACTGGCAGTAGGGGTGGGCTATGACGGGGTCATGGTGTCGGAGCACCACGCCGGCTTTCCAGGGTATTTCCCCAACCCCCAGCAGATGGCCGGATATCTGCTGGCTGCCATGCCATCGGGGTGGGCCGCGCCCTGCCCGCTGCTTTTGCCGATGAAGCCCTATGCCCTGGTCGCAGAAGAGGTGGCCTGGCTGGCCGCCGCCTTTCCCGACCGGGTGGGAGCAGGGTTCGCGTCGGGGGCTCTGCCGGTGGACTTCGAACTGGCCGAGGTCCCGTTCGACGAGATCGGCCCCCGGTTCAAGGAGGCTCTCCCCAGGGTGGTGGCCGCGCTGCGGGGCGAGGCCGACGGCTCGCTGGCCGACGACCGGGCCATCGCGGCGTGCGCCGACCACCCGGTGCCGATGGTGGCCGCCGCCCAGTCGTTGGCCGCCGTCCGTCGAGCGGCCGGTTTGGGGCTGGGCATCCTCTACGACAGCCTTCAAGCCGTCGACCACGTACGGCGGCTGTCAGACGCCTTCGACGAGGCTGGCGGCACGGGACCCAAAATCCTGATCCGCCGAGTCTGGATCGGCGGCCCACCCGGTGAGGCTGTCGACAACCAACTCGACATCTACCGGAGCTACGCCGCCCAGGGGACGATGGCCCGCTGGGACCAAGGAGCCAACACCGTGCTGGCCGCCGACGGCGCCGAGGCCGCCGAACAACTGCATGCCGAGATGACCGCCACCGGAACCGACACCATCAATATCCGCATCCACGTGGTCGGCCTGTCTCCGACCTACATCCGCGACCAGCTCGATCTACACGGCGAGCTCGTGGAACCCCTGAAGGATGTGATCTCCAGTTCCTAGTGCTCACCCCAAGCGGCCGGCAAAAGGGACTAGCTGTCCGACGGATATGGTGGCTGGCGGATGGGCTTGAACCGATCATGTGGGTCGTGGACGACGGCGGTCTTGAGCATCTTGTCCCACACCGTCTGATTTAGATCGTTGTTCAGCAACACAATGCCATTGACGATTAACCAGATGATGCCCAAGAGGAAGATGGAGGCAAAGAAGAAGATGGCCACAGCCTTCAACACCAGGTCGCGCAAGGCCATACATCCCCAACCGGCAGCCTGATGGTCTTGAAGCCGGATCACCCTCATCTTCAGAACTTGCTTGGCTGGCGACTGGCCTCGGGAGTAGACGATCAGCGACCAGATCAGCCAGCCGATCAAAAGGGTGACGATGGCCAGCAGGAGTTCAAGGAATAGGGCCCCGACACGCCTACCCCGGGAGGCCAACATTGGCGACAGGTCAGGGTGCTCGGTGCTTGGGCCGCTATCAGAGTCTTCAGGATGCAGGCCGGGTGCCGTCGGTGGTGGGGGTGGGGGTGGGGGCGCCTCTAGGGGGAGCCCAGCTTCGGCGGTACTGACGGGGTCAACGGTCTGGATGCCGTCGTCGGCCACTTGGTCTGTCCATTGCTCGCCGTCCCACCAGCGGTATTGGTGACGGCCGGTGGGGTCGGGCTCCCAGGACGAAACTGTCATAGCGCAATCAGACTAGCGGGGGAAGGTTTGAGAGCACTCGCCAAATCCTGGGTTGGCTACCTGGGTTGCCTCACCACCACGAGAGTGTCGCCGACCATGTCGTGCCAACCCCTAGCTCTTTGCCCCAGGTGAGCGAGAGACTGCAAAACAGCGTCGCCAGCAACCCGACGAATGGGATCAGCAACAACAGTCCGGGTATGGCCCACCGCCGGATCGATCGGATAGGTCCTGGTCTGTCTCCGTTGTCTTTGCGGATGACATGGATTCCAGTGGCTATCTTCCCCAGGGTTCGACCACCAGCCGAGATCATCGTGACCTCGTAGAGCAAGCCAACAAGGAACACGGGTGCAATTAAGAGCCAATAGATTGATGTCCCAGGCCAAGATTCGCTTCCCCAGAAGTACAAGGCTTCGAAAGCGAAGGAAATGGGGACAACCAGGGTAAGGGCAATCCAGAACACCATCATGAACGACAAGTCGATGAGCCGGGCACCGAGGCGGGCACCGGGAGTGGCCAGCAGCACTGTTTGGCCAGATGTTAAGCGAGCCCATTCTGCTTTGGGAGAGGCAGCACGGTTTACCTTTACGACCATGGTGCCCGCGGCCAGGTCGTGCCATCCCCGACGATCGCGGTGCCAAGTCAATGCGAGATAGCAGAGAATGCTCAAGAGCCACCCGGCGAACGGGACGAACCCCAACAGGCTGGGGACAAACCAGCGGCGCAGCGCCATTCCGACAGTGGGGATGCTGCCGTCCTTGACGCTCACCATCTTGATCCCCGCGGCCATCTTGCCCAGGGTCTGGCCCTTCGTCGCGGTGAACGCGACTTCATACACAATGGCGATGAACAGGGTAACCCCGAAGGCGATCCACTCTTCGATGGGTGGCGGAGACACGAAGATGCCCCCGAGGTCTCGCCAACCGAAATCTTCCTCCTCGGTAAAAAACGCCGGGGCAAGAAA
Organism: Candidatus Poriferisocius sp.; assembly: GCF_965208475.1. Lineage (GTDB taxonomy): Bacteria > Actinomycetota > Acidimicrobiia > Acidimicrobiales > Bin134 > Poriferisocius. The sequence continues at coordinate 1,831,470 of NZ_OZ242338.1, read as the reverse complement.
TGGAGTGGAAACGAGAAAGGAGTCGATAATCCTGGCCCCGAGCCGGGCGCCTGGTCTGGCCAGCGTCACACTGCGGCCGTCGCCGAACTCGGCCATCCGGCCGCCGAAATGAAATTGTCCGGCTTCAGTGGTCTCTGTGTCTGAAAGGGTGGGCAGGGTGTCGAGGCCGGTGACCGGGTCGCTGGTTGCCACGCCGTCGTCGGCGACATGGTGCGTCCATCGTTCGCCGTCCCACCAGCGGTACTGATGGCGACCAGCGGGATCAGGTTGCCAGGCCGGGGTGGTCACAGCTCAGATAGGGACGGGCAATAGTCCAACTAATCGACTGTCGCAGTCTGCTACTTGCGGCGGCGCTTGTAGAGATCGTTGGGGTCGTGAACCACAACTGTATCCACCATCATGTTCCACAGGGCCTGTCTCCGACTGTTGGAAACCAAGACGATTCCGTTTATCATAATCCAAGCAAGGCTCAAGCCGGAGACGAAGAAGTCGAGAGCAAAACTAATCAGAGCGCCCAGATCACGTAGCCGATGCCCAGGGTGACGACTGTCAGCGGAAACTCAAGAAGAAAGGCGCCAAAGCGCCGCCTTCTCAATGAGAGCATCGAGAATGGGTCGGGGGCATTGATTCAGAGTCCGGCATCGATGCCCCCGGGCTGAGCCCGGAGGCGGGGGCGGCAAAGGAGGCGTGTCGCGGGGAAGGCCCGCCTCGGTGATGCTGATCGGATCAACCGACTGGACGCCGTCATCGGCCACTTGGTCGGTCCATCGCTCGCCGTCCCACCAGCGATATTGGTGGCGACCGGTTGGGTCGGGTTCCCAGGACGAAACTGCCATAGCGAACTCAGGCTAGCGGGAGCCTTGTGCCGGAGTGCTCCTAGTCGAGGTGTACGGAGGTGCAGATCCCGTCGTCAACACGTAGGTACCTGCAAACCTGTCATGCCAGCCTTGGCGATTGCGGCCCCATAGCGGGGAGAGGTAGCAGAGGAATCCTAAGAACAGGATGAGAAGGAGAAGGTAGGGAAGGGCACATCGTTTGAACGATCTTCTCCATCCCGGAAGAATGCCGTTGTCGGCTCGTAAGACGGTTATGCCCATGAGCATCTTGCCGAGGGTTTGACCCTTCACGGCAACCAACGCAACCTCGTAGATCATCCCGATTGCCAAGAGGGTAAGCGTGAACAAAACGATGTCAACGATTGGGGCGTCGGCGGCGGCGAGTGATCCCCAGTTGGAGCGCTCGATCAGGGTCACAGGGATGCCAATAATGAACCCGTCAATGACTCGAGCTGCCAAACGGTGGCTGCGACGGGCCAGCGGCAATGGTTCGCTTGCGTATCGCGCCTGGCCATCAACCGTATCGAGGGTTGAGTCGTCGGTCATTTGATCGCGATACTAGACCTTGAGGCCGATTGGCGGTCTACGGCGAATTCAAACAAAGTGATGTCGATGACGGGCTATGACGAGTTCTCCATGCTGGGCGATAACGCCGCTGAGGTGGGGCTGGACTGGATTGGGGCGCCGCCGGTGGAGCGCCGCCGAGTGGAGTTGCCCAGTGGGCTCGGGTTGAGCGCCATTGTGTGGGGAGACGATCCGGCCCGGGTGGTATTCCTCCACGGGGGAGCCCAGAACGCCCACACCTGGGACACGGTTGTGCTGGCCCTGGGGGAGCCCGCGGTATCCATAGATTTGCCTGGCCATGGGCACTCCGACTGGCGCCCCGAGCACGACTACTGGCCACCGTCTATGGCCGACGACGTGGCGGTGGCCATCCGGGAGCTGGCCCCGCAGGCCGAGTTGGTGGTGGGCATGTCGCTGGGCGGGCTGACTGCTATCTGCCTGGGGGCCCGCTACCCGGAGCTGGTGCCGTTCCTAGGGGTGGTGGACGTGACTCCTGGCACCGACCATGCCAAAGCCGAGCCCATCGTGGAGTTCATCTCCGGTCCTCAGACCTTCGAGAGTTTTGACGACATTTTGGGCCGCACCATGGAGTTCAACCCCACCCGCAGCGAGTCGTCGCTGCGGCGGGGGATCATCCACAACGCCTTCGAACAGGACGACGGAAGCTGGACCTGGCGATGGGACCCGGTGCGGGACTGGAAGCTCACCGACCCGGCCAAGCCGGGAGGTGGAAGCCCTGAGTTCTCCGATCTGTGGACCGCGGTGGACGCGCTGGTGTGCCCAGTTGCGCTGTACCGGGGTGCCGATTCAGGTGTGGTGGGCGATGAGGACGTGGAAGAACTCTTGCGCCGCCAGCCCGACGCTGAGGTGCTGGTAGTGGCCGACGCCGGCCACAGCATCCAGGGCGACCAGCCGCTAGAGCTGGCCCGCTTGCTGGCAGGCCGCTTGGGTTGAGCAGCTACAGACGGCTGACGGATCTCACGGCTTGGCCAAAACGAATGTGTTTGCCACTTTGTCGTGCCATCCCTGGCGCTCTCGGTCCCACGTCAGAGAGAGATAGCAAACCAGAGCGAGCGGCCATCCAATGAAAGGTACAAATCCCACAATGCTGGGCAGGCCCCATCGGAGAAGTGATCGTCCCCAACTGGGGGGTCGGCCTAGCTCGGCCTGAAAGAGATCGTCGGCCCGAACCACCATAATCCTGGTAGCCATTTTTCCAAGGGTCTGGCCCCTCGTCGCAGTCAGGGCGATTTCGTAGATTGCGGCTGCCGCGAAGAGGAACCAGATCACCGCGCCGAGGCTCTCGTAGTAGGCCTCATAGGCATCAAGGTCGATCGAATCCTCAATCGGGATGGGTTTGACGTCGGTAAAGTGGAGGACGCTCAGCACGCAAAACATGAATGCGAAAAGGACGACAAAGTCGATGAATCGGGCGCCGAATCGGGCGGCTCGGGACGCCAATTGCATCGGCTGGCCAAAGGCAGACATGGACTGATCGGCTGCCTCTGCGTGTTCGCGGGAAGTTGGAGCGGGTCGGTCCTTCGGGGGCCCGAGCCTTTCCGCGCCGGTCAGGGGATCGAGGGATTGGACCCCGTCGTCAGCCACGTAATCGGTCCACCTCTCGCCATCCCACCAGCGGTACTCATGGCGAGTCGTCGGGTCGGACTCCCATGCGGGGGTGCTCACTAGTGGTACCGCGCGTAAGTCATTGTGATTTACGCGGCTTGTAGTGGTCGTCCGTCGTGGGTCCATCGGAATGGGGCGGCGGTGCGGTTGTGGTTCTCGATGAAGGCGGTGACTTGGTGGGCGAGGTCGTCTACGGAGTCGAACTCGCCGTAGCGCAGCAGGCGGCGTTGCAGGATCGAGAAGAACAGCTCGATCTGGTTGAGCCACGATGCGTGGGTGGGGGTGTTGTGCAGGAACACGTGGGGGTGTTCGTCCAAGAACTCCTCGACTGCTTTGGTCGAGTGGGTGGCGAGGTTGTCGGCCACGCAGTGCAGCTCGAGGCCGGCGGGGGTGAGCTCCGCGAGGTCGGACAGGAACTCGACGAAGTTGGTCGAGCGGGTGGAGTCGGCGACCCAGCCGGCGACCTCTCCGTTGTGCACGTTCAGCCCGGCGAACAGCACCGCTGTACCGTGGCGGCGGTACTCGAACTCTTGGAGGTTGGGGGTCCCGGGGCGGGCCCGGCGGGTCGGGTTCACCCTCGATTTGGCCTGCATCCCCGACTTCTCGTCGACCGACCAGACCACCGCGTTGGCGGGCGGGTCCAGGTACAGGCCGCACACGTCGGACGCCTTCTCCCAGAACCGGGGGTCGCAGCTGGTCATCCACGACCGGGTCTGCCACGGCTTGAGGTCCAGCCCGTCGAAGATCCGCCACACCTGCGACGCCGAGACGTCCACGCCGCTTTCGGCCATGGCCCCAGCCACCGCCCCGCAGGTCCAGCGCGACGCCCCCTCGGGCGCCTCGGTGGTGACCAGGCGCACCATCTCCAAAACGTCGTCGTGGCCGTACACCGGCGGCCTCCCCGGCCGCGGCCGGTCGTCTAGGCCCGCGATCCCGCCGGCCTCGTAGCGCCGCCGCCACACCCCCACCTGGTTGTGGTGCATGCCCACCGCCCTCCCGACCGCCCGGTTCGACTCGCCGGCGGCGGCCATCAGCACCAGCCGGGCCCGCTGCCGGTCCCGGGCGTCGACCGTCCGCGACCGCACCCGAGCCTCCAACAACTCGCGGTCCCCATCACCGACAACAAGCGGAGCCAAACGCATACCCCACCATATCACATCACTGTTATTTACGCGACAGTGCACTAGTCGTTGCCGTAGGCCGCGGTGAGGCGCTCGGCCCCGCCGATGCCGGGGGCGGGCTGGCCGCCGGGGTAGCGGGTGTCGTAGACCCCGGCCAAACCGTCACGCCAGCTCACTTGGCACGGCCCGGTGAGGGTTATGCGCTTGGCCGGGTCGGCCCCGCTGCCGGGCTGTGAGCCCGGGAAGGTGTCGTAGACGACCTCAGGCATCTTGTCCGAGAGTTCGCCCAGGAGCATCACCCAGTCCTCGGCTTTGACGTGCTCGTCGCCGCCCCAGTTGACCACTGTGGCCGGCACCGACGCGGCGGCCAGAAGCGGCTCCACTTGGGCGTTCATGTCGTCTTGGTGAATGGGGGAGTAGGGCGACGGCGCCGGGGCCCGCAGCCGGATCGGCAGGTCGTTCATCAGCCAGTCCATGTGGTACACGGGCAACCCGCCGTTGGGCCCGTAGCTGGCGTTGATGCGGGCGACGGTGGTGGGCAGGTTGAGGGCGCGGGCCATGGTGCGGGCCACCGCCTCCCCGCCGATCTTCGACATCGAGTAGGTGGGGGCGTGGACCGCGTTGCAGTCGCCGAGGCGGTCGGTCTCGGTGTAGGGGTGCCATGGGTCGGGGTGGGGGTGGTACACCGAGCAGGTGGAGGCGATGAGCGCGGCCTTGGCCTTGCGGCAGTGGGCCATGAGCAGGCCGGTGCCCTCGGCATTGACCCGGATGGCCCAGTCGTAGTCCAGGCCCTGCCCCTGGAAGGCCGCCATGTGGACGAGGTAGTCGAAGTCGCCGGGCAGCATCGAGAAGTCCCCGTCGGCCACGTCCACCACCTCGGTGTGGACCCCAGACGCCTCCACCATCTCCCGGCTGCCCTCGGCGCTGAATCGGGCAATGCCCCACACCTCGTTGTTCTCGGCCAGATACGCGGCCATGGGGAAGGCGATCTGGCCGGTCATGCCGGTGATGAGGATCTTCTGGTCTTGCAGCATTAGAACTCCTTTGCCAGTCTCATCTCTAGCAGATCTCAGAGATCGTCGATCAGCTTGAACAGCTCGGCGGAGGCCAGACCGGCTTCTGCTCCCGATTCGGCCAATTTGTCGGCCACCCAGGTGTGGAGCCGGGCCAAATCAGCATCGTCGGGCTCGGGAGGCAGCGAGAGGGTGGTCTCGTACTGGCTGGTGAAAGACTCCAGAGCAGTTGCCTTGGCCGCCTCGAAACCCGCGGTGTCCTCGGCGTGGTCGGGCTCGTCGGCCTCAAACAGCAGCAGGGCATAGGGACGGTGGGGGGCCAGGCCCAGCTCAGGGAAGAAGTGGGGATCGCGGGCGGCCACGATGCCGTCGACGGTCAGCCAGCCGGCGTGGCGGTGATCGGGGTGCAGCCGCCACCGCCGCCACGGGTCGTGGCCCAGCACCATGTCGGGGCGCAGGGTCCTGATCCACGAGGCCACCTGCCGGCGGGGTTCCGGCCCCGATTCCAGCTCCCCGTCGATCCAGCCCAAGAACACCAATTCGCCGGAAGCACCCAAGCGCCGGGCCGACTCGCGTTGCTCGTCTTGGCGCACGGCTACCAGCTCGTCCAGATCGGCATCGGGATTCCAGGTTCCCTTGGAGCCGTCGGTGCACACCAGCAGGCTCACTTCGCAGCCCTGGGCGGCCCACTTGGCCAGCGTGGCCCCCGCATTCAGCTCGATGTCATCGGGGTGGGCACCGATGGCCAACGCCCGCTCGGGGACTCTTGAGTTCTTCGACTTCACGACGTCACTGCCAGATCACTGCCAGTTCGTCCAGGTCGGCGGGCAGATCGATGTCGAGCCCCAAAGCGGGGTCGCGCAGGATGCGCAGGCTGCACCTCAGGCGCTGAGCCTCGGTGAGATGGCGGTCGAACGAGCCCCGCCCGTATGAGAACCCGAACGGGCAGTCGCTGGGCAGGGCGATGACGTTGGTGCCGTCGCTGTGGCGGTCGGGCACCAGGGTGATGCCGGGCCATTCGCCCAGCGGGGCCAGCGGCCCGGCCCGCGGCAGATCGCCGTGGGCCACGATCACCCGGTCGTATCCGGCATCCCTCAGATGCTCCACGCCGCTGGCTACTGCGCCGTTCAGCCCGGTACCGGGGCGCCACACCACCTCGGCGCCGACGGAGAGCGCCCAGTCCCGCACATGTCCGTCGTCGCACACCACCGCCACCGGCAGCGGTGGGGACGACTCAACCACGTGGGTGGCCATATCGCGGGCCAGAGCGGCCCGCTCCGCGGTCCCGAGTGCGGGTGCCAGGCGGAGCTTGGCCTCGGCGAATGCCTTCACCGGGATCAACACGGCGATGGCAGGCTCTGGGCTCACCCCCGGGAGTCTACGACCATCAACGAATGCCCCCTGCTGCTGCGCTCGGTCTGCTGCTGCGTTCGGTCATTTTGCCCCCGGCCCGTCTACGCTCGATGCCTATGTCCAGCCGGGTTGCGGTCATTGGCGGGGGTTCGTGGGGCACCACGGTTGCCCATCTGGCCGCGCACAACGAGCCCACCGTGCTGTGGTGCCGCGACCCCAAGACGGTCGCGGCGGTGAACGAGCACCACGCCAACCCCCGCTATTTGGACGGATTCGAACTGCACCCCCTCCTGCGGGCCACCACCAATATGGAGCAGGCGGTGGCTGAAGCCGAAGTGGTGGTGATGGGGGTCCCGTCGTCGGCCTTCCGGGCAGTGATGGAGAAGGCGGCTCCTCATCTGCCACCGTGGGTGCCGGTGGTGAGCCTCACCAAGGGGTTGGAGATGGGCACACGGCTGCGCATGACCGAGATCATCAACCAGGTGGCCCCAGCCCATCCAGCGGGCATCTTGACCGGCCCCAACCTGGCCAAGGAGATCCTGGCCGGGCACGCAGCTACTTCGGTAATCGCCATGGCCGACGACACGGTGGCCACCGCCCTCCAGAGGGTGCTGACCACCGACCTCTTCCGGGTTTACACCAACGACGATGTGATCGGCTGCGAGCTGGGCGGCACTCTCAAGAACGTGATCGCCCTGGCATCGGGAATGGTCGACGGGCTCGGCGCTGGTGACAACACCCGAGCGGCCGTGATAACCCGCGGTCTGGCGGAGATGGGCCGGCTGGGCACCGCAATGGGCGGCCGGGCCGACACTCTTGCCGGGCTGGCCGGGATGGGCGACCTGCTGGCCACGTGCATGAGCCCCCAGAGCCGCAACCGCCATGTGGGCGAGCAGCTCGGCCGGGGCCGCAAGGCCAAAGAGGTTGTAGCCGAGATGGACCAGGTGGCCGAGGGAGTGTTCGCCTCAGGCGTGGTGGTGGAGCTGGCGGCTGAGCACGGCGTGGAGATGCCCATCAGCGCCGAGGTGCATGCGGTGGTGCGGGGCAGGCGGACTGCGGCCGAGGCATCCACGGTGCTCATGGGGCGCCAGAGCCGCCCCGAGCCGGAGGCGGCCAGGGCCTCTCGTTTTCGCCGGTTGTGGCCGGAGAAGGCGGAATCCAAGGGATCCCGGCTGCGCCGAGTTTGGCAATTCGCCAGACGCTCTCCTCGATGAGCAGAGCTTGATGATGAGCAGAACTGGTCGACGAGCAGTGCTTGGTGAGCAGCGCTTGATGGTGGCAAAACCCCTGGATGTTCTGGGGGCTTCCGGTTGGGGAGAGGTGGATGCCTGCGGGTTGATCCGACCCGGCACGGGAGAATGGGCGCTGGACTGGTGGGTGGGGGCTTCAGACCGCTGGCACCAGGCGTCGCAGGAGGCGGCCGTGCGCCAGAGCGACGCCGGGGCTGGCGCAGTAGTGGAGACCCGCATGAAGGTGCCCGATGGCGATGCGGTGCAGCGGGTTTGGGCGGTGGCCGCTGGCGGGGGACCGGCGGTCGCGGTGGTGGAGGTGGGCAACGATGCCGCCACTGCGTTTGCCGTCGCACTGGTGGTGGAGGCGCCGGGAGCGATGCTGTCGGTAGGCCGAGCGGGGGTCGCAGTCGGCGGGCAGGCGGTGCTGGCGTGGGACCGGCCACCGGCGACTGTCGCAGTTGGTCGAGAAGCGGTGGATGCGGTGCTCGGCGCTGAGGCCAGAGCAGGGGCGGGCATGCCGATATCGGAAAGCAAGGGCCGCGACGTCGCCGCCTTGGCCTGGCCGCTGCCCCACACCGCCCGGCTGGCGGTGAGCGCTTCGCTGGGCCGGGGCGCCCCCCCGCCCCCATCTGATCTGCCCGACGCCGATGCGGTTGGGCGTGGTTGGCAGGCCCACTTGGATCGGGGCACCAGACTCGAGGTTCCCGATGAGGGGCTGGCCCGGCGCATCGACGGCAATCGGCGCCGCTGGCTGGGCCGCACTGGGCGCATGGAGACGGCCGAGATCGCCGAGCTCTGCGAGCTTGCCGTGCGCCTCGCCCACCACGGCTACCACGACGACGCCGAACTGGTGCTCGATGAGATCGCCGCCCGGTGGACCACCGAGGCGCCGGCAGAGCGGCTGGCGGCTTTCACTGTCCACCATGACCTGACCGGAGACGAAAGGGCCGCGGCCCGCTACACCGAGGCGGTGGCCGAGGCTCTCGAGACCGCGGCCCGAAGCGGGGCCGCCGTGCCGGTGGCGCCGGTTGAGCGCCTTCTGGTTGCCGCTGGCCAGGAGCGGGCCGCTCGAGATCTGCGCCGCCTCGACTTGCGCCCGGCTGAACCCCCTGCCGAGGGGCTGCGGGCAGAGCTGGTGGCCGACCACGGCGATGATCTGGTGTTGGCGCCCGGCTTTCGCCCGGCATGGCGGGGAGGCCCCCTGGCGGTCTACGGGCTGCCCACCCGGTTCGGCCCGGTGTCGTATGCGGTGCGCTGGCACGGTGCCCGCCCCGCCCTGCTGTGGGAGTTGGACCCCCGCCCCGGCCAGGGGGCGGTCACGGTGAGGGCATCGGCCCTGGACAAGAGTTGGTCGAGCGATCAGGCTTCCGGAGAAGCGCTGCTCGCCGCCCCTGCCAATTCACAGACCGACCACTAGCTATCGTTGGAGGATGAGGGCGGCGTTGAAGTCCGCTGCCCCCACCCTGGCTGTCGAACGCCGCCTGTGGGCTGAAGGCCGCGAGGTGGTGGTGGGCATGGACGAAGTGGGCAAGGGAGCGTGGGCCGGTCCCCTCACTCTGGTTGCCGCGGTTCTGCCCCGGGATCGGCGGGTATACCGGGTCCGAGACTCCAAGCTGTTGACCGAGGCGGAGCGGGAGGGGCTCTACGACCGAATCGCCGACTGGTGCGTGGCTTGGTCGGCGGGCCACGCCAGCAACGACGAGTGCGATGGTCTGGGCATGTCGGCGGCCCAGCGACTAGCGGCTGGCCGGGCGTTGGACGGGCTGGGCCTGGATGCCGACGCGGTGCTGGTGGACGGCCGGTGGGATTTCGTGGGCAACGGCAAAACCCGAGCGCTGGTGAAGGGCGATGTCACCTGCCTGTCCATCGCGGCCGCCTCCATCCTGGCCAAGGTAACCCGCGACCGCCTCATGCGGGCCGCGGCCGGCGACTACCCCGACTTCAACTTCGACAGCAACAAGGGCTACCCCTGCCCTCGCCACCGAGCCGCCCTGTCCGCCCACGGCCCCACCCCGCTGCACCGCCGCTCGTGGGCCTTCATGGACAACCTCGGCTGGTCCCACCTCCGCACCCGCCCCGGCTCGCCTCTGCCATTCTGAAAGACAACGGCTGAAGGGCAATGGCAGTGAAATCGTTGGGAGAGGTACCCGACGCCGCGACGGTGGCATCGCCAACCAGGCTGGGCGCCCGGCAAAAGCGCCAGAGTCGTGCTATTGAGTCGTGTTATTTCAGTGTTGTTTCAACAGCAGGGGGCTCGACTCAGTTGGGCGACAGTTGTTCGTGCCGGTGTCGGGGAAGGGATCAGGTCCCGGGGAAAAGCCGCGGTGTCCGCCTGCCGGAACTCTCTTGGCGGGCCTTTTGCCGCCTGCCGCGGGCTTCTTCTGTTGGCTAGCGTTCTTTGAGGTTTCTCGCTTCAAGGCGCCTCGGTGAGAGTGGTCCGGGCCGAGGTCGGGGTGCTCCGGTTCGGGTGGCGGTCGTAGGTGGTTAGGTGCCGTTCTGTCGTTTGTGTACCGTCCAGCCGTCGTCGTGGATGCTGTGGTGGCAGGGGGTGCAGACCAGAACGAGGTTGTCGATGTCGGTGGGCCCGCCTCGGGACCACTCGACGATGTGGTGAACCTCGCACCAGGCCGCGGTGCGCCCGCAGCCGATGCAGTGCTTGTCTCGAATGATGAGGGCGGTTCGCTGAGCTTCGGTGGCCGACCGGTACTTGCGGCCAACCCATAGCCGTTGGCCCTCGGTGTCGAACATTCCAGGGAGAATGTCGGCGTCGCAGGCCAGCCTCAGGGCCTCCGACATCGGCAGCGGCGTTCCGTCAAGTAGGCGGCAATCAAGCATTTTCTGGGTCAGCGCGTCCCAGTCTGCGGTCAGCACCAGCGTGGTGCCCTGCGGCTTGCTGTCGTCGCGATCGGCGCAGATCAAGTTTTCCAGGGCGTCGGCCATTCGTTGGTCGAAAGCCGTTTGATCACCAGCGTCGCTGTTGTTGCGCAGGCGGCGTTCTTCGTCGGCCAGCGCAGCTTCCATCCGGTTCCCCGCCACCGGGTCGAACCTGCCATTGATGATGAACATGCCGTCGTCGGGCGACTTGAAGAAGCTCAACTTTCGGCGCTCGCGCTGCTTGGAAAGCAAAGACTTGCCGTCGTCGTTCGACATCTCATGCAGATGGTCTCGCAATGTGCGGGAGAAAGTGCCGAAGTCTTCGCGCCGGGCTGCATCCACTAGCACTGTCTCGTCAACCGGCCCCTGGGATGCGGCCTTGGCGATCTGCTCGGCGTGCTTGGCAGGAATATCCCCGGAACCTAGAGCGCCAAGGGTCTCGGGAACTTGGGAGAACTGCGAGGCGGTTTCCACTTCGCGGCGGGCCTGTTGCTTCGAGGCCTGTAGTTCCTCGAGGGCCACTCGGCGGGCGAGGCCATCGCCTCCTCGGTCAGCGTAGGCGGCCAGCGTTTCCACCTTCATTGCGGCCAGGCGTGCCTCAGCTCTCTTGATCAGGCCTAACCGTTGCCGCAATTCTGAGAGCGACAAGCAGGCGACATCAACCGCCTCTGGCCAAGCCGGAACACACGACTGGCTGTCGCTACGTTTACCCTGTTCAAGGACTCCAAACTTCATAAATACAAGTATACCGACCCCAGTGACAACAACCATCTGAATATCTGTAAACACAATAAATTAGATATAACATCATTGATAACAAGCTAAACATTAGAAACATAATCCAAATCACATTTAACCCCTAGGTCCAGAGCAATCTCCAAGCCCCCCTCAATCCCCAAAGCTCACCGCACAATCCTGAATATCGAAATCGCGCACCCGTCGATGCTTGCTTGGTACAGCAAACCACGGCTGGCGGCGTTCCCTAGGCTGACCTCCCGGCAAGCGGTGCCAACAGCCCGCCTTCTAGAGTGACAGGGGATTGAAGGCGAGGGGTGCCAGTGCTGTTGGATCCATGGGGAAGGCCGGACGACGCCCTGGGCTGCTACATAGCCGAGGAGTCGGAGAAGACTCTCAACTCGTACAGGGAGCAAGAAGCTCTGGTTGAGGAGCACGCCAGACTGGAGCAGGACACAGCACAGGGCGGCTACCAACATCGACAGCTCTATGAGTTGATTCAGAACAGTGCGGATTCGCTGTGGCCTACCGACGGTGCTGACGGAGCCGGTGGCTTGGCTAGAGCTCCTTATCCTGGACGCATTGAGGTGCGGCTAACCAAGAGTTGCCTTTACTGCGCCGATGACGGCGACCCCATCGACCGTGATGGGGTGAGGGCGCTGATGTTCTCACACATGTCCACCAAGCGGGGCAGCGATCAAATCGGCACCTTCGGCCTCGGCTTCAAGGCTGTCCTGGGTGTTTGCGACTCGCCTGAGTTCTACAGCCAGTCGGGTTCGTTTTGGTTTGACCGCAAGCGGGCTCACGACAGGATCAGAAAAGTTGTGCCAAGCGCAAGCCTCTGTCCGGTTCTGCGGCTGCCGGAGCCGGTCGACCCGGTTGAGTGCTCAGAGCAGGACGATGTCTTGCGCGATCTAATGGCCTGGGCGACGAACATCGTGCGGTTGCCGCTCAAGGCTGGAGCACACGACGAACTACGCGAGCAGATGCTCGACTTTCCCCCCGAGTTCATACTCTTCGTACCGCATTTTGGTAGGCTCATGATCACCGATGGTTCAGAGGCATTGGCCCGGACGGTGGAGTTGGATGGGGAAGGCAGCGACCATCTCCTCTCTTGTGGTGGCGAGACGACCCATTGGAAGCTGTTCCAGTGCAGCCGCCGGCTGACGGAAAATGCCCGCAGCGACCGTCGTCCAGGCGACGGCCGCGACGAGGTGCCTGTCTTTTGGGCCGTGCCAATTGACTCTCTGGACCAGCCCGGAAAGTTCTGGGCTTACTCTCCCACCACCACCTCATGCCTTGTTCCGGGCATCTTAAATGCGCCGTGGAAAACCAATGAAGACAGATGGCATCTGCTTCCAGGCGCATACAATACTGAGCTGATCGAAGCTGCGGCGGCGATGATCGCCGATGCTCTGCCAGAGCTCTCAAGTGCAGACAATCCCTCGCGACATTTGGACGCACTACCGCGTCGGCGAGAGACGGGCGATGAGGATCACGCTGAACGCCTCCGACAATCTCTATTCAGCATTCTTCACAACCGCAAAATTATCCCTGATCAGGAGGGGGACTTGAAGAGGCGAGAGGAACTCAGATATCCGCCACAGGTGCTCACGCGAGATATCAAGAAGAGCCAAGCCGCCCTGGACCACTGGGCATCGTACCCAGATCGTCCAGTGGATTGGCTTCATCACAGTGCTTTCACTCGCGGACGGTTGGCGAAGATTGATCGTCTATTCCATCCCGAGGGCGAGGATTCGCGGCTCGAATTAGAAAAGGCACCACGAACAAGCCTCGCTGAATGGCTGGAAGCCCTCACGACAACCGTGGACTCAGAGGATCATGGAAGCGCGGTTCGGGCATCGAAGACAGCACTCCAGGTTGTCTCGCACATCCCTAAGGACAAGCGATTCTACAAAGATCTTGGCAAGATCGTGCTGATTACTGCTGGCGCTTGGCAGTCACCCGATCCAGGCGAGATTTTTCTGCCATACGATTCATCTTCCGCCGTCAGCACAGGTGAGTCCATGTCTATCGTCCATCCTGATTTGGTGAACGATGCAAATGCTCTTGCAGTGCTTAAGGAGCTTGGATTGAAACAGCCATCGCCCGAGAGCCGATTCAAGAAGGCAATGGAGCAGGTAGATGCGACCTGGTGGCGTCAACCATATGTTCCTGAATTCATCGAGACGTTTTGGAAAACATCCCGAGCCCTGGACACAAGTGAAGCGGCCGCAATAGTCAAGAAGTATCGTAACTGGTGGAGGCTACTGCGTGTTCGAACATGTGCTGGCAATTGGAAAGATCTCCACTCAGTCTTGATGCCAGGCAAAATTGTCCCTGGCGATGGAAGTCGCGATAGCGAGGTGACAGTTGACATTGGCTTTCATAAGCCTGATCGCCTGCTGCTCCAAGAGCTTGGAGTCGTAGACGAACCAACCAACCCGTATGAACTGAAACTTGAGGGTGCGTTTAAGCGGTACCAAGATTCGCAGAGGGAAGAATATCGAAGTCGCGATGACTTGCCAAGCATGCCGCGTGCTAACCTAATGGAGTTTGTTAGTTATGGGAAAGTGGGACCTCTGGACGTTCTCTCTGGTCTATCAGAGCTAGGTAGAGCATTCTACACAGAATCTCTGTTAAGCATGGATGCCTGCTACGAGCCATGGATGATGCGACATAAGACTCGGGGTAAGTATCCGAAAGTAAATCTTGAGTCGCTCCAGATTAATTTGCTCAGAGAATATGGACGAGTTCAAACGCAAGACGGAGTAGTGCCACTTGCCGATGCCCTCGGACATCAACCGAAGAATCTGGCAGCTCTGCATGCGCTTTTACGACACCCGAATGCTAACAAGATCAAGGAAGCTTTCGACCTCCCCGAACCGGATCCGGAGTTCTTCGGCGAGGGGGAGCCTGTTCCGCTGACTGATATATGGCCGGGGCTGGAAGGCTGGCTTTCACCAGATATGGTTGTGAGTTGTCTTGTGCCCTGCGAGCGAATCGATGTCATTGGCCGGAGAACGGGGTGCATTTTCCAACCTCCCAACATCTATCTTGCGATTGGCGTTGATGATAACGAGTACAGGGCGTTGAAGCTCGTGGCGGACTCGCTGGAACTTAGGCTTTCAGACTCAGACGTCAAAGATATCTTGCAACGCAGAACCCCGGCAGAAGTCAAAGCTCGGCGCATAGCGGTTCGCCAGTGTGTCACCGACTCAGAGCGTCTTCTTGCGGCCGTAGGCGAAGAACGCCTGCGTTCGAGTCTCCCGCCCTCGCTGTTGGCTGTGTTGCAGGATGAGCAGGGGCCTCTTACAGGGCTCGACATCGCGGAAGCAACGATCGCGACTTACCACACCGATGCCCTCAGGCAATTCAGGGCGGGCTTGGGTCATCTTGGTCCGCCGCGACAGTGGGCTGGGAGGCGAACCGAACTGGAGTTCGTTCGCTCGCTCGGGTTCTCTGACGAGTGGGCTGGAGAGCGGAAGAGGCACCGCCCGCCGTTCATGGAGGTTGAGGGCCCCCGATCACTACCAGAGTTGCACCCCTATCAGAAAACGGTTGCAGCGAATCTGCGAGAGATGCTTCTCTCGGGCCAGAACGAGAGTGCTGAGCGGCGCGGGATGATCAGCATGCCGACCGGCTCGGGGAAAACTCGGGTTGCGGTGCAGGGAGTTGTCGAGGCCATCCGCGACGGGGACTTTCCCAGTGGGGTTCTTTGGGTTGCCGACCGCGACGAACTGTGCGAGCAAGCGGTGGAGGCATGGGAGGAAGTGTGGAGAAGTGAAGGGATTGAGGCAGAGCAGTTGAGAATTTCAAGGCTATGGAGAGGACAGCCCGCGCCTCTACCCACCAGCGACTTGCATGTAGTTGTCGCCTCAGTCCAGACGCTCCATTCGCGGCTCACCGACAGGAGCGAGGAGTATGAGTTTCTGAAGAACTTCAAGCTAGTGGTTTTTGACGAGGCCCACCGGTCGATCTCGCCGACATCCACCTCGGTAATACGAGAGATCGGGTTGACGTATCGGCAGGGAGCGAGGGAGCCCTGTCTGCTCGGCCTTACCGCCACGCCCTACCGCGGTCACGACCATGCTGAAACGAGGTGGCTGGCGAGACGTTATGGGGAGAATCGGTTAGATAGGGGAGCGTTCAGGAGCGATGATCCGCAGGGGGTCATCCGAGAGTTGCAGGACGATGGAGTGCTGGCTCGCGCCGATCACGAGTTGATCGAAGGCGGGACATTCGAACTGACTGACAGCGACTGGGAAGAGATGCGAAAGTTCGTGCCAGAGTCTGAGCAGAGGGGATCTTGGAGGGGCTGGCTGCCTCAGAATGTTGAAGATCGAATTGCTGCCAACACCGAGCGTACAAGACACATCATCGAGGCGTACGAGGAACACATCGAGCCCGACTGGCCGACATTGATCTTTGCCACCTCAGTGGAGCACGCGCAGACCTTGGCCGCTCTGCTCAATCGCAGTGGGATCACTGCTCGGCCAGTGAGCGGAACGACTGAACCGGCCACACGCCGACGTGTGGTTGAGGAGTTCCGCAGCGGGGAAATAAGGGCGCTTGTCAACTACGCCGTGTTCCGCGAGGGCTTCGACGCCCCAAAGACTCGGGCCATCATCGTGGCCAGGCCGGTGTACAGCCCCAACCTCTACTTCCAGATGATCGGACGAGGTCTCCGAGGCCCGAAGAACGGGGGTGACGAGCGCTGTCTCATCCTGAACGTCCGCGACAATATCGAGGGCTTCGGTGAGGAACTTGCTTTCTCGGAGTTGGATTGGCTCTGGGATCTCTGACTGCATCCATACCTGTCAGCGTTCTGTGGCCACAGGCTTCGTCCGCTTACCCACCCCGGGTACTGAATCACCCGGCTGCGTCTGAACACGCCGCGGCCCTCATGGCCGAGTGGTTTCGCTTCCCCAACGTCGTAGCTCTGAATCCGGGCGGGCAGCACCTGGCGATTTTCCGCAACATGCTGGCGGTCGCCAGTCTTGGTGCCAACCTCGTCGCCGATGCTCACATCGCGTCCCTCGCCATCGAGAACCAGACCGCACTCTATTCTAACGATTCTGACTTTTACCGCTTCCCCGGCCTGCGCTGGCGCAATCCGCTCTGACCGCGAGTGAACAGAAATTGCCGCGTAGGCGCGCCGTCGCTGTCGCTCTTGTGCCCTATTCGACGTCGCTTGGACGCGGGCACCGGATTTGACCCGGCCTTGGCCCCTGATTGCCAATGGGGTTGCAGACACCGGGTACCATCCTGGGTCGTATGGGACAGCCGGTGACTGTTGTGGAGAGGGCGACGAGTCGTCCGGGGGTGATCCGCTATGAGATCAACCGGAGCATCACCGGCACTGGTCATGAGCACTATGCCGTCGGGCGGGATATCGCCGGAGAGAGGCCGGTGGATGAGTTGGCCCGCCGCCTGTTCGACCGGGGCGGCATCGACGCCGTCCATGTGAACAGCAACGTCATCACCGTCGATTTGGCCAAAGGCGGCACACGAGACGGCCTCGACGATCTGATCGCCAACCTGTTCATCTACTACGGCCCCGGTGTCGAGGTGCCCACCATTCCCGAAGGGGACTGACGGGCGGCAGAGGCGATGACCTCTCGCCGCGAGGCCGTTGAACGCTGGTTCATCCGGCGGGGTGTTCCCCACGTAATCCACGACTACCGGGCCAGCACCGATGTGTTCACTCGGGCCGTGCCGTTCTTGGCCCTGGTGTTCTTGGCCGAGGTCTTCACTTCCTTCGGCGACCGGTTCGACGGATGGGCCCAGTTCGGAGTGTTCTGCGCAGGCGTGGCTATTGCCCTGGGCGCGGTGGGCGCGGTCAACCGGCTCAGGGGGCGACGGCTGTTTCAGCTCCCCGACCGGGTGGGAGCCATCGAACTGGCCCTGTTCGTGCTGATTCCCCCGGTGCTGCCCGCCCTGTTCTCCGATGACCGGCTGTCTGATACCGCAGGCCTGGCGCTGATCAACATCGCCTTGCTCGTGGGTGCCTATGTGGTGGTGAGTTTCGGTTTGCTCCCGATGCTGGTCTGGGCCGGGGCCTATTCGGTAAATCAGATCGCCCTGATCGGTCGATTGGTGGGGCGGATTCTGCCGCTGCTCCTGCTGTTCAGCGCGTTCTTGTTCCTGAACGCCGAGGTGTGGCAGGTGGCCCACGACTTCACATGGCCCTACTACGCCATCGTGGTGGGGGTGATCGGCATTATCGGCCTCGGCTCGGTGGCAGTGCGCATCCCCTCTGAGCTGGTAGGCCTGGCCCGATTCGAAAGCTGGGAGCAGGCATGCGAGTTGATCAACAGGTGCGATTCGCCTCTAGCGCCGGCCAAGCCACCCGCCGACCACTTGGTGTCTGACACCCCGGCGCTCGGCCGCTTGGATCGGGTGAACCTCGGGCTGCTGATGTTCGTCGCCCAAGCCGTTCGAGTGCTGCTGGTTGGCCTTATCGTCGGGGTGTTCTATGTGGCGTTCGGCCTGCTGACGGTGCGGGAGTCCACCATCGTGTCGTGGGTGGCGTCAGACGAAATCGATCCTATGGCCCGCTTTGGACTGTTCGGCCAAGACCTTGTGCTCACTTGGGAGCTGTTGGCGGTGGCTGGTTTCATCGCCATCTTGTCTGCTCTCCAGTTCGCGGTGTCCTCAGTGACCGACCAGGCTTACCGGGAGCACTTCTTCGACGATATGGCCCACGAAGCACGCGAGGTGCTGGCCACGAGGGCGCTCTACCTGGCCGAGCTCAGCCAGGAGAGGAAATAGAGCGGCGGTCAGCCAACGGCGCCGTTGCGCAGGAATTCGCCGGGCAGCGCGCCAGTGGACCGGTCGTCGGCCCAAGTGGGCACGCCGTTGACCACGGTGGCCCTATAGCCGGCCGGCTTTCGGCTGTAGCGCCAGCTGCCGGTGGGGAGGTCGTTTACCCGCACCTCGGCGCCCAGATTGATCTCGTCCAAGGCGAATACAGCCAGATCAGCAGCCCTTCCCTCGGCCACCACGCCCCGGTCCCGCAAACCGAAGAACGCAGCCTGCTTGCCGGTCACCGAGCACACCGCCTCCTCGACGGTGAGCAGACCCTGGTCGCGCACCATCTCGGTGAGGAAGAAGGTGGCGTCGCCCGCGCCGACGAACATCTGGATGTGGGCACCGGCGTCAGACGCCCCGTTCACCGTCAACGGCGACCGGGCCATGGCGGCCAGCGTCTCATAGGCCACCGGCTGGGGCTGGGTCTTCAGATGAGTGCCCATGTTGTTGTCCAGCAGCCAGTCGGCCACCGCGTCCGACAGGTGTACCCCTCGAGCGTTGGCCAAATCGGCGATTGAGCGTCCGGCCCACTCGGTGTTGCGGGGCTCGTCGGAAGCCAAAAGGATCATGTGGGGGCGGTTGATGGGGGCCAGGGTGTAGGTGCAGGCGTCCCAGTCGTGTCGGGCCCGTTCCCGCCAGGCCTCGTCTCGCAGCATGGCCATCTTGGCCTCGTCTCCGTCGACGTTGCACAGCTCGTGCCACGCCTCCACCCCACTCCACATGATCGACCGCTCGAAGTGCAGGTTCACATAGCCAGGACGGGCGGAGTACAGGGTGGCGATCTGGGCACCCTCGGCATTGAGCTGGTCGACCAGCTCCAAGGAGATCTCGCGCTCTTTGGCTCGGTTCTCCTGAGCGAAGAAGCCGCCCCAATTGGCCCGGATTCCTCGATCCCGGCACAGCGCAGCCATGCGCTGCATGTCGCCGGGGAAGTGCTCGAACTCGAAGGCCCGGGGCACGAACTGGAAGGTGGCGCCGGGGTGGGCCGCCACCACGTCGAGCAGGCCGCCCCACTCCTGGTCGTCGGCCATGCGGCTGGGCACCAGCCGGTTGTGGCGGTCCAAGTCCATCAGCGAGGTCGATAGGCCGAAGGCCCCGGCCGCCAGCCCTTCGTCGAGCAACTGGGCCATCTCGGCCCGCTCGGCCTCGGTGGCGGCCCGCTCCCACGCCTCGGGGCCCATGACCCACATGCGCAGGGTCTGGTGGGGGAAGAAGGCGGCCACGTTGAGCGCTGTCGGGTGCTCGTCATTGGCGGCCTGGTACTCGGGCCAGGTCTCCCAAGACCAGGGGATGGCCGTCTCGAAGGCATCGGTGGGCAGATCCTCGATGAAGCACATCAGCTCGATGAGCTGGTCGCGGTCGGCTTCCCGCAGCGGGGCCAAGCCCAGCCCGCAGTTGGCCAGCACCACGCTGGTGGTGCCGTGCGACGGCATGGGGTCGATGTGAGGGTCCCACCACAGCGATCCGTCGTAGTGGGTGTGGGGCTCGATGAACCCCGGCGTCACCAGGGCACCGCCGGCGTCCACCTCGGGCTCGCCGTCGGGCCGCAGCCCCGGTCCCACCTCGGCGATGACGCCCGACCGCACTCGCACGTCGGCCTCGAAGGCCGAAGCGCCGGTGCCGTCCACCACCGTCCCCCCGCGAACCAGCAAATCTCCCGTAGCCATGGATGAAACTTAGTGCGAGTTCATGCGCCGGCCCGACTCGGCCCGCGGGGGAGAATTGACCAGACTGGCCTGCACTATCTGATGCGGTGTTGATGGGCCGGGATTGCCATAGTGGAGTTTGATGGCTGAGCCAGAACAACTGGTGGTCGAGGCCCAGCGGCAGGCGGTGGCCGCGACCACCCTGGAAGAACTGAGCGCGGTGCGGACCGCGGTGAGTGGCAAGCGGTCCCCGCTGGTGGCGGCTCGCAAGGCCCTGGGGGCCCTCGACCCCGAGGCCCGCCGGGAGGCAGGCCTGGCGTTGAATGCGGCGAAAGCAGCCATCGAGGAGATCCTCCATGCCCGAGAGGCGGAGCTTGCCGCCGCGGCCCGAGCCGAGACGCTGGCTGCTGAGCGGCTCGACCTCACCGAGGTGATCGACCGGCAGGCCGATGGCCATCTCCACATCATCACCCAGACCTGGCAGGAACTGGAGGACGTTTTCGTGGGCATGGGCTACCGGGTGGCCGA
Source organism: Candidatus Poriferisocius sp. (assembly GCF_965208475.1). Lineage (GTDB taxonomy): Bacteria > Actinomycetota > Acidimicrobiia > Acidimicrobiales > Bin134 > Poriferisocius. The sequence goes on along the minus strand of NZ_OZ242338.1, from coordinate 1,811,129 downwards.
GGGTCCGGAGATCGAGAGCGAGTGGTACAACTTCGGCGCTCTCAACTTCCCCCTTGGGCATCCGGCTCGGGACATGTACGACACGCTGTATGTGGACTACGGCGAGCAGGGAAGCACGCTGTTGCGCACCCATACCTCCCCGGTGCAGGCCCGGGTGATGGAGAACCAGGCGCCTCCCATCTATGTGGTGGCGCCGGGCCGGTGCTTCCGCCAAGACACCGCCGATGCCACCCACATGCCGGTGTTCCACCAGATCGAGGGCCTCGTGGTGGACCGCGACACCACCCTGGGCGATCTGGCCGGGACCATCGAGGCGTTCACCGCCGCCTACTTCGGACCGGGCTTCACCTCGAGGCTGCGGCCCTCCTACTTCCCGTTCACCGAGCCCTCGGCCGAGTTCGACATTCAACGGCCCGACGGCACCTGGCTGGAGTTGGGGGGCTGTGGCATGGTGCACCCCAACGTGTTCGAGGCCTGTGGAATCGACCCCGAGCAGTGGCAGGGGTTCGCCTTCGGCTTCGGCATCGACCGCTTGGCCCTGATCCGGTTCGGCATCGACGACCTGCGCGAGCTGTGGACCAACGACATCCGCTTCCTGGAACAGTTCTGATGGAATGCGCTCCGATACTTGAGGCCCTCCACTCCAACGCCCCTCCCGCCACAGACGCGGCAACAGTTCTGATGGGCCTCGATCTGTTGCTTGAGGCGGCGGCGCAATGAAGGTCCTGCTGAGCTGGCTGCGGGAGTTCGCCCCCGACATCGAAGGCGACCCCGAGAACTTGGCCGAGACCCTGTCTGATCTGGGCCTGGCTGTCGAGGAGCTGGCCCACACTGGGCGAGGCTTGGAGGGCATAGTGGTGGCCGAGGTGTTGGCCACCCGACCCCATCCCGATGCCGACCGCATCCAGTTGGTGGATGTGGACGTCGGCGACGGAGATGCGCTCCAAGTGTGCTGCGGGGCCTTCAACATGGCGGTGGGCGACCGGGTGCCGCTGGCTGTTGTGGGGGCCACCATGCCCGGCGGCATGGAGATCGCCCGCCGCAAGATGAGGGGCCAATGGAGCAATGGGATGCTGTGCTCGGGGGCCGAGATCGGCATGGGCGACGACCACGAGGGCATCATGCTCTTGGACCGGGGACTGTCTCTGGGGGTGCCTCTGGCAGAGGCGCTGGGCATACAGCCCGACGTGCTGTTCGACTTGGAGGTGAACCCCAACCGGCCCGACGCCATGTCGGTGCTGGGGGTGGCCCGCGACCTGGCCGCCCGCCTCGGGGTGCCCTTCTCGGTAGCTGTCCCCCGAGTTGACGAGGCCGGCCCGCCCGCGGTCGAGCGGGCGTCGGTGACCATTGCCGCCCCCGACCTGTGCGGCCGCTTTGGGGTGCGGGTGCTCGACCGCGTGCCCTCGGGCCCGTCGCCCCGGTGGATGGCCAACCGCCTGTTGGCTGTGGGTCAGCGTCCCATCAGCGCGGTGGTGGATCTTTCCAACTATGTGATGTTCGAGCTGGGCCAGCCCAACCACACCTACGACTTAGATCTGGTGCCCGGCGGCGAGCTAGGCGTGCGGATGGCCCGTCCCGGCGAGAAGCTGATCACCCTGGACGGCGCAGAGCGCACCCTCACCGAAGCCGACGGCGTGATCGTCAACCGCGACGATGAGGCCATCGGCCTTGCCGGCGTCATGGGCGGGGCCTCTACCGAGATATCCGACGACACCCAATCGGTGCTGCTGGAGGCGGCCTGGTGGGATCCGATGACCATTGCCCGCACCGCCCGTCGCCTGGGCCTGCGCAGCGAGGCCTCCGCCCGCTTCGAGCGGGGTGCCGACCCCGAAATCATCCCTCTGGCCCTCGACCGCTTCGCCGAGTTGGCCGCCTCGCTCGGTTCAGCCGCCGCCCCCGGCATGATCGACGCCATCGGCAATCGGCCCGAGCCTATCACCGTTCGAGTGCGCCCCCCCCGGGTCAACTCCATCCTGGGTACCGACCTCAGCGCCGAGGAGATGGCCAGCCTGCTAGCGCCCATAGGATTCGCCTGCGATTCAGGAGGGGATGGCCAAGACCTCGAGGTCGCCATCCCGTCTTGGCGGCTAGATTCGGCCACCGAGATCGATGTGATCGAGGAAGTCGGCCGGCTGCACGGTTTCTCCCAGATCGCCCGCACGGTTCCAGTGACCGAGCAGGCCGGCGCGCTCACCTCCCTCCAGCAGGATCGCCGCCGGATCCGGGCGCTCCTTAACGGCATGGGTATCACCGAGGCCATGCCCCTGCCCTTTTTGGCCCCCGGCGATCTGGCCCGAGCGGGTCTGGGCGACGACGGCATCATCGTGGCCAACCCTCTGGTGGCCGAGGAGTCGATCATGCGAACCTCGCTGCGCCCGGGCCTGCTGAACGCGGTGGCCTACAACGCGGCCCGGCGAGCCACCGGGGTGTCGCTGTTCGAGATCGGCCGGGTGAATCCCGGCGGGGGAGCCGACCTCCCCGATGAGCACGAGCACCTGGCCGTGATCCTGGCCGGCCAAGAGGCCACCGCGGCCACCGCCCTGTGGCGCCGCTTGGCCCGTAATCTGGCGGTCACCAATCCTGGAGTGGCCAACGAGCCAGTAAGCGGGCTCCATCCCAGCCGGTGCGGGAGGGTGCTGGCCGACGGCCACCCGGTGGGTGCGCTGGGAGAGATCGACCCCCAAGTGCTCGATGCCTATGAGGTTGCCGAGCGGGTGGCCTGGCTGGAGGTGGACCTCGGCGCCTTGCTGGGAGCCAGCCGAGGTCTTGCGCCGTATCGAGCCCCCAGCCGCTATCCGTCCAGCGACATCGACCTGGCCTTTGCCGTTCCCGACGAAGTCACGGCCGACGAAGTAGCCGCCACCATTGCCCAGGCCGGAGGCGAGCTACTGGCCTCCGTGGCCTTGTTCGACGTATTCCGCTCCGAGCAACTCGGCGAGGGCCGCCGCAGCCTGGCCTTCACCCTCCGGTTCGAAGCCGCCGACCGCACCCTCAACGACGCCGAGGTGGCCGCCGCCCGCCAAGTCTGCATCAACGCCGTCACCACTGCCCACAACGCCGTCCTCCGCGGCTGAGCCGTTAGCTGGGTGCTGCCGCGAAGTCTACTTCGGGAAGGCGAGAGCGGAGTTCTGGGCGTCGCAGCGCCTCGGCGACGTAGATCTCGGCGTAGGCGAGGATCGTCTCCACATAGCTGATGTACCAGTAGCCGTTGGTCTCGGTGACAATGACAAAGACCTCGTCTAGGCCGTAGGGCAGGACCCCTTGGGGCAGGCATTCGTTGAATTCGGCGAATCCGCTAGAGCCCGGGTTCAAGGGGTAATCGAAGCCCGCGAAGCCTCGAGCGCAGAGTCCTTCCCAAGTGGCTTCGAGTTGGAAGAAGACAGATTCGTCTGAAGCCTGATTAGAGAGCAGAATATGTGTGCTGATCGACCCAGACTCGAGATAGACGGTGGACTTTTCGTCGTCGATGGGCACCTCGCGGGTCGTCACTGAAAGGGACACATCTCCCTCCAACTCGATGTTCTCCAGCATTTCGGTAGCGGCTTCAACGCCGAGCCCGAGCCCATCGTCGGCCAGCCACTCCTCCATCTGATCGACAAGGGCGTTGTACGCCGGGGCGTAGTCGAGGAGAGCGCCGAGTTCGTCGGGGGGCGAGAAAACGTTGAAGGGCTCGAATACACCATCGGGATCGCCAGACAGGATTGCATCCCAATGCTCTTCGATGCTGCGGCTGTTGACCATTTCCACCAGGTCGTCGATGACCCCCGAAGGGGTTGTCGCGCCGCTTGCCGCGTTGTCGCGAGACGCTGAGAAGTCGGCTGGCGGAAGGTCGAGAATCTGCCGCCCATACTCCGCGGCAGTGTATGAAGCACTGACGAACCACTTTCCGTCGTGTTTCACCGTCATCACAAACAACTCGTCAGGCGCTCGGAGGGTGAACGGAAAGTCGCCGATCTCGGCATTGGCATCCCAGATAGCGCTGCTGAGCTGTCGGTGTGCTTCTTGAAGGGTGATCGACCCGTGGAGGCTGTCGGTATCCGTGAAGAGCGGGTCGGCGGTCGCGGGGTCGAGCGTGAGGGCAAACTCGCCTCGGGCAAGGCCCACGAGCGCCACATCGGGATGCAGGACCGTGGTGCTCATCTCAAGGTCTTCGGCTTCGAAATCAATGCCCGCCAGCCAGTTGGCGTCCTCGATGATGTCGGCGGCCACGGCCAAGTCGACGGCTCTGGGGTAGAGGTCGGCTGATGTCCCGACCTCGAACGGCGCCATCACACTCATGACTCCGATGACGTCTTCTCGGCTCATAGCATCAAACAGCAGTTCGACTGCGCCCTCAGGAGTTCCCGTCCCCCGTTTGCTCCCCGTCATGCTCGACACCGCGCTGTACACCACCAAGCCGACGAAGGCGAGACCGAACAGGATTCCGGCGAGGCGCCCTTTTGAGAAATTTCCCATAACCGTGGTCAAACATAACAGCGGAAGTACGCGGATTGGCACCGCGACCTAGAGGTCTTGTGGCCCTGAATCAGCCCTGTTCAGCCGGCCCACCGCGCCTCCCGAGCCGATCAGCAATCCCCCGGCTAGGGCGAGCAACGGGCCCAGCCGAGGCCCTTGGGAGAGCATGTACAGCCCGACGCCCAGCACGACCGCCGCCCCCATCCAAACATGGGCTGAAGACGCGGTCGGCGGCTTGCGACGGAAGAGGCCTAGCCAGCACCCGCCGGCCGATAGCGGCAGCAAATACCAGACAGCCCCCACCCATGACGGGGGCACCCCTTCCACGTCGCCGCCGAAGTCGCCGATCAACTCGGCGAGGCGAAAGCCGGTCAGCTCCGACCCGAACGCATCCACCCAAACCGCGAAGCCCGAGGCGGCCAAAAGGACAGCCCCCAAACCCACTGCCACAGCCCCCAGCACCCTGAACAATGATCCGTCTGCCACTATCGACTCGGCCTCTTTCAAGCGGACCATCAGCCGCTAACGACAAAACGGACCTTGCGAGATTTCATCCTGGCCACCCAGCGGTGCCGGCCTCTCGGCGTCGGCTGCTCTTGGCGCTCGTCAAGAGCCTAATGGGCTGGTCTTTCATGCCCGCGGTGCGACCAGGCGATTCTGAGACCTCCGAATCGAGTTGCATGAGTATGCAATCTGATGAATAATATTGTCCATGGACAAGATTCCTGTTGGGATCATCGGGGCGTCGGGGTATGTGGGCGCGGAGTTGATGCGGCTGCTGGCCCACCACGATGGTTTCGACTTGCGCTTCGTCACCGGCGATACCCAGGCAGGCCAGTTGGTTGGCGACCTCTACCCCCATCTGGCCGCCATCGGCGCCGGCCGGGAGTTCGTCAAGTACGACCCCGAGCTATTGGATGAAGCCTCTATGGCTTTCCTGGCCCTGCCCCACGGCCAGTCCATGGCCATGGCCGCCGACATCTTGGATCGGGGCAAGGTTGCCGTCGATTTGGCGGCCGATTTCCGGCTGACCGATGCCGGGCAATATCAGCAGTGGTACGGGGAGCAGCATCAGGCCCCCGAGCTGCTCGGACAGTTCTCCTACGGCCTGCTCGAGTTGTTCAGAGACGAGATCGCCGACGCCGACGCGGTAGCAGTGCCCGGCTGCTATCCCACTGCTGCGGCGCTGGCCGTGGCCCCGCTCATCCGCTTGGGCCTCATCGAGGCCGATGGGGTCATCGTGGACGCGGCCAGCGGGGTATCCGGTGCGGGTCGGCCCCCCAAGGCCCACACCACCTTCTGCGCGGTCGACGAGGATTTCACCGCCTACGGGCTGCTCGACCACCGCCATACCCCCGAGATCGAGCAGGCCGCCGGCGCGTCGGTGCTGTTCACCCCTCACCTGGCCCCGATGAACCGGGGGATCCTGGCCACTTGCTACGCCAAGCCCGCGGCGGAGGTATCCACCGATTCGCTGCTGGTGGCGTTGTCCGAGTTCTACGCCGACGAGCCGTTCATCGTCGTGTCCGAGCGTCCGCCGTCCACCAAGGCCACGCTGGGCTCCAACGCCGCCCACCTCACCGTCTGCTTCGACGCCCGCACGCAAACGGTGGTGGCGCTGTGCGCCATCGACAACCTGGTGAAGGGGGCGGCGGGGCAAGCCGTGCAGTGCGCCAACCTCATCAGCGGATTGGACGAGACCGCCGGCCTGACCGCAGTGGGGGTGTATCCATGAGCGTTACCGAAGTTCCCGGGTTTACCGCCGCGGGGGTGACCTGCGGGATCAAGCTCGGCGGCCAGCCCGACCTCGCCCTGGTGGCTACCGCCGACGGCGCGCCGGTGAGCGCGGCCGGGGTGTTCACCTCCAACAAGATGACCGCCGCCCCGGTGCTGGTGTGCCGGGAGCACCTGGCCGCCACCGGGGGACAGGCCGCCGCGGTAGTTCTCAACAGCGGCAACGCCAACGCGGCCACGGGTGCTCAGGGCATGATCGACGCCCGCCGAATGTGTGCGGAGACCGCGGCTGCCCTCGGGGTGGCCCCCGAGGATGTGCTGGTGTGCTCCACCGGGCTGATCGGATACACCCTTCCCATGGACGCCGTGTCGGCCGGCATTGCTGCCGCCGCTCAGTCCCTCTCTGCCACCGACGGCCGCCAAGCGGCCGAGGCCATCATGACCACCGACACCGTGCCCAAGCAGGCGCTCATCGCCGGCGACGGGTTCACCGTGGGGGGCATGGCCAAGGGTGCGGCCATGCTGGAGCCCAACATGGCCACCATGCTGGCGGTGCTGGTCACCGACGCGGCCGCCGATCCCCATATCCTTCAACAGGCCCTGCGAGAAGGGGTGGCCGGCACGTTCAACACCCTTACCGTGGACGGCGCCGAGTCCACCAACGACACCGTGCTTATTTTGGCCAACGGCCAGGGGGGGCCGGTCGATCCCGACGCACTCACCGAAGCAGTGGCCGCCGCGTGTGAGAGCCTGGCCCTCCAGATGGCCGACGACGCCGAGGGCTCCACCAAAACGGTGTTCCTCCAAGTCACCGGTGCGGCCTCCGACGCCGAGGCGGCCAAGGCGGCCCGGGACACGGCCAACTGCCAGCTAGTGAAGTGCTCCTGGTATGGCCAGGATCCCTACTGGGGACGCATTGCCTCGGAGATGGGGGCGGCCGGGGTGGCCTTCGACCACACCAAGCTGACCATCGCCTACGGGCCCCATGTGGTGTACTACCGCGGCGAGCCCGCCCACCCCCCCGAACTGGCCCAGTACATGACCGGGCGGCGTCTCGATCTGCGCGTCGATCTGGGCATGGGCGACGGCTCGGCCCGGATCATCACCACCGACCTCACCCATGCCTACATCGACGAGAACATGGGAACGTCATGAACCTCACCCCTGAAGCCACCGCGGCAGTGCTCACCCAAGCCCTGCCCTACATTCAGCGCTTCTCGGGCGCCACGGTGGTAGTCAAGTACGGCGGCAGTGCGATGGACAGAGATCACCTGGCCGGGTTCGCGGGCGACATCGTGCTGATGCACTCGGTGGGGATTCGTCCCGTCGTGGTCCACGGCGGCGGCCCCCAGATCGGCGAGATGATGGGACGGCTCGGGTTGGAGCCCCGCTTCGTCGACGGACTGCGGGTCACCGATGCCGAAACCCTCGACATCGCCCGCATGGTGCTGGTGGGCCGGGTCAATCGCGACATCGTCTCAGCCATCAACGTGCGCGGCCCCATGGCGGTGGGCGTGTCCGGCGAGGACGCCGGGTTGATCCAGGCCCGGGCCGACAACCCCGAACTGGGCTACGTGGGCACGGTGGACGCGGTCAACACCACGATCATCGACCGGCTGCTGGACGAGAATCTGATCCCAGTGGTGTCCACCATCGGCGCCGATGCCACCGGTCAGGCGCTCAACATCAACGCCGACACCGTGGCCGGAATCCTGGCCGGGGCGCTGGGGGCGGCCAAGGCCGTGTTCCTGACCGATGTCGAGGGCCTGTACGACGATCCCGACGACCCGTCCACCCTCATCAGCGCGACCACCCCCGCTGCCCTCGATCAGATGATCGCGGCCGGATCGGTGGGCGGGGGCATGATTCCCAAAGCCGAAGCCGCCGTGCACGCGGTGCGCCACGGGGTGGCTTCAGCCCACATGGTGAACGGAACAACTCCCCACGTGCTGCTGCTTGAGCTGTTCACCGATGCCGGGGCGGGCACCATGGTCTGTCCCGATTCCGCCGACCTCATCGAGGAGCCTGCCCCATGACAACCCATCCCGACGCAGTGGGCGCCGACACCGGGCCCTGTCCACTGATGCCCACCTACGGCCCGCCGTCGGTCATGTTCGTGCGGGGCCAGGGATGCTGGCTGTGGGACCGCGACGGCACCCGCTATCTGGACTTCCTCAGCGGCATCGCGGTGTGCAGCCTGGGCCACTCCCATCCCAGAGTGGCCGAAGCAGTGGCCGAGCAGGCCGCCACGCTGTGCCATGTGTCCAACCTGTACGCCACCGAGCCCCAGATGCACGTGGCCCGCACCATCGACCGCCTAGTCGGCGGACCTCCCGGCCAGGTGTTCTTCGCCAACAGCGGGGCAGAGTCCAACGAATGCGCCATCAAGCTGGCCCGCAAATGGGGCGGGCCCGGCCGCCACACCGTTATCAGCGCGGGCCGGTCGTTTCACGGGCGGACGCTGGCCACGCTGCACGCCACCGGTCAGGCCGAAAAGCACGAGGCCTTCCAGCCCTTGCCCGAGGGCTTCCGACATGTCCCCTGGGACGATATCGCCGAACTGGAGCAGGCCATCGACGACACTGCCGCCGCCGTGCTGTTGGAGCCCATCCAGGGGGAGGGCGGCATCAATGTGCCCTCCGCCGGATACCTGGCCGCGGTACGCGAACTGTGCGATGACCGGGACCTGCTGTTCATGCTCGATGAAGTGCAGACCGGCTTGGCTCGCACCGGCCGCTGGTTTGCCCACCACCACGACGGGGTCGAGCCCGACGTGGTGACCATGGCCAAGGCCCTGGGCAACGGCATGCCCATCGGGGCCTGCTGGGCCCGGGCTGAGGTGGCCGCGGCCTTCAAGCCCGGCGACCATGCCACCACCTTCGGCGGTCAGCCCCTGGCTGCTTCGGCGGCCAAGGCCACCTTGGAGGTCATGGAGGAGTTGGACCTGCCACACCGGGCCGCTCAGGCTGGCGAGACGATGAGGGCGGCCGTTGGGGCGCTCGACGGCGTAGCCGGCGTGCGAGGCCGGGGCCTGCTGCTGGGGGTGGAGCTGACCGGTGAACGGCCTGCCGCCGAGGTGCTGACCGCGGCGATGGCCGAAGGCCTGGTGCTGGGCACCGCCGGTGCCACCTCGTTGCGTATCGCGCCGCCCCTGATCATCAGCGACGACGAGATCGCCCACGGCGTGGCCGTGCTCGACAAGGTGTTGAGGTCATGAAGCCGGTCCGCCACCTGCTGGAGGTCGACGATCTCAACTCCGGTGAACTGGGCCAGGTGCTGGAGCTTTCCGCCTACCCCGCCCTTTCGCGGGCGTTGGAAGGCCAGGGAATGGCCTTGTTGTTCGAGAAGCCCTCGGCCCGTACCCGGCACTCCATGGAGATGGCCGTGGTGCAGTTGGGCGGCCACCCGGTGTCCATCGCCGGCGCCGAGGTGGGCATCGACGAGCGAGAGTCAGCCGAGGACATCACCCGCACCCTGGCCTGCTATCACGCGGCCATCGGTGCCCGAGTGTTCGACCACGCCGTGGTGGAGCGCATGGCCGCCGTCAGCCCGGTTCCGGTGGTCAACATGTTGAGCGACCAGGCCCACCCCTTGCAGGCCATGGCCGACATATTGACCGTGAAGCAGGCGTTCGGGGAGATCAGCGGCTGTCGCATCGCCTATGTGGGCGATCCCAACAACGTGTCCCGGTCGCTGGGCATTGCCGCTGGACTTGCCGGAGCGGAATTCGTCATCGCCAGTCCTGCTGGCTACCGATTCGACGAGGCCGACCTAAACCGTATCGCCAACAGCGGAGCAGCCGCCCAGGTGGTGGACGATCCCGTCCGTGCGGTGGACGGCGCCCACGTCGTGTACACCGACGTATGGGTCTCCATGGGCCAGGAGGCCGAGGCTTCCGAGAAGATGGACGCATTTTCCGATCGCTACACCGTGGACGAGCAGCTGATGGGTCGGGCGGCACCCGATGCCATCTTCCTGCACTGCCTGCCCGCCCGCCCCGGCCTGGAGGTCACCCCCGAGGTGCTCTACGGCCCCCAGAGCCGGATATGGCAACAGGCCGAAAACCGGATGCACGCCGCCCGCGGCCTGCTCGCATTTCTGTTGGGGGCGCCATGAGGCTGGGAAAGAACCAGCGCCAGCACCGGATCGCCCAGATCCTGAAGCGGGAGTCGGTGTCCAGCCAGGATCACCTGGTGGACTTGCTGGTAGCCGAGGGAGTGGTGGCCACCCAGGCCACCGTGTCGCGCGACCTCGACGACCTGGGCGCGGTAAAGGTTCCCACCGGCGGCGGGTCGGTGTACGCCATTCCCGAGCTGCCCTCCGAGCAGGTCACCTCTGGCGACCACCTCCGGCGGGTGCTGGGGGAGTGGGTGGTGGCCGTGGGCTGCTCTGGAAACCTGATCGTGCTGAGCACGCCTCCGGGATCGGCCCATGTGGTGGGCTCGGCCGTCGACCGCTCGGCGGTCGACGGGGTTCTGGGCACCGTGGCCGGCGACGACACCGTGCTGGTGGTGGCCACAGAGGCCGTCGGCGGCCACCGGGTAGCCGACTTGTTCCGCTCCCTGGCCGGGTTGCTCAATCCGGTTGAACCTGCCCTACAAGAGGAGGCTTAGTGAATTCTCCGCACCGAGATTTGAACAAGATCGTGCTGGCCTATTCCGGCGGGCTCGACACCTCGGTGATCCTGCGCTGGTTGCAGGACACCTACGGCTGCGAGGTGGTCACCTTCACCGCTGATCTGGGCCAGGGCGAGGAGCTGGAACCGGCCCGGGCCAAAGCCGAGGCCATGGGTGTCAAGGAGATCTACATCGAAGACCTGCGCGAGGAGTTCACCGCCGACTTTGTGTACCCCATGTTCCGGGCCAACGCCGTCTACGAGGGGGAATACCTGCTGGGCACCTCCATCGCCCGCCCGCTCATCGCCAAGCGGCTGGTGGAGATAGCGGCCGAGGCGGGCGCCGACGCGGTGTCCCACGGCGCCACCGGCAAGGGGAACGACCAGGTGCGCTTCGAGCTGGGGGCCTATGCCCTGAACCCCGACATCTCGGTGGTGGCTCCCTGGCGCATCTGGGACCTCAGCTCCCGGGAGAAGCTGATGGCCTATGCCGCCGAGCATGGCATCCCCATCGAGGCCGAGCGGGAAGGGGGCTCCCCGTTCTCCATGGACGCCAACCTGCTCCACATCTCCTATGAGGGCGGCCCGCTGGAAGACCCGTGGTTCGAGCCCCCCGAGGATATGTGGCGCTGGACGACTGCTCCCGAGGATGCCCCCGGCACCCCGACCGAGATCGAGCTCGCCTTCCGGGGCGGCGACATCGTGGCCATCGACGGCCAGCCTCTCAGCCCGGCCACCGTTTTGGCCGAGCTGAACCGCATCGGCGGGGCCAACGGCATCGGCCGGCTCGACTTGGTGGAGAACCGCTATGTGGGCATGAAGTCGCGGGGCTGCTACGAGACCCCCGGCGGCACCATCATGCTCAAGGCCCACCGGGCCATGGAGAGCCTCACCCTCGACCGGGAGGTGGCCCACCTCAAAGACGAGCTGATGCCCCGATACGCCCAGTTGGTGTACAGCGGCTATTGGTGGAGCCCCGAGCGCCACATGCTCCAGACCGCCATCGATCATTCCCAGGCTCGGGTGAACGGCACCGTTCGGCTCAAGCTGTACCGGGGCAATGTGACCGTCACCGGGCGGCAGTCCGACGACAGCCTGTTCGACGAAGCGGTGGTCACGTTCGAGGAGGACCAGGGGGCCTATGACCAGGCCGACGCCGAGGGGTTCATCAAACTGCATGCCCTGCGGCTCCGCACCCTGGCCCAGCGGGCAGGCAAGCCATGAGCACGCTTTGGCACGGAAGGTTCGACGGCGATCCCGCCGGGGAGTTGATGGCCTATACCGCCAGCATCGGATTCGATGTGAGGCTGGCGCCCGATGACATCGCCGGATCGCGGGCCCACGTCAGGATGCTGGGCCGCGTCGGCCTGCTCTCCGAGGCGGAGGCGGCCGAGGTGCTGGGCGCGCTCGACCAAACTGAGGCCGAGCTCGCCTCCGGCGATTTCGCGTTCGCGCCCGGCGACGAGGACATCCACACCGCCATCGAGCGCCGGGTCACCGAGCTAGCCGGGGTGGCTGGGGCCAGGCTCCACACCGGCCGCAGCCGCAACGATCAGGTGGCCACCGCCTTGCGCCTGTTCGCCAAGCGGGAACTGGCCGCCATCGCCGCCGACGTGATCGCCCTCCAACAGGTGCTGCTGGAACGGGCCATCGGGGCCGGCAATGCCTACCTTCCGGGTTATACCCATCTTCAGCGGGCACAGCCGGTGCTGTTGGCCCACCACCTGCTGGCCCACGGCTGGGCGCTGGCCCGGGATGTGGACCGGCTGGCCGATGCCCGCGCCCGCATGGACGTGAGCCCGCTGGGGGCGGGCGCGGTGGCCGGGTCGTCGCTGCCGCTCGATCCCGACATGACCGCCGCTGAGCTTGGTTTCGCCGCCCGGTTCGAGAACTCCATCGACGCGGTGTCCGATCGGGACTTCGCCGCTGAGAGCCTGTTCGCGTTGACCATGCTGGCCGTCCACCTGTCGCGGCTCGGCGAGGAGATCGTGTTCTGGACCTCCGAGGAGGCCGGATTCGCCGCTCTCGACGACGCCTATGCCACCGGCAGCTCCATGCTGCCCCAGAAGAAGAATCCCGATATCGCCGAGTTGGCCCGGGCCAAGGCCGGTAGGCTCATCGGCAACCTCACCGGCCTGCTGGCCACTCTCAAGGGCCTGCCGCTGGCCTACAACCGCGACCTCCAAGAAGACAAGGAGCCCCTGTTCGACGCGGTCGATCAGGTGCGCCTCGGCGTGAGGGCCATGGCCGGGTTGATGTCCACCATCGCATTCAACACCGAAGCCATGGCCGCAGCCGCCGATGCTCCCACCGCGGCGGCCACCGACCTAGCTGAGCATCTGGTGGCCAACGGAATGCCGTTCCGCGACGCCCACGCCATAGTCGGCGGCCTCGTGCGCCGCTCTTTGGACGGCGAGGGATCGCTGGCTGATCTCGTGCGGGGCGACCCCCGCCTAGGAGCAGCCGCCGCCGAGCTGCTGGCCCCCGGCGTCCCCGTCACCCGCCGCACCACCCCCGGCGGCGCAGGCCCCCACTCGGTGAGGGCCCAGATCGCCCGCTTCCGAACCCGCCTCACTGCCGACGCCGACCGATTTGAGCCCGGCTCATAGATTGCGTCCTCATAGATTGCGCCTCAGCGGCAGTTGCGTTCTGACCCGGTGGCTCGCAGTTCGCGCCTCAGCGGCAGCTATGTTCTGACCCGGTGGCTCGGTGATGAGGTTGAAGCGGGACTTCTACGCTCGCGATCCGCGGAATGTGGCTCCTGACCTGCTGAACAAGGTGCTGGTGGCCGGAGAATGCCGAGGCCGGATCGTGGAGGTGGAGGCCTACGCGGGCGCCGACGACCCTGGTAGCCACGGCTATCGGGGTATGACCCCCCGCACCGAGGTCATGTTCGGCCCTCCGGGGAAGCTGTACGTGTATTTCACCTACGGCATGCACTGGTGCGCCAACGTGGTGTGCGGCGCCGACGGGGAGTGCGCCGCGGTGCTGCTGCGAGCGCTGACCCCTCTGGCCGGCCTCGATGAGATGAGAGAGCGCCGGCCCAAGGCCCGCCGCGACCGGGACCTGTGCAGCGGGCCGGCCAAGCTCACCGCCGCGCTGGGCATCGACGGCACAGCCAACGGCGCCGATCTGGTGGTTGCCGATTCGGGAATCGAGCTGCTTGACGACGGGGTTGCGCCCTCCGCGCAGCCGGGTCGCTCGGTTCGCGTCGGGCTCAGCGCCGGCGCCGATCTCCCGTGGCGCTGGTACGTTCCTGGCTGCCCCGATCTTTCTCGGAGGGGATGATGAGCGGCGCAAGAGAGAAGGACTGGTTGGAAGCAGGGCACCCCTTGCTGGCGCCCACCAAAGACTTGGGCGTGGCCCGAGAGATGCTGACCGGGTTCGACGATGATCTGGGCGACCGCTACCGAACGCTGATCGACGACCATCCCGATGCCGCCGAGCGAACGTGCTGGCCCGGCCACCTCACCGGATCGGCGCTGGTCGTGGACGGCGCTGGGACGAACACCCTGCTGATGCTCCACGCCAAGCTCGGCCGCTGGCTTCAGCCGGGAGGCCACGCCGACGGCGATGCCAACCTGGCCGCGGTGGCATTGCAGGAGGCAACCGAGGAAACCGGCATTGAGAACCTGCTCATCTGGCCCCAGCCCCTGCATCTGGACATACACCAGGTGGATCCCCCCGGCGAGGACCCCCACCTGCACTACGACGTCAGGTTCCTGGTGCAGGCCCCAGCCGATGCCCAACCCCAGGGCAACCACGAGTCTCGGGGCTTGCGCTGGGTGCCGCTTCGGGGTCTTGGCGACTTCGGCTGCGACTCTGGCCTGGTGCAGCTTGGTGAAATTGGATCTGAGGCCCTGAAGACCCTTCCCCGGCTCTAGCCGATGTCCAGCGGGTCGCCGCAGGAGGGCATCCGATTGCGATCGGCGAAGGCGTCCAACAGGGCGTCAACCCCTTCTCCCCGCTCCACACTCACCCGGAACTGGCGGTCTTCTCCGGCCCTCAGGGCCTCGGCGTGGACCTGCCGGTCGCCGAGGTACTGGTCCCAGCTTCCCAGCCACAGCCCCAACAGCTCACCGTCATCGCCGCTAGGGGTTGAAACGGCCAAATCGGCAGTCATTTGCGCCAGCACATCGGTTGCAGTTTCGATCTGATCGGCTCGGTCGACCAAGTCCACCGCGTCGCGAGCTTGGGGAAGCCGGTCGAGCGCGTCCCGGGCCTCGGCGCATCGGGCCTCGGCACCGGCCACCCACTCCCGGTCTTGCAGGCGGTCGGGGTTCTCGTCGCCGAAAAGCAAGATCGTGGCCCCGATCCAGAACGCGGCGAATAGCACGACGACCGCGATTCCCACCACCCCGGCGACTCGTCGGCCCGTCACCTACTCATTCTCCCTCGGCGTTCTGCTCCCGTAGCATTCGCCCGGTGCTTGAAGAACTCGAATCCCGCGGCTTGGTGCAAGACACCACCGACCGAGATCTGCTGGACAAACGGCTGGGCGACGGCTCGGTCGGGGTGTACCACGGCATCGACCCTACGGCCAGCTCGCTGCACTTGGGCAACCTCATCGGGGTGCTGGTGCTGCGGAGGTTCCAAGAAGCCGGCCACCGGCCCATCGCCCTGGTGGGCGGGGCCACCGGCATGGTGGGCGATCCCAGCGGCCGATCTGATGAGCGAAATCTGCTGGACGACGACATCTTGGCCGCCAACCTGGCGGGCATCCGAGGGCAGCTTGAGAAGCTGCTGGACTTCGACGGCCACGCCGAGCTGGTCAACAACTACGACTGGACCCGCGACCTCACGCTGATCGAGTTCTTGCGGGATACCGGCAAGCACGCCACCGTGAACCAGATGGCGGCCAAGCACTCGGTGCGCAGCCGCATGGAGAGCGAATCGGGCATCTCCTACACCGAGTTCACCTACATGCTGTTGCAGGCCTACGACTTCTGGTGGTTGCACACCCACCACCACTGCGATCTCCAGATCGGCGGCTCCGACCAGTGGGGCAACATCACCGCCGGGGTGGATCTCATTCGCCGCCGCACAGGGACCCAGGCCCACGGCCTCACCTGGCCGCTTCTCACCCGGTCTGACGGCGCCAAATTCGGCAAGACGGCCGAGGGGGCGATCTGGCTCGATCCCCAGCGCACCAGTCCCTATCGGTTCCACCAGTACTTCATCCAGGTCTCCGACGAGGACGTGGAGCGCGGCCTGCTCCAGTTCACCATGCTTCCTGTGGGGGAGATCGCCGAGGTGGTTGAGGCCCATCAGCGCGATCCCGGACGGAGAGAGGCCCAGGGCATTCTGGCCAACGAGGTCACCTCGCTGGTCCACAGCCGGCCTGCCGCGGCTGCGGCCGAACAAGCAGCCCGAATCCTGTTCGGCTCTCCGGTGGACGATATCGACGAGGCCGCGTTGGATGCAGTAGCGGCCGAGGTGCCCACCTCCGATGTCCCCGACGGCGGGTTCGATGCTGCCTCAAACAGCTTCGACCTCGTGGAATTGCTGACTTCAACAGGGCTGGCCACCTCAAAGGGCGATGCTCGTCGGGGGCTGTCAGAGGGGTCGGTGTACGTTAACAATGAGCGGATTTCCGGCGAGGCGCCGGCGGTGGCTGCCGACCGCCTGCTGCACAGTCGCTACCTCCTGCTTCGGCGGGGCAAGCGCCGCCACCACCTTGTGCGAGTGCGGGGAAGCGAATCCCCGGGATGAGTTGACGTTGCCGGCCGAGGCCGGTAGCGTGACCATTCGCCTCTGAAACGGGTTTCCCCCGGGTTTCCCGCAGAGGCAGAGCACGGTCCGGTTTGTCTGGACCGATGCGGTTCTCCCGCAAGGGTCACCGCCTCACGCTCCTTGAAAACGGAAGAGAGGACGGAAAAGCCAGTGCGGGCGACGGCTTGGCGCACCTCGCGTCGAAGTCGTCGACCTAACACAATTCCAAGGAAACCAAGTCGGGAAGGGTTTCGGCCCTTTTGACTTTCCGAAATCGCTCCGTTTCGCCGAGGCAATTTAGCGAGACGAGCAACCGATTCGAAGGCAGTGATCCCCTTTGGGGCAGACCTGCTGGAGATTTTGACGGAGAGTTTGATCCTGGCTCAGGACGAACGCTGGCGGCGTGCCTAACACATGCAAGTCGAACGAGGTCGCCTTCGGGCAATGACCAAGTGGCGAACGGGTGCGTAACACGTGAGGAACCTGCCCCGAAGACTGGGACAACCACGGGAAACTGTGGCTAATACCAGATGCCCTCCGCCGATCGCATGATCGGCAGAGGAAATGCTCCGGCGCTTCGGGAGGGTCTCGCGGCCTATCAGCTTGTTGGTGAGGTAACGGCTCACCAAGGCATCGACGGGTAGCTGGTCTGAGAGGACGATCAGCCACACTGGGACTGAGACACGGCCCAGACTCCTGCGGGAGGCAGCAGTGGGGAATCTTGCGCAATGGGCGAAAGCCTGACGCAGCAACGCCGCGTGGGGGATGAAGGCCCTCGGGTTGTAAACCCCTTTCAGCAGGGACGAAATTGACGGTACCTGCAGAAGAAGCCCCGGCCAACTACGTGCCAGCAGCCGCGGTAACACGTAGGGGGCGAGCGTTGTCCGGAATTATTGGGCGTAAAGAGCTCGTAGGCGGTTTGGTAAGTCAGATGTGAAAGGTTAGGGCTCAACCCTAAGATTGCATCCGATACTGCTATGACTAGAGTCCGGTAGAGGAGTGTGGAATTCCTGGTGTAGCGGTGAAATGCGCAGATATCAGGAGGAACACCGACGGCGAAGGCAGCACTCTGGGCCGGTACTGACGCTGAGGAGCGAAAGCGTGGGTAGCAAACAGGATTAGATACCCTGGTAGTCCACGCCGTAAACGTTGGGCACTAGGTGTGGGGCCTTATCAACGGGTTCCGTGCCGTAGCTAACGCATTAAGTGCCCCGCCTGGGGAGTACGGCCGCAAGGCTAAAACTCAAAGGAATTGACGGGGGCCCGCACAAGCGGCGGAGCATGTTGCTTAATTCGAGGCAACGCGAAGAACCTTACCTGGGTTTGACATGTACGGAAAAGCCATAGAGATATGGTGTCCTTCGGGGCCGTACACAGGTGGTGCATGGCTGTCGTCAGCTCGTGTCGTGAGATGTTGGGTTAAGTCCCGCAACGAGCGCAACCCTCGTCCTATGTTGCCAGCACGTTAAGGTGGGGACTCGTAGGAGACCGCCGGGGTCAACTCGGAGGAAGGTGGGGACGACGTCAAGTCATCATGCCCCTTATATCCAGGGCTGCAAACATGCTACAATGGCCGGTACAACGGGCAGCGACACCGCGAGGTGAAGCGAATCCCTGAAAACCGGTCTCAGTTCGGATTGGAGTCTGCAACTCGACTCCATGAAGTCGGAGTCGCTAGTAATCCCGGATCAGCAACGCCGGGGTGAATACGTTCCCGGGCCTTGTACACACCGCCCGTCACACCACGAAAGTCGGCAACACCCGAAGTCAGTGGCCTAACTCTTATGAGGGGGAGCTGCCGAAGGTGGGGTTGGCGATTGGGGTGAAGTCGTAACAAGGTAGCCGTACCGGAAGGTGCGGCTGGATCACCTCCTTTCTAAGGAGTTCCGTTTCCGCTCGATAGGCCGAACGGCGTTATCGAGTTCGGACACTCCCAGTTGGTGCACTGGTTGCTCTTGTCCTCTCTTCCGTTTTGAGGGAGCGTGATATCCACGCTCGAGGCTCTGCCTAGACGGTCTAACTGTTGATTCGGCAACCTCCTGTGCTCTTTGAGAACTGCATAGCGAGCACGAGCATCTGATCGAAATTAGAGTTCTTCGATGTATGAATCTTCCAAGCTACGAAGAGCCAACGGTGGATGCCTTGGTGCCTACAACCGATGAAGGACGTGAGAGGCTGCGATAAGCCTCGGGGAGCTGCCGACTGAGCTTCGATCCGGGGATGTCCGAATGGGGAAACCTGATACCTGTAAAGGGGTATCACTCCGGTGTGAACACATAGCACCGGCAGAGGGAACCAGGTGAACTGAAACATCTAAGTAACCTGTAGGAAAGGAAAGCAACCGCGATTCCCTTAGTAGCGGCGAGCGAAATGGGAATAGCCTAAACCGTGCCGGTGGAATAGCCTGGTGGCGTTGCCGGTTCGGTGTTGTGGGGCCTCAGAGGAGGAGCGCCAGATCCTCCACGAAGTTACAAATGTGCGTGGTAGTGGAATCGTTCTGGAAAGGCGAGCCGCAGGGGGTAAGAGCCCCGTACACGAAACTGCTGCACACTTCGCTGAGTGTCCCCGAGTAGCGCCGTTGCCGTGTAATTCGGCGTGAATCTGCGAGGACCACCTCGTAAGGCTAAGTATATGTAGGCAACCGATAGTGAACTAGTACCGTGAGGGAAAGGTGAAAAGTACCCCGGGAGGGGAGTGAAATAGTACCTGAAACCGTTGGTTTACAAGCAGTCAGAGCGTCGTCTCAACCCGATGATCTTCGGATCGTCAATCTGAGATCGCGATGGCGTGCCTTTTGAAGAATGAGCCAACGAGTTACGGTATGTGGCGAGATTAACCTGTGAAGGGAAGTCGGAGCGAAAGCGAGTCTTAACTGGGCGTACAGTCGCATGCCGTAGACCCGAAGCCGGGTGATCTATTCATGGGCAGTGTGAAGCGGGGGTAAGACTCCGTGGAGGCGCGAACCGACCTAGGTTGAAAACTGGGCGGATGACCTGTGAATAGGGGTGAAAGGCCAAACAAACCCGGAGATAGCTGGTTCTCCGCGAAATGCATTTAGGTGCAGCGTTGTGCGTTCAACCATGGAGGTAGAGCACTGGATGGGCTAGGGGGCCGACAAGCTTACTGACCTCAGCCAAACTCCGAATGCCATGGTTCCAGAGCACAGCAGTGAGACCCCGGGGGATGAGCTTCGGGGTCGAAAGGGAAACAGCCCAGACCGCCAACTAAGGTCCCTAATTTCTAGCTAAGTGGTAAACGATGTGGGATTGCACAGACAGCCAAGAGGTTGGCTTAGAAGCAGCCATCCTTGAAAGAGTGCGTAACAGCTCACTGGTCGAGTGATCCTGCGCGGACAATGTAACGGGGCTAAAGCTAGAAACCGAAGTTGCGGATTTCTGCCATCAGGCAGGAGTGGTAGCGGAGCGTCGGGCTTGGAGTGAAGCGGCAGCGTGAGCTGCTGTGGACCGAGTCCGAGTGAGAATGTTGGTATGAGTAGCGAGAGAGGGGTGAGAAACCTTTCCGCCGAAAGCCCAAGGGTTCCTGGGGAAGGCTAATCCTCCCAGGGTGAGTCGGGAGCTAAGGCGAGGCCGACAGGCGTAGTCGATGCACAACCGGTTGATATTCCGGTACCGCTGTGAACGCGTCCAGGCTTAACTGGTGTTGCTAAGGGGATGCCTGTCCCGCAAAGGGGCAGGAGAAACCGACCCACACCGGAGCGGCCAGCAACGCGGGGACGCAGAGAGGTAGGTGAACCCAGGCGACGGTAGTTCCTGGGGTAAGCGTGTAGGGTGGGGCCCAGGTAAGTCCGGTCCCCATGAAGCCTGAGGCGTGATACCGAACCGCATGAGGTGAAGTCACTGATCCTGTACTGCCAAGAAAAGCCGCTAGCGAGCTTTCACGGCGCCCGTACCCCAAACCAACACAGGTGGGCAGGTAGAGAATACCAAGGCGATTGGGAGAACTATGGTTAAGGAACTCGGCAAATTACATCCGTAACTTTGGGATAAGGATGACCCCAGTAAAGTGATGGACTTCGCGTCCGGAGCTTGAGCGGGTGGCACAAACCAGGGGAAAGCGACTGTTTACTAAAAACACAGCAGCGTGCGAAGTCGTAAGACGCTGTATACGCTGTGACGCCTGCCCGGTGCTGGAAGGTTACGGGGAGGGGTTAGCCGCAAGGCGAAGCTCTGAACCTAAGCCCCAGTAAACGGCGGCCGTAACTATAACGGTCCTAAGGTAGCGAAATTCCTTGTCGGGTAAGTTCCGACCTGCACGAATGGCGTAACGACTTTCCCACTGTCTCAACCATAGACCCAGCGAAATTGAAGTACGAGTAAAGATGCTCGTTAGCTACAGAAGGACGGAAAGACCCCGTGGACCTTTACTACAGCTTGATATTGGTGTTTGGTATGTGTTGTGCAGGATAGGTGGGAGACTTGGAAGCATGGACGCTAGTCTGTGTGGAGTCAACCTTGAAATACCACTCTGCTCATGCTGGGCATCTAACTTAGGCCCGTTATCCGGGTTGAGGACAGTGTCAGGTGGGTAGTTTGACTGGGGCGGTCGCCTCCCAAAGAGTAACGGAGGCGCCCAAAGGTTCCCTCAGCCTGGTTGGCAATCAGGCGTCGAGTGTAATGGCACAAGGGAGCTTGACTGCGAGACCGACGGGTCGAGCAGAAACGAAAGTTGGGCATAGTGATCCGGCGGTTGCGTGTGGAAGCGCCGTCGCTCAACGGATAAAAGGTACCCCGGGGATAACAGGCTCATCTTCCCCAAGAGTCCATATCGACGGGAAGGTTTGGCACCTCGATGTCGGCTCATCGCATCCTGGGGCTGAAGCAGGTCCCAAGGGTTGGGCTGTTCGCCCATTAAAGCGGTACGCGAGCTGGGTTTAGAACGTCGTGAGACAGTTCGGTCCCTATCCTCTGTAGCCGAAGGTGATTTGAGGAAGGCTGTCCCTAGTACGAGAGGACCGGGACGGACGCAGCTCTCGTGTGCCAGTTGTCCTGCCAAGGGCATGGCTGGTTAGCGACCTGCGGAAAGGATAACCGCTGAAAGCATCTAAGTGGGAAGCCTGTTCCAAGATGAGATCACCCACCGGGTAAACCGGGTAAGGCCCGTGGCAGAACACCACGTTGATAGGCCGGAAGTGTACGCATGGCAACATGTTCAGCTGACCGGTACTAATCGGCCGAGGGCTTGGTTCTACATCATTAACTTGATTTCGAATCGATGCTCGTGCTCGCTGTGGAGTTCTTGAAGCACTGCCTCTTTGACAAGAACATAAAGGTTTCGGTGGCGATGGCGGTGGGGTCACACCCGTTCCCATTCCGAACACGGAAGTTAAGCCCACCAGCGCCGATGGTACTTGGGCGGAGACGCCCTGGGAGAGTAGGTCGCCGCCGGATTTCGCATAAAGTGGGGAGCCATTTGGCTCCCCACTTTCGTTAACCCTGATTGTTCATGGGGGTGTGGTGTTGGGGGGTGCGCGTCCGCGGAAAAGCCCCTCTGGTGTGGGACGATGTGTGTTGTTAGGCACGTTTTGGTTCCACAGAGAGGGGCATCTCCGGGATGCAGGTTAGCAGCACGCGCGATGTGAGGGTGGCGGGCGGCGGCGGTCAGGTGGCGGCGCATTCGGGTTTGTTCGCTTTGGGGCGTTTCGCCGATGGTTTGGGTCTGGGGGAGGCGTTGTCGGCGGCGGTGCCCCGGGGCGGGGAGCGGGCGCCGGTTCATGACCGGGGCAAGGTGCTGGCGCATTCGTTGTTGATGTTGGCCGGTGGCGGTGAGGCTTGCAGCGACATCGAGCATCTGCGGGCGCAGCCGGTGCTGTTCGGCGAGGTGGCTTCTGACTCGACTCTGTACCGGACGCTGCGCGGTTTGGGCCCCGGCGCGACAGAGGCTGTGTTGGGGGCGGTGGCCGGTGTGCGGGCCGGTGTGTGGGAGCGCCGCGGCGACGCTGCGGGCCCGGTGGTTTTGGACATCGACTCGACTTTGGTGGAGGTCCACTCCGAGAACAAGCAGCAAGCGGCTGCGCACTTCAAGGGCGGGTTCGGGTTCCACCCGATGCTGTGCGCCACAGACGAGGGGGAGCCTTTGTCGATAAAGCTGCGGGCGGGCAACGCCGCGGCCAACCACATCTTGGACCACATAGAGGTCATGGACGCCGCCATCGCGCAGCTGCCCGCCGCCGTCGCCAGGGGCCATCGCCCAGGCGACGGGCATGCGCCCTTGGGGGAGGTGCACCTGCGGGTCGACGCGGCGGGCTGCTCTGTCGGCATCGCCGAGGCCTGCCGGGACCGCAACATCGGGTTCTTCATGACAGCCCGCTCAAACTTCGAGGTCACAGCGGCGATAGACCGCGTCCGCTTCGACGCCGGGAAGTGGCAGCCGGCGCTCGGCGCCGACGGCGAGCCCTCGAGGCGGGCCCAGGTCGCCGACCTCACCGGCAGCGTCGATCTGGCCGGCTGGCCCGAGCGCACCCGCTTCATCGCCCGCCGAGAGCCGCTGCACCCCGGAGCGCAGCGCACCCTGTTCGACTCCGGCAACTGGCGCTACCGCGGGTTCTACACCGACGCCGCAGGCGACCCCGCCCAACTCGACGCCCACATGAGAGGCCACGCCCGCATTGAGAACACCATCTCAGACCTCAAAGACTCCGGCCTCAAACGCATGCCCTTCACCGACTTCGACGCCAACGCCGCCTGGACACAGCTCGTCGCGCTCAGCCTGGCTCTCGTGAGATGGTTCCAACAACTCCGCCTCACCGGACCCCTAGCCCAAGCAGCCCCCAAACGCCTCAGATGGCAGCTATGGCACGCACCCGCCCGCCTCGTCCGCTCCTCCCGCAAATGGACCCTGCGCCTGCTCGACTGGTGGCCCACAACCCCCCAACTCCTCCACGCCTGCCAACCCCACGGCCCATAGCCCCACGCCCCGCTCCCACCCCGACCCCGGCCCCAAACCCCGACCCGACGCGCCCCAAACCCCCCACCAGACCCCCCGACCACCAGAGGAATTCACCAACCCCCCAACCCCAACACCGAAACCACACGAAAACACACAAACCCCACCCGCCCAAAGAACAGAGCCCCCACGAAACCCGGGACTATTCAATTCTCATGAACAATCAGGGCTAATCGCTGCTAACGGCATCCGTCTCGGTAGACTCAGGCGGTGTCTTCTGGTGGAGGGTCTGCCCGCAAGCCTCCCAATCGCAGGAGGCCTCCTCAGCAGAGGACCCATCAGAGCAAGGGCAGATCCGGTCCGCCTAGAGGCCGAAAGACGGCAAATCGAGGGCCTGATGGGCGGGGTAGGTCTGATCGGCGGGATTCTGATGGGCGGGGTAGGTCTGATCGGCGGGATTCTGATGGGCGGGGTAGGTCTGATCGGCGGGATTCTGATGGCCGGGGTAGGTCTGATCGGCGGGATTCTGATGGGCGGGGTAGGTCTGATCGGCGGGATTCTGATGGGCGAGGTAGGTCTGATCGGCGGGATTCTGATGGGCGAGGTAGGTCTGATCGGCGGGGGCCTCCGCGCCGGGGAGGATCTGATCGCCGGAGACCGCAGAGCCGGGGAAGGACCGAGTCGCCCCCGCCCAAGGGGCCGAGGGGAATGGGATCTGTGGCCCGCAAGGGTGCGGCCAAGGTGGTGGAGCCGCCTCTAGAAACCGAGAAAGATGCACCTTCAGAGGTCGTCGAAGAAACTCCCGAGGAGGCTGAAGAGGCCCGTATGCGGGCCGAGCGCCGGGAGACACGCCAAGCCCGGACTAAGCAGCTGCGCGCCGAGGCCAAAGAAGCTGTACAGCGGGGCAACCTGAGCGAGGAGTCCGCCGGCCCGCCTAACAAGCGACAGCGGGGGCGAAGGCGCGCTCCGTTGCCCGAGGGTGGCCCGTCGCCCGAAGCCCAGGATATGGAAAGGGCGGTGGGGCGCAGAGATGCTCCTCGTTACCGGCAGCGGCTTGATCGAGCCGAGGCGGCCTATGAACAAGGCGATTACCACAAAGCGTGGGGAGCCTTGGACGGGATGGCCAAAGACGCTCCCCGCGTGCCCGAAGTGAGGGAGTTGACCGGCTTGACTCTCTACCGACTGGGGCGCTGGGAGTTGGCCGCCCGGGAGCTCGAGGCCTTCCGAGGGCTCACCGGTCGCCTCGACCTCCACCCCGTTCTGGCCGACTGCTATCGGGCCCAACAGAGGTGGGCCGATGTCGATGAGCTTTGGGCTGAGCTGAGGGCCTCCGGTGAGAGCGCTGCGGTGCTTGCTGAGGGGAGAATTGTGGCTGCTGGCGCGTTGGGCGATCGCGGTGACATCAACGAAGCGGTTCAACTGCTGTCTGCTGATTTCCAGCGTCCTCGACGGGCCGAAGAGCACCACTTGCGGCAGGCATATGCCCTAGCCGATCTGTACGAGCGAGCCGGCGAGATTCCCCGGGCGAGGGAGCTGTTCGGCTGGTTGGTTGGCCAGGATGAGCTCTACGTAGACGTGGCCGAGAGGCTGGCTTCTCTTCGGTAGCGAATACTCCCGGGTAATGCCCCCGAAGGTTTCGGAGCGCCGCTATCGTGAGGACGACCGGCGCCTGGTTCAAAGGAGAGGCAGATCGTGGACTTTGAAACACTGTTGGGCGACGAGGCCGAATCTCTCTTGTCGCACGAATCCAAGACCATCCCCCGAGACGACCTGCACCTCCCAGGCCCTGATTTCGTCGACCGGGTAATGGCCGCTACCGACCGCTCCCCCCAGGTGCTGCGCAATCTCCAATCCCTGTTCGACCACGGTCGGCTGGGCGGTACCGGTTACGTGTCCATCCTGCCGGTGGACCAGGGCATCGAGCACTCGGGAGCGGCCTCTTTCGCCCCCAACCCCCGGTACTTCGACCCTGCTGGCATTGTGGAACTGGCCTTGGAAGGGGGCTGCAACGCGGTTGCCTCAACCTTCGGCGTGCTGGGGGCCACATCCCGCCGCTTCGCCCACCGCATTCCCTTCATCGTGAAGCTCAACCACAACGAGCTGCTCACCTATCCCAACAAGTTCGACCAGGTGATGTTCGGGTCGGTGGAGCAGGCTTACGACCTGGGCGCCGCCGGCGTGGGGGCCACCATCTATTTCGGCTCTGATGAGTCCACTCGCCAGATCCAGGAGGTGGCCGAGGCCTTCCACCGGGCCCATGAGCTCGGAATGTTCACCGTTTTGTGGTGCTACCTGCGGAACTCCGGCTTCAAGGTGGACGGCGCCGACTATCACGCGGCGGCCGACCTCACTGCTCAGGCCAACCACATCGGGGTCACCATAGAGGCCGACATCATCAAGCAGAAGCTCCCCGAGAACAACGGCGGCTACACCGCCCTGGGGTTCGGCAAAACCCACCGGTTGGTGTATGACGAGTTGACCACCGACCACCCGATCGACCTAACCCGCTGGCAGGTGGCCAACTGCTACATGGGCCGCATCGGCCTCATCAACTCCGGAGGGGCGTCGTCTGGGGCCAGCGACATGGCCGAGGCCGTGCGCACCGCGGTCATAAACAAAAGGGCCGGCGGCCTGGGCCTCATCAGCGGCCGCAAAGCCTTCCAGCGCCCTGTCGCCGAGGGCGTGGAGCTTCTAAACGCCATCCAAGACGTCTACCTCTCCGACTCAGTTACCGTCGCGTAACCCCGGAGACTCCGCCACTCAGCGAATAAGAGCGAAAAGACGAATAAGAACGAAAAAACAAATCGGGGCGATGACGAGTTGCACGATGTGGACCGAGACGATGTGCGCAACGTCGCGTCCGCTGTTCAGATCGTCGCTCGCCGTCGTCAGAGGCCGATAGCCTTTGCTGCGGCTGCACTGCCATTCATTGAGGACACACATCTGGCCGATGCCAATATGACCTTCCTTCAGCGCTGCGCTCGAGCCCGGCTTGGCCCACTTGACGAGGAAGAGACAAGGGTGGCCCTGCGGCAACCCATCCTTGACAGCGGTAGCGCCATAGACGACGATGCCCTCGCTGAGGCTGCTGCATTGACACTCGGCTATCCCTACATGATCCAGCTTGTCGGTTTTCACGCCTGGCAGATGCGCGAAGATCCCAGCGCCCCCATCAACCTCGTCAACGTGCGGGCGGGAGCGGCAGAAGCCGAGTTGATCATGGTGGATCAGATAGCCGGACCCACATGGAATCGGCTGTCGCCAATGGACAGACGCTTTTTGATTGAGATGCTTCCTGACGAACCCGACTCATCCCTGGCCGATATCGCGACGAGACTGGGGCGCTCCCTCCAATATGCTCGCACCTACCGTCGGCGCCTGATCGCCGCCGGTGCAGTCAGGTCGTCTTCCAAGGGCAGAGTCCGCTTCCTACACCATGCGTTCCGGTCTCGGGCCGCGGCGGCGGTCCGGCAGGAGTGAGGATTGGGAGCGATCCGGTACCTTCGAAGCTGCTCGAAAAGTGTGCCGTCACAGTAGGGCTTGCTCTACGACTCTTCATACTGGTGACCGGACCCCGTTTTTGGCCACGTTGTCCGAACACAGGGGGTCACGCCAGAGCCGCAGGCCGATGTCGGTTTCGGTTTCTTCGGGTTGTATTAGGCGCTGGGTGCCGTCGGTGTTGAGGCGGACGGCGAGCTCGGCAACTCCGTGAGCATGGGCAGAGGATCGACTGGCAAGCCGATAACCGGCGCTCGGATACGGCTGCGGGCTGCCATGGCCGATTCCGGGTCGATGAGGATCTCGCTGGACAGTCCAAGCGGCTTCTGGCGAGGATGTGCCACTTGAGCGGGCGCGCTGGGTAGTCTCGGTTTCCGGCACCGCGCAAGCGAGGGGCCATCGGGGATCAAGGAGGATTCCGTGACTGACACCGTGCCGCGTACCGTCGGGACGCGCGAGCTGAGCCGGCTGGTGGTTCGATTCGCGGGTGACTCCGGCGATGGAATGCAGCTCACCGGCGACCGGTTCACCAGTGCCAGCGCGCTGTTCGGCAACGACCTGGCCACACTGCCGGAATTCCCCGCTGAGATCCGGGCGCCTCAGGGGACCCTGGCCGGCGTGTCGGCCTTCCAAGTTCAGGTATCCGACCACAACATCACCACACCGGGCGACGCTCCCAGCGTTCTGGTGGCCATGAACCCGGCGGCGCTGCGCAAGGAGTTGATCCACCTGGAGATGGGCGGGACGGTAATCGTCAACCAGGATGCCTTTGTGGAGCGCAACCTGGCCAAAGCCGGCTACGACAGCGACCCGCTGGAAGACGGCAGCCTCGACAACTACACGCTATTCAAGGTTCCGATGACCACCATCACCAAGGAGGTCTGCAAGGACTTGGGGGTGAAGCCCCGAGACGCCGAGCGGTCCAAGAACTTCTTCGCCCTGGGACTGCTCTCCTGGCTCTACAGCCGTCCGGCCCAGCCAACGCTGGATTGGATCTCGGCCAAGTTCAAGCGCCAGCAGCTCATCGCCGACGCCAACACCGCGGCGTTCAAGGCAGGCATGGCCTTCGGCGAGACCGCCGAGCTCTTCGACTTCACCTATGAGGTGAAGCCGGCCGCCCTGGCCCCGGGGACATACACCAACGTGAACGGCAACACCGCGCTGTCGTGGGGCCTGGTGGCCGCCAGCCAGCAGGCCAAGGTCCCCTTGTTTTTGGGCTCATATCC
Source organism: Candidatus Poriferisocius sp. (assembly GCF_965208475.1). Taxonomy (GTDB): domain Bacteria; phylum Actinomycetota; class Acidimicrobiia; order Acidimicrobiales; family Bin134; genus Poriferisocius. The sequence goes on along the minus strand of NZ_OZ242338.1, from coordinate 1,782,986 downwards.
CATTACCCCGGCCAGCGACATCCTCCACGAGCTGAGCCAGCGCAAGAACTTCGGCGTGCGAACCCTTCAGGCCGAAGACGAGATCGCCGCGGTGTGCGCCGCGCTGGGAGCGTCTTTCGGCGGGCACTTGGGAATCACCACCACCAGCGGGCCGGGCGTCGCCCTCAAAGGCGAGACCATTGGGCTCGCGGTCAGCCTTGAGCTGCCCCTTTTGGTGATCAACATCCAGCGGGGCGGGCCTTCAACCGGGCTGCCGACCAAGACCGAGAGCGCCGACCTCATGCAGGCCATGTACGGGCGCCACGGCGAGTCGCCGGTGCCCATCGTGGCCGCCTACTCCCCGTCGCAGTGCTTCTTCGCCGCCATCGAGGCGGCTCGCATCGCCCTCAAGTACCGCACGCCGGTGATCTTGCTGTCCGACGGCTATCTAGCCAACGGCAGCGAGCCCTGGCTTTTGCCCGACGTGTCGACGCTGCCCGATTTGACGGTGGAGTTCGCCACCGGGCCCAACCACACCGAAGACGACGGCACCGAGGTGTACTGGCCCTACCTGCGCGACCCCGAGACCATGGCCCGCCCGTGGGCGGTTCCGGGCACTCCCGGCCTCACCCACCGCATCGGCGGCATCGAGAAGGAAGACGGCACCGGCAACATCAACTACGAGGCCGCCAACCACGGGTACATGGTGAAGCTGCGCGAGGAGCGCGTTGCCCACATTGCCAACGACATCCCCCTCACCATGCTTGACGGCGACACCGACGATGCCGATCTGCTGGTGCTGGGCTGGGGCTCCACGTGGGGAGCGATCACCAGCGCGGTCATGCGGGCCCGGGCCGAGGGGCGCAAGGTGGCCCATGCCCATGTCACCCATCTGAACCCGCTGCCCAGAGACTTGGGCGACATCGTGCGCCGCTACCCCAAGGTGCTGGTCCCGGAGATGAACCTGGGACAGTTCTGCCGCATCATCCGAGCCGAGTTCCTGGTCGATGCCCAATCGGTTTGCAAGGTGGAAGGGATACCCTTCACCGCCGCCGAGCTCCACTCGCACATCAACGGAGCCTTTGATGACTGACGTTCCCACCACCACCAAAGCCGACTGGACCAGCGACCAAGAAGTTCGCTGGTGCCCCGGCTGTGGGGACTACTCCATTTTGACCGCGGTTCAGATGCTGATGCCCGACCTCGGCGTGCGCCGGGAGGACACGGTGTTCGTCTCGGGGATCGGCTGCGCGGCCCGGTTCCCCTACTACATGAACACCTACGGGATGCACGGCATCCACGGGCGGGCCCCTGCTCTGGCCACCGGTTTGGCCATGGCCCGGCCCGAGCTTCACGTGTGGGTTGTGGGCGGGGACGGCGACATGCTGTCCATCGGAGGCAATCACCTTCTGCACGCCCTGCGCCGCAACGTGAACCTCAACATATTGTTGTTCAACAACCAGATCTACGGGCTGACCAAGGGCCAGTACTCGCCCACCAGCGAGATCGGCAAGGTCACCAAGTCCACCCCGGCGGGCAGCATCGACGAGCCCTTCAACCCCGTGTCGGTGGCCATCGGGGCCGAGGCCAGCTTCGTGGCCCGCACCCACGACATGGACCGCCAGCACATGATGGACATGTTCCGGCGGGCCCACGACTTTCCCGGCGCCTCATTCGTGGAGGTGTTCCAGAACTGCAACGTGTTCAACGACGGGGCGTTCGGGGCCATCACCAAAAAGGACAAGCGGGCGTCCATGCTCATACCGCTTGAGCACGGAAAGCCCATCCGCTTCGGCGAAGGCAACGAGAAGGGCGTGGTGATAAACCCCCTGGGCAGCGCCGAGGTGGTGAATGTGGCCGATGTCGGCGAGTCGGCTTTGCTGGTCCACGATGAGACCCGCCAGGACCCCAGCCTGGCCTTCGCCCTCTCCCGGCTCTCAGCCGGCCCCTTCGAGCCCACTCCCATCGGGGTGTACCGGGCGGTTGAGCGGGCAGAGTACGCCGGCGAGGCCAGCAAGCAGCTCGCCATGGCCCAGGAACAGTCTGGCCCCGGCGACCTTGAGGCCTTGCTCCATTCCCGACCCACCTGGGAAGTCTCCTGAGCAACCCTCACCCTTCGTCCGGTCATCGCGCCCTTCGGGGTTGGGTGCTCGATCTGGACGGAGTGATCTGGGTAGGCGGAACCCCGGTGCCCGGTGCCGCGGAGGCCGTCGAGCGCTTGCAGCGATCAAGCGCCCCCGTGGTGTTCGTCACCAACATGTCTGCGCTGACGGTGGCCGACCAGGAGGCCAAGCTGGCCGGCTGCGGGATCGACGCCGCCGGATCGGTGATCACCTCGGCCACCGCGGCGGGCCGGCTCATCAACCCCGGCGAGCGGGTGCTGGTGGTGGGGGGTCCCGGCATCGACGAGGCGGTGGAGTTGGCGAACGCCGAGGTCTGCACCTCGGGCCCTGCTGAAGCGGTGGTTGTGGGCATGGATCCCGGATTCGACTACGACACCCTCAGCCGGGCCATGCGAGCGGTGCGCGGCGGCGCTCGGCTAATCGGCACCAACCACGACCCCAGCTACCCCACCGAGCGCGGTCTGGAGCCGGGGGGCGGGTCTCTCCTCGCCGCGGTGGCGACCGCCGCCGAGGCGGTGCCCACCATGGCGGGCAAGCCCAACCAGCCCATCGTGGATTGCGTGCGCAGCAGAATCGGCGAATCCGGTGTGGTGGTGGGGGACCGGCCCGATTCAGACGGCCTATTCGCTCAGGCACTGGGCTATGAGTTCGCCCTCGTGCTGAGCGGGGTGGTCGGCGAAGACGACCTGCCGGTGACCCCGGAACCGCAACACTGTGCTTCCGATCTGGCTGCCTTGGTCGATCAGATGGGTGTAGAACCGGTGGGATGAAAGCGTCGCGCCGGAGGCTGGACGTAGAGCTGATCCGCCGCGGCTTGGTTGCGAGCCGGGATCGGGCCCGAGAGGCAGTGGCCTCGGGCCGGGTCACGGTGAACGGGGCGGTGGCCCAAAAGGCGGCTCGTCTAGTGTTGCCCGGCGACGCCGTGGAGGTGTCGGGCCCTCCGAACCGACATGTGAGCCGGGGCGGAGAGAAGTTGGAGGGCGCGCTGGCGGCATTCAATCTGGATGTCGTCGGGATGCGGTGCTGTGACGTGGGTGCGTCCACCGGCGGGTTCACCGACTGCCTGCTGCAAAACGGCGCCGCCGGTGTTGTGGCCGTTGATGTGGGCCGGGCCCAGATGCACGAGCGTCTGACTGGCGACTCCCGGGTGACCGTCTACGAGCGCACGGACGTCCGCGAAGTCGAGCCAGTGGCCATCGGGTCACCATTTGACCTGGTGACCGCCGATGTGTCCTTCATCTCCCTGACTTCGGTTATGACATCTTTGGCCGAACTGGCCGCACCAAGTGCTCCAGTAGTGGTATTGGTCAAACCCCAGTTCGAAGTGGGACGACTGGAGGCCAGCCGGGGTCGGGGCGTTATCCGCGACCCCGAGCTATGGCAGGCCGCGCTCGACCGGGCGACAGAGTCGGCAATCCTTGCGGGCCTCGCCCCCCAAGCCGCCATTCCGTCCCCGTTGAAGGGCGCCCAGGGAAACGTCGAGTTCTTTCTACATCTGAAAAAGGGCGGCGTGCCTTCAACGGTGGATTCTGCCCAACTGGCGGCCGAAGTTGTCACCAACGGCGGATAACCTGACCGCCGTAGCATTCGCTGCCGAGCTTCCCCCCAACCTGAAGAGCCGGTGGCTGATTCATGAAGAAGCAGGCTTTGATGCGGCGTCTTCGCGGGATTGCGAGGGATAGGAACGTCGATCTGCGACTGTTGAGGCAGGGACGGCATGAGGTTTGGCAATTCGGGGAGGAGCGGCTGGTGATCCCTCGTCATTCGGAAATCGATGAGCACACGGCGAGAGGTATATTGAGACGAGCACAGGAGTCGTCCGGGAGCAGCAATGGCTGACATTCCAACCCCAGGTAGCACGTTCAGGGTGGTAGCCCGCGAAGGTGACGAATGGTGGGGCATCCAAGTGCGAGAGCTGGATTGGGTATTCTCCCAAGCCCACCGCCTCCATGATGTGGAGGAAGCCGTTCGGGATGCCATAGCTGCATATTTCGATGTGCCCGCCAGCGAAGTGGGTCCCATTGTGATCGACGAGGTGATAGCAGCTGGCACTAGCTTCTCCCCGAGCGGCATCCAGCCGGTTGCTTCGTAGCTCTATGGCTGCAATTGCCCTTTTTGTTCACGCTGACCGGCCGGAAGCCCTGAAGTTGGCAGCCGACCTGATCGACCGTTTGGACGGCGACGGTCATCAAGTTCGCCTAGCGCTCGAGTCTGCTGAGGCGGTGGGCCGCACCGACCTTGCCCATCTAGATGAACACATCGGCGAGAAGTTGGACTTGGCGGTGAGCTTGGGGGGAGACGGCTCAATGCTTCGGGCGGTCACCTCGGTAGCCGATGAAGGGGTGCCAGTGCTAGGGGTCAACTACGGCTCACTGGGCTACCTCACCGGCGTTCAGCCGGAAGCCGCCCCAAAAGCAATTGAGCAGTTTCTGGCCGGGGACTACATCATCGAAGAGCGCATCCGGCTGCGTTGTCGACTGGGAGACGGCACCGAGGTGAGCGCTCTTAATGAGGCCATCGTGGAAAAAGTGGACAGCGGCCGCACCGTCAATCTGGCCGTCCACATAGACGGAGAGTTCTTCACCAGCTACGCCGCCGATGGGTTGATCGCGTCCACTCCTACCGGTTCGACGGCCTACTCCTTGTCGGCAGGTGGACCCATCTTGGCCCCGACCATGCACGCGGTGATCTTGACCCCGGTGGCTCCCCACACGCTGTTCGATCGCAGCCTGGTGTTGCTTCCGTCCAGCGAGCTGGTTATCGAGGTGCTGGGCGACCGTCCGGCCGCGGTGGCAGTGGACGGCCGCTCGCTGGGGGAGCTGGGGGATGGAGGTTGCCTTACCGTCTCGGTTTCCGAAAAGCCCGCACGCCTCGTAGCTCTCGGCCAACGAGGGTTCCACCAAGCCCTCAAGTCTTCCTTCGGCTTGTCCGACCGCTAACCGGGATCCGAGACAGTGTTGACTGAGCTGGCCGTAGAGAACCTGGGGGTCATTGAGCGGCTCAATCTGGTGCTGGGCCCGGGCATGACCGCGCTGACCGGGGAGACGGGGGCGGGAAAAACCCTGGTGGTGACCGCTGTTGACCTGCTCTTGGGCGGCAGGGCCGACCCCCAACTGGTGCGGTTCGGCGCCGATGAGGCCACCGTCGAAGGCCGGTTCGACCACCAAGGGGAGGAGGTCGTGCTTCGGCGGGTGGTGCCCGCCGACGGTCGGGCTCGGGCCTACGTAGACGGTCGGTTGGCGTCGGCTGCCACCTTGTCGGAGTTGGGACGGGAGATGGTGGATCTGCACGGCCAGCACGCCCACCAGTCGCTGTTGCGCCGCGTCCATCAACGGGCCGCGCTGGATCGATTCGGCGATGTGGACTTGGCGCCCCTCATGGAGGCTCGGGCCGCGCTGGCCGATCTGAATCGCCGGCGAGCCGAGTTGGGTGGTGACGAGCGATCTAGGGCTCGGGAAATCGAGTTATGCCGTTTTCAGCTGTCCGAGCTTGATCAGGCTGGCCTGGAAGACCCTGAAGAGGGAGAGGCGCTCAAGGCCGAGGAGGCCGCGCTGGCCGACGCTGCGGCTAGCCGGGATGCGGCCCGCCAGGCTGCTTCGATCTTGGGCACCGACGGAGCAGTCGGTGCCGGGCTGGCTCGGATCACCGCATCGTTGGAGAGCCGCCCGCCATTGGAGAGCCATCACGAGCGGCTGGTTGGCCTGGCCGCCGAGGCAGCCGACCTGTCGACCGAGTTGCGCCGAGCGTCCGAGTCGATCGACGAGAATCCGGCTCGTCTGGCTGAGATCCGACAGCGCCGGGAGCTGATCGTGGATCTCCGCCGCAAGTACGGGGAGACCTTGGCCGAGGTCATGGAGTTCCACAGCGGTCTTTCGGCTCGCCTCGCAGAACTGGAGGACTTCGACCGTTTGGCCAAAGATCTGGATGGGGAGCATCAGCGGCGTACTGCGACCGCGGCCGAAGCCGGGACCGCAGTGGGCGCGGCTCGGCGGCAGGCGTCCCAAGGGTTGGGCCAAGAAGTTACGTCCCACCTGAGAGAGTTGGCCATGGCCCGGGCCGAGGTGCAGGTGGCCGTGGGCGGCGACCCCGGCGACGAGGTGGACATCTTGTTGGCCGCCAACAGCGGCGCGCCCGGCCTGCCGCTCACGTCGGCCGCATCAGGGGGAGAGCTGGCCCGGGTCATGCTGGCCCTGCGCCTGGTGATCAGCGCCGGTCCTCCGGTGCTGGTGTTCGACGAGGTGGACGCCGGCATCGGCGGCCAAGTGGCCCAGACCGTGGGCCGGGCGCTTTCCCGCCTGGCTGCCGATCACCAGGTGCTGGTGGTCACCCACTTGCCCCAAGTAGCCGCCTGCGCCGACCGCCAGGTGAGCATCGCCAAACACGACGATGGTGCTTCTACCACGGTGTTGGCAGAGCCTTTGGAAGGCGAGGACCGGATCGTCGAATTGTCCCGCATGCTCTCAGGCTCGCCCGACAGCGACAGCGCCCGCCGCCACGCTTCCGAGCTCTTGGACGTGTCCAAGAGCGGCGGTTATGCGCAATAGCCGGATTGCGGGTCCGCAAGTTGTCGCAGTCGGCCGCTAAGCTTGGTGGGCGTGACCAAACACATCTTTGTCACCGGCGGGGTGGCGAGTTCGCTGGGCAAAGGGCTTACGGCCGCATCGCTGGGGCGTTTGCTCAAGCAGCGGGGTCTGCGGGTGACCATGCAGAAGCTGGACCCGTACATCAATGTGGACCCGGGCACCATGAACCCCTTCGAGCACGGGGAGGTGTTCGTCACCGACGACGGCGGGGAGACCGATCTGGATCTCGGCCACTACGAGCGGTTCATCGACGAGGGCCTCACCAAGCTCTCCAACGCCACCACCGGCTCCATCTACTCCTCGGTCATCGCATCGGAGCGCCAGGGGGAGTATCTGGGCAAGACCGTGCAGGTTATCCCCCACGTCACCAACGAGATCAAGAACCGCATCTCCAGCCTGGTGGCCGACGATGTAGATGTGGTGATCACCGAGATCGGCGGCACCGTCGGCGATATCGAGATCCTCCCCTTCTTGGAGGCTATTCGCCAGGTGCGCCTCGACGTGGGGCGGAGCAACGTCTGCTACGTCCACGTCACGCTGGTGCCCTTCATCGGCCCGACGGGCGAGCAGAAGACCAAGCCCACCCAGCACTCGGTGACCGAGCTCCGCAGCCGGGGCGTTCAGCCCGATGCCATCGTATGCCGCAGCGAGTCGCCCATCTCCGATGAGTTGAAGCGCAAAATCTCGAGCCTGTGCGACGTTGACGTGTCGGCGGTGGTCAACGCGGCCGATGCCGACAGCATCTACGAGATCCCCCTGGTGCTCCACGACGAGGGCCTCGACGGCGTGGTGTGCGACATCTTGCGCCTAGAGGTTCCCGAGCCTGATCTGGCCGGCTGGCAGGTGCTGAATCAGCGGATCTCCCTGGCCCAGAGAACCGCTCGCATCGGCCTCATCGGCAAGTACGTGACGCTGCAAGACGCGTATCTGTCGGTGGTGGAGGCGCTGAACCACGCGGCCATACATCACGGCGCGTCGGTGGAGATCGAATGGATTCAGGCCGAGAGCGTGGAGGGCCTGATGGTCGACAGCCTTTTGAGCGGATTGGACGGCATTGTGATCCCCGGCGGGTTCGGCGAGCGGGGCATCGAGGGCAAGATCAATGCGGCCTCCCACGCTCGGGAGAACAACATCCCCTGCCTGGGCTTATGCCTGGGCTTGCAGGTGATGACCATCGACTACGCCCGCAACGTTTTGGGCTTGGCCAACGCCCATTCCAGCGAATTCGACCCCCGCACCCCGTGGCCGGTCATCGACCTGATGGAATCGCAGCGCGGCATCACCGACAAGGGCGGCACCATGCGACTGGGGGCATGCATGGCCAGGCTTCGACCGGGCACCAAAGTTGCCGAGGTATACGGCGCCGAAGTGGTCTCGGAGCGCCACCGCCACCGCTATGAGTTCAACCCCAAGCTCCGCAGCCGCTTCGAGGGCACCGACTTCGTGCTCGCCGGGGAGTCGCCCGACGGGCTCCTGGTGGAGTTCATCGAGCTGAAAAGCCATCCCTGGTGGGTGGGAACCCAGGCCCATCCCGAATTCAAGAGCCGCCCCGATCGACCGGCCCCGCTGTTCTGCGGCTTGGTGAAAGCCGCCCTGGACCGCAAGGACACCAGCGTGACTGCCGATCAGGGCGGATTGTCCCGATCGGGGGCAGAAAACGGGCAGGCCCCAGAGCAGGTCGAGGCGGTGGCCGATGCCTCGCCCGCAGCCCATCGCTGAGAGGCAGCGCGACGGTGGCCGATGGGAGCCGCTTCACGCCGGTCGGAGAACGCCAGGGGTGGCAGGGGCGGGTGGTGTCGCTGGCCGTTGCGGAGATCAGGGCGCCCGACGGGTCAATCCATGAGAGGGAGATCATCCGCCATCCTGGAGCTGCGGTGATCGTGCCCCTCGACGGCGAAGAGGTCATCATGATCCGCCAGTATCGAGCGGCGGTGAACCGGGAGATGCTGGAAATCCCCGCCGGGAAGCTGGACAGCCGGGATGAGCCCCCCGCGCACACCGCGCGACGGGAGCTCGAAGAGGAGATCGGCAAACGAGCCGGCCATCTTGAGCTGCTGGCCGTGTTCCACAACTCGCCGGGGTTCTGCGACGAGGAAACCCATTGCTACCTGGCCACCGAGTTGATCGACGCCGACCGCCATCCCCACGGTATTGAGGAGGAGCACATGGCCATCGAGCGCATAAGGCTGGCCGACGTTCCCGACCTCGTGGCCTCCGGCGAGCTGATCGATGCCAAGTCGATCATCGGCCTGATGCTGGCCCGCGAGCGGCTGGGGTGAGCAACCTGTGCCGCCGTCGGTGAGCGCAGGGAGCGGGGTTGAGGAGTTCTTGGATTGGCTGGTGCTGGAAAGAGGCCGCGCCCCCCGCACCTGTGAGGCCTACCGTCGAGACCTGAGCGGCTACTGCGAGGTATTGGCCACCCGGGGTCGCAGCCCCGAGACGGCCGGCGAGGAAGACGTCTTGGCTCATTTGCGCCATCTGCAAAGCCGGGGGATGGCCCCGGCATCGGTGAAGAGGACTATGACCGCGGTGCGGACGTTTCACCAGTTTCTGGTGGTGGATGGTTTGCGGGACGATGATCCCTGCTCCCATGTGGAGCTCCCCAGGGTGCCCACCGGTGTGCCGAAGGCGCTCAGCGAGGCTGAAGTGGACGCCATTATGGACGCCGTGAACGGCATCGACCGGGTGTCTCGAAGGGATCGGGCCATATTGGAGGTGCTCTATGGCACAGGCATGCGCATCAGCGAGCTAGTGGGAATGTCGCTGAGCGATCTGGATATGGGCGAGTCCATGGTGGGGGTTGTGGGCAAGGGGCAAAGGGAGCGAATCCTGCCGGTTGGCCGGTGTGCCCATGAGGCGCTGACCGCATGGCTGGTCCCCGTTGGACGGGGGGAGATGGAACCTGAGCGCTGGGCATCTCGTCACGATCAGGAAGCGGTCTGGCTCAACCAGCGGGGACGCCGCCTGTCGCGGCAAGGGGCCTGGGGGATAGTGAAGAAGAGGGCTCAGCAGGTGGGGCTGGGCGCCAAGGTCTCCCCCCATGTTTTTCGCCACTCCTGTGCCACCCACATGCTGGACCACGGGGCCGACATCCGAGCGGTGCAGGAGCTCTTGGGCCATGCCTCAATCAGCACCACGCAGGTATACACGATGGTATCCACCGAGAAGCTGTGGGAGGCCTATCAGGCCGCTCACCCCCGGGCGGTGCTCAACCGGTGAGCGCCGGCGCCCATCTGGTTCGGCGCTTCTCGCAATCGCTTGCCGATCGAGGCCCCGACCCCGCAGGAGAGGCCTGGTTGCTGGGGTTGCTCAACGATGCAGAGGCGCAGCTCTATCGCCAGATGAGTGCGGCCGACCGCAGCCACTCACTGCGCTCGGCCAAATGCCCCGCGCTGGCCGGCGATGACCAGCGGGTGGCCGCGGCCCTCCACGATGTGGGAAAGATCCAGGCTGGCCTGGGAACCTGGGCCCGCGTGGGCGCAACGCTTGTGGGGGCGCTCTTTCCCAGTGCCCTCCTGGGCCGGTGGGCCAACTATCGGGAACACCCCCGCCTGGGTGCGGCAATGCTGCGCGAGGCGGGCAGCGCCGAGCTGGCGGTGGTGTGGGCGGCGGAGCACCACCTTGCGCCCAGAAATTCCTCCCTGCCCGGTGAGGTGGCCGCTGCTTTGGCTGCCGCAGACTGAATATCGGGCCAGTAGGCTTCTCTCCGTGCGCACCGAGATTCCCAAGATCATCAGCGTGGACGACCACTTGGTGGAGCCCGCGCACTTGTGGCAGAGCTGGCTGCCGGAGCGGTTCAAAGAGCGAGGGCCGCGGGTGGACCGCCGCCGAGTGGGGCCGATCACCTATATCGGCGGGGCCAAGATGTACACCTATGAGCTGGACGCAGAAGACGGTCCATGGGGCGATGTCTGGTTCTACGAGGATCTGGTGTACCCCAACAAGCGCCATGTGGCCGCGGTGGGCTTCGACCGCGACGACATGGAGGCCGTGCCCATAACCTTCGACGAGATGCGGCCGGGGTGCTACGACCCCAAGGCCCGGGTGGCGGACATGGAGATGAACCATGTGGAGGCGTCGCTGTCGTTCCCCACGTTCCCCCGATTCTGCGGCCAGACCTTCCTCGAAGCCGACGACAGGGAACTGGCCCTGGCCTGCGTGCAGGCCTACAACGACTTCATGGTCGAGGAGTGGTGCGGCGACTCCGGCGGGGCGCTCATCCCATTGGCCATCATCCCGCTGTGGGATGTGGAGCTGGCCAAAGCCGAGGTGGAGCGCAACGCCGCCCGGGGCTGCCATGCGGTGTGCTTCAGCGAGATCGCCCCCAATCTGGGCCTGCCCAGCATCCATACCGGATACTGGGACCCGTTCTTCGCCGCCTGTCAGGACACCGCCACCGCGGTGTGCATGCACATCGGCTCCTCGTCGGTCATGCCCGCGGCCTCGCCCGACGCCCCGCCGGCGGTGGCCGCCTCGCTCAGCTTCAACAACGCCATTGCGTCGATGAGCGATTTCCTGTTCTCCGGGGTGCTGGTGCGCTTCCCCCGGCTCAAGCTGGCCTACTCCGAGGGCCAGATCGGGTGGATCCCCTACATCCTGGAGCGCTGCGACGACGTCTGGTCGGAGCACCGGGCCTGGGGCGGGGTGAGGGACATCGTGCCCGAGCCGCCGTCCACCTACTACTACCGGCAGATCTTCGGGTGCTTCTTCCGCGACAACCACGGTTTGAAATCGCTGGACGAGGTGGGCGTGGACAACGTGACCTTTGAGACCGACTACCCCCACACCGACACAACGTGGCCCCACACCAAGAAAGTGGCCGAGGACATGATGGGCCACCTGCCCCCCGATGTGGTTTACAAACTGGTGCGGGGCAACGCCGCCCGCCTCCTCAATCTGAATATCGACTGACGAGGGCCCCGCGCTCTCAGCTTGGAGCTCGGCGGGCTCCTCCCACTGGTGCCCCTGGGCAGGAACGACGGTGCCAGGGGCGTAGGGGCGCGGTGGCGGCTGTTGGCGGTGCTGTTGCCTGTGGTGGTGCTGGTCGCCGGGCTGGTGTTGCGCTGCCCGACAATACGCCGACCGCTGAGGCCCACCAACTCGACTGTGAGCCACACGACTAAGGCTGTCACGGCTACAACTACGTCCATACCCACCCGATCATCACTATTTCCGGGGGCCGCGCTTGAAGCCCTGGGTAGCAATCTGAGCCCAGGAGGTGGACATACCGAGCGCATTTCCGATCTCTTTGAGAGTCCGCCCCTGGCGGCGCAACCGGATGGCTTCGGCCACCTTCTCACCCTTCGAGGAAACTCTGTCGGTCATCTGTCGGGTCGGATCATCTGGTGCCACACCGGGCGTCTCCGTCTGCTCAGCGGCAGCTTTAAACACATCCAACATGTCGGGGGCCTCGAACAGCTCGCGGCCGCGTTGCTTGCCGCGCAGCGGCGCGACTATTCCTGCGGCTACGAGCCGGTCGGTGGCCCGGTAAGCAGTTGGGAGAGGAATGCCCAGCTGGGCAGCCATGCCCTGCACGGTGAACACGGGCATCTCGGGTAGGTGTTCTGCAATCCTTCGGGGAGCTGATCCCCTGCGGCTTCTGAGCTTCTTGTCCCATCTGCTGGTAACCGTGTCGATCCGCGTTATGAGCCCCTCTGCGTAGTCGCAGGAGGATTCCGCTGTGGAGGAAAAGAGCGACACCCACGAATCAAGCGACTCTGTTTGAGCGAGCGATCCCGCCGCACCCTCGAAGCGGGACGCGGCGAGGGCATCAATGTACTCGTCTCGGTTGAATGCGAGGACGGCGCTGATCGGCGGGGTGGTGTAGCGAGTGATGCCGCCTTTGCGGAGGATGGTCTGGACTAGAGCTCGGCCGGCTCTGCCATTCCCATCACGGAACGGGTGAATCGACTCGAACTGGACGTGGGCAACCGCTGCCGCGGTGGTCGGTGGTGTTGATGTACTCGAGCAGGTCGTCCATCAGCTCAGGGACTTTCTCAGCGGGAGGGGCGACATACTTGGGCGGGGGGTAACCGCCAAGCACCCCGCCGATGCGGATCCAGTTCGGCCGTAGATGCCCGCCCAATTCGGGCTTGGACGTGTGGTCCATCAAGGTGGAGTGAATCGAGAGCAGATCGTCCAAGGTGATCGGCCTCTTTGCATCCCCGATCTCGGTGGCGAGACGGGTGGCAGCGATGTTCCCGAGGGCCTCGTTGGCGGGGTCGTCGTGGGGGTCTCCGCCGTTTCGGATTACCGCCTCGGCCCTAGCCACCCTCCGCAAGGATGGGTTCACGTCCTCAATGGTGCTGGAGCCGACACTCTCGGACCTTTGGAGCACCCAGCCGACGCGAGAAGCGGAATCCCCGTGCTGCTGCTCGAGCTCGTTGATCGCGGCCTCAGCTGCGCGGGCAGCGCTGTCCCAGTGGGGGAGAGTGGCCAAACCGGGAGTGAGGAGCGGATCGGGATGGTATGCGGCGAAACTCCCAGGGGGATGTTCCAGCTTCCGGGCAGCGTTCTTGGACAGCGGAGGGATTTCCTCCGTTGGTATCTGATGGATGGTGTAGCGGCCCACGACCTCATGGTATCCCGCCCATCAAGTGAGAAAATTGGAAATAGTTTTCTCACTTGATCCCGTCGAGATTTTGGGACAGAAATCCGCCCTCTCGCTGCCATGTGACACCGGCGGCAGTTCCCGCGCTCAAACAGACACTGGAAAGGGCTCAAGAACACAGTCCGCAAGGGAGAAAATTGGAAGTAATCTTCTCACTTGTTGATCAACACTGCGCTCCCCACAGATCGCGACAGAGAAACCGATGGGAAACCATCGCAGATCGTCATTGGCGATCAGCGCAACATTGATTGGCAGAGTTTCCCCTGGATATCGGGATTCTTGACGGGCTGTCTCCACCAGCCGCGCAATGGGACGCCCCCGTCGGCATACGGCCGCGCCCGCCAATAGCGCCGGATGCTTTGCGGCGCAGCTGGAGTGAGTTTTGGGAGCCGACTTGGCACCCGAGCGCCCCGCCGAGGGGGCGTAGCACCTCTCTCCGTTTGCTGTGGTCCCAGTGCCGAGCCTCGCTTATCTGCTCGGCCCCTAGCCGTTGAATAGATGAATCGTCCGGGCGACGAGCTCTGACTGCTCTTGGGCATGCACGGCGGCGCTGCCGGTGGCCGGGCTGGACGACTCGCTGCGACTGGCCCCGATGATCTCGAACCGGTCGTCCAGAGCGTCGTGGAGATGCCCTTTGGCGTAGTTCCAGGGCCCCATGTTCTGGGGCTCTTCTTGAAGCCAGGCAATCTTGTCGGCGTTGGGATACCGGCTCAGGGCATCGGCCAGGGCGTCGGCCGGCCATGGGTAGAGCTGCTCCGCTCTCAACACGGCGACGGCGGCGCCCGCACGGTCGCGCTCGGCCAGCGCTTCGTGGCAGATCTTGCCGCTGGCCAGCACGACACCGGTCACCTGATCGGGCGGTGGGCCGCCGGGGTCGCCCAGCAGCGGCGAGAACTGGCCGCCGGTTAGCTCTGAGACCGGCGACCGGGCATCTCGGTGGCGTAGCAGCGATTTGGGGGCGAACAGCACCAGAGGATTGCGAGGCCGGCGTTTGGCCTGGTCTCGGAGCAGATGGAAGTACTGGGCCGAGTTCGACAGGTTGGCCACCCGGATGTTGTTCTCGGCCACCGACTGAAGGAACCGCTCGATGCGCCCCGAGGAGTGCTCCGGGCCTTGGCCCTCGAAGCCGTGGGGCAACAACATGACCAGCCCGGAGCGCTGGCCCCACTTGTCCTCAGCCGACACCACGAATTGGTCGAGGATGATCTGCGCTCCGTTGACGAAGTCGCCGAACTGGGCCTCCCACAGCACTAGGGCCTCGGAGTCGCCCACCGAATAGCCGTACTCGAAGCCCAAGGCCGCGTACTCCGACAGAAGCGAGTCGTACACCCACAGCCTGGTGCCGCCGCGGCCCAGCTCGGCCAACGGGCAGTGCTCCCGAAATGATTCGCTGCACACAAGGGTGCTGTGTCGGTGCGAGAACGTCCCCGGCGCGAGTCCTGGCCGGCCAGGCGGATCGACGTGCCGTCCTCCAGCAGGCTTCCGAACGCCAGCGCCTCCGCCAGCCCCCAATCCACGATGCCTTGGGCCATCATGGCGTCTCGTGCCTCGAACTGCCGGGCCAGCTTGGGGTGCAAGACGAACCCCTCGGGCACCGACGCCAGCGTGTCGAACACCCTTTTGACCTGCTCGTTCGACACGGCGGTGGGCACAGGAGGAGCCGTTGGCGGAGTGGGGCCCGACAGGTCCCCCGAAATGGACAGATGGAGCCGCCTGGCGCCTGCGGGATCGGTTCCGGCGCCAGCTTCGGGGGGAGCGCTCGGGGTTTGCTCCCTCGTCTCCTCCAGCGCCTGCTGGAGCTTGGAGCGGAAGTCGTCCATGGACTGTTCGGCCTCTTCGAGGGTGATGGTCCCGCGCTTGACCAGCGATTCCACATACCGCTTGCGTACCGAGCGGTGGCTTTCGATCAAGCGGTACATCTCTGGCTGGGTGTAGCTGGGGTCGTCGGCCTCGTTGTGCCCTTGGCGGCGGAAGCACCACATGTCGATCACCACGTCCTTGTGGAAGTGGTTGCGGTAGTCCAGCGCCAGTCGGGCTACTCGAGCGCAGGCTTCGGGGTCGTCGCCGTTGACGTGGAAGATGGGCGCCTGGATCATCTTGGCCACGTCGGTGCAGTAGTAGCTCGAGCGAGCCGCGGCTGCGGTGGTGGTGAACCCCACCTGGTTGTTGATCACCAGGTGTACTGTGCCCCCGGTCAAATAGCCCTGGATCAGCGACAGGTTCAGAGTCTCGCTCACCACTCCCTGCCCGGCGAACGCGGCATCGCCGTGGACCAGCAGCGGCAGCACCGGGTAGCGGTTGTCCGAGTCGGCGGCCTGGCCTCTGACCAGCCCGCTCACCGGGCTGTGCTCGCTGTGCTCGTGGCCGATTCGATCGAGGCGGGCCCGGACCATGCCCTCGACCACCGGGTTCACCGCCTCCAAGTGCGAGGGGTTGGCGGCCAGCTCCACCGGGATGCGGTTCCCGGCCATGCTCTCGAACTCAGAGGTCATCCCCAGGTGGTACTTCACATCGCCCGACCCCTGGGTGGACGACTCGTCCAGGTTCCCCTCGAACTCGCCGAAAAGCTGCCGGTAGTCCTTTCCCACGATGTTGACCAGCACATTGAGCCGTCCCCGGTGGGCCATTCCCATGATCGCCGATGCCATGCCCAAGTCGGCGGCCCGGCCCAGCACCGCGTCGAGCACCACAATGGCGCTCTCGGCCCCCTCTATGCCGAAGCGCTTCTGGCCCACGTACTTGGTGTCCAAGAAGCGCTCCAGGGCCTCGGCCGCGTTCAGCCGATCTAGAATGTGCAGCTTCTCGTCGAGCACCGGGGCGAAGCTGAACCCCTCCACCTGTTCTTGGAGCCAGCGCTTCTCCTCCGGTTCCTGGATGTGCATGTACTCCACGCCCACTGTGCGGCAGTAGGCGTTGCGCAACACCCGCAGGATCTCTCCCAGCGGCATCTTGCCGTCCGGCTGGCCCAGGTCGAGGCCGCCCAGCCCGGTGGTGAGGAACTCCCGCTCGAGATCCCAGATGGTGAGGCCGTAAGTGGCGGGGTCGAGCTCGGCGTGCATCTCGGGTTCTTTGGCCGAGAGCGGATCCAGATCGGCGATGAGATGGCCCCGCACACGGTGCATGTTGACGAGGGCGCTCACCTGCATCTGCTTGGTGATTCCGGCACTCTCCCGGTCGAGGGGCAAGAAGTCGGGCCGCCAGCGCACCGCTTCGTAGGGCACGCCCGCCTGTTTGAATATGTCCTCGTAGAAGTTGTGCTTGCCCAGCAGAAGATCGTGGAGGGCGCCCAAGAACATGCCCGACTCCGCACCCTGGATTATGCGGTGGTCATAGGTGGAGGACACGGTGATGACCTTGGACACCCCCAGGTCGGCGAGTGTGCGGGAGTCGGCGGCCTGATAGGCGGTGGGGTAGTCGATGGTGCCCACGCCCACTATCACCCCTTGGCCGGGCATGAGCCGGGGCACCGACTGCACGGTGCCCAAGGTGCCGGGGTTGGTGATGCTCACCGTGACTCCGGCGAAGTCGTCGGGGCTCAGGTCGTTGGTCCGCACTTTTCGGACCATGGTGGCGTACAACTCGACGAATTCGGGGAAGGTCAAAGTGTCGGCCTCCGGGATGCACGGCACCAACAGCGAGCGGGACCCGTCGGTTTTCGCCACGTCCACCGCGATTCCCAGGCCGATATGGTCGTGTCGCACTAGCCGAGGGCCGCTTTCGTCGGCGAGGTAGGAGGAGTTCATCGCCGGCATGTGGTTGGCGATGGCCTGCACCACCGCGTAGGCGATCAGGTGGGTGTAGGAGACCTTGCGTCCATCGGTGCGCCCCAGATAGCCGTTGATCACCTGGCGGTTCACGTCGAGCAGCTTGGCCGGGATCTCCCGGAAGCTGGTGGCGGTGGGAATGGCCAGACTGGCTTCCATGTTCAGGGCGATTCGGGCGGAGGCCCCCCTCATCGGCCGGCCGGGCAGAGGCTCGGGGGCTTCGGGCTCTTGGGGAACGGCTCTAAGCCGGGGCGCCGACGCCCCGGCGTCGGCAAGAGCCCGGTCGGGACGGTAGTCGGAGAAGAAGTCCTGCCAGCTCTCGCTCACCGATGCTGGATCGGCCAGGAATTGGCGGTGCATCTCATCTACCAGCCACGCGTTCTGGCCAACGAGGGTTTCAGCATCAGGCTCCATAGGGCGAGAGTATAAGGACCCCGGGGTCTCCTGGGCCGTTCCCCTTCGGCCAGGGCCCCCATCGCGGGCCTCGGCCATTCGATGAGGCCGCAGCCACCACACCGCCATCGACGGCACACCCTCGTCGCGCGTACACAACCTCTATGGGTATTACATGCGTGTCAACTAGGGTCTCCCCAATGCGGCTGGCCACCTGGAACGTGAACTCGCTCAACGCACGCCTGCCCCGAGTGCAGGAGTGGCTGGAGCTGGCCGACCCCGACGTTGTGTGCATGCAGGAGACCAAGATGGCCGAGGATGCCTTTCCCGGCCTGGCCTTCGAGGCAATGGGATACCAGTGGGCCCATCACGGGCAGGGGCGCTGGAACGGGGTGGCCATCTTGAGCCGGGTGGGGCTGGCCGACCCCGGCAATGGCTTCGCCGACGGTCGGGAGGCCGACCCCGATGCCCGCATCGTGTGGGCCACCTGCGCCGGGGTGCGGGTGGCCAGCGCCTACATCCCCAACGGCCGGGAGCTGGGCCACGACCACTACCGCTACAAGCTCGACTGGCTGGGCCGGCTCCGGTCTCATCTGGAGGCCACTGCTGATGCCGCCGAGCCGGTGGTGGTGGCCGGAGACTTCAACGTGGCCCCAGCCGACAACGATGTGTGGGACATTGCCGCCTTCGAGGGGCTCACCCATGTGAGCGCGCCCGAGCGGGAGGCGCTGGCCGCGGTGGTGGATTGGGGCCTGGTGGACGTGTTCCGCCGACGGTGGCCCGACGACGGCCTGTACACCTTCTGGGACTATCAGGCGGGGCGGTTCCACAAGCGCCAGGGGATGCGCATCGACATGGTGATGGCCTCCGAGCCGCTGGCCCAGAGGGTGACCACGGTGCTCATGGACCGCAATGCCCGCAAAGGGCAAAAGCCGTCGGACCATGCCCCGGTGGTGGTGGACTTCGATTGGGAAGAAGCCGCCGAGAGCGGATGAGGATGCGGCCGGTGGTTTGGGAGTTTGAGGGGTGATGGGGATGTGGTCGACGGTGGCCGCCACGGATCCGGCAGGCCACGGCCATGACTTGCTGGTCTTTTGGGTGAACATCCTGGTGCTGGTGGCCGCCTCCCATCTCTTCGGTCTGGTGATGAGAAAAGTGGGGCTGCCCTCGGTGGTGGGGGCGCTGCTGGCCGGGCTGGTGCTGGGGCCGTCGGTTTTCGGGGTGGTGTGGGAGTCGGGCTTCGAGTGGTTCTTGCCGGAGATCGGACAGGGCGTGCAATGGACCTTGCTGGCCGCGGTGAGCTGGGTGGGGGTGGCTCTTTTGTTGGTGGTGACCGGGTTCGAGACTGATTTGGGGCTCATCACCAAGCTGGGGCGGTCGGCGCTGCTGGTCACCGCGGGCAGCCTGGTGGTGCCGCTGATCGGCGGCGTGGTGGTCGGCCTGTTGCTGCCCTCCCTGTTCTTGGGCGAGGATGCCGAGCGGCTCACGTTCATGCTGTTCGTGGCCCTGGCGCTCGCCGTGTCGTCCCTGGCGGTGGTGGCCAAGATCCTCAGCGAACTGGGGCTGATGCGCCGGGACTTCGGCCAGATCACTGTGGCCGCGGGCATGGCCAACGACGTGATCGGCTGGATCATGCTGGGCGTTTTCACCGGCTTGGCCACCTCAGGCGGAGTGTCGGCTGGGCAGGTGTTGGCCACGCTGGGGGGGATCGCGGCCTTCGGGGTGTTGGCCCTGACTGTGGGCCAGCGGCTGGTGGACCTGCTGTTGCGGCAGGTGCGGCGCACCGGGGGCAGCCTGGCCGCTGCGCTGGCTGTGGCCGTAGTGACCATGCTGGTGTTCGGAGTGGCCACCGAGTGGCTGAAGGTGGAAGCGGTATTGGGGGCGTTTGTGGCCGGGGTGGTGCTGCACCGGTCCCGGTTCCAGCACGAGGATGTCATCCACCACCTGGAGGGTCTGACCAACGCCCTGTTCGCGCCGGTGTTCTTCGCCACTGCCGGCTTGCAGGTAGATCTCCGCTTGTTGAACAACGCCGAGGCCCTCTGGTGGGCCCTGGTCGTGCTCGCGGTGGCCATCGTCTTCAAGTTTGCCGGGGCCTACGGCGGCGCCCGCCTCGCCGGCCGCACCCACCGGGCGGGACTGGCTCTGGGGGCCGGGTTGAACGCCCGGGGAACGTTGGAGATCGTCATCGCCACGGTGGGATTGAGCGTCGGGGTGTTCAGCCCCACCGCCTTCTCGGTGATCGTGCTGGTGCCGGTGCTCACCTCGCTGTTCGCCTCGGCCACCCTGCGGGGAGTGGTGAACAACTGGCAGGGCACCCCCGACGAGCAGGAACGGCTGGGGCGGGAGCAAGCGCTGAGCCGCAACCTGGTGGTGCGGACGTCGCGGCTGCTGCTGCCCAGCCGTGGGGGTCCCGAGTCGATTGCCGCGGCCCAGGTTCTGCATTTCGCCTGGCCGATCGAAGCCGGGGCAACCGTGCTCTCGGTGGGCGACCGAGACGCCGAAGTGGATATCACGCCACTGCGCAACGTGCTGCACGACCGGGCCTTGGAGCACCGGCGGGTGCGCGGAGAAGATCCGGTGCGGGCCATAATCGATGAGAGTCGGCTGGGGTTCGGCGTCATCGGGCTGGGTGCTCAGGACTACGCCGACACCATTCAGGTGATCTCGCCCCTGGTGGACGGGGTTTTGTCAGAGAGCCCCATCCCGGTGGTGGTGGTGCGCCGGGCGAGAGACCAGGACCGGCCTCTGCCGGGGGCGTTTAGCCGGGCTGTGGTGCCGGTAACCGGCAGTCCAGTATCGCGTGCCGCTCAGGAGGTGGCCTTCAACCTCAGTGTCCAACTCGGCACTGAACTACACCTAACCCACATCAACACCGTAAGGAGCGAACCCGCGGGGCTGCCGTCGCTGTTCAGCCGCCGGATGATTGCCCGCAGCGGCTCCATCGTGGGCGTGCAGATGGTAGCCCAGGCCGAGATGCTCGCCATTGAGTTGGGGGCAACAACCCGGACGGTAGTAATGGACGGCACCTCTCCGGCCGAAGAGATTTTGAAGCTGTCACGGGACATCGAAGCTGATCTGGTGGTCATGGGGGCCAACCTCCGCCGAGTTGGAGATCGCCCGTTCTTGGGTCACCGGGTGGAGCAGGTGCTTCGCGATTGCGATGCCACCGTGGTGGTCGTGCTCATCCCGTTTGATCTCTAGGCGGCGTTGAGGATGGCGTTCAGGTAGGGGGAGGGGGAGCGGGCGACTGTTCGGTCGGTGAAGGACCGCTCCGCCGCCCAGTGGCAGTGCAGCTCTCGCTCGGCCCTGGTGATGGCTACATAGAGCAGCCGCCGCTCCTCTGCGACCTCGGCCGGCGTCTGAGCCCGGCTGATGGGCACCAGGCCCTGCTCCAGGCCTGCCAAGTGGACGATGGGCCACTCCAGCCCCTTGGCGGCGTGAAAAGTAGCAACATCCACTGCATCAGCTCCATTGGCCAGGCCGTTTCCGGCGTCGGACCCGCTGTTGTGCAGGTCGATGCGAACCCTGTAGGGGATCTCTCTATGGCGGAGTGCTGCGGTCAGCTTGACGGTCTGGGCATTGGTTCGGGCCAACACCGCCATCGACGACCAAGCCGTCTCCGGACCCTTGTCGGCCCGCAAAGCCCGGGCGATGGCTGAGGCCTCGTCGGTGTCGTTGGCGTGGGTGGTCACCGTTGGCTGAGGCCCGTCTCGGCAACGGGAGACCAGCGTGGCCGCTCCCGCGGGGAGAACGGCGCGGCCAGCGGCCAGAATCTGCGGAGTAGAGCGGTAGTTGTCCACCAGGTTGAGCAAGTTTGCGCCTGGGAGCCAGTGGTCGAACCGCTCGATGTAGTCGGCTTCGGCGCCGTTCCATCGGTAGATTGCCTGGTTGGGATCGCCCACCGCGCACAGGTCGTTGCGCTCCCCCAGCCAGGCTCGCAACAGGTCGAATTGGAGCCGGTTCACGTCCTGGAACTCGTCCACCAACAAGTGCCGGAACCGCCAGCGGCGGGCTTCGGCGAAATCGGCGTCTTCATTCAGATCCCGCAAGGCCAGGATCAAGATGTCGTCGAAGTCCACCACCCGCCGCTCGGTCTTCTCTTCCTCGTATCGCTGGTAGAGGTCGGCGACCAGTGCGGGTGCCAGGGCCGACCGGCGACGCATCCGCCCGGCATCCCCCCCATAGCTCTCCGGGGGTATGCGCCGGGCTTTGGCCCACTCGATTTCTGCGATCGCGTCGGTCAACTCGGCCTTGCCCAGCCGTGTTCCGGATTTCTTGGCCGCCCGGGCCACCAGCCCCCGCTTGTCGTGAAGCAGCTCGGGAGGACGAACCCCCCGTTCTGCCCAGCGGGTGCGCAACTGAGCCAATGCCGTGCTGTGGAAGGTGCCGGCGCTCACCGTGCCCCGCAACCCCAGCCGGGCCAAGCGATCTCGCAGCTCGCTGCCCGCCTTGCGGGTGAACGTCAGCGCCAGCGTGTGCTTGGGGTCGATGGCCCCGCCGCCGGCCTGATAGGCGATCCGGCGGGTGAGCACCCTGGTCTTGCCGGTGCCCGCCCCCGCTCTGATGCAAAGCGGAGTCTCCGGTACCTCCACGGCCGCCCGCTGCCGCTCGTTCAGCCCCTCCAAGAGCCCTTCCAACACGCTCACTCCACCAAACTACCGACGGATGTGACAATTGCTTTCGGCGAGGCCAGGAGGTTCCGTTGTTGTGGGAGGATGGCGGAAATGGTTGAGGTGTCCCGGGAGCGGTTCGAGGAGTTGGTGGGGCACGCTCTGGACACGATTCCCGATGATCTGGGCGAGCTGATGGAGAACGTGGCGGTGCTGGTGGAGGACGAGGGCGAAGATCCCGACATCTGGGGGCTGTATGACGGGGTGCCGCTCACCGATCGGGGCGACTACGGCGGGGGTGGGATGGTGCTGCCCGACCGCATCTATATCTACCGGCTGCCGATCTGCGAGGGGTGCGGCAGCGAGTCCGAGGTGGTAGAGCAGGTGGGCATCACCGTCGTCCATGAAGTGGCCCACCACTTCGGCATCGAAGACGACCGCCTCGACGAGCTGGGTTGGGGCTGAAAGCTCGATCAAGGACGGGAATCCTGGGCTGCCCGGTTTATGGAGATTGCGGGTACTGTCCCAGCGGTGGAGAGTTCAGGAGGCAGCATGGGACCGCTCAAAGGCATTCGCGTGGTGGAGATCGCCGGCATCGGGCCGGGGCCGTTCGCCGCCATGATGTTGGCCGACCTGGGCGCTGATGTGGTGCGGGTCGACCGTGCCGACCGGGTGCGCGGCGAGATTCCCGACACTCCGCATCCCGATTTGCTGAACCGGGGGCGCCGGAGCGTGGGCGTCGACCTGAAACACCCAGATGGCGCCGAGGCGGTGCTGAAGCTGGCGGAGGGCGCCGACGGGCTGATCGAGGGGTTCCGCCCCGGGGTGGCCGAGCGCTTGGGCATCGGCCCCGACCACTGCCTGGCCCGCAACCCCAGGCTGGTGTACGGGCGCATGACGGGATGGGGCCAAGACGGCCCCTATGCGTCGATGGCCGGCCACGACATCAACTACATCGCCCTGTCGGGTGTGTTGGGGGCCATCGGCCGGGAAGGGGAGGCCCCGGTGCCCCCGGTGAATTTGGCCGGAGACTTCGGCGGGGGAGGGATGCTGCTGGCTCTCGGCATGTTGGCCGGGATGCTGGAAACCCGCACCTCGGGCCGGGGCCAGGTGGTGGACGCCTCCATGGTGGAGGGCTCCGCCCTGCTCATCACCATGGTTTACGGCCTGCACGGAATGGGGGTCTGGGGGCCGCGGGGCACCAATCTGCTGGACACCGGGGCCTGGTTCTACGACGTCTACGAGTGCGCCGACGGGGAGTACATCTCGCTGGGCTCGCTAGAGCCGCAGTTCTTCGCCGAGATGACCGAGAAGGTGGGCATAGACACCGACGGGATCGACCAGAACGACCGCTCCACTTGGCCGGAGATGCGAGCACGGCTGGCCGCAGCGGTCAAGGCCAAGACCCGCGACCAGTGGTGTGAGATCCTCGACGGCTCCGATGTCTGCTTCGCCCCGGTGCTCAGCCTGGCCGACGCGCCCGAACATCCCCACAACGCGGCCCGGGGCACGTTCGTAGAAGTGGGGGGCGCCGTTCAGCCCGGCCCCGCGCCCCGCTTCAGCCGCACCCCGGCTGAGATCGCCCGTCCCGCCCCCAACCCCGGCCAGCACACCGCTGAGGTGCTGGCCGACTGGGGCTTTGACGCCGCCGCGGTGGCCGCCCTTCGGGAATCGGGGGCTGTCAAGTAGATGGCCACCATGGTCAACTTCCACGCCCATCCCGACGACGAGGCCATCGCCACCTCGGGCACCATGATGAAGGCGTCCGACGAGGGCCACCGAGTGGTGCTGGTGGTGGCCACCAGAGGGGAGCAAGGCGAGGCGGCGCCCGACGCGCTGAGCCCGGGCGAGACCCTGGGCGAGCGGCGATCAGCGGAGACCCTTGACGCCGCCGGGATCATCGGCGCCCACCGGGTGGAGTTCTTGGGCTATGAGGACTCCGGCATGGCCGGGGAGGAGGCCAACGACAATCCGGCCTGCTTCTGGCAAGCCGATTTCGACGAAGCAGTGGAGCGATTGGCCCGGATTCTGGTCGAGGAATCCGCCGACGTGCTCACCGTGTACGACGACCACGGCGGCTACGGCCACCCCGACCACATCCAAGTCCATCGAGTGGGGGTGTACGCGGCCCGCAGAGCCGGGGTTGAGAGAGTGTTCCACGTCACCATGAACCGCACCCAGATCCTGCGGCAGATGGCCGAGGTGGAGGCCTTTGCCGAGGCGATTGAGGAGATCGACGCCGAGCGGGCCGAGCGGTTCACGGAGCAAGATTTCGGCACCGATGAGGCGGAGATCACCCATGCTGTGGATGTGAGCGCCTACTTGGAGCGCAAGCGGGCGGCCATGTTGGCCCACGCCAGCCAGATCACCGCCGATTCCTTCTTCGGATCTATGACCGACGAGCAGTTCGCCGACGCCTTCGGCACCGAGTGGTTCGTGGCCCCGGGGCCGCCCCGGACAGGCGGCTTCGCCACCGACTTGTTCAGGTGAGCGCCACCTCGGTTCTCGCCGCCACGCCGCTGGCCGGCTTCCACGACTGGTTCTCCTGGGTGGTGATGCTGGCCAATGCCGCGGCCGGGGGATGGGCGCTGGGGGCCCACTTCCGCCCCAGGTTTCGAGGTTGGCCGCTGTGGGTGTTGATCGCTGTTGCCCAGGTCGCAATCTTCGCCCAGGTGATTGTGGGCGTGGTGCTGGAGAACCGGACTGGCGCCGATCCCGGCGACCTGCACCGCCTCTACGGCTTCGCGGCCATCGCCGCAGTGGCCATCGTCTACGCCTATCGAATTCAGCTCGCCAACCGCCGCGAGCTGCTCTACGCCGGCGGCAGCTTCTTTCTGGCCGGCCTGGCCATCCGGGCCATGATCCTCAATTAGCCGAGGATCGCGACCGGGCTCAAAGGTTGACCACCGGGCAGGTGAGGGTCCGGGTGATGCCCTCCACCATCTGGATCTGGCTCACAACCAACCGGCCTAGCTGGTCCATGGACTCGGCCTCGGCCTTGGCGATGACGTCGTAGGGGCCGGTCATGATCTCAGAGATCACCACGCCTTCGATCTCGCGGATGGCCTCGGCCACCTGCCGGGCCTTGTCCATTTCGGTTTGGATCAAAACATATGAGCTGACACCCACGAGACTGCACCTCCGGTCGGTTTTCCCGCATCGTACTCAAAGAAGCGCTCCAGTGGGCTAGCGGGCTGGACGAGGCGTCAAGATGTAGGCCCATGAACCGCGCCCCCGCCAATCCATATCTGGCCCGTTCCTCCTACGCCATCGCCCACGGGCGTTGCGACCAGCAGGACAACGTGCCCTGGCGAGGGCCTGAAGGCCCCACTGAGGTGCTCGACGAGGCGGTCGACATTCAGTACGCGTGGCTCGGCCCGTGCCACTTCGGCCACCTGACATCGGGTCCGTACCCCGACGGCCGAAGGGTGGTGTGGACCAACGGGCGCCAGAACATCGCCAAGCTCGACTATGGGACGCTTGAGGTTCTGGCCGACCACGAGATCGTCGGCGGCGAGGGCCGCACCCCCACCCCCGAACTGGAGTCCAACCTCCGCGGCCTCGACGACAAGGACGGGTGGGAGGCCATCGAGCACGCCATCGAGCTGTCGATGAAGTTCATGTCTGGCATCGACGGGGTATATGCGCTGCTGGATTGCGACCACACCCTGTTCCTCGGCCGCGAGGACCACGCGGTGGCCTACGTGGAGACCGATCCGTCCGACCCGGCATCGCCCATCGTGGAGCGTGACCGGTGGGACAAGCCCGACCAGATCGAGGGCTTCTTCGTGGGTATGAACATGACCTTCGACGGCAAGCTGGTCCTGTCCACCGATCACGGCTGGGTTGTCGTGCTCGAGCGCGACTTCAGCGCCTACCACGCGCTCCAGATTCCCGGCGGGGCCGAGGTCGCTGCCGAGTACTGCGCCCGCCGGGAGGCCGAGCGGGGCAACACCGGCTACGGCTGGGTGCGTACCAGCATCTGCGTCGACAGCGACAACGGCATCTATGTGTCGTCCAATGACCACCACCACAAGCTGCGCTGGACGGGAACCGAGCTCTCCGACGACCCCGCCCACGGATGTTGGAGGGTGCCCTACCGAAACGGCGGCGGCCACGGCTCTGGGACTACGCCATCGCTCATGGGATTCGGCGCCGATGAGGACAAGTTCGTGGTGATCGGCGACGGCGACGAGGTGGTGAACATCACCCTGTTGTGGCGCGATGAGATTCCCGACGACTGGGAGCAGCTGCCCGGCGCGCCGGATCGCCGCATTGCCGGCATCGGGCCGGCCAACATGGGAAATCCTGATCTGGCCGAGATCAAAACCGAGCAGTCGATCACCGTGTCGGGCTACGGGGCGATGACGGTGAACAACGAGCCGGCTTCCATCCCCGACGGCTTCCCCCGACGAGCGGCCCGGATGCTGTGCTTCATGCTCGGCCACAAGCCCGAATACCAGCCCCGCGGCCTCCACAAATACGAGTGGGATCCGGTGGCCCGAGAACTGAAGGAGGCGTGGGTCAACCTCGACGTCTCCTCGCCCAACTCGGTTCCCTTCGTGGCCGAGGAGAGCGGCCTGATCTACACCTGCGGGGTGCGCGACGGGCGCTGGACGATCGAGGCGGCCGACTGGGCCACCGGGGAGTCCCGATTCCACTACGTGCTGGGCGGCTCCAAGTTCAACACCATCGGCGCGGGGGTCACCGTGGACGATGACGGCCGGCTGTTGTTCGGCTCGATGTACGGCAAGACCCGCATCCTGCGAGGTCCGGGATAACGGCAATGTGTGCCGATTCCACCGCGGCACACCGCTAACGTGCCGCACATGGCGTCGGTGCTGGTTACCGGGGGAGCGGGCTACATCGGCAGCCACACCTGTGTCGCCCTGCTGGGGGCGGGATACGAGGTGGCGGTGCTGGACAGCCTGGCCAACTCCTCAGCCGCGGCCGTGGATGCAGTGGGGGAAATCGCCGGCCGCCATCCCCGGCTCGACGTAGTCGACTGTCGGGACGAATCCGCCGTGGAGAAGGTGTTCGCTGAAGTCCGCCCCGACGCGGTTCTGCACTTCGCAGGGCTCAAATCAGTGCCCGAGTCGGTGGCCGATCCGATCGGTTACTACCGGCACAACCTGGAGTCTGCGGCCGTGTTGCTCGCAGTGATGCAGCGCTGCGGAGTGCGCCGGATTGTGTTCTCCTCCTCGGCCACTGTCTACGGGGAGCCAGACTTGCTGCCGGTGGCAGAGACCGCGGCAACCCGGCCGGCCAACCCGTACGGCTCCACCAAACTGATGATCGAGCAGATGATCGCCGACGTGGTTCGAGCTGATCCCCGCTGGTCGGCGGCGCTGCTGCGCTACTTCAACCCGGCGGGGGCCCATCCCAGTGGATTGATCGGCGAAGATCCCGACGGGGTGCCCGGGAACCTGATGCCCTTCCTGCTCCAGGTGGCGGTGGGCCGCCGCCCCGAGGTCCCGCTCTACGGGACCGACTATCCCACCCCGGACGGCACCGCTTTGCGCGACTACATCCACGTGATGGACCTAGCCGACGGCCACTTGGCCGCCTTGGAGCATCTGGAGTCATCCCCCGGGCAGGCGCAGAGCTACAACCTGGGCACCGGCCGGGGAGCGTCGGTTCTGGAAGTCATCGCTGCCATGCAGGAGGCCACCGGCCGCCCCGTGCCCCACAAGGAGCATGACCGCCGCCCCGGCGATGTGCCCGAACTTTGGGCCGACCCCGGCAAAGCCCGTCGGGAACTGGGCTGGTCGGCAGTCCGGTCCCTGGGTGACATGTGCCGGGATGGGTGGGCCTGGCAGTCGGCCCATCCTCAGGGGTATCGCAGCAGCAGCCTTGGCTAGAGCATCGCCTTTATGCCCAACGAGGCGTAGTCCTGTTCCTCGAAGTTCTTGCGGAACAGATCGCGAAGTCTAACCGCGGCCTCGTCGTAGGCGTAGGGATCGCTCCAGGTGTTGCGGGGATTCAACACCTCGTCGGGAACCCCGGGGCACGACACCGGGATTCGCAGCCCCAAAATGGGGCTCCTGACGGTGTCCACAGTGTCGAGGTCTCCGGAGAGAGCGGCGTTGAGCAATGCTCGGGTGTAGGCGATGGACATGCGGTCACCCACCCCGTAGGGCCCTCCCGACCATCCGGTGTTCAAGAGGATGCAGCGAGCCGAGTGGGCATCCATGCGATGGGCCAGCAACTCGGCGTACACCGAGGGCTTGTGCGACATGAACGGCGCTCCGAAACAAGCGCTGAATGTGGCCTGCGGCGCCACCACGCCCACCTCGGTGCCGGCCAGCTTGGAGGTGAAGCCCATCACGAAGTGATACATCACCTCTTCTCGGTCCAGGGTTGCCACCGGCGGCAGCACGCCGAAGGCATCCGCGGTCAACAGCACGATGGTGCGAGGGTGAGGCCCTTTGGCGCCGGGGGCAACATGGGGGTTGCACGACAGCGGATAGGCGAATCGGGTGTTCTCGGTGATGGAGTCGTCGGCGAGGTCGAGCTCTTGGGGGTCGGTGTCGGCCAGATCCCTGCCGGGAAGGGCGGGAACGTTCTCGATGAGGGTTCCCCCCCTCGACAAGGCGGAGGCGATGATGGGCTCGGCCTCCTTGTCCAAGTCGATGAGCTTGGCGTAGCATCCGTCCTCGAAATTGGCGATCCCCGATTCGGTCCACACGTGCTCGTCGTCGCCGATCAGACTGCGGTTGGGATCGGCCGACAGGGTGGTCTTCCCAGTGCCGGACAGGCCGAACAAGATGGCGCTGTTGCCGTTGTCGTCCACGTTGGCCGAGCAGTGCATGGTGAGCTGCTTGGCATCGGGCAGCACGAAGTTCATCACTGTGAACATGGTTTTCTTGACGACGCCGCAGTAGTCGGCCCGCCCCAGCACCAGCCCCAGCCGGTTGCGCAGATCCATGATGACGGCTCGGTCGGTGCGGGTGCCGTCGCGATCGGGATCGCACCGGAAGCTGGGGACGTTGATCATGGTCCAACCGTCGGACCCGCGGTCGGCGTCGTCGCGCACTTCCTTGGGGAACATGATGTTGGCAAAGTAGGCGTGGGTGGCGTACTCGCTGACCAGCCGATAGGGGATGGCGAACTCGGGATCCCAGCCGCAGAACACTTCGGCGGTGTACAGCGTGGCCGCACGCTCGTTCAGATGGGCCAGCACTCGCTCCAGCAGTCCCGAGAAGTGGCTGCTGTCCAACTGGCTGAAGTCCGATTTCCACCACACATCGTCCACCACTTCGGGCCAGGCCACCGCGAACGTGTCCTGCACCGGCCGGCCGGTGCAGGTGGGATCGGAATAGAAGATCAGCGGCCCATCTGAGCCCAAGGCCGTGGCGAATGCCTTCTGGTCGGCCTCACCGCCGCCGATGCGGGTGCGGCCCCGGTCTCCGGCGATGGCCGCGTCGAACAACTCGTCTTGGTTCAGCCCCGCCCGGACGTCCACCGAGTCCAGGCCGAAGCGGATGCGAAGCTGATCGGCAACCGAGCGGCTCACGCGGGCTCCGAATCACCGGCGGTGGTGAGGAACGACGGTGTGCCCATGTCCACTTCCGAGCCCAACCGCAGACGGGTGGCTTCACTCCCTTCCAAGTCGAACAGCACGCGCTGACCCTGGCGCAGCATCCGGAACACCGATCCCTCCAGCGCATCGGGGGCCAAGTCGAATTCGGCCAAGTCGGTATCGCGCACGACAACGCCGATGCCAGTTGATGGGTCGTAAGCCTTGATCACGCCCTGCACGGAGACTCTTTCTGCCAGTGATCGGGGTTAGTGCAGGGTAACGGCTGGTCTAGGCGGTTCGCGAGTCGGGCAGGTCTGACTAACTACCATCGCGGGGCATGACGGCAGACCGTCTTGGAGCTGAGGGGTTGCGGGCCACGATGGAGTGGTTCCGCGACGCCTTGGCGCTGCACCGCGACGTCATCAACCAACTCAACGTGTACCCGGTGCCCGACGGCGACACCGGAACCAACATGGCGCTCACCCTGGAGACGGTGGTAGCCGAGGTGTCCGCCGCCGGGGATCAGATGGCCGAGGTTTGCCACGCCATCAGCCACGGCTCGCTGATGGGCGCCCGGGGCAATTCCGGTGTGATCCTGTCGCAGATCTTGCGGGGCATGGCCGACGCGGTGGCCACCGCCGGCCATGTCGATCCGCCGGTGTTGGCCGGTGCTTTGAAGCAGGCGTCGGCCGCGGCCGACGAAGCGGTGTCGGCACCGGTGGAGGGAACCATTCTGACTGTGGTGCGCGACGTGGCAACTGCGGCTGCCGAAGCGGTTGAGCAGGGCGTCGATGAGCTCATCGTTCTGGTAGAGGGGTGTCAGCAGGCAGGGCGGGCCTCGCTGGAGCGCACTCCGGAGCTGCTGCCCCAACTGGCCCAGGCCAACGTGGTGGACGCCGGGGGAGCGGGGTTCCTGCTGTTCTTGGACGCGGTGGCCACCGCGGTGGACGGACGTGCGCTGCCCGACCCGCCGCCGGTGGACCCGACGGCAGGAGTGGGTGCGGCCGCGGCCGGCGCCCAAGATGCTCACGGTGTCGGCGACGATGCCGGCGGCACCCGCTATGAGGTGATGTTCTTCTTGGAGGCCGAAGACCACCGCATCGGGGAGTTCCGGGCAGCTTGGGATGCCTTGGGCGATTCCATTGTGGTGGCGGGCGGCGATGGCCTGTGGAACT
Source organism: Candidatus Poriferisocius sp. (assembly GCF_965208475.1). Lineage (GTDB taxonomy): Bacteria > Actinomycetota > Acidimicrobiia > Acidimicrobiales > Bin134 > Poriferisocius. The sequence continues at coordinate 1,752,227 of NZ_OZ242338.1, read as the reverse complement.
GCCACATCCACAGCAACGACATCGGGGGCAGCATAGAGGCGGGGATCGGCGTCGGCCGGCCGTTCGACATCCGGGTGACCGATTTATTCGAGCAGGTGGAGCACGTCGAGTCTTTGAACCCGTTCGGGCCCGGAGCACCGGAGCACGCTTCTGCCGCTTCCGAGATCGGAGGGACAGTCTCCACCGTGGCCGGAGAGCCGGTTCGCACCGCGGTGGTGGCTGTGTCGGTGGGAGCGGGCGTGCGTCGCCTCTTCGAGTCGCTGGGGGTGCGGGCCATCATCGCCGGGGGGCAGACCATGAACCCCTCTACCGAGCACTTCGTGCAGGCAGTCGAGCGGCTTGACGCCGACGAGATCGTGCTTCTGCCCAACAACAAGAACATCGTGCCGGTGGCTGAGCAGGTGGACGACTGCGCCGAGGCCACCGTGCGAGTGGTGCCCACCCGCGGGATCGCCGAAGGGCTGGCCGCGTTGATGGCCTACGACCCATCTGCCACTGCCGATCAGAACCAGTCGGCCATGGCTGAAGCGGCCGAAGACGTGGCAACCGGCGAGGTTACCCAGGCGGTTCGCGACACCGAGAGCGAGCTGGGCTCCATTGTCGCCGGCCAGTGGCTGGGGCTCGACCGCCGAGGGTTGCGGGTGGTGGCCCACAGCGCAGCCGGGGCGGCCACCGCGCTCTTGGCCGAGCTCGTCGACGCCGGCCACGAGCTGGTGACGGTTATCGCCGGGGCCGACGCCACGGCTGGCGATGTTGAAGAGGTGGCCGCCTGGCTGGCCGAGCACCATCCCGAGGTCGAGTTGGAGGTCCACGAGGGCAACCAGCCGCTCTATCCGTTCTACTTCGGGGTGGAATGAATGGCTCTCAACCACGATCCGGCGTCTCGTTTCCTCGGGGTGGGATGACCGACGCCAACCGGCCTTCGCTCGCCATGGCCGACTTCCACAAGATGAGCGTGGAGGTGCTGAGCGGGGTGGGCCGGGCCAAGGCCAGGGCTCTGGCCTCTGTCGAGGTGGAATCGGTGCTGGATCTGCTGACCTACTACCCCCGCCGCTACATCGACCGGACCAACCAGGCGGCGATCAGCGACCTGGAAGACGGCGTGGAGGCCATGGTGATGGCCCGGGTGGACAGCGTGTTCTCCAAGAACCTCCGCGGCAGCCGCTCGATGGTGGCTGTGGGCGTCAGCGACCAGACCGGTCGGCTGCGGCTGGTCTTCTTCAACCAGCCGTGGCGGGATCGCCAGCTTTCCCAGGGCCAGGAGGTGGTGGTGTTCGGGAAGCTGGACCGATACCGGGGCCAGCACCAGATGACCAACCCCATCGTGGATCTGGTGGGTGATGAGACCGGCCGCATCGTGCCGGTGTACCCCCAATCGGGCAAAGCCGGAATCCAGACCCGGGAGATCAGGCGCTGGGTAGACGAGGCGCTGCGGCGCTCAGAGCAGCGAGGCATCAGCGACCCGGTCCCCGAATACCTGCGGCAGCGCCACCACCTGATCGGCCGCCACCAGGCCATCGACGGCGTCCACCGCCCCGAGACGATGGACGTCCAGTACACCGCCCGGAATCGGCTGGTGTTCGACGAGCTGCTGCGGCTTCAGCTCAAGCTGATCATGCGCAAGCGGGCTGTGGAGCGGGCCGCGGTCGGAATCTGCCACGACGCCGGCGGGGAGCTCGTCGACCGCTTCACCAACTCGCTGGGGTTTCCCCTGACCAGCGCCCAACGCCGGGTGATCGGAGAGGTGGCGGCCGACATGGCCCGGTCGGTGCCCATGCACCGCCTCTTGCAGGGCGATGTCGGGGCGGGCAAAACCGTGGTCGCGGTGGCCGCGATGCTCACTGCGGTGCAGGGAGGCCACCAGGGAGCGCTGATGGCGCCCACCGAGGTGCTGGCCACCCAGCACTACTTGGGAGTTGCCTCGCTGCTGGGCGGCCTGGATGTGTCTGCGCCCGAATCGCTGATGGCCGAGCGGCCTCTGCGGGTGGCGCTGCTCACCAATCAAACCACCGGGGCCGAGCGGACCCAGACCCAGCATTCGCTGGCCTCAGGGGCGATCGACATCGTCATAGGCACCCATGCCCTGATTCAGGAGGGGGTGGAATTCAACTCATTGGGGATGGTGGTGGTTGACGAGCAGCACCGCTTCGGTGTGGAGCAGCGGGCCGCGTTGCGGGCCAAGGGATCTCAGGCCGCGTCCCCCGATGTGCTGGTGATGACGGCCACGCCCATCCCCCGCACTGCGGCGATGACCGTGTACGGCGACCTGGACGTGTCCACGCTGGACGAGATGCCCCCGGGGCGAACCCCGATTGCCACCCGATGGGCCCAGACCGCAGTCGAGGAGGCAGAGGTCTGGGAAATGGTCAGGGCTGAAGTGGCCAATGGCCGCCAGGCCTATGTGGTGTGCCCGCTGATCGAGGAGTCCGACACCATCGAGGCCCGGTCGGTCACCGAGACCTACGAGCGCCTGCAAGCCGAGGAGCTGGCCGGGCTGCGGATAGGGCTGCTCCATGGCCAGCTCACGCCGGCGGAGAAGGAGTCGGTGATGGCCCTGTTCCGCAGCGGGGCGATCGACGTGCTGGTGGCCACCACCGTGATCGAAGTGGGGGTGGATGTGCCCAATGCCACTGTCATGGTGATCGTAGACGCTGACCGATTCGGGATTGCCCAGCTTCACCAGCTCAGAGGCCGAGTGGGCCGGGGCGACCAAGAGTCGATGTGCTGCCTGTTGGCCTCCGACGCGGTGGGGGTTGCCGCTGAGCGGCTCCGGGCCTTGGTGGCGACCACCGATGGATTCGAGCTGGCCGAGGCCGACTTGGAGCTGCGGGGAGAGGGAACCATCTTGGGCGAGCGCCAGAAGGGCCGGAACGACTTGCAGCTGGCCTCCCTGCGCCGGGACAGGGATTGGGTGGTGTGGGCCCGCCAAGCCGCCGGCGAGATGCTGGACGACGACCCCGACTTGCAGCGGCACGCAGAGCTGCGGGCCGAGGTGGAGCTGCTCTTGGTGGACGATGATGCCGACTACCTGATGAAGAGCTGACATCCTGGTAGACGCCGTGTTGGAGATCGTGCGAATGGGCCTGGAGAGGCGAGATCGGGTCGCGGCGATCTGGGCCGATGCATTCGAACACGACCCGCTGATGATGTGGGTGTTCCCCGATCAAACCGCCCGCTTGGAGTCGCTGAGGCGGTGGTGGGGATTCTCGCTGGACCACATGCCCCCCGGCGCCGAACTCCACGGAACCCGGGCCGACGGCTGCGTCGCCTACTGGCAGCCGCCCCGCGAGCAAAACGCCTCGTCAACGGGAGTCGAAGAGGCTGGTCGAGAGGAGTCTGAAGGCCAAAGGGCGTTTGTCGCCTTGATGGCCGAGCTGCTGGGGGAGCTGGCGCCGTCTCGGATAGAGGCTTTGGGCAAGATGCACCAGGCTCGCCTGCCCGAGCCCCACTGGTACCTGGCGGTGCTGGGCACGTCGCCCGACCAGCAGGGCAAAGGACTGGGCGGCAAGGTGCTGGCGCCGATGCTGGAGCGGTGCGACCGCATCGGAATGCCGGCCTACCTGGAGTCCAGCAACCCGGCCAACGTGGGCTTCTACCGTCGTCATGGATTCGAGCCGCTCGACGGGTTCATATTGGGCGATGGGGTGCTCATCACCCCGATGTCCCGCGAGCCCCGTCCACCGCTGGGCTGAGCGGCCATGGTGCTGCGGATCATCGCCGGTGAGGCCCGGGGTCGTCGGCTGAGCTCTCCGGAGGGCATGGACGTGCGCCCGACGGCCGGCCGGGTCCGGGAGGCGGTGTTCAACTCACTGCACAGCCTGGGCTGCTTGGAAGGGGCCGATGTGCTGGATTTGTTCGCCGGGACGGGGGCGTTGGGGCTGGAAGCCGTGTCGCGGGGCGCGGCCTCGGCCACCTTCGTGGAATCGGCCCCGCCGGCATTGGCCGCTTTGAGGGCCAACATCGACATCACCGGGTTCAACGACCGCTGCCGGTTGGTGCCCGGCGCGGTCATGGCCGAGCTGCCCCGGCTCGATGGCGGCTACGACGTGGCCCTGTGCGATCCGCCCTACCGGTTCGACGCCTGGCCAGAACTGCTGGGCCGCCTCCCTGCCGACACCGTTGTGGCTGAGTCCGATCAGGCGGTGGTTCCCGGTGTTGGCTGGCATGTCCTCAAACAGCAGCGCTACGCGGGTACCGTTGTGGTGATTGCCAGCCGGCGATAGCAACGACAAGCCCCAGGAGACTCCGCAGTGACGCGTGTCCTGTTCCCCGGATCGTTCGACCCCGTACACAATGGGCACATGGAGATCGTGGAGACCGCGGCGCGCCTGTTCGAAGAGGTGATCGTGGCGACGGTGCGCAACCCCCAGAAGACCCCTCTGTTCGAGTTGGAGGAGCGCAAGGCGATGTTGGAGGAGTCCTTTGCCCATCTGCCCAATGTGCGGACCACCATGTTCGCCAAGCTGGTGGTGGACGTGGCCCAAGATGAAGGGGTCGATTTCATCGTGAAGGGCCTCCGCGCCGTTTCCGATTTCGAGAATGAGCTTCAGATGGCCCAGATGAACCAGGCCATTTCCGGCGTACACACACTGTTCATCCCCTCAGCCAGCAAGCACTCGTTCTTGGCTTCCAAGCTGATCCGCGAACTGGCCCGCTTCGGGCAGCAGATTGACTCCATGGTCCCCCCACCGGTGGCCAAACGACTTATCGAGAGGTATCGAGATGACTGACGCCGATCCCAACACCACCGCTGCTCACCGCTCGGCCGCCGGGACGTTCGTGGATCCCGAGTTCGACCTGCTGCTGCGTCGGGCAATCGAGTTGGTGGACGCGGCCCGACCCATGCCGCTGTCGGCGTCCTCCATGATCAACAAGGATGAGGTCTTGGAGCTGCTTCAGAGCTGCCTGAACCGGCTGCCCGAGGAGATGCGGGCAGCCCGCTGGCTGTTGAAGGAGCGAGAGGATTTCTTGAAGAGGGTCCATCGGGAGGGCGACGAGATACTGGTGGCCGCCCGATCGCAGGCTGAGGCCATGGTGCAGCGCACGGAGGTGGTCAAGGCGGCCGAGCAGCGGGCCCGGCGCATGGTGGAAGAAGCCGAAACCACCGCCCGCCGGCTGCGACTCGAAACCGAAGACTATTGCGATACCAAGCTGGGCAGCTTTGAGAACGCCCTCGAGCGCATTCTGAATACGGTGAAGGAGGCCCGGACCCGGCTTCAAGGCGATCCGCTGGCCGACCTGGTCCGGTCCTATGGCCCTGAGCCGTCCCCCGAGCCCGATGACGGCTTTTTCGACCAGGACACTACGGGGTAGGGACACCAAGGCTGGTGAGCCTAGATCGAGGGGGCCGACATGTCGCGGAGCAGTAGCCAGACCAGCCCGCTGGTCGTTTTGGTGGCGGAGTTGTTGCGCCGCCCCGGCTCGCACCGCACGCTGTCATTGCAGGTCGATTTCGACGGCCTGTCAACCTCCGATGCCGCAGTTAGCGGCCTGGTCGATCTTCAGATGCGGCTGGAATCGGTTGTGGGCGGTCTCGAGGCATCCGGTTCCTTGTCAGCGGGCTGGAAGGGATCATGCCGGAGGTGCTTGGAGCCCATCGAGCAGACGGTGGAGCAGGATCTGCAGGAGATGTTCGCCAATGCACCGGCCGATGGCGAGACGTATCTGATCCACGACGGTGAGGTGGACATGACTCCGATGGTCCGCGACTGCCTTGTTCTCGCTCTGCCGATCGCTCCGCTGTGCTCAGAGGATTGCGCCGGGCCGGCGCCTGATGCCTATCCGATGAATCAGCCCGAAACCCCCGCAGAAGACCGCCCAAGAGATCCCCGCTGGGCTGCGTTAGACGCGCTGCGAACTGGCCAGTAGATTCATGGGCTGCGCCCGCGCCGTTTCCGCTCGTGGCGCGGCATTCTCCTCCCACCCTAGGACTGTCCGATGGCTGTACCCAAGAAGAAAACATCCAAGGCCAAAGGCCGCAGCCGCCGGGCATCGGCTTGGCGGGTGTCCGCGCCGGCGCAAAGCACCTGCCCTCGGTGCGGATCGGTCAAGCGGCCGCACCGGGTGTGCAGAGTATGCGGCTGGTACGCAGGGCGCGAAGCCGTTGAGGTGGCATAAGCCGCCCTGTCCGAACCCTCCGAGGGGCGCCCTTTGGAATTGCTTCCGGTTGCAGTAGACGCAATGGGGGGTGACGATGCCCCCCGATCGGTGCTTGCCGGCGCCCGCCTCGCCGCCGGGCGGGGCATTCCCATCTTGCTGGTGGGCCAACCCGAGCAGCTTGCCGATGTCGACGACTTCGAGGTGGTTCCCGCGTCGCAGGTCATTGCCATGGGCGCCGAGGCGGCAACCAGTGTGCGCAAGATGAAGGACTCTTCGGTGGTGCGAGCGGCCGAGGCGGTGCGTGACGGACGGGCCTCGGCCATGGTCAGCGCCGGCAACACCGGAGCGGCCATGGCGGCCTCGCTGCTGAGGATGGGGCGAATCCGGGGGGTGGCCCGTCCCGCCATTGCCACTCCCATCTTTGTGCCCGGTCGGGCTTGGCCCAACGTGATGTTGGACGCGGGGGCGAACACGGAGTGCAACCCCGAGTGGCTGGTGCAGTTTGCCCAGATGGGTGCGGTGTATTGCCGGGACCGCTGGGGGGTTCGAGAGCCCCGGGTGGGGCTGTTGTCCAACGGGGAAGAGGCCGGCAAGGGCTCACCCCTGGTGAAGCAGGCATTCGAGCTCTTGGGCGATTGGGGCTGGCAGACTCGCACCGGCGCGGTGTTCGCCGGCAACGTGGAGGGACGGGATCTGCTGGCCGACCGAGTGGATGTGATCGTCACCGACGGATTCACCGGCAATATTGCCCTGAAGACCGCCGAAGGGGTGGCCAAGCAGCTGATCGGCGCGCTGTTGCGGGCATTCGAGTCCTCCAAGGATGCCCAGGAGGGGGCCAGGCTCCTGGCGCCGGTGCTGGCCCCGCTCTACGACGAGTTCAGCCCCGACTCCGTGGGAGGGGCCATCCTCTTGGGGGTAAGCGGTGTCAGCATCATCAGCCACGGAGCTTCATCGCCCGAAGCGCTGGCCAACGCTATTCAGGTGGCCTACGAGCTGGCCCAACGCGACACCGTGGGCTCCCTGCGCCGAGTTCTGCACATCGAATAGGAATCCCCGCCCCGGTCATCTGTGCGTTCGGTGGGTAGGAATGGAAAGAAGCTGGCGTATACTTTTCGGGCGCCATTTGCTGAACAGCCCCGGAGAAGCCGTGCCGTCCGAAACCCATGTCGAACAGAACCCGCTGGACCGCGAAGGAGTTTTGGGCCTTGTCCGGGAGTGCTTGGCCGACATCTTGGAGATCTCCCCCGACCGCATCGCGGAAGGCCAGGCCTTTGCCGGTGACCTCGATGCCGACTCTCTAGCCCTGATCGAGCTGGTGGAAACCCTGGAAGAGGAGTTGAGCGAGAGGGCGGTGGGGTTCAGCATCGACGACGAGGACCTGGAAGATCTCAAGACGGTGCGCGATGCCGTCGACTATGTCCACGGCCGGCTGAGCCGAAGCTCCTGACTGCCGAAGCCGACACCGCAGCACTGGCCGAGCGGCTGGGCTATGCATTCGCACAGCCCAGCCTGCTTGTCGAGGCGCTGACCCATCGCTCATGGTGCGCCGACCACGCGGGCGCCTCGTCCAACGAGCGGCTGGAGTTCTTGGGCGATGCCGTGCTGGCCTTGGTGGTTACCGACCACATATACGGCGCCTATCCGGAAATGGCCGAGGGACAGCTGGCCCCGCTGCGAGCCGAGGTGGTCCGATCCGAGGCGCTGGCTGATCTGGCCATTGAGCTGCGGTTGGGGGAGGCCCTGCGGCTGGGGCGCGGTGAGGACAGTTCTGGCGGTCGGGAGAAGCCGTCGATCCTCTGCGACGCCATGGAGGCGGTGATCGGCGCGGTTTACCTGGATGCCCCGTGGGAGGTTCTGGTTGAACTGGTCACAGGGTGGCTGGCCGGCCGGATGGCGGTTGCCGCCCAAGGGCCCGGCGTCCGGGATTTCAAGACCCGGCTTCAGGAGTACTGCGCCCGGAACCGGCAAGAACCGCCCGTGTATTGCCTCACCGAGAAGGGCCCCGATCACGCCAAACAGTTTCTCGCCGTCGTTCGTGTGGACGGCGTGGAGAGCGGTCGGGGCGAGGGCCGATCGAAAAAACAGGCTGAGCAGGCCGCGGCCGCCTCAGCTTGGCAGACTCTGTCTGCCGCGACGACGAGAACTGCCCTATGACCCCATTGACAGGAGCAATCCAATGATCGCCTTGCCGGAGATCGAGACCATCCGCCGCGATCTGGACAGGGAGCTGTCCAGTCTGCGCATCAAATCGGTGGAGGTGACCGACACCCGGCTGGCAAAGCGGTCGGGCGGGGCGAAGAAGTTATCCGGCCGCCTGGAGAAGGTGAAGATCACCGGTGTGCGTCGTCGTGGACTGCACCTGATCATGGGCTTGGACAGCGACGATGTGATGGTGGCCCACTTGGGAACCGGAGGGCAGTTGCGGCGTCACGCCAACCGCGATCAAGTGGAGCCCGACACCGTGCTGTCCATCACGTTCACCAAGAGCGGTCAGCTTCGGCTGGTAGATGGGGTCGGCGACGCCGAACTGTACTTGGCCAGTGCCGAGAAGTTGACAGAGGAGGTCCCCGAACTGGAAGGACTGGGCATCGACCCTCTTGATCAGCCGGTGCCGTGGCGGATGTTCGGCCAGATACTCCTGGCCCAGGAGGCCAAGCTGAAGGCGGTGCTGACCGATGACCGGGTGGTGGTCGGACTGGGCGAGGTGTATTCCGACGAGATCCTGTTCACCGCCGGTTTGCGGTACGACCGTCTGACCACCTCGTTGGGCCCCCAGGAAGTTCGCCGGCTGCACCGGGCGATGGTCGAGACCCTGCACGATGCGGCCAAGCATCGAGGCGCCACGCTGGCCGACGGGCTCTACGTGGATGTACACGGTCAGCCGGGGGGGTATGGCGAGTACCTCAACGTGTTCAAGCAGGCGGGGAGGAACGGGCGCCCCTGCACCCGCTGCCACCGCCCGATCCAGAAGTACCGCTTCCGCCGCCGCTATACGTACTACTGCGAGCAGTGCCAGATCTGATTCCCGACACGCGGTCGGGGAACTGGCAGTAGTTCCACAAATCGCGTCCCTGCGCTGGGTAGGGTCGCATAGGTGTTCTTGAAGGCGTTGACCCTCAAAGGGTTCAAATCCTTTGCCGACCCCACCACGCTGGTCTTCGAGCCGGGCGTGACGGTGATTGTGGGTCCGAATGGCAGCGGCAAGTCCAATGTGGTGGACGCGGTGGCCTGGTCTCTGGGTGCCCAGGCGCCCACCGCGGTGCGCTCGGCCAAGATGGACGATGTCATCTTCGCGGGAACCGCCTCCCGGCCGGGGTTGGGCAGGGCAGAGGTATCGCTGAGCATCGACAACTCCGCTCATCTTCTGCCCATCGAATTCGAAGAGGTAACCATCACCCGCACGCTGTTCCGCAGCGGGGACAGCACCTATGCCATCAACGGGGTGCCCTGTCGCCTGCTCGACATCCAAGAGTTGCTGAGCGATACCGGCGTTGGCCGCCAACAGCATGTGATCATCTCCCAGCGCCAGATCGAGGGAGTGTTGAGTGCCAGGCCCGAGGATCGCCGGGCGGTGATCGAGGAGGCTGCCGGCGTGCTGAAGTATCGCCGCCGCAAGGAGAAATCCGAGAGGCGGCTGGTGGCGACCGAGGCCAACCTCACTCGGTTGTCCGATGTGGTGCGGGAGATTCGCCGCCAGCTGCGGCCGTTGGAGCGCCAAGCCGAGGCCGCCCGGCGCCACGGCGGTCTGCTGGCTGAGCTGAGCAGTCTTCGCCGGTACCTGGCCGGACAGGAGATAGAGCAGTTTCGCCTCAGGGTTGGACATCTCACCCAGGACCAAGCCGCAAATCGTCAAGAGGCACAGAAGCTGTCGGTGCAGGCAGAGGCCCTGGATCGAGACGTGGCCGTTGCCGAGGCCCGGCTTTCAGCCGCAGACGGACAGGACATCAGCAGCGCCCTGATGAGGTTCGAGGGACTCAACGAGCGCCTTCGGGGGCTGGACGCGCTGCTGATGGAGCGACGCCTGCGCTTGCAGCGCGACCGCAGCGCCGGAGTGGACGAAGACGTGGTGGCCACGTTGGAGGCCGAGTCGAGCCGACTGGCTGAAGAGCTCGGCGAGGTGGAAGTCGAGGTCGCCGCTTTGGGGCCTGATGCCACCGCGGCTGCCGATGCCGAGCAGAAGTTGGAGCAGCTTCGGCTGTCTTTCGACGAGCAGTGGGGCGGCCAGGCCCTGCCTGCTTCCGGATCTGATGCCCCTCGGTTGAGAGGCGAGATGAGGGCATTGGAGGCATCGATCCAGCGCGACAAGGCCGAGGCCGACCGACTGGGCCGGAGTCTGGAGGAGTTGGCGTCGCGCCGCCAAGAGCTGGTCGAGGAGCTAGACCGATCATGGGCCGAGGCCGCTGCCGCCGAGACGGCTCAGAACATCCGGCAACGGGAGCTCGAGGCTGCCGAGCAGAATCGCGAGGAGGCCCGGGAAGCACGAGAGCGGTCGCGGGCGGCGCTGGCCGATGCCGTGGGACACCATCAGGCTTGGGGGGCTCGGCGGGAGGCGCTGTCGTTGGCACTGGACGAGGCGCGAGACCGATCCGGCGCCCAGCGGCTGGCCGGAATCGAGGGTGTTGTCGGTACCTTGCTGGAGATTGTGGACATAGATCGAGGCTGGGAGGCGGCATTTGAGGCGGCGGTTGGCGAAGCAATGGCCGCGGTGGTGGCCGCCGACACCGAAGTCGCCGTGCAGGCCATCGCCGCGCTGGAGGCGGAAAACGTGGGTGGCGCGGTATTGGCCCTCGACGCGTTGGGCGCGCCGCAGACCGCCCCAGAAGCCGGCGTGCCTCTTCGCTCCCATGTGCGATCTTCGATTGCGGGAGCAGATCGCCTGCTGGATGTCTTGGTTGGCCGGGTCGGGGTGGTGGACACCACCGGGCAGGCAGTCACCGCGGCGGTCGCCGATCCGTCTTCGGTGGTCGTCACCCGCCGAGGTGATCGGTTCTCCCCTTTAGGCTGGCGGGTGGGCGTCCGCCATTCTGGGGTCACGAAGGGATTGCTTGAAGAGGCTGAGGCGGAGTCGGCCCGGGCTGCTTGCCGAGTCGATGCCGCCGAGCAGGAACAGCGCGTGGCTGATGGCCGGCTTGATCAGGCCGTGCAGGAGTCGGCCCGGGTCAGACAAGCCGCTCAGTCGCAGTCTGGGGCAGTGGCTGACGTCCGGAGCAGGGCGGATGCTGCGGAACGAAAGCTGCGCGACGCCGAGGTGGAGATTGCCGCGCTGGGTCCTCGTCGGGCTGAGTTGGAGAACAAGATCGCCGAGGGCCGGCGGCGGGTCGACCAGCTCCGCCGAGAGCTGCCTCAGCACGAAGCCCGGGAAGCAGAGCAGGTTGAGCAGGCCGAGAGCATGAATCAGGCCCGCGACGAGCTTTCCCGGCAGTCGCAGGCGGCAAGCAGCCTTCGCTCCGGGCTGCAAGTAAGGACCGCCGGGCTACAGGAGCGGCGCCGGCTGCTGTCCGCTCAGCGCGGCGAAATCGAGCGTCGGCTGAGCAGGATGGCAGAAGCCCGGGTTGAGGCCGCCTCCCGTCGAGAGGGCCTCGACACCCGGCTGGCTGTAATCGACGAGTTGGCCGGGTGGGCAGCCGACGGGCTCGAAGCGGTGGGGAGCCAGCTTGAGAATCTGCGCCGCCGCCGGGCCGAGGAATCCGAAGCTGCTGCTGCGGCTGTGCGGCAACTGGAGGACCTGCGAAGCCGGCGGGCTCAGGCCGAGGCCAGGCTGGGGCAGTGCCAGGAACGGGACCGCAACGCGGAGATCGAGTTGGCCGAGGCGGGGATCAGGCTGGAGGCCGCGGTCGACCGGTGCCGCCGCGAACTCGACTGCGAGCCCGGTGAAGCGGTGGCCGCCGAATGCCCGCCGCTCGAGCCGGGCGTTGCTCCCGCCGACCGCATAAGGGCGTTGGAGCAGGAGCTTCGCATCATGGGGCCGGTGAACCCATTGGCTCTGGAGGAGTACGAGGCGCTGTTGGAGCGCCACGACTTCACCCAGGGTCAGATTGACGACATCCGCCAGAGTCGCCGAGAGCTCCGCAAAGTGATCCGCAAGATCGACGAGGAGATCGTGAGCGTGTTCTCGGCCGCCTTTGCCGACGTGGAGCGAAACTTTGCCGGTTTGTTCCAGACGCTGTTCCCCGGTGGTGAGGGCAAGCTTCAGCTCACCCAGCCCGATGCGCTGTTGGACACCGGGGTGGAGATCGAGGCCCGCCCATCGGGCAAGAACATCCGGCGCCTGAGCCTCTTGTCGGGAGGGGAGCGCTCGCTCACCGCGCTCGCTTTCCTGTTCGCGGTGTTCCGCAGCCGGCCGTCGCCGTTCTACGTCATGGACGAGGTTGAGGCTGCGCTCGACGACGTGAACTTGCACCGCTTCCTCCAGCTCATCGATGAGTTCCGAGCCGATGCCCAACTGCTGATCGTGAGCCACCAGAAGCGCACCATGGAGGCAGCCGATTGCCTCTACGGCGTGTCTATGAAACCGGGGGGAAGCTCCAAGGTGCTTTCCGAAAAAGTGGTGGTAACCTCGGAGTCGAAGGTACTTCTCCAACAGAGCTGAGGACTCAGCGCACACGATGAGCAACGAGCCCGACGAACCCCGGTCGGAGTGGGATCCCTTGGGATGGGAGTTGGAAGCCTCGGCCGGGCAATCCGACAACCTGCCCGTGCCCCGCTCGGCGGAAGTGGTTGCTTGGGCACCGCCGGATGAACGGCCGCATCCATCTCGCAATCCCGCGGTAACCATGCTGGTGGCATCAGTGCTGCTGGCCGTGTTCGGGCTAGTGGGCATCGGCATCGGCGTTGGCAGCGTTTTCTTCAATCGAGACGCCCCTCCACCCGAAGTTGTGGTGGTCTCCGGGCCGCAGGTGGTGAGCGCATCTACGGGGCAGTCGCCGACTCTCCCGGCCCCGCCGGTCGGGCCTCCCGCAGTTCAGGCCGCGCCCGATGGTCCCAATGAGTTGGCCGCTTCCGTCGATCCCGTTGTCGAGGTGGCCCGGGCAGTTGCTCCCTCGGTGGTGCTCATCGAGGCCATATTCAATGGAGAGGATGCCGAGACTCTCGAGTCTGATCCCCCAGAGTCAACTCCCAGAGGTGACCTGCCTCCCGAGGTCGAATCGGAGGAGCCGCCCGGGGAAGGGCCTGATGGACTTGAGGGTCGGCCGCGGATCATCGGGCAGGGGTCGGGCATCATCTACGACGCGTCCGGCCACATCCTGACCAACGCCCATGTGGTGGGCGAGGCCGAGGCCGTGAGGGTGCAGCTAGCCGACGGCACTCGGGCAAGCGGCGTGGTGGTGGGCACCGCCCCGGCCATCGATGTGGCGTTGGTGAAGGTCGAAACCGATGTGGCGCTCACGCCTGCCGTGTTCGCCGACCGGTCCACGATTGAGGTGGGGCAGTTAGCGGTTGCAGTGGGCAGCCCGTTCGGATTGCAGCAGTCGGTCACCTCGGGGATTGTCAGCGCCGTGGGTCGCGCCATCAGGGAGGGGGCGGGCGACAGCGCCTTCGTGGAGATGATCCAAACCGATGCACCCATCAACCCCGGCAACTCAGGCGGCGCCCTCGCCAATCGGTTTGGCCAGGTCATCGGCATGAACACCCTCATCCAGACCGACGGCTCGATTGGCAACATCGGCTTGGGCTTCGCCATTCCATCCGACATCGCCTTGAACATCGCCCTGCGCATCTTGAGCGGGATGAGCACCGAGCTGGGGTTTCTGGGCGTTTTGGGAACCGATCCCGAGATGGGCCATCCGGGCGCCTTGATCATAGAAGTGAGTGAGGGCACCCCCGCTGATCGTGCCGGGTTGATGGCTGGGGACTTGATCGTGCTCATCGACGATGAGGTGGTGTCGACGTTCACCGAACTGGCTGCCAAGGTTCAGTTTCGGGCACCGGGCACTGAGGTGGATCTGGAGGTGGTACGCGACGACGAGCACATCACGCTCACCGTGATCATCGGATCCCTGTCGGTTGAATAGCCCGATGGCAGTTGAAGTCTGCGCGGATTCTTAGGGGTTAGCGGTGCGTCGTCGGAAATTGCGGAAGAAGGATCGCCTCGAACTTCCCGAGGAGCAAGAAGAGGCCGGGTCGGAGGTTGATGCTGAGCAGCCCAAAGAGCCGGAGGACTGGCCCTCGCCCCCCGTAGAGCAATCCGATGCTGAGCAGCCCAAAGAGCCGGAGGACTGGCCCTCGCCCCCCGTAGAGCAATCCGATGCTGAGCAGCCCAAAGAGCCGGAGGACTGGCCCTCGCCCCCCGTAGAGCAATCCGATGCTGAGCAGGATTCCGAGCGGGCCGGCTTGCGAAACCGACTGTCGTCGGCTCGGGGTGCGCTATCGGGATTCCTGGCCTCGGTGGTTTCCCGGGGGGTGGACGATGCCACCTGGGAGGAACTGGAGGAGGCGTTGATATTGGCCGACGCGGGGGTGGGCGCCACCACCGCTCTGCTCGATCGTCTGAAGGAGCAGGCCAAGGCCGACAAGGTCACCGACTCCGATGGGCTGGTGGCTCTGCTCAAGGCCCAGGTGGCCGAAGGCCTGAGCGGTCGGGATCTGGAACTGCGGGCTGAGGGCAACCCCGCGGTGTGGCTGTTCGTGGGCGTGAACGGCGCGGGCAAGACCACCACAATTGGCAAGCTGGCCGCTCGTCAGGTGCGAGATGGCCGCAGGGTGGTGCTGGCCGCAGGCGACACCTTTCGAGCGGCGGCCGTCGAGCAGCTTGGCCAATGGGCCGACCGGTCGGGCGCAGAGCTGGTGCGGGGGGCCGAGGGCGCTGACCCCAGTTCCGTTGTCTTCGATGCCATCGAGCACGCCTCAGCGGCGGGAGCGCCTCTGGTCATGGCGGACACCGCGGGCCGCTTGCCCACCCGCACCAACCTCATGGATGAGCTGGCCAAGATTTACCGGGTGGCCGGCAAGGGGCCCGGCGTTGTCGCCGAAGTGCTGTTGGTGATCGACGCCAGCACCGGTCAGAACGGCCTGGCCCAAGCCCGCCGGTTCACCGAGTCGGCGGAGTTGACCGGAGTTGTGCTGACCAAGCTCGACGGGTCGGCCAAGGGCGGCATTGTGATGGCCGTGCAGAATGAGCTGGATGTCCCGGTGAAGCTGGTGGGGCTCGGGGAGGGCCTCGACGACTTGGTGGAATTCGATGCCGTCGAGTTCGCCGAGGCTCTGTTCTCCTGACCTCCCGATGATCGAAATCCAAACCGGGCCATTAGGGTAGGCAGCCCATGTTCGACACGCTGAGCAACCGGTTCGAGGGCATATTCAAGCGCTTGCGGGGTTTGGGAACGCTGCGGGAGGGCGATGTCGACGAGGTGCTGCGGGAGATCCGCCTCGCCCTTCTGGAGGCCGACGTCAACCTCCATGTGGTTCGCGGCTTCCAAGAGAGAGTCCGCCAGCAGTGCATAGGCGCCGAGGTCCATAAGGCGCTGAATCCGGTCCAGCAAGTGATCAAGTTCGTCCACGAGGAGCTGATCGCCACACTAGGCGGCGAGACCTTGGAGATTTCCCATCCGGCCAAGCCCCCGACGGTGGTGCTTTTGGCCGGACTCCAGGGAGCGGGCAAGACCACCAATGCGGCCAAGCTCGCCTCGTGGTTCAAGCAGCAGGGCCGCAACCCCATGCTGGTGGGCGCCGATTTGCAGCGTCCGGCGGCGGTTGAACAGCTCCGCACCCTCGGTGCGGCCATCGGGGTTCCGGTGTTCAGCGAGCCCTCCGATCCGATTGCCGCGGCCAGGCGAGGTGTGGCCGAGGCTGTGGCCTCCAGCCGGGATGTGGTGATCTGCGACACTGCCGGGCGGCTGGCCATCGATGACGAGATGATGGATCAGGTCGGGCGGATATCCGACGCCATAGAACCCCACTACACCTTCTTGGTGGTCGACGCCATGACCGGCCAGGACGCGGTGAACACAGCCGAGTCGTTCCATGCCGTTCTCGGGCTCGACGGGGTGATTCTCACCAAGGTGGACGGGGACGCCCGCGGGGGCGCGGCGCTGTCGGTGAAAGAAGTGGTGGGCCGGCCGATCGCCTTCTCATCCACCGGCGAGAAGATCGACGAATTCGAGTTGTTCCACCCCGATCGGGTGGCCAGCCGGATACTCGGCATGGGCGATGTGCTCACCCTGATCGAGAAGGCCGAGCATGTGTACGAGGAGGCCGAGGCGGAAGCGGCCGCGGCCAAGCTGCTCGAGGGAGAGTTCACCCTGGACGACTTCTTGGAGCAGATGCGCCAACTCAAGAAGATGGGGTCGCTTCAAAACCTGGTGGGGATGCTCCCCGGGGTGCCTCCCGAGTTGCGCAAGGCCGAGATCGAGGACGAGCGAATCGCCCGGGTGGAGGCCATCATCTGCTCGATGACCCCCCAAGAGCGCGCTGCCCCTCGCCTGATCGACGGCTCTCGCCGCCAGCGGATAGCCGCCGGCTCGGGAGTCCGTCCCTCAGAGGTCTCCCAGCTTCTGAGGCAGTTCAGCGAAGTTCAGCGGATGATGAAGAAAATGGGCGGCGGCAAGGGGCCGGCTTCGGGTCGGAGAAAGCCCAAGAAAGGCCGCAAGGGGAGCCGGGTGACCCCGCCGGGCAGCCAGCACAAGAAGCCGGGCAAGCCCAAGCTGACCTTGCCGGGCTTGGAGGACGGGCAATTCGATCTCTCCTCCCTGAGGTAGCCCACAGGGATTGCCGGCGGGTAGAGTTCCCCTATTCCGGTGGCCGGCGCCGGTTCGTGCCTGCACGGGCACTGATGAGGGGCCAATTGGGCTCAGGACGATGGAAGGGCTGACTGGCTCGTGGCAGTAAGACTCCGGTTGATGCGGATGGGCAAGAAGAAGCAGCCCACCTACCGCGTCGTAGCCGCTGATTCCCGCAAGGCCCGCAATGGGCGGTTCATTGAGATCTTGGGCACCTACAACCCCCGCATGGAACCGTCGCAGGTTGAGATCGACAACGAGCGAGCGCTGCACTGGCTGCGCCATGGCGCCCAGCCAAGCGAGCGGGTGCAGAAGCTGTTGGCTATCTCCGGCGCGTGGGCGGAGTTCACCGGTGGTGGAGGGTCGGCCCAAGAGGTTGACCAGCGCCCGGCGATGGTGACAACGGCGGCCTCAGCAGAAGCCGAAACGACCACCGGCGATGCCGGGGATTCTGTGGCGGAAACAGACGAACCCGGCGATGTCCAATCGGCGAATGCCGGTGAGGACGCTGGGGATTCTGTGACGGACAAAGACCAAGCTGCGGAGCAAGACACCGAGAAAGCCGAGGGCGGGGAAACGTGAGCGATGCCGACTTGAGAGTTGAGGACGACGAATTCGAGGACGACGGCTACGACGATAATTTCGACGAAGACGGCGACATCAACACCATCGAAGTCCCAACTGCCCGCAATGTTCTGGAGTACCTGGTGAAGTCGGTGGTGGAAAATCCCGACGAAGTCGAGGTCGAGGTGGTCGAACGGCAGGGCTCGGTGGCGTTGGAGGTAACGGTGGCCGAAGGCGACATGGGCCGAGTCATCGGTCGCCGCGGCCGAGTCGCCAACTCCATCCGCACCATTGTGCGGGCCGCAGCCAGCAGAGACGGCAGCTTCGTCGACGTCGAGTTCGTCGACTGATCGCTCGAGGGCGCCGGGCGTGCCTCCTCTGCTAGAGGTTGGCCGCATCGACCGGGCTCATGGGATCCGGGGGGAGACGGTGGTCGCGCTGTGGACCAATCGCGCCGAGCGGCTAGAGGCTGGGTCGGTGCTCTGCACCGATTCCGGCTCGCTCACGGTGGCCGAGGCCCGGGCATTTCGGCAGCGTTGGATTGTGCGGTTCGCCGAGGTCGTCGACCGAAGCGCGGCTGAGTCCCTGCGGGGTCTGGTGCTCAGGGCCGAGCCCATTACCGATCCCGACGAGCTATGGGTTCATGAGCTGATCGGCACAATGGTGCGCGAAATCGACGGCACGGAGCGGGGGAGGGTCGAGGCGGTGCAGGCCAACCCGGCCAGCGATCTGCTGGTCTTGGAATCCGGGGCCCTTGTGCCCCTTGCCTTTCTGGTGGAGCGGTCGGGAGACCTGCTGGTCGTTGAAGTGCCGGACGGGCTGTTCGGCGACCACGGATGACCCATAGGCAGAAGACCCCGTGAGAGTTGACGTTTTCACCATCTTCCCGTCCTTGTTGGATGAGTTCTTGGGCTATGGGGTGATCGGAAGGGCAGTCGAGCAGGGCCGCCTATCGGTGCAGATCCACGACCTCAGAAAGGGTGCGGGCGATCCCCATCGCTCAGTGGACGATTCGCCGTTTGGGGGCGGTGCGGGGATGGTGATGATGCCTGAGCCCTTGTTCAACGCCATTGAGCAGGCAGACCCCCCCCGGCCTCTCTTCCTGCTGGGTCCCGCTGGGCGCCGATTCGATCAGGACATCGCCCGGGAAATGGCCGAAGGAGACGGGTTCTCGCTGCTGTGCGGCCGCTATGAGGGCGTGGACCAGCGAGTGGGCGATCACGCAGTAGACGGCGAGCTGTCACTGGGAGATTTTGTCCTGGCCGGCGGCGAGGTTGGCGCGATGGCGATCATCGAGACGGTGGGACGGCTGGTTCCGGGCGTTCTGGGCAACGAGCTGTCGGTCGCCGAGGAGTCGTTCAGCGATGGGCTCTTGGAGTATCCCCATTTCACCCGTCCGGCTGAGTTCCGGGGCTGGGCGGTGCCCGAAGTGCTGCGCTCAGGAGATCACGGTCGTGTGGAGCGCTGGCGAAGGGCCCAGTCGCTGGCCCGAACGGCCGCCTTGCGGCCCGACCTCATCGAGGCCCGCGGCGGCCTCACTGCCAAAGAGCATGCCCTGCTGGAAGAGTTCGGCCTTGCCTGATCGGGCCGGGTATAGTTTTTCGGCCGCGCCCCAATGCCTGACTTGGGCGCCGAAGAACTCACAAGAGGCGTGCTATGAACCCCACCGATATCGTTGACCGCGGCACCAGGCGCACTGACATTCCAGGGTTCGGCCCCGGTGACGCGGTGAAGGTGCATGTGCGGGTGGTGGAGGGGAGTCGCGAGCGGGTCCAGGTATTCGAGGGTGTGGTCATCCGCCGCCAGGGCAGCGGCATACGTGAGACCTTCACCGTTAGGAAGGTGAGTTTCGGGGTGGGAGTGGAGCGAACATTCCCGGCCCATTCACCCATCATCGCCAAGGTGGAGGTCGGGGCCCGCGGCGATGTGCGCCGGGCCAAGCTCTATTACCTGCGCGACCGCATCGGCCGGGCTGCCCGCGTCAAAGAGAAGCGCTTCTAGGGGGAGTTGTCACCCACCCCGCCTACGGTGGGGCGATGGCATACAAACAGGCGTTGGGCCGTTGGGGCGAGGACCGTGCTGTCCGCTGGTATCGCCGCCATGGCTTTCAGGTGTTGGACCGCAATTGGCGGTGCAGTCGGGGCGAGTTGGATGTGATCGCGCAACGCGGGTCAGTGGTCGTGGTATGCGAGGTGAAAACCCGGTCTTCGCTGGCTTTCGGGTTTCCCGCGGAGGCAGTGGGCCCCGACAAACAGCGTCGGATACGGAGGTTGGCCGCCGAATGGCTGGCCGAGCAGGGGCGCAAGGGGCCGGTGCAGATTCGGTTCGATGTGGCCGAGGTGGTGGGCCGAGAGATCAGGGTGATCGAGGCAGCGTTCTAGGGGTCCTTCTGCATCAACCCAGCACGGCCCACAGAATCAGCCCGGCGCAGACCAGCAGCCCCAGGGCGACGTACCAGTAGTCGAAGCGGGTGCGCCGATGCTTTCGCGTGGGGTCGAAGCCCATGCGTACCAGTATCGTCCCGAAGGTGGCAGTCAGCGAAGCTGGGATTGCTCTGCGGTCGATCTCAATTGCCCTTTGCGTGGTGGTGGCCGCGGGCTGCGGGCCGGGTACGTCTCCCGGGGTGGGAGTGGGGCCAGGCGGAACCCCTGATCCTGGGCTGGTGGCCGGACGGGCAGTGTTCATCGACCGCTGCTCGTCCTGCCATGACGCCGACGGCAGCGGGACTGCCGATGGCCCGCGGCTGAATCAGGGCCGGCTTGTCCAGGTATATTCCGATCTCGGCGATGCCGCGGCCGTGGTGGCTGAGGGCCGAGACCGCATGCCCGCTTTCGGGGGGCTGTTGACCGCCGGCGAGATAGAAGCCGCGATCCGCTACATCAGCGAAGTCCTTTGAGGATTGACCCCTTGGGGGTCGGATGGGGCGCAGGTTCCCCGGCTGGCTCACAGTTGTCACTGCCCATCGCTATGGTCTAGGGCACGCTCGTGGTCGGCGTGATGGCCACCCCCCAGGCACGAGGAGTCATCCTCGGGAAAGCGCTAACCGTGCTTGCCACCATTCCCGCCTCCGTTCTCGCCGGCATCACCGGACATCCGGTTTCGGTGGAGGTCCACGTCTCCTCGGGTTTGCCCACCTTCACCGTGGTGGGCCTGCCCGACGCCGCCTGTCGGGAGGCCCGCGACCGGGTCCGGGCCGCTCTGCTGTCCAGCGGCGTCGATTGGCCCCCAGGACGCATAACCGTGAACCTGGCCCCCTCAGGTATCCGCAAAGAAGGCCCAGGACTCGACTTGGCTATCGCCATCGGTGTGATGGTCGCCGATGAAAAACTCAGTTCTGAGATTGTGGCCGGTACGGCCTTTCTGGCCGAACTGGGCCTTGACGGCCACCTCCGGGCGGTACCCGGAGTGCTACCCCAAGTGCGCTGTCTGGACACCGCCGCAGTGGTGGTTGCCCCGGAGAGCGCCGCGGAGGCAGCCTTGGCCAATGGCCCCGAGATTCGGGCGCCGGACACCCTCAAGCACTTGATCGCAGCGCTCCGAGGCGAAGATGTCTGGCCCGATCTGCCCGCGCCGGAATCGGGGCGCCAGTGGGACGAGTCGGTGGACCTGTCTGATGTGAGAGGTCAGCACATGGCTCGCCTGGGTTTGGAGATAGCCGCGGCCGGCGGGCATCACCTGTTGATGATCGGTCCGCCCGGCGCCGGCAAGACCATGCTGGCGCGTCGGCTCCCCGGACTTCTTCCACCGTTGGATGAGGCCACCGCCATCGAGGCCACCATGGTTCGCTCTGCCGCCGGCCTGGAGCTGCCCTCCTCCGGTCTAGTTCACCGGGCCCCGTGGCAAGCGCCCCATCACTCGGCTTCGATGGTCTCACTGGTGGGCGGCGGTAGCCGGGGGTTGCGACCCGGTGCGATCAGCTGCGCTCACGGCGGGGTGCTGTTCTTGGACGAGATGGGTGAGTTCGCCCCCCAAGCCCTGGATTCGCTGCGCCAGCCTCTCGAAGAGGGAATCATCCGGGTGAACCGGGCGGCCGCTGTGGCGTCGTTTCCTGCTCGGTTTCTCCTGGTGGGGGCGATGAACCCGTGCCCGTGCGGAGACCTCGGACAGCCCGGAATGTGCCGATGCACTCCCTTGGCCCGTCTGCGCTATGCCCGGCGACTGAGCGGCCCGCTGCTGGACCGGTTCGACCTGAGGATCCACGTAGGACGCCCTGATGCCGGCGATCTGTTCGATGCCCCTGCCGGGGAGTCGTCGGCTGAAGTCAAATGCAGGGTCGACCAAGCGCGAGCTGCGGCGCGCCACCGAGGGGTGGCGGCCAACAGCGAACTGCAAGACAGCGCATTGGACACGCTGGCGCCGCTCGACCCCGAGGCCAAGAACCTGCTGTGCCAGGCCATCGGGGAGGGCCGGCTCACCGCCAGAGGGCTCCAACGAGTACGGCGCGTGGCCCTGACTCTGACCGACTTGGCTGGAGGGGAGCCCCCACTGACCGGGGAAGTCGTGGCCCAAGCACTGTTCTTGCGCTCCGAACCGGTCACCGTGGCCCACGATCCCTGGAGCTTCGCCAATGCCCGGTGAGCAAAAAGGGTCGGAGGCAGCTCCGGGCGAAGATGTCGAAAAGCTGCCGGTGGAAGCATGGCTGGTGGCGCTGGCATCGCTGCCAGCAGTCGGGCCGGCACGGTTGCGGGCGCTGCTCGCCCTCGGCGGGCCTGCCGAGGTCTGGGCCCGCATCGTTGGGCCGTTCGACCACGAACTGGTTCAAGTGGCCGGAAAGCAGGATCGGTACGAGCAATGGCGCAGGAATGCGGCCGCTCTCGATGTAGTGGGGCTTTGGTCTCGCCACCGGTCCCATGGTGTGGGGGTGGCCGCTCTGGGAGCTCCCGGGTACCTGCCTGCGTTGTCCGACGACTTGGATCCGCCGGCAGTGGTGTTCCACAAGGGGGATCCCGAGGTTGTTCGCGGCCCTCGGGTGGCCATCGTCGGCACCCGCCGATGCACCCGTTATGGCAGCGATCTGGCCTTCGAGCTGGGCCGCGATCTGGCCTCGGCCGGGGTGGGCGTCGTGTCGGGCTTGGCCTTGGGCATCGACGCCGCCGGCCATGCCGGCGCTCTTGAGGCAGGGAGCGCTCCACCCATCGCGGTGGTGGGCAATGGGATGGACAGGGTTTACCCCGAGCGCAATCGGGCTCTGTGGCGGGCGGTGGCCGATCGAGGGGTGCTGCTGGGAGAGGCGCCGCTGGGGGCGCCGCCCGAACGGTGGAGGTTCCCGGCCCGCAATCGCATAATCGCGGCCCTGGCCGACGTTGTGGTTGTGGTGGAGTCCCACGCAAGCGGAGGGGCCATGCACACGGTGGCTGAGGCCGCAGCCCGGGATAGGGCGGTCTTGGCAGTTCCCGGGCCGGTTCGCAGCTCGGCTTCGGACGGCTGCTTCGAATTGCTGGCCGACGGCTGCGCTCCTTGCCGCGGCGCCGAAGATGTGCTGATTGCGCTGGGCTTGTCGGGCGCTGAGGCGAGGTCTGCCGATACCCGCACAAACCCTGGCGCTGCCGGCCGACGGGTGCTTGACGCGCTGGGCTGGCAGCCCGCGGACGCCGAGCAGATCGGGGCGCGCTCTGGGCTCGACATGGCCCAGGTGGCTGCCGCGGTGGAAGGGCTGCGAGCCACGGGCTGGGTGGCGGTCTCGGGACGCTGGATCGAGCGGGTGGGCACACCCCGATGAGGTTTGCACCGGGAAAGCCCCGCTCATCGGTAGTCTTGAGCATTGATGGGATGGGATCTGGACGACTTTGCGACATCGGTGGCGTCGGTCAGCGAGGACACCGCGGCGATGTACTGCCGAGAAGTGGCCGCGCTCGCCGAGTGGCTCGGGCAATCCCGCAACGATGCCTTTCCGGCCTCCCCCCGCGATACGGGTCCCGACGATGTCGATCTCCGCACCATCCGGAGGTATTTGGCCCATCTGAGCGCCCAGGGCTACGCCCGAACGACAATGGCCCGGAAGGCCTCGTCGCTGCGCCGCTATTTCAGATGGGCAGAGCGCACCGGCCGGGTTGCCGCCGACCCGACGGTGGGCGCCATGGTTCCCATCCGGCAGCGGCGACTGCCCCGAGTGCTGCGCTCTGAGGAATTGGGGGCCCTATTGGACCAGCCGCGCGCCGCGGTCGCCGACGACGACCGCGCTCGCGCCCAGCGCGACGCCGCGGTGTTGGAGTTGCTGTACGGCAGCGGCCTGCGGGTCGGCGAAGTGTGCGCCATCCGCGCCGGCGATATCGACTGGGAGCGTCGACGCCTCACGGTCAACGGCAAGGGTTCCAAACAGCGGATGGTGCCGTTGAGCGAACCGGCCGCAGCCGCTCTGACAGAGTGGATGACCGATGGCCGGGGGGAGATGGCCGACCCGTCTGTGGCAGAAGACGCGGTGTTCGTGAACCTGCACGGACGCCCGATGAACACCCAGGCTGTCCGTAGGCTGGTGGATCGCCGGGCCAGCGCCCATACCAACCCCCATGCACTGCGCCACACCTTCGCCACCCATCTGCTTGACGGTGGGGCCGACTTGAGGCAGGTGCAGGAGTTGTTGGGCCATGCCGACCTGGGATCCACGCAGATATACACCCATGTGAGTCGGGAACGGCTCCGAAAAGTGGTGGAAGACAGCCATCCTCGGGCTTGATAGCCTGTTTGCCACTTCCCCCTCCGGTTGATGTTCATGAGGAAGCACCATGGTGTGGGGATTGCGGATTGGTTGGGCGACCGTGGCAGGGCTGGCAATTCTGGGCAGCCCGTCGGTACAGGGGCAGGCACCGCCATCACAGAGCGATTCTGTGCTGCAAGCCGAGGCGCCGGAGGAGTATCCAGAAAAGTATCGGCCTCCAGTTGATGCCGAGGTGGTGGATCGCTTTCGAAGGCCGGCCCACGTGGGGGCGCCGGGCAATCGAGGCTTGGAGTACGACCCCGAGCCAGGTCAGCCGGTGCGGGCTTCCGCGGCAGGCGAGGTTGTGTTCGCCGGCTCTGTTGCCTACAACCGGTTTGTCACCGTGCTGCACCGCGACGGGCTTCGCACCGCTTACGGCTATCTGGGCTGGATCGCCGTCGCGGAGGGCGACTGGGTGGCAGCCGGTCAGTTGTTGGGTACCACCACTGAGCGGTTCTTCTTCAGTGTGAGGGAAGGAGATGCCTATCTCGATCCGGGTTTGGTCTTGACCGCCGGCCGTGTGCGGCTGGTACCCCATCACAGCCTTGACGGCTGAAGTCTCCTTCTTGCCTATGGCAATGGAGGGTGAAGCGGCTATCGTTTGACCCGGCTGGGAAGCGTTTCCCGGCTGAATGCAATCACCGCCCGGGGCATCCCACGGTCGCCGTCAGGTGCTGACCCCGGGTTTCGCTGAACCGCTGGGAGAGGAGAATCACCATGGCGCCTGTCGTGACCATGCGTCAGCTGCTCGATGCCGGGGTCCACTTCGGACACCAGACCCGCCGATGGAATCCGAAGATGCAGCGCTTCATCTTCGGAGAGCGCGACGGCATCTACATCATCGACCTGACCCAGACGCTTGCCTACATCGAGTCGGCCTACACCTATGTGCGCGATCTGGTGGCCAAGGGCGGCCAAGTGCTGTTCGTGGGCACCAAGAAGCAGGCTCAAGACAGCGTCCAAAGCTACGCAGAACGGGTGGGCATGCCCTACGTGAACGAGCGCTGGCTGGGGGGTCTCCTGACCAATTTCGAGACCATTTCCAAGCGCATGGGCAAGATGAAGGAGTTCCAGCGGATGCGCAGTTCCGGCGAGTTGGACATGATGCCCAAGAAAGAGGCCCTCCTCATCACTCGGGAGCTGGCCAAGCTGGAGCGCAACCTCAACGGCATTCGGGACTTGACCCGACCGCCCGAGGCGGTGTTTGTGCTCGACACCAAAAAGGAGCACATCGCTGTTGCGGAGGCCAACAAGCTGAAGCTGCCGGTTATCGCGGTGGTCGACACGAATTGCGATCCGGATGTTATCCAATACGTGATTCCGGGAAATGACGATGCCATCCGCTCTGGCGAGCTGATGTGCCGGATCATCAGCGATGCCGTTCTAGAGGGTCGATTCATCGCTCAGCGGGGTGCCATCGCAAAACCCCAACCCGATGCTGCGGCCCCGACTGCCGCGGAGGCGCCGGTGGCAGAAGAGACGGCCCCGACTGCCGCGGAGGCGCCGGTGGTGAAAGAGACGGCCTCGGCGCAAGCCCCAGAACCGCCTGCTGCCGACGAGGCACCCGAACCCCAAGAGCAGGTGCCCGCCGGGGTTGAGACAGCCGAACCGCAGGAGCAGGCACCCGCCGGGGTTGAGGCAGCAGAGCCGCAGGAGCAGGCGTGAGCTCATTTACAGCCCAAGACGTCAAAGCTCTGCGCCAAGCCACTGGTGCCGGGATGATGGACTGCAAACGCGCGCTCACCGAGAGCGATGGCGACATGGAGGCGGCAACCCAGCGGCTGCGCGAGAAGGGCATGGCCAAAGCTGCCGCCCGAGCCGACAGGGCCAGCGACCAGGGCGCGGTGGCCCTCGCAGTGGACGGCGATGTCGCAGCCATTGTGGAGCTGCGCTGTGAAACCGACTTCTCAGCGAAGGCCGGCGACTTCACGGCCTTGGCCGACGAACTGGCCAAGCTGGTTCTGGCCGAGGGTCCAGAGGCCGTGAGCGGCCGCCAAGCAGCCATCGAAGACCTGGGCCTGGCCAAAAAGGAGAACATCCAGTTGGGCAAAGTGGTCTGGGTGCAGGCCGCCGAGGGCAACATCGTGGACAGCTATCTGCACACCCAGGACGGTCGGGGCACCAGCGCGGTCGTGGTCGAGGCTCGCGGCATCAGCCAAGAGCTGGCCCATGAAGTGGCCCTCCACATTGCCTTTGCCAAGCCGGCGGTTTTGCACCGCGACGACGTCGACGCCGAGGAGGTTGAGCGGGAGCGGGTTGCGCTAACCGAGTTGACCAGGGCCGAGGGCAAGCCGGAGCAGGCTTGGGACAAGATCGTCGCCGGCCGCCTGCGGGCGTGGTATGCCGAGCGAGTGCTGCTGGAACAGGGCATGTTCGGGGAGAAGGAGACCGTGCAGTCCCGGTTGGGAGACGGCGCCATTGTCCGGTTCGAGTTGGCGGCCATCGGCAGTTAGCGGTGATCGACGGCGGCGGAAACAGGCGTTCGGGGAGGTGGGACCGGATCGTTTTGAAGCTCTCCGGAGAGGCTTTCGCCGGTGAGAGCAGCTACGGCATCGACGGGGAGATCGCCGTTCAGATCGCGACCGAGATCGTCAAAGTCAGGTCGGAGTTTGCGGTGGATGTGGCCATCGTGGTGGGCGGGGGCAACATCTGGCGGGGAATGACCGGAGCGGGCGCGGGCATGGACCGGGCCCAAGCCGACTACATGGGGATGCTGGCTACGGTTATCAACGCCCTCGCCCTTCAAGACACCCTGGAACGGCTGGGGCAGCCCACCCGGGTGCAAACGGCCATTGGCATGGCCCAAGTGGCCGAGCCGTATATCCGCAGAAGGGCTGTCCGCCACCTGGAGAAGGGCCGGGTGGTCATATTCGCCGCCGGAACCGGCAACCCGTTCTTCACCACCGACACTGCGGCTGCCCTGCGGGCGGTGGAGATAGAGGCCGGCGTTCTGCTGAAGGGCACCCACAGCGGCACAGACGGGATATACACCGCTGACCCTCGGGCTGATCCCGATGCCGAGAAACTGGACGAGGTCCGATACCTCGATGTGCTGTCCCAGGGATTGAAGGCTATGGACAGCACCGCGGTTTCGCTGTGCATGGACAACGAATTGCCTATCGTGGTGTTCGATCTCATGGCACCGGGAAACGTTCTTGCCATACTCGACGGCCACTCCATAGGTACTCTGGTGTCGTGAGGGGTCTCTAGGAGTGCTGCTGGAATGACGACCGGCGATGAGTTGACCGATCTGGTGGTGGCCGAGGCCGGAGGGCGCATGGACTCCGCTGTCCACCACGCCCGTCAGCAATTCGCCACCGTCAGAACCGGCCGAGCTTCTCCTGCGCTGTTCGAGAGGTTCCTCGTGGACTACTACGGCACCGAGGTGCCGCTGCAACAGTTGGCCAGCTTCAGCGTCCCAGAGGCACAGCTTCTTGTGATCTCCCCCTTCGACAAGGGTTCCATCTCAGCGATAGAGCGGGCCATAATCCAGGGTGACCTCGGCCTCAATCCCAGCAATGACGGGAACGTTGTGCGTCTCACCTTCCCCCCGCTGACCGAAGAGCGCCGCCGCGAATTGGTCAGAGTGGTCAAGCAGATGGCCGAAGAGGGACGAGTGGCAATTCGGAACACTCGCCGCAGCGGTCGCCACGAAGTCGACCAGCTCAGCAAGGGGGGCGACATATCAGAGGACGTAGCGGCCCGAGCCAACAAAGAACTCGACCATCTAACCCACGACCACGAGCAGCTCGTCAACGATGCACTGAGCGTCAAAGAGCAAGAGCTGCTTGAGATCTAGGCTGCCTAACACATGGAGGGGCCAGTGGACGACGACAATCCTTTCCAAACACCGAAAGACCGCTCTGATGAGCCGCCCGACGGCGAGCAGGCCATGTTCTTGGACGATCTGACCTCATTGTTCGATGAGGAGGAAGAAGCCGGCCTGCCTCGTTGGGAAGAGTCCGCAGACGATGAGGCAGCCGTGGATCAGGGCTGGGAAAGCCTGGCCGGCGCAGCACCCCGATGGCGTGACGACTCTGATGACTCCCCCTACGAAGACCAGCCGGAAATGGCCTCGGCCATCCAGCCGGCCGAGAGTTCTAGCGTCTTCGAGGATCCTGAGCCCACAGAGGCAGTGGAGTTTCCCTCGGTCGACCGGGTAGACGAGGTCCTTTCCCTGGACACCCCAGAATCTCCTGATGGGCCCGGTTTCCCCGAACCCTCGGCCACGCTGCTGTCCTCGCCGGCCTCTCCGATGGCAGAAGCGCGGGCTTCCGCCCGGGAGGGGAATACGCTCACCGCCATCGTGGTGGGTTTGCTGCTGGGCGGAATTGTTCTCGGTGCGATCGCCGGGGGTGAGGAGGCCACCCTCGCCGTTCTCGGCGTTGCCCTGCTGTTGGCCGCGGCGGAATGGTTCACCAGCTTGCGGCACGCCGGCTACCATCCGCCATCGCTCTTGGGCTTTGCCGCAATAATCGCCATGCCGCTGGCTGCCTATTGGCGAGGTGCCGACGGCATCGTGCTGGTGCTGGTGTTCGCCCTGTTCGGCGCTGGGCTGTGGTATGTGGGCGGCGTGGGGCGCGATCGCCCGCTGTCCAACCTCGGGGTCACCTTTTTCGGGATTGTCTATATCGGGGTGGCCGGGGCTTTCGGCGGGCTGCTTTTAGACATGCCCGACGGCCCCGAGCTGGTGCTGGGCGCGGTGGTCTTGACCGCGGCCCATGATGTGGGCGCCTTCGCCGTCGGACGGGCCGCGGGCCGCACCCCGCTGTCCAAGGCCAGTCCGAGCAAAACGGTCGAGGGTCTTATCGGCGGCACTATTGCCACCCTCGCAGCCGCATTGGTGTTCATCTCCATTCTGGAGATCGGCCCCTTCGGCGACGGATCTGGAACTCGCTCCGACGGCGTGGTCTTGGGCATCGTGGTTGCCGTTGTGGCTCCGCTGGCCGATCTCATGGAATCGGCCATAAAGCGGGACCTCGGGATCAAAGACATGGGTTCTCTGCTCCCCGGCCATGGCGGGATGCTGGATCGCATCGATGCCCTGCTGCTCGTGCTGCCGGCCACGTATTTCACTGCCCTCATGCTCGAGGTCGTCTGAGCCTTCGGGCGACCCCTGCGCCATGAGATCATGACCTCTTTGTCGCTGCTTGGCTCTACCGGCTCGATCGGCGTCCAGACCTTGGATGTGGTGCGGGCAGAGCCCGGCGCCTGGGACGTGGCGGCCTTGGGGGCAGGCCGCTCGGTTGACCAGTTGATCGCCCAAGCTCAGGAGTTTCGCCCTCGTCTCGTGGTGATGGAGGGCGCCGACAGGGTTCCCGAGGTGCGCGATGCGCTGCCGGGAGTCTGCGTGGCCAGCGGCCCTGCGGCCCTCGCCGAGGCCGCTGCTATGGGAGAAGTGGTGGTCAACGGGGTAGTCGGGTTTGCCGGACTGCCGGTCACGCTGGCGGCACTGGAGGCTGGCCGGCGGCTGGCCTTGGCCAACAAGGAGTCGCTGATCGCCGCCGGGCCGGTGGTCCAGAGGGCCCGCCGGACTCCAGGCGCTGAACTCCTCCCGGTCGACAGCGAGCACTGCGCGGTCCACCAATGCCTGCGGGCCAACGACGTGTTCACCTCCGAAGCGGGCATGGAGCGCGTGAACCGCATTGTGCTCACGGCCAGCGGGGGGCCGTTTCGGGGGCGGACTCTCAACGAGTTGGCCGATGTGACGGTGGAGCATGCGCTGGCCCATCCCACCTGGAGCATGGGACCCAAGATAACGGTGGACTCCTCCACGCTGATGAACAAGGGCTTGGAGGTCATCGAGGCCAACGAGCTCTTCGGTATGGGTTATGACCGCATCGAGGTAGTGGTCCATCCCCAGTCGGTGGTGCACTCCATGGTGGAGTACTCCGACGGTGCCACCATCGCCCAGCTCTCCCTGCCCGATATGCGCCTGTGCATCGGATATGCCCTGGCCTATCCCGACCGCATATCCACCCCGTTTGGACGCATCGACTGGGCCGAGTTGCGCCGCTTGGACTTCGAGCCCCCCGACACCGAGGCGTTTCCCTGCCTAGAGCTGGCCTACGCTGCTGGACACATGGGCGAGACCGCGCCTGCCCTTCTGAATGCGGCCAACGAGGTGGCCGTGCAGGCTTTTCTCGACGAGCGGATACGATGGACGGCAATCCCAGAGGTTTTGGAGACAGTCCTAGGCGGCCACGACGGCACCGAGGCCGACTCCCTGGAGGCGGTTATGGAGATCGACGGCAAAGCCCGAGCCGAGGCTGGGCACGTCATCGGCCGCCAATTCGACCTCCGCTGAGCAATGCCCTCGCACCCCTCTCAGGGAGAGCGGCCTGTGGACTCCACCCTCGCCGGCTTGCAGGCCATACGAGAGCGCTGGGGAGGCCTTGTGCTGGTGGCCGGCCTGCTCGTTGTGGTGCGGGTGGCTTGGGGGCTGCCGATGCTGATTGTGGTGCTGGCTGTGATCGGCATGATCTTCCTGCACGAGTTGGGCCACTTCCTCACTGCCCGGGCCGCGGGCATGAAAGTAACCGAGTTCTTCTTGGGGTTCGGGCCCCGGTTGTGGTCACTGCGCCGAGGGGAGACGGTCTACGGCCTCAAGGCAATCCCCGTCGGCGCCTATGTTCGGGTAATCGGGATGAACAACCTCGAGGAAGTTCCGCCGGCTGATGAGCACCGCACTTATCGCAGCAAGCCCTACTGGCGGCGGATGTCTGTGGCAGTGGCCGGATCGACGGTGCACTTCCTGTTGGCGCTGGCACTGATCTTCTCCTTCCTAGTGGCCGTCGGGAGGACTGAGAGCGTCCCCTCTCCGGATTGGTCGGTTACCGTCGTAGCGCCCGATTCCCCTGCTGCGCGAACTGGTCTATTGCCTGGTGACCGCATTGTGTCTATAGATGGCAGCCGAGTGGCCACCATGGACGACATGGTGGCGGCTTTGCCTGGGCCAGGGACGCCAGTGAGCTTGGGGATTCAGCGAGGCAGCGAAGAGGTGGTTCGAGCGCTTGTGCTCGACAGCCATCCCCAAGATGCCAGTCGAGGGTATGTCGGCATCGCCTCTCGGTCGGCATGGTCCAACCAGTCGGTAGACGTCGGGTTGATCAAGGCAATTCCTGACACCTTCGAGGAATTCGGATTCCTGGTCAAGGAATCAGTGTTGGGCATCGGCCGATTTTTCTCCCCCAGCGGACTCAACGGCTTTTTCCGAGATGTATCCGACCAACCCGCCCGACAAAGTGTTGCCCCCGTCGATGGCGGCATCACCACTGCGGTCCCGTCCGACAACCAAGACCGCGTGATATCGATCTTCGGCGCATTGCGAATCGGTGCAGATCTCACTGAGAACGGCGTCGGGAATCTGCTGCTGTTCTTGGCGCTGTTGAACGTGTTTATCGGAGTCTTCAACATGATTCCCCTTCTTCCCTTCGACGGAGGCCATGTGGTGATCGCTACCTACGAGCGCCTCCGTTCGTGGCGAGGCCGTCGTTACACCGCCGACGTTTCCAAGATGGTTCCGGTGGCCTACGCCGTGATCTTGGTTCTGGGCTTTGTCTTCCTTGGGTCCGTTTATCTGGACTTCACCGACCCAGTGAGACTTCCGAACTAGCAACAGCAATTGGTAATCACGGGACCCGTCCATCTGGCTCTTCGGACTCGTCATGGTTCTAGGTGATGAATAATTGTCTACTCCGCACAGACTCAACTATTAAAGGGGAACACAAAACCATGCTTTCATGCTTTAGGTATTCATTATTTCGGTGTTCATTCAGGCACGACTATGGCGTTAGAACGGCCAGTATATTTTAGGTCATGGGTCAGTAATGCGAATTTGTGAATTTGTGGACAGCAATTACAAGGCGACAATGCGCCTTTTGAATTGAAAAACTGAGTTGAGCAGTGATTTCTAGTGTGCTGATTTCTTTGATTGGAATTCGAAGACGGTAAGCCTGATATGCCAAGCTGAGATCGTGGAAGTCCAGGCAGCCTTCGAGCGCCGGCCAACTCGGCGGATCCACGTGGGGGATGTGGCGGTCGGCGGGGGTGCGCCCATAACCGTCCAGTCGATGACCACCACCCGCACCGCGGATGTGGAGGGCACGCTTCAGCAGATATATGCCTTGGCCGCGGCGGGTGCCGACATCGTGCGCTGCACCTGCAACGAGATCGAGGCCGCCGAGGGGCTGGCCCAGATCGTGCCCCGCTCTCCGGTGCCCATAGTGGCCGACATCCACCACCAGTACCGCATGGCGCTGGCCGCGTTGGATGCCGGAGTGCAGTGCCTGAGGCTGAACCCCGGCAACATCCGCAAACCCGAGCACATCCAGGCGGTGGCCTCGGAGTGCCGCGACCGGGGGGTGCCCATCCGCATCGGGGTGAACGGGGGATCGCTGCACCCCGACCTGTACCGCAAATACGGCGACCGGGTCACCCCCGAGGCCATGGTGGAGTCGGCCCAGATGGAGCTCGAGTACTTCGCAGATGTGGACTTCGACGACGTCAAGATCTCGGTGAAGGCGTCCAGCGTGCCCCTGATGATTGAGGCATACCGCCGGCTTGCCGAGGTAACCGACCATCCTCTGCACCTGGGGGTGACCGAGGCGGGTCCGCCCCCGGTGGGGTTGATCAAGTCCACCGCGGGCATCGGCACGCTGTTGGCCGAGGGCATCGGCGACACCATCCGCTACAGCCTCACCGCCGACCCGGTGCAAGAGGCGAAAGCAGGCCGCCAGCTTCTGGAGTCGATGGGCCTGCGGGAGCGCAAGAACGTCGACCTCATAGCCTGTCCGAGCTGCGGTCGGGCGGAGATCGACGTGTATGCCGTGGCCGAGCAGGCCATGGAGGCGTTCGGCGACCGGGAGATCCCCCTACAGGTGGCGGTCATGGGCTGTGTGGTCAACGGGCCCGGCGAGGCCCGCGACGCCGACATCGGCATCGCCGCCGGCAACAAGCGGGGCCACCTGTTCGTGAAGGGCCGCAATGTGGCCGTGGTGGCCGAGGAGGACATGGTGTCTTCCCTGGTGGAGTGGGCCGAGTTGATCCACGAGCATGGCCCCGAGGCTACCCTGGCCCGGGCCGATACGGTGGCCGCCGCCCGGGAGGCCGAACGCGACCGGAGCCGCCTGCTGGCCGAGCAGGGCGATGATGCCAACCAGGCAGGGGAGAAAATAGAGATGATCCGCAGGAGAGCGTGACGATGGCGAGAAAGGGGGTGCTCACCCCCCAGCACGACGACTTTCCCCGCTGGTATCAGGACGTTCTAAACAAAGCTGAGCTGGCCGACAACGGCCCGGTGCGGGGCACCATGGTGATCCGGCCCTACGGGTACGCCCTCTGGGAGCGGATGCAGGCCGAGGTGGACCAGCGCATCAAGGCGGCCGGGGCCGACAACGCCTATTTCCCGCTGTTCATTCCCGAGAGCTACCTGAACCGGGAGTCCGACCATGTGGAGGGCTTCAGCCCCGAATTGGCAGTGGTCACCCAGGGCGGGGGCCGGGAGCTGGCCGAGCCGGTGGTGGTGCGCCCCACCAGCGAGACCATCATCAACGCCTACTTCTCCAAATGGGTGCAGAGCCATCGCGACTTGCCGCTTTTGATCAACCAGTGGGCCAACGTGGTGCGCTGGGAGATGCGCCCTCGGATATTCCTGCGGACCACGGAGTTCCTGTGGCAGGAAGGCCACACCGCCCACGCCACCCGCCAAGAGGCCCGAGACTACGCCGCCCGGATCCTGCACGAGGTGTATCTGGAGTTCATGGAGTCGGTGCTGGCCATACCGGTGCTCATCGGCTACAAGACCGAAGCCGAGCGGTTCCCCGGGGCCATCAACTCCATGTGCCTCGAAGCCATGATGCGCGACGGCAAGGCCCTCCAGATGGGTACGTCCCATGAGCTGGGGCAGAGCTTCGCCACCATGTTCGACATCACCTACCTGGATGCCGAAGGGAACCAGGCCCTGGTGTGGCAGACATCCTGGGGGGTGTCGTCTCGCATGGTGGGCGGGCTGATCATGGCGCACGGCGACGATCAGGGGCTGGTGGTCCCGCCCCGGCTGGCGCCCATACAGGCCGCGGTCATCGCGGTTCGAGAAGCCGACGGGGTCGTGGATTCCTGCCACCGGCTGGCCGACGCTCTGGCTGGCGCCGGAATCCGGGCCAGGGTGGACGACCGGACCGAAACCGGGTTCGGACGCCGAGCCACCGACTGGGAGCTGAAGGGTGTGCCCGTCCGGGTGGAGATCGGACCTCGGGATCTAGAGCAGGGACAGGCCACCCTGGTTTCCCGTATCGGCGGCGACGAGCAGGGCGCAAAGCAGACGGTCGGCCTCTCTCAGGCGCCAAAGGCAGTGGAATCGCTGCTGGATGACATTCAGGGGCGAATTCTTGGCGGTGCGACCGCCTGGCGGGACTCGCAGATTTCCGAGGCGGCCACCCTCGCCGAGGTGCGCGAGGCGGCAGCCACCGGTTTCGCCCGGATTCCGTGGGCACAACTCGGCCCAGAGGGCGAGGCCTCCCTGGCCGAGGATGCGGTCACGGTGCGCTGTTTGCAGCGCCCCGACGGATCCCTGCCCCAAAGCGGCGAGGAGTCCGACCTGATCGCGGTCTGCGGACGCAGCTACTGAGAAACGCCTTGCCCCTGTAGCGACATAGCTGTTTCGACCGGGTAAGATCGGCTGTGTATCGTCCATCTCTTTTGCCGGGTGAGGCGTGGGCAGCGGCCCACGCCTTCTGACTTTGGGGAGCGATGAGACAACCAGTTCGACACCGGCACGGGAAAGGGGTGAGCGATATGTCAGTGGCAGACGATGCGCATGACTTGCTTGCCCCTCTGTTGCGGGGAAGGGGCTTGGAGGTGTACGACCTGACCTACGGAGGCGGGGTGCTGCGAATTATCGTGGAAAAGCCCGGCGGAGTCAGCTTGGACGAGGTGGCCGACGCCTCCAAAGTGGCCTCCCGATTGTTGGACGATCACGACACGGTGCCGGGCCGGTACACCCTGGAGTTATCCAGCCCCGGTTTGGAGCGCCCGCTGCGCCGGCCTGAGCACTACGCCCGGGCCGTGGGTGAGACGGTGGGCATCAAGCTCGGCCCCCACATCGATGGAGTGCGCCGGATCCAAGGCGTGCTGATGGGCAGCGACGACGACGGGATAACCGTCGACGTAGGCGGGGCGCCCCGTCGAGTCGACTATGGCGATATTGCCAAGGCCAAGACCGTATTTGAGTGGGGTCCGACGTCAGAGAAGAAAGTGAAGGAGAAGAGCAGCCGATGAACCCCGACATGCTAGAAGCCCTCCAAGCGCTGGCCACCGACAAGGGCATCTCGGTAGATGCTCTGCTGGCCGCGCTGGCCGATGCCCTCGAGTCGGCCTACAAGCGCATGCCCGACAGCGAGGAGTACGCCTGGGTCACCATCAACCCCGAGACAGCCGACATCGAGGTGTTCGCCCAGAAGCTGGATGAGTTCGGAGAGCCAATCGGGGAGCCGTTTGACGTCACGCCGGATGGCTTTGGCCGTATAGCGGCGCAGACCGCCAAACAGGTCATGATGCAGCGGATCCGCGAGGTGGAGCGGGAGTTGAAATATGAGGAGTACGCCGGCCGGGAGGGCGACATCGTCACCGGCATCATCCAACAGAACGATGC
Source organism: Candidatus Poriferisocius sp. (assembly GCF_965208475.1). Classification (GTDB taxonomy): domain Bacteria; phylum Actinomycetota; class Acidimicrobiia; order Acidimicrobiales; family Bin134; genus Poriferisocius. The sequence continues at coordinate 1,716,505 of NZ_OZ242338.1, read as the reverse complement.
CCGCTACACACTGTTGGATCTGGGACGGGTAGAGGCTCTTTTGCCCCAGGCTGAACAGGTGCCCTTTGAGCGTCCCGATGCCAACAGCCGCCTCAAGGCTTATATTGTGGAGGTGCGGAAGACAGCCAAGGGACCCCAAATCGTGGTCAGCCGCACTCATCCGGGGCTTATCAAGCGGCTGTTCGAGTTGGAAGTGCCCGAGATAGCCGATGGAGTGGTGGAGATCAGAGCCTGCGCTCGGGAGCCTGGTCATCGCACCAAAATCGCAGTGTTGTCCAACGATTCCAACGTAGACCCGGTGGGTGCTTGTGTGGGCGCTCGGGGCGCTCGGGTGCGCATGGTGGTCAATGAACTGCGGGGGGAGAAGATCGACATTGTTCCCTTCGCCGAGGATCCGTCTGATTTTGTGGCCAAGGCGCTGTCTCCGGCCAAGATCAAAGAGGTCAATATCGATGAGGAAACCGGTGTGGCCGAGGTGGTTGTGCCCGACTACCAGCTTTCGCTGGCTATCGGCAAGGAAGGCCAGAATGCCCGGCTTTCCGCTCGGCTGACCGGGTGGCGGATCGACATCAAAAGCGAGACTCAACTGGCCCAAGAAGCCGCTTACGAAGAAATGGAGTGGGCTGAGGGCGAATGGGTGGTGGACGAGGCAACTGGCGAGCAGGTGTGGCGTCCTGCTGAGGGGGGGCCAGAACTGTCGGCTGAGCAGTGGGCTGCGGAAGGCAGCGAGAGAACCCCGAACGAGGAGGTGAAGGGAGCTTCAGAGAGCGTTCCTTCCCTGGAGTAATGGCCCTTGCCTCAGATTGACTTCGAAATCTGAGGGCTGGGCGTGAGAAAATGGAAATCCAGCCCAAATGGGTTGGCCGCGCATCGCGGACAGACCAAGAAAGAGCTTTTTGCCAGCGAAAATTCGGGTTTACGAGCTTGCTCGTGAGCTTGGCCTCACAAACAAGGAAACGCTTGATCTCTGTGTGCGGTTGGGGATCGGCGTCAACAGCCACTCATCGAGCATCGTGGATGCTCAAGCGGATCGCGTCCGTCGTCGAGCACATCGTGATGGCCTGATTCGACCGCCCGAGCCGGAGCCGGTTGCAGTGGAGCCCGAACCGGTGCCCGAGCCGGAGCCGGTTGCAGTGGAGCCCGAACCGGTGCCCGAGCCGGTTGCAGTGGAGCCCGAACCGGTGCCCGAGCCGGAGCCGGTTGCAGTCGAGCCCGAACCCGAGCCGAAGCCGGCGCGGGTGGTCACCTCCAGCGGGGAGATGCCTCCTCGGCCCCGCCCGCCTGCGCCATCGGCAGAGCCCCCGGTGCCCTATGCCCCCCTGCCTCCGCCTCGTCCTGCACCAAGACCGGCCGCCGAGCCGCCTGCGGTCCAGCCCGCCGCTTCGGCGCCATCCAGTCCGCCGCTGTCCCGCTCGGGCAAGCCCATCCCACCCCCTCCCGGCCAGCCTCCGGTGTCTTCTTCGGGCAAGCCCATCCCGCCCCCTCCGGGCCGGGGCGGACGGGGTCCGACCCCCAGTCCTCGAAGGGGTCCCCGCAGTCCTGTTCGGCCAGCCGGTGGTTCTCATGGGCCAGGCACGAGCTCACCGGGCCGAGCCCCCGCACCAATAGGAGCACGCGGCCCCGCCGGAGCGCTCGGTGGGCCTCCCAGCGGTCCTGGAGGCCCGGGCGGGCGGGGCCGTGGCGGCCCTCAGCGTCCTCAGCAGAGACGTCGCAAGAGCCGGCGTCGGCGGCGGGTGGCCGAAGACCTCCAGCCCATGAACGTCCCGGACTACACCCCAACGGATGCCGCCGCGCCCGCAGGAGTGGTGGTGATAGAGCGATCCTCCACGCCGTTGGAGGTGGGGCCAAAGCTGAACCAGACGGCCGCTGATGTGGTCCGGTTTCTCATGCAGCAAGGCGAGATGGTCACGGCAACCCAATCGCTAACCGACGATATGATCGAGCTCTTCGCGGCAGAGATCGGCGCCGAGCTCCGTCTGGTGGATCCCGGTGAAGAGCAGGAGAACGAACTGCTGAAGCTGCTCGAGGCCGACTTCGAAGAGGATGAATCCGAAGACGCCTATCCGGTTCGGCCGCCAGTCATCACCGTTATGGGCCATGTTGACCACGGCAAGACCAAGCTGTTGGATCAGATCCGCAGCGCCAATGTGGCCGAAGGCGAGGCTGGTGGCATCACCCAGCACATCGGGGCCTACCAGGTTGACAAAGAAGGTCGGACCCTGACCTTTATCGACACGCCGGGCCACGCGGCTTTCACGGCGATGCGGGCTCGGGGTGCCGATGCCACCGACATTGTGATTCTGGTGGTGGCGGCCGATGACGGGGTGATGCCCCAGACCCTGGAGGCCATCAACCACGCCCGGGCCGCCGATGTGCCCATCGTGGTCGCGGTCAACAAGATCGACCGCAACAATGCCGATCCCACTCGGGCCATGCAGCAGCTTTCCGAGCACGAGCTGGTGCCCGAGCAATGGGGCGGCGACACCATCATGGTGGAGATGTCCGCCCTTCAGAACCTGGGCATCGACGATCTGCTCGAGCAGCTTGCGGTGGTGGCCGAGGTGGAGGATCTGCGGGCCGACCCGGAAGGTCGGGCCCGGGGCGTGGTCCTGGAGTCCAATCTGGACATCGGCCGGGGTCCGGTGGCCACCCTGTTGGTTCAGCACGGAACCCTCAAGCGGGGCGATCCGGTGGTTGCCGGCGCATCCTGGGGCCGTGTCAGGGCATTGCTCGACGACCGCGGCAACCAGATCCAGGAGGCCCCGCCGTCGAAGCCGGTGCAAGTGCTGGGGCTGTCCGACGTGGCCAACGCCGGAGATGCCTTCGTTGTGGCCCCCAACGAGAAGGTGGCCGCGAAGGTTGCCCAAACCCGCGAGCACTCCCAGCGGATCGCCAGCCTGGGCCGGGACGCCGCCGCCACCGCAGGCGGGGCCCGCTTGGAAGACATCTTCACCCAGATCCAGGCCGGCCAGACAGCAACGTTGAACCTCATAGTGAAGGCAGACGTGAACGGGTCGCTAGAGGCAGTGGTGGACAGCCTCCAGCGCTTGGGGCGCGAAGAGGTGAAGCTGGCCTTTGTCCATCGAGGGGTGGGAGGAGTGACGGCCAACGACATCCAGCTCGCCGCCGCGTCCAATGCCACCATCATCGGCTTCAACGTCCGACCCGACCGCAAGGCCCGAGAGCTGGCCGAGCTCGAGAAAGTGGAAATCCGCACCTACGAGATCATCTACAACCTGATCGAAGACGTGGAGAACGCCATGGTGGGGATGCTCGCCCCCGAGTTCACCGAGGTGGTCACCGGCGACGCCGAGGTGCGGGAGGTGTTCCGAATTCCCCGAGTGGGGGCAGTGGCCGGCTGCTATGTGCTCAACGGGGCCATCACCCGGGGCTCCAAAGTCCGGTTCTTGCGGGATGGCACCGTCATCTGGAGGGGCACGGTGTCGTCTCTCAAGCGCTTCAAAGAAGACGTGCGCGAAGTGCAGTCCGGCTACGAGTGCGGTATCGGTCTGTCCGACTTCCAAGATCTCAAACCGGGCGACGTCATCGAGACCTTCGAGGAGCGAGAAGTCGCCAGAGTCTGATCGAGATGATGCACGCTCTCGCCGTGACCCACTATCGAGGGGGTCTGCCGACTGTCACCAGACGGCGGGGCTGATGCACGTTCTCGCCGTGGTCTATGACTTGCACATCCCCGGTAGCAGGTCGCTGAAAGAGCGCCGCTCAGTGCTGCGGCCGGTGGTTTCGGGCGTATCCCGGCGGTTCGGCGTCTCGGTGGCGGAGACCGGTCGCACCGATCTTTGGCAAAGAGCAGAGATAGGCGTCGCTGTGGTGTCGGGGCAGTCCAGCCAATGCCTGACGCTGGCCGACGAGGTGGATCGGTACATGTGGTCGATTCCCGAGATCGAGGTGGTGAGCTCCTCGAACCACTGGCTCAACACGGAGGAATAGTCGTGTCTCGCAATCGGGCATCGCGCCCCTCCCGCTATTCGCGATCAGCTCGGCTCGGCGAGCTGCTGCGAGAGATCGTGGCCTCAGAGCTGTCCCGCTTGGACGATGACCGCCTGGAGTTGGCCAGCATCACCGGAGTGGAGACCAGCGTGGAGCTGAGTCGGGCAACGGTGTACATAAGCGCTTTGGACGACGAAGCGGCCGCTTCGGCCCTAGAGGCATTGGAAGACCATCGTGTCGGGCTCAAACAGGCGGTGGCCCGGTCGTCTTCGATCCGAAAGGTTCCCGACCTGGCTTTCGCCCTCGATCCCTCTATTGCGGCCGGCGAGCGAGTCGACAAGATCTTGCGCCACTTGGCCGACGAGGCGGAATGATTGGCGAAGGCGGGGAGATCGAGGCCGACGGTTTGGCGGTGGTCGACAAGGAGGCCGGGTGGACCTCCCATGATGTGGTGGCCAAGGCCCGGGGCGTTTTCGGAACCCGCAAAGTGGGCCACGCCGGCACCCTGGACCCCGATGCCACCGGGGTGCTATTGCTGGGGGTGGGCCGGGCAACCCGCCTGCTGCGGTTTCTCACCCCGCTGAGGAAGAAGTATGTGGGCGAGTTGGTCTTGGGCACCGAGACCACCACGCTGGATGCCGCTGGTGAGATCACCGCGGTCCACGACATGTCCGACGTCACCCCCGAGCAGGTGGCTGAGGCCGCATCCGGGTTTGTCGGCCACATCATGCAGGTTCCGCCAATGGTGTCGGCGGTCAAAGTAGGGGGGCGCCGGCTCTACGAGCTGGCCCGCCAGGGAGTCGAGGTGGAGCGAGAGGCCCGACCGGTGAATGTGTACGACCTGGCCGTCGCACCGGCAAACGACCCCGGGGTGTACCGAATTGAGGTGAGCTGCTCCTCAGGAACGTATATTCGCTCTCTGGCCGCCGATATCGGCTCTGCGTTGGGGGGAGGAGGGCACCTGCGGGCTTTGCGGCGGACGGCCATCGGATCGTTCGCGGTGGACGAGGCCCGACCGGTCGGCTCTTCCGTGCTGATGTCTATGGCCGAGGCTCTGCGCGACTATCCCGCAGTGTCGGTCGACGAGTCGCTGGGGCGAAGGGTGGGCAGCGGTCAGGTGATGGCGGCCGGCGATCTGGCCGTCGAGGGCGAGGGCCCATGGGCGGTGCTCGGGCCACAGGGCCGGCTCTTGGCTGTCTATGAGACCCATTCCCCAGGGTTGGTCAAACCGGCGGTGGTCATCCCCCGGTGAGCGATCGGCCGGCTGGCGCCGGGGGCCGGGATCGTCGAGTCGACCGGGATTGTCCAGTTGGCGGCTGCGGCCGCTACCGTGCAGCGCGGTGCAGGTCATCGAGGATTTCGGCCGTCTGCAAGGCAGGGAGGAGACCGCAGCCAGCATCGGGGTGTACGACGGCGTCCATGTAGGGCATCAGGCCGTGATCCATCAGCTGCTTTCGGAGGCGAAACGGCTGGGCGTGGCACCCGCAGTGGTGACGTTCGACCGCCATCCGGCGCTGGTGTTGCGGCCCGAGAACGCTCCCAAGCTGCTCAACTCGCTCAGCCAGAAGCTGGAGCTGCTGGAGGCGGCCGGCATCGAATACGTGTACCTGATTGAGTTCTCCCCCGATCGGGCCCACACGATGCCCGAAGACTTCGTGCGCCAGGTTTTCGTTGACAGATTGAAGGTGCGAAGCGTGGTGGTGGGGGAGGACTTCCACTTCGGGCGTGCTCGGCTGGGGAACATCGACACGCTGCGGGAGTTCGGCCAGGGGATGGGCTTCGAAGTCCGAGCGGTGACGCTCCTGCACCACGACCAGAAATGGCCCGAGCCGGTTTCCTCCACTGCGGTGCGCCGGGCACTGGCCGGCGGGGATGTCCGCACCGCGGCTGCCATGCTGGGGCGATACCACGAGATCAGGGGCAAGGTGGTCTTGGGCGATCGGCGGGGGATGACCATCGGGTTCCCCACCGCCAACATCCCGGTTTCCATGGTCATGGCCTGGCCGGCCGATGCGGTTTACGCCGGCTGGTACACCCGGGCCGACGGATCGCGGCATATGGCGGCCATCAACATCGGTCGACGCCCCACCTTCTACCAGCACGCCCAGCAATCGCTGTTGGAGGCGCATCTCCTCGACTTCGAGGGCGACCTGTACGGCGAGGAGGCCAGAGTGGAGTTCGTGGAGCTTTTGAGAAGCGAGCACCGCTTCGACGGCATCGACTCCCTGGTGAAGCAACTCCAAATCGACGTTGCCCTGACTCGGGAGATCTTGACCGCGGAGTCATCCCACTAGCCGGCATGGAGTTCGCTCTCTTCTCTGAGATCCCGGTGCCCAGGCCCTGGCATCCCAACAGCGAGCAGCTTCGATACCGCGAGCTGATACAACAAGCCGTGCTGGCCGACCGGCTTGGGTATCACAGCTTCTGGACAGTTGAGCACCACTTCCTGGAAGAGATGTCGCACAGTTCCAATCCGGAAGTGCTCTACGGCGCGGTGGCCGCGCTAACCGAGAATCTGAGGCTGGGCTATGGCGTGCGCTTGACGCCCGATCCGTACAACCATCCCGTCCGCAGCGCAGAGTCGGCGGCCACCCTGGATGTGATCAGCGGGGGTCGGGTGGAGTTCGGCACCGGCCGATCAACCACCCGGGCGGAGCTGGAGGGGTTCGGCATCGACCCTCGGGAGACCAGGGCGATGTGGGCCGAGGCGGTGGAGCACATCGCGGGCTGTTGGCTGAACGACGTGTACGAGTTCGAGGGCCAACACTGGTCGATGCCCGGTCGCCGGGTATTGCCCAAACCAGTCCAGAAGCCCCACCCGCCGCTGTGGGCGGCCACTGGCAGCCGGGAGACCCATCAGCTAGTGGGAGAGATGGGGATGGGCCTCCTGTCGTTCAGCGCCGGGGTGTCGCTGGAAGAGCTCGCTCTGCGGATCAAGCTATACCGCGAGGCAGTGGGGGCCTGCGAGAACCCGGTGGGCGGATTTGTGAACGACCGGGTGGCCACCTTCGCCATGTTCCACTGCGCTCCCACCACCGCCGAAGCCTACGAGAACGCCCGGGAGTCGTTCTGGTGGTATCCCACCGTGGCGTTCAAGCTGGTGGCCAGCGTGGCCGAGATGCTCCACGAGGAGGGCGCCGAGCTGGGCGACTGGGACTACCTCCGGTATTTGCCGGGAATGACCCGCGAGGCCGATTGGGACACCACCTTCAGCGTGGAAGACCTCGTGGCCCAAGGCGTGGCCGTCGCCGGAGACCCCGACCAGTGCGTCGAGCTCTGCCAGGGATTCGCCGATCTGGGCGTCGACCTGCTCTTGTGCATGATGAACCCCTATGCCATCCCCCACGACAAGGTAATGGAGAGCATCCGCCTCACTGCCGCCCACGTCATGCCCGCCCTCACCCCATGACCCCTGGCAGCGGCGGCCGTCGCTGGGAGCCCCGCCTAGGAGCCCCGACTCAGGGTCTGTACCCCTGCTCGCGGCGGCCGTCGAGCAGGGAATCGACCGCGGCCCGGGTGGGCATGGACGGCTGGGCGCCGGGCGTTGCCACCGCCAGGGCGCCGGCGGCGTTGGCGAAGCGGGCAGCCTCGATCAGGGGGCGCCCCTCAGCCAGAGCGACCCCCAAAGCACCGCAGAAGGCATCGCCGGCGCCGGTGGGGTCGACCACCTCGGCGGGGAGGGGGGGAACCACCACCTCGCCAACCTGGGCGCCCCGGCCGCCCAGGGTTATCACCGTCTCGCAGTGGCCCGTCTCCGGGCCGATCGCCGCTACCTGGGCCTGCTCGGCCCGGTTCATCACCAAAACGTCGGTCAGCGGCGCCACCGCTTCCACCAGAAACGGGTCGACGGGTGCGGGGTTGAACACCACCGTGGTCCCGCCCGAGCGGGCGGCCTGGGCTGCTCGCCGAGCACCCGCCGCGGCTACTTCGCCCTGCAACAGCAGCACATCGGCGGCGGCGATGATCTCCGCGGCCCCCTCAGCATCGGCAATCCCAGTGCTGGCGTTGGCCCCGGCGACGATGACGATGGAGACGTCTTCGGGGGCGATCAGCGGGACTGCGGTGCCGGTGGGCGTCTCGGTGATCCGAACACGGCTGGTGTCCACCCCGCTGGCGCTCAGAACATCGAGCAGCCAGCGGCCCCGGTCGTCGTCGCCCACACAGCCCACCATGTGCGCCTGGGCCCCGAGTCGGGCCGCGGCGGTTGCCTGGTTGGCGCCCTTGCCCCCGGAGAACGCCTCGATGCGCCGGGCCCGCAGCGTCTCGTCGGGGCCGGGAAGCCGGTCGAGCCAGATGGCCAAGTCGTAGTTGAGGCTCCCGAAGGACACGACCTTCACCATTTCAGTATCCCCCAATAGCTCTCAGGTAGGTGTTTGGGTCTTGCAGGTGGTAGTTTGACGGGGTCCCCCGGGCAAAAGCACAGCCTCAGACATCATGGTGCAGTGCTGACGCCCGTTTTCTGACCGACGGACACACTGAGTAGGGATGGCCGAGAATCTAGCGTTCAAAACCGCGACTATCGAAAAGCACCGCCTGCATGACACCGATACAGGCTCACCTGAGGTGCAGATCGCTCTTCTGACTGAGCGGATCAACCACCTCACCGAGCATCTGAAAGTGCATGTCAAGGATCACCACAGCAGGCGAGGCCTGCTGATGATGGTGGGCCGCAGGCGAAGGCTGCTCGACTACGTCAAGGACAACGATGTGGAGCGCTACCGCGGCATCATCGCCGAACTTGGACTTCGCCGCTGAGAAGCGGGCATCGCCCTGGGCGATACATGGAAAACCAATAAGCGGGCCACAAGAGAGGCCAGCTGCCAGTTGAAGGGGCCTAGTTGCGCTGGGCCTCTCCAACTGGGAACTGGCTCCGTCCCGGCCTGCTCGGGCCGCGCGTGGTCCGGAGAGGAGCAAGAAAATGGCGGAAGCCATCACCGTTTCAGCCGCTGTCAGCGGCGCGGAAAGCAAAACCCTGTCCTTTGAGACAGGTCGTTTGGCCGGACAGGCCGACGGAGCCGTTGTGGTCCGCATGGGCGACACCACCATCTTGGTGACCGCAACCGCGGCCCGCCGAGTGCGGGAGGGAGCAGACTTCTTCCCCCTCACCGTCGATATCGAAGAGCGGATGTATGCCGCGGGCAAGATCCCCGGCTCGTTCTTCCGGCGGGAGGGCCGGGCCCCGGAGTCGGCCATTTTGACGTGCCGCTTGATCGACCGGCCGCTGCGCCCCTCGTTCCCCGACGGGTTCCGCAACGAGATCCACGTCGTCGGAACCGTCTTGGGCGCCGATCAGGAGAACCCCTATGACGTGATCGCCATCAACGGCGCATCGGCTGCTCTGAGCATTTCGGGCATCCCGTTCGCCGGCCCGATCGGGGCGGTGCGGGTAGCCCACAGTGCCGATGGGGAGTGGATTCCCCATCCAACCTATGCCGAGGGCGCCGAATCCACTTTCGAGATGGTGGTGGCCGGACGGGTTCTCGACGACGGCGACGTGGCCATCATGATGGTGGAGGCCAACGGCACCGAGGCCGGCTGGGAGCTCTACAGCAGCGGAACCCCCAAGGTGGACGAAGCCGCCCTGGCCGAGGGTCTGGAGCGGTCCAAGGAGTGGATCAAAGAAGCGGTGGGCCTCCAGCGCCGGCTGATCGCCACCGCCGGGGTGAAACCCCCCATGGAATACGAGCTCCAGTCGGACTACACCGGCGAGGTCGAAGCAGCCGTGGCCGAGGTAGGCGCCGATAAGCTGGCCGCGGCCATGTCCATCGCCGACAAGGCAGAGCGCCAGGAGGCCGAATCGCAGGCCAAAGAGGAGATCGCTGCGGCGCTGGCCGACCGGTTCTCCGAAATCGAGGGGGCAGACAAGCAGATATCGGCTGCCGTCCGCTCGCTCACCAAGGGCATCGTCCGCACCCGGATCGTGCAAGACGGCGTGCGCATCGACGGCCGGGGGGCGGCCGACATCCGCCCGCTCGCTTCTGCGGTAGGGGTGGTGGACACCGCCCATGGCTCCGGGCTGTTCGAGCGGGGTGAGACCCAAGTGCTGAACATCGCCACGCTGGGCACGGCGAGAATGGACCAGATGATCGACGGGATCGACCCCGTCGACAAGAAGCGGTACATCCACCACTACAACTTCCCTCCGTACTCAACGGGGGAGACCGGCTTCATGCGAGGGCCGAAGCGGCGGGAGATCGGACACGGGGCATTGGCCGAGAAGGCTCTGGTCCCGGTGGTCCCCGGCATGGACGAGTTCCCGTACACGCTGCGCCTCGTGTCGGAGGTGCTCTCCTCCAACGGCTCCACGTCTATGGGCTCGGTGTGCTCGTCCACCCTGTCGCTCATGGACGCCGGAGTGCCCATCAAAGCTCCGGTGGCCGGCATCGCCATGGGCCTGGTGTTCCACGAGGGCCGCTATATAACGCTCACCGACATTTTGGGCGCCGAGGATGCGTTCGGCGACATGGACTTCAAAGTGGCGGGCACGGCCGACTTTGTGACCGCTCTCCAACTCGACACCAAGATCGACGGCCTGCCCGCCGATGTCTTGGCGGATGCGCTGAACCAGGCCCGAGACGCCCGGCTCAGCATCTTGGAGGTTATGGCGGGGGCCATCGACGCACCCCGGGATGACGTTCGGCCCACCGCTCCCAAGATCATCAAGTTCGAGATCCCGCTGGACAAGATCGGCGAGGTAATCGGACCCAAGGGCAAGGTCATCAACTCCATTCAGGCTGAGACCGGGGCCGAGGTCAATGTGGATGACGCCCAGGACGCCGGCATCGTCACCATCTCCTCGCCCAACCGAGACTGCGTGGGAGAGGCCGAGCGTCAAATCCGCTTGATCCTAGACCCGCCCACCGCCGATGTGGGCGAGGTGTACAGCGGGAAAGTGGTGAACATCACATCGTTCGGGGCATTTGTTAACATCCTTCCGGGCCGCGACGGTTTGGTTCACATATCCAAGCTCGGACGAGGCCGTCGCATCGATCGGGTCGAAGATGTCGTGTCGCTGGGCGATGACCTCGATGTCGTCGTGGAGGACATCGACCCCAACGGCAAGATCAGCCTCAAGCTGACCGGAGACGACAGCGGTCGCGACAGCAGTTCGGAGCGCCGTTCTGAGGATCGGGGCGGTCGGGACCGCGACGACCGTCGGGATCGCCGGGACCGCGACGACCGCCGTTCTGAGGATCGGGGAGGCCGGGATCGCCGGGACCGCGACGAGCGCCGTTTCGACGACCGGGGCGGCCGGGATCGCCGGGACCGCGACGAGCGGGGCGGCCGGGATGATCGCCGGGGCCGTGACAATCGCCGTTCTGAGGATCGGGGCGGCCGGGATCGCCGGGATCGCGACGAGCGGGGCGGCCGGGATGATCGCCGGGGCCGTGACAATCGCCGTTCTGAGGATCGGGGCGGCCGGGACCGCGGCGACTGGGGAGCGCCTGCTGAGGCGGCTTCCTTTGAGGCCGACTTTGAGGCCCAGCTGCGCGATGAGTTTGGCGACCTCGGACCAAGCGGGGGATCACCCCGTCGAGGTCCAGGGGGCCGCGACCGTGACCGGGACCGCACACGTCGGTAATTCAGCCGTCTGCTTCGTCTGGCAAGAAATTCCCGAAGCCGTATTGCTGTGGCCGGGCCTATATCGTCTCGTTCATGCTGCGGATAGGGGTTTTCGGGGCCGGAGGCAGGATGGGCGCCACTGTGTGCGAGGCGGTGGCTGCCGACCCTGAGCTGGAGCTCGTGGCTGCCGTCGACCCCAACCGAGCGGGCGCGGCCGCAGGAGGCGCCGTCGCGGTTGCCGACCGCCAAGCGGTGGTTGATGCCCGGGCTGATGTGGTGGTGGATTTCACTGTCGCCGAGGCAGCCCGCGACAACCTGGTCTGGCTGGCAGGGCAGCGAATCCACGCTGTGGTGGGAACGACGGGGTTTGCCGATGAAGACCTCGCGAGGTTCGATGCCGTGTTCGCTGGTGCTGAGCGGGCCTGCATCATCGCCCCCAACTTCGCCATCAGCGCGGTGCTGATGATGCGGTTTGCCGAGTTGGCCGCCCCCTATTTCGACACCGCCGAGGTGATCGAGCTTCACCACGACGCCAAGATCGACGCCCCGTCGGGCACAGCCCGGCTCACGGTGGAGAAGATGGCGGCCGCATCGGGTGATTGGGCCCCCGATCCCACCGAGCACGAGATGTTGCCCGGAGTGCGGGGTGCTGAGGGTTCCGCTGGTATCCGGGTGCATGCCGTTCGTATGAGGGGGATGGTGGCCCACCACGAGGTGATCTTCGGCGCCGAGGGGCAAACGCTCACCATCCGCCAAGACTCCACCGATCGGTCTTCGTTCATGCCCGGGGTGCTGGCTGCGGTGAAGGCCGCCTCGGGTCGCTCCGGGCTCGTCGTAGGCCTCGATGCCCTGCTGGACATCTAGCCGCCGCTCCCAGTCGTGTCGCTCCGGCGCCTGCTGCTGAACATCGCGGTGTTGCTGGCGGTGGCCGCCATGGTCACCGCGGGGTTCTGGCAGCTCCACCGGCTGTCGGAGCGCCGGGAGCGCAACAGCACCATTGCCGGTCGCGGCGAGATGCCTGTAGCCGAGGTGGAAGACCTGGTGGGGATGGGCGATGCCTACGACGCCGGTGGCGAGATCGAGTTCCGCTTGGTCCGGGCAGTTGGGGTCTACCAGCCTGAGGGGCAGGTGTTGATCCGCAACCGCACCCACCAGGGTTCGGCAGGATTTTGGGCCCTAACCCCTCTTCGGCTTCGAACCGGCGCAGCAGTGGCGGTCAACCGAGGCTGGATTCCCTTCGGTGTCGGCACCGGAGACTCCCAGGCTCAATTCGCCCCGGCATCTGGAGAAGTAGAGGTGGTCGGATTGGTGCGGGCCACGGTGACCGCCGCCGGACTCCAGCAAGCCGACCCGCCTGGGGGAGTCCTCGACGAGATGGCACGTCCCGACTTGGCTCGTCTAGCCGAGCAGCTCGACGCCGGTCTGCTGCCGGTCTACCTCCAACTCCAGGACCAATCGCCGCCTGGCGGCGATCTCCCCATCCCAGTGCCTCCCCCCGACCTAGGAGAGGGTTCGCATCTGGCCTATGCCGTGCAGTGGTTCATGTTTGCCGTCATCGCCGCTGTCGGCTACCCCCTGATCTTGCGCCGCAGCACCCCACGCGGCTGACGCTGGAAAGGCCTGTTGCTCAGGGTCGGTTTCGGCCTCAGGGCTTTGAAGGGTCTTGAGGTATTGGGCGGCGGGGGTGTGTTGGGCTGCGAGGCGGCGGGTGTAGTGGGTGGGGGTGGTTTGGGATGTCCAGCGGCCTGCGAGCATGAGGCCGTGTGTGGGTGTGCCTTTGGCGGTGAGGTCTTGGGCCAGCCCGACGCGAAGCGAGTGGCTGGAGATGTTGGCGGGGTCGAGCCCTGCGGCTTCGGCTGCGGCTTTGATGCGGCGGTTTAGGGTGCTGGCGCTGAAGTTGAAGATGCGGTCGCCGGGTTGGGCGTTGGGGGGTTTGATTCGGATGAGTGCCTGGTAGGCGATTGCGGATATGGGTGCGGCTGCGCCTTTGCCGGTTTGGTCGGTTTTGGATCGGCGGATCCACACGGTGGCGCATTCCCTGTCTTCTGAGAGTTTTATGTCGTCCCAGGTGAGGGCGAGGAGCTCCCAGCAGCGCAGAGCGGCGTTGTGGGCGACGGTGACCATGGCGATTCCGATTTTGGCGCGTTGTTGGGCTTGTTGGGGCGTTTCTAGTCGCCCGCCGGGCTGGTTATTGCGGGGGATGTAGGCGGATTTGAGGATCGCGCAGATGCAGTCCCAACGCAGAGGGGCGGCTTGTTTTGGGGTGACCCCGTCGGCGACGGCCATTTGGGACAGCCCGGAAAGCAGTACGCGGACTTCGGGGTCGTGGGCAGGGTTGTGACCGGCGATTTCGCGGTGAACGTAGGACACGGCTGCGAGATAGGTCTGAAGCGTAGTGGGCCTCTTGCCATCGCGGAACAGGGTAGCCAGCCAGCCCTGGAGATGCCAGGGATCGGCGGGAAGGGTGGAGTGGCCTCTTTCGCTGGCCCAGTGGGCCCAGCTGTTCCATCCGGTGCGGTAGGTCTTGCGGGTGTTCTCCGCAATGGCTGCCTCTTTTGCATGGGCTATGAGCAACTCCAGTTCCTCCGGGTCGGGCCCGCTCTTAGGCCTAGATGTGGCTCGAGCGCTTACTCCGTTCTGGGGCCTGACCGGGTCGTTGGTGGGGTCTTTTTCACCGTTCATGGCCATGGTCTAGCCGTTATATGGGAATAGCAGGAAATTGTAGGACTACAAATAATTAGAAATGAAATAGTTTATATATGATGAATAATTGTCTTTATTGGTTAGTTGAGGGGTGAATGCTCTGTCAACTATTTCGGGGATCGGCTTGGGGCGGAGATGGGCCGCTTCGGTCAAAAAAGGGTGTTGAGCAGGGGAAACGCTGGTAGGCCTGCCTAGCTTGGGTCGAGGGGTTGTTGTTCCCAGCAGCTTGTTCCTGGGGGGTGCGGCACTGTCCGCGGCCGAGCAGACGGCCCCTCGACCTCTCGTCGCGTCCGGGGACCGAGCCCCGCCGGGCGCGTTGCGGGTTGCTGGCAACCCCTGGTCGGGAGCGGCTCTTCGGGCCGCGGCCGCTACGGCGATCGCCTCCCCGGGCGAGTTCGCACGCGACGGATAAAGACAATTATCCGCCGCGTACCGAACGGGGAACCGAACCCATGACACGACACACAGCCCTCATCTCCGATTTCTTCGGCTCTGTGGCCGCCAAGCTGCGCTGTGCCCGGTGCGCCCCTAGCGGCTCAGCGCCCGTCCCCGGCGCGGCGAGGCGGCTGTTGTTGCTGTTCGTGGCGTTGGCCGTGTTCGCGGCGTCGCTGATGTTCGCGGGCCCGTCGTCGGCCCACGAGGTGCCCCCAGAATATTCGTGCAGCATCGGGAAGCTCGTTGGCGACCAGTGCCTGCAATCCGCTGATCCCGAGTACAGTTGCTCGTCGGGGATGCCCGAGGGCAGCAGGTGCAAGGTGACTGCTGATCCCGAGTACAGGTGTTCGTCGGGGAAGCCCGAGGGCGACATCTGCCGGCAAACGGCCGCGCCCATGTGGACCTGTTCGTCGGGGGCGCCCACCGGTACCCAGTGTGTGGAAACCGCCGTTCCCACCTATAGCTGCACCGCCGGGACGCTGTCCGGTTCGCAGTGCTTGCATTCCGCCGATCCCGTCTATAGCTGCACCGCCGGGACGCCGACCGGTACCCAGTGTGTGGAGACCGCCGTTCCCACCTACAGCTGTATATCGGGGACGCTGACCGGCTCCCAGTGCCAGCAAACGGCCGCGCCCATGTGGTCGTGTTCGTCGGGGGCGCCGACCGGCTCCCAGTGTGTGGAAACCGCCGTTCCCTCCTATAGCTGCACCGCCGGGACGCTGTCCGGTTCCCGGTGCCTGCATTCCGCCGATCCGGTTTACAGTTGCTCGTCGGGGGCGCTGTCGGGTTCCCGGTGCCTGCATTCCGCCGACCCGGTTTACAGTTGCCCGTCGGGGATGCTGAGGGGCACCAGCTGCGTTTTGACCCATGAGCCCGTCTGCACGCTCAACAACGATTTCGCCACCTGCGACACTCCGGGGGTCGCCTACCACTGCTCACCCGGGTACACCCTCTCGGGCACCCTGTGCACCAAGACCACCGCCGCCGAAGCCGGCTGCCCCTCCGGATATCTGACGGGGGCATTCGGCATCTGCTACAAGTACACCGCGGCCAGTGCCGAGTGCCCGGCCGGATACCCGCCCCCGTCCCAGGGCCTCTGCCTGAGATACACCGCCGCGCAAGCCGGCTGCCCTGCCGGGTTTGCGCTCTCTGGGGGCCAGTGCACCAAGACTACTGCCGCTGCTGCCGGCTGCCCGGCGGGATACGAGCTGGGCACCTTCGACCTCGAGGGCACCACTGTCACCTTCTGCTACAAGAACACCCCCGCCCAAGCCGACTGCGAAACCGGATATGCCCTCATAGACGGCCAGTGCACCAAGTACACCGCGGCCAGTGCCGAGTGCCCGGCCGGATACCCGCCCCCGTCCCAGGGCCTCTGCCTGAGATACACCGCCGCGCAAGCCGGCTGCCCTGCCGGGTTTGCGCTCTCTGGGGGCCAGTGCACCAAGACTACTGCCGCTGCTGCCGGCTGCCCGGCGGGATACGAGCTGGGCACCTTCGACCTCGAGGGCACCACTGTCACCTTCTGCTACAAGAACACCCCCGCCCGAGCCGACTGCGAAACCGGATATGCCCTCATAGACGGCCAGTGCACCAAGTACACCGCGGCCAGCTCCAGCTGCCCCTCGGGATACCCGCCCCCGTCCCAGGGCCTCTGCCTGAGATACACCCCCGTCCAAGCCGGCTGCCCTACGGGCTATACCCTCTCAGGCGCCAACTGCGACCATGCCCACACCGCCATCACCGGCCTCGAGGCCACCGCCACAACAGCGGCTGGCGTCGCTTACTCCGACGACTTCACCGTCACACCGGCGGCCTCGGCCGTCTCGGTGTCCGGCGACGGTTGCGCCCTGTCGCCCGCTTCCAGCTCCGGTACCCACACCCTCACCGCCACCCGCCCCGACGCCGGAACCCGCACTTGCACAGTCACCGCGGGAACGGCCACCGCCACCGCCACCATAACCTTCACCCCCGCACCCACGCCGACGCCGACCCCCGCGCCTACGTCCACTCCCACACCGACTCCGACTCCGCGCCCTATGCCGGTGCCGGTGCCGTTGGTGGTGCCTGGGGGTTTCGGGTGCTTGTGGTTGGCGGAGGGCGATGATCGGGTGGTTTGCACATGGGACGGGGTGCAGGGCGCTGCCGGCGGCTACGCGGTGAAATACGAGCTCACCGCGAGCATCCGGGGAACCACCAGGAAGTTCCTCCAAGAAACGACAACAAACGGCCCAGCCGTTTCCGTCGGCATGAACAGATACGTGACAGAGGCCAGGTTCCGAGTGGCCACCATCGGCCCCTACAGGACCGGACCGTTCACCGCCTGGGTCGCCGCCGTCAGGCCTGTGCCGTGCCCGCAGGACTCGGCGCTGTTGGGCCGGGCGGGTATGGGCAGCCACCGGCACGGCCAAGGTGCCTGTCACGTCCACGAGGTTGGGGAACCCTCGTGCAGCGCATCTGAGGACCGCGCCTACACCGTGCACGCCCAGGCGCCCAACGCTCCTGAGCCTGCCCACCGCCACGGCGTGGTGCTGGCCTGCCACCCCGGCCGCGGCCAGGGAGTGGTCTCCCCCCAGCCGCTGAGCGTCGCCTGCACAGCCGACGGCAGGGTCACCGCCGGGTGGGCGTGGCCCTCCACACCCGGGGGTGCGCGCCGGATCACCGCATCCAAGGAGCGGTTCGAGGTGGAGGGCGACCTGGCCCACTTCAGCCGGTGGAGCCGCGCCGGCGACCAAACCAGCGATGAGCTGCTCACCCACACCTGGGACAACGCCGCCCCTTCGGCTGTCTACACCATCAGGGTCCGCATGGTGTGGGCACAAGAGGGCGAGCCGCCCATCGAAGGCCCCTGGACCGTGCGCAGCACAACCACATGCCCCGACCGCTTCAAACCCCGAAACGTCCAAGCCGAATGCAACAGCCACGGCGTGGTCAAGGTCTCGTGGGATCGAACAAATGGGGCGACGAAATACCGGCTGGCCGGGCTGGACTACGAGGGCCCCGGCAGCGCCGACGGCGCCGGCAGGCTGGCGGTGTACGCCCAGAAAAACGAGGGACGGGGCTATGTGTTCGCCGTCAGCGCCTGGACCGCCGGAGCTTGGAGCAGCCCGTCGGACCGGGCTCCGGCCACCTGCGGCGGCCTCGACCCCCGCAACCCCGGCGGGACACCTGATAACGCCTACGAGCCCGACTGGACAAGCCCCAACGCGACGAAGACCTACGAGGGGGGTGATTTGTACACATGGGAGAATCCCAACGTGGCCAGGCTGGTGGCCGACGAGGCCACCAAGCACCTCGGCGCCCAGAATTGCGGCGATACCGGGCCCAAGACTGGCGGTGGCTGGACCCGCACCTGCACCTTTGTGTGGACCGAGCCGCTCAACGTCGGCCTCACTGACGAGTTGGTGCGGAGCTTCGACCACGGCAACCGCCACGCCCATGATGGCCAAGGCCAGTTCTGGCACACCTACAAGAACGACGAAGGCCACGCCGCCAACGCCTTGCACCGCCACTGCCTTGTCCACGACGCCAATGGCGACGGCGACACCACAGACCCAGAGGACAACGACGGAACATGCCCACACACAGACACCGACCTGCCCGACCTGCCCTGGCACCCCGCACTGCCCAACAAGAACGACCCATTCTGGAAAGACGCCTTAAGGGAGGGCCTCGTTTCCGGCACGATTGGCGCATCCTTGGGGACAGTCGGTGGACCATCTATCGCCGCGGTTATGGCAAGACTCGGCCTCGTTGCAGGGGGAACCGCTGCGGGCCCCATTGGGGCTGTGGTGGGAGTCCTGGTCGGCGCAGGGGTAGGCGTGTTGCTTGCGTGGCTCAAAGACGACAAGCCCATTATCACCATTGCCGGGCACACCGGCTGCCTCGACCCGCCCTCTGGAGTGGATTGGCACGCAGACCGGTGGCAACTGGTCACCAATAGCTTCACAGAGACCAAACAGGCCCACGGCTACGAAACCGTCTACAAGCACGTCATCTACTCCTGCGATAAAGTCGAAGCCAAATGAGCAGCCCAGCCGACACAAACCAACACGACGACACTCAGGTAGCCGTCACCATCCGCGGCCGAGCCATCACCATGAGCAAACGAACCAGCGCTGTCATTGTCTGGACTGTCGTAGTAGCTGGTGTTGCCTGCGGCGCGGCGGCCACTAGTGTGATAGGTCACTACCTCGGTTGGTGGGTATCGATCCTGCTTGTGGCATCTGTAGCGGCGTTCGCTATCTCCTATACCGAAAGAACCAACCGGGAGATAAGGATCAGAGAAGCCGACAAGGAAGTTGTCGGGAGCAAGGCGTCGAACGCGGAGGCCAAGACCGACGACATCTAGTTGTAGTGCCCACGGAGGTTGTTAGCTCCGCTATGAGGTGAGCCTCCGATGCCAGTGTGGTGGTTGCGAGCTACTGCCGGGATATCAGCGCCAAACAATGATTAATTCTGAGAGGGCAATATCTGATACGCCTCTGCACCTGCGAGTGGGTGCCAAGAAGAACGGCGGACTCCATCGGTGGAGCCCACATAAGCGAATCCTTACGCGGTGGGCTGAGCTGTGGAGCATTGGTCGGGTTCTGGCCAGCCGAGTTGTTGGCGGTTTGTGCATCCTATGCCACTGGTTTCGATGGTTTGCTCGTTATCGCATGTTGGCATGCGGATATTGTCCATGAGCGAACAGTCGCGGGGGTGTCCGAAGCCGAATAGAGAGTGTCCCAATTCGTGGGCAATAACAGTGAAGTATTGAGAATAAGCCAAAGTGCGACAACTCTTGTCTCTTGTTTGTTCACGCACGCGTTCGGATAAAGGCTCAAACGTGCATCCAGGGATGGAGGTAAAATGCTTTTCGACAGTAGCTGAAACTGCCCAATCGCCAACTATCGGTGCATAGCCAGAAGCTCCGTTGCCAGGAGATATATCTACTAAAATCAAGTTATTCGGGTTATTTGACTTCTGAACCTCAAGCCAACATGGGTTGTAGCTGTCGGTATACCAGTCTCCTATGAGTGAATTGTCCCAGTCGATGTCTGGAGAGACGATATCACCCAACATGAAGTTAACATCTACCAGGCTGGATGATTGTTCTGCGTAAAATGAGCCCACCACCCGATTGAGCCTATCGATTTCATAGAGCAGATCTTCTTCTGTGTAGTCTGCATTTTCCGAAGCGCAATAGTGTACATGCACATCGATGTCCCCGGTGACCGGTCGCACGTACCTTCCCCAGCACTCCACAGTTTCGTCGGCCCTCAACCCGCAAGAGTGCCAGGTTCCGGCAGAAACAGCCGTGAATCGACCGCCGGGGGCGTTGGATTGGCTGTCGTCGTTGTTGCCCCAGCACTCGACGGCGCCGTTTTCCCGAAGTCCGCACGAATGCAGCTCTCCCGCCGAGACGGCGATGAACGGTCCTGTCGGCGCGGCCAGCCTTTCTCCGCGCCTGTCACCCCAGCATTCGAGGGCGCCGTTTTCCCGGATGCCGCACGAATGGGCCCAGCCCGCGGACACCGAGGTGAATTGGCCCTCGGGGGTGTTGAGCTGTCCAGCCCAGTTGTTGCCCCAGCATTCGAGGGCGCCGTTTTCCCGGATGCCGCACGAATGGGCCCAGCCCGCCGACACCGAGGTGAATTTCCCGCCGGGCGTGTCGGCCTGCCCATCGTCGTCTCTGCCCCAGCACTCGACGGTGCCGCTTTCAAGGAGGCCGCACGAATGCCAGGTACCGGCGGTGACCGCGGTGAACTGGCCCTCGGGTGCGGTCGACTGACCGTCGTTGTCGTTGCCCCAGCATACGATCGCGCCACCGCCTCGGAGGCCGCAGGAGTGGTGGCCGCCGGTGGACACGGCCAGGATCGGGCCGTCGGGAACTTGTAGCTGGCCGTAGAAGTCAGACCCCCAGCACAGAACGGTCTGGTCGGCCCGCAGGCCGCATGAATGGGTCTGTCCGGCAGAAACGGGGCTGTGCTGGGCATTGGGCTCGGGTGCGGGCGGGGGCATGGACGCGCCCCAGCATTGGGCGGTGTTGTCGTCTCGGATGCCGCAGGTGTGGCGGGCGCCGGAGGCGATGGCGGTGAATCGGCCGTCGGGGGTGTCAGTTTGGCCGTCGTTGTTGTTGCCCCAGCATTGGGCGGTGTTGTCGTCTCGGATGCCGCAGGTGTGCCAGCTGCCGGCGGAAACAGCGGCGAACTGGCCGTTGGGGGTGGTTGACTGTCCGTAGCGGTTAGAGCCCCAGCATTGGGCGGTGTTGTCGTCTCGAATGCCGCAGGTGTGCTGGGCGCCGGCGGCGATGGCGGTGAATCGGCCGTTGGGGGTGGTTGACTGTCCGTAGCGGTTAGAGCCCCAGCATTGGGCGGTGTTGTCGTCTCGGATGCCGCAGGTGTGCTGGGCGCCGGCGGCGATGGCGGTGAATCGGCCGTTGGGGGTGGTTGACTGTCCGTAGCGGTTAGAGCCCCAGCATTGGGCGGTGTTGTCGTCTCGGATGCCGCAGGTGTGGCGGGCGCCGGCGGCGATGGCGGTGAATCGGCCGTTGAGGGCATCGGTTTGGCTGTCGTTGTTGTTGCCCCAGCATTGGGCGGCGCCGTTCTGGCGGAGTCCGCAGGTGTGGCGGCTGCCGGCGGCGATGGCGGTGAACTGGCCGTTGGGGGTGGTTGACTGTCCGTAGCGGTCGGAGCCCCAGCATTGGGCGGCGCCGTCTTTCTGCAAACGGCATGAGTGCTCGGCCCCGACGGCTATTGGGCTGTAGTGGTCCTGAAGCCTCGCCGGCGCATCCATCTGGCCGTAGAAGTTGTTGCCCCAGCATTGGGCGGCGCCGTCTTGGCGGAGTCCGCAGGTGTGGTAGCCACCGGCGGCGATGGCGGTGAATTGGCCGTCGGGCGCGTTCGCCTGCCCGTCGTTGTTGTGGCCCCAGCATTTGATGGTGTCGTCGGTTTGGCGCCCGCAGGTGTGGGCCCATCCGGCGGCGATGGCGGTGAATTGGCCGTCGGGCGCGTTCGCCTGCCCGTCGTCGTTGTGGCCCCAGCATTTGATGGTGTCGTCGGTTTGGCGCCCGCAGGTGTGGGCCCATCCGGCGGCGATGGCGGTGAATTGGCCGTCGGGGGCGTTGAGCTGTCCGGCCCAGTTGTGGCCCCAGCATTTGATGGTGTCGTCGGTTTGGCGCCCGCAGGTGTGGGCCCATCCGGCGGCGATGGCGGTGAATTGGCCATCGGGAGCATCGGTTTGGCTGTGGTCGTTGTGGCCCCAGCATTCGACGGCGCCTGCGGCCCGGATGGCGCACGAGTGCCAGGCGCCGGCGGCGATGGCGGTGAATTGGCCGTCGGGGGCATCGGCTTGGCCGCGGAAAGCGCTCGTCCCGCTGGTGTTGCTTCCCCAGCATTTGACGGCGCCGTCGGTTTTCAGGCCGCAGGTGTGGGCGCTGCCGGCGGCGATGGCGGTGAATTGGCCGTCGGGGGCGTTGAGCTGTCCGGCCCAGTTGTGGCCCCAGCATTCGACGGCGCCGGCGGCCCGGATGGCGCACGAGTGCCAGGTGCCGGCCGCCAGGGGGATCGGCTGGATCTCAAGCTCGGGCTCAGAGGTGCGCTCTGCCGCGTCGGCTCGCAGCACGGTAGTGGCCTGGTTGTTGAGCACCAGGTAGCACGCCCCGGTGTCGTTGGGCAGCCATCTGATGTAGGCCAGCACCCCAGCTCCATCGGCAGTTTTTGCCACCGGGACCGGGGTTGCCCCGAACTGGTGGACCTCCGAGCACCGCTGGGATACGGGATCGACAGGCCCGGTCGGGAGGGTGAAGGCAACGGCATCGGCTCGGAGAATGGTGACGGCGGTCTGGTCGAGGAACAGATAGCAGCCTATGGACGGGTCGTAGCCCCACTCGACATGGGCCAGCACCGCGGCGCCGTCAGCGGTCTTGGCCACCGGCACCGGGGAGGCGCCGAACTCATGGACCGCAGAGCATCTGTCGGACGCCGGGCTAGCGGATGCTGGACCAGCGGACAGAACGGCCACTCCGGCCAACGCCATCAGCCCCGCGAGGGCCATCGCCAAAACGCCGGCAGCCACGACAGCGATCAGCGGCTTCGCATACTTGGTCATCCCTGCCCTTTGACTTCTGCCTCTTGGGTAGCAGGGGAACGCTAGCTTGCCGCCTCACCGGATTGCTGTCTGCTGGGGGCCAGAACGGTTTGCAGGTCGAATATGAGGGCGGGAAGGGCGCTGGGGGCTGGGGTAGGGTGAGAAAGTGAGCCGTTTGCCGGGGGCATCTGATCTGGTGATGCGGACGCTCCATGCTCTGCGGACCAAGGGAATGGCCGACGAGGAGGCAGTTGCCCAGGCCGCAGGGGTGGGCACTGAGCAGGCTGGTGCGGTGCTGGCCGAACTGGCCGAGCATGAATGGGTGCGCTATCGGGATGGCCAGCGGGCCAAGGGGTGGATGCTTTTGGGCGCCGGCCGGGCAGAGGGCGAGAGGCTGGTGGCCGCCGAGGTGGACGCTTCCGGAGCGCGGGCCCAGATCCATGGGTTGTACCGGTCGTTTCTGGTGTTGGACCCCGAGTTGAAGGCGGCTTGCACCGACTTCCAGGTACGGAGCGACCAGACGCTGAACGACCATACCGACCCGGACTACGACAACGGGGTCATCAGCCGCCTGGCCGATGTCAACCGGCGCGTCCAGCCCGTCATCGCCCAGTTGTCCGAGGCCTTGGACCGCTTCGGCCACTACGGAGGGCGGCTCCAGAGCGCCTTGGATCGGGTGTTGGGCGGCGACACCGACTGGTTCACGAAGCCGTCTTTGGATTCCTACCATGAGGTGTGGTTCGAGCTGCACGAAGATCTCCTGGCTACCTTGGGAATCGACCGGGCAGCCGAGCAGGCCGCCGAGGTCTAAGGAGGGATCATGGCTCGATTCGGCAAGGTGTTGACCGCCATGGTCACGCCATTTCGCGACGACGGCTCGCTTGACCTGGACGCGGCCGCCCAGATGGCCCGGTGGCTGGCGGACAATGGAAACGACGGCCTCGTGGTGGCAGGCACCACCGGCGAGGCGCCGACCCTCACCCACGACGAGCAGATCGAGCTCATCGGCGCAGTCGCCGCGGCGGTGGACATCCCGGTGGTGGCGGGGACGGGCAGCAACGACACCGCCGCCGCAGTCGAGCTCACCGAACGGGCCACCGGGGCCGGGGCCGACGGCGTCCTGCTGGTGGCGCCGTACTACAACCGGCCCTCTCAAGCCGGTCTGGCCCGACACTTCCGGTCGGTGGCCGCGGCCACCAGCCTTCCGGTTGTCATCTACGACATACCCGTCCGCACCGGGCGCAAGGTGGACACCGCTACCCTGCTGGAACTGGCCCATGGAGTGGACAACATCGTCGGCCTCAAAGACGCGGCAGGCGATCCGGCAGAGACGGCCAAGTTCATTGCCATGGCCCCCGACGGCTTCGAGGTGTACAGCGGCGACGACAGCCTCAACCTGGCGTTGCTGGCGGTAGGCGCCGTGGGGTTCATCAGCGTGGCCGCGCACTGGAGCGGTGCCGAGCACACGGAGATGATCGCGGCCTTTGAGAGCGGCGACGTCGCGGCTGCCCGCCGGATCAACGCCGGCCTGATCCCGTCGTATGACTACGAGACGGGGCCGGTCGCCCCCAATCCCATTCCGGCCAAGGCCATGATGAGGCTCATCGGGCTGTCGGTTGGCCGGTGCCGCCCGCCGCTGGACGTCGAGCCCGACGGCTTGGCCGAGGCCGCGGCGAGCGTTCTGGCCGGCACCCGACTGGGGGCCCATGTTTGAGCCGTTCCGGATCGCCTGCGGGTCTCCGGCGGCGATGAGCAGGATCTGAGCCAGTGGCCGAGTCAGTGAAGATCACCTTCTTGGGGGGGTTGGGCGACATCGGGAGGAACTGCGCGGTCATCGAGTGCGGCGGGGAGGTGCTCCTTTTGGATTGCGGAGTGCTGTTTCCCGACGAGGACATGCCCGGCGCCGATTTCGTGCTGCCCGACTTGGAGTATCTGCGCGACCGGGCCGATCGCATCGTGGGCTGCATCTGCACCCACGGCCATGAGGACCACATCGGAGCGCTGTCCCACGCGCTGGACTGGCTGTCGTTCCCGATTTACGCCTCGCCGTTCACCCTGGGATTGATCCGCCACCGGCTCGAGGAGCGGGGGGTTGTCGACCGCACCACCCTCATCCCCATCGGCGATCACCACCGCGTGCCGATCGGGTCGTTCGACTGCGAGTTCATACCCGTCACCCACTCGGTTCCCTCCGGGCTGATCTCGGCCATCCGAACCCCTCAGGGGGTGATCCTGCATTCCAGCGACTTCAAGCTCGACCTCAACCCGGTTGACGGCCGACGAACCGACCTCGCCCGCATCGGGGCCATCGCCCACGACGAGGGGGTGCGGCTCCTGCTGTGCGATTCCACCAACTCGGAGATACCCGGCAGTTCCCGCTCAGAGTCAGAGGTGGGAGAGGTGCTGCGAGGGGTGTTCGCCGCCCATCCCGATCAGCGGCTGATAGTGGCCGCGTTCGCCAGCCACATTCACCGGGTCCAGCAGGTGGCGGACGGGGCAGTGGGATCGGGGCGCAAGGTGGCCACGCTGGGACTCTCCATGAAGCGCAACTTCGCCCTGGCCCGGGAGTTGGGCCTGCTCCGGCTGCCCGACCACGCGGTGATCGACGTGTCTGAAGCCGAGCGCTATCCGCCCGGGCAGGTTTGCGTGGTGGCCACCGGGTCGCAGGGAGAGACCCGCTCGGCCCTGGCCATGGCCGCCACCGGCGACAGCCGCTGGATCGACATCGGCGCCAACGACACTGTGGTTTTGAGCTCCAGCCCGATTCCCGGCAACGAGGCCCGGGTCGCCCGCATGATCAACAATCTGGTGCGCCGGGGGGCTGATGTGGTGCACAGCGGCCAGCTGGAAGTCCACACCAGCGGCCACGGCAAACAAGACGAGCTGCGCACCTTGCACACCGTGGCCGACCCCGAGTACTTCGTGCCGGTCCACGGCGAGAGCCGCCACCTCGCGGCCCACGCCGCGCTGGCTACCGAGATGGGCATGCCCTCAGATCGGGTGATTCTGGCCCGCGACGGCGAGCAGGTGGAGTTGAGCGACCGCGGCCTGGCCAACCGGGGGCAGGTCACCTCGGGGGACTACTACTACGTGAGCGGGAGGCTGATCGAGAGCGGCCGGGAGCTGTTTGGCGAGCGATTCATCCTTGGAGGCCAGGGAGTGGTCAACGTGGTGGTGGTGGTGAGCCGCGCCGAGGGTCGATTGCTGGCTCGCCCCGCCTTCGAGAGCAAGGGTTGGGTCGGGGCCGACCGCGTCTCGGATCTGGAGCAAGCCGGCGCCGACGAAGTGGCGGTTGCGGTGGCCAAGCACCTGGCCTCGGGAGAGGCCGACGGCTTGGAGCGGGTGGTGCGGCGGGCGGCGGGCCAGTTCGTCAACCACAACACCGGCCGCCGCCCGGTGATCGTTCCCGTCGTGATCGAGCTCTGAGCGCGCCGGCCCCAATCAGCGCACGGTTCAAGCCGCTATCCCGATGGATGGGGTTGGCGGTCAGCGCGGCGTTCTGAGCGCGCCGGCCCCAATCAGCGCATGGTTCAAATGCAAACCATTGGTTGCTGGTGTTGTCAGTGGTACGTTTGTGGTTGTTGTGGCTGCTCGAACCGCTCGCAAACCCTCTCCCAAGGCCGGCGCGAAGACTGGCGCCAAAGCCAAGACCGCTGCTCGCAAGAAGACGGAGTCCAAGCCTGACGGCAGGTTGAGGCAGGCGTCGGCCGCGGTCTGGGCCAGCCATCGCGGCGATATAACCGCGGTGGGATTCGTCCTCGCCGGGTTGCTGGCCGCTTGCGGCATCTGGGCGGATGTGGCCGGCCCATTCGGCGAGGGGCTGCGAATTGCGGCCAGCGCGCTGATCGGCTCGGTGCGAGTGGTGGCCCCTATAGCGCTGGTGGGGATCGGCGTAATGCTGCTGCGGGGCCCCCGGCCCGGCGATGCCGCCGCCGAAGACGCCCACGACAGCCCGATCGTCGACGCCGGCGGCAATTCTGCCCGGTCCGAGCTCGTGCTGGCCGTGCGACTGGGTATCGGCACTGCCCTGATGCTTTTTTCCACCACCAGCCTCCTGCACATCACCCTGGGGCGCCCCGGCATCGCCGACTTCGACGACTTGGCGGGCGCGGGCGGGGCGCTGGGCTTGGCCGCCGGGGGCACTTTGGCCGCCGCGATGGGCGAGTGGGGAGCAGGCCTGGTGATGGGCGCACTGGGATTGCTGGGCGCGGTGGTGCTCACCCGGGTGTCGTTGCGGACCTGGGCCCGCCGGATAGACGGCGCCAAGCTCAAGGCCGGCCTGGGCCGGATCATCTGCTCCTTCTCGACCAGAGGCCCAGCGCCGGCGGCGTCTGGCGATGCAATTGCCGGCCCCGGGGAGTCCGAGCCGCCCCCCGTTGAGGAAGTGGCTGCCCCCGCCTCGCTCCCCGAGCCCGAGCCGGCGCCCGATGCTGCGTTCTCGCCGCCGGCACCCGAGCCGGCCCCTGAGCCGACGCCCACTTTGCCTGCCTCCGATTCCGAGTGGCAAGCGCCGACCATCGTTGGCGACAAGGCGCCCCGGTCATCGAAGTGGAAGCTCCCTTCCCTCGATCTCTTGGCCGGGACCGGCCCCCAGCAGATCGACCAGCAGCAGGCTGCCCAGATGGGCACCGCGTTGGAGAGGGCCTTGGCCGACCACGACGTGGGAACCAAACTGGTGGGAATGGTGGTGGGCCCCACCGTGACCCGCTACGAACTGGAGCTGGCCCCGGGGGTCAAGGTGAGCCGGGTCACCAGCTTGAGCAAGGACATCGCCTACGCCATGGCCTCGCCCGACGTCCGCATCCTGGCGCCGATCCCCGGTCGGCAGGCCATCGGCGTGGAGGTGCCCAACCGCGACCGCCAGGTGGTGTCGCTGGGCGGCATTCTGGGATCGGACGAAGCCGGCAAGTCCACCCATCCCCTAGAGGTGGCCATCGGGAGGGACATCAATGCCAAGCCGGTGATGATGGACCTTTCTCGGATGCCCCACATCCTGATCGCCGGCGCCACCGGGGCGGGTAAGTCCTCTTGCATCAACTCCATGATCACCTCGGTGCTAATGCGCTCCACCCCCGACCAGGTCCGCATGATATTGGTCGACCCGAAAATGGTGGAGATGACCCAATACGAGCATGTGCCCCACCTGCTCACCCAGCCGGTGACCGACCCCAAAAAAGCGGCCAACGCCCTGGCCTGGGCGTGTCGGGAGATGGACCGCCGCTACGAGATCCTGGCCTCGGTGGGTGTCCGCGACATAGACGGCTACAACGATGCCTGCGACCGGGGCGTCTTCGAGAACGACCGCCGATTGGGAATCGACGAATCCGAGCCCAAAGAGCGGATGCCGCTCATCTTGGTGGTGGTGGACGAGCTGTCCGATCTGATGATGGTGGCCCCCCGCGACGTTGAGGATTCCATCTGCCGAATTGCCCAGAAAGCCCGGGCAGTGGGCATCCACCTGGTTATCGCCACCCAACGGCCGTCCATCAACGTGATCACCGGCGTGATCAAGGCCAACATCCCGGCCCGGCTGGCCTTCGCGGTGTCCAGCCAGACCGACAGCCGGGTGATCCTCGACCAACAAGGTGCTGAGCGCCTGGTGGGCCAGGGCGACATGCTGCTGCTCAGCCCCACCTCCACCTCAGCCCAGCGCATCCAGGGCGCCTGGGTGACCGAGGCCGAGGTCCGCGGCGTGGTGGCCTTCTGGAGGCGCCAGGCCGCAGCCATGGGGCACAACAGCACACCCGCGCCGATTACCTCCGACGGGGGAGACGGCGACGACGATCCCTTGGCGCCGGCGCCGTCAACCGCTTCTGGCGGCGGTGGCGATGACGATGACGAGCTCTTGGCTCAAGCGATGAGGCTGGTGGTGGCGAGCCAGCTGGGCTCCACGTCGATGCTCCAGCGCAAGCTCCGGGTGGGGTTCGCCCGAGCCGGTCGGCTGATGGACCTGCTGGAGCAGCGGGGCGTGGTGGGCCCATCGGAGGGGTCCAAGGCCCGAGAGGTGCTGATGGCCCCCGATGAGCTTCCCTGAATCATCCCGCTGAAGCGTCGGTAGTCTCTTCTTGTGACATTGGCCGCGGTGTTTTTGGCGGGGGGCCTCCTCGTGCTGGCTGTTGGCGCCGACCAGCTGGTTGTCGGCGCGTCCCGGCTGGCGTTTGCCCGGGGCATCTCACCGATTGTGATCGGAGCGCTGGTCATCGGCTTCGGCACCAGCGCACCCGAGATGCTGGTTTCCGGCTTGGCCGCAGCCGACGGAGACGTGGATTTGGGGGTGGGCAATATCGTCGGGTCCAACGTGGCCAACCTGAGCCTGGTGCTGGGCGTCTCCGCGCTGGTGGCCGTTTTGGCTGTCGGGGGACGTCACATCAGGGTGGCCAACAGCACCCTGTGGCGAGAGGGAACGGTGTCGATTGCCGCTGCCCTGCTGTTCTGGTTGCTGGTCCAGGATGGATTGGAACGCTGGGAGGGCATCGTCTTGCTGGCGGCGTTTGTGCTGGCCATGGCCGTCATTTTGTGGCGACCGGCCCATGTCGCCGACGCGGCGGAAGTCCTCCCCACCGATAAGCCGATCAACCAGCCCTCCGAGCTGGTTCGCACCGTGCTGGGGCTGGCGGCCACGGTGGTCGGTGCTCAGCTGGCGGTGACCGGCGCGGTGGACATCGCCCACGAGGTTGGCCTGGGCTCTGGGTTCGTCGGGCTGTCGCTGGTGGCATTCGGCACATCGCTGCCCGAGCTGATCACCGGGGTGCAGGCTGCCCGCCGAGGGGAGGCCGATCTCTTGGTGGGGAACATCTTGGGCTCCAACACGTTCAACAGCCTGCTGGTGAGCGCGGTGGTGGCGCTGGTCGGACCTGGGCCGCTGGTGGACGGAAACCTCTCGGGGCTGGCGGTGTGGATCATGGTGGGCATCTCCGTCAGCGCATGGCTGCTCATGTTCGGCGGAGACGGCTTGCAGCGGTGGTGGGAGGGGGCGTTCTTGCTGGCTGTCTACCTGGTGTCGATGCCGTTCTTGATCTCCGGCAGCCCAGATGAAGCAGGAATTGCCGCACCTAGCGAGACCGCGGTTGAGGCGGTGGTGCCAGTCTGGGACGCTGATGGCTTGGGCTTCGACTCCGCGTAGTCTGAGCGTGGTGCGCCGGTTTTGGGTTGAGACGCTGGGATGTCCCAAGAATCAGGTGGATTCCGAAAAGGTCGCAGGTCTGCTGGTTCGCGATGGCATGACCGCCGCCGCGACCCCCGAAGAGGCCGACCTCGTGGTGGTGAACACCTGCGCCTTCATCGAGGAGGCCCGCCAAGAGTCGGTGGACACGGTGCTGGCGCTGCGCTCGGCGGCGGCCGATGCCGAGTTGGTGGTCACCGGATGCATGGCCGAGCGCTACGGCGCCGAATTGTCCGATGCCTTGCCGGAGGCCGACCGGGTGGCCGGATTCGGCGTGCCGGTTGCCATCGGGGCCAAGCCATCGGCTGATTCTCCACCAACAGACGAGCTCCCGTCCTTCGACCTGCTGAATCTGCCCCGGCCGCCGGCCGACGCGCCGTGGGCCTACGTGAAGATCGCCGAAGGATGCGACCGCCGCTGCGGGTACTGCGCCATCCCCAGCTTCCGGGGGCCGCAGCGCTCCCGTACGGCGGAGGCCATCGTGGCCGAGGTGGAAGGGCTCGGGGTGCGTGAAGCGGTGCTGGTGGCCCAGGATCTGGCCTCCTACGGGCGCGACCAGGGCCGGGGAGAGCGGGGGATCATCCCGCTGGTGGAGTCGCTTTGCCGCCGGGTCGACTGGGTGCGCCTGCTGTACCTGTATCCGTCCGACCTAACCGACTCGCTCACCGACGCCATCTGCGCCACCGGCGTGCCCTACTTCGACCTTTCGTTGCAGCACGTTTCCCGCCCGCTTCTGGCCCGAATGCGCCGTTGGGGCGACGGCGACCGCTTTGCCGCTCGCATCTCGGGCATCCGCCAGCGCCAGCCCGAGGCGGTCTTCCGGTCGAATTTCATCGTGGGCTATCCCGGTGAGACCGAGGCCGACCACGATGCCCTCCTCGATTTCGTTGCCGACGTGGGCCTCGACTGGTGTGGGTTCTTCACCTATTCCGCGGAGGCGGGCACCCACGCCACCACCTTGGATGGAGAGGTTCCTCCCGAGCTGGCCGCCGAACGCCGCCGGGAGCTGGCCGAAGTCCAGGACGAGATCACCGCGGCCAAGCGTGACCAACTCATCGGCCGCGAGGTCGAAGTACTGGTGGACGCCCCCGGCATGGCCCGCAGCTATCGAGAAGCTCCCGAGATCGACGGGATCATCTCCGTGCCCGATCGCTTGAGCGTCGGCCAATTCCACACCGTGCGGGTGGCTGGGGCAATGGGCACCGACCTGATGGCCGAGGCAGTGGCGCCATGACGCAGGTGGGCGCCTATTCCTGGGCCGATCTGCGGTTGACGGCCAACTTGATCACGCTGGGGCGCATCGTGCTTTCGCCGCTGCTGTTTGTACTGATTTTGGCCGCGTCCGACAGCGGGGGCACATCATGGGCCGTGGTGACGGTGGGCTGGGTGCTGGGGGCCAGCGACTACTACGACGGCTGGGTCGCCCGTTCGTCGGGCAGTGTGAGCCGTTGGGGAGCCTTTTTGGATCCGCTGGCCGACAAGGTGATGATCTTGGGGGCTTGCTGGTGCTTTGTGGCTGTGGATCGGTTGTTCTGGGTGCCGGTGATGGTCATCACCTTGCGGGAGCTGCTGGTGAGCGCCGCCCGCACTCGGTGGGCCCGAGACGGTCTCTCGCTGCCGGCCCGTCGCTTGGCCAAGCTGAAGACTCTGGTGCAGGGCGGGGCCCTCACCGTGGCCGCCCTGCCACCGCTTGAGCAGCACGACTGGACACCTTCGCTGGCCATTTGGCTGGCGGTGGTCATCACCGTCTATTCCGGCTGGCGCTACCTGGCCGACGGACGGGCCGGGGCTATTGCCGCCTCCAACCGGTAACGGCCGCCCTGCATTTGCGGTTTTGGCGAATCACATAATGCTGCCACCAACCAGTAGGCGGCCGTTGGCGGGGGTATAGCCTCCGGGCGTGAATTGTGAGGTCATCGCGGTGGGAACCGAGCTCTTGCTCGGACAGATTGTGGACACCAACTCGTCGTGGATCGGCGAGCAGCTAGCGCTGGCCGGTATCGATTCGCACCACCAGGTCAAGGTGGGCGACAACTTCGAGCGCATGAGGGCGGTGTTGGAACAGGCCTTGGACCGCAGCGACTCGGCCATCATGTGCGGCGGGTTGGGCCCCACCCAAGACGACATCACCCGAGATGTGATCGCCGCCGCGCTGGGAGTGGATCTGGTGCGGCGCGACGACATCGTGGAGCGCATCTCGTCTGTCTTCGGGGGCCGAGGGCGGCCAATGCCGGAGAACAACCTGCGCCAAGCCGACATTCCCGACGGCGCCGAGGTGCTGCCCGTGATGCCCGGCACCGCGGCGGGCTTCAAGATCGAGAGCGGCGGCAAGGCGGTGTATGCCGTGCCCGGCGTGCCTTGGGAGATGCAGCAGATGGTGGGGGAGTGCGTGCTTCCCGACCTCAAGGCGCGGGCCGGGATCACCGCGGTGATCAAGAGCCTCACGCTGCGCACCTGGGGCAACTCAGAGTCGGGGCTGGCTGAGAAGCTCCACCAAGAGATCGAGCGGCTCGACGAGACCGGCGAATGCACCATCGCCTTTTTGGCCTCCGGCATGGAGGGACTCAAGGTTCGGCTCACCGCCAAGGCTGCGAGTGAGGCCGATGTGGATGAGATCTTGGCCAACGAGGAGCAGATCGTGCGGGGCATCATCGGCGACATCGTGTTCGGGGTCGACGACGAGACCATGGAGTCCGCGGTGCTCGACGCCCTGCGGGGCCGGGGGTGGACGCTGGCGCTGGCCGAGTCGCTCACCGGCGGGCTCATCGGTTCCCGGCTCACCGCCGTGCCAGGGGCCAGCGATGTTTTCCGGGGCGGGCTGGTGTCCTACGCCAGCGACGTGAAGTTCGACTTGCTGGAAGTGCCCGAGGGTCCGGTGGTGAGCGAAGCGGCCGTGACCGCCATGGCCCGCGGCGCCGCTGGGCTGCTGGGCGCCGACTGCGCCATCGCCGTCACCGGCGTGGCCGGCCCCGGCCCCCTCGACGGCGAGGATCCCGGCACCGTCTGGATGGCCACCCTGGTGAACGGCGAAGTCGAGGCCACCCGGGTCAAGTTCCCCTTCGACCGCGAGCGCACCCGCCAGTTCACCACCGTCTCGATTCTCAACAACCTCCGCATGAGGGTCCTCGCTGGGCGGTAGACGCCCTCTTGGCGCAGTGAGAGCGGGCCGGTTGGCCTAGACCTCGGGGTTGACGACCCCCGACAGCATTCCGCCGTCGGCGATGAACTCCGACCCGGTGCTGTAGGAGGAGTCGTCGGAGGCCAAGTAGGCGGCCAGGCGGGCGATCTCGACGGGCTGGGCAGCCCGGCCGAGGGGAAGCATGGCATAGACCTGATCCCGAGCCTCGTCGGTGATGGCGTCGCCCAGGGTCTCGGGGGCGGTCATGGGGGTCTCCACCCCGCCGGGGTGGATGGAGTTGACCCGGATGCCGTGCTTGCCCAGCTCCAAAGCGGCGTTCTTGGTCATTCCCCGCACCGCGAACTTGGAGGCGGTGTAGGCCACGGTGCCGCCGTAGCCGGTAATGCCGTTGGTGGAGCTGATGTTCACGATCGAACCGGCCCCGCCCTCGATCATGGCCGGGACGGTGTACTTCATGCCCAGGAAGACGCCCACCTGGTTGATGTTGATGACCCTCATGTAGTCCTCAAGGGTGGTGTCCACCATGGACACGCCGAACAGGAGCACCCCGGCGTTGTTCACCAGCACGTTGGGCGGGCCGTAGCGACGGGTGGTCTCGGCTACCGCGGCCTGCCACGCCTTCGGGTCGGTCACGTCCAAGGGAAGGTAGTGGGCATCGGGGCCCACATCGGCGGCTACCGCCTCACCCTGGTCGTGGAGCACGTCGCCGAACACCACCTTGGCCCCCTCGGCGGTGAAAAGCCGCACCTCGGCCTCGCCTTGGCCCCGGGCGCCGCCGGAGATGATGGCCACCTTTCCATCGAGCCTTCCCATTTCAGCTCTCCTCTCCCACGAGATCGCGGTCGAGCCGCAGCGAGGCCGAGTTCATGCAGTAGCGCTCGCCGGTGGGGTGGGGGCCGTCGGGAAAGATGTGGCCCAGGTGGGCGCCGCACGCTCCGCACACCGCCTCGGTGCGGACCATGCCATGGCTCTGGTCGGTGTGGCGGTCTACCTTGCCTCCGGCCATCTCCTCGTAGAACGACGGCCAGCCGGTGCCCGAGTCGTACTTGGTGTCCGACGAGAACAGCGGCTCGTCGCACACCCGGCAGCGGTACATGCCCTCGTCTTTGCAGTCCCAGTACTCGCCGGTGAAGGCCCGCTCGGTACCGGCTTGCTGGGTTATGTGGTACTGCTCGGCGGTCAGCCGCCGACGCAGTTCCTCGTCGGTGAAGGTTTGCTCTGCCATGGCGCTCACCGTATCCGATTCCTGCGGCAAACAGGCAGGTGGGGGCGGCAGGGGTTGCCCACGGCGGTTTGGCATGGCTGCGGATTGTTGCGGCAAACAGGCAGTTGGGGGCGGCAGGGTACTTGTGGAATTGACTTGTCGAAACTACGCTTATGTCATTCATCGGGGTCAAACTGTCACCGGTCGTCTTTAGAGTGTGGCTCGACATTCCCCCACAAGTTCGCAGCCGCGATACCCACAACCTGAAGGAGGAGATGTGGAGCGAGAAAAGGCACTAGAGATGGCCCTCGGCCAGATCGAGAAGCAATTCGGACAAGGCGCCGTCATGAAGATGGGCGAGAAGGGCACCATGGCCATCGAGACCACCCCCACCGGGGCGCTCGCCCTCGACTTGGCGCTGGGCGTCGGAGGGCTGCCCCGGGGCCGGGTGGTGGAGATCTTCGGCCCGGAGTCCTCGGGCAAGACCACCCTGGCGCTGCATGCGGTGGCCGAGGCCCAGCGGAATGGGGGGATCTGCGCGTTCGTCGACGCCGAGCACGCCCTCGACCCGGTGTACGCCAAGGCCATCGGAGTGGATGTAGATGAGCTGCTCATCTCGCAGCCCGACACCGGTGAGCAGGCCCTGGAGATCACCGACATGTTGATCCGGTCGAGCGCGCTCGACGTGATCGTCATCGACTCGGTGGCCGCCCTCACCCCCCGGGCCGAGATCGAGGGGGACATGGGCGACACCCACGTGGGCCTCCAGGCCCGCCTTATGTCGCAGGCCCTGCGCAAGCTAACCGCCAACCTCAACAGGTCCAAGACGGTGTGCATCTTCATCAACCAGCTTCGGGAGAAGATCGGCGTGATGTTCGGTTCGCCCGAGACCACGCCGGGCGGCCGGGCGCTGAAGTTCTACTCGTCGGTCCGCCTCGACATCCGTCGCATCGAATCCCTCAAGCAGGGGGTGGATGTGATCGGCAACCGCACCCGGGTGAAGGTGGTCAAGAACAAGGTGGCACCGCCGTTCCGGCAGGCCGAGTTCGACATCATGTACTCCAAGGGCATCAGCCGGGAAGGCTCGCTGCTCGACGTTGGGGTCGATCTGGGCTTCGTCGAGAAGTCCGGGGCCTGGTTCACCTACGAGGGCGAGCACCTCGGCCAGGGCCGGGAGAAGGCCAAGGCGTTTTTGGCCGAGCATCCCGAGATCATGGTGGAGATCACCGACCGGGTGTGGAACACCGTCAAACCTCCGGTCGAAGAGGAGGCGGCGGAAATCGAGGCGCCGGCTGCGCAAACCGGCTAGTGGGCCAACAGCAGTCGACGGGTAGCCTGGCGGGGTGAGCCGCAGCTATTTCATCCGCACCTACGGGTGCCAGATGAACGAGCACGACACCGAGCGCATCGCCGGGCTTCTGGAGGACGAGGGTATGACGTCGTCCGACACCATGGAATCGGCCGACGTCATCGTGCTCAACACCTGCTGCATCCGTGAGAACGCCGACAACAAGCTGTACGGCCAGCTAGGCCAGCTCAAGAGGCTAAAGCAGGGCCGTCCCGACGTGCAGATCGCGGTGGCCGGCTGCCTGGCCCAAAAAGACCGCGGCCTTATTCGGGAGCGGGCCGACCACGTGGACGTGGTCTTCGGCACCCACAACGTGTACCGGGCCGCCGAACTGATCGGCGCCGCGGCCGACGGCCCGATCGTGGAGATCCTGGAAGAAGCGGTCGAAGACGACCGCGACAGCTTTCCCTCCGCGTTGCCGGTGCGCCGCGAAGCCCCCTACGCCGCGTGGATGACAATCCAGGTGGGCTGCGACAACGCGTGCGCCTTTTGCATCGTGCCCTCAGTGCGAGGAGCAGAGATCAGCCGACCGCTGGAGATGCTGGTAGCCGAGGCCGCCGATCTGGTGGCCGGCGGAGTCACCGAGATCACCCTTTTGGGCCAGAACGTCAACTCTTACGGCCGCGATCTCCAGCGTGAGCGCCGCAAGGCCGGCGAGCATGTGCCGCTTCGCCCCCTGTTCGCCGACTTGCTGCGGGCCATCGGCGCGGTGGACGGCATTGAGCGAATCCGGTTCACCAGCCCCCATCCCAAAGACCTGCGCCCTGAGACCATCGAGGCCATGGCCGAGGTTCCCGCGGTGTGCGAGCACCTGCACCTTCCTCTGCAATCGGGCAGCGACCGGGTGCTGGCCGCCATGCACCGGGGCTACTCCGCCGAGCGATACCTGGAGCGGCTGCGGGCGGCTCGCGACGCGGTGGACGATCTAGCGGTGTCCACCGACATCATCGTGGGCTTCCCCGGCGAGACCGAAGACGACTTCGAGCAGACCCTGCTGGTGGCTGCCGAAGCCGAATACGACTCGGCGTTCACCTTCGTCTTCTCTCCCCGCCCGGGGACCGAGGCGGCCGAGATGGCCGACCGGTTCTGCGACCCCGACGAGGTCAAGGACCGCTTTGAGCGGCTCCGAACCGTCGTGGACCGCTCCAGCCGCCGGGGCAACCAGAACCGCATCGGCCGCCGCGAGGAGGTGGTGGTGGAAGGACCGTCCAAACGAGACCCCGATATGCTCACCGGCAGGACCCGCCAGAACCGCCTGGTCCACTTCCCCTCCCCGCAGAGTCTGAAGCCGGGAACGTTCGCCGCGGTGGATGTGACCACGGCCGGCGCCCACCATCTGCGAGGAGACTTGGCCGAGGTCACCGCGCCTGCCCGCTGGCGCATCCGCATCCCGGTGGCGGCGCTCTGAGCGGCTCGCCGGGCACCGACCAGGGCGGCATGCCGCCGGCACTGGCCATCGTAGGGGTCACCGCTTGCGGCAAGTCGGCGCTGGCGCTGGACGTGGCCCGTCGGCTGGGCGATGCAGAGATAATCTCGGTGGACTCAATGCAGGTGTACCGGGAGATGGACATCGGCACCGCCAAGCCCACCGATGCGGAGCGGGATGAAGTGCGCCACCACCTCATCGACGTGGCCGATCCGTCGCAGGACTACTCCTTGACCATGTTCCAACAAGCGGCCCGCCAAGCTCGGTCTGAGATTGCCGACCGCGGCCGGGCAGCGGTGCTGGTAGGGGGCACTGGGCTCTACCTCCGGGCGGTGATCGACGACCTAGAGATCCCCGGCCGCTTTCCCGAGACGGAGGCTGTCCTGGAAGAGGAGCCCGACACCGAGGCCCTGCACCGCCGACTGGGCGAGCTCGACCCGGTGGCCGCGGCCCGCATGGCGCCCACCAACCGGCGGCGGATCATTCGGGCTCTGGAGGTGACGGTGGGCAGCGGCCGCCCGTTCTCGTCGTATGGGCCGGGGCTGAGCACCTACCCGCCTCGCGACACCCTCCAGATCGGCCTGCGGCTGTCCCGGGCCGAGATCGACCGCCGGATCGAACAGCGCTGTCGCCAGCAGATGGCCGACGGCTTCTTGGCCGAGGCAGAGGCGCTGGCCAGTCGCCGGCCGCCGCTCTCGCGCACCGCGTCGCAGGCTTTGGGGTACAGGGAGCTGCTGGCCCATCTCAACGGCCAGATGTCTCTGGACGAGGCGGTGGCGCTGGCCGTCACCCGCACCCGGCGGTTCGCCCGGCGCCAGGAGCGGTGGTTCCGCCGCGACCCCCGCATCATCTGGTTGGACGCCGACGCCGAGTCGTTGGCCGGGCAGGTCATTTCCCGATGCTCCCCACACCTCGCCCGAACATGACTCTTGGAAATGGGTGCGCGGACCGAGGGTCGGGAGTTGCCAGACTGGAGCCTATGCAGCTGACCAAGCATCACGGCTTGGGGAACGATTTTCTGGTTGCGCTGCCCGAAGCGCTGCCCGCTGACGCGCCCGCTATGGCCCAGGCGATGTGCCACCGCACTCGGGGCGTGGGCGCCGATGGCCTGATTCTGGGCTTGCCCGGCGATCCTGTCTCGGGCACTGATGTCACCATGGTTTTGTTCAACGCCGACGGGAGCCGGGCCGAGATGAGCGGCAACGGCATCCGCTGCCTGGCCCAGGCGTATGTGCTGCAAGGCGGCCGGGGCCGTGCCCGGGGGGGGCTGGAACTGCGGATCGGCACCGATGCCGGTGTGCGCACCGTTCAGGTGGATCCTGCCCACGACCCCGCGGCGATCCAGGCTCGAGTGGACATGGGGCCGGTGAGTGCCGGTCCCGGGCCGGAGAGCATCGGCTATCCCGAT
This sequence comes from Candidatus Poriferisocius sp., assembly GCF_965208475.1. Taxonomy (GTDB): domain Bacteria; phylum Actinomycetota; class Acidimicrobiia; order Acidimicrobiales; family Bin134; genus Poriferisocius. The sequence goes on along the minus strand of NZ_OZ242338.1, from coordinate 1,678,096 downwards.
GGCCTGCGGTGCGCGACCGCGGATGTGGGCAATCCCCATCTGGTGATCCAGGTGCCCGATGCCCGGGGCGTGGACGCAGCTCTAGACGGCGCCGAGCTGTCGCGCCGTGCCGGCGGTGTCAACGTGGAGTTCATCAGCCCGCATGCCGATGGCCGCGGCATCGACCTGAGGGTGTGGGAGCGGGGCGTGGGAGCGACCGAGGCGTGCGGGACCGGGGCGTGTGCTGCCGCTCAGGCGGCCCACAACTGGGGGCTGGTCGGTTCGGTGGTCGCGGTGTCCATGCCCGGCGGCGATGTGGTGGTGGAACTGGGCGACACCGCAGTATTGGTCGGTCCTGCGGTCTTCATTGCGACGGTTGACTGTGGCTGACAACGGCAACCGCGCCCGGAGACGCCCCGACCTCGGCTTCGAAGCCGATACCCACAGAGGCGGGTTCGGAACCCATGGCGGGGAGTCGGGAACGTTCATCGAGCGGGTTTTTCGGGAGCGGATCGTGTTGGTGGGGATGACCCTTGGCGGTGCTGACGCGGCCTGCACCGACGCCGGTCTGGACGAGCTGGCCAACCTGGTCGACACTGCGGGGGCCGACGAGGTGGGGAGGGTGGTCCAGCGCCGCCGCGCTCCTGATCCGTCCACCTATATCGGCAAGGGCAAGGCCGATGAGCTCGTCGGCATATGCGAGCACCTCGACGCCGACACCGTGGTGTTCGACGACGAGCTGAGCCCGGCCCAGCAGTTCAACTTGGAGAAGCTCCTCGGCCGCACAGCCATCGACCGCACCGCGGTGATCCTGGACATCTTCGCCCAGAATGCCAGCAGCCAGGAGGGACAAGCCCAGGTGGAGCTGGCCCAGCTCCGCTACCGGCTGCCCCGTTTGCGCCGAGGAGGCGGGTTCAGCCAGCAAGCCGGGGGGATCGGCACCCGGGGACCGGGCGAGACCCAGCTTGAGGTGGACCGCCGTCGCATCCAGCGCCGCATCCACAAGCTGGAGGCCCAGCTCCGCGGCATCGCCAAGAACCGCAGCGTGCAGAGCCGGGGTCGGCGGAGATCGGCGCAGAGCGCGGTGGCCATCGTCGGCTACACCAACGCGGGCAAGTCCCGGCTGCTCAACCGGCTCACCAACTCGGATGTGCTGGTGGAGAACCGGCTGTTCGCCACCCTCGATGCTGCTACCCGCCGCCTAGAGCTCCCAGGAGGAGAGCGGGTGCTGTTGACCGACACCGTCGGCTTTATCCAGAAGCTGCCCCACCAGCTAGTGGAGGCGTTCAAGACGACGCTCGACGTGGTGGCTGAGGCCGACCTGCTGGTGCATGTGGTGGACGCCGCCAGCCCCGACCCCGACGTCCATATCGCCGCGGTGCGCCAGGTGCTGAGGGAGATCGGCGCGGGGGCGGTTCCCGAGTTGCTGGTGTACAACAAGTGCGATCTGCCGGCTACCGAGGACATGCCCCTCGGTGCCGGCAAGGACGCCTTCATGGTCTCGGCGGCCACCGGCGAGGGAACCGGCAAACTGCTGGCAGCTTTGGCCGACGAGCTGCGCTCCAACGCGGTCGTCGTCGAGTTGTTGGTGCCCTACGCCCGGGGCGAGGTGCTGGCCGCGGTGCGGCGGGCCGGGCAGGTGCTGGCCACCGATACCGACGATGTCGGGTATAGGATCAGGGCCCGACTGGATCCGGTGTCGGCTGCCCGGCTGTCGGAGTGGGCGGTGGGGTAATGGCCGGATTCGTACCCCCGCCCTATCCCTACGATCGCCTCGACGATCTGCGGGCGGTGGCCGATGGCTTTGACGGCGGTTGTGTCGACCTGTCCGTGGGGGCGCCGTCGGACTCGCCCCCTTCTGCGGTGGTTGAGGCGCTGTCGGCCTCCGGCGCCGAGCGGGGCTATCCGGCGTCGCTGGGCTCTGGCGCCTACCGGGAGGCGGCGATGGGCTGGCTGGCCCGCCGGTTCGACATCGACACCTCTGAGGTCGCCATAGCCGGCTGCGTGGGCACCAAGGAGTTCGTGGCCTCGCTGCCCCATTACCTGAAGCTGCGGGATCCCAGCCGGGACACTGTGCTGTACCCCGCCATCTCATATCCCTCATATGCCATGGGGGCCGTTCTGGCCGGCTGCCGGGCGATCCCGGTGCCGGTGGACGCCCAGTGGCGCCTCGACCTCGATGGGGTGGACTCAAGCGATGCCGCCCGCGCCCTGTGCTTATGGGTCAACACTCCGGGCAACCCCGCAGGCGGGCTTGAGGCTCTGGCGGCCGTCGCCCAATGGGGGAGGGATCACCGGGTGCCGGTGTTCAGCGATGAGTGCTACATCGAGTACACCTGGGGCGCCGGCCGCGGCGCCAGCATCCTGCATCACGGTGTTCGGGGAGCGATGGCGGTTCACTCCCTCTCGAAGCGGTCGAACATGGCCGGAATCCGGGCGGGGTTCTATGCCGGCGATCCCGAGTTGGCGGGCTATCTGTCCGAGGTTCGCAAGCACGCCGGGATGATGATTCCCGGCCCCGCGCAGGCCGCCGCGGTGGCCGCGTTCAACGACGACGCCCATGTCGATGCCCAGCGGGTTGTCTACACGTCTCGCCTCAACCGTCTGCGGGCGCTCTTCTCGGCCTATGACCCGGAGGTGGCCCTGCCCGGCGGCGGACTGTATCTGTGGGTGGCGTCTCCCGACGGAAATGGGTGGACACTGGCCCGCCGAGTGGCCGAGGAGTTGGGGGCGCTGGTCAGCCCGGGCGAGTTCTACGGCCCGGCAGGGGCCGGCCACGTCAGGGTGGCCGCGGTGGCCCCCGACGCCCGCTTAGACCTGCTTGAACAGCGAATGGCGCCCTGATGCGAGGATACCGTGGGGCCATTGGCAACCGCCGGCAACGGCGATGCCGGACGACGATGAACGAGACCATTGCGAGGTTGAGCGAATGAGCGATCTGCAAGCCCGGATCGAGGCACTATGGGCTGACCCGACCCCGATCACCGATGGCGATCCCGATGCCCGGGCCGCGGTCACCAGCGCTATCGACCTGCTGGACAACGGGGCCGCCCGGGTGGCTGAAGTGGGCGACAGCGGTGATGTCGTGGTCCACCAGTGGCTCAAGCAGGCCATTCTGCTGCTTTTCTCCATGGCCCAGATGGAGACCATGGAGTTGGGGCCGTTCGAGTATGCCGACAAGATTCCCCTCAAGTCCGACTACCAGGCTGCTGGTGTGCGGGTGGTGCCCGGGGCGTCGGCCCGCTGGGGATCGTTTCTGGACCGGGGCGTGATAATGATGCCCAGCTATGTGAACATCGGCGCCCGGGTGGGGGCCAACACCATGGTCGACACCTGGGCCACTGTGGGATCGTGCGCCCAGATCGGGGCCAACGTCCACCTGTCCGGCGGGGTGGGCATCGGCGGGGTGCTGGAACCCCCCCAGGCAGTGCCCGTATTGGTGGGCGACGACTGCCTGGTGGGCAGCCGCTGCATCGTGGCCGATGGTGCTCGGCTAGGCGACGGGGTGGTCTTGGGCGCGGGGTGCGTGCTCACCGGATCGATCCCGGTGATCGACGCCGCCACCGGCGAGGAGTTGGGCCGCGGCTTGGTCCCCGACTGGACGGTCGCAGTGTCGGCCACCCGGCCCCGGGAATTCGCCGGCGGGACGTTCGGCATGCCCTGCGTCTTGGTGATCAAGCATCTTGAGCCTGGCGAGCGCCATGACAAGGCCCAGCTGAATGCCGTGCTCCGCGACCACGGAGCGGCGACGTAGTGGTGTTTCGTCCTCAGGCTGTCGGTTCTGGGCGTCCAGCGGGCACCGGCCTGTCGAAGATCTTCGACGGAGTGCGGCGATGAGCGCTGATCTGTCGGCCAAGGGTTGTCGAGTGCGGCGATGAGCGCTGATCTGCTGGTCGAAACGGCCGAGTTGATCGATGTGGCATCGGTGTCCTACGAGGAGGGCGCGATCGCCGACCTCATCGAGGCTCGGCTGAGGGCCGTGCCAGGGCTCACCGTGGATCGTGTGGGCGACAACGTGGTGGCCCGAACCGATCTAGGGCGGCCCCGGCGGGTGCTGATCGGTGGCCACAGCGACACTGTGCCTGCCAACAACAACGCGGTGGCCCGCATCGACGGCGATGTGGTGTGGGGTCTGGGGGCCGCGGACATGAAGGCGGCTCTAGCGGTCATGCTGGATTTGGCCGCGAGGGTCGCCGAGCCTTCGGTCGATGTCACATGGCTGTTCTATGCCCGCGAAGAAGTGCGAATTGCCGACAGCGGGCTTCGGGAGGTTTTCGACGCCCGCCCCGACCTGCTGGCGGCCGACGCGGCCCTCTTGGGCGAGCCCACCGGTGGAGCGGTGGAGGCGGGCTGCCAGGGGTCGATGCGGGCAGTGGTGACATTGACCGGCGCTCGGGCCCACACCGCCCGACCTTGGATGGGGGTCAACGCCATTCACCGGTTGGGCACACTGTTGAGGCTGGTGGAGGCGCACGAGCCTCGTACTCCGGTGATCGACGGGTGCCAATATCGGGAGTCGCTTCAGGCAGTGGCCGTCAGCGGCGGGGTAGCCGGCAATGTGGTGCCTGACCGCGCCGAGGTCACCCTGGGCTATCGATACGCTCCCGACTTGGACGGTGCTGCCGCCGAAACCGCCCTGCGAGCACTGTTGGCTCCGGTGCTGGACGACGACGACCACTTCGAGGTGACCGAGCATGCGCCGGGCGCCCCGCCGGGCTTGGGCCATCCGGTGCTGCAACGACTGGTCAGGGACAACAACCTGGAGATCAGGGCCAAGCTGGGGTGGACCGATGTGGCCTTCTTCGCCGAGCAGGGCATTCCTGCGGCCAATTGCGGGCCTGGCGACCCGACGCTGGCCCACACTGCTGAAGAGCGGGTGGATCGAGCTGCGGTCGAGTCGTATCGGCTCTGTTTGGAAAACCTTCTCACCGCGGGCTGAAGCTCTCCGCTGAAATTTCCAAAACGCCAGCTTGACAGGCACATTTGACCTGCTGGCCGACAAACTGTCACCGCGGTCTGGACAATGGTCTCATGGCTTTACCCATGTTTGATCAACCATTGGCCCGTCCCGCATTGGCGTTGGCGCCCGACTACCGCCCTGAGCTGCCGGCATCCCGGCGATTGCCGGCCAAGGTGTACTGGTTTCGGCGAGCGCTGACCGTGTCCGCCTTGTTTCTCGTGCTGTGGGCCAGTTCGCTCCTAGCCGCCAAGCTCCACTGGTCGCTGTCCCCCGAGGTGCCGGCCGCGGGGCTGTCCCAGTCAGAGCCGGCTTATGTGATCGTGGGCGACACCGCCCTGCCGGTCAGCTCCCGCGGCCGCTGATCAGCCGGGTGCGGTGGGAATGGGGGCCGATCAATGAGCGAGATAGCGCAAGAACAGGGTGTGGCCCTGGGCCAGCACCCGCACCAGCTTGAGCCGGTCGATCCGGGGAGGGGCGCCTTGCGTCATGCGAGGGGTATCGCCACCGGCCAGCGTTGGCGAGATCGTCCAGCACATCTCGTCCAACACCCCTGCGGCCAAGATCTGGCCGTTGAGACTGGGCCCGCCCTCGGCCAGCACAACCCGGGCGCCCGATTGGCCTATCCGGCGCAACACCTCGGGCAAGTCCACGCGGTGGGTGCCCAGCCGATGGACTGCCGCTGCCGCCTCGGCCCGGGCCAGGCGATCAGGGGGCGGGTCGGCCACGGTGAACAGCATCGGCGGGGGGTGGTCGTCGAACAGCGGGGCGGTGAAGTCAAGATCCAGCGAGCGGCTCACCACGGCCACGCGCGGCCTCGGCGATTGGCCCCGGCTTGCTCTGGCCTCGGCCGCCTCCGGGCAGGTCTTGGGCGGCCCATAGCCCTCGCGCCGCACGGTCTCTGCCGCGACCAGTATCACGTCGGACACTGCCCGGATAGCCGCGAAAACCTCGCGATCCTCCGGGCTCGACAAGCCGCCCGACACGCCGCTGGCCGATGTCGCGCCGTCTGCGGAGGTGACCATGTTCAACATCAGCCATGGGCGGTCGGGGTGCGGGTCGCGGCTGTCAGACGCATACAGAGCGACCGGGTTGACGTCGGAGACAAACCGAGGGAGCAGCTGATCCACCTGCTGCCGACCGTAGCAGGCGTCTCGGTTCGGCGAGTCTCCGGATATTCACCTGAAATCCACAGGGAATCCCTATTCTCCTCCTTACTGTCCACAGGCTTCATGCTCTACGGTGGTTTTCTGCTGCGGTGTGAGGGGCCGGAATGGTGGCTGGCGCCGACGACCATAGTGGGGTTCAGGCGACTCCTTGAGGGGTCCAGCCCGGCGCTTGAGCGGGCTGGCAGGTCTCATGATGAGGCTCCTTTGACCTGGCCGCTCACGCCGCAGCCTCAAGCGTCACCGCTAGAATATGAGGGGGGAATGCGCTTATCAGGGCCGCATTCCTTGGAGGAGTGCTGATGGCTCTGGCATCTGACCGCACCAGGATCGGCCTGAGCCGCTACTACAGCCGTGCCGACAGCCATCCCTACGACGACGTGGTCTGGCGCCGCCGCGATGCCAGAATCACCGGTGCCGATGGCGAGGTCGCCTTCGAGCAGGCGAATGTGGAGTTTCCGGTCGACTGGTCGGTCAATGCGGGCAACATCGTGACCCAGAAGTACTTCCGAGGCGGATTGGGAACCCCGGAGCGGGAGACTTCCCTGCGCCAGGTAATCGACCGGGTGGTGGACACGCTGGTGGCGTGGGGCACCGAGTCGGGGCATTTGGCCGAGTCCGAGGAAGCCGAGGCGTTCGCCGACGAGCTTCGCTGGCTGCTGGTCCATCAGCGTGCGGCGTTCAACTCGCCGGTTTGGTTCAACCTCGGGGTTCCCGGCGCGGTGCCGCAGTCATCCGCCTGTTTCATCCTGGCGGTAGACGACACCATGGAGTCGATCCTCGACTGGTATGGGGAGGAGGGTCGCATTTTCAAAGGCGGGTCGGGGGCGGGCGTCAACTTGAGCCGCATCCGTTCCCGGCGGGAGAAGATGAGCGGCGGGGGTGCCCCCAGCGGCCCAGTGAGCTTCATGCGGGGGGCCGATGCGTCGGCCGGCACCATCAAGTCGGGGGGCAAGACCCGGCGGGCAGCCAAGATGGTGGTGCTGGACGCCGACCACCCCGATGTGGCCGAGTTCATCTGGTGCAAGGCCGTTGAAGAGCGCAAGGCCAGGGCACTTCGAGACGCCGGGTTCGACATGGGTCTCGACGGCGCCGATGTCCACTCCATCCAATATCAGAACGCCAACAACTCGGTTCGGTTGAGCGACGAGTTCATGTCTGCGGTGGTAGATGACGGGGAGTGGCATCTCACCGCTCGCACCACCGGCGAAATAGTTGAGAAGGTGTCGGCTCGAGGCTTGCTGGCTCAGATCGCGGACGCCGCCTGGGAGTGCGCCGACCCCGGGGTGCAGTTCGAGACCACCATCAATCGATGGAATACGGCGGCCAACTCCGGGCGGATCACCGCCAGCAACCCCTGTTCGGAATACCTCCACTTGGACAACTCCGCCTGCAACCTGGCCAGCTTGAACCTGCTGTCTTTCTTCGACGCCGACGGTGGGTTCGACGTGGAGGGCTTCAGCGCTGCGGTTCGGGTGATGACCGTGGCTCAGGAGATCTTGGTCGGCCCATCGCACTATCCCACTGAGCGGATCGGGGCCAACACCCGTCGGTTCCGCCAACTGGGCTTGGGCTATGCCAATCTGGGCGCCGCGCTCATGGCCTTGGGCCTGGCCTATGACTCTGACGAGGGCCGGGGACTGGGCGCCTCGGTCACCGCGCTGATGACCGGTGTGGCCTACGAGATCTCAGGCCGCATGGCCGCCCGCCTCGGCCCGTTCGAGGGATTCGCCGAGAATCGGGAATCAACCCAGCGGGTGTTGCGGATGCACCGGGACGCGCTGAGCCGACTGGAAGGCGAGCCGGTGCCCCAAGACGTGCTCGACGCGGCTCGGGCCGCGTGGGATGCCGCGGTGGAGTGGGGGGACACAGCAGGCGTCCGCAACTCTCAGGCCACCGTGCTGGCGCCCACCGGCACCATCTCGTTCATGATGGACTGCGACACCACTGGCATCGAGCCCGATTTGGGCCTGGTGAAGACCAAGAAGCTGGTGGGCGGCGGCACCGTGTCAATCGTCAACCAGACGGTCGGCCGGGCGCTGCATCGACTGGGCTACAGCCCCGCGCAGGTCGCCGACATCGAGGCCCACGTTCAAGAGCGGGGCACGGTGGTGGGAGCGCCCCATCTGGATGAGGCCCACTTGCCGGTGTTCGCCTGCTCCATGGGCGACAACGCCATCTCACCCAACGGCCATGTCGCCATGATGGCCGCGGTGCAGCCCTGGCTCTCGGGGGGCATAAGCAAGACGGTCAACGTCCCCGAGGACACCTCAGCGGCAGAGGTGAAGCAGCTGTTCGTGGATGCTTGGCATATGGGGGTCAAGGCCCTGGCTGTGTACCGGGACAACTGCAAGCTGGGACAGCCGCTGTCGGTAGCCGGCGCCTCGGCCGCCCAGCCCGATCAGGCCTCGGGTTCGGCAGTGGAGCCGCAGTCGGCACAGCCTGAGCGCCGTCGGCTGCCCCGGTCCCGCTCCAGTCGTACTTTCGAGTTCCGGGTGGCCGACTGCAAGGGGTTCGCCACCGTAGGTGAGTACGAGGACGGCCGCCCCGGCGAGATCTTCATCCGGGTGTCCAAGCAGGGCTCCACGCTGGCCGGGGTCATGGACGCGTTCGCCATGGCGGTGAGCCACGGCCTGCAATACGGGGTGCCGCTGCGGGCCTATGTGGATGCCTTCACCGGCATGCGCTTCGAGCCGGCCGGGATGACCGACGACCCCGAGGTCCGCATCGCCACCAGCCTGATCGACTATCTCTTCCGCAAGCTGGCGGTGGAGTACCTCGAGCCCGAGGAGCGATTCGGCTTGGGCATCTACACCACCGACGAGCGCATCCAACCCACCCTGCCCGGCGTGGAGGAGCAGGTTCCGGTCACTGTGTCCGGCCATGTTGTGGAGCCCGACCCGCCGTCGCCGTTCACCCGGCAAGCCCCTCGGGACGCGGCTGCCCCGGTCTGCTTCGATTGCGGCGTCCTCATGGTCCGGGCCGGAAGCTGCCACGCCTGCCCCGGCTGCGGCACCACCTCCGGCTGCTCCTAGCCGGCCGGTTTTCCCTGAAACATCTTGCTAACCCACAGCCGCAGCCGGCTTTGAGCTCTCGGCCAGAATCCTCGACAGGTCGACACAGCGATCAATTTCTGCAAGCAGGTCCTCCATCCCATAGTGAACCGGCTGGATTGCAGAGCGCAGGCCCCTCGCTGGCCATCTTTGGCTGAGCTGCTTGAGGAGGTCGAGAAACGGCTTGGTCTCAGTGACCCGTTCGGCGCTTCCGCTCGGCAGCTGCGCCAGCCATCCAAGAAGGGCTCTTCGAAGCACGAGTGGCCGCAAAGGGGTGCGGTCGTACATGTTCCATACGTTGGTGACCAGCCCTCCGAATGTCTCCCCTGCGTCGGCGTGGCTCTGCTCGGCCAGCCAGGTGCATCTCGCCCAGTGGTCGGCCTTTCTGGGTTTACGGGCCCGGATGGGCGTACCGACCGCAGGTTCAAGGGGTGGTCGCAAGTCACCCCAGCGAGCTTCAAAACTCCCGTCATGTCGAATGGCCATGGCCGCTTTGTTGGCCAAAACCTCCCAAATGAAGTCTGGATCTTCGCCCATGAGGGATTCGTCTTCCAGAATCCTGGAATCACGGAACGCCTTGCCGATAACCCATGCCTTGGTGAATGCCGCAGGGATGCTTGCATGGGACGTTGATGAGCCTTGCTCAGCTGCTTGGTCCAGCACAGAGTCGATCCGGCGATCGAGGTTGTCGGCTGCTGCGAAGTGGTGGGGCAATCCCGAATGACGACCGCGGGTGAACACCTGAGCCAGAAGATCGCCGTTTGACGACCGGTATCGCAATATCCCGGGCATCATGCCCTCATCGTCCCCGGGTCAGTCGAGCGACTTCCACCATTAGGGCAGCCATGTCCCGTTGGGCTTGGCCATACCCTAGAGGGTCATTCTCAGCTTCCTTTGCAATCAAGCGCTCGACCCGATCCTCGAATTGTTCCCCCAACTCAGGGCTTGATGCCAGAATTCTAGCTGATACCAGGCGAATTCGGCCTTCATCAGCGGAGTGCCGTAGTTCCTGCACCGCCCAGTCGATGAGAGCTTCGGCAATGATCTCCCCAAGATACTCCTCTTGCGGTGGTCTAGACATGCCTCGAGAAGGCCGGCGAGCATTGCGGACCACGTTGTAAACCGGATTTGCTGCTGACCAAAGCAGCGTATGCGGATCGCCCGGTTGTCCGGGATGCTCTAACCGCCAACGCGGGGCTAGTGGTTCCTCCACTTGAGTGACGACGAACGGAATGTCCCCGGCCTGGTCCTCATCTGGTGGGGTTCCCACCCATATCAAGGCTCTTGCCGTTGCCAGGGTCTCACCTGTTTGCTCCAGTGAAGCTTGTACCGCGTATCGACCGTCGGCAAGGGGCAGGACAATTTCGGTCAGATGTTCAGGTCCCGTTTGCTGAGAACGGACCGAGCTGTCCCAATCGAGAGGGAGGGCCCCATCGCGCGGGGCGCCTTGGTGAATCCTGGCCGAGCCGTCCCGAGTCAGGATCTGCGGTTGATCTCCAACCGCAATCCGGTCAAGTTCGGCGGCGTCTCTTAGGAGAAGATGCTCATCTAAGGCGATGGCTAGAACTCCTTCTACCGATGTCTGGCCCCGGTTTCTGATCGTTGCCTCCCAGCGGAGTTCTCCGTCCTGGGGGATGACCTTGCTCCCATCTTCAGGATTGAAGGCTCGAAGCTGGATGGTTACAGGATTGATTGCTGGCTCAGGAGGGTCGCAGGCCACATAGAACGAGCACTTGCCCGTGGTGACGGCTTCACCTCGGTTGGTGCAAGTCACCTTGATTGAATACCGGCCCGATTCGGTGAAGGGTGAATCCGGCCGCCCGGGATGGTTGACCTGAAGTTCGCCGAAGTTGACCCCGGCCGTGGACTCCTCATCTGATCGGCTTCTCATGTTCTGACTGCGCCGAGCAAAAGCGCTTGCTTCCGACCCATCCGGCCTTATGAGCGCAGCTTCGAATGTGATGGGCTCGCCGTCGGCGGAAGGACGCCGGTAGCAGGTGCTGTCTAACCGGATGGCATCTCCCCAGTTGGCATGGGCGATTGCCGGGTCGGGGTAGGCGGCGTTTACCTGGCAGCGCCACTCGGCCGGTGAAGGGGTGTGCCTTCCTGATTCGGGGGCAACGAACAGCCGGGCAAACTCTTGGACGAGGGTGTCGAACCTCGGGTCTGGAGCGACATCCTCGGAGTCGTGCCATCCTCGCTGGATTGCGAACTCTTTGACTGCGTTGCGAATTTCCTGGACGATCTCTTGGTAGATCCCCTTTCTCCGGTTGTAGCCGTCGTGGGCTGGGTTCTCGATCTCGCGCAGCGCGCGGTCGAGGCGGCGGTCGAACTCCACGAAGCCCCGGAATCCCCCGCGGTGTTCTTTGGGGATCCAGTCTGAGAACTCGCTCATCTCCAGCGTGACGATCCACTGGCCACCACGGAGCAGCTGTACCCCGTTGATTTGGGCGGGCCCCTCGATGTCTTCGCTGGCCAGGCCACTGTCGTGAAACAGAACCACGCGCTTGATGATGCGGGGGTCGTCCTGGTTGTGGCTCGGCAACTTGATCTGCTCATGGGTGCGAGAGCGCGTGTTGTGGGTGTTCCAGGGTTGGCTCTGCCAGAAGTCCGGGACCCCGATGGTGCGAGTCAAGCCGTCACTGCCAGTGACGGTAATTTCCAACTCTTCCTTTTGGATGGGGCGCCACCACTCCACTTGCAGCCAATGGGCCAGTTCTCCGCTTTCAACGGCTTCAACAGCTTCCTTGGAGAGGAAGGGGATGATGACTCTGGTGCCGGGCTCCGACAGCGGTTTCAAATTGAGCGGGATGGAGAAGTGGTCATCATCGTATGAAGTGGCGATGATTCGGCGGGCCTCATCGCCAAGAAATGGCGGTTCGACGACTTTGGAGGAAGGGTTGTGGTATCGGACACCGAGGCGGTATTCCCCGTTGGGCAGCAACGTGTCGTAGAGGATGACCACTCGCCCGGCGTGCTTCGGCAGACCAGTCGATGCCCCCGGTGGATGGTGCAGCGAGTGGTACAAGTAGGCGTACTTGCCTTGGCCACGGCTGCCGAGGCTGTCCTCCCCGGATTTGGTGTATCGCATCGCCTCCCAAGCGGCCCAGTTCTCACCAGATTGGATGACGAGCTGCCCTTGGTCCTGCTCCCGCTCTGCTAAGTCATCGGCAGTGAGGATGGGGCCGTCTAGGCCGGTGGTGCCCCGGTCGGCAATGGTCATGATCCGTAGCTGGTCTCCGTTCTCATTACGGCGGAGCAAGACTTGGTAGGCGACATGGACCGTCTGACCATCGCGCCGGGCGTCCATCGAGTTTTGCGGCGGATCCTGGGCCAAGGCTCGGATCGGCCCGCAGGTGTAGTTGTCGATGGCACTGATGACGTCTTGGACATTGTTGTCGGCGGTTGCCCTGGCCGTCCGCTCAGCCACGGCAGTTCTCATCTCTGGGTAGGTTCGCAAGGCGTAGCTTGGTTCGTACAGGTTCGGCCATGCCGGTCACAATAGGAACTGGCAGTGACACTTTGTCTTTGGCCTATTGGTCGGATGGCAATCCGATAGATGGTCAAAGGTCAGAAGAAAAAGGGGAAGCGATGAGAGCAGCGCTGTTTTTGGATGGTCAAGACGATCTGGTGGTGGACGAAGTGGATGTCGCCGCGCCGGTCGGCAATGAGGTGCTGGTGCAGACCGCGGCCTCGGGGCTGTGCCACAGCGACCTGCACTTCATGGAGACCGAGGGCTGGGTGGTGCCCCGTCCCATCGTGCTCGGCCACGAGGCCGCCGGGGTGGTGGAAGCGGTGGGACCCGATGTGCGGGAGGTGCAGCCCGGCGATCACGTCATCTGCTGTTTGTCGGTGTTCTGCGGGCGCTGCGAGGTGTGCTTGAGCGGCCAGCCGTACTTGTGCCTGAGAAGTCGGGTCGAGTGCGTTCGCTCCCCGGAAGAGCCCGCCCGGCTCAGCCGCGGCGGCCAGGAGGTGTTCCAGTTCGCCAACTTGTCGTCATTCGCCGAGCAGATGCTGGTACACGAGAACGCGGTGGTGAAGGTTCGCGGCGACATGCCGATGGACCGGGCCGCGCTCATCGGCTGCGGGGTAACCACCGGCACCGGCGCGGTGTTCCGCACCGCCGGAGTGGAGCCCGGTTCGTCGGTGGCGGTGATCGGCTGCGGCGGGGTGGGCATGTCGTCGATCCAAGCCGCCCGCATCTCCGGGGCGACCACGATCATCGCAGTAGACCTCGAAGCCCGAAAGTTGGACACCGCCCTGCGGCTGGGCGCCACCCACGCCGTCAATCCCGCCGTCGGCGACCCGGTGGAGCAGGTCTTGGAGCTGACCGGCGGCGGTGTGGACTACTCCTTTGAGGCCATTGGCCTGGCCCTCACCGCCCAGCAAGCGTTCGGGATGATCCGCCGAGGGGGAACGGCCACCGTGATGGGCATGATTCCCCCCGGAACCAAGGTGGAGATCGAGGGGCAGGAACTGTTCATGTCGGACAAGCGGCTTCAGGGGTCGCTGATGGGCTCCAACGTGTTCCGGGTGGACATGCCCCGCCTCGTCGACCTCTACCTCGACGGCCGCCTGATGCTCGATGAGATGGTGTCGGCCACCATCACCCTCGACGACGTGAACGAGGGCTTCGAAGCCATGAAGGCCGGCGACGTGGTGCGCAGCGTCATCGCCTTCAACTGACAAGCCCATCTCCCGGACGGACAGGAACTCTTGAGCATGGCCCAAAGCAGCCTTCGCTGGTGGGACCGCGAGGTGGGTTACGAGGTGTACATCCGCTCGTTCGCCGACGGCAACAGCGACGGAGTGGGCGATCTGCCCGGCCTCACCGAGAGGCTGGAATACCTGGCCTGGCTAGGGGTCGGCATCGTGTGGATCACCCCCTTCTACCCGTCGCCCATGCGCGATTTCGGCTATGACGTGGCCGACTACACCGGGGTCGACCCGCTGTTCGGCACATTGGGCGACTTCGACGCCTGCATCGCCGAGGCCCATCGGCTGGGGCTGCGGGTGCTCATCGACCTTGTTCCCAATCACTCCTCCGACCAGCACCCGTGGTTCCAGGCCTCCAGGGCCGACCCCGACCGCCCCATGCGGGGCTACTACCACTGGCGGGACCCGGCTCTGGGGGGCGGCCCCCCCAACAACTGGATATCGCACTTCGGCGGGCCGGCCTGGACCTTCGACGAGGCCACCGAGCAGTACTACCTGCATCTGTTCTTGCCCGAGCAGCCCGACCTGAACTGGTCCAACCCCGAACTGGTTCGGGAGTTCGACCAGGTGCTGGAGTTCTGGCTGGATCGCGGTGCGGACGGCTTCCGGGTGGACGTGGCCCATGGCATGGTCAAGAACATGCTCATGCCCGACAACCCGCAGCGGTTCCCGGTCACCCCCGACATGAGTCCCCGCCAGGCGTTCGGCTGCTTCGACCATCGCTACGACCTCGACCAAGCGGGCAACGCTGCCATCTACCGCCGCTGGAGGGCCATCGCTGAGCGCTATGACGCCCTGTTGTTGGGGGAGGTCTACCTGAGGGACAACAACCCCAATCGGGTGAGCCGGTACGTGGCCAACCAGGACGGGCTGCACCGGGCCTTCTATTTCGCCCCCATGCACACCCCCTGGGAACCGTCGGCCATGTGGTCCACGTTCCGAGATGCGCTCGACGCCGCCCCCCGGGACTTGTCGTGGGCCATCAGCAGCCATGATGACCCCCGCGCCCCGTCCCGGCTGGGTGGCGGTGAGCTTGGCCAGTCACGGGCGCTGGCCTATTGCGTGCTGCTGTTCGCCCTGCCCGGCTTGCCGTTCCTCTACCAGGGCGACGAGCTGGGCCTCGAAGAGGTGGACGTGCCCCGGGAGCAGCGCCAGGATCCGGTGGCCACCCGCAATCAGAACCCCGCCGACGGCCGCGACGGATGCCGCACGCCCATGCCGTGGTCGCCGGGGTCGGCGGGCGGGTTCACCGATGGCGCCGAGCCGTGGCTGCCGATTGGCCGGAACGACGAGGAAACCGTGGCCGCCCAGCGCGACGACCCGGGTTCGATCCTCCACAAGTACCGGGAGCTGTTGGCGGTGCGCCATGGGCTCGAAGACCTCCACTCCGGCGAACTGGAATGGCTGACCGACCGGACGGCGCCGGTGATCGGCTTTCGGCGGGGCGATTGCGTGTGCGCCCTCAACGTGGGCAATGTTGCCACCGACTTTCAGCTCCCGCCGGGCCAGTGGCGGCTGGCCTTCTCATCACAGCGCTCTGCGGGGGAAGTGGCCGAGTCGGCCGTCGGACTCGACGCCCCCGAGGGTGTCCTCCTGGTTCCGGTGCCCTGACGCGATCTGGGCTCAGTCCAGCCCCAGCATCGCCCGAGTCTGGCCGACGGTAGCCAACTCGGCCCCCGCGTCAGCCACGCAGCCGGCCAGCGCAGCCACGATGTCGGCGTTGGTGGGGGCGCCCAGCTCCAGATAGGGATAGTCGCCCAGCCCGGCGACGAGATGACCGCCGCGGGCGATCACCTCCGGCGCCAACTTCCGCAGATCGGCCCCGTAGGCCAGACAACCCCACACAGCTCGGCCGTCGTCGGGGAGGAAGCGGGTCATGGCATCCAATCCGTCCACCGTGGCCGGGTGCCCCGACAGCCACGAGTCCGACAGCGTCACCTCGCCATAGGCGGGCGCGGCCACATCCCCGGTGTCCAGAAACGCCGCCAGCAGCCGGGCCGACCCCACCGTCCACAGCGCGCCCATCGGCCTCATGCCGGCCTCGGCGACGGCGGCCACCATCTCCCTCAGTGCCCGCAGCGGGGTCACGTACACGATGTCGGGATTGCCGAAGGCACCAGCCCTCGGGTCGTAGGGATCGATGTTGAAGCTGCCCAGGTCGATGGGGGCCAACTCGGGCCGGGTAACCGGATCGGCGGCCATCTCCAGCACGGGGGCCAGCCGGGCGTGGGGGTCGGGCACGGTGGAGGCCCCCAGGGTGGGCATCAAGATGAGATCGCACGCCTCGCGCACCCCGGCGACCACCGAGCCCAGGGTATCGGCATCCCACACCGGCGCCCCGGTGGCCGGATCTCTCCCGTGGAAGTGGTAGACCGAAGCTCCAGCCTCGGCGCAGGCCACCGCATCGGCGATCAGCTCGTTGATCGACCAGGGGACGTTGGGGTTGGCGTCTCGGCCGGTGTACTCGTTGGCCCGGACTTCGATGAACACCGGTGACATGGGCGACAACCCGCCTAGAGAGTGGTGGAGTAGCCGCCGTCCACCGGGATGACCGCCCCGGTGAGATACGACCCGCCCCGTCCCGCCAGGAATATGGCCGCCCCGGCCATGTCCTCTGGCTGCCCCAGCCGTCCCAAAGCGGTGGCCGCCGCGATCTCATCGCCGAAATTGTCCAGGGTGTGGGCCATCATCTTGGTGTAGAAAGCCCCCGGGGCGATGGCGTTGACCGTGATGTGGCTGGAACCCAGCTTCTTGGCCAAGACCCGGGTCATGTGGTGGACCGCGGCCTTGCTGGCCGAATACGAGTAATTCTCGATGTCGGGGGCTTGGAGCCCTTGAATCGAACCCAGGTTTATCACCCGGGCGGGATAATCGGGGGTGGCCGCCGCTTCCAGCAAGGGGAGCAGAGCCACGGTCAACTGGAATACCCCCTTCACATTCAGGTTCAGCACTTTGTCCCAGGCCGAGTCGGGGAACTCCCGCATCGGCGCCCCCCAGGTGGCCCCGGCGTTGTTGACCAGGATGTCCAGACGCTCAGTGCGCTCGCCCACGGCCTGGGCCAGGCTCTTGCAGCCCTGCTCGGTGGAGCAGTCGGCGGCGATGGCCTCCACTGGGCCGATGCCCGACAGCTCTGCCGCCGCCTCGTCGAGTTGGTCTTGGCGGCGGGAGGAGATGATCACCCGGGCTCCGGCGCCCAAAAGACCCTCGGCGATCATGGCGCCGATGCCTCGCCCGCCCCCGGTGACCAGGGCGACCTTGCCGTCGAGTCCGAACAGGTTGGTGGGGGTGAGTTCGGTCATTGGAGCCCCTTGCCGGCAATCGAGCCGGCCGCCAGCCTCACAGCTCCAGCTCGAACAGCAGGTGGCGGCTGAGGTCGCCGAGTTGGTCCACCAGCATGATGCGGGTGTCGAACCACCAAACGCCGTCGATGCGGTGGAAGGTGTCGTGGTAGCGGCCGGTGATGATGGGCTGGAGCGGGAAGTCGTCGAGCTGTTGGAAGACGGTGTAGTAGGAGCGGGCCGAAGCGGTGCCGGCATCGTCGTCGGCGGAGATGATGGCGTTGGTGGTGACGTGCTTTGTTTTGGGCGTGCCGCAGGGGTAGAGGCGGGTGGAGCCTTGGTACATGCCCAGCACCTCGTCGCGACCGGCCACAACGGTTTCCATCGGGGCGTCGGGGGTGGCCACGATGCGCCCGTGGCTGAAGAGTTCGGCCACCCCCTCGAGGTTGCCGGCGTCGATTCGCTCGGCGTAGGTGTAGAGGAGGTTCTCGATCAATCGTGCGCTGTCGCTCATGGGGTGCAATCTAATCCGATCAAGCAGGCAGCTCGCAGCCTGGGATAAGTCATCGGGGCTGGGGCGTGGCAGAGTGGAGCGGTGATGCCAGCATCGATTCCCAGTCCCGGCGCCGACAGCCTGGAGATCGGCTCTTTGGATCTGCGGGCCTACGGCCTGATGATCGCCCTCGGTGTATTGGCCGCGGCCTGGCTGTTCACCCGGCTGTTCACCCGGCGGGGCCATTCCCCCGAGCTGGCCAGCTCGGTCACCGTGTGGGCGGTGGTCGCCGGGCTCATCGGCGCCCGGATCTACCACGTGATCACCGATTGGAAGTCCTATCAAGGCAATTGGGGCGATGCCTGGCAGATCTGGGAGGGCGGACTGGGCATTCCCGGCGGAGTCATCGCCGCGGCAATCGTCTTGTGGGTGTTCGCCCGCCAAAGGGGCATCCCCCTGTCGGACATCGCCGACTCGATGGCGCCCGCCCTCCCGCTGGGACAGGCCATCGGGCGGTGGGGTAACTGGTTCAACCAGGAGTTGTACGGGCGGCCCACCGACCTGCCGTGGGCTCTGGAGATCGACCCCGAACACCGGCGGTTGCAATACCTCGACGACGAGATCTTCCACCCTGCGTTCTTGTACGAGTGCATATGGAATCTGGCGCTGGTCGGGTTTCTGCTGTGGGCAGGCAAGCGCTTCACTCTGAAGCCCGGCCGACTGTTCGGTCTGTACGTGCTGGGTTACTCGCTGGGGCGGCTGTGGATAGAGACCATTCGGGTGGACTTCGCCAGCGAATTGGCGGGGGTGCGGGTCAATATATGGGTGATGCTGGCCCTGATCGTCGGCTCGGTGGCCTACCTGTTGTGGGGCCGAGGCGGCGACGGCGATCCCGTGTCCGACGATCCTGATGCTGAAAACATCTCCTTGGAGTCCTAGAGCCGGTATCATTGGCGTGCGGGTTGACGATCAATTTCGCTTCCTTCCGTAGCCCGCACCATAGATGACAGAAGAATTCCGCTTTTTGGGCGTGGCCTCAGATTTGGTGGCGTCGCTCAAAGAACGGGGCATCCAAGCCCCGTTCCCCATTCAAACCCTTACCATCCCCGACGCGCTCGCGGGCCGAGACGTGTGCGGCAAGGCGAAAACCGGGTCGGGCAAGACCTTGGCCTTCGGCCTTCCCATGGTGGAGAACCTCTCCCATGCCGCCTCCCACTGGGTGCGGGGATTGGTCTTGGTCCCCACGAGAGAGCTAGCCGTCCAGGTGGCCGAGGAGTTGCGCCCGCTGGCCCGGCACCGGGACTTGACCTTGGATCCGATCTACGGCGGGGCCCCCATGGAGGCCCAGATCAAAAAGATCAAGGACGGCCTCGACATCATGGTGGCCACCCCCGGTCGGCTGATCGACCTTATCGACCGAAAGGCGGTGTCGGTGGCCAAGCTGGAGATCGTGGTGGTCGACGAGGCAGATCGCATGGCCGACATGGGCTTTTTGCCCCAGGTGGAGTGGATCCTTCGCCATGTGGAGTCCCGCCACCAGACCCTGCTGTTCTCCGCCACCCTGGACGGGGCGGTGGACGCCCTGGTGCGCCGCTATCAAAGCGATCCGGTCCGCCACGAGGTCCAATCCCGGCAGGTGACGGTGGACGAGATGCAGCACCGTTTTGTGGCCGTCCATGAGATGGACAAGGTCAAAGTGGCTGCGGCCATTATCCGGGCTTCCAAGCGCACCCTGGTGTTCTCCGCCACCCGCCATGGGTGCGACCGTCTGGCTCGGAAGTTCAAGTCCGAGAACGTGCAGGCCGAGCCCATCCACGGCGACCTTCGCCAGCAGGCTCGGGAGCGCTCTCTGGCCCGGTTCGCGTCTGGTGAGATTCAGGCGCTGGTGGCCACCGACGTGGCCGCCCGGGGTTTGCACATCGATGACGTGGACGTGGTGATCCACTACGACCCGCCGCCCGACCACAAGACTTATCTGCACCGTTCGGGCCGCACCGCCCGGGCCGGGGAGTCGGGCATGGCCGTGACCTTGTCGCTGTGGAACGAGGAGCTGGTGGTCAAGCGGCTCCAGCGCCGGCTGTCGCTGGACGTCCCCATCGTGGAGATGTTCTCCAACGATGATCGCCTGGACGCCCTCGACCGCTGGGACCCGGTGGCCGAGGCCGTCTGACCCGCAGAAACAGCAAAGGGTTGAGCCTGAGATCATGCCCCCGCTAGCCTGGTGGGGTACATCAAGAGCGGCTCGCCGCCTGGGACAGCGTGCTCGGGCGGGGGGTCCAGCAACCTGGGAGGGACACCCAAGGTGCTCGCCCGCTTCGGCGGGGGATGTGGCCCCTGGTTCGGCCGGGGCAACCAAGTGTCCGTGCGTGAACGCTGTGGAGACAGTGGCCCTCCCCTAGACAGGCGAAGGGAGAACCATGCCGGCAGACGAGAACCCCAGCCGCGACCCGCGTCCTCCCGCCGAATCGGACGACAGCGAGATCGGTGCGCGCCATCCACGGGAGCTCGAGTCTGTTCCGGGCCCGGGGGACCGGGGCGCGATCGGTGCGCGCCATCCACGGGGCTACAGCGCAGATCTGCCGGTGACCGGGGCGTGGCTGCCCGGCGATCCCCCGGGCAACCGCCAGTTCTTCACCCTCGACCGCCCTCACTCCTTCGAGTTGGAGGGCGGCGGGGCACTGCGGGAAGTGACCGTGGCCTATGAGACGTGGGGGCAGCTGGCCTCCGACAGATCCAACGCCGTGCTGATCTGCCACGCCCTGACCGGCGATTCCCACGTGTCGGGCGGGGCAGGCTACGGCCATCCCACCCCCGGCTGGTGGGGGGAGATGGTCGGGCCGGGCAAGGCCATCGACACCAACGAGCTGTTCGTGGTGTGCGCCAACGTGCTGGGCGGCTGTCAGGGCACCACCGGCCCGGCGTCGCCCGACCCCGACACCGGCCTGCCCTACGGCTCGTCGTTTCCCACGGTGACGGTGCGCGACATCGTGCGCTCCCAGCGCCGGCTGGCCGACCATCTGGGCGTCAGGCGGTGGCTGACGGTGGTGGGGGGCTCCATGGGGGCCATGCAGGCCCTGGAGTGGGGGGTAATGTTCCCCGACTGGGTGAGCTCGGTGTGCTCGCTGGCCGGTTGCATGGCGGCCAGCGCCCAGCAGATCGGCTGGTCGGCGGTGGGCCGCACCGCCTTGGCGCTGGACCCCAACTGGCGGGGGGGCGACTACTACGACAACCCGCCCGGCCAAGGCCCCCATGCCGGTCTGGCCATCGCCCGCTCGCTGGCTCAGATCACCTACCGATCCGACGAGGTGTTCGAGGACCGCTTCGGCCGGGAGTTGTTCGACACCCACTCGGTGTACGGCGCCTGGGACCGGTTCCAAGTGGAGTCATACCTCGACTATCACGGGGAGAAGCTGGTCCGCCGGTTCGACGCCAACACTTATCTGGTGCTCAACCGGGCGATGGACTTGCACGACATAGGCCGAGACCGGGGCGGCATCGCCGCGGCCGTCTCCCGGATCACCTCGCCGGTGCTGTCGCTGAGCATCACCAGCGACACGCTGTATCCCCCTCGCCAGCAGGTCGAGCTCCACGATGCGTTGGTCGGGGCCGGCGGGCGGTGCGTGTACTCCTTGGTGGACAGCCCCCACGGCCACGACGGGTTCCTGCTCGAAGTCGAAGCGGTGGGCCAGGCCATCAAGGATTTCTTGGAGAAGGTGGGGAGCAGTGTCGCCTGAGCCAGGCTGGGGTGCGGCGGCCGACAGCAGCAAAGCAGTGGCCGCGCCCGACCCCGCAGGGTTCTCCCACCCCGACACCCTGGCCGTGTTGGCCGGCCGGCGCTCGGGCGGTGCCGAGTTGGCCCCTTCGCTGCACCCCACCACCACGTTCCGCATACCGTCGCTTGAGGCTGGTCGGCGCATGGCGCTCGATCCCACCGAGAGCTGCTACTACACCCGCAACGGCAATCCCACCGTGCGGGCTTTCGAGGAGGCCATGGCCGAGCTGGAGGGGGCTGAGGCCGCCCGGGCCTTCGCGTCGGGCATGGGCGCGGTGAGCTGCGTGATCCTGGGCCTGTGCTCGTCGGGCGACCACATCGTCGCCCAGCGCCAGCTTTATTCCGGCACTCAGTTCCTGCTCCAGGCGGTGTGCCCCCGCTTCGGCATCGACGTGACCTTTGTGGACGGCACCGAGCCGGGGGCGTTTCGAGCCGCGGTGCGACCGGGCCGGACCATGCTGGTGTTCGCCGAGACCCCGGCCAACCCCCGCCTCGACTTGGTCGATTTGGAGGAACTGGGGGCGATCCGGGGTCCGCTGAAAGCGGTGGACGCCACCTTCGCCCCGCCGAGCATCACCCGGCCGCTGGACTATGGCATAGACCTGAGCATCCACTCGGCCACCAAAGGACTCGGTGGCCACAATGACGCCACACTGGGGGTGGTGTCGGGCAGCGGGGAGTTGATTGCCTCGCTGTGGGCGTTCGCCATCTTGCAGGGGGCCAACGCCGCCCCGTTCGACGCCATGAACGGCCTGAGGGGACTGCGCACTCTGGGAGTTCGAATGGAACGCCAGAGCGCAACCGCCCTGCAACTGGCCGAAGCGCTGTCAGGCCACCCCGGGGTCGCAGCAGTGCGCTATCCCGGGCTGGTCTCCCATCCCCAGCACGAGCTGGCCAAGCGGCAAATGAGGATGTTCGGCGGATTGCTGGCCTTCGACCTGGCCGGGGGAAACGAGGCGGGGGAGCGGTTTGTCGAAGCAGTGAGGCTGGCCCAGGTCGCCACTTCCCTTGGCGGCCCAGAGACCTTGGTCACCCACTCGGCGTCCACCACCCACGCCGGATTGACGCCCTCGGAGCTGGAGGCAGCCGGGATCGGACCGGGCACCATCCGGGTCTCGGTGGGCCTGGAGCACGGCGATGATGTGGTCGCCGACTTGCGGCACGCCGCCGACAAGGCCACCGCCGAAATCCACTGAGGGGCGGATCCCCTGCCTGAGATCATCGAGGTCGAGTACTACCGTCGGGCTGCCGAAGCGGCGGTGGGGCGCACGGTCGCACAAGTGCATGCTCCCGATGACTGGTTCATCAAAGGAGGCGCTGACGCCGACGCGCTGGGCCTGGCGCTAGACGGACGGACCGCGGCCGGAGTGCGCCGGGTCGGAAAGCTCCTGATGATTGACTTCGGCGACCCCGGCAGCTCGCCGAGTGCTGTGCTTGGCTTGCGGTTCGGCATGACCGGGAGGCTGGTGGTGGATGACCACGCCGTGATCGAGAAGCTGGAGTATTCCAGCGCTCGCGAAGCTCCCGAGTGGCGGCGCTTCGAGCTGGGTTTCGCCGACGGGGGGACTCTGGCCATCGTTGATCCCCGGCGCTTGGGCGGCGTGGAGTTGGACCCCGATGTCTCCCAGCTCGGCCCCGACGCCTACGGGCTCAGGACGGGGCAGCTGGCCGGCGCTCTCGAAGGCAGCCGCACTGCGCTGAAGGCCCGGTTGCTCGACCAGCGGCGAGTGGCCGGGCTTGGCAACCTGCTGGTGGACGAGATCTTGTGGCGGTCTGGGCTGGACCCGGCCCGGGAGGCGGGTTCGCTGAGCACGGCCGAGCAGGAGCGGCTGGCCGAAGCGGTGTGTACCACGGTCGACGAACTGGCTGAGCGGGGAGGCTCTCACACCGGCGATCTCCACGTGGCCCGAGTCCGGGGCGGGTCTTGTCCCCGCGACGGCGAGCTCTTGGATCGACGGACCTTCGGCGGCCGCACCACTTACTCCTGCCCCCGACACCAGCGGTGATCGGCCCCGCGGCGGCAATTTGCCGCGCGAGACTGGACGCTGTGCAGATGAGGTGGCCGGCGATGGGGATCCTTGCCCTGGCGCTGTTGTGGGGGACTGCCGCATGGGGAACAGCGGCGGTGGCCTCAGACCTATCTGATCCGACCGCACAAGAGCAGCCGGCCGAACCCCCGTCGCCGTCTGATTCCGACGACGAGGTTCGCCTGGTGATGGCCCTGTTGATAGCGGTGGCCGTGATAGCCCTGTTGGGCACGTTGGTTTATTGGGTGCGAACCGGTGACAGCCCCCGGCTGGGTAGCGGCGATTCGCCGGACGGCCCAGAGCCAGAAGATACGCTCGGCTGATGGCCGACGAATTGGACGTGGAGGCGATGATCAACCGGTTCCGGGAGCGGGCCGAGGCGGTGAGGAGCCGCCCGCTGCCCCCGGTGGGTGGTGAGGAGCGGACCCTGTTCATCCGCCGGGCCCAGGAGGACTTCCAGGATTTCGCCATAATCGGCGACGCCACCGGTGCCATTGAGGACGGCTTTCTGATTTTGCGGGTAGACCTGCGCCCGCCCGCCGACTCTTGATCTCGGGAAATGGGAGCTGAAGCCACCGCCGCGAGCGAGCGGCTGAGCGCCGCGCTCGCCGCCATCGACGCGGCCAACGCCGACGATCCCCACACCATCGTGGTGGACGGGGCGGCCCGGCCCAAGGAACTGGCCCACGCCGAGCTGATGACCGAATGGGTGCAGCGTCTCGATCCCGATGCCGACGACGCCCAGCTGGTGGCCGCCCGAGCCCACCATTTGCGGCGCTGGGCTCTGGCTCGATCTGACTACCCCGAGGGCCGGGCCGGCTACCTGCGGTGGCGGGCCGCCCAGGCCAGGCGCCACGCCGCCGAGGTGGCCGACATTGTCACCGCGGCGGGCTATGACGACGACTTCGCCGCCGACGTGTCGGCCATCGTAGCCAAGCAGGGCCTGGGTACCGACCCCCGGGTGCAGACCCACGAGGACGCCTTGTGCCTGGTGTTCCTGCAAACCCAGTTCGACGATTTGGCCGACAAGCTGGGCGACGACCGCATGGCCGAAGTCCTGGCCAAGACCCTGGTCAAGATGAGTCCTGTCGCCCGCCGTATCGCCCAAGACCTGGATTTGGGCGACCGGGCCGCGGCCCTGTTGGGGGCAGCGAAGGGCTGATTCCGGCATTGGCCTATTGCAATGGGTGTCTAGTTGGCTGCTTGCTATGCTGGGCAGCCCTGCGGATGTAGCTCAGTTGGGAGAGCGACACCTTGCCAAGGTGTAGGTCGCCGGTTCGAGCCCGGTCATCCGCTCCAAGCTGATGATTCCTGTCAAGCGTTTGCGCTGATCAGGAAGTTGCGAACCGGTAGGCCTCCGGCGGCGTGGCCTCGGGGTCTTTGAACAGCATCACCCGGCAGGGCCCCGCGTCCAACCCCTTGGGGCACTGGATCACCGGCCACGGCACCCCGGTGCGCTCCATGGGCACCACAAAGTGCATAACCGCCACATGGGTGCGGTAGACGGGGGCGGGGCCCTGTCCGAAGGTGAGAGGGTGATCCTCGGCAACCACGGCTAAGTCCAGGTTCTCTCCGTAGCAGCCGTCGGACACCTGCCGCCCGCAGGTGCCGCACGGGTGCAGGGTTATTGTGAAGGCGTCGTCGGTCTCGGTCACGGTGATGTCGGCGAAGTTGCCCTTCTGCATGGCGGCCCACTGCCGCACCCGCACCTCGGCCGGTCGGGCCACGTCGTGGGGCATCCACCCCAGCAGCGTCTGCTCACCGGAGAAGCGGATGCTCTCCTCCAGCACATCGGGCCCCCAGGCTCGGTACACCTGCGACAGCACCGACGCCACCCGGTCGCGTTCCACATCGTGGATCCGGCGGTAGCTGGCCTCCAAGGCGTCGAAGGCGGCCATGGCGGCAACGTGATCGCCTGCTTCGATGAGCTGCGCGATGGCGTCGGCCCGGTCGGGCTGGTGGCGGCCGGTGATGTCCTCGTCGGTCAGCCCATGCAACAGCGCCGACCGGTAGGCGTCGTCGGCCGAGCCCACCTGCGCCAGGCCGTCTGTGCCGTAGCGCTCGGCCACGAACCGCTGGGTGGTGGCGATCCACGCGCCGAATCCGTCGGTGAAGTTCCGGTAGGCCCGGTCGATGCGCCGAAACACCTCGATGGCGGTCTCTGGGCTGTCGGCTAGTGCCTCAACCAGATCGGCCCGGGGCGGTTGGCTGAGCTTGGCCAGCTCTTCCGGGCTCAGCAGGCGCTCGCCGGCCTCACCCATCGCCGTTATCCATCGGCAGCCAGCAGGGGCATGACCTTGTTCTTGGTCAGTTCCAGGCTCTCCCAGCCGATGGCCGGGTCGATGCCGCCCACCAGCGGGTGCAGCATGGCGCTGCCCTTGTCCCGCACCAACTGCGCGCACTGCTCGGGGGTGACCACATCCCACTGCCCGCTGGCCGCCAGGCCGGCCACATCGTGGGCATCCACCGCGGTGAGGTTGTGGTGGTCGTCGTACTGCCAGCTGTTGTACAGCCCAGCGTCGTAGAGGGCGTGGCGCTCGATGGCCGCCCAGGTGCGCTCGGGGTCCTCGGTGACCATCACCATCGACGGGCCGTCGGGCACGATGGCGAACGGGGTCTCATACCCCAGCCGGGCTGCTTCTTCGTAGTAGAGGTCGGCCAGCGACTGGTCGGGGGTGGATGGGGAGAAGGGCAGCCCCAGCCGGGCCGCCCGCAGGGCCGAGGCCCGCACCGAACCGCCTACCATGAGCACCGGATGGGGCTCGGTGACCGGCTTGGGGGTGACCCAGATGGTGCGGCCCTCGTGCTCGAACGGCTCGCCCGACCAGCACTTCAAGATGAGCTTGATGGCCTCCTCGGTGTCGCGTCCCCGGCGGGTGCGGTCTTTGCCGAACATGTCGAACTCGAACTCCCGGTAGGCCACCCCCATGGTCACCGACAGGCGTCCCGGCGCCATCAGGTCGATGGCCGCGATGTCCTCGGCGATGCGGATGGGGTCGTGGAACGGCAGCAGCAGCGCCGAGATGGCCACCATGATGTTGTCGGTGCGGGCCAACGCGGCGCTGGCCAACACCAGCGGGGAGGCCATGAACCCGTCCTCTGCGCCGTGGTGCTCCGACACGATGACCGTGGAGATTCCATTGTCGTCGCACCACGACACCATGTCCAGGTACTCGCGGTGCAACTGGGCGTGGGTCACATCGGCGAACGGGGGAACTCTCAGCTCGAATCGGCAGGTGAACATGGCGCAGAGACTACTGGCGGAGGCTGCGGCGGTAGCGGGACCACTGGTCGGGGCGCCAGCAGTCCTGGTCTTCGCCCCAGCCGATGCCGCCGTCGAAGTTCCAGGCGGTGGTGCTCACCCAGGTGAGCATCTTGGGGTAGGGGTTGAAGATGATGCGGCTCACCGGGGTGCCGGTTGCCCGCAGCTCCCGGCCCAGTTCGTCGGTGGCCTCTATCTCGAAGGCGGTAGCGTAGCCGTGCTCGGAATCGCGCTCCACCCGGCGCTGGCCACTGACGATGTCTGCTCGCACCCCGTCGCGTAGGTAGTAGCCCGCGTTGATCGGATCGCTGTCTTCTTGGGGCAGCGAGTAGCACAGAAAGGCGCTCTGGCCCGACGCGGTGGCAAAGGAGTAGCCGATGCGAAAGCCCCGCAGGTCGCTACGGGGCCCCCAAGACCGGTCCCGCATGGCGCAGCAGTCCACTTCGATCTCTTCGCCGTGCAGGCGGAAGCTCCCGGTGACCCGTCCGGGCTGGTCGATGTGGCTGGCGATGGTGAACGGCGGCTCGCCCCGGGTGAACACATGGGGCGGGGTGAGTGCGTCGAAGCGCAGCTCGGCCTCGAACATGTCGCCCCGGCGATAGCGGTAGCCCAGCTCGTAGCTGGTGAGCGGCTCAATCACCTTCACCCGCATCCCGGTGGGCAAAACGGCATCGCGGAGGTCGAGCCCGTCGGGCAGCGGGATGCTGTGGTTGTAGTCGAAGAACGGAACCTCCCACGGCAGATGCGCGGTGTCGTCCCACGCCATGGCCCCGCCCCCGGCAATGCCCAGGTTGGGGCGGATCCAGGTGTACAGGTAGCCCATCATGTTGCGCTCAGGCACGCAGAAGGCGTACCAGCACGTCTCTGTCTCCCACGGATCGTCGGAAGGGGGGTGGAAGTTGTCGTCCTCCGGCCCGATCAGGGCATCCTCTGCTGCTCCCATGCGGTGGCTCCTCTATTCCAATGGATTTGCGATCTGTATTTGTTATCGGAGCAGGGCAGTGAATCCCGCTTGCTCGAAATCCCGGTCGTAGGCGAGGGCATCGGTGATGTTTCGCTCCTCCATGACGAGGAAACTCACGCAGTCTGTGAGGCTCCACCGCTTATCGGATCGGGCGGCGTAGCGTTCCACGGCGGCTCGGAACTGTCCGTCCGTCTGCGGCACGATCTCGACGTCTGGATCTTGTTCCATTTCCCGAACCATCTGCACTGCAAACCGGCGGCGAAACTCGTCCGCAGCGGCTAGGGCGTTAAGTGTCTCTGTCAGCACCAACTGTGTCGTCACTACTGCGATGGCCCCCAGGTTGCCTGCCACGGTTGCCGCCCGCTCATTCAGCGCGTCCCGGGGCCTCCAGAGAGCGATCCAGTAGCCCGCGTCCGCGAAGACGGCGTTCATGCATCCTCCTCTTTGGGATGACCGTATAGGTAGTGCTTCTTGTTCATGGCGAGGTCGGCGGGGAGGCCGTCCCTCGCGTCGGGGGGCATGGACTTGTGGAGTTCCTTGACCCGCAGAGCAATTGCGGCCAATCCTCCACCTGCTGTAGGTGCGTCGTCGATCGAGACCGTCACCTCCCTGCCCTCCTCGATGTCGAGGGGCTCCGTAGGTGTGAGCACGCCGTTGGCGTAGGTGGCCTTGACGGTCGTGGTCATAGCTGGTCCTCCTGGCGAGCGGCTGCTCCTTAGCCTACCGAGCCGTCTCATCGAGCCGAGGCCGCGGGATCAGGGCGTCCTCAGCTGCTCCCATGCGGTGGCTCCTCTATTGGTTGGCGTGCTCGGCGAATCGGGCCGGTATCCAATCGGCGAGCGTAGCGGCGATCTCATCGGCCACCGAGGCCAGCCCGTGGTCGGCGTCGGGGTAGACGATCAGCTCGCCGCCCCCCGCCAGCGCCCGCACCGCCTCGCTGGCGTATACCGGCAGGATCTGGTCCATCCCGCCGTGCATCAACAGCAGGGGAGTGCCCCCCAGCGCCGCCGCGTTCTCGCACCCCGCCGACTGGGTGGCCAGCCCAACCACCCCCGCGGTGTGGTCCCCCAGGGCGATCCCGGCCTGCACTGCTACCGCCCCTCCAAAGGAGTGCCCCATGAAGATGAACCGCCGGGCCTGCTCCCGAGCGGCCAAGTCGGCTGCTGCGGCCGCGTCCAACAAGCAGCGCTCGATGATCCCCGGCCGCCGGTAGTGAACCCGGATCACCGCAATGCCGTCTGCGGCCAGCCCCTGGCCCAATTGCAGATAAAGCGCCCGGGCCGGCCCCAGCAGCCCCCCGATGGCCCCGCCCAGGGTGACCACCACATCGGTTGCATCTCGAGGCCCATGCCACAACAGCGTCAACAGCCCGTCAGGGCAGTACACCTCCAAGTGCCGCAGCTCCGGCCCCGCTTCGGCTTCCACGATCCCCATCACGTCGAGCAACTCCAAAGGAGAGCGAACGTCGCCATCACTCATGCCCGAAACCCTAAACCCCTGTGTGGCCCCACCGGGCCGATCCCGTACACTGTCAGCGCTGGCCGCTCCGGCGGCCACACCTGCGTCGGTGCCCGAGTGGACTAAGGGAGTGGCCTGCAAAGCCATGATTCACGGGTTCAAATCCCGTCCGGCGCTCTAGAGGGCTTCGTAGGCAGCGCATTCTTGTAGCTGTCTGCTACGGTGGGGCTAGGAGGTTTTGGCATGGCTCTGAGCAATCCCATCCGCATCGACGACGGCATTTACGCTTCTGCCAAGGCGGTGGCCCCGGCCATGGACCGCAGCGCCGCCCAGCAGGTTTCCCATTGGGCGCGGATCGGACGTGAGATGGAGAGGTCGCGCGAAATCCCCCACCGCGAAATTGCCGCCGTCCTAAACGGCGAAGCCCGCTTCGACGACCTCGACGATCCCCGCGCCCAGGCGATCGTTCGGGCTTCTTGGGCCGAGCAGATGAAGCAGTGGCGCGAGACTCTCGATCTGGAGGCGGAGTTCATCGCCAAAGGCCTCCCGTACGCCGAGCTGAACGAGAGCGGCGAAGTCGTCGTTCACGATCCCGCCGACCCGACATTGGCATCTAGACGCTGATCTTGGTGGCCGGGTCGTCTGCTGCTGCGGGCTGAGCGGATGGGCGGTGCCCGGACGCTGATCTTGGTGGCCGGGCCGAACGGCGCCGGGAAAACACTGTTCGCCGGTCGGTTCGCCGCCGAGTCCTGCCTTGAGTTCGTGAACGCCGACGTGATCGCCGCCGAGCGGTGGCCCGGCGAAGAGGAGTCTTATGGCTATGAGGCCGCCGCCGCGGCTGCAGAGCGGCGCTCTGAGCTGATCGCCGCCGGACGGTCGTTCGTTGCCGAGACTGTGCTCTCCCACCCGTCCAAGATCGACTTCGTCCGCGCCGCCTTGGACGCCGGATACACCGTGGGCATGCACGCCGTCATGGTGCCGGAGGACCTCGCTGTCTCACGGGTCCGCAACCGCGTCCGCTCCGGTGGGCACAGCGTCCCCGAGGAGAAGATCCGGGGCCGATGCCGGCGGCTGTGGGGACTCGTGGCGGAAGCGGCGGGTATGTGCGACGAAGCCTTCTTCTACGACAACACGTCGGCCCGCAACCCGTTCAGACTGGTGGCGGAGCTCGACAGGGGAGTGCCGGTCGGAGTTCTCGCCTGGCCGGACTGGGTGCCGCCCGAACTTGCCGCCCTCGGCCGCTGACCGCCTAGCGGCGAGCAGAGAGCGCTTGAAACCCAAGGCAGTTCTCTAGTTACGTTTCATCGGCTGGCCAGTTAGCCAGGATTTGGGTTTATCTGTGCTTAGCGGTTCTTATCCGAGAGGGTTCCGAGGGACTCGTCGAAGTCTGGGGTGAGGCCGGCGGCGCTGATCCTGTCGGGAGGGTCTTGGGTGGTCGGGCCGCTGTGTTCTATTCGCATTTGGTGTAGGAGCTGTTCCAGGGCGGGTGCGCGATCTGCGAGGTACTGGAGAACCTCGACTTTGCGATCTCCGAAATGGGGATCGTGGTCGAGGTCTCCAGGGCTTTCGAGAAGGCTGATGATGCGGGCGGCGTCGGTGGATGCGGGGGTGATGCCGTAGCGGTGCATGTGGAATCGCAGCCCGTCTTCGAGTGTGTAGGGGCCTGCTGTGTCTATGGCCACCAGGTCGACGTAGTCGCGCAGTTTCGGCCGGTACATGATCACGTCGAGTTTCGAGGCGAGCAGGTCTGGCAGGGAGGCGACGGGCAGTCCGTCTAGCTCAACGGGCTGTTTGAGGGTTTTGACGTAGCCGGGGTTGGCCCCCCGGTGCGGTGTCTTGAACACCTGCACTTGCACGCCGTCGACTCTGGCGTGCATCTGGTCGGGGCCGCTGGTGTAGATATCGATGCTGTCCGCGGCCTTCTCGAACTCCCTGGCAAGGTGGTCGCCGGAGAAGCCATCGGCGGTCATATAGTCGAGGTCGAAGGACACGCGGTGGCGCAGATGGATGGTCAGGGCGGTGCCGCCCGTCAAACAGCCTTCGAGCGGATGCGTGGCCTTTTGCAGGATGGGCCACACTGCCCGCATTTGGTCTGGGAGCACGTCCTTCCATGCGTCGATCTCAGCCATCGGCGCGCTGGGCGATGGCCTTGTCGATTCTGGCCGCGATCTCGCCCGTGTCGTAGCCGCGCATGTCCCGGCATCTACGCAGGTCGTCGATGGGGAGGCATCTCAGCGCCCAAGTGCGCGCCACCGGGTCGGGGCCGTCCAGCAGGGAAGTTGCCACGAAGAAGGCGTCGTCGGGGAGCCTCAGGTCCTTGGCGCTCGCCCCGTTCCAAAACAGGCTCCAGAACTCGGGCGGCACCCGCTCAGGGCAGGTGTCGTCGTCCCGTCGGGGCCGCGGTGGCAGGTACGCCAACGCTGTCACGCACTCTTCGGTGAGGTCGAGCGACCACAGGACGGTCTTCAGCGATCCATAGCCCCAAGGGACGCTGGCGTCTTCTCGCCGCGCAAAGCCCTTTTCGGCAAGGGCGTTCAGACATCGCCGCGCATGGTCTTCGGACAGTCTGGCTTCGATGGCCACCTGGCTGAGCGCTGTGCCCCTGATCCTGCCCCTCAGGACTCCCATTACGGCCCGCTGGCCTCTGCTCAGGCCAGCGACAGGGCTGGCATCTGGATCGAACGTGCAGGGCAGGCGGCTCCGAAGCGCCGCTTCGGGATCGCTGGGCTGATTCACCAGTGCCTTCAGGCGGCCCTCTCCGGGCGGCTGCCCTGTCATCTCCAATGCAGCGGCCATGCGCTGGGCGGCAGGAGCGGACACATCGAGTTCGCGTGCCAGAACCGCAGGGCGGATATCGGAAAGCCAGGCCGCTTTGACCCACTTGGAGACACCGACTCTCGATCTGTGCATGGCCGTTCCCGTTGTGACCGTGAAGTCGTACCGGCATGAACGACACCTCCACGTCGAGCGCCCAGGCCGAAACACCGGCTCTCCGGCTTTGCACCTCGGGCACTCCACGCCACTCGGCCACCTGACCCCAACGAGGCGATCCCAAGCGGATCCCTCGGAATGAGCCCGCTGGGTGGAGGGGGCGCAAGCGGTATCCATGCCCCAATTCTACCAGAAGCATGGGGAATTATCGTTCAAAACGTCGGGAGTGAGTCGATCCGCTTTCCGCTGCAAAACCCTAGGGGAAAGAGAGCTATCTAGACTCTTCCGCCTCTCGGAATACGGGCCTGGTTAGCCTCCCCGTGTTTCACGCAGGAGGTGGGTTACCGTAGCGGCAATGGCTTTCCAGTTTGAGTGGACCGGTCGCACTCTTCGGGTTGTGCTTTCTGGGTGGGACCGCTTTGTGAGAGTTGTCATTGCTGGCCGTTGCCACTGAGCCAGGATGATCCGTGGAGCTGGTGCCATCCTCTTGGGCGCGCCAAGATCTTCTTGACCTTGTTTCGGTTGTTGCGGCGGCGGCCTGACTTTTGGGCGATGGCGCTTCGAAGGGCGTGGAGCCATCTGGGCCTGCATTGCCGGTTGGTGGTGAAGTAGTCGTCGGTGGCCGCAGCCGGACTGGCCCCAAACCGGCGTCCCACGAATCTCCTGAGGTTCATCCGGCGCCGATGGAAACCCGACCAGCCCATTTCGTCCTCCGAGTAGACGGTGATCTCGCGTTTGCCTCGCCAGAGTTTGCGGTATGTGCCGGTCACCACGCAGATCACGTATTCGTCGAGTTCGTCGAGGGCGTCTTGGGATCCAGAGTCGCATGCATCGCATGCGCAGTCGGGCACCACTTCCAAAACGGCGGCGGGGTCGCCGGCACCTAGTGCGACGGCTGGCCATTCAACTTCTTCAAAGCCGGTCATTGCCACAACTAGGGGGATTGCGCCCGGGGCCAGCGGCACAGCCCTAATAGTGCGGGCCGCGGGGAATTTCGGCGGCTCCTGCCAGGCCACTTCCGCTTCTGCCTCTATCTCTGCGAGGCCCGCGGCGGCCAGCGCTTCGAACCAGGCCTCGACCCGGGCGGCCAATATCTTCCACCTTTGCGGGTTCGTAACCCGGGAATACTCCTCTTCCAAGGGACTGCGATCAGGGTGAGGATCCCGCCACCCGGACAGCCCGCGTCCCGTCTCGACAAACGCAGCATCCACCGCGGCCACTAACTCATCGACAGAACCCACCGCACCATCATGACCCCACTCGCATCAGCTCACGCAGCGATTTCAAACCTGGCCCTCGTGGAGGGCTTCGGCCGCGGTGGTCGGCTTTCTGTATGGTTCGGCGATGGAGAGGGCGGCTTTTTGAGCGGAGATAGTGTCGAGAAGTTGGGCAGTCGGCTTGGCTAAGTGGTGCGAGATGCCAGAAGGTTGGCGAGTTGGGTTGCGGCGCGGTGGCCGACGGTCGAATCGCATCGGAGCAGGCAGTGGCCAGCGCTTCGCTCAATGAGCCGATGCCTCGTTCAGGCATGTACAACTTGCCGCCGCTCAGCACCGTTTCTCCGATGTAGGCCTGCATCAGCGCCTGGCTGGCGGGCTCGGCATCGCCCAAGATCACTTTAAGGGGGCCGCTGAGTGTCACCCGCACCGACTATGACTACCCGCCTAGTGCTCATGTGAACGGCCCCCTTCTTGCCACCATCCATTGGGCAGGCGCTGGCTATGAGGCGTTAGCACCGGGTGGACCGATGCGTCCTGTACTGCGAACCACAGACCCCTGTGGTTGCGCTGTTCTGTCAAGATTGGTGTTACCGCCTTGACGACGACCGGGAGGAGAGACCAGTGGGAAAGGCCACCGAGACTGATTTGCCCGGTGTGGGGGTTCGCTTCGACCTGGACACGAACGCCGGCCGCGCCGTCGGCGTGGTCGTTCATCAGACCGGTCGGCGCGATCTGGTGATCTATGACGAACGGGATGTTGATCGCGCCTGCGAGAGCGTGGAGCTTACCGAGGAGGAGGGGCACACCCTCGGTGAGTTGCTGGGAGGCAACCCGGTCTTGGAGCATCTCGATGACGTCGTGCACCGGCTTGAGGATCTCGTGATTTCTTGGGTGAAGATCGACTCGAAGTCGTCTCTCGCCGGGCTCACCCTCGCCGAGGCCGGGCTTAGGGCACAGACCGGTGCGGGCGTCGTCGCGCTCGTCACCGACGCAGGCTCCATCCCCATCCCGGGGGGAACCGACCGTCTCGACCCCGGCGACACCGCGGTTGTGGTCGGCGTCCCGGCCGCGGTGAAGGCCGCCACCAAGCTGCTGACTCAATCGGGCTAGCCCATGCACACGGCTGGCGATCTGTTTGTGATCGAGCTCGGGGCGGTGGTGCTGGTCTTGGCCTTCGTCGCCCGCTTGGCCCGACGAATTGGCCTGCCTGCGCTTCCGCTGTACCTGCTGGTGGGACTGGCCCTCGGCGACGGCGGCCTCGTCGAGTTGCCGGCGTCGACGGAGTTCATCGAGGTGGGCGCCGAGATCGGCGTCATCTTGATGCTGCTGATGCTGGGACTCGAGTTCTCAGCCCAAGAGCTGATCGACAATGTGCGACGGTCGACGCTCGCCGGGATCGTCGACCTAGTCCTCAATTTCCCTCCCGGTTTCCTAGCCGGCCTGCTCTTGGGATTCGACCCAATCGTTGCCGTCCTGCTCGGCGGAGTGACCTACATCTCGTCGTCGGGCATTGTGGCGAAACTCGTGGCCGACCTCGACCGCATCGGCAACCACGAGACATCGGTGATCCTGAGCGTGCTGGTCATCGAAGACCTCGCCATGGTGCTTTATTTGCCCATCGTGTCGGGCGTGCTATTCGGCGGGTCGCTGTTGAGCACCACCGTCACCGTAACCGTCTCGTTGCTCGTGGTAATTGCCGTGCTCGGTGCCGCCTACCTGTTCGGCGACCGGCTGAGCGCCATCGCGTTGAGCCAATCCAGCGAAGCGCTGTTGTTGACCCTGCTCGGCGGCACGCTTCTCTTTGCTGGCATTGCCGGACGACTCAACCTGTCAACGGCGGTGGGAGCCTTCGTCGTGGGTGTCGCGCTGTCAGGCGACATAGTCTCGCATGCCCGCGGGCTGCTGTTGCCGCTGCGCAATCTCTTCGCCGCGGTCTTCTTCGTGTTCTTCGGCCTGCAAGTCGACATTCGCCTCCTTCCCGACGTTGCCGTCGCGGCAGTGGTCATCGCCGTCGTCACCATTGCTACCAAGTTCGCCACCGGCTGGATCGGAGCAGGACGAGCCGCCATCGGAAAACCCGGCCGGGCCCGTGCCGGAGCCGTCCTCATCGCCCACGGGGAGTTCTCAATCGTCATCGCAGAGCTCGGCATTACTCGCGAGAGCGACCTCGGAGCGCTTGCCGCCACCTACGTCATCATCCTCACCCTCGTCGGCGCGGTGCTCTACCAGTACTCCGACTCAATAACCCTCCGCGCACCGACCAGGAGCGCTCGTCTCCGGCCAGGGACATCCCGCCTGGCGCTAAGGACTCGCAGGCGTCGACGGTCGCCAACGCGCTAGCCGCCTTGCCCCGAGCTGAGATTCGTTCTCCGACCTTTGTGGCCAATTGGAATGGCGGGGTTTTGCAGGTGGTTGCACTGACAGACTTGGCGCCGATGCTGTTGTCGGCGGCTACACCATGCTGGTGACGTTGCCTCCGCCGATGGCGACGATTCCGGTGGCGTTCAGTCCGCCGATGGCCACGATGCCGATCGAGTTGACCCCGCCCAGCGTGACCAAGCCGATGGCGTTTACGCCACCCACCGTTACGATGCCCATTGAGTTGACCGCGCCAAAAGTCACCAGGCCCATCGCATTCAAAAAGCCCAGCGCCGCGATGCCAAGGGCGTTGATGCCGGCCAGGGCAGCGAGCCCGATCGCGTTGAAGCGATTGAGAGCGACAAAGCCGACCGTGTACTTCTCCATCGTGGTATCGCCTGACATCTTCGCTCCTCAAAAGTGATTCGACTGCTTGTGTGGCACTAGTTCCTATCACATATGCATCGGCGTACTCGGCGGTGATCCTGCTAGCCTGACTCATTCCGGGCCGTTAGCTCAGTTGGCTAGAGCACCTGCATGACGCGCAGGGGGTCAGGGGTTCGAGTCCCTTACGGCCCACCGAATGGATGTCGCCCAGTCCAGTGATCGACGGCGGGTGGGCTGGTTGCTCGCCGGGGTGGGCATGCTGTCGGTGTCCACCGATTCGCTGTGGATCCGGCTCTCGGAGGCCGACGGCATTGACGTGGCGTTCTGGGTGGCGTGCTGCTCGGTGCCCCTTTACACCGCGCTGAGCCATCGGGTGGACGGCTGCTGGCCGCTGGAGGCGTTCCGCCGCCACCCCTGGCAGCAGCTGGTAATGGGTGCTTTGACCGGTGGCAGCCAGTTCTGCTTCGTCATCGCCGTCACCCAGACCCGGGTGGCCAACGTGGTGGCCATCGTGGCCGCGGTGCCGCTTTTGGCCGCGGTGAGCGCCTGGATATGGCTGCGGGAGCGCATCTCCCGGGCGATGGCCATCGCCATCACCATCACCATGGCGGGAATAGGGGCGATTGTGTCGAGCTCGGTGGGCGAGCCCACCCTGAAGGGCGACCTGCTGGGGGTCTTGGCCATTCTGGGTTTCTCGGTGAGCCTGACGATGTGGCGCCGGTATCCCGACATGAGCCGCTTGGTGGGACTGTCCATAGGCGGGGTTATGACCGTGGCGGCCCTGGTGTACTCGGCGTCGCCGCTCTCGCTGGACGTACGGGCCTACCTGTCGATCGCCGCCATGGGCCTGGTGTTCAACCCCTTCGGCCGATTGGCGCTGTCCAACGCGCCCCGCTTCGCCCCGGTGGCCGACGTGGCCTTGTTCTCGCCCATTGAGACGGTGGCCGGCACGATATGGGCCGCCGCTTTCTTCAACGAACTGCCCCGGCCCGTCGCCGCCATCGGGGCTGCCGTCGTCCTGGTTGGCGTGTTTTATGGCACCGTCGCCACTACTCGGGCCAAAGCTTGAATCGCCTGGGGCTAGCGGAAAAAGTGATTGCACTGCAATCATATTGCCAAGGTAGGCTGACGGAAAGCGATCGAGGGCCGTAAATGGCGAGCATCACCATTCGCAATCTTGACGACGAAGTGAAGATCAGACTTCGCATTCGGGCCGCCAGTCATGGTCGGTCGATGGAAGAAGAGGCTCGTCAAATCTTGCGCGACGCCGTTGAGCAGAGCGTGGGCCCCACGAATCTTGCTGCTGCAATTCGCGAGCGCTTCGCCCATCTCGGTGGGGTGGAGTTGGAGTTGCCCTCAAGAGAGGCCATGCCAGAGCCGCTTCGTTTCGAATGAGGTAGGCGCGGTGATTGTTCTCGACACCAACGTTGTCTCTGAATTGATGCGTCCGCTGCCGAATCCGGCAGTTGAAGCGTGGGTGGCTGACCGTGCAGCAACGACATTGTTCCTCTCCGCTGTGAGTGGGGCAGAGTTGCTCTATGGCATCGCCATCATGCCTGCGGGGCAGCGTCGAGACGCGCTGGAAACAGAGGTTGAGGCGATGCTGTGCGAGATCTTCGCCGGTCGTGTGCTGCCGTTCGACAGTGACGCGGCACGCGCCTACGCAAGAATCGCTGCCTCCTGTCGGGCCTCAGGACGTCCTGTGTCCCAATCCGACGGCCAGATCGCCGCGGTCGCCCGTTCTCGCGGCATGGCCGTGGCGACGCGCAACATCCGACAATTCGAGGGCATGGCAGTCGATATCATCGATCCCTGGGCGGGGTGCTGACCGGGTCATCGGTTTTCTATTTGTTTGGCCTGGCGCTTCTTGTTGCGGACGCGGGTGCCGGCGTCGAGGGTTGTCTTGCGGAGGCGGATGGAGTGGGGGGTTACCTCGATGCACTCGTCGTCGGCGATGAACTCAAGGGACTGCTCGAGCGACAAGATGCGGGGCGGGGTCAGCCGGACGGTGTCGTCGGAAGCGGCGGCGCGGACGTTGGTCTGCTTCTTCTCCCGGCAGATGTTGACGTCCATGTCCTCGGGGCGGGGGTTCTCGCCGATCACCATGCCCTCGTACACCTCATCGCCGGGAGCGACGAAAAGCGAAGCCCGTTCTTGGATGGCAGCCACGGCGTATCCGGTGACCGGGCCCTTTCGGTCGGCGACGATCGAGCCTGAGCGACGGGTGCGAAGCTCGCCCATCCAGGGGGTGTAGCCCTCGAACACATTGGCCATCAGGCCGGTTCCTTGGGTCTCGGTGAGGAAGTCGGTGCGCAGGCCAATGAGGCCGCGGGCCGGCACTATGTAGTCGAGCCGAACCCAGCCGGTGCCGTGGTTCGACATGTTCACCATAGTGGCCTTGCGTTCTCCCAGAAGCTGGGTGACTGCGCCGACGAAGCTCTCGGGGATGTCGATGGTGACCCGCTCGGTGGGCTCGTGGAGCTTCCCGTCGATGGTGCGAGTGACCACCTCGGGTTTCCCGACGGTCATCTCGAAGCCCTCACGGCGCATGATCTCCACCAGCACCGCGAGCTGGAGCTCGCCTCGGCCCTGGACCTGCCAGGTGTCGGGGCGGTCGGTGTCGAGAACCCGGATCGACACGTTGCCTATCAACTCGGTGTCGAGGCGGTTCTTGATGAGGCGAGCGGTGAGCTTGTCGCCTTCGAGTCCCGCCATGGGAGACGTGCTGGTTCCGATCGTTATGGAAAGGCTGGGCTCGTCCACCGTGATGCCGGGAAGCGGGGCGGGGTTGGCGAGATCGGCCAGCGTTTCGCCGATGGTGATTTCGGGGATGCCGGAGATGGCGATGATCTCGCCGGCACTGGCCACCTCGGCGTCCACCCGGTTGAGGTCCTCAGTCACGTAGAGATCGGTGACCTTGGCGGTGGTGATCGTTCCGTCGGTGCGGCACCACGCCACGTCCTGGCCCCTCTTGACGGTTCCGTGCATGACCCGGCACAGCGCGATGCGCCCCACATAAGGGCTGGCATCAAGGTTGGTGACCCAGGCTTGGAGCGAGTGCTCGGGATCGTGGCGGGGTGCGGGGACAGCCTCGATCAGCGTCTCGAACATGGGGCGCAGATCAGTGCCCCCTCGATTTGGGTCGAGCGTCGCGGTGCCTTGGCGGGCGTTGCAGTAGACGATGGGGAAGTCGATCTGGTCTGCGGATGCGTCGAGATCCAGGAACAGCTCGTATACCTCGTCGACAACTTCGGAGATGCGGGCATCGGGCCGGTCGATCTTGTTGACCACCAGCACGACCGGCAGCTTGAGCCCTAGTGCCTTGCGAAGGACGAAGCGCGTCTGTGGCAGCGGGCCCTCGCTCGAGTCGACCAGGAGGAGGACCCCGTCGACCATGGTCAGGGCCCGCTCCACCTCGCCGCCGAAGTCGGAGTGGCCCGGCGTGTCGACGATGTTGACCTTGATCTCCTCGCCGCTGTCGCGGGTGTAGCGGACTGCGGTGTTCTTGGCCAGGATCGTGATGCCCTTCTCCCGCTCAAGGTCCATTGAGTCCATAACGCGCTCGGCCACTGTCTCGTTGGACCGAAAAGCTCCCGATTGCCAGAGCATCGCATCGACGAGGGTGGTCTTGCCGTGGTCGACGTGGGCGATGATCGCCACATTGCGCAGGTCGGAGCGCGCCGCAAGGTAGGGGTCTTGAGCCATTGTGAGCCTCACGTGCCGATGGCGCCATCCCAGAGCGGGACCTTGGCAGCGGCGATACTGTCGCAGTTTATGGCGGGACCCAACATCCTACTGGTGATGGCCGATCAGTTGGCACCGCGCACTATTGCTTCAGCCGCAGGGCCAGCAGGTGGGGGACTTGGGGTTCCTCGACCAGGCCGATGGGGTAGATGATCATGTCGCCGGCCACCGAGGGCCAGCCGTTGGTGGCGCCTTGAGCCTGGTGGCGCCACACGACCTCGCCAGTGTGTCGATCGAGGGCCAACAACTCGCCGAAGAAGGCGGAGGTGAACAGCAGGTCGTTCACCACCGTCATGCCGCCCAACACGTCTGCTGAGGGAACTTCGGGGAGCTTGGAGATGATCTCCACATCCCAGACGATGTCGCCGGTGGCGATGTCGATGGCCACCACGTTGCTGGGCCGGGTGAACAGCTGGGTGCCCTCGCCGCCACTGGTCACCTGGTCGGACTCGTAGTAGGAGGGGGCGTTCACGACCGCGGCGTAGAACACGCCGTCGGCGACGGCCACCGGGGTGACCATGCCGCCCTGGGCCCCGGGCAGCACCTCCACCGGAGCGCTGAAACCATTGAGATTGTCGTTGCGGTGCACACCCACCGAGGTCCGCCACAGCACCTCGCCGGTGGCGGGGTCGTGGCCGAAAGCCACCCCGCCCTTGCCGGCCGACACCAGCACATCGTGGTCCAGGCCGTGGTCCTCGGCCTCGGCCAGCGTCACCAAAACGTGGTCCCGGTCGAAGATGTCGTGGGGGAAGGCCTGGAACCCCCAGCGCAGCTCGCCAGTTTTGACGTCCAGCGCGACGGTGCCGCTGGTCCAGCGGTTGTCGCCCGGGCGGCTCGAACCCGCGGGCCAGCCCGGGGCGCCGGGGAACGGGTAGGGGTTGCCCACCCCGTAGAACAGAGTGCCGGAGTCGGGGTCAAGCGCCGGCGGGTACCACGCGCCGCCGCCGCTGTTGATATCGGGGTTGCCCCACAAGGATTCGTCCTCGACGGTGGCAAACGTCCACACAACGTCGCCGGTGGCCTGGTCCAAGGCGTAGATGGTGCCCCGCACCCCGGCGGGGAAGCCGCTGGTAGAGGCGAACACCATCCCGTCGTGAACGAAGGGCTGCACGTTGAGCTCGCTGCCGCCGTCTGCGATCTCAGTGGCCCAGATCTCCTCGCCGGTGTCAGCGTCGTGGGCCGCGACCATCTGGCCCCGCAATCGGTTGCCGATCTTGATGGCGAACACCTTGCCCCAGCCCACCGCCGCCCCTGAAGGGCCGTACATGCCGCCCCGGTTTCCCGCCGTCCACAGGTTCTCTCCAGTGGTGGCGTCGAAGGCGTGGACTCCGCCGTCGAGTCCGGCCACAAACACCCGGTCGCCCAAGATCAACGGCGAGGTGGCCAGGTTGCCCCACGTGCTCCCGCCGGGGACATCGCCTGTCCAGGCCACCTCCAGGCGATCGACGGTGGTGGAGTTGATCGGGCTATTGAACACCGCTCGAGTGGCGGCGAGGTCGCGGTTGGGCAGCGGCCAGTCGTCGGCGTGCGCGACCACCTCGGGCGGGCTGCCCAGAAGCGAGGTTTCAGCCGCCGGCTCGGGCCCGGAATTCGTCTCGGGGGACGCCGAGGGCGTCGCCTCAGCGGGTGCCGCCTCAGCAGATTCTGGTGGCGTTGACGCCGGCGGGGTCGGATCTATTGCGTCCTCCGACGATGCGCAGGCGGCCAGGACCAATACGGCCGTGATCGCGGCAACGGCCATCCGCCGAGCGGCATAAAACCTGCTGCCCATGCCCCGACTGTAAGTGCTCATCGGGTGCGAGCCATTACTGTGTTGGCACCCCAGCCAAGGAGGAGGCATGGCACGAATCAAGATCCCCGATGGCCCCGAGGAGGAGCTGCATCGGTTGTGGATGATGACCCCGGAGTTGTCCGGCCCGGCATCGGCGTTCAGCGGCGCGGTGTACAACGAGAGCAAGCTTCCCGTGCGACTGCGGGAGCTGCTTCGAATGAGGATTGCCCAGATCAACCAGTGCGTGGTTTGACTGGACACTCGCATTGCGTCGTTGGCGCAATATGAACTGAGCGAGGACGACTACCTCAACGTCGGCAGTCGGGACGACTACGACGGCTTCAGCGAGGCCGAGCGCGACGCCCTGGAGTACGCAGAGAAGTTCGCCACCGACCACCTGTCCATCGACCAGGAATTCATGGACCGAATGGTCGGCCATTTCGGCGACGAACTGGTGGTGGAGATGACCCTTGCCATCGGCTGCTGGATCGCCTTCGGGCGCCTCAACCAGGTGATGGACGTGGTGGTGTCCTGCCCGCTGCGGATGAAGGGCCCCGACGAGGCTCGCGAGGTGCAAGAGGCTGCCGACGGCGACCTCCTGGCCATGCGCTCCGCCCGATTCGCCTAGCGAGTATCGCTGCCAGACAGCAGCGGCCTAGCGGAATCGAACCTTCTGGATGTCAAGGGCGTCTAGTCCCTCTTTGCCATCTTGTCTGAGCCAATCTTCTTGACCGAGCCACATAGGGAGCAAGACCCCTTCGATATCTGGTGTGAGTCGATCTTCGGCTAAACACCTAACTAAAGCCGCGGGCAGTTCCCCGAGTGCTCGAAGTGCCCAAAGACGGGCATTGCGACCGCCTCCGCACGCCTCCAACAACGAGTCGACACAACCATGGCGCTGGAGAAGTTGAGCGGCAGCGGAGGCCTGGATTGCGTCGCCTCCTTCCATCCAGCCGACAAGTGTTCGCTGGAGATCACTTGACAGCTCGTCAACAGCCGAGATCGCATGCAATGCGACTATGGGTTCTGGATCGACGATTCTGTCGAGCAACAGTTCCGGTCTTCGTGCTGCACCCTGACCCATCCCCCAAGCCGCCGCCGCCCTCAATTCACTTGGAAGATCTAATGACGCCGCGATTTCAGCAAGAGCTTCGGCAGCAGCATCAGATGGGAGTTCGGAAACTGCAAGAACCGCTTCCATCTGCTGATCGGCTTCTGTCATAGGGTTGTAGATTTGCTGCATGATCTGGCTGATCCACGCACTTGGTTCAAGTCGAGCCAGAGCAACTTGGGCTTCAAGCCGGATCCTCCAGTCCTCTAGCCCTGATTGTTCATGAGAATTGAATAGTCCCGGGTTTCGTGGGGGCTCTGTTCTTTGGGCGGGTGGGGTTTGTGTGTTTTCGTGTGGTTTCGGTGTTGGGGTTGGGGGGTTGGTGAATTCCTCTGGTGGTCGGGGGGTCTGGTGGGGGGTTTGGGGCGCGTCGGGTCGGGGTTTGGGGCCGGGGTCGGGGTGGGAGCGGGGCGTGGGGCTATGGGCCGTGGGGTTGGCAGGCGTGGAGGAGTTGGGGGGTTGTGGGCCACCAGTCGAGCAGGCGCAGGGTCCATTTGCGGGAGGAGCGGACGAGGCGGGCGGGTGCGTGCCATAGCTGCCATCTGAGGCGTTTGGGGGCTGCTTGGGCTAGGGGTCCGGTGAGGCGGAGTTGTTGGAACCATCTCACGAGAGCCAGGCTGAGCGCGACGAGCTGTGTCCAGGCGGCGTTGGCGTCGAAGTCGGTGAAGGGCATGCGTTTGAGGCCGGAGTCTTTGAGGTCTGAGATGGTGTTCTCAATGCGGGCGTGGCCTCTCATGTGGGCGTCGAGTTGGGCGGGGTCGCCTGCGGCGTCGGTGTAGAACCCGCGGTAGCGCCAGTTGCCGGAGTCGAACAGGGTGCGCTGCGCTCCGGGGTGCAGCGGCTCTCGGCGGGCGATGAAGCGGGTGCGCTCGGGCCAGCCGGCCAGATCGACGCTGCCGGTGAGGTCGGCGACCTGGGCCCGCCTCGAGGGCTCGCCGTCGGCGCCGAGCGCCGGCTGCCACTTCCCGGCGTCGAAGCGGACGCGGTCTATCGCCGCTGTGACCTCGAAGTTTGAGCGGGCTGTCATGAAGAACCCGATGTTGCGGTCCCGGCAGGCCTCGGCGATGCCGACAGAGCAGCCCGCCGCGTCGACCCGCAGGTGCACCTCCCCCAAGGGCGCATGCCCGTCGCCTGGGCGATGGCCCCTGGCGACGGCGGCGGGCAGCTGCGCGATGGCGGCGTCCATGACCTCTATGTGGTCCAAGATGTGGTTGGCCGCGGCGTTGCCCGCCCGCAGCTTTATCGACAAAGGCTCCCCCTCGTCTGTGGCGCACAGCATCGGGTGGAACCCGAACCCGCCCTTGAAGTGCGCAGCCGCTTGCTGCTTGTTCTCGGAGTGGACCTCCACCAAAGTCGAGTCGATGTCCAAAACCACCGGGCCCGCAGCGTCGCCGCGGCGCTCCCACACACCGGCCCGCACACCGGCCACCGCCCCCAACACAGCCTCTGTCGCGCCGGGGCCCAAACCGCGCAGCGTCCGGTACAGAGTCGAGTCAGAAGCCACCTCGCCGAACAGCACCGGCTGCGCCCGCAGATGCTCGATGTCGCTGCAAGCCTCACCGCCACCGGCCAACATCAACAACGAATGCGCCAGCACCTTGCCCCGGTCATGAACCGGCGCCCGCTCCCCGCCCCGGGGCACCGCCGCCGACAACGCCTCCCCCAGACCCAAACCATCGGCGAAACGCCCCAAAGCGAACAAACCCGAATGCGCCGCCACCTGACCGCCGCCGCCCGCCACCCTCACATCGCGCGTGCTGCTAACCTGCATCCCGGAGATGCCCCTCTCTGTGGAACCAAAACGTGCCTAACAACACACATCGTCCCACACCAGAGGGGCTTTTCCGCGGACGCGCACCCCCCAACACCACACCCCCATGAACAATCAGGGCTAGACCATTTTCGCCAACCTCAGATAGAACGCCGATGAGCCCAGGATGTTGCAAAGCTCCTGCTGCCTTTACCGCCGCAAACCGTTCGACGACGTCGCTTGAGCGCAGGGCAGCCACCAAGTCCCAAGATTCTCCTGAACACACCGGGTTTGATTCTTGTTCGACAACCCCTGCTAGAACTTTCTCGTCTCCTTGAAAGA
Source organism: Candidatus Poriferisocius sp. (assembly GCF_965208475.1). Classification (GTDB taxonomy): domain Bacteria; phylum Actinomycetota; class Acidimicrobiia; order Acidimicrobiales; family Bin134; genus Poriferisocius. The sequence goes on along the minus strand of NZ_OZ242338.1, from coordinate 1,633,360 downwards.
ACTCGCCGCGCTTCGAATAGACGAATCTCGGGCCTGTCCAGTTCCGCCAGTGCCAGTACCGCTGCACCTTGCCATCTTCTCCCTCGAAGACGATGCGATCTTCATCGTCGACACGGACAAACCGACCTCGCTTGGCCGGCACCCAACTCGGCCATGTCAGGGTGACCTCTGAACCCTCCGATGCCGCTTTTGGGGCGGACCTCTTGGCTTGCGTGATGCTTGCCCGCAGGGCTCCAGTCGCAAAGTAGACCGGAGGACCGCAGTAAGGAGGGTCCTGCTTGATATCGGCCATGAGGAAGGCGAACAGGTCTTCGTCCCGCATGCCACCTGCATCCCACTCGCGCCCAGGAGTATCCGAGTGCGACAGCATGATCTTGAGCTTCGACTTTGCCCGCGATTCGACCCTTAACCCGCAACGCACACAAAGCAGGTCGGGCAACCGAAGCCGCTTGACCTTCGTCTGCCAAACCTTGTTGGACATGGCATAGCGCTCAAGCTCTATCGGCTGGTGGTCGTATCGGCCTCGAAGGTGGTCAGCTACTGCGGCAGTGCCGATTGCGCCGACCGACACGAAGCGTGCGAAGTCAGCGTCTTCCTTGAATCCCACTAGGTCCTACTTGCGCTCATGCCTGCCGGAGTGTACCGACGCATTACCCGTTGCTGTCACCCCTAGTAGGTAAGGTCGGAGCCGTGAGCAAGACCGTGCTTCGAGACCTGCCTTCGATGGTGGCAGTCAAGCGCAGCGACCCCGTCTACATGGCCCACGCGTACCTAACCAAAGTGCCGGTGGCGGGCATTGTGCCCTTCCTCGAGGCGTTTACCAGCGAGGGCGAAATCGTGCTCGATCCATTCGCGGGCTCGGGAATGACCGGTGTTGCCGCGCTCATGACCGGTCGTCGGGCTCGGCTCTTCGACGTCTCGGTACTCGGACGCCACATAGGGACCAACTATGTGAACCAGGTTTCGGAAGAGCACCTGCGCAAGCGGGCCGATGAAGTCATTGACCAAGCAAGAAAGCGTGTGGGCCAGGTGTATGGCGTGAAGTGCGGCCTCTGCGGGGATCACTCAGAGGTCGCCAAGACGGTCTGGTCAGCAATCATGGAGTGTCCAGCGTGCGGACAGGATTTCAACTTTTACTACTGCTTGGAGGCTGCCGACTGGAAAAAGTCGCAGATGGTTTGCCTTAGCTGTGATGCGTCAGTGACGAGTAGGTGCCGAAGGCTCTACGAGAGGCCGGTGGTGGATTCGATCTCCTGTGATTGCTCCCGGACCCAGATCGAGCAACCCCATCGATCTCCGATCGAGGAAGCAGATCCATCCGGCCTCAAGTGGCCTGAAGTGGCCATCGAGAAGTCCCGCCAGATGTATGTTGCCTCTGCACTGGGCCGACATGGCCTGACTTCGGTTTCATCGTTCTACTCGCATCGCAATCTCTGTGCCCTGGCTGCGCTACGCGAGGCGATCGACGAAATTGACGAAGAAGACCTGCGTGAGAAGTTGCGGTTTGCCTTCACGGCCATACTGACCAGGGCAAGCAAACGGTACCAGTGGTCTCGCCAGCGTCCGCTCAATGCGGCGAACGCCAACTACTACGTCGCTCCGGTGTTCTACGAGTGGAACGTCTTCGACCTGTTCAACAGGAAGGTCGATGCTGCAATCCGCTCCGACCGGTGGATCACCGAAGAACGCCGTACTCGCCTCAATTGGGACACAGACCACAGGCTAGATGTCACTTACCAGCGCGCGAGCGCGGAGTCTCTACCTCTCGAGGACAATTCTGTCGACTACGTGTTCACCGACCCACCATTTGGGGCCAACATCTTCTATTCGGATATGAACCTCTTCCAAGAGGCATGGTTGTCGGAGTTCACTGATCCAGAAAAAGAAGCTGTGATTGACCGGGTAGACACTGGCGCGGTCAGGACTGCCGAGCGATACGAGCAGATCATGACTGATGCACTGCGAGAGTGCCTCCGTGTTGTGAAGCCAGGAGGGTTCATCACTCTGCTCTTTGGCAACAGCTCAGGAAAGGTGTGGCAGCTCCTCCAGCGGTCCATAGCAGCCGCTGGCCTAGAGGTGGTCCCTGAACTCATCGCCATGCTGGACAAGGGGCAACGGTCGGTGAAGGGACTGGCATCTGGGTTCGAGAACACAGCCACACTCGATCTCATGCTCACCATGCGCTCAGCCCAAGGTCCACCTCGTGAGCTAGTAGACCCACCGCTCATCGTGATTGAGCAGATCGTCGAACAGCACTTGACCGAACAGGCAGAGGTCAGCCCAAGCCTGCTCTATCTTGAGCTGCTTCGCCACGGATTCCGATCAGGCTGGAATCTCAGCCAACTCGATTTGAGCAGCGTGGTCAGGATCATTGAGAGTGCTCAGCGGACGGTAGACCGTCGTACTGCTCTGGTGGTCTAGGGGCGGAACAGGCGGCCGAAGGCCCGCAGGTCTTCGGTGAACAGTTCCGGCTGTTCGAAGGGGGCGAAGTGGCCGCCTTTGGGCTGAACCGACCAGTGGACGATGTTGTAGCGGCGCTCGGCCCATGCCCGGGGGGTTTGCAGCAGCTCCCGGGGGTAGGCGGCATGGCCGGTGGGAACGGTTATCTGGCCGGCCCAGGAGTCCAGCGCAGAGGTGCCGGTGCGGGCCGACTCCAGGTAAAGCCGCCCCGATGAGGCTGCGGTGCCGGTGATCCAATACAGCATCACGTTGTCGAGCAGCTGGTCTTTGGTGAACACGCTCTCAAGGTCGCCGTCTTCTAAGTCGCACCAGTGCTGGTACTTCTCGATGAACCAGGCGGCCAGCCCGGCGGGGGAGTCGTTGTGGGCCATGGCCAGGGTCTGGGGCTTGGTGCTCAACATGGCCATGTACCCGGTGCCCCCGCTGATCACCTCGAAGGATCGGGCCATGGCGGCCTGCTCGGCCTCGGTCACCCCCTCCATCACCTTGGCCTGATCGGCTGACTCCTCAGCGGTGGGCTGAGCGAAGAGCATGTTGAAGTGGGCGGCGATGAGCCGGTCGGCGTAGGCCTCGGCCATCCGCCGGGTGACCAGTGCCCCCCAGTCGCCTCCCTGCACTATGTAGCGGTCATAGCCCAGTTGTTCCATTACCCCGGCGATGGCATCGGCGCAGCGGTGCATGTCCACGCCCGGGTTGGCGGTGGGCCCGGAGAAGCCGTAACCGGGCAGCGAGGGGACCACCAAATGGAAGGCGTCGGCCGGGTCGCCGCCGTGGGCCGCCGGGTCTGACAGCGGCCCCAACATCTCCCGGAACTCCACCACCGAGCCCATGTATCCGTGGATCAGCACCATGGGCAGGGCGTCGGGCTCGGGAGAGCGCACATGGTAGAAGTGGACCCGCTCGCCGGCCGCGGTGGCGGTGAACTGGGGAAAGGCGTTGAGATACGCCTCCCGGGCCTGCCAGTCGTAGCCGTCGGCCCAGTAGTCGCATAACTCCTGCATGTAGGCCACCGAAGCGCCGTCCTCCCATCCGGGCCGCACGGTGTCGGGCCACCGGGTCGTGGTCAGACGCCGGTGCAGGTCATCCAGGTCGGCTTGGGGGATGTCGATCTCAAATGGCTCGATGCTCATTCCCGCAGCGTGTCACGCTGGTGTTGCCGAATCGAAATGGCCGGGTCGAAATCGCCTAGTCGAAATGATCGGCGCGGCGGACGACGAACAGCCAGGTGAGCACGGCCGAGAGCACCACGAGCACCCCCGACCACACTCCGGCTTCGGCCACGAAGGCCTCTTCGATGCTGTTGAAGGCCTTGGTGGTGAGGGTGGGGAAGTCGAACGGGGCGATGAGCAGCGTGATGGGCAGCTCCTTCATAACCGACAGCATCACCAGCCCTCCTCCGGCCAACAGCCCCGGCGCCATGAGCGGCAGCTCCAGCGACCGGAAGCGGCGGACCCAGTTGGCCCCCAGGGTGCGGGCGGCGTCGGTCAGCCGGTTCGACACCGAGGAAACCGCTACTTGTGAAGTGCGCATGGTCTGGCCGCCGAAGCGCACCACGTAGGCGAACACCAGCAACACCAGGGTGTTGCGCAGATGGCTGCCGACATCGGTTTTCAGCGTCCAGAACAACAGCGCCAGCCCGATGAGGATCCCGGGCAGCGCGAAGGACGACACGATCACCCCGTTGGCCGCTGTGCCGATCCGGGATCGGTAGCGCACCACCAGATAGGCGGCCGGCAGCACTGCTGCCACCGCCACCACCGCAGCCACCACACTGCCGAAAGCGGTGTTCCAGGTCGGTGTCCACACGTCGTCCCAACCCACCAGCAGATCCCGTCCGCCGGAAGCGTCGAGCCGGATGCCGTCGATGGTCCAATCGGCCAGCGATGCCAGCGGGCCGAACAAGCTCACCGCCACCACGGCGACAAGGAACGCCACCGCCAAGGGCCTGGCCCGGCCCAGGGGATACACCACCGGGCGCCTCGAGCGCACTGGAGCGGCTACCTCATATCGCCGGGTGGCCGCTCGCTCGATCAGCACCACGATGGCGGCCAACACCAGCAAGATTACGCTGAGGGCCAGCGACACCGGCTGGTTGTTGAGCCGGGTGGTGTAGATGGCCCGGCTGAGGGTGTCGTAGCGCATTAGCTGCACCGCGCCGAAGTCGCTGATGGCGTAGAGGAACACCAGCAGGGTGCCGGCGCTGATTGCGGTGGCGGTCTGGGGCAGCACCACCCGCCGGATGATGGTCGGCGGACCGTCGCCTAGCAGCCGGGCGGACTCCTCCACCGATCCGGGCAGCCGGCGCAGCCGGGCGGCCACCGGCAGGTACACATAGGGATAGGTGAATAGGGTCAGCGCCAGCCACGCCCCGAACAAGCCCCGCATCTCCACGTCCCAAGCCACCCCCACATTGTCGAGCCAGTCGGCCAACAGCCCGCCGGGGTTGAGCGTGCGGATGAGGGCCGCGGCGCCGATGAAGGTGGGGAACACCAGCGGCAGCGGCAACAGCGTCTGCCATAGCCGCCTCAGAGGCACGTCGCAGCGGGTGGTCAGCCAGGCCAAAGCGGTGCCCAACACCGCGGTCGCGGCCGACACCAGCACCGCCAGCCGCAGTGTGCGCAGCAGCGGCCCTTGCGTGCGCTGGGAGAACAGCACCCCCAGAGGGTCGCTGCTGAAGGTGAAGTTTCGCCACACCAGATAGCCCGCGGGGAAGGCGAACCCCGCGGTCACCACCACGGCGACGACCCTCAAGAGCGCCGGTGACCGGGCGGTCGGCAATGACACAAGGGCCGACATTATCCACAAGCGCCAGCAAAGGTAAAGCTTGCTTTACATATCCGAGGCCGACTGTGGCTTGCAAGCGGCTCTCAGTTGTCGGTCGGGTTCGGAGGGGGCGGAGTTGGCGCCGCCGTTCAAGGCAGCCGGGCGTCGGGTTGCCGGTCGGGTTCGGAGGGGGCGAAGGCTTTCGCTGGTGCCCCGGTGTAGGCGGGGGACACCGGGGCGCCGGGGGCAAGGCTCAAAGTGCCGTTCACCCGGGCGCGGAGGCGGGCGCCGATGGGGCCGACCACGGTGGCCATGCCATCGGGTCCCCGATATTCATAGTGCTCCACGGTGTGCTCGGAGGCGCGGCCGCCAGTCGACAGCTCTACGTCCTCGGGCCTCACCGCCACTTCAACCGGGCCGTTGTTGGGATCAAGCAGGGGGATGGGGCCGAAATCGGTCTCGGCGACATCGCCGGCAGCTACCCCGGGATACAGGGAGACATCACCCACGAATGCCGCCACCCACGGGGTGGCCGGGTTCTGGTAGACCTCAGCCGGAGTGCCGGTCTGCACGATCCGGCCCGCGTCCATTACCGCCACCCGGTCGCCCAACACCAGCGCCTCCTCGCGATCGTGGGTCACGAACACAGCGGTCATCTCCGCGTGTCGCAGCAGTTCCCGCACCTCTGAGCGCACCTCGCGCCGCAAGGCCGCGTCCAGGTTGGAGAAGGGCTCGTCCAGCAGCAATACCGTGGGCTTGGGCGCCAGCGCCCGGGCCAGAGCCACCCGCTGCTGCTGGCCGCCCGAGAGGGTTTCGGGGGCGCGGTCCTGCATTCCCGGCAGGTTGACCAACTCCAGCGTTTTCGCAACTTCCGCGGCCCGCTGGCGGCGGGGGATCCCGTAGCCCACGTTTTGGGCCACATCCAGGTGGGGGAACAGCGCCCAATCTTGGAACACCATGCCCACTTGGCGGTCTTCTGGCCTCAGCCAGGCCCCGTCCCCGTCCACCTTGGTCCCGTCCAGGCTGACGCTCCCATGGTCGGCCCGCTCCAGTCCGGCGATGAGCCTCAGCAGTGTGGTCTTGCCGCATCCGCTCGGCCCCAGAAGCGACAGCATCTCTCCGGCGTGCAGCGTCAGGGTGAAGTCGGCCAGCACCGTCGTGGCGCCGAATGACTTGTGGATGCCCTCGACGGACAGCAGCGGCGGGGTGGTTTCATCGACAGCCATGTCCGCCGACAGGCTAACCGGCATCCTCGGAATTCGGCGGGCCAAGTGATCCGTGGTGCCCTGCTCGTCTCGCCGACAGGCCCCTGAGTTACAGTCCGAGGCCGTGATGGTCTCCACCGGCGACGGGCCAATCGAGGTGCGCCTCCGCGGCGAGGGGCCGCTGGTGGTCATGCTGCCGTCGATGGGCCGGGGGGCGGGCGACTTCGAACTTCTGGCCGCCGACGTGGCCGCGGCGGGCTACCGGGTGGCCTGCCCCGAGCCCCGGGGCCTGGGGGCCAGCGCGGTGCCCGACCGGGAGGAGACCCTGTCGACGCTGGCCTCAGATGTGGCCGCGGTCATCTCCGAACTCGGCGGCGGCCCCGCGGTGCTGGTGGGGCACGCCTACGGGAACCGCATCGCCCGCATGACCGCCACCGAGCATCCCGATTTGGTGGAAAGCCTGGTGCTGTTGGCCTGCGGCGGGTTCATTCCGGTCACCGAGGAGATGGGCGTGGCGATGAGGACGATCTTCGACACCCGCAACCCGCCCAACGTTCGCCTCGATGCGGTGGCTCGGGCGTTTTTCGCCCCGGGAAACGACGCCAGCGTGTGGGCCGGCGGCTGGTACGGGTCACTGGCCCGCCATCAAGAACAGGCCACCGTGAACACCCCAGTTGGCGATTGGTGGGCCGGAGGCACCGCCCCCATGCTGGCCGTGCAGCCCGCCGACGACCGGCTGGCCGTGCCCGCCAACGCCGAGGCCCTCGTGCAAGCAGTGGGCGACCGGGTGGAGGTGGTGGTCATCCCCAACGCCGGCCACGCCCTTTTGCCCGAGCAACCCGAGGCGGTGGCCGAAACGGTGATCGCCTGGCTCGACCGCCGCCGGGCCGAGGCGCGCGCCTAGTCGGGTTCCGGCGCTCGGCTAGTTGCGGGGGACCTCGTTCCAGGGGATGGCCTTGTCCACCCGGGGTTCGCCGGGGAGGCCGAGGATCTGCTCGCCCAAGATGTTGCGCATGATCTCGGTGGTGCCGCCTTCGATGGAGTTGGCCCGAGACCGCAAGAAAGCATGGCCGATCCCGTTCTCGACACCGGTTTCCGACACTACGTCGGGCCGGCGGAAGGCGTAGTCGAAATCCACTGAGCCGGCCAGGCCCTGGAGGTTTACGCACTCTTCGAAAATGTCCTTGTTCAACTCTGCGTGGATGGCCTTGGCCACCGAGCCCTCAGGACCAGGGTTGCCGGCCCGGCGGTTCTGCGACGCCCTCATGTTGGTGAGCCGCAGGGTCTCGGCCTGGCTCCACAGCTGCATCATCCGGTCTTGGCGGGTCGCCGTTCGCTGTTCAGCAGGCAACTTGGCCCACACCCGGACCAACTCGGCGATGCTGCCCGAGCCCCGCTTGGGCGAGCCCCCGCCCCCGATCACGGTGCGCTCATTCATCAGCGTGGTGAGAGCCACCCGCCAACCCTCTCCCTCATCGCCGATGCGGTCGGCGTCGGACACCCGCACGCCGGTCATATAAACCTCGTTGAACTCGGCCTCGCCGGTGATCTGGCGCAGCGGGCGCACCTCCACCCCCTCGGCGTGCATGTCCAGGGCGAAGTAGGTCATGCCCTTGTGCTTGGGGGCATCGGGGTCGCTGCGGGCCACCAGCATGCCCCTGTCGGCCAGGTGAGCCAGGGTGTTCCACACCTTCTGGCCGTCAACTGTCCATACCTCGCCGTCGCGTACCGCCCGAGTGGCCAATCCGGCGAAGTCGCTCCCCGCTCCCGGCTCGGAGAACAGCTGGCACCAGCGCTCCTCGCCAGTGAACATCGGTCGCAGGAACCGGCGTTTTTGCTCGTCAGAGCCGTGGGTCACGACGGTGGGCCCGGCCAGCGTGAAGAAGAAGGCGCCGGCATCGGCCGGCCCCGCTCCAGCGTCTCGCAGTCGCCCTTCGATATGGCGCTGGTAGCGAGGGGCCAAGCCGAGACCGCCAAAGCCCGCCGGGAAATGGACCCAGGCCAGCCCGTAGTCGTACTGGTAGCCCCGGAACTCATCCACCGACATGACGGCGGGATCGTGTTCAGCCAAGAGGGAGTCGATGGCGTCGTCGACTTCTGCGGGGATTGCGTCAGTGCTCACAGGGCCAATCTAGCTTTACGTTAGCGAAGAAGGTCATCTGATCATCACCTTGCGGGATTGCCCGCGTGGACTGTTGTGCCTGTGGGTTTTGCGGTGGCACTTGGGGCAGAGCAGAACAAGATTGGGAACGTCGGTGGGGCCTCCGTCTTCCCAGGGCAGGATATGGTGGAAGTCGCAGGCTTGAGGTCTCAGCCCGCAGTTGGTGCAGGCTCTGTCTCGTCTGATTATGGCGAATCTCTGGGCTCTTGTGGGAGCCCGCCGAGCGCGTCCCATGTAGAGGGGCTGTGAGTCGGCATTGAAGATGGCCGGCAGGATCTCTGCTTCGCAGGCCAGACGGCGGATCTCGTCCAATTCCACGGGTGTTCCGTCAATGAGGCTGGCGCTCTTGAGCTGTCGGGTTATGGCGTCGTAGTCGGCGGTGAGGATCAGCGTAGTCTTTTGCGGCTTCGGCGCAGTATGCATCCAGTCGCCGCAGCCAGGCCCTTCGCAGCCGCAATCTTCCTCGCCTTCGGAGGCCACGCGAGCGCTATTTCTGGACTTGCCGGGTTCCTGGGTTACCAGTGCCACCAGAGCGTCGGCGTTGCGCTGCTCGAAAGTGCGCTGGCCGCCGGTTTGCGAGTCGTGCTTGAGCATCTTGGTGCTCATGGCATCCAGAGCAACCCTGAGTCGCTCGCCTGCGATCTGATCGAACTCGGCGTGCAGCACCACCATCTCGAGGTCGCCGTCGAACACCTTGGCCGTGCGGCGTGCCCTTTGATGCTGGGTCCGAGACTTGCCCTGTCGGGCCAGCCGGCGATCCTCCCAGCTGGCGACTGTTCGCTTGAAATTATCGCAATCCTGCCTGAGGGCCAGCGCCACCAATTCGAGTTGCTCTTCTTGGTTCATGGGACAGCGGCTATGCGAGTCAGCTAGCAACTCAGCATGGTCAAGCGTGATGCGCCTGTCTTGAACAGCTTCCAAAACAGCGGGAGCATCGGCCAGCCGCTTGGCCGTTCTGGCCTGACGCGACCGCTTGTGTCGGGGCAGTTCGAATTGCTCGCACATCGCATCCACGGCATCCTTGCCCATCAACTCGCCCAACCGCGCCAACAAAGCCGCCAGGTAACTTTCAATCTCGCGGCGAGCGCAGTTGGCCTGCAACGCCAACTTGATAACGTCAGAGGCATCGCAATCAGAGAAGTCAACCAACTCAATGCCAGCTGCTAGACCGACACCATTGTTGTTAGAAACCTTAGCTATGGATCCTAGTTCCATGTATGTATTTTATCGGGCTGGATGACACATCCCACCACGAATTATAGAATTCTTCTTGGTACTGTGAGGTTATTCTACTCACCAACCAGAGTAAGTTGTGTGCCATATGTCAAGTCAGCCACATCACAGACTAGCTCAATTTTCTGGATAACAGCTTTGACATTAAGGTTTGCACCCATCCACCAACCATCGCCGAGATTCTTATAGTCGTAATCCTCATGGAGTGTTTGGAACAGCTCGCTGCGCTGTTTGGAGATGAAGACTCTCTTCCTAGTCCGATTGCGGGGGTCACTATAAAGGCGGCTCAAAAAGCTGAGGTCTTGGCTTTGAAGGTCCTTCACTATGGCCATCAGGGTAGCGATAGCATTTGAGCACTGAACTTCGTTGCCGTGTAGCCGATACCCAGCAATCTTGATTGAGTGGTTAGCAGAATTTGTTTGTCTTGTGCTTCGACCCTGTTGGGAAGATGGTGTTGTTGTGGTCCTCGATGTCCTTCGGCCAGATGAAGTCTGGCCTGAAGGTGAGCGGGAAAGCTGGCAGAGAAACCCTTCCACGTCCTCGTTGCGAGGTCGGACTCCACATACGCTCTCAACCTCTTCAGCGAGAAGATCAATGAGCAGTTCGTTGGGTGGATTGAGCAGGTGTTGCCAGACATCGGGGAGAGCCTCCCTGGCCTGTGCTCGACGGCGGGCATCTTCATGGAGGGTTTCGGCATCGCGTTTGGCCGATCCGGAAGCCACTTGTTCCTTTGCCAAGAACTTGTGAAACAACTCCCCGAGCCTAGGGGGTTGATTGCCCCCTACCGCGCTGAGTTCAATTCGATTGAAGCGACGGCTAGCAGGTTCACCGGCTGCCATGCTCAAGTAGAAGTCCCAGATGCTGCCGTCGGTCAAGACCAGAAGTGGGATTCCCTGGTTGGCTGCATAACTGAAGAGCTGCTCCTCTGCCTTGAGACTCAGATTGCCCAATCGCTTGGCCTCAACGAATACCTGGGGTTTCTGGTGTATCAGCAGCGCGAAGTCCACAAAACCGTTGTCTACCTGGTACTCGGGCACGAATTCGCCGGGGTCTGTGTCATTCCAGCCCAGCGCCCTCAGGACTGGAACGATCACGGCCTGCTTGATTTGAGCCTCATTCTTCAGCAAACCCGACTCCACATGCCGGGTCGCCTGTTCAAGTACCTGCGGAAACTCCATCTCTGTCCCCCGTCCTGTTCTCGCATGTGGCTGAACACCCTACTTGTTGTTCTCCCTTTGGGGTTCAGCTGGGATTGGGTCGCACCATCTTTAGGCTTGTCATTGCCCGGCGGGCCGCCACATGGGTTTCCAGGGCGTTGAGTTCGTCCGAGAAAACCTCGACGGCGACTGGGGCATCGACACCGCGGTCGACCAGATCAGCGAGCAGCCCGGCGATGTTGCCGTGGCCGTCGCCGGGCAGAAGGCGGTGGTGGATGCACTCGTAGGCCAGTTCGTCATCGGATGGCCTGATGGCCGGCACCGGGCCGGTGTCTCCGATCTGGATGGCTTTGATCATGGCCGGGTCGATGGCGGTGTCGAGCTGGCCCCGTTCCGGTCCCCGCCACAGGTGCCAGGTGTCGAGCAGGAGTCCGGCGTTGGGCCGGTCGGCCCGAGCGACGATCTCGGCGGCCACCCGGTGGTCGTCCAGCGGCGACCAGGCGAATGGCTCTATCAAGGCCAAGATGCCGTGCTCAGCGGCTTGGTCGGCGATCTCAGCCAGGGTGGCCGCGGCTTGTTCCGGGTGCTCGCCCGGCAGCCAGTCGGAATGCTCCAACACCGTGATTGACCGGGCGCGCAAGGCCGCGGCTGAGGCCACCGCATCCTCGGCGCCCTCTGGCGACCGCATTGTCATCACCACTCCGTCGTACTCGGCGACCCGAAGGCTCAACTCGTCCAACAGGCCGAGAATGGCAGCATCGTCCCATCCCCGCTCATGGAGTTTGCGGTGCTCCCACCCGTAGATCGACAGCCGGGCAAACCCAGCCTCAGAAGCAGCCCGGGCCTTCTCTTCCCACGGCACCCGGCCTAGCGTTCCGGTACAGATATACGGGGGATGGTCCACGGGTCGGGGCTACGAAGAGCTGTCCAGCCTAGGTTTCGCCTCGGCGAGCTCGGCGATGTAGGCCAACTCCTCGTCGGTATCGGCCCGGATGGTGAGGCCGGTGGCCTTGGTGTCGCTCCAGCGGGAGAAGCGCTCCTTGATGCGCTGGCGGGAGCCGATCAGCGCACCGTCGTCGATGTATTCGTCGGGCACGGTGGCCACCGCCTCATCGCGGCGTCCGGCCATGAACAGCTCCTGGATGCGCTCGGCGGCCTCGCCGAAGCCCCGCCGCACCATTGCGTCGCGGTGGAAGTTGTGCTCCCGGGTGCCGTAGCCCCCCACCAGAAAAGCGAACTGGGGCTTGGCCTCATCGATGGCCCCCTGCACGTCATCGGTGATCGACACCCGGGCTCCGGCTTGGATCTCGATGTCGTCCCAGGTGCGCCCCGCCCGGTCGAGGCCCTTCTGGATGGCCTCGGTGTAGAGGTGGGCGCTGCCCGGCGTGTACCCCAGCGGCAGCCACCCGTCGGCCAACTCGGCCATCAAAGCGGTGTTGGCCGGCCCGCCGGTCGCCAAGAACACGGGGATGCCGGGATTCATGTGCAGGATCGACTTGAGCGGCTTGCCGATACCCAAGGCGCCGTCGCCGTCGTAGGGCAGGCTGATCTGCGATCCTTTGTGGGTCACCGGCCCCTCTCGGGCGAACACCTTCTTGATGATGGACACATAGTCGCGCAGCACGGCGTTGGGCTTGCCCCACGGTTGGCCGTACCACCCCTCCACGATCTGGGGACCCGACAGACCCAGCCCGCAGATGGCCCGCCCCTCCCCGGCCAGCGCCTCCAGGGTGCCGAACTGCATGGCGGTGGTAACCGCCGGGCGGGCCGCCACCTGGCACACCGCGGTGCCGAGGCGGATGTGGCGGGTGTGGGCCGCGATCCAAGCCAGCGGGGTGATGGCGTCGGTGCCATATATTTCTGCCGACCACACCGAGTCGTACCCCAGCCGCTCGGCCAGCTTCACCCTGGCCAACTGCTCTTTGGCCAGCGGAATATCCAGCCTGGCCTGGTTCCAAAGATCGACCCCGATTCCCAGCTTCATATGCCCTGACTATCCCACTCCCGGTGGCCGGTGGGTGAATTGGCGCTGGGTAGACTCCGACGGTGCCTTCAAAGTTCCTGCACCCCTTCTCTCCGGCCGCGGCCGAAGATTTCATCACCATCGTTCGGGCCGAGGGCTGCACGCTGTGGGACGACCAGGGCAACCGCTATCTGGATGCCCTGGCCAGCCTGTGGTATTGCCAGGTGGGCCACGGCCGGGCCGAGATCATCGACGCGGTGGCCGGCCAGATGCGGTTGCTCGACGCCTACCAGACCTTCGCCCCGTTCACGAACCAGCCGGCCGAGGAACTGGCTTCGATGGTGGCCGAGCGGTCGCCGCATCCCGACGGCCGGGTGTTCTTCTGCGGCTCGGGCTCCGAGGCGGTGGACTCCGCCCTCAAGATCGCCCGGGGCGTGCACCAGCTGAGGGGAGAGCCCCACCGCCAGGTGATCATCCGGCGCACCGACGCCTACCACGGCACCAACTTCGGCGGCACCTCAGCCCAGGGCATCGCGGGCAACCGGGAGGGCTGGGGCGATCTGGTGCCCCACTTCGTGGAAGTTCCCCGAGACGACATCGAAGCGGTGAGCACCGTCATGGCCGCCAACGAGGGAAAGGTGGCCGCCGTCATCACCGAGCCGATGCAGGGGGCTGGGGGAGTGTTCCCACCCCAAGACGGCTACCTGAGGGGATTGCGGCGGCTGTGCGACCAGCACGGCGCCCTGCTCATCATGGACGAGGTGATCTGCGGTTTCGGGCGCACCGGGCAGTGGTTCGGCGCCCAGCACTATGGCGTCGTTCCCGATCTGATGACGTTCGCCAAAGGGGTCACCTCCGGGTACCAGCCGGTGGGCGGGGTGATTTGCAGCCGAGAGGTGTGCGACGTTTTGGAGCAGCCCGGCTTGGTGCTGAGAACCGGGTACACCTACGCCGGGCACCCCACCTGCATGGCCGCCGGGGTGGCCAACCTGGCCCTCATGGAAGAAGAGGGGCTCGTTGAGCGGGTGCCGCACTTGGCCGACAAGCTGACCGAGGGGCTGGCCGCACTCCAAGCCGACGGTCTCATCCGAAGCTACCGAGGTGCCGGAGCGGTGTATGCCGCGGAGCTGGGCTACGACGCCGCGGCTGCCCGGATGCGGCTGTTGGGGGCCGGAGTGGTGCTGCGGCCCATCGGAACTGCCTTGGCCTTATGCCCGCCCCTGGTCATCACCGACCATGAGATAGGCACCCTTTTCGACACGATGGCCGACGTGCTGGCCGAGGCGCCTGAGAAGGGTGAGGCCTGAATCAGCCGATCAGCTGGCCGGCGTCGACTCGGATCTCTAGGCCGGTCACACCTCGGCCCCGCTCGGAGGCTAGGAACAGCACGGCCTCGGCGATGTCCTCAGGGTCGACGTGGCGGTTCAAAGCGGCGGCCCGAGCGGCCCGATCGGAGACCTGCTGGGCGGTCTTGCCGGTTTGGTCGGCGATACCGTGCCACAGCCGGTCGAGGTTGTCGCCGGTGATATAGCCCGGCGTGACGATGTTCACCCTGATGTTGTGGGGGCCGAGCTCCCGGGCCATCACCATCGAAGCGGTGTGCATGGCCGACTTGGTGGAGGTGTAGATGGCCATCTTCTCGGGCACCGAGTGGGTGCTCAGGGTGCCGATCTGCACGATCGAGCCCCCGCCGGCAGCCTTCATGTGGGCGGCGGCTCGGCGGCTCACCTCCAAGGTGCCGATCACGTTCAGCTCGAAGGAATGGCGGTAGTCCTCCCAGTCGATGTCGGCCACCGCGGCCCGGGCCCCGCCGGCTGTGGCCACGTTCACCACCGCGTCCACTCCGCCCAACTCGGCGGCCGCGGTGTCGGCCAGGGCCGCGGCCGAGTCCAGGTCGGCGATGTCGGTGGGGATCGCCAGAACTCTTCGTCCCGTGGCCTCGGCCACCTCAGCGGCCAGCGCCGAAAGAGGCTCGGCCCGGCGGGCGGCCAGGGCCAAATCAGCGCCGTCGGCCGCCATGGCCAGCGCGCACGACCTCCCCACCCCCGGCCCCGCCCCGGTGATGACGGCCACCTTGCCGGCCATCGAGCGGTTCATCTGGTTCCTTTGCGCGTCACGGTGCCTCGGTCCGATGCTGGCGGTTTGGTTTGCTGTTCACGGTGCCTCGGTCCGACGCCGGCGGTTTGGTTTGCTGTTCACGGTGCCTCGGTCCGACGCCGGCGGTTTGGTTTGCTGTTCACGGTGCCTCGGTCCGACGCCGGCGGTTTGGTTTGCTGTTCACGGTGCCTCGGTCCGACGCCGGCGGTTTGGTTTGCTGTTCACGGTGCCTCGGTCCGACGCCGGCGGTGTCGGCGCTATGCAGTCTCGGGCATGTCGGGGGCCCAGTTGGCCCCGTTGATGTGGCTGCCGCCGTCCACGTACAGGGTGTTGCCGGTGAGGTATTGGGCGTCCTCGGTCGACAAGAACAACGCCACTGGGGCGATGTCTCCCTCGGGATCGCCCATCCGGCCCATGGGGTTGGCCGCCTCGGCGTTGCGGATGAGATCGGGCATCATCTGCTCTACCCGGCGAGCCGACGCGGTCTTGGCCCCCGGGCAGATCACGTTCACCACGATGCCGTAGGGGGCCCACTCCCGGGCCGCAGTGCGGCTGAGGGTCCGCAGCGCCTCCTTGGCGCAGTTGTACTCCAGCGTGCCCATGTGGGCGTTCACCCCGTTGAGCGAGCACAGGTTCACGATCCGGCCGTACTGCTGATCCCGCATGACCCGAAACGCAGCCTGCATGGCCCACAGCGGGCCGTACAGCCCCACATGTATGGCATCGTCCATGAGCTGGTCGGTCTTCACCTCCACCCGGCACAGCTCCCCGCCGCCCCAGGCATTGTTGATGAGCACGTCGAGGCGGCCCCAGTGATCCACCGCGGCGTCCACCATGGCCAGCACCTCGGCCTTGTCGGCCACGTCTGCCCGCAGCGGCCGGGCGTCGGCGCCGAACTCGTCGTGCAGCTCGCCGGCCACCCGCTCGGCGGCCGCGTTGTCGATATCGGTGACCAGGAGTCGGGCCCCCTCAGCAGCGAACCGGCGGCAGATCCCGCGGCCGATGCCGTCGCCTCCGCCGGTTACCACCGCCACGCGGTCGTCGAGTTGTCCCATGGTCGTGCTCCTTTCAGATATCGATTGCGGAAGAGGGGGAGGTCAAAAAGCGATGACCGAGCGCAGGGTCTCGCCGGCCTTCATGGCCGCATAGCCGTCGTTCACCTCGGTGATGTCGATGGTGGCCGACACCATCTCGTCGAGCTTGAGGCGCCCGTCGAGGTAGAGGTCGATGAACTTGGGCATGTCCAGGCGGAAGCGGTTGCCGCCCATGAGAGACCCCTGGAGTTTCTTCTCGCTCAAGATGATCTCCCCGCCGGGGATGGTCACCTGGCTGGTCATGGGCAGCATGCCGATTATGGTGGCTGTGCCGCCGACGCCGATCATGGCCCAAGCCTGCTCGGCGGTGGCCGACAGCCCGATGGCCTCGAAGGAGTAGTCGGCCCCGCCCCCGGTGATCTCATGGACCGCAGCCACAGGATCAACCTCGGAGGCGTTGACCGTGTGGGTGGCGCCAACGGTGCTGGCCATCTCCAGCTTGGAGGCCACCAGATCTACGGCGATGATGGGCGTGGCCCCCACGATGCGGGCCCCCTGCACGGCCGACAGGCCGATGCCGCCGCAGCCGATCACCACCACGCTCGACCCCGCAGGCACCGCTGCGGAGCGCATGACTGCGCCCAACCCGGTGGTGACCCCGCAGCCGACGAGCGCGGCCCGGTCCAGCGGCATGTCGTCGCGGATCTTGACCACTCCCCGCTCATGCACCAGCAGTTCCTCGGCGAACGATCCTAGCCCGGCGAAGGCGATGCAGCTTCGGCCGTCGTCGAACCTAAGCGAGGGGGTGGGGCGGCCCGAGCGCATGGTGTCGCCGTCGAGGCACAGGTAGGGCTTGCCGTCGAGGCACATGCGGCAAACTCCGCACCACATGGACACGCAGGTGATGACGTGGTCGCCGGGCTTCACGTAGGTCACGTCCTCGCCCACCGCGGCCACCACCCCGGCCGACTCGTGGCCCATGACCATCGACTCCGCCACCGGCCAGTGGCCGTCCATGAAGTGCAGGTCGGAGTGGCACAGCCCGGCGTGGGTGGTGCTGATGAGCACCTCGTTGGGATTCGGCTTGTCGACGGTCAGGTTCTCGACGACCAACTCGCCGGGGCTGGTGTGCAAAACGGCGCCGCGCATGGGGTTCTCCTTGGTTTTGGCTTTTGGAAAGAGTAAACGCGCCCGGCCGTGTCGGCAGTGTCCGAGCGGCGGGGCAGCTTTTGGAGATTGGCTAGAGACCGGCCAGGAAGTCGTCTACGAGGCTGATCACGTAGCCGATGTCGTCGTCGTCTAGGGAGTGGTTCATGGGGAGCACCACGCCCCGCTCCATGATGGCGTCGGCGCTGGGCAGACCTCCGGCGGGCTGTCGGAAGTCCACACCGGCCATGAACGGCTGGCGGGCGGCGTTGCCGGTCCACACCGTGCGGGTGTCCACGCCGTTGCCGTCAAGGTGGGCTTGCAGATCGGCCCGCGCGAAGCCGGCGTCGGTGGCGATGGTGAGCGGGTAGCACAGCCAGGCGGTCTCCAGCCCCTCGGTCTGGCGGGGGAGGCGGAAGCGGTCGGCGTGGGCGGAGAAAAAGTCGGTGTAGAGATCGAAGCTGCGGGTGCGGCGGGCGAAGTTCTGGGGCACTTTGCCGAGCTGTTGGCGACCGAAGGCGGCGCCGATCTCGGAGGGCTCGAAGTTCCAGGCCAGTTCGTCGAAGATGAACTGGTTGTCGTAGTGGATGCCGTCGAGGTCCTCCCAGAAGTCTCGGTTTCGGCGCTTGGACCCGTAGAAGTGAAGCTCGGAGCGCCGTCCCCAGCGCCGCAGCAAAAGGCCCCGATCCCGCAGGCCCTCGTCGTCGAGCAGCACCATGCCGCCGCCTCCGGCGCAGGTGATGATGTGCGACGAGGCGAAGCTGGTGACCGTCAGGTCGCTGCGGGCGCCGGTGGGGGTTCCCCGCAGTGTCGGCCCCAGGGCATCGCAGCTATCCTCGATGACGAACAGCCCGTGGCGGTCGGCGATGGTCCGGATGGCGTCCCAGTCGGGGGCGTTGCCAATCAGGTTGGGGGCCAAGATGGCCCTGGTGTCGGGGCCGACCAGGGCCTCAATGGAGTCGATGTCGATCTGGTAGGTGTCGGGGTCCACATCGGCGAACACCGGCACCAGCCCGGCCCGCACCAACGGGGCCACATCGGTGGAGAACGTCACCGCCGCGGTGATCACCTCGCTGCCCGGGGGCAGGTCGGCCAGCTCCACCGCCAGATACAGCGCCGATGAGCCAGAGTTGCACATGAGCCCCCTCTGCTTGCCGAACCGCTCAGCCACCGCCCATTCGAAAGCGGTGACATTGCGCCCCGGCCACAGGGCCGCTGCCCCGCCCCGCAGCACCTCCACCACGGCTTCGATCTCGGCCTCATCGTGAACACTGGCCGCATAGAAGATCCGCTCGCCCATCAGCCCTCAGTCTGCCCTACCCGCGTTGTGGAGCCATGATCAGCGCAGCGGGCCAAGCCTTTGCCGAACTGGTCGGCAAATTGCGCTCAAACAGCGTGGTGCTCAGACAGTGTTGCCCTCAGACAGCGTGGCGCTCCGACAGCGTGGCGCTCAAACTGTGTGGCAGGGGTCGGAGTGGCCGGCGGACATGGCTTCCAAAAAGCCGGAGGCGCGCTCTTGGCGGGGGAAGCGGTTGGCCAACTCCCAGAAGGCGGGGCTGTGGTTGGGCTCGTGGAGATGGGCGATCTCGTGGACGATGACTGCGTCGAGCACCCACCCGGGTACCCGGGCCAAGCGGGTGGAGATGCGGATGGTGCCCCGGGCCGAGGTACACGACCCCCAGCGGTCGTTCTGCTCGGCCCAGGTGATCGACACCGGAGGCTGAAGGCCGTAACGCTGGGCCAGCTTGGCGGCGCGCTCGGCCAGGTTCACCCCGCCGGCTTCGGCGACTCGCTTGCGCTCCAGGCGAACAACCAGACTGGCCACCATTTCGGCCTCGGCATCGGGGGTCATCCCCGCGGGAACCCGCACCTCGATGCAGTCGGGCTGGATCTTGGCCGCAGCCGTCTTCCGGCGCTTTGGACTGCGGATGACGCGGACTGGCAGCCGGGGCAGCGCCTCTGGGACGGCGTCAACGGCAGCGCCCAAAGCCGGGTCCAAGAGGGTCGAACTCACGCTGCGACCATACCCACGAGAGATGACGGTTTGGTGGATGGTGGCGAGTCCAAGCGGGCGCGGTAACGTCCGGCGAAAACCAAGGGGGAGATTGAAATGGCCGATCAAACCAAGACCCAGGCGGCGTGGTCCGAGATGGTTGACGCCCTGTCGGAGGCAAGCGAACGCTTCTGCGGCGAGGAATGGGGGGTGTCCGGCGACCAGGACATTGCCGACAGCCACCGCCTGGTGCTGCACATCCTCCAGTCGGCATTATTCTCCCACGCCGAATTCGACCCCGAGCGGCCGGTGTGGCGCCGAATCGTGTCGCCCACCCGCAAGTTCACCGGCGACAACGCCGATGCGGTGTACTTCGAGGCCCCGGTTAGCGGCGACCTGGCCTACCGGGTCACGGGGAATCTGACCGGCGCGGTCTACACGTCGTTCACCGTGGAGCTGGGCTCTGCCGACGGCAAGTACGCCACCGGCACCGGCGGCGTGCTCAACGACGATGACATCGACGTGGACGCCGACGGCAACTACGAGGTGTTCTTGGGCGGCGAGCCCCGGGATCGCAATTGGCTGGACCTGCCCCCCGACGCGGGCCGGATCACCACCCGGCACTACTTCGAGGTACCCAAACCGGCCGCGGCCGACGAGTCGCTCCACATTCCCCTCACCATCGAGTGCCTGTCGCCGGTGGGCCCGGCCACGCGGTGGACCGACGAGACGGTGGCCGAGGCCATCAACCGGGTCAACAACCACGTGCTGGGCAAAACCCTCCAACAGCCCATCCCCGGCACCTACCCCATGCCGACGTGGGTCAGCCGCGAGCCCAACGTGCTTCCCGACCCCCAGCCCCCCGGCACCATGGGTTTCGCGGCCTTCGACGCCTACTACACCCTGGGCCGGTATGTGCTCGGCCCCGACGAGGCCCTGGTGATGACCGGGCGCTGGCCGGAGTGCAAGTTCGGCAACGTGTGCCTGTGGAACGCGGCTGGCCAGACCTACGACTACGCCAACCGTGTCACCAGCCGCAACCGGGCCAACACCACCTTGGAGGCCGACGGCTCGTTCAAGATGGTCATCGCCCACGAAGATCCCGGTGTGTACAACTGGCTGGACACCGAGGGCCGCCCCTCCGGCAGCATCTTCTGGCGGTTCTTCCTCCCCACCGGAAACGTGGAGCGGATCGAACCGGAGTTGGTCAAGCTCTCAGATCTGCGCTGAGCGCGCTCAAGGCATCGACGTCGAACCCGTAGAGGTCGGCGGCGTTGCCCCCCACCAGCTGGGCCAGTTCGCCGCCAGGCCGCTCGGCGAACTGCTCGACCAGCATCTCCTGAGAGTGGGGCCACGTGCCCTCGATATGGGGGTAGTCGGAGCCCCACATCATCTGTTCGGCGCCAAGCAGATCCACCACCTCCACTTCACCGGGATCGGTGAAGCCTGCCCCTAGGAACACCTGGCGGCGAAAGTACTCGCTCGGCTTGAGCGTCAGGTCTCGTCGGAGTTGGTCGAACATTCCCAGCTCGTAGAAGTGGTCCAACTCGTCCAGCGTTGCCGGGGCCCAGGTAGACCCCTGCTCGTTCATCACCATGCGAAGTCGGGGGTGGCGCTCGAAGGCGCCCGACCACATGAGCAGCCAGAACGGGCGGTGGGCATACCAGCTGATTTCGGTAAGGAAGATGCCCAGCGAGCCGGTGAAATCTCCGTAGTTGGGGGTCCAGCCGGAGTGGGTGTGAACCGGCAGCTCCTCATCCGCGCTGGCCGCCCACACCGGCTCATATCGGGGGTGGTTGTACAGCGGGTTGTCGCCGGTGCCGCTGCACAGCAGCACGCCCCCGAAAAGCCCCAGATCTCGCATCTGTTGGATCTCGGCCACTGTGGTTTCGATGTCGTCCACTGTGATCAGGCCCACTCCGGCCCGGCGCCCGGGGGCTTCGTTGCAGAAGTCGCCCAGCCAGCGGTTGTAGGCCCGGCATCCGGCCAGCCACAGGGCCGGGTCCTGATCGTACTGATAGGTCATTAGTCCAACGTCGAAGGGTGTCACCGAAGGGTCGCCCGCTCCGGGATACAGCACCTCGGCCACTGTCCCGTCGGCCTCGAGCTCCCGCAGCCGCCGGGCCGAATCCCAGCCACCGCCAACGCCGCCGGCGGCCACCTCCTCGATCGTGCCGAATTCTTCTAGGGCTTGCTCGCTGTAGATGGCCGCGCCGGTGTGCTCAGCCCTCCTCCTCTTTTTGCCTTCGGTGTCGCCGAGCCACTGGTCGTACGCGTCTTCGAAGCCGGGATCCAGATACTGCCGGTAGGTGTCGGGCAGCGCACTGGCGTGGCAGTCGGCAGAGATCATCATCAGGCCGTCCATGCCCCAATTGTGGCCGCCGACAGTGGGGTGCGCGGAATCAGGCCGCCGGTCGGGGAGAATGTCGGGATGCAATTGCTGGGTCAGACACCTGAGCTGCCCGACGGGCTGGACTGCGTCGACCCCGATCTGCTGGAAAAACTGCGCAACGGAGTGATCGACAAGCTCCCCGAGCGCGCTCTCGACTGCTTGCCCGCAAATGTTCGGGATCAGATCCCCGACGAACTGGTCGAGTTCGCCACGACCAATCCTGAAGTGGCGCTGGTGGCAGTGGTCGTCGCCGTGGTGGCCACGCTGGTGTTTCTGCGCAAGCTGGCCAAGCGGGCCTTCATCGTCGCCCTCGTGGCCGGAGTGGTCGCAGCCGCGGCCTGGTGGTGGTGGCTGGCGGAGCCCAATATCGTCTGGCCATGAGGTTCGAGTGCCACCGCGGTTTGCCGGTGTCTGATGGTGCGGGGAGCAGGGGGAAATGAGCAGCCGGCCGCTATGGGCCCCCGATCCAGATCAAGCTGCCCAGACCAACCTGGCCCGATTTGCCGCCGGGGTGGGGATCGACGTCGGGGCCGACGGGGGATACGAGAGGCTGCACCGGTGGTCGGTGGAAGACCTGGGCGGTTTCTGGTCGGCGGTGTGGGACTTCTGCGGGGTGGTGGCCTCAGAGCGGGGGAGTGCGGGCGTGGTGGAGGCCGAGCACATGTCCGACGTGCGGTTCTTCGACGGGGCCCGGCTCAACTTCGCCGAGAACCTGCTGGCCGGCGACGATGCCGAGACCGCCATGGTGTTCGCCAACGAGGCCGGCGACTATTCCGAAACCAGCCGAGGCGAACTGCGGGCGCTGGTGTCCCGGCTGGCCGGGGCCATGCGAGCCCAGGGGGTGGGCCCCGGCGACCGGGTGGTGTGCTGGATGCCCAACGTTGTCGAGGCCTATGCCGTGATGCTGGCCGCGGCATCGATCGGTGCGGTGTTCTCATCCACCTCGCCCGACTTCGGCACCGCCGGAGTGCTCGACCGCTTCGGTCAGATCGAACCGGTGATCCTGATCGCGGTTGACGGATACTCCTACGGCGGCCAGCGGTTCGACTGTCGAGAACGCCTGGCTGAGATTCGAGCCGGCCTGCCCACCGTGGGGGTCACTGTGGTGCTGAACCGCACCGGTCTCGACGACCCGCCCAGCGGCACCGTGGACTTCGACGCCTGGATCGAGTCCCATCCCGCCGGGCCGATCCAATTCGAGCAGCTTCCCTTCGACCACCCGCTGTACGTGCTGTACTCCTCGGGCACCACCGGTCGGCCCAAGTGCATCGTGCACCGGGCGGGCGGGATCCTGCTCAAGCACCTGTGCGAGCACCAACTGCACTGCGACGTGCGCCCCGGCGACCGGGTGTTCTACTTCACCACCACCGGCTGGATGATGTGGAACTGGCTGGCCTCGGCGCCGGCCTCGGGGGCTGCTGCGGTGGTCTGGGACGGGAATCCCGTGCATCCCCATCCGGACACCCTGTTCGACCTGGCCGACCGCGCCGGGGTCACGCTGTTTGGAACGTCGGCCCGCTATATCGACTCACTGCGCAAGGCCGGGGTCTCGCCCCGCCGCACCCACAGCCTGGGCGCGCTGCGCACCATCTGCTCGACCGGCTCTCCGCTGTCGCCCGGCGCTTTCGGATACATCTACAACCAGGTGAAAGACGATGTGCATTTGGCCTCCATCTCGGGAGGCACCGACCTGTGCGGCTGCCTGGTGGCCGGCGACCCCACCGGGCCGGTGTGGTCGGGTGAGATCCAGCGGCCCGCTCTGGGCCTCGACATCCAAGTGCTCGACGGTGACGGCTCGCCGCTCGGTCGGGGCCAATTCGGCGAGCTGGTGTGCGCTTCGCCGTTCCCATCGCAGCCTCTGAGGTTCTGGGGCAAGGGGGGCGACGAGCGATACCGCGCCGCCTACTACGGGCGGTTCGAGGGCCGCTGGCACCAGGGCGACTACATCTGCGCCACCGAGCACGGCGGTTTCGTGATCTCCGGCCGCTCCGACGCCACGTTGAACCCCGGCGGGGTGCGAATCGGCACCGCCGAGATCTACCGCCTGGTGGACGCCATGGACGAGGTGGTCGAAAGCGTGGTGGTGGGCCAGCCGGTTGACGGCGACACTCCGGCAGCAGGCGAGGAAGGCGAAGCTCCGGTCGGCGGCGACACCCGGGTGGTGCTGTTCGTGAAGCTGGCGGACGGCGTTGTCCTCGACGACGATCTGGAGGCGGCCATCCGCGCAGAGATCCGAGCCGGCGCCACTCCTAGGCATGTGCCGGAGGTGATCGGCGCGGTGGATGACATTCCCCGCACCCGCAGCGGCAAGACGGTTGAGCTTGCCGTGCGCGACGCTATCTGCGGGCGGCCCATCGCCAACCTCGAGGCACTGGCCAACCCCGAGGCCTTGGACCAATTCCGCACAAATGACAATCGTCCGGCGGGCCCGGGCGCTGCTTGATGAATGACCGCGGCAATGTTCGGTATGCGAAGCTGAGAACATGGCAAAGCGACGCGACAAGATCCGCCTCACTCCCGAAGAGCTAGAAGTCTTCATCGATGAGCAGAAGAGCCTCCAGGTGGCCACCATCAACCAAGACGGGACCCCCCATCTCAGCACCCTGTGGTTCGCGGTGGTGGACGGCGACATCGTGTTCGAGACCTACACCAAGTCGCAGAAGATCAAGAACCTGGAGCGGGACAGCCGCATCGCCCTGCTGCTGGAAGACGGGCTCGAGTACGACAAGCTCCGCGGCGTGGCCATCAACGGGCATGCCGAGCTGCACACCGACCCCGAGATGGTCCACCGCTACGCCTTGGAGGTCATGGCCCGCAACAACCCCGACATCGAACGGGAAATGCTGTCGAAAGCGGCTGAGGGCATGGCTTTGAAGCGCACAGCAGTCGTGGTCAAGGCCGAGAAGACCATCAGCTGGGACCACACCAAGCTGGGCGGTTCCTACTGAAGGCCGGGAGGCACCTGCTGAGCCCGCCCGGGCGCCCGCACCGTCGCCGGTAGTGCGCGCCCACTGTCGACTGACCGGCCGGTAGCGTTGGGGGCCTGGTGAAGGACTTGCTGAGGTGGCTGTCCCACCTGCTCCGGCTCGCGGTGCTCATGCCCATGCTGGCGCTGGCCTTGGCCGCCACCCTGTTCGTGGCATGGCCTCCGGCGGCCGATGTGCTGAGGTCGTGGGAGTCCACCCCGGTGGAAGTGAACCTCACCGAGAACGTGAGCCTGAACGAGCTGTCCATCCGCTCCTACGTCTACGACGCCGACCGCCGGATCATCGATGTGTTCAGCTACGTAGAGAACCGGGGGCTGGTGGATCTCGACGACATCTCCGAGCAGGTGAGGCACGCGGTGATCGCCATCGAGGACGAGAACTTCTACCTGCACACCGGCATCGACCTCAGCGCGGTATTCCGGGCCGGCCTCGAGAACGTCGGCGCCGGGGGCATCACCCAGGGCGGGTCCACCATCACCCAGCAGCTCATCAAGAACCTGGTGGTGGGCAACAAAGTCGAGGCCGAGCGCAAGCTCCAGGAGATGGCCATGGCCAAGCGCCTGGAGCGGGAGATGGGCAAAGACGAGATCCTCCACCTCTATCTCAACACGGTGTACTTCGGTCAGGGCGCCTACGGCGTGCAGGCTGCCGCCGAGGTGTACTGGGGGCTGGACGCCGCCGATCTGGGTTGGGGGGAGGCTGCGCTGTTGGCTGCTCTCATCAGCAACCCCAGTGGCTATGACCCCATCTACAACCCCTTGGGGGCCCTGCGCCAGCGGCGCATCGTGCTGAACCGGCTGGCCGTGCTGGGCTATATCACCCAGGAGCAGGCCGACCTGTTCCACCTCCAGCCGCTGCCCACCGAGATTGACGAGATCGAACTGCCCCCTAGGAGCTACTTCGTGGAGGAGGTGAAACAGCAGCTCCTAGACGACCCCCGGTATCTGGGCGGGAGTCCTGAGGATCGCTTCAACCTGGTATTCAACGGCGGCCTCAGCATCCACACCACCTTCGACCCCGTCGCCCAGCAACAGGCCGAGGCCGCGGTGGCCGCCACCCTGGTTGAGTACAACGAGGGAGAACACGGCGGCGTGGAGGCCACCATGGCCCTCGTCGCCCTCGAGCCCGATACCGGGGCGGTGCGAGCGGTGGTGGGCGGACCAGGATTTGCCCAGGATGAAGAGGAGTTCAACCTGGCCACCCAGGGCACCCGGCAGCCGGGGTCGGCGTTCAAGACGTTCGTGATGATGACCCTGTTCGAGCAGGGGTACCAGCCCAGCGACCGGATCAGCGGGCGGGGACCGTGCCAGATTCCCAATCCCGGCGGCGTCCCCGACCCCTATGTGGCCAACAACTTCGCCAGCTCCCCGGGCCAAGTGGATACCATCACCGATCAGATCAGGGTCTCCTCCAACTGCGCGTTCTTGCGGCTGGGGCGGGCAGCGGGAATTGGGCCGGTCATCGACACCGCGTCGAAGATGGGCATCACCACCGAACTCGAGCCGGTGGCGTCGCTCCCGCTGGGCTCCGAGGAGGTCCACCCCATCGATATGGCGTCCGCCTACGGGGTGATGGCCACCGGTGGATTCCGCTATGAGCCGTACTTCATCGAGCGGATTGTCGACCG
This sequence comes from Candidatus Poriferisocius sp., assembly GCF_965208475.1. Taxonomy (GTDB): domain Bacteria; phylum Actinomycetota; class Acidimicrobiia; order Acidimicrobiales; family Bin134; genus Poriferisocius. The sequence continues at coordinate 1,607,142 of NZ_OZ242338.1, read as the reverse complement.
CCAGGGCAATGTGCTCTACCAGCATGAGCTGTCGGGCCAGCGGGTGGTGTCGCCGCGCTCGGCCTGCTGGGCCACCGATGTGCTGGAGAACAATGTCATCAACGGCACCGGGCGCCGAGCCCAGCTGCCCGCCCAGACTGCCGCGGGCAAGACCGGCACGACCGAGGAGTCGGCCGATGCCTGGTTCGTCGGGTTCACCCCTCATCTGGCCACCGCGGTGTGGCTGGGCAACCCCAACGAGCGCATTCCCATGCGCCGGGTGACCGGCAGCTCCTATCCGGCGATGGCTTGGGGGCGGTTCATGACCAGCTACCACGAGGGCCGGGCTGTGGTGGACTTCCCGAACTGTCCCGGCGAGCCTCGGCTCAGCGACCTGATCGAGTTGGAAGACGTGTTCACGGTGGGCGTGCCCTGCGCGACACCGCTCGCGCCCGAAGACCCCGAGGTGATCGTGCCGGTAATCGTGCCGGTGGACACCGACGACGACGGCACCCACGACACCTGCGTCGACCTGTTGATCACCGTGGGCGTCGAGCCCTGCGGGTTCAGCGAATTCGCGGTGGAGGGCGGGGAGCCCATCCCGCTGTACTGCGGGACCCCCTCGTCAATCGAGGTGGAGTGCCCCGACGGCCAGTTCCCCTTCGACGCCGATGACGACGGCATCGTCGACACCTGTGTGGGATCGGTGGCCGGCTCAGAGTCGCCGGCCGAACCCGGCGCGCCGGCCGAACCCGGCTCCAGCCCTGATGTCGAGGACGCGGCTGAACCTAGTATCGAGCCGTGAGCAACGATCAATTCCAACGCCTGTTGTCGGTGCAGGATCATGACACCCGAATCGACCAACTCCGCCACCGCCACGGCACCCTTCCCGAGAGGGCCGCGCTGGCCGCCCGCCAACAGGACTGCAAGAGGATCTTCGAACAGCGGGAGTCCATGCAGGTCGAACGGCTGGAGCTTCAGCGGATCCTCAAGCGGAACGAGGACGAACTGGCTGCCCTGGAAGACCGAGCCAAGCGGGATCGCGACCGGCTGTACTCGGGGGAGGTCACCGGCACTCGCGAACTGCTGACCCTCCAAGAGGAAGTCGACGGGCTGCGAGCCCGCTGTTCCACCATGGAGAGCGATGCCTTGGAGCTCATGGAGGCCATCGAGGAGATCGACACCCAGGTGAAGGCCCTGGGGGCGAGCCTCGAAGCAGCCGAAGCCGAGGCGGTCGCCGCCCAACGCCGGCTCGAGGAGGCCGAGGCGGTGGTGCAGGCCGAGGTCGACCAGGAGGCCGCGGCCCGCTCCACACAGGCCGCCGACATCGCGGAGGCGGCGCTGGCCAAATATGAGAGCCTGCGGTCCAGCATGGGCGGAGTGGCGGTGGCCCGGCTTCGCAACGGAACCTGCGAAGGCTGCCACTTGGCGCTGTCGGCCATGGAGGTCGACCGCATCCGCCACGCACCGGTCGACGAGATATGCCACTGCGAGGAATGCGGCCGCATCTTGGTGCGCGCCTAGCGGCCTAGCCGAGACCCGCCCGATGTTCTTCTGGTTCGCGGCCCTCAGCTTCGTGCTGGTGGCGCTGGTGTTCGACTCTCCGGTGCTGGACTTCCGGGTGGTGATGCTCGGATCGGTGCTGCCGGTGGTCGAACTGCTGGTCGGCGGTCCGTGGGCGCTGCACATCCTGCTTGGCCCACTGGTGGTTCTGGTGGTGGTGATGCTGGTAACCCACCGGCGCCGCCTGGTCCGGCGCCGCTGGCTGGGCCTGCCCATCGGGCTGCTCATGTACCTGGTGCTGGATGGGGCGTGGCTCCGCACCGAGCTGTTCTGGTGGCCCGTGCTGGGGGTTTCAGTGGACAGCGCCGACTTGCCCGAGTTCAGGCCGCTGGGTGTGCTCGTAATCCTGGAGCTGGTCGGCCTGGCCGTAGGGGCTTGGGCGGTGCGACGTTACGGCCTCACCGACCGCCAGCGACTGCGGCTGCTGTGTACCCAGGGTCGGCTCGACCGAGCCCAGATGGGTACAACGCGGCGCCGACGGTGAGCCGGCCTGTAGGCGGGATTCTGTCCAGGTCCTCGCGGACCGTGGGTGGCCATCCATCTATGCGGCCTACCCGGGGACTGCCCCTGGCGGGGCGGCGGGCCACCTAGTCCCCTGCTTGGCCTTGCTCCCGGTGGGGTTTGCCGAGCGAGCCGGGTTGCCCCGGCCCCTGGTGCGCTCTTACCGCACCGTTTCACCCTTGCCTGTGCCCGGAAAACCGGGCCATCGGCGGTCTGTTCTCTGTGGCACTTTCCTTCGAGTCGCCCCGACTGGCCGTTAGCCAGCACCGTTGCCCTGCGGAGTCCCGACCTTCCTCGGCACCGAGGCCCGAAAGCCCGGGCCCCGACGCCGCGGCCACCCGGCCGGCTCACCGTCGCAACCAGTCTGCCAGCCCCGCCATCTTGAGGCGAAGGGGTTTTGGCGGTTGATTCCTAAAGGCCGATATCGGAGAGCTCGGGGTACCAGCGGGAGGCCCGCTCCACGGCATCTTGCCAGCGGTCGCGGTCCACAGCCCCCTGCGGCTCGACCACCGCGCGGGGCGACCAGGATTCGGCCACCGCCTGCCAGCTCGACCACTGGCCCAGCGCCCGCCCGGCCAGCACCGCCGCGCCCAGCGCAGTGCCCTCCGGCACCGGGCACAACTCCACGGTCCGGCCCAGGGTGTCGGCCAGGATCTGGATGAACACCGGATTCTGCGACATCCCGCCGTCCACTCGGATCTGCTCAATGCGGTAGCCGCTGTCTGCCTCGGCCGCTTCCATCAAGTCGGCGGCTCGCTGGGCCACCCCGTCGAACACCGCCCGCACAATGTGGGCCGCGGTGGTTCCCCCGGTGATGCCGAACAGCGCGGCCCGGGCGCCGAAGTCCCAGTGCGGAGTGCCCAGTCCGTACAGGGCCGGCACATACACCACCCCGCCAGAATCGGCCACGCTGCCGGCCAACTCGGCCGACTCGGCCGCGTCGGCCAGCAGGCCCGCGTCGTCGATCAGCCAGCTCATGTTCGACCCGGCGGCGATCATCATGGCCTCCACCCCCCAAACGATGGCCCCGCTTTCCTGCCAGGCCACGATGGGGAACGTTCCCCGGTCGCTGCGCTTGTCTGAGATCGGCCGGTCGGGGCCGGTACACACGTCGAGGAAGGCGCCGGTGCCGAAAGTGAGCTTGGCCAGTCCTTCGAGCACGCAGCGCTGTCCGATCAGCGATGACTGCTGGTCGCCGATGATCCCGGCGATCGGAGGGGCACCGGGCAGGGCAGCGGCGGTGCCCACCACTCCGGTGGAGTCCACGATCTCGGGCAGGCAGCTGCGGGGAACTCCGATCCTGTCGGTGATCTCGGCCGACCAGCAGCTTCCGTCATCGGCCAGCATCCCGCTCATGGCCGCGTTGGAGGGGTCCACCACATGGCTGGCGCCTTGCGACAGGCACCACACCGCCCAGGTGTCCACGGTGCCGAAACAGAGGTCCCGGGTGCGGTCGGGGTCGTGCTGGTCGAGCAGCCAGACCAGCTTGGTGGCCGACTCGTTGGGCACCAGCCGGAGCCCCTCGGCCTGCCACCCCAGGCATTCGCCCACGGTGCGGAGATCCTGCCAGCCCAAGGCCGGGCCTACTGGTTCGCCGGTTCGGCGGTCCCAAACCACCGCCGATCCCCGCTGGTTGGTCACAGCCACGGCGTCGACGCCCCCCACCTCTTCGATCACCTCAGTGGCGGTCTGGAGGATGACTCCGGCCATCTCGTTGGCGTCGAACTCCACCAGTCCCGGCTCGGGCAAGTCAGGCGGCGTGCGCCGCTGGCGAAAGCAGGTCACCCGGTGCCCGTCGGTCACCGCCGAGCGGATGCTGCTGGTGCCCACATCGATAACGCAGATCTTCATGAAAGAGATTGTGGCAGGGCGGCGATGATGGTCCACACTAAGACAATGAGCCTCGATGAGCACGGGGGGTGGGCTGGGATATTCCGGCGGCTGACGAGGGGTGAGCATCTCGTCGAGGAGGTGGCCCACGCGGCCATGACCGAGATTCTGGGCGGGATGGCGACACCGGCGCAGATGGGGGGATTCGCCATTGGCCTGCGTACCAAGGGAGAGACCGCGGAAGAGCTTGTGGGGTTGCTGTCGGCCATGAGGGCGGCGTCGGAATCAGTCCCGTTGAACCCCGCCGGCCTCATCGATACCTGCGGGACCGGCGGCGACAACAGCGGCAGCATAAATGTGTCCACCGCCGCGGCGCTGGTAGCCGTCGGCGCGGGGGCCAGAGTGTGCAAGCACGGCAACCGTTCGGCCTCGTCGCTGTGCGGGTCGGCCGATGTGCTGGAGGAACTAGGCGCGGTCATCGACCTCGGCCCGGTCGGAGTGGCCCGGTGCGTGGCTGAAACCGGCTTCGGTTTCTGCTTGGCGCCTCGATTCCACCCGGCCATGCGCCACGCCGGCCCGCCCCGCCGGGAATTGGGGGTGGGCACGGTGTTCAATTTTCTGGGACCGCTGGCCAATCCGGCCGGGGTCAGGCGCCAGTTGGTGGGAACCAGCGACCGGGCCATGGCTGAGATCATGCTGGAGGTGCTGGCCGCCACCGGTTCGGAGCGGGCCATGGTCGTACACAGCCACGACGGTTTGGACGAGCTGTCGACCACTGGCCCGACCGATGTTTGGGAGCTGCGCGACGGCGATGCGCTCCGCCACACAGTAGATCCAGCAGAGCTCGGTTTGGCGCCGGCATCCCTACATGACCTGAGGGGAGGGGATGCCACGGTCAATGCCGACTGCCTGCGCCGGGTGTTCGACGGCGGTGGGGGAGCGCACCGGGATATCGTGGCGCTCAATGCGGCTGCGGCCCTGGTGGTGGCCGAGGTGTCCGACACATTGCCAGAAGGGCTGGAGGCAGCCGCGGCATCTATCGACCGCGGCTCGGCCAAGCGGGTTCTTGAGAACTTCGTATTAGCCTCCAACAGAGCCCGCACCGAGGAGGAAGAATGATGGAAACGGGAGATAGTCCTACAAGTGAAGCGCTGAAGGAAGCACTGATTGCCGTAGTGGAGGCGGCTCGGGAACAGCAGAAGGAGAAGCCTCCGGTGGACCCGCCGACGCGGTTGAAGCAGCTCCTGACATTCAAGAAGTTCTCGGAGCGGGCTTTGGGCCAAGTGCGCCAAGTGGTGGAGAGCGACGAGGAGTTCCGAAGGCGGATGGCAGAGGCCGTCGACGAGGAGAAGACGGGCCGGGCCGGGTGGCTGTGGCTGGCCCGCCCGGACGGCTGGGAGCAGGAGTGCGCAGAACTGGCCGCCGCTGCGGAACAGGAGTCGGAGCAGGTCGCGGATGCCCAGAGCACCCAGGCGCTTGAACAGAAGCTGCAACGGGCCGAATCCGCTCGGAAGAAGGCCGAGCGTCAGCGGGAGAAGTCCGACCGCGACCGCGACGCGGCGCGAACTGGAGCGACCCAGGCTCGCACCGAAGCCCGCCGGGCCGCCGACAAGGCGAAAGAACTGGCCGAACAGATGAGCCGGATGCGGGCCGAGCGGGACGATGCCCACAAGTCCTTGGAGCGTGCGGAGCGCACGGAGGCCCGCACCGAGGCCAGGCTCAGGAGTTCGCAGGCCCAGATCGACCGGCTCAAGAAGGAGCTGCGGGGCGCCCGGGAGCAGCACCGGGCCGAAGTTGACAGCCTCAAGCAGCGGCTGGCCGGCGCGGAGGGCGAGCTGGCGCTGGCCCGCGCGGCCGGGTTCGAGCCCCCGGCCGAGGCCGAGGCCGAGTCTCCGCCTCCGCTTACCCGCCGGACGCCGGTCTCGTTGCCTCCCGGTGTGCTCAAAGAGGCTGTGGAGGCCGCCGAGCATCTGCTGCGGACGCCCAAAGTGGTGATGTTGGTGGACGGTTACAACGTGACCTTCAAGAACTGGCAGGAGATGCCGGTGCGGGAGCAGCGGGTGCGGTTGTTGCAAAAGCTCGACGAATTGAGCGCCCGATACCCTGAGGCCGAGATCGTGGTGGTGTTCGACGGCACCCAGACCGACTACGACTACATCTCCACCACCGCTCGCTCGCTGGGGCCGAAAGTCCATTTCTCAGAGCCGGGAGTGGAGGCCGACGACGTCATCATCAAGTGGTGTCGCGACTATCCGTTCTGGCAGCCGCTAGTGGTGGTCTCCCACGACAACCGGGTTCGAGAGAGCGCCCGGGAATTAGGGGCCAATCTGGTGCAGCCCAGCAATCTGCTCATGTTGATGGGAATTGAAATGGAGATCGAGGACGGCTTCCTGGGATTCGTGGGCCAGTGAGCACCCTCGACGCCGATGAGGTGATCGCAGCCGGTTTGGCTGCGGGCCTCGACGCCGTTGGAGTGGCCTCAGCCGAGCCGTTCGAGTCCACCCGAGTCGCGCTGTTGGAGCGGCGGGAACAGGGCCTGCACGGAGGCATGGCCTTCACCTATCGCAACCCCGACCGTTCCACCGACCCCTCCCGGACCGTGCCCGGTGCCCGCTCTTTGGTAGTGGGAGCCAAGGGGTATCGGCGTTCGACCCCAGAGGTGCCGGATCGGGCCGCGGGGCGGGTGGCCGCCTACGCCCGAAGCGACCACTACGCCAAGCTGCGAGCCTCCCTGGGCCACATAGCCGAGATGCTGCGCGGTGTTGGGCACAAGGCTTCGGTGGCGGCCGACGACAACGCCTTGGTGGATCGGGAGGCGGCTCGGCGGGCTGGGCTGGGATGGTACGGCAAGAACAGCAACATCTTGTTGCCCGGGCATGGAAGCTGGTTCGTGCTGGGCTCGGTCATCACCACCGCGGTGCTTGATCCGTCGACGCCGGTCCCCGATCAGTGCGGGCCGTGCCGGCGATGTTTGGACGGCTGTCCGACCGGGGCGATTGTGGCCCCCGGCGTCGTTGACTCCCGGCGCTGCCTGGCGTGGCTGGTGCAGGCCGAGGGGGACTTCCCCCTCGAGTTCCGCAAGGCCCTGGGCGACCGGATCTACGGCTGCGACGACTGCCAAGAAGTGTGCCCGCCCAACCGGCAGACGCCGTCGGCTCGCGATGTCGGCGACGACACTGCGTGGGTGGACCTGGTTGAGCTGCTGGGGTTGGAAGACGATGAGCTGATGGCCCGCTACGGCCGTTGGTACATACCCCGACGCGAGCCCCGCTACGTGCGGCGCAACGCTTTGGTCGCTTTGGGCAACTCTGGGCGGGGGGCCGACCCCGAGGTGGTTGAAACCGTGGGCCGCTATCTGTCGGATCCCGACCCCATGCTGGTGCGCCACGCAGATTGGGCCGCCCGCCGCCTCGGCGTGGGCGCAGCGGCGCCGGTTTGACCAATGGCCCGACACTTGCTGGTCACCAACGACTATCCCCCCAAGCTCGGGGGCATTCAGAACTACCTGTGGGAGCTGTGGCGCCGACTGCCGCCCGACGAGTTCTGCGTGCTGACCCGCTCCCATCCCGGAGACGCCGAATGGGATGCCCGGCAGGACCACCAGATAGTGCGCTCTCCCCGCCAGTTCCTTCTCCCCACTCGGGAGATGGCTGAGGAGATCACAAAGCTGGTGGCTGAAATCGGAGCGGAGCTGGTTCTCTACGACCCCGCTGTTCCCCTGGGAGCGCTGGCCCCGCGCCTGCCCCACCCCTACGGCGTGATTCTCCACGGTGCCGAGGTGACCGTCCCAGGGCGGCTGCCCGGCACCAGGCAGCTCTTGGCCCAAGTGCTGCGCGGCGCGCAGGTGGTTGTCACCGCCGGCCGGTATTCGGTGGTCGAGGCCGAAAGGGCCGCGGGCGGGCCGCTGCCCGCAGTCATCGTGCCCCCCGGCGTGGACATCGAGCGCTTCAAGCCCCTCGATGCCGTCCAGCGGCGAGAAGCCCGCCATCGGTTCGGGCTGCCCGCCTACGCCCCGGTCGTGGTGTCGATCAGCCGCCTGGTGCCTCGCAAGGGCATGGATGTGCTGATCGCGGCGGCGGCCCGCCTGGCCGACCGGCATCCGGGGCTCACCCTGGCGGTGGCCGGGGCGGGGCGCGACCGGGCTCGGCTGGACCGCCTCATAGGCCGCACCGGCGCCCCTGCCCGCCTTCTCGACCGGGTGGCCGACTCAGATCTGCCCGACCTCTATGGCTGCGCCGACGTGTTTGCCATGATGTGCCGCCAGCGCTGGGGGGGCTTGGAGCAGGAGGGCTTCGGCATCGTGTTCTTGGAGGCGGCCGCCGCAGGAGTGCCGCAGTTGGCCGGAGACAGCGGGGGGGCAGCCGAGGCGGTGGAACACGGAAGGACCGGCCTGGTGGTGGACCGGCCCAGCCATCGCGATGGCGTGATCGCCTCCCTGGACGCCCTTCTGTCGGACCGGGTTCGCCTCCAGCAGATGGGGCTGGACAGCCGGCTGAGGGCGGTGGCCGAGTTCTCCTACGACCACATGGCCGAGCGGCTTCGCACCGTGATCGCCGAGGTCATCGTCCGCGGAAGGCACCGCTGATGGCGATGGGCGACTGTGGGGCAGGGTGAGCTGGCGATGGGCGACTGTCGGGCAGGGTGAGCTGGCAATGGGCGACTGTCGGGCAGGGTGAGCGATGTCCACCGGTTTGCCCGGACGCCTGGTTCCTTCGGGAGTCGAGGGCCGGGGCCTCATTCGAGCGTGCTGGACAGGCACCGGTGCGTTCACCGCGACGGCCGCCGCCGCCACCGTGTCTCCCGACCCGATGGCCGTTCCCATGGCGGTGGTGTCGCTCGGATTGCTGGCCGCCGGGTGCGCGGCCATGCTCTGGGCCTACCAACGGGCCCTGGGCCGCAGCCGCTACGAGCTGATAGGCGTGGGTGGTCTGTATTTCCTGGCTGGCTGCGCCCCCCGCTCGGTGCGGCTCTCGATGATGGCCGCGCTGGCCTGCGAGGCGGCCGTGGCGCTGGCCGCCGCCTCAGTTCGCCCGTTCACCGCCGCCGCGTTCGGTATCCTGGTGCCTGTGTATGCGCTGGGCTTGTCGGGCGCCTGGGGGGCCAGGCACGGAACCTTCCCGCCACGGCCCTCCGACAGCACAACCTCAGAGTGCGGCTACCCCAGCAGGAACGGTGACGATGTTTGACCAGGCCACCAAGAGCATTTCCATCGAGGCATCGCCCCAGCGGTGTTTCGAGGTGGTGTGCGATTTCGAGTCCTACCCCCAATGGGCCACCGAGGTGAAGAATGTGGAGGTGGTCCGGCGGGATGACGACGGCCGGGGCGGTTTGGTGTCGTTTCGGGCCGCGGCCATGGGCCGCAGCACCAACTACCTGCTGGAGTACTACTACGGATCCAACCCGCTGCGGGTGTCCTGGCGGCTGGTGCAGGGCGACCTGACCCGGCGCCTCGACGGGGAATACTGCTTCAACCCGGTGCCCGGCGAGCCGGATCGCACCGAGGTCACCTACCACCTGGCCGTCCAGATGGTGATGCCCCTTCCTGGTTTCGTGAAGCGAAGAGCCGAGGCCCGGGTCATGCGAACCGCCCTGGACAACCTTCGCCGCCGGGCCGAATCCGGTGTCGGGAAACCGCAGTAGATCAGCGTCTCGGAAAGTAGATTGGTGTTGTGGAGTTCCGTCGGATCAACAACCTGCCCCCCTATGTCTTCACCATCATCAATGATCTGAAGGTGGAGGGCCGCCGCGCCGGCCACGACATCATCGACCTGGGGTTTGGCAATCCCGACCTCCCGTCGCCGGATATCGCGGTGGAAAAGCTGGCCGAAGCGGCCGGCAACCCCCGCAACCACCGCTATTCGGCCAGCAAGGGCATTCCCAAGCTGCGCGAGGCAGTCGCCGGCTACTATGCCCGGCGATTCGGGGTGTATCTCGATCCCGATACCGAGGTGATCAACACCATCGGGGCCAAAGAGGGTTTCTCCCACCTCATGTGGACTCTGCTCCAGCCGGGGGACGCGGCCCTGGTCCCGTCGCCGTCCTATCCGATCCACCTGTACGCCCCGCTGTTCGCCGGCGCCGAGGTGCGTGAGATCCCGCTGAGCACGGGAACCGATTTCTTCGGGACCATGCAGGAGCGCTGGCGGTACTCGTGGCCCAAGCCGCGCATCATCGTGCTGTCGTTCCCCCACAACCCCACCACCACGTGTGTGGACTTGGAGTTCATGGCCGGAGTGGTGGCCTTCGCCAAAGAGCACGATGTGCTGCTGGTCCACGATTTCGCCTACGCCGACCTGGGATACGACGGCTACCTGCCCCCGTCCATCATGCAGGTGGAAGGGGCCAAAGACGTTGCGGTGGAGCTCTACTCCATGACCAAGTCGTTCTCCATGGCCGGTTGGCGGGTGGCGTTCATGGTGGGAAACCCCCAGGTGGTGGCGGCGCTGGCCAAGCTCAAGTCGTATCTGGACTACGGCACGTTCCAGCCCATTCAGATCGCGGCAACGGTTACCCTGAACGAGGCCCCCGGCCACCCCAAAGCGGTGTGCGACATATACCAGAGCCGCCGAGATGCCCTGTGCTTGGGGCTGAACCGCCTGGGCTGGGAAGTGGCGCCGCCGAGGGGGACCATGTTCGTGTGGGCAAAGATCCCCGAGCCCTATCGGGAGATGGGGTCGGTGGAGTTCGCCTCGTGGCTGGTTAGGGATGCCCGAGTGGCGGTTTCGCCCGGCGTGGGCTTCGGTCCCGGCGGAGAGGGGCATGTGCGGTTCGCCCTGATCGAGAACGAGCAGCGCACCGCGCAGGCCGTCCGCCAGCTTCGCCAATCTCTGACCAAGCTGGGTTAGCCCTCCATGAGAGTAGGGGTGCTGACCGGAGGCGGCGACTGCCCTGGGCTGAATGCGGTGATCCGGGCCATCGTGCGCAAGGGCGAGCGCCACTACGGCGACACCGTGCTCGGCTTTATGGACGGGTGGCGGGGGGTGCTGGAGGGGGAGTTCATCGACTTGGACGTGGAAAAGATGCGAGGCTCCCTGCCCCGGGGCGGAACCGTTCTGGGCACCTCTCGGATGTCCCCCCGGATGCTCGACGACGGGATCGAGCGGGTGCGCTCGACCATGGAGGCGACGGATACCGACGCCCTGATCGTCATCGGGGGTGAGGGCACGCTGTCGGCGGGCGTCGGGGTGCAAGAAGCGGGAGCGGCCAACGTGGTGGGTGTGCCCAAGACCATCGACAACGACATCGGCCTCACCGAGCTCACCTTCGGTTTCGACACCGCCGTTGGGGTGGCCACCGCGGCCATCGACCGGCTGCACACCACGGCCGAGTCGCATGATCGGGTGATGGTGGTGGAGGTGATGGGGCGCAACGTGGGGCACATCGCCACCTGGGCGGGCATTGCCGGAGGGGCCACGCTCACCCTGATTCCCGAGGAGCCCTTCGACATCGAAGCGGTGGCCGAGGCCATCATCCGGCGCCACCGGCGGGGTCGATGGGCGTCGATCGTGGTGGTGGCCGAGGGTGCCCGGCCCATAGAGGGGACCCTGGAGATGCCCGAGCCGGAGATCGACCAGTACGGCCATGCCCGGCTGGGGGGAGTGGGCCAGGTGGTGGCGGCCGAGATCGAGGGCCGCACCGGTTTCGACACTCGGGTAACGGTGTTGGGCCACGTTCAGCGGGGCGGCACCCCTTCCTCGCTGGACCGGGTGCTGTGCTCGCGGTATGGAATTGCGGCCATCGACGCCGTCCACGACGGCGATTGGGGGTCGATGGTGGCCCTCCGCGGCGGGGAGATCGCCCGGGTGCGGTTGGCCGATGCGGTGGCCGAGCTGAAACCGGTCAGCCCCGACCTCTACCAGGTGGCCAAGGCCTTCTTTCCCTAGATCCCCTGGAGCGGTCCGTCTGCCAATCGGCCATGGCGTCCTGCTAGCCGTCGCTATTCGCCCCGTCGTCGCCGGCGGCGGAGAAGTCGAGTTCGAACCCGGGAGGCAGGGTGGGGATCGGGGCCGGGGTTGGAGTGGGCTCGGGAGTCGGCTCGGGGGAGGGCACCGGTGTTGGTGTCGGTGTCGGCGTGTCGGGGACGGGGGCCGGCTCCGCGCTCGGGGGTGGCTCGGGGGTGGGCTCAGGCTGATAGTCGGGGTCGACCGACTGGAAGCCGTCGCGCGTCACCGGAACGTCGCTCTCGCCGTCGTCGGTGGGAAGCGGCACGGGGTTGCCGTTCAGCAGCAATGAGAAGCGGGTGGCCCCGGTGGTCTCGGTGGACGTGAACACCAACTGCGCCACGGCTAGCTGGCGGTTCTCGCCCTCGAGGCGCTCCTCGAACACCTCCGATTCCAGGGCCACGGTCACGAGGTCGTTGGGTTGGTCGGCGTCGACGGAGACCACTTCGACATCGGCGGGCAGAGCGGTGGACAAGGCCTGTTCGGTCTCCGCTTCGTTGGGCGCGGAGAACAGGGCTTCCAGCACTGTGATGGGCCGGGCCGGGCTGGCCACTTCGCGTCTCGCGGCCCACAGCAGGTTGTTCTCGTCGATCAGATAGATGAAAACCTCCTGGGTGACCAGGGGGGTCGGTTCGGGAGGCTCAGCGGTGGCCACCAGGTTGTCGGGGAGCCGGGACAGGTCCAGCGCACGGGGACGGCTGTCCTCGGGCACTGAGCAGGCGGCAGCCACCAGAGCGGCCGCGGCCAGGCCCGCGAGCAGGCGGCGGGGCAAAGCTGGCCGGGTCATAGGACGGCGATGGGAAGGTGGACAACGAAGCGGGTGCCTGAGAGGCCGTCGATCCGGTTCTCACACCAGACTCGACCCTGGTGGAGGCGCACGTGCTCGGCTACCAGCGCCAGCCCCAAGCCCACGCCAGTGCTGGCCCCTCGCTCTCCGGCTTCTCGGCCCCGGGAGAACCGGTCGAAGATGTGTTCCCGCTCGTCGGCGGCCACGCCCGGCCCGGCGTCCTCCACCACGATCTCGATGTTCTTTCCCCAATGCCACAGGACGATGCCGGTGGCGCCTCGAGCGTACTTCTGAGCATTGTTCAAGAGGTTGTCGATGACTTGCATCAGCCGGCGCTTGTCGGCTTGCACCCGCACTCGGGCGGTGGCCGGATCGCAGAGGATGGGCACGGCGACCGGGCTGGTGGCCGACACCGCGTTCTCAACGAACTCAAGCAGATTGAACACGTCGAGGTGCAACTCGGCGGTGCCCACGTCGAATCGGGAGATCTCCAGCAGATCCTCTACGAGGTGCTCGAATCGCCTGACGTCCTCGGTCAAGAGGTCCAGCGCGGTCCGGGCCCGCTCGGGCAGCTCGGCCCGACGGGTGTTCATGACCTCCACCGAGGCGGAAAGGGTCATGAGGGGCGACCTCAGTTCGTGGCTCACTTCAGAGGCGAACCGCTCGTCCTGGGCGATCCGGTGCTGGAGGGCGCCCACCATTTCGTTGAAGGAGTCGGTGAGCGCGGCCAGCTCCCGGGCGGCCCCGGCCTCCAGACGAGTGCTGAGATCGCCGCGGGCGATCGACTGGGCAGCTTCGCCGATGCTCACCAGCGGGCGCAGCAGGCGGCGGCTGGCCCAGATGCCGACCCCGGCCGACGCCAGCGTCACACCCGCGCCGGCGCTGGCCAGAATGATTCCCAGCGAGCCCAGGGTGTCCTCGATCTCGTCCAACGGCGTGGCCTCGTAGTAGGAGGCGTTGCTGTCGGGGATGGGGATGCCCACCACCAAGAAGGGCTTGCCCCTGACCCGGTAGCGCATCTGAGCCGGCCTCCCGCCTTCCACCGTGCGGCGCAGTCGCTCGTCTATGTCGCCTGATTCGAACTCGAAGGACTGCTGGAACCAGTCGCCGCCCACCCGCAAAACCGGGCGGGAGCCTTCCGGTGTGGCCAGCGTGCTGATCAGGTTCTGGAGGGCTTCCGACTCTGTGTCGGGATTGAGGCGGCGGCTGACCGTGGAGGCGTTGAACCCCACCGTGGCCAAGGCGTCGTTCTCCCGCCCGTTGAGCAGGTTTTGGCGGGTCAGCGCGAACACGGTCACGCTGAGCAGGGCCGACAGCAAGAGGGTGGTGAACACGAAGGCCAAGATGATGCGGGTGCGGAGACCCAACCGCCGGGCCCGGGAGCCCGCCCGGTGCCAGATGGGGGGACGGTGTCCCGGACGAGTGGGCATCGGCTGCGCCCTCACCCCTGGAGCTTGTACCCCAGGCCGCGGACCGTGACCACATACCGGGGGTTGGCCGGGTCGGTTTCGATCTTGGTGCGCAGTCGCCGGATGTGGACGTCCACTAGACGGCCGTCGCCGAAGTATCCGAGATCCCACACCCGCTCGAGGAGCACTTCTCGGCTGAGCACCTTGCCCGAATTGGTGGCCAGCTCCACCAGGAGTCGGAACTCCGTCTTGGTGAGGGGGGCCTCTTCGCCGCTGACGGTCACCATCCCCTGCTCGGGCATTATCTCCAGCTGCCCGAAGCGGAGGTCGGTCATCGCGGTGTCGGTGATTCGCACTCGGCGCAGCAGGGCGCGGATGCGGGCGGAGAGCTCCTTGGGGGCGAAGGGCTTGGTCAGATAGTCGTCGGCCCCTGCCTCCAGGCCGGCCACCACGTCATGGGTGTCGGCTCGGGCGGTGACCATGATGATGGGCACGTCGCTGGTCCGGCGCAACGTGCGGCACACCTCGAATCCGTCGATGTCGGGAAGCATGATGTCGATGAGCACCACATCGGCGGGCGTCTCGGAGAACGCGGCCAGCGCCTCCTGGCCGTTGGCTGCCTCCTGGACCTCCCAGCCCTCGTCCTCGAGAGCCAGGCGGACCGCGGTACGAATCCTCTCGTCGTCCTCAATGGCCAAGATGCAGGTTTCCACCCTTGAATGGTGCCCGATTTTCGGCCGTCATGGGTAGCAGGGGGCTTATAGCTGGTCGGCCTCGGCGTCTTGCAGCAGGTCGAGAAGGGCGTCGGCCACCGCGGGGGCAGCGGCGAACACGAAGTCGGGGCTGGGGGGGTTGCCGTGCAGATCTTGAACGACCGCACCGGCCTCGCCGGCGATGAGCGCTCCGGCGGCGTAGTCCCACGGGTTGAGCCCCACCTCGAAAAAGGCGTCCACTCGGCCGCAGGCCACCGTGCAGAGGTCGACCGCGGCGCCGCCCACTCGCCGGATGTCGCCGATGAGCGGCAACAGCTCTCCCAACACCTCGGCTTGGCGCCGCCGCCGCTCGTGGGCATAGGAGAACCCGGTGGCCACCAGGGCCAGGGCGGGGTCGCCGTTGGGCCGAACGGCGGTTGGGCGTCCGTTGAGCCGGGCCCCGCCTCCCCGGTGGGCGGTGAAGGTCTCGTTCAGCACGGGGTCGATCACTGCGCCCGCCACAACTTGGCCGTCCGCCTCGGCAGCCACCGACACCCCGAAGCCGGGATGGCCGTAGACGAAGTTCACCGTGCCGTCTATGGGGTCGATGATCCAGCGAACGCCGCTGGTGCCGTCTCGACCGGCGCCCTCTTCGCCCAGCATGGCGTCATCGGGCCGATGGGCCGTCAGGAAGTCGACGATGGCGGCCTCGCAGGCCAAGTCCAGGTCGGTCACCAAGTCGGTGCGCGACGATTTGGCCGTGATCTGGCGTTGGGCGCCGATCTCGGCCCGCAGCAGAGATGCCGCCACTCCTGCGGCCTCAGCGGCCAGCTTCTCCAAGCGCTCCCACTCTGGATTCGCCGCCGTGGACAAGGGTTCAGGTTCTGGCACGGTTGAAACTCTACGCTCATTGCCATGTCATCTCGTGGAGTGGTGGACCTGCGCTCGGACACGCTGACCCAGCCGACCGAGCCTATGAGGCAGGCCATGGCCTCAGCGCTGGTGGGCGACGACCGCTACGGGGAGGATCCCTCGGTCAATCGGCTGGAGGAGCGGTTTGCGGCGCTGGTGGGCAAGCCTGCTGCGGTGTATGTGCCGTCGGGCACGATGGGCAACCAGATTGCCCTGCGGCTGCACGGAACACCGGGAAGCAACGTGGTGGTGGGCAGGCGGCAGCATCTGATGTCCTATGAGAGCGGGGCTGCTGGATTGAACAACGCCTTCCAGATCTACGCAGTGGACGATGCCGGCGGTGTGATCGATGACGCGGCGGCGACCGAGGCGGTGGCCGCGGGCCGCGGTGGCTTTTGGCCACCGGTGTCGCTGATCTGCGTGGAGAACACCCATCTGGCCTCGGGCGGCCTGGCCCTCGGGACCGAGGAGCTGGTGGCTGCTGCCGCGCTGGGGCCGCCGGTGCATCTGGACGGCGCCCGGTTGTTCAACGCCGCCATCGCCCGGGGAACCACCGCCTCGGAGTTGGCCAGCTCGACAGCCACGGTCATGTCGTGTGTGTCAAAGGGGCTGGGCGCGCCGGTGGGGTCGCTTTTGGCCGGGCCGGCCGATCTGGTGGACGAGGCCCGACTGCACCGGCGGAGGCTGGGCGGGGCCATGCGCCAGGCCGGGGTGATAGCCGCTGGCGGCCTTTACGCGCTGGACCATCACATCGACCGTCTGGCCGATGACCATGCCCGGGCCGACCGTTTGGGCCAGGTGGTGGCTGAGCGGTGGCCCGGCGCCCGGTTGGGCGAGTCGGAAGCGGCCTGCGGGCGCCCGCTCACCAATGTGGTGGCCTTTCGCCATCCCGATTCCCTGGGATTGTTGGACCACCTCCGGCAGGCCGGTATCCGGGCCGGGCTGCTGGCGCCCGGCATCGTCCGCTTCGTCACCCACTTGGATGTGGACGACGCCGACATCGACCGGGCCGTCGCCACGCTGTCTTCTGCTCCTGATTAGAAGCGCCGTCCGCAAAGGGGATTCCGCAAAGGCGATGCGGCACCGGTCCCTGCGGGGACTTTGCCGACGTGTCTGGTGCGGGGGGCCATGCAGCACGCGGTGCCGGTTCCTGCGGAGACTTTGCGCCGGTTAGCGGCGATCGCGGTCTTGGCGGCGACCTCCGAACCGGCGCCACTCGTCCATGGCCCGCAGGGTGAGGATCGCCACCACGGCCAAGCCCACTGCCCCGGCCACCGCACCGATCAGAGCGCCGAGCCCAGTCCACAGTCCGCAGTCGCCGTCGCACTGGAGGTCGATATAGGCGAACCCGATCAGCCCGCCGCACAGCCCCCCGAGCAATATCGCCGCAAACGCCAACCAGCGAGCCCCTCTCGGAGGCGCAGCCGAGCGTTCCCCAGGAGAAGCCGGATCGACCATCCGCCCATGTTACGGGGGCGGTACACCAAGTATTCGTGTTGAGTCCCAGTTGCTGTGAACAGGTGGATCGGGGCTGCGGCTTGAACGGGTTGCGCGACTAGCTGTGCGCCGACAACTCGTCATCGAGCGTCCACACCTCGACCCTGGCGTGGGCCGTCTTCGTCTTGAACTGATCCCGCTCGACCAGTATCGCCACATCCCCGGTGCCTAGTCGTCCGTCTCCGAGAAGAGTCACGAGATCCGATCCTGTCGAATCGCCGTTCAACAGGTCATTGACAAAGTCCTCGTCCATTGCGGTTTCACGGAGGATCCACGGAGGGTCTGGCGTGTTCGCGGCCTCAATGAGCTTTCTCAACTGCTCTGCAAGGGCCCGCCGACCGGAGGACCGTTGGGCTATGTGGTTGCCCGCTTCGATGAGTGCAGTCGCTGTGAGTATCAGCCGCTGACCTTGGTCTCGTCTCTCGTCGAACTCGACGGCGGCGTTTGTGGCCTGGTCGATACCGTCCATGCCAATAAGGCGGAGGATGACGGACGTGTCGACAAAGACGACATGCGGTACGGCCATGTCCTAGCGGAGCCCCAACACGTCCACTAGCGAACGACTGCTTTGCTCACTTTCGTTACTAGGACGAAGTTGGTCTCGCACAGCAGCGATGCCGAGTGGCGAGCGGCCTACAACCTCGAAGTAGTCGGGAAAGTCGGTGAGCCTTGTCGCTGTGCTCCATCCGTCGGGGCGGCGGCTGCACACGACCACGCTTGAGTGGTCTGCGCCGTCGAGCGCATCGAGGATTGCCGGGCTATGGGTGGTAGCTAGTGTTCGGACTCCGCTTTTCGCCGACTCCTTGAGTTGGTTGAGGAGCACCGCGGCTTGCGATGGGTGCAGACCGCTCTCGATCTCCTCCACGACAAGCATTCGTCCGCCAATGATTGATTCTTCAGATCCGCTGCTTTGGCGCGAGAGGTCGAGGAGTGCTGCCGCGATGGCCAGGAATCGCAGGGTGCCGTCGCTCAACAAGCGGGCCGGCGTCTGTTGGTCAGTTGGCCCGATCTGCTCCTGGATCGTGATCATCACGTCGCCGAGTTCGCTAGCCACCGCGTTCATCTCTGAGACCTGTGCCTCCGACAGCGAGCGGATCATGTCGAGCAGAACCGAACGGGTCGCACCATCATTGAGGAGATTTGCTAACACTGGCGAGAGGTTTTCTGCATTCCTGCGGAGCCGTACGTCCTTCTCGGGGTGGTATTCACGCATCTGGTGTGGAACCGGATCGAGAATAAACACGCTTGAAAGCGCCTCGAGCACCTGTTCAGCTATGTCCCGCACATGGCGGCCTGCCTGTGAAGTGACAGGCACTCGAGTCGCCACCTGTGCGGTCAGAAGCTGCGAGGCTCGAAAGGTAATTTGAGGATTCGGTCCCTGTTTGCTGTTGTCCCATCGTGCCACGATGTCGCCCGAGTCTGGTTGGGGCGGGTCTGTCTTCAACAAATCCTGGGGCTCACCGCGGCGAGGACCGCCGCGGCGTTTGGTCCATAGCCTCTCGGTGAGGATCTGCACTGACGGACGTACCGAGATTTTTAGGTCCAAGTGATACGGGACTCTGTTGATGACAACTGAACAACCGACTTCAAACGAGTCATTGCCCATTGGAGCGCACCCCTCGGATCCGCCGCGCACCAGGGGTCCTGAACGACCACCGTCTAGTGCATCTCGCAGCGTGGCACCGCTGGCCAGCGAGGACATTACGGCAAGGGCATCAAGGATGTTCGACTTGCCACTGCCGTTGCGCCCTACGAGCAGGGTGAGGGGCCCAAGCGGAATAGACGTCCGTCTCATGTTCTTGAACGCAGGGAGGCGCAAGCTCGTCAGCGTGGCTGCCACAGCGATGATGCTAACCGCGCGGCATCGGGCACCCACCCATGTTGCGGGGGCGATCAGCTATACACCCACTCCCCGTTGTTGTGGTCCCAAGCGCTCAGCCGCTTGGCGACCGTGGCCCGATCGCGATCAGCCGTACACCGACTCCCCGTTGTTGTGATAGCTGGTGTAGATGTGGTCGAAAACGGCATCGACTTTGCGGTCGAAGAGCTCGCGTTCGTAGACGTCGGGCAGCTCGGCGTCGAGGATGTCCTTCACCGTGGTCTTGACGGCTGAGCGGGTTTGTTGTTTGCGCTTCCAGTCGAGGACGAGCTTGTCGGCGATGTGGTCGAGCAGTTTCTTGGCGGCGCCTTTGACTTCGATGGCTTGGGCGCGGGTGAGGTCGGGTTCGGGTTTGGTGAGCAGGTCGAAGATGGCGAGTTCTTCTTCGGTTATGCCTTCTCGTACGGCGCGTTGTTCCTCGTCGGAGAGTTCGTCGTTGATGGCCTTGAGCCGCCGCAGGAATTCTTCGAGGTTGTGGGTTCCGGCGTTGTATTCGTCGATGAGGCGTCGGAACCGCTCGGCGAGGTCGTGGCGGGTGGGGTTCTTGCGCACCGCGTCATCGAGGCGTTCTTCGATGTTCTTTTCGATGGCTTTGGCGGCGGTGCGCTTGCGGCCCTCGAAGCGCCCGATGAGCTGTTCTAAGTCGAGTTGGTTCAGGTCGATGAGCGGGTCGGCGCCGGCGGTGGCGATGATGTACTCGTTGGCGGCGACGGAGCGGTCGAGCAGTTCCGACACCGAGTCCATGACGCCGGATATGTCGGGGGCCTCGGTGGACGATTCGATCTTGGAGGCGATCGTGCGGATCACCGCCACCCGGTGAGCGACTGCCATGGCCTCGGGGTCGGGCAAAAGGGCTTTGAAGGTCTTCCGGACTTGGCGGGCCAGCGTTACGTAGCGGCGGCGGGTTTGCTCGTCGACGAGCAGGGCTTCGACGGCGGCCTTTTGGAGTGCGATGAACTCGAAACCCGAGGTGGCTTCCATGGCGGCGATGTCGATGTCGTTGTCGTTGCAGAAATCGATGACTTCGGCCAGCGCGGCAGCAAGTTCGGCGGCCAGCTCGTCTTTGGGCCGGATGGGGGAGTCGATCCCCGGCCCGGCGCCGTAGATGGCTAGGGCATTCTCCAGGTTTCGGAACACGCCGATGTAGTCGACGATGAGGCCGTTGTCTTTGTCAGGGAACACCCGGTTGGCCCGGGCAATGGTCTGCATCAGGGCGTGGTTGCGCATCGGCTTGTCGAGGTACACCGTGGAGGTGGATGGCGAGTCGAAGCCGGTGAGCCACATGGCGCACACGAACACCAGCCGGAACGGGTCGTCGGGGTCCTTGAACTTGGCGTCGAGGTTTTCTTCGACCATGCGCCTGCGGTGTTTGGCGATGTCGAGTCCGGCCTCGGCCATATCGGCCACCTCGTTTTGCGCTTGCGACACGACGACGGCCATGTCGGTGGTGGCCATGAACTCGATCAGCGACTCCAGATGGACGCGCCCCAGCTCGGGCGCGTCGGCCAGCTCGGCCTCCAGTTCGGCCCGGTAGCCGGCCCATTCGGCCTCGACCAGGCCGTGCATCCGCACCGCGGTGGCCTTGTCGATGGCCACGTACATGGCCTTGCCCCTGTACCCCCGGTTGACGAAGTGGCGGACCAGATCGGCGGCGATCTCCTCGAGGCGCCGGGGCCGGGTGACCAGCTGGTACTGCCGGGAGAACTGGCGGGCCACCGCCTTCTCCTGGGCATCGTCCAGCGCGGCGGCCTCCAGGAGCTGCTCGAGCTCGTCGTCGAAGTCGTCGTTCACCAGCTGGAGCTCGGGGATGCGGTTCTCATAGAACAGCGGAACAGTGGCGCCGTCGGCGATTGAGTCCCGGAAGTTGTAGATCGACACGTAGTCGCCGAACACCCGTCGGGTCTCTTCTTCGCTGACGATAAGCGGGGTGCCGGTGAACCCGATGAACGACGCGTTGGGCACCGCCTGGCGCATGTTGGCGGCCAGCGTGTCGTACTGGGAGCGGTGGGCCTCGTCGGTGATCACCACGATGTCGTCGCGTTCCGACAGCACCGGCATCTGCTGGCCCCTCTTGGGAGGGATGAACTTGTGGATCAGCGTGAACACATACCGATGATCCTGGCCTAGCAGCTCCCGCAGATGAGCCGACGTCTCGGCGTGGACCTGCTGGCCCGAGGTGATCACCCCGCAGTCGGCGAAATCCCCATAAAGCTGATCGTCGAGCTCTGAGCGGTCGGTGACCATCACGAACGTCCAGTTGCCCGGCTCTTGGCGCAGAACCTTCTGGGTGAACCACAGCATCGACAACGACTTGCCCGACCCCTGCGTGTGCCAGAACACCCCGAGCCGCCCCTCTCGCCGGCCCACCTCCCGCAACGCCTCCAGCGAGTTGTTCACTCCTAGAAACTGGTGGTTCTTGGCCAATGCCTTCACCAGACCGCCCGGCCGCTCCATGAACGCGACGAAGTTTTCCACCAGATCCAACAGACGCTGCGGCTGACACGTCCCCCGCAGAGCGGTCTCCAGCGAAACCACACCCTGCTCGCCCTCCGAGTCGATCTTCTTCCACTCGGCGAAATGCCCCCAATCCGCAAACGTGGAACCGACCAGCGTGTCGCCGCCATTGGAGAGCATCACGAACCCGTTGAACCAGAACAAATGCGGAACCGTGTCCCGGTAGTCCCGCAGATTTCCGTCGAACGCGTCGCGGACGCTCTTGTGCGACACCTTTAACTCCACCAGCACCAGCGGGATGCCGTTCACGAACAACACCACATCAGCCCGCCGCCGATACATGTCACCCGCAATCCAAAACTGCGACACCGCCAACCAGTCGTTGGCCCCAGCGCGATCCCAGTCAATGAACCGGACCACCACCATCTGCCGCTCGCCATCGCTGCCGGTCATCTCGACCCTTGCTCCATCCCGCAAGAGGGAATAGACCTCCCGGTTCGCCCGAACCCGATCCATCGCCGACCGATCCCGTACCAGTTGCTCGACGGCCTCATCCAACGCCGACTGCGGCAGCCCAAGATTCAAGGAGCGCAGCACATCCTTGAGCCGATGGCTGAGCACCGGCTCCGACTGGGAATCCCGCCCCAGCGTCCCCGCCGGCCCCAAATCCTCGTCGAACCCGTCCACCACCTCCCACCCCAAATCCGCCAACAACCGCAACGCCGGCCGCTCCACCAGCAAATCCTCACTCAACCGCCCCGGACTCACGCCCCCACAGCCTCCAACCCCAAATCAAGCTCCGACACATCGAGCTCGCCAGACACCAGACGTGGCAAAAGCAGATCGCGAGCCTCGCGCAATACCCGGTTTTGCGTCGCAAGGTTCTTTCTCAGGTAGTTCATCGGTCTCACTGCCTCGCTGAAGGCCTGCTCAACTCCGTGGGTCGGGTGAGGTATTCTGTAGCCCATCAGAATCTTGGTGTTCGCTCTCGGCATCCTCGTCCCGTTTGAGGTTGCAGTTGCGACTCCAACAAATTCATCGCTTGAAGCAATTGCCAACGCCCGGCTTTGGAAGATCTCCTCGATGGGCCTGAAAATGATTGCATCGGTCGAACAGCAACCAGAGGTAGGTGCATCAACCACCTTGTGAAAGTACGGGCGGATCTTTCCAAACAAGATGTCGCCTTCGTCGAAGAATTTTCGACGGCTTCCTACGTCATAGGCGCTCTCCCAATCTTGCAGTGTTGTAGATCGCCTCGGGAAATGCTCAAGGCCCACGACTGGGGTTCTCACTGCGATTTCTTCTGGAGCAGCTGTTTCCGAGACTTCGGCGACGAGGTCTGCGAACTCGCCAACCTCCCACCCTTCGGGGATCGGGCCGAGGTCGGAGTCGACCAGCCCGACATCCTCATGCCCCGGAAACCGGAAGTACACAAACCACTCCCGATACAACAACCGAGCCATCTCCTCCAAAACCTCAATCCGCCGCCGATTGTTCTCGATCAGGTCGTTGAGCGAGTCCAGTACTTCCACGATGGCATCTTGCAAGGCAAGCGATGGATACTGCACCGGCAGCTGTTGAACGACCCCGGCGCTCAGATTGGACATCGTCGCCCCTACCGCGTGGCCCTTCAACCACCCGATGGTTTGGTCGAGTCCGAGGAAATAGAAGAGATACCTAGGGCGGATATTCACAGACCCATTGACGGAAATCCGCATGGATCCTGTGCCACAAAGCCAGCCTTCCTCTGCTTCACTGGTCCAAGCTCGGCGACCGATGTCTCCTCGCCTGCCGAGCACAATGTCACCCGTGCGCAACATGTGTGAACTCAGGCGCTCGACCACCTCAGCGTCGACTCGCGCGATCGCAGACGAATCGATCTTGCCGTCTGACATGTCCTTCGGCATTACGACCGGTGTGGCGGCAGGGTCATCGATGTAGTCGCTCTTGTGGAGTTGCGTGCCGAACGGGCCGGTACGGACCTCGCCTCCTGCTTGGCAGGCGAGATCCCCCAACGTAGAGGTCGTCCACGTCACTGGCGCAGCACCCTGTCAATTTTCGTCTGCACGAAATCCGACAACGCCGTCGCTTCTGCTGTCAAAGTCGCGAACTGCTCTTCAAGGAGTTCCATCGTGGCGAAAAATTCGATGTCATCGACACCGTGGGAAGCAAGTCCGACATACCTGCCCGGGTTCAAGCTCCAGTCCTGTCCCTCAATCTGCTCTACCGTCGCGACAGCACAGAGGCCGGCAACGTCTGAATAAGAGCCTTCGGAGAACCTGTCGCTGAGCATCTCTCTACTACCGGCGTCGAACTCCGGCTCTCCGCCTCGCCAGAGTCGGACGATGTTGGCGAGGAACTCGATCTGCTGGGGTGTCCAGTCTCGGTGAGCCCGGTCGATTGGGTTGTAGATCTCTCTTGCGTCAATGAAGAGCACTTGGTCGGCTTGGTCGGTGTACTTCTTGCCGCGGTCGAGGAACCACAGGGTCACGGGCAAGGTCACGGTGTAGAACATGTTGGTGCCGACGGCGATGATCACGTCGACGCTGCGGTCCTCGATCAGCTTGCGGCGTATCTCGAGTTCGCTGCCTCGGGCGTCTGATGCCGAGTTGGCCATCACGAACCCGGCCCTCCCGTTTCGGTTGAGCGCGGAGTAGAAGGTCTGGATCCACAGGTAGTTGCCATTGTCGGGCTTGGGCAGCCCGAACGGGAACCGGGGGTCGTCTTCGAGCTTGGCCTTGTCGATCTTGTTGACATTGAACGGGGGATTGGCCATCACGAAGTCGAACTCGCCGACCGCGTCGTGGAGGTCTTCGTAGTAGGTGTTGCCCTCTTTGATGTCGCCGGCCAGACCGTGGGCCGCGAGGTTCATCTTGGCGAGCTTGACGGTGTCGCCGGTCTTCTCCTGGCCATAGACCGACAGCTCCCGGCTGGGGTCGCTGCGGTGGCGCTCCACGAAGTGGGCCGACTGTATGAACATCCCGCCAGAGCCGCACGCGGGGTCGTAGATCTTGCCGTGGAACGGCTCGAGGATTTCCACGATGAGCCGCACGATCGAGGTAGGGGTGAAGAACTCCCCGCCCTTTTGCCCCTCCGAGAAGGCGAACTGACCCAAGAAGTACTCGTAGATCAACCCGAACCCGTCCCCCTCGATCGCCTCCGGCAGACGGCTCAACAGCCGCAACAGCTCTCCTAGGATGTCGTCTGGGATGCGCGAGTAGTCCTTCGGCAGCACCCCCTGAAGGTCCGGGTTGCAAGCCTCTATGCCAGCCATCGCCTGGTTGACCGCTCTGCCCACATCGGCACCCTCAGGCAGGTCGAGCAGCCCCTCAAACCGCGACTCCTCCGGCAGATACAGCGCCCCAGCAGCCTGGTAATCCTCCGGCCCAATCGGCCGCCGCTCAGACCCCGACCCCACCACCTCCGCAGCCTGGGCAAACCGTTCATCCGCATACCGCAGAAAGATCAGCCCCAACACCGGCGACGCATACTCCGAAGCCTTCAACCCCGAGTTCGCCCGAAGCTGATCCGCCGCCTCCCACAACTTGTTCTGAAGCTCACCAAGATCCGTCGCCACGCCTGCCCTCTCTGTCGTGCCATTCTTGCCGCGCCTGCAAGCTCAGATCACAATGCAGCCCAATTCAGTCGCGGGAATCGGCGTGGACTTGCCTCGGGAGGTCACCCTCTCACAACCCAAGACCCCGTTCTTGAGAAGACACCGGTATCTTCAGGTCTTGGAGAATCAAGTTTCCAAGGAGGCATATCGGTGGGAGTGGTTCAAGCGGGAAAGAGCGCGCGCTCGCCACAGGGAATCTTGGTTGAGTGGGCCAATGAGCAGGCTCCTTGGGCACGCGTCCTCGTCATGGCCGTGTATGAAAAGCGCGGGCCTGTCGTGAGCGGCCTCCATCGGTTGGTTGCTGCAACACGCCGGACATCGTGGCCGACCCGCTGCAACCACTGATGGAGTTCCCCCCACCTGAAATGCATTCAACTACATCCATCGAAAGAGCCTGCCGAATCCTCACCTGGAAAAAACAACAGGGTCCGGTCATGGTCAATGCTCCCGGTTCATCAGGTTGTCATTTCTACTGCTGCCAGTACCACCTGTGGAACCTGGCCGTTGAGGTGCCGCATGATCTGTTGCCTGAAGCTGTTATAGCGGGAATAGGTCTCCCGGTGGTTTTGGAAGGAGTAGAGGTCTGCTATCTCTTGGAACTGTTCCTCGGTGACCTGATTCCCACCAGTTTCCGCTGAGAGCAAGTCAAAATACGCGGTCATCGCGAACGCTGCGTGAGCCGATTCCGGTTCGGCTCCCAAGAGATGGCTGTGCAATCGCAACATGGCCGAATGGGGATTCGCCTTTGCCTCAGTGAAGAGCCGGTAGCCCTCCGGGTCGAGATGTCGCAGGATCAACAGCGCCAACGCGGCTCGAACACACTCGGCGTACCGCTCCGGGCTGTTGATGCGCCAGCTTGCCGCCGATTCAAGGCCGACAGCCATCGTCCACCGGAGAGCCTGAGCGACCCGTTGCAAGTCCCTCAGAGCGCCGCCGGTTGCCAGCGCAGTGGTCGTCAGCAATCCGTCGATGTAGCCGCGGCTGGTGTCTGCTTCTACTTCGATCTCCAGGTGCTCCCGCAGGTGGTTGACCAAGCCGGATAAGTCGTCGCTGCCCGTTGCGCCGGGGAGACTCATCCGCAGGTCGAAGAAGCGCTGCAAGTACCGCTCAGAGCCGTATGCGCTTCCATAGACCGCTTCCAGCCCTTTCGCCGTCTCTTCTAGGTTGATTGCCAGCACTACAACCACCCCTGGCACTGCCAGCAGGTTGTGAATGGCCCCCAGATATTCGACGACCTGCTGGGGCAAACAGCGGTCCAGTTCGTCCACCAGCACTACCAGCGGGCCGTCTGCTTTTTCTGCTTCTTGTTCCAGCGCCTTTTTGAATCGTCGGACGCAATTGCGGTACTCAGGCAGGCCGTTTGGGAATGCTTGGTCCTGGGCGATTGCCTCTGCCGCCTCGGTCACAACTTCGCCGACCTTGAGTGGCAGATTCTTCCCGGCAGCCACGACTATGGCTTTCGCCGCTCCAAGCAGTTTGGCACGCCGGTCCTCTTCCACTACTTCAGCCAGTGCCGAGGCGAGATTGAACACCGGGTCAGCCGTGTAGCTCTCGGTCCAGGCGTTGAACTCGGCGACCCTAACTTCCTGCTGCTCTAGGTAGGCCTTGCACATCATCAGAAACGCAGTTTTGCCAGTACCCCACCCCCCATCGACGGCGATTACCGCATGGTCGGAGACCGATCTGCCGAAATCGCAAAGCAGCCTCACCCGCGGCCCACGATCCAACAGATCATTGGCAAAGGGGCTGGCCACTTCTGCGACAAACTCGGGAACAGCAATCTTCACCGTCTTGCTCACCCCTTCTGTTGCTTCCTCCATGCCCTCCTCCTTTCGCTGCTTGGACATCAGACTCCTTGCACATCGCCAGAATCTTGTTATCGCCCGCAAGTGATCTAGTTGCAGGTGGCTAGCTATCTCGCTGCGAGTGTATGGGCCTGCGGTGACAGTTTGAGGGGATGCCACAGAAGAGCTCAGACTCCTCCAGAGGGGTCACGCCAAGTGCAAGCCGACGATTCTTCGGTCTTTTGTGGCGTCCCATTCAGCGATGGACTGGACGCCCTCCCCTACGAAGGTCACCGCTGTTTCGGTCTCGAAGATGAAGGCAAGGCGGCGATCCACGCCAAAGGTCTCTTCAGGCATCCTCGAGAAGCTACGCGTCTGTGGTCACTGCGACTTCATGAATTCGAGAGCAAGCTGCTGCTGCACCCCCAGCCCGTCATCGGCGTCGTCCCCGATGTACCGAAGCCATCTTTTCCGCCCTCGGAGATGACGAGTTCTTCAACCCGGAAGAGGCGTTCGACTTCGACGCGATGCCGGAAGAGCTTACCGAAGGGCTATCCAAGCAGCAGGAGCACTAGAAAACACTGTCTGAGCAGCCAAAATAGCCTGTCCGGCTCTGGATTATCTGCCCTGGAGCCGTCCGTGGGTATTGATTCGCAGGAAAGCACCGCTAATCTAATGTCAATGGTGCGGCTCACGGACTGGAGTTGACATGGGCGAAAAGCGCGAGGTTTTCGGGCAGCGGCATGTGAGGGACAGAAGCAGGACCAGCGACGAATCGCGCCAAAGACGGGCTGAGGCCCACAACGCCAGATCACAGAGCCAAGGCAGTGCTCAGAGGGGCACTCAGCAGTAGGTGACCGGCGCATTCACAGGAGTGCTGGCCCTGGGACTGGTCCTAGTCCCAGGCTTCAGCTACAGGATTGGCAGGGAATCCGGCAGGCAGTCAGGCCTTGCCGCCAAGAGGCCTCTGGGATTCAGAGAAACGGCGCTGCTGATCGTCCCGGGTTTCTTAGCGACATTTGCCGGACTCTGCGTATTCGCCGTCATAAGAGCAGCCAGTCCCTCGCACACTCCTGACATAGGGCGGATCGCGGACGATCCCGGCCAGTACCTGAGCAACCACCTGTCCTACGTGTTCTGGTGGTGTGCAGTGGTTCTGGGGATATCCAGCGGATTGGCCCTTGTCGGAGGAAGGGCTGTAGCCGGCTGGCTGGACAGACATGGACGGACACAGCGCTCCTCGTGGAGCGACTGGTTGGAGCACCCAGAAGGCGACACAGTTGTGTACTGCCACCTCACTGACGGATCGGTGGTCGCCGGTATCCTGCTCAGCTTCAACGAGGACTACGAGGAAACAGAGGAACGAGATCTGTGCCTCCTCGATCCTTGGTACTGGCCACTTGAGGACTCGGACGAACGAGGCGAGCGCTACGAATGGTACGACGACATAGCAATCATCAGCGCGTCCCGCATCCAGTTCCTGAGAACGTCATCAGTCCCGGAAGACGGGCCGGAGGTTGATGACGCGGAGGATTCAGACTGAACTGCACATGCGCGTTTGCCCGGCACCACTACGCTTGGCGCGTAGTGGTGCCGGGCGCGTCGACCTCTCTCTGATCTCGACGGCCGCCGCCAACGCAATGGAATTAAGAGGCTTCGCGGATAGGCGACACGGATCTCGGTGGATTCCGTTCGGACCGCGATGTGCCCCAGCAAAACTGCAGGTCAAGGAACTGGAGTCGCAGTCCGGGGTTCAGATGTTTCCGCAGGTCAGCGCCTATCCGCTCGGCCCCTAAGAGGCAGGCGCTGAGAGCAGGCGATTGATCTTCGATTACGGCACGCCACTATCGGGTATACGTCCCTCGGTATCCGTTGCAACTCACCACACCACCTCGACAGCAATCCCCACCAGGTTAGGCGGTGCCTGATGCGTGGCGGGCCTCGAGGCGTCGCAGTTGATTCTTGAAGGTGAAGTTTGGGAGGATGATGGCGTCGCATTCCGCCGTTGCGATTCCGAGTGCTTGGAGCAGGGAATGGCGCAGTAGCCACTGACTGCCGATGAGCACGTCAATCTGACCGGTTGGATCTTTCGGCTTCGTGTTGGCATGCGCTGCTCTCGTGCGGAATTTGTTGATGTCTGGGACCAGGTTGGGGTAGGCCTCCAAGATGGCTCGTCCCGTGTCCCCACAGCTTTGGGCGATCTCGTCTGTCTTTTCAATAAAGCTCTTGTTCCGGGTAGTCGCCAGCCGGTTTGAGAGGAGGTCCTTGTGGCTGGCGGGCACGGTATCTTGAAGTCGAGTCAGTATCTCCTTCGTGGCGGCGTCTTCAGAAACGCTTCCATCGAAGCAAGCAGCGTGAAGGCTCTCGAGGCCGTTGCAGGCATGCAAGAGAGAGTCATCGAACGAAAAACCTGATGTCTTCGCTTGGGAGTCCGCGAGACGCTCGAAAGCCACGCGGAGCTTGTCATTGCCCTGGACAGTAAACCAGCCTCCTAACAAGGCCTCGAAAGTCACTCCCGCCTCTTGTAACCCGACACGGGTGACAAGCATCTCCAACTGTCGGGGGACGATGCCCTCGTCCGCGTCGTCCTCGTCTACATGGTCCAATGCCTGTGGAATCCGAATGTCGATTTCAGTGGGGCGCTCTCGCCCGAACCTCTCCAAGAGATGTGCGCGGATGCTTATTGGAAAGCTCGGGCGCATGGCGAGCAGCGACATCAGGTCATTGATGGGACGAATCCACTTTTCGGCTACCTGCTGGAGCTTCAGCGTGTCGGAGATCGTGATTGATGCGGACGCGTTTGCAACGAAGCGGCTGTCGGATGACGACCAACTAAAGCCATGACGAAGCCTGACCGAGCAGTCCTGCACCAGGCTCTCTTCGTCGTTCCATGTCCCATGGAACGACATGACATGCGCGTCAGCATCGAAGGTGAATGGACTATTCCTGACGTCTGTCGCCCACGCAGCGAGGTCGCGGAACGAGATGGAGATTTCCTCGACCTCCGAGTCGGGGCCTACCCATGTGCCATCCCCTTCGACAATGGTGCTCACCGCCCAGCGCTGCACCCCATCGCGGATGCTTGAGGACTGCATAATCGAGTTGGTGTCGTAGCACCCAAGCAAGCTGTATGACTTCCCAGCGCTGTCCGTGCCCCTGATGGTGACAAGGTCGTCTTCGGTCATGACAACGGGACTTCCCGTATGTTGCCAAATTGACTCAGCAGTCAGACTTCCGATCGTCTCCAAAGCCCAATCAGACATTCCATCAGCCAGGAGATCTCCCGCGACGGTGTGTATTGGAGGCTTGTAATTTTTCGGCGGACGCTTGCGCGCCTCGATCCACCACTCTCCGTACAACTAGCCGCTGCCTCCTTGAGGCGTACTACTCCTGTCGCCCGTTGACCAGCGCAAGGCACCCGACACACATGGGGGATGTTCTGCGCTCGTGCTGAGCATACGCCCCGTCGCCCTCATGTCCTGCCGATTTGCCGCCGGAGCCACATCGCCCCAATTCGGTGAGTCACGCTTCGCAAGTCACCCACTTTTCGTCGAGGCAAGCACTACAAGGCGGAGCTGTGTCCAGGCCACGACTGAAGTTCGAGGCTCCCCAATCGGGATTTGTGAATCCATTTCGCATCCGAGGCGCAGAGTTCGAGCCGCCTATCGTGTTCTTGCATGGCCGACAAGCAGATCTACGTGATTGCTGGCCCTAATGGTGCGGGAAAGACCACGTTTGCGATGAGGCATCTGCGAAGCGAGGCGCCTGGTCTGCACTTCGTCAATGCCGATCTCATTGCCGCCGGGTTGTCGCCGCTTAGTCGCGGAACAGGTGTGGAAGCCGCAGCCGCCGGCTGATGCTGGCCGAGATCAACAGTCTGGCTGGCCAGGGGCGCAGCTTTGCTTTCGAGACCACCCTGGCGGGCCGCAGCTACTTGAGGCGCATCGATCGATGGCGATGCGACGGTTATTGGGTTGTTCTGGTGTATCTGAGTCTTGGCAGCCCCGAGGATGCTGTGCGGCGGGTAGCTGAGAGGGTGAGACAGGGGGGCCATCCGGTGCCTGAAGATGTGGTTCGCAGGCGCTTCGATGCTGGACTGCGGAACTTGTATGAGCACTACATTGGTAGGGTTGACGAGTGGAGGGTGTTGGACAACTCTGGGCCGGTGCCGCTGCTCGTCGAGCAAGGCATGAACCGTGACTGATCCGAGCGATAACGACCAAGAGGTCTTTGCCGACCATCCTCCTGTCTTGCGCGGCGAGGAATTGACCGAATCCATCTTGCGGTCGCTGAGGCTGGCCGCCAAGGACGCGCACCTCTTGGCTTATCAAACCGGCACAGGGGTCGTGACGCGGCACAATGGCAAAGTGGCGGTCGTGCCCCCCGACCCAGCCATGTATGAAGACCTCATTCCGCCTCCCTTCCAATCGAGCGATTAGGGGGACTCGGCAGGGCTCGAAGGCGTACGCGCCGCATGGACTGAGGGCAGATACAACGCGTTAGCGGGGCATTGCACATATCGTGTGTCTCATACTGTCGCCCCGTAATGTGGGCCTTGTTGTTTATGTTCAAGTCGAAGTCAATGAATTCCAGGATGTATTCGCCTGTATGCGCTTATCCAAGGGGTTGTTGTCACTGGGGTGGGTATACTTGCATGTATGGAGTTTAGGTCCTGTGAACAGGGGAAACAGGTTGGTTGCGGGCCGTCGGGGCTGGTTTGGCCGGAGGCGGTTGATGTGGCTGGGCTGTCGTTGTCGGAGTTGCGGGCGCGGTTGGGGTTGATCAAGAAGGCCGAGGCCCGGCTGGCGGCGATGAAGGCGGCTGCGCTGGCTGAGTATTCCTGCCGGGGTGGCGAGGGTTTGGCCCGTCGGGTGGTGTTGGAGGAGTTGCAGGCTTCCAAGCAGCAGGCCCGCCGCGAGGTGGAGGCGGCTTCTCAGCTTTCTGGGGTTCCCGAGACTCTCGACGCTCTGGGCGCCGGGGAGATTCCCGCGGCCCACGCCACCCAAATCGCCAGGGCTGCTTCGCAGGGGCCGGTTGACGAGTCCGTGTTGGTGGAGGCGGCCCGGCGCGAGGATTTCGGCACTTTCTCCCGAACGTTGCGCGACCATCAGCATGAGCGGTCGGGCGATGACGGCAAGTCGTTGATGGCCAAGCAGCGGGAGCGGCGTTCGTTTAGTTTCTTCAAGTCTGCTGACGACGGCATGTTCGTTTTGAACGGGCGGTTCGACCCGGTTGCGGGGAATCGTATGGAGGCGGCGCTGGCCGATGAGGTGCGCCGTCTGGCCAACAGCAGCAAAGATGGCGACCAGACGGCGTTCGACCAGCGGATGGCCGACGCCTTGGAGAATCTGGTCTGTGCTGACACCAAAGACCGCAGACCGCAGGGTGCCACCTTGATCTTGACTGCCGAGTGGGACGCTTTGAACCAGAAGCTGGCTGATGCCCGCCTGTGCGACGGCACGCCTTTGCCTGTGTCTGAGGCTCTGCGGCTGGCCTGCAACGCCGACATCGTGCCTTCTGTGTTCAACACCAAGAACCAGGAACTGTGGGTAGGGCGCAAACACCGCTTGGCTACCGAGGCTCAGCGGGCTGCGCTCATCATCCGCGACAAGCACTGCATCGGCTGCGGGCGATCAGCGGTATGGTGCGAGGCCCATCACATCGAAGAATGGCTGACAGGCGGCCGCACCGACATCGACAACCTGGTGCTCGTCTGTAGAAGCTGCCACCACAACATCCACGACGACGGCTGGACGGTACAACGAAACCGAATCGGCACCTACGAACTGCGACCACCGCCAGCGCCCTACGCCGACTTCCCCCCTGGGCAGGCACGCTCGGGGCCATCCCATGCAAGATCGCAATCCAGCCCCGATGCCCTTACGGACACCTTCCCCGAAGTGGGAGTCACGACCTGGCGGCCTGAGAGTTCCAAGCAGCTGCTGTTGAACTGACGCAGGATTGCAGAGTTGATGTGCCACCTTGCGGTTCTTGATCTCGCAGCCAACGCCAAGCTCAAGGTCGAGTTCATTGCCAGACTCCTGCGGTTGAACTGATGCTGCGCTGGGCAGGCTGCATTGCTCGCGGCGTGCTGTCACCGGATCGGGCCATACTGGGGGGATGCCGGAGGGGTTCCCGGAATTGAGGCCGAAGCGAGTTCGGGATTGGCAGGTAGCGGGGGGAGTTGTCCTTCAGGGGGAGCAGATGCTGCTTGTGCGCAACCGGCGACGCAACGACTCGGTTGAGTGGAGCACTCCCGGAGGGGTAGTCGATCCTGGAGAGACCTTGTTGGAGGCGCTGGACCGGGAGGTGCTTGAAGAGACCGGCATCGAGGTTCACGTGTGGGAGGGGCCGCTATATGAGATCACCGTGGATTTCGCCGACCTGGGCTGGTGGCTGCGGGTGGAGGTCCATCGAGCGGTGGACTGGAAAGGCGAGATCGTGCTGGAAGATCCCGACGGCATCGTGGAGCACGCTGATTTCTTTGACCTCGATGATTGTGAGGCCCGCTTGGTCCAGAGCCCTCGCTGGGTGCGGGAGCCTCTGTTGGAGTGGTGCCGCCAGAGCCCCGAGCAGATGGTGAGCTACCGCTACGAGGTGACCGGCACCGAGATCGACGGCCTCGCGGTCACAAGGCTGTAGCGAGGCTCCAACAATGGCGATGGAGAAGTCCAGGGAGAAGTCCAGCAGTGACAGCATCCAGACTCAGTCGGGCACCATCCTGCACGTAGACATGGATGCCTTCTTCGTGTCGGTGGAGCAGATTCGCCGTCCCGAGCTTCGGGGCCTGCCGCTGGCGGTAGGTGGGCTTGGCAACCGGGGTGTGGTGGCTTCGGCTTCTTACGAGGCCCGGGCCTATGGGGTTCACTCAGCCATGCCCTCGGGGCAGGCGCGGCGGCGGTGCCCTGAAATCGTGTTCTTGCCCGGCGACCATGAGCTGTATCAGGAGGTGAGCGGGCGCATTATGGAAATCCTGCGGTCATTCACCCCGCTGGTGGAGCCGTTGTCGGTGGATGAGGCATTCTTGGACGTGTCCGGCGCCCATCGCCACCCGGTGGAAATCGGCCATCTCATCCGAAGGAGGGTGCTCGCTGATGAGGGCATCAACTGCGCGGTAGGGGTGGCCGCGGTCAAGTTCTTGGCCAAGCTTGGGTCGAAGCTGGCCAAGCCCACCCCCACGCCGGAGGGGCCGTCGCCCGGGGTAGGGGTGTTCGAAGTTCCCGCCGGCGAGGAGCGAGCATTCTTGGCTCCCCGCCCGGTCACCGACATCTGGGGGGTGGGTCCAGTCACACTGGCCCACCTAAACCGCATCGGGGTAGCCACCATAGGGGAGTTGGCCGAGTTCCCCCTGGAGAGGCTGGAGCAGGTTGTCGGCAAGGCCCACGCCCGCCATCTGCACAGCCTGGCCAACGCGTTGGATCCCCGTCCGGTGGTGCCGGATACGGCGCCCAAGTCGATGAGCCGCGAGGAGACTTTCGCCCGCGACCTGCACTCCCAAGAGGAACTCGGGGCTGAGTTGGTGGCGCTCAGCGATTCGGTGGCCTCCCGGCTGCGGGCCGCGGGAATGGCGGGCAGGACGATTACGGTCAAAATCCGCTTCAATGATTTTCGCACCATCACCAGGTCGCGCACCTTGGCCAGCGCAGTCGATTCTGGGGTGGTTCTGGCTCGAGAAGCCAAGCAATTGCTGAAGGCGGTGGATGTGGCGCCGGGCGTGCGCCTCATCGGGGTAGGGGTGTCCGAATTGGAGGATCCCGACCATCGCCAGCTCTCCCTAGACGATGTGGGCACCCCCTTGTGGCACGACGTCGACCGGGCCATCGACCGCATCAGGGACCGTTTCGGGGGAGAAGCCATCGGCCCGGGCGGAACAAAGGCGGCTGGCCCCGGAACAACGGGCTGGCTCCGGCCGAACTGAGCGGACATGCCGGCTCAGCTAGGCCCTGCTGAACCTCAGTCACAGTCTGAGCCTTAGGCATTGTCTGATGGGTCGGCCTGTGAGACACTAAACAGGTGCCACTATCCGAGGACGAGCAACGCATCCTCAGCGAAATAGAGGAGCAGCTTTATGAAACCGATCCGGCGCTGGCCCGCGAGGTCGGCCGGACCACGGTGTTCACCCACCCGGCCCGCAATCTTAGGTTGGCCATACTGGCCTTCATCGCCGGGCTGGTGTACATGATCCTGACACTGTCCACATCGTTTTGGCTGTCGTTCCTGGGGTTCTTGGTCATGCTGGCCGCGTCGCTTTGGGGCTGGAGCAATCTGCGGCAGCTCGGACGGTTCGGGCTCCAGCAGATCAGCGACAGCATCAGCCGGGGCGACGTGAGCAGCTACCTGCGGTCGCCGGGCAGCCGCATCCTCAACCGTTTGCGCCGCGGCGGCGCCGAGCAAACCGGCCGCGACTAACCCGAACTCGCTGGTGAATCAGGCAAGTCTGAATCAGGCAAGCCAGGGGTTCCCGCTGAATCAGGGCATTTGTCAGCGCCAATCCCGGTGCCTTGAGCTGAACCTTGAGCCGAACAAAGGGCGAGGACTGTAAGCGGCCATCAGCTTCTGCCGGCGGCTCACCCTGAAGTTGACCTCGGCCCGCACCGACAGCGACCAAGTCCGGGCCAGCCACTGATTGCGATCGGAGGGCTCTGTCGGAGCGAAGGTCGCGGCCGCGGTCAGCTCGCCCAGTTGCCGCAGGTCGGGGCTGTGGAGCGGGATTTGCTCAATGGCCCGACGGGCGAACTCGGCGTATGTCTCGTCGAGCCGGGGGACCATGCTGATTTGGGCCAGCGACTCAACCGTCTCATCCCAAAGCAACCTGATCTTCCCCCGGTTGCCCTGGACTCTTAGGAATCTCCGCTGATTTCGGATTTGCTTGAACCAGGGAATGAGCAAGATCGTCAAGACCACCAGAAGAGAGGCGGAGATGGCGATCCAAGTCCTCCAGGTCAACCCGCCCCGGCCGCTGCCGGCCGGTGGCAGTGTGCCTCCTAGATCGTCCAACTCGGGGGGGATAAGACTCTCGAAGTCGGTCGGAGGGTTGAGGGAGTCGGCCTGGTCGGTAGCTGAATCCTCCTCAGGCAGCGCCACTTCGGATCCGCTGATCGCCTGGTTCTCGGCCAAACCGGTGTAGTTCTGAGCGCCGGGAGCTCCTCGGCCCGGGGTGGGCTCGAAGGCCACCCAGCCGACACCAAACAGATGGACTTCGGGCCAAGCGTGGGCATGCTTTCCCCGCACCACATAGTGATTGGGGTCGTCCAAGTCGGCCTCGCCCACGGTGAAGCCCACCGCCACCCTGGCCGGCAGTCCCAGCGACCGGGCCATGGCGGCAAATGTCCCGGCGAACTGCTCGCAGTATCCCCTCCGGGTGTCCAAGAACTCTTCGATCCGGTTGGCGGAGTGGCCGGAAGCCGCATTGGCGTCGTAGACGAAGCCCCCGTTGCGGAAGAAATCTTGCAGGGCCAGAGCCTGCTCGTAGCCTGACTCGGCCCCCGCGGTCAGCCGTTCGGCCAGAGCCTTCACCTGGGGGCTGAAGCCGGACGGCAGCGCGGTGTATGCGGAGATATATTCGGCCGCGTTTCCGGCTGAGTTTCCGGCTGCGTCAAGGGGGATGGATTTGAGCACCTCGGGGTCGAATCGGGGCAGCGCCGACGAGACGGTGTAGGTGAGTCCGTTGGAGGTGGCCAGCGAGCGGCCCACGATGAGCGTGGAAGACGAGGGCTCATAGCTGATATCGCTGTTGCTGATGTCGCTGCTGCTGATGTCACTGCTGCTGATATCGCCGTTGCTGATGTCACTGCTGCTTGTTTTTCCATTGCTTGTGCCGTCAGTGCCCACCACTAGCGACCGGGGTTCGAACGCGGCGGGCAGCCACACGGCGCCTAGCTGTTCGATGCTGAACTCCTGGACCGATTCCTGCACGCTGGAGCCCGACTGAAAAAGCGACGGGAGCTGCGTGGGCCGGGCCGCGTAGTCGGCTCGGGATGTCCACACCTGCCCGTCGAACCGGTCCAGCGAGGTGAGGCGCCAATATGACCGCTCTTGTGACTTCACTCGGAACATCACCGTCTCGGATTGGCTCACCAAACGGCCCCTGATGTCCACCAGAGGGCTGATCACCACCCTCCCCGAGCTCCTCCTGTCCCGCTCCACGGCCTCGGCGAGGTCGATGATCGGGTCTTCGTCGCTGCCCAGAACCGGTCCGGCGGCTATCGCTGCTGCCAGAGCGACGGCGGCAATAGCCGCACTGCCGGCCAACAGCGCCCGGCGTCCGGTTGACGCCCGCCCGTCGCCTCCCAGCCAAACGGCATCCCCGGCGCGCGCGGCCACCCGGTGGACCGAGGCGAACGCCAGCAGGGCCGCAGTGAACACCCCGATGGTGAGAATCCGATGCTGATCGCCGCCCACCAGCCCCACGAAACCGAAGGCAAGAATCGGCAGAACCATGGGCTCGAAAACGGTCCGCGTCCGCATTGCGGTCCAATCGTTGACAAAGGCAACCAGCCAAACCGCGGCCATAGCGCTCACGATGAAACCGTCCAACGGCTCTACGGGAGGGCTGAGGTCGCCGAATGCGGTCCAGGCCTCCTCCAAATCATCGGCCAGCGCAGTCCGGGTGCCTCCGGTGGGCAAACCCCAGAACGCGGTGTCCCAGTAGAGGGTCCAGGTGACCGTCGCGACCAATCCCACGCCGGTGGCCAGAGTCGAGATCAGCATTCCCCAGCCGATGCGGCGAACGGCCAGCGCCAGCAGATGGCTGACCGCAGCAGCGATGGCCACGGGCAGTATCCAAGCGCTGCCCTCGAAGGTGCGGACAAGGCTGAAGGCGGTGGCCGCGGTCAATGTCGGCCCGGCGATTTCCAGCCCGGCTTCCCACCCGGCCGATTGTCTGCGGTTGGATCCTCGAGAGGGGATCATGGCCGGTTATCGGCGATGGGCGAGGGGGTCGCACTGGGCTTGGCCGAGGGGTGCTCGCCCGAGTCCGTCGGCGCGGCCCACGCGTCGGCGAAAGCCGATGGCTGGTCAACCAGCACCAAGGTCGTGCCCGGTATGAACGCGTTGGGCAGTGGCCCCGATTGGGCTGACCCTCCGTTGGCGAACAGCACCACCGTCTTGGAGTTGAAGTGCGAGTCCAGCGATATAAGCGACCCCGGCTCGGTTCCGTCCACCGCCGCCGCAACCAATACCACCAGTCCGCCGCCTTGCCCTCGGCTTAGCCAGTCGATGGCCCCGAACAGGCTGCCCTGATCGGGATTGACCAATGCCAGGTGTCCGAAGATCTTGTGCAGGTGGGCGGAGTCCGACCCGTAACCGCTGTCGAAATCGGCTGCGGTCACCAGCCGGATCTGATCTCCCCGGCGCTGGCTGGCCCGACAGATGCTGGCGGCGGCCGACACCATGGCCTCGAATCGCTCTCCATCTACGAAACGCGACTGGGAATCCCTCACAGCAGCCCGGGTGTCTAGAAGAACGGTGGTGTGGGTGTGGGAGAACTCTTCGAACTGGCGGACGATCAGCTCGTCGTGGTGGGCCGACGAACGCCAGTGGATGCGCCGCGGGTCGTCGCCCT
The DNA here is from genome assembly GCF_965208475.1 of Candidatus Poriferisocius sp. GTDB lineage: Bacteria > Actinomycetota > Acidimicrobiia > Acidimicrobiales > Bin134 > Poriferisocius. Next base: position 1,568,736 of record NZ_OZ242338.1, on the reverse strand, counting down.
TCTGGAAGGGCCGCAGTCCGTACAGCTCATCGCCGCTTTGGGCCATGGGGCTGCGCCGTACTGCGTCGAATGTGTTTCCCGGCAGGCGAGGAGGGGGGCTGATGGGGAGTACGGCGGGGTAGACCAGGGCCTCGACAGGCTCGCCGGCCTCGAAGCGCCGAGTTGAGATACCAAGCGGATCGGCCAGTGTCAGGGCGAGGGGGCCGGTTTTCAGCCGTCCCCGCTTCGCGGTGGGCAGCCGGTAGGCAACCGTCAGCCCGTCTCGGCCCGGAATCGGCGCCGCCATCATATCGGGCGACCAGACAAGGTCGGAAGAGGCCTCGGTGGAGAAAGTCTGGCTGTCGGCAAGCCGCAGTACCGGGCTGCGCAGGCGGCTGGGGTTGGCCAGTTCAATGCGCACTTGGCAGTCGTGGCCGACATGCACCTGCTGTGGTTCGAGCGAACGCGCGGTCACCCGCAGCGGTTGGCGGACTCTGACGTAGGCCAGCGAGAGGATTGCCACCGCGGTGCCGGCCACGCCCACGGCCAGCAACTCGTTGATGCCGAGCAAACGGCCTGCCGCCCCCAGCAGAGCGGAGGCGATCAGCAGCAGCCAGCCCGTTGGGGTGAGCACGTTCGGCGGGGCCCTAGTCGACGGGGGCCGGAACTGAGCTCATGATGTCGTCCACGATCTGAGCGGGCGGTGTGCCCTGGGCTCGGGCCTGCGGGTTCAATAGCAGCCGGTGGGCCAAAACGGGCACGGCCAGTTGCTTCACGTCGTCGGGGAGCACGTAATCGCGCCCCTGCGACGCCGCCCGCACTCGGCTGGCCCGTTGCAGCCCAAGGGTGGCCCGGGGGGACATCCCCAAAATCAGGCTGGGGTGCTCCCTGGTCGAATTGGCGATCTGCACCAGATAGCGCTTGACGCCCGGTGCGGTGAAAACCGCGTTGGCCTGGTCGGCCAACTCGCTGACTGCTCGGGAGTCCACCATGGGGCGAAGGGCATCAAGCGGGCTGTCGGCGCCGTGGGCGTCGAGGATGTCCAGCTCGGCCTGTTTCGAGGGGTAGCCCACCTGGATTCGCATCAAGAATCTGTCGAGTTGGCTCTCGGGCAGCGGATAGGTGCCCTCATGCTCCAGCGGATTCTGGGTGGCGATCACCATGAACGGCCGAGGGAGGCCGTGGGTGGTGCCGTCCACGGTTACCTGGCGCTCCGCCATGGCCTCCAATAGCGCCGATTGGGTTTTCGGAGAGGCTCGATTGATCTCATCGGCCACCACGATGCCGGAGAACACCGGCCCAGGCTGGAAGTCCAGCGTGTTGGCCGCTCGATTCCAGATTGTGGCGCCCACCACATCGGAGGGGAGCAGGTCGGGGGTGAATTGAATTCGGCCGAATTCGGCCTGGACGGTAATGGCCAGGGCCTTGGCCAGGCTGGTCTTGCCGACGCCGGGGGCATCCTCGATGAGCAGGTGCCCCTCGGCGAGCAGGCAGGTCACGGCCAGCTCCAGCACACTGGGCTTCCCCAAGATGGCCTGGCCGATGTTGGCTGTGATGGATTGGAACTGCTCGGCGAACAGATTCTCCTCTGCTCTGCTCATCGCCATGTTGCTGAGTCTCCCGGGTGTGGCAGCAGCTGGCCTGGGGGCTGGTGGGCTCTGCTCATCGCCATGTCGCTGAGTCTCTCAGGTAGCGCGGAGTTGGGGCCAGCGCGCGGGCATGTCTGCCAGCATTCCGTCGGGACTGGGGCCGTGGTCGCGCAAGGTACCTCGACGCCGGAAAGCGACTTGGTAGCGCTCGGGTTGGGAAGTCCAGCACACGTTGGCCACCAGACCCGATTCAATGGCGTCGTCGCAGTCCTCCAGTTCGCTGCGCCGGGCCCCGGACAGCCAGGTAGTGCGCTGGAGCACCCATGCGGCTTCGGCGCCGTCGGCGTCGAACATTTGCTCGCACCAGCGGACGAAGCCGCCTTTGAGGGCTCGGCCGGCGAACGGCTCGGGTGACGCGATCTTGAGGGTTTCGGCCATCTGCCAGCGGAGCACCTCTCTTCCGTCCTGGACGATCCAGGCAGCGAAGGGGGGCTGGTCCCAGTCGGGCACCGTGGCGTCGTACTGGCGAGTGCCTAGCTTGCCCCGGGCGGCGTGGAGCACCCCGAGCACGGCCGCATCGTAGAGGTGGGTGCATTGCTGGCGGACCTCGGTCCAGGCGAAAACCTCGGAGGCGGCTTCGGTGAGCGGGCAGCCCACCAGGGCTTGGAGCTGGTCGAGCGCCCCCGAGCACGGCTCCCAAGGCATCCGAGGGCCGGCGGCGGCCACTCCGGTGATCCTGGCCCCATCGTGGGTGAGGGCCGCCTCATAGTGGTGCATGTCGTCTTCGAGGCCGACCACCACGGTGTTGAGATCGGGGGCGACCATGCGCAGCCGCCGGCGGAACGCACCGCTGCCGTGTCGATTGCGGATCAGCTCAGGCTGGAGTTCATGCTGGGGCACCGGCTGATGTTCGCACACCATCGCTCCGCGACCAGATTTGTCATCGGGGCAAGTACTGTCGGCTGATCGTGCCCGCCCAGCGTCCCGCGTTTCGCGCTCTGTCGCATAGATCGTTCCGGCTTTTCTTCATCGGGGTGTCTATCGCCACCACGGGTCAGTTCATGCAGTCGCTGGCCGTGCCCTTCTACATGAACGAGCTGACCGACTCGAATTTCTGGGTGGGGGGCTCGGCTTTCGCGGTGCTGGTCCCGTCGCTGATCATGACCCCGGTAGCGGGCATCTGGAGCGACCGGATCAGCCGCAAGGCCATCTTGTTCGGGTCGTTCCTGACCCAGTTGGCCTGCTCGGCCGCGTTCTTGGTTCTGTTCGCCTCCGACCAGCTGACCCCGTGGCTGATGATCGGGATCCAGGTGGTGGTGGGGATGGCGTCGGGGTTCCAGTGGGCCCCCACCCAGGCGATGACCGCGCTGCTGGTGCCGCCGGAGGACTTGCTGTCGGCGGTTCGGTTCGTGTCACTGTCATTCACCGCCGGGCGGGCACTCGGCCCAGGCCTGGCCGGGCTCACACTGCTGTATTGGGGGCCGGGTCCGGCGTTTGCGGTGACCATCGTCGGCTTTGCGGCCAGCCTCTTGCTGATGGCCCCGATGAGGCTTCGCGTGGCGGCGCCGGTTGAGCAGGAGCCGTTCTGGTTGCAGTTCCGTCACGGCATGGAATACATCTGGCGCCGCCCGGAGATGAGGCTGGCGGTGTCCACGTCGTTCGTCGTGGCCGGCATCGGAGCGGTATTCGCCTTTGCCCTGGTGGCCAGCGTGGCCGACGACGTATTCACCCTGGGCGACGGCGGGCTGGGTTGGCTCACGGCTACGTTCGGATGCGGATCGCTGGCGGCGGGCCTGTATGTGACCCGACACGGCGACCGCCACCTCCGCTCCCGAGTGGAGATGGCCGCGGTGGGGGTGTACGCCCTGGGGGTGCTGCTGGTGGGGGCCACTCCCTGGGTGGTGTTCGGGCTATTGGGCTATTTCGTGTTCGGGGCGGCCCACATGGCCCACGGGGTGACGATGAACAGCGCCCTGCAAGTGCAGGTGGACGAGGAGTATCGGGGTCGTGTGATGTCGGTATGGCTGATGTCGGTATTGGCCGGTCTGCCCATCGGCTCGCTGATCGGCGGGTTATTGGGCGACCTGGTGTCGATGCGGTTCGTGCTGCTGCTCTTCGGAGGCCTGCTGGCCTTGTTCTGGCTCATCACCGTGGTGCGGTCCGACGGCTTCGCCGGCCTTGATGTCGGCGCCGAATGAGCTGCTGGCTCGGGGTGAGCCCCGCGGTGGTGCGACAAGTACCGTGGTGTGGGCTGTGGAAGAGACTGCTCTAAGGGAGGCGAGGGCGTGAAGACACGGGCTGCGGTGTATCGGGCGCCGAACGCGCCGCTGGACCTCGTTGAGCTGGACATTTGCAATCTGGCGGCCCAAGACGTGCTTGTGCGGATAACCCACAGCGGCATCTGCCACAGCGACCTTCACGTGTACCACGGCAACCGCGACTGGGAGACCCCCATGATCTTGGGCCATGAGGGAGCCGGTGTGGTGGAGCAGGTGGGCGAGGGCGTGTCCGGGATAAAGCCCGGCGACCGAGTGGTGCTGTCGCTGGTGGCCAGTTGCGGGCGGTGCCGGTCGTGCGCCTCGGGCTACGCCAACCGCTGCCAGGTGCTGCCTGCCTTCCCCATCGGCACCTACTACGACGGCGGCCACCGCTTCGAACGGGACGGGGAGGTACACCACTCGTTCTGCACGGTGGGGTCTTTCGCCACCCACGCCGTGGTCCACTTCTCCAAGGCGGTAAGGGTGCCCGACGACGTGGGGCTGGACGTGGCCTGTTTGGTGGGCTGCGGGGTGCCCACCGGGCTGGGCTCCGCGGTCAACACCGCCCAGGTGCGCCGGGGCAGCACCTGTGTGGTCTACGGCTGCGGCGGTGTGGGCCTCAACGTGATCCAGGGCTGCCGGCTTATGGGCGCGGCCGAGATCGTGGCGGTGGACCTGTTGGCCGACAAGCTGGCGCTGGCCGAGAAGTTCGGGGCCACCCACACTGTGAACGCGTCGGACGACGACCCGGTGGCCGCGGTGATGGAGATGACCGGGGGCCGGGGGGCCGATTACGCCTTCGAGGTAATCGGCACCGGGGCCACCTACATGAACGCCTGGAACTCCATCGGCATGGGTGGTTTGGCGGTCATGGTGGGCGGGCCGCCGGCGGGCACCCCGTTTCACATCGATGCCAACGAGATCTACTTCGGCAAGGCGTTGACCGGCAGCATGTACGGCAACTCCTCGCCTGCTCGGGACTTTCCGTGGATCTTCGACCTCTACCGATCGGGCGAGCTCCTGCTCGACGAGCTCATCACCCAACACCGACCCCTTGACGACGTGACTGCCGCCCTCGACGAGTTGGACACCGGCGGCGTGGTCCGCACTGTGCTGGACATCGGCGAGGAGTGAGGCGTCAAGCACCCCGCCCGGCGGATTATCGCCGGGCGATCAAGAACAGCCGAATTCCTCGATCCAGTGGGTGTAGTCGTCGAGCACCGGCAGCACGTCGTCGGCTGAGCCGCCGTGGGGGAACCTCAGCACCACCTCGGTGATGCCGAGATCGCGGTAGTAGGCCAGCTTTCCGGGGTCGGGGTGGGTGCCGTAGGTGATGAGTTCCAACTCGTCGATGCTGCGGCCGGCGGTGGCCATGGCCTGGGCCAAATCTGCCAGTGCGGCCCGCATTCCGGCCCCGCCGATGGGCATCCATCCGTCGCCGAATTCTGCGATGTGGGCGAACGTGGTGGGCCCGGGGGCCGCGCCGATGACGGTGCGGATGCGGGGCTGCTGGATCGGCTTGGGCCAGCACCACGAGGGCTCCATATGAACGAACTCCCCGTGGTACTCAGCGGCCTCGTTCCCCCATAGTGCCTGGGCACAAAGCAGGTGCTCTCTGACCAGCGCTCGGCGTCGACTTACGTCGATGCCGTGGTTCTCCATCTCCTCGTGGTTCCACCCGTAGCCGATGCCCAGCACCAGTCGGCCTCCGCTGATCCAGTCGAGTGTGGCGCACTGCTTGGCGAAGGCAATGGGGTCGTGTTGGGCGGGCAGCGCCACTCCCACTCCCAGACCGACGGAGTCGGTGGCTTGGGCGCAGGCGGCCAGGGCGATATAGGGGTCTAGCGTCCGGAAGTAGGTTTCAGACAGCTCGTCGGTGCCGGTGGGCGGCGGGGTACGCCGGCTGGTGGGGATATGGGTGTGCTCGGGCAGGTAGATGCAGGCGTAGCCCCGGGCCTCGGACTCCTGGGCTAGGCGTATCGGCGACATCGACCGGTCGGTGGTCTGCATCATCACCCCGAATCGCATGGCAAGAGCGTATGTCGCTTGGGCTGCCAGTTTCGCTGCTGGCAGGGGTACTCTCAGGGCCACCTCATGACACGCCAACCGGAGATCAGGCTGATCGCCACCACTGAGGTGCCCACGAACTGGGGCCGGTTCACCTGCCACGCCTTCGAGTCCATGGACGATGGTGAAGAGCACGTGGCGTTCGCCCTCGGTGACGTGGACTTAGCCGACGAGGTGCTGGTACGAGTACACAGCGAGTGTCTAACCGGCGATGTGTTCGGCTCGTGGCGCTGCGACTGCGGGGCCCAGCTCCACGCGGCTATGGATTCCATTGCTGCCCGCGGCACCGGTGTTCTGGTGTATCTGCGGGGCCATGAGGGTCGGGGCATCGGCATCGGCCACAAGGTGCAGGCCTATGCCCTTCAAGACCAGGGTCGCGACACGGTAGACGCCAACCTGGAACTCGGCCTGCCGGTGGATGACCGTACCTATGGCATTGGAGCCGCCATCTTGGCCGAGCTGGGGGTCAAGCGAGTGGAGCTGATGACCAACAACCCCACCAAGCATGACGGCCTGGCCTCTTTCGGCTTGGAGATTGCCCGCCGCGTTCCTCTAGAAGTGGCCCCCAGATCCGAGAACATGGACTACCTCCGCACCAAACAACAGCGCCTCGGCCACCTGCTGGATCTGGCATAGCCGACAATCAGCTCTCTGGCCTTAGATTCGAAAGAAGCGAGGCCGCCTCGCGATCGAGGACCACGGCGACATTGGGGTGCAATTGGACCGCTGAGGCCGGCGTCTCAGTTGAAACCGGGCCTTCCAGGGCATCGCGGACCGGGCGGGACTTGTGCGATCCCTGAGCCACGAGCAGGATCTGCTTTGCTTGCAGGATGGTCCCAATCCCCTGGGTAATGGCATTGCCGGGGACATCATCAAGCGAGTCGAAGAATCGGGCGTTGTCCCGCCGTGTCGCTTCGCTAAGCGAGACCACGTTGGTCTTGGCATCGAATGGCGTGCCGGGTTCGTTGAAGGCGATGTGGCCGTTGCCCCCGATCCCGAGAAGTTGGATGTCTATGCCGGCGGCGCGCACGAGGCGGTCGTAGCGCCGGGCTTCTCCGTCGAGGTCGGGTGCTTGGCAATCGGGGGCAAACACCGCGTCATTCCGCAGGTCGACAAGTTCGGTGAAGCTCCTTGTGATGACGTTTCGATAGGTCTGGGGATGGTCGGCATCGAGGCCGATGTATTCGTCGAGCAGATAGACCGTGGCTTCGGAGAAGCTGAGCGTGCCCTCTCGGCATCGCCGGGCCAAAGAGCGGTAGACCCCTACCATCGTGCTGCCGGTGGCCAGTCCGATGCCCGGGTGGGGAGTCGATCGAATAGCACCCTCCACGATGTCGGCTGCCCTCTCGGCGGTGGCTGCGGCATCGGCGAGGATATGGACGCGCACCATTGGTCCTCGGCGCTCACCCTGTGCCGCGGGCACCGGTGATGAACGACACCAAGTCGTCCTTGGTGACATCGGGAACGTCGACTTCGGCGCACTTCCGGCCTTGGTAGAGCACAACTGCCTGGTCGCAGACCGCCAGCACTCTGTCCATGTTGTGGGTGATGAGCAGAACCGCCACGCCCTGATCGCGCATGTTGGCGATGAGATCGAGAACTCTCTGGGTCTGCTCGACGCCGAGTGCTGCGGCTGGCTCGTCGAGCAGAACGATCTTTTGGCCCCACGCCACCGCTCGGCCAATGGCGACCGCTTGGCGCTGCCCGCCGGAAAGCGAGCCGACTGGGCGCCGCAGCGACGGGATCCGGATGTCGAGGCCTGACAGCGTGGCCGCGCATTCCTCGCGCATACGCCTCTTGTCGAGCAGGCCGATGCGCGCACCCAGCCATCCGCCTCGGGTTTGCTCCCGATTCAAGAAGAGGTTTTCCGCCACGTCGAGCGGGTCGATGACCGACAAGGCTTGGTGAACTGTCTCGATGCCCAGCTCTCGCGCATGACGCGATGAGTTGATGCGATGCTCGGTGCCCTCGACAAAGATGCTGCCCGCGTCGGGCTGATAGAGGCCCGCAAGACATTTCACCAGCGTTGATTTGCCGGCGCCGTTGTCGCCTAGAAGCGCGGTGACTCGACCGTGGTGCAACTCGATGGATACGTCGTTGAGGGCCTGCACGGCCCGGAATGATTTTGAGATTCCAGAGGCAGCCAGCGCGGGAGTCATGCTCATCGGCTGCCCCGGTTCACGGGGTTACCCAGCACATCTGAGATACCGGCGACCGACGGCGCTCCAGACCGCACACCGGCCACGCCCGCGACAAATGCCCTCGTCACGAAGGCCTGGATGCGGAAGCCAAACACCACCGTGTCGCCCTCGCTGACCGTGCGATCCGATTCGGGGTTCAGTTTGGCGTAGTAGTCGATGGCCGCAGGGTCGGGCATATCCACGGGAATGGGCTTGGTGGCCGCCTCTCCGGGGTCGCGCGCCACCACAGCAGTGGTCTGGTAGTCCCCGAAGACCGGGTCGATGTAGAGACCGCCGCCGAAACAGAATGGCATGCCCTGGTGGATGTGGGCGACCTCGCTGACGTAGCACACCGCGGGCTGCTCGGGCAGGTCGTCCACCGCATGCAGGGGAGTGGTTCCGGTGAGCCCGTGCCCCGGCTCCACCTGGGTGGCACCTGCCTCCGCCAGCTGGGCCAGCACCGCGGAAGACGTCGTGCCCGGGGCGTTGATCTGGAGTTGCCCCTGGTTGTTAGGGCCTAGGTACTGCCCGGCCGACTCCGCAGCCCGGGCCAGGGTTGCCATGTTGGGAGTGGTTCGGGCTCGGCCGGTGGCCGGGTCGAAGAGCAGCGCCGGAAACGTGGTGAGTCCGGCGAACCGGGCCCCAGAAAGCCCGGCGATGTGGGCGATCATTGCGGGCAGGTCTTCGAGCGGAATACCCCCCTCGTGGCCCGGGTAGAACTCATCGCCGGGAGCAAAGACCCGTACCAGCAGATCCTGGACCCGTCCGATGCGGGAGGCGGCAGCCGATGCCTCTGCCGCCTTGTTGGGCGTGAAAACTGTCCAGTAGTCGGGATGCATGGCCACGGCTTCGCGGGCTTCGCCCGCGGCCACCTGCACGAGATGCCCAATGTGTCCGAGGTTGTGCCCGTTGGCGGATATGGGCCGGGCGCAGGCCATGTCCACAGCCACATAGCCGTCCACCCCAGCACCGGTGATGGCATCGAGGACGTCTGGTGCCCTTCCGAGTTGTTTGGTCATGGCGTACACCGTCAATCCCAGCTTCTTGGCCTCGTACATGAGGTGCGAGGTGTTGGCTGCCACCGCGTCGAGGTCGATCACGTAGCTGTTGGCCGGGATGGAACCGGCCTGATGCAACGCCACAACGGCTTCCACGAAAGCCGGGTTCTTGCGCAGCAGCGATCTCAGGAACACGGTCAGCTCTCCTTGGCTTCTCTCATACTCAGCGCTACGGCCAAGATGATGATCACTCCTCGGGCAATGCGCTGATCGGCTACTTCCAGCCCCATGAGGATCAGACCGTTGTTGAGCATGGCCATGATGAGGGCACCGGTGACGGCTCCGATAACCGAAGCCCTCCCTCCGAACAGGTTGGTCCCGCCGATCACCACCGCGGCGATCACGGTGAGCAGGTAGTCCTCTCCGAAGTTGTGGCGACCGATGCTGAGTCGGCCGGCGAGGAGTACCCCGGCGAAGCCCGCCGCGGTGGCACTGGCCACCAGCGCGGAGATCTTCACTCGGGCGGTGTTGATCCCGACTGCGTTGGCCGCGTCGCGGTCGGCGCCGGTGGACAACACATGGCGTCCCCAGCGCAGGTGGTGCAGCGCGATGTGACCAAGGCCGCCGACAACGATGATCCAGATGAGCAGCGAGGAGACAGGACCCAGTCCGCCGGCGCCGAACAGCCCGCTGAATCTGTCGTTGCGGATGGGCAGCGACTGCAAGTCGTTCCAGTTGCGGGCAATCCCACTGATGATGCCCAACATGCCCAGCGTGACTAGGAATGACGGGATTCGCACCTTCACCGTGATCAGCCCGTTTACGAGGCCGACGAGCACTGACGCTCCCAAGGCCACCAGCACGCCGACCAGGAATCCATAGTTGCCCACCATTTCCGCGGCCACCAGTGATGAGAGTGCCACCACTGAGCCTACGGAGAGGTCGATTTCCCCCGCGGCCAGGGCGAAGGCCATCCCAACCGCCATGACCGCGATGGGGGCTGCTTGCCGGCCGATATTGAGCAGATTGGAGGAGCTGAGGAAACCGTCGTCGTGCAGGATGATGCTGAACGTCGCCAGAATCAGAGCGAACGCAAAGTAGACGACGAACCGGCGGAGGCCGCCGTCATGTTTGTAGCGGTCGATCCAGGCCTCGACCGGGGAGGGGAGTCCGGTCGAGGCCTGTCTGTGGATCGATCTCCTGGTCACCTGTCCAGGTCTAGCCGCCGAGGGCGTCTAGCACCTGTTGAGGCGGATCAGCGGCCAGCGACACCCTGTATGCATCGACGATGTTGTCGGCGGTTACCTCTATGGCAGGTACAACCACGAAGGGCGGCGCTTCTTTCCCGAGCAGGCCGTAGGCGCCCTCGGTAGCCATCGTGCGGCCGATCTCATAGGCCTCGTCGGCCGCGATGCCCACGATGTTGCCGCCTTCCACGAGGTCGAGGGAGACGTTGGTGTCCAAGTCAATGGTCACCACCGCCACATCGCTGGCACCCACCGCCCGCAGCGCGGCGAGCACGCCGTCGGCCGGTCCGGCCGACCACGGAGCGTAGATGCCGTCGAGGCCGGGATTGCGGGTCAGCATCGTAGAGGCGATGTCCTCCGCGGTCGCAGGGTCGGCCAGGCCCTGCTCGGCCACGATCTGGATTCCGGGGAAGTTGATCTCGATCCAGGCCTTGAACGCCTGGTCGCGCTGGTTGGTCACGTAGAACGGGGCATCGTGGAAGATGAAGCCGATCTCGCCTTCACCTCCGAGCGCGTTGCCGAGCAGATTGGCCGCGGCAATGCCCATAGCGGCCAAGTCGTCGGTCACCACCCCCACGAACTCCTCGCCCTGCGTATACCCCTCGGGAGTTGTCGACAAGAACACGAGTTGAACGCCTGCCTCTACCGCGGGCCGGAAGCCCTCTGCCGCAGAGACCGGATCGATGGTGAGGCTGAGGATGATGTCGGGGTTCAGGGCCATGGCGGTTTCAACGTCATTGGCCTGCTGGGCGGCGTCGAAACCGGCCTCGGTCTCGACCACCACCTCGATGCCCATCTCCGCGAAAGCGTCTCGCGCCCCTTGGCTCACCGCGTCGGTGAACGCGCCGGAGATGTGCCAGAGAAGGGCGGCGGTGTAGTCGCCCTCTTGTATCTGGCTCAGCTCGCCGGCGGTCAGCGCTATGTCGCCTGACGGACTGGCCGGCTCGCCGTTCGGCCCCTGGGTTACCGGGGCCTCCATCGCCGGGGCGTCTTCAGTCGGTTCGGGAGCGGCTGTGGGCGCGGCGGTAGCTGGAGCAGCCGGGGCATCGCTTTCGCTGTCGTCGTCGTTGCCGCAAGCTGCGGCCAACAGAACGAAAACAGCAAGCAAGGCACTGAGCGCGAGCCATCTCGATCTCTTGTGTGGGTGCATGGGTTTCTCCTTCGTTAGGTGGTTGGGGCTGGTTCGAGACCGCACCACGACGCCACGAAGTGGGCCAGGGTGCGGGTGGCGGCTATGAGTTCGTCGATCTCCACGTGCTCGAACGGTGTGTGGCAGTTGGATATGTCACCGGGCGCGAAGTACACGCCGGGCACACCGAGGGAAGCGAGGAATGACTTCTCCGACCAGAACGGCGCGGCTTCGATCCGGGGCGCTTCGCCCGTTACCGCTGAAATGGACTCCCCCAGAGCCTGTACCGCGGCATGGTCGGTGGGTATCTCGTCTGGAGTGCCGCCCACCGGGTGGTCGCGAGAGGCGGAGAACTCTACCGAAGCCTCTACTTCGTGATCAGAGGCCACCTGGGCTGCGATGTCTCGGATGGCATCCGCCGCGGCATCGAGGCGCTCGTCAGGGAGGACCTTGCGGATCAACGACAGGTGGAACTGTCCGGGAACAGCGATGTTCCCTCCTGAGTTGACCTCGGTCACAAGCAGAAATGCCGGCCCTATCAGTGGGTGCTGGGGCTGGGCGCGCAGATCATCGGAGTGCGTCCAAAGCGCGGACAAAAGGCGGTGCCCGGCCCAGAGGGCGTCCACACCGAGTTCGGGGCGTCCGAAGTAGGCCGATTGACCGGTCAGCGTGATTTGGGCGATGAGAAAGCCCATTTGAGCGGTGTAGATGGCCGAGGTGGAGGGCTCGGTATAGATGAGGAAGTCAGGCGGGTGATCTTGCGGAATGACCCCATCGGCGATGGCAGTCTTCATGCCGGCCGAAACGCCGCTGCCAGGCTGGCCCGACTCCTCATCGCAAACGAACAGCGCAGTGGCGCGGCCCTTCGGTTGGCAGCCAGTTCGACCGATCGCTCGGAAGGCCTCAAGAATGGCGCAGATGCCTGCCTTTTGGTCTGCGGCCCCTCGGCCCCAGATCGCCCGGTCGATGATCGGGGCCGCATAGGGATCAGCTCGGTCGGTCCCAGCCCAGTGCGCCTTCCAGTCGTCGGCATGCACGGTGTCGAGATGTCCGGCCAGAACCAACGAGGGACTTGTCTGTCCGGCGCTGGCGTAGACATTTGGGCGGTAGTCGGCGCAAGGGGAGAGCTGGGCTCGTTCCCAAACCCCATCTTGGAGCTGCTCATGCACCCAGTGGGCGAAGTCCCCCTCATGGGGAGTCACGCTGGGGATGCGGACGGCCTCTTGGACGAGTTCGATGAGTCCGTCGGGGTTGACGGCATCGGCAACGGCCTCAGGGGTCACCGCTGGCTCCCGAGGGTGTCGGTGACCAGTGACTCATGCAGCTCATCGAGCGCCCACGACACAGCCCCGAGGAATGTGGCGCGCCGGCCGAGCGTTGAAGCAGAGATTTCCACCGGTTGGGAGTGCCGCCGATATAGCTCGGCATTGACCGCCTCCACAAACACCTGGTTGGCCCCCACGCCGCCGCCGAACACAATCCGCTCCGGATCGATGATCAGGCACAACTGCATTACTGCGGTCGCCATGGCTGACGCCGCGTTCTCCAAGACATGCACGGCTGCCGGGTCGCCCTGGGCGGCTGCGTCGAAGATCTCCGGAACGTCAGCACTGCCGTGCAGCTCAGTCGGGTACCCGGACTCAGCTGCCTGCCCGAATTGCTTGCGGATGGCCGGTGCCGACGAGACGTCTTCCAAGATGAGGGGGGCATTGGAGTCGGCGGGGGAGCCATGGAGCTCCAGCGACCCGACCTCTCCGGCCGCTCCCGTCCCCCCGCGGTACAGTTCCCCGCCCGCGATGATTCCCATTCCGATTCCGGTGCCAATGGAGATGGCGGCAAAGTTGGTCTGGTCTATGTCCAGGTCTGCCTCGGCTAGAGCAGCCAGATTCACGTCGTTGTCCACGCGGACTTCCATGTCGAGGAGTTCTTCGAGTTTGGCTCGTACTTGCAGACCCTCGAATCCCGGCAGATTCAGCGCCTGTTCGACACCGTCGGAATGCGGGCGGTAGATGCCGGGAACGCCGATACAGGCCGATCCGGCCTGCCCGCCGATCTCTGACAGCATCTGATGGGCCGTTTCCGCCACGCGGTTGAGCGCAGTCTCAGCGTTTGGCCCGGTCTCCAATTCCCGTTCGGCGACCACTGTCCCCAAGAGATTGGCCACGCCGACAATGATTTTGGTGGCGCCGATATCGGCCGCCACAACGAAACCTGCCTCCGGCACGAATTCGTAGAGCATGGCCGGCCTGCCCACGCTTCCGGTTGTGGTTGGCACTGGGGACAGACGGATGAGCCCCGAGGCCTCAAGATCTGCCACCAGATTTGAGACAGTCGGTTTGGATAGCCCAGTCACGCGGGCTATGTCGGCTCGCGAGATGCCATGTGGCGCGGCGTCGAACATGGCATCGACAATCCGCTGGCCGTTCAACAGCCTGAGCAACCGTGAATCAGAGGCCCCTCGCACTAGTTTGTAAGCATAACTAACAAATAAGGCGACCGCAATAGCAATTACGTGGGATTTCCGGTTCAGATTGGTTATCCGATGCGATTGCGGGGGGACGATCGAGGGTCAGCAGAAAACGGGGGCGATGTGCTGGGCGAAGGCGCGCATCCAGGTTTCCTTGTCGTCCATGAACTGGGCCAACACCATTTTGTTCACACCCCGCTCGGCCAGTTCGGCCAAGCGGTCGATGCAGTATTCGGGCGGGCCCGCGATGGTGCCCCGGCTGGCCAGGAATTCGGTGAGTCCGTGCTTGTCGGCCAGCCCGGCATTCACGTTGGCGCCATCGGCGAAGGCGTGATGGCGGCTGTCGTACTCGGCCATCATGGCGGCCACCCGGGGCTTGATGTGATCGGGCAGGCCCTTGCCGTCCATGTGGAATCGGTACACATGGTTGGCGGTGCCCGCGATCAAGAACTTGATCTGCTCCAAGCCGGCCTCCTCCGACTCGGCGAACAGCAGGTTGGCGAACCACCACACCTCGATCTCTTCGGGGTCCCGGCCCACTGAGCGGGCGCCTTCGGCGATGTTGTCCAGCACGATCTCGCACACGTCGGCGGGCAGGCTGTTGGACAGGATCACCCCGTCGGCGATCTGGCCGGCCATGTACTGGGTGCGAGGCCCTTCCGCCGCGATCCACACCGGGACCGGGGCCGGACCCCAGCGCATGTGCAGTTCCCTGCCTTCCCAATGAGCCACCTGGCGATTGCTGAGCGCTTTGACCGCCGAGGTGTAGTCCCGCAGATAGTCCACCGACGCCGGTTTCTCCCCGATGTTCAACAGCGCGCTGTCGCCCGAGGCGATGCCGTAGCGGAACCGCCCCCCGGAGATCTGCTGGAGCGCCATGGCGGTGGATGCGGCCGCCGCCGGGTGGCGGGTGACGGGGTTGGTGACGGTGGTGGCCAGCAGGGCGTTTTCGGTGTTGTCGGCCGCCACGGTGAGGGTCATGAACGGATCGGCCCACAGCGACTGGGAGTCGCCGGCCACAACCATGGAGAACCCGGAACTCTCGACTTGGCGGGCCCAGGCCCCGTAGGTCGAGAGGTCTTCGGGGACCTTGCCGGTGCCGAATGCGATGGAGGCGCTCATGGTCTGAGACTAGATGCCTTGCCTCGTGGAAGCCTTTTGCCGCAGTCCACTGGGCAAGATCACCCGATCCCAAGTACAAACAATGGTCGTAGGTTGAGCGGGCGGAGGTGCCCATGAGCGACGAACATCGATCCGAGGCGGCGGCAGCCGACTATGAGGATGTGACGGGGTGGGGTTTGGGTGCCGACGCCGAGGAGGCCATGCTGGCCGCTCAAACCGAGTGTACGTTCATCTGGGCCAACAAGGAGGGGTGGCCGGTGGGGGTCATCATGAGTTTCATTTGGCGCCAGGGGCGCTTCTGGCTCACGGCCAGCGGCCAGCGAGCCCGCATCGCCGCGGTGCGCCGCGACCCCCGAGTGTGCATCGTGGTGACCAGCACCGGTGCCGCCGGGGTGCCTCAGCGGCAGACGGTGACCTACAAGGGCATCTGCCGCCTCCACGACGACGATGAGACCAAAGCCTGGTTCTATCCCGATCTGGCTGCCGCCTTGCATCCCGACGAGGAGGTGCAGCGCCACTTCGCCCGATTCTTGGATTCCCCCCGGCGAGTGATCATTGAGGTGGAGCCCACCCAGCGCATCTCTTTCGATGGCACCAAGCAGGAGGCCGCCACCGCGGCGTGGATCGAAGACAGCCAGTAATCGCCTACGGCTGAGCAGCTGAGCGGCTCAGACCGCCGCCGGGGGGCGGAGGCGATCGGCGATGGCCCGGGTGAGCCGGTCGAGGATGCTGGCCAACAGCACGATGGCGATGCCGGCCTCGAATCCCCGGCCCACCGCGTCGCTGCGCCGCAGGCCCCTAACGGCCTCCAAGCCCAGCCCGCCGCCGCCCACCAAGCCGGCAATCACCACCATGGCCAGAATCAGCATGATGACCTGGTTCACCGCCACCATCAGCTCGGGGGCGGCCAACGGCATCTCCACCCGTCTAAGGCGTTGCCCGCGAGTAGCGCCGAAACTCTCGGATGCCTCGTGGATCTCCGCGGGCACCCGGCGCAGCCCGAGGTCGGTGTAGTGGACCGCCGCGGGAAGGGCGTAGATCACCGAGGCGATGATGCCGGGGATGCGGCCCACATGGAAGAGGGTGATCACCGGAACCAGCAGCACGAAGCTGGGAATCGTCTGGAAGAAATCCAGAACTGGTTTCAAGGCAGATCGGAGCAAGTCATTGTGGGAGGTGAGAATCCCCACCGGCACGCCGATGGCCAAAGTGGCGGCCACCCCCACGATGGTCTGGGCCAAGGTGTCCATCGACAGTGCCCACATGCCCAAAAAGCCTATGGCGAACAGCGCGGCCCCGATGCCGACGGCCAAGCGAACCCCTTTGGCCCACAGGCCGAGGACGACCCCGATCCCGATCATGGCGGGCCAGG
The DNA here is from genome assembly GCF_965208475.1 of Candidatus Poriferisocius sp. GTDB lineage: Bacteria > Actinomycetota > Acidimicrobiia > Acidimicrobiales > Bin134 > Poriferisocius. Next base: position 1,552,328 of record NZ_OZ242338.1, on the reverse strand, counting down.
GGATGTCCGACGCCAGCAACTCGCGTAGCGGGGTCACGAACTCGAGGGTGACGAAGTCGCTGAACGGGCCGGTCCCGATGCCCGAGCCGCCGATGTCGTACAGATTGTCTCGGGCCCAATCGGAGACGTCATTCATGTAGGGGGCGAACTGCCAGTTAAGCGACTCAGGGAACTCGTTCCACCCGGCGATTCCTCCGACAAGGGCGACGACCGACGTGCCCGCGGCCAACCACCGCATGAGCCGGGCGTCGCGGCCGGGGTCCGCAGTGGCGATACCGGTGGAGAAGCGATCCAAGACGATGGCCATGATCACGATGGCGATGCCGGCTTCGGAGGCTTTCCCTACGTTGATGTTCTGCATGGCCCGCAGCACCACTTGGCCCAGCCCTCCCGCGCCGATGAAGGCCGCGATGACCACCATGCTCATGGCCAGCATGGTGGTCTGGTTCATGCCCGCGTAGATGGCCGGGCGGGCTTGGGGGAGCCGCACCAGCCGCAGCGTCTGGCGTTCTGTGGCTCCGAACATCTCCGATGCTTCAACCGTGATCTGAGGAACGGTGCGCAGCCCAACCTCGGTGAGGCGGACCACTGGGGCCAGGGCGAATATCACGGTGGAGATCAGGGCCGGAACCCGCCCGAACCCGAACAGCAGCACGAAGGGGATTAGGTAGACGAACCCCGGCATGGTCTGCATGGCGTCGAGGGTGGGACGGACCATTCGAGCGACGACATCGCTGCGCCAGGCCGCGATGCCAAGTGGGATGCCGATGGCCATGGAGATGAGCACCGACACTCCCATGAGGGCCAGGGTGGCGAACGACTCCTCCCAGAGATCGACCACCCCGATCAAAGCCACGCCGGCCAGCCCCAGCGCACCGGCAACCCGGCCCCGAGTCCACCACAACCCGATGCCGGTGAACAGCGGATAGGAGTACCACGGGAACCATTTGAGGATGGACTCCAGCCGGCGGATGCCCCAGTCGATGGCGTCGGTGACGGGGTTCAAAAAGACGGTGTAAAGCCAGTGAGAGGTTTGGTTGTTTATCAGCCACCGCCGAGCCCGGTCGATGGGGTCGGCTAGCCCGACGTCCCAGGAATCGGGAAACACGCTGAAATTGGTGAACAACCGAAACACCAGAACCAACACGACAACGGTGCCGGTGGCCAAGACGAAACGGGCCAAGCGGCTGTCCGGCGCGGTCCTCAGCCCAGTGGTTTTGGAGCGGGCTTCTTCCACCGCCGTCATGGGCGGTTCTCAGAGATCACGTCGGCGACATCGTCCCCGTGGAGCAAACCCATTGGAGTGTTGTCCTCATCGCACACCACCACTGGGTTGGTGGAACCGAGCAAATGGGGGAGCGCATTCTCCAGCGGGGTGGCCAACGAGACTTGTGGCCATCGGGGTTCGACGGTCCTCCCGTCGAGAGGCCGCATCAAGGAGCAAGCCTGCAAGACCTTGGCCACTGGGGCATCCTGGGTGAAGGCCCGCACGTAGTCGTCTGCCGGGTTGGTGAGAATCTCCACCGGGGTTCCGACCTGCACAAAGGCGCCATCGTTCATGATGGCGATCCGGTCGGCCAGCTTCAGCGCTTCGGCGAAATCATGGGTAATGAACACCAGCGTCCGCTGGAGCTTCATCTGGAGGTCGATCAGCTCATCTTGCATGTCCCGGCGGATGAGAGGGTCTAAAGCAGAGAACGGCTCGTCGAAGAACAACACCTCGGGATCGACGGCTAGGGCCCGGGCCAGGCCCACCCGCTGCTGCATGCCGCCGCTGAGCTGCTGGGGATAGTGGTCGCCCCAACCCTCTAAACCAACCGTGTCCAACAGCTCTCGGGCTCGGTCTTGCCGGGCTTGGCGATCCACTCCCTGCACTTCGAGCCCGTAGGCCACGTTGTCCACCACTTTACGGTGGGGGAACAAACCGAAATGTTGGAACACCATCGCCATCTTCTGGCGGCGCAGCTCGCGCAGCGTGGCGTTGTCTGCCCGGGTGAGCTCGGTGCCGCACAGCTCGACCATTCCCTCGGTGGGCTCAACCAAATGGGAGACGCACCGGATGAGGGTGGACTTGCCCGAGCCGGAGAGGCCCATGACCACGAACGTCTCCCCGGGGGCTACCTGGAAGTTGACGTCTCGAACGGCGACCACGCTGCCGGTGTCGGATTGGATCTCCTCACGAGTGGCCCCGGCTTCTGCCATAGCCTGGGCCTCGCGGGGTTTTCGGCCGAAGATCTTCCACACGCCCTCGACCTTGACTTGTGCCGATACTTCAGCTGTGCCTGGCGCAGTGTCCATCGTCGCCCCTGAAACAGACATTACCGGCCGCGCGGACGGGTATCGGTTTGGCCTAGCCTGACACCGCGATGGCGGAGGCGAGAGAGCGGTCCAGAAGTCAGCCGGTGCAAGAGCGCGCCGTTATGACCCGCGACCGGATTCTGCAAGCGGCCACCGAGGTGATCACACAGGAGGGGGTGTCGTCGCTGACCCTCGACAAGGTGGCGGCCCGAGCCGGGGTGAGCAAGGGCGGTTTCCTCTACCACTTCGGCTCCAAGGACGCGCTGATCATCGGGCTGCTCAACCAGGTGATGGGAGTGCTCGACCACGAGCTCAATGTTCTGTCCGAGGGCATCGACTCCCGCGAGGGAGCGTTCGCACTGGCCTATCTCGATTATGTGCGGGAGCCGACCCAGGCCGCCACCGATACCGCGGTGTCGATTCTGGCCGCGGCTGCGGTGGACGACGATCTGCTGGACAGCACCCGGGCGACCTTCCGACGGTGGCAAGATCGGCTGCGGAACGACGATGGGATCAGCGATGTAGAGGCGCTGCTGGCCCGCATTGTCGGCGACGGGCTGTGGCTTATCGACCTGTTCGGATTGGCACCGCCCAACGCGGAGGAGCGCCGCAAAGTGCTCGACCTTGTCTCGGACATGATCGCCGATCATTGAGCGGCTCGGGACCTGATCGGCCCAGCGGAATAGAACGGGGCATCCTGGGGGGGAGTCGGCTCGTTGCCCAGAATGAGGTCGGCTGCTTTCTCGGCGATCATCATCACCGGGGCGTAGATGTTGCCGTTGGTAACGGTGGGCATCACCGAGGCGTCGACCGCCATCAGCCCCTCAGTTCCGTGGACTCCCATGGTCTTGGGATGCACCACCGACTGGCTGTCGGTTCCCATGCGGGCCGTTCCAGCGGGATGCAGCGCGGTCTCGGCGTCGCGGGCCACCCAGTCCATGATCTCCGGATCGGTGGAGACGTCGGGTCCCGGTGAAAGCTCTCCGGCGTTGTAGGGGGCAAAAGCAGGCTGGTTCATAATGTTGCGGGTCACCCGGATGGTCTCCACCCACTCGCGGCGATCCTGTTCGGTGGACAGGTAGTTGAACTGGAGGGCGGGCTTCACCCGGGGGTCGCGCGACTTGATCCGAAGACTTCCCCTGGCGTCCGAATACATGGGCCCTACATGAACCTGGTAGCCGTGCCCGCTGCTCGGCGACGAGCCGTCATAGCGGATAGCCAGTGGCAGAAAGTGGAACATGAGGTTCGGGTACGACTCCTCGGAGTTGGACCTCACGAATCCGCCGCCTTCGAAGTGGTTGGTGGCGCCGGGCCCTCTTCGGGCCAGCCATTGCAATCCGATCCAGGGCCGGCGCCACAGTTGGAGGGCGGGCTGCATGGACACCGGTTGGCTGGAGGCGTACTGGATGTACACCTCTAGGTGGTCTTGGAGGTTCTCGCCCACTCCAGACAAATCGGCCACCACCGGGATGCTCAACGAATCCAGCAGGTCAGCCGGGCCCACGCCGGAGAGCTGAAGCAACTGGGCCGAGCCGAATGCCCCGGCGCACAAGAGGACCCTGCTGCCCCGGGCGATGTGCTTGCGTCCCCGTCGGTGGTACTCCACGCCGATCGCCCGGTTCCCGTCGAACAGCACTCGGCTGATGAGGGCGCCGGTTTTGGTCTCGAGATTCTTGCGGTGCATCACAGGGTGCAAATAAGCCCGTGATGCCGAGAGCCGCCGACCCCGGTAAACATTGCGGTCGAAGGCGGCGAAGCCCTCTTGGCGGTACCCGTTGACGTCGTCAGTCAGTTCATACCCGGCCTCCTGCACCGACTTGAAGAAGGCCGCGTAGAGAGGGCTCTCAGCGGGCCCCCGCTCCAGCACCAGCGGGCCCTCGCCGCCCCGCCATTGGTCGGCTCCCGACAAGCAGGTTTCCAGGCGCTTGAAGTAGGGCAGGCAGTGGCGGTAGTCCCAGTGCTCCATGCCGGGTTCGGTGGCCCACTTGTTGTAATCGGCGGGATTTCCCCGCTGGAAGATCATGCCATTGATGGAACTGGAGCCGCCTAGCACTTTGCCGCGGGCGTGGTAGACCCTTCGGCCTCCCATGTGGGGCTCGGGTTCGCTTTCGTATTTCCAGTCGTAGAAGCGGTTTCCGATGGGAAAGGCCAGGGCCGCGGGCATGTGGATGAACACATCCCACTTGTAATCCCGCCGCCCCGCTTCCAAAACCAGGACTCTGTTGCCCGCGTCTGCGCTCAGTCGGTTGGCCAGCGCGCAGCCAGCAGAGCCGCCTCCCACGATGATGAAGTCGTACAACGACTGCTCCTCGATGAAAATAACAGAACCGGTGTCGGCGGCTCCCGCAAGCCGCCGACACCGGTTCTCAGCTGGAGCTTAGGAGGGGAGCCAAGCGCTCCAGATGCTTTCGTTGTCCTCGATCCACGCTGCCGCAGCAGCGTCCACCGACTGACCGTCGTTCTCGATAGCGGCCAGCATTTGGATCTGGTCGGCGCTGGTGTAGTTCATTGCCCGCAAGAAGGCATCGGCATCAGGGGCGTTTTCAGCCAAGTCGCTGCTGATGATCTTGAACAGCACGTCTGCTGGGTAGTCGCAGTCAACATCTTCAGGTGCGCTCGCCGCGGCCTCGCCGCATGCGTCGGTGTACTCGGGCAGGAGCACATTGGTGAGGTCATAGTTGTTGAATGCCGAGTGCGGCGTCCACAAGTAGACCAGGATCGGGTCTTGACGGCTGTATGCCGAGTCGACCGCGGCCAGGATTGCGGCCTCGGAGCCGGCGTAGACCACCTGGAGAGGCAGGCCTAGGTTGTTGATGATCGCCTCGTCGAACTGCACGAAGCTTGGATCGCCGCCCAAGAACTGTCCGAGGTCACCGGTCTCGGCGGTGGCGAACATCCCGGCTAGCTCAGGATTGGCGAAACCCTCCCAAGTAGCTAGTTCCGGGTACTGGTCCACCATGTAGGTGGGGATGAACCAGCCGATCTTGCCGACAGGTCCGAGCAAGCCAGCGTTGTCGATGTTTGCATCTGGATTGTCGATGAAGTCGACGATGTCCTGGGCGTGCCCAGAAGGCCAGATTTCGAGCGATACGTCGATGTCGCCGATGTTGATGGCTGGCCACTGGGCGTTCTCGTCGATGTCCACCCGAGCAACGTCGTATCCGAGTTCACTCTCAAGCAACTGGGCGGCCACCGCGGAGTTCGCCGCAGCCCCGTTCCATCCATTTACTGCAATCGTGATCGTCTCCTGCGAGCCCCGGGAGTCGTCGTCGTTGCCGCAGCTGACGGCGACGAGCGCCAATACAGCCAAGAGCAGGGCGACAAGCCTCCAGCTTCGAAGTGATTTGGTCTCATTGGTCCGCATGGGATCCCCCCTACTGTCAAATGCCAAAACAGGCTAGCTGGACTGTTTTGTAAGATAGCACATGTGACAGCCGTGCGCTAGAAGGTCCTTGCCATTTGGCAAGGTGGGCCTGCGGCAGGCCAAGCTGGTCATTCCGACAACAGGTTTCGACGACTGGAGAATGACCATGGCTGATCTGCCGGCAGATCCCAGCGAGCTGGTGAGCCAATTCTGCGCCGCGTGGGCCAATGGCGACGCCGACGAGCTCATGGCCTACTTCAACGACGACGCCGTCTACCACAACGTGCCAATGGATCCCCTAGAAGGGGCCGAGGCCATTCGGGCGTTCTTGGAGGGATTTTTCCCCGCCTCCGGGGGCATCTCGTTTGAAACCCACCATCAGGCGGCCAATGGCAATGTCGTGCTGAACGAGCGGACCGACTACATCAACACCGCCGACGGCCAAGTGGCTCTTCCGGTGTGCGGGGTGTTCGAAATACGCGACGGGCGGATTGCCCGCTGGTCGGACTACTTCGACATGGGCCAGTTGGGCCGCACCTGAGCAATCGGCTCCGCAGGGCGCTAGCCGCCGAACAGCTCAGCGAGGGTGTCGACCACGTAGCCGACGTCGTCCGACCCCATGCCGTGGTGGGTGGGGATGCACAGCGCGTTGTCCATCACTAGGTTGGCGTGGGGAAAGCCATCGACGGGTCCCCGGTGCTCGATGCCCGAGAAGCCGGGTTGGCGGAGGATGTTTCCGGTCCACACCATACGGGACTGCACGTTTCGGTCTTCGAGATAGTTCTGCACATCGGTGCGGTCGTAACCTGACTCGGGCCGAAGGATGAACCCGTAGCGCATCCAAGTGGTCTCCAACTCGGGCGTTGTGCGGGGAAGGATCACCTTGTCGGTGTGGTTGACCAGCAGGTCGTTGTAGCGATCGAAGGCGTGGCGGCGGCGGGCGTTGAACTCCTCGAGCTTGGAGAGCTGCACCAGTCCATAGGCCGCGCCCAGCTCAGAGGGCTCGAAGTTGTAGCCCAGGTCGTCGAAGATGAAGATCTGATCGTACATTGTCCCGTCGTCCAACGGGCCCCATCGGGTGTCCTGCCCTTTGCGGGAGCCATACAGGTACGACTCCGAGCGCCGCCCCCAGCGGCGCCGGGTCAGGCACTTGTCGTGCAGCTCGGGATCGTCCATGGCCACCATGCCGCCGTTGCCCGCACAGGTGAGCGAGTGGGAGATGGCGAAGCTGGTCAGGCTGATGTCGCTGCGGGCGCCGATCCGGGTTCCCCGCAGCCGGGTGTCCAGCACATCGCAGGAGTCCTCGATCACCTTCAGCCCGTGCTCGTCGGCGATGGCCCGGATTGCGTCCCAATCGGGGCAGTTGCCCATCAGGTTGGGGGTCATGATGGCCTTGGTGCGGGGTCCGATCATCTCAGCGATGCGGCTCACATCGATCTGGTACGTGTCGGGCTCCACGTCGACGAAAACTGGAACCAGGCCCAACTGCACGATGGACGACACGTCGGTGGAGAAGGTGAGCACCGAGGTGATGATCTCGTCTCCGGGCTCCAAGTCGAGCAGGCTGATAGCCAGCAGCAGCGCCGAGGAGCCGGAGTTGACCATCACCCCTCGTTCCTTGCCCAATATCGTGGACACCTCGTCTTCGAAGCGGGCCACGTTCTCGCCGATGTTGAGGTTGCCAGAGCGCAGCACCTCGAGCACGGCTTCGATCTCGCGCTCGTCTTGGATAGCCCCCGCGGGCGGCAGGGTGCGGACTGGTCGGTCGGTCACGATTGAACTCCTTTGACCTATGCCGGGCGCTGTTCCACCAGCCGCACCAGGGGGATCTGGCGATGGGGGGCTTTGGCCTGGTAATCGGCATACCAGGCCCGGTCGGCCACCAAGCCTTCCCAGGTGGCCTGGTAGTCGTCGCCCTCACAGATGTCGGCCACCGCCCAGAACTGCCGGCCTTCGTCGGTGACCAGCAGCTCGGGGTTGGAGTCCTTGTCGGCCAGGTTGAAGTACCACGAGGGGTGGGCCTTGGCCCCGGCGAAAGACGCCACCACAATGCGGTGGCCATCGGGATCGCGCCAGTAGGGCAAGGCCACCTTGTGCTCTTTGCCCGAGCGCCGGCCGATGGTGCGGATAAGCACATGGTGCATGCCCACTTGGGCCCACACCATGGGGTCGTCGCTCGACTCCATGGCCTCCACGTGCATCTTCGTTATGACCGGGATCTCCTCCAAAGAGGGTGTCTCCCAGGTCTGCTCTACTCGCTGATCGCTCATGTTCTGTCTCCTGTGGCTCAATCCAACTTGAGAACTCGGCGGGCGTTCTCCCGCAAAAAGCCAGGCCAAACCTTGTCGCGGAAGGGCACGTCTTTCATGTCGGTCATGATCCGCTCCAACGACAGGCCCATGGGGAAGTAGCCGGCGTAGATGATCTTCTCCGCGCCCCGGGTGTTGGCGTAGCGGATAATGGCCTCGGGGTAGTGCTTGGGGGCGAACGCCGAGGTGGAGTAGTGCAACCCGGGCCACTTCAGCATGAGCTTGACGGCCAAGTCCTCCCACGGCTCGCAGCCGTGGCGGGTGACGAAGGTGAGCTCGGGGAAGTCGTACATCACCCGGTCGATGCGCTCTACGTGCTGGGGAGAGAACGGGAACCGGGGGCCGGGCACGCCGGCGCACACGAAGATGGGCAGATCCAGCTCCACGCACTTGGCGTAGACCGGATAGAACTTGGCGTCGTCGATGGGCACCTGGGGGAAGCAGCCCGCCGGAAACGCCCCCACCGCCTTCACGCCCCACTCCCTATGGAGCTGGTCTATGCGCCGCACCTGGCCCATCACATCGTTGGGGTCGACGCTCATGGTGGCGATGAAGCGCTCGGGATGGGTCTTCAGCGCCCGTTGGCCGGACTCGTCCTCACAGGAGATGAGGGCCAACTCGATGTTGAACCGGTCCATCTCCTTGAGCGTTACCTGAACGGGGTCGTCATCGGTGCCGTACAGCTCTTTCGGCACGCCTTTGAACATGTACTCAACCGGGAAGTCGAACTCCTCCGATGTCTGGGCGTCTTTGGTCTGGGTCCGGATGAAGTCGTAGGTGGAGAAGTCGGGCTTGGGGAACCCGATCATGGTGTCGATGATCGGGATGTCTGTGGGCATGGCCATGGTGTGCTTCCTCTCTCAGGCGGCCAGTGCGGAGCGGGGAGTGATCACATCCCACGCGTTGTCCCGCATCATGGCCTTGGCCTCGGCGTCGGTGAAGTTGGGGATGTCGTAGATGAAGTCGGTGGGCACCTCCAGCCCCTCGGCGTGGGGGTAGTCGGAGCCGAACAGCATGTGGTCGGCGCCCATCGTCTCTTTGATCAGGTCGATGTCGTCCTCGTAGTAGGGCGACACCCAGACGTGGTTCACGAATTGCTCCACCGGATCGGTGCGGAACTCCTGGGGCATCTTGCCGTAGGCGATCTTCAGCTCCTCCACCAGCCGGGGGGCGAACATGCCCCCGTTCTCGATGCAGGCAATCCGCAGATTGGGGTGGCGGTCGTAGAGGCCATGGCATACCAGGGCGGCCATGGTGTCGAAGATCTGGCGGTCGTGGCCGGTGATCTGCTTGAACGTGGAGGTGCGGAACGACTGGAAGTCGGCGGTGGGCTCCCACCGCTCGTTGTAGTCGTGCAGGCCACCGTCTCCGCCGTGCATTCCCACGGTTATTCCGGCCTCGGCGATGCGGGCCCACACCGGGTCGTAGTGGGGCATGCCCGGCGAGCGGTCGCCTCCGTCGGGAGTGGGCACCGGCCCGGGCACCATCACCACCATGCGGGCATCGTTGGCCAAGGCCCACTCCACTTCGGATACCGCCCAGTCCACGTCGATCATCGAGATCACTGGGGCGGCGAATATGCGCTCTTGGTAGGCGAATCCCCAATCTTCGGCCAGCCACCGGTTGAATGCGGTGAAGGCGGCGACCACGGCCGGAGGGTCGTGGCGCAGTGACTGCTCCATGCCCACGCCCAATGTGGGGAAGAACAGGGCGGCTTCGATGTTCTGAGCGTCCATCAACTCCAGGCGCTTGTCGCGGTCCCGGTACTCGGGCCGTTCAGAGATGGGGTCTAGCTCGCCGAACATGGTCTTCACGTCCACCCCGTCTTTGTTGCGGCCCCGGAAAAAGTCTTGAAGCGCCCCCGGCTTGGACACCGGGTCGAACGTGGGGTTGGGTATGAAGCGGTTGACCTTGCCCGCCACCAGCAAGCGCTCTTTGCCGTCGATGGTGGCCCACTGCATGCAGCGCTTATTCATGGCCGGGTCGATGTGTCGGATGAAGGCGTCGGTGGCCTCGTAGTAGTGGTTGTCGGCGTCGAACGCCTTGAACGGCAGGTCTGCCATGTCGCTACCTCGATTTTGGAAGGGGGTGGGATGGGGGAGGAACCCAATGAGTTTCCTTCTCGCCGGTTATCGGCAACAAGTTGCGGTAGCCAATGGCCCACTGGGTCTTGGCTTTTCAAGGCGGGTTCGCCGGGGGCACCTGGCGGCAGAACACCCAGACCCTCACTGGGTCTTGGCTTTCCAAAGCGGGTTCGCCGGGGGGGCTACGCGTATCATCGCGGCTGTGAGCGATGCCGTGATGAGCTTGGCCGGGGATTTCGACCTGGCGGGGCGGGACCAGTGGATGGCGCTGGTTGAGCAGGTGCTGCGGGGGGCGCCATTCGACAAGAAGCTGGTTCACACCACCTATGACGGCATTGCAATTCAGCCGCTCTACACCGGTGCCGACCACGCGGGCGATCCCAGCCTGCCCGGCGTGGCGCCGTTCACTCGGGGCAGCAGGGCTGCCGGCGGCGCGTGGCAGGTTCGACAGGCCCATGCCCCTGCCACCGGCAATGAGGCCGTACTCGCCGACCTCGACGGGGGCGTGGATGCCATCGAACTGCTGGTCGACGGTTCAAGCAGCGTCGATGAGATCGACAGGCTGCTTCGGGGAGTTCCCGATTCGGTGCCGGTCATGCTTGGTCCGGGAAGCGAGGCCGCCGATGCCCTGGTCGGCCTGTGGGGGCGAAGGGGTGTGACCCCGGCTGAAGCCAGAGGAGGGTTCGGGGCTGATGCCGCCGATCCCAGGGTGGGGGCGGCGGTGAGCCGGTCGCTGGACTATCCCGACGTGGTGGCCGCGGTGGCCAATGGGGCGCGGTTGGCCGACCAAGGCGCCAGCGAAGCCCAAGAGCTGGCCGGCTCGCTGGCCCACGGGGTGGCCTATCTGCGGGCCTGTGAGGACGCAGGCATCGATTTGGGGGAAGCTGCGGCCAAGCTGGAGTTCCGCTACGCCGCCGGGGTTGACCAGTTCTTGACCATGGCCAAGCTGCGGGCTGCCCGCAGGCTGTGGGCTCGGGTGACCCAGGTGTGCGGCATCGAGCCCGCCGTGCAACGCCAGCACGCGGTGACCGCCGGGGCCATGATGAGCCGCCGCGACCCGTGGGTGAACTTGATCCGCACCACAGTGGCCTGTTTCGCCGCCGCGGCGGGTGGTGCCGACGCCATCACCGTGAGCCCGTACGACGCGGCCATCGGGGCGCCCGACCCGCTGGGTTTGCGGATCGCTCGCAACACGCAGCTCTTGCTGCGAGAGGAGTCCCACATTGATCAGGTGATCGACCCTGCCGGCGGTTCCTACTACGCCGAGTCGCTGACCGATGCCCTGGCGGCCACCGCTTGGGGCTTGTTTCAGGAACTGGAAGCGGGTGCGAATCTAACCGAGTGCATCGAAGCGGCCCACGCGGCCCGTAGCCGCGATGTGGCCACCCGCCGTCTGCCGCTCACCGGGATAAGCGAGTTCCCCGACTTGGACGAGCCAGAGGTGGAGAGGCCGCCGATGAAGGGGGTTCCCGGTCTTCGCCGGCTGGCAGAGCCGTTTGAGGCATTGCGGGATGCCGCCGATGCCGCCCCATCTCGCCCAACCGCGTTCTTGGCCAATCTAGGGCCGATGGCGGTCCACAGCGCCCGGGCGGCGTTTGCCGCCAACCTGCTGGCTGCTGGCGGCATCGGTGTTCTGGGAAACGACGGCTTTGACACCCCAGAAGAAGCGGTCGCAGCCTGGGCAGCCTCGGGCTCGCTCATCGCCGTGGTGTGCTCGTCGGATGAGGTGTACCAGGAAAATGCCGCTGCCGCGGTGGCCGCCCTCAAAGAAGCCGGATGCGGCTATGTGCTCCTCGCCGGACGCCCTGATGACCGATGGGGGGCCGATGGCTGCATTTACATGGGGTGTGACGCAATAGCCGCCCTCCGATTCCTCCACGAAAGGCTGGGCCTGTGACCATCCCAGATTTCACCGGGGTGGACCTCTATGGCGAACCGGCGCCCAGCGCAAACGGAGCGAGTTGGGCCGATCTGGTGGCCGAGCAGTCTGGAGAGGCCCCTGACCGACTGACTTGGGCCACGCCGGAGGGATTCGACGTGCGCCGCCTGTACACCGCCGAGGATCGGGCGCCGCTGGATTTCTGTGACACCTACCCCGGGCTGGAGCCCTACCTGCGGGGTCCCTACGCCACCATGTACGCCACCCAGCCGTGGACCATCCGCCAGTACGCCGGGTTCTCCACCGCCGAGGATTCCAACGCCTTCTACCGGCGCAACCTGGCTGCTGGCCAGAAGGGCTTGTCGGTGGCCTTCGACCTGGCCACCCATCGCGGCTACGACTCCGACAACCAGCGGGTGAGCGGGGATGTGGGCATGGCCGGGGTGGCCATCGACTCCATCGCCGACATGCAGATCCTGTTCGACGGCATTCCGCTGGACCAGATGACCGTGTCGATGACCATGAACGGCGCGGTGTTGCCGATCATGGCGATGTACATAGTGGCTGGAGAGGAGCAGGGGGTAGAGCCCCAGAAGCTGGGTGGGACCATTCAAAACGACATCTTGAAGGAGTTCATGGTCCGCAACACCTTCATCTACCCGCCGGTGCCGTCGATGCGGATCATCTCTGACATATTCGCCTTCACCTCGGCCAACATGCCCAAGTTCAACTCCATCTCCATCTCCGGCTACCACATGCAAGAGGCCGGGGCCACCCTTGATCTGGAGCTGGCCTACACCCTGGCCGACGGCGTGGAATACGTGAGGGCAGGCCTGGAGTCCGGTCTGGACATCGACGCCTTCGCCCCCCGGCTCAGCTTCTTCTGGTGCATCGGCATGAACTTCTTCATGGAGGTGGCCAAGCTGCGGGCCGCCCGCCTGCTGTGGGCCAAGCTGATGCGGCCTTTTGATCCGGCCAACCCCCGGTCACTTTCGCTTCGCACCCACAGCCAGACCTCGGGGTGGAGCCTCACCGCCCAAGATGTATTCAACAACGTGGTCCGCACCACCATCGAGGCCATGGCCGCCACCCAGGGACACACCCAGTCGCTGCACACCAATGCCCTGGATGAAGCGCTGGCCCTGCCCACAGACTTCTCGGCCCGGATCGCCCGCAACACCCAGCTCCTGTTGCAGCACGAGTCGGGCACCTGCCGGGTGGCCGATCCCTGGGGCGGCTCCTATTACGTGGAGCGGCTCACCCACGACCTGGCTCAGCGGGCGTGGGAGCACATCAGCGAGGTGGAGGCCGCGGGCGGCATGGCTGAGGCCATCGAGGCCGGTATCCCCAAGATGCGCATCGAGGAGGCCGCCGCTCGCACCCAGGCCCGGATTGACTCCGGCGTCCAGACGGTGGTTGGCGTGAACCGCTATCAGGTGGGCGGCGAAGAGGGCATCGAGGTGCTGAAAGTGGACAACGCCGAAGTGCGGGCCTCCCAGATCGCCCGGCTGGAGCGGCTGCGGGCCGAGCGGGACAACGACGCCTGCGGACGCGCCTTGGACGCGCTTGCCGCGGGGGCCGGGCGCCCAGTCGGCAGTCGGGATTCCAACCTGCTGGCCTTGGCGGTCGACGCGGCCCGGGCTCGGGCCACGGTGGGGGAGATCAGCGACGCGCTGGAGAAGGTGTATGGTCGCCACGCGCCCCGGATCCGCACCATCTCCGGGGTATACCAATCAGAAATGGGACAAAGCGACGACAACGGCGGCGGCACCGGCGAGGTGAGGGAAGCGGTAGCTGGTTTCGCGTCCCGAATCGGGCGCAGACCCCGCATACTGGTGGCCAAGATGGGCCAAGACGGCCACGACCGAGGCCAGAAAGTCATCGCAACCGCATTTGCCGACCTCGGCTTCGACGTGGACGTCGGGCCACTGTTCCAGACCCCGGCCGAGGTGGCCCGCCAGGCGGTGGAGGCCGATGTACACATGGTGGGGGCTTCGTCGCTGGCCGCTGGGCATTTGACTCTGGTGCCCGAGCTGCGGGCTGAGCTGAAGCAGCTGGGACGGGGCGACATCATGATCGTGGTCGGCGGGGTGATCCCGCCCAGCGACCACGACGAACTGCGGGCTGCGGGGGCGGAGGCGATCTTTGGGCCGGGCACAGTTATCGCTGATGCCGCCCTGGAGCTGTTGGTCGCTTTGGACGAGCGTCAGTGATCGACCTCGACGCTTGCGTCGAGGGGGTGCTGGCCGCCGATCGCACCTGGCTGGGCCGGGGGGTCACCCTGGTAGAGAGCACCCGACCCGAGGACCGGGTGGCGGCCACCGAGCTGCTGAATCGGCTTCTGCCCCACACCGGTGGAGCTCGACGGGTGGGAATCACCGGTGTGCCCGGGGTGGGCAAGTCCACTTTCATCGACGCGTTGGGAACCTTCCTCACCTCACAAGGACACCGGGTGGCCGTGCTGGCGGTTGACCCGTCCTCGTCGGTATCGGGGGGCAGCATTCTCGGCGACAAGACCCGAATGCCCAACCTGGCCATAGACGACTCCGCGTACATTCGGCCGTCGCCTTCCTCGGGATCGCTGGGCGGGGTGACCCGCACCACCCGGGAGACCATGGCGGTGGTGGAGGCGGCCGGATTCGACGTGGTGCTGGTGGAGACCGTGGGCGTGGGTCAGTCGGAGACCGCGGTGGCCGACATGGTGGACTTCTTCTTGGTGTTGATGCTGCCGGGCGCTGGCGATGAGCTCCAGGGCATCAAGAAGGGAGTGCTGGAGCTGGCCGACGCCTTGGTGGTGAACAAAGCCGATGGCGGCAACGAGATCGCCGCCCAGCGTGCGGTGCGGGACTACCGGGCGGCGCTGTCCCTGACCGCCCCGGCCAATCCCAGCTGGGTTCCCCCCGTGCTGGCAGTCAGCGCCATCGAGGGCACCGGGCTCGACCAGGTGTGGACCCAAGTCCAGGCTTACTTTAAGGTGCTGGCCGACTCCGGTGAGCTCGCTGACCAACGGGCCGGCCAGCAGGTGCGCTGGATGTGGGCCATGGTGGACGACCGCATCCGAGACCACCTCAAGTCCTCCCCTGAAGTGGCCAACATCGCCGATCTACTAGAGCAACAGGTGGCAGCCGGCCAAGTGGCCGCCGCCGCCGCCGCCGATCAGGTTCTCGCCGCTTTCGACATCTGATCTAGGTGTTTGCGGTTCTTGCACCATTTGCTGGAGGCGACGCTTGGCGCGCCGGAAGTCCGCGTCGGCGTTGCGGCCCGCCCCAGCAGCCTTGGCCCTCTCAGCAGCGTCTTTGGGCTTGAAGCTCTTGTGCGACGTATCAGAACTCCGCTACCGTGGTCACAAGAACAGCAGCCTGTATACGGAACACTGAAGTTTCGTATGCAGGACTGGCACACGACATAGGGAGTTCAAGATGGTACCGCTGTCCCCCCGCACATCCTCATCGATAGGGCACAAATCATCTGCGTTGATCACAGCGACGGTGGCGCTGTTCTTGGCGGTGCTGCTGATCTCGCCCGCCGCCGCCCAGGAGGCTGACACCGGCCTGCCTGACTCGGATGTCGCCGATCCATGGGTGAATGCGGAAGGCATCCCAATCTGTTCGGCCGACATTCTGCCCCTTGTGTCAGTCGAGATTGTTGATCCTACTGATCCCCAGATGCAACGGAAGATCACTGTGCAGATAAGACCGAATCGCAGCGAACTCTGCAAGGGCAGTACGAACCCGCTCGGGTACACCACCATGCCGCCCGGCATCAACGAGCCGCAAAAGCCGTTGCCGATGGTCGAGCGCTCAGTCGTGACGTACAACGAGACCACAGATGCCTGGGAGACAACGCGCCAGACAGTGCCCGATATCTTCGCCGTCAACAAGGCATGGGAAGCATACAACAGGGAGGTCCTGGCTCGAGATGCGGCCCGGAAAGCCTACTCCGACTACGTGAACCCCAATCCGCCCGACGGCTACGTGAAGCCCACCGAACCGCCGGAGAAGCCAACCCCGTGGCAGTCGTGCGGCGAAACCGCCAATGACTGCAACACGTATGATTCAAAGTATGGTGAGCCTGGAAGGGACTACAGTGCTTCGGGCGGAAACACGGCGCCCACAGCCACGAGCACGTACACTACCAGTACCGATTCGGACGGCGATACGACGGCTACGGTCACGCCGGTAATGGTCACTCGCAACACCGACCTAACTGCTCGGGAACAAGCGAATAAGACGTGTACCAACAACTGTGAAAAGGCCGGAGATAAGGGTATGGCCTACCCGGCGATCTTCAAGCCGGACAATTGGATGGAGAATGCCGGCGAGTTCTTCGAGGCTTACGATCAACTCGACGACGGGGGAAATGGATCGCCGTTCTACACCTGCGAATACATGTATCCAGACCACAAGCCGGACGAGTTCACCTGCTACCTCCAAACACCGGGTTCGTAATCCCGCCAGCCAGGCGGCAAGCGGCCTCAGTCAGCAGGGAATCAACGTTCATTCCGCCAATGGTACCGGGAGACCGGATTGCTCTGTTTCCGACCCCACTGGGCCGCGAACAGCGAGTGCGGAGGCTAGAGGATCTGGGACAGGAAGAGTTGGGTGCGTTCTTCTCGGGGGTTGGTGAAGAAGTGCTCGGGCTCGCCCACTTCGACGATCTCGCCGTCGGCCATGAAGATGACCCGGTCGGCAGCCTCCCGGGCGAAGCCCATCTCATGGGTTACCACGATCAAGGTCATGCCCGTCTGTGACAGTTCCAGGATCACCTCGAGGACCTCGGAGATCATCTCGGGGTCTAGCGCAGAGGTGGGCTCGTCGAACAGCATGATCTTGGGCTGCATGGCCAGCGATCGGGCGATGGCCACCCGCTGCTGCTGACCGCCGGAGAGCTGGCCGGGGAACTTGCGGGCCTGCTCGGGGATCTTGACCCGCTCCAACAGCTCCATTGCCCTGTCTTCGGCCTGCTTCTTGGGCATCTTCAGAACTTGTCGGGGCCCCAGGGTGATGTTGTCGATCACGGTGAGGTGGGGGAACAAGTTGAACTGCTGGAAGACCATCCCGGTTTCCCGGCGAATGAGGGCGATGTTGCGCACGTCATCGGTGAGCTCGATGCCGTCCACCACGATGTGGCCCCTGTCGTGGTGCTCCAGCCGGTTGATGCAGCGGATGAGCGTGGACTTCCCCGATCCCGATGGCCCGATCACCACCACCACCTCGGCGGCGCCCACCCTCATGTCGATGTTCGAGAGCGCCTTGAACGTTCCAAAGAACTTGTCCACGCCGGACATTTCGACCATGGTCTCTCGCCCACCGATCTGGGTCGCGTCGCGGTTTACGCTGGCAGTGGAATTGCTAGTTGTATCTGTCATCGCTCTCCGACTCCGAGGTGGCGCTCGAGGCGCTGACTCTCTTTGGACATGGTGTAGCTAAGCGCCCAGTAGGCGATAGCCACGAACACCAGGGTTTCTGCAATTGCAGTAGTTGAGAACTCTTGCTGAGAGTGGACTAGCTCTCGGGCTCTGTAGAACTCCACCACACTGATGATGGCGAACAGCGAACTGTCCTTGAACAGGCTGATGAACTGCCCCACCATTGCCGGGATGACCGCCCGTAGCGCCTGAGGCAGAACGATGAGGCGCATGACTGCGGGGGGTTGAAGCCCGATGGCTTGGCCAGCCTCGATTTGGCCCTTGGGCACGGCTTGCAGGCCGCCTCGCACCACCTCAGCCAAATATGCCGAGCTGAAGATGGTGAAGGCAATGAGGGTTCGGGTCGTCAGCGAGAGTGGCGTCTCCACGTCTAGGAAGAAGTCGATGAAAATCTTCGCCACAAACAGGAGGGCAATAAAGGGAACGCCACGGAACAACTCGATGTAGCCTACGCAGAGCCAACGGACCACAGGCAGCGAGGAGCGCCGCCCGACAGCCAAGAGCAGGCTTAGCGGGAAGGACAAGGTGATGGCGGTAACTGTGGCCACCAAGGTGAGGTAAAAGCCCGACCAGTGGTCCCAGCTTATGCCGGACTTCTCGCCTATGAGCCAGTAGGCAATGCGGACGACAGCAATCGCGGCCACGATGGCTGTGATGCGCCAAGCGCTGCGGTGCCAAGGCGTGTCTGATTCCATCTTGGCCGTGGCTTGCATGGCGACAAATGCGCCTAGACCCGCAGTCCACCACCAAGCGCTGCCGTGTGTGCCCGAAACCACCTGGAAAGACGCTATGGACAACAAGGCCGATGCGTACCAAGAGGGCTGTCTAGCAGTACGTGGCAGTCGCATGGCCATCGACCGCGCCAAAAGACCTATTACCAGCGTGGAAAGTGTGAACAGCGTCGGCCAGATAGTGCGGGTGAACAGCAAGATGAAAGCCAGCAAGAAGAGGACTGGCCAATACCGGCGGAACAGACCCAAGGGCTTGGTCAGGCGAAATTCCACGCCGGTGTCTTGGGCTCGATCTCTGCTTTGCGCGGTTGAGGTCCCCCATGCCAGGCCAATTGCTGTTGCCACCAGGTACATCTGAGCCACAAGGCGCCATTGCTCGTCGCGGGGGTATGTGCCTGTCATGAGCAGCGTGAGGTTTTTCTGCACCGCCTCCCACTGAGCCGTGACCAACATGAAGCGACCGCCGTAGTAGAGGAGAATCGCCCCCAGCACAGTTGCGATTACCGAGACAAGGCCGTTGTACCAGGTGTTGAAGAGGTGTTTGCGCGCCCAATCAACCGCAGAAAGCTTGGCATCTGGGGGAAGGCTCTCTTTGGGGTCGGGACCAACAGGCGGTGCGGGCGTCGTCATTCCCTATCTCTCCTTTAGCTGAAGAGATCGGTTGTACACATTCAAAAGCGCCGAAACCACGAGGTTGATGGTCAAGTAGACCACCATCAAGATGAGCACGAGTTGAGGGGCGGGGAAGTTGATACCCCAGGCTGTGACCGCAACCTGCGTCAGGTCTGGATAAGCAACCAGGATGCCAAGGGAGGTGTTCTTGATGAGGTTGGCGCACTCACTTATGTAGGGGGGTATGGCAATCCTCTGGGCTTGGGGCAAGACGACATGGCGGTAGCGCTGACCTGTCTTCAGCGCTACCGACGTTGCTGCTTCGGTTTGGCCCTTGGGCACAGCGAGTATTGAACCCCGGACTATCTCGGCCACAAAGCTGGCGGTGTACAAGCCCAAAGCCAGGGTAAGAGACATGTAGCCGGAATTGGTGCTGAATCCCCCTACCACTCTTCGGCCAGATTCAGAAACGGCCGGCCAAGACCACGAATATGGCAAGCCTGTGGCGAGGAAGGCCAGCACGGCGATCACCGCAAGGGTGGCTAGCGACCAAATGACGCGGCGGTGGGGAATGCCGGTGCTGTCATTGCGTCGGGTGCGCCAGACCCAAACTGCCCCGGCGATGATTGCCGCAGCCAGCATGGCTAACCAGAAGGCGGCCAAATTGCCGTCTTCTGAGAGCGAGGGGATGGCCCAGCGGTCCTTGCTGACGATGATCCAATTGCTGTCTGAGCCTGGCAACTTGCCCTGCCACGGAGGATTGGCGGCGTTGAACCGTGGAAGAGGGCCGTAGGTAAAGATGGCAAACCCGAAGAAGACGATCACCACCAACGGGGGGATGTTGCGCAGGGTTTCCACGTAGATGGCTGCCCCCTTGGCCAATAGCCAGTTGGACGACAGGCGGGCAATTCCCACGAATAGTCCTACAAGGGTGGCTATGAAGATACCGACCAGTGATGCAGCAATGGTGTTCTTGAAGCCTATGAAGAGCGCCTTCCAAACGGTGTCCCGCACGTTGAAGCCGAAGGCGTCGCGGAGGGCCACTCCGTAGGGTTTGTCGAGGAAGTCGAAATCCTTGGGCAGGCCCAGCTCGTCCATCTTCACGATGAGGTTGTGGAACATCCAGCGGATGAGCGCTACCACCACGATCAGTGCCATTACTTGGCTGGCCACACGCAGCACGCGCACATCACGCCAAAGGGCTGGGGTGGCCGGTATGGGCACTCGTGGATCGCTGGTAGGGAGGGTCCTCTTTTCGACGCCATCCAGTACCGTGCGTATTCCAGCTACGGCCTTGCCTGGGGTCTGGCCAATTCGCACGGCGTCAATAGCCATGATTGCAACGGCGGCCGCGGGAACCGGCACGAGGAAGAACCAGGCAAGGACCAACTCTGGGTGGTCGCTGTATCCGTCGAGCAGCCTGAAGCCGAGCTGCCAGACCGACACCACCCCCACAAAGGCCAGCACCAGCAGATCGACCGCCCAGGCAATAGCCCTGCGGCCGATCGGTGCAGACGGGACTCCGGTGAGATCAGCTTGGGTATCGGCGGTTCCGGCAGTGCTGCTCATAGCAATGTGGCCTAGAACACTAGACGAGGGAAGCCCGCCGGTCACCGACCGGCGGGCTTATCAGCAAATCAGTTGCCTCCTGTCAAGAGGCGGGAGGATTTTCCCCTAGCGGTAGGGCGGGACGTACATGAGCCCGCCGTTGGACCAGAGGTCGTTCACACTTCCATCGAGGACGCCCAACTGCGGATAGCGGTTGAAGATCTCCTCGTAGTTGCCAACCTGCTCCACCACGTTCACCGCAAAGTCGGAGGGCAGGCCGAGCCCGGGATCGAAGCCGTCGCGGCCCAGGAAGTTCAAGATGTTGGGATCGGTGCCGGAGTAGCTGCCGATGTTGCTGGAGTCGAGTCCGAACTCCCAGGCCTGCACGGTGGCCATGGTGGCCCAGTTCACGACCTGGGCCCACTGGGTGTCGCCGTCACGCACCACGGTGCCGAGGGGCTCCTTGGAGATGAGCTCGGCCATGATGTGCTGGTCGGGGCCATTATTGCCCTCGATCTCGAACTTGAACACGCCGAGCACGCTGCTGTCAGCAGTCATGGCCTCGCACTGGCCCTGTTCGTAGGCCGGCACCAGGGTGTCGAAGCCTTCGAACGTGACTGGGTTGAACAGGATGCCCCGGGCCGCGAACACCGCGGTGAGGTTCAGCTCGGTGGTGGTGCCGGTGCTCACGCAGATGTTGGCCTCGGCCAAGTCGTCGAGCGTGGTGAACCCGGTGGAGGCCGGCACCATTAGGCCCTGGCCGTCGTAGTAGGTGGTGAACAAGAAGTTGGCGCCCTCGGTGCCGTCACGGGTGGCAGTCCACGTGGTGTTGCGGTTCATCACGTCGAACTGGCCCGATGCCAGTGCGGTGAAGCGCTCGGCGCTGGTGACCGGCACGATTTCCACGGCATCGGCATCGCCGAAGACAGCAGCGGCTACCACCCGGCACATGTCGATGTCGAAGCCTTCGTACTCGGCGTTCTCATTCAACAGAGCGAAGCCGGGCACGTCGTCGCGGGAGCCGCACAGCACATGGCCGCGGTCCATGACGTTCTGCAAAGTGCCATCGTCTTGGACTAGTTCGACAGTGGCTTCCGGGGCCTCAGTCGGCTCAGGTGCCTGTGTGGCCGCCTCGGTGGCCTCAGGGGCCGCGCCGTCGCTGTCGTCGTTTCCGCACGAGGCGGCAATCAACGAGAAGGCCAGCACCACCCCGAGCAGGGCCAGCAAGCGTTGAACGGATTTCTGCATGTCTTTGCTCCCAACGTTGGACTCAAGGGATGGTGAAACGCTAGCGGCTGGATTGCATCCTGACTAGGCCCCCCGAGATTTGTAACGGTTTCTTCAAGAAAGTGGCAGATCAGCCCTCGGCGGCGGCCATGGCGGCCTCGCGCTGGCGGGTCGAGCGGTGTACCGGGTCGGTGTCGAATACCGGGATGACGTGCTTGCCGAAGTTGGCGATGGTCTCGCGCACCACGTCCATGGGCAGCGTGGAGGTGAGCGGGCTAATCACGTATTGGTCGGCGCCCACCCGCTCGTACTGGCGGGACACATGGATGCAGTCCTCGGCGTTGCCCACGCACAGCGAACCGCCATCGATGGCCATCTTGACGTCGTCGTGGGTCGGCTCGGGTATGACGGCGGGCCACTCGGGGATGCCCTCTGGCTTGGGGAAGGTGTCAAGCCACCGGTACACGAGGCACTGGTAGTAGTACATGTGGCTCCGGGTGGACAGGTCGATGGCCATCTCCCGATCGTCGAGGCAGATCCCGAAGCCCACACACATGACGTTGTCGTGTACGTAGTCACCCACCGGGTTCTTGCAGCTCGCGATCTCGTTCTTGTAGATCTCGATCAGCGGGGCGATCTCGTCGGGTGTTCCGATGGTGAAGCACAGCACCCCGATGCCCAGCTTGCCCGCCTTCTCGAAAGTGCTCGGGCTTCCGCAGGCCACCCAAAGCGGGGGGTGAGGCTTGGTGACCGGCTTGGGGAAGATCTCCCGGGGCGGCATAGAGAAGCTGTCGCCCTCGTAGCGGTACGCCCCCTCGCGCCACATGTGGGGGATCTGGGCGATGGACTCATCCCACAGGCCGCGGGTGATCTCGGTGTCGGCCAGGCCGGTGGCCGGGTCGCGGGGCGCCCCGGGCATGCCGAAACCCATCACCTCGGTGGAGGACGACCCCCGGCCGGTGCCCAGCTCGAAGCGGCCATTCGACAGCACATCGATCATGGCGGCCCGCTCGGCCGAGCGCACCGGGTGGTTCACCGGGGCGGTGATGTTGAAGATGGCCGAGCCCAGATGAATGTTCTCGGTGGTGGACGCCACCGCCGACAAGAACACCTCGGGGGCCGACATGTGGGAGTACTCCCGCAAGAAATGGTGCTCGGAGGCCCAGATGTACTTGAACCCGTTGCGGTCGCAAAGCTGGGAGATCTCCAGGTTGTCGCGGATGCGCTGGGCCTCCCAGTCGGGATTGTCCTCGTAGCCGAAATCGGGCACGAAGCACTGGGCGAAATATCCGAACTCCATCTTGGGCCACCCCCGGGTGTTGGCTTGTTTGGCGGGACTGTACCGGAAACCTGCTGCCGGCTATCCATTCGGACGGGTATGGTCGGCGCCCATGGCATGGACCCTGCGCCGCCCCGCAGCCCGAGTGGTGCTGCTGGACCGGCAAGGACGCATTTTCTTGATGCAGGCCAGCGACCCCGTTGATCCCCACAAGGGGCCGTGGTGGGAGATTCCCGGGGGCGGTCTGGGGCCGGGGGAGGACTCTGCTGCTGGTGCCCGCCGGGAGCTGTGGGAGGAGACCGGATTCACCGACGTGGAAGTCGGCCCCTGCATTTGGACCCAGCATGTGGAGTTCGACTTTGCCGGCATCCACTTCGATTCCAACGAGCGCATACATGTGGCCTGGTGCCCCGATGGCGGCGAGTGGGACCCCCAGCATCTTGAGGCGCTGGAAGCGGCGGCGTTCGAGAATGCCCGTTGGTGGAGCTTGGAGGAGGTGCTGGCCTCAGAGGAGAAAATGCTGCCTGAAAGGCTACGCGAGTTCTTGCCCGCAGTGGTTGCCGGGCGGTTGCCCGAGGCGCCGATAGACATAAGCCCCTAGGGCAAGAGCCCCTAGGGCAAGGGCTCCTCGCGGTCGGCGGCTCGTACCGCGTAGGAGAAGATGATGGCGGGAGCGAGCACGAGCGAGCCGACGAGGAGGCAGGTGATGATGGCGGTGACCATGCTGCCGCGGAAGCTGGTGGCGAAGCCGGTGAAGAACAGGGCGGCGGCGGCCAGATAGAGCAGGTAGCCCAGCCGCTGGCCGATTGCGGTCAACCGGGCGATTAGTCGTCGGCGGTTGGCCAGATCGTCGGTGCTCTGATCGCTCATGGGCGCCATCCGGCGTCATCCAGCAGTGCGACCAGGTCGGATCGGACTCGTTCCAGGGAGAAATGCCGGCAGGCGATGGCTTGATTCTTGTCCAGCAGGCCGGCATCGGGGCAGTCCAAGAACGCCTGCACCTCGTCGAGGCGCTCGGGGGAGAACCACCGAAAGCCGAACTCGGCCAGCTCGCGGGCCACCGGATAGCCGCCCACGACGCAGGGCCGTCGCCATATGGCCGCCTCCACCGGGGGATTGCCGAACCCCTCCCAGGTGGAGGGGAACACAACCAGATCGGCGGCTGCGTAGATGTCGGGGGTTCGGGCCACGGGCCGGTGGATGACCGGGCAGCGGGCCTCGGCCAGCAGCCGGTTCAGGGTGGCGCCGTAGCCTTCTTCGGCTTGCCCCATCAGCCAATAGGCGCCGCCCACCGCTTCGGCGATGGCGATGGCCGCAGGGATGTTCTTGCGGGGGATGGCTCGAACGGGGTGGGCAACCAGCAGGGTTTCATCGGCCACTCCCAGCTCTTTTCGCATCGCGGCCCGGTTGCCCTCGGGTTTGTGGGTGTCGAAGCCGTTGTAGATCACCGTGGTTTCGATTCCCCGCTGGGCGAACTGTTCGGCAGTGAGTCGGTTGATGACCACATGGCGCCAAGAGGAATGGTGGGCGGGCAGTTCGGTTACCGAGGCGAACCGCTCTCGCTGCCACGGAGGATCGTGGTGGTGCAGGATGGCGGGACGACCGGCCAGTGTTCGGGCAACGGTGCGAGCGGCCGGGAGGTTCAGCGGGATGGTGCAGAGGTTTTCCACCACAACCAAATCGACGTCGGCCACCGCAGCGGAGAACGCGTCGGGGTCCGGCCCATCAAGCTGGCCGATGCCGAGACCGGGGATCAGCCGGTCAACTGGGCCTTCGCCGGCCACCGTCACCATGTCGAAGCCGATGTCGGCCAGCATCTCCTGCCAGAGCCGGGCCACGACGGACACGCCGTCGCTCAACCCCAGTCGAAATGAGACGATCGCGCCGCGGGCCATTCCCGCGAGGTAACCAGATGTGCCCCTCTTGTGAGACTTTTTTGTGAGACTTGGGGGGATGGAAGGGCCAGCCGAACAAAGTCGCTCGGAGGTGCGGGAGGCGGCGCGGGCGGTTTTGGAGGCCCACTGGGTTCCCGAGGGCTACGCCGCGCCGAATCCTGCGACCTACCCGTGGCAGTGGCTGTGGGATTCGTGCTTCCACGCGGTGTGCTGGGCTGGCCTGGGCGACGACCGCGCCCTGACCGAGCTTCAGACGGCGCTGTCGGTTCAGAGCGAAGACGGATTCGTCCCCCACATGAACTATGCCCGCAATCCCGGTGCGGCAGTTGACTTGTGGGGACGGGAAGGCGCCTCGTCCATCACCCAGCCCCCCATGTACGGGCATGCCGTTGCCGAACTGGTGCGCCGGGGCGCCTATGTCGATCCCGAGACCGTGGCCCGAGCCGAGCACGGCCTGCGGTTTCTGCTGTTCGACCGCCACCGCCTCCCCAGCGGGCTGGTGGCGCTGTGCCATCCGTGGGAGAGCGGTGCCGATGACAGCCCCCGCTGGGATGACAACTGTCCGGGCGGTTTCTCTCTGGAAGCTTGGCGTCGGACCAAGAACCAGCTGGTGATGTCGATCGAGCGCAGCTCGGCACGCTCCCCGGTGGCCAATCCCGCGTTTGAGTCAGCGTCGGCGGGGTTCAACGCTTTGGTGGTGTTCAACGCCTGGGAGCTGGCCGCGGTGGCCGGGCGGTCGGAGGCAACCGACCGGGCTGACGAACTGGCCGGCCACCTGGCTGCTCGCTGGGACGGCTCTCTCCGCACCTGGGCAGACGCCGGCGCGTGCGAGTCGGGCTCGGGGCGGGCGCGCACATTGGACGGCCTGCTGCCGATGCTGGTTTCCGCCGAGCCCGAACGGATCGACGCGGTGGCTGCCGACCTGGTTGATTCGGCGGCCTACGGCGGAGGCTGCGGGCCGGCGGGTGTTCACCGCCAGGAGCCCGGTTTCGATCCCCGGGCGTATTGGCGAGGACCGGCATGGCCCCAGCTCAGCTACCTGATGTGGGTGGGATTGCGCCGACACGGCCGGGTTGAGGCCGCCGAGGCGGTGGCCTCAACCACGGTGAGGGGGGCGATGCGGAGCGGCTTTGCCGAGTACTGGGACCCAGACAACGGTGCCGGGGGTGGCGCTGTGCCGCAGTCGTGGGCGGCTTTGGCCGCGCTGATGGCATGACGCTTTCTCGCGGCTCAGAATCACTTGGCCCAGAGCGGGCATTTACGAGCAGGCATTCAGAGGCCGATGTTTTCCACATCGGTCTTTAGGAGCCACCGATTGCGGTCGAACAGATAGCAGGAGATCCGGCGGTGATAGTTATCGCCTTCCCAGTCGGTTCGGCTAGGGGTGATCATGCCGATGTCGAGCTCTGACAGCTCATAGACCAAGCCCACAAACGGCTCGAATTGCTCATAGCACTGCATCTGCCCCCAATCGTCGACCGCCTTTTCTCCGGGATATGGGGCGCCGGGCGGGGCGTCGTGGATCACTATGGCGTACACCTGGGCGTTGTGGGGCCGGGTGCAGCCGATGGCGGTGGTCAACTGCGCGGGCAGGTCGTTGCGGTCCAGATACCGGTACTGGTTGAAGCAGGTTCCCACCAGCAGGTCGTAGGGCTCGGTGACGATCCCCTCGAACCGGTCCCGCAGATCCTCCTCAGTGGGCAGCAGATCGGGCTCGGCCGTGGGCTCGACAAAAATCTCGTTGGGCCGGGACTCCTCGGACTCGTCGCCGCCGCAGCCGGCAGTGGCCAGTGCCAGTGCCAGCGCCACGGCCATCAGGACGCGGTTCGCGCTCGGCATCTTGTGGCCCATTGACCCGTGGTGTGAACCGTGGCCCATTGGATCAGTAGGAGGGGAGGATCCGGTCGATATGCCAGAACGCCATGAACAGCACGACTAGGAAGGGTAGGGCGGACAGGGCGTAGGCGGGCAGCCTCCTCCACCGGTGGCCCGCGAACAGGGCGGAGCTCCAGACTGCCAGCGCGGCCAAACCCCACAAGATGGCCGGCGCCCACGCATCGGTGTCGCCATTGAGTCCCTCGCCGAAAGAATCGGTTGCCGGGGCGGGCGGCTCCGCCGCTGGCACGGGGCTGCGCGGCTCGGTTGGCGGCTGATCTCCGGCGGTGGTTATCGGCGCTTGTTCAGGAGCCTCTTCGGCGGCCTCCGCGGTCGGGGTTTCAGCCGGAGCCTCCTCTGATGCCGCTGCCGTTGGCCCATTGGTGTCCGTCGCGGGGTCGCCGGCGGAGCTGTCAGTGGTCGGGGCTGTGGCGGGGTCGGCCGCAGTTGGGGTCGGGATAGGGGTGGCTGCTTCGGCAGGATCGGCCGGTTCGGCGGGATCGGCCGGCTCGCTTACGTCCTCATCGGCCAACTGCACGTCGGCTTGACCCTCCTCGCCGAGTTGGCGATAGGAGGGAGCGGGCTCGCTCACCAACTCGGCCACCACGATGATGCGCTGGCGGGCCGAGCCCTTGGGATGGCAGGCGGTGAGGGTGAGGCGGTTGGGGTATTCGCTGAAATCCTGGTCGAGCACCTCGACTGCGCTGGGCGCCACGATGATGTGACCGTTGCCGTTTCCCAGGTCTGCCACTTGGTAGACGAACCTTCCCTGGATGGTTTCAACGAAGATCTGGTTGCCGGGGACCAGCTCGTCGATTTCCCCGAAGGGGGCCCCATAAGTGGTGCGGTGCCCGGCGATGGCCGCGTTTCCCGCCTGGCCGGGCAGGGCGGTGTTGGGGTAGTGGCCCGGGGCCTTGCGGAGGTCGCTGACCCGGACTCCCTCGATCACCGTCTTGGACACCCCGAGGGAGGGGATGTGGATCCGGGCGACGGGCGATCCCCAGTCGGGGTAGAGCAGGTCTAGCCAGGCAGGATCAGGAGTGGGCTCGGGAGTGGGCCCGGATGTGGCGGTGGGTTGGGGAGTGGCTGTCGGGGTCGGGCTTGCCTCTACCGGGTCGGGCTCTTCGACAACAAGCGTGTCTTCATTGGGTTCAGGGGTGGGCTCGGGGGGAGGTTCGAGGGTGGCGGTCGGTACCGGGACGGGAGCCGGGGGGCTCAAGGTCCCTGAAGCCTCCAGCAGGCTGGAGAACTCGCTTTCTAGATCTTGCTGGGCTCGAGCCTCGATGACACCGGTACCCCATAGCTGGAAGATCCCGAACAGCAGGATGATGAGCCCGACGGAGATGACGGTCTTGCCGACCACTCCTAGAACCCGCGCAACCGTCACGACCGGAATTGTACGAGTGGACTGGGGCGAACCCACAGCAGGCGCTCTACGCCATGCGGTGGATACGGTGGGGGCATGAAGGTTGCTTTGTGCGTGGGGGACTTCCTGGACCGGGCCGAGTCGGTGTACGGCGACCGGGTGGGCATTGTCGACGAGCCAGATCAGCCGGCGGAGAGCTGGGGGGAGCTGACCTATGCCCGGATGGCCGAGTTGGCCCGGGCTCAAGCCGCATCTTTGGACGAGCACGGGGTGGGTTTCGGCGAGAGGGTGGCCATCGTCTCCCACAACGCCGCCCGGCTGATGGTCTCGCTCTTCGGTGTGAGCGGGAGCGGCCGAGTGTGCGTGCCCATCAACTTCAGGCTCAACCAGGACGAGATCGGCTATATCGTGGAGCACTGCGGGGCGTCGATGCTGCTGATCGACCCGGAACTGGCCGACACGCTGGCCGATGTGGACTGCCGCCACCGATATGTGCTGGGCGACGAAGCTGATGACGCCCTGTTTCGGTTCGACGTCGAGCCTGAGCAGTGGACGCCCGATGAGGACGCCACCGCCACCATCAACTACACGTCGGGCACCACCGCCCGCCCCAAGGGCGTGCAGATGACCCACCGCTCCCTGTGGCTCAACGCAGCCACTTTCGGCTGGGCTGCCGGGGTGAGCGACCGGGATGTGTACCTCCACACTCTGCCCATGTTCCACTGCAACGGGTGGGGGATGCCCTATGCCGTCAGCGGGGCCGGCGCCCGCCACATAGTGCTGCGCAAGGTGGACGGCGTGGAGATCCTGCGCCGGGTGGAGCGCCACGGGGTGACGTACCTGTGCGGAGCGCCCGCAGTGGTGGCCGCGGTGCTGGACGCGGCCCAGGACTGGGAAGGGGAGATTCCCGGCTCGGGCCGGGTGCGGATGACCGTGGCCGGCGCCCCTCCGCCCACCCGCACCATCGAGCGGATGGAGACCGAGCTGGGCTGGGAGTTCATGCAGCTCTACGGCCTCACCGAGACCGCTCCCTATCTGACCATGAATCGACGTCGAGCCGAGTGGGACAAACTGAATCCGGCCGAGCGGGCCGTCAAGCTCTCCCGTCAGGGTGTCCCCGCTTTGGGCATATCGCTGGACGTCGACGAATCCGGCGAGGCGCTGGCTCGGGGCAACCATGTTATGACTGGTTATTGGGAGCAGCCCGAGGAGTCCGCTAAGGCCCTGGCCGGGGGTTGGTTCCACACCGGAGACGGCGGGCATATCGACGAAGAGGGCTACCTCACCCTGTTGGACCGCAAGAAGGACGTGATCATCTCCGGCGGGGAGAACGTGTCGTCCATCGAGGTGGAGGACGCCCTGTTCGCCCATGAGGCGGTGGCCGAGGCGGCCGTCATCGGGGTCCCCGATGAGAAGTGGGGCGAAACCGTGAAGGCCCTGGTGGTGCTGTCGCCCGGAGCGGCGGCCTCCGAGGCCGAGTTGATCCAGCACTGCCGCAGCCGCCTGGCCCACTACAAGTGCCCCACCTCAGTGGAGTTCCGCGGCGAACTGGCCCGCACCGCCACCGGCAAACTCCAAAAATACCGCCTCCGCGAGCCCTACTGGACAAGCCGCGACCGCCAGATCAACTGATCTTCTGCCCTCCCAGCGTTCTCGGCGGAACCGAGGATTCAACTGGTGCAGCACCTTGGTACAATTCTGGGAAAGGCATGTCCGACTTGGCGCTGTCGGTCAAGTTCTCGCAATAGAGTCGTACGAAAGGATCAAACGGTGCCAACCGACCTGGATGACTTGGCTGGGATCGTCGCCACAGCCAAAAGAGCAACTGAAGAGTTGTCGGATGCCGATCTTCGCCGGGTTGCATTTGAACGAGTGCTGGATCACCTTCTCAAGAACGGAGAATCCAGTCCCGCAGGCGAGTCTGCCAAAACGGTTGCGGTCCAAGCAGCTACGCCGGTCAACGCAGCTACACCGAGCGCCGATGGCGTGTTCGCAAAGGAGCAGCAGCGCGTTGACGCTATAGCCCGCTATTTCAAGATCGAGCCAGAGGAAGTTAGGCACATCTTTGAAACCTCAGGCGAGGAGCCTGTCTTGCAAGTCCATTCGGGCGGATTGGCCGATTCTCGGGCTGAAGCGGCCCGCGAGATCGCACTTCTTGTTGGTGGGGCGCGAACTGCCTTGGGCCAGGAGACTTCAACTTCCGATATCCGCTCAGCGGCCGATGGCTACGGGAAACTTGACACTGGCAACTTCATGAAGACATTGGGTGCCATGTCGGAGATCTCAGTCCTTGGTCGACACGGTTCCCCGAATCGGGTTGTACGGATGAAAGTGCATGGTGCCGAAAAAGCCCGGACTCTTGCCCAGCGGCTGATCGGTGGCTAGCGCAGCGGCACGGGGGGAACAGGAATCACCAACTGAAACTGCAATCGGATCTCCACCGATCCACGTAGGGCGGTTTCACTTCGAGGTTGAACGGGCTCTAGCCCTGTTCGAGGATGGCCATCACGACGAGGCGGTGCGAAAGGCCTCCCAGCGGTTCATCAACCGGGTGCAGGGATGGGTCAACCGGCCCGACCTTGACGGTGTCGCCTTGATCAACAAGGTCTTCTCTTCGGACGCCCCGCTTCTGATATTCAACGACCGCTCTACTCCCATTGAGCGAGACGAGCATGACGGCTACAGGTACCTTGCCGTGGGCTTGGCCAGCGCACTGCGAAATGTTGTCACTCATCATGATGACTATGGTTTAGATCATGAAGCAGCGTGGGAATGGCTGGTGTTTATCAGCGCCATGCACCGTCGTCTGGATCAGGCCGAACAGGTGACTGAGCATTCAGCTTGACCATGCCAGAATGGCGATGCGAGAAGGCTGGCTTGGCGAATTGGATGACATGAGCCCTTCTTGGGAAGCGGCTAGGCGGAGCGGGCGGACAATCAGCTCAGCAGATTCTCGACGGCGCTTTCCATTGATCTGCCCTCGGGGGAGGTTTCAAGCCAGGCTCGAAGGTTCTTGCGGGTAGTCGCAACGGTGGCCTGCTCATTGTCGGCGAGGATTGCATTGAGCTGCCGCTTGGCCGCCTCCTGGGCCGCTGTGCCGGCGTTGCACACCACGAGATGGTTGTCCTTGTCGATGGGAAGCACAGCTCGAAGAGGCGGCAGCGTGACGTAGGGGGCGACGGTCTCTCCAAGATGCACGTCGACCAGGTGGGACTCCATCTACTGTGCCGGGAGTTCTCAGCTCGATGAGGGGGAGGCTGCGCCACGGCTCTTTCGCCTGGCTGCTGACTCGGGGCCGTGTGCGCGCGATGCCGGGGCGCGTCATCTTCGACGGTGCGCCTTATGGCCGCGACCAGGAAAGAACCGGATCCGCAGGCGGGGTCGAGCACCCTGTCGCGCAGCGGCTCGGCCACGGCTGACTCCACGATGGCCGCCGCCAACCAGGGAGGGGTGTAATACTCGCCAAGCCTCTGCCGCTCAGACGACGGGATAACTGTCTGATAAAGGACTGAGGCGAGGTCGGCCTGGTATCCCCCCTTCTGCGACTGAACCTTAGAGGCGATATCCGCCTTGCGTTTGCTCGGATGGTGCGGGCGCGCGCCTCAATCAAGGCATCGGCATCGGAAAATAGGCGGCCTAGCCCAGCGAAACTGGGGTAGACACCTCGGTGAAGAAGTCGTTGCCTTTGTCGTCGGTGATGATGAAGGCGGGGAAGTCCTCCACTTCGATCTTGTATACCGCTTCCATGCCCAGCTCGGGGTACTCCAGCACGTCCACTTTGCGGATGGAATCCTTGGCCAGCCGGGCCGCGGGGCCGCCAATCGAGCCCAGGTAGAACCCGCCGTGGCGGGCGCAGGCGTCTATCACTTGGCGCGACCGGTTGCCCTTGGCCAGCATCACCAGGCTGCCCCCCGCGGCCTGGAACTGGTCCACATAGGCATCCATGCGCCCCGCTGTGGTGGGGCCAAATGAGCCGGAGGCGTAGCCCACGGGGGTCTTGGCCGGACCGGCGTAGTACACCGGGTGGTCGCGCAGGTACCCGGGCATGGGCTCGCCGGCGTCAAGCCGTTCCTTGATTCGGGCGTGGGCGATGTCTCGGCCCACCACCAAGGTGCCGGTGAGCGACAGACGAGTTTTCACCGGGTGCTTTGAAAGCTCGGCTCGGATGTCGGCCATGGGCTGGTCCAAGTCGATGCGCACCACCTGGCCGCTCAGCTCATCTTCGGTTATCTCGGGGAGAAAACGGGCCGGGTCGGTCTCCAGTTGTTCCAGGAATATCCCCTCCGCGGTGATCTTGCCCAGAGCCTGGCGGTCGGCCGAGCACGACACCGCAACTCCGACAGGGCAGGAGGCGCCGTGGCGGGGCAGCCGGATCACCCTCACGTCGTGGCAGAAGTACTTGCCGCCGAACTGGGCCCCGATCCCGAAGTTCCGGGTCAGCTCCAAAATGCGGTTCTCCCACTCCAGGTCGCGGTAGGCGTGGCCGGTGGCCGACCCCTCGGTGGGCAGCGTGTCCAGATAACGGGCCGAGGCGTATTTGGCCACCTTAAGCGTGTACTCCGCGGAGGTGCCGCCGATGACCACCGCCAAGTGATAGGGCGGACAGGCGGCCGTGCCCAGGGTGCGGAGCTCCTCGTCCATGAACCGGGTGAGCGAGCCGGGGTTGAGCAGCGCCTTGGTCTCCTGGAAAAGGTACGACTTGTTGGCCGAGCCTCCGCCCTTGGCCATGAACAGGAACGAGTAGGCGTCTCCCGGCGTGGCGTAGATCTCGATCTGGGCGGGCAGGTTGTTGCCGGTATTGCGCTCCTCGAACATGGACAGAGGGGCCAGCTGCGAATAGCGCAGGTTCGAAGTCTGGTAGGTGTCAAACACTCCTCGGGCAATGGCCCGCTCATCGTCGGCGTCGGTCAGCACTCGCTCGCCCTTGTGGCCCACCACCACCGCGGTCCCGGTGTCCTGGCAGCCGGGCAGCACCCCGCCGGCGGCGATGTTGGCGTTGCGGAGCAGCTCGACAGCCACAAACCGGTCGTTGGCCGAGGCCTCGGGGTCGTCCAAAATGGCGGCCAGTTGGGCCAGGTGTCCGGGCCTCAGCAGGTGGGCGATGTCCCTCATGGCCTCGCTGGTGAGCAGCCGGATGCCCTCGGGGTCGACTTGGAGGAACTGGCGGTCGCCCAGCTTGATGGGCGATACGTAGTCCGCAGTCAGCAGCCGGTATTCGGTGGTGGTGTCAGGCTCCTTGGGGAGCAGTTCTGTGTAGGCGAATTCGGCCATTTGCTCGCCTCTGTCGGCTCATCTCAGCCTAGTGCCGGGGTGCCGCTGAACGGCGATGGGTCTCCGGCATCGGGAATCACGGGAGGTTGCCAGCTCATCGCCTTGCTGAGTTGCGCCGCGAAGTTTCTCCAGTCGGGCGGGTTCCAGCCTTCGGCGGACGCCCGCAGGTTGAGCTGGTGGTCGAGGTGGACGATGGCGGGCAGCGACTCCAGCCCCAGGGCTCGCACCACTGAGCGGTCCTGATCGGCGAACGCCAGGATCTCCTCGGCCCACGGCCCCAGGAACTCCTGGGCTTCATCAGGCGATGCGGTGACCAAGAACGCCACTCGGCAGTCGGCACCGACAAAGTTGCGCAGAACACGGCCAGCGGTGTCGATCATCCACGAGCTCTCGTAGGTGTACGGGTCGAGCACCACCATGACCAGGTGGAAGACGGTAACCCAGTCGCCAATGGGGCGGGGTTCGCCGGTCAGCGGCCTCAAAGCCACATCGGCGTCAAGCGTGGTGGACATCGCATTCGAAGTTACCCCAGGACAGTGGCATAACCTCATGTCGTGCACCCGATAGAGCACCTTCGCTATGTGGCCCGGTCGTCAGGGGTGGGTCAGGAATCCCTGGTTCGGGAGACGGCGGGAGCGCTGTTGAGTTTCGGCCACGACCCCGCCGGGCTGGTCACGACCTGCCGGCGCATGATCGCCCGCCAGCCCTCCTCGGGTCCCCTCATGTGGCTCGCTTCTCGGGTTCTCACCGCGGCCGACCCCTGGTCAGAAGTCCGGGCGTGTATGCAGGCAATCACCGAGGACAGAACCGCCCGCATGCTGTCGCGCGAGTTGCCCGCCGAGGTTGCTGTCTGCGTGCTCGGATGGCCCGACCTGATCGGAAGCGCCTTGCGGCTGAGAGGTGATCTGCGGGTACTGGTCGTGGATGTGCTGGGGGAGGGCCACCATTTGGTGCGCCGTTTGTCTGAACAGGACAGCTGGGTTGATGAGGTGGACGAGAGCGGGCTGGGAGCGGCGGCGGCCTCATCAGATTTGGTGCTGTTGGAGACGACCGCGGCGGGCCCCGACGGGTTCTTGGCTGTTTCCGGTTCTCGGGCCGCAGCAGCAGTGGCCCGCGCCGCCGACGTGCCTGTTTGGCTGGTGGCCGGCAGGGGGACAGTCTTGCCGGGCCCGATGTGGAGCTCGCTGACCGAGAGGGCATTGGGAATGGTAGAGGCGTGGGAGGCTGACGAAGAGGTTGTACCCCTAACGTTGGTGGACGCAGTGGCTGGTCCCGACGGACTGGTCTCAGTGGCCGAAGCGGTTTCCGGCACCGACTGCCCGGTGACCCCTGAGCTGTTCTGCGCAGCCATTTGACCGGCCACCGCCTGCTTCGGCCATGGGCGCGCTTCTCGACGCGGGGTCGTTAGAGGGCAGGCACTAACCTCCGTGCTGCCAGGGGCAAAGTCTGCCCCTCTCCGAGGAGTCCATGTGTCTGACAGCCCGCCGTTCGACTCGGCCAAGTTTCGCCAAGTGCTCGGACAGTTTCCCACCGGTGTGACCGTGGTGACTGCCTCGGGGCCCGACGGACCCGCCGGGCTGGCCATCGGCTCGTTCGGCTCGGTGTCGCTCGACCCGCCGCTGGTCATGTTCATGCCGGGCAAGTCGTCCACCAGTTGGCCGGCCATCGAGGCTGCGGGCCATTTCGGGGTGAACATCCTGGCTGAGGACCAAGGGGAGATGTCGAACCTGTTCGCCTCCAAAGCCGAGGACAAGTTCGCCGGCTTGGAGTGGGCGGCGAAGATCACCGGCGCTCCCATCTTTGAGACCTCCCTGGCGTGGATCGATTGCGAGATCGACCAAGTGGTGGAGGGCGGCGACCACTGGATCGTCCTGGGCCGGGTGTTGGATCTGGGCGTCCAGCGAGACGACGTGGGGCCGCTGGTGTTCTTGGCCGGCAAGTACGGCTCGTTCGACCTGATGGGCTGACGGGCCATGCCTCTGTATGCACTGGGGGACTTCGAACCCGAGATCCACCCAGGGGCGTTCATCCATCCCCAGGCGGTGATCATCGGCCGGGTGAGCGTTGGAGCCGAGTCCACAGTGTGGCCGGGCGCGGTGCTCCGAGGCGACGGAGCGGGCATCGCTATAGGCGCCCGTACCTCCATCCAAGACAACGCCGTCATCCACAACACCGAGGATCTGCCCACGGTGGTGGGCAGTGATGTGACCGTCGGCCATCTGGCCCACCTGGAGGGCTGCACGATAGAGGACGAAGCCCTGGTTGGAACCGCCTCGGTGGTTTTGCACGAGGCGGTGGTGGGCCGGGGGGCGTTGGTGGGGGCCAGTGCGGTGGTCACCAATCGGATGAGGATCCCCCCGCTGGCACTGGCCGTTGGCGTCCCCGCCAAAGTGCGGGAAGGCTTCATGTCTGAGGGGCAGAATCGAGAAGATGCCCAGAGCTACGTAGACCGCGGCCGCCGATATCGGGCAGAGATGCGCTTATTGGGCTGATCGCCGGTAGTATTCCGCTTAGACACGTCGCACCCGTAGCTAGGATTTGGATATGTCGTCGGAAGCCCTCGCCCTTGATCTCGGCCGATACAAGCTCGGCTGGAGCGACGAGGAAGATTACGTTTTCAAGCCCAAGAGAGGGCTGAACACCGACATCGTGCAGGAGATGTCGTGGATGAAGAGCGAGCCCGAGTGGATGCGGAACTTCCGCTTGAAGTCGCTCACCCGGTTCGAGAAGCGGCCTATGCCCTCGTGGGGCGGCGACATGTCGGGCATCGACTTCGACAACATCTACTACTACATCAAGCCCACCGAGGGTTTGGCTGACGACTGGGATGCGGTGCCCGACTCGATCAAGGACACCTACGAGAAGCTGGGCATCCCCGAGGCCGAGCGCAAGTACCTGGCCGGGGTGACCGCCCAGTATGAGTCCGAGGTGGTGTACCACCGCAACCGGGAGGACTTGGAGCGCCAAGGCGTGCTGTTCTGCGACATGGACACCGCGCTCAAGGAGTATCCCGAGCTGGTGCAGGAGCACTTCGGCTCCATCATCCCGCCGGGCGACAACAAGTTCTCGGCCCTGAACTCCGCGGTGTGGTCGGGGGGCAGTTTCATCTATGTGCCGCCCGGTGTGACGGTGGAGATGCCGCTTCAGGCCTACTTCCGGATCAACGCCGAGAACATGGGCCAGTTCGAGCGGACCCTCATCATCGCCGACGAGGGCTCGCAGGTTCACTACATCGAGGGGTGCTCGGCCCCGGTGTACACCAGCGACTCGCTGCACTCCGCGGTGGTGGAGATCCTGGTCAAGAAATCGGCTCGGGTCACCTACACCACCATCCAGAACTGGTCCAACAACGTGTACAACCTGGTCACCAAGCGGGCCAAGGTCGAGGCCGAGGGCCACATGGAGTGGATCGACGGCAACATCGGCTCCCGCCTGACCATGAAGTACCCCGCGGTGGTGATGGTCGGTCCCAAGGCCTCCGGCGAAGTGCTGTCGGTGGCCTACGCCGGTCCCAACCAGCATCAAGATGCCGGGGCCAAGATGACCCACGCCGCCCCCGAGACCACCTCCAAGATCGTGTCCAAGTCGATCTCCAACGGCGGTGGTCGCACCAGCTACCGGGGCTTGGTCCGGGTGGAGGACGACGCCTACGGGTGCCGCAGCCATGTGCAGTGCGACGCGCTGATCTTGGACGAGGACAGCGTGTCCGACACCTACCCCTATATGGAGGTGGGCACCCGGGACGCCGAGATCGGCCACGAGGCCACCGTCTCCAAGGTGGCCGATGAGCAGCTGTTCTATCTGATGAGCCGGGGGCTGACCCAGGAGCAGGCCATGGGCATGATCGTCAACGGCTTCATCGAGCCCATCACCCGAACCCTGCCGATGGAGTACGCCGTGGAGTGGAGCCGGCTCATCGAGTTGCAGATGGAGGGATCTGTCGGCTGATGCCCATGCGGCAGGATTGCAAGTACTTCGAGAGCCGGTCCTACCCCAATGGGGAGACCGTGCGGAAGTGCGATTTGGACTTGGCCCCCGAGGCCCCGTGGCGCTGTCCCGACGACTGCTCGGCCTATGAGCGCCGCATGGTGGATGTGAACTGGTCTCACGGCACCTTGGTAACACCTCCCACTCCCGAGGCCCCGGCCAGCGTGGGAAGCGATGAGAGCATCGGCGCCCTTCTGGACGCCGCCGAGGACATTGTCAACGAGGCCGGCCCCCGGGTGTTGGCCGAGCTGGAGAAAGAAAAGTCCCGGCGACGGTTGAGAGCGGGCGGCGGCGGAAAGGCCAAGCGGCGAAAGCGCCGTCGGCGTTCGTGATCGATTCACAATTCACTCCCGATGCGGCCGGTGCCCTACCCGGCCCCGATTGGCTGGCCCGCCGTCGAATGGCTGCCGCCGAGCAGGTGGCTGCTGCTCCCATGCCCTCGGTGGAAGAAGAACTCTGGCGGTATACCCCCATCGGACAGCTAGATCTCGGCCGCTATCGGATGGCTTCCGACGCCGGTGCCCGATCTCCGACCTCTGCTCCCGGACACTGCGCGATCGTAGACACCAGCAACGGGCGGTTGTGCGGCGTGGAGCTGGCCTCTGAGGCGGCCGACCAAGGGGTGGAGGTCCGCCCGCTGGGCGATGGCGATGCCGAGTTGGCCGCATCGGTTGACGTCGACCTGTTTGCCCTTATGAATGCCGCGTTCTCCGTTGAGCCGCTGCTGGTGCGGGTGCCCCCCGGAGCAAATGTGGAGGGGCCCATCGTGGTGCGCCACTGGGTCGACGCCGACGGGGGTGCGGTTTTTCCCCGGCTGATCGTGGACGCCGGGGCCGATTCCTCGGTCGAGGTGCTGGAGCTGTACGGCTCAGCCGACGTTGCCGCGTTCGTGAGCCCGGTGGTCGAGATCAGGGTGGCCTCCGCCGCCCGGGTCGGCTACCTGACTTTGCAGGAACTCGGGCCCAAGGTGTGGCACATCGGCTCGCAAGTCAGCCACATCGGCTCGCAGGCCCACCTGCGGGCGTCATCGGCCGCATTGGGCGGCGAATACGCCCGGATGCGGCTGGACACCCATCTGTCCGGCCGAGGGGCTACCGGTGATCTGATCTCGCTGTATTTCGGCGACGGCGACCAGACTCTGGACTTTCGCACCTTCCAAGATCACGCCGCGCCCGACACCACCAGCAGCCTGTTGTTCAAGGGAGCGGTGGACGATGCATCCCGCTCGGTGTACACCGGGCTGATCAGGGTTCGGCCCAACGCCCGGGGGACCAACGCCTACCAGACCAACCGGAACATCAAGCTGTCGGAGGACGCTTGGGCCGAGTCGGTGCCCAACCTGGAGATCGAGAACAACGAGGTGCATTGCAGCCACGCTTCTGCGGTGGGCCCTATCGACGGTGAGCAGCTGTTCTACCTGGAGAGCCGGGGAGTGCCCACCGAGGCCGCCGAGCGGCTCATCGTGACGGGGTTCTTCGACGAGGTGCTCGACCAATTTCCTGTCCTCGAGGCGGTGCCTGCGGTGCGAGATCGGCTCCAGTCCAAGATCGAGGGGTTTAGCCATCACCATGCCATCGAGAGAGGCGGGTCGGGGGCGTGACGGGGGATCGAGTGGTGCTGTGCCCGTTAGACGAGTTGGGCGACGGCGAAGCCCGGCGGTTCGACGTCGAGGATGGCGGCTTGGCTCACCAGGTGGCGGTTGTCCGGTTGGGAGACGACCTGTACGCCCTGGGCGACATATGCAGCCATGCCGATTACTCGCTGGCGGAGGGCGAAGTGGATGCCGAAGAGGGCACCATCGAGTGCTGGAAGCACGGCAGCCTGTTTTCCTTGGCCACCGGGGAGGCCGAGACTCTGCCCGCCACCCGCCCGGTGCCCATCTACAACGTGGGCGTGGAGGACGGTCAGATCTGGTTGGAGGTCGGCCAAGATGAGTAGGCCCGCAGAGAGCGAATTGGTTGTCTCGGGCCTGCATGTCCGAGTCGGCGGGCAGATGGTGCTGAATGGGGTTGACCTGCGGGTGGCGTCCGGTGAGGTTCATGCCGTGATGGGGCCCAACGGCTCGGGCAAGTCGACCTTGGCCTACGCCATCATGGGCCGTCCCGGCTATGAGGTCACCGCGGGGTCGCTCACTCTGAATGGTGTTGATCTGGTGGAGCTTTCCCCGTGGGAGCGGGCCCACGCTGGCCTGTTCTCCACTCAGCAGTATCCCACCGAGGTGCCGGGTGTGGGTTTGGAGGTCATGCTGGAAGAAGCGGTGGCCGCTACGGGCGGAGACCGCAGCGCTGTAGAGGCCCAAGTGGCTGTCGAGGCCGGGCTCGTCGGCTTCGATCCCGAGCTGTTGTACCGGTCGTTGAACGTGGACCTGTCCGGGGGGGAGATGAAGCGCAGCGAGGCGGTGCAACTCGGCGTGCTCCGCCCCCGTATCGCCATCTTGGACGAGCTAGACAGCGGCCTCGATGTGGATGCTCTGGCCGCGGTGAGCCATC
Source organism: Candidatus Poriferisocius sp. (assembly GCF_965208475.1). Taxonomy (GTDB): domain Bacteria; phylum Actinomycetota; class Acidimicrobiia; order Acidimicrobiales; family Bin134; genus Poriferisocius. The sequence continues at coordinate 1,512,686 of NZ_OZ242338.1, read as the reverse complement.
GCATCGAGCAGGCCACCCACCAGGACAATTTGGGCGTGCTGGCCATCACCCACTTCAGCCGCCTTTTGACGGTGCTCCATGCTGATGTGGTCCACATCCTCATCGACGGCGTAATCCGGGAGACCGGTGGCCCGGAACTAGCCGCCCAACTGGAGGACACTGGCTACGATCCGTGGGTCGATGACCGCTCTGTCGCCCCCGTTGAAATACACCTAGGAGGAGACCCATGGCCGTAGACGCCGATGCCAAGAGACTGCTCAGCGATGATGAGATCACCGCCGCCTTGGAAAACCTTCCCGGATGGGAGCGCCAAGGCGAAAAGCTCGCCGCCGCGTTCCAGTTCGCAGACTTCTCCGAGGCCTTCGGCTTCATGTCCCGAGTGGCGCTGATCTCCGAGCGCCTGTTCCACCACCCCGAGTGGTCCAACGTCTGGTCCACCGTGGAGATCGCCATCACCAACCACGCCGCCGGAGGCCTCACCGAGCTCGACTTGGAGTTCGCCCGCCGCGTCAACGCGATGGGGTGAACCTGCCTGATCAGGCTATATGCCGGGAGGAGGGGCATTATCTCTGGGCCCGGGGGCTCAGGCAGAGTTGGCAGCTTGCTTGAGCACAGGCACACCGAGCGGCTCGTTGGCAGAGAACTCGGCGTGCCCGAAACCGCAGCGGTTCCTACCGCTGCGAGAGGGACGCGCCGCCCTAGGTGCAATAGGCCGATGAAGCAGGTTCCGGGGCGGTGTATACGCCCCGACGGGCACAGCGGAAGATGCCGCTCGAAATAAGAAAACTGGCAATTATTTGGGGATTATCTCCGATTCTAGCCGTGTTCCGTCACTCATGGCAGTTGCCGCACCTCCCGTCGTCGTGCAGAATGTCGGGATAGACGGTCTCTCGATGGCACGATGAGCACTCATGCCGACTAGGGGCAGGCTCAGGTTGGTCTGAGCAGTATCCGACGACCCGATGTGCCTGCTGGCCACCCCGATTGGTCGGGGCTGCGCCTGGGCAGCCCAATTCTGCGCCAGCGAGCGCTTGGACGAGATGACATCTCGCACGCCAACCGTTGTCCCGTTGTCCGAACACGAGGTGGAAAGCCGCAGGACGGGTTGGGTTCAGATCCGATGAGCGCTGCTGTGGATTATTGCAATAGCATCCTCGAACTCGATCCAGTCCTCGTCGCTGTAGACCAGATTCCTGATTCTCGGATATGCACCTCTGAGAGCTTCGTTAGATGGGTGGCCTGATTGGAATGCCTTGGCTGCTGCAAACCCATCCTCGGGCCGAGGCGTTGCTCTGCCGGCGAGGCCTGGCGGAATCGACTTCACCACGATTTCGTGCATCTCGGATACGAGAGAGGCATTGAGCTCGGCCCTTACCTCGACATGGGAGAGCAAGCGGGCAAGGTCGTAGATGTCGCGGGCCCGAGTAGCGATCTGCTCGGGGTTGTCCGATTCGCTTCTCCAGTTCAAAGCATCAAGTTTGTCCACAACTGCGATTGCCGGGTCGGCCGTGAGGACTTCGAACGGCTTGAGGTGCGGGTATTCCTCCAGCAGCGCGGGGTCCAGTTCGGATGCGGCTTCGCCGGCAAGTGAGGTAACCGATCTCATCCCGCACATTCCCGGGGGTTGCTCGCGAATGCTCATCTCGACGAGGACTGAGCCGAAGGTCATGCCCAGAACGGCCCCGCTTCCCGGAGTGGCCGACGCATAGGTGATGGCAGAGGTGGCGAAATTGGTGCCTTCTCGTTTGTGGTCAATGTCCAACGGGATGCCCTCGTCCAGCCTGGTATGGAGTTCCTTTCGGGCTTTCTTCCGCCGGCTGTGCCCGAATTCCCGGCCGGGCGGCGGGATGATGTTCACATCAACATCCTCCGAGAAGCGGTTGAGGAAGGGGTACGCCTTGGCCAGGGACGTTCCCCCCTTGAAGACAGTGCGAACATCTGGGTATGCCTCGGACGGGGCAATGGCGTGTCGGATCGCCTCGGTCACATAGAGATCCTTCTCGACGATACGCGGCAGCAGGCGTGGTTGGTGGATTCTCTCGGACAAGACATCGAGGATGTCTTCCCACGTTCCCGTGTCTTCGACTAGGGCGCTGACCCCCCAGGTGGGGATAGCTGTCAGCCCAAGGTCTGCGGCGATGCCGAGGACTGTGCCTCCGAGAGCGGGAGCGGCAGCTCTGCCGGAGCCGTGTTTGTGGCAGTATTCCGAGTTCTTCTGGGCAGGCAATCGACAGGGTCGGTCGTCGCCGCCCGGGATCGGCACCCGTCCCCGGCATCTACGCGGCAATCGCTGGTCCCTCTGTGCTCGCCACCTCGCCCAGGTCGCGGCAGCGCCCCTGGAACAGGGGGCCGAGGCCGCGTTCAGAAGATGCGGCGTCAAGGAACAGGGCGATGCGGACGGGGGCGCTGTAAAACCCCCGTGCTTTGTTGTCGCCGTACTTCTCCATGGCTTCTTCCCAACCCACTTCGGCCCAGGCGTCGAAGCACCTTGCGGCCTCGATGAGCGAGACTTCCCACCTGTTCAGAGCCAGGCGCTTCTCGTTAGAGCGGCCCTCGTATTTCGTAGCGCTGTCCGGGGCCTGCGGCGGGCGGCCCACAACAGCGATCCACCGGCTCGGCGGCACTTGCGTGCTCCAACCGATCTGGTTGATGAGATCGGGCCCGGTGAGCCCCGACCCGGGCCCGGCGATGAGCCAAGGCAGTGCCTCGCGCGCCTCGACAGGGATCGGCGCCTGCCTGCGCTGGCCCAATCGGCGGCGACAGTAGATGCTGCGAACAGCGCGGGCCACAAGCGGGTCGTCTCCCCCGCACAGTCTGCCCAACGCCATCTTGATCGCGGCCCTGGACTTGCAGGGGAAGGCTTCTTGCACCTCGTCAAGGGTGAACAAAGCAGCCACGGGCAGGCGTTCGGCCCATTCGCGTATCTCGCCATATGCCATCGCCCGCCTCCCAAGTGCGTTACTTCATTGTAGCAGGTATGGTGTGACTTATCCCGCCCCTGAAGGGGTGGGAGGCGATATTGCCCATTTCTGCCATCCTTACAACGTAGAAGAGCCATCATCTAAGTCACGGGCTAGTGCGATCCCGAGGGTCTTTGGAGCTATCGCAGCCATGGAATTAGAAGATATTCAGAGAATGTTGGACCACGGCATGTTCTCGGGTCCGGCACGACTCGGGCCGATCGCTGACGCAATCAGTCGGAATGGCAGGACCCGCGCCAGAGCGACAGAACTTTGACTCGTATATTGCAGGGCACGCTTTTGACTTTTGCCCACGGCGTCAACACCCTAGTGGCCCCGATGCTGGCACACGTTGTAAAACGCCCGAAGCTCACCATCGAGACCGCGGATGGCAAGAATCGGCTGCCCGGCGATGGCTTCGGCTACAAAGCTGCCCCGGGCGCGGAGTTTCTCGCTATGGCAGATCCACAGCCAGCTCCGACTGATGATCGCTGATTGGTCGGCGTCGAACCACCGCTTCTTGGTGTAGGCATCGGCGTGCAGCGAGAGCGAAGAGCTGGGGTCGGGATGCCAACCCTGCCCGATGTCTGCAACAGCCCCTTCGCTCATTGGGCGTCGTTTTGGTTTGGAATACGGCCCCGCAGCACTGATCCCAAACTAGCAGTATTGAACGACCGTTCAAGACAGAACGGCGTAGCCGAGATCAGGCGGTGGTTTGGGCTTCTTGGAGGGCTTGGGTGAGGGTGTGCCAGGACAGGGTGGCGCATTTGATCCGCACGGGGAACTTGACCACGCCCTTGAGGGCCTCGAGGTCGCCCAGCTTGATGTCGGCGCCGTTGCCGTTGACGGGGGCCGGGTCGCCGGGGTCGGGCTCGATGGACATCATGGACTTGAAGGCCCGGTTGAGCCGATGCAGCTCCTCGGTGGTGCGGCCTTTGACGGTGGCCGACATCATCGAAGCCGATGCCTGGCTGATCGAGCAGCCCTGGCCGCCCACCTTGATGTCGTCGATCACCCCGCCGGCCAAATGCACATAGACGATCACCTCGTCGCCGCACAGGGGGTTGAAACCCTCGGCTCGGACCGCGGGAGGAGTGTCCAGCTCTCCCCGATTGCGGGGATTGCGGTAGTGGTCGAGGATGATCTCGCGATAGAGGTCTTCTAGGTCAGGCATGGCGGCGAGCCACCAGTTTACGAGCGGAGGCTCGGAGATATGCAGTCATTCGGTGCTCAGTCATTCCGTACCCAGGACTTCACTCGATGAAGAACGCGTCGGCGTCGGAGAGAGCATCGGCCAGGGCGTCGACATCGGACTCGTCGTTGTATACGTACATGGAGGCCCGACTGGTGGCGGTGCAGCCCAGCACCCGCATGAGCGGCTTGGCGCAGTGGTGGCCAGCCCGCACGCATACCCCGGAGCGGTCCAGCACCTGGGCCACATCGTGAGGGTGGATCCCCTTGTACTCGAACGACAGCACCCCGCCGCGCTCAGCCGGCTCGGTCGGCCCGTGGATGGTGATGTCGTCTCCGTAGCGATTGGCCAGCGTCCGAAGGGCATAGCCGGTTAGGGCCACCTCGTGCTCTCGCACCTGCTCCATGCCCAGACCGGTCAGATAGTCCACCGCCGCCCCCAGCCCCACCGCCTCGGCGATGGGCGGGGTGCCGGCCTCGAACTTCCAAGGGACCTCAGCGGTGCTGAACCCCTCCTTGGTCACATTCAGGATCATCTCGCCCCCGCCGAGGAACGGCGGCATGGCCTCCAGCAGCTCGGATTTGGCCCACAGCACCCCAATCCCGGTGGGCCCGCACATCTTGTGGCCGGTGAAGGCCACGAAGTCGGCCCCCATCTCCACCACGTCGGTGGGCAGATGCGGGGTGTACTGGCTGGCGTCCACCATCATGAGGGCCCCGGCCCGATGGGCGGCGTCGGCCAGTTGCCGGATGGGGTTGATGGTGCCCAGCACATTGGACACCGCAGCCACGCTCACCAGGCGGGCCCCGTCAAGGAGGCGGTCTAAATCGGTCAAGTCGAGGTGGCCGTCGCTGCTGATCGGGATCCAGCGCAGCTCGATGCCCAGCTCGGCGGTCAGCATGTGCCAGGGGACGATGTTGGCGTGGTGCTCCAACTCGGTGATGACCACCGGATCGCCCGGCCCCAAGTTGGCTTTGCCCCAGGTTCGGGCCACCAGGTTGATGGCCTCGGTGGCGTTCTTGGTGAAGATCACCTCGGAATCCCGGGGGGCCCCGATGAAGTGGGCCACCTTGGACCGGGCCTGTTCAAGGGCCTCGGTGGCCTCTACCGCCAGTTGGTAGGAGCCCCGGTGAACGTTGGAGTTGAAGCGCTCGTAGTAGTCGACGACGGAGTCGATCACCGCCTTGGGCTTGTGGGAGGTGGCCGCCGAGTCGAGATAAACCAGGCGATGGCCGTGTACCTGTCGGCACATGATGGGAAAGTCGCCCCGGACGGCGGCAGGCTCTAGCGCCATGCCCCATGCCCTTCACCAACCGAGGGGGCAGCCGATCTCAGCGCCATGCCTCGTACCCCTCGGCGTCCAACTGGGCGGCCAGCTCGAAGCCGCCGCTGGCCGCGATCTTCCCGTTCATCAAGATGTGGACGTGGTCGGGCTTCAGATGGTCGAGCAGGCGGCGGAAGTGGGTGATGGCCAGCACCCCCATGTCCGGGCGGGTGTCCCGCACTTCCTGCACCCCGCTGGCCACGATCTTGAGGGCGTCGATGTCCAACCCGGAGTCGGTCTCGTCCAAGATGGCCATCTCCGGCTCCAGGATGGCCAACTGGAGCACCTCATTGCGCTTTTTCTCGCCTCCGGAAAACCCGTCGTTTAGGTAGCGGTCGGCGAATGACGGGTCCATGTCGAAGCGCTCCATCCACTCCATCACGGCCAGGCGCAGCTCCAGCACCGACAAGTCGATCCCCTTGCGGGCCGACAACGCCTGGCGCAGGAAGTTCATCACCGACACCCCGGGAAACTCTTGGGGGTATTGAAAGGCCAGGAACAGACCGGCCTTGCCCCGCACATCGGCGGGCCAGTCGGTGATGTCGTCGCCTTTGAAGCGGATCCGCCCTCCGGTCACCTCGTACTCGGGGCTGGCCAACAGCGTGCTGGCCAGGGTTGACTTGCCCGAGCCGTTGGGCCCCATGAGGGCGTGAACCTCACCGGCCCGAACGGCGAGGTCGATGCCCGACAGGATCGGGGTGCCGTCTTCAGCCGTGGCGACGTGCAGGTTCTCGACCTCGAACAGCGGGGCCTCGGGGCGGCTCACCGGATCAGTCTACGCCGGTATTGGGACCACCCCTATCACCGGAAAGCGGGAACACCGTCCGATGGGTCGGCTTACCAGCCCCGGTCGATCCACTCCTGAAGATGAGGGGCCTCGGTGCCGATGGTGGTCTGATCGCCGTGGCCGGGCAGCACCACGGTTTCGGACGCCAGCGGGGAGAACATCCGCTGCTCGATGGAATCGATGATGGTGTCGAAATCACCGCCTTCAAATCCGGTGGCGCCGGGACCGCCGGGGAAGAGGGTGTCGCCGGAGAACAGAACGGGCGACCCCTCGAGGCGAAACGACATGGATCCCGGGGTGTGGCCGGGAGTGTGGACGCAGTGCAAGCGGAGCCGGCCCACCTCGACCACCGACTCGTCCTCGAGCAGATAGTCGTAGGAGTCGAGCATGGCGGCATCCTCGGCGGTCACTCCCACCTCATAGCCGGCGTCGCGCACTGCGGGAATGGCCTGGATGTGGTCCCAGTGCCCGTGGGTCTCCAAGACGGTGCGGACGCCGAGGGACGAGCACAGCTCCAGGAGCCGCTCGTGCTCGTTGGCGGCGTCGATCAGCACCGCATCGCCGGTTTGGCGGCAGCGGACGACGAAGACGTTGTTGTCCATCGGGCCCACCACCACTTTGTGGATCTCGGCCTGGGTGTCTTGCCAGTGCAGGGTCATGGCTGCTCTTTCTGCTCTCGTGCTCGCGTTGAGGAAATGATTGTGCCCCATCGATCGGCTCGGTGACAGGTCATCAGCGGGGAGGGCAGCGAGCCAATCGACAGGGCAGGGGGTTGCAGCGTGGCTACTCGTGCTGTCGTCTAGTAGAAACAGGGCCGTGAACTTTGCCTTCAGCGAGGAACAAGAAGAGCTGCGGCGCTTCGTCCGGCAGTTCTTAGAGGACAAGTCACCCGAGTCGGCGGTCCGAGAGCAGATGGACACCGAGAAGGGATACGACGACGCGGTCTGGAACCAGATGGCCGAGCAACTCGGGTTGCAGGGGCTCATCATCCCCGAGGAGTACGGGGGCAGCGGTTTCAGCTATGTCGAGCTGATCGTGGTGCTCGAGGAGATGGGCCGGGCGCTGCTGTGCGCCCCGTTCTTCTCCAGCGTCGTGTTGGCCGGCAACGCCCTCATCCACAGCGGCGACGAGGAGGCGAAAGCCGCCCTGCTGCCGGGCATCGCCGCCGGCGAGACGGTGGCCGCGCTGGCCTTCACCGAGGAGAACGGCCGGTGGGACGAGTCGGGCATCACCGTGGAAGCCGACTCCGGCGGCGCAGGCTGGCGCGTAAGCGGCACCAAGATGTTCGTGATCGACGGCCACACCGCTGATGCGGTGCTGGTGGCGGCCCGAACCTCCAGCGGGGTCAGCCTGTTCTGGTGTCCCGGCGACGCCGAGGGGTTGACCCGCACTGCGCTGTCCACCATGGACCAGACCCGCAAGCAGGCCCGTCTCGACTTCGACAACACCCCGGTCACCCTCATCGGGGCCGAGGGCGGGGGCTGGCCGGTGCTTGAGCGGGTGCTCGATCTGGCCGCGGTGGCCCTGGCCGCCGAGCAGGTGGGCGGCGCCCAGATGTGCCTGGACATGTCGGTGCAGTACGCCAAAGACCGAGTGCAGTTCGGACGGCCCATCGGGTCGTTCCAGGCCATCAAGCACAAGTGCGCCGACATGTTGCTGGAGGTGGAGTCGGCCAAGTCGGCTGCCTATTACGCCGGCTGGTGCGCCTCGGAGCTGAACGACGAGCTTCCCTCGGTGGCCAGCTTGGCCAAGGCCTATTGCTCGGAGGCCTACTTCCACGCCTCGGCTGAGAACATCCAGATCCATGGCGGGATCGGCTTCACCTGGGAGCATCCCGCCCACCTGTACTTCAAGCGGGCCAAGTCGTCGGAACTCCTCTTCGGCGATCCCACCTATCACCGCGAGCTCCTGGCTCAGCGCATCGGCATCTGACGCTCTTACTGGTACTTGCCGCAATCCTGGTGGTCGGGCTGGCCGCCTATGCGGTGATGCGAGCGTCGTCCCGGTTGGCCCACACTCGTGCGAGGGCGGTATACGACTTGCTCGAGGCGGTTGGCTTCGTGGCCGAGCGCCTCCCCGAGTCGCTGTCGGCCAAGCTGAGCTACGACGATGTGGAGGCGGTGCTCTTGTGGCGGCTGGATCTTCTGCGGCTGCGGGGCTCGGCCACCTATGGGCGGGCCGATGTGTCTGCCGCCGCGGCCGAGGGCCGGGATGGGCATACGGTGACCAGCGATGACGACTCGGTGGACTATGTGCTGGCCAAGGCCGCAGAATCCGGTCGAGACATCGACGCATTGGATGTGGTGGTGGTGCTCGACCTAGAGGGCCGGTATCTGGAGGCCATTGGCGCCCTCGGGCCCCCAGCCGAGGATACGGGCGGCCAAGACGGTACGGTTTAGGCATGGACAGGCCGCGGTCGTTGGAGGGCTTCCGGTATGTGGGGGACAAGCGCTCCCAGCTGGTCTACGACTTGGATGAGGTGAGCGACGAGTCGGTCATCGAGGAGTTGGTGGCATCCGAGCAGTACCTGGTTTTCGGACCGGACAACCTGGCCGAAGCCCGAAACCGCGGCTATCGGCCTCGGGCGGTGTGACTCACTGGCAGACCACCAGCGGCCTCAAGCTGGTCGGGCATTTGGCTCTGCCCGAGAACCGGCGGATGCGGGCGCTGCCCAGTGTGGTGCTGTGTCCCGGTTTCCCGTCGGCCGCCAACGGGGGCTCGAGGGCGGCCGAGCGGATCTATTCGCTGGCCGATCGAATCGCGCAGAACATGGAGTGGGCCGCGCTGGTGCTCAACTACCGGGGATGTGGCGACAGCGAGGGCGATTTCTCGCTGGACGGATGGGCCGACGATGTCCGCAGTGCGGTCGAGTACATGGATGGGTTGGAGCAGGTTGAAGGGGTCTGGCTCGCAGGGTTCGGCATCGGCGGCGCGCTGACGGCCTTCGTGGCCCAAGATGACCACCGGGTCAGGGGAGTGGCCGCCATGGGCGCGCCCGTCGACTTCGCCCACTGGGGGCTCGATGCCTCTGGGGTGGTGGAGTATGCCCGCTCGCTGGGCATCATCTCCGCGCCGGACTTCCCCGACTCGGTGGACTCATGGGCCAAAGCGGCCCAGTCGATCCGCGTCGACCGGTGCGCCGCCGAAATCGCCCCCCGGCCCATGCTGGTGCTGCACGGCTCCGACGACCGGCAAGTGTCGCCCCTCGACGCCCGGGCCATCGCCGACGCCCACGGCGACGCGGGACTGCGGATCATCAGCGGCGCCGGCCACCGCCTCTACTCCGACCCCCGCTGTATAGCCATCCTCTTAGGCTGGCTCGACTCCCAAATCACCCTCATCCCCTGAGTTTCGAGCCCGCGCGTATTCCTGGGGTGGGGTGAGGGAAAGCTCAGTACCGGTGGATAGCATCTCCTGCGCAGCGGCACCGATCCCCACAAACCCAAAGCGGTGGATTCAGGCTTATTCTTGCTTGGTTTTGCCTTTGGCTTTTTGGGCTTTTTTCCAGGCTCTTACTTGGGCGAGGGCTTCGGGGCTGTCGATGTCGGCGACGGTGCGGGGGGTGGGGTCGGCGAATGGGCCGGCGGCGGATTCCCAGCCTTCGGGGGTCACCCCGAAGCGCTTGGCCAGCACGGCCAGGAAGATCTTGGCCTTCTCATCGCCGTAGCCGGGGAGGGCTTTGAGGCGGTTGAGGAGCTCTTGGCCGGAGGCGGGCTCGGTCCATACCCGGGCGGCGTCGCCGTCGTAGTGGTCGACGAGGTGGCGGGCCAGCTCTTGGGCTCGGCGGGCCATCGATCCGGGGAACCGATGCAGGGCGGGCTTCTCCTTGAAGGCAGCCTCGGCTTTGTCGGGGTCCATAACGGCGAGGCGATCGGCAGAGAAGTCGTCGGGGATGCGCTCCTTCAATCGGAAGGGCGACTTGAACGCCCACTCCATAGGGATCTGCTGGTCGAGCATCATGGCCAGCAGCAGGGCGAATGGATCATCGATGAGGAGTTGGTCGGCGTCGTGGTCGCCGGTGACGGCAAGTGTTCCCATCCGCCCATCGTACCGGGCGCACATCGGAGGGCGTAGCCTGACCTTGTGGCCCGAATGGTTGCGACCCTGCTCTTCCACCCCGGCATTTGGCTCACCGCGGTGAGGCAGGCACGGCGATTGGGGATGGTTCCCGACCCCGACTATCTGCGATTTCGGATGGTCACCATGTACGGCGACGCCGCAGCACAGCCCCGCGGCGATGATCTGATCTCCTACTTGCGGTGGTGCAAATGCTGGGAGCGATCCCGGTGAGAACATGCTGAACTGCCGCTTTCGGAGGCGCGAAGCAGGGGTGCCTTCTCAGTAAACCGCGCAAGGCCGCCCCGCTGGTTCACTATGGTTTTCCCCATGAGCCGGGCGCTGGTGCTTAACGCCTCTTTCGAGCCGCTGAGCGTGGTTTCCCCCCGGCGCGCCGTCATCTTGGTCATGGCCCGAAAGGCCGAGGTGGTGCTGGAGTCTGGCGAGCAGTTCCGCTCCGAGCGGCTCGAGGTGCCGGTGCCGTCGGTGGTCCGGTTGCGCTACTACGTGACGGTGCCGTTCTTCCGCACTGGTGGGCTCAGCCGCCGGGGGGTGTTCGCCCGCGACGGCTATCGCTGCCAGTACTGCGGTCGCCATGCCGATTCCATCGACCACGTCCGGCCCCGCAGCCGGGGAGGGGCCCACTCGTGGGAGAACGTGGTGGCCGCCTGCCGGCGATGCAACATGGCCAAGCGAGACCGGCTCCTCTCCGAGACCCCCATGCGGCTGATGCGCCCGCCGGCTGAGCCGCCCCGCTCGGCGTGGGTGGCCTCCGCGGTCGGCCATGTGCCTTCCGACTGGCTGCCCTATCTGGATCCAACGGCCGAGTCCGTCGCCTAGGGCTGTGCCGGCATATGCGCGCAGGTCCTCCGAGTGCCGGCAGCTTGCTGAGAACGCGGGGCCGCGTCCCGACCGCCCGCGTGGCCTCATCGACGGCATAGACCCATGCCGGCCGACGGCGGGTGGGACACTCATCGCTTGAGCGGGTCGGTGGGGGAACTGCACGGCCGAGACCCCGAGCCCCATGCCAGTCGGCAAGTGTGGCTGATGTCGCCCCTCGACGCCGCGCTGGTGCTGGGCTCGGCCCAACGCGCCGAGTTCGCCGCGGGCCAGAGCTCCGGGGGGTTAGCCGTGGTGCGGCGCCGCAGCGGCGGAGGGGCAGTGTTGTTGGCCCCCGATGACTCGGTATGGATCGACGTGGTGATCGGCCGCGACGACCCGCTGTGGGAAGACGATGTGAACCGGGCGCCTCTGTGGCTGGGAAAAGCGTGGGCCGCAGCCCTGGCTTCATTGGGCATCGCCGGCGGGGAGGTGTTCCCCCGCTACCAGCCCGGACGGTGGGGCCGGCTGGCTTGCTTTGCCGGCCGGGGGCCGGGAGAGGTGCTGGTCGAAAGGGCCAAAGCGGTGGGGATCTCCCAGCGCCGCACCCGGACAACAGCCCGGTTCCAGACGCTGGTCTACCGACGCTGGGAACCTGAGAAGCTGGTCGACTGCCTGGCTGTGCCTCCCGGCCAGCTTGATGAGTTCCGAGATGCCATGTCGATGACGACATGGACGGTGACGGCCCTCGCCGAGGAGATTCAGGCCGCCTTGGTGGCCTCCCTTCCCCAGTAGAGGCCCCAAGCGGGACCGCCTCTGACCCTAGGAATCCTGAGGGCGTCCTGGCTGCGATGAGCCCGGCCGCGGCGACACGAGGCTGGTGTTTTCCGGAGCAGGTTGCACGGTGGGGCTGTAGGGGATATTGTGGGCCGAAGTGGGAGATAAGGGGAAAGCACTCAGCCGCCTCGGAGGGCATCATGCTCACCGGTGAACATCGGCGGTCCCTCGACGACAAGGGTCGAATATCACTGCCGCCTGCTTTTCGCTCGGTGCTGGCCGAAGGGGCCTATGTGGCGATCTATCGGCGCTGCCTGGGGATCTGGACGGCCGGCGAGGCCCGCGGGGCTTTGGAGCGGCTCGAGGCCGCGGTGCGGGCCGGGGAGGCCACCAGCGATGAGCTCCGGCGGTTCTCTTCCAGCCTCGAGCCGGTGACCGTTGACGCCCAAGGCCGGTTGAGCCTGCCCTCTTCCAAGCGCGAGGTGCTGGGCATAGGCAAGCAGGTTGTGTTGGCCGGGGTATTCAACCGCGGCGAGGTGTGGGACGCGCCGGAATGGGAATCGCTTCAGTCGAGTCTGGGTGAAGCCGATGTGGATCGGTGGCTGTAATGCGGGTCGATGGAGCACGGCTTGTAACGGAGATCGCGATGTGAGCCACAGCCCTTGGGCCGCTAATGGGCAGTCCTCCGTCCGACGAGATGGAAGGCCCCTACTCCGCCCGCTTGCCATCTGACACAACCGGGGAGAAATCCCGGAGTGCAGTCGCCGGGCGGAGGACTGCCGATTAGCGACATTCTTGCCGTTCGATTCCACCGGACGCAAAAGCTGATCCCTCAACAGCAAGCCAACGTTGCGGCGAAGGAGACGAAAAGACCATGAACGGGGGGACACTGAGAGCGATCGATCGTCGATTCGTCCATCACCCCGTCATGGTGGCCGAGGTGGTCGAGCACCTGTCAGCGGTGCCATCGGGCGCCATTCTCGATGCCACGGTGGGTGGAGGCGGCCACGCCAGAGCCCTGTTGAACGCCCGACCCGACCTTTCGCTCATCGGTCTGGATCGGGACCCGGCGGCTGTTGAGACCGCGGCCTCTGCCCTGGCCGGGCGGGGTGCGGCAATCCGCCAGGCTCGATTCGATGATCTGGGCGATGTGCTGGACTCCCTCGGCTCGCCCATCGTGGTGGGAGTTCTGTTCGACCTCGGGGTCAGCTCGCCGCAGCTCGACAGTGCCGAACGGGGGTTCAGCTACCGGCAATCCGGACCGCTGGACATGAGGATGGATCCCGCCCAAGAGCAGTCGGCCCACGCGGTGGTCAATGGCTGGGCCATCGAGAAGCTGGCCGGCATCCTGCGGTCCTACGGCGACGAGCGTTACGCCAACCGCATCGCGGCGGCCATCGCGGCGGCCCGGCCTATTGCCTCGACCACTGATCTGGCCGATGTGGTGCGCGATGCCATTCCCGCACCGGCCCGGCGGCGGGGAGGGCATCCGGCCAAGCGGACCTTCCAGGCCATCCGCATCGCGGTCAACGATGAGCTGAGCCAGATCGAGCCCGCTCTGGACACGGCCACCGACCGGCTGGCACCCGGCGGCCGGGGGGTGGTCATCAGCTACCACAGCGGGGAGGACCGCATTGTGAAGCGGTTGCTGCGCCGCCGGGCGGGGCTGGACGATGAAGCCCGCTTTCGGGGTCTGCCCCGGCCTGCCTCCCAGACGCCGCCCGCCATCGAGCTGGTTCCCCGGGGCAGCCGCCGTCCGAGCCCGGCTGAGATCGCCGACAACCCGAGAGCTTCCAGCGCCCGCTTCCGGGCCTTTGTCAAGCGGAGTGCAGCCTCCGATGGGGGGGAGGCATGATGGCTGCTCCGCAACAACACCCCCGCCCGGCGCCGGCTCGGCCCGCCGCCCATCCCCGCCGGCACCTCCAGCCTGCCCCGGGGCCCCGTCGGAGATTGATGTCCCTGGTGGGTTGGGCCACCGCGGCAACGGTGGTGATCGCCCTGTTCGCTCTCGCCCTGTTCCACGCGGTGATCGTCGATCGCCAGGCCACCCTTGATGATCTGAATGGGCAGCTCGAAGATGTCCGGGTTGAGAACGAGAGGCTGCGGCTCTACGTGGCCAGGGCCGAGGCCCCCGACCGCATCAAGTCGGAGGCTCTGTACCGATTGGGGATGGTGGAACCCGACAGCCGGGTCTATCTGCTGCCGGTGGAGCTGGCCGGGGGTGGAGCGGGGTGACCAACTCCGAGAAGGCCGTGGGGACTCGCTCCCAGCGCCGGCGGGGGGCGGCGATCGTGGTGGTGTTCGCCCTGGTGGGGCTGGCCTTCAGCGTTCGACTGGCCGACCTTCAGCTTTTTCGCTCCGACGCCTACGTGGAATACGGCCAGCAGCAGCGGATTCGAACCATCAAGCTGACCGCCGACCGAGGTTCCATCTTTGACCGCAATGGAGTGGAGCTGGCCATATCGGTGCCCCAGATGACCGTATGGACCGACCCAAGCCAAGTGGATGATCCCCCAGCAGCGTCAGCCGCTCTCGCTCCCGTGCTGGAAATGGACGAGGGGCGGCTTCTCCAGCTTCTGAGCGAGCCCGACCAGCATGCCTATCTGGCCCGCACAGTGCCAGATGACGTGGCCGCCCGGGTGGCCGCCCTCGAGCTGGGCGGCGTGTTCCTGGTGGAGGAGTCGGCCCGGTTCAATCCAGCCGGCGCCCGTTTGGGCCAAGGCGTGGTGGGGGTTGTGGACGTAGACCACAAGGGCATCAGCGGCCTCGAGTACCAGTACGACGACTTGCTGGGCGGCGTGCCCGGCGAGATGGTGTTGGAGAGCAGCCACGATGGGCGCACGATCCCCACCGGCGCCCAGAGGATCAAGCCCGAGGAGCCGGGCGCCGACCTGTATTTGACCATTGACCGCTCGCTTCAGTTCGAGGCTGAGCGGGCGCTGAAGCGCCAAATCGACCAAGTCGATGCAGCTAGCGGCACCGTCATCATCATGGATCCCACTACAGGCGAGATTCTGGCCATGGCCTCGGTGGGGCGCGATGGTGAGGGCAACCCGGTCTCGCTCGGCGAGAACCGGGCGGTGACCTGGTCGTATGAGCCCGGGTCGGTGATGAAGAGCGTGGTGTTCTCCGGTGTGATCGAGGCAGGGCTGGGCGCGCCGCACCATGTGCGCGAAGTCAATCACTGGCTTCAGCTCTACGACCAGGAGTTCACCGACCACACCGAGTACGGCACCGTGCTTTACAGCATGGAGGAGATACTGGGCCGTTCGTCCAACACCGGCACCGTGGAATGGGCTCTGGTGCTCGGCTCCACCCGCTTGGCCGCCTACCTGTCCAAGTTCGGGCTGGGATCGGCTACGGGACTGGGATTCAAGGGTGAGTCATCCGGGTTGGTGCCCGAGCTGTTGACCTGGAGCGGCACCGACGTGGGCAGCTTCGCGCTGGGCCAGGGCATTCTGGCCACCCCGATGCAGGTGTTGATGACATACAACACCCTGGCCAATGGCGGGGTGCGGGTACCGCCCACTTTGGTCCGCTCAGCGGTCGGGGCCGATGGCCAGGACATCCCATTGGGGCGGGGCGAGCCGGTGAGAGTGGTGTCGGCGAGCACCGCCGCGCAGATGACCCAGATGCTGGTCACGGCGGTGCGGGAGGGGACAGGGCGAAATGCCCAGGTTGAGGGCTACACCATTGCCGGCAAGACCGGCACTGGACAGAAGGTGCTGTCTAGCGGTGGCTACGAGGACAGCGAGGGCTTCAGCCGCTACACGGCCACGTTCGCCGGCTTCTATCCGGCAGAAGATCCCCAGCTCTCGATGGTCGTGGTGATCGACGAGCCCGTCGCCAATTTCTACGCCAGCCAAGCCGCCGCTCCGCTGTTTTCCGAACTGGCCAAGTATTCGCTGCAACGTCTCCGTATCGCGCCGCCCGCCGACATCGTGATCGTCACGCCCAAACTGGGGCCCGCCCCCACGCCCCAGCCGCCCCCCGCCCCCACGCCCGAGCCGCCCCCGCCGGCCACGCCCGAGCCGGTCCCCGCGCCTGAGCCCGCGCCTGAGCCGCCCCCGCTGGCCACGCCCGAAGCCTCTGCTGAGGCTGCGCCCGCGCCCACGACCGCCCCGACAGCGGCGGCCACATCTGAGCTGATACCGGAAAACTCCGAACAACCGGCAGCATCCCCAGAGTCGGGGGCGCCCGACCCCGCGCCCAGTGAGCCGTCCCCACCAGAGGATGGGCCATGACAGCCCCGGCCGTGGCGCTGCACCAACTGGCGGAGGCCGCCCCCGGCCTGGCCGGCCGCCGCGGCGAGGCCGCGATCACCGGGCTGGCCCATGACTCGCGGGTGGTGGAACCCGGCGACTTGTTCTTCTGCGTGCCGGGGGCCGACCACGACGGCCACCACTTCGCAGCCGACGCAATTGTCCGGGGAGCGGCGGGCCTGGTGGTGGAGCGCCCGCTGGGGCTGGGGTGCCCCGAAGTGGAGACCGCTTCAGTGCGTCGGGCCATGGGCCCCATGAGCGCGGCCTTCTACGGCCATCCGTCGCGCTCCATGATCGTGACCGGGGTGACCGGCACCAACGGCAAGACAACGGTTGTCGGCCTGTTGGGCTCGGTGCTGGCCGTCGCCGGCTTGCGGACCGAGGTCCTCGGCACGCTGACGGGTGCGAGGACCACCCCGGAATCCCTCGACTTGCAGCGCCAACTGGCCGGTTGGCGAACAGCCGGCGTGGATGCGGTGGTTATGGAGGTGTCCAGTCATGCTCTGCACCAGCACCGGGTGGACGGCGTCGGCTTCGATGCCGCGGTGTTCACCAATCTCACCTCTGAGCACCTCGACTATCACGGAACCGTTGGCGAATACTTCGCGGCCAAGGCCCGGTTGTTCGCCCCCGACCTAGCCGACCGAGCGGTGGTCAACCGAGGCGACGAGCACGGTGCCCGGCTGGCGTCCACGGCCCGCATCCCCACCGTGGTCTACGACCCCGGCAGCCTGCCGGTTCGACTCAAGTCCCGAGGTCTGACCATGCGATGGCGAGGCCAGGATGTCAATTTGCCTCTGATCGGCCGGTTCAACGCGGCCAACGCCTTGGCCGCGGCTGAAGCCGCACTCCTGCTCGGCGCCGGCGTGGGCGAGGTGGTGGCCGGGCTGGAATCGGCTGCCCCGGTGCCGGGCCGCTTCGAAGTGGTCGAGTCGGATCGCCCGTTCACGGCGGTGGTGGACTATGCCCACACCCCCGACGGCCTGGCCCAGGCGCTGGCTGCCGGCAGGGAGCTGGTGGCCGGGTCCGGGAGTCTGAGAGTGGTGTTCGGCTGCGGAGGCGACCGCGACCCCGCCAAGCGGCCTCTTATGGGCCGGGCCGCGGCCGCGCTGGCCGATGAGGTGGTGGTGACCTCCGACAACCCCCGCTCTGAGGACCCAGAGGCCATCATCGCCGATGTGCTGGCCGGGGTTTCCGAGCATTTCGGCTACCCGTTGGCCGAACTGCTGGGCGGCGGGCCCACGAGCCCCGGAAGGGTCTCGACGGAGCCCGACCGCCGAGCGGCCATTGCCCGATGTCTGGCCGGCGCTGCTGCGGGTGATGTGGTGATCGTGGCCGGGAAGGGGCACGAATCCACCCAGGTCGTGGGCGACCGGGATCTCCCCTTCGACGACCGCGCGGTGATTCGAGAGGCCTTGGGTGCTGGCCGATGATCCGCCTGCTCCTAGCGGTCGCCATCGCCGGCGCGGTCTCGGTGGTCGGCACCCGTCTGCTGATCACCTTTCTGCGCAGGCACTCCATCGGCCAGCCCATCCGCCAAGACGGTCCCCAGGGCCATGTCAGCAAGGCGGGCACGCCCACTATGGGCGGGGTGGCCATCGTGGTCGGCGGGCTGGCCGGGTACGCCTTCAGCCATATCCACAGCGGCATCTTCACCCGCACCGGCTTGATCGTGATGGGCGCCGTCGTGGGATCGGCCATCGTCGGTTTCGTCGACGACTGGCTCAAGGTGACCCGGGCGCGCAACCTGGGTCTGGGCAAGTGGACCAAGATATTGGGCCTCTTGAGCGTGGCGGTGGGATTCGCGGTGTTGATGATCCACCTCACCGACGTGCGCACCGAGCTCTCCTTCACTCGGTACAACTCACTGAACATCGACTTGGGGCCGTGGGGCTGGGGACTCTGGGCGGTGCTGCTGATCCTGGCGACCAGCAACGGGGTGAACCTGACCGACGGCCTCGACAGCCTGGCCGCGGGGGCCTCGATATTCTCCTTTGCCGCGTTCGTGCTCATCGGCTTCTGGGCCTTCCGCAACCAGGACATATACGGCATCGCCCACGCCTTGGATTTGGCCGTTCTCGCCGCGGCCCAGTTGGGCGCCAGTGCGGGATTCATGTGGTGGAACGCCGCTCCGGCCCGCATATTCATGGGTGACACCGGATCGCTGGCCTTGGGTACCGGTATCGCCGCGCTGGCTTTGGCCACCAACACCCACCTGCTGTTGCCCATCATCGGCGGCCTGTTCGTGATGGAGACCTTGTCGGTGATCATCCAGGTGTTCAGCTTCCGCGTGTTCGGCACCCGGGTGTTCCGCATGGCCCCCATTCACCACCACTTCGAACTCGGCGGCTGGCCGGAGACCACGGTGATCATCCGACTCTGGATCATGACAGGGTTCGCCACTGCGGTGGCGCTCGGACTCTTCTATGCCGACTTCGTTTCCATCGGGGGGGCGGATTGAGCCAGGCGACGGTGCTCTTGGTTGGCTTCGGCATAACCAACCGGGCGGTGGGCGCCCAGTTGAAAGCGCGCGGCTGCCGGGTGATTGCCACCGACGACGCCGCCGATGGCCAACTCCGCAGCCAAGCCGCCGCGCTGGGCGTCGATCTGCGGGAGCGACCCGCTCCCGATGACTGGCCCGATCTGGTGGCCGGTGCCCGAGCGGTAGTTCCCACCCCGGGGCTGCCCGAGTCCCATCTTGCGCTCGGCGCTGCGGCCGCCGCGGGCACACCGGTGGTCTCCGAGTTCGACTTGGCCCAGAGATGGGATTCCCGTCCGACCCTGGCGGTGACCGGCACCAACGGCAAGACCACGGTGACCCTTCTGGCTGCGGCCATGCTGGAGGCTTCCGGCATCGCGGTGAGGGTGGCGGGAAACACGGAGACCCCGCTGGTGGAGGCCATCGCCGATCCCCAGTGCGATGCGTTCGTGGTGGAGGCGTCCTCCTTCCGGCTAGGCCACAGCCGGTGCTTTCGGCCTTCGGTAGGGGCATGGCTGAACTTCGCCCCCGACCACCTCGACGTCCACGCGTCGCTGAGCAGCTATCGGGGGGCCAAGGCCGCGTTGTGGCGCCGGGCCGGCGAGCACACCACCGCGGTGGTGAACGGCGATGACCCGGTGGTCGTCTCCCACACCCCCGGCAGGGGCCGGGTGCTGACGTATGGGCTCAGCGAGGGCGACTATCACGTCAACGGCGGGGCGCTGTGGGCGGAGTCGGAGAAGTTGGCCGACATCGCCGAGTTGCGCCGGTCGCAGCCCCACGAGCTGTCCAATCAACTGGCCGCGGCGGCGGTGGCCATGGCCGGGGGCGCCCACCTGGAGGGAGTGAGGACGGCCATGGCGACATGGGCCGGGCTGCCCCATCGGATGGCGTTGGTGGCCGAGCACGGCGGCGTTCGCTACTACGACGACTCCAAGGCCACCACCCCCCATGCGGTATGCGCCGCAGTTAGGTCGGCCGCGCCGGCGGTTCTCATCGCCGGAGGCCGCAACAAGGGCCTCGACTTGAGCCCGCTGGCCGAGGTCGCCGACGGGGTGCGCTCGGTGGTGGCCATCGGCGAAGCCGCGTCCGAGGTGGAGAGGGCTTTTGCCGGTCGGTGTCCGGCGGTGCCGGCCTCGTCGATGGACGAGGCGGTGGGATTGGCGACCGAGCGGGCCCGGATCGGCGACGCGGTGCTGCTGTCGCCGGGCTGCGCCTCGTTCGACTGGTATGGCTCCTACGCGGAGCGGGGCGACCACTTCGCCCGTGTGGTTCGAGCGATGATCGGAGGATCGCCATGACAGCCATTGCTCCCCGCATCCCCAAAAGAGGCTGGGCGGCAGCGCTCCTTTCAGCGCCGGTGGGCCAGGCCACCGCGCCGTTCTACCTGCTGTTCGGATCGGTCATAAGCCTCACGGCCATCGGCCTCGTCATGGTGTTGTCGGTATCGTCGGTTACCGGTCTGTATGTCGGCCAGTCCACCTGGTTCACCTTCCAGCGCCAGCTTGTCTGGAGCGTTGGCGGGTTGGTCGCCTTGGTTCTGGTGATGCGGGTGGACTATCGGTACTGGCGGAAGTACGCCAGGGCCATGGTGGTGCTCACCATGGGATTGCTGGTGGCCGTTTTGGTGCCCGGGATCGGCACGACGGCCAAAGGGGCCACTCGATGGATCTACTTCGGCCCGATCAGCTTCCAGCCCTCCGAGCTGGCCAAGCTGGCCATGGCCTTGTTCGCCGCCGCGTGGCTGGCCGACAAGGCGGGCCGGGAAAGCGATGCCCGCATCACCATCCGCCCTGTGCTGGTGGTGTGCAGCCTGATGGCCGGGTTCATCTTGCTCCAGCCGAATCTGGGCACCGCGGTGATCGTCGGGTTGATCGCCTTCGCCGCGTTGTTCATGGCCGGCGTGCCCCTTCTCCCGCTGGCCGGGTGGTCGCTGCTCAGCGCCGGGGCGGCCGCGCTGGCTGCTTGGGGGTCGGGCTACCGACGCGACCGGGTGCTGTCGATGCTCGACCCCTGGGCCGATCCCCTGGACTCCGGCTGGCAGACCATCCAGTCTCGGGTGGGCATCGCGTCTGGCGGCGCCACCGGTGTGGGGCTGGGGGAGAGCCGGATCAAGTGGGGATTCCTGCCCGAGGCCCACACCGACTTCATCTTCGCCGTCCTGGCTGAGGAGATGGGCTGGCTGGGCGCCGTGTTCGTTATCGCCTTGTTCGCCGGCTTTGTGATCTGCGGGATCGGGGTGGCCCTCCGCAGCCCCGACCGATTCGGGCAGGTATTGGCCGCGGGCATAACCATGTGGGTGGGTGCCCAGGCGTTCGTGAACATAGCCGCGGTGGTGGGGGTGCTGCCGGTCACCGGGGTTCCCCTGCCGTTCTTGTCGGTGGGCGGTTCTGCACTGTTGATGAACATGGCGGCCGCCGGCGTGCTGTTGAACATCGCCCGGCAAATCCGAGTCGAACCGTGAACCTCCCATACCAGCCGGGCGGGTCGACACCAGATGAGGCGCCGGTCGGGGCGTCCGGGTGCCGCCGGGCCTGGGCGGCAATTGCCGGGGGGGGAACCGCAGGCCACGTCCATCCCGGTTTGGCCGTGGCCCGGGCCTTGGTGCGCCGCGGTCATTTGCCCGAGAGCATCCACTTTGTGGGATCCATCCGGGGGGTGGAGCGCGATCTGGTGCCGGGGGCCGGATTCGAGCTGACCCTGCTGCCCGGACGGGGCCTGGAGCGGCGGTTGTCATGGCAGAACCTGTCGTCGGCCTGGGGGCTGGCCCAAGCCGTGGTTCAGGCCGGCCGCCTGCTGCGACGGCTCCGGCCGGCGGTAGTGCTGGGCCTGGGCGGCTACGCCAGCGTGCCCTGCGCGCTGGCCGCTCGGCAGCTCAAGATCCCATTCGTGGTCGCGGAGCAGAATGCCGCTCCAGGCATGGCCAACCGCCT
The DNA here is from genome assembly GCF_965208475.1 of Candidatus Poriferisocius sp. Classification (GTDB taxonomy): domain Bacteria; phylum Actinomycetota; class Acidimicrobiia; order Acidimicrobiales; family Bin134; genus Poriferisocius. The sequence goes on along the minus strand of NZ_OZ242338.1, from coordinate 1,491,097 downwards.
GGCCGGGCGCTGGGCCCGGGCGTCAGCGGTGTCGTTTCCGGGGACCGAGTTGCCCCGCCCGGTGCTCACCGGCAATCCGGTGCGCGATGAGGTGCAGAATGTGGATCGAGACCGAGATCGGGCCGGTGCCCGGTCCACCCTCGGGGTGGGGGGCGAGCGCCGACTGGTGGTGGTGACCGGAGGGTCGCTGGGGGCCGCCCGTATCAACCGGGCGGCGTTCGACGCCGCTCGCCGCCTGGCCGATCGCCGCGACCTGGCCATCCACCACGTTGTGGGTCGCAGAGACTGGCAGGATCTGGCCCATTTGCGCCCCGACCTGTCCGACGCCTCGCTCGACTACCGAGCGGTTGAGTTCGAGGAGGACATGGCAGGGGTGTACGCCGCGGCCGACCTGGTCGTGGGCAGAGCCGGTGCGACCAGCGTGGCCGAGTTGGCCGTCGTCGGACTGCCCTCGGTGCTGATTCCGCTGCCGGGGGCGCCTGGAGACCACCAGACGGCCAACGCCGCTGGGCTTGTAGCCGCTGGAGGGGCGGTGATGGTGTCCGACGCCGAGCTCGATGGCGCCCGTCTGGTTTCCGAGGTCGACGGTTTGCTGGCGACCCCTCAGCTCCTCGCTTCCATGGGCATGGCTGCTGCCGGATTGGGGCGCCGCGATGCCGACAATCGGGTAGCTGATCTGCTGGAGGAGTGTGCTCGCCAACCCGTACCGCGTCGTCGGAGGAAGCAACAATAGGGCATATGGTAAATCTGAGCTCAGCGGCCCGGGTTCACCTCTTGGGCGTGGGCGGAGCAGGCATGTCGGCCATCGCCGTCGTGTTGAGCGCCCTTGGCTGCCAGGTGAGCGGCAGCGACATAGCCGACTCCCCGGTGCTCGACCGCCTGCGCGCTCAGGGGGTGGATGTCTTCGTCGGCCATAACGCCTCCCAGGTGTCGGGGGCGGACCTGGTTGCCCGCTCCAGCGCGATCGGCGACGACAATCCCGAGGTTGTCGCCGCTTGTCGGGCCGGCATTCCGGTACACCGCCGGGCTGAGATCCTGTCGGCCATAACCGCAATGCGCTCCACGGTGGCTGTTGCCGGCACCCACGGCAAGACCACCACTGCGGCCATGCTGTCCCATGTGCTGGTGGCGGCCGGCGCCGATCCCGGTTTCGTGGTCGGCGGGGTTATGGCCGATGGCAGCATCGGGGCCCGATGGTCTGGGAGTCCGTGGTTCGTGGTGGAGGCCGACGAGAGCGACGGGACATTCGGAGAGCTGATCGTGAGTCGGGCAGTGGTGACCAGCGTTGAGCCCGACCACCTGCGCCCCGACCGCCCTCAGGCCGATCTGGAGGCCGAGTTCGCCCGGTTCTGCGCCGGCGCTGCCGATGGGCTGGTGGTGTGCGCCGACGACGTCGGCGCGGTGAGGGTCTCTGAGGGATGCGACCGGGTCCTCTATGGCACCGGACCTGATGTCGAATACCGCTGGAATGGCCTGCGCCGCGACCGGCACACGGTGGTCGGCGAGGTCTTCTGCCGCGATGAACCGCTGGGCTCGGTGATCGTGCCCATGCCCGGAGACCACAACGCCCTCAATGCGCTGGGGGCGCTGGCCATGGCCCGCGAGCTGGGGGTGGACTGGCCCGACGCCGTCGGGGCCTTGGCCGGGTTCGGAGGGGTGGCCCGGCGGTTCGAGCGTCGAGGCGAGGCCGCTGGGATCGACTTCATCGACGACTATGCCCACTTGCCCACCGAAGTGGCCTGTGCGCTGAAGACCGCATCCGAGGGCGGCTGGGATCGGGTGGTTTGCGTGTTCCAGCCCCACCGCTACACCCGTACCTCGCAGCTGTGGACGGCCTTCGCCCACTGCTTCGAAGCCGCCGACAAGGTGATCATCACCGACGTCTACGCCGCCGGGGAGCCGGCCCTCCCCGGGGTTTCCGGGGAGCTCATCTGGCAGGCGGTGGCCGACGCCCATCCGGGGCGGGATGTCGCCTACGTGGCCCGCCTCGATGACGCCGCCGATCACCTGGCCGACATGCTGCGCCCCGGAGACCTGTGCTTGACCCTGGGGGCCGGTGATCTGACGAGAGTGCCAGACCAGGTGATCTCGACGCTTGCCGGGCGGCGATGAGTGCCGCGGACTGGGACCGGCTGGCTGGAGACCTGGCCCGGGTATTGGGAGCAGAAGCGGTGTGCCGAGAGCGCCCGATCGGCCCCCACACCACATACCGGGTGGGAGGTGCGGCTCGGGTTGGGGTGACCTTGGCTGTTGACGCCGACAAGGCCGCGCTGGCCGAGGCGCTGGCCGCCCACCGCGCCGACGTGCTGGTGGTGGGCAAGGGCTCCAATCTGCTGGTGGCCGACGCCGGGTTCGACGGCGTGGCCGTGTGGCTGGGCGCCGGACACGACTGGGTGGAGATCGATGGCACCGAGCTCAGGGCCGGGGCTGCGACAGGGCTTCCGGTGATGGCCCGCCGGAGTGCGGCGGCCGGGTTGACCGGCTTTGAGTGGGCTGTCGGGGTGCCGGGCTCGCTGGGAGGCGGGGTTCGCATGAACGCCGGTGGCCACGGCGCCGATATGGCCGCATCCCTGACACGGGCCGAAGTGGCCGATCTGGGGGGCGGCGGTGTGGAGCAGTGGGATGTGGCGCGGCTGAATCTAGGATACCGGAGTTCCGCGTTGGCGGACCACCATTTGGTGGTGTGGGCCGAAGTGGGGTTGGCCGCAGGCGACGAGGCGGCTTCCCAAGCCCTGATCGCCGACATAGTGGCGTGGAGACGCGGGAGTCAGCCCGGAGGTCAGAATACGGGCTCAGTGTTCGCCAATCCCCGCGGCGACCACGCGGGGCGGATCATCGACGCCGCAGGCCTGAAGGGGTGCCGGGTGGGCACCGCCCGCGTTTCCGACAAGCACGCCAACTTCTTCATCGCCGATCGGGATGGCTCGGCCGACGATGTCTTCGCACTCATGTGCGATGTCTTCGCGCGAGTCGAGGCCCGATCGGGCGTTTCCCTGCGGCCGGAGACTCGTCTCGTCGGTTTCGGCCCAGGGCCGTGGAGCGGTCGGGCAGGCTGAGATGCCCTCAGTGCAGACCCCTGACGGCGGGCTGGCCGATCACCGCCCTCCGGTTGATCCCCGGATCGAGGCCCGGCGCAATGACGTTCTGAACCGTCGCCGGCTTCGGGCATGGATCACCGCGGGGATTGCCGTCGTTTTGGCGGCCGCCGCCTTCGGGGTGTTCCAGAGCCCTCTTTTGGATGTGGACGAGATCGAGGTCATCGGCGCGTCGCGCACTGGCGCCGACCAGATCCTGGAGGCCGCGGGGGTGGAGGTGGGAACCCCGCTATTGGGGCTGGACCTGTCGGGTCCCCGGAAAACCATCGCCGCTTTGCCCTGGGTGGATCAAGTCCGGGCCAGTCGGACATGGGGGGGGAAGGTAACCCTTGAGGTCACCGAGAGAGAAGCGGTGGCCCAGATCCCAGTCGATGGGGGATGGGCGCTGGCCGATTCCCTGGGAAGGGTGCTCCAGCAAAGCCCGACTCCTTGGGAACTGCCGGTGGTGTTGGTCAACCCGGTTCCCCAGCCAGGGGGTTGGCTGCGGGATGCGGCATTGCCCCTCTTGGAGGCCAGCGAGGCCCTGATCCCTCTCAAAGGGGATGGCATCGGCTCGATCACACTGGTGGGCGGCCAGGTGGTGGTGGAGCTTCCCGGAGACGGTGAGGCCTATTGGGGAGCGCGAGACGACCCTCGCGGCAAGGCGACCGCGCTGGCCACCGTGCTGGAAAGGGTCGACTTGAACTGCTTGGAAAGGGTGAATCTGAGCGTCCCGGAGCTCCCCGTCTTGACCCGGCAGGACAACTGCCCTTAAGCTGGATGTACCTCAACTAGAGGAATAGGTTCTGAAGCCTCAATCTCTCATTCATATAAACCATTTGTTGAGAGTTAAGGTTTGAGCTTTGGAGTGAGGAATCCCATGATTGAACCCCAGAACTATTTGGCAGTCATTAAGGTCATCGGCGTGGGCGGCGGCGGGGTCAACGCGGTTGACCGCATGATCGAGTCCGGCTTGCGCGGCGTCGAGTTCGTGGCCGTCAACACCGATGCCCAGGCTCTGCTCATGAGCTCAGCCGAGGTGAAACTCGATATCGGCCGAGAGCTGACTCGAGGTTTGGGCGCGGGCAGCGATCCCGATGTCGGCGCCCAGGCCGCCACTGACCACCGCAAGGACATCGAGGAGGCGCTCAGCGGCGCCGACATGGTGTTCATCACCGCGGGAGAAGGCGGCGGCACCGGCACCGGGGCGGCGCCGGTCATCGCGGAGATATCCAAGGGCCTCGGCGCGCTCACCATCGCGGTGGTGACCCGTCCGTTCGGCTTTGAGGGCCGCCGACGCTCGGTGCAGGCCGAGGGCGGGATCCAGGCCCTCAAGGACAAGGTCGATACCCAGATCGTCATCCCCAACGACCGGCTGCTCACCATCTCCGACGACCACACCTCGGTTGTGGACGCGTTCCGCAAGGCTGACGAGGTGCTGTTGCAGGGGGTGCAGGGGATCACCGACCTGATTACCACGCCGGGGCTCATCAACACCGACTTCGCCGATGTGCGAATGGTGATGCAGGACGCCGGATCTGCGCTCATGGGCGTCGGCATCTCCTCCGGCGAGGGTCGGGCGGCCAGCGCGGCCCGCAAGGCCATCGCCAGCCCGCTGCTGGAGGCCTCCATCGAAGGTGCCCGCGGGATCCTGCTGAGCATCTCGGGCGGTCAGGATCTGGGCATCTTCGAGGTCAATGAGGCCGCGGAGATTGTTCAGGGGGTGGCCCATCCCGACGCCAACATCATCTTCGGCACGGTGGTGGACGATGCGATGGGCGACCACATCAGGGTGACGGTGATCGCCGCCGGGTTCGACCGGTGGGAAGGCGAGCGGGCCACTCGGATGTCGGTTGCCGACTCTTCGGGCCCGTCAGATGTGGCCGATGTGTTCGGTGGCGCCGACGACGACCTCTTGGCCTCCGATGTCGAAGACGAGTTCGACATCCCCTCGTTCCTCCGGTAGCCCGATGGCCTGCTTCGGCCGGCCGGTGCGGTGACCAGCGCGCCAGAAGTCGCCCACCGACTGGGCGCGCTGCGGGAGCGGCTGACGCGCGTCGGGGGCGACCGGGTGCGGGTAGTGGCGGTGACCAAGGGCTTCGGCCCCGAGGCAGTGTTTGCTGCGATGGGCGCCGGCCTGATGGAGGTGGGGGAGAACTACGCCCAAGATCTGCTGGCAAAAGCAGACAGCGTCGGCGAAGGGCGCGACGACGGGCGCCGACCCCGCTGGCACTTCATCGGCCGGCTCCAGCGCAACAAGATACGCAAAGTCGCGAGCTTGATAGACCTCTGGCAGAGCGTGGACCGCACGGAGACCGCTATTGAGATTGCCCGGTGGGCGCCGGGCGCCCGCGTGCTCGTCCAGGTGGACACCGCCGGCGTAGGGGGCCGCGGGGGATGCCCTGCCCAGGACACTGCTCAGCTCGTCGCCGGCTGCCGACAGGCCGGCCTCGAGGTTGCCGGGCTGATGGCGGTGGGAGAGCCCGGCCCGCCCGAGCGCGCCCGGCCCGGTTTCCGCCTGCTGGCGGCCCAAGCCGCTGATCTCGGCCTTCCCGAGCTCTCCATGGGCATGAGCGCTGATATGGAGGTGGCGGTGGAGGAGGGTTCCACCATGGTCAGAGTGGGCACCGCGCTGTTCGGGCCTCGCCCCCGTTGAGGCCCTCCGCCCCCTGTGGAACGGGGATCAGAGCCCCATGACCCCGATCTGCGGGCTGATTCGGGTACCATCGGCAGGATTAGGTGAGCGACTGCCGAGAGGGGGATGCGCATATGTCATCCATGTGGCAGAAAACAAAGTTCTGGCTCGGATTCGGGACTGAGGAGGAGTTCCCCTCTGGGAGCTACATGGACCAGGAGCCCGACATGCGCCTCGTGGCGCCGACATCCGAAGACCGCTATTCGCCGGTAGGCGATACCGGCTCGGTCCGACCGATACCATCGAGCGACCCGTCTGGGGGCGAGACGAAGTCCGAGCAGCCCCATACCAGCTTCGTGCGCCCCATTCCCTCGGTGTCTTCCAAGCCGTCGGTGGTGACTCCCGCCTCTTTCGACGACGCCAAAGATGTGGGGGACTGCTTCCGAGGCGGACAGGCGGTCATCGTGAACTTGCAGCACGGCAGCCGAGAGGTGGCCCGGCGGCTCATCGATTTCGCCAGCGGCCTCTGCTATGGGCTGGATGGCCGCATGGAGCGGGTTGCCGACCACGTCTACCTGCTGACCCCCTCCAACGTTGAGGTGTCGGCCGAGGAACGGCGCCGCATGGAGCAGACCGACTACCAGAACTCCTGACCGAAGCCGGCCGCTTATGGGCCTTGGCCGGCTCGATCGGCTGATGGCCGGCGACTAGTCGGTCTTTGCCAATTCGATGCGGAGCGGGCCAGCGGCGATGGCCGGCGTGCCGGCGAGAACCGGCGCCACGCCGGAGACGACCAGTTCAGGCCCGGCGGATGCCAAGACCTGATCGCAGACGTAGGCCTCATGGGCTCTGATCGCGTCGATGATCTCCCTGTCGGCGGTGAGGGTCACGGTGATCCGATCGGTGACGTCGAGGTCTTGGTTCTTGCGCTCGGCTTGGATCGCCCGGACCACGTCTCGGGCAATCCCCTCGGCGGCGAGTTCGGGGCTGACCGCGGTGTCCACGGCTACCAGGGCATCGTTGGTGCGCAGTGCGGCGGCGCTGGTGCCCTCGGCCGGGTTGAGGGCCAGTTCGAACTCGGCGCCTGACAGTGTGTGGCCGGCTGCGGTGACGGTGCCATCGGGGTTGTGGGCCCACCGGCCCGATCGGGCGGCGGCGAACACCTCCTGCACGCTCTGGCCCAGGCGGGGCCCCAGCACCTGGCCGTTGGGACGGAGCACGAACTGGCCGTAGGCCGTCAGGTCGTCGCTGAGAACGACCTCCCTCACGTTCACCTCATCGGCGATCAGGTGGGCGAACGGCGCCAGAGCGCTTACCTCTCTACCGGCCACGGTGAGCGACATCAGGGGCTGGCGGACCCGAATCCCCTCGTCCTCTCGCACCCGCAGCCCCGTGGAGCACACATCGCGGGCCCGGTCCATGGCCGCGGCCAGCTCGGGGTCGGCTGGCAGCTCGGCGGGATCGGGCCAATCGCACAGATGAACGCTCGAGTCCCCGGTGAGGCCCCGATGGATCTCCTCGGACACCAGGGGCAGGAACGGGGCCAAGAGCCGGGTCAGGGTGGTGAGCACGGTGTACAGCGTGTCGTAGGCATCCTGTTTGCCGTCGGCCGACGATGGGCGGGCCGGCGCCCAGAACCGGTCTCGGCTGCGACGGATGTACCAGTTGTTGAGGGAGTCGATGAACCCCTCCAGCTCAGAGGCGGCGCCGGGCAGGTCATAGGCGTCCATGCGCTGGGTGACCGCCTCGGCCAACTGGCGGGTCTTGGCCAGGATGTAGCGGTCCAACAGCTCCTCGGAGCTGGCTCGGGGCTTGGCGCGGATGCCGTCGGCGTTGGCGTACAGCGCGAAGAAGTAATAGGCGTTCCAGATGGGGATGATCACCTGGCGCAGCACGTCGTCGAGCCCCGAGTCGTCGAGGCGGAGGTCGCCGCCCCGGACGATGGGCGAGCCCATCAGGTACCAGCGCAGGGCGTCGGAGCCCTTGGTGGCGAAGACCTCCTCGGGCTCGGTGTAGTTTCTGAGCTTCTTGGACAGCTTCCTGCCCTCTGCGTCGAGCAGGATGCCGTGGCAGATCACGTTGTTGAACGCCGGCCGGTCGAACAGGGCAGAGGCCAGCACGTGGAGGGTGTAGAACCAGCCCCTGGTCTGATTGATGTACTCCACTATGAAGTCGGCCGGGAAGTGGTGCTCGAACCACTCCTTGTTCTCGAACGGATAGTGGACCTGGGCGAAGGGCATCGACCCCGACTCGAACCAGCAGTCGAGCACCTCGGGGACCCGCCGCATGGCCGAGGCGCCGGTGGGGTCGTCGGGGTTGGGGCGGGTGAGCTCGTCGATGAACGGCCGGTGCAGGTCGACGGGCCGAACGCCGAAGTCCCGCTCGATCTCGTCTAGGCCGCCGTACACGTCGATCCGGGGGTACTCGGGGTTGTCGCTGCGCCACACCGGGATGGGCGATCCCCAGAATCGGTTCCGGCTGATCGACCAGTCCCGCGCCCCCTCCAGCCAGGTGCCGAACCTGCCGTCTCGCACGTGGCCCGGCACCCAGTTGATCTGCTGGTTCAGCGCCAGCATCTTGTCGCGGATCTCGGTGACCCGCACGAACCACGAACTGAGTGCCCGGTAGATGATCGGCTCGTCGGTGCGCCAGCAGTGCGGGTAGTTGTGCTCTTGGGTGGCGTGGCGCAGAATCCGCCCCTGCTCCTTGAGCCGGGCGATGATGCCCCGGTTGGCCTCGAACACGTTCATGCCCGACCAGTCGGCCACCTCGGCGGTGAAGCGGCCCTGGTCGTCCACCGGAACCACCACGGGCACCCCGTTGGCCTCGGCCGCCTGCTGGTCGTCCTCGCCGAAGCCGGGGGCGGCATGGACCACGCCGGTGCCCTCGGCGGTGTCCACGAACTCGGCCCCCACCACCCGGAAGGCGCCGTTGGAGGCCAGGGGCGCGAAGTAGTCGAACAGGGGCTGGTAGCGCCGGCCGATCAGCTCGGTCCCGGCTACCGCGCCCACCACCCGGCTTTGTCCCAGCTCGGCCCCATAGGCCTCCAGGGTGGCCGCGGCCAGCACCACATGGCCGCCGTCGTGCTCCACGATGGCGTATTCCACTTCGGGTCCCACGATCAGCATGAGGTTGGATGGGAGGGTCCACGGGGTGGTGGTCCAGGCCAGCATGCGCATCGGCCCCGGGTCGCCGGGCTCGGGCAGCAGGTCGAAAGCCACGGTGATGGCCGGGTCCTGCCGGGGCCGGGTGGCGTCGTCCAGCCGTATCTCGAAGTTGGACAGCGGGGTTTCGGCGGCCCAGGAGTAGGGCATCACCCGGTAGGCCTCATAGACGAGGCCCTTGTCCCACAGCGTCTTGAACGCCCACATGACCGATTCCATGTAGGGCAGGTCCATGGTCTTGTAGTCGTTGTCGAAGTCCACCCAGCGGGCCTGTCGGGCCACGGTGGTCTCCCACTCCTGGGTGTAGCGCTGCACCGATTGGCGGCAGTAGTCGTTGAAGCGGTCGACGCCGTAGGCGGTTATGGCGGCCCGCCCCGACACCGCCAGCTCCTTCTCGGCCTCCATCTCGGCGGGCAGGCCGTGGCAGTCCCATCCGAAACGGCGCTCCACCCGGCGGCCCCGCATGGTGCGGTAGCGGGGGATCACGTCTTTGACGTAGCCGGTGAGCAGATGGCCGTGGTGGGGGAGTCCGTTGGCGAACGGGGGGCCGTCGTAGAACACGTACTCGTTTTCGCCGTCGGCGCCGGCGGGCCGCCCCTGCACCGAATGGGCGAAGGTCTGGTCCTGGACCCACGATTCCAGCACCCGGCGCTCGATCTCGGGGAAGGAGGGCTTGGGATCGACTTCGGGGTAGGGGGTGGTCGGGTCGGTCAAAGGGCCTCCAGGCATGGCGGGAAACCACAAAATAACCGGTCAAAAAGCAGGTTCGGACATTGTTTAGCCCCCCTGGGCCATTGGGAAGCGAATGGCGGCTACACTCCCGCCTGCGATGGCTGCCAAGAAGACCGCACCAAAACAGCCGGCAGAGAAAAAAGCCGGCGACCGCGGGCCCGCGGCGAAGAAGCCCGCGGCCAAGAAGCCGCTCTTCGATGCCAAGTACCTGGACAAGCAGCGCCGGTTGCTGCTGGAAGAGCGCAGCCGCTATGTCACCTCGGCCACCCGGCTCAAGGCTGAGGCCGACTCCCTGGTGGAGGAGCGGGAGCCCGGCGACGTCCAGTTCGACGAGGAGTCGGGCGAGGGCGACACCCTGGCGGTGGAGCGGGAGCGCGACCTGGCGCTAAGCGCCCACGCCCGGGCCGCGGTCGATCAGATCGACGCCGCCCTGGCCCGGATCGAAAACGGCAGCTACGGCATTTGCCTGGTGTCGGGCAAGCCGATCCCCCGCCAGCGGCTCAACGCCATTCCGTGGGCGGCTGAGCGGGTTGAGCACAAAGCCGGTGGATTCTAGGGCTGATTCCCCGGCCGGGGCAGAGCCCCGGTCTAGCCGGCGCCACAACCAGGTATTGCTGGTGGTGGCTGCGTTGGTGGTGGCCGTAGACCAGTTGACCAAGTGGTGGGCGCTGGAGGCCCTGGACGACCGGGACATCGACTTGGTGTGGACTTTGCGGCTGCACTTGGTTCACAACACCGGGGCCGCCTTCGGCCTGGGCCAGGATCTCGAGACCGCCATCGCGGTGGTCGCCCTGCTGTTTGTGTCCGTGGTGGCCTGGGCCAGCTGGGGAGGCCGCCGCCTGACGCTGCCGCCGGCGCTGTTGGGCATGGTGCTGGGCGGGGCGGTGGGCAACCTGGCCGACCGGGCGGCCAGGGCCGGCGACGGGTTCTTGGGCGGGGCGGTGGTGGACTTCGTCGACCTCCAGTGGTGGCCGGTGTTCAACGCGGCCGACGCCGCCATCGTGGTGGCCGGGATCACCCTGGTTCTGATCGCTCCCCGCCATCGCCGGCCTGAGCCGGTGTCTGCACAGGTCCCGCCCGATGAGTCCCTTGAGCCTTGAGGGAGTTGTGCCCCAGGCGCTGGCCGGCGAGCGCCTTGACCGGGTGGTGGCGCTGGTGTGGGAATGCAGCCGAGCCGAGGCCGCCCGCCTGATCGATGGCCAAAAGGTGGCGATAAACGGTGCTCCAGCCGACGGGCGGTCGCAGCGGATGGTGATCGGCGATCAGATAATGCTGCTGGAGGCCCCGTCGGCGGGCCGGCTGGCACCGGGGCCTGACCCTTCAGTAGAGATCGAGGTGCTGCACGCCGACGAACAGGTGATCGTGGTACACAAGCCGGCCAATCTGGTGGTCCACCCCGGATCGGGCCATGGGTCGGCCACGTTGGTGAACGGCCTGCTGGCCCGGTTCCCCGAGATTGCCGAGGTGGGCGCGCCGGAGCGGCCCGGTATTGTCCACCGGCTCGACAAGGGCACCTCGGGGCTGCTCATGGTGGCCCGCACACCGGATGGCCATGAGGCGCTTACCGCGGCGTTGGGCCGGCGGGAGGTTCATCGGGGCTATACCGCCCTGGTAGCGGGAATGCCGCCCGACGACCGGGGGGTGATCGACGCCCCGGTGGGCCGCTCTGCCCGCCACCCCGTCAAGATGGCGGTGGCCGCCGACGGCCGCCCGGCTCGAACCCGCTATCGGGTTGCGGCCCGAATGCCGGCCGGCGCCGAGTCATCCGACGATGTGGTTGCCTATGACACCGCCTGTTTGGAACTGGAGCTGGAAACCGGACGCACCCATCAGATCAGGGTGCATCTGGCCGCCATCGGCCACCCGGTACTGGGCGACGACCTCTACGGCGGCCCGACCGTCGTCGGCATCGGCCGCCCTGCGCTGCACGCCCGCACCCTGGCCTTCGACCATCCCGGTACCGGCGAACGGCTCCATTTTGAGGCCGAGCTTCCCGCGGACCTCTCCCGGCTCTACCGGCTTCTCCAACAGTAACTGGGAGATCAGTCGATACCGGGGCCACAGGAGCAGGCGCTGAGGGGGCGTCAGTCGGTTCCGGGCCAGGGGAGCAGGCCGCTGGCGGCCATGGCGATGTCGGCCAGGGTGTAGTCGCTGAGCAGGTCGTGCATGATGTCGCCGGCGTGGGTCCAAATGGCCAGCAGCACGCACTGGCCCTCGTGGTCGCAGGCCCCGTCTTGGTGGGGTTCTCCGAAATCGCCGAGCACGATTGGCCCGTCCACTGCGCTGACGATCTCGCTCAGCTTGATCTCGTCGGCCGGGCGGGCCAAGGCGTAGCCCCCGCCCGCCCCCCGTTTGGAGCGGACCAGCCCTGCCCCTTTCAGGGCTTGGAGGATCTGCTCCAGGTAGGGCTGGGGGAGGCCGGTGCGCTCGGCGATGTCGCGCACCGAGGTGGGGCCGGCCTCTTCGGCGTGCAGGGCCAGCGACAGCAGCGCCCGGCTGGCGTAGTCCCCCCGCGTCGATACTCTCACCGCCCCTCACCCTAGTGGTGGCTGTTTGCCGGTGATGTGCTGGTGCCATTGGCTGGCACTGTGTTCGGGGCATTGCAATGCGGGTGGTGGGCGGTGGTGGGCGGTTAGGTTGAAGGCTCGATGGGTAGTGACCGCGGCAGCGACAGGCTGGATACCGGCGATCCGGGGAGAGGTTTCCCGGTGCTGCCCGACTACCGGGGGGCTTGTCTGAGCAACGTGGTGCCCGCCCTGCTCGGCCCGCCGGACGCCTCGGGCTGGCTGCCCGCGCCGGCCCGCGACGCCAAGGCAGTGGTGCTGTTGCTGGTGGACGGCATGGGGTGGGAGCAGCTTCAGGTGCGGGCTGGGCTGGCCCCGGTGCTGTCGGCCATGGAAGGCGGCCCCATCACCACGGTGGCGCCCACCACCACCACCACGGCGCTGACCTCGCTGACCACTGGCGCGACCCCCGGCGAGCACGGCCTGATCGGCTACCAGATACACATCCAGGGACAGGTGTTGAACGCCTTGCGATGGACGGCGGGGCCGAAGAAGGCCGATGCCCGCAAGACGATCGTGCCCGAGCAGGTGCAGACCCGGCCCCCTTTCTTCGGGCGGCGGGTGCCGGTGGTGGGCCGCAGCGAGTTCCGCGGGACCGGCTTCACCCGGGCCCATCTCGACGGGGTCGACCACCGGGGCTACAAGCTGACCAGCTCTATCGCGGTGGAGGCGCAGATGCTGGTGGACGGCGGCGCACCGCTGGTGTACGCCTACTACGACGGGCCCGACCGGGTGGCCCACGAGTACGGATTCGGCCCCCACCTGGACGCCGAGTACGCCGATGTGGACCATCTGGTGGCCCAGCTCCTGGCCGCGCTGCCCCCGGAGGCGGCGCTGGTGGTGGTGTCCGACCACGGTCTGGTCATGGTGGGCGACGCCACCGTGGAACTCGACCGCGAGGTGCTGGCCCTGTCGGCGGTGGTCTCGGGGGAGGCCCGGTTCCGCTGGCTGCACGCCCGGCCCGGCCGGGCTGCCGAGCTGTTGGCGGCGGCCGCCGACCGCTACGGCCGCTACGGCCTGGTGGCCGGGCGGCAGCAGGTTCTGGACGAGGAGTGGCTCGGTCCCCGGGTGAGCCCGGAGGCTCGGTCGCGGATGGGCGATGTGGTCTTGGCGCCGCGCGACCCGGTGGCGTTCACCGAGCCCAAGCCCCCGGCGAAAAATCCTTCGGGCAAAGAGTCGAAGGCGGCGTTCCAGTTGATCGCCCGCCACGGCTCGCTGACCTCGGCTGAGATGCTGGTCCCCTGTCTGGCCGCCTACGGAACCCGGGGCTGAACAGCGTTGCCCGGATCTGGGTGGCAGCGGGTAGATTGCCAGCCATGTCCGACACCCGCCAGCCGATGCCTGCTGAGCCCGCCGAGGTTGTCCACGATGGGGCGCTTCCCGATAGCGGGAAGACTGAGCCCGAGACGGCCAGGGAGGCCATAGAGCAGCCGGCCAAGGTGATGAGGGTCGGCACGATGATGAAGCAGCTCTTGGAAGAGGTTCGCCAGGCTTCGCTGGACGAGTCCAGCCGCGACCGGCTGCGGGAGATATACGCCACTTCGATCGAGGAGCTGGGCTCGGCGCTGTCCCCTGATCTGAGCGAGGAGCTCGACCGCCTGATCCTGCCGTTTCCCCAAGACCACCCCCCCAGCCAACCCGAGCTCCAGGTGGCCAAAGCCCAGTTGGTGGGGTGGCTGGAGGGCCTGATCCAGGGCATCCAGGCCGCCCTGTTCGCCCAGCAGGTCTCCGCGCAGCAGCAGCTTGCCAACATCCGGGCCGAACTGCCCCCCGGCGCCCCTGTCCCCGGCCCCGACCGCGCCCCGGGCACCTATCTCTAGTGGTGTGTCGAGTGTTTGGTTGCGGTGTTGGTTGGTGTCGTGTCGTGAGCATGTGTGCTGCGTTGCGGACTGTGGCCGGACGCATCCCTGTCGGCCGAGCCATATCGCGTCCGGACCCATTCGACTGGGTTCGTGCCAGGAGTCGACCCCCTGCGCCTGAACCAGCTTGTGGATGAACACGAGAACGAAAGCGACTTTGCACGATTCGGCTGTCGACCCGGGCTTCGGCCCGGGTCATTCGCGTGGCGCACGGCAGCGCCCAAGGCGGCCGGCAGGGCGCTGGGGCTATGGCGTCGTTGACCGGGTGTGTGTGGGTCCGTATGCTGGCTGCATGTATTGCTGCGCGTGTTCCGGCGTCGGGATGTGTTCAGCGCTTGGATGCTGCAAAGATATCGCAGGCCGTTGAAGGCTGAGCGGGAGGGTCATGTTGTGAGCGTGTTGGCTGGTTCGTCTGTTGTTGGTGTTGTTGATGGGTCTCTCCGTTCGGGGGGGGGGGGGGGGGGGGGGGTCGTGCCTGTGAGGGGCCGATGCCGCGTGGTGCGCGTGTTGGCGGTGTTGGCGGTGTTGGCTGCGGTGCTGGCTGTGTCGCCGTCGTCGCCTGCTGGGGCGCAGTCGCCGACTGAGTCGGTGTTGGTGAGCAATCTGGGCCAGAGCGAGGGGAACGACTACGAGTTGCCTTTGTTGGATGCTGCGCAGGCGTTCTCGACGGGCGGCAACGCGTTGGGTTACACGTTGAGCAGTGTCCATGTGCAGTTTGCTCAGTTGACTGATGCTGCTGCGGTTTCGAAGTTGTCGGTGTCGGTGCATGCTGAGGCGGACGGCCGCCCCGGCGGTGTTGTCGGGACGTTGGCGTGGCCGGCTTTCTCGCCGTTCAGCAGTGTTCAGAGGCTGCGTTTCGCGGCGCCGGGGAGCGGCATCAGCCTCGCGGCGGACACCGAGTATTTCATTGTGCTCGACAACCATGGCAGTCTTTCGGGCAACAACCGTGTCGACAGCGCGGCTTCAAACAACGAGGACTCGGGCGGGACGCCCGGCTTCAGCATCGCTGACAGCAGCTTTGTGCGTAGCTCCAGTGTCAGCAGCGGCTCGTGGTCCGCCCCCCGCACGGAGACCATGAAGATCGGGGTGAACGGGTCGGTGAATGAGGCGTCGGATCTGTTGGTGTCGGCGCCTTCGGTGGTGTTTGTGGGTGAGGGTGAGACGGTGTCTGTGCGTTTGGATTTGGCTAAGGAGGTGACTTCGCGGGTGTCGGTGACGGCTGCGTCGTCTGATCCGTCGCGTTTTTTGGTGAATCATCCTGCGGTTTTGTTCATGGGCCGCAAGTATGTGAATGGCCATAACGCGCGTAACGGTGTTGTGGGCGAGAAGGTGCAGGATGGTTATGTTGCGGGCCCTGGTCGTCTGCATGAAAAGACTACCGGTACTGGGGTTATCAGAGAGTGGGTGTTTACCGAGAGGCGTGCGCGGTCTGGGTCGGTGAGTTTCGATTTCACTGCTGCGGATTGGGCGGGTTACACGTCTATTGACGAGCCTGCGCTGCACAAGGGTTATCGGGTGGTGGAGGTGACTGGTGTGGCTTCTGGCGCGGATGGTTTGCCGGCGAATGGGCCTGACGCGAAGTTCCAGTTGTTGTTGTCGTCGTCGGACGCGTCGGTGGCGTTCGCGCCGGTCACGGTGGTGGTTAAGCGCTCCCGGGGGTTGGATCCGGTGTTCGACCCTGATCCGCGTTTCAGTTTCCACTGTCGCGAGCGGGAGTGTCTGCGCGTCGGGGAGGGCCGCACCGTTCAGTACACGGTGCGCAACTCCAACATTCCCGCGCCGGGGTCGCCGTTGACGATCACCCCCACCGGCGAGGGGCTGTCGTTCGACCCTGCGGTGGTGTCGTGGACGCACCGCGATCACGATGAGGTGCGCACGGTGACGGTGACCGCCGCTCACGACGACGATGTGAGGTCCGAGACCCGCATCATTCGTCATGTGTTCAGCGAGAACTGGGACACGTCGGGTTCGCTGTCGAAGATCCTGCGGCGAAGCGAGTCCAAGGCTCAGGCGGAGTCGGACTTCAACATGGCGGTGGCGGTAGTCGACGACGATCTGAGGGGCTTCGATGCTGTGGGCGCCGATGGGGCGGTGATCGGTCAGGTCAGCGTGTTGAGCCGTGCGGGCGAGAGCCGTTCGGGGCTGGGACGGTTCTGGCTCAGGGTCGACGGGCCGCCCGACTGCGAGGGCCGCTCTGCGGGGTTGTGCTGGGATGTGCTGCGCATCCGGCTGCGCACCGGCCGCCCCGACGGGTCGTGGGACAACGCGCCGGTGGCCGCGACGGTGCATCGCGCCGATCAGGCGGGCGCCAGCCCGTCGTCGTACACGAAGGTCGCGGGGCCCAGGCACTGGTTCGCCATGCATGTCAAGCCGGGCCACTGGGACAGGCTGTTGCGGGTCGATTTGACGCTGGATCCGGCGTTGTACGGTTCCACCGGCGCCTATGACATCTCGATGAGCCTGGAGCGGGCGAACGGCGAGCCGTCAGCGCACCGCCAGGTCACGGTCAGCTACGGGCCGAACCTGGAGACCTCTCCCAGCGTCGACGACAACAGCGACCCGGTGTCCGACGGCCAGCAGGCACCCCCCCACGACCAGGACGGGGCCGATCAGCAGCAGGCCGTCCCCGACGCGGACAGCGGCGACGGCGCGGGCATCTCGCCGGCGCTGGTCGCGGAGGTCGAAGCGCACATCGCGTCGTTCAGGGCGCGCCGCCACCAAGCAGGGGTGCGCGACTGGACAGCGGTGCTCGACCGGCTCGAGGGCCGCAGCGGCGGCATGAGCGACGACGACATAGCGGCGTGGCTCGCCCGGGCACGCCGTCACGGCTGGGCCGACGGCATCGGCACACTCCCCAAAGTGCAGGCAGCCCTCACCGTCCAGGCAGCCGCCCAAACCCAACAACAACAACAACAACAGCAGCAGCAGGATCCGCCGCCGGTCGTAGTGCCCGAGGTGACCGTCGCGTACGTGATGGACCCGGCGCTGATCGCTGAGGTCGAAGCGCACATCGCGTCGTTCAGGGCGCGCCGCCACCATGCAGGGGTGCGCGACTGGACAGCGGTGCTCGACCGGCTCGAGGGCCGCAGCGGCGGCATGAGCGACGACGACATAGCGGCGTGGCTCGCCCGGGCGCGCCGTCACGGGTGGGCCGACGGCATCGGCACGCTGCCCAAAGTGCAGGCAGCGCTCACCGCCCAGGCAGCCGGATAAGCCCAACGACCACAGCAGCCTGCCGGCGACACGCTGCCTAACACCGCAACCAAACACTCGACACGCCGCTAGCTCATGGCCAAGTAGCCGTGTACCAGGGAGAACACGCGCCCTCAGCCGGTGATAAGCACGAGTCGCCGGGTGTTGGTATGGTCGGGGCAGGCCAAACCACAAGCCTGTAAGTTATCCACATACAGGCCACACATCTTCCACAGGAACGCAGTGTCCGATTCCTTTACCCACCTCCACGTCCACACCGAGTACTCCATTCTCGACGGCGCCTCCCGGGTTGGTGACCTGGTCAAGGCGGCGGCTGCCGACGGGCAGCCCGCGCTGGGGATCACCGACCACGGCAACATGTACGGGGTCATCGACTTCTACCGGGCCTGCCGGGCCGAGGGCGTCAAGCCCATTATCGGCACGGAGGCCTACATGGCCCACGAGAACCGGTCGGAGCGCCCGCCCCGGCGGGGCAAGATGGACGACGGCGGGGGCAGCACCGAGGGAGGGGCCAAGCTCTACTACCACCTCACCCTTTTGGCCGAGGACAACGCCGGTTACAAGAACCTCATCCAGCTGTCCAGCCGGGCATTCCTCGAGGGCTACTACTACAAGCCCCGGCTGGACTGGGATCTGTTGGCCGAGCACAGCGATGGCCTGATTGCCACCACCGGCTGTCTGGGCGGGCACGTGCTCCAGTCCCTATTGCGCGACGAGTACGAGGAGGCGGTGGCCAAGGCGGCCCGCCTCCAGGACATCTTCGGCAAGGACAACCTGTTCGTGGAGATCCAGGATCACGGCATCCCCGAGCAGCAGAGGACCAACCCCGAGCTGCTTCGGCTGGCCGAGCAGATCGGCGCCCCCCTGCTGGCCACCAACGACAGCCACTACACCCATCGATCTGACGCCGAGGCCCACGACGCCCTGCTGTGCGTGCAGACCGGCTCGCTGGTCAGCGATCCCGACCGCCTGAGGTTCCACGGCAACGAGCACTATCTCAAGTCGTCCGCCGAGATGCGAGGCCTGTTCGCCGAGCTGGGCCCGGCCTGCGACAACACGCTGTGGATCGCCGAGCGCGCCGACGTGGAGATCGAGTTCGGCAATCCCCAGCTGCCCGACTTTCCCATCCCCGAGGGTTTCGAAACCGCCGACGACTACCTCCGGGAGCTGACCTTGAAAGGGGCTGAGTCCCGCTGGGGCCGCCCGCTCTCCGACGGGGCCGCCGACCGGCTGGCCTACGAGCTCAAGGTCATCTCCGACATGGGCTTCTCCTCCTACTTCCTCATCACCTGGGACTTGATCCGCTACGCCCGCGAGCGGGGCATCCGGGTGGGCCCGGGCCGGGGCAGCGCCGCGGGGTGCGCGGTGGCCTACTGCCTGCGGATCACCGACCTGGATCCCATTCGCTACGACCTGCTGTTCGAGCGGTTCCTCAACCCGTCGAGGGTGTCCATGCCCGACATCGACATGGACTTCGACTCCCGCTACCGGGACGAGATCATCCGCTACGCCACCGAGAAGTACGGCCGGGACCACGTGGCCCAGATCATCACCTTCTCCACCATCAAGGCCCGGGCCGCGGTGCGCGACAGCGCCCGGGTGCTGGACCTTCCCTATTCGCTGGGCGACAAGCTGGCCAAGGCCATGCCCCCGCTGGTGCTGGGCCGCGACACCCCGCTGTGGGCCTGTTTGGAACCGACCGAGGAGTACGCCGACGGATACAAGGCGGCGGCCGAACTGCGGGAGATGCGCGAGAGCGACGAGGACGCCCACAAGGTGATCGATGTGGCCCGCGGCCTAGAGGGCCTGCGCCGCCAGGACGGCATCCACGCCGCCGCGGTGGTGATCACCAAGGAGCCGCTTACCGAGCACCTCCCCATCCAGCGCAAGGCCTCACCGAACCAGAGCCTCGACGAGGTGCCCATCGTCACCCAGTATGAGATGCACGCGGTGGAAGACCTGGGCCTGCTGAAGATGGACTTCCTGGGCTTGCGGAACCTGGACGTCATCGAAGATGCGCTCGGGCTCATCGAGCAGTCCCTGGGCACTGCGATGGACATCGACAACGTATCGCTGGACGACTCGGCCACCTACGAGCTGCTGGCCCGGGGCGACACCATCGGGGTGTTCCAGCTGGAGAGCCCCCCGATTCGAGCGTTGATGCGATCCCTGAAGCCCACCTGCTTCGACGATGTGGCCGCCCTGGTGGCCCTGTATCGGCCCGGCCCGATGGCCGCCAACATGCACCACGACTACGCCGATCGCAAGAACGGCCGCCGGCCGGTGGAGTTCTTCCACGAGGACGCGTCCGACATCTTGGCCGACACCTACGGTCTTATGATCTACCAGGAGAGCGTCATGCGGGTGGCCCAGCGGTTCGCCGGCTATTCCCTGGCCGAGGCCGACAACCTCCGCAAGGCCTGCGGCAAGAAAGACCGCGAGCTGATGGCCAAGGAGCGGGACTCCTTCGTGGAGGGCTGCGATCAGCACGGCTACGGCACCGATCTGGGCACGGAGCTGTTCGACATCATCGAACAGTTCGCCGACTACGCCTTCAACAAGAGCCACTCCTATGGCTACGGCCTGATCGCATATCAGGGGGCCTACCTCAAGGCCAACTACCCGGTGGAGTACATGGCCGCCCTTTTGACCAGCGTGAAGAACAAGCTGGAGAAGGCGGCTGTGTACCTGGCCGACTGCCGCCAGCGGGGGATCAGGGTGACCCTGCCCGACGTGAACCTCTCCCATTCCGACTTCGCCGCCATCCGATCGCCCGGCGGCGAGCCGTCCATCTCCTTCGGGCTCTCCGCCATCCGCCAAGTGGGGGCGGGCGCGGCGCAGATGATTCTGGACGAGCGGGCCGAGAATGGCCCGTTCGCCGACTTCTACGACTTCTGCCAGCGGGTCGACCCGATGGTGCTGAACAAGGGGGTCGTGGAAGCCCTCGTCAAAGCGGGCAGTTTCGACTCGCTGGGCCACCCCCGCCAGGGGCTGCTCAACGTGTTCGAGCCGATCATGCGGCGAGGCATCCAGCAGCAGCGCGAGCGCGAGCAAGGGGTGATGAGCCTGTTCGACGAGGGCGCCCTCGATTCCGTCTACGAGGACATCGCCATCCCCGACACCGAGTTCGACAAGGCCCGCCGACTGGCCGCCGAGAGGGAGATGCTGGGGCTGTACGTGTCCGATCATCCGGTCATGGGCTTGGAGGGGGTGCTGGCCCGCAGGACCAGCCACCGGATCGACCAGCTTGTGGATGTCGAGGAGGGCACCCGGGTCAAGGTGGGCGGGGTTGTCAGCAACTTCAGCAAGAGGTGGACCAAGCGAGGCGACCAGATGGGGTCGTGCGAGCTAGAGGACCTCTACGGCAGCCTGGAGGTGACTCTGTTCCCCAAGGCCCTTGCCGAGCACGGCCACAAGATCGAGAACGATCTCGTGGTTGTCATGGAGGGGAGGCTGGAAAGCCGCGACGAAGAGCCCAAGCTTCTGTGCAGCCGAGTGGAGCCGGTGCGCCTCGACTGGGCCAACGGCCTGGGGCCCCTGCGGGTGAATCTCCCTGCTCGCAGGCTGACCCCCGATCGCATCGACGGCCTCAAGTCGGCTCTTGCCGGCCATCCCGGCAAGTCCGAGGTGATTCTCATGCTCGGCGCCGACAAGGGCATCAAGCTCTCCTCGGCCTATGGGGTGGACGCGGGAAGCGGTTTGATCGGCGAGCTGCGGGAGATGCTGGGCGAGAACGCCATCGCCGTGTAGCCCGACTAGCTGGCATTTTGCCGGGGGCAAGCCCATCGGTGAAACCCTTGTGTTCCTGCGGGTTTGCGCGCCTACCGGGGCGGTTGATGGACTATAGGGGTGCCCACGGGGGGATCTGTGGGAAAAAGCGAGCGAGGAGAGAGAGCAGCGCATGGCAATAGACGTCGAAACCAAGGACTGCACAGCGGTCACCGACGCTGAGCTGGCCGAGATGGCGGACATGTGTGCTGACGGCCCCAATCCGTTCTCGGTGGGGCTGCTCTCCAAGCAGACCGAGGAGTGGGTGCTGATCTCCACCGCCCGGGAGAACGGGAAGCTCCGAGGATTCTCCTTCTCCACGCTGGAGCGCATCGGCGGGACGCCGAGCGTGCTGGTGGGGCTGGCGTCGGTGGCCCGCACCTCTAAGCGCAGCACCGTTCTCCGCCAGATCACCGAGGCCCAGCTCCACCGGGCGCTGATGGCCTTCCCCGACGAAGACGTGCTGATGGGCACCCAGTTCGACAACCCCGGCGGGTTCGACACCTTCAAGCCCCTGGTGGACATCGTTCCCCGCCCGGGGCACAAGGCCTCCGGGGAGGAGCGGGCCTGGGGCCGCCGGCTGGCCAAACGGTTCCACATCAGCGCCTCCCGGTATCTCGACCGGGACTTCCGGGTGGTGGGCAACGACAACCAGGCCTGTCTGCTCGACTACGAGACGGCCAAGCCCGACAGCATCGCCCCCGAGGTGGTCGCCCTGTTCGACAAGGTGGACCGCGGCGGAGGCGACACCATGATCGCCTTCGGCTGGATCATGGCCGAGAACCTGCTCAAGTACGCCTGAACAAGCTGGCCGTAGACCCGGTGGCCGTGGGCCCGGTGGCTGTTGGGCCGCGCCTGCCATGAGCGGCTCACCTCCTACTCGGCGGCCGATGTGCCGCGACTTCCTCGCCGATCCGCTCCCCGATGGCTCAGTGGCCGAGCTGCTCGACCAGGCCCGGCGCTCACCGTCGGCGGGCAACACCCAGGCCGTGGAGTTCTGCGTGGTCTCCGACCCCGAGCAGTACTGGCGGCTGACCCTCACGCCCGAGCGCCGAGCCGAGTTCCCCTGGCCCGGTTTGCTGGCCGCACCCGTTCTGGTGGTGGTGCTCACCAACCCCGAGCGGTACCTCCGCCGCTACTCCGAGCCCGACAAGGCCCATACCGGCCTGGGCGACAGCGCCGAGGCCTGGCCGGTTCCCTACTGGTGGGTGGACGCCGGCATGGCAGTCCACAGTCTCCTGCTGGGAGCATCGGCAGCCGGCCTGGGCGCCTGCTTCTTCGGCGTTTTCGAACATGAGGCGGCCGTTGTCGAGGGCCTCAGCATCGCCAACGACCGCCGCATAGTGGGCACCGTGGCGCTGGGCTACCCGTCGTCAACTAGGCCCAGCCGCTCCGCGGCCCGCCCCAGGCGGCCATTGGACGAGATCATCTACTACGGTTCCCGGCCATGAACATGCCTGATCCCGTCGACCGCCTGGCCATCGAGGACACCATCGTCCGTTACACCATTGCCATTGACGAGAAGGACTGGGACCTCCTCGACACGGTATTCACCCCCGACGCCCATCTGGACTACTCCTCGTCGGCCCCCGGCGTGGACGACGCCAACGCCGACTATCCCACGGTCAAGCGCTGGCTTCAGACCGCGCTCTCCCTATTCCCCATGACCCAGCACATGGTGGGCAAGACCTACGTCCGCAGCTGGGACGGCGACACCGCCCAGTGTACGACGCTGTTCCACAACCCCATGGGCGCGCCGGTGGCCGACGACGGCAAGACCTTCGACCCCAACGGCGCCAAGCTGTTCATGTTCTACGTGGGCGGCTGGTACCACGACACCGTGACCCGCACCCCCGACGGTTTCCGCATCGCCAAAAAGGTCGAGCAGTCGGGCTACCACGATGGCGGATTCCCCCAGGGTTTCGGCGTCCCCGAGTAGCGGCGGTTGGGTCGGCGAAGGGGCCGCTGGGGTAGTCTGCCCGTCGTGCAGATCCCCCTGGTGGAATATCTCGTCTTGGACGACGGCCCCTATTTGCAGGCCAACGAGTGCGAAAGCTGCGGTGCCCGGTTCTTCGGCCGCCGCAACGCCTGTGCCCAGTGCGGGGGGCGGGAATTCAGAACCGCAAGGGTGAGCGACACGGGCACGCTGCGGACTTTCAGCATCGTGTACCGGGCTGCCCCCACCATCCCCACGCCCTACGTGTCGGCCATCGTCGTCACCGACGACGGCACCTCGGTTCGATCCAACCTCATCAATGTGGCATCCGATCCAGCCAAGATCACGCTGGGCATGAAGGTGAAGCTCGACACATATGTGGTGGGCACCGACGACGACGGCCAACAGGCCGTTGCCTTCGGGTACGCCCCGGCGTGACAATCTGACCCTAGGCTGATCCGACACAGGGATCGGCCAGGCCGACCACGAGACCCAACCAACCGACAGGAGGCCGAAAATGGCTCAAGACATCTGGGTTCTGGGAACGCACATGACGGCGTTCGGCCGCTACCCCGACCAGGATGCGGTGGACTTGGCCGCCACCGCGGCCTTGGGGGCGCTCGACGACGGCGGGGTGGCCATTTCCGACGTGGACATCCTGGCTTGCGGGACCCTGTTCCAGGCCAACTCCGGCATGGGCCAGCAGGTGCAGAAGCAGATCGGCCAGACCGGCATCCCCGTATACAACGTGGCCAACGCCTGCGCTACCGGGGCCACCGCCCTGCGCACGGTGATCATGGCCATTCGGGCCGGCGAGGCCGACGTGGGCTTGGCCATCGGCGTGGAGCAGATGGGCAAGATGGGCCTTCTGGCCGGCGGCGCCCGCAAGGAGAAGAACGTGTACGAGCCGTCGGGACGCTACGGCGCGGTCATGCCCGTTGACGGCATCTTGGGCACCGACACCATGCCCGGCGTGTTCGCCCAAGCCGGCATGGAGTACTCAAACGACAACGACGGGGTGGGCTTCGAGCAGTTTGCCAAGGTGGCCCAGAAGAACCACGCCCACTCCACCCTGAACCCCCTGGCCCAGTATCAGAAGGAGTTCACCCTGGAGGAGGTCATGGGCTCGCCCATGCAGTCGTACCCCAACACCCTGCTGATGTGCTGCCCCACCGGCGATGGCGCTGCCGCCTGCGTGTTGGTGGGGGAGGAGCGTTTCGCTTCGCTGAGCCGGGAGCAGCAGTCCCGGGCGGTGAAGATCTCCGCCTCGGTGCTGACCACCGACCCCTATGTGGAATCGGGGCAGATGCAGCCCGACGTGAACACCCTTACCCGCAACGCCGCCCAGGCCGCCTACGAGCAGGCCGGGGTGGGTCCCGAGGACCTCAGCCTGGTGGAGTTGCACGACTGTTTCGCCACCGCCGAGCTCATCCACTACGACAACCTGGGCTTGTGCGAGCCGGGCGGCGCGGGCGACTTCATCGACCGGGGCGCCCCGTGGCGCGACGGCGAGACCCCGGTGAACGTGTCCGGCGGGCTCATCTCCAAGGGCCATCCCATCGGGGCCACCGGTGTGGCCAATGTCTACGAGGTGGCCACCCACCTGCGGGGCGAGGCCGGCGATCGCCAGGTGGCCGGGGCCAACGTGGGCCTGGCCCATGTGATCGGCCTGGGGTCAAGCTGCGGTGTCCACATTCTGGAGAAGAGCGGGATCAGCTGATTCCGCGTTCGGCGGCCCGCGAGCTCCGGTAGGAAGGCGGCGATCATGAGCGGAACCTGTCGGGGAGTGGTGTTCAACGGCGACGGCACCTACGCCAAGCGCGACGACTTCGCCGTGCCCGAGCCGCCCCCGGGCGGCGGTGTGCTGAGAGTGGAAGCCGTGGGCATGTGCGGCAGCGACCTGGCCCAGCTCCACGGCCACCAGCACGTCCCGGGCGAGAAGTCCCCGCTGGTTCCCGGCCACGAGATTGTGGGCCGGGTACACGAGCTGGCCGATGGCGCCGACTTGGGGGTGGCAGTGGGCGACCGGGTGGCGGTAGACCTGAACGTGCGGGTGCCGCCCACCGAGGCCAACCCGTTCGGCCTGGGCAACCTGTACGGCTACACCATGGGCACAGACGACGACCACGGGCTGTGGGGCGGCTACGGGGAGTACATGGGATTGCTGCCCGGATCCCACCTCATGAAGCTGACCGAAGACGTTGACGCAGCCGAGCTGACCCTGTTCGAGCCGCTGGCCAGCGTGTGCAACTGGTTCAAGATGATGCCGGTGGCCGAGGGCGAGACCGTGGTGGTGCAGGGCCCGGGCCACATGGGGCTGGTGTGCGCGGCCGAGGCCAAGCGCCGGGGTGCCGAGACGGTGATCGTCACCGGGACCGATGCCGACGGGCTTCGCCTCGAGGTGGCCCGCGACGTGGGCGCCGATGTGACCATCGACGTGACCAAGACCGACCCCGTCGCGCTGGTGGCCGAGATAACCGGTGGGGCCATGGCCGACATGGCGGTCGATTTGGCCGCTGATACCGCCGCGACCGTCCCGTTGTGCCTCGATTTGGTGCGCCAAGGGGGCAAGGTGCTCTTGGCCGGGTTGAAGAACATGGCCCCGGTGGAGTTGACCAGCGATCTGATCGTGCTGAAGGGCCTAACCGTGCAGGGCGGTTCCGGATCCAGCCATGGCTCTATGGAGGAGGCGGTGGCCATCTTGAACACGGGGGAGTTCCCCACCGGCCCGCTGCTGGGCGAGGTGTTCGACATCGATCGGATCGACGAGGCCATGGCCATGCTCCAGCGCACCGCCGGCCGCGATGCGGTGCGGGTCGGGCTCAGGCACGGCTGAAGCCACAGGAGCATGGGCATCGAGATCGACCACTCGGGCAAGGTGGCGCTGGTCACCGGCTCGGGAGCGGGCATCGGCCGGGAGATCGCCCGGTGGATGGCCCGGGCCGGCGCCTCGGTGGCGGTGAACGACGTTCGGGCTGGTCAGGCCGAAGAGACGGTGGCCCGCATTGCCCGCGAGGGGGGCGATGCCGAAGCGTTCGCGGCTGATCTGCGGGACGATGCCGCCATCGACCGGCTGGTGGCCGATGTGGCGGCCTGGGGAGGGCGGCTGGACATCGCAGTCAACAATGTGGGGATGATGGCGGGGCGGGGGACCGCTCGGTTCGTGGACATGGACGGGGCGTTCTGGCGGGACATCGTCGACCAGAACTTGGTGCTCACCGCGCTGTGTGCCCGGGCCGAGGCCCTGGTGATGATGGGGCAGGGCGGCGGGGTCATCATCAACGTCAGCTCGGGAGAGACGACGCGGCCTTCGCCCATGATGTCGAGCTACGCCGCGGCCAAGGCGGCCATCAACCACCTGACCTGGTCGGCGGCGGTGGAGCTCGGCCCCCACAACATCCGGGTCAACGCCATTGCTCCCGGCACCACGCTCACCGAGGAGGTCAGAAGGGCCTTCCCGCCCGGCCACCACGATGCCATCGTGGCCGCCACCCCGCTGCGTCGGGAGACCCTGCCCGAGGAGTTGGGCCGACTGTCGGTGTATCTGGCCTCTGACCTGGCCCGCTGCATAACCGGCCAGCTCATTTTGGCCGACGCCGGTGCATTCTTGTCTCGAACCCGGCCCCCGAATCTCGGACAAGATGCCAGCCAGGAGACGCCGTGATGGATCAAGCCCTGTTAGACGAAGCCGTAGATGAATTGCGGGCGCTGGTGGCCCTCGACGGCGGTGACGTGGAGTTGCTGTCGGCGTCTGGCGGGGCTGTGGCCCTGCGCCTCATCCTCGAGGGCGCCGAGTGCCGCGAGTGCGTGATGCCCAAGGAGTTCCTGGAGCAGATCGCCTTGGACATGGTGAGCACTCGCCTGGCTGAGGTGGGCGCTGTTACCATCGACGACCCCCGAGAAGCCTGAGCGCGCCGTCGGCGACTGGCCGGGTGGGGTCGGCCGGGTCGAGTTGGCGGTGTCGCGGCGGCAGCGGGCGGGCCGTACACTGGCTGGCGCATGAAGGGGTTGATCTTGTCGGGGGGCGCGGGCACGAGGCTGCGCCCGCTGACCCACACTCGGGCCAAGCAGTTGGTGCCCATCGCCAACAAGCCGGTGCTGTTCTACGGCATAGAGGACATGGCCGCCGCGGGTATCACCGACATCGCCATCGTGGTGGGCGACACCCACCAGGAGATCGAAGACGCAGTGGGCGACGGGTCGCGCTTCGGGGTGACGGTGACCTACATCCGCCAAGACGCTCCATTGGGACTGGCCCACTGCGTACACGTCGCCCGCGGGTTTTTGGGCGATGACTGCTTCGTGATGTATCTGGGCGACAACATGCTGGAGCAGGGGCTCGGCGAGTTCGTCGAGCGGTTCGAGCAGGGGCGCCGACACCGCCCCAGCCTGCTGGACGACGCCGCCGCCGGGCCGTGCCGGGCCCAGATCCTGCTGACGCCGGTTCAGAACCCGTCGTCGTTCGGAGTTGCTGAGATCGGACCCGGCGGCGATGTGGTTAACCTGGTGGAAAAGCCCGCCGACCCGCCCTCAGACTTGGCGCTGGTGGGGGTGTACATCTTCGACGCCGCCATCCATGAGGCGGTGGCGTCTATCGAGCCATCGGCCCGGGGCGAACTGGAGATCACCGATGCCATTGACTGGCTCATCCGCAACGGCCATCGGGTGAGCCACCAGATGCTGGACGGCTGGTGGATCGACACCGGCAAGAAGGATCCGCTGTTGGAGTGCAACCGGCTGGTGCTCGACACTGTGGTCCGCAAGGTGGGCGGCGCGGTGGACGACGCCTCCCGGGTGGAGGGCAGGGTGGTGGTGGCCGAGGGCGCCAAGATCGTGAACTCCACGGTCAGGGGACCGGCGGTGATCGGCGCCGATGCCCGCATCGAGAACGCGTTCATCGGGCCGTACACCTCTGTCGGCGCCGACTGCGTGATCGCCGATGCCGAACTGGACCACTCGGTGGTGATGGACGGGAGCCATATCGCGGGCATCAGCCGCATCACCGACTCGCTGATCGGCCAGCAGGTGCGGGTATCCCGCTCGCCGGAGCGCCGCCCGGCTGTCCGGCTGACGCTGGGCGACCATTCGCAGCTACAGCTTGGGTAGGGAAAGTGGCCGAGGTAAGCCCCTGCGATGCGATCTCGGGCGTGTTCATCGTGTACCCCGACATCCACGGCGACCAGCGGGGGGTTTTCGTGGAGACCTACCGGCGGGAGTGGATCCCGGGCGCCGGGGAGATGGTCCAGGCCAATCGGGGCGACCGGCTGGCTGGCTCGGTGGTGGGCCTGCACTATCACCGCCAACAGGCCGACTACTGGTATGTGCCCTTCGGTCGGGCCCGCGTGGTGCTCCATGACCTTAGGTCGGGTTCGCCCTCCTGCGGGCGCACCATAGAGGTGCCCCTGGGCACCGAGTTCGACGGCGCCAACCGCCATCTCGGGGTGTACATCCCCCCTGGCGTGGCCCACGGGTTCGCGGCGCTGACCGATATGACCATCACCTACCTGGTTGACCGCTACTACAACCCGGCCGACGAACTGGGCGTGGCGTGGGACGACCCCGACATCGCAGCCGATTGGGGGGTGGAGAACCCGGTGCTGTCCGACCGGGACCGGGCAAACCCCCGACGGGCGGATATTCCCGACCATTTGAGGCCCCGGTGGGAGAGATGAGCCTGGCGGGCCGCGGCCATGGCGAACATTCCCGGAGCGTCCAGGCCTCGACTGAGGCTGGGGGCGTGGCGTGAGGCTGTTCATCACCGGGGGCGCGGGGTTCGTGGGCGCCAACTACGCCCGCTGGGTGATGTCCCACTCCGACGACGACATGGTGGTGTACGACGCCCTTACCTACGCCGGCAACCGGGACAACCTGCGGGATCTCGAGGGCGACCGCCGCCTGGTGTTCGTGAAGGGCGACGTGTGCGACCGCGAAGGGGTGGCCGAGGCCATGGCCGGCTGCGACGCCGTGGTCCACTTCGCGGCCGAGAGCCATGTGGACCGCTCCATCGTCAGCCCCGACGCCTTCGTTCGCACCAACTGCGGTGGCGTCAACGTGGTGTGCGACACCGCCCGGCGCCTGGAATTGGAAAAGGTGGTGTGCGTCTCCACCGACGAGGTGTACGGATCGATCGAGGCGGGTTCGTTCACCGAGGCCGACCGGCTGGCGCCCAGCTCGCCCTACTCGGCTTCCAAAGCCGGAGCCGACCTGATCGCGCTGGCCTATCGGA
The DNA here is from genome assembly GCF_965208475.1 of Candidatus Poriferisocius sp. Lineage (GTDB taxonomy): Bacteria > Actinomycetota > Acidimicrobiia > Acidimicrobiales > Bin134 > Poriferisocius. The sequence goes on along the minus strand of NZ_OZ242338.1, from coordinate 1,461,926 downwards.
AGACGTTCGGACTGCCGGTGGCCGTTACCCGGTCGTCCAACAACTTCGGCCCTTACCAGCACCCGGAGAAGGTCATCCCCCTGTTCACCACCAACCTGCTGGACGGGCTGGCGGTGCCGTTGTACGGCGACGGCCAGAACGTGCGGGACTGGTGCCATGTGGAGGACAACTGCGCGGCCATTGACATGGTGCTGCGCCAGGGGCTGCCGGGGGAGGTCTACAACATCGGCGGGGGCAACGAGCTGGCCAACCGCGACCTGGCGGCCCGCCTGGTGGAGCTATGCGGGCAGGACGAGTCGCTCATCAGGCCAGTGGCCGACCGGCTGGGCCATGACCGGCGGTATTCGGTGGACACCGCCAAGATCCAGAGGCTGGGATGGCGGCCGGTCTGGGAGCTGGACGAGGCCCTGGCGGCCACCGTTTCCTGGTACCGGGACAACCGATGGTGGTGGGAACCGCTGAAGAAGGCCCTGCCATGATGGCGGCGGCACCGTGAGGGGGGCTGGCCGATGAGGGTGTTGGTTACCGGGGCCGGCGGGCAGCTGGGCCGTGACACGGTCGAGCGCTTCGCCGCTTCGGGCCACGAGGTGGTTGCTGCCGGGCGCCGGGAGCTGGACGTCACCCGTCGCGATCAGGTGCTGGGTGCCGTTGGCGGCATCGGCCCCGATGTTGTGGTCAACTGCGCGGCATACACCGCGGTGGACGCCTGCGAGACCGATGTCGGCCGGGCCTACCAGATCAACGCCCTGGCGGTGCGCCATGTGGCCGAGGCCGCCCGCCGGTTCGGCGCCCACCTGTGCCACATCTCCACCGACTACGTGTTCTCCGGCGATCAGTCCGAGCCCTACCACGAGTGGGATCGGCCCGATCCCCGGTCGGCCTACGGCACCAGCAAGCTGGCCGGCGAGCACGAGGCCAGCGGGGAGGCCACCGTGGTGCGAACCTCGTGGCTGTGCGGTCGCCACGGATCCAACATGGTGAGCACGGTGTTGCGGCTGGCTGCCGAGGGCGGGCCGATGCAGTTCGTGGACGACCAGCGGGGCATTCCGTCGTTCACCGCTGATGTGGCCGCGGTGATCGAACGGCTGTGCGCCGACCGCCGCCCGGGCGTGTACCACGTGACCAATCAGGGGCCGGTGTCCAGGTATGAGTTCGCCCGGGAGATCATGGCCGCCGCCGGTCGCGATCCCGACCGGGTGGCGCCCATCGCCACCGCAGAACTGCAACCGCCCCGCCCCGCGGCGCGCCCGGCCAACTCGGTTCTGGAGAACCGGGCGCTGGCTCTCGCCGGCCTAGACCTCCCCCCCGATTACAGGGTGCCGCTCAGAAGTCTGGTGGCCCTATTGCTGGGCTGACTCCCGGCGCCACCCACCCCCTCCCCCCGAAGGCGGGCGGTGTGTACGGTTTTCTTGGGAACGGGGGCCGCGGCGTCAATCTGGCTGGGCGTCGAGATGGGGTTGGCACTGGTCGAGGGCTTCTTTGTCGGGCTCCCCCAGAGTCTTGGGGCCCTGTATGCAGGCCAACCGCAAGAGCAGGGCGAACTCGCCGGGACTGTCGAGCGCCACACGCTCTAGGGCCCGCTGTCGGGCGGCGGCCTCCCTGCGAGTGCGGGGGAGGGAGCAGACGTCGGCTATGCCGTCGCCGTCGCTGTCGTGGGGGTAGGTGGTGGGTCCGCCCAGGCTGTAGTTCAGACAGAAGTCGGGGCCGTCTATGACCCCCGAGAAGTAGAGCCCGTCTCCGGTTTCGCCCGGCGATCCGTCGTTGCTGATGGGCGGCGCCGGGGCAGTGGACACGGGCGGGGGCGAACCGGTGTCAGCCGGCGCATTGGCCGAGCGCGTTCGGTGCTGCTGGCATTCGTCGGCCGGCTCTTTGTCGGGCTCGCCGAGGGTCTCGGGCACCGAGAGGCATTCCTCGGCCAGGTAGGCGCTGAAGCGTTCCCTGAATCCCGGCAGCATGGCCATATTCTCCAGGGTCTGCTGTCGGGCGGCGGCTTCCCGGCGGGTGCGGGGGAGGGAGCAGACGTCGGCTATGCCGTCGCCGTCGCTGTCGTGGGGGTAGGTGGTGGGTCCGCCCAGGCTGCGGTTCAAGCAGAAGTCGGGGCCGTCGATGATCCCCGAAAAGAACACGGCATCATCGCGCGGCGCCTCCCCTGGCGGGGCCGGCTGGGATGTGTCGGCGACGAGCGTGTCTACCGGGAGGCTGAATGCGAACTTGGTGGACAGCAGTTGTCCCTGCCCGCGCTCTCCGGCCGCGGTGTTGATCCGGCTCTGAAGCCGGCTGCCGGTGACGGTGACGGTGCGGGTGGTGCCCGTGATCCGTATGTCGGCCTTGTCCACCCGGCCCGACACCCCGGCGCCGCCGGAGATCTCCATGCTCTGAAGCTGGCCCACCGAGGTGTCGGGGTGGTCGTTCAGCCACTGGTTGAAGTCGCGCACCCCATAGGCGCGTTCCCAGGTGGCATGGGGGCTGTTTTGGGTGTCGAATTCGTCGGGCTTGGCCGGCAGGTAGGGGAGGTCGGCGTGGAACACGTAGCTGCTGCGCTCGCTGTGGCCGCCGTTGGAGGAGGAGTAGAACGCCCGAATCGGCGCCCCCTCGTAGAACAGCACTTGGCCCGCGGTGTTGGTCACCGCTTGGAGCCATGTTCCGGCGCTGGCGTGCTTCTCCCGGGTGTCGCCCACGAATGCCTGATCCCACACGGTGGAGTACAGGTCGAACGGCCTGGTCCACGAGGCTGACGCCCGCCGTTCCCGGAGCGTGGCGGTGGCATAGCTGCGAGCGGCGATGGCTTGGACTTCTTGGGCGATCAGCGGCCAGTCCAATGGCACCTCCGCGATGCCCCGCAGGTAGTCCTCCATGGCCATCGAATCGAGGACCACGTAGAACTCGGTGGGTGTCCCGCCGGTGGGAACCAAGTTGATGCGCCCGTGGGAGTAGGAGCGTCCGGTGTTGGAGACAGCCACCGAGGTGTCGGTGGCGAAGTGGAGTTGGGCGGTTTGCCCGGCGCAGCCTGCGCCGCAGACGTCGATGCCGCTGTGGACGATGTGCCAGTGGTTGCCATGGCGGGTGACGGCGACGGGGGTTCCCGCAGGTATCCGGATGTCGCCCTGGCCGTCGATGGTGATGCGGTTGGGGCCCCCGGGGGTCAGCGTGGTGCCGGCGGTGGTGGCCAGCAGAATGCGAATGGCATCCTCGGGGTACACCGGCTCGGGGGGCGGTCCGAGCTCCGGTTCGGGGATCCCGAAGATGGCGTTGTGGGGGTCGTTTAGGTATTTGTCGATGGTGAGGGAGTCGAGGGTGATGTGGAACCGGTTTGGGTCTTGGGCGGTGGTGGTGAGGTTGATGCGCCCGTGGGAGTAGGAGCGTCCGGTGTTGGATACGGCTACGGCGGTGTCGGTGGCGAAGTGGAGTTGGGCGGTTTGGCCGGCGCAGCCGTTGGGGCAGATGTCGATGCCGTTGTAGGCGATGTGCCAGCGGCCGTCGGCGCGGGTGAAGGTGATGGGGGTGCCCGCGGGGGGTCGGGTTGCGTCCTGGCCGTCGTGGGGTATGTCGGTGTTGTCGATGGTGACGCGGTTGAGGCCCTCGGGGGTGAGGGTGGTGGATTGGGCGGTGGCCAGCAAGACGAGCGGGGGAGTCTCGGGTGCCTCTTGTTGTGAGGCCGGATGGTTGTGGGGGTCGTTTAGGTATTTGTCGATGGTGAGGGAGTCGAGGGTGATGTGGAACCGGTTTGGGTCTTGGGCGGTGGTGGTGAGGTTGATGCGCCCGTGGGAGTAGGAGCGTCCGGTGTTGGATACGGCTACGGCGGTGTCGGTGGCGAAGTGGAGTTGGGCGGTTTGGCCGGCGCAGCCGTTGGGGCAGATGTCGATGCCGTTGTAGGCGATGTGCCAGCGGCCGTCGGCGCGGGTGAAGGTGATGGGGGTGCCCGCGGGGGGTCGGGTTGTTTCCTGGCCGTCGTGGGGTATGTCGGTGTTGTCGATGGTGATGCGGTTGAGGCCTCCGGGGGTGAGGGTGGTGGATTGGGCGGTGGCCAGCAAGACGAGAGCGGGATCTTCGGGCGAAGTCGGTGTCGGCGCCCGGACCGGGGTTGGCGCGGGCGTCGGCGTTGGCCTGGGGTCGGGGCCGCCCTCGGGACGCCCGTAGTTCTCGACCAGCTCGGCGCCCTCGTAGTAGTAGTTCAAGATGTCGGCGACGAGATGCCCGGCGAGGGCCCGGGAGTAGGTCCCCCACTGGCTCATGCCCACCCCGTGGCCCCAACCGCTTCCCGAGAAGGTGATCTCCGCGTCGGGGTCGACCACGAGCGCCGGCTCGGGATCGGAGCTGTCTTGGGCAAGAACCGGTGCTGAAATCAGCATCGAAGCCGCGATCGCCAGGGCCGACGAGGCGGCGAGTAGCAGAGATAAGCGAGGGCACCTCATCGGCGCCGGCCGCTGCCAGGGCATAGAACGTCCAAAACGGTTGGCCGCCCGCCCTGACATGCTCCCAGTTTCGCCCCCTCTCATCAAGTACCCCCCGCGGTGAAGCGCGGTCGCGGGGGCCAGCGGCGGTAGGCGGAATGGTTCGGCGGGTGAAAGCCGGTCCTCGGTGTCCGGGTAGGGTGTCGTAGTGGTCCGGCGCCTTCTTGAGCGAGTTCTGCCTCCGGGGACCCGTCGCCGAAGGCTGATCAGCGGGTTGATGGTGGTTGTTCGGGAGGGTCGCAGTGCCGCGGTCCGCACCCGAGACGAGTGGCAGCGGCGCCGGGCAGGGGCCAGGCATGAGCCCGGTCGGCAACCGGGACGGGAATCGTCGGCCCAGTCGTCGGGGTTCGCCTATCAAGACTGGTTCTGCCGCCTGCCGGCCGATCCCAGCATCTTGGCGGTTCAGCGCCAGTGGTTCGAGGAGTGGCCGCGCCCGCGGAGGGTTTGGGGGGTGGTGGTGGACGACGGGGGCGATGTGGCCGCCTCTGAGGCCTCGCTGCGAAACCAGTCGTGGGGGTTGGTGGAGGTGGTCAAGGCCGAACCGGGCGGATTGGCCGATGAGTTCACCCGACTGTCTCAGGAGCATCCCGACGACTTGGTGGTGATGCTGCGGGCCGGTGACCGGTTGCGGGCCGACGCCGCCTACCAGATGGCCCAGGCGGCGTGGCGGGATCCGTGGCTGGAGTTGGTGTACTGGGACGACGACCTCTCTGATCTGGCCGATGTGTGGGACTGGTACCTCGACGGCAGGCCCGAGGGCGTCTACTCCGGCAGCGATTTGGCCAAGATTGGCGACCCACGCATCAAACCGGGTTGGTCGCCCGACCTTCTGGGGTGCGCGAACTACATCGGACGGGCATTCGCGGTGCGGGCCCGGCGCCTTGGGCCGGAAACCGCGCTTCGCCATCAGGGCGCGGGATCCGATGACGACGCATTGTGGTGGGATGTGCTGCTGGGTTTGGATGTGGGCGAACAACAGGTGTGCCGCCTGCCGGCGGTGTTGCAGGCCCTGAGCCGCCGGTGCGATCAAGTCGAGCCCCACCACCGGGAACTGGTGGACCGCTGGCTGGCCCGCCATCGCTGGCCTGCCAGAGCCGAGGCCGGGCCCAACGGCATCCACTTGACGTGGTCGCCGGATCGCACCGCCCAGGTCAGCGTCATCATCGCCAGCCGCCACAACCGAGAGATGCTGGCCGGTGCGCTGGCCCTGATCCGATCGGCGGGCCATCTTGGGCTGGAGCTGGTCATCGCGGACAACGGCGGGCGCAGCGAGGAGAACGAGGGGTGGTACGAGGCCCATGCTGCCGATCTGTCGCCCCAGATCATCTGGTGGGACGAGCCGTTCAACTACTCGGCGGTCAACAACCGGGCCGCGGCCCAGGCTACCGGCGACGTGCTGGTGTTCTTGAACGACGACACCTCGCCCGGTCACCCCCAGTGGCTCCACAACATCATTGGCTGGGCCCAACGCCCCGAGATCGGGGTGGCCGGGCTCCAGCTCATCGACGACGACGGTCTCATCCAGCACGGCGGGGTGGTCATCGGGATGACCGGTTTGGCCGGGCACCTGTTCCAGGGCATGGCACCGCACTCCGACAGCCTGCTCGGGTCGACAGACTGGACTCGAAACACAGTGTCGGTCACCGGGGCCTGCCTCGCGGTGCGCCGGGCGGTGTTCGAGGAGGTCGGGGGGTTCGACGAGCGCCTGGAGCTGTGCGGCAGCGATGTGGTGCTCGGGTTGCGGGCCCGGCAGGCCGGGTACCGCAATGTGGTCTCCCCAGCCACCCCTATCACCCACAAGGAGGCGGCCACCCGAGGCGCGCATGTGCCCGAAGGCGACGTGTTCGCCAGCTATTGGCCATACCAGCGGTGGCTGATGGGCGGTGACCCCTATTTCTCCCCGAACCTCAGCGCGGCCCATCCCGAGCCGGTGCTGCACTGCGAGGAGGAGCCGGGGGTGCTCAAGCAGCTCGCCCAGATGCTGGGGCGTCAAATGGAGGTCTTCTACCAGCGCAACGAGGCGGGGGAGGCCCACGCCCTGGCGCTGGTCTCCAAAGCCGACCGAGGCCTGGCCGAAGCGGTACGCCAAGGCCACCGGGCGGTTGGACGGCGCCGGGAGGTGGGAACGGTCAACTGGTTCGTGCCCGAGTTCCAGAACCCGTTCTACGGCGGCATCCACACCGTGTTCCGCCTGGCCGACCACCTCGCCGCCCATCACGGGGTGGAGAACCGGTTCATGGTGATGGCGGGCCCGGTGGACCACGACGAGCGGTGGTATCGGTCGGGGATCTCCGCGGCCTTCGCCTCGCTGGCCGACAGCCCCATCGCCTATCACGACTCATTCGCCTTCGATCCCGGCGAGGTGCCTCCGGCCGACGCGGCCATTGCCACCATGTGGACCACTGCCTACTTCGCGGCCCGCACTCCCGGCCAGGTCCGCCGCTTCTATCTCATCCAGGACTTCGAGCCCATGTTCTACCCGGCGGGCACGCTGTATGCCTTGGCCGAGCACAGCTACCGATTGGGACTCTACGGACTGTGCAACACCGGGCATCTGGCCGACATGTACCAGGATGGCTACGACGGGGTAGCCCGCCATTTCTGGCCCGCGGTGGACGGCTCGGTCTTCCACGCCCGCGGCCGCATCGAGCCCGACCCCGACCGCCCGGTGACCGTGTTCATCTATGCCCGCCCCGGCCATCTGCGCAACTGCTGGGAGCTGGCCGCCCGGGCCGTGCGCCTGGTGAAGGACGAATTGGCCGACGGCGTGCGCATCGTGACCGCCGGGTCGTGGGCCTTCCCCGAGCACATGGACGCCCTCATCACCCACATGGGCCAGCTCGACTACCGGGAGACCGGACCGCTGTACCGCACCTGCGACATCGGAGTGGCCCTCACCACCTCCGAGCACCCCTCCTATCTGCCGTTGGAGCTGATGGCCTGCGGCGCCGCGGTGGTTTCGTTCGAGAACCCGGCCGGCGACTGGCTGCTGCGCCACGACCACAACTGCATGCAATCGCCTCAGACCGCCGACGGGCTGGCCGCCGAGATCGTGGCCCTGGCCCGAGACCCCGACCGCCGCCGGCGGTTGGCCGAGCAGGGCCTGGCCGACATCGCCGCCCGCCACGCCCGCTGGGATCAGAACCTGGCCGGCGTGTACGACTACCTGTGCGATCCCGAGCCCGGCCATGACTGAGATGACCAGCCGGGGCGGTGTTCTCGAGATCTGGGGCTACCGCGAGCTGATCGGTCGGCTGGTGCAGCGGGAGCTGGGGGCGCGCTACAAGCGGTCGGTGCTGGGCTGGCTGTGGTCGATGCTCAATCCGGCGGCCACGCTGGCCATCTACGCCCTGGTTTTCGGGGTGCTGCTGAAGTTCGACCCCCCTCGGGCGGGCAACGGGCGCTTCGACAACTTCGCCCTCTACCTGTTCTGCGCGCTGGTCATGTGGAACGCCTTCCACGGAGTGATCACCGGGGCGATGAGCTCGCTGCTGGATCTCGGCTCGCTTCTGGGCAAGGTGTACTTCCCGCCGGAGGCGCCCGCGGTCGCCGCCCTTTTGACGGTGCTGTTCCAGGCGGGCATAGAGGCGTCGATCCTCATGCTGATCCTCATCTGCCTGGCCAACGTGAGCTGGACATTCCTGCTGTGGCCGGTGCTGCTGGTGCTGCTGGCGGTGTTCGCTCTGGGCATCGGACTGGTGCTGAGCGTGTGGAACGTGCGCTATCGCGACGTGGGCTACCTGGCCACCATCGCCTTGCAGTTCCTCTTCTACGTGACCCCGATCGTCTACCCGCTGTCGCTCATCCCCGAGCGGGCCATGGGGCTGCCGGTGCGCGACATCATCCGGCTGAACCCCTTGTCCCAGTTCACCGAGGCTTCCCGAGAGCTGCTGTACGGGCTGGACTGGCCCGGTGTACTTCGATTGGGGCTTATGGCCCTGATCTCGCTGGCAGTGGGCACAGCCGGCTGGCTGGTGTTCAAAGCCCGAACCCGCGACATCGCCGAGGAGCTATGAGCGAGAACGCCGTGGTCGTAGACGGCGTGTCCAAGCGCTTTCGTCTGACCACCGACCGGCCGCTCAGCCTGAAGGAGGCGTGGACCGGTATGCGGCCCGGTTCGGGCCGCCGGTTCCGCCGGGTGCGCAGCGAGCCGTTCTGGGCCCTTCGAGACGTCAGCCTGGCGGTGCCCCGGGGCTCGATGTACGGGCTGGTCGGCCGCAACGGGTCGGGCAAGTCCAGCCTGCTGCGGATCATGGCCGGCATCTACCGCCCCACCGAGGGCCGGGTCGAGGTCCAAGGCCGGACATCGGCCCTATTGGAGCTGGGGGCGGGGTTCCATCCCGCGCTGAGCGGGCGCGAGAACATCTACCTCAACGCCTCGGTGCTCGGGGTGCCCAAATCCCAGATCGACGAGCGGGTGGATCGGATCGTGCAGTTCGCGGGCCTCGAGGAGTTCATCGACAGCCCGGTGAAGATCTACTCCAGCGGCATGTATGTGCGGCTGGGCTTCGCGGTGGCCGTCCACGTCGATCCCGAGATCCTCATCGTCGACGAGGTGGTGGCCGTGGGCGACGAGGAGTTCCAGCTCCGCTGCTTCAGCCATCTTGAGGCGCTGCGGGCCCAGGGGGTGACCATCGTGCTGGTCAGCCACGACCTGGGGATGCTGCGGGCCAACTGCGATCAGATGGCGTGGCTGAACCGGGGGCTGGTGGCCGCGGTGGGCGAGCCGCAGGAAGTGATCAACGCCTACCTCGATACCATCGACACCGAGGCGGCGGCCTCAGTGGGCCATCGGCCCCGCCCCGCCGGCGAGGGGACAAGCCCGCTGGCCATCACCGATCTGGAGTTCTATGACGAAGCCGGTCACCGGCCCAAGACCTTTGCATCCGGCGACCCGCTGATCGTGCGCATCCACTACCTCGCCTCCGAGCCGATAGATGACCCGGTGTTCTCGCTCGGCTTCTACGACCACAACAATCTCCATCTGGCCGGTCCCCGCTCCCATGTCGGCGGGTTCCGCCCCGGAAAGCTGGACGGAGGGGGGTGGGTGGAGTTCCGCCTGCCCCGCATCCCGTTCCGCTCGGGAGCGTTTCATGTCAATGCCGCCGTGCAGGATTCTGATGCCTCCTTCCTCTACGACCGCCGGGCCCGGGAATTCTGGCTGCAAGTCTCCGGAGAGCCCGACCCCGGGGCCAACGGGCTGTTGAACCTGGACGGCGACTGGCGGGCCGGGTGCTGAGCTTGGGGTGCACCGGTGGGCCCTGAGCCCCGCCCGGTCACCTCGATCGGCGGCTCGCTGCCCTATGCCGACGGGGCCGAGGCTGAGCTGCTGGCCTTGTTCCGGTCGGTCGATGACCGCCGAGTTGGGTCGGATGAGCTGGCCGCGGCGATTCGAGATTGGCCCACCGCCTATCACCTGGCCCCGGAGCGGGCCGTCCTTTTGGCTCCGCTGGCCATCAGCCCCGATGACCGAGTGCTGGACGTCGGGGCGGGCTCGGGGGTCAACACCCGGATCTGCGCCGACTTGGGGGCTGCGGTGACCGCGGTGGAGGCCAGCGCGGCCCGAGCGGAGCTGATCGCCCACCGCTGCGCCGGGCTTGGAGGCGTCGAGGTCTTGTGCGGCCCGCTCGAAGGGCTGGGGGCCGACCGTCGAGAGGCCTTCGACGTCGTGCTGTTGGTGGGGGTGCTGGAGTATGCCGGGACCAGCCCGGGCGGAGGCGATGGGCCCTATGCGCTCCTCGAGCAGGTGGTGGATGCCCTGGCCCCGGGCGGGGTGGTGGTGCTGGCCATCGAAAATCGCCTGGGACTCAAGTATCTGCTGGGATTTCCCGAAGACCATTTGGGCCTGCCCTGGGCGGGTTTGGAGGGCTACCGCGACGGCGAGCCGACCACTTGGTCTCGACGGGAGCTGGCCCAGATGCTGGCTGACGCCGGATTGGCCGCCCAGAAATGGCTGTATCCGTTTCCCGACTACAAGCTGCCCGCCGCGGTGCTGGCCGAGGAGATATACCACCAGCCCGGCGGGGTCGACATGGTGGACCAATTGGTGGGCCACCCCGCAAGCAGCGAGTACTCCCGCCCGGTGCTGGTCGCCGATGACCGGGCCGCCCACATAGGGCTGCTGGAGGCGGGCCTGGGGCCTGACGTGGCCAATTCCTTCCTGGTTGTGGCTGGCCGGCATCCCGACGCGGTGGCGGAGCGGGTTGATCCGGCGGTGCTGGCGTGGCGGGTGGCGCCTGACCGCCGACGGCGCTGGAGCCAGCAAGCAGCGGTGGTCAACTCGAATCAGGGTTTGACCATGAGACGCCGCCTGACGGCCGATGATCGAGCCGGCGATTTTGAAGGGTGGCTCGGGCAAGTTGAGGTGGGCGAGGAGCCCTATGTCGTAGGCCGCAATCTCGAGCAATGCCTGCTGGAGCGCGCCCGCCAAGGCGACGGCGACGGGATAGCCGGGCTGTTGCGGGCCTGGCGGGCGGAATTGGCTGCTCACGAGACGCCGGTTGGCTCGGTTTCAGCGCCCCACCCCTATCTGCCGGCCGATGCCGCCCGGGTGCTGCCTCCCGAGTGGCTGGATGTGGGGCCCGACAACTTCGTGGTGACTGCGGACGGTCTTGTGTTCGTGGACCGGGAATGGGTGGCCGCCGGCGGGGTGGATGCTCGGCTGGCCGTGGTCAGAGGGCTTTGGAAAGCAGCGTCGGCCATGTTGAGGGCCCGCTGTCATCTGCCCTGGCCGGTCACCTGGAGCAACGACCGCCTGGTGGCTCACTTGGGCAGCTTGGTGGGCGAGGACATCGAAGGCGAGCTGATGGAACAGTGGCGGCAGGCCGAGGAGGATTTGATTCGCCGGGTCTACCGCCAGCCCGCAGTTCGATTGGCGGAACTGCACGATGCCGGAAACCGCTCCCGGATGGATCTCCTGGGGTCGCCGCTGGCCCCGTACCGGCGCATGGAGCACTTGGTCCACCGCCAGCAGGAGCTGATCGCCGAGCTCACCGGCCCCCGCCAGATGTCTGCGGACTTGGAGCAGGCCCAAGCCCGCCTGGCCCGAGCCGAGGCGGAGTTGGGGCAACAGCGGGCAGAGCTGGCTGCGGCTCAGGCCCGCCTGGCCCGGGTGGCCTGGCGGGAGCGGATCCACAACAAGATCGGCGGGCTGATTCGACGAAGTTGACTACTCCTAGAGCAAGTCCTTCAGGGCGGTCCACATCTGCTCGCGGGTGACTGAGATATCGAATCGCTGGGCCGATTCAATGCCTTGGTCGCGCAGACACTGGTTGAGCCGGCCGTCGCCCAGCACCCGGTGCAGGGCCAGGGCCATGGTCAGCGGCCGCTTGTCTTTGAGCACGATGCCGGAGTCGCCGACCGTTTCGGCCACCGCGGCCGCGTCATAGGCCACCACCGGCAGGCCGCTGGCCATGGCTTCCACCAGGGGTACCCCGAAACCCTCGTGTTCTGACGCGCAGGCGAACACATCCGACGTCTGATACCAATGCAACAAGCCTTGATTGGAGACTTTGCCGGCGAAAACCACCCGATCATGAACATCGAGCCGCCGGGCGAGGTATCTCAGGGATTGCAGGTATCGGGGCGGGGAGGCGTCGCCCACCAGCACTAGCCGCGACCGGGGCCGGAACCGGGAAAGGACGGCGAAGGCGGCGATGAGGTCGTGCTGGCACTTGTTGGGCACCAGCCGCCCCACGAACAGCACGGTCCCGCCGTCCTCAGATGCCGCCGAGCCATCAGATGCCGCCCCGTTGTTTTGAGCAGCTCGGGCTGTGGCGCCGGACATCTGCCACAGCACGGGTGAAACCACCACGTCGTCGATGCCCAAGTCTCTGAGCTCTTGAGCGTTGTACTCGGAGTCGGCGATGCCCCGAACAGTGAGGGCTGCCAATTGGCCTAGTTGCTGGCGTCCCCGCTCAACGCTCTTGGCCAACTCCGGCTGCCAGGCGCCGAAGAATCTCGAGGGTGTGATGTTGTGGTAATTCAACACGATCGGGATATTGCGCCGGATCACCTGCTGGGCAACCTCCGAGCCGATGGAGTGCTGGAGTATCGCCATCCGGCCATCGGCCTTCCATTTCTCGATGGAGACGGTGCCCCTGGCTGACCGGGTTTTGCGCTCGACCACGATGCGAACTCGCATTCCCCTGTCCTCGATGAGTTCTCGAATCAGACGGGTGTGGTTGCTAGTGGCGTCCCCCGAGGCCATCTGCGGAACCAAAATGTCGACAGCAGGGCTCATGGCTGGCTTTGGACGGAGTCGCGCGACGGGCTTGTCGAGCGGTCGGCCACGACGATCTCCGTTATGCGGGTGTCAGAGCAGGGCACTAGGCGGGCGTTGAAGCCGGCCCGCTCCAAGAGGTGCCGCCACGAGGTCGGCGAGATGCCCAGCCCTGATCCCAGTTCCGAATCGACTCGGCCCCGGTTTGTCGGATCGGCCACCGCCACGATGATCCGGCCGTTATCGCCGAGCTTCCGACCGGCTTCGTGGATCACCCCCAACAGGTCGCTCACCGGCAGCTTCTCCACGAATCCCGCCAGAATGATCGTGCCGAATCCCTCATCGTCGGCCTCGACCATGGCGCCCTCCCCCCCAGAGAGCACCAGGCAAGGCCCCGGGCCCGCCAAACCGGCCACGCAAGCCACCACGGCGGGTGAAAGCTCAGGGGGGTCGTCCAGCCAGTCCGAGGCCGACTGGCCAGAGAGAGCCACCGGATGGCCGGCGGCGGCCTCCAGTTTTCCAAGGCGGGCTTCGAGGCTGCGCAGGTGCCGCATGAGCATTTCGGCAAACACGTTGAACTGGTCGGTCAAGAACCGGACATACCAGTAGGCCAGTTTGCGGATCACCCATTTGATGCCGCGCAATCCCCGACGCGATCCGATGGGCACCTGTGGATCGAGCACGGCCAGTCTCGCGGTCTGGTCCAAGGGAGGGCCGTCGCCGTCAACAGGAGCCTCAGTAGGGGCGACGTCGGCCCATGTCTGCTCGATCTCGAGTTCGAACTGGGCCAGGGAGCGGTCGCCGCGGCGCTGCTTCTCGGCTTCAGCCTCGATGGCCGCGCCGACCCCTTCGGCATCCGAGAGGTCGGGTCTAGGCATCTGGGAGCGGTCTTCGGGCGATTCGCCGAGCGAGCCGGATGATGGCCGGACGGTTCAGGTCAACGCGCAGGCGGAGGATCTCGGCGTCCCGCTCCGCGATTCGGGTGTCCCGCTCCGCGATTCGGGTGTCCCGCTCGGCGACGCGGTCCTTCCACTCCGCGATGCGGGCGTCCCGCTCGGCCACCTGGTCTTCCAGTTCGGCGACCCGGTCGCGAAGATACTGGCATTGAACCTCGGCCCCGAGGGCTTGATCTCGCAGGCGAAGAATCTCGTGGCGGAGCTGCTCGCGGTCCTCGCCATCGATCAGGTCGGGGGTCATGGGTGAATCCTAGGAGGGATTCCCAGCCGGTATTCATGGATCTGAGACTCATGCATCCTCGATTGGATCACCGGGCCGCGGGAGGGCCATGACGCATCGGGATCAACTGGGCCGAGGTGGTCGGCGTTGCGGTTCTTGTGGTCCGGTTCGTCGGGCCTGTGGTAGCCGGGGTGGTACCACGGATCGTCCACTTCGCCCCATCGATAGATGAATCTGCCCCATTCCCACGGCTCGATAACCCGCTCTCGGCTGGCGCTCTCATGGTGGACCAGCACCGCAGCGGGCTCGACCACCACTCGGAATCCCGATCGGCGCAACCGCAGGCACAGGTCGATATCGCCATAGGAGACGGGATACTCCTGGGACAGGCCGCCGACGGCCAGAAGATCGGGTCGGCGAGCCAGCAGACAGGCGCCGGTCACGCCGATTGTGTCGCGGGCCACATCGCCGCCGTGGGCGGCTGTATCGGCCAGCTCGTGGTTCTGAAAGGCGTGAAGGGGGTGGGCGCCGTCGATCACCATGCCCACGTGCTGCACCGTCCGGTTGGGATAGAGCAGTGCGGCGCCCACCGCGCCCACGGTGGGATCCTGGAGGTGTGCGGCCATGCGGCCCAGCCAGTCGGTCGTCTCGGCCTCGATGTCGTCGTTGAACAGCAGCACGAGCTCGCCCCGGCTGGCCAAAAGGCCGCAGTTGACGGCTTTGGAGAAGTCGAAAGGCCCGGCGCCGCGGTGTGCGACCTGCACCGGCAGGCCGTCAGCCTGTGTAGGCAGGTCGCCCTGGTATTCATCGCCGATCACCACGATTGCCTCCAACGGCGGGGGGTCGAGAAGCGCGAGCGTCTCCAGGCAGCGGGCCAGCATCGGGGCGGTTGACCCCGGAAGGGAGCGCCCAGCGCTGGGGATGATGATCGACGTGCTGGCCTGGCCCGGGCCAAAGGCGCTCCGGCGGCGAGTGGCGGGCCGGGGGCCGGGCTCGAACCGGGGGTCGTCGGCCACGAGTTCTGCCGGGGGGCCGGCTGGACCAGCGTGGCGGGTGAGCACGCTCGGGACATGGAGAACCACTGCGTTGGATTCGGCCAATCGGCGTTCCACTTCCTGGGGGCCGCCCGCCGGGTCGAACTGTGGCCAGTTCGCCCGGACGGCGAGGGGCAGGCACACGCCCGGCTCGGATTGCACCCTGGTGGGCGACCACGCCGGCCGGGCTTGACGCCGATCACCCACCATGATGTCCCAGTAGATTGCGACCGCCTGGGGGTGTTCGGCCATTGCTGCCAGGATCTCTTGGCCAGCCCTGGGCTCGAGCTGGGCGTCGCCGGGCAGATGTACAGCTATGTCGTCGGGGTCGAGGCCGATGTCGGGTGAACCTGGGGCGATGACTTTGAGCGCGGCCATGAAGCTAGATCGATGCTACCGGTGGTTCAGCCTTGCAGACAGCCCCTGCCTCGTCTCCAGCCTCGCTATTCGATGACCGCGACCACGTCTCCGCTGCCCACCGAGTCGCCCTCGGCGACCCGGATCTCAACCACTGTGCCGGGCTTCTCGGCGCAGACGTTGTTCTCCATCTTCATGGCTTCCAGCACCACGATGGCGTCTCCCGCGTCCACCGAGTCGCCTTCGGCCACCATCACCTTCACGATGGTGCCCTGCATGGGAACTACCACGTCGCCGCTGCCCCCGGTGCCCCCGCTCTTGCCGGCGCCCGCCCGCTTGGGGCGCTTGGCCGCACCGGTTGCCGGAGCCGCGGCTGCCGCGGTCTCCGGCACCCACATCCGCACCGAGAAGCGCTGGCCGTTGACCTCCACATCGATGTCTCGCTGCACCCGGGGCTCGTCGCTGTCAACCTCTGGTGGCGCAGTGGCGGCCGCCCCGACCCCGGTGAGGTCGAGGGTCTCCTCCACCCACTTGGTGGAGTGGGCCAAGGCGGCGAAATCGGGGTGGGCCAGAATGGCCGCATCGGCGGCGATAGTGGTGGCCACTCCGCTCACCTCCAGCTCATCGAGGGCCCGCAGGGTGCGGGCAATGGCGGTGGGCCGGTCCCGGCCCCAGCAGATCAGCTTGCCTACCAAGTTGTCGTAGAACTGGCTGATCTCGTCGCCGGCCTCGTAGCCGCCGTCCCAGCGGGTGCCGAAGCCGCTGGGCAGGCGCAGGCCGGCAATCGGCCCCGGCGACGGCAAAAATGCACCCTCGGCGGGGTCTTCGGCGTTGATGCGCACCTCGATGGCGTGGCCGGAGATGGCCACTTCCTCCTGGGTGAACGGCAGCGGCTCGCCCGAGGCCACCCGGATCTGCTGCTCCACCAAGTCGATCCCGGTCACCAACTCGGTGGCCGGGTGCTCCACCTGGAGCCTGGTGTTCATCTCCAAGTAGTAGAACGCGCCGTCCTCATACAGGAACTCCACCGTTCCGGCATTCACGTAGTCGCAGCCGTGGGCCACCTTGACCGCGGCCTCCCCCATGGCGGCGAGCACATCGGGGTCGATGCCCGCCGCGGGGGCCTCCTCGATGAGCTTTTGATGACGGCGCTGGGCCGAGCAGTCGCGGGTGCCCAGGTACACGCAGTTGCCGTGGCCGTCGGCCAGCACCTGCACCTCCACATGGCGGGGCCTCTCCAGATATCTCTCCATGTAGATCTCGTCGCGTCCGAAATAGCTGAGCGCCTCCCGCTGGGCCGACTCGATGGCCTCGTCCACCGCGCCCTCGTCGGACACCACTTTCATGCCCCGGCCGCCGCCCCCGTAGGCCGCCTTGATGGCCACCGGGTAGCCGTATTCGGCCCCGAAGGCCCGCACTTGGGCGGGGTCGGTGATGAGCTCGGTGGTGCCGGGCACGCCTTGGACCCCCACCCGCTCGGCGGCCTGGCGGGCGGAGATCTTGTCGCCCATGATCTCTATCGCCTCGGGGTTGGGGCCGATGAACGCCACCCCCCGGGCGGTGATGGCCCGGGCGAAGTCGGCGTTCTCGGAGAAGAACCCGTAGCCGGGGTGGACGCCGTCGGCCCCGGAGCGCTCGATGATCCCGAGGATGGCCTCGGTGTTCAGGTAGCTCTCGGCCGCGGTCTGGCCGCCCAGCGCGTGGGCTTCGTCGGCCATGCGCACGTGGAGGGCGCCGCGGTCGAGATCGGAGTACACCGCCACCGTGGCGATGCCCATCTCCCGGCAGGCCCGGATAACCCGGACGGCGATCTCCCCCCGGTTCGCGACCAGAACCTTGGACAACACGGCAATATGGTGGCAGAGAGTTTCTTGAACACGCGAATACTGGCCGATGGGAATATGGGAGCAGGGGTGAGGATGTGAGGGGAGTCTCAGGGTTTCGGGTGGAATGGGTTGCTGAAACCGGCTCGACCAATGCCGACCTCCTGGCTGCGGCCCGTATCGGCGCCGAGCCCGGCAAAGTCCTGGTGGCCGACTACCAGCGCTCCGGACGAGGCCGACGGGGGAGAACCTGGGATGCGTCTCCGGAGTCAGGCCTGTTGTTCTCGGTGCTGACAAGGCCCAGGCTCGCCGTTGAGTCGTCCCACTTGGCGACCACCGCGTTGGCCCTAGCAGCAGTGGAGGCGTGTCGGGCTCAAGCCGGGGTGCGGCCGGGGCTGAAGTGGCCGAACGATCTGGTTGTGGGCGATCGGAAACTGGCCGGCGTGCTGGCCGAGTCAATTATGGCCGGGGGACGGCTGGAGGCGGTTGTGGTGGGCATGGGTCTCAACGTGCGCACGGGTGCTGCGCCTTCCGAAGCTGCCGAAACCTCCGTAGCCCTTGAGGATGTGTGTGGTGAGGTGATCGACCGCCGAGAGCTGCTGGCAGAGATTCTGACCGGTTTCGCCTACTGGATGGAGAGAATCGAGGTAGCAACCGGCCAGGCTGCGTTGATGGCGGCGGCGCGCCGCGAGTCGGCCACTTTGGGCTGCCGAGTGTCGGTGGAGCTCGGCGACGGAACGGTGTTGGAGGGTTTGGCCGAAGACTTGGATGAGCGGGGTGCGCTACTTCTGGAGGGGGGGATAAGGGTTGTGGTTGGAGATGTTGTCCGCCTCAGGGGTCAATCTGGGTCGCTTTGAGGTGGGCGAAGGCTTGGGCGGCGGCTTGGGTAACGGGGCCGGGGGCGGCGGGCAGCCGCTGGCCGTCGACGGCGTGGACTGGTTGAACGTCGCGGGTGGTGGAGGTGAGAAACGCCTCGTCGGCGGCGGCGAGGGCGCTGAGGGGCACGTCTTGTTCGACCGCGCCGGTCAGATCGATCACCAGTTGGCGGGTGATGCCGGCCAGGCATCCCGAGGCCAGCGAAGGGGTGATGAGCTGGCCCTGATAAGCCAGGAACACGTTGCTGCCGGTGCCCTCGCAGAGAAGTCCCCGGGTGTTGGCGAAGATGGCCTCGCCGGCCCCGGCCGCCTTGGCCGCGGCCAGGGCCCGCACGTTGGCGCCGTAGGAAACGGTTTTGAGGCCGGCCAAAGGGCTGTGCTCGTTGATGGTCCATTCGACGGTGGCAACCGAAGTGGTGTCGGGCCACGGGGCTTGGGGGGTGGCGGCCACCGTGGCGGTGGGCGGGCTGTCGCCCCGGTTGCTGCCCAGCGGCCCGGTGCCGCTGCTGACGGTGACCCGCAACCGCCCCTCTTCGAGCTGGTTGGCCGCGGCCACCGCAACCATTGCCTCTTGAAGCACATCGGCGTCGGGCACCGCCACGCCCAGGTGCTCGGCCGAATAGGCCAGCCGCTCCAAGTGGCGGCGAGCGGCGAACGGCATGCCCCGCACGATGACCAGGGTCTCGAACACCGCGTCTCCCACCAGCCAGCCGTGGTCGAACGGGGAGATCCGGGCTTGGTCCTCGGGAACCAGCGCCCCGTTGATCCAAACGATGCGGGGCTCAGCAGAGCTCATAGGTGGATGTACTCCCCGGTGGCCACAGCCAGCAGCCGCTCGGCCTTCAACTCGGTTTCCCGCCACTCGTCATCGGGGTCGCTGTCGTAGGTGATGCCGCCGCCGGTGCCCAAGTGGAGGTGGCCGTCTTCGATCCACAGCGTGCGGATGGCCACGTTCAAGTCGCCCTTGCCCCGGTCGGCGTCCACCCAGCCCACGGCCCCGCAATACACCCCGCGGGCCTGCGGCTCCAAGGCGGCAACGGCGTCGAGCGCAGCTAGTTTGGGGGCGCCGGTGACCGATCCGGGGGGGAATGTTGCCGAGATCAGCTCGGGCCACCCGCAGCCGGGGCGCAGTCGCCCTTGAACGGTGCTAACCAGGTGTACGAGCCCAGGATGGTGCTCCAGGGAGAAGAGAGCGGGCACGCTGATCGTTCCGTAGTCGCAGACCCGCCCCAGATCGTTGCGCACGAGATCCACGATCATCAGATTCTCGGCTTGGTCTTTGGGGGTAAGCCCAGACGGCTCGGCCGCGGTTCCCTTGATGGGGGACGACTCCACCCACCGACCGTCGCGGACCACAAACCGCTCCGGTGAGGCCGAGGCGATGTGCACCCCGTGATCGGGCAGGCGCAGCACTGCGGCGTAGGGTGCGGGGTTGCCCTCGGCTAGGGCCGCCCCCAACGCGGCGATGTCGGTGTCGGGATCGATGAGCGGCGCGCTCAGCCGGCGGGTGAGGTTCACCTGATAGACGTCGCCGGCGCCGATCATCTCCCGGATGGCCGACACACCGGCGCCGAAACCGGCCCGATCCAATGAGCTGGTCCAGGTGTCGGCCGGGAGGCCCTTCCAGGGACGGCCCTTCCAGGGGCGGGCGGGGCGCACCGAGTCGAAGCGGGCGCACACCGCTTTGCCGTGGAAGTCGATGGCCACCGCCCAGAACCCGCTCGACTCCAAGGCGGTTAAATCGTCGGTGACATCGGCCAGCCTGGAACACAAGTGGTGTCCCACCACGGCAACAGCCGCCACCTCCATCGGGTTCAGTGTACTTGAGCATTTGCGAAGCTTGTCTCTGCTAATGGGAGAGCAACCTCAGGGGGAAGCTCGAGGATTCAACACATCAGCACGGAATCAGCGTGTACGGGTTGCCAAGTTGTTGTGCCGGTGTCGGGGAATGGGTCGGGTGGGGGATGGGTTTGCCAGCGGCCGGTGCCGGGGTCTTGCGTGACTTGGAAACCTTGTTCGTGGATTTCGTGGTGGCAGTCGTTGCAGACCAAGACGAGGTTGGGGTAGTCGGTGGGCCCGTTGTTCTTCCAGAACTTGACATGATGGGCGAAACACCGGCTCGGGGCGCCGCCGCAGCCGATACAGACTTGGTCGCGTACCATCAAGGCGATGCGCTGGGCGTCGGTGGCGGTACGCCTGCTGCGCCCGAGCCACAGATTCTGAGTCTTGGCGTCGAACACCGCGGGGAAGATGTCTGCTTTGAGGGCCAGCCGGACGAGTTCTTTCATCGGCAGCGGGGTGCCGTCGCCGAGGCGGGCGTTGACCAGTTCCCGGCTGGTGGCGTCGTAGTCGGCCACCAGCACTAGGGCAATGCCTCTGGCCGAGCCCTTGATGCACACCGAAGCCCCGCAACCGTCTACAGCGGAGTTATGGGCCTCGGTGTGTTCGGCCTGGTCAGGGGCAAACCTCATGGCTGTAAGCATATCATCAACCGGTGACAATAACCCTGTGAATATCTGGTAAAAGCAGAGAAATACTTAGAAAATATGAAACAATAGCAACATTGGTCACAAAGACGTTATTGTCGTCTCGACTCATTGGGCGGGCTGGCTCGGGAGCGGTATATGCCCTAGCTTGCTCGGATGCCTGGGCCATCCGACCAGGAGATGCAGGAATATATGGACGCCGATGATTTCGGCGGTTTGTTCCGGCGGCTTGGTTGGGACAACCCCATTCATGGCTTGGCTGTCGCCGTTGAGGCCGAGGAATCGGTTTGGGACGCAGAGGCAGTGGCCGACAAGCGGGGCGTGACGGTTTGGTCGGTGGGGTGCAGCGAGATTCCGCTTCGGTCGGTGCAGCATAAGATCGTGAAGGCGGCGAAGCGTTTGTCGCGTGACCAGCTCGTGGTGTTCGCCTCACCGGGGGAGCAGCTTTGGCTGTGGCCGGAGCAGCGTCCTTCCGGGGTGGGGCATCGGCTCGTGGATCACCACTATCGCCCGCACCACGGCAACGATGCTCTGCTGCAACGCCTGCGCGATGTTTGTTTCACCATGGCTGAGCAGCCGGAGCTGACCGCAGTAAGGGTGCTCGAACGGGTGCGGCGGTCGTTCAACGTGGAGAAGGTCACCAAGTCGTTCTTCCGGGAGTTCAAAGACCATCATGAGCGACTGGCCGAGCATATCGAGGGCATTCCCAGGCCAGACGACCAGCGCTGGTATGCGTCGGTGCTGATGAACCGTCTCATGTTCGTGTACTTCATCCAGCGCAAGGGCTTCGTGGCCGGCGACACCCACTACCTCCGCAAGCGGCTGGGAATGGTGCGAGAGCGCCTCGGGGACGACCGGTTCTACGCATTCTTCCGCCAGTTCCTGCTGCCGCTGTTCCACGAGGGGTTGGGAAGCCCGCCTGCGGCCCGCCGCTACGACGATGCGGCGATCGAGCAGATCATTGGCGATGTGCCCTATGTGAACGGTGGCATCTTCGAGCCCCACGCGCTGGAAGGCGCTTACTGCATCGAGATTCCCGACACGGCTTTCGAGAAGCTGTTCGACTTCTTCGACCAGTGGCGCTGGCATCTCGACGAGCGGCCCACTGGCGATGCCAAGGAGATCAACCCCGACATCTTGGGATTCATCTTCGAGCAGTATGTGAACAAGAAGCAGCAAGGGGCGTATTACACCAAACCAGACGTAACCGGTTACATGGCCACCTCGGCCATCATTCCGGCTATTGCCGACAGGCTGGTGGATGCCGGCCTCGAGAGTCCGTGCGAGCTGTTGTCCAGCAGCGGCGACGACTACTTGCACGACGCTATGGGTTACGGAATCGATGTGCCCTTGCCTGAGGGCGATCTGCCGCCCAGCGAGTTTCCTGACGGGGGGCTGGACATCACCTTGCCCGGCGAGCGGTGGTGCGACGTGAGCCATCGCCGCAAGCGATACGCCGAGCAGAAAGAGCTGGTGGATTCTGGAGGCGTAGCCGACATCAACGACGCTGTCACGCAGAACCTGGATCTTGCCGCGCTGCTGGCCGACTACCTCTATTACACGCTCAACTCTGCCGACGAGTGCCAGCGAGCGTTCGAGGTGCTCCGCTCTCTGACGGTTTGCGATCCCACAGTGGGATCGGGAGCGTTCCTGCTGGCCGCCCATGACGTGCTCGACCCCCTGTACACAGCGGTGTTGAATCGCGCCGAAGAGATTGCCGCGGGGGGGGGGGTGTGGAAGCCCCATTTCTCCGAGAGGCCCGGGCCCACACCAGCACGCGCTACTGGCTGCTTAAGACTCTCTGCCTGAACAACCTCTACGGCGTCGACCTCATGGCCGAGGCAGCCGAGATCGCCAAGCTGCGGCTGTTTCTGAAGTTGGCCGCCCAACTCGACAACGCCTCCCACATCGAGCCGCTCCCCGACCTGGACTTCAACATCAAGTCCGGCAACCTCCTTGTAGGAATCGCCGACGCTGAAGATATCGAGCGGCGGTTCTCAGACAGGGGAGTGCTGCCCTTCGGGATCGCTGAGGTGGAGGACGCCGTGGAGTCGGCGGCGGTGGCCTACGAGGAGTTCGTAGCGATTCAAGATTCAACCGACGATCTAGCGGCTCTGCAACGGGCCAAAGGCCTCCTCAGAACCCGCATCGGTCAGGTAGCCGACCAAGCCGACCGAGGTCTCCACAAGATGCGAGGCGATGCAGCCCCGCTCGAAACCTGGAAGGAAACCCACAAGCCCTTCCATTGGTTCGCCGAGTTCCCCACCGTCTGGAGAAACGGCGGCTTCGACGCGATCATCGGCAACCCGCCCTACATCGGACTCAAAGGCAAGAAACGCAGTCAGTTCGACTACAAGTGGATTGGGTATGAGACCGGTAATTGTCCAGACATCTACGCCGTCTGTGCCGAGCGCGCATCTACCTTGTTGAACGACAAAGGACGATTTGCGATGATCGTAATGCACTCGCTGTGTTACAGCAACGATTTTGAGTTGTTGCGGAATAACCTAAGTGTACAGTTCTCTACTTTGTGGCTGTCCTCTTACAGCAGAGCTTCAGATAGTTTATTTTCTGGTTCTGCCAAGGTGAGAAATAGTATAGTTATATCTGGCAAAGGAGGTAAACGTAGGATATACACGACAAGGTGTCACCGCTGGTTGACTCCTAGCCGCCCATATTTGTTCTCTTCGATTGAATACGGCAATCCTTCACGAGTACTTTTCAATTGTGGAGACGCAACCAAGTGGCCGTTTATAGATGATGGAGATGTAGTCGATGCCTTTACATCACTTGCAGAGATGTGTGCTCCACTTGTAAGCGTTAACAACAAGAGTGGCCAGCTATTTGATTTGGGTGTCAAGAAGGTCGCTGCTGTTCAAACATTGGGAGCATTTGTCACGGAACCCCCAGTAGTCGATCCCATATCCAGGCGACCTGTAACCACAAACTCAAGTCAGCCCTCGTGGTTCAATTTCCAGAATGAGCGTTCTCGAGACTTGGCCTTGCTTTGCCTGGCCGGTCGATGGGGGTACTTGTGGTGGCTGATGTTCGGAGACGAGTTCCATGTCACACGGAGCGTGCTATCCGCACTTCCGTGTGACATTGAACGCTTAGCAGCGTCTCACCACCCTCCGTGTGACATGGAACTCGTGAGTTTAGTTCAGCGTATGTTGGGGTTGTCCAGGGAGCTTCAAGACGAAATGGTGAAGTATGTGGAGTTCAACCTAAGAGGCAGTGGAAACGCAAGAATGCTGGTGGGCAGATACATGATGTGGAAGCTGCGCCACATCACCGATGAGGCGGACTGGTTGTTGGCGCAGGCTTGGGGGTTGACGAGGGAGCAGTACGAGGCGGCGGGCAATCTGCGAGACCGGATGACGTTTGGGAACAGGGAGTAGTCCTGGTGCCTCTCATCCTCGACAACATCGACACTTCGCTTGAGGAGGTGATGCTCAAGTCGCTGGCGTCGTCGCACTCGGTGGACGCGGCGGTGGGGTATTTCAACCTTCGGGGCTGGCGGCTCATTGCCGATGGGGTAGATGCCCTGCCGGAGCGTGGTGGTAATAGGCCCAAGGTTCGCCTGCTGGTGGGCATGACGGAGACCCCCCACGAAGAGATGCGTCGCTTGATGAGGCTGCGGGGTGAGCAGCCGGTGACCAATGAGGTGGCTGAACAGCATCGCCATGAGGCGGTAAAGGAGCTTCGAGCCCAACTCCAGGTCGGCCTCCCCACGGTCGAAGACGAGAAGGCGCTGCGGAAGTTGCGTCGGCAGATGGCTGAAGGCGATGTGGAGGTGCGGCTATTCCTGGCTCACCGCCTCCACGCCAAGCTCTATCTGTGCCACCGCGACGACACCGCGGCGCCCAGGGTGGGCTATGTCGGGTCGTCCAACCTCACCAGGGCCGGGCTTTGGGAGCAGGGCGAGCTGAACGTCGACGTGCTCGACACCGATGCCACCGCCAAGCTTGCCGCCTGGTTCGAGGACCGCTGGGTCGACCAGTTCTCGGTGCCGGCGAACATTGAGTTGATTGAGCTGCTGGATGAGTCATGGGCATCGGAGACGCCGCTCGATCCTTACCTGGTGTACCTCAAGATGGCCTATCACCTGTCGCATGAGGCCCGTGAGGGGCTCATCCAGTACGGGCTGCCAGCCTCGATGGCCGAGAGGCTCCTGGAGTTCCAGGCTGCGGCGGTGAAGATCGCGGCCCGGATCGTGAACCAGCGGGGCGGGGCGATGGTGGGCGACGTGGTCGGGCTCGGCAAGACGATGGTGGGCACGGCTATCGCCCGACTCCTTCAGGAGGAGAACGGGTTCGAGACGCTTGTCGTGTGCCCGAAGAACCTGGTGGGCATGTGGGAGTCGTATCAGCACGAGTTTCAGATTCACGGTCGGGTGCTCTCGCTGTCGATGGTCACCCGAGAACTGCCCGACATGCGGCGGCACCGGCTGGTGCTCATCGATGAGTCACACAATCTGCGCAATCCCAAGCGTCAGGACTACCAGGCCCTTCACGACTACATCACCGAGAACGATTCCAAAGTGCTGCTGCTCACCGCCACCCCCTACAACAAGGGGTTCGCCGATGTGGCCGCTCAGATCGCGCTGTTTGCAAGACCCGACGACGACCTGGGCATACGCCCCGAGCGGGCTGTCGCCGAACACGGCGAGGCAGAGTTCGCCGCGATGTGCGAAGGCCGCACCTCGTCGCTGGCCGCATTTCAGGCATCAGAGCACCTCGAAGACTGGCAGGACCTGATGTCGCAGTTCCTGGTGCGGCGCACACGTCGATTCATTCAGGACAACTACGCCTACGAGGACGAGAACGGCCGTCCCCACCTCAGTTTTGGCGACGGGCGGCCCTTCCATTTCCCCGAAAGAGAGGCGGTGCCGCTCGAGCGGGAGGTGGTGCCCAGCGATCCGGCCGCGGCCATGATGGACCAGCGCACCATCGACGCGATAGCCGAGTTGCTGTTGCCCCGCTACAACCTGGCCCGATATCTCGATCCCCGAGTGGCGCCGACCGAGGACGAACAGGAAGTGATCGACGATCTCCGCAACTCCGCCAACGGGAACCTCAGCGGGTTCAACCGGATCATGATGTTCAAGCGCCTCACCTCTTCGGGGCCGGCGTTTCTGGCCACGCTTCGCCGCCACGCGCTGCGAAACCTCGTCGCTATCCACGCCATCGACCACCGCTTGCTGCTGCCGGTGGGGTCGGTGGACAACGCCCTGTGGTCGGCCGAGTTCGACGCCCAGGAGGGCGACCTGTTCGAAGAGGGGCTGTTCAATGTCGACGAAATGCCCGACCTGTCGGTTCCAGCTAGGGCCTACCAAAAGCTGGCCCAGGCCAGGCCCGGTCGGATCCGGTGGATGCGGCCTCAGCTCTTCGCAGAGGAGTTTGGCGAGGCGTTGCGCTCCGACACCGACGCGATACGGTCGCTTCTCAGCCACTTTGGCACCTGGGATGCCGACAACGACGGCAAGATCGCCTCGCTGGTGGAGTTGATCACCCGGCGCCACCCCGGTGAGAAGGCGCTGGTGTTCACGGAGGCGGCAGACACTGCGGATTACGTGGCCGAGGAATTGATCCGTCGCGGCATCGAAGGGGTGGCCGCGGTCACCGGGGACTCGGAGAACCCCACCGCGCTGGCCCGCCGTTTCTCGCCCAGGGCCAACCAGGGCGTCACCGCAGGTCGAGACCAGCCCGAGTTGCGGGTGCTGATATCAACCGACGTGCTCTCGGAGGGCCAGAACCTTCAAGACGCCCGCATCGTGGTGAACTACGACCTTCCCTGGGCCATTGTGCGATTGGTGCAGCGGGCCGGTCGGGTGGACCGCATCGGACAACGAGCCGAAGTGGTGCTGGTCTATTCGCTGATGCCCGCTGGGTCGGTGGACGAGGAGATCAACCTCCGGGACCGCATTCGCGGGCGGCTGGAGGAAAACGCCGAACTGCTGGGCTCTGATGAGAAGTTCTTCGGTGACGATACGGAGCGGGCGGTCATTTCCGGGCTCTACGACGAGCACTCCGACTTCCGATTCGCCGACGGCGGCGAGGACGTCGATCCGGTGTCTATGGCCTATGAGATCTGGCGGCAGGCGGCCGACAGCCATCCCAGGATCGCCAAGCGGGTTGAGTCGCTGCCCAACGTGGTGTACGCCGCCATGCAAGCCCAGACCGGTGGGACTGCCGAAGGGGTGGTGGTGCACTCCCAATCGGCGACCGGGGCAGACGCCTTCGCCTTCACCACAACCGATGGCGAATCCCGGCGCATCACTCCACAGGAGGCACTGCACCTGTCCCGCTGCGAGCCCGAAACGCTTCCGGCCGCCTGCATGGAAGATCACCACGACATGGTGGCGATTGCACTCGACGGCCCGCTGCGGGCACCCCCGAACAGAGCCACGGGCGCGCTGTTGGGCGTGAGGGAGAAGTGCTGGCGGAAGCTGAACGACCATCGTGCAACGATTGCCCCGAGCCTGTTCGTCGACCCCGATGAGCTTGACGCCGTTCTCGATGCGATCAACGAGCGGCCCCTCTATGAAGCGGTGAAGCAGAAGCTGTCCAACGCCATCCGCAATCGGACGCCCGAGGATTTGGCCGCGCTGGTGATCGATCTCCACCGAGACGGCCGGCTCTGCCTCCCCGCGCCCCGAAGCGGCGTCGGAACCGAGCCGAGCGTCATCTGCTCGATGGGGTTGTGGAATCCCTGAGTCCGTCTTTTAGCTCGGCGGGGCTGCCTCTGTGAAAGGGGTGCTTGCTTTTACACTGGCAGGCGATGGGTCGCAGGAAGAGAGCGCGGAAGAGGACAAGGGGGCAATTGGCGATCGTGGTCGCCGGATTGCTGGTGTTCGCCGCCGCGGTGGGCGGGGCGGCGGGGCTGGCCGTGGTGAAATCTCAGATAAGCAAGATTCCCCGGGTGTCGGTAGGCCTTTCGCTGTCCTCCGAAGAGCAGAGCGACTCGGAGGCCCAGAACTTCTTGCTGGTGGGGGTGGACAGTGCTGCGGGGATCGACCCCGACAGCCCGATTCACATCGACCGGGACGTCAACACCCTGCTGACCGACTCGGTGATCCTGGTGCGCATTGATCCTGATGCCGACCGGGTGGCGATGCTGTCGATCCCCCGCGACCTGTGGCTGCCGATCGCCGGCAAGGGATGGAGCGAGCGGGTGAACGCCGCTAGGGGCATTGGCGGGCCCGGCACCCTGATCGAAACCGTGTCGGATTATCTGGGGGTGCCGATCCACCACTACGTGGAGATCAACTTCGCCGGGTTCCTCAGGATCGTGGAGGCAGTAGACGGGGTGCCGGTGGATGTCGCCCAGCCCATCCGGGACGATTCGGTGGGGCTGAGGATCGAGCAGGCCGGGGTGGTGACCCTCGACCCCGACGCGGCGCTGGCCTATGTGCGGACCCGTCGACCGCTGACGCTGGTCGAGGGGGGCAACCCGGCGGTCGACGACGATTGGGTGCGCCTCGGCGTGTGGAACGACTTGGAGCGCAACCAGCGCCAGCAGGACTTCATGGTGGCCACCCTCAAACGGGCGGTGGAGAAGGGCATCCGCAATCCGCTGACCCTGCGACGGGTGGCCAACGAGCTGTTGGACGGCGACAGCCCCAGCGTCACCCTGGACGACCGCATCACCGTAGGCCAGCTCGTGGATTTGGGCGATGAGTTCCGGTCGTTCCAGGTTGATCAGATCGAGCGCCGCAAGCTGCCGGTGGTCGATGCCACCATCGAGGGCAAGCAGGTGCTTCTGCTGGTGGAGGAGGCGGCCCAGCCGGTGCTGGAGTTCTTCCGGGCGGGGAGCCTGGCCGGGGTCCGGGTGCGAGTGTTGAACGGTACTGCGTCGGGCACTGTGGCCGGGGTGGAGGATGCTTTGGAGCGGGCCGGGTTCTCCGTGGTGGAACGGGTCAACGCCGACCGGTTCGACGTGGGCAGAACGGTGGTTCGCTATACCGGGGCATTCGAGGAAGAGGCGCAGACGCTGGCCCGCTATGTGGTGCCCGCGCCGCTCTTGGAGCCAGTGAGCGAGATCGACGGCGCCGATGTGGAGTTGGTGGTGGGCGCGGACTACGCCGCGGTCTCCGGCGCGCCTCGCGACTCGGCTTCGTGACGGTTGGCCAGATACCACCGATAGGTGCGGCCCAATCCCTCGGCGAACGGGGTGGTGGCCTCGAAGCCGAACAGCTCCTTGGCCCGGGCGGGGTCGACGCAGCGGCGGGGCTGGCCGTCGGGTTTGGCCCCATCCCATTCGATGCGGCCCGCGAATCCGGTGATCTCGGCCACATCGTGTATCAGCTCTTTGATGGCGACCTCATGGTTGGCCCCCAAGTTGACCGGGGCCGCTCCCCGGTAGTGCTCGGCGGCGAGCAGGATGCCCTCGGCGGCGTCGTCCACGTAGAGGAACTCGCGGCTGGCCGTGCCGGTGCCCCACACCTCGATGGTGTCGTGGCCGGCTTCGACAGCATCCACGCATTTCTTGATGAGCGCGGGGATGACATGGGACACCGACGGGTGGAACTTGTCGCCCGGGCCGTACAGATTGGTGGGCATCAGATAGATGCCCTGCTGGCCGTACTGGTCTCGGTTGGCCTGGAGCTGCACGAGCTGGGCCAGCTTGGCCACCCCGTAGGGGGCGTTGGTCTCTTCTGGGTATCCGGTCCACAGAGAGTCCTCGGTGAACGGGACCCTGGTGTGCTTGGGGTACGAGCATATGGTGCCCACCACCGCCAGCCGGTCGGTTCCCGCCAGTCGGCACTGCTCGATGACGTTTGTGCCCATGAGCAGGTTGTCCAGGTACAAGTCGGCGGGCCGCTCCTGGTTGGCGCCGATGCCCCCCACCCGGGCGGCCAGGTGGATGACCACATCGGGTTGGGTCTCGGCCAGCAGCCGGCGGGCGTCGCCGGCAGTGCGCAGGTCGTAGTCGGCGCTGGACGGGGCGACCAGCAAGGCCGGTCTCCGCTGGTTGACCAGTCGGCAAACTGCTTGGCCCAAGAATCCGGTTCCGCCGGTGATCAAGACTCGCTTGCCGACCCAAAAGCCGCTCATCTGAAGTCACACTAGTGGCCCGCGGCGTACACATTGAGTTGGGGCTGGCAGACTCAGAGCAGTGAGAGTGGCGATCACGCTGGAGCAGTGCTGGCACCGGGTGCCAGGGGGGACGGCAACGGCCGCATTGGGATGCGTGGAGGCATTGGGGCGGCTGCCGGCGCCGCCGGAGATGGTGGGAGTTTCGGCCTGGCATCGAAATCCTGCGGGCGAGCCGTTCGTTCCCGGCATCTCGGTGGAGGCGGTTCGGCTGCCCCGAGCCGCCTTGTACTGGGGCTGGCACCAGATGCGACGGCCTTCGTTGGAGCGGGCGGTGGGGCCGGTGGACGCGATCCACGCCACCGGCATGGCGGTGCCTCCCCGGACGGCGCCGCTGGCGGTGACGGTGAACGACCTGGCGTTCTTGCGCCATCCCGACCACTTCACGCCGCGGGGTGTGCGGTTTTTCGCCCGATCGCTCGATCTGACCCGCACCGAAGCCGACCTCGTGGTGTGCCCGTCGCAGCACACGGCCGATGACTGCGCTCGGGCGGGGATAGACGGAGACCGGGTGCGCCTGGTGCCGTATTGGGCTGACGACCGCCTGGTGTCGTTGGGGG
Organism: Candidatus Poriferisocius sp.; assembly: GCF_965208475.1. Taxonomy (GTDB): domain Bacteria; phylum Actinomycetota; class Acidimicrobiia; order Acidimicrobiales; family Bin134; genus Poriferisocius. The sequence continues at coordinate 1,431,848 of NZ_OZ242338.1, read as the reverse complement.
AGGCCGACGAGGTGCGGCGGAGGTTCGGCCTGGCCGATCGGTTCGTGCTGTGGGTGGGCACAGCAGAGCCTCGCAAGAACCTGGCCGGGCTGCTCGAGGCCTGGAGGATGCTGGGCCGGACCGCCGAAGACCTTGTTCTGGTGGGCCCAAAGGGGTGGAAGTCGGGCCTGGGCGGGGAGTTGGGTTCGTCTGGCCAGTCGGGCCTGGGCGCTTCGTTGGGTTCGTCTGGCCAGTCGGTCCGCCGGCTGGGGTTTGTGGCTGAGGCTGACAAGCGGGCTCTGATGCGGGCCGCTGCGGTGGTGTGCTTTCCGAGCCTGACCGAGGGGTTCGGCCTGCCGGTGCTGGAGGCGATGGTGCAGGGGGCGCCGGTGGTGACGTCGGCGGTGGGGGCCACCGCTGAGGTGGCCGGCCCCACTGGAGTGCTGGTGGATCCCTCCAGGTCGCAGGAGATTGCCGAGGCGCTGGCCGGGCTGCTCGACGACCCCGATGATGCCGCCCGCTTGGGCAAGCAGGGCCGCGAGCGAGCGCTGGCCGAGTTCACCTGGCAGCGCACGGCAAGCGGGCTTCTCGATGTGTACCGGGAGCTGGCCGGGTGATGGGCGATCGGGTGCTGTTGGCCGGCGTGTGCCGGGAGCTGGCCGGGTGATGGGCGCGTCGGACCTGGCGGTCTCGGTGGGGGTGAACCTGCTGTGGCTGTGGTCGGGCAGAGTGGGGGGCGCCGAGGATTATGCGGTCAGGCTGCTGTCGGCCATTCCGCCGGACGCGCCGACGCGGCTGACGTTGTTCGCGCCGAGAGGGTTTGCCGAGTCTCAACCGGCGCTGGCCGAGCGCCACGAGGTGGTGGAGTCGCCGGCGGCGAGGAGTCGGCCGCGGCGGGTATTCATCGAGAACACCTGGCTGGTCGCCCAATGCCGTCGCCGCGACATCGCGGTGGTCCACCATTTTGGGGGGACTGTGCCCTGGGCGGGTATCCGGCCGGCGGTAGTGACCGTCCACGACTTGCAGCCCCTGGACCATCCCAGGCACTTCGGTTTGACCAAACGGCTGTACTTGCGGATGATGCTGCCGTGGTCGGTGCGCCGGGCCGAGGCGGTTGTGACGGTGAGCGAGTTCTGTCGGCGCCGCTTGGTGGAGCGCCTGGGAGCTGATGCCCGCCGGGTGGCGGTGCTGCCCGCGCCGGTTGATTCGCCCTCTGGCGGACCCAACCGGCCCTTGGCCGCTGCCGTGCCGGATCTGACTCACCCGTTCGTGCTGTATCCGGCGGTGGCCTATCCCCACAAGAACCACGAAGTGCTGCTGCGGGCGCTGGCCCGATTGGCCGCCGACGGGGTGGACGTGGAGTTGGTGGTCACCGGGGCGCCCGGCCCCCTGGATGCCAAGCTGGACCAGATGGCCGTCGATCTGGGGGTAGGGCATCGCTGGCACCGGCTGGGCCGCATTCCCCGCCCGGTGTTGGACGGCCTGTACCGGCAGGCGGTGGCCACGGTGTTCCCGTCGAAATACGAGGGCTACGGCCTCCCCGCGGTGGAGGCCATGGCCCGGGGCTGTCCGGTGGTGGCCGCCGGTGCCGGGGCGCTGCCCGAGGTGGTGGGGTCGGGCGGGCGACTGCTGGCCGCCGACGACGATGCCCGGTGGGCCGAGGCCATCGGCGAGCTGGCCACCGATCCCGTCGCCCGCCGGGTGCTGGTCGAGGCGGGTCAGTCCAGGGTTCGCGAGCTGGCCGAGTTCGACTCGGCCGCGGGGCTGTGCGCCCTCTACGCCTCCCTGGCGCAATGATGGATCGCCTCAGCGGTCTTGGTGGCGAGGCGTTTGATCCATGAGCGGGCATCGTCTCCGCATCCTGGTGCTGTGCCCTCACTATGAGCCGGACTCCGCTCCCACCGGAGAGGTGATTAGCGCTATCTGCGGGCAATGGACGGCCCGCGGCCATCAGGTCGAAGTGGTGACCAGCCTTCCGTGGTACCGGGACCATGCGGTGGCCGAGGGATGGTCGGGCCGCCTCGTTCGGACCCAGCGGGAATCGTGGGGGCGGATCCGGCGCTGGCATCCGTTTCCGGCCGACAAGGGGCGTTTGGCGGCCCGGGCGGCCGCATTCGCCGGGTTTACCGTGCTGGCCGGGGCCGACGCCGTCGTCGCGGCGCGCCGCTGCGATGCAGTGCTCGCCATGTCGCCCCCGCTCACTCTGGGGGCTGCGGGATGGGCCGCAGCCCTGCGGGGAAGGGTGCCCCTGGTGTTCAACGTGCAGGATGTGTTCCCCGATGCCGCGGTGGAGACCGGCGTTCTGCGCAGCCCCCGGGTGGTGGCCGCGGCCCGCAGGCTTGAGCGCTGGATGTATCGGCGGGCCGATGCGGTGACTGTGCTCTCGGAGGGCATGGCCGTCAACGTGCGGGCCAAGCTCGGCGACAGTGACAGCCCGGACAAGGTGGTGGTCATCTCCAACGCGGTCGACCCCGCCCGCATCACCCCGTCAGATCGGCACAACCCATACCGGGCCGATTTGGGGCCGGGGGGCGACTCGGACAAAACGGTGGTCATGTACGCCGGGAACCTGGGGCACTCCCAGCCTCTGGAACTGGTGGTGGCCGCGGCCGAGCAATTCGCCCTCTGGGGGCGGACCGATGTCCAGTTTGTGGTCAACGGCGACGGGGTGAACCGCTCGCCGGTGGCCGCCGCGGCCGACCGGCTCGACAACCTGCACCTGGTGGGCTGGCAGCCGCCGGAGCGACTGGGGGAGGTGCTGGCCGCCGCTGATCTGCAATTGGTTCTGCTGCGGGCCGGGTTGGGCGAGTCCAGCGTGCCCTCCAAGGTGTACTCGGTGCTGGCCGCGGGCCGTCCGGTGCTGGCCAGCGTCGACCGGGGCAGCGAGGTGGAGCGGCTGCTGGCCGCCTCGGGCGCCGGTCGGACGGTCGACCCCGACGATGCTGCTGCTTTCTGCGCGGCGGTGGCCGAGATGGTCGACGATCCGGCCGGCCTGGCCGCGATGGGCCGGCGGGGGAGGGCATTCGCCGAAAACGCCGTCGGTCCCCAACAGGTGGCCGAGCAGTACTTGGAGTTGTTCGGGCGGCTGATGCGCTGATCGGGCAATCAGGCCGGTAGCCTGTTCAGCCGTGGCAAGAGCCTCTGGTTCTCGAAAGGTGGCGCGGGCCGCGTCGATGGGCGGCGTCGGACAGCGGCGGCGGCCTATCGGCTTTCCCGCCGTGGTGGTGCTCATCATCTTGATCGGCATCGGGGTGGTGGCGTACGCCCGCTTCCTGCGCGAGGCCGAGGCTCGCCCCGGCCTCAGCGACCATTGGCACTCCGCCTATGGAGTATGGGACTGCACCGCCGGCGATGGCGAGGGCGCGTTCCAGGCAATCTTCCAGGGTCGGCAGAACAGCCAGGGCTATCCCTACGACCCCGAGGGCATCCACTCCCACTCTGACGGGCTCATCCACATCCACCCGTTCACTGCCAACGCCGCGGGCGAGGACGCCATCATGGCCAAGTTCTTCGAGTCGATGTTCGTGACCATGGACGTGAACGGCATCACCGCCTCCGAGTTCGGGGTGATCAGCGCGGTGGGCGCAGAGTGCGATGGGCAGCCGGCTGTGATGCAGATCGTGCGCTGGTCGAGCGCGCTCACCGCGGTCGCCGCCGAGCCCGACGAGCGGATCTACGAGGATTTCGGCGATGTCCGCTTCAAGAGGGACGGCGAGGCCTTCACCATTGCCTTGGCGCCTCGGGATGCGGAGGTGCCGCTGCCCCTCGCCGTAGGCGATCTCCTCGGGGTGTCGCCTTCGCTGGTGGCCAATCTCTCCCAACCCGAGGGGCCGGTTGACTTCGACGAGAGTATCGACGAGAACGTTCCCGGCGTCAGGGTGGAAGACGACGGTTGAGTGGGCTGGGTCGCGCCATGATCCCGGTTGCCCGAGCGTGGCCGTTTGCTGGGCAACAGGGCTAGCCCACAGTGGACGCGGTTGTGCTGGTCGGCGGCTTCGGCACCCGGCTTCGGCCCCTGACCCTGACCCGTCCGAAGCAGATGCTGCCGGTGGTGGACCGGCCCATGATCGAGCACGTGGTGGGGAGGCTGGGCCAGCAGGGAGTCACCCGGGCGGTGCTGTCGCTGGGGTATAGGCCCGATGCCTTCGAAGCCGCCTATCCCCAGCGCCGCTGTGCCGGAGTGGAATTGGTTTACGCGGTGGAGCCCGAGCCGCTGGACACCGCGGGGGCCATTGGCTTCGCGGCCCGCACCGCCGACGTCCAAGACACGTTCATCGCGGTGAACGGCGATGTGATCAACCGGTTCCCCCTGATTGATCTTCTGGCAACCCACCGCCGGGCAAGCGCCCAAGCCACCATCGCGTTGGCCCCAGTGGCCGATCCTTCCCGCTACGGGGTGGTGGTGTGCGATCCCGACGGCCGGGTGCGAGCATTCTTGGAGAAGCCCCCGGCCGAGCAGGCCCCCAGCAACCAGATCAGCGTGGGGATCTACGCCTTGGAGCCCTCGGCGCTCGGCTCGGTGCCCGAGGGCGCACGGGCCTCGATCGAGCGGGAAGTGTTTCCCCGCTTGGTGGATCAAGGCGAGATGTACGCCGTGTCGTGGGAGGGATTCTGGGTGGATGCCGGCACTCCCGAGGCCTATCTGGAGGTGCAGCTCGCGCTGTCGGATGGCGGGTGGATCCACCCGAGGGCAGTGATCGATTCCGATGCCTTCGTCTCAGGTTCGATTGTGATGGAGGGAGCGAAGGTGTCCTCGGGAGCATCGGTCACCAACTCGGCGCTGCTTCCTGGCGCCACAGTGGGCCGACGGGCAGCCGTCGAGCGCTCTGTCGTGGGCTTTGGGGCCGAGATCGGAGACGGGGCCCGGCTCAGCGATCTCTCGGTGGTGGGAGACGGCGCGGCTATTGCCCCCGCCGCAGTTTTGAGCAGCGAGCGGGTGCCGGGACCAGGCTGACAACCGCTAGCGGAACATGTCCTCGGCCGGAGAGCGGACCAAATCGGCTTGGATGCTGCCTGGCCCGAGCCAGGCCGGGTTGATGCCCCGGATGACGGCCACCGGGATGCCGTCGGCTTTGCCCATGACCAACTCCGCGGCGGCGGCCAACTCGTCGGCGATGGCCACTTCGGTCACCTGGAGCTCTCGGCCCGAAGCGTCGGGAGTGCCCCGCAGGTCGAGAATGGGTCGGATCCCGGCCACTCCGATGGCCACGTCGGCTACTCCCCGCCGCCAGGGCCTTCCAAAGGTGTCGGAGACGATCACCCCCACCAGCACTCCGGCTCGGGCTCTGATTCCGCTGCGGATGCGCCGGGCCGAGCGGTCGGGGTCGTCGGGCAGCAGCGCGGCCCGATCTGCGGCCACGTTGGACCGGTCGACCCCGGCGTTGGCGCACACGAATCCGTGCTTGGTCTCGCTAATAATGAGGTCGCCTCGCCGGCGCAGCACCCGCACCGACTCCTGCTCCACCACCGGTTTGTGCGACAGGGGATCGTCGGGGTCGACCGCGACGACGGCGTTCTCGGCCTTGGACACGATCTTCTGAGTCACCACCACGACATCGCCGTCGGCCAATTCCGCCGCCTCGGCGATGAGGCCGGCCAAGTCGTCACCCGCTTCTATCTCCGGCAAGCCCTCCACCCCGGCGATCTCGAGCCTCATGTGCTGGATCCTGCTTCGGCGCAGCCCAACACCACGCGGGCCAGCTCGATGGACGATTCGACTCCGTCCATGACGGTGGGCGCCACTACACAGGTCACGCCGGCGGCCTCCACGCCGGCGGCCAGGTGGGCATCGGCCTCGTCGATCACCAGTGTGGCGGCCACATCCCGATACAGCCGGGCCACTCCGACTGCCGAACACTCGTGGCCCAGCTCCCGCATGAGGCGGTCGGCCGGCCCCTTCAGCGCAGCACCGCCCACGATGGGCGACACCGCCACCACCGCGTCCCGGCGGTCGGCCAATGCCCTCCGCACTCCGGGCACTTCCAGCACCGGTCCGATGGACACGATGGGATTGGAGGGGGCGATGACGATCTGCCGGGCCCCGGCCAGGGCCTCGATGAGGCCGGGCGCGGGCTGGGCGCTCTCCGACCCAGCCACTCGGACATCGGTCACGGCCACGTCGTGGCGGCGGCGCACGAAATAGTCCTGGAAGCCGATCTCACCCTCGTCGACGGTGGTGACCCTGGTCTCGATTCGGTCATTGGTGACCGGCACAACGGCCAGCTCCAAACCCCAGGCCGCAGCGATTTCTGCGGTGACGGCGGCCAAGTCGGCCCCTTGGCCGAGGCGGTGGGTGCGATACAGATGGGTGGCCAGGTCGCGGTCGCCCAGCCTGAACCAGGTGATCCCGCCGTAGCGGTCCAAGGCGTCCATGGCCTGCCAGGTCTCGCCGGCCAGACCCCAGCCGGTTTCCGGGTTGACTGCTTCGGCCAGGGTGTAGACCACAGTGTCCAAGTCGGGGCTCACATGGAGGCCGTGCAGCACAGTGTCGTCGGCGGTGTTCACCACCGCGAGCTGCTCGTCGGGAGGGTGGGCCCGTATAAGGCCGGTGAGCAGCTTGGCCGCTCCCACCCCTCCGGCCAGCGTGACCACGCTGGGGGTGGGTGACACCCCTTGAGCTTGCCCTGTTGCGGGTCTGGTCACGAAATCCCCTTGAGCTTGCCCTGGAGCAGGTCCAAGTCGGCGTCCACCATCATGGCGACAAGGTCATGGAATCCCACTTCGCGGCGCCACCCGAGTTCGGATGCGGCCCGGCCGGCGTCGCCCACCAGCAGGTCTACCTCGGCGGGGCGCATGAACGCCTCGTCGATCACCACATAGCTCCGGTAGTCCATGCCCAGATGGGCGAAGGCCAGTTCGCAGAACTCCCGCACCGTGTGGGTCTCCCCGGTACACACCACGTAATCGCCGGGACGGTCCTGCTGGAGCATCAGCCACATGGCCGTCACGTAGTCGCCCGCGAATCCCCAGTCGCGTTTGGCCTCCAGGTTCCCGAGGCGCAGTTCGCGCTGGCGGCCCAGCGAGATGGAGGCCGCCGCGTGGGAGATCTTGCGAGAGACGAACTCCAGGCCCCGGCGGGGGGACTCGTGGTTGAACAAAATGCCCGAGCTGGCGTGGAGGCCGTAGCTCTCGCGGTAGTTGACCGTGATCCAATGGCCGTACACCTTGGCCACGCCGTAGGGACTCCGGGGGTAGAACGGCGTGGTCTCGGTTTGGGGCACCTCCCGCACCTTGCCGAACATCTCGCTGCTGGATGCCTGGTAGAAGCGAATGGTCGGATCCACGATGCGGATGGCGTCGAGCAGGCGGGTCACCCCCAGGGCGGTGGTCTCCCCGGTGAGCACCGGCTGGCCGAAGGAGGTCTGCACGAACGACTGGGCCGCCAGGTTGTACACCTCGGCGGGCCGGTGCAGGCGCAGAGCCTCGATGAGGGAGGCCTCGTCGAGCAGGTCGCCGCTGACGATGGCGATGCGGTCTTGGAGGTGGGCGATGCGCTCGAAGCTGACCGTGCTGGATCGCCGCACCAGGCCCACCACCTCGTACCCCTGGTCGAGCAGCAACTCGGCCAGGTATGAGCCGTCTTGGCCGGTGATTCCGGTGATCAGCGCCCGGCGGGGCCGGTGCTCATCCATGGCGCTCCCCGGTTGGAGGGGGAGCTCAGCCACCGACCTCTCCCGTCTGGGGGGAGTGGCGCCTGCGCACATCGGCCAGCAGGTCGGCCAAAGTGTCCGCCAGGGCAATTTCGGGGGCCCAGCCGGTGGCCGTCCGGAGCTTGGCGTTGTCGCCCCGCATCACCGGCACATCCACCGGGCGGAACAGGCGCTGGTCCTGCTCGAGAACCAGCGGTGCCTCGGCCAGGCCCAGCAGGATCTCGGCCACTTCGGACGCGGCCACGTCCCGGCCCGAGCACACGTTATAGGCCTCGCCAGGCACCCCGTCTTCCACCAGCAGGCGGTAGGCCCGCACCACGTCGCGCACATCGGTGAAGTCGCGCCGGGCCGACAGGTTGCCCACAGGCACCCTGGTCTTGCCGTTTTGCTCGTTGTGGACGATCCGAGCGGCCAGCGCGGGGGCCAGAAAGCGGCTGCTCTGACCGGGGCCCAAGTGGTTGAAGGCCCGAGCCCGGACAACCCCGAGGCCATGACCCAAAAAACCCTGGATGCACACCATCTCGGCAGCAGCTTTGCTGGCCGCGTAGGGATTCACCGGCCGGAGAGGGGCTTGCTCGTCGAGTGGCAGGTCCTCGGGAGCGACCAGTCCGTATATGTCGCTGCTGGTCACCGACAGCAGGCGTCCGACACCGGCGTCGATGCAGGCTCGGACAACGTGCAGCGTGCCGTCGGCGTTGGTCTGGAACGTGCCGATGGGGTCGTCCCACGAGGCGGCTACGTCGCTTTGGCCGGCCAAGTGGTACACCGCATCCGGCCTCGCCTCCCCGATCAGCTCGGATACCGCGCCAGCGTCCTCGATGGGGGGATTGCCGATCACGCGATCGACTTCGATCACGTCGTCGGAACATGCGTTCAGATGAGCGACGAGGTGAGTTCCCACAAAACCCCGCGACCCGGTTACCAGGGCTCGCATCGCCAGAAGTGTGCCACTTCATGGGTGCCCTTGCCGTACTCGGTGTCGAGTCGCCAACAGCTCGGTGAGGTGCCTCCTGTGCCGTCGGGCGGGCCGATACGGTGTTGAGGTGGGCGAAGCGCGGCCAGATCAGGAACCAAGAACCGAGAACGACCCCCTGGTCGAGTGCATTCAAGACGGCATCTACACTGCGGTGGGCCTCGGACTGCTGGCCATCAATCGCTTGCAGGCCGCTCGAAGGGATCTGTCCGACCAGATGCCCGGCGACTTGCGGGATGCCTTTGCCGAACTGGCCGACCAGATTCCCGACGACGTCCGCCACGCCGCCGCTGAGGCGGCCCGGCAGCTTCCCGACTCCGTTCGCACTGTCTTGTCCGATGCCGTCGAGCAGGCCCCCGCTCTGGCGGCCGCCCTCCGGGAATTCATCAGGCGCACTGAACCCTGATGGAAGCAAGATCCGACATAAGGATCCATGTCGTGATCGTGAGCCACGATCCCGGTTTGTGGTTCGACGAGATGTTGGAGTCGGTTGCCGCCCAAGACCATCGCTGGGTGGATGTGACAGTGGTCGACACCGGCAGCGAGGCCGACCCCACAGCCCGGATCCACCGGATCCTGCCCGGCGCCACCGTCCGCCGGCTGGATTCCAACCCCGGCTTCGGCCCGGCGGCCAACCTCGTCTTGGAAGCCGAGCCCGCCTCGGGGTTCATTGCGGTGTGCCACGACGATGTGGTGCTGGCGCCCAATGCGCTGCGGCTGCTGGTCGAGGAGTCGATTCGCTCAAACGCCGGGATAGTCGGCCCCAAGTATCTGGACTGGGATGATCCGTCTGCCATCCGCCAGGTGGGCCTTCTGGTGGACAAGACCGGGGCGCCGGTCCCCACGGTGGAAGCGGGAGAGCTGGATCAACAGCAACACGACGCAGTTCAGGACATGTTCGCGGTGCCGGGAGGGTGCGTGCTGATGCGCGAAGACCTGTTCCGGGCGGTCGGCGGCTTCGACCCGGAGATGTCGTTCTGCTACGAGCATGTCGATATCTGCTGGCGGGCCCGCACCGTGGGAGCGCGGGTCATGGTGGCCCCCTCGGCGGTGGTTCGCCACCGACAACGGCTGCACGAGCGCCTCCCCCCTGGACTGGTTGGCCGGCTCTACCGCCGCCACCGGGTGCGGACCCTGCTGTCGGTCTACGGTTTCTGGCATTCGCTGCGGGTGGTTCCCCAGGCGATGATCTCCTCGGCCGTCGGGTTCTTGGCCGCGGTGCTCACCGGGCATATGAGCCAGGGCCAAATGATTGCGGCATCGTGGGGTTACAACCTGGTGCGCCCGGGATCGATCAGACAGCGGCGTCGGGAGGTGAGCCGGGCCCGCCATGTCGGAGACGCCCATATCAGGCTGTCCCATGCCCGGGGCTACGCCCATCTGGCCTCGTCTATGACCGATCCCGGGGGGGCGGCGGGCCGGGTTGGTTTCAGCCGCGAGCTGTCGACTCGGGGCGCCCTTTTGTCTCGGTTGAGCCGCTCGCGGGCGCCGGTGATGGTGTGGCTTGCCGCATTGGTTCTGGTGTTGCTCGGTTCCCGAGGCCTCATCACCGGGGGCATTCCCGCCGCGGGCGGGCTGGCCCGGCTGGGATCCAGCTCCGACCTGCTGAGCGGCTGGTGGAGCGACTTCCGCCCTGTCGGACTGGGCCAAACCGGGTACGCCCCCACCGGGCTGGGGGTTTTGACCCTGCTGAGCTGGCTGTTCTTCGGAGAGACCGGCCTGCTGCGCACGGTGCTAATCGTCGGCATGGTTCCGCTGGGGGGGCTGGGGATGTGGCGGCTCATGCGCCCGTTCGGCACTCTGGGGATCCAGATAGTGGCCCTCGCGGCATATACGGCCAGCCCGGTGCCGTACAACGCCCTGGCCAATGGGGTCTGGGACGCTTTGTTGCTCTACGCCGCAGTGCCCTGGCTGATGCGGGCTGCGCTGGCCGGGGCGAGACTCACCCCCTTCGATCCGTCGGATGCCATCCCCGGTCGGAGCGCCCCGCAGCCCTCGGTCGCGGGGAATGACCGCACTAGGCCGCTCGGTTCGCGGCGATCAGCGCAGCGGCCCCTGGTTGGGCGGGAAGTCCTGGCCGCCGGCCTGCTGTTTGCCCTGGTCGTTGCCATGGTGTCGGAGGCATTGATGGTGGCGGCTCTGGTGCTGGCGGGCCTGCTCGTGGGTTCGGCTCTGGCCGGGACCGCCGAGGGGATGGTGCGGATGGTGCTGGTGGCGGCGGTCGGGGCGGCCATAGCCGCAGTGCTGAACCTGCCCTGGTTGCTGGACGGCTTGCCGTCGTTGTTCGGCGACAGGCTGGGAGGCGGTCGCGGGAGCTCTTGGGCTGAGCTCCTCCGGTTTGACACCGGGCCATTCGGCGATGACCGCCTCGGCTGGGCCTTGCCGATTGCCGCGCTGCTCCCTTTGGCTGTGGCCCACGACTCTCGCCTGGCATGGGCAGTGCGGGGATGGACGCTGTACTTGGGCACCGCGGCCGTAGCCCTGGCCGCTGAGCAGGATTGGTCGCCGGTGCCCCTGCCCCGGCCCGAGGTCATCTTGGTGCCCGGCGCCGTGGGCTTGGCGATCGCCGCGGCCATGGGGGTGGCCGCATTTCAGGTGGATGTGCGCCGTTACCGATTCGGGTGGCGGCAGATCGTGCCGCTCACCGCCCTGGTTGCCCTGGTGGCGGCGATGCTGCCCATGTTGGCGGTTGTCTTTGACGGCCATTGGAACGCAACCGACGACGACTACGCCGATGTGGTCCCGTTCAGCGAGCACACCGCCGGAGATGGCGGTGGCCAGGAGGACCGAGTTCTGTGGATCGGCCATCCCGACTTGTTGCCGCTGGGAAGCTGGAAGCTGGAAGACGGCTTGTCGTTTGCCGTGTCGGGCAGCGCCGCCTTCCCCACTGTGGCCCAGCGGTGGGTCGGCGAGCTGGACGACCGGACCCGCCAAGTGGGGGAAGCGATCCTCGGTGCGCCGTCGGCGGGCACCAAGCGGTTGGGCGCCGAGCTCTCCCGGTGGGGGATCGACACGATTCTGGTGGCTGAGCGCTTGGCGCCCGCGCCCTATGGCGACTTGTCGCAGCCCGCGCCCGAATGGCTGTTCGACATGCTCGACGGTCAACTCGATTTGGCGCCGGGCAGTCTGACCGCAGGCATCGCCACCTACCACAACACCGTCCTGGAAGCGCCCGCGGCGGAACTCTCGGTTGCCGGGCCGCCCGACGACAGCGCCTCTGGGCTCACTCGGCTGCTTCTGGCGGTGCAGTTGGCATTGTGGGTTGCGGCTTTGATCGGGCTGGCCCGCCTCAGCACCGACGAGGAGCGCCAGCGCAGAGCGCCCCGGGAGCGGGCGCGGTGAGCGGCGGGGCCGTGCGCTGGCCCTTGGTGGTGCTGGCGGTGGTGGCGGTGGTCGGGCTTGCGGTGGCCGACAGGGGTGAAGACCAGTCGCCGGCCAGCGCGGTGCTGGCGGGCCTGGGGGTTACCAGCGCGGCACCCGGCCCAGAAGCGGAGGGAGGGGTTTGGTACTGCGGGGAGGGCACGTCGAGGCCCGGTGAGTTCGCCGATCACTCGGTGATCGTGGCCAACCCCTCGGCTGTTGCGGTCACTGCCGCGGTGTCGGTTTTCCCCGCGACGCCGGCAGGCTCGGTGTCGGCGTCGGCGGCGCCCCGAGAGGTGACGCTGGCGGTGCCGGCCAGATCGGAGGCATCCCTGCGGCTGGCCGAGGTGGTGGAGTCGCAGTACACCGCGGCGCTGGTTGAGGTCGACTCAGGACAGGCGGTTGTCGAGCAAAGGGTGCAGGGCCCAACCGGCATGGACGTCATGGCTTGCGCCACCCGCTCGTCGGCAGTCTGGCATTTTGCCGCCGGATCGACTCGGCGAGACGCCCGGCTGGGGTTCACCCTGTTCAACCCGTTTCCCGACCGCGCCGTGGTGCAGTTCACTTTCTCCACCGATGCAGGAGTCCGCAAGCCCCAGTCGCTCAGAGGGGTTCTGGTGCCGGCTCGGTCGCTGGTGGTGGTAAATGCCACCAACGTGGTACCCCGGTTCTCGTCGGTGTCCACCACTATCGAGTCGCAGGCCGGGCGGATCGTCGCCGGCAGGCTCCAGCTCTTCGACGGCACCGAGGGGCTGGAGGGGCTGACCGCGGGTCCGGGGATCCCGGAACCCCAGACGCAGTGGGTGTTTCCCGGCGGGCCGACCGACTCCGGCATGGTCGAGCACATCGTCTTGTACAACCCTTCCCAACAGGTGGCCTCTGCCTTTGTCGGCATCCGGTTGGATACGTCCGGCTCCGGCGGCGCACCGGCGCCGTTCGAGGTGTCGGTGCCGCCCCGCCAGCAGATCGCCTTGGTCTTGGGTGATATCGGGGCCTATCCGCTTCCCCCCGAGCCCTTCGCCTATAGCGTGGCCGGCTCGCTGCCCGACGGGGTTGGGATCTGGACCGCGTTGCAGGTGTATAACGGGGTTCCCATCGTGGCCGAGCGGGTGGCTGCCGCGCCGGCAACATCGGCGCCTGCGGGAGTGGCGACCGCCGCGGGGAGTCCGGTCACCGCGGTCCGGCACCTGATCGCGGGGAGCCGGGCCGGTGGGGCCGAAGTGGTGTTGGCCGTGGTCAATCCCTCGCCTGACTCCATCGCGCTGGTCACCGTGTCGAAGATCGCCGACGGCCAAGCCGCTCCCGTTGCCCAGCTGGATCCCTTGGAGGTGGCGCCGCACAGCCGTGTGGTCGTGCCGGTGGATCGGCTGGCCGACGGCGACTCCTACGCGTTGCTGGTGGAGGCCAGTCAACCGGTGGCAGTGGGCCGTTCGCTGCTGGCCAGGGAGGGGACTGGCTCGGCTTCCAGCGCCGCCACCCCCTTCGATCCCATCGCCCTCGACCCCTCAGCTTTCTAGCCCTTCTCCCTGCCTGTCTACGATCCAGTCATGGATGCCCCTGCCGAATCCCAGCCCACCGTGCGAGAACTGGTCTTGAGCCGGGCCGATGATGACCGCCTGGCCATGCTGTTCGAGGACGAGCAGCACACCTACCGAGAGTTCACTGCCGGGTGCATCGCCCGGGCCCGATTGCTGCTGGACCGCCGGGGGGAGGGGCCATTCCACGTGGGAGCTCTGCTGGACAACGGGCCGGAGTACTCCATGCTGCTGGGTGGAGCAGCCGTGGCGGGAGCAGCGGTGGTGGGCATAAACCCCACTCGGCAGGGAGCGGAGCTGGCCCGCGACATCACCCACGCCGACTGCGGCCTCATCATCACCGAGGGCCGCCACCGGGGGCTGCTGGAGGGTCTGGATCTGGGCGCGGCCAACGGACGGGTGTTGGATGCGGACACGCCGGAGTGGGCCGCGGGCTTGGCTCGCTTTGCCGGCGCCGAGCCGCCGGGAGCCGAAATCGACCCGCTGGCCCCCTACCTGTTGTTGTTCACGTCGGGCACCACCGGCGACCCCAAGGCGGCCATCTGCTCGCAGGCCCGTCTAGCCCGGATCGGCCAGGTCATCACCGACATGCGAAAGCTGACGTCCGACGACGTGTTCTATCAAGCCATGCCCATGTTCCACTCCAACGCGCTGATGGCCGGCTGGATCCCATGCCTGGCTGCGGGGGCTGTGGCCGCTTTCCGCCGCCGGTTCTCGGCGTCGGGGTTCCTGCCCGATGTGCGCCGGTTCGGCGTCACCTATTTCAACTACGTGGGCAAGCCGCTCACCTACATCCTGGCCACCCCCGAGCAGCCCGATGACGCCGACAACACTTTGAGGATCGTGTTCGGCAACGAGGGCGCGGTACACGACCTGGAGCGGTTCTCCCGCCGATTCGGGGTGCCGGTGGAGGATTCCTACGGCTCCACCGAGGGGGGAGTGGCGGTGAGCCGCACCCCCGACACGCCGCCCAACGCGCTGGGCCGAGCCGACGACAGCGTGAAGATCCTCGACCCCGATACCGGCGAGGAGGCGCCGCTGGCCGAGTTCGACGACACCGGCAAACTGCTCAATCCCGATGAGGCCATCGGCGAGCTGGTGTCGATGGCGTCGGCCCCGGCATTCGAGGGCTATTGGAACAACCCGGAGGCCGACGAGGAGCGGACCCACGGCGGCATCTATTGGTCGGGTGATTTGGCCTACCGGGACGCTGAGGGGTTCGTGTACTTCGCGGGCCGGAACTTCGACTGGCTGCGGGTGGACGGCGAGAACTTCGCGGCCGCTCCGGTTGAGCGCATTCTGGTGCGCCACCCTGATATCGACTTGGCCGCGGTGTTTGCCGTGCCCAGCTCCACGGTGGGCGACGACGTCATGGCCGCGGTGGTGCGCCGTCCGGGAGCGGCCTTCGACCCGGAGGGTTTCGCCCGCTTCCTGGCCGGCCAAGATGATCTGGGCACCAAATGGGCCCCTCGCTACGTGCGCTGGGCCGACACCCTTGTCCAAACCGAGACCAACAAGATCCTCAAGCGCACCCTGCGCCGGGAGCGCTGGGAATCGGGCGACGAGACCTGGGCACGCGAGGGCGACGGCTATCGCCGGTTGGCTTCTGGCGACCTCGAGGCGATCAGAGCGGAGTTCGAGGCCCGAGGCCGTCTGTCGGTGCTGGATTTCTAGCGTTCTCGCTAGCCCGTGGTGATCTCGGCGACAGCCCTTATGGTGGCGGCCACAAGGGCCCGCTGGTCGGCGTCGATGGCCTCGTAGGCCTCGGCCATCCGGTCTGAGGTGATCTCCTCGGCCCGGCGGTGCTTGCTTTTGAGGGGCTCGGGGTCGGGGAAGGGCTCGCTCCAGCCGAAGAACTGGGCGTGCTGGGGGTTGGCTTGGGCGATGATGGCCTCTACCGGGGTGAGGCCAGCGGCGCTCAGGCCATGGACGTGGAACCCGAAGCGCAGTTCTCGCAGCACCTGGATGGCCAAGCCGGCTGCGGCGGCAGGGTCGTCGGGCACCGGCATGGCCCGCCAGCCGGCGTAAAGGGCCTGGCTCATGGGCTCGGTGGCGTCGATCACCATGCGGGCCGCAGCGGCGAAGCCGCCCAGCCCGTCGAGGTGGCCGAAGGTGTCGGCCGCCCAGTTTCCGATACCGGCGGCGAAGGCGGCGGCCGCGTCGGCGGGCGACCCCTGCCCTTTGGTCTCGTTCCAGCCTGCTTCGATCATGGCCGGGTGGAACAAGGCGAAGCCCGACACCACCACGTCAGATGCCACGTCGCCCAGCACCCCGCCCCGGGCGCCGATATACCGGGCCATCCCGCTGAACCCGGCCTCGCCGAGAGCCTGGCCCACCGCGTCGGCGGCATAATAGCTGCGCCCCATAGCCGCAATGGGCATTCCCGTAGCTGCGGCTGTTTCCTCTGGAGTCATCTTGGCCTCCCCTTCCTGGTCGGCGCGGGGCAGCCCCCAGCGCCTTCGCCACTCTCGGCCCGCAGCGTAGTCACACCAGGCCGTCGGCTTGGGCTTGGGCCAGGCGCTCGGCGTCCCAGCCCAGCAGCTCGGCGTAGACCTCGGCGTTGTGGGCGCCGATGGGGGGGCCGGGGTGGCTGATGGTGCCGGGGGTCTCGCTGAGCAGGGGTGCGGGAGAGGCCATTGGCACCGCGCCCAGCACCTCGTGGTCCACCAGGGTGACACTGTTTCTGGTCAGCACCTGGGCGTCGGCCAGCAGGCCGGGCAGGTCGTGGACCGGGGCAACCGGGATGCGGGCCTCGACGAAAACGGCCACGGCCTCGTCTAGGGGGCGCTCGGCGATCCAGTCGGCCACCAGCGCATCAAGCTCGTCGCTGTTGACCTGGCGGTCGGCCATGCGGGCGAATTTGGCCTGGTCCTCGGGGCCGCCCCGCCCGGTCAACGCCAAGATGCGCTCCACCTGGCGGTCGGTGGTGCCCGACAGGCACAGGTGGCGGTCGTCGGCCGTGCGGTAGATGTTGCGGGGGCCGCCGGTTTCGAGGCGCGATCCGAACCGGGCTGGGGGCGGATCGTCGCCGTCGGGGTCCCAGGCGGCCAGGGTGCTGCCCAGCAGGGTCAAGACGGGCTCGTACATGGACACGTCCACGTGCTGGCCGCCTATCCCGTTCACATCCCGGCCGTAGCAGGCCACCAGGGTGCCGATGAGTCCGAAGATCCCGGTCAGGGTGTCACCCAGCGGGATGGAGGTGAGCATGGGCGGGCCGTCGGCCTCCCCGGTCATGTGGGTGAGCCCGGCGAAGGCCTCGGCCATGGTTCCCGCACCCGGCCGGTCGGCCAGCGGCCCGGTGTGGCCGTAGGGGCTCACCGACACCATGACCAGGCCGGGGTTGATGGCCCGGAGGTGATCCCAGGTGCAGTCCCAGCGCTGGAGCATGACCGGGGAGTAGTTGTGGACCAGCACGTCGACCTCGGCCACTAGCCGGCGGAGGATGTCGCGGCCCTCGGGGCGGTTGAGGTCGCAGGTGATGGCCCGCTTGTTGCGCGACACCATGGCCCACACCAGCGACTCCCCGTTGCGGCTGGCCCCGATGCGGCGGAGGGCCTCTCCGGACGGCGGTTCGATCTTGATGACATCGGCGCCGAAGTCGCCCAGGAATGTGGCCACCTGGGGCGCGGCCAAAAAAGATGAGATGTCCAGCACCCGCAGCCCGGCCAATGCCCCCCCGCTAGGGCTCATTGCTTGACCTTGCCCGTGACGAAGGGGAGGTCGGTGGGCAACTGCATGGAGGTCACCTCGTTGACGAGCGGATCGCCGGCGAGGAGTCGGCGCAGGTTGTCGCAGAACAGCTCGGCGCCCCGATCCCATCGGCCGATGCCCCCTCCGGAGGAGTGGGGGGTCAGCACCACCTTGGGATGAGACCAATAGGGGTGGTCGGGATCGAGGGGCTCGTCGTTGAACACATCAAGGATGGCGGCGGCCAGGCTGTCGTCGTTCAGTGCCCGAAGCAGCGCCTCGTCGTCCACCAGCTTGCCCCGGGCGATGTTCACCAGCACCGCCCCCGGCTTCATGGCCGACAGGAAGCCGTCGTCTACCAGGTTTTCGGTTTCGGGAGTGGCCGGGGCGGCCAGCACCACCACGTCGGCCTCGGGCAGGGCATCGGGTATCTCGGTGGGCGAGATCATGGCGTCAACCGGCTCATCGCCGGTGGGATGACGGCGCACACCGGTCACATGGGCCTCGAACGCCCGGGCCCGGTGGGCGGTTTCTGCACCGATGGACCCCAGCCCGATGATCAGCCAGCGGGATCGCCACACTTCGCGGAAATTGCGGTGTTCCCATCGGCCATCGGCCTGGGCGGTCCGCCAGCGCTTGGCGTCTTGGAACACGTCGAGAACTGCTCGCAGCACGAACTCAGCGATGGGAATGGCGGTGAGGTGGGCGTTGCATAACCGAGCGCCCCGGCTCAACAGGCGTTCGTAAGGATCGAGATCTACCCCGGCCGCGGCCGACTGAAGCCAGAGGAAATCGGGTGCGCCCTCTACGATCTCGAAGAATCGGTCCAGAATTCCGCCGAAGAACAGGTCGCTCGACAGCCACGCCACCTCCGGGTGGGCATCAAAGGGGCCTTGAAGCCGCCCATCGTCGGCCAGACGCAGCCACTGGAGACCATGTCCTTCGTTGTCCAGCGCGTCGAAATGGCTCCGGTGCTGCTCATACGCCTTCTCGGTTACCAGAGCGAACACATCGCCGATGCTATGGCATTGAGGGGCGAGCGACGGAGTGGTGGCAGAGAATTGCGCCCATTTCAGTAAATTTCATCTAATATTGACACAGGCGAGTCCTGTTGCAATACTCCGAACAGGGCTCGCCCCTGGCTAGGGCGAGCCTTAGGCCGGGGAGATCTACCCTCCCCGGCCGTTAGGGCTAGATCCGAAACCTAGCGGGACACCTGCTAACGGGCAAGCAATTTTCTGGCTCAATTGTTGCGACTTCGGCTACTCCGGGAATCGCTGTTACGACGGGTTTGGTTTCTGCGATCAGAAAGCGCCCCTGTAGCCTGAGTGGAGTTGTGGAAAGTGCTGTCCGGCTCCGGGCCGCTG
The DNA here is from genome assembly GCF_965208475.1 of Candidatus Poriferisocius sp. GTDB lineage: Bacteria > Actinomycetota > Acidimicrobiia > Acidimicrobiales > Bin134 > Poriferisocius. The sequence continues at coordinate 1,413,298 of NZ_OZ242338.1, read as the reverse complement.
TGACGTTATTGGGGCGGTTTCCCGCCTTGGCCGGAGTTGATCTCGACATCTCGCCCGGGGAGATCGTCCTGTTAAAGGGGCCGAACGGGGCAGGCAAGACCACCCTGTTGCGATTGTGTGCAGGACTGTGCTCGCTGGCCTCGGGCCAGGGGTGGGTGCTGGGCCACGATCTGAGCGATGAGCGTCGGATGGTGCGGCGTCGGGTGGCGCTGTTGGGCCATCGCACCGGGCTCTACGACGATCTGACCGTGGCCGAGAATGTGGCGTTTTGGGCTCGGGCTGCGGGGGCCGGTGGCGCCGACGTCGACGAGGCAATTGAGCGGCTCTCGCTCACCGGGCGCCTGGCCGATACCCGGGTGGGCCGGCTGTCGGCAGGTCAGCGTCGCCGGGCCTCGATCGCCTCGCTGGTGGTGCGGCGGCCAGAGTTGTGGCTGCTGGACGAGCCCCACGCTGGCTTGGACCAGCAGTCGCGCGACACGGTGGACGTACTGGTTCGCAGCGCGGCTGCGGCGGGCGCCACGGTGGTTTTGGCCACCCACGAACTAGAGCGGATTCAGGTGCTCGAGCCTCGGGTGGTGAGCGTGGTAGGCGGGATGGTGAGCGAGGGGAGCGACCCGGCTGATGCGCCACACGGCGAGGATGCTTCCGCCGAGGGAGGCCGGCGTGTTCCGTGACGCATGGCTGATCGCGGGCAAGGACCTGAGGATCGAGATGCGCGCCCGGGTGGGGATCAACCAGATCGTGCCGTTCGCGGTAACGGTGCTGGTGCTGTTCGCCTTCGCGCTGGACACCGATCAGGAGGCGTTGCGGACCTATGCCCCCGGGCTGTTCTGGGTGACGGTGCTGTTGGCATCGCTGTTGGCCATCGGTCGCTCGTTCGCGGTGGATTTGGCCGACGGGGCCTCCGACCGACTGCTGCTGTCGGGGATCGACCCCATCGCAGTGTTCGGGGGTAAGGCGGCGGCCATCACCATTCAGCTGTTGGTGCTGGAGGTGCTGTTGGCAGCCGGCGTGGTGCTCTTGTTCGACGTGACCGTGTACCGCTACGGCCTCTTGGTGTGCGCGGGGCTGGCCGCCGCCGCCGGGGTGGCCGCCGCGGGCACGCTGTATGGGGCGCTGGTAGCCGGGCTGGGGATGCGGGAAACTCTGCTGCCGGTGCTGTTGTTGCCGGTGGTGGCCCCGGTGCTCATCGGGGCCACCCGGGCATTTCAGGACGCGTTCGGCGTGGCCGGGGCCGAAGGGTGGGCCTGGTTGGGCCTTCTAGCCGGTTTCGCCGCAATCTATGGGGTATTCGGAGCCTTGAGTTACGGGGCTCTTTTGGAGGAAGCATGAGCACCGTGGTGGCTGCCACCACCTCGTCGCAGGCGACGAGAGTCCTGGGCTGGTTGACACTGGCCGGATTTGCGGTGCTGGTGGCCCTGGCTTTCGCCTGGGTGCCCGAGGACACCCGTGTTACCGAGCAGGGCGACGTGGTGGGCCAGTTCGACGCGGTGCGCTTGATGTTCGTCCATGTGCCGTCGGCCATCTTGGCCTACACCGGGTTCGGGTTGACCTTTTTGGCCAGCCTGGCCTATCTGCGGTGGCGCACCGACTGGTGGGACATGATGGCCCACGCCTCCGCCGAGATCGGCGTGGTGTTCGGAGTGCTGACTCTCGTGACCGGCTCTATCTGGGGGCGTCCCACCTGGCAGACCTGGTGGGAGTGGGGCGACGTGCGGCTGGTGACCGCACTGGTGATGGTGCTGGTATTTGTCGGCTACCTGGCGGTGCGCCGCATCCCCGCCGATACTGCGGTGAGGGCTCGGCGGTCGGTGGTGATCGCCCTGGTGGGGGCCGTGAACATCGTGATCGTGAACCGGTCGGTGGACTGGTGGGAGAACCGGACTCTGCATCAGCAGTCCACGCTCACCGCCCGCAAGATCCGTGATGAGACTCTGTTCACCCTGTCGTTCTCGTTCGCAGTGGGGATGGTTCTTTTCGCCTGGTTGCTGCTGCACCGCTTCCGCTTGGCCTACCTGGAGAGCCAGATCGAGCAGCTAGAGGTGGACGAGGCCTTGGAGGAACGGCGAGCCGAGGCACAGGCGCAACTGTCGGACGAGTCAGAGGAGCGGCCATGACCCATATGGGCTATCTGGTTGCCGGGTGGAGTATCACCGTGGGCGCGGTGGTGGCCTATGCCGGGTGGGTGCTGATGCGGGGCCGATCGCTGGGTCGAAGGGTGCCCGAGAACCGCCGCCGCTGGATGATGCCCGATGACTGACTCTCAGGCCGAGGAATTGGTGGATCCGGGCGAGGCCATGGATCTGAGCCCCCGACCGGCCCGGCCCGCACGCCGAGGCTTCCGCCGGTGGGGGCCGGTGCTGCTGGTGGCCGCGGTGCTGTTGGTGATCGGTTTCGTGCTGTGGAAGGTTCTGGCCGACGCCACGCTGGTTTTCCGCGAGGTGGACGATGCGGTGGAGGACCGGGAGGAGTTGGGCGACGATCGGTTCCGGATGATCGGCTCCCCAGTCAGCGGGTCTCCACGAGATGTGACTCTGGACGACGGACGCCCGGCGACGGCCTTCTCGGTGACCCTCGACGGGGTGGTGGCCGACGTGATTCACGTTGGCGCAGTGTCCGACCAGTTCCAGCCCGAGGTGCCCGTGGTGATCGACGGTCGCTGGGTGCGAAGCAGCGACTACGGCGGTGTGGCCGACGACGGCTGGTACTTCGCCAGCGACCGGATGCTGGTGAAGCACGACAACGACTACCGGGTGGACAACCAAGACCGAATCGACGACGCCGAAGAGCGCGGACAGTACGAATGACTGACGGCGGTTCATTGCTGAAGGGCGACCGCCGGCGATGAACACAACCCTCGGGGTGCTGGGCATCTCGGTGGCGATGGCTTCGGCCGCCATCGGGGTGTTCATGGTGGCCGCCCGCCGGCTCGAGCGGGTGCGGCTGTGCGCCTGGCTGGTGCTGGGCGGCGCGGCGCTTTCTGTCTTCGCCATGGAGCGGGCCCTCATAACCCGGGACTTCTCGGTGTCGTATGTGGCGGAAAACGGCAGCCACGCCACCCCCGCGCTGTTCAACGCGGCCACGTTGTGGGCCGCGCTGGAGGGCTCCATCCTGTTGTGGGCCCTTATCTTGGCCGGGTACCTGGTGCTGGTGGCCACCAGATTCCGCCACCGCCTCGGCGACCCGCTGGTGGGATGGGCCATGGCCGTGCTGTTCATCGTGTGCCTGTTCTTCTTTGTGCTGATGTTCAACTGGCCCAACCTGGACCTGGCCCAACCCTTCCGCCGGGTGGATGTGCCGCCGGGCTACGACGGTCCCGGCCCCAATCCGCTATTGCAGAACCACTGGCTGATGGCCGTGCACCCGCCGATGCTGTACCTGGGCTATGTGGGGTTCACCGTGCCGTTCGCCTTTGCGGTGGCCGCGCTGGCCACCGGACGGCTGGGGGAGGGGTGGCTGGTCGAGACTAGGCGGTGGACCCTGTTCGCCTGGGCCTTCCTCACCGCGGGAATCATCTTGGGGGCGTGGTGGTCGTGGGACGTTCTGGGCTGGGGCGGCTACTGGGGCTGGGATCCGGTGGAGAACGCATCATTGCTCCCGTGGCTGACCGGCACCGCCTATCTGCACTCGGTGATGGTGCAGGAGCGCAGGGGAATGCTGCGGGTGTGGAATCTGTCTCTGGTGTGCGCCACGTTCGCGCTCACCATCCTGGGCACATTCTTGACCCGCTCGGGATTGGTGGACTCGGTTCACGCCTTCTCAGCCGATGCGGTAGGCCCGGCGCTACTGGTGTTCTTCGCCCTGGTAGTGGTGGTCACCGTGGGGCTCATCGCCTGGAGGGGCGACCGGCTGCGCTCGCCGGGACAGATCGACTCGGCGCTGTCTCGGGAGGCCTCGTTTCTGGCCAACAACCTGCTGTTCGGGGTGTTCGCCTTCGTCGTGCTGTTGGGGACGGTGTTCCCGCTGATCGTGGAGGCCCTCAATGGCGACCGGATCAGCGTGGGCACCCCGTTCTTCGACCGCATGACCATGCCCGTCGGTCTGCTGTTGCTGTTCTTGATGGCGGTGGCCCCGGTGCTGCCGTGGCGCAAGACCACCGTCGAGCGGCTGTCGGAGCGGCTTATGTGGCCGGGGTGGGCGGCAGTGGCCGGCCTGCTGATCGCCCTTTTGGTGGGGGCTCGGGGGTTGGCGCCCCTGCTGGCGTTCGGCCTGGCCGGATTCGCGGGGGGCGCGGCGGTGCGCCAACTGGTCTTGGCCGCCCGGCGGCAGGGATGGCGGGGCCTGGTGGGCCGGGCCAACGGCGGCATGGTGGTACACATCGGAGTGGTCGTGGTGGCGGTGGCGCTGGCCGCCAGCAACAGCTACCTGCACCAGAGCGAGCTGACCATCGCTCCGGGGGAGGCGGCCTACGTGAGCGGGCATGAGATCGTCTTCTTGGGCACTCAGGAAAAGGTGTTCGACAACAGGGTCAAAACCGAGGCGGTGGTGCTGGTGGACGGCACGGTGGTGCGGCCGGGGGTGAGCCGGTTCGCCAACGGGGGAGTGGTGCGCACACCCGGCACCAAGTCTTCGCCGGTGCGGGACATCCAGGTGGCGGTTCTGGACCTGCCCGACGCCCCCGGCGGCCCGGCCGGGGTGCGGGTGACCGTCCAGCCGCTGACGCTGTGGCTTTGGGTGGGCGGGGCGATCATGCTGCTGGGCGCGGCGCTGTCGGCCTTCCCCGGTCGCCGCCGGTTGCCCACCCAGCCGGTGTCGGCGCCGGTGCCGGGAGCGCCCCTTCGAGATCGCGAGGTACCGGTTGCCTGACCTGTCGCCATTTGACGACCAGCCTGTCGACTCTGAAGGGCATGAGGAAGGATCGTCCCCGCGGTTGCAGACCGTCCGGTGGGCGGTGCTGGCGGTCGGGGTGCTGGCCGTTGCGCTCATCGTGGTGTTCGCGGTGTCGGAGCGGGGGAGAGGCGGTCCGCCGGTGCCCGACTTCGCCCCCGAATTCGCCGGGGACACCCTCGACGGAGGCAGCTTCGACATGGCCGCGCAGCGAGGCCGATGGGTGGTGGTCAACTTCTTCTCCACCTGGTGCGTTCAGTGCGTGGTGGAGCATCCCGAACTGGTGGCGTTTCGCGATCGACACCGGGATGACCCCGACGTGCGGCTGGTGAGCGTGGTCTTCCAGGATGACGTGGACGTCATCTCCCGGTTCTTCGCTGAGCAGGGAGGAGACTGGCCCGTAGTTATTTCCAACACTGGTCGCATCGCCATCGACTTCGGGGTGACCGCCGTGCCGGAGACCTATCTGGTTGATCCTTTTGGTCGGGTGGTGTCCAAGTTCACCGGCGGAGTCACCTTGGGTGGGCTCGAAACCCAGTTGGCTCGTGCAGGGGCCACCCTGTGATCTCCCGTCGCCGCAAGGTGGTCCTGTCGTGGCTGCTGGCCGGGGTGGCCGCCGCCACCATGTTGGCGTTTGGGGTGGTGGACGGCCGGGATGACCGCACCAACGCCGAGCGGGCCCATGACATCGGCGCCACCATCGCCTGTCCCCAGTGCGTCGGGCAGTCGGTGGTGGAGTCGGACGTGGCCATCGCCAGGGAGATTCGAGCCGAGATCGGCCGACTGGTGGTTGCCGGGCACAGCGACGACGACATCCGGGCCCGTTTTGCCGAGCGCTATGGCAACTGGGTCGTTCTGACGCCGTCGCGCTCGGGGGTGGGCGGGCTGGTCTGGGTGATTCCGGTGGTCGGGCTGGTCGTTGGGGCGGGGTTGCTGGGGGTGACCCTGAGCCGGTGGCGGCGGGCTGCACAGGGCGACGACTCAGTATCGGAGGAGGAACTTGCCTTGGTGGAGTCGGCGCGCACTGCGAGAGCTGGTCGCCAGCCATCCGATGCCGAGGGAGGTGTGGAGGGTGGATGATCCTCGAAGGCAGGAGCAGGAGTTTTGGCTTGAGTCTTTGGAGGATCTGGACGAGGAGCTGGCCGCGGGGGATTTGGACCCCGAGGACCATCAGACGCTGAGCCGGAGCTATGCGCGGAGGGCGGCTGAGGCGCTTCGGGGAGGCAAAGGTCAACCTGAGCAGCCGGACGGTGGGGGACGGGGAAAGCTGATCGCAGTGGTGGTTGGGCTGGTGCTGGTAGGCGTAGTGGCCGGTGTGTTGCTGGGCCGGGCGGTGGGGTCGCGGCATTCGGGCGACACCATTACCGGCAACGACGCAGTGACCAGCGTGCCCGGGTTGTTGAGGAACGCGGAGGAGTCGGCCGCGGCCGGTGACATTGCCGAGTCCATTGCCATCTACGACCGGGTGCTGGAGCGGTCGCCGTCGAATCCCACTGCGCTGGCCTACAAGGGCTGGTTGCTGGCCTTGGAAGGGCAAGAGGCTGAGGCTGCCGATGTGCTGGCCGATGCGGTGGTGGCCGCCCCCGACTATCCCGATGCCCGGGCATTTCGGGCCATCCTGCTCTATCGCACCGGCGATTGCTTTGGCGCGGCGGGTGAACTGGCCGCCTTTGATGCCACCAGTCCCCCCGAGTTCATTGCCCAGCTAGTTGAAGCTCAAGGCCTGCGAACCAACATCGCCTTATGCCAGATCGTCTTGCAGGCGGAGGAGCAGTTCCAGTCGCTGGCCGACCTCGGCCTCGCCGCCGATGATGCCGTGGCCGCGGCCCGCGCCCTGTGGGATCCGACATCTCCCAGCCTGGGCGACCCCGCCCTGGCGCTGCGGGTGTATGAGGCGGTGCTGGCCGACCTCCCCAACCATCCCGGGGCTCTGACTTTCAGCGGAGTCTTGCTCATCCAGACCGGCCTAGATGACCAGACCGCCGAAGGCGCCCGCCGCATCCACCAGGCAGTCGAAGCCGCCCCCAACTACCCCGAGGCCCGCCTCTGGCGAGCCTGGCTCTCCATCGGCCTAGGCCAAACCGACCAAGCCCTCGCCGACCTCAACCACCTAGACACCCTCAACCCCCCTGCCGAGATCACCCGCCTAGCCGCCGACCTCCGCACGAGACTGTAGGGGGTTGTCAATTTTGGATTTTGTGGATTAGCTCTCGAGTGTAGGTGTTGGGACTGTCAGGAATTTTGTGTATCGGGCGTGATCTGAGGGTCCGCGGTTTGGTGCTGCGGGCCGGGAAGGATCATGTCTGTGACTGATCAGGATATGCCGGCTGTGCCGGCGAACGAGGCCGCCGGTGAGGCGGCGATGCAGGACTGGGCCGAGCTGTTGGTCGAGCGTGCCCGCGCCGAGGGCGTGGAGCTGACCGGCGACGGCGGGCTGTTGACGGGGCTGGTACGCCAGGTCCTCCAGACCGGGTTGGAGGTCGAGATGGCCGGCCATTTGGGCTATGAGCGCCACGCTCCGGAGGGCCGCGGGTCGGGGAACTCGCGCAACGGCTCTTCGCCCAAGCGGGTCACCACCGAGATCGGCGAGATCGACCTTCGGGTGCCCCGTGACCGGGCGGGGACTTTCGAGCCCGTCGCGGTGCCCAAGCACAAGCGCCGCTTGGACGGCCTGTCGGGCAACGTGATCAGCCTCTACGCGAAGGGGCTCACCACCGGCGAGATCCAGGCGCACCTCGAAGAGATCTACGACACGTCGGTGAGCCGGGAGACGATCTCCAAGATCACCGACGAGATCGTCTCCGACATGGCCGTTTGGCAGAACCGGCCCCTCGACGCGGTGTACCCGGTTCTGCTGATCGACGCGATAGTGGTCAAGGTCCGCGACTCGCAGGTCGCGAACCGGCCCGTCTATGTCGCCATCGGCGTGGATCTGGGCGGCGAGCGAGACGTTTTGGGCCTGTGGCTGGGCCCATCGGGAGGCGAGGGCGCCAAACAGTGGGCGGCGATGCTGGGCGAGCTCCGCAACCGGGGCCTGGCCGACGCGTTGATCGTGTGCTGCGACGGGCTGAGGGGCCTGCCGGAGTCGATCCGCATGACCTGGCCCGAGGCGACGGTGCAGACCTGCGTGGTGCACATGGTGCGCAACAGCCTCAGATACGCCTCCAAGAAGCACTGGGGCCAGAGAACCAAGTCCATGCGCGAGATCTACACCGCCCCCACCGTCGGGGCCGCCGAGGCCCGCTTCGAGGCGTTCGCCCAAGACTGGGAGGACACCTACCCGGCCATGATCCGAGCCTGGCGCAACAGCTGGGACGAGTTCACACCGTTCCTGGAGTTCCCCGCCGAGCTGCGCCGGGTGGTCTACACCACGGATGCAATTGTCAAGCAGGGGGTGCGGGTTTTTGGGGCTGCCAGTGGGAGACGAGGACCTCGTAGGCCCGCTCTTGTTGCTCGACGAGGGCTTTCTCGGCGTCTCGCAGCTCTTTGATGTGGTAGTCCCGCGACGGCCCGGCGGTCGGCCCGCGGCGGGATTCGGATCCGGCGGCGAGCTCGAGGCCGCGGCGCTTGTGCGCGACCAGGCTGGGGCGGGCGAACGCGTAGTCCTCGCCTTTGGTGACCAGGTGCCAGCACAGCACCGCCATTTTTCGGGCGGTGGCGACGGTGGCGATTTGGAAGCCGCGGCGCTGATGGATGCGCCGGTGGAACGCCCGCAGCGGCCCGGGGGCTCGCGCCGCGGAGAACGCTGCCTCGACCAGCATGCCTCGGGCCTGGCCGCGTCCGGCTTTGGTGATCCGCCCGTGGGCGGCCGGGCTGTTTCCCGACTGGGACACCCTCGGGTTCAACCCGAGGTAGGACACCAGGCGGTCCGGCGACTCGAACCGTGAGAAGTCGCCGACCGCGGCAACAATCGACATCGCCGCGGTCACGTTGATCCCCGGCACCGTCATCAGCCGGGCGATCACCGGATCATCCAGGGCGTCGGCGGCGATGTCCTGCTCAACCTCGGTGAGCTCTGCGCCATGGAAGTCGATCTGGCGCAAGAGCGCCTCGACGCTGCGCCGCTCGTCGCCCGGCAGGTCCTGGCCGGCGAGCCAGCGGCGGCCGGCGCTTCCGAACAGATCAGAGTGCGGGCACGTCGCCACCAGGTTCCGCGACAGGATCGCATGCACCCTGTTCTTCAGCCTGGTCCGCTGCTTCACCAGATTTGTCCGCTGGGCGACCAGACGCCGGCGGCGGCGGGTCCGGTCGTCGGCCACCCACGTCTCCGGCAAGAAATCCGCCGCCAACAGCTGCGCAAGGATGCGGGCATCCACCTTGTCGGTCTTGACTTTCGCCTCCGCTATCGCCCGAGTCTTGCGCGGGTTCGACACCACCACCCGGGCCACGACCCCGCGCAGCATCACCGCGATCGCGTCCGAGTTCGTCGTCGCCTCCAAAGCCACCTCGTCGCCAGGCTCCAAGAACTCCTCCGCCCAAGCCCGCAGGTCCTCCGGACGCACACCGATCCTCCCCTCGTCGCGGCACACCCCCGCTTCGACGACGGCGATCTGCGCAAACGAACGATGCACGTCCATCCCAATCCACCGCATATGACAGCTCCTCTCAGACATCAATGAGGAACCGCCGGGCGGACACGACAAAAACGGATTCGCGCTCACAGCGCAGCCGGGCCAGTCGCAGGGGCGGCCAAGTACTAACACGAGCTCGCAGCTCACTGTGTAAGGACGGCCTGCCCTAGCTGTTCCTCCTCAGCACCCCGAACCCGGCAACCCAGACCCTACCGGCCAAAGCAGCAAGCGCCCGAGACGCCGCAGATTTCATACCCGATACCAACGCCGTAGAGAGCCTCAACGCCAGGTTCCGACGAGCGGTACGCCACCGAGGGCACTTCCCCAACGAGCAGGCCGCCATGAAAATCCTCTACCTTGTCGCCACCACCAAACGAAAGAACCGCAGCAACCTCACCGGCAAGACCAACGGCTGGAAAGCCATACTGAACACACTGACCATCCACTACGGCGACCGGATCGCCGACCACATCAAATGAAAACCATCACGACCTGTTACACAAAAAAACTGACAGACCCTTGGTGGGGTGACTGAATCGACCACCAAAGCTGTTATCCTGCGTCCCCTTAGGGCTGCAACAGCAACTGGGAGCGGAGGGGTATGGAGCAGGAGAAGAGGTTTGAGAGCAATGAGAAGCCGCTCTCAGACCTGCTCAAGATGGCGGCATCCGGTCGCCTTCAACTCCCGGATTTCCAGCGCGGCTGGGTCTGGGATGACAACCATATAGTGAGCCTGCTGGCGTCTATCTCGCTTTCCTACCCAATCGGAGCGGTCATGACGCTCCGTACTGGCAATCCCGACGTGAAGTTTCGGCCTCGGCTGCTGGAAGGTGTCGAACTTGATCTTGATCAGGAGCCAGAATTTATGCTCCTTGATGGTCAACAACGCATCACTTCGCTGTTTCTGGCTCTCCATTCGCCAAGGCCGGTTCCTACCCGTGATGCCCGGGGCCAGGACATGCTCCGCCACTACTACGCAAGTATCGACGCCTGTATCGATCCGAACGAGGATCGGGAGGACGACGGCATCATCAGTGTGCCGGAGGGCCGCAAAATCACTACAGACTTCGGGAGGCAGGTCCAGCTAGATCTGTCGTCGCGAGAAGCTGAAATCGCAGCTGGCTACTTCCCATTGGACATCGTTTTCGATGGCAACGCAACCATGGACTGGCAGGTGGCGTACCTCAGCGACGGACCCGGCGAGTCTTCGGCGCGTCTGGAGAAGTGGAAGCTGTTTGCCGAGGCTGTGGTCAAGCCGTTCACCTCCTATCAGGTGCCGGCCATTGAACTCGCGAAGTTCACGCCAAAGGAGGCCGTTTGCCAGGTCTTCGAAAAGGTCAACACCGGCGGCGTGTCCCTCACTGTCTTCGAACTCCTAACGGCAACATTTGCTGCCAGCGAGTTCAACCTGCGCGAAGACTGGAACACACGCAAGAATATGTTCGACAGGTTCCCCGTTTTGGGTCAATTCTCTGCAACCGACTTTTTGCAGGTTGTGACGCTTCTTTCAACCTACGAAGCCCGAACTGTTCATATCGCAAATGGGCAGGAAGGCGATCGCGCTCCGGCAGTCTCCTGCAAACGCAAAGATGTCCTTCGCCTTGATCTGATTGACTATGACAAATGGGCTGACCTCGCCACGGAGGCAGTACTTCAGGCTGTTCCCTTCTTGCACTCCGAACACATTTTCTCGGCGCGGGACCTGCCGTACACAACTCAGCTTGTGCCACTTTCCGCGATTCTGGCTGAACTCGGACACGAGGCTGAGGGCCATGCAGTGAATCAGCTATTGCGGCAGTGGTACTGGTGCGGCGTATTCGGGGAAATGTATGGCGGTGCGACCGAGACCCGGTTTGCCAACGATCTCCAAGATGTCATCGCATGGATTCGAGGTGGTGCTATCACTCCACGCACGGTACAAGAAGCGCAGTTCCAAGCCACTCGACTGCTGACTCTACGCACACGAAACAGCGCCGCCTACAAGGGTCTGTACGCGCTACAGATGTTGCGCGGCGGCAGGGACTTTCGTACAGGGAAGCCGATCGACGTGCATGCCTATTTCGACGACAACATTGATGTGCATCACCTTTTTCCCAAGAAGTGGTGCACTAGTAATGAGATTGACTCCGGAATTGCTGACAGCGTCGTGAACAAGACCGCAATCGATGCACGGACAAACAAGGTCATTGGTGGGGATGCCCCGAGTCGGTACCTGGCAAAGTTAGAAGAGCGTGATCGGATTGAACCAACTGACCTTGATGCAATTGTGCAGTCACACGACGTCGATCCGCTTGCGCTACGTCAGGACGATTTTGAGTCCTTCTTCAATCAGCGTTTCGAGCGACTCGTAGTCCAGATCGAAGAGGCGATGGGCAAACCAGCCAATCGCTCGGCGGAGCGAGATGAGAGTCCTTTCGCATCGAACAGTCTTGATCCAAAGCGTGTGGCAGCCTCGGTCAAGACTCTAATCGAGACAGGTGAGAGCCAAGTCGTTGAGTTTAAGTCCACCGCTCTCAAGAATCTCCACACCGGTGTTAAGGATCCGGCGATGGTTTGGAGCGTCTTGAAGACAATCGCGGCCTTTATGAATGCCAATGGCGGAACACTGTTGGTCGGTGTCGACGACGGAGGTGCGGCTGTTGGAATCGAGGAGGATTTTCCCTTCGTGAGCGGGAATCATCGTGACGGGTGGCAACTCTGGCTGACGTCAGTAGTCAGCAGTTCCCTCTCCGAGACGGCTGCCTCAGAGCTACGGGTCACTTTTGCCGCACTCGAAGAAAAGACAGTTGCTCGGATCGAAGTCGGACCCTCAGCCAGACCAGTCTTCGCGACCCCGGCGAAGGGTGAGAAGAAGGATGCCTTTATGGTTCGAGTGAACAACTTGACAAAGGAATTCCAGGGCCAAGATCTTCTTGACTACCAGGCGAAGAGGTGGCCCGGAGTTAGATGACTCGCTGTGCCCGCATAGACTCGGCAATCCCCACCTGGCTGACGGCACTCTCGCTTCCGCCACTGGAGGTCCACACCCTGGTTTGCGGGGTCTTCGCGTTGAAGCGGGGGCACCCGGGAAAGTTCATCATCATTGGCTCTAACCGCGAGATCTTTTCCAGATTCCCGCAGAGCCTGTATACGGGTAACATGTTCTTGACTTTGCCGAATGCAAGGAATGTATCCTCATCGTGGAATGTCATTACCCACTCATCGGCGTCCATCATCTTCTCGATTAGAAGCAAGTTCTTTTCTAGCCGTTCTCACCAGTCAGTTGTGGCTGGGGTGGGTGGGGTAGTGGGTGAACCAGGAGATGGGGGAGGGCTGGCGTTGGAGGACCGCAGGCCAGAGTTCTCCGGGCTGGGTGGTGAGGAGGTCGGCGGGGTCGGCGTCGACGACGAACCAGGCGCCGGATTCGATCTCTCCTTCAAGCTGGCCGGGCGACCACCCGGCGTAGCCCGCGAACAGGCGGATGCCGTCGACCACTCCGGCTTCGGCCACCTCTTCGATCTCGGTTTCCAGGTCGAGGGTGCCCACCAGCCCGACCAGCGCCGTCCACCACCCCTGAAGGGGGTTTTGGCGCACCCTGGCCAGGGCCACCACCGACTCATTGGCCACCGGGCCGCCGATGAACATCGTGGTCGGCGGGGCCAGATAGGGCGCCCATTGGGGGAGGGCATCGCTCACCATCATTCCCGATGGGCGATTCAGCACCACCCCGGCGGCACCCTCCTGCTGGTGGGTCAGCATCAGCACCACGGTGCGATCGAAGTTCCCGTCGCCGATGAGCGGGGTGGCCACCAGCAGCTTTCCGGTGGTGTCAGCCCCATCTGCCATGCCTACAACGATTCCACCACGTAATCGATGCAGCCGCACAGCGCGGCGATGTCGGAGGGGGGAATGGCGGGGAACAGGGCCACCCGGAGCTGGTTGCGCCCTAACGCCCGGTACGACTCCACATCGACCACGCCATTGGAGCGCAGCACGCCGGCAACCTCATCGGCCGAGACGTCCTCGAAGTCGATGGTGGCCACCACATGGCTGCGAACGGCGGTATCGGCCACGAACGGTGTGGTGAAGCTGCGGCTCTCGGCCCAGGTGTAGATGACGTCGGCCGATTGGTCGCAGCGGGTGGCGGCCCACTCCAGCCCGCCGTTTTCGTTGATCCACTCCACCTGGTGTACGGCTAAGAACACGGTGGCCAGCGCCGGGGTGTTGTAGGTCTCGTCCTTGCGAGAGCTGTTGAGCGCGATGCTCAAGTCGAAGAACGGCGGGATCCAGCGGTCGCCTGCCGCTATCCGCTCTATGCGCTCCACCGCGGCGGGGGAGCAGCAGGCCAGCCACAGTCCACCGTCGGCGGCCAGGCATTTCTGGGGGGCGAAGTAGTAAACGTCGGTTTCGGCAGGATCGAAGCGCAGCCCGCCGGCGCCCGAGGTGGCGTCCACCAGCACCAGCCCATCGGGGGCCGGGCGGCGCAGTTCCATCGACACCCCGGTGGAAGTCTCATTGTGGGTCAGGGCGTAGGCGTCCACCGTTGGGTCGGCCACCGCCTCAGGGCAGGTGCCGGGCTCGGAGGTGATGACTACCGGGGCTTCCAAGTGGGGGGCGCCCGCCACGGCGGCGGCGAATTTGGAGGAGAACGCCCCAAAACTCAAGTGCTGGCTGCGGTTTTCGATGAGGTTGAACACGGCGGCGTCCCAGAACCCGGTGGTGCCCCCGTTGCCCAAGGCCACCTCGTAGCCGTCGGGCAAAGAGAGCAGCTCGCCCACCCCGGCCCGGAGCCGGTGTACCACGTCTTTGACGGTGGACTTGCGATGGCTGGTGCCGAGCAAGCCATCGGCGGCCGCGGCCAGGGCGGCGGCCGCATCCGGGCGCACCCGAGACGGCCCGCTGCCGAAGCGGCCGTCTTCGGGCAGCAAGTCGGGGGGGATGGTGATCTTGGGGGTTTGGGCAAGGTTGCTCACAGAGTCCTACGATACCGAAGCTGAGCGCTCAAACGGCGTTGTTCGCCTTGGCGCCAATTGAACATCCGCTCCTGAGTGGCGGTGTGAAAAGCTGCGCTCATGGCTCGCATATCCCAGCGCATTTCCGCCATCGCCCCTTCGGCCACCCTGGCGGTGGACGCCAAGGCCAAGGCGCTGAAGGCCCAAGGGGCGCCGGTGATCAGCTTTGGGGCCGGCGAGCCCGACTTTCCCACCCCGGCGGCCATCTTGGCTGCGGCCCGAGCAGCGGTGGACGACCCGAAGAACCACCGCTACTCCCCGGCCGGGGGCCTGCCCGAGTTGCGAGAGGCCATCGCAGCCAAGACCCTCCGGGATTCGGGCTACGAGGTGGCGCCGTCGCAGGTGGTGGTGACGAACGGGGGCAAGCACGCAGTGTACAACGGCTTCGCCGTGCTCTTGGACCCCGGCGACGAGGTGCTTTTGCCTTCGCCTTACTGGACCACCTACCCCGAGGCCATATCGCTGGCCGGCGGGGTCGGCGTGGAGGTGCCCACCACGGCTGATGACGGGTTCATGGTGACCGTCGAGCAGCTTGAGTCGGCTCGCACCGCTCGCACCAAGGCGCTGGTTTTCGTGTCGCCGTCCAACCCCACCGGTGCGGTGTACCCCCGAGATCGGGTAGAGGCCATCGGCCGCTGGGCTGCCGACAACGATGTGTGGGTGATCACCGATGAGATCTACGAGCATCTGACCTACGACGACCATGAGTTCAGCTCCATCCCGGTGGTGGTGCCCGAACTGGCCGACCGCTGCCTGGTGCTCAACGGGGTGGCCAAAACCTACGCCATGACCGGCTGGCGGGTGGGCTGGCTGATCGGGCCGCCCGACGCAGCCTCCGCCGCGGTTAGCCTTCAGTCGCACCAGACCTCGAACGTCTCCAACGTGGCCCAGCGGGCCGCATTGGCCGCGGTCAGCGGGCCGTTGGACGCGGTGGCCGAGATGAGGGCGGCGTTCGACCGGCGGCGAAGGGCCATGCACAAGATGCTGAACGGCATCGACGGGGTGACCTGCTTGGAACCACAGGGGGCGTTCTACGCGTTTCCGTCGTTTGAGGGCGTGCTAGGTCGTCTCGGCATTCCCGACACCACCGCAGACCTGGCCGGATGGATTCTCGAGGAGGCCCAAGTGGCCATTGTGCCCGGCGAGGCCTTCGCTGGCCCCGGCTATGCCCGGCTGTCGTTCGCCCTCGGAGACGACGACTTGGGCGAGGGCATCGGCCGCATCGCCGATCTGTTGCAGTGACTCAGCCGACAACCCTGCCCTACGGCAGCTGGCCATCGCCCATTTCGGCCCAATCGATGGTGGCCGGCGCCGCACTGCCGGTGAGCCTGTGGGGCCAAAAGGGCCGGATGTGGTGGACCGAGTCGCGCCCGGCCGAGTCGGGCCGCAACGCGCTGGTGTGCGACGGCGCCGACCTGTGGACCTCGGCTTCGGTGCGGACTCGGGTACACAGCTACGGCGGCGGTGCATGGTGGCCCGACGGTGCCGACGGGGTGTATGCCTGCGACGACGCCGACGGGCGCCTGTGGCATGTGTCGTCCGACGGTGCAGCTCGCCCGGTGACGCCCGAGCCCAGCTTCGCCCACGGTTGGCGCTACGCCGACGGTCGGGCCCACGGCGACGCCACGGTGTGCGTGCGGGAGGACCATCACGCGGCACGCGCCGCCCGACAAGAAGGCCGCACCTCAGAAGAGGCCAATCAAATCGTGCTCCTGAGCGGCGATGGATCGGGCGAGCCCGAGATCGTGGCCACCGGGGCCGACTTCTACGCTTGGCCCCGACCTAGCTCCGACGGGCAGCGGCTCACCTGGGTGCAGTGGAACCATCCCAACATGCCCTGGGACCACACCGAGCTGTGGGTGGACGGCCAGTGCGCGATATCGGGCATGGGCTCGGTGGTGGAGCCCCAGTGGGGCCCCGACGGCCGCCTCTATGTGGTGAGCGACCACTGCGGCTGGTGGAACCTGTACTGCGTGGAAGGGAGCGATCTCGTTCCGGTTCTGGAGATGGATGCCGAGATGCACCGCCCAGCCTGGGTGTTCGACGATCCCAGCTACGCGGTGTGCGGCGACAGCACGGTGGCGGTGGTGGCCATGCGGGGATCGCTGGCCGAACTGTGGCGAATCTCCCCCGACGGCGCCGAGCCTGAGCTGCTCGAACTTCCGTGGACATCGTATGCCAGCGTCCGTCCTGTCGGGCCCCATGCCGTGTGCGCCATTGCCGCCGCGCCGACCCAGGAACCGACCGCGGTCCGAATCGATGTGGCCGATGGGTCGTTCGAGGTCATCCGCCCGCCGGCTCGGGCCGCGGTCGTCCCGGAATATCTGTCCCGCCCCCGCCCGATCAGCTTCCCCACCACCGACGGGGCCGAGGCCTACGGGCTGCACTACCCGCCAGCCCACCCCACCGCCAAGGCGCCTCTAGGCGAACGGCCCCCGCTGCTGGTGCTGGGCCACGGCGGGCCCACCGGCGCGGCCCGCAGCCAGCTTCAGCTCGGCATCCAGTACTGGACCAGTCGGGGGATAGCGGTGGTGGATGTGAACTACCGGGGCAGCACTGGCTATGGAACCGCCTACCGGGAGGCGCTCCAAGGCCAATGGGGCGTCAGCGACGTGGACGACTGCGTGGCCGCGGCCCGCCACCTGGTGCGCAGCGGCGAGGTGGACGGCGACCGGCTCATCATCCGGGGCTCCAGCGCGGGGGGCTACACCACCCTGTGCGCGCTGGCCTTCCACAAGGTGTTCGCCGCCGGGGCCAGCCGCTACGGCATCGCCGATCTGGCTGCACTGGCCACTGACACCCACAAGTTCGAGGCTCGCTACATGGACACCCTGGTGGGGCTGTACCCGGAGGAAGCCGAGGTGTACGAGGCCCGCTCGCCCATCCACTTCACAGACGACTTCGAGGCACCCATGATCGTGCTCCAGGGCTCAGAAGACGTGGTGGTACCGCCCAACCAGGCCGAGATGATCGTGGCCGCGCTGGAGCAGCGGTCAATCCCGGTGGCCTACCTGTTGTTCGAGGGGGAGCAGCACGGGTTCCGCCGGGCGGAGAACATCGTGGCTGCCCTAGAAGCAGAGTTGGCGTTCTTCGCTGAGATACTGGGGTTCGATTTGGCTGACGATATTCCGCCGGTCGATATCCGCCGCTAGCCGGATTTGGATTCGCTGCTTCCCATTGGTCCCTTCCTGATCACAGAAAGCGGTCTATTGTGAGCACCGATGGCTCAGGTATTGGTTGCAGAGAAGATCGCCGACATCGGGGTGGCCAAGCTCCGCCACGCCGGCCATGAAGTGGAGGTCCGCACGGGGATGTCCCCCGACGAGTTGCTGGAAGCGGTCTCGGGGGTCAATGCGCTGATCATCCGGTCGGCCACCCAGGTGACTGCCGAGGTGTTCGAAGCGGGCCGCGATCTGGTGATCGTGGGCCGGGCCGGCGTGGGCTTGGACAACGTGGACGTGGAAACCGCCACCGAGCACGGGGTGCTGGTGGTGAACGACACCTTGTCCAATATCATCTCGGCCGCCGAGCACACCATGGCGTTGATCATGGCCCAGGCCCGGAACATTCCCCAGGCCCATGCCGCGCTGACCGATGGTCGCTGGGAGCGCGGCCGGTGGGAAGGCATCGAGCTGAGCGACAAGACCTTGGGCATCATCGGGCTGGGCCGCATCGGCCGGCTGGTAGCCGAGCGGGCGATGGGCTTCGCCATGCGAGTGATCGCCAGCGACCCCTATGTGTCCGAGGAGATGGCCCTCCACAGCGTGATGGCCCTGGTGTCGCTGGAGGAGCTGATAGCCCAGTCCGACTTCATCACCATCCATGTTGCCCGCACCCCCGAGACCATCGGGCTCATCAACTCGGAGCTGCTGGAGCTGGCCAAGCCCAACCTGAGGATCGTCAACGTGTCGCGAGGGGGGATCGTAGACGAGGCCGATCTGGCCGAAGCCGTGTCATCGGGGCGCATCGCCGGCGCCGCCCTGGATGTATTCGACGGCGAGCCCATCACCGAGTCGCCGCTGTTCCACCTCGACTCTGTGGTGGTCACCCCCCACCTGGGGGCCAGCACCGAGGAGGCCCAGAGCAAAGCGGGCGACGCCATTGCCGAGCAGGTGATGTTGGGGCTGGCCGGGGAGTTCGTTCCCGCCGCGGTGAACGTCCCGGCCAAGAACGTTCCCGACGTGCTGCGGCCCTATCTGCCGCTGGCCGAGCAGCTTGGGCGCTTGTTCGGGAACCTGTGCGAGCGGCTGCCCGAGGTGCTGGAGGTGGAGCTCATCGGCGAGATCGGCAAGCCCGACAACACGGTGGCGGTGATGTCGGCGGTCAAGGGCTTGCTGAGCGCGGTGTCGGACATGCCGGTCAGCTATGTGAACGCGCTGACGATGGCCACCGAGCGGGGGATGGATGTGCGGGCGATCAGCACGCCCAAATCCAAAGACCACGTGAACCTGCTCACCGTGCGGGGCGGAGGACACAGCCTCGGCGGGCATCTGACCGGGGCCCGTCAAGAGCCGGTGCTGGTGCTGGCCGACGACCACGCCGTCCACATGCCGCCCGCGGCCCACATGATCTTGCTGTCCAACGACGACCGCCCCGGCGTGATCGGCGCGGTGGGCACTCTGCTGGGCGACGCCGGCATCAACATCAACGACATGAACGTGGGCCGGGCGCCTACCGGGGAGGGGGCGTCCATGGTGATCGCAACCCCCCAGCCCGTGCCCAAGGAAGTGGCCGACGCCCTGGTGGCCATCGACGGGGTGCAGTCCGCCCGCTACATGGGCCTGGCCCGGGCTGAGGCCTGATGGGTGCGGCCCGGTGTTTTGTAACCACTGTGATCTCAGCATAGGATTGGACTGATGAGCCGCATGCACACCCACCTGCTGCTCTTGTAGGGCGAGCACCCAGAGGTGCTCGCCCCGACCCCCTGATCCCGCAAGGGCAGGGGGTTTTTTCGTGAGTCGACTCCAAAAAGGCCATGCCCATGAAAACCGGATTACACCCCCAACAACCGTCGGGAATGCCGATCCACAAGTACCAGGCGTTCGAGCCGGTAGATCTGGTCGCCCGGACCTGGCCCGATGCGGTGCTCACCGGTGCCCCCCGGTGGTGCTCGGTGGATCTGCGCGATGGCAACCAGGCCCTCATCGAGCCCATGAACTCGGAGCGGAAGTGGAAGATGTTCACCGCACTGGTGGAGGCCGGGTTCAAAGAGATCGAGGTCGGCTTCCCCTCGGCTTCGGAGACCGACTTCGGGTTCGTGCGGGAGATCATCGAGCAGAAGGCCATCCCCTCCGATGTCCGCATACAGGTGCTCACCCAGGCCCGCCAGGAACTCATCGAGCGCACCTACGAGGCCATCGACGGCGCGGCCGACACCATCGTCCACCTGTACAACTCCACCTCCACCGTTCAGCGCCGGGTGGTGTTCGGCCTCGACATGGACGGGATCACCAAGATCGCCACCCAGGCATCGGAGTTGTGCCGGTCGCTGGAGTCGCAGGTGCCCGCCACCGAGGTGTTCTACGAGTACTCGCCCGAGTCGTTCACCGGCACCGAGCTTCCCTTTGCCAAGCGGGTGTGCGACGAGGTGACAGAAATCCTGGCCGACGGCCATGACAAGCCGGTCATCATCAACCTGCCGGCCACCGTGGAGATGTCCACTGCCAACATCTATGGCGACATGATCGAGTGGATGCACCGCAACCTGGCCCGCCGAGACCGCATCGTGCTGAGCCTGCACCCCCACAACGACCGGGGGACCGCGGTGGCCGCCGCCGAATTCGGTCTCATGGCCGGCGCCGACCGGGTGGAGGGAACCCTGTTCGGCAACGGGGAGCGCACTGGAAACGTGGATGTTGTGAACCTGGCCATGAACCTGTTCAGCCAGGGGGTGGATCCCGAGCTGGACATATCCGACATAAACGGGCTGCGCCGGGTGGCTGAGGACTGCAACCAGCTTCCCATCCATCCCCGCCACCCCTATGTGGGCGACTTGGTGTACACCGCCTTCTCCGGATCGCATCAAGACGCCATCAAGAAGGGGTTCGAGGCCATGGAGGAGACCGGCCAGACCCTGTTCGAGGTGCCCTACATCCCCATCGACCCCATGGATGTGGGCCGCACCTACCAAGATGTGGTGCGGGTGAACAGCCAGTCGGGCAAGGGAGGGGTTTCCTACCTGCTCCAGGCCGAGGTGCAGTTGGATCTGCCCCGGCGCATGCAGATCGAGTTCAGCCGGGTCATCCAGCAGATTGCCGAAGAGACCGGCGAGGAGATCACCGCCGACCAGATCTACAACGAGTTCGCCACCGAGTACCTCGATCTGGATGAGCCCTACCGGCTGAACGGCTACGAGTCGGCCCAGAACGCCCGGGGTGCCGACCGCACGGTGGTCACCGCCCGGCTCACCACCGGCAACGAGCAGGTGGTGGTCCACGGCGAGGGGGCCGGCTCCCTGGACGCCTTCGTGGGCGGGCTGAACGAGATCATCGACACCCCGGTCAAGGTGGTGGACTACAGCGAGCACGCCCGGGGCGGTGGCACCGACGCCGAGGCGGTGGCCTACATCGAACTTGTGGTGGACGGACGGGAGCTGTGGGGCTGCGGCATCCACACCGACATCACCACAGCTTCTATGCGGGCCATTGTGAGCGCCCTGAACCGGGCTTGCGCGGGGTTGGGGTAATCCCTCAGTTCGAGCTCAACTCGAGCTGGTCCTCGTAGGCGAAAGTGGTGAGGTGGTTGGCTTGGAGGGCTTGTTCCGACATGGTCCAAAGGGTGTCGGCCACCACCAGCAGGCGCTGGATGGGCGGAGTCCAGATCCAGCAGATGATCAGCTCCTCATCGTCGGCGATCTCCAGAGAGGGGAACTCGTCGCGGATCCATTTCGATTCATCTGAGCAGTCCTGATCGGGATAGCTGTCGGGGGCGCCGGCGGGGCAGATGCGGATCTCGTTCTCGCCGCCGAAGGCTCGGGCCACTTCTTCGTGGTCCACCGGGCGGCAGCCTTCGAAGGCGATCTGCTGCTCTCGATGCGACACCCGGCCCAACTCGGCCACGCCGTCGCGGTTCACCCGAAGGGCCACCGCTCCGAAGAAGCCGTCGCCGCCGTCGTAGTCGTAACGGGTGAGGGGGATGGCCACCATTTCCTCGGGGCCCCAGTACAGGAAGGCCCTGTGGTCCCACTCGGCTTCGCTGTGGGCATTGGGGAACACGATCACGTCTAGCTCGGTTGGGTTGGCCGGATCGCTCACGTCGAACAGCGACACTTTGGTGCCGCGGGTGCGGCCGGTGTCGCTGGCGTCTTGGCCCACTCCAATCAGCAGGCCATCGCCTATCGGGTGCAGATAAGTGGAGAAGCCGGGGATTTTCAGCTCGCCGGCCACTGACGGTGCAACGGGGTCGGAGAGGTCGATCACATAGAGGGGGTCGACCTGGCGGAACGTGACCACGTAGCCAGTGTCGCCCGCGAAGCGGACCGAGAAGATGCGCTCGCCCCGGCCCAGATTGCCAACCCTGCCCACCTCGGTGAGCCCTCGGCCCTGCTGCTCAAGCACCACCACTTGGCTCTCAGAAGTCTCGGTGTCCCACGGCTCGCCAATGGTGGTGGCCACCCGGAAGTAGCCGTTGTGCTCGTCCATGGAGAACTGGTTGAGGAGGTGTCCCTCCACCGTGCCCGAGGCCTCATAGCGGGCGGGACCGTCGGTCGACACCGAGAACTTGTGTACGACGGTGGTCCACTCCGTGGGCGCTGAGATGCTGACCGAGTCTCCGTCAACGACGGGCTCGGCCCACACCGGCTCGCTGGTGGCCAGATACAGCGAGTGGCCGGAGCCGTACAGGGTGTGGCCATCAGCCAGCACCGAGGCGGCGTCGCCGGTGCCCAACGGCTCGGCCAAATTGAAGCTCAACACCGACAAAACGGTGAAGCCGGAGAACTCGGCCGGGGCGTAGAGCTGATCGCACTGGGGAAGCAGGCCGCCTCGGGTGCCGTCGGGACCGTCGAAGCGGTAGGCCGGCAGCCAGGCGTCGAGATCGGCGGTGGCCGCGATCTCCTTGTTGACCCGCTCGGCGGGCCCTTCAGCGGCCGGACTGCTGGGGTACACGAACTGGAACTGCGCGGGGTAGCTCGAAAGCGACATCCACACCACGTCGCCCACCGAGCGGGCGCTCAGGTACTGGCCCTCTATCCGGAGCTCGGACACCACCTCCATGGATGCCGGGTTGGACAGGTCCACTTCCTGGATGAGTGCTGTCGGGCTGCCCCGGAGGGTGATGTCCTCGGTGATGCCGTGGCCGCCTTCGAGGTTGTCGGCCGCCACCGGCTCGAGCCGGTCGGCGTAGCTGGTGGAGAAAACCATGGCCCGGTCTCCCCGGATGAAGATCTCCTGACCCCAGCCCGAGCCCGATTCCCCGGCCAGATCGACGCTGCCCAGGTACTGGGGCTGATCGCCGGATACGTCCACGTAGTGGAGCCGGCCCCGGGCTGCGGCCAGGATGCGGTTGCCGTCGGTTTTGATGATGTCGGGCTCATCCACTCCGGCCACCTGCACGTTGGTGGCCGAGAAGTCCCCGTCGCCGCCGGCGGCAACGGCGCCAGCCGAGTCAGCCGGCGCTGGCTGGGCCGCTGAATCGTCGGCCATCATATCGGCTTCGGCCATCTCCTCGACCGCGAATGGCTCGGGGAAGCCGAAGCGAGGGCCATCGTCGAGGCCGTAGGCGCCGACTCGGGCGACGGTCTCGGTCCGCAGATAGTTGAGCAGCGTGCTGCAATCCCCGAAGCTCCGCAGTGCTGACAGCAGTTCGATGTCGTCCAGCACCACTGTCGGCTCTGGCGTGCCGTCTGGCTCTCCAGTGGCATCGCCGGTGGACGGGCCAGGTGTGCCCCCGGTGATACCCGGTGAATCGGCGGTGTCTGACGAGCAGGCCCCGGCCATCAGCGCCAGGGCAACTACGACGAGGGCAATCCGTGTGAGCTTCTTCATGTCCCATATGACGACGCGTCGGCGCGTCTGGGTTCCCGGATAGTTGATGTGCTCAAGCTAGGCCATCGCCGGCAACCACGCGGGGCGGGTGGACTCAAAGGAGTCGATGGCGTCGGCGTGGGCGAGGGAGAGGCCGATGTCGTCGAGGCCCTCCAAAAGGCGGTGCTGCACCGAGGTTTCCAGGGGGAACGCAGCGCTCACGCCGGCCGCGGGGGCAGACAAGGTGAGCTGCTCGACGTTTACGGTTATCTCGATTGAGGGATCGTCGGCCACCGCGTCGAGCAGGGTGCGGGCCACTTCTCCGCTCACCTGCACCGGAACCAGGCCGTTCTTGGTGGAGTTGTTGCGGAAGATGTCGCCGAAGCGAGGGGAGATGACCGCCTCGAAGCCGTATTGCTGGATGGCCCACACCGCGTGCTCCCGGGAGGAGCCGGTGCCGAAGTTGGGGCCGGCCACCAGGATGCGGGCATCAGCGAAGCGGGGATCGTTGAGCACGAAGCCGGGGTCTTCGCGCCACTCTGAGAACAGGCCCTGCTCGAAGCCGGTGCGCTCCACCCGCTTGAGCCAGTCGCTGGGGATGATCTGGTCGGTGTCCACGTCGCTGCGGTCCAACGGCAGCCCAGGGGCGGTGATTGTCCGAACCGGCTTCAAGACAGGTCTCCTGGAGTGGCGAAAGTGCCGGCCACCGCGGTGGCGGCGGCCACCGCCGGCGATACCAGGTGGGTGCGCCCGCCTTTGCCCTGGCGGCCCTCGAAGTTCCGGTTGGAGGTGCTGGCACAGCGCTCGCCGGGGGCCAGCTTGTCGGGGTTCATGGCCAAACACATCGAACAGCCCGGTTCTCGCCAATCGAACCCCGCGGCTTTGAAGATTTGATGCAGTCCTTCAGACTCGGCCTGGGCTTTGACCGCGCCGGAGCCGGGCACCACGAATGTGCGCACGCCGGGACGCACCCGGCGGCCCTGCACCACCGAGGCGGCAATCCGGAGGTCCTCTATGCGGCTGTTGGTGCAGGAGCCGATGAACACGGTGTCCACCGGTATGTCCCTCACTGGGGTGCCCGGCGCCAAGTCCATGTACTCCAGCGCCCGGGCGGCCGCCTCCCGTCCGCTGCTCTCCGCGAAGCTCTCGGGGTGGGGCACGGCGCCAGTGATGGGGGCCACCTGCGAGGGGTTGGTGCCCCAAGACACGTGGGGAACCAGCTCAGCGCCGTTGATCTCCACCTGCTTGTCGAAGACGGCGTCGCTGTCGGTGGACAGGCTGCGCCAGTCGTCTAGGGCGGCAGTCCAAGCGGTGCCGGCGGGAGTGTTGGGCCGTCCATCCAGGTATTCGAAGGTGGTGTCGTCGGGGGCGATCAGTCCGGCCCGGGCGCCGGCCTCGATCGACATGTTGCACACCGTCATGCGCCCCTCCATCGACAGCGACTGGATGACCGATCCCCGGTATTCGATCACCGAGCCGATGCCCCCGCCGGTGCCGATGCGCCCGATGATGGCCAAGATCACGTCTTTGGCCGTGCAGGTCTCCGGCAGCGTGCCGTTCACGGTCACCGACATGGTGCCGGGCCGCTGCTGGGGGAGGGTCTGGGTGGCCAGCACGTGCTCCACCTCGCTGGTGCCGATGCCGAAGGCCAGAGCGCCGAAAGCCCCGTGAGTGGAGGTGTGGCTGTCGCCGCACACGATGGTCATGCCCGGCTGGGTGAGGCCCATCTCCGGCCCGATCACATGGACGATGCCCTGGCCCGGGCTTCCCATCGGGTAGAGGGTGATGCCGAACTCCTCGCAGTTGGCCCGCAGCGTCTCCACCTGTTGGCGGGAGACGGGATCGGCGATGGGCCAGGCGATGTTGTCGGTAGGGACATTGTGATCCTCGGTGGCCACCGTGAGGTCGGGCCGCCGCACCGACCGGCCGCTCATGCGGAGCCCGTCGAAAGCCTGCGGCGAGGTCACTTCGTGGATGAGGTGCAGATCGATGTACAGCAGGTCGGGCTCGCCATCGGCTTGATGCACCACATGTCGGTCCCAGATCTTCTCGCTGAGGGTTTGGCCCATTGCGGCTCCGGTTTCTTGCGTTTCCGGCCTGAGGCTATCGGCTGGCCCCAGAAGGGGATGGGTCAGACGAAGATCGGCTCTGGGGCCGGCTTTGGGCGGGTATCCCCACCGCGTCGAGGGCTTTGTGCGTGCAGCCCCAGAAGCTGTCGAAGTCGGTTACCACCGATGCGTGACCGCCCCGATACGAGAAGGCGTTGGTTTCACCGACGGCGCCGGTCAACTCCAGTTGGAGCTCGTCGGGAACCACCTGGTCGCCGAGGGTGCGGATCTGGGCGATCGGCATGGGCAGCTCCGCGATCCACCCCGACGAGTCGAAGTTGAACAGCTCGGTGCCGGCGTCCAGCAGCGCTTGCGGGTCGCCTTTGAGGATCTCGGCTTGGGCCCACCTTCCGATATTGGTACCGATCACGTTGAACACGGTCTGCTCCCAGCCCCAGTACCTCAACTTCACGGGTGCCAAACGGGAGGCGGCGGCCACCACGGGGAGCAGCGAGAAGCGGATTGCCCGCCATCCCCGGCCCCGGAAGCTGGTGGCGGTGGCCCCCAGAACCAGCCCGCTGATCCGGTTGGGCGCGGCCCGGGCGACCAGTTGGGCGATGGCGCCGCCCATGGAATAGCCCACGGCCACGAACCGGTCGATGCCCAAGGCGTCGACCACGGCCAGAACGTCGTCGGCGCATTCGGACAACCGGAATCGCCGGGTCGCAAGCCCCAGGCCATGGCCTCGGTGATCGAATGCCACCACCGAGGCCCGCTCTGACAGCGGCTCGAAGGCCGGGTACCAGTTCAGATCGGCGGTCACCGTCCAGCCATGCAGCAGCACGACGGTGGGGGAGCCCGGCGGCCCCTCGGTCCGTCGGACGAACACCCGACCCCGTCCAGGCAGGTCGATGAACTCCCCCGGCGGCAGGCTGGGGCCAACCGGGGCGCCGCTACCGCTCAAGGGAGACCGTCCGACTCGTTCCCCGGGGGGTGTCGCCGCTGCTGCTCAAGGCGCCGCTACTGCTCAAGGGACACGATTTGCACGGCTAGCGTGCCCCCGGCGGGGCTCTCGTAGGACAAGGTATCGCCCACTTTTGCCCCCAAGATGGCCGACCCCATCGGAGAGGCGGGGGAGATCACGTCGAGGCCGTCATGGCGCTCCTCGATCGATCCCACCAGATAGGTCTCGACGTCGTCGGGATCTCCGTCATGGGCCACGGTGACCACCGATCCCACCGCAACAGTGGTCCCGTCACCCGCCTCAACGATCCGGCTATTCCTCAGCATCGACCCGAGCTGGGCGATACGGGTCTCCATTTTCCCCTGTTCGTCCTTGGCCGCGTGATAGTCGCCGTTCTCGCTCAGGTCGCCCAGCTCGCGGGCCGCTTCGATCTTGCGGGCGATGTCCACCCGTCCCACCGTGGTCAGCTGCTCGAACTCGGCTTTCAGGCGGTCGTGCGCCT
The DNA here is from genome assembly GCF_965208475.1 of Candidatus Poriferisocius sp. Classification (GTDB taxonomy): domain Bacteria; phylum Actinomycetota; class Acidimicrobiia; order Acidimicrobiales; family Bin134; genus Poriferisocius. Next base: position 1,386,432 of record NZ_OZ242338.1, on the reverse strand, counting down.
TTTGCGACAGCTCATGGGTCTCCGGCATGGCGAACTAGTTTAGTGTTCGCATTCAGAGTCGCCGTATTCGTATCCTGATGGGCCATGCCCCACGTTCTCGGAGTCATCGGCGGTGACGGCATCGGCCCCGAGGTGGTTGCTGAGGGGCTGAAGGTGCTCGCCGCGGCTGGTGTGCAATTCGACTCGGTGCCCTATGACCTAGGGGGTGCTCGCTACCTCCAAGACGGCACCGTGCTGACCGACGAGATCTTGGATGAGTGGCGGGGGCTGGACGCACTCTTCGTGGGGGCGGTGGGAACCCCGGACGTGCCCCCCGGCGTCATCGAGCGGGGACTGCTGCTGCGGATGCGGTTCGAGCTCGACCTGTACGTGAACCGCCGACCGTTCCGGGATCCCGACGGCTCTTTCGAGTTCGAGGTCATTCGGGAGAACACCGAGGGCGCCTACGCCGGCGAGGGCGGTTTCCTGCGCCGCCATACCCCGGCGGAGGTGGCCACCCAGGGATCGGTGAACACCCGCTTCGGGGTGGAGCGCTGCGTGCGCTATGCCTTCGAGCTGGCTCGCGGCCGTCCTGGGCGCCACCTCACCCTGGTACACAAGACCAACGTCTTGACTTTTGCCGGCGACCTGTGGGAGCGGACGTTCAACGAGGTGGCCGAGGAGTATCCCGACGTGGCCACCGCATACAACCATGTGGACGCGGCGTGCATCTACCTTGTGGAAGACCCCAAGAGATATGACGTGATCGTGACCGACAACCTGTTCGGCGACATCCTCACCGATCTGGGCGGAGCTGTCTCCGGGGGCATCGGGCTGGCCGCCTCGGCCAACCTGAACCCCGACCGCACCGGGCCGTCGATGTTTGAGCCGGTTCACGGCTCGGCACCCGATATTGTGGGAACTGGCCGGGCCAACCCCACGGCCGCGATCTTGTCGGCGGCCATGATGGTTGATTTCCTAGGCGAGACCGATGCCGCGAGCCGGATTCGGGCTGCCTGCGCCGATCCGACAACACAAGTCGGGACCACCGCCCAGATCGGCGATGCCATCTCCGAGCGGGTGTGAGCCCGGCGCCGATTTACGCCGACAAGAGCCGTATCGCGGAAAGGACTTGAGAACGATGCCAATCGAGACCACTGAGAAGGTGTGGATGGACGGCGAGATGGTGGACTGGGCCGATGCCACCGTACACGTGCTAACCCACACCCTCCACTACGGCAACGGCGTGTTCGAGGGCATCCGGGCCTATGAGACCGACGAGGGCGCCGCGGTTTTCCGGCTCACCCCCCACATCCGCAGGCTGTTCGCCAGCGCCAAGATCCTCCAGATAGACATCCCTTATACGGTGGACGAGCTGGTGGCTGCCACCAAGGAAACTGTTCGGGTGAATCAGATGAAGAGCTGCTACATCCGCCCGCTGGCCTATTTGGGCTACGGGGAGATGGGGCTGAACCCGCTGCCGTGCCCGGTGAACGTGTCCATCGCGGTGTGGCCGTGGGGCACTTATTTGGGCGATGAGGGTGTCAGCAACGGAGTGCGGCTGATGGTCAGCTCCTGGCAGCGCCACGACCCCAACTCGATGCCCACTGCGGCCAAGGGCTGCGGGCACTACATCAACAGCCAACTGGCCAAGGTGCAGGCGGTGAAGGCCGGCTATGACGAGGCGGTTCTGCTCTCTCCGCAGGGCTACGTGAGCGAGTGTACCGGCGAGAACCTGTTCGTGGTGCGCGACGGCACCATCGTCACCCCGCCCACCTCGGTGGGGGCGTTGGAGGGGATCACCCAGGATGCCATCCGAGCGATGGCCGGCGATCTGGGCATCCCCTACGGGGCCGACAACCTGCTGCGCAGCGACCTCTATCTGGCCGATGAGGCCTTCTTGTCGGGCACCGCGGCCGAGGTGGTGCCCATCCGGTCGGTGGACGACCGCGAGATCGGCGACCCCGGCCCGGTCACCCGCAAGATCCAAGAGGTGTTCCAGGACGCGGTGCGGGGTCGGCAGGCCCAGTACCGCCACTGGAACGAGCATGTCGACCGTTGATGTGAGCGGAACTCGGTCGCTGCCCTCGGCAGTGGAGATCTACGACACCACGCTTCGCGACGGAAGCCAGCTCGAGGGGATCTCGCTCACCGTAGAGGACAAGCTGCGCATTGCCCGCCAACTCGACCATCTGGGCGTTCACTACATCGAGGGCGGTTGGCCCGGCTCTAATCCCAAAGACGACGAGTTCTTCGCCCGAGCCCGCCACGAGCTGAGTCTGGAGACCAGCACCCTGGTGGCTTTCGGCTCCACCCGCCGGGTGAAGGGGCGAACCGACGAGGATCTCACGCTGGCCAATCTGGTGGGCTCGGGCACCGAGGTGGCCTGCATTGTGGGGAAGTGCTGGGAGTACCACGTGGTTGAGGCCCTGCGGACGACCTTGGACGAGGGAGTGGCCATGGTGGCCGACTCGGTGCGGTTCTTGAAGGACCGCGGCATGCGGGTGTTCTTCGACGCCGAGCACTTCTTCGACGGCTACCAGGACAATCCGGCGTTCAGCCTGGCGGTGCTGGAGGCGGCCGCGGTGGCCGGGGCCGATCGGCTGGTGCTGTGCGACACCAACGGGGGCTCGCTGCCCATGAGGGTGGAGGACATCGTGGGCGCAGTGGTCGACTACTTGGACACCCCGGTGGGGGTACACCTCCACGACGACACCGGGTGCGGAGTGGCCAACGCCCTGGCCGGGGTGCGGGCCGGGGCTACCCAAGTGCAGGGCACCATCAACGGCTATGGCGAGCGCACCGGAAACTGCAACCTGGTGCCCATCATCGCCAACCTCAGCCTCAAGATGGGGGTGCAGACCGTTCCCCCCGATCGGCTGGAGCGGCTCACCGCGGTGTCGCACCACGTGGCCGAGTTGGTGAACTTCCCGCCCGATCCCCAGCAGGCCTACGTGGGCTCATCGGCATTCGCCCACAAGGCCGGCCTCCACACCAGCGCCATCGCCCGCCGACCCGATGCCTATGAGCACATCGACCCGGCCGCGGTGGGCAACGGAACCCGGTTCGTGGTGTCGGAGATGGCCGGGCGCTCGACAGTGGAGCTCAAGGCTGAGGAACTGGGCCTCGATCTCGAGGCAAAGGCCATCGGCGAGATCGTGGACACCCTCAAGAAGCTGGAGCACGCGGGCTACCACTTCGAAGTGGCCGACGCCTCCCTGGAGTTGCTCATGAGGGGGGCATCGGGGTGGACACAGCCCTATTTCGAGTTGGAGTCGTTCAAGGTAGCCACCGAGCACCGGTCGGGCACTGGTGCCCGGGCCTGGAACGAGGTGGCGGTGGAGATGGACACCGAGGCCACCGTGAAGCTTCATGTGGGGGGTGAGCGCATCGTGGCCACCGGGGAGGGAAACGGCCCGGTCAACGCCCTGCACGCCGCGCTGATGCTGGCCCTGGGCGACCGCTATCCGGCATTTCGGTCGATATCCCTCATCGACTACAAGGTGCGGGTTCTGGACACCGAGGCGGGAACCGCCGCGGTGACCAGGGTGATCATCGACTCCACCAACAGCGACCGGGTTTGGACCACAATCGGGGTGTCCACCAATATCGTGGAGGCCAGCTGGCAGGCCCTGGTGGACAGCCTGGTATTCGGGCTGCTTCACAGCGAAGACGGTGCCGGCAGAGAAAGCGAAGAGTAGCGATGGCCGCGCCCGACTATGTCGAAGATCCGGAGGTTGGCGATGGCCGCACCTGACTATGTGCCCAACGAGACCGCAGTGGCCGACCGCCACTACGTGTCGCCTCCGAGGCGGCCCCAGCCATGGGTGGCCGACCGGCCGGCGGAGTTGACCGACGGACAGCCCACCGGCGACGGACTGGGGGTGCCCGGACCCGATCAGGGGTATGCCCTGCGGCTGGCCCGCCGCTTCGAGGGCCAGATGCTGATGGCCCCGGGCGAGCAAACCGCCGATGCCATCGCCGGATGCGTGGGGGTTGCCTTGAAGAGGGCGGCCTCTTTCGGTCGGGCCCCGGTGTCCGCTGATCTGGAGGTGGCCTTCCGGGTGTTCGGGTTCCTGCCCCCCGCCCCCGACGAGTTGCTGCTGGCCTGGCGCAAGGAGCTGTTCGCCGGTATCAGCCATCCCCACCACTATGCCGAGGCCCGGCGCCTGGCGGGCTTGGTCCCCGAAGCGGTACTGCGGCTGCCCCCCGGCGAGGTCGAGGCCGCCTGCGACGCAGTCAGGGCCGATCTGCTGACCCGCCGGTGAGCCCGGCCGACAAGCCCCGGGTGCGGTTCGCGCCTTCGCCCACCGGCTACCTCCACGTCGGCTCGGCCCGCACAGCCCTGTTCAACTGGCTTTATGCCCGCTCTGTCGGCGGCACCATGGTGCTGCGGATCGAGGACACCGATGAGAGCCGCAACCGCCCCGAGTTGACCGACGCCATCTTCGAGTATCTGGCCTGGCTGGGCATCGACTACGACGAGGGGCCGTACTTCCAGTCAGAGCGCCGGGAGCGCCACCGACAGGCCGTGCAGCAACTGCTGGACGGCGGCCGGGCCTATCTGTGCGACGCCGACGACAGCGAGATTCCCGGGACCGAGATGGCCGCCGGCCGGGCGGTGCGGTTCAGAACCCCGGAGGGGGCCACAGCCATCGACGACCTGATCCGGGGCGAGGTTGCCGTAGACCATGCCCAACTCGGTGATTTCGTGATCTGGCGCTCCGACGGGTCGCCCACGTTCGTGCTGGCCAATGCGGTGGACGACGCCGATATGGCCATCACCCATGCCATCCGGGGTGAGGACCTGCTGTCGAGCACCCCCCGGGCGGTGCTGGTGGCCGAGGCGCTGGGGGCTTCCCCTCCGACATACGCCCATTTGCCCCTTCTGGTGAACGAGCAGCGCAAGAAGCTGTCCAAGCGCCGCGACGACGTGTCGTTGGAGAGCTACCGGCAGCAGGGCTATCTGGCCTCAGCAATGGCCAACTACCTGGCCCTTTTGGGCTGGGGGCCGCGCGACGGGGTGGAGATACGGCCCATGGCCGAGATCATCGGGCAGTTCCGCCTCGAGGATGTGAACAAGGCGCCCGCGTTCTTCGACCTGGCCAAGCTGGAGCACTTCAACGGGGTGTACATCCGCGAGCTCGAACCCGATGAGCTGCTGGCCGCCCTCGAGCCCCATCTGACCGGCGACGGCGTGCCGTGGCCCCCTGAGCGCTACCGGCCCGAGGTGGCTGCCTCGATGATCCCGTTGGTGCGGGAGAAGCTGCGCACCTTGTCGGACATAGTTCGCCAGGTGGACTGGCTGTTCTGCCCCGAGGTGCCCATGGACGAGAAGTCCTGGGACAAGTCGGTCGTGCGGGGCAAGGCCTCCGCCGAGATCCTCGACGGCGCCATTGCCGCCCTGGCCGACTGCTCCTGGGATCCCGATACCGTCAAAGACGCCGTGTTCGCCGTGGGCGAGGCCAATGGCGTCAACCGCTCCAAGTCGCAAGCCCCCGTCCGCGTGGCCGTCGCCGGCCGCTCAGTGGGCCCTCCGCTCTTCGAGCCCATGGTGTACCACCTCACCCGCCAAGAAGTCCTCCGCCGCCTCCGAGCGGCCCGCTCCCGCCTCTGAGGACCCTGGTCCAAAGCACTGTTCCCGCACGAGAGGAGGCACACTGTGGACGCGGTTAGAACTTCTGCACGGCATCAGGCTTGATGTTGAGAATGTCGGGCACTCGGCTGTGGTGGTCTTGCCAGTCAAGGGTCGGTCTGCTGAGAAGTCCGATGACGATGCGGATCCGCTGGTAGTCGTCTTTGAGACTGCGCTGGAAAATCGGTTCATGGTGGGCGATCCTGTTTCTCAGGGTGCGAAGTCGGTCGAGCGTGTCGTGGAGTCCTCCGCGGTCCTTCACTCGAGGTGCGAAGATGTTGTGCAGATCGGTCCGCCAGATTGTCGTGTCGTAGGCATTGGCGAACAGCGTCACCCAAAACCCGAAGGGCAATGCCGCGACTATTCGGCCAGGGGTGGGCCGCTTGTGGAGGTCGTTGAGATGCTGGATTGCTTCATCGGTTTTGCCCTGTTCAGCTGGACGAAGAAGCAGTGGATTCTCGAACCAGCGCGTACCGTGGGCTTTGCTCATCGCGTCGTGGACCGCATTGCGAAGTACGATCTCGAGTGTTTGCAATGGCCCGTAGAAGGCAGCGGCAGCGGCAGTATTCCATGTGTAGAGCTGTAATGCCGCCGCGTCGGTGTCGACACCCTGTCGGTAGGTGTCGAAGCGGGTCGAGGAGACAGATGAGACGAGGCCACTCACAGCGCTGACGCTGTAGTTGTATGGTTGATCGGCCACGGGGTGTCACGATACAGTAGTGGTGTACGCCCCCATCAGCCTCTCCCCGGTTCACCGGGTGAAGCGGTTGGGGGCAGATTCTGTTTTGCAGTACTTGGACTCCGAGCGGCCCGCTCCCGCCTCTGAGCCTCCGCTCTCAAGCGTTTCTTAAGCGTTGTTCCCACGGGGGAGCAGGGGAGTACACTGGCTGCTGCTCTCGGGAGTGGTGTAATAGGCAACACACCGGGTTCTGGTCCCGATATTGGGGGTTCGAGTCCTCCCTCCCGAGCTTCGCACCGCCGCAGGTGGCAAAGAGTTGGCGGCGTGGGTAACAATGTCTGCCACGTTCTATAGCCGGTACGCCGTCAGAAGGGCGCACCGGTTCGATGAAGGGGGAAACGTGAAGCATTTCCGTTGGATTATCGGCCTGCTGGCCGTGCTCGCTCTGGTTGCCGCGGCTTGCGGGGGGGGCAATGACGATGACGATTCGGGCTCTTCCGCATCTACTGCCGCGCCCACCGAGGCTCCTGACGACATGGATGAGTCGATGGACGACGACATGGACGACGACGACATGGATGACTCGATGGACGACGACATGGATGAGTCGATGGGCGACGACATGGGCGACGACGACATGGATGAGTCGATGGACGACGACATGGGCGAGTCCGACCCTGAGCCGGTTGCCACTGAGGAACCGGAGGTCGATCCGTGCGAGGCCGTGGACCTCGAGGCCACCGATATCGGGATCACATCCGACACCATCACCGTGCTGGTCATGGCCGATGTCGGCTCCCCGTTGGCGCCCGGCCTATTCCAGGGCTCCATCGACGGTGTCAAGGCCTGGGCCAATCATGTGAACGCCGAAGGCGGCTTAGCCTGCCGGCAGATTGAGGTGATCGAACACGATTCGGCCATCAACCCCACTGAGACCACCAACGGTTTCCTGGTGGCCTGCGAGGACGCGTTCGCCCTGGTCGGCACTACGGCACTGTTCGCTCTCGACACCACCGACTTGCAGTCCTGCCCCGATGCCCAGGGCAACGAAATCGGAGTGCCTGACTTCGCCTACATCACCACTGAGCCCCCTCACCAGTGCTCGGTCGTGACGTTTGCCACCAGCCGGCCCAACAGCGAGTGCCCCTACGCCGGCACTGGCGACCGGGCCGTGCAGAGCCAGGTGGGTCACATCCAGTGGCTCCAGGAGAACATCGAAGCCAATCTCAATGGCGTGTACCTGGTGCCCTCCGACCTGCCTTCCACCATCGCCACGTCTATGCCTCAGGTGCGATCATTCCAGGAGATCGGAGTCGTAATCGATGGTGAGCCCGGCGTGAGTGGTTTCACCACGCAGTCGGAGTACGGTGCCTACATCCAGATCATGCGGGATTCGAATTCCAATCTCGCCTACTCCGGCTCTGACGACCAGTCGATGATCAAGTGGCGCAGTGAGGCCGAGGCTCAGGGCCTCGACGTCGACAGCGTACTTTGGATGTGCCAGTTGGCCTGCTACACCCCCAGCTTCCTTGAAGCCGGCGATGTGGTTGAGAACACCTACATGTGGATTTGGTTCTTGCCGTTCGACGAGGCCGACACCAACCAAGAACTGGCCGACTTCATGGAGGCCATCGATGACCCGTTCCCGCCAGCATGGGCTGCGGGCTCCTGGGCCGACGGCGTGCTCTTCGAGCAGGTCGTGAATGAAATCGTGGCCGAGAGCGGCCCCAACGCTCTGACCCGTCAGGCGGTACTGGACGGCGCCCGCAGCCTGACATCCTTCGATGTGAACGGCTGGTGGGGTCCTGCGGACTTCTCAACCACTGAGAACATCATGCCCTGCTTCATGCTGATGCAGGTGCAGAACAACGAGTTTGTCCGGGTACATCCCGCAGAGCGGGGCGAACTGGACTGCAACGCCGACAATGTGGTTCCCCTGACCAGGGACTGGGGCGCCGAGTTCGGCGGCTAGCCGGAAGAGGCGCAGGGAGGTCAGGAAGGGCTGAGCTCTCGTGATATTTGGGGTACGTGACTCGGTTGTGGTTGCTACCGCCCTGGGGACGTTGGGGGCGGTGATCCTTGCCGTGCTCACCTGGAAGGGCGCCCCAGTCACGAGCGAGACCTTCCTGGTCACCACCTACATCGGGCTCTTCCTGGGGGCCCTGTGGGCCATGTATGCCACCGGACTGGTGGTGGTGTACACAACCACCGGGGTGTTCAACTTCGCCCAGGGCGCCATCGGAGTATTCGCCGCTTTCCTGTATTGGGAACTCCATGTAAACCGGGGCTGGCACTCCATCCTCGCACTGTTCGTGGTGGTGGGGCTGTTCGCCCCTGCATTGGGCGTTGTGCTCGACATCGTGATCATGAGGCGCCTGCGCACCGCGTCGTTGGTGGTGCAGCTCATGGTCACCGTGGCGATAATGGTGCTGCTCCTGTCAGTGGTGGGCGATATCTGGGAGGCTGATACCCCCCGCAGGGTGCCCTACCTGTTCGGAATCAACAACGGCATCGACTTGGGGCCGGCCCAGCTTCCCTGGCACCGGCTCATCGTATTCGTAGTGGCCATTGCCATCGCCGTGTCGATGCGCTTTCTCCTGCGACGTACCCGCATCGGCACCGCCATGCGGGCGGTGGTGGACAACCGGGAGCTGGCCGCCCTCAACGGCGCCCGCCCCAATGTGGTTTCGTCCACATCGTGGGCACTGGGCTCCATGATGGGGGCGCTGGGGGGCATTCTCATTGCCCCCGAGCTGGGACTCGACCCGGCCACCCTGAACAACGTGGTGATAATCGCCTTTGCCGCAGCCGCGTTCGGCGCGCTGAAGAACCTGCCCATGGCGGTTATCGGCGCCATGCTGATCGGGCTGTTGCGCGCCCACACCGGGGCGTGGCTCGACTTTGGGCCTGATTTCCGCTTCGCTCACCTTTCCGTCGCCCCACTGCTGTTGCTGTTCGTGGTTATCGCCTTGCCCCAGGCCCGTTTGGAGGTGGGCCGGTTGGCCCATCACCTTCGCCGCCACGAGCGCTACACCAACTGGTGGGAGGGGCTCTTCGGCTGTGGGGTGGTCATCCTCTTGGCCGCCGCGTTCTCCGGCGGATGGCTGGACTTCGGTATCTGGGATCCAGGTGCATGGGGGAGCCGGGAGCTGAACTCGGCCGATGAGGCCATGGCATTGGCCCTGATCGGCTTGTCGTTGGTTCCGTTGATCGGCTGGGCCGGCCAGATCAACTTCGCGCCATTGGCCTTTGCTGGATTCGGTGCCTTTGTGTACTTGAAAGTGATCGGTGGAGGGTGGGTCACGTTCCTGGGATTGGACCGCCTGGGATTGGACCCCCAGCACATCAGAGATATCGACAACGGTTACTGGATTCTCGCAGTAGGACTGCTTTGCGCGCCGCTGGGCGCCCTTGTAGCCCTTCCCGCCGCCCGGCTGCGAGGGCTGTACCTGGCCCTCATGACTATGGCCTTCGCCCAGGCCATGTCGCTGATCTTCTTCCCCCATCCGTGGGTCATGCCCATCATCGGGACCGGTCGGCAGTTCCCCCACATCGAGCTGTTCGGCGTCACCTTCGACGACCGCCGGGGCTTCTTCATGGTGATGGTGAGCGTCTTCGCCATTCTTGTGTATGCGTTGGTTCTGTTGCGACGGTCACGGTATGGCCGAAGATGGATGGCCATCAACGACTCCCAGGCGGCCGCGGCAACCTTGGGGGTGCCAGTGGTATGGACCAAGGTAGTTGTGTATGCGGTGTCGGCTTCCATGGCGGGAATCGCCGGGGTATTTTGGGCCACCGTGTCGGGCAATGTCGACAGCGTCCAGGGATTCGACCTCCTCTTGGGTTTCAACATCGTGCTGTTGGTAGCGGCTGCGGGGGTGTCCATTCCCATGGCCGGGATCTTTTTGATATTCATCCCGTTGTTCAAGGGTTTTGGCCTTCGATTGGAGGACGCCGGCAACGTCGACTTCCTGGTCACCCTGCTCGACATCATGACGACTTACGGACCCGGGTTGATGGTGCTGGGCATGGTGTTCAACCCCCGAGGGGCCATCTTCGAGATGGGCCGGGGCTTCTCGCCCATCCTGCCGTGGCGCAGCGATGCCCGAGCGGAGATTGCCGCGGAGAACGCCCAGAAACGCGAGCCGGAGATCGGCGAGTTGGGCCTCGAGCGGCCGTTCACCCCCGAAGAGGTGATCGCCATCGACCGGCGGTTGGAGATCTTGGATGACGTGGTGCCGAAGGAGGGCTATGGCACTTCTCGAAGCTGAGCAAGTGGTCATGCGCTTCGGCGGCGTGGTGGCCCTCGACAGCGCCTCGGTAGACATCGACCCCGGCGAGGTGACCGGGCTCATCGGCCCCAACGGCGCGGGCAAGACCACCCTGTTCAACGTGGTGACCGGCTTGCTGCCCCCCACCAGCGGCAAGGTGAGATTCGACGGTGTCGACATCACCCGAGCCGGAGTGGCCAAGCGGTCGCAGATGGGCATCGCCCGCACCTTCCAGAAGCTGGAGGCATTCAACACGCTGAGCGCGTTCGACAACGTGCGGGTGGCGGTGGAGAAGAACCATCGCGGCAAGTGGAAGCACCGGCGGGTAAGCGATGTGGCCCACGAGATGCTGGGCCGAGTGGGCCTCGACGATGTGGCCGATGTGACCGTGGGCACGCTGCCAACCGGCAGTGCCCGATTGGTGGAGCTGGCCCGGGCTTTAGCCTGCCGGCCCCGGGTGCTGCTGTTGGACGAGCCGTCCTCGGGCCTCAATGAAGAAGAGACCACAGCCATCGGCCAAATGCTGCTGGAGCTCGTCGGCAACGAGGACAACGACCTGGCGGTGTTGCTGGTGGAGCACGACATGAGTTTCGTTATGGGGGTGTGCGCCCGCATCCATGTTCTGGACTTCGGCAAGATCATCGCGGTGGGCACTCCCTTGGAGGTGCAAGCCGATTCCGCGGTTCGGGCCGCTTATTTGGGCGGCGACGAATTCCGAGGGGCCTACGCGGGGGCCGACGAATGAGCGCAGAGCCGGCGACCCCGCTTCTGGAGTTGGTGGGTATCCGGGCGGGCTATGGCACCATCGATGTGCTGCACGGGGTGGACCTGCGGGTCATGCCCGGCACGGTGTACGCCCTCTTGGGACCCAACGGGGCGGGCAAGACCACCACCCTGGGGGTGGCCAGCGGCCAGATCGAGCCCCACGCTGGGTCGGTGCTGCTCGACGGCCACGAGGTGAACGGGGTCTCTCCCGACCGCCTGGCCCGAGCCGGGGTGTGCTTGATCCCCGAGGGCCGGGGTATCTTCCCCAACCTCACGGTGGCCGAGAACCTGCGAATGTGTACCTACGCCGGGGTGTCATACAAGCAGGTGCAGGAGCGGGCCTTCGCCCAGTTCCCCCGCTTGCAGGAACGGCGCAACCAGATGGCGGGCACGCTGTCGGGAGGCGAGCAGCAGATGCTGGCCATGTCGCGGGCGCTGTCCACCGACCCGGCCATCTTGATGCTGGACGAGCTGTCGATGGGGCTGGCCCCAATCATCGTGGAGGAGTTGTACGAGCAGGTGGCTTCACTGGCCGAAGCCGGACTGTCCATCCTCATCGTCGAGCAGTTCGCCCAAGCAGTGTTAGGAGTGGCCAATGAGGCCGCCATCATGCTCCACGGTCGCATCCAGCGCACTGGGCCGCCAGCAGAAATCGCCGAAGAATTGACCGCCGCCTACCTAGGCATGTCCACAGGAGAAGACCATGAGTGACGCAACTGACGCCCCGGGCGATCGGGGCCGGCTGGATGAGTTCCACCAAGAGGTGGGCAAGCTCCGGGCTTCCGGCGGGCGGGCCAATCCCGATCGCTGGGTGTTTCGCATCGGGTTGATCCTCACGATTGTCGGGCTGGCCTTTACCGTGGTCTCCTTCTTCTTGACAGGCAAGCCCTACGACACGGAGGGCGGCAATCTCCATCAGTCCAACCACATCGACCTGGTGGTCTCCGCCATATTCGGCCTCACCCTCACCTTCATCGGCCTGGTGATGATCACGATCAGCTCGTTCAAGCGCTTTATGCGTTACTGGCTGGTTCGCCTCATCTACGAATACCGCGAGCAGACCGACCGGGTAGTCGGCAGCTAGCCCACCGCTGGCCGACCGGGCTCAGAGCTCGTCCAGCAGGGCTCTGAGGCAGTCGCTGGAGGGGTTCTCCAGCCAGAAGGGGTTGTCGGCGGGCATCTCGCCCCGCAACACGGTGCGGTTCATCACCCTCACCACGATGGCGGTGTAGCGGGCCGCGGCGAAGACCTCGTACCAGGTGGTGTCTCCTGGGTCATGGCCCGCGTGGGCGGCATACAGATCACGCTGTTCGGCCCGGGTGGGCTCGCCCTCAAGGCGGGGCTGGTCGCCCATGTGCTCATGCGACCACCGGTCGAACATGAGCCACCACCCCAGGTCGACCAGCGGCGAGGCGATGCAGGCCGCCTCGAAGTCGGTGACACAGGCCGGCTCGAAGTCCTGCCAGATGATGTTGCCGGGACGACCGTCGCCCCAGTTCAGGCACAGCCCGTCGTTGGAGGGCATGTTCTCGTGCAGGTAGGCGAACCCGGCCTCCAGCACCGGGTGGTCTCGGCCGTTCAGCTCCCGGTTGGCATAGTCCTGCCAGATCCGCACCTGGGTGCCGGTGCCCGGCCGGGCACCGGTGGCCACCAGCCAACCGAGATCGGCCGCCTCCCAATCGATGGCGTGGATCTGGGCCAGGGTCCGCAGCCCCCGGTCCACCAGATGGCGGCGCTGTTCCGGCCGAGCATCGAAGAAGAAGCCCGCACTGGTGTAGATGGGATCTTCCCGGGGGATGTCGCCGTCCACAAAACCCATTACGAAGAACGGCCCGCCGAGCACAGAGTCGTCGGCTTCGTACCCGATCAGCGGCGCGATGGGGGCGTTGCTGTGGTCGGCTACCGCGGCCATGACACGGTATTGGATGTCCACTTCCACATCCAGCTCTCCAGGGGCCTGCTGGGGGTACACCGGCGGCTCGGGCAGCTCTCGGCGGACCACGTAGCGCTCGACAGCCGGACCAGCGCCCCGATCCACGGAGGCGTCGAACAGCAGCGTCTCCGCCGAATATCCCCCCGACGGCGCCTCGAAGGGGCCGACGTCCACACTGGAAGCCCCCAGCCGTGGGGCCAGCCATCGGGCCAGCGGTTCTCGCAGCTCGGATCGGTCGTTGCGCAATCCCAGGATGTCTGGGCCGGAATCGCTCATTGACCGACTAGTTGTATTCCTCGGCTCGGGGAACCTCGTATAGCGGGTCGGGTGTCATCTCCAGGGGGCCGCCGTGCTCGATCCGCTGGCGGGTGCTGCGGTGCAGCGGGTCTTTGTCCAGTTTGGGGATCACATGGGTGCCGAAGAGGCGGATGGTCTCCAAGACGTGCTCGTGGTCGAGTTGGATGGGGAAGCCGAACGACACCTGATCGCAGCCGATCTCGTCGTAGCGCTTCACCTGCTCCAGCACCTCGTCGGGGTCGCCGCACAGCAAGAAACCGGCTTCGATGCGCTCCTCCACATCCTCCAGCGTGGGCTCGGGAACCAGCTCGGGATAGGTCGGCAGGCCCTCGGGCTTGGGGAAGGTGTCGTGGTACTTGAACACCAGCGACTGGAGGTAGCTGAGCTGCATCTGCTCGACCACCAGCCGGCGGGCCTGCTGCCCGTCTTCCAGGCACACCAGGCCGTTGGCGATCATCACGTTGTCGTTCACGTACTCGCCCGCGGGCTCGGCGGATGCGATGGCGCTCTTGTAGGCCTCCACATGGGGGGCCATGTCGTAGATGGCCGACACGTTGAATCCCAGCACGCCGAGGCCGTGACGGGCGGCCTTCTCGTAGGTGGGGGTGTTGCCCGCCGCCACCCACATGGGCGGATGCGAGTGGCAGTAGGGCTTGGGCAGCACATTGAATGTGCCCCAGGTGCCGGTGTCGGGGGTCTGGAAGGCGGCGCCGTCGGGGTGGGAGTAGGCGGTGCTGCCCCAGATCTTCTTGAACTCCCAGATCACCTCGTCCCAGTTGGCCTTGGTGTTGGACGGGTCGAGGCCGAAGCCGCCGATCTCGTGGCTGCCCGCCCCCCGGCCGGTGCCGAACTCGAAGCGCCCCTTGCTCATGTGGTCGAGCATGGCCACCCGCTCGGCCAGCTTGATGGGGTGGTTCACGATCGGATTGAGATTGAAGATGCCCGACCCCATGTGGATCTGGGAGGTCTGGGCGAAGGAGTAGGCCATGAACACCTCGCTGGCCGAGGTGTGGGAGTAGTCCTCCAGGAAGTGGTGTTCGCTCACCCACACGTACTTCCAGTTGTGCTGGTCGGCTACCCGCACGATCTCCAGTTCGTTCTCAAAGGACTGATGCTCCCAGAAGGGGCTCCGAGCCCCGCCCCGGCGAGGCGATCCCTGCAAGAAAATGGCGAACTCCACGGTGGTCCTCCCGCTATTGCCTTTGCTGCTTGGGCCCGCAGACTACTTCTCGCGGGGTCGAAATTGCCCACCGTCGGCAATCAGCCGCCCACATTCAGCACCACTCGGCCGATCACTTTGCGAGACTCGAGGGCGCTCATGGCCTCGGGCAGTTCCTCGAACGGGTAGGTGGCGGTGACCACCGACCGAATGCTGCCGGCATCCCACAGGGCGCTCAGCTCAGCATGGTCGGCCAGCCGCTCCTGTCGGCTGTAGCGCGACGGGATGGCCCCCACCACCGAGTAGTTGCGCTGCACCATGTGGCGAACATTCACCGGCGCCCACTCGCCGCTGGCGAACCCGATGAGCACGATGCGGGCGTCGCGGGCCACGCATCGGGAGGCCGCGGTATAGGCGTCGCCCCCCACCGGGTCGTACACCACGTTGACCCCTCGCCCGTCGGTCAGATCCATGACCGCGGCGGCGATGTCGCCAGCCCGGTGGTCCACGGTCTGGTGGGCGCCGAAGGCGGCCGCCACCTCGCAGCGCTCCGGCCCGCCGGCCACCCCGATCACCCTCGCTCCCCGCGCCGCGCCCAGCGAGCAGGCGGCCGCCCCGGTGCCCCCGGCCGCGCCCAGCACCAGCAGCGTTTCGGCCGGCGCCAGCCCGCCCCGGCGGACGAGGCCGATCCAGGCGGTGTGGTAGGGGATCAGGAATCCGGCCGCGGCGGCGTCGTCCATGGAGTCGGGCACCGTGAACGCGGAGGCGCCCAGTCCGAGGCAGCGCTCGGCGAAACCGCCGTCGCCGGTCTGGAAGGAGGTGACGGCCATGACCCGCTGGCCGGGTTCCAGGGCTACTCCGTCGCCCGCCTCGACGACGGTCCCGCACACCTCTTGGCCGAGGGTGAACGATCCCTCCGAAGGGCCCAGCGGATACACCCCCCGGCACATGAACACATCGGGTAGGCCGACGCCCACTGCCCCCACCTCCATCGAAAACGTCCCCTCCCCGGGGTCGGGGGCGTCCCTGCCGGTCAGCCGCAGCACCTCTTCCGGTGCACCCGATCCCTCAACCACCCAAGCTCGCATCCGTCTAGCTTTCCCCACCTGGACCGCAAAGTGCGAAGCTAACCCCATGGCCGATCGCTACGGGTTGGAAACCATCGCCACCGAAATCGACTCCTCCGGAGTGCTCACCGCCACCTTGAACCGGCCTGACCGGGGCAATGGCCTCGACAAGCAGATGCACCTCGACCTGCGAGACCTGTACCGCCGCATCGCCGCCGACGCCGGTGTGCGGGCGGTGGTGCTCACCGGCGCGGGCCGGTCGTTCTGCGTCGGCGCCGATTTCGCCGTGATGGAGGAGAACCTGGAAACCGGCTATCCCGAAGGCCGCCCCGACCTGCTCGACGACGGCATCGACATCGCCCGGGGCGCGCTTCGGGTTCGCCAGCCGATGGTGGCTGCGGTCAACGGCCACGCCATCGGGCTGGGCGCGTCGCTGGCCTTGTTCTGCGACATCGTCTACCTGAGCGACGCCGCCCGCATCGGCGACCCCCATGTGAATGCCGGACTGGTGTCCGGCGACGGGGGAGCGGTGCTGTGGCCGCTTTTGGTGGGGCTCAACCGGGCCAAGGAGCTGCTCATGACCGGCGACCTGCTCGACGCCGCTCAGGCCGAGCGCTTCGGGCTGGTCAACCATGTGGTAGCCGCCGACGAGGTGCTGTCGGCGGCGGTCGCCATGGCCCGGCGGCTGGCCGCCGGTCCCCGCCACGCCATCGAGTTCAACAAGCGGCTGTGCAACAAGGAGCTGGAAGACCGGGTGAACCGCCTGTACGACTTGGCCTTCGCGCTAGAGGCCATCACCTTCGACACCGACGACCACCGGGAGGCGGTGGATGCCTTCTTGAACAAGCGCACCCCGGACTTCAACCGCGGCGAAAAGGGCTGACCGTGGCCAACCACAAGCTCTACATCCACGAGTTCATCGACATCATCGGCCAGAACCGGGCCAACTACATGCACCACATGACGGCCAACTGGTCGCCCATAGCCCAAGACGAGCGGCACCAGCTCTGCTACGGGGTTTGGGGCATCGTGGGCACCACCAGGGGTTGGCCCCAGGTGCTGAACCTGTGGGAGGAAGACGGCTGGGACGCCATGGCCACCTCGTTCCGCCACGAATGCCAGGGCGCCGGCATGCAAGACCCCAAGCTGGCCAAGTGGTGGTCCCAGGCGGCCGACTACCGCCGCTCGGGCACCGACCGGCTGCTGGTGCCCGCCCCCTGGACCAGGACTATTGAAGAACTATGCGCCGACGGGGTGACCGGCGAGTGCTACGCCCACGAGCAGGTGAGCCTCAAGCGGGGCGCGTCAGCCGAGTTCCTGGAGCGGGTGCGCACCGACGCCGTTGCCGCCTATGGCCCCTTCGGCTGGGAGCTGGCCGGCGCGTGGGAGACGGCCATGGTGGCCGACGATGAGGCATTCTTGCTGTGGGCCATCCCCACCTGGGAGGCCTGGGCCGCCTTCGAGAAGGCTCAGCGCGCCGACCCGGGCTTGGCCCGGTGGCAGGCCGGGATCAACCACCTAGTGGAAGGCTGGCACCGATTCCTGCTGGTCGACGCCCCCCTCAGCCCCTTCCGCACCAGCCGCCAACCCCACCGCAGCGACCGGATCGACTACGTGGATCTCTAGCGGATTCGGTGGTGCCAGCCAGGCCCGCATCAATCCCCAACTTGCGCACAGACGTTTCCCGCGCTTCCGCGGATATGGTGCCCAGGCAGACAATAGAGTGCTTGAACTTGTGGCAGAATATCGCTACATTTTCCTGTCATGAAGAGTTCGGTTTCTTCGATGGTCGATGAGGTGGTCGGATCATTGCCAGCGCACTCGTTTGTGTGTGCGAGAGACTTCGACGCGCCGCGAGGCGCGGTTGACACGGCCCTGTCGAGGTTGTGTGCATCTGGGGGGTTGGTGCGGGTTCGCAAGGGCTTGTACTGGAAGGGGGTCTCAACGCGGCTTGGGATGTCTCGTCCAACGGTGGGGGAGGTTGCCTTGGAGGTGGGTGGACCAGGATCAGGTCCGGCGGGAGTTGCTGCCGCTCATTGGCTCGGCCTGACCACGCAGGTGCCAGCGACATTTGAAGCCGCGGTTCCAACTCGGGTGCCCAAGGGATGGGAGGCCGTCCGTTTCAGCCAGCGGTCTTTGGGTCGGCTGCTGCGCGAACTGTGGCCCACCGAAGTGGCGTTGATCGAAGTTCTGCGGGCAGGCCCAGCAGTGGTCGAACACCCGTGGGCCGCGGTCGCCGTGGCTGTCGGAGGTCTCGTCGACCGCGGAGAGATGCGCCCGCGGTTGGTTGACGAGCAGATCGGCGATGAGCCTCACGTGGAGACGCGGCGGCGGTGGAGCGATCTGATCGGGTCCACACCGCCGTTGGCTATGAGCTTGACCATATGAGGTGGCGACTCCGCGAAGACCCGGGGGCCGTGGGGATCGCAGCATCGGTGATTGAAGAGAGCACGGGTATCCCTGCTGCTCATGTGGAAAAGGACTTTTGGGTCACCGAGGCCTTGCGGGCTGCGGCTGCGCGGGCCGCCAGTGAGAAGACCACGATTGTATTCAAGGGCGGGACGAGCCTGTCGAAGGCCCACCGCCTGATCCGTCGATTCTCTGAAGACATTGACCTGTTAGTCGTGGTTCCGGGAGATTCGAAAGATGCCGCCGACCGATGCTTGAAGGCCATTACGGCGGCAGTCGGCAAGGCTCTTGGGGTCGAGGGAGCCGTTGACGCCACTACTGCTACGAAGGGTCGCAAGCGGACGACCTGCTTTGAGTATCCGGTCAGGCACCGCCAAGGCGGCTTGCGTCCTAGTGTCCTCTTGGAGTTGGGCGCGCGGGGCGGCACGCTTCCCGCAGAAGCGATGACTATCGGCTCGCTCATTGCCGAAAACGGCCGCGACGTGGGTCTTGACATGGGATTTGAAGAGGCGGCTTCGTTCCAGATACGAGTACTTCACACTGCCCGGACTTTGGTAGAGAAGTTGATGATTCTCCACCATGCCGCCGTGCTGGGCGACAGGGCGGAACGGATCCGTCTTGCACGCCACTACTACGACGTCTGGTGCCTCCTTAATGACGCCTCCACGTTGTCGGCTCTCACAGTTTGGCCGTGCGACGCCCTTGCACGAGAGGTAGAGACGTTTACCATTGCTGCCGGCTTGGACACGTCGCCACGACCATCTGGCGGGTTTGGTGCGTCTCCCGCCTTTTCTGCAAGAACACGCGCAGTGCGAGAGGCATACCAACGACAGGTGCTCGACCAGCTTGTGTGGGGCCCCGCCGAAGAGAAGCCAACGCTAGATGAGTGCTGTGACCTTGTCGTCGCTACCGGCACCAGCCTGTAGTTGAGCGTGGTGTGCTCTCAGCAAATTGGCTTGCGTCAAAGCAAGAGGGAACCTCGCTCCCAAGCCCGCTCTTATTGAGGATCGGAGGGCATTCCCAAGTGTTCCCACAAGTACGCGCAGGCTCCAATTACGAGTACTTGGGCAGTCTTATTCAGCTAGCTAGACCGCGATCTTGTACAGGTCGGCGGCGTTGTCTTGGAGCACCTTGCGGGCTACATCGTCGTCGACGTCGCTGAGGGCATCTGAGGCTTGTTCGAGGCCGTAGGGGTACAGGCAGGTGGGGTGGGGGAAGTCGGTCTCGAACAGCACGTTGTCGGGGCCGATCTGGTTGATGAGCAGGTCGGGGGACAGGTCCTCGAACCAGTAGCAGCCGAACATCTGGCGGCGGAAATACTCGCTGGGCCGCAGGCTGAACTTGGCCTGCACGTCAGTGCGGAGCTGGTCCATCTGATAGTCCAGCGACTCCAGCACGAACGGGATCCAGCCGATGCCCGACTCCACCGACACGATCTTGAGCATCGGGTGCCGCTCCAGCACGCCGGAGAAGATCAGGTTGGCCAGCACCCGGGCGTTGGTCAGATACATCATGGCTGAGCCGATGGCCAGCTTCTGATCGTCGCCCTGCGACGGCCACGGCGAGGTGCCGAACCAGCCCATCGAGCTCTCGCTGGCCCCGATGTGGAAGTTCACCGGCAGCTCGTGGTCGCAGCAGAACTCCCAAAGCGGCCGCCACGGCTCCTCGCCCAGATCGGGCAGCCCCCGCAGCTGCGGATCGCTGCACATCACGATGCCCCGCAGGCCCAGGCCCACGATGCGCTCGGCCTCGGCCAGCGAACCGTCTATGTCCCACCACGGGATCAGCCCCATTGGGAACAGCCGCTCTCCGGAGCTCTCCTGGATCTCGGCCATGGCGTCGTTGTACACCGACACGCACAGCCGCTTGAGTTCCACGTCCTCGATCTGGCCGAACTTCTGGCTGCCGAAGCCGGCCAGGTTGGGATAGATGATCTGGGCGTGGATGCCGAGCTCATCCATGACCTCCACTCGGGCGTCCATGTCATAGGCCCCGGGGTGGATTTCGTCGATGGTCCAGCCGAAGAAGTCGGTGCCCAACGCCTTGCTGCCGTCGGGGCGCACCACGCCGCTGGCGGTGGCGAAGCCCAGCGGCTCCCCGTCGAGGATCCAGTGGGGCCGTCCGTCCACATCGGCGACCCTCGGCAGCCGGTCGGCGTAGGCCGCTGGCGCCCGGCTGCTCCACAGGTCGTGGGGCTCGGTCAAATGCGTGTCGACGTCGATTACTCGAAGCTGATCTCGGGTTGCGGTCATGGTTTAGTTTGGCACGATTTTGGTTTGGTTGGCTTGGTGGCGGGTTCTGTCTTGTGGAGCGAACCGGCGGGGCGGCGGGCTGGTTTTGACGGGGTCGTGGTGGCGGGGCCTGTCCCGGCCCAGCCCGCCGTCCTCGCAGAGCTGCGGGCGGCGGGCGCCCTGAGCCGGGCCACCCACCACCACGACCCATATGTTTGGCCCGCCGCCCCGCCTACCGGCATAGCCCGAGCAATCGACTGGTTGTTGTTGGTTAGGGGGTTGCTCCGTCGGATAGGTAAGCGCGGGCCACCTTTAACACTTTGTTAGCTAGGGGGCCGGTGGCGATTAGGTCGGAGTCTTTGGGATTCATGCGGCGGGTGGATACTCGGCACCAGTGGCTGGCTGGGCCGGTGATGGATTGGGGCGCGTGGGGTTCGCCGTAGGTCCATGTATCGCCCGACGGGGAGGTCAGGTCCAGGCGGAGCTCTGACAGGAGGGCCGGGGGAGTTACTCCTTGGCTTTGGAAGGCGTAGGGGAGGGCTCGATAGCCGATGTGGGCCACATGGCGGAGACGGTCGGTGTCCGTCGGCTCGATGCCCGCGGTGGTGAAGCAGTCGAGGCCGTGGGCCCAGGTCTCCATGAGCCGGGCGGTGGCGAAGGAGCGGCAGGTCATGGGGCCGTTGCCCCAGATCACGGGGGCCTTGGCATCGAGAACGGCCATTGCCTCAAAGCTGGCTGCCCGAGATGACCGCCAGTTGTCCAGCGCTTCGGTCGGATCGTCGGGCAGGGGGCGGTCGGGCCAGCGGCCGGTGGGGGAGAACACTTGATCGCTGTGGCCGGTAAGCGCCAGCAAGGCGGCATCCTCGCTCACATCGAGGTGGTGGATCTGGTGGGCCAGCGTCCACCCCGGCGACGGCGTTGGTTTGGCCCACATTTCCGGTGACAGGGACGCAACCAGGTCGTCCAACACCTGATGCTCCGCGGCGAGGTCCTCCAACAACACGTCGTCCATGCAACGAATGTACTGATCGAGGTTGGGGGTTGCCCGGCAGCGGTCGGGCCAACGAATGTACTGATCGAGGCAGGCCACTAGAGTGGCGCAGGTCGAATAGTACAGGGGGAAATAATCGGGTGGGCGAGTTCATCAATTTGCTAGTGAGCGGGGCCATTACCGGTGCCATCTACTCGCTGATCGCCGCTGGGCTCACGCTCAGCTACACCTCAACCGGCATTTTCAACCTGGCCTACGGGGGGATCGCCTACACCTCGGCGGTGCTCTATTTTCAACTCATCAATGCCCTGGGCATCGAGAGCCTGGGTATGCGGCTGCTGTCGTTCTTCCTCGTAGTGGTGGTGTTCTGCCCGCTGCTGGGCCAGCTTCTGAACGTGGCGGTATTCCGGCCCCTAGCCCGGGCCAACGACGCGGCCAAGGTCATGGCCACCATCGGGATTCTGGTGGCCTTGCCCGCGCTCACCGACTTGATCGTCGACTTGGGCACCAAGACGTGGAATTGGGGTCTCCGGAGCACCGACTATGTATTCCTCACTCCCGGGGTGTGGAAGGTGCCCAGCGAGACTTATACCTACCGACCCCTGGGCAGTTTCGATCTGCGCATCACCAGCAACCAGTATGCGGTGCTGGTGGTGGCGGTGGTTGTCGCGGTGGCGCTGTGGGCGCTGATGCGCCACACCCGCCTTGGCCTTCAGATGCGGGCGGCGGTGGACCGCCCCGACCTGGCTGGATTGCGGGGGGTCAGCGAGTCATTCACCTCGTCGGCCGCCTGGATCATCGGCACCATGCTGGCCGGGCTGGCCGGAGTGGTCGGCGCCCCGGTGTTCAACTCGCTCGATTCCAATCAGTACAACGTGTTCATGTTCATCGCCACCGCGGCCGCGGTGGTGGGCGGACTTCGATCCATACCGCTGGCGTTTGCCGGTGGCGTGGCCTTGGGAGTGGTCACCAGCTGGGTGGGCAAGTACGCCACTTTCGCCCAGGACATCCGCGGCTTCAAGAACTCAGTGCCGTTTGTGGTGCTGTTGGTTGGACTGCTATTCATGGCCCGGGAGCGCACCCGCCGCAGCGGGGTGGTGGCCGACGCCCCCCCCGCAACCGACTACACCAGCGACCTCCCCGCGTGGCGGGTGCGCCTGCCCTGGGTGCTGGGCGCGGCGTTCATCGTGCTTCAGGTCTTCGTGTTCGCCGACCAGTTCTGGCTGGGACTGTGGGTCACGGGCCTGGCCTTTGGCTTGGTGTTCATGTCCTGGGTGCTGCTCACCGGCCTTGGCGGCATGGTCAGCCTGGCCCAAGCCGCATTCGTGACCATGGCCGCCATGACCGCCGGCCTGATCTTGGACAAGACCGGGCTGCCGTTCATTCCCGCGCTGGTCGTGGGCGTGATAATCGCCGGAGTGCTTGGAGTCATCGTGGCCCTTCCCGCTCTGCGGTTGGGCGGCTTGCCGCTGGCCCTGGCCACCCTGGCGATGGCCTTCATGAGCGAGCGGGTGCTGTTCGAGTGGAGCTGGTTCAAAAACGGCCAAGGCACCAAAGGGTGGGACATCCCCCGCCCCGAGCTGGGCCCTTTCGACTTCGAGGATGAGAAATCCCTTGCGGTGCTGCTGGTGATTCTGGTGCTGGCCGCGGCCTGGTTGGTGCGGAACCTCCAGCGCTCGGTCACCGGTCGGGCCATCATCGCGGTGCGCAACTCCGAGCCCGCCGCGGCCACCTCGGGCCACTCGGTGGTCCGCACCAAGCTGGCGGTGTTTGCCCTCTCCGCGCTGTTGGCCGGGTTCGGCGGGGTGTTCTTCGCCACGTTCATCGGCAATGTGACCCCGTTCACTGCGACTACTCAAGCCGGGCTGTTCTGGCTGGCCGTGGTGATCTTGGTCGGTATCCGCCGGCCCGGCGCCGCGGTCATGGCCGGCATCATGGTGGCGGCCAGCGGCCACACATTCGGCACCGGTTGGCACTGGGAGTGGATGGAGTCGTGGCACGTTGTGCTGGTGGCGTCGGTTTTCGGGGCGGCGGCGGTGGCCACCGCTATCCGGGATCGCCAAGTCGGGCTGCCGTTCTCGCCCCCCATACTCGGCGTGTTGGCGGTACTGGCCTTCATCTGCCTGGCCCGGGTGTACTCCTGGTACCCCATCGACTGGGACGGGTTCGACCAGTACGACGAGGCCCGCAACATCACCGCCTTCATGTTCGGCCTCGGCGCCATGCAACTTGCCCGCGAGCCTGATGGAATATTGGCGTTCACCGCCGCGCAGAACCGAGCCCGCCGCGACGCCTGGCGCAGGCGGATCGCGGCTTGGAGTGCGGGAGGATTCGACGGCAAGCGGGCCCCAGTAGCTGCCACTGCACCGGCCGCGGTCATGGTCGCCTCCGAGCCTTCCGAGATTCCTGAGTCAGCCGAGCCATCGGGCGACCAGTACGTTGGCGACCATCCGCCGGCGTTGGAGTTGGTTGACGTGCGGGCCAGCTACGGGTTGGTGGAGGCCCTCCACGGGATCAACCTGTCTGTTCCCCGCGGCGAGATCACTGCCCTTTTGGGACCCAACGGCGCGGGCAAGTCCACCACCTGTGCGGTGGCATCGGGCCTGCTGGCCGCCACCCATGGCGCGATTCGATTGGACGGAGAAGACATCACCGGCTTGCGAAGTCATCGCCGGGCCCGTCGGGGCGTGGTGTTGGCCCCCGAGGCCCGGGGCATCTTCAGCGGCCTGACCGTGCGCGAGAACTTGCAGCTCTGGCTGCCCGACCCCGCCGACCGGGAGCTGTGCTGCGATCGGTTCCCCATCCTGGGGGAGCGCCAGAACCAGCTTGCCGGCAACTTGTCGGGGGGAGAGCAGCAGATCCTCACCCTGGCGCCGCTGTTGGCCCATCCCCCCGAGGTGCTGATCGCCGACGAGCCTTCGCTGGGGCTGGCCCCGTTGATCGTCAATCAGATCCTCGAGCTGTTCGTTGAGTTCAAGGAGCGGGGCGTGGCTCTGCTGTTGGTGGAGGAGAAGGCCCGCGACGTGCTGGAGATAGCCGACTCGGTGGCGTTCATCAGCTTGGGCCACATCACTTGGCACGGCCCCCGCTCCGAAGTGGACCACGACCAGCTCGACGCTGCCTACCTCGGAGAATCAACTTCTTCTTGACACCGGCCCAGCGAGGGTGACAGCCGCGAGCCTCTGTCCTACTATGTCGGAAGCCCAACATTCGGAGGGGGACATGAAGAAATCCTTGCTGTACAAGCTTCTCGCGCTCTTGGCTGCATTCACGTTGGTGGTAGCCGCTTGCGGCAACGACGATGACGACGGCGATGGGGCTGCCCAGCCCCCGGCACCCGCGGCCGAAGACGAGCCGATGGACGATGACGAGTCGATGGACGATGAAGAGCCCATGGACGATGAGCCGATGGACGATGAAGAGCCCATGGACGATGAGCCGATGGACGATGAAGAGCCGATGGACGATGAGTCGATGGACGACGGTGAGATGGCAACCTCTCGCACTTGGGGCGCATTTTCCTACGAGGTTGACTTCGAGCCCTCCACCCGGGGTGTAAGCGACGACACTGTGCGCCTCGGTGCGATGACCCAGGATGCGCTCTACGGCGGATTCACTGACGGCATTAATGCCCGCCTCGGACGGGCCAACCGCGACGGGGAGCTGCCCGGCGGTCGGCAGGTCGAGTTGGTCCAGTACGTGGACGACGGCAGCGATCCGCAGGCCAACTTCGAGGGGGCCCGCAGCATGGTGGAGAACGACGAGGTCTTCGGCATCATGGTCACCTCGGCGGTTTCGCTTCCCCAGACCACCGACTACCTGGCCGAGAACCAGGTGCCGTTCACCGGCTGGGGATTCATGCCCGGCTTCTGCGCTCCCAACGACTGGGGCTTCGGGTTCAACGGCTGCCTTAGCGGCTTTGCCTTCGGGGTCGAGGGTGCTGATCCCCTCGTGTCGGTCCAGAACATCTGGTACGACTTCTTCGGCACAGAGGACATAGTGGTCGGCATCTTCAACAGCGATGACGACGCCGGACGCGCCGGCCATGCGCTGTACGAAACCCTGTGGGCCGGCAAGCTGGCCTTCAACGATTTCGTGCCCACCCAGACCGCAGGGGGCATCACCGATCCCACCCGATTCGTGAACACAGTGCTAGAGCACGAGCCCGACTTGGTGATTCTCTCCACCGACTTCGCCGGTGCCATCACCCTCAAGGCGACTATCGCCGCTTCGGGATATGAGGGCCCGGTGGCTGATTACCTGACCTACGTTCCCGGCCTCCCCGGGTCCAGCCCCGACTTGGGCCAGGCTTTGGAAGGCGGCTACGCCGTGACCCAGGTGCCCCCGATAGACGACTCCGAGCCGGCCATCCAGCAGCTTCTGGCCGACTATGAAGAAGTCGGGGCCTTCCCCGGCTTCGGCAGCCTGGTGGGCTATTGGTCGGCTGACCTGATGATCCAGATGATCGCCGCCGCGGGCGAGGATCTGAATACCGCCAGCTTCTACCAGGCGGTCAACATCGACGGCTTCGAGACCACCCAGCAGTCCGGCGCCCTCGGCCCGGTGAAGTGGCCGGCCGACCACGTGGTCGCCCCTGACTGCACCGGCATGGTGCAAGTGGTGGATGCCGACTACGTGGTGGCTCACCCGTTCGTCTGTTACGGCGACCCCGGCCGCTAATCCATCTGAGTCAATAAAGACTGTGCCGTGCCCGATCGGCTGCCCCACCGGCGGCGGGTCGGGCACGGCCGCGTCTGCGGCTTCTAGTCGGCGATGACCGGCGGGCCGCTGGACGGCATTCGGGTGGTGGACCTCACCCGGATCTTCTCCGGGCCGATCTGCGGACGGGTGCTGGCCGACCTGGGCGCCGACGTCATCAAAGTGGAGCCCCCCACCGGCGACCTAACCCGGCCGGTCCCGCCGGTGGACTCCGACGGTATAGGGATCACGTTCAGCCACATGAACGCGGGCAAGCGCAACATCTGCGTCGACCTCAAGGCTGAAGGCGCCCCCGAGCTGGTGGCCGCGTTGGCCGATCGGGCCGATGTGCTGTTGGAGAACTACCGCCCCGGGGTCATGGCCCGTTACGGGCTGTCGTATGATGAGCTGTCGGCCCGCAACCCCCGGCTGGTGTTCTGCTCCATAACCGGATTCGGCCAGACCGGGCCGTGGACCCATCGCCGAGCCCACGCTCCCATGATGCACGCCGTGGCCGGCACCATAGAGCTGGCCGCTCGCCTCCGGGAGGCGGATCCCCTCCAGGAAATCCACCAGCACGGCGATCTCTACGCCGGGTTCATTTCGGTGTCCGCGGTGCTGGCCGCGCTCTACCAGCGAGAGCACACCGGCACCGGCCAGCACCTCGACATCGCTATGGCCGAGACTCTCGTCTACGCCAACGACCAGGCGGGCAACGACATTTCGGGCTACGACGGGCCGAGGGATTTCGACACTTGGAACTACGCCATCGCCCGCACCGCCGACGGCCAGGCGGTGTCGCTGATCGGCAATCCTGAAACCATGCTGCCCCGGTGGGTGGCCGCTCTGGGAGGCGATGCCGACGATTGCCCCGAACAACCCACCCGTGAAGAGGCATTGGCCGTGCTGCGAGGACTGGTGGCCGGTTTTTCAACCTACGAGGAATTGGCCGAAGTGGTGGAGCGCCAACCGCTGCCCGCGGCCCGCATCAGCTCGGTAGCGGAGCTAGCCGCAACCGATTGGGCCACCGACCGGGGACTCATAGCCGAAATACGCCCCGGCATCCCGGTGCCGGCCAAACCTTTCGCCATGAGCGGCGCCACCGTGGGAGTCACCCACCGATCTGCTCGACTGGGCGAGGACACCCGCTCGGTATTGGCCGACGATCTCGGCTTGGGCACCCACGAAATTGCCCAGCTCATCCACCAAGGCGCAGTCCGATCCGCCGACTAGCCGGCCAACTCCGTTGAGCCGAAAGCAGTGAATTAGGGTCGCAGCCATGTCCGAGGGATCGTGGGCCACTATCTGCGAGTTGGTTGACGACGCGGCCCGGCGGTTTCCCGAGCTGGAGGCCCTGGTGGACGGCGACGTGCGCTGGACCTTCCCCGAGCTGCGCGACCGCATTCGAGCCTCGGCCCGGGCGCTGATGGCCTCGGGAATCGAGCCCGGCGACCGGGTGGCAGTCTGGGCGCCCAACATCTGGGAATGGGTGGTGGCCGGGCTGGGGGTGCATTTGGCCGGGGGTGTGCTGGTTCCGGTGAACACCCGGTTCAAAGGCCGGGAGGCCGACTACATCCTCCAGCGATCCGGCGCTCGCATACTGTTCACCGTCACCGACTTCTTGGACACCGACTACGTGTCTTTGCTGCGGGCCGCCGATGGCGGCCAGAGCCTCGATGAGATCGTCGTGCTGCGGGGCACCGTGCCCAAGGGGACTACTGGGTTTGCCGAGTTCCTGAAGCGGGCCGAACAGGTGGCCGAGGCCGACGGCGACGCCCGAGCGGCAGCGGTGAGCGGCGACGACCTCTGCCACATCATGTTCACCTCGGGCACCACCGGCCTGCCCAAAGGGGCCATGCTCATCCACTCCGCCATCTGTCGGGGCTTCAACTCGTGGTGCGAGGTGATAGGGCTGCGGGCCGGCGACCGCTACCTGATCATCAACCCCTATTTTCACGCCTTCGGCCTCAACTCGGGCATCCTGGCCTGCCTCATGACCGGGGCCACCAACATCCCCCATGCGGTATTCGACGTCCCGCAGGTGATGGCCCGGGTTCCCGAGGAGCGCATCTCCATGCTCCCCGGACCGCCGGCCATCTACCAGACCATCCTCAACCACCCCGATTTGGACAGCTTCGACATGTCCACCCTGCGACTGGCGGTGACCGGGGCGGCCGCCATCCCCGTGGAGATGATCGTGCAGATGCGGGCCCGGCTGGGGTTCGAGACCATCGTCACCGGCTACGGGCTCACCGAGGCTTCGGGCATCGCCACCATGTGCCGCCACGACGACGACCCCGAGACCATCGCCCGCACTTCGGGCCGGGCAATCCCCGATGTGGAGGTGCGGGTGGTGTACGACGATGGCAACGAGGCGCCTCGGGGCGAGCCCGGCGAGATCGTGATTCGAGGCTACAACGTGATGCTCGGCTACCTCGACGACCCCGAGCAGACCGCAGAGGCCATCGACGACGACGGCTGGCTGCACACCGGAGACATCGGTGTTATGGATGCCCAGGGCAACATCGACATAACCGACCGCAAGAAGGACATGTTCATCGTGGGCGGGTTCAACGCCTATCCAGCCGAGATCGAGAACATCATGCTGGCCCACCCCCAGATCGGCCAGGTGGCGGTGATCGGGGTGCCCGACGATCGGCTCGGCGAGGTGGCGGTGGCCACCGTGGTGGCGGCCCCCGGCGCCGATCCCACTGAAGACGAGATTGTCTCCTGGTGCCGACAGGAGATGGCCAACTACAAGGTGCCCCGCAGAGTGGGGTTCGCCGACGCCCTCCCCCTCAACGCTTCGGGCAAAGTGCTGAAGTACGTGCTGCGCGAGCAAGCAGCCGCCGAGTGAACGCGCCGGACCCAAGCAGATCCCCCGACAGAGCCCTAGCCCTGTTCGCATGAACAGTTCGCGGGCAGGAGCAGTCTGGGTTGGGGTGGCCACTGGCTTTTTGTCGGGGCTGTTCGGTGTTGGAGGCGGGATACTCATGGTTCCCTGCTTGGTCTTGCTGTTGGGCATGGATCAGCGCCGGGCCCACGGCACCTCGCTGGGGGCCATGGTGCTCATCTCCGCATCCGCCCTCGGCGGGTTCCTGCTGGAAGGCTCGGTGGCCTGGCTGCCCGGCTTGTTCATCTTCGCCGGGTCCTCGGTGGGAGTCACAGTTGGCACCTCGCTGCTGAACAGCGTGCCCATCCGGATGCTGCGGATCGGGTTCGCCCTGCTGCTGTTGGCCACTGCGGCCCGCTTCTTGGCCGTCGCCCCCGAAACTGACGGCCACAGCGATATCACGGTGGGCCTGGCGCTTGCCTATGTCGCCTGCGGCCTGGCCACCGGACTGCTGTCGGGGACTATGGGGGTGGGTGGGGGGGTAATCATGATCCCGGCCATGATCCTGCTGTTCGGGTTCGTGGATGCCGCCGCCAAGGGCACCTCGCTCTTGGTGATCCTCCCCACTTCGATCATCGGCACCCTGCGCAACCGCCGAGGCGGCAACCTCGATGCCAGGACTGCCCTGGTCGTCGGCGCCTCTGGGGTGGCCTCGGCGTTCATCGGCGCACTCGGGGCCAGCGAGCTCAGTCCCCGGCTGTCGGCCTACCTGTTCGCCATCTTGCTCTTCGTCAGCGCGGTGCAGATGCTGCGCCATGCCAACGATGCTCTTCCGCCCGCAGAGGCAGTATGAGAAACCCGCTGCCGTCGATCCCCTGCGGCGATTGCAGGCCGCTTTGAGCCTTGAATCTGCGCAATTCCACAAGTTTTATGCCCGGCCAGTGGGGATGGGATAAGGTTGGCGTAGATGAGCGAATCCCAAATTGTGTGGCTGAATACCGAGACCGCGGCCAAGCGGCTGGGGATCACCACCAGAACTCTGTACCGGTTCATCAACGAGGGCGGCCTTCCCGCGTATCGAATGGGTCGGGTTATCCGGGTCCAACAGACCGATGTGGATAGATTCATCGAGCGCAGCCGCATCGAGCCCGGCACGCTGGGTCACTTGTACCCTGATCCCGTCTCCGCCAGCGATGACGACGCGAGCGGCGACGCAGATGCCAGCTCCTGAATGACCACCGCCGCGCCGGTCACCATAGACATTCCGCGCAACGGGCTCATGGCCACCCTGCTGGGTGAGCGCGACCAGCATCTCCGCCAGATCGAGCAGTCGTTTCCCGACGCCGACATCTTCGTGCGGGGGAACCGGATCACGGTGTCAGGCCAGGGCGCCGGCCAGGTGGCCGGCCTTTTCGACGAGATGGTCCAACTCGTGCAGGGCGGCCACCAGCTCGATGCCCGTATGCTGGGTCGGGCGATCCAGATGGCGGAAGCCGAGGAGAGCCTCTCCGGGGTGATGGACACCGATGTGCTGCGGTCGGGCCGGGGCCGGGTGATCCGCCCCCAGTCAGCGGGCCAGCGCAGCTATGTCGATGCCATGCGGGCCAACATCATCACCTTTGGCATCGGCCCGGCGGGCACCGGCAAGAGCTGGCTGGCGGTGGCCACCGCGGTGCGGGAGCTGAAGGCCCGCACCGTGGAGCGCATCATCTTGACCCGGCCGGCAGTGGAGGCGGGGGAGCGTCTGGGCTTTCTGCCCGGTGACATGATCGCCAAAGTCGATCCCTACCTGCGGCCGCTCTACGACGCCCTCTACGACATGCTCGACGCCGAGGAAGTGCAGTCCCTGGTCGACCGGGGGGTCATCGAGATCGCCCCGCTGGCCTACATGCGGGGCCGAACCCTCAACGACAGCTTCATCATCTTGGACGAGGCCCAGAACACCTCCCCCGAGCAGATGAAGATGTTCTTGACCCGTATCGGGTTCGGCTCCAGGGCGGTGGTGACCGGCGACGTGACCCAGGTGGATGTGGACCGGGGCCGCAGCGGGCTGGACTCCCTGGAGAAGATTCTGGGGGGAATCGACGGCCTGTCGTTCGTGCATCTGACCTCAAGGGATGTGGTGCGCCACCGCATCGTCGCCGACATCGTGAACGCCTATGAGCGGGCCCAGCAGTGAGGACCGACGGGGACACCGGCCCTAAACCCAGCGGGACCGCTTTTGATTCGGGGGTTGTGGTGGTGGACGTCCGCCAACAAGACCTGCTGGTGGACGAGGGCCGGTGGGCGGGGCTGATGCGCCGGGTTATGGCCGAAGAGCAGGTGGCGGCGCCCTGGGAGGCGGGTCTGGTGTTTGTGCCCGCCGACGAGATGGCCGCCGTCAACGCAGCCCGCCGGGGCATCGATCGGCCCACCGACGTGCTCGCCCTCGGCGTCGACGACGGCTGTGCTCTCCGGGCTCGCGATGAGCCCCGGCTGGTGGGCGACGTGGTGATCTGCGCGAAGGTGGCCGAGGCCAACGCCAAAGCCCGCAACCGGGCCGTCGATGACGAGATCGCCTTGCTGGTGGTTCATGGCACCCTGCACCTTCTGGGCTACGACCACGCCGACGACTTCGATGCTGAGAAGATGGAGCATCGCGAGCAGGAGCTGCTCGCCCTGTCATCGGCGTCGAGCTCGCCGGCCGGGTCACAATGAGCGGCCCCGGCCGAGCCAAGCCGCCGCGGCGACTGCTCCGAGCCGGCTGGCGGCGGGAGGCGCCGCAGGTGTCCGAGGAAGAGCTGCTGGCCGTGGCCGAGGCGGCCGAGGCGTCCGACGCCATCGAGCCCGAGGAGCGGGAGCTGATCGGGCAGATAATCGAGTTCGGCGACACAGTGGCCCGCGAGGTGATGGTGCCCCGAACCGACATGGTGGCGATGAGCGATCAGCTCACGGTGGAAGAGGCCATCGGCATCGCCATCGAGCACGGCTACAGCCGGGTCCCGGTGTACGCCGAGGGGATCGACGACGTGGTTGGGGTGGTCCACGCCAAAGACCTGATGCGGGCCGAGCGCGAACAGGGTGCCGGCGCCCCGGCGGTCGCGGTGGCTCGGGCCCCCCGCTTCGTGCCCGAGACCAAGCGCATCTCCCGTTTGCTGCGGGAGATGCAGGCTGAGAAGTTCCACATCGCCATCGTGGTGGACGAATACGGGGGCACCGCCGGAGTTGTCACGCTGGAAGACCTCATCGAGGAGTTGGTGGGCGAGATCGTCGACGAGTTCGACGTGGAGGAGCCCATGATCGAGCGAGTGGCGCCCGGAACGGTGCGGGTGAACGGGCGGGTGCCCATAGACGAGCTGAGCGAGGTGTTGGAGGCCCCGCTGCCCAACGGCGATTGGGACACCGTGGGCGGTCTGATCTTCAACACCCTGGGCCATGTGCCCGACGAGGGGGAGACGCTGGTGGTGGACGGCTGGGAGCTACTGGTGGAGCGGGTCACCGGTCGCCGCATCGCCCGGGTGGTCGTGAAGCCGGTTGCCGCCGCTTCTCCGACTTGATCTGAAGTTCAGATCGAGGTTGGCGCAGGAGCAGGAAGTGGGCAATGTGGGCCTGACCGAGGCCAGCCGGGCGCTCAGTAACGCCTCTGAGGTAATGGCCGGGCTCGTGCAGCGGTTCGGCCCGGCCCGTTTCGGGCCCAAGCCCACCGTGGAGCAGCGCTTCGAGGTGCTGAGCCGCGAGATCGCCTACCAGCAGCTCGCCGGCAAGGCAGCGGGGGCCATATGGGGCCGGGTGCGGGGGCAGATGCCGGAGTGGGCCCCTGGTGCGGTGCTGGCCCTGGGGGAGGCGCCGCTCCGGTCGGCGGGGCTGTCGGGGGCCAAGACCCGGGCGATGCTCGATTTGGCCGCGCACTGCGAGCAGGGCACGTTGGACTTGGCCCGACTGGGCCGGCTCTCCGACCAGGAGGTGATCGACCAGCTCACCCAGGTCTGGGGCATCGGCACATGGACCGCCCAGATGTTCCTGATCTTCTCGCTGCGCCGCCTTGACGTGTGGCCGGTGGGCGACTTCGGGGTGCGCAAGGGATACGGACTGGCCCACGGCTGGACCGAGCCTCCCACCGCCGAGGAATTAGAACCCCTCGGCGACCCCTTCCGCCCCTACCGCAGCGTCGCCGCCTGGTACTGCTGGCGAGCCACCGAGGTCTGAGACCTGAAGCTGCCGGTCTGAAACTAGGAGTGCATCGCGGAATGGCGTGACCCCCTGTGGTTGGTCAATCTGCTATGAGAGTCCGTTGTCCAGTATTGCTGGATGGAGGAGGATCACGAGTATGGCTAGCCGGAGGCGGCACGCGCCCGAGCAGGTTGTGCGCAAGCTCAGGGAGGCTGACCGGCTGTTGGGCGAGGGCGCGTCGGTCGCGGATGTGGCCCGGCGCCTGGATGTGTCGGAGGCCGCGTTTCACCGGTGGCGCGACGACGTGCCGGTTCCAGTTCATGGGGGGTCGGCAGGCGAGGATGGTGGTCCTGCAAGCTGGGTTAGAGTCCGTGGTCGATATCGGTCCCGGACTCAGGGGATCTGTCGGTGGGGGAGCGTACACTTGTCTGTTGTTCCAGCCGGGCGTGCGCGGCGTAGACGAATGCTCTCAGGCTGGGATAGTCCATGGTGTAGTCGTCGAATTCTGCGGGTTCGATTTCGTCGAACTGGGCTAGGGCTCTCAGTAGCAGATGGGGGCGGAAGCCCAGGTCTTTCCGTCCGGCCAGCTCGCAGAGTTCTTCTATGCTGAACCGCTCAGCCAGTGATTGGAAGTCCACATAGTCGCGTGCTTCGGCGCGGGCTCCCAGGGCCAGCACTTTGTCGGCGGCCAGTTCTGGTGTTGCCAAGACCGGGCCCTCGGTGGTGGCCCGGGCTGGGAGCAGCCGATAGTCGGTGGCGAGGTCGATTGCTGTGGACTCGGCGCCGGATTCGATCTGGAGCCTGGCGAACGTCGTCTCCACCCGCCAGGGGGTGACCTTCAGCCCGTCGGCTTCGAGGGCGGCACGGGCTGCTTCGTACAGTTCGGTGACGTCGTTGGGGTGCGGGGCAAAGAAGTCCAAGTCGTTGGTAGGCCGCTGCACAACGCCGCTGGCGATCAACGCCCCTCCGCCGGCCAATGCGAAAGCCCCGGACTCGGGCAGATCCGAGATGATGCGCCGGACGCGCTGTTGAAGGTCGGTGAGCACCAGTGCTAGCCGATGAGCCCCTGCTGGGTGAGCCAGCGGCTCCACGCCAGTCGCACGTGCGGCGACAGGTACAGCTCTTCCCAAATCTCGACCAGCACATCGAGATCGATGAACCACCGCACGTCCTCGTCGAGGCCCTCCGTCATCACCCTCGCATAGACACGGCGCAGGCTTCGGGGACGGCCCAAGTCGTAGGTGTAGGGCGGGCTCCAAGCGATATGGGCGGGCAGCTTCACCACACCCGTCGCCTTGGGAAGCGTCCGGTCTTCCATGTCGTCGGGAATCGACACCGGCATACGGCTCAACGGCCTCACCTGACCAGCCATGCCACCAATCATAGACCCGCCAACAGAAAACCCGCCGCCACCAAAACTGGCCCTGCGGCCATCAGATACTTGACAGCCGCGACCCCTGAAACTGAGGTTCCCTCTGAGCTTCCCCCCTAATCGTGGAGAGGTGCTCTATGAGGAGAGTCATGCCGCGTATGCGAAGAGAGTTCGATCCGGAGTTCCGTGCGGGGGCTGTTCGGATCGTCGAAGAGACCGGCTGTCCGGTGGCCCCTAGGGGTGCCCGCCACCGGGACTGTTGCCTGCCGTCAGCGGTCTGTCCCTACTGTCTCCACCGCTTCTGTTGCCGGGCTGCGATGGGGACCGGCCCCGTGTGTACTTATTTTCGACCAGGAGGGGTTAGGGGCCGAGGAGGGCGGCGGGGATGACGGCTGTGCCGTCGGTGCGTCGGTAGGCGGTTGGTCCGGTGGTGATGATGGCGGCGTCGAGGAGGTCGTCGGCCGATCTCGCTGCGGAGCCAGTTGAGGTGGCGCACATCTTTGCTGCTCACGGTTTGGGTGAGCTTGGTTTCGACGGCGACTACCCGGTCGTCGGGACGGGCGACGATGAAGTCGATACTGGCGCCATCCTCAGAATCTACGGCGGCCTAGCCTGGTCCCCCGGTTGAATTCACAGAGTGGAGCTGGGGGGAATCGAACCCCCGTCCGCTGGGCGGCGCCTGGCTGTGATACGACCATTCCCGGTGTGCGGCGTCGATGGCAGCCGCACCGCCGGGTCGGGCAGCCCCCGCTAGGGGGCCCGCCACCGAGTCTGTTCCCCGGAGTCAGCGGTCTTTCCCGCCGTCAGTGGTCTGTCCCGACTGTCTCCACCGCTTCTGTTGCCGGGCTGCGATGGACCGGCCCCGCGTGCCGTTGCCGGTCGCGATGACTCTCTACACCTGATGGATCAGGCTGCGAGAGGGACACGGTCAGTGTCGGTTATTTGGTTGCCCCGTTTTGCGAGTCTGAGCAACTCGGGTCGCACAGCGCAGCCCCCGGTCCCAACGTCGAAACCGATCAGCCCCGTGTGCACTTGTTGTCAAGGTGCTCCGCCATGATACCGGCTTGTCCAGGCCGCGGGTCCCAGGATTTGTCTGTGCGGCATCGAGGTGTCGGGCCGACCAGGCAGAATTGCCGGTCAGCCCTGTTGGGCCGCTCGGCCCAACTCGCGGCGGGCTTCGCGGCGGGCGTCTTGTTCGGAGATGGCTTGGCGCTTGTCGGCCCGGCGGCGGCCTCGGGCCAGCCCGAGGAGCACTTTGGCCCGGCCCTTTGTGAAGTAGAGCGAAAGGGGCACCATTGTCAGGCGATCTTGTTCGAGGCGGGCCTTGATGCGATTGAGCTCGCCCCGGTGCAACAGCAGCTTCTTGGGCCGGTCGGGGTCGTGGCCAGTGGCACCGTCAGCGTGGGAGTAAGGGGCGATGTGCAGCGACTGGAGCCACAGCTCGCCATCGGCCATGCGGGCGTACGACTCGGTGAGCGTCGCGTTGGACTCCCGCAGCGACTTCACCTCCGAGCCCACCAGCACCAGGCCGGCCTCGTACTCGTCGATGATCTCGTAGTCCCGCCGGGCGCGGCGATTGGTGGCCACCACCTTGGCGCGCTCCTGGACGCTGCTTGATTCCGGCTTGCTTGCGGCCATCAGCTCACGGTACCCGGGCAGCAGGGGAGGGGCAGCGGCAATTCACCGGTAGTCTGGGCGCCGTGGCCGACCAGAGAGACATGTCGACAAGCGACCCGGTCGGCGATCTTGGCGGGCAGAATCCGTGGGACGGCTTCCGGTCTGGTTTCGCGACGTTCTTGGGGCGGCCCAACTCCGGCAAGTCTTCCCTGGTCAACGCCATTGTGGGCACCAAGGTGGCCATCGTGTCCGACAAGGCCCAGACCACCCGGCACGCCATTCGGGGGGTGCTGCACCGCGACGAGGTGCAGGTGGTGTTTGTGGACACCCCCGGTATCCACAAGCCCCGCACCGCGCTGGGCGAGCGCCTCAACGCCACCGCGGCCGACGCGGCCGGCGGTGTGGATGTGGTGTGCCTTTGCATCGACGCCACCCGGCCGCTGGGCCGGGGCGACCGGCTCATAGCCGAGCAGCTCAGCGGCGACTCCATCGTGGTGGTGACCAAGATCGACGCCGCCCCCCGCTCCAAGGTGGTGGCCCAGTTGGCTGCGGCCGGTGAGCTGGGGTTCGCCGAGTACTTTCCCACCTCAGCCCGTACCGGCAAGGGGGTGGGCGCCCTCGTCGAGCGGCTGTGCGAGATCATGCCGCCCGGTCCGCCGCTGTATCCGCCCGACATGGTGCGCGACATGCCCGAGGCCCACTGGGTGGCCGAGTTGGTGCGCGAGCAGCTCTTGGCTGCAACCCGCGAGGAGCTGCCCCACTCCATCACCGTGGCGGTGACCGAATGGGAGTGGCCCCGCATCAAGGTGGAGATACTGGTGGAGCGCGAGTCCCAGAAGCCCATGGTGATCGGCAAGAAGGGCTCAGTGTTGAAGAACGTAGGCACCGCGGCCCGGGCCCAGCTTCCCAAGGGCGTGTTCTTAGAACTGCACGTTGGGGTGGAGAAAAACTGGCAGCGCCGCCCTGAGATGCTCGATCGCTTCGGCTACGGGCCGGGGTCTATGGCCAGCCCCGATCTGTAGCGGCCGTCATTCAGACTCCGTCCCGGATCATCCTCAACAGGGAGACGGCTCGGTGGCGGTCGGCGGTGCGGGGGAAGGGGGGCAGGGCGTCGACCAGCGTCCAGCGGTAGCCGGCCCGGGCCATTCGGGAGTCGAGCACTGCCACCACCCCCCGGTCGTCGCCCCGGCGGATGAGACGCCCGGCGCCTTGGGCCAGCCGGGTGGCGGCCCGGGGCAGGTCGACGACCCGGAAGGCGTTGCCGCCATAGCGCTCCCGCCGGGCCTCCAGCAGGGGGTCGTCGGGCCGGGGGAACGGCAGGCGGTCGATGGTCACCAGGGACAGCGACTCGCCGGGCACGTCCACCCCTTGCCACATGCTCATGGTGGCGAACAGGCAGCTCTCCACCTCGGCGGTGAAGCGCCGCAGCAGCTCCGGTTTGGGCAAGTCGCGCTGGGTGTAGATGGGGAAGTCGAGCTGCTCTCGCAGCACTTCGGCGGCCCGGTCCATGGCCCGGTAGCTGGTGAACAGGGCCAGGGTGCGGCCACCGGCGGCGGTGATCAACGCGGCCAGCTCCTCATGGAGGGCCGGCTCGTAGCCAGGCTTGCGGGGATCGGGCAGGTGTCGGGCGCAATACAGCAACCCATTGGCCTCATAGTCGAACGGGCTGCCCACGTCGATGGCGCGGTGATCGTCGGGGTCGAGGCCCAGCACCTCGCCCAGGTTCATGGGGATGGTGGCGCTGGTCAGCACCGCGGTGGTGTGCTCCCATAGGTGCTCGGTCAAGAGCTGGCCCAGTTGTATGGGGGCTATTCGCCAAGCGGGTGACGACTCGGTGCCCGATACCCAGGCGACCTCGGAGGGTTTGGCGTCTATTGCCCGGTTCAGATCCTCGGCCAAGGCCCCGGTGGCCAGTACCGCCCGCAGTTTGCGGGGACCCACATCGCTGGGTCCGTCATCGGGCACCGCCCGCAGTTCTGCTGCCGCCTGTTCCACCCGACCCCGGGCCAGCACCGCGGCATCATGAAGCTCGGTGGGCAAGGGAGCGGGCAGCGGCTTGTCCCGGAACGGGGCCAGGGCATCTCTCAGCCGCACGCCGGCATCCTCGAGGTCGCCCGCCGCGGCCGATTCGGCCACCACCGCTCGGACGCTGCGGGCCAACTCGTCGAACCGGCCTCCGCTCAGCGACAGTCCGGCGGTGTCGGAAACGATGTCTTCCAGGCCATGGGCCTCGTCGATGACCACCGTGTCGTGTTCGGGCAGGATCGGAGTGTCGCTGAACAGGTGCAGGCAGTAGAGATGGGTGTTCACCACCACGATGTCGGCCACGTCAGCCCGGTGGCGGGCCTTCTCAGCGAAGCAACTCGACCCCGAGGGGCAGCGCTGCGCCCCCGGACACTCCCGGCCCGACACGCTGAGGGCATCCCATGCCGCCGCCGAGGGCTCGAAGTCGAGTTCGGCCCGGTCGCCGGTGTCAGTCTGCTGGGCCCACGCGGCCAGCCGGGAAATCTGCGCCCTAGGTCCGTCGGCGACGCCCAGGCTCAGCTGCTTGTCGTCGATGTGCTCCTTCAGGCGTTGCAAGCACAGGTAGTTGGACCGGCCCTTGAGCACGGCGAAGCGCACCGGCAGGCCCAGAGCGTCGGCCAATTGGGGGAGGTCTTTGTCGACGAGCTGGTCTTGAAGGGTCTTGGTGGCGGTGGCCACCACCGACGGGCCTTCGCCCAGTACCAGGGGAACCAGATAGGCCAGCGACTTGCCGGTTCCGGTGCCTGCTGCCACCACCAGATGGCGGCCCGAATCCATCGCTTCGGCCACCGCCTCGCTCATGTCCCGCTGGCCCGGTCGACGCTCTCCTCCGCCGTCCAACGACGACACGGCTGCCTCAAGGGCTTCCTCGACGGCAATGATTTCCGGCATCGCCCCGACGCTAGCGGTGGCCAGTGCCGCAGTTGTGGTGAATCGATATTGACAAGACTCTGCCGATAAGACTGCTCCGCATCCTGTCGGCAGCCGCGGGGGAGTACCGTGCAGGTGTGGGCGTGTCCGACCATGGCCTTGACCTAAGCCGGATTCCCCGCCATGTCGGCTGCGTCATGGATGGCAACGGGCGCTGGGCCGAGCAGCGGGGCATGGCCCGTACCGAGGGCCACGAGCAGGGCGAGCACGCCCTTTTCGATGTGATCGAGGGAGCGCTGGAGCTGGGCATCGAATGGCTCACGGTTTACGCCTTCTCCACGGAGAACTGGAACCGCCCTGACGACGAGGTCCGCTTCTTGTTGAACTTCAACCGCACCATCCTGCGGCGGCGCTGCGACGAGCTGAACGAGATGGGAGTGCGGATCCGTTTCGTGGGACGCCGCGACTGGCGGGTGCCCAAGGGCCTCATCAGGGAGATGGACGAGGCCATAGAGCTCACCCATAACAACAATCGGATGACGCTGGTGATCGCCTTCAACTACGGCGGCCGGGCCGAGATCGTGGATGCGGTGCGCCGCATCGCCGCCCAGCGGATCCCGGCCCGGATGATCAACGAGCGGACTATCGTCCGCCATCTCTACGACCAGGAGATGCCCGAGCCTGATCTGATCATCCGCACCTCGGGGGAATACCGGATCTCCAACTTCTTGCTGTGGGAGCTGGCCTACTCAGAGTTGGTGTTCTCCGACGTGTTGTGGCCCGACTTCACCCGACGCGATCTGTTTGCCGCCATTGCCGAGTACCAGCACCGCCACCGCCGCTTCGGCCGGGTGAGGTAAGGGGTACCCGGCGAGCCCCCCCGCCGGACCAGTTAGTGAGATACTGGCGCCGGTGAGCCTCTATCGGGACCAGGGCATCGTGCTTCGCACCTACAAGTTGGGCGAGGCCGACCGCATCGTGGTGTTCTGCACCCGGGACCACGGCAAGGTGCGGGCGGTGGCCAAGGGGGTGCGCAAGACCCGCAGTCGGTTCGGGGGGCGCCTCGAGCCCACCAGCCATGTGCAGCTCCAGCTCCACCGGGGTCGAAGCGAGCTCGACATCGTGACCCAGACCGAGTCGGTGGACCAGTTCCGGGCGGTGCGGGAGGACTTGGACCGGCTGGGCAAGGCCATGGCCATGTTGGAGGCGGTCGACCGGGTGGGGGTCGACCGGGAGTCCGACGGCGCGCTGTACCGGATGCTGCTCGGCGGGCTGCGGGCCCTGGACGCGAGCGACTCCCCGCTGGTAGTGCCCGCCTTCTACCTCAAGCTCCTGGCCCACGACGGGGTGGGCCCCGAGGTGGGCGGGTGCGCATCGTGCGGGGCCACCGACGATCTGGTTTCTTTCGACTACGGCAGCGGTGGCGTGCTGTGCCGCAACTGCCGCCGCGGATCCCCGCTATCACCCGATGCGCTGGACTTGATGCGCATGGTACTGGGCGGCAGCCTCAGCGCCGCGCTGGCCGCGCCCCCCTCGCCGGCCACCGGCGAAGTGCAGCACCTCGCCACCACCGCCATGGAACACCACCTAGAACGCCGCCTCCGTGCCGCCAGCGCATATTCCTGATATATCTTGAAAACAGTGGAAAATATAGTTAACGCATCATACCCTGCTGGGCATGTCGCTTCCGGTCTCCCGGTTTCCAGCTTTCAAGCCCGATCAGGTGCTTCGGCTGCTCCGCAGAATCGGATACCAGAAAGTCCGCCAGAGAGGTTCGCACGTTCTACTGAGGGCAGAGGGTAGGCGGCCAATCATCCTCCCACTGCACAAGGGGAGGACGGTGAAGCCCAAGCACTTGCGCGCGATGCTGGCCGACAAGGCGGGGCTATCTGACGACGAGATTGAAGCGCTACTCTGAAGTTTCCGATGGAGGACAGGACATGGCGAAGGTCGTAATCACCAGGGACAACGAAGGCAGCGGAGATTGGCTAGCCGAAGGCGACATCGGCGAGTCCGCCTATTTCGCCAACGCCGCTACCCTTGGAGAACTTGAGACCTTGATCCGAGAAGCCGGAGAATTGGTAGGCGTTGAACCAGAAATTGTCATCGCCCCAGATCCCGTCACCGCCTGATCTAACTCCATATAGCGCCGTTTTCGGTGTCAGTCCTGTCACCGGGGGCCGGTAGCCTGCGGGCCATGAGCAGCGGAGATGTCGCCGAGGGTGCGGGCGACGATGTGATGGACAGGGTGGTGAACCTCTGCAAGCGGCGGGGGTTCGTGTATCAGTCGGCGGAGATATACGGCGGTTTCCGCAGCGCCTATGACTATGGCCCGCTGGGTGTGCTGCTGCTGCGCAACGTGAAGGACGCCTGGTGGCGGACCATGGTGCAGCTCCGCACCGACGTGGTCGGCCTCGACGCCTCCATCCTGTCGCCCCCTGAGGTGTGGGAGGCGTCGGGCCACCTCACCAACTTCACCGACCCCCTGGTTGACTGCCGCAACTGCGGCACTCGCCACCGCGAGGACCAACTCGAGGATTCCGAGGCCTGCCCGAGTTGCGGACAGCGGGGCCAGCTCACCGAGGCCCGGGAGTTCAACCTGATGTTCCGCACCCAGGCTGGCCCGGTGGCCGGGGCCGGGGCCGACGTGTACCTGCGGCCCGAGACCGCCCAGGGCATGTTCATCAACTTCGCCAATGTTTTGAACACCGCGCGCAACAAGCCGCCGTTCGGCATCGCCCAGATCGGCAAGTCGTTCCGCAACGAGATCACACCGGGCAACTTCATCTTCCGCACCCGGGAGTTCGAGCAGATGGAGATGGAGTTCTTCGTGCCCCCCGACGAGGCCGCGGCGTGGTTCGAGTACTGGTGCGGTGCCCGGATGGACTGGTACACCGGCCTGGGGATCCCCGCCGACAGGCTGCGGCTGCGGCCCCACGACTCCGACGAGCTCAGCCACTACTCGGCCGGCACCGCCGATGTGGAGTACCTGTTCCCCTGGGGGTGGGGCGAGCTGGAAGGTATCGCCAACCGCACCGACTACGACCTCACCCAGCACGCCCAGCACTCCGGCGTCGACCTGGACTACTACGACCAGCAGGCTGACGAGCGCTACCGCCCCCACGTGATCGAGCCGGCCGCAGGGGCCACCCGCACGATGATGGCGTTTCTCCTAGCCGCCTATGACACCGAGGAGGTGCGGGGGGAGACCCGCACCGTGCTGCGGCTGCACCCCCGGCTGGCACCCTACAAGGCGGCGGTGCTGCCCCTGTCGAAGAAGCCCGAGCTCCAGGCGGTGTCCGAGGAGGTGCTGGGCTTGCTCCGGCCCCGGTGGATGACCGACTACGACGTGACCCAGTCGATCGGCCGCCGCTACCGCCGCCAAGACGAGATCGGCACCCCGTATTGCGTGACCGTGGACTTCGACACCCTGGACGACCGGGACGTGACCGTGCGCGACCGCGACACTATGGACCAAGACCGGGTGCCCATCGACGCCTTGGCCGAGCACCTGGACGCCAAGCTCGGACTGTGAGGCGGACGGGGTGACCAGCCCGGTCGTTGCCATGGTGCAGGCCGCCGAGCGCGGTGATCTGGACCGCACCGAAGCGGTGTTGCGGGTTTCCCCCGACGACGTGGAACACCTTCTCCACGCCAAGATGACCGACGGTCCTTCGGCCCCGGTGGCCGCCCGAGGGGTGGCCGCCTCACCGGGAGCGGCGTCGGGCCGGGTGTGTCTGACCGTGGACTCGGTGTTGGATGCCGAAGACGAGGGCATTCCCGCGGTGTTTGTCCGTCCGTTCACCACCCCGGCCGATGAGGTGGCCATGTCGGCCGCGGCAGCCATCGTCACCGCCAAAGGGGGCATGGCCAGCCACGCGGCGGTTATTGCCCGGGGTTGGGGCATCCCCGCGGTGGTGGGGGTTGAGACCCTGGCCGTGGATGTCGTCGGGGGAGCAGCCCGACTGGGCGATGTGGAGCTGCGCGACGGCGACCCCATCACCATCGACGGATCGGCGGGCACGATCATGCTGGGCGCCGCCGAGGTGGGCTCAGTGGAGGTTCCCGGCGAGCTGTTCACCTTGCTGGGGTGGGCCGACGAGCTGCGGGGAGGGCGCCTGGCCGTGCGGGCCAACGCCGACGACGCCGCCTCTGCCCGGCTGGCCCGCCAATTCGGGGCAACCGGGGTGGGGCTGTGTCGGACGGAGCACATGTTCTTGGGGGAGCGGTTGCCGCTGATTCAACGGGCCATCACCGACGGCGGAAGGGCGTCACTGGACGCTCTGGTCGAAGTCCAGGTGGACGATCTCGTCGAGCTGTTGGGAGTCATGGACGGTCTGCCGGTGACCGTCCGCCTGCTCGACCCGCCCCTGCACGAATTTCTGCCCGATCACCCGGAGTTGGCCGAGAGCAATCCCATGCTCGGTGTGCGGGGCGCCCGGTTGGGGGTGCTGCGCCCTGAGCTGTACCGGGCCCAGGCCGCCGCGGTGGCCGAGGCTGCCGCCCGGCGCGTGGAGGCGGGGGGCGATCCGCGGGTGCAGATCATGGTTCCCCTGGTGGTGGGCGGCCCTGAGCTGGCCCATGTGAGGGTCGCGGTAACCGACGAGATGGCAGGATTCGAGAGCCGCCTGGGAAGCCGGCCCATCCCGGTGGGGGCCATGATCGAGACACCCCGCTCGGCGCTGGCCGCGGCCGAGCTCGCCGACTGCGCCGACTTCATGTCGGTGGGCACCAATG
Organism: Candidatus Poriferisocius sp.; assembly: GCF_965208475.1. GTDB lineage: Bacteria > Actinomycetota > Acidimicrobiia > Acidimicrobiales > Bin134 > Poriferisocius. The sequence goes on along the minus strand of NZ_OZ242338.1, from coordinate 1,342,715 downwards.
ATCTGACCCAGATGACCTTTGGGTTTTGCCGCGACGACATCGAGGCGAAGATCATGCGCCCCTACATCGAGCACGGCCTGCTGGCGGTCAACCCGTTCGAGACCTTGGATGAATCCGGGGTGGGCAAGTTGGTGGCCGACGCGGTGGTCAGCGCCAGAGCTGCCCAACCGGGAATAGAGATAGGAGTGTGCGGCGAGCACGGCGGCGACCCGGCCTCGATCGCGCTGCTGGCCACCGCGGGGGTGGACTATGTGTCGTGTTCCCCGCACCGGGTGCCCGTGGCCCGCCTGGCGGCGGCCCATGCAGTGATCGCCTCGGGCTCTGGCTAGCGGCTGCCCAAGCTGTCATCAGTTCGGCGTAGTCTCACACTGTGGGCATCCACGACGAAGACGTGGCCCGGGTGAGAGAGGCGACGGACATCGTCGCGGTCATCGGCGAGTACGTACAGCTGAAGCGGGTCGGGCGCCGCTGGCAGGGTCTTTGCCCGTTCCATGCCGAGAAGACCCCGTCGTTCTCGGTGAATGCCGAGATGGGCGTGTACCACTGTTTCGGCTGCAAGGTCAGCGGCGACGCCATCACCTTCGTGCGGGAGGTGGAGCACGCCGATTTCCCCGAGGCGGTGGAGCGCCTGGCCGGTCGCTCGGGGATCGTCCTGCGCTACACGTCGCCCGGCGAGGGGGCCGACCGCTCTAAGCGGGGCAAGCTCACCGAGGCCCTCGAGCAGGCGGTGGAGTGGTACCACCAGCGGCTCTTGACCGCCCCCGACGCCGGTTTGGCCCGGCGCTACTTGCGAGAACGGGGCTACGACGGCGACGTGGTGCGCCAGTACAAGCTGGGATGGGCGCCCGACGAATGGGATGCTTTGGCATCAGATCTGGGGGTGGGAGCCGACGGGGGCATGTCAGTGCAGGTGTTCTCCGACGCCGGTCTGGGGTTCCGCAACAAGGGCAGGCGCATACAGGACAGCTTCCGGGCTCGGCTGCTCTTCCCCATCTTCGACCCCAGTGGCAAGCCGGTGGGATTCGGCGGGCGGGTGCTGCCCGGCGGGGAGGGTCCCAAGTACAAGAACTCGGTGGACAACGCCGTCTATCGCAAGTCCCGAGTGCTGTACGGCTTGAACTGGGCCAAGCAGGACATCGTGAACGCCGGCGAAGTGATCGTGTGCGAGGGCTACACCGACGTGATCGGCTTCGCCCAAGCGGGCATCTCCCGAGCGGTGGCCACCTGCGGCACGGCCCTAACTGAGGACCACGTGCGGGTGCTGCGGCGGTTCGCCCCCCGCATCGTTTTGGCCTTTGATGCCGACTCGGCCGGCCAGACCGCGGCCGAGCGCTTCTCCCAATGGGAGCACGCCTTCGAGCTGGAGGTGGCGGTGGCCGACCTCCCCCCGGGGGCCGACCCCGGTGAACTGGCCCAGAATGACCCCGAGCGACTGGTGGCCGCGGTGGATGGTGCGATGGACTTCATGGACTTCCGTATCAACCGGGTGCTGGGTGATGCCGACCTGGGCACCGTCAAGGGCCAGGTTCGGGCAGGGGAGCGGGCCGCCCGGCTGGTGGCCGAGCACCCCAATCCCGAGATCCGGGACAAGTACCTGGTGGAAATAGCGGATCGGTGTTCGGTCAGCGCCGACCATCTGCGGGGGGTGGTGGCCGGTGCCCGCCGCAGCGGCACCCCAAAGGGGTCCCGCCCCGCAGCCGACGACGCCCCCCACCCGGCCGGCGCAGGCGACGAGCGCGGCGGTGACCGCGGTGACTACTCGGTTTACGGGGGCAACGGGGCAGACGGGAGCCCCGACAGCCTCCCGCCCAACAATGTGGAGCGCCAGGTGCTGTGGCTGGCCGCCCACGAGCCCGGTGGGGTGTGGTCGGAGATCGTCCCTGAGATGTTCCACCATTCGCTGTACCGGAGCGTGTTCGAGGCTTTGCTGGAGTACCCCGACATAGACACGCTCTTGGCTGAGGCCGAGCCGAGCGTGACGGCCTTCATGCGGGAGCTGCTGGTGGACGAAGACGAGGGGCTGAGAGACAGCGCGCGCCGCCAGCAGGTGGTCATGGCGATTTTGCTGCATGAGTCGGCCGAGCGGGAACTGGCCTACCTCGAGCGCCAAGCCCGAACCGGGTCGGCCGACGAAGACCTGATGCGCCGGGTAGCGAGCCTGAAGACGGCGATGGACAAGCTCCGCGGGTCGGAGTGGGCATCTGATCCGGCCCGAGCGCTGCTGGAGCTGCTGCGTCCGGGGGTGTAGGTGGGGGCCTAGAAGTCCTCGTCGAAGGCGACGTCGCCCTCGACGCCCACCTGGTAGGAGGCCACGGTGCGCTCGAAGAAGTTGGTGAGCTCCTGCACGTCTTGGAGCTCCATGAACGAGAACGGGTTCTTGGCGCCGAACTGCTTGGGCAGGCCGAGTTGGGCCAGGCGCTGGTCGGCCACGAACTCCAGGTAGCGGCGGGTGTCGGCCACCGACATGCCGGGCACGCCCTGGCCCAGCAGATCCTCGGCAAACTGGTGCTCGCAGTCCACCGCCTCGGAGATCATGGTGGCTACCTGCTCGCTCAGCTCGGCGTCGAACAGATCGGGCTCCTCGACCCGCACGGTGTTGACCACCTCCAAGGCGAAGTTCATGTGGCAGCTCTCGTCGCGGAACACCCAGTTGGTGCCGGCGGCCAGTCCGTTCAACAGCCCCTTGGACCGCAGGAAGTACACGTAGGCGAACGCGGCGAAGAAGAACAGCCCCTCGATGCAGGTGGCGAAGCAGATCAGGTTCAACAGGAACTGCCGCCGCTGCTGGGGGGTTTCGCACTGCTCGATGTCGTCCATCGAGTTCATCCACCGGAAGCAGAACTCGGCCTTCTTGCGGATGGAGGGGATGTTGTCGATGGCCGCGAAGGCGGCCTCCCGCTCGGCGAGGTCGGGGATGTAGTTGTCGAGCAGGGTCAGATAGAACTGAACGTGCAGCGCCTCCTCGTAAAGCTGCCGGGACAGGTACATCCGAGCCTCGGGGGAGTTGATGTGGCCGTAGAGGTTAAGCACCAGGTTGTTGGCCACGATGGAGTCCCCGGTGGCGAAGAACGCCACCAGCCGGCTCACCAGGTGCTTCTCCGCGGGCAAAAGGGTGCGCTCCAAATCGACCAGGTCGTCGGAGAAGTCGATCTCATCCACCGTCCAGGTGTTCTTGATGGCGTCGCGGTACATGTCGTAGAACTGCGGGTAGCGCATGGGGCGCAGCGTCAGATTGAATCCGGGATCGAGGATGCGCCCGTTTGCCGGTGCGGCCAGAGGGGCTGGCCCGGGGTCGGGGGCGGAGCCCAGTTCTTCGGTGCGGAAGGGGGTTTCAGCTAGTGCCATCAGTCGCATGCCTCGCAGGTCTCGGGGTTCTCCAGGGAGCAGGCCACGGCCTCTTCGTCGGGTACCGGGGCGGCGGCGGCATCCGGCGCTCCGGAGGTGGTCTGGTTGATCCGGGTCGCCGGGCGGGAACGCAGGTAGTAGGTGGTCTTCAGCCCCGCCTGCCAGGCGTGCCGGTACATGGAGCTGAGCTTGCCGATGGTGGGCGACTCCATGAACAGGTTCAGCGATTGGGACTGATCGATGTATGCCCCCCGGTCGGCGGCCATGTCGATGAGCGACCGCTGGGGGATCTCCCAGGCGGTGCGGTACACCGCCTTCAAACCGTTGGGGATGCGGTCGATGCTGGCCACCGACCCCTCTGATCGCTTCACGTCGGCGATCATCTGGTCGTCCCAAAGTCCCAGCTTTTGGAGGTCGTTCACCAGGTATCGGTTGATCTGCAAGAACTCCCCGGAGAGGGTCTCCCGCTTGAACAGGTTGGACACCTGGGGCTCGATGCACTCGAAACAGCCGGCAATGGAGGCGATGGTGGCGGTGGGGGCGATGGCGATGAGCAGGGAGTTGCGCAGACCGTGCTCGGCGATGCGGTCCCGCAGCGTCTGCCACCGAGCCGGGTCGGATGATTCCTTGTCCCACAGGTCGAACTGGAGGTGGCCATCGGCTGCCCGGGTCTCGGAGAAGGTCGGATGGGGGCCGTGCTTTTCGGCCAGCACGGTGGAGGCCCACAGGGCGTTGAAGTAGATCTCCTCGGAGATGCGGGCCGACAGACGGCGGGCCTCGTCGCTGTCGAACGGCAGCGCCAGGTGGAAGAAGACATCTTGAAGCCCCATCAGGCCCAGCCCAACCGGACGCCACTTGGCATTGGAGTTGGCCGCCTCGGGGGTGGGGTAGAAGTTGATGTCGATCACCCGGTCCAAGAAGGGGACCACCGAGCGGACTACCTCGCCGAGCCGCTCGAAATCCATCTTGCCGCCGTCGGTGTCTACGAACGCTCCCAGGTTGACCGACCCCAGGTTGCACACTGCGGTCTCGTCGGCGCTGGTGACCTCGATGATCTCGGTGCAAAGGTTGGACAAGTGTACCGTGCGCCCTTCTTTGCCGGTCTGGTTGCAGCGCAGGTTGGAGGCATCTTTGAACGTCATCCAGCCGTTGCCGGTCTGGGCCAGACTCCGCATCATGCGGCTGTAGAGCTGGCGGGCGGGAAGCTGGCACTCGTACAGCCCGGCGGCCTCGGCCTCCTCATAGGCATCCCGGAACTCCTCGCCGTAGAGGTCGGTGAAGTGGGGCACCTTCTTGGGGTCGAACAGCGACCACTGCCAGTCTTTCTCCACCCGCTCCATGAACAGGTCGGGAATCCAGTTGGCCAGGTTCAGATTGTGGGCCCGCCGGTTGTGGTCGCCGGTGTTCTCCTTGAGCTCCAGGAAGTCCTCGATGTCGGCGTGCCAGCTCTCCAGATACACGCAGGCCGCGCCCTTGCGCTTGCCGCCCTGGTTGACGGCGGCCACCGAGCTGTCCAGGGTCTTGAGCCACGGCACGATGCCGTTGGACAGGCCGTTGGTGCCCCGGATGAGCGACCCCTTGGAGCGGATCCGGTGCCAGGCCACGCCGATGCCGCCGGCAAACTTGGACAGCCGGGCGATGTCGGTGTAGCGCTCGTAGATGCCCTCCAAGCTGTCGGCGGGGGAGTCGAGCAGGTAGCACGACGACATCTGGGGGTGGGCGGTGCCCGAGTTGAAAAGCGTCGGGCTCGACGGCAGGTAGGCCAGCGAGCTCATCAGGTCGTAGAAGCCGATGGCCTCCTCGGCGTCGGCCGACAGGCCGCAGGCCACCCGCAGGAAGAAGTACTGGGGGGTCTCGATCACCTGGCGGGTGTCGGGGTGGCGCAGCAGGTAGCGGTCGTACACCGTGCGCAAGCCGAAGAACTCGAAGTTGCGGTCTCTCAGCGAGCTGATGGAGGCATTCAGCGCGGGGGCGTGCTTCTCGGCGAAGTCGGCGGTCTCATCGCTGATCAAGCCCAGGCTGTGGCCGGATTTGATCGATTCGGTGAACCAGGGGATGTTCTGGTTGCGGACCTCCTTGTCGATGCAGGTGGACAGGAGCCGGGCAGCCAGCTTGGAGTAGTTGGGCTCGGTGACGATGAGCCCGGCTGCGGTGCGGATGGAGAGCTCGTCCAGCTCTCGGGTGGTGGCCCCGTCGGCCAGCGCGGATATCGTCCGGGTGGCCACCCGCATAGGGTCGACGCCCACTAGGCCCTCGGCGCAGCGGGCCACGGCGTTGACTATCTTGTTGACGTCCACCGGCTCCAGCTCGCCGTTGCGCTTGCGCACCCGCATCCCGGTGTCACTGGCCCCGTTTTGGCAGGCATCTGCCCCATTAGTGGTCACTGCGGCCAGTGGCTCCTGTACGAGTGTCATCAGTCCCCCCTGAGAACGAGGCTTTTCAGCGGTCAGCGCTAAGTCTCCCCAGTGTAATTACATGGGGAAAATTACGCAATAGTCCTTGCATCTTAGGCCTGTGACCAGCGAGTTCAGAATGGGGCTGGAGAAAGGTGGGCGTGAAGGCGCGCGCGGACTACGCGTCTCGAACGGTCAACTCGGTGGCTTTGAGGGCGGCCCAGCACCGCGAGCCGGCGCGTAGGTCCAGCTCGCCCACCGCTTGGGGTGTGACCCATGCCTGGCAGGGCGCCGGCGCCCCTAGAAGCACCCTGACCCGGTCGCTCTCGGGCTGGATCCGGGACACCTCGGCCTCCCAGGTGTTGCGGGCGCTGGTATGGGGCTGCACGGTCGACAAAGTGACGGCCGCGGGGGAGAAGGTAACCAGCACCGGGCCGGACATCGGCGTGGCCGAGGTGAGGGCGAGGCCGCAGTCGAGGGCCACACGGGTACCGGTGGCGCGGCCCGTGAGCAGGTTCACGTCCAAGAGCCCGGCGGTCCATGGGGTGCGGGGGTCGGCGGCCACCGCCCCGGGGGTTCCTGCCTGCACGATCTGGCCCTGCTCCATCACCAGGAGCTGGTCGGCCAGCACCCGGGTCTCCACCGGGTCGTGGGTGATCAGCACGCGGGTGGCCTCGATGTCGGCTAACAGGTGGCGCACGTCGATGCGGGTCTCAGCGTCGAGGGAGGCCAGGGACTCGTCGAGCAGCAGCACATCGGGGCGGCAGGCCGCGGCCCGGGCCAATGCCACCCGCTGGGCTTGTCCGCCGGAGAGCTCGGCGGGGCGCAAATCGGCCAGGTCGGCCAGGCCAACCTTGTGCAGCCACTCCTCGGCCTGCTGTCGGGCCGGGCGGGAGGCCAAGCCCGCGCACCGCGGGCCGAACGCCACGTTGTCCACCACGCTGAGGTGGGGAAACAGCAGGTTGTGCTGGCTGTGCAGGGCGATGGGTCGGCGGTCGGGGGGCACGTGGATTCCTCGGGCCGGGTCGTCGACCACTTGGCCGGCCAGCACCACCACGCCTTTCTGCACGGGAATCAGTCCGGCCAGCACATGGATAAGAGTGGTCTTGCCCGCGCCGTTGGGGCCGACGATGGCGGTGCAGCTTCCCGCGGGCGCGTCGAACTCGGCCTGGACGGCGAAGTCTCCGGCTGCGGCCCAAATGTCGGCCCGGATGCTCATGGCTGGGAGATCTCCGGCGAGGGCCGATCTTGCCGCCAAGGGGAGCGGGGGGCGATCCAGCGGTGGCGCAGGCCGATGAGCACTAACAGCGACACCCCGATGAGCAGTACCGACATGGCGATGGCCGCCTCGGGCTGCCCGGCCTCGTTGGCCTGGGCAATGGCCAGGGGCAGCGTGCGGGTGCGGCCCGGATGGTTGCCGGCGAAGGTGATGGTGGCGCCGAACTCGCCCAGTGCCCTGGCCCACGACAGGGTGATGCCCGCGGCCAGCGACGGGGCCAGAAGCGGCAGGGTGATCCGGCGCAGCACAGTCCAGCGTCCGGCGCCCAGGGTGGAGGCGGCCGATTCCAGGCGGGGGTCGAGCTGGCGCAGTCCGGCCTCGGCGGTGATCACGAAAAACGGCATCGACACGAATGCGGCGGCGATCACCGCGCCCGCGGTGGTGCCGATGAGGGTGTCCACCCCGAAGCCGTTGTGCAGGGCCCGGCCGATGAGCCCTCGACGGCCGAGGGCGAAGAACAGGGCGATGCCGCCCACCACGGGGGGCATCACCATGGGCAAAAGCACCACGGCCCGCACCAGTGCCCGTCCCCGAAACTCCAGCCGGGCCAGCACCCAGGCCAGAGGCAGCCCCAGCACCACTGACACTCCGGCGGCCACCAGCGACACCACCGCCGACACCCGGAGGGCTTCCAAGGTGGCGGTTTCGCCCAGAGTGGTACCCAGCGAAGACCACGGCGTTCGCTGCAACAGGCCCACCAGGGGCAACGCCAGTACGGCCATCGCGATGACGGCCATCACCAAGACAGCGATCGGTGGCCGGCTGTTCGGCTTTTTGGCGCTGGAGCGGCCGGTCATGGTGATTCGAATCCGTGGCTACGAAGGATGCGCTGGCCGTCGGGACCTAGGACAAAGTCCACAAACCCGGCGGCAGCGGCCCGGTCGCTGACCGCGGCCACCGGGTAGTCGTTGAACCTGATCTGGGGACCGAGGGGCACTGAGGCCACTTTGTTGCCGCCGGCGGCCACGTCGGTGGCATAAACCAGCCCCGCGTCAGCCTCGCCGAGCATCACCTTGGTGAGCACGGCCCGCACGCTGGTCTCCTCGGTGTCGGGTTCGGCGTCGACCCCGGCGTCGGCCAGCACCGCCTGGGCGAGGGCCCCACAGGGCACCTCGGGGGCGCACACTGCCAATACCAAGCCGTCGTCTGACAGGTCGGCCAGCTCCGTGACGCTGCCGGGATTGCCGGAGGGCACCACCAGGGCGAGCCCATTTCGGGCGAACGCCACCGGGGGGGCGACGGTGCGCCCCTCGGCCACCACCCGGCTCATGTTGGCGCCGTCGGCCGCGGCGAACACGTCGGCCCGGGCGCCGGCGGTGATCTGGGCGGCCAGCCGGGCGCTGCCCGCGAAGCTGAGTTCCACGTCGATTTGCGGGTTGGCGGCCTCGTACTCGGCGGCCAGATCCTCGAACGCCTCCGACAGCGACGCTGCCGCGTACACGGTCACTGTGGTCTCGCCTCCATCTCCGCATCCTGTCACCAACCAGGCGAGAATCCCGGCCAGCGCGCCGAGAGTCCGCAACGGCATGGCAATCCGCTTCGTCAGGCCGCGGTCTCGGTTTCCAGCTCTGCGGTCACCGACAGTCCCGGTCCCACCGCAGTGAGCAGCTCCTGGCACCGCCCGGCGTCGGCCACGTCGCCGGCCACCAGCCTCAGAATGGCCAGCCGCTCCGCGGTGTCGGTGACGGTGGCGGTGGCGATCGGTATCGACAGGCGCACCTTGGCGTCGCTTTTGATGCGGCGGATCTCCCGCAGGGCGTCGGCGGCCACTGCCGCGGCCTGGGGGTTCACTTCGCCTGCCGCGGCCCGCAGTTCGGCGGCGGCTGGCCAGGCCGAGCGGTGGACCGAGCCTTGCTGCCACCACGACCACACCTCTTCGGTCACATAGGGCAGGAACGGGGCGAACAGCTTGAGGTAGGCGGTGAGGGCGGCTTCCAATGCGCCGCGGGCCGACTCGCCCTCCGGCCCTCCCCGTCCGCCGTAGGCCCGGTTCTTCACTAGCTCCAGGTAGTCGTCGGTGAAAGACCAAAACGATGTCTCGGCCAACTCCAGCGCCCGAGCGTAATCGCCGTTGTCGAATGCAGCGGTGGTGTCGTCCACCAAATCGGCCAAGTGGGCGAGCAGCGCCCGGTCTAGGGTCTCGGTGGGCTGGGCGCGTGTGTCGGGCGCGGCGTCGAACCCCAGCACGAATCGGCTGGCGTTGAGGATCTTCACCGCCAGCCGGCGGCCCACCTTCATCTGGCCCTCCTCGAAGGCGGTGTCGGTGCCGGGCCGCCCCGACGACGCCCAGTAGCGGAGGGCGTCGGCGCCGAACGCCTCCAGGGTGTCCATGGGGGTGACCACGTTGCCCTTGGATTTGGACATCTTCTTGCGGTCGGGGTCGAGCACCCAGCCCGAGATGGCCGCGGTGGACCACGGCAGCCCGCCGTGTTCGAAATGGGCCCGGGTCACGGTGGCGAACAGCCAGGTGCGGATGATCTCGTGGGCCTGGGGACGCAGGTCCATGGGGAAGGTGCGCTCGAACAGGTCGGGGTCGTCCTCCCAGTAGCAGGCGATTTGCGGGCTCAGCGAGGAGGTGGCCCAGGTGTCCATCACGTCGGGGTCGACGGTGAACCCGCCAGGTTGGTCCCGCTGGTCCTCGCTGTATCCGGGGGGTGTGTCGGAGGAGGGGTCTACCGGGAGGCGGGCTTCGTTGGCGGCGATGGGGTGGTCGTAGTCGATCTCGCCGTCGGGGCCGAGCGGATACCAGATGGGGAAGGGCACGCCGAAAAAGCGTTGGCGGCTGATGAGCCAGTCGCCGTTGAGGCCCCCCACCCAGTTCTCGTAGCGGACCCGCATGTGCTCGGGCACCCAGTTGAGCTGGCGGCCCCTATCGATCAGGGCGTCGCGCAGGGCTTGGTCGCGCCCGCCGTTGCGGATGTACCACTGGCGGGACGTGACGATCTCCAGCGGGCGCTGGCCCTTCTCGAAGAACTTCACCGGGTGGGTGATGGGCCGGGGCTCGCCGATGAGCTCGCCCGACTCCTTGAGGAGCTCGACTGTGCGCTGCTGGGCGCCACCGATGGTTCGTCCGGCGATCTCGGCGTAGGGGGTGGGGTCGATCCCTACGGGAGCGTCGGCCACCAGGCGTCCTCCCCGGTCGACGATGGCCCGCACCGGCAGGTTCAGCTCCCGCCACCAGGTCACATCGGTGGTGTCGCCGAAGGTGCATATCATGGCTGCCCCGGTGCCCTTCTCAGGGTCGGCCAGGGTGTGGGCCACCATGGGCACCTCCGCTTTGAACAGCGGGGTGGTGATGGTTTGCCCGAACAACTGCTGGTAGCGCTGGTCGTCGGGGTGGGCCACCACCGCCACGCAGGCGGCCAGCAGCTCGGGGCGGGTGGTGTCGATGGGAAGGTCGGCGCCGTCGGGCAGCCGGAAGGCCAGGCGATGGTAGGCGCCGGGGCGCTCCCGGTCTTCTAGCTCGGCCTGGGCCACCGCAGTGCGGAAGGTAACGTCCCACAGGCTGGGCGCCTCGCTCTGGTAGGCCTCGCCCCGGGCCAGGTTGCGGAGGAAGGCCCGCTGGGAGGCCCGGCGGCTGCGCTCGTCGATGGTGGCGTAGGTGAGCGACCAGTCGATGGAAAGGCCCAGGCGGCGCCACAGCGCCTCGAAGGCCTGCTCGTCGGTGGCGGTGAGCTGCACGCACAGCTCCACGAAGTTGCGCCGAGAGATGGGGAGCTGGTCTTTGCCGGGCTCGTCGGGGGGCTGGAAGTCGGGGTCGTAGGGCAGGGAGGGGTCGCAGCGGACCCCGAAGTAGTTCTGCACCCGGCGCTCGGTGGGCAGGCCGTTGTCGTCCCAGCCCATGGGGTAGTACACCTGCTTGCCCTGCATTCTGTGGTAGCGGGCGAGGGTGTCGGTGTGGGTGTAGCTGAAGATATGGCCCACGTGGAGGGCGCCGCTGACGGTGGGGGGAGGGGTGTCGATTGAGTACACCTGGTTCCGGGTGGCGGTGCGGTCGAATCGGTAGGTTCCGTCGGCCTCCCAGATTTCGTCCCATTTGGCTTCCAAGCCCTCAAGTTTGGGCTTCTCGGGGACGTTGCGGGGGGCGGTCATCGCTTGGTCATGGTACTTGTGTACTCGTTGCGGGTAGCAGTCGTTACGGGGCTGGTTGGGCGTAGTTGTTGGTGTCGTTTCCTCGTACTAGGCGGATGTCAAGGCGGGGGTTGAAGGTGCCGATGGTTTTGGTTTCTCCTTGCCAGATGTCCCCACACCTGCGAGTACGGCGGAACTGCGGGGTTCCCCTCCAGTCCCTATCCTGTGGTGTTGACGTATGGCAACAGCGTTGTATATTGTCAACATGCCGCGGAGCAACTTTGCCCGCCATCTCCGTCGCGAAGTGAGTCGATGCAGGCACGAGTAGGGAAATGAGAGATCGAGATGCCGCTACATGAGTTCACCATGATTGTTGAAGGCCCTGACTTGCAGGACGAAGGCGTGATAGAAGCGCTCTTCGAAGCGGGATGCGACGACGCGCTGGTCGGGCGGACTGACGGCGTCCAGTACCTAGATTTCGGGCGGGTGGCCGATACATTTGAGGAGGCAGTGTTCACCGCCGTTGCCGACGTGGAATCCGTTGACGGGGTCAAGGTCGTCCGACTGGCTGAGATCGGTCTTCTGTCCATGTCCGACATTGCTGCTAGAACTGGACGCACTCGCGAGAGCATCCGGTTGCTCGTCGCTGGCAAGCGGGGTCCGGGTGGATTTCCCCCACCGGTTACCGATCCGAGGAGCAGGTATCGAATGTGGTGGTCCGACGAGGTGCACTGCTGGTTCAGTGAGAGCTTGGGCGAACAGGTCGAGCGTTGGGATAGCCAAGTGATTGCCGCGGTAAATGCCGGTCTGGAGTTTCGGCGCCGCTTGTCGGGGGTTTCGGCACCACACCGGGCCCATTTGAAGAGCCTGGCTGGAGTTTGACATCCACTGGCAGAGCAGAGATGTAGTTGAATCAGTGACGTGGGCATGATCCGGACGCTGCGGTCGGTGGCGCGGTTTCGGCGGTTTGAGCCGAATCGGGCCAGGCGGCGGCTTAGCCGGGCAGCGTCGGTGGCTGATCTTCGGGAACTTGCCCGCAAGCGGCTGCCTGCTGGGGTGTTCGACTACATCGACGGGGCGGCTGAGGACGAGCTGTCTATGGAGCGCAACGCTGCGGCGTTCGATCGATGGGAGTTCATGCCCCGGGTGCTGCGGGACGTTTCTGAGCTGGACACCTCGGTGGAGCTGCTGGGCCGGCGCCATCCGGTGCCATTTGCCCTGTCGCCCACCGGATTCACCCGCATCGTGTGCCCCGACGGGGAGCTGGCCGTGGCCCGGGCCGCGGCCCGCAAGGGCATTGCCTATTCGCTTTCCACTTTGAGCACTCGCTCCATCGAGGAGATCAGAGAGGTGAGCGACGGCCCGCTGTGGTTCCAGCTCTACTTCTGGCGCGATCGGGGCTTGGTGGCCGAATGGCTCCAGCGGGCGGCCGACTGCGACTACGAGGCCCTGCTGGTGGCGGTGGACACGCCAGTGTTCGGCCGCCGAGAGCGCGACGTGCGCCGGGGCTTCACCCTGCCGCCCACCCTGGGGCCCGACACTGTGCTGGACGGGCTGCGCCGCCCGGGCTGGACATGGTCGCTGCTTCGGTCTGAGCCCATCACCTTCGCCAACCTGACCGGGGTACAGGGCTACGACGGCAGCTCGGCTTTGGGTTTGGCCGAGTTCGCCCACAACCAGTTCAACCAGGCGCTCTCGTGGGACGACTTGGACTGGCTGCGGGAGCGCTGGAACGGGAAGCTTGTTCTCAAGGGGGTGCAATCGGTAGGCGATGCCCAAATTGCTGCCGAACAGGGCGTTGACGGGATAATCCTGTCCAACCACGGCGGCCGCCAGCTCGACGGAGCGCCCCCCATCCTGGAGCTGGCGCCCCAGGTGGCCGACGCAGTGGGCGGCACCCTCGACATCATCTGCGACGGCGGCGTCCGCCGGGGCAGCCACATCGCCATGGCCCTCGCCCTCGGCGCTGATGCCGTCATGTTCGGCCGCCCCTACCTCTACGCCCTAGCCGCCGCCGGCGAACCCGCCGTCGACCACCTCCTAGACCAGTTCACCGAGGACCTAACCCGCACCCTCGCCCTCCTCGGCGTCCCCAAAGCAGCCGACCTGACCCCCACCGCCGTCCGTCGGCGGATATGAATGACTCCCAGCATTGAGTGAATTGGTCTGGTCTAGTCTGACCAACACAGGTAGCATCTCTTCATGGTGATCAACGTGTACGAGGCCAAGACCCATCTGTCGAAGCTGCTGGATCGGGTCGCCGAGGGGGAGGAACTCGTGTTGGGCAAGGCCGGCAAGCCCATGGCCCGGTTGGTGCCCTACCGGGAGGCTCGACAACCTCGCAAGCCGGGCCGCCTGGCAGGAAAAATATGGATCGCCCCTGACTTTCGCGAAACTCCTGAGGACATCATTGCTGCTTTCGAAGGTGACTTCGACAATGAGGATTGGGAGTGAACCTCCTCCTCGGCACCCACGTTCTGCTGTGGTGGTCCGATGAGCAGAGGATATCCCCCGAGGCTTTTGAGGCGATCTCCGATGCCGACAACATCGTGTATGTGAGTGCGGCCAGCATCTGGGAAATCAGCATCAAGAGTGCTCGCGGAAAGCTGAAGGTTGATGATTCCATCTTTGATGTAAGGAATGACGATTTCGAACCCCTCCCCATTACCCATGCCGACGCCCGACTGGCCGGCTCTCTGCCCGATCACCACCGGGACCCGTTCGACCGGATGCTTGTCGCCCAAGCGCTGGCCCACGACCTCGTGCTCGTTACCCGAGACCCTGAAATTCAGCTATAAGGAGCCAACACCCTCCCCGCCTGATTCCCATACCAGTATCCGAGAGTTCCGTCCATCGCAGTGCGCCCATTGCCTGAACCCATGGAGTGCCGAAACTGTCACTTCCTTGGGGTAGCTTGCTGGCGTGAGCGATAGGGGCGGCGGGGAGCTGTTCATTGTTGACAACAGTGTGTCGGGGTGGACGGGGCTGCAATACCTCCAGCAGTGGACCGATATCGCCGACTCGTTCGACATCGCCACGGGGTTCTTCGAGATCGGGGCGCTGCTGGCCCTCGACGGCAAATGGCAGCAGCTCGACAAGATCCGCATCCTCATGGGCGACGAGGTATCGCTGAAGACCCGCAATGCCTTCGCCGAGGCGATCAAGCGCCGGGTCGGGCGGCTGGACGACAGCCTGGAAACCGAGAAAGACGACAACCCTTTCCTTGAAGGCGTGGAGGCAGTGGTTGAAGCCTTGAAAGAGGGCAAGATCGAGTGCCGGGTGTACCGGCGGGACAAGTTCCACGCCAAGGCCTACATCACCCACGCCAAGTTTGACGTGGTCGGGGCCCAGGCACTGGTCGGTTCCAGCAACTTCACCCGAGCCGGGCTCACCGAGAACGTCGAGCTGAACATCCAAATCCAGAGCGGCCGGGAAGTCGCCCAGCTCCAAGATTGGTTCGACATCCACTGGGAACTAGCCGAAGGGGTCACCGAGGATGTGCTTCGGACCATTACCCGCCATACCGCCGAGTTCACCCCCTTCGATGTCTACGCCAAGGCCCTCCACGAGTTCTTCCGGGGCCGCGAGCTAACCGCCGGCGATTGGGATGAGTCCCACTCGCGGATGTTCCCCCACCTCGACCAGTACCAGCGGGAGGCCTATTGGTCGCTGATGAAGATCGCCCGCCAATACGGAGGGGCCTTCCTCTGCGACGGCGTGGGCTTGGGCAAGACCTTTGTCGGGCTGATGCTGGTGGAGCGGCTGGTATTGCATGAGAACAAACGAGTCGTGATCTTCGCCCCAAAGGCAGCCAAGGAGGGCGTGTGGGAACCGCACCTGCGCCGGTGGCTTTCGCACATCGGCGGTTTCGGCGGCGGGGCCGATTTCTCCAACCTCACTGTGTTCAGCCACACCGACCTGAGCCGCACCGGTGATTACCCCGAGCGGTTCGAGCGAATCTCGGAGCTGGCCGACGCGGTGGTCATCGATGAGGCTCACCACTTCCGCAACCCCGGTCGCCTTGGCCGCCGCCCCGAAAGCAGCGACGAACCCGATCTCCGCTCCCGCTACTGGCGTCTCTACGACCTGCTGGAAGGCTCGGCACGTCCCAAACAGGTGTTCATGCTCACCGCCACGCCGGTCAACAACCGCCTGGCCGATTTCCGCCACATGGTCGAGCTGTTCACCCGGCGCAACGAGGCCTACTTCGCCCACAGCCTGGGGGTTCACAATCTCACCGGCCACTTCAACGTCATGGAGCGCCACTTGCAGGAATCGCTGGGCGGCGAAGGCGTCGATTTCACCGAGGGCTTCACTCTCGAGGCTCGAGAAGCCCTCGCGGACGATGAGATATTCGGTGCGCTGGTGGTGCAGCGGAGCCGTGCCTACGCGAAAGCCAGCCAGATCCAGGAGAAGGGGGAGTCGTCGGCGTTTCCCGAGCGGAAGTCCCCCAGAGTGGCCGAGTACTCCATTCGGTCTTCCTATGGCGAGGTGCTCGACCTGTTCGAGAAGGCCTTTGAGAAGAAGGATCCGCTCTTCTCCCTGGCCATCTACTACCCGCTGGCCTACTACATCGGGCCCGACGACAGCATCGACCCCTTCGAGGAGAACCGCCAGCGCCAGGTGGTAGGCCTCATCCGCACCTTGTTCCTCAAGCGGTTCGAGAGCTCGGTGTACGCCTTTGAGAAATCGCTCGACCTGCTGTTGCGAAAGCTGCTGGCCTTTGTGGAGGTCCACAGCGAAACCGACTCGGAGAAGAAGCGCTACGACCGCTGGAAGCGCCAACATGCCGCGGTGATCGGCTATCACCCCGAAAGCCAACTCGGGCTGCCGTTCGCAGGCGTAGGCGAAGAGGCAGACGCCGAAGAGGATGTCATCCCCCCCGAGCTGCTTGACGCTGCTGCCGACAGCCGGCTGTCGCGCGATGAATACGATGTCACCGAGATGTTGAGCGAGGTCTTTCTCGACCTCGAACAGATTTCCCAGTTCCTGGAGCTCACTAGCCGGTTCACCCCCGCACAAGACGACAAGCTCAAAAAGCTCACGCGGTTGCTGCGCAGCAAGGACCTGGCTGACCGCAAGGTGCTGGTGTTCACCGAATTCGCCGACACTGCCCGATATGTCGCTCGGCATCTGAGGAGCGAGGGCATCGAAGGCGTGGAGCAGATCGATGGTGCATCGACAGTCAATAGGGCCGAAGTCATCCGCCGGTTCGCCCCCTATTACAACGCCAGCAGCTCGACAGAGTTGGCCGCCTGTGGCGACAGGGAGATCAGGGTGCTGGTGTCCACTGACGTGCTGTCTGAGGGTCTCAACCTCCAAGACGCCAGCCGGCTCGTCAACTACGACATCCACTGGAACCCGGTTCGGCTCATGCAGCGCATAGGCCGTGTCGACCGGCGCATGGCACCCGAAGTCGAAGCCCGGCTTGTCGCCGATCACCCGGGGTTGGAGGGCGAGCGACACCAAGTGCTGTTCTGGAATTTCCTCCCCCCCGACGACCTCAAGAATATGCTCAGCCTGTACGAGAAGGTCACCCGCAAGACCTTGCTGATCTCCAAGACCCTGGGCATCGAGGGTCGCAAGCTCCTCACCCCCGAAGACGACTATGAAGCACTGCGGGAATTCAACGCCTCCTACGAGGGCGCCCGCACCGCGGTCGAGGATATGCACTTGGAGTACCAGGCCTTGATCAAAGAGCACCCCGACTTGGCCGAGCGGCTCGACGGGTTCCCCGGCTCGGTGTTCTCCGGTCGCCAGAAGCTCAGCAAGGGCGCCCGCGGGGTGTTCTTCTGCTACGGACTGCCCGCGCTCGACACCGAACAGCAGGCCTTCACCCTGGAGGCCGGCCCAACTCGGTGGTACCTCTGGGACCTCGACCAGGAGAAGGTCTTGGAGTCGCCCGGCGAGATCACCGGGTGCATCCGCTCCAAGCCCAACACCCCTCGCCGCTGCACCACCGACCGCCCGATCTTGACCGAGGTCCGCAAGCTGGTGCTCGGCCATGTCCGCGACACCTATCTGAAACAGGTGAACGCCCCCCTCGATGCTCCCAGGCCCAAGCTGATGTGCTGGATGGAGCTGAACTGATGCCCACCGAACTCCAACGCCGAATCGACGTGCTACGGGGCATTCGCACCTTCGCCCAAGTGTCGGTGTATCTGCGAGACGAGCTGGGCTGGCCCCTAGAGGGGGCCGACTTGGAGGACGAGAGCCTCGACGACCTCACTTACGACTGGGACCCCGCCGAGCTGGGCGTCCCCGCCGACAAGCTCCGCGACGTCGTGAGACTCCAGCAGATGCGCCCGCTCACCGCCGACCAGCCCTGGGGTGTGTTCCTGGTGCAGTTCGACGGGCCGCGCCTGCCCATCACTCAGCTTCGGCGGCTGCTCCAGGCGCTGGTCACCCGCCAGCGCCGCGTGGGCAACGGCACCCGCCCGTCATGGGCGCTAGACGATTTGCTCTTCATCGTGTTCACCGGAAGCGACCCCGCGGTCGAGATGCACTTCGTCGCCTTCTTCGACGACGGTGACCGCCTCCCCAAAGTCCGGTCTCTGGCCTGGCGGCCGGCCCAGTCGCCCCACCCGCACTTGACCCGTTTGGCCGAGGAGCTGATGCCATCGCTCGTGTGGCCAACTGAGACAAATGATGCCGACCAGTGGCGCCACGACTGGCGGGATGCCTTCAAGTTGATGCCTGGCCAGGCCATCGGCGACGCCGCCCGCCTGGCCGATCGCATGGCCCGCACAGCCGCCGACCTCCGGGATCAAATCCAAGATGCGTTGGCTCGCGAGCAGTCCCACGAGCGAGCCCACCAGCAGATCGGCCCGTTCACCACCTTGATGAATGAAGTGCGTGCCCAGCTTGTGTCCGATGTGGACGGCCCCAAGTTCGCCGACATGTGCGCCCAGACCCTGGTGTACGGCACGCTCACCAGCCGGATCACCGACCCCGAGGGTTTCGGCTCGTCGCCCATCTTCTCAGCCGTCCCGCTGGCCAACCCGTTTTTGGCCGCTTTTTTCGAGCAGGTCCACGACGAGGCCGCTGCCCTCGACATGGCCGGCAGCGGGATCAACCAGCTTGTGGCCGACCTGCGCGACACCAACGTGGAGTCGATTCTCGACCAGTTCGGGGCCACCGCTAAGGGCGGCGACCCTGTCATCCACTTCTACGAGGAGTTCCTCAAGAAGTACGACCCCAAGATGCGAGCCGACGCTGGAGCCTTTTACACGCCCCAGCCGGTCGTGGACTTCATCGTGCGAGCCACTGATGAAGTGCTGCGCTCCCGCTTCGGTTTGCCGATGGGCATTGCCGATCCCGCCTCTTGGCGGGAGGTAGCCGACCGCAATGGCTTTGACGTGCCCGACGGCCTAGACCCCGACCGCCCGTTCGTGTCGATGGTCGATCCCGCCACCGGTACTGGCACATTCCTGGTGGCCTGGCTCCGCCAAGCCAAGCGGTCGTTCCTGGGAGCGGGTGGTGCCTCCGACGATTGGCCGCGGCATCTGCGCGACCATGTCTTGCCCCAGATGCACGCCTTCGAGTTGATGCTGGGTCCCTACGCCATCGCCCACCTCAAAGTCGCTCTGGAGTTGCACAGCGAAGGCGTGGACGACGGCGAACCCAAGGTGCTGCTCACCGACGCCCTCGACCACACCCCCCGCCAAGGCCAGCTCCAAACTATGAGCAACCCCGTGGCCGAGGAAGGTGAGCGCGCCGCGGAACTGAAGGAATACGAACGCTTCTCTGTTGTGCTCGGCAACCCGCCCTATGACCGCGAAGAGAGGGAGGTCGGAGCGGTCGGCAAGCGCAAAGGGGGTGTGGTCCGCCACGGGGTGCCCGGGATCGACCCGCTGCTCAACGAGGTGACCAGGCCTATGAAAGACGCCGGGTTGGGCATACACCTCAAGAACGTCTACAACGATTACGTCTACTTCTGGTGCTGGGCCGCCTGGCAGGCCACCCGGCTACCCGAAGGCCCCGGCGTGGTTGCCTTCATCACTGCATCTTCATACCTCGACGGCGTGTCCATGGGTGGCGTCCGCCACCTGCTCCGACAGGCCTTCGACGAGCTGTGGATCGTCGACCTCGGCGGCGAGGGCCGCGGCGCTCAGACGGAAGAGAACGTCTTCGACATTCAAACCCCTGTTGCCATCGCTGTCGGTGTTCGCACTGGTTCGGAGCGCTCGGGCGACTGCGCGGTGCGCAGCCACCGCGTCGCTGGCACCCGCGAACAGAAGCTGACGGGGTTGGGAGCGCTGTCTTTGGCCGATGTGACCGAGCAGATCACCGGTACCGGCCTGGACGACTTCATCCCCCGAAGCGACGCTGCGTACTACGACTGGCCGCAGGTGACCGACTTGTTCCCGTGGATTCACTCGGGTTGCCAGCTGAAACGAACATGGCCCATCGCTGAAACAAAGTCTCTTTTGGAGCGCCGATGGCGAGAACTGGTTTCCGCAGTTCCACGGCACCGGGGGGAGATGGCCAAGGAGACGGGATTTCGCCACATCGGGAGCACTCCGAAATCCCTGCTCACCCCCTACAAGGCTCTGCCGTCATTGAGTTCTTTGGACAGAGGGGATGATCCAGAAGACATCATGCAGTACGCCTACCGGAGCTTTGATCGCCAGTGGGTAATTGCTGACCATCGACTTGCTGACAGGGCCAGACCCGAGCTCTGGCGTGTCCGCGGCCCTCACCAGGTATTCCTCACAACCTTGACCTCCACCAAGCTCGGCCGCGGCCCCGCTCTAACCGTGACCCCCTACGTCCCCGACCTTCACCACTTCAGTGGTCGCGGTGCCAAGAATGTCATACCCCTCTACCGCGACAGCAGCGGCCAAGTAGTCAACATCACCGAAAGCCTGCTCGAAGCCCTGAGCCAGCAGCTCGGCATTCTGGTCACTTCCGAGGACTTGCTGGTCTACGCCTACGCCCTCGGCGGCACCGCTGCCTTCAGCGAGCACTTCGCCAACGAGTTGGCCGAGGGTGCCGGCCCCATCCACCTCCCCATCACCACCGATGCCGACCTGTTCCAGCAAGCAGCGTATTTGGGTCGCGACCTGCTTTGGCACCACACCTGGGGCGAGCGCTTCGCCCCACCCGGCCAATCCCGTCTCCCTGCTGGCCCCGCCCAAGAGATCGCCCCTGTGGAGGCCATGCCCGAGCAGTTCGCCTACGCCATCGACACTCAGTATCTCATCGTCGGCACGGGAGTCTTCGGCCCCGTCAGTCCTGAGGTATGGGAGTTCGAAGTCTCCGGCTTGCGAGTCCTCCGCTCCTGGCTGGGCTACCGCATGAAGAACCGTAAAGGCCGCAAGTCCAGTCCCCTCGACAACGTCCGTCCAACCCACTGGACCCAATCCGACGAACTCCTCCGCCTCCTCGCCGTCCTCGACCACACCGTCCAAGTCACCCCCACCGCCGCCAAACTCCTCGAAGACATCCTCGCCTCCCCCCTTATTCCCGCCACCACCCTCCCCACCCCAACCCCCGCCCAGAGAAAACCGCCAAAACACTGATGGTGGGACGAGCCATAGGGCTTCCCAATGTCGGCCAAGTGCGCACAGAAGCAGACTGGCTGGCTGTATTGGCTTATATTTGCTCGCCTGTGGATGGCTTATAGTCTCGGAAACACACTAAACGACGAACCCAGTTGAAGGTTCTCAAGTCTATACCGATAATGCGACTACCCATCGTGGCGGCCAACTCGTCGCTGCATTGCGTGGCTTTTTGATAGTCTCGTGAAATGTTCTCACTTATCTCTGCTACCTTACCGCTAGAGGCTGTGCTCATACCTGCTATCAAGATTGATTCGAGTTGACCTCTTGGCGTGAACGGCCAGTCGTTTATGTTATCCTCATATGGTTTGCCGAGAACCTTGCATATTGCGGCGATTGCAGCGAATCCGTCATCGTCATCTCCATCAACGATGCCTCGATAGGCATCTGGGGCTATGACTTGCAGTGTTGTTAGTGCAGCTATCATGAGTGTCGGTTGCGGAGCAGAAGGACGAGGATGAAAACCTGGTTCTACAGAAGCGATAGGTGCTACAGCTCGAAAAATTGCCTGTTCTAGATCGCGAATGCTGCATCCCGTAGCTTCAATCGCCAGTTGCAGGACTTTGCCTGCATCTGCATCGGTGCCCATAGGCGAGTTCGCCGCTGAAATGCGAGTATGCAGTCCGGCTATCTCCAAGGTGTGTTCAAGGAACTCAGAGAGATGCTGCTCATCGGGCTTGGTTAGCAGCACATATTGGTCAGCGAAACGGCGCAAGTAACGGTCTGCTGTGAAGTTCGGCCCGTAAATGGATTGAACGGTGTGGCAGAGTTCTTTCAAGTTAGCGGCAAGCACGACAACCACACCAGGAACATCGAATAGGTGCCGGACAGTTTCCAATACTTTTAGCGCGTAGTCTGGACGACACCTGTCCAACTCGTCAATGATGACTACAAGAGGACCGTTATCTGATGACGCTGCAAGTTGGAGTTGAGTCCTGAATTCGCCTACTGCCTTTTCGATCTCTTCCCACTGATCAATGATCTCAGGCTTGGAAATCTTCATGGCATCTACATCTACGATTCCACGACTAGCCATCTTGCTGACGTGAACAAGTGCATTTCCCGCCGCTTTCTTCACAGCCTTCATTTTGGATTTGTCGATCTGTGTAGATATAGCTGCAACCAGATCCGCGAGTGGTATCTCGGTATGGCTTTGCTTCCACGCGTTGAACTCGGCAACTCTTGGGTCTTGAGTTTGCAAATGGGCAGTGGCCATCTTGACGAATGCCGTTTTTCCCGAACCCCACTGGCCGTCAAGCAGGATGATTGCTCCGTGTTCTCCAGCGTTCTGAATCACATCGCAGAATGATTTTATATCGTGTTGGCGATTCAGCCGGTCATTTGCAAAAGGGTCATCAGCGTCTACAACGAACTCAGGTGCCCGCAATTGCAAATCGCCTCGTCTCACCCCTACTCGCAGTTCTCCAAGAGCATTCTGGTTTGAGCCTCTGCTAGTGCTGAGTCGAGACTGGTATCGTGTTTGCTGGCGTACTCATTGAGGTTGCTGGTGATTTCTTCGGCGCTCCAGTCCAGCCACTCGGGTCTGCTGGGACCATCTGATAGCTGATCAGGGTCGCCATGGGCACGGACGAGCATCTTCAGAGCTTGGGCGTAGAGGTCTGAGCGGGGCTGCTCTTGGCGGCTGGCGAGTGATTCGACCTGCTTGTAGAGATCATCAGGAATGGTGACGGTCACGTCCACGGCCTCAGCATACCGAGGGCAAGTGTCAGGCCGACAGGAATCGGGAGTGGGTCAGCGGCGCAGGTCGTCGCGGAGGGATGTCACCAAGGCGACCAGATCGTTGATGGTTCCGTCTCGGGCTGCGCGTCGGACGGTGTAGCCGAGTTGGGTGTTGTCGGCGATGTGTTCCTTGGCGTGCTTTACGGCTGCGTCGAGGTCTAGTCCGCGGTCCAGTGGAGCCTCATTCGGAGGGCAAGACTTATTCTTGGGGGTCTTGGCAGTTTTGTGCGGGCGAGGGGTGGAAGGGGGTAGGGGTGGGTTCGGCGATTCCAGAATGTTGCCAGCTTTGCGGGAGGGGAGTTCGGGGCGGCGTTTGATGAGGAGCGTCTGGCCGAATTCGGTTTGGACCCACTGCCAGGCGAAGTCTTTACGAGGCCCCCAGGACGGTAGGGAATCCTGCTCTTTTACCGGGCCGAGGCCTTCGACGACGAGATGTCCATTTTCGGATACCAGCGCGTCGGCTTGGGTTTGGGGTGCGGTCCAGGTGAGGGTGTCCGGGTAGGGGTGGCTGTTCACTTGCTGACCTTGGGAGATGGCGGTGAGGCGGTCGGCCTCGTTCAGCAGGTAATTGCTATCGAGAGGTTCTTCGGGGAGTTGGGCGGTTGCATCACAGGCACCTAGCAGAGCGCCTGCCATGGTGGCAATCGTGTCGGTGTCGGTGCCGAGCGCGTTTGCAGCAGCTGCGCAACCCTCGTATGGGTTGTCCGCGAGCACGGCGAGTGCCGCGGCGGCCACGGTGGTGAGGATGCCGCTGCCCTGCTGTCGCTTGTCGGCGAGGCCAAGACGGTCGGAGACTGCTCGGTAGGTCTCGGTGAGGCACGATTTGGTGTCGACGGCAGTTGCGGCGTGGTGGATAGCGTCGCAGAGTTCGACAACGGTGGCTTGCCAAACTTCTTGGAATTGCTTGCCGCTCTCCCGCTCCCAGAGGCCGACCCACATAGCGCCGAGGCTCTGATGGCCCTTGATCAGCGAGAGGGCATCGCCCAGGTTGGCGGCGATGGCCCCGCATTCCTCCAATGTTGGGGCGGTGCCTGTTCGAAGGCAGTGGGCCAGGGTCGAGGCATGGAAGCAAGCTCCCACGATGGCCCGGGGATGTCCGTGGGTGCAGACGCTGTCGACGATCACGTCGAGCAGGTAGCCGCCGTTGAGGTCGGCAGATGCCCATACATGAGGCTGGATCCGCATGGCAGCACCGTTGCCGCCGGCATCGCACCAGCCGGAGAAGGTGTTGGCGTACCACAGGGCATTTGGTGCGCCCAGGTTCTTGGCTGCGGCCTTGGAGGCCCGTCCGCCGCCGAGCGCGTAAGACGGCCAGACGGCAAGTTCGATGCGGGCAAAGGTCTCCACGTCGAAGCCGTGATTGCCGATCGAGCGGCTTACCGCCATTCGAAGCTGAGTGTCGTCGGACCAGCATCCGGCGGGTAGCACTACGTCCACGCCTCCCCGGCCCCCTACCCTTCGTCTCCAGTCCATGAGCCGGTCTAGCGGAGCCCCCTGAGTTCTGCGCTTGAGGCCCTTTTCGTCCACCAACTCGCTGATGAATCCGAGCGCATCTCCATATGCGGCCCACAACATGGAGTTCCGAGTTCGAGCGACCCGGTTGTTGTCAGTCTCGCAGAAGAGGTCTGCCTGCTCTGGCGGAGTTCGATTGGTCATGGTCATCGGAACGCCTCCGGTTCGAGGGCGATATAGGGGGTGTAGCTTGGGAAGTTGGCCAAGGTGCCAACCACGGTGTCGTATGTGTCCTCATCCTCAACGGTAATCGTGTGGAGATGAGGGCATTGAACATGATCGAAACAGTCAATCCTGGGTCGCCGTACTATGAGCGGGTCATCGAACTTGGGAACGCCAGCAGCGCGACGTTGCGTATCTTGCTGTATTCGGCGATCAACGAGGCCGCGGTCGACGGCAGAGTGTCCGGGCACTCTACGAGGAAGGGTTGAGACCAGATGATTGATGAGTTGGGTGGGATCGACCAAGACCGGATGGTTGTCCTGTCTCTCAAGCCGAGATTCGCCGAAGCGATCCTTGCTGGCGACAAGACGGTCGAGTTCCGCCGCACGGCACCGAAGATCGATGTCCCGACGCGGGCGCTGTTGTACGCGACGACGCCGGTGCGGGCGCTGCTCGGCACTTGCATTGTCGCGGATGTCCAATCTGGCGACCTCGCCGTCTTGTGGCGCGAGCACAGATCACGATGCGCCTTGACCTACCACGAGTTTCAGCGCTATTTCGAGGGCGTGGAAGTAGGCACAGCTCTAACGCTGGCACAGCCGCAATCGCTCAGCAGTAAGGTGCCTCTCCAAGACTTGCGGGCGAAGCCAACAGGCTTCCGGCCTCCGCAGAGCTTTGCCTACGTCGACACCAATACCGGCAACCGGCTCTTGCGGATGGCCGCCTAGTTCAAGGCCGCACTGACCCTGACCAGACCTCGGTTTTTGGTCAGGTTTACCAATCTCAAGAGGTCTGCCGGTTACGGGGCTCGCAAGCAAAGAAATTCTTGAAACTTCGGCCTTCGAGCAGCGCAACGCAGACGCGCTCGTCACGCTGATTACCCAGCAGCCGGCCGACGCTTCGGCAAATGAGTCTGCCGGTGAAGGCGGCGGCGTTCGTCCGCAGAAGACGGTGCTCGTGGTGTCAGCCGAGCACGACGCCCTCGAAGGCCGGCTCACAAGCGCGGGGCTGATCGACGGAACGCCCATCGACATCGATGAGCTCCGCCGCCTGGCCTGCGACGCGGCGATCGTTCCGATGGTCTTCTCAGCCGACGGGCAGCCCCTCTATGTGGGCAGAGCCCAAAGAGCGGTCACCAAGGCCCAGAAGCTGGCCCCCTACCGCCCACCACAGCAACCCGGCAAACGACGAATAGCGGCCTGAGCGCACGCAGAACGCCTCACCGGCAACCACATCAGTGAAACTCGGACGCTCCCCCTGAGCAACCCCCGGTTGAGTGCCCCGGCAGGCCCGACAGTGACACTCGGCGATTTTGTCTGCCCCTAACGTTCATCCCGAGCCTTGTTCGTTGCGATCGCTTGGATGATTGATTTAGCAACTTCGGCTCCGGCGTGGACGGTGTAGTCGGCGGGCCATTCCGGCAGCAGGAGCGACAAGTCTTGAGCGAACGCTCGGTCCTCCAGTTTTGCGTCGAGATTGGCGAATGCCCGGTTCTCAGTCCAGCCGTTGGGTCGGTAGGTGCCAAAGCAAGCTGCGATGTCTTGTGGCAGCACACCGGCTTGTTCCACCGTCAGCCAGAGGTCGAAGAGGTCACGGCCCTTCTTGCGTTGGAACAGAGCGCGGATCTTGGTGGCGGCCAGTTCTTCGAGCGCAAAGGTGGATACATCGGCGTGGCCTGTGAACCACGGGCTGTCGACGTTGAGCCTTCTGGACGTGGTTGGCCGTGCTGGGGAGCGTTCGAATGTGTTCATCTCGATCTTGATTCGCATCCTGTCGCCGTTGACAAAGGTCGACTCCAGCCTCACTTTGGGATGCTGGCGCACATCAGTCCGCGCCTGGTCGAATCCGACTGCGCCAGCGATGTCGCGGATGGCATCGAGGACCGTGCCGATGCCGCCGGCTGAGCGCCGCACGTAATCCAAATCTTCGCTGTACCGCCAGGGTCGGTCGAGCCAGAGTTTGTGGAGGCAGGTGCCCCCTCGGAAAACCAGTTCGTTGCCGAGGAGCGGATGGTTGGCAATCTCGGCGATAAGGCGTGACAACACCAGGTCCTGCTCGACTTGTTCGAGTGCGGGCCAGGGGACGCGCTGCTGCCAGTGGGCGATATCTGCCTGGGTGATCACAGGTCGTGCTCGAGTTCGGTGTTGGCTGTGATGTGCCAGCGCGGGTCTCGGTGGCCTGGGCCACCGCTGGGAGATAGAGCCCGGTAGCGGGTGTCTTCTACCAGCTTGTGCAAGGGTCCGGTGTCGAAGCCGGTGTTTGTCTCGTGAGCCATGAAGTCAATGAGATACCCGGCTCTCTGGACCACTGCTTTTGGAAAGAAAGCGCCGGCAGAAGCCAGTGTGTCGGGGTCTAACTGCCCCTCGGCCAGGAGGTCTCCAACGACGGTTGCCACATTCGAGAGCCCTGCTCCTTCTTGTGGTACCTCGACGAGGTCGAAAACGGTCACCTCGGGGGTCGAGACCCAGATTCGCCCGGTCGGGACGTTGTGTGACTTGCGGGGTCGGTCGGCGGCCGTTGACCGTTCGATGAACCGGATGCGCCCGCGTCCGACCTTGCGCTCGCGGAGCTTGGCCGGTGTCGCCACCTGGGTCACCATGGGGGCTTGATGCGAAGCGCCGCAAATGGCAGCGGCGGACAGGAATCCGACGTAGTACGGATGCCCCAGGTGCTCCATGAGCTGATGGATGAAGTGGGTCGGCGGGGGGGACCCCGCGCTTCGATACTCAGCGGGCACTGGAATCCACCCGCCTTTGGTGACCGAGACCAGCTTGCCTGCCTGTCGCGGACGCTCAAGGCTTGCCGATACTGATTCTGGTTCGACATCCAGAACGCGAGCCGCTTCAGTGGTGGAGATGAAGTGCCGCCCCTGTCCGATCAGCCAGTCGGACAGTTCGCTGGGGGCGATGCCGTCCTTGAGCATGTCGTCTAGAGTATCAAAGTCCAGCAATACACCGGCGTTTGATACCCATGACGGCGATTCGCAGCGCCCCAGTACTGCGCTGGCCGGTGCAGGGTCAAAATTGGGCTACACCCGGTTGCACCATTGAGGGCTCCCCCGGCCTCGGGCGTATACCTCTCCTGAAGTGAGAGTGCAAGCCCCCACTGGCTCAGGCTGAAGTAAGGATTTACTGCTATGGATGCACGCGGGAGGCAGGTGACTTCCTGGGTCTGGTCTCAGGCGGGGGGAGCTGTCGCGATTTAGCGAATTCCACCGCTCCTGGGGAACTCCAGAAGTTGTTGGCTATCTCTGCGCGATGACCGCTGACCGTATTGCTCGCCACCGCCATCGTCCACGCACCGGGGAAGAGATCGAGATCGGAGCAGCGACATGGTTTCGGCAAGCCGACTTGGTTCAACAATAGGAATCGCTACCTCGAACGGGCCGAAGGCCGTGTAGCCTACCCATTTTCGACCACCACAATTGAGCGTGGCCTGCGTACACTGCGTGATCAAGGACTCATTGATGCAAAGCGGACCATCCGGAATCCGGAGACAGGCCAGCGGTTCAGCTCAGGCTCGCGCATGGTATACAAGAATGAGTTCTCAAGAATTGGCCAAGCTGAGGTAGTTGATCTTGCCTCATTTAGATCAGCCAGATCAGCAATTTGAATAGGTAGGGTCAGGCGGTGCTTGAGGCGGTGTTGTTTGATATGGGTGGGGTGATTGTTTCGGGGCCTTGGGAGGGGTTTGCGGTTTATGAGCGGGCCAATGGGCTGCCGGAGGGGTTGATTCGGCGAATCAACTCGACTGATGCGGATAGCAATGCTTGGGCGCGGATGGAGCGGGGGGAGATCGGGCTAGAGGAATTCGCTGCCGCGTTTGAAGCAGAGGCGGTGGCGCTGGGGTATCGGGTGGATGGGTTGGCGGTGCTCGATGGGCTGGGCGGCGAGCTGCGTCCTGCCGTTTCTGAAGCGGTGCGGCGGTGCTCGGAGCGGTTGAAGACCGGGCTGTTGACCAATAACTATGCGCCGATGGCGTCGTCGGAGCGGTCGGCTGAGATGGTGGAGGTGATGGGGTGGTTCGACGTGGTGGTGGAGTCGTCGGTGGTGGGGGTGCGCAAGCCCGATCCAGCGTTTTACACCATGGCCTGCGAGGCGCTGGGCGTGGAGCCCTTGGGGTGTGTGTTCTTGGACGACTTGGGGGTGAATCTCAAGCCGGCTAGAGCCATGGGGATGACCACCATCAAGGTGGTGGACCCCGACGAGGCGCTGGCCGAGCTGGAGGCCGCGGTGGGGTTTCCGCTCAGGGGTTGAGCCGGAGGGCTGAGTTGATCTCGGCCCGGAGCTCGGGAATTCCCTGGCCTTTGGCGGCGCTGGTCCAAATGACATCGCCGGGGGCGACCCCGAGACCCTGGGCCAACTCGGCTTTGCGGGCACCCCGGCGGGATGCCTTCACTTTGTCGGCCTTGGTGGCCACCGGTTGCAGGGGTACGTCGTGGTGCGCCAGCCATTCCACGGTCTGGAGGTCGAGCGGGGTGGGGCCGATGAGGCCGTCCACCAGCAGCAGCACCTCCACCAGTTTGGGCCGGTCGAGAAGGTAGCCATCCATCATCTTCTGCCATCCGACCCGCTGAGCCTTAGGGGCCTTGGCGAATCCGTATCCGGGCAGGTCAACCAGCCAGCGGCCGGGCTCGCCATCCAATTCGAAGATGTTGATCAGTCGGGTGGCCCCCGGTGCCTTGGACGTGCGGGCCAGTCCCTTGCGGTTGGCCACCGAGTTCAAAAGCGAAGACTTGCCCACATTCGACCGCCCCACCAGCGCCACCTCGCAGCGGGACTCGGGCAGCTGGCGGGCATCGCTGGCCGATTTGAGAAAACTCAGCGCCAGCGGCTTGGACATGCTGAAAGGCTACTGGGCTAGCTGATTTTCCTAGCTGTTCATGACCTCGATGTCGAGCAGGTCGGCGAAGCGGTCGAGGGCGGCGGCTCGGCGGGTGGGGATGTGCTCGGTGGGGTGGCCGTCCACCGCGGCGTGCTCCTTGAGGGTGCGGCGGGCGATGGACACCTTGTGTACCTCGTCGGCCCCATCCACCAACCGGGAGGCCCGGGCGTTGCGGTACATCTCCTCTAGGGGCATGTCGGCGGAGTAGCCCAGGGCGCCGTGGACTTGGATAGAGCGGTCGATGGCGTTGTACAGCATCTTGGTGCCGTACACCTTGATCATGGCGATCTCAGTGCGCGACGCCGATGAGCCGTGCTTGTCCATGTGCCAGGCGGCGTGCAGGCACAGCAATCGGGCCGAGGCGATGTCGATGCGGGTTTCGGCGATGAAGTCCTGCACCATCTGCTTGTCGGCCAGCAGGCTGCCGTGGGCGAACCGGGACAGGGCCCGCTCGCACATCATGTCCAGCGCCCGCTGCGACTGGCCGATCCAGCGCATGGCGTGGTGGATGCGGCCGGGGCCTAGGCGCTTCTGGGCCAGCACAAAGCCGTCGCCGGGGTTGCCGATCAGGTTCTCGGCCGGCACCCGCACGTCGCGGTAGATCACCTCGGAGTGGCCCATGGGGTGGCGCGCGAACTGGCCGGGGTAGGGGTGGTGCATGTTGGGCACGTCCCGCACGATCTCCAGGCCCGGTGTGTCGGTGGGCACCACGATCATCGACGACCCCTGGTAGGGGTGGACGTCGGGGTTGGTCACCACCATGGCGATCAGGAAATCGGCCCCCGATCCACCAGAGGTGAACCACTTGTGGCCGTTGATCACCCAGGTGTCGCCGTCGCGCACCGCGGAGGTCTCCAACAGGGTGGGGTCGGAGCCGGCGGTGTCGGGCTCGGTCATGGAGAACCCCGAACGCATCTCTCCGGCCAACAGCGGCTCCATCCACTTCTTCTTCTGCTCTTCGCTGCCACCGATGGCCAACAGCTCGGCGTTGCCCGAATCGGGGGCGTTGTTGCCGAAGATGGCCGGCGCGATCGACGACCGGCCCAAGATCTCGTGCATCAACCCCAGCTTCACCTGGCCGAAGCCCTGGCCTCCCAGCTCGGGGTCGAGGTGGCAGGCCCACAGCCCTCGGTCCTTGACCTGCTGCTTGAGCGGAGTGGTGAGCGCAACCCACTGCTCGTCGGTCACCCCCAGCTCGATGGTCTCCAGCGGCAGGATGTGCTCATCTAGAAACGCCCGGGTCCAGTCGAGTTGCTCCTGGAACTCGGGCTCGGTCTCGAAATCCCAGGCCATGTGAGGCCCCTTTCAGTCGGGGTAGAGGTTGCGGCCGGCTCGGGTCCGGCTAGTTGGCCAACTGCGATAGACCGGCGCCGTTGTCGCACATGATGCGGCGGACGTCGGCGTCGCTGAACCCGTCGAGGTCGTTGACGAACGACACCGGGTCGGCCAGGCCCTCGGCGTGTGGGTAGTCGGAGCCGAACAGCATGTGGTCGGTGCCGATCAGTCCGGCCAGCTCGTGCAGGTCGTCCTCGTAATAGGGAGACACCCACACCTGGTTGCGGAACGTCTCCACCGGATCTTCGTCGAAGGCGTAGCGGTGCTGGCCGTAGGTCTTGGCCAGCTTCTGGATGAGGGGCCGCACCCAGTACGAGCCGGTCTCGATGGTGGCCACCCGCAGGTTGGGGAACCGCACCAGCACCCCGTCGGCCAAAAGCGAGGCCATGGTGTCGCTGATGGGGGAGTGCGACAACAGGCTCTGGAGGGGGTTGTAGCGGAAGGCCTCGGTCTCGGTTCCGAGCCCCCAGCGGTGGTTCATGAACGAGTAGCCCGAGTCGCCGGAGTGGAACGACACGCACACGCCGTGGTCGTTGAGGAACTGCCACACCGGGTCGTGGTCGGGATGGCCCAAAGAGCGGTAGTTGCCGTGGCCATCGGGCACCGAGGAGGCCCGGAAGTTCACCACCCGCAGCCCCCGGCCGACGGCCCACTCCAGCTCGCCCAGCGCCCAGTCGACGTCCACCAGACTCAGGTACAGGGCGGTGAACAGTCGCTCTTGGTAGGAGAAGCCCCAGTCTTCGTCAAGCCAGCGGTTGAAGGCCCCGAAAGCGGCGGTGATGGCCCCTATGTCGTGTTCCAGGCAGGCCTCCATGCCCACCCCCAGGGTGGGGAACATGAAGCACCCGCCCAGCCCCTGGGAGTCCATGAGGGCCAGGCGCTCGTCGCGGCTGCGGTAGGCGGGGCTGATGGGGTCTAGCTCGCCGAAGGCCTCGCGCATGTCGCTGGCCGAGGTCTTGGCCCGGAAGTACTCGTCGAGGATGCCGGGCTTGGCCACCGGGTCGAAGGTGGGGTTGGGGATGAACCGGTTGATGCGCCCGGCCACGATCAGCCGCTGCTTGCCCCCGATGTCGGCCCACTGCATGCAGCGCTTGGCCATCTTGGGGTCGATGTGGCGGGTGAAGGCGTCGGTGGCCTCGTAATAGTGGTTGTCGGCGTCGAAGGCGAGATACCCGAGATCGGTCATAAGACTATTTTGGCCTGTTTGTTGGGCAAGCGACCACCGGCGAGGCCAGAACCGGGCTTGGATCAGCAGACCACCACTATGCGCCCGGTGGTGAGGCGGTCTTCCATCTGCTCGAGGGCTGAGGGGAGCTCCTCGAAGGCCACGGTGCCGCCCACCAGCGGGGCGATCCGACCCTCGGCCAACCGACCGCAGAGCTCGTCGTGGATCCGGTCGCCCAACGATCGTGGGTTGATGTTGAACCCGGCCATGCCGCCATAGACCGCCGGGTTGCTGCTATAGGCCAACAGCACCCCACCGATCGAGACCTGCCCGAAGCACAACAGCCTCGGGGGGAGGCCAACGGCATCCTCGGCCTCGATCTTGCTGGCGAAGCCGATGATCATCAGGCGTCCGCCCCTGGTCATGGACCGTAAAGAGGCCTCGGTAACCTTGCCGCCCACTCCGTCGAACACCAGGTCGACTCCGGCCCCGCCGGTGATGTCTCGCACCTCGGTGGCGAAGTCGCCGTCGCGGTAGTTGACTGCGGCCTCGGCCCCCAGGGAGCGCACCAGCTCGCACTTGGCCTCGCTGCCCGCGGTGCCGATCACCCGGGCCCCGGCGGCCACCGCGAGCTGCACCGCGGCCGAGCCCACCCCACCGGCCGCGGCGTGGATCAGCACCCACTCTCCGGGCTGGACCTGACCCCGCTCATGCAAACCCAGCCAGGCCAAATGGAAAGGGAAGAAGAATGCGGCCGCCTCGGTGTCGTCCAACGACTCTGGGGCGTCGAACACCATGTCGGGCTGGGCGATCACCTTGTCGGCGTAGCCCCCGAAGGCCGACTCGGCGGTGGCGTGTACCCGGCGTCCGAGCCACTCCTCGGCCCCTTCCCCAGCCGCGTCAACCGTGCCCAGCACCTCCATGCCCAAGGTGTAGGGGAGCTCGGGGTTCACGGTGCGGTAGCGCCCGTGGCAGCCGTCGATCTCGTTGAAGTTCAGCACCGTCCGAGTGGGCGCCACCCGGATCTTGCCCGGCTCAGGCACCGGCTCGTCGACGTCGTCCAGCCGCAGCGCCTCCGACGGCCTCCCATATTGATGAACACGCCAAGCTCGCATGACTAGACAGGCTCGTAGCGCTTGACGTCAACCTCATCGGCTCGGGCTCGCATCATCGCGGCGTCGTACCATGCCTGCATCCGTAGGAGCATCTCCATGCCCAGGTCGAAGGCCTTTTCGATTCGTAGCGCCATATCAGGAGAGAGTGCAGCATTGCCGTTCAACAAATCGGACAGCGTTGCTCGGCGGACCCCTAGGATCTCGGCAGCCTGGGTAACGCTCAAGCTGAGTTCCTCAATGATCTCAGTGCGAACAAAGTCACCCGGATGCGATGGGGTCATGTTGATTTCGATTTCGTTCATTGGCATCAGTGGTAGTCCTCCAAATCCAATCTGTCGATATAGCCACCCTCTTCTTCAAAGGTGATTCGCCAATTGCTTGATACTGAAACGCTCCATTGGTCTTGTCGGTTCCCCGAGAGCCGGTGTATTCGCCACCCACGAGGAGAATTGGCTGCGAAATCGTCCATGCTGTTGGCCAGGATCAGAGCCGTGAGGATTTTTCGCACCCGTTCGGTCAGGTCGCGTGGAAGAAACCGAGGGTTGTCGTTGCTGAGCAGTTGACGTAGTCCGCGGTGGCGGACTGAACGAACCTTCACCCATCAAGTGTACGGTATCACCGTTCAGTTTCCTTTCGGCAAGAAGTTACCCAACACCGGGCGGGGGTAGGGGTCGCTGGATGGCTGGCCGACTGGCGGGTGGGCACCCGCCGGTTCGACTCGATGGACGTGGGCACAGCTGCGAGTTGGGCCTCAATCGCCATCGAAGCGGGAGTACGGTCAGGGCAGTGCGAGTGCTGGTCGTTTCCCACACCAAGACGGGGGGCACCCAGGCCATGACCGAAGCGGTGGTGGCCGGGGCCGGCCATCCCGACATCGACGGGGTGGAGGTGGTGCAAGCAGCCGCACTGGAGGCCACGCCCGACGACGTGATGGCTGCCGACGGCTATCTGCTGGGCACCCCGGAAAACTTCGGCTACATGAGCGGCGCCCTCAAGTACTTTTTCGACACCGTGTACTACGACTGCCTCGACCACACCCGGGGCCGGCCATATGGGCTTTTCGTACGGGCCGGCAACGACGGCACTGGCGCGGTGCGGGCGGTGGAGCCCCTGGTCATCGGCCTGGGATGGAAGGCGGTGGCCCCACCGGTGCTGGCCGTGGGCGAGCTGACCGACGCCCACCTTAACGCCTGTCGGGAGTTGGGTATGACCCTTGCCGCCGGCTTAGAGCTGGGCATCTACTGAGCAAACGGCCGCTAGCCGCATTCAGCTTGCATGGCTGTCGGTTGATGTGACCGTTGGAAAGGGTCAGCACTCGGGGGCCAGGCGGGTGATCTGAGCCTGCTGGGCTGGAGACTGCGGACCGGCCGCCGGACGGGCTGCCCGCACCGCGGCCACCGCGTGGTCGAGGTCCATCCCCCGTGAGGTGAGGACCGAGATGCACACGATTCCGGCTCGGCCGTACCCGGCGCCGCAGTGGACGATGACCCCGGTGCCCTGGTTGAGGTGCTGGTTGATGGTGTCCACCAATTCGCGGGTGTTGTCGTCGCCGGTGACCCCTTGATCGACCATCGGCACGTGAATGGCCTGGTGAGGCGAGGGATTGGCCAGCCACGCGGGGTAGTCGGGGAAGCGCATGGCGATCTCGGCGTCGGTGAGCAGACATACCATCACCTCGGCCCCCACATCCTCCAGTGCCGCCGCCGGATCGGGCCCGGTCACTGCGAACGCTGCGGCATGGAGGTTCCCGCTCGCGCCCGGCACCGGGATCCGGTGAATCCCCCCGGCCATCTGATACCGCGCCGCCCCCACCTGCACGCCGCCACCCTAATGGTGGGTTGAGAACATGGTTGAAAGAAGAAGCCTTCGAGGGTAGGTTGCGAAGCGTGACGTTACTTGGGACGGAGATCGTCTTCGAGGTCAATGAGGATGAGGTGGATGGCGGTTATTCCGCCAGTGCCATTGGTTACGGCATCCACACGCAAGGACAGACCATCGAAGAAATCCGCAAGAACATCCGAGAAGCCTTCGAGTGCTATTTCGACGGGGAAATGGCTCGCCCCAAATTGATCCGCCTGCACTTTGCTCACGGCGAGGTCTTGGTTCTTTGAAGCTGCCGCGCGATGTGCGCGGAGCCGACCTGCAAAGAGCACTTCAAAGGCTTGGATATCAGACCACTCGACAGAGCGGCTCGCATGTTCGCGTGACGACCAAGGTAGACGGAGAGCACCACGAGGTGCTTCCCCTGCTCAACCCCGTCAAGGTCGGAACATTGTCGAGCATCCTCAAGAGCGTCGCATCACATCACGAGATGACAGTGGAGGAGTTGTTGGAGTTGCTTGATCTTTAGCTCAATGTCGCGGCTGGGTCGGCTTGATCTGGTGGTGAACGTGGCCGGAGGGCTGGGACCTGAGATGGGGTGGGCGCCGCTGCTGGAGTTGACCGAGGCATCGTGGCGGCGGTCGATGGACGTGAACCTGACCGGGGCGTTCTTGGTGGCCCAAGCCGCCGCCCGCCAGATGGTTAGCCAGGGCGATGGCGGTTCGATTGTGCTGCTTTCGTCGCATGCCACTGTGGCTGCGGCTGTCGGCACCTCGGCGTTTGCCGCGGCCAAGGCAGGGGTGGATCGGCTGATAGCCGCATTGGCCATGGAGGTAGCCCCCCACCAAATCAGAGTCAACGGGGTGCGCCCCCTAGGGGTGAACCCCGACGCATCCGACAGCGGCCACCCCTATCTCGACCAGACCGTGGCCCAGTCGGGCGGCGACCGCGGCCAATGGGTGCGCTCCAAGATCGCCCTCGGCCGCCTCCAAGACCCCGACGAAACCGCCGCCGTCATCGCCTTCCTGCTTTCCGACGAGGCCTCGTTCATCACCGGCGAATGCATCACCGTCGCGGGTGGGGCTCGTTGGGAGCTCGGCCAAAACATGAAATATAGCTAGATTCACAAAGTTGAAAGCGCCATAATGGTGGTGTGGAAGCAGGTATTCGAGAGTTACGGGACAATCTGAGTCGTTACCTCACCGCGGTTCGAGCAGGGACCGAGGTCACCGTGACCGATCACGGGAGGGCAGTGGCGCTCTTGGTCCCTCTTCATGAGCCTCGACCCATCGACCGGCTGATTGATGATGGGCTGGTCATTCCGGCTCAGGTGGCGAAGACACGATTGGGCCACTCCAGGATCAAGGGCAAGGGAACAGTGAGCGAACTCGTAGCCGAACAGCGCTAGTGATCGTCTACTTCGACACGTCCGCGTTCATCCCCCTGATCATCGAAGAGCCGAATTCTGATTCCTGCGAGCGACTTTGGAATGAAGCAACGCGGACCGTCAGCGTGCGTCTCCTCTACGTCGAGACCCGAGCCGCGTTGGCCCGGGCTCAACGACTCGGGCGGCTAACCCGAAGAGGGCTTGCTTCTGCGGTTGCTCTACTTGACGACCTCAGCGCCCAGATCGATCACATCGAGATCACCGACCGACTGGTCCGAACTGCTGGCGCCTTGTCCGAAGAGCAGCAACTCCGCGGCTGCGACGCCGTTCACCTGGCCGCCGCACACGCAGTTGCCGACGTGGACACAATCTTTGCCAGCGGCGACCAACAACTCATCGCCGCCGCATCTCGTCTTGGACTCACCGTGGCGCCAGCCCCCTAGAGCGGCCGCCAGCTACTCCAGCTTCACTACAGCAGTTCAGCGGTTTCCAGCAGGGGGGCTTCAGCCATGGCGACTTGGACGTCGACTTGGACGGCGCAGGCGGGGCAGTACAGGCGGCGTAGCTCGAAGCGGTCGGCGCCGGGGCGGGCTGAGGGCCAGGGGGTGCGCTCGTCTATGGGGGATCGGGCCAGCGGCCGATGCGCACAGCTCCGAAGGCCGGAGCAGTCAGTTTGAGCGCTGCCTCAGCGGTTGGCGGCCTTGTTCCGGGAGGTGAACCCGGCCAAGTCGCGGTCTTTGCCCTCGTGACGGCCCTTGTCCATCGACTGCACCGAGATGTCGTGGTCAACAGCCGAGGCCCGCAGCGCCCCCACGGTGCAATCGGCCCGGTTTCGGTGGGCGAAGGGGTCGTATTGGTACCAGGACATGGCGTTGAGATGGGTCATCTTGTCGACCTCGTCGTCAGGCACCCCGGTCAGCGTCTCGGCCAGCAGCTCCGGAGCGTTGGGCCAGGTGGAGTCGCTGTGTGGATAGTCCATCTCCCAGCAGATGTTGTCGATGCCGATCTCGTGGCGCAGCACCACGCCCACCGGGTCGTTTATGAAGCAGGTCAAGAAGTTGCGACGGAACACCTCGCTGGGCAGCAGGTTGTCGAAGTCCTGCCCGGTCCACAGGTGGTGCATGTCGTAGGTGCGGTCGGCCCGGTCCATGAAATAGGGGATCCATCCGGTGCCGCCCTCCGACAGGGCGATCTTTATGTCGGGGAAGCGGCGGGGGATTGAAGACCACAAAAGGTCGGCGGCGGCTTGGCTGATGTTCATGGGCTGAAGCTGGATCATCACGTCCATGGGGGCATCGGGCGCGGTGATAACCATCTCTCCCGAGGAGCCCAGGTGGATGGAGCACACGGTGCCGGTGTCGCTGAACGCCTCCCACAGCGGGTCCCAGTAGTCGCTGTGGAAGCTGGGCTCGCCCAGCTTGGCCGGGTTCTCGGTGAAGGTCATGGAGTGGCAGCCCAGCTCGGCCACCCGGCGCACCTCGGCGGCGCACTCCTCAGCGCTCCAGATCATGGGCAGGGCCATGGGAATGAACCGGCCCGGATAGGCCCCGGCCCATTCGTGGATGTGCCAGTCGTTGTAGGCCCGGATGAGGTCGGCGGCGAACTCCTTGTCGGGGTGGTTGGCGAACAGCCGCCCGGCAAAACCGGGGAACGACGGGAAGCACATGGAGCCCAGCACCCCGGCGGCGTCCATGTCCTTGACCCGGTCGTGGACGTTGTAGCAACCAGGGCGCATCTCGTCGAAGGCGGTGGGCTCGATGCCGTACTCCTCCTTGGGCCGGCCGGCCACCGCGTTCAGCCCCACATTGGGGATGATCGAGCCGTTGAACGACCACACGTCGTCGCCCGAGTTGGTGTGGATGACTTTGGGGGCCTCATCTCGCCATTTGGCCGGGAGGTGCTGGTCGAACATCTCGGGCGGCTCGCACAGGTGATCGTCCACGCTCACCAGGATCATGTCGTTCAAATCCACAGCGTCCTCCGTCGGTCTTCGTCGCTCGCCAGTGTGACCCCAACGATACTTGTCGCAGTAGAATTCGCCAGCCGATCAACCCCAGGAGGCCCCCGATGTCCAACCCCATGAGCTACGAAGGCCGCAACGTCGTGGTCACCGGTGCCTATTCCGGCGTGGGAGCCGCGCTGGTGGAGCTGCTGGCCGATTTGGGAGCGGCGTCGATCACCGCGCTGGACATCAAAGAGCCCGCGGGGCCGATCACCCGGTTCATTCCCACCAACATGGGCGACCCGGTGGCGGTGGACGGGGCGGCCGCGGCCATCGATGCCCCTGTTCACGTGCTGTTCAACAACGCCGGCATCGCGGCCACCTTCTCCCCTGAGGATGTGATGAAGGTGAACACCCTGGGGCTGATGCGGCTGACCGATGCCCTTTTGCCCAAGATCCCCGCCGGTGGCGCGGTGGTCAACACCGCCTCCATCGCGGGTATGAACTGGCCGGCCCACCAGGCCGAGATCACCGAGCTGCTGTCGATCGACAACTGGGACAAGGCGGTGGCCTGGGTGGAGGAGCACCCCGAGGTGGTGGCCGACGGCTACATGTTCTCCAAGGAGTGCGTGCAGATCTTCACCATGCAGGCCGCCAAGGGAATGCTGGCCAACGGCGTGCGCATCGCCAGCGCCTGTCCGGCCCCCATCGACACCCCGCTTTTGCCCGACTTCAAGAAGACCATGGGCGAGGGCATGATCGATTGGACGGCCGCCAATGCCGGGGGTCGCTACGTGACCGCCGCTGAGGTGGCCAATCTGCTGGCCTATCTGGGATCGGATGCGGCGTCGTTCGTGTCGGGAGTGAACGTCAACATCGACAACGCCTTCCAGGGCTCGATGATCACCGGCCAGGTGGATTTCGAAGAATTGGCCGGCTAGCGCGCTAGGCCACGGCCGCTAGACGGCGGCCGCCAAACGAGCCTGAAGCTCGGCGGCGTAGGCCGCTACCTGGTCGGCCACATCGGCCAGCGCATCGGCGTCAAGACCCTTGGCCAGCTCAGCCCCGCCGGCCTGGGCCAGCATGGGGGCCAGTTCGCCCGAGCGGATCTTGTCCACGGCCCACTCGGCGATGGGGCCGTGTGCGGTCTCGTCGAAGGGGATGATGTGGTTCCGCCCGCCGCCGAGGTGGTTGTAGTGGTAGTGGGGGGCATCCTCGAACAGGTCGAAGCGCAGGAACTCCCACTGGCCGTCGGCGTCGAACACGTGCAGCGACACCCCTCGGTCTTCGATGCCCAGCGGTGCGGTGCGGCGCAATTCCTCGACGTAGGCCTCGTCGCCCCCGTAGTACTCCACCAGCGCCTCGGGTGTGAGGTCGCGGTACTCCACCCCGATCTTGATCACTCCGGCGGGAAAGTAGGTGGTGTGGGCGTCATCGGGCCGCATGGGCGGCATCTCATAGACGTGGCCGATTTCCATGGCGGCCAGCGTAGCCTGCCGGTTCGGTTCTGCCTCTAGGTGCGAAGTGCCCGCTAACTACCATCGGTTTCCCATGGCCCAGCGCCGAGCCGACTTAGAGGAGTTCTTCCACCCTGACGGGGTGGCGGTGATCGGCGGAGTCGACCGCACCCAAACCGAGGCTGCGCTGCGGGGGGCGATGGACGCCCGGTGGGGGACGGGAAACTGGCATCTGGTCAACCCCAAAGGCGGGTCGATCGGGTCGGTGCCGGTCTATGAGTCGGTGGCCGACGTACCCGAGCCGGTGGCGCTGGCGGTTATCTCCACTCCGCCCGCGGTGTGCGCCTCGGTGGTGGACGAGTGCGGCGCGATCGGTATTCGCTACGCCCTGGTGTTCTCCTCGGGATTCAGCGAGGTCGGCCCCGAAGGCGCCGCGCTGGAGGCCAAGCTGGGGGAAGCGGGTCGGCGCCACAACATCCGCATCTTCGGCCCCAACACCAACACCAACGCGTTCGAGCCCGTGCCCGAGGTGCCCAACTTGCGGGGGGGCAAGATCGGGGTGGTCACCCAGTCGGGCCACAACGGTCGGCCCATCGTTCAAGGTGTTCACTTCGGCATCGGGTTCAGCCGCCAAGTGCCGTGCGGCAACGAGGTGGACCTGGAGGTGAGCGACTTCATCGAGTACTTCGCCTACGACGACGACACCGCGGTTATCGCCGGCTACATCGAAGGCTTCCGGTCGGCCGACAAGCTGCGCACCGCGCTGGAGGCCGCCAATGCCCAGCACAAGCCGGTGGTGCTGTTGAAGATCGGGGCCACCGACGCCGGGGCGCGCATGGCGTCGTCGCACACCGGGCACCTCACCGGGTCGGACGCGGTGATCGACGGGCTGTTTGAGCAGTACGGGGTGGTGCGGGTACGCGACCTCGACGAGCTGCTGGAGACGGCCGCCCTGTTCGCCAAACTGGGTCCCGAGGTTGGCGAAGGCGCGGGGCTGTATTCCATCTCCGGGGGCTCGAGCACGCTGATGGCCGAGGCCGCCGAGCTGGCCGGGGTGGCGGCGCCTCCACTGGCCGAGAGCACCCAAGAGAAGCTGCATCGCCACATCCCCGGGTATCTGACGGTGTCCAACCCCGTGGACAACGGGGGCACATTCATCGTGAGACAACCGGCAGGTATCCGCCGACAGGTGATACGGGACATCAACGATGACTCAGCGGTGGGCTACACGGTTATCGGCATCACCGGGGCGGTCCCGTCGATGACCGACCCGCTGGGCGACGACATCGTGGCCCTGGCCGATGAGGTGGACAAGCCCATCATCGCTACCTGGAACTCCTTCAAGGTGGACGAAGTGGGCTTCGAGCGGCTGGTTGAGGCCGGATTACCGCTGTTCCGCTCCTTTCGGGGGTGCTTTGCTGCTCTGGCCGCCTACCACCGCTACCAGCGTCACCGGGCCGCATTCCGGGTGCGCCCGCCTTTGCTCGATGCAGTGCCGGAGGCCGCGGAGGCGACCCTTAGAGCCTCGGTGCCCGACACCGGGGCGGTGTTGAGGGCTTTTGGCCTGCCGTTGGCCGCCGGCGAAATAGCGCCCACCGCGGCGGATGCCCGCCAGGAAGCCGAGCATATTGGCTTGCCGGTGGCGGTGAAGATCGCCTCGGCCGACTTCCCCCACAAGTCCGACGCCGGACTGGTGGTTCTGGGAATGGACACCCTCGACGAAGTGGAACAGGCCGCCCAGTCGGTGCTGGACCGGGCTAGGGCCTCCGCCCCAGACGCCGTCATCGAGGGGGTAGAGGTTCAGCAGATGGTGTCAGGCGGCACCGAGATGATCGTGGGCGTGACCCGCGATCCCACTCTCGGCCCCGCCGTCATGGTGGGCACCGGCGGCGTGTTCGCCGAAGTGCTGGCCGACACCGCGATACGACCGCTGCCCCTCGACGAGACCGACGCCTACGAGATGATCCGCTCACTCCAGGGCTTTGCCCTGCTCGACGGCGCCCGTGGCCGACCCCTCGCCGATGTGGACGCCCTGGTAGAGGTGATCATGTCCACCGCCACCCTGGCCACCGCCCTCGGCGGTCGCCTAACTGAACTCGACCTCAACCCCGTCGTCGTTCTCGACCGCGGCCAAGGCGCCGTCGTCGTCGACCACCTCATGATCCTGGCCTAGGGCCAACCGGCCGATCGCTAGTTGAGCTCTGCGAGCAGTTGGCGCAGGGCTGCCGCGTCAAGATCGCCGAGCCCTGCTTCGGCCGCGGCTTGGTAGAGGGGAATAGCAGCGTCGAGCAGGGGGGTTGGTGAGTCGAGACTCCGGGCGTAGTCGGCAATGATGCCGGCGTCTTTCAGGATGATGGCCAAGCGCGCAGACGGCGGGTCATAGGTGCCAGCCGCCATCATCGGGCCCCGGATCTCGAACATTGCCGATGAGCCGACACCGGCTGCGATCACCTCTTGAACAAGATCAGCATCCAGTCCGCAGGCACTGCCCAGTTGGTGGGCCTCGGCGGCGGCCAGCGTGTGTATCGCCACGAGCAGGTTGGCCACGAACTTGATCCGGGAGCCGTTGCCGAAGGTGCCGAGGTAGAAGGTCTGCTTGCCGACGAGGTCGAAGATTGGCGTCACCCGTTGGTGCGCTCGCTCATCACCGCTGGAATACACCACGAGGGTGGCATCGGCGGCCTGGAGCCCGGTTCCGCTGACGGGAGCGTCAACCAGATCGACGCGGCTCTCAGCCAGGAGGGCGCGGGCCGCTTCCTTGTCGGCCAGCGGCAGCGTTCCCATCTCGACGGCGACCGAATCTGGTGAGGCACTCTCCGCGAGTTCGGCCGCGACCTCCGACAGGGCCCCAGGGGAGGGGAGGGACAAGAGGATGATCTGGGTTTGTCTGGCGACGTCGGCTACCGACTCGGCAACCGATCCGGGGAACTCGCACCGTCGAGCGAGATCGATGTCGAACCCGACAACCTGGTGGCCTCCGGCGAGTATGTGGCGCGACATGGCCGACCCCATGACACCGAGTCCGATGATCCCGACCGGGGCTCTCTCGGTCACGTTGCTCAGTCCTTGGCCACGGCCACGCGGCCGGCGTCGCCGTCGAGCATGCCCAACCGGGGGCCGGCCTTGACGATGTGGGCGATGGGGCAGTTGATGACCGCGGGAACCGTCAGCGACCGGGCGACCTCGAACAGGTGGGCGGTGGGTGCGCCCCCGACGGTCACAAACCCGGCCGCATCCCACAGGAGGGGAGAGAAGTTCTGAAGCGGATACTGGGTAACGATGATGTCACGGGGCTGCACGTGACCAGTCTGCTTGGAGCTGTCGAGCCACACCATTCGGCCCGCACCCACACCTCCGACGCTGGACTCGCCCTCGTAGACATCCCCCTGGAGAGCCAGCACCCCCGCCAGGACCGGCTCCCAACGGCCCATCCCGCGTCGCGGAGGAGCAACATCGGTGCTCATGAGGTACTCGACCATGCCCAGCAACTTCTGGGCCAGAGCCAAGTCGACTGATTGCAGTTCCCGGAGCGCGTCGATGGATTCGTTGGGACGGTCGCTCCGCATTCGCCGGAGCACCAGTTCAGCCTGCGCCAAAGCCTGTTGGACGGGCTTTCCCCATGCCTGGGCGGTCAGCGTTGCCGCAATCTCCCGGGCCTCCTCGAGTACAGCATTTCGGTCGCCCGTCGGGATGTATGCCGCGGCTTCGAGTTCGGCGGGGGCAGCCGACAGCCAGCCCAGCACCAGTTCGTCGCCGAGCGAACCCGGGTAGCGCTGTGCTAATTGCACGAACTCGAGTGCGAAAGGATGGGCCAGCGCCGCGGGAACAACCATTGCCTCCTCGACTTCGTGTACGGCCGAACGCTGGACCTGTAACAAGATGAGGGCGCCTTCCACGATCGCCCACTCGATGAGGTTGGAGCCCAGCGCGTCGGTGACCCGCAGGGCCAGTTCGGCAATGGCCCGGGTCTGATCCTCGCCCATCAATTCGACGCACTCGGCTCCTCGGAGGATGCCCCTCTCGAAGACGGCCCGGACCCCGGGCACCCAACCGGCCATCAAGTCCCGCGGCGAGCCCTTGACGGCGTTGACGGTCACCGCGCCAGCGGCATCGACGATGGCTGCCCCGCCAAAGTCGGGCTGCACCTCAGGCTGGACCACCACGCCCATCGGCGCGCTCCCCGGTGCCATCTCAGCGGCCTCGAATCGCTCCAGCACTTCGATGGCGAAGCTGGTAGCCCACACACTTTTGGCGGCTTGGCCGATTTCGCTGGGTTCGATTTCGGGAACCGAGGTGAACGCCCCCGACCACTCACCCCCGCCTTCGAGGACACTGGAGGATCGGACGATGAAGGGGGGCTGGAGCCCGGACGCGAACCGCTCGACCTCTTCAATCAGCGAATCGGGCAACTGGTGGCCGATGATGGCCATCCTCGCCCCTCCGGTACCGCGGGAATCGAACACCTCTACCGCTCGGCCGAGGGCCTCCTCGGAGCATGCCGGAGGGATGACGAACCCATCGAGCACCGGGAAACCCGCGGCGTGGGCGCGGGCCAGACCGGCGCCTTTGGCACCGCTGACGGCAACTTCAACAGCAGTGGGATCGTCGAGACCGCGGACCCGAAAGCGGTCTGCGGTCATCCGGCTCGGATGATCTCGTGACTTTTGTAAGTGGACAGCATCTCGATACCGGTGTCGTTGACCACCAGCATCTCTTCGAGCCGGACCCCGAACTCGTGGAGTTTGCCGTGCTGGGTTTCGAGGGCGAAAACCATGCCCGGCTGGATCTCCTGGGGATGGTCGAGCGACCAGATCCTCGAGATCACCGGCTGGTCGTATTGGGCCAAACCAAGGCCGTGGCCCCACAGGTTGGCGGCGGCTTCGTCTTCTTCCTCGTAGCCCCAGATCTCCTTGGCCGACGGCCACACCGCGGCAATGTCGGCAGTGGTTACCCCCGGCCGGACTTGTTCGATTGAATCCCAGAGCCATTTGGAGGCCAGGTCGTAGTACTGCTGATGCT
This sequence comes from Candidatus Poriferisocius sp., assembly GCF_965208475.1. Taxonomy (GTDB): domain Bacteria; phylum Actinomycetota; class Acidimicrobiia; order Acidimicrobiales; family Bin134; genus Poriferisocius. The sequence continues at coordinate 1,298,525 of NZ_OZ242338.1, read as the reverse complement.
CCTCGGTGGGCTCACCGCCCACGCAGTAGGTCCGGTAGACGCACGACTTGAACCCGTTCCACGTCAGCGCGGCGAGGTCGATGATCACCATGTCGCCCGGGCGGATGATCCGGTCGCCGTGATTGCGCCAGTTGGGCCAAGCGTTCGGCCCCGACGAGACGATCACGTCCTCAACGTTTTCCATGCCCGGGAAGTTGTAGAGGTACTCCATGGTGAACGCGGTGACCTCGTTTTCGGTGATTCCGGGCTTCAGCCACTGGGTCAGCTCATAGTGGGTCACGTCGCAGATCGAGCCCACCATCTGCATGGCCTTCTGCTCATTGGGGCTCTTGATGGCCCGGGCCTCCATCATGGGGGTCATGCCGTCAACCCAGTTGAGGCCCCGCTCTTCGAAGGCGCGAATCATGTTGAGGTCCATGAAGTCGACGCCCAAGGGCTGATCGGAGACACCGGCATCCTCCAGATCGTTCATCAGCGCATTGGTGAACTTGGCCACCTGGGCGGTCGAAGCCGGTCCGGCGGCGCCCTTGATCCAGGCGTAGGAGTAGCGGACGTTCTCCTTGGGGATCCAGGGCGAATGCTCGCGGATGTGGTAGCCGATGTCGCCCTGCTCATACAGGATCGGCTCGTTGCCCTCGGTGAGCACGGCATAGCGCAGTCCGGGCTTGAGCTGGTTCCAGCCGGGGGTCATGGTGGACGTCACATAGCGGATGTTCTCGTCGTACATCAGCAGCATCGCTCCGAGGCCATGGCGGCGCATGGCTTCTCGTGCTCTTCGCAAGCGCCACTCGCGGACTTCTTGCCAGTTGATGCCCTCACGCCAGTCAGTAGCGAGAACGCCGAATGCTTCTTTCATGTTTGCTCCATTCATTCCACTTCCATCAGCACCTTCAGCGTTGATGAGTCTTGGGTGGCGGCCAGGGCTTGGTCGACGTCATCGAGGCCGAATCGCGACGAGATAAGGGGGACTCCATTGATGATTCCATCGGCAACCAGGGCGATTGCCTGCTCGTAGTCCGCCATCGTGGCTCCCCGCGGGTTTCGCAGTGTCAGCTCTTTGTAATAGAGCTGATAGTAGGGCAAGCCATCTCCGATGCCGGTGGTGGTGCCAAAGAACACGACCGTGGCGGCCGACCCAGCTAGCTCGATGGCCTGGGAAAAGGTCTGCACAGTTCCCACCGCTTCGAAGACCACGTCAGATCCCCGACCGTCGGTGAGCTCGGCCACTACCGCGCCTGCCTGATCGGGGGCAGCAGCCGCCGTCGCGCCGTGCTGGAGCGCGAGCTCTCGCTTCCACTCCGACCGGGTCACTCCGATGACTTGAGCTCCCTGGGCGGCGAGGAGTTGGGCGATGAGCTGGCCGGACACGCCGAGGCCGAGGACCACGGCGGTGTCGCCCGGCGAAACCGGTGCCTTCGATACCGCGTGTACGCAGGTGCCCAGCACCTGGATGACGCCAGCCGCATCCGCGGTCACGTGATCGGGGACGGCGAGCAGTTGGCGTTCTGGGATAGCCGCGTAGTCGGCGAACAAACCGTCGAGCTCTCGGCCCAGGAGCCCTCCGTTGGGGCAGAGGTTTGGGTACCCGCGACGGCACAGCTCACAGTGTTCGCAGAACAATCCGGGATTGATGAGGACCCGCTGGCCTGCTCCGAAATCCGCGGTGGGCCCTGCGATCTCGATGGTGCCGATTCCCTCATGGCCCATCACACGGGGCATCTCGACCGGGATCTTGCCGGCCGCGATGCTCAAATCGGTACCGCACAGCCCCAGAGTTTCCATCCTGATCACTGCCGACCCCACTGATTCAGGCAGGGGCCTGTCTACGACCTCGACCACCCCGGGCGCGGTGAGTTGCGCGGCGCGCATTGGATGAGACTAGTTGTGAAGCGCCGCTCCGTAGTCGCCTGCGGCGGAACTAATGTTGGCCATTGCCCCCATGAACGAAGGTGTCATCAGCTCTCATGCCGCGACTCACCAAGCTCGACCACGGATCAATCTGCGTTGGAGATGTCGATGAGGCGGTCGCCTTTTATGGCGACGTGTTGGGCCTGGCCCAGGTTCCGCGACCCGATTTCGGCTTCCCGGGCGCCTGGTTCGACGCCGGCGGCACCCCCGTACACCTGACCACCGACGGCACCTTGAGAGGCGCAGATTCCCCGGTCAGGGCGAATGAGAGCCACCTGGCGTTTCGGGTTGATGACGTCGAGGCAATGATCGAGCATCTTGATGGTCACGGCGTTGCCGTTTGGGAGCTCCCCGATTCGCCGGCCGCTCTCCGCCAGGTTTTCTTCAACGATCCCTGGGGCAACATGATCGAGATGATCGTGTACTGACTGGCCAGGGTTACCCCGCTCAGTACATCACCAGTCCAGCGGTCACGTTGACGTCGTTCCCGGTGATCCCCGCGGAGTCATCGGAGGCCAAGAAGACGACGGTTCGGGCCACGTCTGCGGCGGTGACCAGCCTCCTCAGCGGCGTCATCTGCTCGGCGGCTGAACGGACGGCAGCCACGGGGCGGCCCTGCTGGGCTGCTTGTTGCTCGAAGACCCAGTCGATCCGCTCGCCTTCCACAAAGCCAGGCGAGACGAGGTTGACCCGAATCTGGTGCGGTCCAACCTCCACGGCCAGTGTGCGGGTGAGTCCGATGAGGGCCGCCTTGCTGGCGGCATAGGCAGTGCGGTTCAGCAGCGGGCGCTTGCCGGTGATCGAACCGATGCTGATGATCGAGCCGGACCGGCGCTCGATCATCGACGGCAGCACGGCCTGACAGCACAAGAAGACCCCGTTCACGTTCACCGCGAAGGTCTGCTCCCAATCGGCAGGCTGCACCTCCCACAGCGGCGCCGAAGGACCGCCGATCCCGCTGTTGTTCACCAACACGTCGATGCAGCCCCACCGAGACAAGACCTGGCTGGCGAGCGAGGCCACCGCGTCGGGGTCGGAGACATCGGTTTCAACCACTTGGGCTTGGCCTCCGGCGGCTTCGATCATGTCGGCCACTTCCTTGAGCGCTCCCACTGAGCGAGCGGCCAAGACCATGCTGCCCCCTTCTCGGGCGCAGGTAAGAGCGATCTCCCGGCCAATTCCCTGGCTCGCACCGGTGACAACGACGACCTTCCCGTCGAGCTTCATGGGGTACCTGCTTTCGGTCGGGCCATTATTGCCATGCTGATATCGTCGTACATCGCCAGCCGCGATGCATTGCATCGGGGACTGGTCACCACCCAAGAGCCATCAAACCGAGAGGTGAGGGGCGACTATGGCCGAGACCCTCAAGGACGCCACCGCCAAGGGCTCTCCCGGCACAGACCCTGAACTCGCCGAGCGGGTGGCTAGGATCATTCAAGACATCGAAGATCGGGGCGCTGAAGCCGTCCGGCAGTATTCAGCGGACTTCGACGGGTGGTCGCCGGAGTCGTTCCAGCTCACCGCTGAAGAGATCGAGCGGGTCGTATCCGGCGTCGACCCTGCCGTTCTCGACGACATCAGGTTTGCCCAGACCCAGATCAGGAACTTCGCCCACGCCCAGCTCGAATCTCTCTCTGATGTGGAAATAGAGACCTTGCCGGGAATCACGCTCGGACATAAGAACATCCCGGTGGCCAATGTGGGCGCCTATGTGCCGGGCGGGCGCTATCCCATGGTGGCCTCCGCGCACATGAGCGCGGTCACCGCCAAAGTGGCGGGGGTGCCCCGGGTGGCCGCCTGCACGCCGCCGATCCAGGGCTCGGTACCGGCCGAAACCATTGCCGCCATGCATCTGGGCGGTGTCGATGAGATTTATCTGCTGGGCGGGGTGCAGGCCGTGGCGGCCATGGCCCTGGGGGCCGATTTCATAGAGCCGGTCGACATGCTGGTCGGCCCGGGCAACGCGTTCGTGGCTGAGGCCAAGCGGCAGTTGTACGGACGAGTGGGAATCGATCTGCCGGCCGGGCCGACCGAGACGCTGCTGTTGACCGACGACTCAGTCGACGCCGAGATGTGCGCCACTGATCTTCTGGGCCAAGCCGAGCACGGACCGACCAGCCCGGCGGTACTGCTGACCACCTCCCGCGAGCTCGGGCTGGCGACGATCGAGGAGGTGGAGCGGCAGCTTGAGACGCTGCCAACGGCAGACGTGGCGTCCGAGGCCTGGGCCGACTACGGAAGGGTGTTCTTCTGCGCCGACCACGCGGAGATGCTCCAAATGGCCAACGAGCTGGCGTTCGAGCACGTGCAGGTGATGACCACCGACGACGACTTCTTCTTGGCGGGCCTCACCAACTACGGAGCCGTCTTCCTCGGACCCATGACCAACGTGTCCTACGGCGACAAGGTCATCGGTACCAACCACACCCTGCCCACCCAGTCGGCCGCCCGCTACACCGGGGGCCTCTGGGTGGGAAAGTTCATCAAGACCGTGACCTATCAGCGCGTGACCAACGCCGCATCCAGCGTCGCCATCGGCGAATACTGCTCCCGGCTGTGCGCCATCGAGAACTTCGCCGGCCACCAAGCCCAAGCCGATCTGCGGGTACGCCGCTACCGCGACTGATCGGATAGCCGAAATGACGTTCGATCTTGCTGTCCGGGGCGGGACGGTGGTGACCGCTACCGGCCGACAGCGCGCCGATGTGTACGTTCTGAATGGCCGCGTGGCGGCAGTCCTCGACCCGAACTCACCCGAATCCGCCGATGCGGTACTTGAAGCCGACGGGCGGTTCGTGCTCCCCGGGTTGGTCGACACCCATGTGCACCTGATGGAGCCGGGCGATTCGACCCGAGAGGACTTCCCTACGGGAACTAGGGCAGCCGCTCGACAGGGCGTGACCACCATCGTGGAGCACACCCACGGCTGGCCGCTCACCGACGCCGGGCGATTTGAGGAGAAACAGCTCCACCTGCGGGATCGGTCGTATGTGGACTATGCGTTGGCAGCCCACGTCTTCCCGGAGCATGTCAGCGAGATCCGCAGTCTCTGGGAGGCGGGCGTGGCTTTCTTCAAGATCTTCACCTGCGCCACCCACGGGGTTCCCGCGGTCACGCCCGAGATACTGCTGGAGGTATTCGAGGAGTTGGCCGGCCTCGACGCGGCCTGCCTGGTTCACTGCGAAGACGATGTGATGACCGCCCGAAACGAGCGCCGCCTGAAGGCCGAGGGCCGCATCGATCCGGGAGTCATCCCCGAATGGCGGTCGCGGGAGGCAGAATTGGTGGCGGTGGGGTCGGCCGCCCTGCTGTCCAAGGTCACCGGTGTCCGGGCCACTGTGGCCCACGCCAGCAGCGTCGACGTCGTCGACCTGATCCAGCGGGAGCGGGCCGCTGGATCACCGATCGTGGCGGAAACCTGTCCCCAATACCTCTACCTCTTCGAGTCGGAGATCCACGAACACGGCCCGTTCCGCAAGTTCACGCCGCCAGCGCGGATCCGATCGACCGAAGACCAAGATCGGATGTGGAACGCCTTCAACGACGGCTCGATCAGCCATCTCTCCACCGACCATGCCCCCTCGACCGAGGCCCAGAAGAGAGAGGGCACCATCTGGGAGTGCCATTTCGGCCTGCCTGGATTGGATACCACCATGCCCCTCATGGTGGATGCTGCCCTGAGGGGGCGAACATCGCTGGAGCGGCTGGTCGAGGCCTATGCCCAGCGGCCCGCCGAGCAGTATCGACTGCATGGCAAAGGCCGAGTAGGGGTGGGCTTCGACGCCGACCTCGTCATCGTCGATCCCGATGCCGCGGGGCAGATCACCAACGAGGACGTCGTGTCTCGCGCCGGTTGGACGCCGTATGCCGGTCGCGGCGTGCGCGGTCATGTGGAGGCGGTGTTGCTGCGCGGTCGAGTCATCGAAGACGGGGCCCCGCCCCGGGGCCGGTTCATACCGGGTCCGGGGCGGCCAGCCACTTTTCCCATCACATAGGGTTCGGGCTTGTACTAGGAGAATGCGGTCAGGGGGGACCAGGAGTGGCTCAACAAGCGCCCACAATCGACGTTCACTGCCATCTGGCCACGCCGCCGGCTGGTGAGCTGCTCAGCCCCCACGGGCGGCCTCAAGACGAGCCCTACATCTACTACATGGGCCAGGAATCACTGGACCAGAACAAGGTCATGATCCCCAAGATCTTCGATGCTCTGACAAAGCCCGAAGCTCGGATCGAGCACATGGACGAGATGGGAGTCGACATTCAGGGCCTGTCCACGTTCGTCTCCGAGTACGGGTATTGGGCGCCGCCGCCCGTGGGCGCCGAAGCTGCTCGACTCCAAAATGACAACCTGGCTCAGGCGGTGTCCGACCGGCCGTCTCGCTTCTCGGCGTTCGGTGCCACCGTCCCCCTCCAAGACGTCGACCTGGCCATTGCCGAGATGGACCGGGCGGTCGGCGAACTGGGCTTCAAGGGGTTGCAGATCGGCGGCACCATCGCGGGCCGCAACCTCGACGAACCGGGCTTTCGGCCGTTTTGGCAGGCAGTGGCGGCCAAGGGGATCCCGGTCATCTTGCACCCGAACGGGTACGAGGAGAGCCACCGATTCGGCGACTACTTCATGACCAACTGCATCGGAAATCCGCTGGAGACCATGGTGGCCGCCACCCGCATGATCTTTTCGGGGCTGTTTGAGGAGCTTCCCCAGCTCAAGCTGGTTCTAGTTCACGGAGGCGGCTACCTCCCCTTCTACGCATCGCGTTCCGACCACACATGGGAGGTCCGCCCCGAGACCAGGGTGAACATCCCCGACCATCCGCCCAGCCACTACATGAAGCGCCTCCTCTACGACACGATGGTCTTCCAGCCGCTCTACCTCCGCCACCTCGTCGATGTGGTGGGCAGCGACCGGGTGATGGCCGGCACCGACTTCCCCTTCGACATGGGTGAACCCGACCCGATGGGGCTCATCGACCGCACCGACGGCCTGACCGATGCCGACCGGGTTGCCATGAAGGGCGCTAACGCCGCACGGGTTTTCGGCCTGTAGGCAGCTATCCCCCGAGGTGCAAGAGGAGGAATTCGTTGGTTCTCTGCTGAGCTAGGGCGGCGGCGGACGGGTGATAGGAGTCGCGGATGTCGCAGTTGAATCCGTGGTCGGCACCGTCGTAGACGTGTACTTCGACCTCGGGATGGGCGGCGGCGATGGCGGCGACGTCGTCGAGCGGGATCATTGGGTCGAGCTCTCCGAAGTGCAGCATGGTGGGGCATCGGGGCGCGACGTCTATGAAGTCGCGGATCTGGCCTCCGTAGTAGCAAACGGCGGCCTGGATGGGGACGTGGTTGGCGGCCAGCCAGGCGACACCTCCGCCAAAGCAGTATCCCACCACGGCAACCGGGCGCGACTGGCCGACGCTGTTGACCGCGGCAGAGATGTCGAGCGGAGTTGTGGCCCAGTCCACTTGGGAGCGGATCGCCAGGCCGGTTTGCAGACCTTCGGGGGTGTAGCCGAGGTCTACCCCTCGTTGGGCCCTATCAAACATTGCTGGCGCGATGGCGAGGTATCCCATGTCGGCGTAGGTCTCGACAACCGACCGGATGTGAGCGTTGACCCCGAAGACCTCTTGCACAATGACCACGGCAGCCGCGGCATCGAGGCGACCCGCCACATAGGCAGACAGCCGGTGGCCGTCGGCGGCCTCGAGTTCTACGACCTCACCCATGGTCGAGCCTTGGCCTGAGAGTCATAGCAAAAGCCTTTCCTCGTATTCGACTCTGGAGAGGACACGGGGCTCGCCATCGGTAATCAGCACCATGTCCTCGATTCTGACCCCGCCGCCGCCGGGAACGTCGGGCACCCACACGAGCGGTTCGACCGCGAAGACCATGTTCGGCTCGAACGGGTACACGGTGGCACCGGGCATGTTCTCGCCTATGTAGGGCGGCTCGTTGGCGCCCATGCCGATTCCGTGGCCGATGAACAGGCTGAACAGGTGCTCTTCGAGGCCGTGGCCGCCGATTGTCTCCACGATGGCATCAGCGGCGTCCTGGTTGGTGAAGCCCGGCCTCATCTTGTCGATGCCGGCCATGAGCCCCTCATAGACGGCCGTGTAGATCTCTTGTTGGCGCCGGGATGGCTTCCCGATGATCGTGGTCCGTCCGATGTCGGCGAAATACCCATTCCACATGGCGCCGATGTCGATGAAACAGAGGTCCATGTTCCTCGTGAGCTTGTCGGTGGCCAGCCGATGAGGGGGCGACATGTGCTCGCCGGAGGCGACGAACGGGGTGATGACGTGGGCCATCTCGCCACCGAGATAGAACAGCGTCTGCATGGCATCGCCGGCGATCTCCAGCTCGCGCCGGCCGGCTCGGGTCTCGTCGAGCGCCCGTTGGGTGACCGCGTCGCCGATGGCGCACGCCTCTTCGATGATGTCGATCTCGACGTCGGACTTGATGAGCCGGGCTCGTTGCATGAGCTGATCGCCATCGACCATCTCGAGGTGGGGGAGATGGTTGCGGAGGGCCTCGATGAACGAGATGTTGGCGGCGTCGAGACCCAGCCGCCTGCTGTCCAAACCTCGGTTCTGGAGGATGGGCCGGAGAATGTCCTTCACGAACCCGTCCACCAACTCGGCCTGCTCCATGATGGGGATGGCGTGCGCTTCGCCGATCCACGGCATGCCCAGGCGTGCCTTGTCGATCTCGCCGCCCGAGCACAAGAGCACGGGATCGTCGTCGGGTTGGAGCAGAGCGCCGTTCAGCGCGGTGGTCTTACCGGCGATGAGCTGTGCCCGCAGCGAGGTCAGATACCGGACGTTCTCGTCCTTCCAGACCAGCAGCCCATCGACGCCCTGGTTTCGCAATTCGCTCTGCGCGGCCTCGACGCGCTCGATCCGCAGTCGAGGCATGTCGTATCGGGCTTCCCAGTCGACTGCGAATGGCCCTCTTGCGTAGCCCGCCATCAGTACTCCGATCGGGGATGGGGGAGTGACACAGCCTACAAAGACGGACGATTGCGTCGCCCCCGTCATCGGAGTGCATCGCTATCGCACGCCACTTATTCTTTGCCACCACTAGTCACCAAGCTTCGCTGGGGAACCGCTGCATGACATCGCCGGGGATCAACCCGCTCCAAATCGCCATCGCCGGCGGGTCCATCGGCGGGCTGACGGCCGGCATCCTCCTCCATGAGCTGGGGCACGACGTCCACGTCTATGAACGGTCCACCAGCGCGCTGGAAGGCCGAGGCGCGGGCATCGTCGTGCTGCCGATGACCGAGCGCTACTTCACCGAGAGGGGCTCGGCGCTGGGGGAAGGCCGCGCCGGCGCCGCCGATGTGGCGTTGACCCTCACGTACTGGACTTACGTCGATCAGTCCGGTGCCATTGTCGATGCTGCTCCCACGCACAACCGGTTCACATCCTGGAACACCCTCTACCGGGCGCTGCTCGAGGTGCTGCCCACCGATCGCTATCACTTGTCCCACGGCGTTGCCGGATGCGCTCCGACGCCGGAGGGGGTGACCATTTCGTTCGAGTACGGCGAGTCGCGTGGCTGCGATCTGCTGGTGGCCGCTGACGGCATAGCCTCGACCGTGCGCAGCATCGTCTCACCCCATACCACGACCGATTACGCCGGGTATGTGGCGTGGCGGGGCACCGTGCTGGAGAGCGACCTTGAGCCGAGCACCGCGGCGATCTTCGAGGACGCCATGGTCTATCAGGTGCTCGACAACGCTCACATTTTGGCCTATGCCATTCCCGGTCCCGGGGACTCGATAACTCCGGGGGAGCGGGCGCTCAACTTCGTGTGGTACCGCAATGCGCCGGGGTCGGAGTTCGAGGAGCTCATGGTGGATCAAAACGGGGTGCGCCGCCCCGCCACCATGCCGCCCGGCTTGGCCCAAGACCGTTTTGTGGCTGCTCTGCGCCAAGACGCAGAGCGGCTGCTGGCTCCCCAGTTGCGGGAACTGGTCTTGGCCTGCCAGGAACCGTTCATCCAGGCCATATTCGACATGGCCGCCGACCGATTCATGCATGGCCGGATCGCGCTCATCGGCGATGCGGCTACTGCGCTGCGCCCCCACGTGGCTGCCGGAACGGCCAAAGCGTGCGCCGACGGATGGGCGCTGCGCGACCATCTGGCCACGGGCGACGACCTGGATGGGGCGCTGGCTGATTGGGAGCGTCAGCAACTCGACCTGGCCCAGACTGTGGCCGCCAAGTCGCGGCGCATGGGCGAGCGGGCGCAATTCGAGTCGACCATGATTCCCGGCGATCCGGCGTGGCGGTTCGGTCTGTTCGGTCCGGGAGACTGAGCCGGCTGTCCCCACTCATTTGCCTGCGGGCTCACGAAGGCGCGGCTGGCGGAGTCCGACCAGTGAGTTGGCCACCAGAACGGCGATGACAACCGCCCCGCCGATCAGAGCCTCAGCATTGGGTTGCTCTTCCAGAATCCACCACACCCACAAGGGGCCGATGATCGTCTCGAGAATCATGAGCAGACCGGTCTCAGGGGCTGAGAGTCGTCTCGGGCCGTTTCCAATCAGGGCAAAAGAGATGGGAAGCACCAGAATCCCGCTGGGAAGCAGAACGGCAACGTCTTCACCAGAGATGCCGAACGGATCAGCAAAGGAGGCGGCGAAACCAGCGGCCAACAAGGCGCCGATCCCCCAAGCCGGGACCATGCTGACGTGGCTGTTGCGGCGCATGACGGTGAGGCCGATGGCCATGGCCAGGGCGGCGCCCGCGGCGGCGAGATCGCCGCCGATGCGGCCGGTGCCGATGCTGCCGAAGAAGATGTAGAGGATCGCTCCCAAGCTGGCGGTCACGGCCAGCCAGACCCGCAGGGGGACAGGTTCGCCGAGGAAGATCCTGCTGAGCACCGCAGCAAACAGCGGAGCGGTGGCGAAAATGACCAGCGTGTTGGCCACGCTCGTGCGGGTGATCGAAGTTGCGAACAATGTGAGCTGCGATCCGAACAGCATGGCAACGACGAGCCCCACGCGACCGAGAGAGCGATATTGGGCTGGTGTGCCACCTCGCGACCACACTGCCGTTGCGGCCACGATGGTCAGGCCCATGAGGAGGCCGCGCCAGAACACGATGGTCCATACGTCGGCATCCACGAGCCGGATGAAGAGGCTGTCGGGCGACAGGACCAGGACGCCGAGGGTGGTTAAGAGCAGCCCGATGGCGTGGGATGAGAGCCGCGTTGGGCGACCTGCGAATCCTTCTACCACCTCTTGCTTGGTCTCTACTTGATTGCCTGGGGGTTGAGAGGCGACCCCACGGCGCGGGGTATGACCAACGGCGGGGCGACGAGCTGGAACTCGTAGACGCCGTCTTCGGCGCAGTCGGCCGCCAGTTCGTCGAGGTACCAGATCTCCCCGACGAACAGCCCCATGCTGACCACCATCACCAAGTGCAGCGGCTGAAAGCTGCCCTCGATCTCGTTGGGACGCACCTCGGCACCCCAAGTGTCGGTGGCTATCGCCGCCACCTCTCGTTCGGCCAGCCAGGGCGCGGCCAAAAGCGACAACCCGGGGGAGTCGCCGGCCGAAAACCCATCCCAGCCCGGAAGCTCGCGTCGCCGGGCCATGTCACCGGTTCTGATCAAGACGATGTCGCCGGTGCCCACCTCGACGCCGTGGTGCTCACAGGCTGCGTCCAGATCATCGCCGGTAATGCCATCGCCGGGTTGCAGGTACTCGACGCCGCGCACTTGCGGAATGTCCAACAACACGCCGCGCGACACCACCGTCTTCTGATTCTCGATGCCGTTCTTCTCGGCGCCGCTGCTTGACACCAGCCGGGCGTCGAAGCCGTTGTACATCTTCCCGTCGTAGAAGATGTGGGCCAGGGCATCCCACTGGGTGCCACCCTGCAAGAACAAGAACAGCGTGTCGTCGGCAACCCCCCAGCCCATCGGCCAATCCTGGGCGCCCTCGACGTGATCGGTGCCGGTGGCCACCATCTGATGAATCGGGTTGACTCGGCCGAACGCGCCGGTCTGAGGCCCGTTCCCGTCCAGGGGCAACTCCAGCGAGAAGACCTTCCCCTGGCGAACGAGACCGGCCGACTCGACGATTTTCTCGGGGGTTATGTGGTTCAGGGTCCCGATTTCGTCGTCGTCGCCCCAGCGGCCCCAGTTGCGGTACTCATCGCAGTAGTGGTTCAACAACTCAACGGTGATATCCGGTGCAGCCATACCCTCGACTCCTCCCTCGGGTGTTCACCGGCCACGAAGCCGGCGAACGTGGCGTGGGTGCATACTTTCATTCGAGTATCAAGTGTGCACCTGATTCCAGCACTGTAGAGATTCGGTTAGTGGACACCACCGTGAATCCGGCGCCGAAGGTGGGCCGCCGCAGCGTGGAGGAGCCGCACACGCGGCGTGCGCCAGCACTGCAAAGGATGGGTCCCTTCGTTCTCGAGGCAGAGATTGCACGAGGTGCAATCCAACCGGCCGCGACGGCCGGCCTTGATCTGGGCCACCACATCCGGCTCCCGTATGAGAGGCCGGGCCAAGCAGACGAAGTCGCAGGATCTTTCGGCCAGCACCCGCTCGACCGTCTCGGTGGTGCGGATCCCGCCCACGAGCAGCAACGTCAAGTCGGGAACGGCCTCGCGGACGGCCCGGGCGAACGGCTCGAAGTACGCCTCGCTACTCGGCGGCGAGAACATCCGGTGGTAGAGGTGGTCGGCCAAGGCCCGCCGCCCATCGACGGCCACGTACTTGTGGCACGAGTCGGCGCCCGTGGCCATGAGTCCCACGCTCACCTCGACGCCATCGAGTCCGAGGCCGGCCAGAGTCCGTACCCGCTCGACGCTTTCGGCAAGCAGTAAGCCGTTGTCCACCTCATCGACCATGCCGACCTTGGCGGTCACCGGGAAATCGGGCCCGACCGCCTCGCGGATCGACTGGTACACCCGAGCCAGCAGCAGTGATCGCCGCTCGGCATCGCCGCCCCACCGATCAGAACGGGTGTTGGAGTGCGGAGAACTGAACGAGCTGATCAGGTACCCGTTGGCGGCATGGATGTGGATCCCGTCGAACCCCGCGTCCACCGCTCGGGCAGCCGCCGTGCCGAAAGCGTCGACCACCTCTTCGATCTCGTCGTTGCGGGCTGGCTCGGCCACCGACCCCGTCAGGGCGTTGGCGACCGAAGACGGGGCTAGTTGGGCAAGGCCGGGCATCCCGCCCTGGTTTCCCGCGTGGGCGAGCTGAGCGAAGATCCGCCCACCAGCGTTGTGGACGGCGTCGGTTAGCTGGGCCAGGCCGGGGATCATGGCGTCGTCGTGGATCCCCGTCTGGTTGGGCAGGGATTGGCCGCCAGGGCAGACGAAGGCATGCCCGAGGAGTGACAGCCCCACACCGTTGGCGGCCAGCGTCTGGTGGAGCTCGATTAGCGCCGGCGTGACTGCGCCGCTGTCGGTGGCCATTGTCTCCGATGTCGCCGCCCGGACGAAGCGGTTCTCGATCTCGAGGCGACCGATTTGCCCGGGCGTGAAGGCATGCATAGGAGCTTCCCAGTTGGAGTTTTGGAGAACAGTTCTGAGAAGGCTCCTAGACTGCGCGGGCTGACGCAAGCGGCCCAATCCAAAGAGGGGACTCATGAGCACCAGCAGCGAAGTTCGAGACGGCATGCGGATCGACTGGGATGTGGCCGTCGAGATGGACGACGGCCTTCAGTTGCGAGCCGATGTGTATCGCCCCGACGACGACGGCAAGTACCCGGTCATCTTGAGCTACGGCCCCTACGCCAAGGGACTGGCCTTTCAAGAGGGCTACCCGAGCGCCTGGGACCGCATGGTCGAGGAGCACCCCGATGTGGCGGCCGGTTCGACCAACAAATACCAGAATTGGGAAGTGTGCGATCCCGAGAAGTGGGTGCCGGAGGGCTACGCGTGCGTTCGGGTGGACTCCCGGGGGGCGGGCCGCAGCCCCGGCTACATCGATCACTTCTCACCCCGCGAGACCCAGGACTTCTACGAGTGCATCGAGTGGTCCGGCGTGCAGCCCTGGTCCAACGGCAAGGTCGGCCTTTCGGGGATCTCGTACTACGCCATCAACTCGTGGCACGTAGCCTCGCTCCAGCCTCCCCACCTCACCGCAATGATCCCCTGGGAGGGTGCCGCCGACTGGTACCGGGACATGACCTACCACGGGGGAATCCTGTCGACCTTTTGGGACAACTGGTACGACATGCAGATCAAGACCGTGCAGCACGGCGTCGGCGAGAACGGGGCGAGAAGCATCGTGACCGGTGAGCTGGTCGCCGGCCCCGAGACGCTGAGCGAAGAGGAGCTGCGGGCTAATCGGTGCGATTTCGGCAACGAGATCGCCTCGCACCCGCTCGACGACCAGTACCACCAAGACCGGTCTCCCGATTGGTCGAAGGTGACCGTGCCGTTTCTGTCGGCGTCGAACTGGGGCGGGCAGGGACTCCACCCCCGGGGCAACATCGAGGCCTACATCCGGGCCGCTTCCACCGAGAAGTTCCTCGAGTGCCACGGCATCGAGCACTGGACCGAGTACTACACCGACTACGGCGTTCAGCTCCAGAAGCGATTCTTCGCCAAGTACCTCCAGGGCGACGACGCCGCCTGGGACGATCAGCCGAGGGTGCAGCTTCTGGTCCGCCACGTTGATCGCTTTGTCGAGCGGGCCGAATCCGACTGGCCCATCCCGCGCACCGACTGGACCATGCTGCATCTCGACCCGTCCGACCAGACGCTGGCGCATGACCCGGTCACGACACCGGCGACGATCTCCTATGACGCCATGGGCGACGGGCTCACATTCTTCATGGCGCCGGTCGAAGAGGAGACCGAGGTGACCGGTCCGCTCTCGGCCAAGCTCCACATCTCGTCGTCCACCATTGATGCTGATTTGTTCTTGGTGTTCGGGGTCTTCGACCCAAATGGGGAAGAAGTGACATTCATGGGAGCGATCGACCCCCATACGCCCATCGCTCAAGGCTGGCTGCGGGCATCGCACCGCAAGCTGGACGAGTCCTTGTCGGAGGTGTGGCGGCCTTACCACACCCACGACGAGGAGCAGCCGCTAACACCGGGGGAGATCTATGAGCTGGACATCGAGATCTGGCCGACGTCGATCGTGATCCCTGCGGGCTATCGCATCGGCTTCTCGATTCGAGGTCGTGACTACGAATGGGCCGGCGATACCACCGGGCTCAAGCTGTCGAACTTCAAGAACGAGCTACGCGGGTGTGGCCCATTCCTGCACGACGATGTCAGGAATCGCCCGCCGGAGATTTTCGACAATCAGGTCACGGTGCATTTCGGCCCCGACCATCCCAACTGGGTTTTGGTGCCGCGCATTCCGAACGGCTGAGCGGGGAATCGTCAAGCAGGCGGCTCAACCTCGAAAGTGTTCATGAGCTGGGCCAGCATCCCGTAGTAGCCGACGACAATCATCAGCTCGACGACGAGGTCTTCGCCTAGCGCCTCGACTGCTTGGCGATAAACGTCGTCGCTGATGGCTCTGCTGTGCAGAATCGACTGGCAGACGTCGTAGGCCGACTCTAGGTCGGCGGCCTCCAAGTCGGGGCGGGTTCCGGCCCGCAGGGCGGCGACCTGTTCATCGGTCAGCCCGACCCGCAGCGCGATCGGCTCGTGGGCCCACCGCTCGAACTCGCAGTCGTGGTATGTCGCCACCGCGAGAATGGCCAGCTCGCGCACGGGCGCGGTGAGGTTGCCGTGGAACCTGAGCGCGGCACCGAGTTGCTGGACTGCGTCGCCCACCCGAGGGCTGTACAGCAATGCATTGAAGGGACCGATCAGGGCGCCGCTTCCGTCGGCCAGCGGGAACGAGGCGTCCTTGGCCCGATCGCCCCCCGCGATGGAGTCGTAGAGGGCCCGCTGCTCGGGGTTGAGGTCGGCGGGAGGCAGGCCGGGCAGTCGCGCCATATCAGCGCAGGTCGACGATGGCGGCCACCGATCCGCCCCCCGCGGGGCCGGATTGGAGCCCGGCAACCGAGACGAACACGGCAGGATCTCCCAGCGCGGCGGCGGCAACGCCCCCCACGGCGCCCTTGGTGTGGTGGGTGTGGTGGATGTCCGAGTCGTTCTGCGAAACCTGGCGCCGCCCTCGGAGTCGGCCGCTGGGATGGACCTCACATTTGATGAAGCAGTTGACCACGCGGCCGTCGAGGTCTTCGGGGATGGGCCGTTCGGGCAGGTCGAGGCCGGCGGAGCGAATCGCCCGGTAGATGCCGGGGAAGTCGAGGTTGTCCTCCATGATCGAATGGCCCGCCCGGTAGCGGCCGCCGACGCCGAGGCGGTTCCCGACCACCACCACCTGAGCCTGGGTCTGTTCAACGCCTGACGAGCACGAGGCCACCGACGAGTAGACCGAGAGGTCTTTGGCGATCTGGTCCTCGCGGGGCCGCTCGATCTCGCCGAGTGCAGTGGCGATACCCAGAGCCGAGGTGGCGTTGGAGACCGCCATCGATTCCATGGTGTCCTCCAGCGCCACCGTCTGGCCCCGGGCATGGGCATCGGCGATCCGCTCGGCGGTCAGCAGCGGCGTCTTGGTCTGCACATAGTGGACATCGGCCGGATCGTCGATACCGGCATCGGCGACGGCCAGGTTCACCGCGTCGGCCACCTTGTCGAGCATGGCCAGGCGACCGATCTCCTCAGGCAGGATCGGCACAGAGACTGCTTGCCCGACGGTGAGGCGCTTCTCGTTTGCCGGCTCAGCCGGGCCGTCGACTTTGGCGAACACCGTCATGTGGGGCGAGATCACCCCGTCGGTGCCGCCGGACCAGGCGATGGGCACTTGGAGCGCCGACTCTTGGGAGTGTCCGCAGTGCTCGACGAGGAAGTCGCGAAGCACCCTGTCGGCCAAAATGCGGGAGAAGTCGTTGACGCCGCCGTTGCCCTCGACCTTGCCGACCACCCCGACGATCTGATCGCCCCGGAAGGCGCCCCCCGCGATGGCCTGTTCGAGCCCGGCGGTGTCCGTGACGTGTTCGAATGGGATCTTGCGCACTTCAAAAGGCATCGGACGGACGCTCCCTCGGTTTCACTAACGTTGAAGGTCCCTAGATATTGGCAGACTGCGGGACGAAGGATGGAAAGGACCATGACCCCTGACCCGACCGACGTCGGGGCCTTCGTGCCCAACAGCGTTGCCATAGGCGGCTCCGAAGAAGGCAGTCTGCGGGGCCGCACCTTCGTGGCCAAGGACCTCTTCAGCCTACAGGGCCATCGAAGCTCGTTCGGCCACGAGCGCTGGCGGGCAACCCATGCCGAACCGTCAGAAACATCGCCGATCTTGACCCGCATGCTCAACGCCGGCGCCGACCTCGTCGGGCTGACGAAGCTGGATCAGCTGGCATACTCGCTGATCGGCAACGTGGGCGAGGGGGCGCCGCCGCCCAATGCACTCGACAACCGGCTCTTCTGCGGAGGCTCATCGTCGGGGTCAGCCGCGGCAGTGGCGGCAGGACTGGCCGACATCGGCCTCGGCACCGACACCGCAGGCTCGATCCGGGTGCCCGCAGCCGCGTGCGGCCTGCACAGCATCAGGCCATCGCATGGTTTGATCGCCCCCCATGGGGTGATCCCGCTAGCGCAATCATTCGACGTTGTTGGAATATTCGGACTTCGGGCCTCGACCATCGCCGATGCGCTCAAGGTGCTCGCGCCGCAGGCTGCCAACCTCGTCCCGCCCGTCGGGGTCAAGCTCGCCGCCGACGTCTTCGGCACGGCTGACGCCGACACCGAACGAGTCGGAAGGTCGGTCGCCGAGGCCGCGGCCTCCATCATGGGAGTGCCATTCGAAGAGGTCGAGTTCGGCCAGTTCACCAGCACCGATGTCGGAGACTTGTTCGCCCGACTTCAAGGACGGGAAATCTGGTCGAACCACGGTCGCTGGGTCGAAGAGCACGGCTCAACTCTGGCCCACGATGTGCGGTCGAGGCTGGAGCGATGCGAGCGCCTTTCCCGAGATCCAGCGGAGGTCAAGGAACAAGACCATCAGGAGAGGTTCAGATACGCCAAGGCATTCACCGCCGCAGTCGAACCGGGAACAGTCTTAGTGCTCCCGGTGATGCTCGAGCACGGTCCAATGCGAGCATGGGATGACGACCGGTTGGCCCAGTTCAGAAGCGGGTGCTTCCGGCTCGCCGCACCCAGCAGCCTCACCGGAGCCCCCCAGGCGGTGTTCTCCGTCCGCCACCATGACGAATCCCGGTCGGTTGGCATCGGCCTGCTCACCGCTGCCGGCGCAGATCATCGCCTGCTGGATCTGATGGTCTCGCTAGGTGAGTGAGGGGAGAGTTCGACGCTTCAGCAGGGCGTTGGGCGTAGTGGGGTGGGGGAGCGTCCAGCCGACTTACCATCGCTTTCCGCCCTTTCACACCCACTTTGCGACATCAGTGCTTTGTTTTGGGGCCAGATAGAGGGCTATTTGCCGTTTAGTGGGCGTATAATGTGTGTCTGGGCGGATATGTGGGTTTTCGGCAAGAGAAGCATGGGTAGATATGTGACGCGGATGTGGCCTCCTGGCGGCGCCCACGAGTACGGCGCTTATGTGCCTCATCCGCTGGTCGGATGGGAGCCGAGTCTGAGTCGCCGCGTCCGCGACCGGATCGCTTCCGCCGATGCGGACATACTCGACGCTCTTGCAACGACAACCGCCAACAGGTCGTATCAGTGGGCCGCTGACAGCATCATGGCGCAAGGCGAGAGCCTCAGCTCCAGTGCCATCGAAGGCATTTTTACCAGCTTGGAAGGAATGTCGATGAGCGGCGGCGAGGGCGGCGACCCATCAAGCAGGGCGGCAGTGGGCAATTGGGAGATGCTGGAACAGGCTTTGGGAATCGCTGAAAGCGGCGAACCCCTGACTGTTGACCGCTTGTGCGACCTGCACGACACGCTGATGGCGAAGACTCCCAGCCCGCAGCACGGCGGGCGACTCAGATCGGGTCCGATATGGATAGGCGCGCCGGCCGTGTCGGGAATGGGGCCGATCGGGGCCCAGTTCGTTCCCCCGCCGGCTGAGGAAATCAGGCCGCTGCTCGGCGATCTGCTCGACTACATCAACCACAGCGGCCACTCGCCCGTTCTGAAGGCAGCTGTCACCCACGCCCAGTTTGAGACCATTCACCCATTTCCCGACGGCAATGGTCGCATAGGGCGAGCGCTTATCCCGATCGCCTTGTTTGGCGGCCAAGGCCAGTATGCCATACACCTGCCGATCAGCAGAAACATCCTCGCTGATCGGCCAAGGTACTACGCAGCCCTTCAACACAGCCATTGGGAAGGGCCCCCGCACGACCCTCAACGCGGAGCGGCGCTGGAACCCAGGATCGGGATGTTCGCCGACTGCGCCCAGGAGGCCGCCGAGCAAGTCCGCGCAGCGGCCGCCCTCACAGAGAGGCTGATGGTAGATTGGCTGCAACGACTCGGCGGCACCCGCCACGATTCGGCGGTGTGGAAGATCGCCTCCGAGATTCCCTTTCAGCCGGTGTTCACCGCTGACACGCTCTTCGCAGCACTGGAAGGCCGCACCTCCATCACGGCCATACGACGCGGGATCGGCGATCTCGCCAAAGCGAACATCGTCAAGAAAATGGGAAACAGCGGCAAGACGCAGGTATGGCGAGCGGCCGAGATCGTCGAGATAGCCGAAAAAGTGCTGCGGACAAGCGACATAGCCTCCGCAGCATCCCAAACGCTCCAGCGGATTGATGCGGGTGGCGTGGCCCCCGCGGCTATGAGCGGAACTGGGAAACGGGCACGGTCGACAGAGAAAAGCCACCGCGGAAACGCATGGCAATGCTCCAGAAAAAGCTCGCGAAGCAGCAACCGATGCGTTCTCCCCGTCGACCACGAAGGACGCCACCGCTACGAATGAAGCATGGGCGGTAGGGTTTGCTGGCCAGGCTTCTGCTGGCCGCATCCCGTGTGGAGGTTCGAGTTCGATGGTCGACAAGCACGTGTTGCGCCCGGCGGGGGTGTGGGATCCGTCGTCTGCGGGCTTTGAGCATCCTCAGCCGTTCTCCCAGGGTGTCGTGTGCGGCTCCGGCCGGATGGTCTTTGTTGCCGGGCAGGTGGCTCTGGATCCAGAGGGCGCGGTCATCGGGGTGGGCGATCCGGCGGCTCAAACCGAGGTGACGTTGGAGAACCTCCAGCGGGTGCTCAACGAGGGCGGGGCAACGCTGGGAGACGTGGTGCGGTTGACGGTGTTCCTCACCGACATGGCTCACCTTCCCGCGGTGCAAGAGGTTCGGGCGCGGTACTTCCCGGTGGACCCCCCGGCGAGCTCGACGATTGAGATCAGCGCGCTCGTCGTCCCTGAGCTGATGGTCGAGATCGACGCCATCGCGGTGGTGGATCATCCCCTGAATTGAGCCGGAGGTTCTCTGGTAAATTGCCTCAGACAAGCGCAATTTGAACGAGCGGAGACCAGTCATGTCCGACGAAGATGATGGATATTTCCGAGAAGTTGTGGTCCGTCTGAACCAGCAGCAACTTGAACTGGTCGACGATTCCGTTGATGAAACCAGTTCCGGTGACCGAGAAGAGCTCTTGCTCCGAGCTTTGCGGGAGTTCCACAAGGAACATGCTTCATGACCGAGCGAAAACTGCTGTATGAGCATGTTATGGAACCGGCCACCGGCAAGGCCGTAGAGCTCCTGGCCGGACAGGTGATGCGACTCGAGCAGATCGGAGTGGCCGGTCAGTGCGCCGACTTCAACTGCTTCAACCTCCACGATTACAAGGAGTACTTCCACACCGGTCGCACCCGGCACATGCACGGAATGCACCCGACCACGGGCGACTTCTTATGGTCGGCGCCGCCGCGGGATCGGCCGATAGCGGCGATCATCGCCGACACCGTCGGAACCAACGATGTGCTGTATCCGCGGTGCAGCGGCTTGCTGTACGAATACCAGTTCGGGGTGGAGCCCCACACGAACTGCCACGACATCCAGGCCGAGGCGCAAAGGGAATACGGTTTGACCAGCGACGATGTGCATGACTCGTTCAACTTCTTCATGCACACCGGCGTCGACCAGGCCGGACACCCTTTCATCGCCGAAAACGTGGCCAAGCACGGCGACTACGTGGAGATCATCGCCTTGATCGACCTGCTGGCCGTGCCCAACGTGTGCGGCGCTGACACTTTCGCCACCAGCAGCTTTGAGTTGAAGCCACTGCGGCTGGCCATCTACGAGGGCCTGTCCGAAGACCTCGCCCAGTTCGAAGGCCGGCCCGAGCTGGTCAAATACAGATCCCAGCTCATCACGGCAGACTTGGCCGCCCAGCCCATCAAGGCTGATCGCGAGCTCTACAAGGACGACTCCTACGTCCCGAACTACGTGAACTACCCCATTGCGCTCACCGACGTTCCCGTCAGCTTGAGCCCGGAGCACCAAACCATGCTCGATGAGCTGGTGGCGACGGGAGAATTCGGTGAAACCGATGCCGATGTGCTCCGGTACGTGTTCTTCAGCTGGTGGATCGTGAACTACATGAAGGGTCCGAAGCACTTGGATCAGGCGGCCTCGGACTAGTTGGGCCGCTGGTGAGCGATCACTGCCCAGAGAGAACTTCAATGAAGACCCACCCGATCACGGTCGAAGTCAATGGTGAGATGTACGAGCGCTCAGTGCCGCCCCGCTTGTTGCTCTCGGACTTCATACGGCACGAGCTTCACCTGACCGGGACGCACGTTGGCTGTGAGCACGGCGTCTGCGGGGCTTGCACCGTTCAACTCGACGGCGACGGCGTTCGGTCGTGCCTGCTCTTCGCGGTGCAAGCCGATGGTTCGGCCATCCGCACCGTCGAGGGCATGGCGACCGGCCCGGACCTGCACCCGCTCCAGGCGGCCTTCAGCGCGGCCCACGCGCTGCAATGTGGATTCTGCACCCCTGGCCTGCTCATGGCGATCGACTCGATGCTCCATGAGATGTCCACGATGACCGAGCCCGAGATTCGGGAAGCGCTCAGCGGGAACATCTGCCGCTGCACTGGCTATCAGGGCATCATCGAAGCGGTCATGGCCACCGTTGCCAGCCAACCGGCCGTTCCAAACACCGACCGCGAGTGAGTCGTCTAGTGTCCCAGGACAGGGGTGAAGAAGCCGATGACCCGAAATCCGCTCTCGAGAATGCAGGCAAGCCATGGGCAGTGACGACCTAGTTCCTGAGAAAGTGGAGGCAATCCTCAACCCGGGAAGGATGCTCTCCGACGGCATTCCCTACCCCGACTTCGCGGCGGCCCGGGCACTGGATGATCTGGCTGAATGGCTGCCGTTCTGGGCTGAGACCGCCAAGCGGTACGAAGCTCTCGGGTTGGCTGCACTCGAGGCCGGTAACCGGGTAAGCGGGGGCGAATGGTTGTGGCACTCGTCGCTGTCATGGCACTACGGCCAGCTCATGTGGTTCCACGAGCCCGAGCGCCGCGAGCACGGCCAGCACAAGAAGGTCGAGATGTACAAGCTGGCGGCCCCCCATCTGGTGGCTCCGGCTGAGCGGGTGGAGATCGAATTCGAATCGACGACCATCCCCGGCTATCTCCGCCTCCCGGAAGGACCCGGCCCGCACCCGTGCGCGGTCCTCATCGGAGGCCTGGAGTCCACCAAAGAGGAGAGCTACCACTTCGAGGCGCTTTGCCACCGCCGTGGGTTGGCAACCTTCGCCTTCGACGGTCCTGGTCAGGGCGAGATGTACTTCGACGTGAAACTCTGCGCCGACTTCCATCGCTACACCTCGGCTGTTCTCGATGCCATTGCCCCCCGTCCGGAGGTGGACGGCGACCGAATCGGCATTCTCGGCCGCAGCCTGGGCGGCTACTACGCCATGCAGTCGGCGGCCCTGGACAAGCGGCTGAAAAGCTGCGTGGCTTGGGGCGGGTTTTCCAACATGGCCGACTTCGACGGCATGCCTCCCCATACCCGCGGCGGATTCGTCTACGTGTCGGGGTTCGAAGACCTCGACGAGGGCCGCGCCTATCTGCAAGAGACGTTCGACCTCTCGCAGACCATTGGCGATCTGACTTGCCCCACCCTGTTGATCCAGGGGGTCCACGATCCCATCTTCCCTCCGCACCAGACCGAGCTGCTACAGGCAGGACTGGCCCACAACGATTTGGCCGAGATCGTGGTTGAGCCCGATGGGGACCACTGCTGTCACAACATGGGCCCCGTGGTCCGGCCCCGCATGGCCGACTACTTGGCCCGGACACTTGGGGAGTAGCCGATGTCGCTGCCTGCGGTGTTGAGACCCGGAGAAATCGCAGGAGTGGAGACCCGCAATCGGATCATCCGATCGTCCACCTCCGAGACCATGGCCGACGACAGCGGCATCATCACCCAGCAGTACCTCGACCTCCACACCAGGCTGGCTCGCCATGGCGTAGGGCTCATCTTCACGGGCCACTGCTCGGTCCACCCTCGAGGCAACTACATCCGAGGCATGACCGCACTGGACCGAGACGAGGTCATCGGGCCGATGAGGAAGCTGACCGACGCGATCCACGCCGAGGGCGGAAAGATCTTCGCCCAGCTCAACCACGCGGGAAGCCAAAGCCGTGACGAGTCGATTGAGCCCCTGGCCCCTTCGGTCGTCGAGAATCCGCAGTTTCACCGCCTGCCCTTGGCCGCGGCCAGATCCGACGAGATTTGGGAGGCCATTGAGGGATTTGGCAACGCGGCCCGGCGGGTGAGGGAGGCCGGCTTCGACGGCGTCCACGTCCATGCGGGCCACGGGTATCTCCTCTCGGAGTTCCTGTCGCCCGCCACCAATCGCCGCGAGGACGAGTGGGGAGGATCGCTGGAGAACCGCCAGCGCCTGCTGTTGGAGACGTACAAGGCCATGCGAGCCGCCGTGGGTGACGACTTTCCGATCACCAACAAGATCGGGCTATGGGACTACGTGCCCGATGGTTTGACGGTTGAAGAGGGCCGGGCCACGGTCACGATGATGGACAATGCCGGAGTCGACGCCCTAGAGATCTCCGCCGGCCTGATGTCGCCCAAGGCGGAAAGCGCGGCCCGATACGTCGGCGTGACTCGAAGACGAGCGCTGCAAGACAAGCTGCTGCATCGGGTGCTCGCGGCCCCGGTGAAGGAGGCGTACTACCGGGAGGAGGCCCGTCGTCACCGAGCCGCGGCCCGGGGGAAGACGATCCTTGTCGGCGGCGTCCGCACCATCGAGTTGATGAACGAGGTAATCGAAGACGGGTCGGCCGATTTTGTTTCCCTGGCTCGCCCTTTTATCCGCGAACCCGATCTGGTTCGCCAGATCGAAGCGGGTCGAACCGGCATGGTGGACTGCGTCTCGTGCAACATCTGCCTCATGCACGAGGGATCGGTGCCGCTGAAGTGCTGGCGCGAGTCCAATGTCGACCTCGTGAAGCACGCCTGGGCCCGCATTCGAGGGGAGGTCTGATGAAGCCCCCCGACTTCGACTATCTGGCCCCGACATCGATCGGTGATGCGGTCAAAGCGCTCAGCAGCGACTCTGAGGCCAAGGTGTTGGCCGGGGGCCAAAGCCTGATTCCGCTTCTGGCCTTCCGGTTGGCCGGCCCGTCGCTCCTAGTGGACCTGGCCCGAGTGGAAGGGCTCGACCACATCAGCGAAGAAGGCGATCGCTTGATCATCGGGGCGATGACGCGGCAACGCCGAGCCGAGCGCGATCCCATGGTGGCCGATCGCTGCCCGCTGCTGGTTGAGGCGCTGGGCCAGGTGGGGCACCCGCAAATCCGGTCGCGGGGCACGGTTGGCGGAAGCGTGGCCCACGCCGACCCCGCGGGGGAGTTGCCCGGGGTGGTTCTGGCTTTGGGGGGCCGCGTACACGTCACCGGCCCCGTGGGGGATCGGACCATCGAAGCCGAGGAGTTGTTTCAGGGGTTCTTGAGCACCGCTATCGCCGACGACGAAATCTTGACCGCGGTCGAGTTGCCCGCGTCGGGGCCGCGGACTGGATGGTCGGTGGTGGAGATCGCCCGCCGCCCAGGCGACTATGCGCTGTGCGGCGCGCTCTGCCAGCTCGAGGTCGGAGACGATGGTGCCGTCGTCGACGCCCACCTGGCACTGATCGGCGCCGGGGATCGGCCGATGCGGGCCACCGCGGTGGAGGCGGCAATCCTAAATGGGGCGAGCCCGACCGAGGCAGCCGCGCAGGCGCCCGAAGGCCTCAGCCCCGGCAGCGATGTACACGCCTCGAGTGACTACCGGCTGCACCTGGCCGCGGTGACCAGCCGACGAGCACTCACTCAAGCCCTGGAGCGCGCCGTATGAGCGATCACGCTGTCACGATCAAAGTAAACGGGGTCGATAGGTCGGACTCGGTGCCGGCCCGCCTCACGCTGGCCGATTTCCTGCGAGAGCGTTTGGACCTCACCGCGACCCATCTGGCGTGCGAGCACGGAGTGTGCGGGGCGTGCACCGTTCTCGTCGACGGCGAGACCGCCCGAGCATGCCTGCTGCTCACCGTTCAGGCCGACGGTAGCGAGGTCACCACCCTCGAAGGCCTGACCGCCGGCGACGAGCTCGGTCCCATCGAACAGGCGTTTTGGGCCAAGCACGGAATGCAGTGCGGCTTCTGCACCCCGGGGTTCGTGATGACCATCTCCGAACTGCTGGATGAGAATCCCACCCCGACACGGGAGGAGATTATCGAGGGCCTAGGCGGGAACCTGTGCCGCTGCACGGGCTACGTCAAGATCGTGGAAGCAGTGGAAGAAGCGGTGAGCCTTCGGGGAGGAGGAGCATGAGCTTGTTCGGTGCCAGTATTCGCCGAAAGGAAGACCCCCGCCTGCTTCGGGGCGATGGCCGGTATCTGTCCGACATAAAGCTGCACGACCTGGTTCACGCGGTGTTCGTTCGAAGCCTCCACGCCCACGCGCTGATTCGGGGAATCGATTCGAGCGCGGCGGCGGCCGATCCGCGGGTGGTCAGCGTCATCACGGCCGACGATCTCCCGGCCGGGCTGCCTCCGTTGCCCTGTATCGACGCCGAGGAGACCACCAAGCCTTTCAACCAGCCCATCCTGGCCACCGAAAAGGTCCGGTTCGTGGGCGAGCCGGTGGCGCTGCTGGTTGTCGAGGGCGACCGCTACATCGCTGAAGACATCGCGGGGCTGATCGACGTCGACTATGAGCCGCTGCCCGCGGTTTCGACCGCCACCGCCGCGGTTGCCTCCGATGCCCCGCTAGTTCATTACGAATCCAATGTGGTTGACGTGCTGGAGTACTCGTTGGGTGACGCCGACTCGGCGCTGGCGGCCGCGCCCCACACGCTCAGTGAGCGGTTCGCGACCCAGCGGTATGCGGGCACGCCGTTGGAGACCAGGGGAGTGATCGTCGAATGGGACGAGCCGCGCCAGGGCCTAACCATGTGGTCGTCGACTCAGGTTCCCCACAGCCTGAAGGCCACGCTCGTCGGCTACCTGGGGCTGCCGGAGAACGCGGTCCGGGTGATCGCCCCCGATGTCGGCGGTGCCTTCGGGGTGAAGCTCCAGCCCTATCCCGAGGAGATCGTCCTCGGCTTGGCCGCCAGATCGGTCGGCCGCCCCATCAAGTGGGTGGAGGACCGATACGAGCATTTTCTGGCGTCCACCCACGGACGCGAGCAGTATCACGATGTCGACGTGGGCTATGACGACGACGGCAGAATCCTGGCCATCCGCGACCACGCGGTAACCAACACCGGCGCCTACCTCCAGCGGTTGACCCTGGTGGAGCCCTTCATCGGGGTTTCGATGCTCTCAGGGCCCTACGTCATCGAGCATCAGCAACTGTTGTCGACGGTGGTCATGACCAACACCACGCCCCTCAACCCATTCCGAGGCGTCGGCCACGTTCAGGCGGCGTTCACCATGGAGCGCATCATCGATGTGGTGGCCGCCGCCGTCGGCATCGACCCGGGCGAAGTGCGGAAGCGCAACATGTTCTCAAAGGATGTGTTCCCGCTGCATCGCGGGATCGGGAACGTTCTGGCCGGAGACATCATCTATGACTCGGGTGACTACCAGGAGTGCCTGAGCCGTGCCCTCGCGGCCGCCGAATGGGACGAATTCCGCGGCGAACAGAAACGGGCCCGGGCTGAGGGCCGCTATCTGGGCATTGGCATCGGCTGCTTCGTTGAAGAGACAGGTCTCGGCCCCTACGAAAGCGGACGCGTCCGGGTAGAGCCGTCCGGCCAAGTGATCGTGTTCACTGGCGCTTGTAGCAGCGGGCAGGGCCACGACACCGTTCTCGCCCAGATCACCGCCGACGAGCTCGGCGTCGAATTCGACGACATCGTGGTCGTACACGGAGACACCGACCTGGTGGCCAGCGGCGTGGGCACCTACGCCAGCCGGAGCGCGCCCATTGGCGGAACCGCTGTGCGCCATGCCGCTGGATCGATCAAAGAGCAGGCGATCAAGATCGCCGCCGAGATGCTGGAAGCCTCGCCACAGGACCTCGAGCTGGAGGATGGCGAAGTCCGCGTCAAGGGGTCCCCGGCCAGCTCAGTGTCGCTCGCCCAGGTGGCGGGAAGGGTGGCTCCCGGCCAGCCCCTGCCCGAGGGGGTCGATAGCTACACACTGGATGCAACCGACGTCTATCACCCTCCGACGAACACCTTCTCCTATGGCTGCCACGTTGCCACCGTAGAGGTCGACATCGAGACCGGTGTGGTCACCCTTATTCGCCATGTGGTGGTCAATGACTCCGGGACGTTAATCAACCCACTCCTGGTCGACGGCCAGGTGCAGGGCGGAGTGGCGCTGGGCATCGGCGGCGCGCTCCTCGAGGAAATCGCCTACAGCGACGACGGCCAACCGCTGAATGCCAACTTCATGGACTACTTGGTTCCCGCCATCGGCAATATGCCCGAGATGGTCGTCGAGCACATGGTGGTCCCCACACCCCTGAACGCCGATGGGATGAAGGGCGCGGGGGAGGGCGGTGCGGTTGGCGCCCCCGCCGCAATCGCCAATGCCGTGGCCGACGCCCTGCTCCCGCTGGGAGCGAAGATAACTGAAACGCCGCTGGGACCGGAAACGGTCTACCGGGCGCTTCAAAACGCCAGCTAGCTGGCCCTAATCCGAATTGGAGAACATCGAGATGGCTGAACAGGCATTAGCCGGAAAAAAAGCGATTGTCACCGGCGGGGGGAGGGGGATAGGCGCAGCCATCGCGCTGGCGTTCGCCGAGGCGGGCGCCGACGTTGGGGTGATCGGTCGCACGGCGGAATTGCTCGACGAAACGGCGGCGGCGGTTGGCGAGCTCGGCCAGACCGCCAGGGCTAGGGCCGCCGACCTCACCGATGTCGGCAGTATTCCGGGCGTGTTCGCGGAACTGGCCGATGAGCTCGGCGGCTTCGACATCTTGGTGAACTCGGCCGGCGTGCAACTGACCGCACCGGCGCTCGATGTGTCCGAGCAGGATTGGGACGCCACCATCGACGCCAATCTGAAGGCCCTGTTCTTCTGCTGTCAGGCCGCGGGCAGTCGCTTCGTCGAGTCGGGGGCAGGCAAGATCATCAACCTGGCCTCCACGTTCAGCGAGGTCGGCTTTCCCGGATTCGCCGCCTATTGCGCCTCCAAGGGCGGCGTCATGCAGCTGACCCGGACACTGGCCTTGGAGTGGGCCCCCCACGGTGTGAATGTCAACGCCATCGCGCCCACCGCGGTTCGAACCGAGATGAACTCCTACCTCCTCGACGACCCGGGCTTTCTTGAGGCATTCCTTCCCCGGGTTCCCGCCGGGCGCGTCGGACAGCCGAACGATATTGCCGGCTCGGCCGTTTTCTTGGCCTCGGCGGCGTCAGACTTCGTCCACGGGCACCTGTTGTATGTTGACGGGGGCTACACAGCCGTCTGACTGCTGTCTGACTATTCGATCAGGCGAAGACCTCGGCGTCTTCCAGGACGCTGGATGCCTCGGTCATCTTCACAACGCCGTCCAGCTCCCATGGGACGGCCACGCCTTTGCGGGCGTACCACTCGCGGATCAGGGCGGGGCCATCGGTGACCAGCCCAAGGTGCAGTGAGGTGACCAGCAGCGCTGCGGCCTCAGCCTCCTCGCTGGCCCCGGCCACGATGTCGCCGGGCACGATGACCCGAAAGTCGCGGTTGGCGGCATCGAAGGCGGTCGATAGCACACAAGCGTCGGTCATCGTCCCGGTGAGGACCAGGTTCTTGATGTCGAGTTGGCGGAGCAAGAATTCGAAATCGGTGGGGACGAACGACGAGAGGCGTTTCTTGGTCCGGATGTAGAAGTCGCCTTCTTCCTCCTCGACCATGATGTCCAGCCACTTCGTGCCCTCCCAGCTGTGCTGGTCCATCGACGGGTTCGGCGGCAGATACAGCTCGTACAGCACCCTCCAGTTGGCCATGCGGTTGTACTGCTTGGAGTTCAAATCGTCGATCCCGCCGTATCGCTGCCAGTGCTGGACATGGATGATCGGGATGTCGATGGTCCGGGCCATCCGGTGGAACATGTCATGGGCGGGGATTTTCGCCCGGGCTCGCGGGCACGGACAGGTCAGATCGTCCTCGGGTCCGATGTGGCCGCGGTGCATGTCGATGCAGGCGATGGCCGTCTTGTCCGGGTCGAGCCAACGCTCGAACGCATCCTCGAAATTGCTGGTACCCGAGGGTAGAACGACGCGGTCTCGACCCTCCAAGTATGCGTACATCTCAGTCTTCATGGGCGGCTCGGCTTTCGTGTGGTGCCCCGTGGGGCTGGGCTGATGCCAGATTGAACTTAATCGCTAGGGGAGCAGAGCGCCACAAGCCCTAACCCTCTTGTTGGGCTACGAGCTGAGCCAGCACCCAATCAGGAGTGATCGGTAGCGCGCCCACCGCGCCGGGATCGCCGAGCGCATGGCCCACCGCGGCGGCGATCGCCCCGCCGGCGCCGGCGATGCCGGCCTCGCCGGCGCCCTTGGCACCCAAGGGGTTGGTCGGGGTCGGGGCGTTCTCGAGGATCGCCGTCTCTATCGGTGGCAGGTCGGCCGCGGTGGGCATCAGGTAGTCCATGAAGTTGGCCGCTTGGGGCTGTCCGTTCTCATCGAAGGCGAACTCTTCGAGCAGCGCGCCCCCCAGTCCCTGCGCGAATCCTCCGAGCACCTGCCCTTCGACCAGCTTCGGGTTGACCGCCTTGCCGACCTCGCATCCCAGCCACACTCGATTCAGTCGCACCTGCCCCGACTCGGAATCGAGCGAGGCATCGACGATCACCGCCCCGTACGGATAGTTCATCCGCTCGTCGAAATGGACTTCACGGGCGCCGAGTCCCGGGTCCTCACCCCGTTGGGCCGCCTCCAGTGTCCCACACGCTTCGGCGACCCGGCCGAAGGTCACAGATTTGGACGGAGCCCCCGCGACATGCACCCGACCGTCGGCCAGGATCAGATCATCGGGGGCGGCTTCGAGAAGGTCGGCGGCAATCCGCTTGGCCTTGTCTGCGGTGTGGCGGGCCGCGGTTTGCACGGCCATGCCACCGATCACCGTCGAGCGGCTGGACCACGAGCCCACGCCGTCGGGGACCAGGTCCGAGTCTCCATGGATGACTTGGATGCAGGCAGGGTCCACGCCCAGCTCATCGGCGGCAATCTGGGCCATCACCGTCTCGATGCCCTGACCCGAAGACGCACCTCCGATGAATATCCGGACGGCGCCGGTCGTATCGATGTCGACTGCGCCCGTCTCATAAAAGCCCAGCCCGCTCTTGTCCATGAATATCGACAGTCCGATGCCCCGGCGGTCGCCGTTGGCGTGGGAGATGTCGTCTCGCCACTCGGCGTATTTGGCTCCGGCCTGATCGATCAGCCCGATGAAATCGCCAGAGTCGAGGAGGAACGACTCGCCGGCTAGCTCGAACCCGGGTTCATAGGGAAGCTCGCTGGCCGTGAGCAGATTCCTACGGCGAATCTCAACCGGATCGAGGTCGAGTTCAGCGGCGGCCAGGTCGAGTAGTTGCTCTCGGGCCACGGTGAGTTCATAGCGACCCGGCGCTCGATAGGGGCCCACCGGGGTCTTGTTGGTGGTGAGGACGTGGATCTTTGACGCGTAGGCGGGCAGGCGGTAGGGGCCGGGGATCATTCCCAGAGTGAGCTCAGACACGATGACCCCGGTGGGGCGGATGTAGGCCCCTTTGTTGTGCCAAACCTCAGCTTCGAGCCCCAGCAGGCGACCCTCGAAGTCGAAGGCGCCCCGCATGTGGTGGGTCTGTTCGCGAGCGTGGTTGGTGGTGGTGAGGTTCTCTGCCCGGTCCTCGATCCATTTGACCG
Organism: Candidatus Poriferisocius sp.; assembly: GCF_965208475.1. GTDB lineage: Bacteria > Actinomycetota > Acidimicrobiia > Acidimicrobiales > Bin134 > Poriferisocius. The sequence goes on along the minus strand of NZ_OZ242338.1, from coordinate 1,267,346 downwards.
GGCGTCCGGTCAGAACAGCACCGTAGGCAACCAGAAAGTCCTCGGGGAAGAAGTCGCCGCGCACCCCGAAGCTCCCACCGGCATCGGTCGAGCGCATGTGAATGCTGGCGGGCGGTCGCCCCAGCAAGCGGGCCAAGACCTTGCGGTGATAGTGCGTTACCAGGGTGGCACCCCATACCGTGAGCTCGTCGCGGCCGGCGTCGAAGTCGCAGACCAGTCCTCTGGTTTCGAGGGGTACTCCTGAGTGGCGTCCGATGGCGACTTCTGTGGTCACTACCCGTTCTGCTTGTTCGAACGCCGCCCCAATGTCGCCGTATCCCTTTTCGAGGACGCAGAGCTCATTCGAAGAATCAGGCCACAGCGACTGCTCGATGGGGGCGCGGAGCATGTCGACCACGGCATCTAGCGGCTCAATGTCGACGATCACGGCCTCGGCCGCATCCTCGGCCACATACGGGTCTTCGGCGAGGACAATCGCTATCGGCTCGCCCACGTAGCGAACCCGGTCCTGAGCCAGTACCGGTTGAAGCGCCTGTTCGAGTCCGAGACCGTCAAACGGCAGCCGCAGCGGAATGGGCTCCACGTGGGCGACATCGACCCCAGTGAGGACCAGCCGAACACCGGCCATAGTCTCGGCCGCGGAGGCATCTATTCCGGTCACCCGTCCGTGGGCATGGGTCGATCTCACGACCCGCATCCAAAGCTGGCCCGGCAAATCGATGTCGTCTACGAATCTACCCGCGCCGCGTAGGAGCCGGGGGTCCTCGAGCCGGGCTACAGAGTCCCCGACGAAACCCATGGCGCTCCTCCCTTAGACGCTACGACACTCCCGTGGGACTGCCCGCCATGGCCAATGCGAGCTCATCCATGGTCAACTCGTCCACGTTGCGCTCCAACACGACGCGCCCGCGGTACATCACCACCACACGGTCGCTCAGCTTGAGAAGCTCTTCCAGATCCAACGACAACAGGAGTACGGCCGCACCAGCTTCTTTGACCTGGAGCAGCCGACGGTGTACGTAGTCGACCGCGCCGACATCGAGCCCCCACGTCGGGTTGTCGGCGATGAGTACTTTCGGATTCCGGGAGAACTCGCGGGCCAACACGACCTTCTGCTGGTTGCCGCCGGAAAGGGTGCCCGCAAAGAGATCCGAATTGGCGGGTCGGACGTCGTACTCTTCGAGCAATCCGTCGGCCTGTTCCTTGATGCGCTTCCAGTCGAGCAATCCTCGGCGGGAGAACCGGCCCGCGGGGATCTCGTTTATGGCCAGGTTCTCGGCCAGGGACATGTCAAGGATCAGCCCCCAGCCGTGGCGATCCTCAGGGATGACCGCCAAGCCGCTGTCGCGGAGCCTGGCCGGTTCAGAGCCGGTCACGTCTGCGCCATCGATCACGACTGTGCCAGATTCAAGGGGACTCAGCCCCGTGATGGCGCTGACGACATCGCGTTGCCCGTTCCCTTCGACCCCGGCAACGCCGAGGATCTCACCGGTTCGGACCGACAGGCTCAAGCCATCGAGGGAATTGCCCCCGACCCCGGTCGTCACCAGCTCTCTTGCCTCAAGAAGGGTTTCAACCTCGTCGCCAAGCGATGTGTGGTCCACCTTGACGGCGGTGATGTCCTGGCCGGTCATCGCACGGGTAAGGGTGCGCTCGTCGAAGTCTCCTCGCTCTACTTCGGCCACCTTCTGGCCGGCGCGAATCACGGTTACCCGGTCGGCCACCTGGGTAACCTCGGCCAGCTTGTGGGTGACCAGCACGATCGAATGCCCCTTGGAGCGCAGATCTTCGAGAATGCCCAAAAGGTTCTCGATCTGCTGGGGCCCCAGCAGCGATGTCGGCTCGTCGAGGATCAGGATGTTCGCGCCCCGGTAGAGGACCTTCAAGATCTCGACCCGCTGCTGAAGGTCGACCGGGAGATCGCGAACCGGGGTGGAGGGAGGAAGCGGCATGCTGTACTTCTCGGCCAGCGAGGAGATCTCCCGGCGAATGGCCAGAGGCCTGAGGCGAAGATCGAGGGCTGGGCGCGATCCGAGCACGATGTTCTCTGCCACCGTGAATGTGGGGACCAATGAGAAGTGCTGGTGTACCATCCCGATCCCCAGGTCGAGCGCGTCATGGGGGGACTGGATGTCGGCTGGTTGACCCCTGACGAACATGGAGCCGGAGTCCGGGAGGATGTGGCCGAACATGACGTTCATGAGCGTGGTCTTGCCGGCGCCGTTCTCACCGAGCAGGACATGAATCTCACCGGCCCGCACATCAAAGTCGATACTGTCGTTGGCTCGGACGTCGCCAAACCGCTTGGAAATGCCGTGGAGCTCTACAACGCTCTCAGCCACAGCGAATCAATTCCCTCGGGTGTTTCTGGGTCACCTCAACTCCATCCGGCCGCAGCCACATCGAGTCTCCCACTTGAACACCTGCTCGCGCCCGAGGGGCGATGACATTCGGCTGAACGACCACAACTGAGCCGTCGGGATAGGTCCAATCGTCCGGGTGCGTGGCGCCGCGGTTCTGGCGGGTGCGGACGATGGGCGCCAGATAGCCGCCACCCCCATAACCGTGTACGAGATCGTCCCAGATGTCGAAACCCGCGTCGTGTATCGACTCAGCCCGGTCAAGGACCTCGCCGATTGTCGTTCCGGTGCGCATCGCGCTCACGATGCTCGAGTAGGCGGCTTCTGCCACCTCGTACATCTCCTGGTAGAGCGGCGTGGGCGCCCCCTCGATGCACAGGGTTCTCAGGATCTGTCCGGTGTAGCCCCAAAAGGTGGTGCTGATCTCGGTCACCAAGACGTCGCCGGCCTTGATGATCCGGTCGGGCTGGTATTGGTGGGGCACGAAGAACTCGGGATCGGCCATCGGGGTGGTCAGGGTGAAGTGAATTAGGTTGGTGCCCCGGCGATCCAGATAAACGTCTTCGATCACTTTGGCCAACTCGTACTCGTTCATTCCGGGAGCGGTGTTCGACGCCAGCGCCGCAACGGCGTCGTCGTTCATGTTGGAGGCGATGCGGATGTACTTCATCTCCTCGTCTGTCTTGATAAGGCGAAGCGCGAAGTAGTCGGGGTTGAGGTTGACCAGGCGCTCTGATCCGAAAGCGGCGGCGTCGGTGAAGGGAACCACGCCGATCGTGCCGATGCGGCGGAAGCCGCCGAGGCGCTCGGCGACGCGGGCCACCAGGTCGGAGTGGTCGTCGCCGCCAAAGCTGATGTTCTCGATCACCGAGATGCGCTCGGCATCCGGCAGGTGATTCCAGAGCCGTACCACGAGCTCAGGATCATCGTCGCGGGGCACGATCAAGTACACCGGGAATAGCGGCGGCCAATTGCAGTAGTACTGAACCGACGTGTCGTGCGGCCCCGTTGCCCCGCCGATCAGGACTGCATCCAACTCGTGGCGATCCATGAGTTCTCGGAGCTGGCGGTACCGATGGGCCATCTCCTCGGACGAGTATCTGGGAAAGCCGTTGACTTGCGGGATCTCATCCATTGATGGCCCTCCAGATCTTCTCAGGGGAGAGGGGCATATCGAGATGTTCTACACCCCATGGAGCAATAGCGTCGAGAACCGCGTTGTGTACCGCGGGCGTCGAGCCGATGGTTGTGGCCTCGCCGATGCCCTTGACGCCGAGCCGGTTCAACGGAGTAGGGGTAACCATGCTGTGGGTTTCGTACGAGGGCAGCTCTCCAGTAGAGGGGGCTAGATAGTCGAGCAGCGTCGACGTAACGGGCTGTCCGTCAGCGGTGTAGCTCATCTCCTCCCAAAGGGCCTGCGCCACTCCTTGGGCGATCCCGCCATGTTGTTGGCCCTGGGCCAGCATCGGGTTGACGACGTTCCCGCAGTCGTCCACGGTGATGTGGCGTATCACCCGAACCGCGCCGGTTTCACGATCGACTTCGACCACCGAGACGTGCGCGCCCGAGGGATAGGTGCGGGCGCCTTGGTCGAAGTCAAACTCGACGGCCAATGGCGCCAGTTCCGCCCAGGGGATCGCGGTGGCGGGGCTGCCGATGATGCCGACCCCGATGCCGTGGTAAACGACCATATCGGCGGCATTGGCCTCCAAACGCTCGGCGGCAAGCTGGCATGCCTGGACGACCACGGCGTCCGCAGCCTTGTCCACTGCGCTGCCGGCCAACTGGAGCGAGCGGGAGCCGTAGGTCCCATTCCCTCGCGGCACGATCCCAGTGTCGGACTGGATCACCCGGATTCTCTCCATCGGCAGGCCCAGTTGTGCGGCTGCGATCTGGGCGTATGTGGTCTGGTGGCCTTGTCCGTGAGACGAGACTCCACTGAGGACGGTGGCGCTGCCATCGGGCTCGATAGCGACGGAGGCGAACTCCTCGGTGGGTCCGTTGCCGGTCACCTCGATGTAGGTGGACACCCCGATGCCTAGTAGCCACTGATCGTTGCGAGTCCGACGGAGCCGCTGCTCTCGACGGAGTTCTTCGTAGCCTGAGAGCTCGACGACGCGGTCGAGCACCCCGCGATAGTCACCGGAGTCATAGACAGCTCCGCTGGGAGTGACGTGGTTGGTGTGGTGCCGTTCGAGAAGATTGCGCCGGCGAATCTCCACCGGTTCCATGTCGAGCTCACGGGCGAGCAAGTTGATGGAACGCTCGAGAAACGCGGTCGCCTCCGGCCGCCCTGCTCCTCGGTAGGCGCCGACCGGGGCGGTGTTGGTCACCATGCTGCGAGCCTTGAAGTCAACCCGGGGAATCCGATACGTCCCCGTACACATGAGCCGGGTGTAGTTCGGGAGCCAGGCGCCGACGTGGGGATATGCTCCGGCGTCGGCGATCACTTCGACCCGAAGCCCGGTGATCGCTCCGTTGTGCTTCGCGCCCAGGGCTACATGCTGTATCTGTCCCCTTCCCGGGGTCATATTGAGCAGATTCTCGGATCGAGTCTCTTGCCAGGTCACCGGCCGTCCGCGTCGGTGTGCGAGCGCGGCGACAACGATGTGCTCGGGATAGGTGTGGCCCTTGGCGCCGAATCCTCCGCCGACTGCTGGTGCGATCACCCGGACGCGATCTGGCTCGAGACTGAGGGCAGTTGCGACCGACGATTGGATGTCCCAGGGAAACTGGGTGGACACCCAGATGCAAAGACCGTCTCCGTCGCCGTCTGGTACGACCAAGATGCTGTTCGTCTCCAAGGGGACGGGAGCCAGCTTCTGATTGACAAACGTGGCCTCAACAACCACGTCCGCGTCTTCGAGCACTGAGGGATCCACCAGCGGTTCGACTTCGAATGCCACTTCGCGGCTGTCCTCGGGAGAGACCACGGCTGGGAGCGGCTCGATCTCCACATCCACATCGCTGGCCAAGTCCTCCGCCTCTGCCGCGCTTTCGCCGATGACCACTGCGAGCGGATCGCCGACGTAGAGGACTTGGTCGACCGCCAGCAGATCACGTGCGTATCGGTGGGGGGTTGGCGGCCACGGCACGAGCTTCGGCAGCCCTAGCGACGCGGCGGTGTGAAAGTCCCCCTGGCCGGTCACCCTCGCGAGGTTGCCGTGGGCGACGGGGGAGCGAATGAAGCAGGCGTGAAGAGTGCCGCTGGTAACGAGGTCGGCGGTGAACGGACGGCTGCCCGTCAGCAGCCCCCGGTCCTCGACGCGTGGGACGGAGTTGCCGAGGATGCTCAACTAGAGGGTGCTCAGCTAGGGGGCACGTAGGCGATTAGGTCCATGAGGAACTGGGCGCCCGGAACTTGGAGCGGTCCGCCGATCTCCAGTGTCGTGGAAGCCGGTCGGTCACCGGGGAAGTAGGTAGACCACTCTTCAATCGACTGCTGGAAATGGGTGAAATCATCGTGGAAGCATTGGCGCCGGACAATGTTCTCGACGCTGGTACCGGCCGCCTCGCAGATCGCCGAGACGTTGTCCATGATGTAGGCCATCTGCAACCTCGGCGGCTGTTTGTACCAGGGGAACTCAGGGTGGCGCTGCACCGACTCGGGGAGATTGCCCATCTCGTCGTGGGCAATTGCGGTGCTGAAGAACAGAAAGTCGCCCGCTTTCACGGCTTGGGGCTCGTGCCAGGGGGATTCCACCGCATGTGAGGTCTCGATGGTCTCCTTCTGGATCGACGCGTCGTCGGCCAGCACTTTGAGGGCGACCTCGACGCGGCTGCCCTTGCCTCCCAATCCCATGTAGGGGATCACGACGCGGGCCGGAGGGTTCTCGGGGAACCACTGCTTCCAGACGCGCTCCATACCCTCGAAGTCTCCCGGGCTGGCCAGATACACGGTCGCCTTCACGGTGTTCTGTATCGAGCCGCCGGCGGCTTGGACGATCTTCTCCAATTTCTGGAGGACGTAATCGGTCTGGCTCTCGATCTCGGAGCCGTACCAGAAATACGGGTTGACGCGGGCTTCGGGGGCGACGCCGCTGGGCGTGCCCATGTCGTTGCCCTGCATGTAGTCGCCCATCCAGTCGACCGGGATCTCTCCAGCACAGAAGATCCAGTCGCCGCGCCGAACCGCCGGGGAATAACCGGCCAGCGGCGATGGGACGCCTTCAGGAACTTCGAAACCCTGGGTGCCCCCGCCGGGAATGGCGATCATGTCGACTTCGAGGATTGTCTTGTTGACCAGGAGTCCCGTCTCGCGGATGCCCATGCCCGTCGATGCCGGCCGCGGGGGATGGACGAACTCATCGCGAGTTCGCAGGTACGGGGTGATGCTGATCTTCGGCCAGGCGTTCCCCTCCCAGAACTCTTCGATGGTCGGATGGGGTGAGCTGAACCATTGGTAGATCCGCACGATGTCGGTGGCGATGTCGCAACCCGCCGCCTCGAGGGTCAATTGGAGGTTTTCCAGCACGTACCGAGATTGAAGTTCGAGGGCGTTGTACCCGTTGGGGTTCCGACCGTCACCGCCAGCCTCCGGTGCGAGACCGGTAACGAAGTCTGATGCCAGCTGGCCGGCGATGAATACCCAGCCGCCGGCTTTGATGGCGGGGCTGTAGGGCATTAGGGGCATGGGTTCGCCGCCCCAGACGGCTACCCGATCGTTCTCAGCCATGATGTCCTCTCCTGTTCAATTCTGGTTGTTCGCCATTGTGGCGCGGGGTCGTGGCGGCCAGCATCCGAAGCATCGCCATGGAACTCCCCCGGAGGCCGAAACCGCAGTTCCATGCCCCCGGGCAAGCCCATTGCTCAAAACCGCCGTTGGGCTAGCGCGGCGTGCAGCCGAGCGCGGTCACATCGATTTCCGCAGCAGATCCTGATGCGCCGATGGTCGGATCGCCGGCAGTCTCGTCGGGGATCCTGATCTCCCCCGAGCGGACCTTGGCATCGATGTCTTCGTATACAGCCTGGTCTTCTGCGCTGAGGGCATCGGCGTTGTCGTATAGCGGCGCCGCGATGATGCCCGGGGTGTTCGTAACGTCGAACTGATGGTACGAAGAGGGACCGATCTCACCAGCGTAGGCCCGCTCGATCATCACTCGGCCGGCATCGGCCAGTCCGTGGATGGCCGATGTGATCACCACGTCGGGGGCGATATCGAAGCTGTCGTAGTAGGACGGCACCACCCAGACCTGGGAGTCGGCTTCTTGCGCGGCGTCGATGATGCCCAGCACCGCTTGGTCGGTTGCGGAGAGGATCACGTCGGCTCCGCCGGCAATGAGGGACTGTGCGGCTGCCTTGGCCACGGCAGTGTCGCCCCAGGTGTTGATGAACTCTTGCGAGAAGCTGATATTGGAGTCCACACACCGAGCGCCTAGGTGGAAGGCCTCGGGCTGACGGGTCAGCGCCGGGAACTCGAATCCGTTGAGTGAGCCGATCGAGCCGGTTTCGGTAACAAGAGCAGCAATGACCCCGGTCAAGAAGTTGGCGTTGTGCTGGTCAACCTCGACCCAGCACAGATTGTCCGGTGCTGGCGGCGTCGCGTCCGTCGGATGGTGCGGCGCCATGCATACCTGGGTGTCGGGGAAGTTCTCGGCTACTTGGATCGCGGGGTCGACCATGGCGCCATGGGCGAAGAGGATGAAGTCGTATCCCTCGTCAGCGAACGCCGATCCCTGCTGTACGTAGGCGTCGGGCTCATTGAGCAGCTCGACGAATTCAACCTCGATGTTCGGGTTGTCGGCTATCGCCGTCTGCGCTCCGTCATACCACGCGTTCGACCAGCTGAGGTCGTCGTTGGTTCCTGGGTAGAAGAACACGACGCGGTACGGTTCCATCGGCTCCGGTTCTGGCTCCGGCTCTGGTGCCTCCGTCGCGGCCGGTGCCTCCGTCGCGGCCGGCGCTTCGGTAGCGGCCGGCGCCGTAGGCTCGCTCTCTTCATCGTCGTCGTTGCCGCATGAGGCAACGACCAGCACGAATGCAAAAAAGATAGCCAGTACCTTCAAAAGTCGATGACTTGACATGTCCCCCCCCTAGGTTTAAAGGCCTTGCAGCCTCTCCTGAATATAGATTGCGACTGACGGGAGCGCCAGCGAGCTTACGCTCGGCCAGCAGTTTCTCTCCGCCACGGGATGCCCACCGCGGCCGGATACCGACTGCCGCGGGACAGCAACACCGCCAGCACGGTCGCAACGTAGGGAAGGGCCAGCCACACTTGGTGGGGGACGCCATCGAGCAGGTCTACCTGGCCGGCAATGAACTGAAGTGCCTGGCTGAGGCCGAACAAAGCCGATGTGGCCAGCGCCAGAAACGGATTCCACCGGGCTACCACGACGACACCGAGGGCGATGAAACCACGGCCTTCGGTCATGCCCGGCACGAAGCCGCCCGCGGATGACATGACCAAGGCGGCCCCCCCGAACGCGGCCAAGCCGTTGGCGAGGATCACTGCCGGATAGCGCAATCGCTGTACGTCAAGCCCTCCGGACTCGGTTGCGTGCGGGCGCTCGCCCGCGGCGCGGGCATACAAGCCCCACCAGGTGCGGTGCATCAAATAGAAGACAAGAACGACGATGGCGAGCGTTATCCAGAACACTGAGTTCTGTCCGTTGAGCACGTCTCCGACTTTGGGGATATCGCCGATCAGCGGGATATCCAACGGTGAGAGCGTGGGACCGATCTTTCCCCCGACGAATCGATCGTGCAGCACCCCGGTGAGGCCAAACGCGAACACATTGAACAGCAGGCCGGTGACGATCTGGTCCGTCCCGCGGTTGACGTAGAGGAACGCCAAAACCACTCCGGCACAGATCCCGGCGAACCAGCCGAAGGCCAGGGCCAGCGTGACGCTCTCGGTCTCGATACCGACGAGGGCGGTGGCCAGCGCGCCGATCAGCATGGACCCTTCGATGCCCACGTTGAGCACGCCGCTGCGCTCGGAGATCGTTTCGCCGAGCGCCGCCAGCAGAATCGGCACCATGAGCTGCAAGCCAGTGGCGAAGAAGGCGATGATGATTGCTTCGGACGGCATCAGTCGGCCACATTCTGGGCGTAGCGGAATCGAATGGCGCCGGTGACCATCAACAAGATCACGAAGACCGCGACAATGATGTCTCCTAAGGACGGCGAGATGTCCGCCGAAGCCTGGAGGCTGTTGCTCCCCACCCGCAGCAGGGAGAACAAGAAGGCGGCCGGGATGATCAGGGACGGCTTCAGCCGTGCCAATAGGGCGACGGCGATGCCGATGAAGCCGAAATTGCTAGAGAAGTTGAGGTCGAGGTCGTCGAAGATCCCCGCTACGGCGACCCCACCGGCCAACCCGGCGAACCCGCCCGCGACCAAGAAGGTGAGCAGCGTGACCTGCTTTGTCCGCACGCCGGCCAGCCGCGCCGCGTTGGCGTTGGCCCCGATCGCACGGATGGAGAAGCCAAGCGATGTCTTCGTCATCAGCAGCCAGGCCAAAGCCGCCGCCCCTACAGCAATGAGCACGCTGATATCGACGGTGCCGTCATCCCAGATTGTTGGGAATTGGGCATTCTCGGCAATCGAGACAGTCTTCTGGCTGAAGGGGTCAGGCCAGACTTCAGCGATGATGTAGTTGGCGACGAACACGGCGACGAAGCTCAGCATCAGCGTCGTGACTATCTCGCTGGCGCCGTAAAACGCCTTCAATGCCCCGGGGATGAGCCCCCAGATCGCCCCGCCGAGGAACGATCCCAGGATGACGATTGCTATGAACAGCACCCTCGGAGTGCTAGACGGCAACTCGATTCCCAGGGCCACTGCGGCGATGGCGCCGGCGAACATCTGCCCTTCGCCTCCGATGTTCCACAACCTCGATGTGAAGGGCAGGGCCGCGGCCAGGCCGGTAAGCGCCAGGATGGACGCGATCATGAGGGTTTGGCCGAGGAAGAACGGCTCGATGAGCGATCCCTTGATAATCGCCTTGGCCGCTTCCCACGGGTTGGCCCCGATGGCGAGAATCAAAACAGCGACCATCGCGAGCGTGATTGCCAGCGAGAGGATCGTGTTCACAGAGGGAGGCAGCTCAGAGCTTGGCGGGAGCTTCCACCATGGTCGTGCCGGTTGCCCGATATTTTCGGCTTGGCTCACCTACTCACCCCGTTGTCGGTAGTCGGGAGATTAGTCGCAGCATTCGGGAATCGCTCAAAAAGGCTGAACCACCAGAAACTCGACGATTGAGGGGTCGTGGTAGCGTTCAATCTCATCGAAGACGTGCGGCATGGACGAGTGCAAGTTGTCCGAGCCTCTGAACCCGGGCCAGGACTGCCGGTGGTCGAGACCGGTGGATCGGCTCATGCGGTCGTGTGGCCCGGCTCGGGGGCGCAACAACGCTCGATGCACCTCATCACCCTCGAACCTGGCGGTCGCACGGTCGACTTGAGCCATGAGTCGGAGTGCGTCTACCACGTCTCTAGAGGTTCGGGCACCATGGTCGACCTCGACACCGACGAAAGTTGCGACGCCACCACCGGTTCAATGTTCCTGATCGAACCGGCAACGAATTACCGATTCACTGCGGGTGCAGGAGGGGCAGTGCTCTTGGGCGGTCCCTGTCCCCCCGATCCCGCGCTCTACGCCCATCTAGGAGATTGAGCAATGGCCATCAAGCAATTCCACCGAGATGAGCCCGACCACTACATGCCGTTGATCTCCAAGGACGCCCGCCTAGTGGTTTGGCCAGGGGTGGGCTCCGAGATGGCGAACATGAACTACGTGGTGCTCGAGCCCGGCGAAGAAAACGTTCCCCATGCCCACTCAGAATCGGAGGACACGATTTTCATCCTCGAGGGCCGCGGGTCAGTGGCCGACCTCGACAACGAGAGTGTCCTCGAATTCGAGGCCGGAGACACGGTCCACGTGCCCGCCGGAGTGAAGCATGCCGTTCGGGCCGACCGAGACAGCCGGATCGTCAGCGTTGGCGGGCCATGCCCCCCAGACCGACACCTGCTCAAGCTGAGTGGCGCCCTATGACGCGCCCCGTCTCGATCGGGCTGGCCCAGTTGGGCAGCCCACCGGGAGACGCAGGTGTCAATCGAGGTGCCACGGCCGAAGCAGCGAAGTTGCTGTTCGACCAGGGAGCCCAGTTGGCGGTTCTGCCGGAGTTGGCCGTGCCCTGGTACACGGTTGAACCCGACGAAGTGGCCCGCACGGCGGAGCCTCTGTGGGGGCCAACCGTCGATGCTTGGGCCGCGGTGGCTGCCGATCACTCGGGCCTCGTCGTGGGGGGCTTCTGCGAGCGCGACGGCGAGGCGTTTTACAACACTGCCGTCGTCGTCGACCAAACCGGGGTCATCGGCCACTACCGCAAGCTGCACTTGTTCGCCGGGGAGAAGAGGTGCTTCACGCCGGGCGATAGGGGCCTCCCGGTAGTCGAGACTCCCGTGGGGCGAATTGGCCTGTGCATTTGCTACGACCTGCGATTCGTCGAGGTTGTCCGGGTGCTGGCGCTGTCGGGGGCCGAGCTCATCTGTGTGCCCTCAGCGTGGATCACGGGCTTTGACGCGGAGCGATGGGATGCCGACGGCTTCTGTCCTCAGGCTCATGGCGCCTTGTTGCAGGCGAAACTGAGCCAGGTGTTCATCGCCTGCGCCAGCCAGGTGGGAGCGCTTTCGGGATTCGAGTTCCTGGGGTCGTCGTTGGTGATCGACAGCTTTGGCAGAGTGGCAGCCGGTCCGATGTCGGGAACCGAAGACGAACAGCAAGTCGTCACCGTCGACCTCGACGATGTGGAGCGTGCTGAGGACCGAGGATCGCTGATCCGGCCGCAAGCCGACCGGCGAACCGACGTCTACGGCCTGTCGTATGACGGCTCGGTACTGTGAAGCCCGCTGCCTTCAGGTACGAACGGCCTCGTGACGTAGCCGGAGTTCTGGACCTTCTGGCCGAGCACGGCGACGAGGCCAAGATCTTGGCCGGAGGGCAGAGCTTGGTTCCGATGATGAACTTCCGCCTGGCCCGGCCGGAGATGATCATCGACATCGGAGCGGTTTCCGGCCTCGACCAGGTGACGAGAAACGGAGACCACCTCGCGATTGGCTCCCGAGTGCGCCATATCGAGCTCGAGCGCCCCGACTTCGATGGGCCATTGAGTTCGTTGCTGGCCGTGGCGGCCCGCTACGTCGGCCATATCCCTATCCGGCTGCGGGGCACTTTCGGCGGTTCCATTGCACACGCCGACCCGGCGGCGGAATGGTGCCTGCTGGGTCAAACCCTGGATGCCGACGTTGCCGTGGCCTCTGCTCGCGGGAAACGGGTTATCGCCGCCGCCGACCTGTTCAAGTCGGCCTTCATCACCTCGATCGACGACGACGAACTGCTCACCGAGGTTCGCTTGCCCTGGCTGTGCCCCGACTGGAAAACCGGGTTCTCGGAGTTCAGCCGCCGAGCGGGCGACTTCGCGGTGGTTGCAGTGGCCACCGCCATAAGGCTTGCCGATGGCCAGGTCGCCGAGGCGCGAATCGGGGCTGCGGGAGTGGGGGCAACCCCCATTCGCCTGTCTGGGGCCGAGTCGGAGCTGGTTGGCCAGCCTTTCACTGCCGATGCCATCGACGCAGTATCGGAGCTGGCCGGCGAGGAAGTAGACCCCCGAGGCGACATCCACGGGTCCGCCGACTATCGGCGCGATCTCGTGCGGGCGCTGACCCGGCGAGCGCTCTCGTGACCCTGAGCGACACCTGGGTCGGGCGTTCCATTCGCCGGGTCGAGGATCCCGCGCTGGTGCGCGGTGATGGCCGCTACGTCGGCGACGTGGCGGTCGGTATGGCGACGGCACGCTTCGTCCGCAGTGCGTCGCCGACCGGTTTGATTCGATCCATAGATGGACCCTGCTGCACCGCCGCCGACCTCGACGCGGCCGGCGTCGGCGAGATCGAGGCTGTTCTTCACCGGCCAGACTTCGTCAAGGTCAGCCAACCTCTGCTGGCCCGCGACCGGGTGCGCTACGTGGGTGAGCCTGTCGCCGTGGTCGTCGGGCGATCGCCGGAAGAGGCCGAAGACCTGGCCGAGCAGGTCATAGTCGAAATCGACCCAGACGACGAGCCACTGGTCCATCCGTTTGAAGCGACCACCAATACGGTTGTCGAAGGGCAGTTCGCCACCCCGGAAATCGATGATGCCCTCGACCAAGCGGATTGCCTGGTCGAGATGGTGCTCACGTCTCATCGACAGGCCGCGCTGCCGCTTGAGACCCGCGGCGCCACAGCAGCATACGACCGGAGGACCGGGCGCCTCACCGTCCACGCATCCACCCAGGCACCGCATATCCTGCGAACGGCGGTCAGTGATCTGCTCTGCATTCCCGAGGCCGATGTTCAGGTGGTGGCGCCCGACGTCGGCGGTGGATTCGGACAGAAGCTTCCGCTGGCCCGCGAGGATGTGGTGGTCGCCTGGCTGGCATTGCAGAGGCGGGGGAGCGTCGCGTGGATCGAAGACCGATCGGAGAACCTCACGTCGTCTTGGCACAGCCGCGATCAGGTATATCGAGTCAAAGGTGGATTCGCTTTCGAGGGAGAACTGCTGGCGATAGACGCCGAGGTCGCTTGCGACGTGGGCGCCTGGTCGTGCTATCCGGTGACTTGGGGGGTGGAGCCGTTGATGGCAATGGGCGAGCTCTGCGGCCCCTACACAGTGGCACACTACCGGGTCCGTTCACGGGGCGTGAGCAGCCACCGCTGTCCCGTGGCCCCCTACCGGGGTGTGTCTCGTCCGGTGATCACCGCCGCGCTAGAACGGCTGATGGACACCGCGGCGCGCCGGTTGAAGATGGACCCTGTGGAGATCCGCCGCCGGAACCTGGTGACCGAATTTCCCCACACCTCGGTAACCGGTGTGGTCCACGATGCCGGCACCTATGCCGAATCGCTTGACGCGGCGGTGGAGCACTTCGATCTCGACGAGTTTCGCGACCGGCAGGAAAAGGCCCGCAAGGGCGGCGGACCGTTGCTCGGCGTGGGGATTTCCACCTTCGCGGAGCGGACCGGGTACGGCACGCCGGTGTTCGCCACTCGATCCATGGGCGTCACCATCGGTTACGAAACGGTCACCATGAACATGGACCCATCCGGGTTCGTCGAAGCCTGCATCGGAGCTTCCCCGCACGGGCAGGGACTCGAAACCACGCTGGCCCAGGTGATCGCCGATGAACTGGCCGTCGACGTGCTCCATATACGGATCATCCATGGCGACACCGACCGAACGCCCTATGGGTGGGGGACCTTTGCCAGCCGCTCGATGGTGATCGCCGGTGGTGCCGTTCAGATCGCCGCGGGCCGCCTGCGCGAGCGATTGGCGCAGGTGGCGGCGGCGGTGCTCGAGGCCAACTCCGACGACATCGTCTTCAATGCTGGGCGGGCGAGCGTGGCCGGGACCGATGTCGGGGTTCCCATCTCAGAGTTGGCGCGGATCGCTCACCACCACACCGAGCGCCTCGAACCCGGCACGCCGGCTGGGCTGGCGGTGGAAGCCTCCTACGATCCAGGGGGCACGTTCTCGAACGCCTGCCATATCGCTGAAGTGGAGATCGATCCGGAGACCGGCGCCACGACCGTGACCCGGTTTGTGGTGGTGGAGGACGCCGGCAGATTGATCAACCCGATGATCGTCGATGGCCAGATCCGTGGAGGGGTCGCGCAGGGAATAGCCAACGCGCTGTACGAAGAGGTCGTCTATGACGAAGACGGGAACATCTTGACCGCGTCGCTCATGGACTACCTGCCGCCAACGGCGGCCGAGATTCCCGATATCGAGATACGGCATCTGGAGACGATCACTGATGCGACCATCACCGGCGCCAAAGGCCTGGGTGAAGGGGGGACCATCGGGGCCCCCGCCGCGATTCTCAACGCGGTCTCCGATGCTCTGGCTCACCTGGACCTGGCTGTCGATGAACTGCCGGCCACCCCTGATCGGGTGCGGGCGCTCATCCGCTCGCGGGAGGACACTCGATGAGCTCTGATCGAAGGCAACTCACTTTGAGGGTGAATGGCGAGCAGCACAGCGTTGAGGTTGAGCCGAGGCGGACCCTGGCCGACACGCTTCGTGAGAATTGCGGCCTGACCGGAACTCACCTGGGATGCGAGCAGGGAGTCTGTGGCGCCTGCACCATCTTGATGGACGGAGACCCGGTCCGCTCTTGCCTGGTGTTCGCGGTACAGGCCGAAGGCTGCGAGATCAGCACCGTCGAGGGCCTGGCCGGCGATGATTCGGAACTGCACCCGCTACAAGAGGCCTTCTCGGCTCATCATGCCCTCCAGTGCGGGTTCTGCACCCCAGGGTTTCTGATGTTGGCCCAAGGCATCCTCGACCGACAGCCCGACATCGACGACGACGAGTTGCGCGCGGCCCTTTCTTCGAACCTTTGCCGCTGCACCGGATACCAGACGATCATCGAAGCCGTTCGCAGCGTCCGCGGTCAAGAGTGATCGGAGAGTCGGTACGCCGTCTTGAGGACGACCCGCTGCTTCGTGGGCGGGCCAGGTTCATTGCCGATGTCTCGTTTCCCAACCAGGCCCATCTGCGAGTGGTTCGCTCTGAGGTCGCCCGGGGGCTGATCGTCGACATAGATGTCTCCGAGGCGCTTCGGGCCGATGGCGTCATCGGCGTGTGGACGGGGGAGGACCTCGCCTCCGTGCCACTGATCGATTTCCGCCAGATCGGATACGACGAGCTGTTGCCCTACCGCCAACCCGTGCTGGCGCGGGGGTCGGTTCGGTATGTCGGCGAACCGGTGGCCGTTGTCGTGGCCGAGGATGCTTACGTGGCCGAAGATATAGCGGAGTTGGTCATCGTAGACATTGAACCCCACGAGATGGAACCGATTGAGGCCATGGTGCTCGAAAGCGAGTACGGGCTGGTGGATAAGGCGTTCTCCGAGGCGGACCACGTACTGGAACTCGAGTTCACCGTCGGGCGTCACTCGGGCATCCCCATGGAAACCCGGGGTCTGCTGGCACGGCCAGACCCCGATTCAGGACGCTTAGAGCTCCACGGGGCATCGAAGGTCCCGCACTACACCTGCGCCGCCATCTCGGCCATGCTCGACCTGGAACCCCATTCTGTAGTCGGGCGCGAGTGCGCAGTCGGAGGCGGGTTCGGCATACGCGGCGAGCTCTATCCAGAAGATGTGCTGGTGGCGTGGGCCGCCCTCCGCCTGAATCGTCCGGTGAAATGGATCGAAGATCGGCGTGAGCATCTCATTGCCGCCAACCACAGCCGCGATCAGCGCCATCGAATCAGGGCCGCCGTGAACCGGGACGGGCTGATTACCGCGGTCGACGACGAGTTCTGGTATGACCAAGGGGCGTACGTCCGCACCCACGGCGCTACCGTGCCGTCGCTTACCGCGGCGATGCTGCCCGGACCTTACGCATTCCCGGCATACCGGTCTCTGGGTCACATTTGCCTCAGCAACAAGACGCCGGCGGGAACCTATCGAGCTCCCGGGCGGTTCGAGGCAACTTTCGTGTGCGAGCGAGTGGTCGAGGCCGCGGCCCACCTGGTTGGGCTCGATCCGGTCAGCGTCAGGCAGCGAAATCTGATCTCGGTTGATGCGATGCCGTGCGACCGGCAGTTGGCGGTCTTGGGTACCTCCGTTGTGCTCGACTCGGGCGACTACTCCAGAATCCTCGGGCGCCTCGTCGGCCACATCGATTTCGAGCGGCTCGACCGCGAGTTGGCGCACCGGCGGTCGAAAGGCGAGCTGGTCGGGCTCGGCATCGCCATGTTCGTCGAGAAGTCGGGGCTCGGGCCCTTCGAAGACGTCCAGATCTCGGTACGCGGCGATGGATCGGTTGAGGTGGTGACCGGCGCGGCCTCGGTCGGACAGGGGGTAGAAACCGTCGTAGCGCAGATCTGCGCCGATGACCTCGACATGGACTACCGCGATGTGGAGGTGGTCCACGGTCAGACCGACCGCATCGCGCGTGGCATGGGCGCGTTCGCGAGCCGGGTGACGGTCATGACCGGCTCGGCCACCCGCCTGGCCACCGATGCCGTCAAAGGGGTGGCCCTAGACCGTGCGTCGGACATTCTGGAGGCGAAGGCAGAAGACTTGGAGTATCGGGCGGGAGCGATCGGAGTGCGAGGCCAACCCGACAGATCCCTCACCCTGGCCGAGATCGCTTCGGCTGGCGGGGGAACCCTTCGAGCCGAGGCGACCTTCGACACCGACCACATGACCTACCCGTATGGCGCCCACGCGGTGGTGGTCGAAGTCGATCCCCACACGGGGGCGGTCGAGATCGAGCGATATGTGGTGGCCTACGACGTTGGGAGGGCGATCAATCCGATGCTGATCGAGGGACAGATCCAGGGCGGCGCCGCACAAGGCATCGGCGGCGCCCTCTTTGAGGAGTTTCTCTATGACAGCCTGGGCCAGCCGCTGGTGACCTCGTTCATGGACTACCTGTTGCCGACGGCATCGGAGACGCCGCTGGTTGAGGTGCTGCTTTCCGAGGATGCTCCCAGCCCGTTGAACCCCCTGGGGGTCAAAGGCGCGGGTGAGGGCGGCACTAATGCCTGCGGTGCTGCGCTTGCTGCGGCGATCGACCAGGCGATTGGCCGGCCCGGCGCGGTGACCGAGCTGCCGGTAACGCCCTCGATGATCAAAGCGATGATGAAGTAGCCCAGAGCTCGTCGCGGAGTTTGGTGCGGAGGACTTTGCCGGTGGGATCGCGGTCGACGGCGGGGCGGATGATGTAGCGGCGGGGGCGCTTGTAGCCGGCCAGGTGCTCGGCGCAGGCGGCGTCGATGGCCGCGGTTACTTCGTCGTCGGCGAAGCCGTCAGCCACGGCCAGATATACCACCACTTGCTCGCCCCGGTCGGGGTCGGGACCGCCAACCGCGCAGGCGTCGGCCACCCCGTCTACCGCGAACACCACGTCTTCGATCTCGGCGGGGTAGATGTTCACCCCGGCGGCCACGATCACCTCGGAGCTGCGGCCCGACAGGAACAGGTAGCCGTCCTCGTCGAGGTAGCCGATGTCGCCCACCGAGAAGAACCCGGAGTCGTTGTAGGCGTCTTCGGTCTTGTCGTCGGCGTTGATGTAGCGGAAGTAGCGGCCCTCGGGGCGGCGGAAGTACACCGTTCCCGGCTCGCCCGTCTCCAAGACGTTGCCGTTGTCGTCCACGATCTGGATGGCCAGCTCGCCGATGGGGGTGCCCACCGTGCCCGGCCGGGCCAGCCACTCGGATGAGCTGCACATGGTCATGCCGCCCTCGGTGAAGCCGTAGTACTCGGTGAAGATCGGCCCCCACCACTCGATCATGCGCTGTTTGAGCGGAACCGGGCAGGGCTCGCCGCCGTGCAGGACGGTGGCCAAGCGGGAGTGGTCCAGGTGGGCCTTGCGTTCTTCAGACAGCGCCAGGAGCTGGCGGAACATGGTGGGGACCATGATGGAGGCGGTCACCCCGTCGTTGATGACGTCCACCGCCTGATCGGCGTCCCACCGGCCCATGATCCGCATGGGGGCGCCGTTGGCCAGTGCTCCCAGGGCAAACGCCAAAGGAGCGCCGTGGAAGAGCTGGGCCACCATTAGGTGCTTCCCGTCGCGGGGCAGACCCAGCCCTTGGGCCCCCAGTGATGAGAACTCCCACCACTGCTCGAAGGTGGACTCCGAGTCGAGGGTGCGCTCTACCCCTTTGGGCCGTCCGGTGGTCCCCGAGGTGTAGGGGATGCGATATCCGGTGCCCCCGGCCGGGAACGGCGCTGGGTCTTGGGCATCCACCCAGGCGTCGAATTCGTTGCCGATCCACACCACTGGCCGGTCGCCGGCGGCGTCTCGGGCCGCGGGGGCGTCGGTCGCCACCAGGGTTGAGCCGGCGTCATCGAGCACGTAGGCGATCTCGGTGGCGGTCCAGTTGGTCTTGATCGGGGTCATCTTCAGCCCGGCCCGAAAGCAGGCCAGCATGACCTCCACGAACTCCGTGCGGTTGGAGCACACCAGCCCCACGTGATCCCCCGGCGATGCCCCCGCAGCCAACAGCCCCCGCCCAATGGCATGGGTGCGCCGGTCCAGCTCCGCCCACGTCACCCGGTGGGAGTCGTCCTCCAACGCCAAGTCATCCAGTTCCCGCCCCGCCAACTCCGCCAACACCGAGGGCTCGCTCACCCTTTCGACCCTACCGACACCGAATGCCGCCCTTTGAGTCCAGGGCGCGGGCTCGAGGGTGGCAGTCAGGAGGGCTTGGGGCCGAGGCCGATTTGGCGGGCGATGATGTTGCGCTGGATCTCGCTGGAGCCGGCGCCGATGGTGCCGAGGCGGGCGTTGCGCCAGTGGAGCTGCATATTGGAGTCGAGGGTGTAGCCGTAGCCGCCCATCACCTGCATCCCGGTGTAGCTGGCCCGCATCATGGCCTCGCTGATCCACAGCTTGGCCATCGACACCTCCAGGGCGCACTGCTGGCCGGCCGCGATGCGCCGGGCCAAGTCCCAGGTGAGGGTGCGGGCGATGTTCACGTCCACCGCCACGTCGGCCAGCATGTGCTGGATGGCCTGGAATCGGCCGATGGCCTGGCCGAACTGCACCCGGGTGTTGGCGTAGTCGACGGCCTCCTCCAAGATGGCCTCCATCGGCCCGAGGTTTATGGGCAGCGAGGAGAACCGCTCTCGCTCCAGGTTGGCCTGGAGATTGCGATGCCCCTGGCCCTCGGTGCCCAAGATGTTGGCCACCGGGACCCGGACGTCGGCGTAGGTGACCATGTTGGTGCCGCTGGCCCGCTCGCCGATGGTCTCGATGGGGGTGATCTCGATGCCGGGGCTGGTCAGGTCGACCACGAAGAACGTGATGCCTTCCTGTTTCTTCGGCTCATCGGAGGTGCGGGTGGCCAACAGAACGTAGTCGGCGTGGCGGGCGAAGGAGTTCCACATCTTGGTGCCGTTGACCACGAACTCGTCACCGTCGCGCACCGCCCGGCACTTCAGGTTGAAGGCGTCCGATCCGGCGTCGGGCTCGCTGAGCGAGAAGCAGAACTTGTAGCGGCCGGTGGCGATGCCGGGCAGGAACCGCCCGCGCTGCTCCTCGCTGCCGTAGATCTGCAATCCCCCCGACGCGTGGATGGCCGACCGGTAGACCATGATGGCGAACGACATCATGGCTCGGCTCAGTTCGTGCAAAACGATGGCCACCTCCACGATGCCACCGCCCTGTCCGCCGTATTGCTCGGGGATGCCGACCCCCATGAATCCGGCGTCGGCGAACCGCTGGTAGGCGTCCAGCGGGGGCTCGCCCTTGATGTCCCACTCTCGGGCGAAGCCGTCGGGCATTTCTCTGGCCGCAAACGCCCGCACCGACTCCCGCAGCATCTCCTGTTCGGGGGTGAACTCCATGGGCGCCTCGCTCGCTGGACGATGCTCAGTGGCCGCCGAGGAGCACATCGACGGCGGTGATCCCTGAAGTATGCACGATGAGCGGGTTGATCTCGGCCTCTGTGAGGAGGCGGGCGGTGATGCGTCCCAATCTAACCAGCACCTCGGCGGCGGCGTCTCGGTCGCGGCCCGGCTCGCCCCGGTAGCCATCTAGCAGCGCGCCCGCCTTGGTGGCGTCCAAAAGGGCGTGGGCGTCGGCCAAGCTCAGCGGGGCAGGCGCGATGGCCACGTCGTCGACCAACTCGGTGAGCACGCCACCGGGTCCGGCCACCACGCAGGGACCGGCCTCGGGGTCGACCCTGGTGCCGACAATCAGCTCCACGCCGGGGTCGGCCATGGGCTGGGCCACCACCGTTGCTTCAGCCAAGCCCAAATCCCGGCGGCGGGCCTCCAGTTGGGCGGCGGCCTCCGCGATGTCGTCGGGGGCCACGTTGAGCTCCACCAGCCCGAGGTCGGTCTTGTGGTCCAAGCCTTCACCCAGCAGTTTGACCGCGGCGGGCCATTCGTCGGTGTAGTCGGCCGGTGCGCAGGAGGGAGACAAGATGTCGGCCAGCAGATCGTCGAGGGTTTCCTCCGGCCAGGCCAGCGGCGCCTCCGCCGAAGGCAGCTCAGGCGTTCGGTTCTGCCAGGCAGCCAGGCACCGGAACAGAAGGTCGGCTGAGCCGAAGACCGGGATGCTTGCCTCGAGCAGCTTGGGATAGTCCACCGTGTGCCAACCGGGCGCGCTGAACACCGCAACCGGCGTTCCCCGCTCGGCTTGCGCCGCCAAAGCATCGACTTGGCTGTTTATGGACCGATCGGGGCCGATCAGCATTCCGTGTACCAACAAGTCGAGTCCGGGATCGTTGCCCATGGCCTTGAGTGCCGCCGGCATCAGATCGAAGTCGACCACCGACTGTCCGGTGAGATCCAGCGGATTGCGGGGCTCGCCCAACGTCATGGCTTCGCCCAGCGCTGAGTGGGCCGCCTCGCCCAAGGGGGGCACCTCGAAGCCGTTGTGTCGGGCAGAGTCGGCCAGGATTCCCGCCACTGCCCCCGATGACGACAGAATCCCGACCCGCCTGCCCCACTGACCCCGGGCCATGGGCAAGGCGGCCAATTCGGCCAGGTCGTGGGCCATCAATATGCCGTGCTGGCGGCAGCGAGCGGCAAAGGCGTCGTAGTCGCCCACCAATGCCCCGATATGGCCGCGGACCGCGGCGGCGCCCTCAGGAGACCGGCCTCCCTTCAGCACGATCACCGGCTTGCCCTCACTGGTGGCCTCATCGGCGGCGTCGAAGAACCGGTCGGCGTTGTCCAGACCTTCGACGTACACCAAGATCTGCTCGGTGCTGTCGTCTCCAGCCAAGTGCCGGACGTAGTCGCCCACCTTCAGATCGATGCCGTTTCCCACCGCGAATCCCACCGTGAGTCCGAGACCGTTTCCCAGAAGATGCTCGACCAGAGACGAAACCAGAGCACCGCTTTGCGACACCACGCCGAGGTTGCCGGCGGGCAGTTCATCGGCCATGGCGTAGGGGGGAAACCCGGCGGGTATCCGGTCGATGCAGTTGATGACGCCGTTGGTGTTGGGACCGCAGACCGCCATCGGGGTGCCGGCCAAGAACGCCTGCAACTCCAAATCCAGCGGTGACCCAGCCCGGTCGCCCTCTCCGAACCCCCCGCTGAACAAGATGGCTGCCTGAGAGCCGATGGCCTCAGCTTGGCGCAGCATGTCGATGGCTGCGGCGGCCGGGACCAGGACCAGCACTAGCTCAGGAGTTTCGGGCAGCGATCCGAGATCGGGGTAACAGGGCCGTTCCGCCAGCGTGTCGTAGCGGGGATTGACCAGGTAGAGATCAGCCGAGACGTTGTGTTTGAGCAGATTGCTCAGCGCCCACGACCCCAGCTTGTTGCCCCCCGGAGGGGTGGCCCCCACCACCGCGATGGACCGGGGCCGCACCAGCGGGGTGAGGTCTTTGGCCGACGGGCTCATCCGGTGATGGTCAGGCCGGCTTGGCCGGTGCGGACCACCATGAATTCCATGCCCTCGGGGCCCGCCGTGAAGCCGTACTCCAAGTTGGCGGCCAAAAGCAGGGAGTCGGGCGCCTCCACCACCACACCGCTTTCCAGGGTGGCGCTGCCGGCCAGCACCACCATCAACTCGTCCCGGTTGTGGCTGTGGGGTGGCACCACATAGCCGGGGGCCAGCCGGATGGCGTGGGCGAAGAACGACCCTCGGTGCAGCCATGCCTTCATCAGATCGGTGTCGTCGGGGTCGGGGTTCTCCCCGGGCTGGAACCACTCCACATCTCGATATCGGGTGAGGGCCATAGAGAATTGGTAGCACGGCTGGCCGGGTTCCAGCTCTTGGGCGGCCCAATATCATGGCGCTGATGCATGTGGTTGTGGCCGGCGCCGGTGGAATAGGCGGCGCCATCGCGGGCGAGGTGGCCTTCAGCGGCAGGCAAGTGAGCGTGATCGACGCCTGGGCCGACCACGTAGAGGCCATCCGGGCCGACGGCCTGCGCCTGACGGGTCCGAGTCGGCAAGGGGAGCGGACTGCTCGTCTGCCCGCCTGGCACATCGATGAGTGGCCTCGGCTGGCGCCGATCGACCTGCTGGTTATCGCGGCCAAGGCATTCGACAACCAATGGCTGGCCCCGCTGTTGGCACCACGGCTTGCCGATGCCGCCACGGTGATCTCGGCCCAGAACGGGGTCAACGAGCCGTTGCTGGCCGAGTTGCTGGGCTCAGAGCGGGTGATCGGCACGGTGGTGCTGTTTCCCGCCGAGGCATTGGGGCCGGGTCTGGTGAGGCTTGACCGGCATCCCACCCTTCAGATCGGCGAGCTCGACGGAACCCGCACCGATCGGCTGGAGCAAGTGTCGTCGACTCTGGGCCCGGGTATCGACGTTGCGGCCAGCGACAACATCTGGGGGGCCATATGGTCGAAGCTGGTGATGAACTGCATGAGCAACCCCGTCAACGCGGTGCTCGGGGGCAGGGCTCGGGTTTGCCGAGAGCAACCCGGCCCCCGTCGGGTGAGCCTGGCCTGCGGGTCCGAAGCAGTGGCGGTGGGGCAGGCGCAGGGCCATCAGATCGAACCGGTCAGCGGCATCGACGCCGAGCGCATTCTGGTCGGCGGAGCGGGAGGTCCGGGGGCAGACGATCTGGCTGCCGATTGGGAGGCCACCGCGGCCGAGGTGGGCGAGGTCAAGGGGTCAATGCCCACCGACATCGAGCGAGGCCGCAAGACCGAGATCGACTCATTCAGCGGGTTCGTCAGGCTGGAGGGCATGCGGCTGGGCATCCCCACCCCGGCCAACGACGCGGTCTATGAGATGGTGGGTGAGATCGAGTCCGGCGCAAGAGTCCCCAGTCCCCAGAATCTGGGCGAGCTGCTGAAAGCGCTGGGCTAACGGCCCTGCCAGCGGGGTGGGCGTTTTTCGGCGAAGGCCCGGGGGCCCTCCTGGGCATCGTCGCTGGTATAGACCGGCTGGTATATCCCGTCGGCCACCGCGGCCGCCTCAGCCGGGGACAGCCCGGCGGTAGCCCAGACCATGGCTTTGCCGGCGCGCACGGTGAGCGGTGCGTTGGCGGCGATTGCCGCGGCCAAGGTGGCCGCCGCCGACCTCAATTCGGCCGCGGGCACCACCCGGTTCACCAAGCCGAGTTCGTAGGCCCGCTGGGCGCTGATGGGTTCGGCGGTACACAGCAGCTCGATGGCCACTCTAGGGGGGATCAGCCAGCCCAATTGGTTTGCCCACGGCGAGCCCCGGCCCACCTTGGCCTCGAGGATGCCGAAGCGGGCGTGGTCGGCGGCCACGCACAGATCGCACTGCGTGACTAGGTTGAAGCCGCCGGCGTAGGCCACTCCGTTCACCGCGGCGATGGTCGGCTTGGTGACCTCTCCGTTGGCCAGGCGGCCTTTGGCGAGGTGAGAGGGCAACTCCCGCTCGGCTCGGGCGGCCATCTCCTTGAGGTCGGCCCCGGCTGAGAAGGCGACTTCGCCCGCGCCGGTCAGCACGGCCACTGCGATGTCATCGTCGGATTCCACCCGGTCCCACGCGGCGGCCAAGCCTTCTGATACCGCCTGGTTGACGGCGTTGCGGGCCTCGGGGCGGTTGATCGTCACCCAGGCCACTCCGTCTGCTACCTCGAACAAAACGGAATCGCTCTTCGGCCAGTCAGCCATTGCACACCGCTAGGGCCAGGTAATGGTCCTCGCCGTCATCCAACAACTCCAGCGTCCAGCCTCCCTCGGCTAGCAGCGGCCCGATGCGGTCGGGGTCGATGTTCATGTCATGGGCATGAGCGCCTCGCTCTTGGTGGCGAGCGGCCAGAGCGAGGCGGCCGATGGGGTGGAACACGGCCAACCGGGCTCCGGGCTGAGCGATCCGGGCCATCTCCCGCAGCGTGCCCACCGGATCGGGCAGGTGGGGAAGCAGGCCCGCGGCCAAGATCCCGGCTACGCAGTTGTCGCGCACCGGTAGACGGCCCACATCTCCCAACGCGCAAACCGATATGTTCTGCCGCCCCAAGCGGGACGCTTCGTGGAGCATGGCCGGAGTGGCGTCGATGCCGAGAACCGCGCCTTGGGATCCCACAGCATCGCGCATGGGAGCAAGCGCCCGACCTGATCCGCAGCCGGCGTCGACGGCCGCATCGCCGGGAGAGAGCCTCAGCTGGTCAACGGCCAACTTGAACGACACGTCGTCGTCGGGGTGGCGATCCTCCCAGCCAGACGCCCGGGAGGTGAAGAATTCCCGGGTCTGCGCCAAATCCCTCGACAAGCTCACTGGCTCTTCAATTCGAGTGGAAGCCAAGAAAAAGATTTCACTGGCTCTTCAATTCGAGTGGAAGCCAAGAAAAAAATCTCACTGGCTTAGACCGTACCCGGTAACTGGCGGGTCGATGCGACGAGAGCCGACAGCTCCGCTTCGGTGGCTGGGCCGGCCAACGAGGCGCACACTGCACCGGTGCGATCGGCCAGCACGGCCAACGGAACGGCGTCCACTGTGTAGCGGCGGTGCAGATCGCCGTGGCGGCGGAACTCCACCTCCTGCACCGCCAGAGCGTCATCGGCCAGGCTCTCGGCCGCCTTCATCACCGCGGCACAGGTGGAGCAGGTCTTGGAGGTGAACACGGCCAGCAGCCACTCGGTGTTGGGCTGGGCGAAGTCCCATCGCTCCAGCCGGGCGGGGACCGAGTAGGTCGGCGCCGTCGGAGTGGAGGGTCGATAGCGCCGGTAGAGCCAGGCCACGGCCAGGGCTCCAGCGATTACCCCCAGGGCAATCAGGGTGCGGGCCACGTCTCCGGGGGGTCAGGCTCCTCCAGGTTGGCCGCAGAGGCAACGGTGGTCGTTGCGGTGCCCCGCGTGCCCCCCGTGCTTCGGGCGCCCAAAGCAGCCCCGATCACATCGCGGGGATCGCCGGTGGGGCCGTCGGCGCCAACCTCCACGAGACGGCCAACCTCTGCCCCGGAGATGGTCTCGTGCTCCAGCAGAGCCCGGGCCACCAGGTCGAGGCCATTGCGATGCTCGGAGAGGATATCGCGGCACCGGTTCTCCTGAGTTCGCAAGATCTCAGCCACTTCTTCGTCGATCACCCGGGCGGTCTCGTCGCTGTACTCCCGGTTGGTCATCATCTCATCGCCCAAGAACACCTGTCCCGCGCTTCGCCAGGCCATCGGCCCGATGCGTTCGCTCATGCCCCACTCCCGCACCATGCGCCGGGCGAATTCGGTGGCGCCGGCCAAATCGTCGGCCGCGCCGCTGGACGACACCCCGAACACCAGTTCCTCGGCGATCCGCCCGCCCATGCGCATGACCAGCATGTCGTCCAGGTAGTCGCGCCGCAGGGTGTGGCGGTCTTCTTCGGGAAGGGTCATGGTCACCCCCAGGGCCATGCCTCGGGGAATGATGGTCACCTTGTGCAGCGGATCGGCGTGGGGCAGCACCGCGGCGCACACCGCATGGCCGGCCTCGTGATAGGCGGTGATCTGCCGCTCCTCCTCGGACATGACCATCGACTCCCGCCTCTGGCCCATCAGCACCCGGTCGCGGGCATTCTCGAAGTGGATCATGCGTATCTGATCGGACTCGCCGCGCACCGCGAACAGCGCGGCCTCGTTCACCAGGTTGGCGAGGTCGGCCCCGCTCATGCCCGGTGATCCCCGGGCGATCAGCGGGAGGTCCACATCGGCGGCGATCTTCTTGGACCGAACATGGACATTGAGGATTTGCAGCCGGTCGTCGGCCTCGGGCAGCGGGACCACCACCTGGCGGTCGAACCGTCCGGGCCGCAGCAAGGCGGGGTCCAAGATGTCGGGCCGGTTGGTGGCCGCCATCATGACGATGCCCTCGGTGGCCTCGAATCCGTCCATCTCGGCCAGCATCTGGTTGAGGGTCTGCTCCCGCTCATCGTGGCCGCCGCCTAGCCCGGCGCCCCGCTTGCGGCCGATGGAGTCGATCTCGTCGATGAAGATGATCGCCCGGCCCATCTTGCGGGCCGACTGGAACAGGTCTCGCACTCGGCTGGCCCCCACTCCGACGAACATCTCCATGAAATCCGATCCGGTGACCGACAGGAACGGGACTCCGGCCTCGCCGGCCACCGCCCGGGCGATGAGCGTCTTGCCGGTGCCCGGCGGGCCCACCAGCAGTACCCCCTTGGGGATGCGGGCGCCGATCTGGGCGAACTTCTCGGGAAGCTTGAGGAAGTCGACTACCTCGACGATCTCCTTTTTGACCCCCTCATAGCCGGCCACGTCCTCGAAGGTGGTTCCGGGCCGCTCGGTGGTGTAGGTCTTGGCCTTGGACCGGCCGATGGACATGATCCCGCTCATCTGTCCCTGCGCCCGGCGCTGGAACCACCAGAAGATCAAGAAGATCAGCGCCACCGGAATCAAAAGCGGCAGGATGCTGGCCCAGATGCTGCTGCGGGGGGTATGGAACTCGAAAGTGGGGATGTTGGTTCGCAAATCTGCTTCGACCTGCTCGCTCAGCGGGACCGGCCCGGTGGTATGGAATTTGGAGCCGTCCGCCATCGCTCCTTTGATCTCTCCAGTGTTGTTGTTGTACTCTGCTTCTTCGATCTGGCCGGATTCGGCCGAGTCGACGAATGCCTTGTCGACGAATGCCTTGAAGGAGATCTCCTCGCCCTTGTCGTCGCTGCGGAACACGTTGGAGAACAGCAGGGCGGCCAAAAGGCCGAGCACGATGAACCACACCCACCGCGGCATGCGGCCCTGCGGGGACTGCTGACCCGGTCCCCCCTCGGGGTCGCGCCGCTCGGGAGGCGGGGGCGGCGGGGGCGGCGGGGAGGCCATTGGGCAATTCTACGGGGGCTCAATGGCAATGCCACCATTACGCTGCTGGCCGGTGGCGGCTGACGTTCAGAGCAAGGCGCGGGAGATCCGGTGGGGACTGCCCGATGTGTTCATTGGATTGGCGGTCTCCTGGGCGGCGGCAGTGGTGGTCTTGGTTGCCGTGGTGGCGGCGTCCGGGCTGGAGGCCGGCGGAGCGACGGGGACGGGTTCGTATGTGGGGCGCTACGGGCTACTCGACGCCCTCGAAGAGCGGCGCATTGATCC
Source organism: Candidatus Poriferisocius sp. (assembly GCF_965208475.1). Taxonomy (GTDB): domain Bacteria; phylum Actinomycetota; class Acidimicrobiia; order Acidimicrobiales; family Bin134; genus Poriferisocius. The sequence goes on along the minus strand of NZ_OZ242338.1, from coordinate 1,239,026 downwards.
TGCGCTGCCGCTGTGGACCCTGCCGGTGGGGCAGATCGGGTTGTGGGCTGGGCTGGGGCTGACCGCGGCGGTGTCGGCCGCGCTTCGGGGCAACGGCCTGCGCCGGGACTTCGGCTGGTCGATGCGGGTGTCGGATGTCCCCCTGGGGCTGGCAGTGGGCGTATTCGCCCAAATCGTCGTGGTGTTCCTCATATATGCGCCGTTCCAGCAGTTCTTCGATTTCGATGTGAGCGAGGCCGCCCGTCAGATCACCGATCGGGCCGCTTCCCCCGGCGACATCGCCCTGGTAATGCTGGGGGTGGTGGTGGGGGCGCCCGTCTTCGAGGAGCTGTTCTTCCGAGGGCTCACCCTGCGGGCGTTCGAGCGGAAATGGGGCGCGTGGGCCGGGGTTCTGGTGTCGTCGGCGATTTTCGGGGCGGTACACCTCCAACCGCTCCAGTTTCCCGCGTTGATGGCCTTCGGGATCATCGCCGCCCTGCTGGTCAGGCGCTACCAGCGGCTGGGACCGGCCATCTGGGCCCATGTCGGCTTCAACCTGATCGCGGTGATCAACCTCATCTGGCTGGCTTGAGGGGCGCTGCTGCGTGCTTTGCGCCTACCTTGAGGCTGTGAGCAAGCCGGGCGTGCTGCACGGGACGGTGCAGGCCTACGCGTGGGGGTCGCGAGAGGCCCTGCCGCGAATCATGGGTGTGGCGCCCACCGGCGAGCCCCAAGCCGAACTGTGGCTGGGCGCCCATCCCCGGGGTCCGTCGGTGCTGCGGCGCGGCGGCGCAGACCGGTGCCTCGACGAGGTGATCGCCGCCGACCCGGTGGGCGAATTGGGTGCGGAAACAGCCCGGTTATTCCGCGGCGAGCTGCCCTTTCTCCTCAAGATCTTGGCCGTGGAACTGCCGCTTTCGCTCCAGGTCCACCCCAGCCGTCAGCAGGCCCGGGCAGGGTTCGACGCCGAGGATGAGCGGGGTGTCCCCATCGACGCCGGCCATCGGTCTTATCGCGACCGCAACCACAAACCAGAGTTGATCTGCGCGCTGGAGCCGTTCACCGCATTCTGCGGGTTCCGTCCGCCGAGCACCGCGGCGGAGCTGTTCGAATCACTGGAGATCCCCGATCTGGCGCCGGCGATGGGCTTCTTGCGCAAGGGCCAGGTCAAACGGGCGCTTCAGTGGCTGCTGGAGCGGTCCCCGTCGGCCGGTGCGGAGATCGCCGAGAAAGTGGTGGAAGCCTGCGCCAAGCCGGGCCCGTTTCCCAACGAGCGGCGGTGGGCGGTGCGGATTGGCCGTCAGCATCCCGGCGACGCCGGAGTGGCCATCGCCCTGATGCTGAACCTGGTTGAGCTGAGCCCGGGACAAGCCCTGTTCTTGGGGGCCGGCAATCTGCACGTGTACTTGCACGGGGTGGCGATGGAGATCATGGCCAACAGCGACAACGTGCTGAGGGGCGGGCTCACCGTCAAACATGTGGATGTCCCGGCCCTGTTGGATGTGGTGGACTGCACTGCCGGCGAAGTGCCGGTGTCGGCGCCCGACGGTCCGTTCTTCGCATTTCGGCCCCCGGTACCCGATTTCTGCCTCACCCGCATCGAGGTGGCCGACTCGGTGCGATTGCATCCCACAGGGCCGGAGATCGTGCTGTGCGCATCGGGCAGGGTCAGCGCGGCCGGCTTCGAGATCACCGGCGGCCAGGCGGTCTGGCTGCCCGCGGGGGTCGGCGAGTACCGGATCTTTGGAGCTGGACTGGTGTTTCGAGCCCAAACCAACCTATCGGGATAGCACCGCGGGGCCGTCTATCGGTAAGACTGTGACCATGGCGCTGGATCCCCGACTGCTCGAGATCTTGGCCTGCCCCGAGGACAAGGGCCCGCTGCTGTATTTTCCCGACGAGGACGCGCTGTACAACCCCCGCCTGCACCGCCGTTACCTGGTGGAGGACGACATCCCCAACATGCTCATCGACGAGGCCGACGCGGTGGAGGAGGCGGAGCACGAGCGCTTGATGGCCAGGGCTGAGTCTGAGGCCATTGCCTTCACGTTTGCCACATGAGCGATTGGCGCACCGCGGGCAGCCCAGCGGCCATCGAGGATCGGCGCCGCTGATGAGCGAGCGGGTGGACACGCTGGGCATGTGGTCGGCGGTCAACCAACTGCCCGAGCAGATGTTGGACGCGCTCGACCGGACCAAGGATCTGCCCGGTCTGCCCGACCGCACAGAGATCGCCAATGTGCTGGTCCTGGGCATGGGGCCGGGGGGGTTCGCCGGCGACCTGCTGGCGGTAACCGCAGGGCCGTTCATGCCTTTGCCCATCGTGGTGGTGAAGAGCTATCAGCCCCCTTCGTATGTGGATGAGCAGACCCTGGTCTTCGCCCTCTCCGCCAGCGGCGACACGCCGGAGATTGTTCAAGCCGCGGCACTGGCCGCCGAGGCCGGGGGCCGCATGGTGGTGGTGACCGGCGGTGGCCAACTGGCCGAGATGGCTGCTGTTTGGGACGCCCCGCTGGTCAATGTGGATCCCAGGCTGAACCTGCCTCGAGCCGGGCTGAGCGCGCTCACCGTTGCCCCTATGGCCATCCTCGAGCAGATGGGGCTGTTCCCCGGCGCCTCCCAATGGGTGCGCTTTGCCGTGGACCAGATACGCAGGCGCCGGGACGCGGCCAGAGCGCCGGCCGCCTTCCTGGCCCGCCGCCTCGCCGGCACGGTGCCGCTGATATACGGCGGTGGAGGGCTCGGCTCGGTGGCCGCCCGTCACTGGAAGAACATGATCAACACCAGTGCCAAGGCCCCGGCATTCAACGCCGGGGTGCCCGACCTTCTCCACAACGAGATCGCCGGGTGGGGCCAGCACGGCGATCTGACCCGGCAGATATTCGCCATGGTGGTGCTGCGCCACGATCTCGAGCACCCCGAGGTGATGCGGGGCTTCGACGTCATGATCGACCTGATGGACGAAGTGGTGGGAGCAGTCCATACCGTGGAGGCGGCCGGAGAGGGTCCGGTGGCCCAGATCTTCGACCTCATGTACCAGGGGTCGGTCATCGCTTTGGAGATGGCCGCCTCGGTGGGCCTCGATCCCGGCCCGGTGCCGGCCGTCGTGGCCGCTCGACAGGCCCTGGCCGGTCGCACCCGATGACGGCTTCGGCGGCGGTGTTCCTTAGATTCGAACGGGAGATCCCGCAAGGAAGCCAAGACAGCAAGGTTTTTGCGGCGGTATTCCTTGGAACCGAGCGGGAGATCCCGCAAGGAAGCCAAGACAGCAAGGGAGGGTCGCGGTGACCCTGGAGCACGATTTCAAAGTGGCCGACCTGGCCTTGGCTGAGGCCGGCCGCAAGGAGATCCGCCTCGCCGAGCACGAGATGCCCGGCCTGATGGCCCTGAGAGCCCGGCACTTCGACGACCAGTCCCTGGCCGGGGCCCGCATCACCGGCTCGCTCCACATGACGGTGCAGACCGCGGTGCTCATCGAGACGCTGACCGCCCTGGGGGCCCAGGTGCGCTGGGCATCGTGCAACATCTTCTCCACCCAGGATCCCGCCGCCGCAGCAGTGGCCGTCGGCCCCGGCGGCACGCCCGATGAACCCCAAGGGGTTCCGGTCTATGCCTGGAAGGGCGAGACCTTAGAGGAGTACTGGTGGTGTACCGAGAAGGTGCTGCGCTGGCCCGACGGCAGAGGGCCCAATCTCATATTGGACGATGGCGGTGACGCCACCCTGCTGGTTCACATGGGGGCCGATGCCGAGGCGGAGGGCAACGCCGGCGATCCCGATGAGGCCGATTCCGAGGATTTGGCCGAGATACGCCGTCTGCTGGGCCGCACCCTGGCCGAAGATGCCGGGCTGTGGACCGCCATCGCCGCCGGCGTTCGGGGAGTGTCGGAGGAGACCACCACCGGCGTCCACCGGCTCTACCGGATGCAGGCCGACGGCGCCCTGCGCTTCCCGGCCATCGACGTCAACAATTCGGTGACCAAGCAGAAGTTCGACAACCTCTACGGCTGCCGGCATTCGCTGATAGACGGCATAAACCGGGGAACCGACATGATGATCGGCGGCAAGGTGGCCGTGGTGTGCGGCTACGGCGATGTGGGCAAAGGCTGTGCCCAATCACTCCGGGGCCAGGGTGCCCGGGTGGTGGTCACCGAGGTGGACCCCATCTGTGCCCTGCAAGCGGCCATGGAGGGCTTCGAGGTAAAGCGGCTCGAGGATGTGCTGGAGACCGCCGATCTGTTCGTCACCGCCACCGGCTGCCGCGACGTGATCGGCGCCGAGCACTTGGGGCGGATGAAGCACCAGGCCGTGGTGGGCAACATCGGCCACTTCGACAATGAGATCGACATGGCCGGGCTCAACGCGCTGTCCGATGTTCAGCGGATCAACATCAAGCCCCAGGTAGACGAGTACGTCTTCCCCGACGGCCACTCGGTGATCATCCTGTCGGAGGGGCGCCTGCTCAATTTGGGCAACGCCACCGGCCATCCCAGCTTTGTGATGTCGTGCAGCTTCACCAACCAGGTACTGGCCCAGATAGAGCTGCACGCCAACGCCGAGGCCTACGGCACCGATGTGGCCACGCTGCCCAAAGAGCTGGATGAGATGGTGGCCCGGCTGCACCTCGACGCCCTCGGCGTGCGCCTCACCACGCTCACCCCCGCCCAGGCCGACTACATGGGGGTGTCGGCCGAGGGGCCGTTCAAGGCCGACCACTACCGGTACTGAACGCGCTGGTTGGAGTGATGCCGTCGCCGCTGATTGAAGATTCCCCCATTCCGCCCACCATCGAGTGGATGGGCGACCACATCCGGCTCGTCGACCAGCGGAGGCTGCCCGACGAACTGATGCTGGTCGATGTGTACAGCGTCGAGCAGCTATGCGAGCTCATCTTCGAGCTGGCCATCCGGGGCGCGCCCGCGCTGGGAGCGGCCGGGGCCATGGGGGTGGCGCTGGCCTCGGTGCAGGGCCGGGAGATGGCCGAAGCGGCTTCGCTGCTGAAGGCCACCCGTCCCACCGCGGTGAACCTGGCCTGGGGGGTGGACCTGGCGCGGGCCGCCGCCGACCCGGTGGCCGCGGCGGTGCAGATCGCGGTGGACGACGTGGCGGTGAACCAGGCGATCGGGACCCACGGCACTTCGGTGGTGCCCGACGGCGCCCGAATTCTGACCCACTGCAACACCGGATCGCTGGCCTGCGTGGGGTGGGGGACCGCGCTGGGCGTGATCCGGTCGGCCCACGAGGCCGGGAGGCAGCCGTCGGTGTGGGTGGACGAGACCCGCCCGGTGCTACAGGGCGCCCGGCTCACCGCATGGGAGCTGCAACAGCTCGGCATCCCCGCCACCCTGGTGGTGGACTCCATGGCCGGCTCGCTCATGGCTGCCGGCGAGGTTGACCTGGCCATCGTGGGCGCCGATCGCATCGCGGCCAACGGGGACGTGGCCAACAAGATCGGCACCTACCCGCTGGCGGTGCTTTCCCGGTACCACGATGTGCCCTTCTATGTGGCCGCCCCCACCTCCACCATCGACCCGGCCACTCCATCGGGATCGGAGATTGTCGTAGAGCAGCGCCCCGGCACCGAGGTGGTCGAGGTGGGCGGGGTCCGGCTCGCTCCTGAGGGCACGGCCGCCCAAAACTGGGCCTTCGACATCACCCCCGCCGAACTCGTCACCGGCTACATCACCGAACAGGGCATAAGCACGAGCATTGGATGACGGGGGGCTGACCTGGAGCGCAGCTGTTGTGCGCATGGCCGTGGCTCAGATTGGAATGATGTTGATCCTGCGCCGGCTGGCGGCTACGAGGACGATCAGGTCCTCGGGATCAGAGGTGATGATCTCGTCACCGTGATCGGCCATGGCCACCAATGCGGCGTCGATGGCGTCCGACTCGCCGCAGCGGGCGAGCAATACTCCGGCTCGTCGCCCCAACTCCGCATCGAGGGGAACTGCCTCCACCGATTGCAAGGCTCGAGCAAGCCGGGTTTGGCCTCCGGTTCCCCCTCGCCACACCTGGGCGACAACACCGCCGTGGGTCTTTAGCGGGATCGCTGACTGTCGGGCGCCTTTGAACCGCCGTTCCATCAGCTGATCGCCCTTCTCCAGGGCGATGAACGCCCCCGCATCGAAGATGGCGCTCATTCGGCTTGCTGAACTTGGAGCCGTTGCCACTCGGCCACTCTTCTCTCGCCCTCCAGCCTCAAGGCCACCGACGCGTCTCGGTCTCGCTGTCTCTGCTCGGCGATCTCTTCGTCGGTGATGGGGCCATGCTCGGCTTCGAATTCAGCGATCAGCTCATCCATTGCAGCCAGGCGGGCGTCTTTGGCCAACTGTTCGGTCATAGCCTGTCCGGTCCACTCGCTTAACGACCGGCAGACGCCAGCTTGGACGGCTGCCTGAGCACGACGGAGAAGGTCGACTTCCACTGAGATAGTGACGCGTTGCTTTGGCATATAATCATCATACTGAAGTAGTACGATTATGCCAGACCCGGTTTTCTCCGGTCCACCAGCGGGCACTCGGGGCCAATTTGTCACTGGCCGTCTCTAGGGTATGGCCATGTTGTTGATGCGGGTTTGCGCTGGATGCGGAGGGCCGGGGCCGTCGCCGTGCGGGCGGTGCAGGGCTGGTATGCGGGCGGTGGGGGAGATGGCACCGCCGGAGCCGCTGACCGGGCTGTGGGCGGCCTTCGCCTACGTCGGTGCGGGTCGGGAGTTGCTGGCCCGGCTCAAGTACCACAATCAGCGGTCGAGCGTGAGGTGGCTGGCATCGGCGATGGCCGCAGCTCTGCCTCCCGGACTGCCTGCTGTTGCACTGACCTGGGCGCCGACGTCACCCCAGCGCCGTCGCCGTCGGGGATTCGATCAAGCTGAGCTATTGGCTCGGGCCCTCGGACGAGAGGTTGGCCTGCCCGTTGTCTCCCTGCTGAAGAGGGTTGACGCCGCGGGCCAGACCGGCCGGAGCCGCCGCCAGCGGTCGTGCGCGCCGGAGTTCTCGTACCGGCGCCCGCCTCCGGCTTCTGTGTTGCTGGTAGACGACGTGATAACCACCGGGGCCACTCTTCAAGCCGCGGCCACGACCCTCATCAGGGCGGGTTCCGAGCGGGTCTGCGCCGTGGTGGCCGGCACCACGCCGCTGCCCTCCCCACAACAGCCGCCCGGTGCGGTTAACATGAGAACTCACAACTCAACCCCAGCCGAAAGGGAGCCGCAATGGACGTGACCATCAGCAGCAGCGGGATTCAGGTGTCGCAACGACTGGGGGAGGCCACCCGAACCAAGGTGGGCAAACTGAGCCGCTACCTGGCGGGCATCGATCACGCCACGGTCCGGTTCAGCGAGGAGAAGAACCCCCGCATCGCCGAGCCCGGTATCTGCGAGGTCACCCTGGAGGGTCACGGCTATCACATCCGCAGCCGGGTCAACGGGCCGACGCCGTTCGCCGCCCTCGACAGGGCCATCGCCAAGCTGGAGCGCCAGCTCCGCCGGACCAAGACCCGCCGGACGGATCGCCAGCACCACGCCCGGGAGCGCCGGGCCAGCTGAGCCCGGCGCGGGGGCGCAGCAGGGGCCATCTCCGCTGCCTAGATGGATAGGGGGTGGCGGTAGAGTGGGGCCGGCATGAGTGTGTTCAAGAAGATCCTGAACACCGGTGAGGGCAAGAAGCTCAAGGCACTCGAAGAACTGGTGCCCGACATCAACGCGCTCGAACCGGATACCAAGGCGCTGTCGGATGATGCGCTGCGGGCCCGCACCGGGGAGTTCCGCCAGCGCCTGGAGAACGGCGAGGATCTTCACGACCTGCTCATCGAGGCTTTCGCGGTGGTGCGGGAGGCGGCCTGGCGGGTTATCGGCCAGCGCCATTACGACGTTCAGTTGATGGGGGGCGCGGCCCTGCATTTCGGCTGGGTGGCCGAGATGCGCACGGGCGAGGGCAAGACCCTGGTGTCAACCCTTCCGGTGTACTTGAACGGCCTGGCGGCCAAGGGCGTACACGTGGTCACGGTGAACGACTACCTGGCCGCCCGCGACGCCGACTGGATGGGGGCGATCCACCGGTGGCTGGGCCTCACCGTCGGGCTGGTGGTTCCCGGGGAGCGGGGCTCCGAGTTCAAGCGCGAGCAGTACGGCTGCGACGTCACCTACGGAACCAACAACGAGATGGGCTTCGACTACCTCAGGGACAACATGGCCATGTCGGCCGACCGACGAGTCCAGCGAGGCCACAGCTACTGCATCGTCGACGAGATCGACTCCATCTTGATCGACGAGGCCCGAACGCCCCTCATCATCAGCGGGCGCCTGGCCGACGCGGCCAAGATGTACTACAAGTTCGCCAGCGTGGTGCGGGGGCTGCGCCGCGATGTCCACTACGACGTGGACGAGGAGAAGCGCATCGTGGCCCCCACCGAGGATGGAGTCCACGCCGTGGAGCGGGCCCTGGGGGTGGAGAACCTCTACGACTCGGTCAGCGCCAACCTGGTCCACCAGTTCCAGGCCGCGCTGCGGGCCAAGGAGCTGTACCACCGCGACAAGGACTACATCGTGCAGCGGGGCGAGGTGAAGATCGTCGACGAGTTCACCGGGCGGATCCTGGACGGGCGCCGTTGGTCGGAGGGCCTGCACCAGGCGGTGGAGGCCAAAGAGGGGGTGAAGATCAAAGAGGAGAACCAGACCCTGGCCACCATCACCCTCCAGAACTACTTCCGGCTGTACGACAAGCTGGCCGGCATGACCGGTACCGCGGTGAGCGAGGCCAACGAGCTGTTCGGCACCTACGGCCTGCACGTGGTGCCGATTCCCACCAACCTGCCGGTGGTCCGGGCCGACCAGGGCGACCTCATTTACAAGAGCGAGATCGGCAAGTTCAATGCCCTGGTAGACGACCTGGTGGAGCGCTATGGGCGGGGCCAGCCGGTGCTGGTGGGCACCGGCTCGGTGGAGAACTCCGAAAAGCTGGCCGATGTGCTGAACAAGCGGGGCATCTCCCACGAGGTGCTCAACGCCAAGCAGCATTCCCGGGAGGCCGAGATCGTGGCCCAGGCCGGTCGGCTGCATGCCATAACCGTGGCCACCAACATGGCCGGACGAGGGGTGGACATTGTGCTGGGAGGCAACCCCGAGGCCCTGGCCCGCCGGGACGCGGCCGCCGAGGGGCTCGACCCCGCCAGCGCAGAGGGCCAGACCAGGACAGCCGAGCTGCTCGAGAAGTATGAGGCTGAATGCGGGGCCGAGGGCGAGAAGGTCAGGGAGTTGGGCGGCCTCTACGTGCTGGGCACCGAGCGCCACGACAGCCGCCGCATCGACAACCAGCTCCGAGGCCGCTCCGGGCGCCAGGGCGACCCCGGCGAGAGCCGGTTCTACCTGTCGCTGGAAGACGACCTGATGCGGATCTTCGCCACCGGGGCCATGAACTGGGTCATGGACAGGGCCCTGCCCGATGACGTGCCCATCGAGGCCAAGATGGTCACCAAGGCCATCGAGCGGGCCCAGGGCACTGTGGAGCAGAAGAACGCCGAGGCCCGCAAGAACGTGCTCAAGTACGACGAGGTGCTCAACGAGCAGCGCAAGGTCATCTACAAGCGCCGGGCCCAGATCCTGTCGGGCGACGACCTGCGCGCCGACGCCCTGGTGTATCTGGGCGAGGCGGTCGAAGCGGTGATTGCCGGGCACTGCACGTCGGAGGACCCCACTGATTGGGACTTGGAGCAGTTGGAGACGGAGATCCGAGTGCTGTGGCCCACCGGGATGGGGGCCGGCGAGCTGGGTGCAGCCGCCTCCACCGATGATCTCTACGACCTGCTGGTGGGAGAGGCGGTGGCCCATTTCGAGCAGCGGGAGGAACAGGTCGGCCCCGAGGCCATGCGGGAGGTGGAGCGCCAGATCATGCTGCGCATCATCGACCAGCGCTGGCGAGAGCACCTCTATGAGATGGACTACCTGAAAGAGGGCATAAACCTTCGGGCCCTCGGCCAGAAGGACCCCCTCACCGAGTGGCAGCGGGAGGGGTTCGAGATGTTCGGCCAGATGATGGCCGGGGTGGCCCGGGATTTCGTCACCTACATCATGCACGTGGAGATCAACGTGGAGGCCCCGGCACGCGCCGATGACGCCGGCACCAGCAACATCACCGAGTCGGGTCCGGACGACCCGTCCAACCGACCCTCACTGGCCCGCGCTTCGGAGGCCCCTCGGGCGGTGGAGGAGTCGGCGCCCGCCTCGAAGGCGCCGGTGGTGAAGTCGGAATTCGACAAGACCCCCCGCAACGCCCCCTGTCCCTGCGGTTCTGGCCGCAAATTCAAGCAGTGCCACGGGCGCTGACTGCTCGATCTTTGGAAGGCCCGTGCCCGACTTCACCGGCGACCTCGCCCTGCTCCGGTCCAAACTCGACGAAGCCCGGCGCTACCTGCACATCGACGACCTGATCGCCCGCCGCCCCGACCTGGAGAAGGCCGCGTCCGCCCCCGGCCTGTGGGACGACCCCGACCGGGCCAAAACAGTGACCAGGGAGCTGGCCGAGCTGGCCGAGGACGTGGAGCTGTTCGCCGGGCTGGAAGCCTTGTTGGAAGACGCCGACACGCTGCAAGAGCTGGCCGTGGAGGAAGGAGACGAGTCGCTGGCCCCGGAGATCTCCCAGATGCTGGACTCCCTGGCCGCCAAAGTGGACGACTTGGAGCTGCGGTCGCTGCTGGGCGGCGAGCACGACCACTCCGATGCGGTGTGCGAGATCCACAGCGGCGCAGGGGGCACCGACGCCCAGGACTGGGCCGAGATGCTGCTGGGGATGTACCAGGGGTGGGCTGAGCGCCGCGGCTTCGATTTCAAGGTGGACTCCGTGTCTGAGGGGCAGGGGGCGGGCATCTCCTCAGCCGACTTCACCATCTCGGGGCGCAACGCCTACGGCCTGTTGCAGTCGGAGCGGGGAGTACACCGGCTGGTGCGCATCTCCCCGTTCGACTCCGACGCCCGACGGCATACCGCGTTCGCGCAATTCCGGGTGGTGCCGTTCTTTGCCGAGGTGTCCAACGAAGTGGAGATCGACGACAAAGACCTGCGGATCGACACCTTCCGATCTTCGGGAGCAGGCGGCCAGCACGTTAATGTGACCGACTCGGCCGTGCGGATCACCCATTTACCGACCGGCGTAGTGGTGTCGTGCCAAAACGAACGCAGCCAGCACCAGAACAAAGACCGAGCCATGCAGATCCTGGCCGCCCGTCTGGCCGACCTAAAGCGGGCCGAGCGGGAAGCCGAGATCGCAGGTCTAGCCGGCGACTACCAGAAAGCCGAGTGGGGCAGCCAGATCCGGTCATACGTTCTGCACCCGTATCAACAGGTCAAAGACGACCGCACAGCGGTTTCGATCGGCAACGTGGAGGGTGTGCTGGCCGGAGATCTCGACGCGCTGATCGAGGCCTATCTGCGCTGGAGGCGGATGTCGTGAGCATTGCCGGCATCAAAAGGAGAAGAGAGCGTATGCCATCGCGGGCCGGTGATAGCGTGGGTTGGGCTCGGGGGACCGCCGCCCCGGGATCCGCGCCGATCCCGCAGTTCGGAGTTCGCATCGCATGATCAGAATGGAGAACGTCACCAAGGTTTACAAGGGCGAGGTTCTCGCTCTTCAGAACGCCACCTGCGAGGTGCAGCGGGGGGAGTTCATCTTCTTGGTGGGCCCGTCGGGGTCGGGCAAGTCCACGTTCATGCGCCTGCTGAACAAGGAGGAGAGGCCCGATCGTGGCCGGGTCTTCGTGGCCGGTCGGGACATCGGCGAGCTGCCGAGCTGGAAGGTGCCCTTCCTGCGGCGCAACATCGGCTGTGTCTTCCAGGACTTCAAGCTGCTGTCGAACAAGACCGTCGTCCAGAATGTGGCCTTCGCCCTAGAGGTGATCGGTCGCCCCCGCAGCGTGATCAAGTCCAAAGTGCCGGCCATCTTGGAGCTGGTGGGGCTGTCCAAGAAGATGCACAACTATCCCGACGAGCTGTCGGGCGGGGAGCAGCAGCGGGTGTCTATCGCCCGGGCCTTCGTGAACCGGCCGCTGCTCTTGTTGGCCGATGAGCCCACCGGCAACCTCGACCCCAATACCTCCCTGGGCATCATGACGCTGCTGGACCGCATCAACCGCACCGGTACCACGGTGGTCATGGCCACCCACGACCGGAGCATCGTCGACAAGATGCGCCGCCGGGTTGTGGAGTTGGACCGCGGCCAGATTGTCCGGGACCAGTCCCGGGGCGTGTACGAATAGCCGATGGGCTGGAGGGACCCCGGCGGCGGGGGCCGACCGCGGGGCGGGGGCCGATGAGCCTCCGATTCGACTATGTCCTGCGGGAGACGGCCGGCAATTTCCGCCGAAACATCACCCTCACGCTGGCCACCATCATCACCGTCACGATTTCGCTGACCCTTCTGGGCGCCGCACTGCTGTTCGGCGACGCGGCCGACAATGCCACGGTCCGCTGGAAGGACGGGGTGGAGTTCATCGTGTTCATGGAGCCCGATATCAGCCCCGAGCTGGAGTCCGATGTCCGTCGGCAGCTCGAGGACTCCCCCGAGGTCAGCGGGTTCACCTACATCGACAAAGACGAGGCTTACGCCGAGGTGCAGGATCTGCTGGGCGACTCTCCCGAACTGGTGGACGTCATCACCCCCGAGCGGTTGCCGGCATCGTTTCGGGTCAAGCCGACCGACACCCTCCCGGAGCGGGTGGACGAGCTGGCCGCCGCATTCCGCGCCCAGCCCGGGGTGGCCAAGGTGGTTACCGCCAGCGAGACCATACGGGCCATCGAGGATCTGTCCAACGGGCTGCGCCAGAGGGTGATCATAATCGCCATCGTTTTGCTGGTGGCGGCCGCGGTGCTGATCTTGAACACCATCCGAATGGCGCTGTTCTCCCGCCGGAGGGACATCGAGGTGATGAAGCTGGTGGGGGCCACCAACTGGTTCATCCGGGTGCCGTTCATGTTCGAAGGCCTTATCCAGGGGCTGATCGGGGGGGTGATCGCCATTCCGCTGATCTGGTTGACCAACAACTTCTTCAAAGTGATCCACGATGATGTCTCGCTGGAGCTGCTGAGGGGCTTCACCGTCGATCCTTCCCGGGTGTGGTCGCTGGGCTTCCAGATGGTGGGGCTGGGGGCGATCGTGGGCACGGTGGGCTCAGGCATCGCGGTAAGCCGTTTCCTGGACATCTGATCGGTCGGGACAGGGCCCGCCGTTTCCTGGACATCTGACAGGCCGGGATACCGCCCGCATCGGTGAAGGCGGCGGTCGGGGCGTAGTAAGTTCAGCGATGGCGGTCTCGGCTGCGGTGGCCGACGGCCGGGCGAAAGGAGCAGAATATGGCTCAGCAGGTTCGAGCCGTAGTCGCCAAGGCCAAGGGCGACCCGGTCAGCATCGAGGCGGTCGAGGTGCCCGACCCCGGGCCTGGGGAAGCGCTCGTGGCCGTCCGGGCCTGCGGCGTCTGCCACACCGACCTGCACTATCGGGAGGGGGCCATCAACGACGAGTTCCCGTTCCTTCTGGGCCATGAGGCCGCGGGCGTGGTGGAGTCGGTGGGGGAGGGCGTGACCAATGTGGGCCCCGGCGACTTCGTGATCCTCAATTGGCGGGCGGTGTGCGGCAACTGCCGGTCGTGTCTTCGGGGCCGTCCGTGGTACTGCTTCGCCACCCACAACGCCGCCCAGAAGATGACGCTGGACGGCCAGGAGCTGTCGCCGGCCCTGGGCATCGGCGCCTTTGCCGAGAAGACGCTGGTCGCTGCGGGCCAGGCCACCAAGGTCGATCCCGAAGCCCGCCCCGAGGTGGCCGGCCTTATCGGCTGCGGGGTGATGGCCGGGCTGGGCGCGGCCATGAACACCGGCGGGGTCGGCCGGGGCGATTCGGTGGCGGTGTTCGGTTGCGGCGGCGTCGGCGACGCGGCCATTGAGGGGTCGCGGCTGGCCGGGGCACACACCATCATCGGAGTCGACATCGACGACACCAAGTTGGAATGGGCCCGGGAGTTCGGCGCCACCCATACGGTCAATTCCGCCCGGGAGGATCCGGTGGAGCGGATCCGGGAGTTGACCGGCGGGCACGGGGTGGACGTGGCCATCGAGGCCATCGGCCTGCCCCAAACCTACGAGCAGGCCTTCTACGCCCGCGATCTGGCCGGGGTGGTGGTGCTGGTGGGAGTGCCCAATCCGGAGATGCGCATCGAGCTGCCGATGATCGAAGTGTTCGGCCGGGGCGGCGTCCTCAAGTCCTCGTGGTACGGCGACTGCCTGCCGTCTCGGGACTTCCCCATGCTGATCGACCTCCATCTCCAGGGACGGCTGAATCTTGAGCGGTTTGTCTCGGAGACCATCGCACTAGAGGACGTGGAGGAGGCGTTCCACCGGATGGAGCGGGGGGAGGTGCTCCGATCGGTGGTGGTGATCTGAGGCCCCACAAGCGGGGTATCTTGTGGGGCAGTTGACGTTTCTGGGCGGCATAGGTACCCTGTGGTGTTGCGGGTGGGGCTTATGGGGCCTGTGTTTTCTGATCAGACCATTGATCTGCGCTTCTTGGAGAACCTGACATGCCCGACATGAATCCTACGACGATAGCGACTTCGATCATCGTCCTACTGCTGCTGGCCCTGCCGTTCGCGGCCGCTCGGCTGCCGCGTTCTCGCCGGTTCTGGTCGCGTGACATCGAGCATTCGGGCCCCGGTCCGGGTTTCACCTATGCCCTGGTCCCCCCGGGCGGCTATCCCGATGAGGGCAACGGCGACCAGAAGGGCTCATGGCAGTGGTGCCTGGCCTTCATCCCCGAGGAGACCTCCGACGGCGGATCGCAGATGCCTCCTTGGTGGGCCCCGGCGCCGCCGTGGGACGCGGCTGCCGACCGCGGCGGGGATTTCACCCACGATGCCGACGCCCTGCGGGCCGTGTTCGAGAAGACCAGCGCCTACCCAGCGGCGAGGTCATCCCAGGGGTAGGGCGCTCTCCGCCCCGGACGGGGGGCGGATGGAGCATCATTGGACATGGCTGGGGCGGCTGAGGATCGGCACAGGCAGCGGCGGTTGGCCATGGTGCGCCGCCAGATCGAGGGACGGGGAGTGCGCGACCCCCGGGTCTTGGAGGCAATGAGGTCGGTTCCCCGCCATCGGTTCGTGGCCCGAAAGCTGGCCGGCGACGCCTACAAGGACCACCCGCTGCCCATCGCCGCGGGCCAAACCATCTCGCAGCCCTACATCGTGGCCCTCATGGCCGAGGCCGCCGCCATCGGCCCACAAGACCGGGTGCTGGAGGTGGGAACCGGCTCGGGCTACGGGGCCGCCGTGCTGGCCGTGCTGGCCGACTCGGTGGTCTCGGTGGAGCGCCACCGCAAACTGGCCGACTCTGCGGCCAGGGTGCTGGGCGATCTGGGATACGACAACGCCGCCGTGGTGTGCGCCGACGGGTCGCAGGGGTATCGGGAGGAAGCGCCCTTTGATGCGGTAGTGGTCACTGCGGCGGCCTCCGGCATCCCGCCGCGGCTGGTGGAGCAGTTGGCCGACGGTGGACGTTTGGTCATCCCCGTCGGACCGCTGGCCTTCTCCCAGAACCTCACCCTCGTTCGCCGAATGGGGAACCAGACCACCTCCAAGAAGTTCTGCCCGGTGAGGTTCGTCCCCCTCATCGAAGAGTCCTGAGCAGGCGCCCGAGCCCTCCCACCCCAGCGGCCGGCTCTCCGCAGTCCTAGAAGAAGGCCGGGGCGCAGCGGGTAACGTGATCAGGTGCTGAGGTTGAGTGGCGGGGTTTACTCGGAGGTCATCGCCCATGCGCTTTCGGGGCTGCCCCATGAGGCGTGCGGGCTGTTGGCTGCTCCGAGTGGGACAGAGCAGGCAGACCGGTTCTTTCCGGTGCGAAACGCAGCGGAGTCAAGCCAGATCTACCGGCTCGACGATGCCGAGTATCTCCAGGCAGAGCGCGCTGCCGATGCCGAGGGGCTGGCGTTGGTGGCGGTTATGCACTCCCACACCCACACCACTGCCTATCCGTCGCCCACCGATGTGCGCGATGCCTCGGCGTTCGACCCGTTCGGCGCTCTGCTCTATGTGATCGTGTCGTTGAAGGATCCCGAGCCCGCGCTGCGCTGCTACCGCATCCTCGACGGCGAGATAACCGAGGAGCCGGTGGCGGTCGAGGGGTAATCTGAAGCCTGTGGCGGCGCACAAATCGGTTGTAGAGCTCATTGGGAACACCCCGATGGTCGACGTCACCGGGCTATCGCCGAACCCCTCGGTGGCCATCCACGTCAAGCTGGAGGGGGTCAATCCGGCCGGATCGGTGAAAGACCGGGTGGCCCGCCAGATGATCCTCGAGGCCGAGGCCGACGGAACGCTGGAACCGGGCCGCACCATCATCGAGCCGTCGTCGGGCAACACCGGGATAGCCCTGGCCATGATCGCCCGCCTCCGGGGATACCCCATCAAGATCGTCATGCCCGAGAACGTCTCGGCCGAGCGCCGCCAGCTCCTCGAGGTGTTCGGCGCCGAGATCATCTGGTCGCCGGGGGCCGAAGGGTCGAACGGCGCCGTCCGGATGGCCCAGACACTGTCCGACAAGAACCCGGAGTGGGCATTCCTCTACCAGTACGGCAACGAGGCCAACCCCCGGGCCCACTACAACACCACCGGTCCCGAGATTTACGCCGACTGCCCCGAGGTGACCCACTTCGTGTCCGGCCTCGGCACCAGCGGAACCCTCATGGGGGTGGGGGCCTACCTCAAGGAGCGAAAGCCGTCGGTGCAAGTGCTGGCGGTGGAGCCTCCAGCGGGGGAGATGGTGGACGGCCTGCGCAGCCTCGAGGACGGGTTCATCCCCCCCGTGTATGAGAAGTGGGGCGGCGATCAGCTCTTGGACGGGAAGCGCATCGTGCGACCCAAGGAGTCGATCGAGTGGACTCGGCGGCTTTCTGAGGAAGCGGGAATCTTTGCCGGTATTTCCACTGGGGCGGCGCTGGCCGGAGCTGCTCGGGTGGCCGACCGGGTCGGCGAGGGCACAGTTGTGGTGGTGTCGGCCGACGGTGGTTGGAAGTACCTCTCCACCGGGGCGTGGACCGACCCAATCGAACAGGTGGTGGCCCGTGCGGAGTCGATCATCTACTTTTGATCCCAGTGCAAAAATATCTGTTTTCAGGCAGGTTTTCTTTTCCACGATGTGCTATAGGCCATTAGCACTGCTATATTTGTACTACCCAAACCACACCACCATGCTGGAGCGCAGCTCCAGCCGAACGGCCTCGACTCATCCCGCCAGAGTCGAGGCCGTTCCTCTTGGCACGAAGCATTAGGGAAGCGATATGAGAAGCTATGGCCGAACGCCCGACCAGCTGCGGCCCATCAGCTTTGAGCGGGACTTCACCGAGATGGCCGACGGTTCGGTGCTGGTCTCGTTCGGCCGTACCCGAGTCTTGTGTACTGCGTCGGTGGACTCGTCTGTACCCCGTTGGATGAGGGGCCGCGGAAAAGGCTGGGTCACCGCGGAATACTCCATGCTTCCGGGATCGTCCCCCGAGCGGGTCAACCGAGAGGCGGCTCGGGGCCGGCAGTCTGGTCGGACCCAAGAGATCCAACGGCTCATCGGGCGCTCGCTCCGCTCGGTGACCGATGCCGCCAAGCTCGGCGAGCGCCAAGTGGTCTGCGACTGCGACGTGCTGCAAGCCGACGGCGGCACTCGCACCGCGGCCATCAGCGGCGCCTACATTGCGCTGCACGACGCCTTCACCCGGCTCATGGCCGCCGGTCAGGTCGAGGACCATCCGATGATCGAGGCCTGCGCCGCGGTGTCGGTGGGGGTCATCGACGGTGTTCCGTCGCTCGACCTGCCCTATGAAGAGGATGTGGCCGCCGAAGTGGATATGAACGTGGTCATGACCGAATCAGGCCGGTTCGTGGAGGTGCAGGGCACTGCCGAGGGCCGGCCGTTCCATCGAGACCACCTTGACGCGCTGTTGGACCTGGCCAGCTCGGGGATCAGCCAGATCATCAGCCTTCAGAACCGGCTGCTGGACTCCCCGCCCGCTTCGCGTTGAGCCTTTCCCCGGATTCCCGGCCGAAGCTGGTTGCCGCCACCGCCAATCCCCACAAGCTGGCCGAGATCGAGGCCATCTTGGGCGCCGCGGTGGAATTGCTCCCCCGGCCCGACGACCTAGGCGAGGTGGTGGAGGACGGCGACAGTTTGGCGGCCAACGCCCGGCTGAAGGCCGAGGCGGTATCCGCCCACGCCGGCCAGGCCGCGGTGGCCGACGACACCGGCCTGGAAGTGGCCGCTTTGGGGGGCGCGCCGGGGGTGCGGTCGGCCCGTTACGCCGGAGAGCGCGCCGACGATGCCGACAACGTCGCTCGGCTGCTGGCCGAGATGAAGGGGGCGACCGAGCGGTCGGCCCGCTTCCGCACCGTGGCGGTGGTGGTTTTTCCCGACGGCGCCGAGGCGCAGGCCGAAGGGGTGATCGCCGGCACCATCGCCGAGGCCCCCCGGGGAGACCAGGGTTTCGGCTACGACCCGGTGTTCGTTCCCGACGGGGCAGACGGGCGGACGTTTGCCGAGATGTCGGCCCACGAGAAGAACGCCATCTCGCACCGAGGCCGGGCATTTCAGGCTTTGGCCGCTGAGTTGGGCTTGTAGCCTGGTTGCGCCGCGCCAGT
Organism: Candidatus Poriferisocius sp.; assembly: GCF_965208475.1. Lineage (GTDB taxonomy): Bacteria > Actinomycetota > Acidimicrobiia > Acidimicrobiales > Bin134 > Poriferisocius. Next base: position 1,220,394 of record NZ_OZ242338.1, on the reverse strand, counting down.
GGCGGAATTCGGCAGACGCGCAGGGTTTAGGTCCCTGTGGGCGCAAGCCCGTGTGGGTTCAAATCCCACCTGGCGCACTTTTTTACCGTTGGCCGGTGCTCGTCTTGGGCGACCGGGTGGCCGAGGGAGCGCGACAGCCCGGTACGATTGGCGCCATGACCAACCCCGCCTTGTTCGAGCCTGGCAGTCCCGAGCGCGGCGCGTTCGAGATCTACAACCGGCTGTTGAAGAACCGCATCGTGTTCCTGGGAACCGCCGTGGACGATGACATCGCCAATTACATCACCGCCCAGCTTCTATACCTGGAAGGCGAGGATCCCGAGAAGGACATCTGGCTGTATATCAACTCGCCCGGCGGGTCGGTCACCTCGGGTATGGCCATTTACGACACCATGCAGTTCATCGCCCCCGACGTGGGAACCATCTGCATGGGCTTGGGCGCCTCGATGGGCCAGTTTCTGCTGTGTGCCGGGGCGCCCGGCAAGCGCTACGCCCTGCCCCATGCCCGGATCATGATGCATCAGCCCTCGGGCGGTGTTCGGGGCCAGGCCACCGACATCGCCATTCAGGCCGAGCAGCACGCCTACGTCAAGACTCTGCTGGCTGAGCGCATTGCCACCCACACCGGCCAAACGATCGAGCAGGTGGAGGCCGATTCCGACCGCGACCGCTGGTTCACCGCGGAAGAGGCCAAGCAATACGGCATCATCGACCACGTCATAGTCAAGCGCGGGGAGATGCTCTGATCCGGTCGGAGTCGAAGACGATGGACGGAGTCTCGGGGTTGAGCTCCAAGCCGCAGTGGTCGGCGGCGAACCGGGCCAACTCGGTGGCGGCCTCGGCATAGGCGGACATCTCGGCATCCATCCTCTGTAAGGAATCCTGGCCGGACACTTCGGAGTCGCTGAAGGCGGCCAGAACCAGGCTCACGGTGTCGTTCACCACCGCAAGCGACGGCTTGATTTCCAATGGGGCGGCCCGATGCAGGCGGTCGAGCTCCTCGGCGGCCACCTCGGCGGCATCGGGGTCGCTCGGGGTTAGCGACGCCAGGGCGCCCTCGGGCGCGGCGGCGGCGCTGAGCTTCTCGCAGAACGCGGACAGTTCGATCTGGTCCCCGCCTCCGCACGCCGCGCCGGCCAACAACAATGCGGCAATCGCGGGCAACAGCACCGCCCCAATCGGCAGCCGGCGGCGGGCCACAGGCATGCTCAGCGGGCGGTGGCCGCTTCTCGCAACTCGCTGATGGCGCGATTGAACCCCAATTCGTGGGTGAACACCGCGCTGCCGGCCACGAAAACATCGGCACCGGCACCGGCCGCGGCGGCGATGGTGGTCGGGCCGATGCCGCCGTCCACCTCTACCTCCGCCTGATGTCCGCCCTTGTCGATCATCGCCCTCACCTCGGCCACCTTGGACTCCATTGCCGTGATATAAGACTGGCCTCCCCAGCCGGGGTTGACGGTCATCACCAGCACCAGCCGGCACAGGTCGAGGACATGGGCCACCGCCGAGGCCGGGGTGGCCGGGTTGAGAGCCACTCCGGCCTCCATGCCCAGCTCTCGAATGGCCCCCAGGGTGCGGTGCAGGTGGGGGCAGGCTTCGGCGTGGACGGTGAGCAGTTCGCAGCCGGCCTCGGCGTAGCGGGGGGCCAGCTCGTGGGGCTCCTCGACCATCAGGTGGGCCTCGAACGGCAGCGACACCAAGGGCCGCACCGAGGCGATCACATCGGGGCCCAAGGTGAGGTTGGGAACGAAGCGCCCGTCCATCACATCCCAGTGGATCCGGTCGGCGCCGGCTTTCTCCAAACCGATGCATTCCTCGCCCAAGCGGGCGAAGTCGGCGGGCAGAACCGAGGGCGCGATCAAGACCTCTGGCAAGGGTTCAGGGGCCATGTCCCGACCCTACCCGGTGGCGGCGCGCGAAAAGCGCACCTTTCCCTCGGGGCGGGGTGGGCAGTTCAGCGCAGCATGCCGCCGTCTACGAACACCGGTCGACCGCTCATGAACGACGAGGCGTCACTGGCCAGGAACACCGCGGCGCCCACAAGGTCTTCGGGCGCGCCGAGGCGGCCGAAGATGGTGTCGGTGGCCACCTCTCGCTCGAAGCTGGCCCGGGCCTCAGGATCCCGGGGCAGGATCATGTCGGTGGCCACCGGGCCGGGGACCAGCAGGTTCACCCGCACCCCTCGGCTGGCCCATTCCCGGGCCATGGTGGTGGTCCAGTTGGCCATGGCCGCCTTGACCGCGCAGTACGCGCCGATGCCCTCCATGGGCTGAAAGGCGCCCAGCGCGCCGATGTTGATGATCGACCCGCCACTGTCGGCGGCCAGGTGCTCGAGCGCGGCCTGCGACAAGAACAGCGGCCCTTTGAGGTTCACGGCCAAGATGTCGTCCAACTCCTCGGGGGTGACCCGGGTGGTGAGATGCGGGCGCAGCACTCCTGCGTTGTTGACCAGCACATCGAGGCGGCCGAAGCGCTCCATAGCGGCATCCAGCAGCGGCTGATGCTGGTATAGCCGGCCGACGTCGAGCTCGGCGGCCATGGCCTCTCCGCCTGACGCGGTGATCTGGTCGGCCAGGGCCTGGCAGGCCTCCAGCGTGCGACTGGCGGCCACCACCTTGGCCCCGGCCTCGGCCAGCCCCAGGGCCAGGGCCTGGCCGATTCCCCGGGAGGCCCCGGTAACGATGGCTACCCGCCCGGTCAGGTCGAACTTGTCCGTCATCGCGTCAATCCTGCTCCTGGGCGGCCAGCCAATTCTCCAGGCTGGCGTCCTCCCAGTCGTCGGGGCCGTAAACCGTGCGGGGGAGGGGGGTCATCAGGTGGGTGTCGCCGCCGGTGACGTATTCAGCCGAGCGTCGCTCCCACGCGGTGATCCGATCGTCGGCGGTGCCCTCATCGCACAGGCCGCGGGTGGTGTCCCGGTTCTGGCGGAGGGTGACGTGGGAGGCGATGTCGGTGGCCCACACCATCACCACCTCGTGCTGGTTGTTGAGCACCTCATACAGCCCAGTGGGACGGTGGCCGTAGTCGGCCATGAGGGGCACACGTTCCTGGGCCACCGCGGCCAAGAACTCCAGCGGTGCGCCAGGGTGCACGGTGATGATCTCGTTCACGAACAGGGTGCCGGTGATGCCGGCCTCGGCGATCTCGGTGGTGGTGGGGCTGCCCGGCACGCCCCCGCACAACCGGTCGAAACCGCCGGAGCGCCACTGGGCGGCCTCGTCCCACCAGTCGCCGTAGAACGCCTTTCGCCGCTTCAAGTTGAGCCGGTCGAGGTTCTTGGCCAGGCCTTTCCAGCCCTCCGATCCGATGTCCCAGATGTTGATCACCTGGGGCCAACGCCCCCCGCCCGCGCCCAGGATGTAGAACGCGCCCTGGAGCCCGAACATCTCCGGCATGCGCAGCACCGGGTCTTGCCACAGGTGTTCCATGTAGTCGTACTGGCCCTGTCCGATGATGTCGACCACCTCGTAGAGGTACAGGTCTCGGTTCATGCTGGGGTTCCCAGACGGTTGGAGTTCGTATGGCGCGGCTGCATCATCCGCCGACGTTACCGGCGTAGGCTGCGAGCGTGCGGCGCGAGACCCAGGTGAAGCTCATTCGGGAGCTCTTGGACCACAACGCCGCCGGCACCACCCAGCTGGCCGACGACATGCTGGTGCTGCCTGCTGAGGTCTATGTCAGCGAGCATCACTGGCAGGCCGAGCGGGAGGCCCTGTTCCGCCGCCGCCCGGTGGTGGCCTGCCTGGCGGGAGCGGTGGCGTCTGCGGGTGATTTTGTGTCGCTCACCGCTGGCGGAGTGCCGCTGGTGGTGGTGCGGGGCGACGACGGGGTGCTGCGGGGATTCCGCAACGTGTGTCGCCACCGGGCGTCTTCGGTGGTGAGCGGGTGCGGGACGGGGGCATCGTCGCTTCGCTGCCCGTTCCATGCCTGGACCTATCGTCTCGACGGCTCGCTGCTGGCCCGTCCCCAGGCGGGAGAGGGGTTCGCCGAGACCGACGAGTCGGAGCTTGGCCTGGTGCCGGCGCCGGTGGGGGAGGCCAGCGGGCTGGTGTTCGTGCGGCCTGAGGGCGGCGATCCGGTCAATGCCGCCGAACTCGTTGGCGATGCCGCCCAAGACCTCGGCGATTTCGGAGTGGGCCAATACGTCCCGTTCGACCGGTGGGAGTCGAGTTGGCCCTGCAACTGGAAGCTGCTGGTGGACACGTTCTTGGAGTCGTACCACGTGTTCTCGCTGCACCGCTCCACGGTGGGCCGCTACTACCTGTCCCAGCCCATGACCTACCAGGGGTACGGCCCCAATCTGCGGTTCCAGACCTGCCAGAAGTCGGTCTTGGAACTGGCCGAGGTGCCGGAAGACGAGTGGGATCTGCTCAGCCGGGCCACCGTGGAGTATCTGATCGCCCCCAACACCATCTTGAGCCACAGCGTGGATCACTTCGCGGTGTATCAATTTCTGCCCACCGCCGTCGACCGCACCGACGTAACCATGACCCTCTACACCCCCGAGCCGCCCACCGACCGCACCCAACGCCACTACGAGCGCACCCTGGAACTGCATCAAGAAGTGGGCGCCGATGAGGACTTTCCCCAAGCCGTCAAGATCCAGCAGTCCCTCGACTCGGGCTTGGTCGATGAAACCCTGGTCGGCCGCCACGAAGTAGCCCTAATCCACTTCCACCAAGCGTTGGATGAACTGCTCGAAGGTGGGAACCAACAAGCTGGGGCGGGGTAAAAGCCCTGATTGAAGGGCAGGAGGGGCTTGTGCCCGCTCGCGTCATGCAATAGGGTGCATATGTATGACGATGCTCAGCTTCCGGGTTGCTCCAGAAGAGGCGGCGCGAGCTAGGGAATGTGCAGAATCCATTGGCGTTGCCCTCTCCGAACTGTTCCGCGAAGCGCTGCGCCGCCACATCAACGCCATCTTGGCAGTTCGCGACGCTGAGATTTACGAGAAGATGCCGGTTGCCGAGGAGGACTTGGCGTTTACCAATGTCCAATATTGGCTCCCGGCCGAGGACTGGTCCGACTGGGTGATTGACGATGACGCAGCGGGGTGAGATCTGGTTCGCCCAAACCCCGGGCGGCGACCGCCCAGTGCTCGTGCTCACCCGCGACCCGGTTGCCGCCCGCATCGGCGGTGTGGTCGCCGCTGAGCTAACTCAAACAATCCGGGGTATCGCCTCTGAACTGCCTTTGACCCCTGAGGACGGCGTGCCCGTGGAATGCGTAGTCAGCTTCGACAACATCAACACCCTCCCTCGCAGCGCCTTTCGACGGCGGGTCGCCCAGCTCAGCCCTGCCCGCATGAATGAGGCCTGCCAGGTGCTCAAGGCTGCTACCGGGTGCTAACGGTGGGCGGAGCCCGACTTGATCCACTTCCCCCCAGCGCTGAACAGACGCCTCTGATGCAGAGGGGTGGAAAAGCATCAAAACATATTATTGTTGTGTTGAACCCCTGGGTGCGGTAGGTTGAGGGGCGTGGAAGTAGTGCCACTCAGCGATCTGGCGCCGATTCTGGCCGCAGTGCTCGGACCGATGCTGGCATTCGTGTTGGGGATGATGCGCTATTTGCACAACGACAACAACAAGACCCGCAGTCTCATGTACGAGCTCACCGAGAAGTCCAGCCGGGAGAACCGGGAGCTAATCGAGAAGTCCAGTCGGGAGAACCGGGAGCTAATCGAGCAAGGCCGCGCCGAGAACCGTGACTTCTGCCGGGAGAACCGGGAACTGATCCGGGAGAACCGGGAGCTGATCCGGGAGAACCGGGAGCTGATGGAGAAAAACCACCGGGAGTTGGCTGAGAGCCTAGGAGAGACGCGGGAGCGTCTGGCCCACATTGAGGGCTTTTTGCGACAGTGGCCCTCACCCCCCTACGACGGCAACGCCGAAGCCGCCTGATCGGGCTTCCACAGATCCCACTGGTATGCAATCGGCAAGTCCTACAGCGAGGGCGGCAGGCTGTTGACGATTCGGGTGGTTTCGACGGAGAGGTGGATGAGTCGGCGGAGGTGGCGGATGAGGTTGAAGGGTTCGTCGGCCCAGGTGTGCCATCCGTTGGGGTCGTCGGTGATGCCGGAGGGTTTGTCGTGTTTGTGGCGGAGGCTGTCGATGGCCCAGTCGATGGGGGTGCGGCCCGATACGGTGTAGTGGTGGGCTTCGGCGGGGATGTCGACGAGTTTGCAGCGGTGGTTGATCTCCAGGGTTGAGCGGTCGGTTTTCTTGTCCTCTTTGGCCCAGCGCATCTTCTTGTCGATCCGGTAGGCGGCCGGGTCGGCGTCTCCCTCGTCGGGTTGCCCGTCTACCAGGCAGGTGGCCGGGTGCTCGTCGACAGTCTCGTAGTTGACGTGCAGGTCCATTAGCGCTCGGCCCGCGGCCCGGAACGCCTCGAAGTCGTCGGCCAGTGGGATGCGGGGCAGGTTGCGCTGGAGGTCGTGCTTGTAGCGCTCCCGCCAGTCGGGGGCGTGCATCACCCCGTAGAGGTACTCCCAGATGTCGTCTTTGGTGATGTGGTTGCCGTAGCGCTTGTGGAACTGCTCGAGGCACCAGTCGGTGATGTTGTCGGTGTCATCGGGGTCTTGGGGCACATCCAGGTCGAGGGTGAGCGGGCCGGGGGATTGGCTCAAGTCGAGTCCGAGGGGCTCGTTCATGTCTGCCCACCTAGGTGGGTCTGGCGGGGAATGGCGCGCCCGGCGGGATCCACGGCGTGAAGGTCGGCCAGGAGGGCGACGGCCAGCGCGGCGAACCGGGTGCGGTTGGAAGGGCTGCTCAACAGGATGGCCTCTGGTTGGGCATGGCCCGGGTTTGCTGGCCTGGCCCCATCAGGTGCAGGTCGGGCAGGGTCTGTGAGGCCAGCACCCCGAAGATCGCCATGTTCGACGGCCCGGCCATCATGATCGCCTCCGTCGGGGGACGGCTCGGGTGGGCTGGTTGGTTCCGTTGGCGCTGAGATCGGGGATGGTGTCGGTGGCGAGAGCCGAGAAGATTGCCCGGTTGTTCGGAGCGGCGAGGCAAACTCTCTCTCTCTCTCTCTCTCTCTCTCGGGAACATTGCGGAGACAGTTTTCACGCTGGAGAGGATGCGGTGGTCTTCGTAGAGCCAGAGTTTGGTGAAGGGGCGGTATAGAACTTCGCGGATGCGGGACTCGTCGAAGACCATATTCTCGTTTTTCTTCAGGGATTGGCGGAGCGTGCCGGTCCACTTGATGAGCGACAGGTTTTCGTTCTGGGTGCATTCATCGACTGTGAAATCGGCGGCGAGGTACTCGGCGGCGTCGTTGTAGGCGTCGATCAGGTTTTGAACTCGCTCTTCGAGTGCTTCCCGGGAGAACGAGTACACGTAAACATCTAAATTGGTAGCGAGACCGAGACCATGGACTCCAACCGCAGAGTCGTCTCTAGCGGCTCGGCCGCCGAGTGAGCACACCGGCATCAAGTCGTTGAAGCTGCCGTCGGTGAGGTTGATCCAGTCGTGGGCCTGGATGACGGGTACGGTCTCGAATTCGCTGCTGGTAGCGTCTCCCAAGCTTGCCAGCCATTCGAATTTCTGTTTCAGGGTGGAGCGCTCGGAGACTTCGGCGTAGTGCAGAGTGGCGGGCCGGTCAAGTGGCTTGGCCGGGTTGCGTACCAGCACTGTGATCTGCACGCCGTTGCGCGACCCTGTTCCTTTTCGGACTTCTGACTTCTCGCGGATTTCGATGCCGAAAATCACCTGTCCCTCTCTTGCGCGCTCTTCGTCGGATTTCATGGCGTCGCCCCGCAGGTTGACCACGTAGATGTCGGTGAACTCGTCTCGGAGGGCGGCTCTCATGCCGGCGAGGGAAGTGGCGTTGGACAGGGAGTTGGGGTGGACGAAGGCGATCACGCCGGGCTGGGGGCCGGCGCTGTCGAGGTTGCCAAGCCGGTCGGAGGCCCAGCGGATGGCTTGTACGTAGAGATTGCCGGCCGACTTGCCCGCCCCTCGTCCCGTAATCTCTCGGTGGCGTTTTCCGTAGGTGGTCCGCACTCGTTCTTCCAGGGCTGGGTAGTCGATGTTGGGGTTGTCGTCGCCGGCGGATTTTTGGCCAGCGGACCAGGGAGGGTTGGCGAGGATTACTTGGATGGGGAGTTCGCTTTGCTGCTGGGCGCGGGCGCTGTTGTAGCGGATGGGGCCGGTGCCGGGTAGGCGGCTGTGGTCGTTGGCGGCCAGGGTGTCGTTGAGCACGATGCCGGTGAACGGCTCGTAGTGGCCGGTGCGCTCCCGGTAGCCCTCCTCGATCTTGATGGCGGCCAGGTAGTAGGCCAGAAGCACCACCTCGTTGGCGTGGATCTCATGGAGTGAGCCTTCGCCGGGAACCAGCGGGTGGTGCGTGTTGGTGAACTTGCGCTCAAGGTCTTCGTCTCGTATCAGGTAGTCGCCGTTGCCGTCCTTGATAGTGAGCAGGCGGTTGATGAAGGTGCCGGTGCCGGTGAAGGGGTCGAGGATGTGGACGCCCTCGTCGGTGAGGCCCCGCCCGAACTCCTGGCGGAGCACGGCGTCGGCGGAGCGCAAGATGAAATCCACCAACTCTACGGGGGTGTAGACGATGCCGAGGCGCTGCACCGCGTCGGGCATGGCCTCTTTGAAGAAGGTCTCGTACACCTCCAGCATCACTTTGATGCGGGTGTCGCCATCGACCGCGCCGGCCAGGCGGTTCTCCACGCTTTGGTAGAAGCGGTCGAGGTCTCTGGTCTCGTCTCGCAGGCGCACCTCTTGGGCTTTGAACTCGTCGAGCAGCTCATTTAGGGCTTTGGAGATGGGGTTGCGGTCGGCGAAGCCGCTCTCGGAGAACAAGGCGTCGAACACCGGGATGGTCACCACATGCTGGGCCAGCATCACCACCAGCGACTCTTCGGTTATGTGCTCGCCGATGGTGGCCCTCATCGCCTCGGTGAACTGGCTGAACGCGTCGGCCAGGATCGGATCGTCGCGGCGGGCTTGGCGGATGTGGGCGGCGATGGTGGCGGTGACCCGGGCTACCTCTTGTCCCCAACGGCTCCAGTACTGGCGGTCGCCGCACTTCTCCACCAGCTTGGAGGCCACAGCGTGCTCGAACGGCAGCCGGCCCTGGACAGTCGCGCTCACCCGGCAGCGGTCGTCGCATTCCTGGCCGCCGTCGCATCCGGCTTGGCCGCAGTCTGGGCACACGCCTGCGCCGGGCAGGATTGTCACAGGAAGACGGCCGGTGAGGTCTGCTGTGTTGATGGCCACGTCTAGCCGGTCGTCGTGGGAGCGGAGCGCCTTCAGCACGCTCCACACCTGTTTGAAGTCGGAGCCCGACAGCACGGCGTCGTCGGCCAAGTTCGATCCCGACGGCACCACTACCGGCAGCACCACATAGCCGGTCTGTTTGTCGGGAGAGCGGCGCATGACCCGGCCCACGGCCTGAACCACGTCGATCTGCGAGCGCTTGGGCTCGACGAACAAAACCGCGTCGAGGGCGGGAACGTCCACCCCCTCAGTGAGGCACTTGGCGTTGGTCACAATCCGGCAGCCGCCGCCGACATCTCCCTGCTGGAGCCAGGAGATCACGTTGGCCCGCTCCAGGGCATTCTTAGCCCCATCGGTGTGGCGCACCTCGCAGGCCAGCAGCTCCACGCTCACCTTGTGAGAAGGGGAGATCAGGTCGGCCACCGGCCCCCAGTACTGCTCCACCTGCTGCGAATTGCGGATGGTGTTGGTAAAGGCGATGGCCCGGCGAGCCGCTTCTTCGGGGTTGACCTGTCCGGTGATGCGGCCCTCGGGTGTGCGGGTGGTGGGATCGGCCAGTGCGTCCCAGCAGCCGGTCAGCTTCACCGCCTCATCCACCTTGATCCGCTTGCCGCTCCCGCTGACCTCGAGGTCGTCGAAGCCCTCAAGCACCGGGTCTTCGGCCACCGCGATCACCAGAACCTTGTAATCGGTGAGGTGGCCGCCTTCCACCGCGTCGCCGAACCTCAGGCGGTAGAACTCGGGGCCATAAACCGCCTCGTCGTCCATCGAGTACACGTCGAAGTCTTTGGCGTGGCCCGCGGCTTTGGCCTTGGCCTGGTCGGTGTACAGGCGGGGGGTGGCCGTCATGTAGAGCCTCTTGTCGGCCAGCACCTCGTCCTCATCATGGACCAGTGTGAACGCGCTGGCGTTGGCGGCTTCTTGGATGCCGGTGGTGCGGTGGGCCTCGTCGCACAACACCAGATCGAACGCCGGAGCCCCGTCGGCCTGTGCCTGGGCCACCAACTCCAGCGACTGGTAGGTGCAGAACACCGCGGACATCGCCTCTTTGTCTTCGATTGACAACTTCTCGGCAATCTGACCAGGGTCGGTGGTCACCGGCATGGCCAACTCGGCCATGTCGGCGTCCTCGTCGTTGCGGCCTGCCCGGGTGTCTGAGCAGATGCCGATGTAGCGGTGGGCGATTTCGGGATCGCGCTGGCGGGCCCACTCCCGCATGGTCTGGCCCATCAAGGCGATAGACGGCACCAAATAAAGCACCCGCCCGCCCCGCCCGGCCACCTCCTCGGCGATCCACAGCGCCACCACCGACTTGCCGGTACCGCACGGCAAAACCAGCTTGCCCCGGTCGCGGCTGTTGAACCCGGCGACAACTTTGGCCACCGCGTCGGCCTGGTACGGAAACGGCTGATGGAGGGTAGGGGCGAAAGCCAGCGTTTCGGGGGCATCGAGGAACTCCGACCAATCAGTGGGCCAGTCTTCAATGTCGGCGCCGTAGAGCACCTCGCAGCGAGGCGATGTTTTCGAAACCATCGTTTGAGCAGGGGCGGTCAGCGAAGAGGTGACCACCAAAATCCGCCGGGAGAACACCTCGGCGCTCGACGCGGAGATGAAGGAGTCGATAGCCGCCTTGTCGATGGCCCCGGTTTCGTGGAACTTGGTTTGGATGGCGCAAAGCCCTCCGCCCGAGGCTTCGGTTTGCTCGGCCACCAGATCGATGCCCACATCCTGGCGGTATCCGTGAGCCTCCCGGTCGGGCCATTCCATCCACCGCCACACGTTGTTGAATCGGCTTGGCCCGTACTCGCCCGGATGCCGCAGAAAGGAGTACTGCATCAGCCGCTCGAACACCCGGCCCCGCTCCTGTGCCGTGGTGTACCGCCCCCGCAACTCCTCGAACAGGCCCCGGCCTAACCCGTCACTGTCTCCAGACTGAACCTGCGGGGGGGGGGGGGGGGGGGTCATCGCGGGGTCACACTACCCAAGCACGGATGGCACTGCCGAGACGAATACTGACGGCGTGCCGGGGAGGAATTCGCTCCCATCGAGGCGAGAAGAATGTGGGCCATATTAGATATGTTCAAGCACAATCTAAGCTATAACAAGGAATAATTATTGAAGTCCATATATTCAGACAGTTGTTGTCACTGGGGTCGGTATACTTGCATGTATGGAGTTTATGTCCTGTGATCAGGGGACACGAACGGTTGAGGTGTCATCTCAGGTGGCTTGGCCGGAGGCGGTGGATGTCGGTGTTTTGTCGTTGTCGGGGTTGCGGGCGCAGTTGGGGTTGATCAAGAAAGCCGAGGCTCGCTTGGCGGCGATGAAGACGGCTGCGCTGGCCGAGTACGCCAGCCGGGGTGGTGAGGGGTTGGCCCGTCGTGTGGTGTTGGATGAGCTTCAGGCTTCCAAGCAGCAGGCTCGCCGGGAGGTGGAGACGGCCTCTCAGCTCTCCCGGGTTCCCGAGACGCTCGACGCTTTGGGTGCCGGGGAGATTCCCGTGTCCCATGCCAAGCAGATCGCCAAGGCAGCCTCCCGGGGGCCGGTCGATGAGGCGGTGCTGGTGGAGGCGGCCCGCCGCGAGGATTTCGGCACCTTTTCCCGGACTTTGCGCGACCACCAGCACCAACAATCCGACGATGGTGGGAAGTCGCTGTTCGAGAAGCAGCGGGAGCGGCGGTCGGTCAGCTTCTTCAAGTCGCCCGACGACGGCATGTTCATCCTTAACGGCCGCTTCGACCCGTTGGCGGGTAACAAGATCGAGGCCGCGCTGGCCGCCGAAGAGCGCCGACTGCGCAACGATGATAAGACAGGCTTCGACCAGCGGCTCGCCGACGCGCTCGAGAGCCTGATCTGCGCCGATGCCGGCGACAGCAAGCCTCAGGGAACCACGCTGGTGTTGACCGCACAGTGGGACATGGTCAACAGCCAGATTGCTGATGTGCGCCTGCCCGACGGCGACCTGCTGCCCATGTCTGAGGCGCTGCGGCTGGCCTGCAACGCCGACATTCTGCCCTGCGTGTTCAACACCAAGAATCAGGAACTCTGGGTGGGACGCAAACACCGGCTGGCTACCGAGGCGCAGCGGGCCGCTCTCATCGTTCGAGACAGGCACTGCATCGGATGCGGTCGAGCAGCAGTATGGTGCGAGGCCCATCACATCGAAGAGTGGTTCAAGGGCGGCCGCACCGACATCGACAACCTCGTGCTGGTATGCACAACCTGCCACCACAACATCCACGACGACGGCTGGCAAGTACACCGGAGAGACAACGGCGCCTACGAACTCAGACCCCCGCCCAAACCCTACGCCCACCTGCGGCCTTGGCAATCCAAATCCGACACGCACTCTCAGGAGGCCGACCCATTCCCCGAAACAGGAACCAGCACTGGACACCCGGCCAACCGCCAACCGGTGCTACTCAGCTGACCACGGCGCCTACCGGCGCACGACCGCAGCAGCCTGCACGACCGCCAACCCGTACTCCTGACCTTGGAGAAAATCGACCGGCTGCCGGTGAGAATGGGGATCTAATGGGGTTATGGGGAAATGGCGAATCGTTAGGTAGGGCTGGCCGCTAACCGAATTGCTCGGATTGCCAGGCGAGGGCGGCTTTGAAGCCTTTGGTGCGGATTATGCGGCCGAATTCTTGGGCGGCGGGGGACTGGTGGGCGATTACATTGTGCTCGCGGGCCAGCTCCTGGGCCATGGTTCGGCCCATCAGCTCGATGACCTTGTTGCAGATGGCCTTGTTGGCGGCGGAGATGTCGGCGGGAACGGTGGCCACGCGGCGGGCCAGCGCATGGGTGTAATCGGCCAGCTCGCCGGTGGGCACGGCCTCCAGCACGAAACCGGCCCGGGCCGCGGTGGTGCCGTCGATCATGTCGCCGGTCAGCAGCAGACGCTTGGCCCACTGGGGTCCGGCCAGGTACGTCCACATGTGGGTGGAGGGCGAGGCCATGGATCGCGCGATGGGGTAGCCGAATTTGGCGTCCTCTGAGCAGACCGTCATGTCGGCGTGAAAGGCGATGTCGGTTCCTACCGCCAGGCAATAGCCGTGGACTGAGGCAATTGTCGGGGTTCGCAGTCGCCACATTTCCTCGAACCTGCGGAATGGCTCCACCAGGGCGAGTTCCTGCTCGAAGGAGCGGGAGTCGTAGTCCAAGTCGATCTCGGCGGGGTCGAGGTCTATGCCTGAACAGAAAGACCCACCCGCTCCCTGAATCACGATGGCGCCGATGTCGGGGGCGGCATCGGCGTCGGCCAGGGCATCGAAGAACTGGCCGAGCTGGGCCATGGTCAGGGCGTTGCGCCGCTCGGGGCGGTTCAAGGTGATGTAGCGCACTCGCTCCCGGTCCTCGGCAAGGATGGCGATCCCGGTTGTTGGGGTTTCCGACATAGGGCTGAAGGTAGCGCGTCCGCCAAGGTCTAGAGACTGCTGTCCAAGCAGGCACTGCCAAGAGACCGGCGGTAGCCTGGTTTTGTGGACGAGCTTGGTTACATCCCCTTCGACTGCGACAACCACTACTACGAGGCAGTGGACGCCTTCACCCGCCATGTGGACCCGGCCATGCAGCCCCGTTGCGTGCAGTGGGCCGAGGTGAACGGCCGCCGCTACCACCTGGTGGGCGGCAAGATCAGCCACGCGGTGGTGAACCCCACCTGGGATCCCATCGCCATGCCCGGCGCCATGCACGACTACTTCCGGGGCAACCCCGAGGGCCGAAATCCCGCGGAGATGCTGAGCAAGCGGGAGCCGCTGCCCCGCTACTACGTGGACGACCGCGACGCCCGGGTGGACAAGGTGGCCGAGCAGGGGCTCCAGTCGGTGTGGCTGTTCCCCACCTTGGGCGTGCTCTACGAGGAGCTCATCAGAGAGGACATCGAGGCGGTGTGCGCCCTGTTCGGTGGGTTCAACCGATGGCTGGACGAGCAGTGGGGCTTCGCCTACCGCGACACCATCTACGCCGCCCCCTACATTGCCCTGGGCGATGTGGACTGGGCCTGCCGAGAGTTGGAGTGGGCTTTGGCCAAGGGGGCCCGCACCATCGTGATGCGCCCGGCCGCAGTGTGGACCTCAGAGGGGTTCAAGTCGCCGGGCGACGAGCACTTCGACCCGTTCTGGGCCCGGGTCAACGAGGCCGGCATCTGCGCGGTGGTCCACGCCGGAGACAGCGGCTACACCACCCAGGGCTATGACGTGGACGGCTTCGCCTCAGCCGGAATGGCCAAGCAGCGCAAGTTCAAGCCCAGCATCAAGGCCTACAACATCGAGCGGGCCGCCTACGACTACCTGATAACCCTGTCGCTGGAGAAGCTCTTCGAGCGGTTCACCAACCTGCGGGTGGCCTCGGTGGAGAACGGGTCGCAGTTTTTGAGCGACATGTTCCGCAAGCTGGGCCAGGCGGCCAAGAAGAACATCGGGTGGTTCAAGGAGGACCCGTCCGAGCTGTTCCGCCAACACGTGTGGATCAATCCCTTCTGGGAGGACGACGTGGCCGAGGTGGTCCACTACATGGGGCCCGACCGGGTGATCTTCGGCAGCGACTGGCCCCACATCGAGGGCATGCCCCAGCCGTTGGACTATCTGGTGGAGCTCAAGGACAAAGGCTTCGACGACGCCACCAAAAAGAAGATCCTCCTTGACAACGTCACCGAGCTGAACCAGCTCCAACCCGCCTGACGCCCCTCGGCGCCAGCCCGGGTATCTCAGGCCGCACTGGCTAACCGGTGGGGTCGAAGTGGGGCTGGTCGAGGTTGTAGCGGACGACAGCGTCCTTGGCCACGGCGGCATCGAGGTCGCCCTCGGCGGCCAGGGAGCTCAACACCGCGGAGGCCACACTGCGGGCGTCGGTCTCGAAGAAGCCGCGCAGCGACTCTCGGGTGTCGGAGCGGCCGAAGCCGTCGGCCCCCAGCGGTGTGAAGCGGCGGGGGATCCACCGGGCGATCTGGTCGGGCACCATGGTCATGTAGTCGGTGACCGCCACCACCGGGCCCCGGCCTCCGGCCAGCCGCCGGGTGACCATCGGCACCCGGGGTTCCTCGTCGGGGTGCAGACGGTTCCACCGCTCCACAGCCAGCGCCTCTTCGCGGGCCGCCTTGAAAGAGGGGGCGCTGAGCAGGTCGACCCCGATCCCGTAGCGCTCGGCCAACTCGGCCTGGGCGTCTCTGGCGGCCTGGTGGGCAGTGCCCGAGAAGATGATCGAAGCCTGTTGCTCGGTGTCGTCGAGCGCGTGGTTCCACTGGTAAAGGCCCGACAGGATGTGCTCGTCGCTGATGAAATCGGCTCGGCGGGGTTGGCGGTAGTTCTCGTTGTAGATGGTTATGTAATAGAAGACGTCCTCGCCTCCGCCGTTGCCGTACATCTGGTGCAGCCCCGACCGCACAATGGCCCCCAGTTCGTAGGCGAACGCCGGGTCATAGGCGCAGCAGGCCGGCACGGTGGATGCCAGCAGGTGGCTGTGCCCGTCCTGGTGCTGCAACCCCTCGCCCATCAACGTGGTGCGCCCCGCGGTGGCGCCCATCAAAAAGCCCCGGGCCCGGGAGTCGGCGGCCGACCAGATCAGGTCGCCCACCCGCTGGAAGCCGAACATGGAATAGAAGGAGTAGAACGGCACCATCGGCACGCCCATGGTGGCGTAGCTGGTGGCCGCCGCCGTCCACGAGGCTAAAGACCCCGCCTCGGTGATGCCCTCCTCCAGTAGCTGGCCGTCTTGCCCCTCGGCGTAGGACAACAGCAGATCATGGTCTACCGGCTCGTATAGCTGGCCCTCGGAGGCATAGATCTTGAACTCCCGGAACAGCGAGTCCATGCCGAAGGTGCGAGCCTCGTCGGGGACGATGGGCACCACCCGGGACCCGAAGTCCTCGTCTCGCATCATGTTGCGCAGCATCTGGGTGAACACCATGGTGGTGGACACCTCGCGGCCGTCAGACCCCTCGTCGTAGTCGGTGAACAGCTTGTCGTCGGGTAGCTTGACGGGCCGGCGGATGTTCACCACCCGGGTGGGCAGCGGCCCGTCGAGCTCGCGGCGGCGGGCCATCAGGTACTGGTATTCGGGCGAGTCGGGCGAGGGCTTGTAGTACGGGGGGTTGGCGTCGTCTTGGAGGGCCTCAGCGGGAACCTCCTCCTCCAGGTGGAGCCGGGAGCGCAGATCCATGAGCTGGGCGGTGGTCATCTTCTTGATCTGGTGGGTGGCGTTGCGGGCCTCAAGTCCCTCGCCCAGGGTCCAGCCCTTGATGGTCTTGGCCAAGATCACCGTGGGCCGGTCGGCAGCCTCGATGGCGGCCTTGTAGGCGGCGTGGAGCTTCAGATAGTCGTGGCCGCCGCGGGGCAGCTCTTCGAGCTCCCGGTCGCTCAGGTGGGCCACCATCTTGCGCAGTCGGGGATCGGGTCCGAAGAAGTTCTCCCGGATGTAGGCGCCGGTCTCGGTGGCGTAGCGCTGGTACTCGCCGTCGACGGTGGTCATCATCTTCTCCAGCAGCACGCCGTCGACATCGGCGGCCAGCAGCTCGTCCCACCGCGAGCCCCAGATCACCTTGATCACGTTCCAGCCCGAGCCCCGGAAGTTGCCCTCCAACTCCTGGATGATCTTGCCGTTGCCCCGCACCGGGCCGTCGAGGCGCTGGAGGTTGCAGTTCACCACCCAGATGAGGTTGTCCAGCTTGGCCCGGCCGGCCAGCGAGATCGACCCCAGGGTCTCGGGCTCGTCGCACTCGCCGTCGCCCACGAAGCACCACACCTTCGACTCGCTGGTGTCCTCGATATGGCGGTCGTGCAGGTAGCGGTAGAACCGGGCGTGGTAGATGGAGTTGATCGCCCCCAGGCCCATCGACACCGTGGGGTATTCCCAGAAGTCGGGCATGAGCCGGGGATGGGGGTAGCTGGACAGCCCGTTGCCTCCGATCTCCATCCGGAAGTTGTCAAGCTGCTCCTCGCTCAGGCGGCCCTCCAGGTAGGCCCGGGCGTAAATGCCCGGCGCAGCATGGCCCTGGATGTAGACGGCATCGCCGGGAAGCCCGTCCTCTTTGCCCCGGAAGAAGTGGTTGAACCCCACCTCATAGAGGGAGGCCGATGAGGCGAAGGTGGAGAGGTGGCCGCCGATGCCGTCGGCCCGCTTGTTGGCCTTGACCACCATCACCGCCGCGTTCCATCGGATGAATGCCCGGATCCGGCGCTCTATGTACTCATCGCCGGGGAAGAACGGCTGGTCGGCGGTGGGGATGGTATTCACATACGGCGTCTGCACCGTGACGGAGAGGCCCATGCCCAGCTCGTCGGCCCGGTCGAGGAGCTGGCGCAGCAGGTATCGGCCTCGCTGGCCTCCAGAGGAGCTGACCACTGCGTCGAGGCTGTCCAGCCACTCCCGAGTCTCGTCCGGATCAGTGTCGGGCAGTTGGTGGGAAAAAGTCGCGGCCACGGCACCATGCTTTCAACTCAGGGCCAATCGTGCCAGCATGAGAAGGTGACTGAGCACAATCGATCCACAGTGGTCTATACCGATGGGGCCTGTAGGGGCAACCCAGGTCCGGGGGGGTGGGGCTGGGTGGTGCCCGGCGGACCGTCCGGGTCGGGTGGGGCGCCCCAGACCACCAACAATCGAATGGAGCTGATGGGGGTGCTGGAGGCGCTGAGGGCGCTGGAAGGACCTCTGGAGGTGTACTGCGACTCCACCTATGTGGTCAACTGCTTTCGGGACCGCTGGTGGGAGGGGTGGATCCGCCGGGGTTGGCGGACCAGCGAAAAGAAGGCGGTGGCCAACCAAGACTTGTGGGCCCAGATCATCGAGCAGGTTCAAGCCCGTTCTATTGCCTTTCACTGGGTGAAGGGCCACTCTGGCGACCAGTGGAACGACGAGGCTGACCGCCTGGCCACCGAAGCGGCCGACAACCAGGACGTGATCGAAGAGCAGTCGCTGTTCTGAGATTGAGGACTCAAGGCGAGAATCTCTCAACGAGGTTGTCCAGAGTGGCGGCGATGCTGGCCTTGAGGCGTTTGGGGGTGTGTACGATCATGACGAGCTGGCGCAGTCGGGTCCTGCTGTAATCCGCGTTCCCGAGCCGTCTATTTCAGGATGGCGGGACGGATCGGCCAGCAGGGCCAAGATCTCTCCAGGGGGCGCGGGAACCACTCGGCTGCCACTGATCAATCGAGCCCTCATGACAGGGCTTCCTCCAAGACAGGTTGCAGGTCGGGGAAGCGAAACTGGAAGCCCGCGTCGGCCAAAGCTGTGGGATGGGCCCGGGTGCTGGAAAAAAGGAGTCCGTCGGCCAATTCCTTGCCCAGCAGCAATCGGGGGCCGAAACGGGGGACGGGCAGGGCCGCGGGGCGGCGCAGCACTGAGGCCAGCGCCCGGGTGAACTCCCGGTTGGTGGCTGGGTTGGGGGAGCAGAGGTTGACTGGGCCGGCGATGTCAGCCTCCAGCAGGAAGGCCAGGGCCCGCACCTCGTCCTCCAACGCGATCCATGGCCACCATTGCCGGCCATCGCCCAGCGGGCCGCCCAATCCCAGCTTGAACAGGGGCAGCATTCGGGTGAGGAAAGAGGCATTGTCGGACACCACCAGCCCGGTGCGGGCCAGGGCCACCCGGATGCCGGCGCTGGAGGCCGAATTGGCGGCCGCCTCCCAGTCTGCGGTCAGAGTGGCCAGAAACCCGGTGCCGGGCCCCGATTGCTCGTCGAGCACATCGTCGCCGCGGTCGCCGTAGAAGCCGACCGCAGAGCCGGCCACCAGCGCCGAGGGCGGGTCGTCGGCCGCGGCCATGGCCTCCACCAGCAACTCGGTGGCGTCCACCCGGCTGAGGCGCAGCTCCCGCTTGCGGCGCTGGCTCCAGCGGCGTTCGCCGATTCCCGCTCCGGCCAGGTTGACCACCGCGTTGACCCCGTCGAAGGCATCGTCGTCGATATCGCCGGTGGCCGGGTTCCAATACCGGGCATCTTCGCCCCGAGCCGTGCTATCGCGAACCAGCCGGATCACCTGATGCCCGGCAGACCCGAGATGGCTGACCAGCGCGGTTCCGATCAGCCCCGACGCTCCGGCAATGGCAATTCTCATGTGGCCCAGTGTAGGGGCGCACCGAAGGCATCAGGCCCGAACGCGTCAGAGGCGGCCTCACAGTCGCTGTGGCGGATCGGTGGCGGGTAGCGTGGGGCCATGTCCGAGTCCGAGCACAGGCAGCCGTTCGATCACCAGGGCACAGAGGAGCCCGGGCCGAAGTCCCGGTCGTTCGTCGAAGTGCTCCGGCAGATCAATGCCCGGATGGTGCTGGGCGCGCTGGCCGGCGTGGCGCTGATTGTGTTCATTGCCCAGAACACCGATGAGATTCGGGTCAACTTCTTGGGATGGGACTGGGATGTGCCGCTGTTCCTGCTGCTGTTGATCACCATTGCATTGAGCGTGGTGTGCTCGGAGATCATTGGCTGGTACATGGGCCGCCGGCGGCGCCGCGACCGCTGAGCGGGTTGTGAGCACTCGGCGCCTGATACTCCTGGCCCTCCTGTGCGGAGCGGCCATCTTGGTGGCATTCGCCGTTCAAGCCGTGCTCATCCTGCGCTGAGCTCGCAGCAGGGGCCGGCCCGACGGGACGCCTCGTTGGATTGCCGTTCGAGCCGCGTTCATCCTGGGGAGTCAACCCGCCTATAGGCTGAGGGCCATGAGCAGCAGCCATGACGTGGTGGTGGTGGGCGGTGGGCCCGGCGGCTATGCCGCCGCGTTGTACGGCGCCGCCGCCGGTCTCGACATCGCCCTGGTGGAAAAGCAGAAGCTGGGCGGGACCTGTCTGCATGTGGGCTGCATCCCGGCCAAAGAGCTGTTGGAGACGGCAGCGGTGTACCGCACCGTGGCCCACGCCGATCAGTTCGGCATCTCCGCAGGCCCCCCGACGGTGGACATGGGGGCGGCCCAAACCCGCAAGCAGAAGATCGTGGATCAGCTCCACAAGGGGGTGGGCAGCCTGTTGGAGGGCCGCAAGGTCACGGTGTTGGACGGATGGGGGGCGATCGGGCCCGACCGGTCGGTGTCGATATCGGGCGGAGAGTCGGAGGCCGCGACGGTGACTGCCGATCACGTGATCCTGGCCACCGGGTCGGTGCCCCGCAGCCTGCCCGGGTTCGAAGTGGACGGCGAACGGGTGATGACCAGCGACGAGCTGCTGTCGGTTTCCGAGCTGCCCGGTCGGGCGGCGGTCATCGGCGGCGGGGCCATCGGGTTGGAGTTCGCCTCGCTGCTGGCTGATCTGGGGTCGGAGGTGACGGTGCTGGAGGCGCTGCCCCGGATTCTGATGGGCGCCGACGACGACGTGGTGAAGATGCTGACCCGGGCGTTCAAGAAGCGGAAGATCCAAGTGCGGACCGGAGTGGCGGTGAGCGGCTGTCGCAACACCGGCAGCAGCGTGGAACTGGAGATAGACGGCGGCGACCCCCTGGAGGTGGACGCGGTGGTGGTGTGCGTGGGCCGCCGCCCCTTTACCGACGGATTGGGACTGGACGCCGCCGGGGTGGAGGTGGACGAAGGGGGCTACGTGTCGGTCGACCAATTCTGTAGAACCTCCCTTGCGGGGGTGTACGCGGTGGGCGATGTGGTTCGCACCCCGCAGCTAGCCCACGTGGCGTTCGCCGAGGCCATCATGGCGGTGAAGCACTTGCTGGGGGAGTCGCCGGCCCCGGTCGACTACGCCAACGTGCCGTGGGCCATCTACTGCCACCCCGAGGTGGCCTTCGTGGGCCACACCGAGGCGTCGGCCAAAGAAGCCGGTTTCGACGTGGTTGCCTCGGCGCACCGGTTCATCGGCAACGGGCGGGCCATGATCGTGGGGGAGACCGATGGGCTGGTAAAGGTGATCGCCGAACGCTCCGATGATGGGCCTGCCGGGCGCATTCTCGGGGTCCACATGGTGGGCCCGTGGGTGACCGAGCAGCTCGGCCAGGGTTATCTGGCGGTGAATTGGGAGGCCACTGTGCCGGAAGTCGCCGAATTCGTTCAGCCCCACCCCACCATGAGCGAGCTGTTCGGCGAATCAGTGCTGTCGCTCACTGGTCGGGCCCTGCACTGAGGCCAATGCAGGCTGAGGGGCGACGGCAAGAGGCGACAACGCGGGCTGAGCAACCATGGCGACAATGAACGAGGAGGATTGATGTCTGAGGTCAAGATGCCGCAGCTAGGTGAAACCGTGATGGAGGGGACCATCACCCAGTGGTTCAAGCAGGTGGGCGACGAGGTGGCTGAAGACGAGCCGCTCTTCGAGGTGTCCACCGACAAAGTGGATTCCGAGGTTCCTTCCCCCATCTCCGGAGTGCTGGTGGAGATCGTGGCCGCAGAGGGCGACACGGTGGAGGTTGGCGAGGTAATCGCCATCCTGAGCGAGGACGGGGCTGTCGTCGAGCCCGCCCCTGCGCCCGCGCCCGCGCCGGTTGAGCCGGCGGCAGAGCCTCAGCCCGCCCCTGCTCCCGACCCTGCCCTCGAATCTGCGCCCGGTGCCCCAGCCGCCTCAGAGGGCATCGTCTTGTCGCCGGTGGTGCGCCGGCTCATCTCGGAGCACGGACTCGACCCTGCCCAGATCACCGGCACCGGCAATGGCGGGCGCATTACCCGCTCCGATGTGGAGGCCTTCATCGCTCAGAGCCGCTCGGCCGGCGGCCAGGCTGCTCCGCCGACTCCCGCTGCTCGGCCTGCTCCGCCCGCGCCGCCTGGCCCGCCACCCACAGCCGGGCGAGACACGATCGTCCCGTTGAGCAACATCCGCCGCATCACCGGAGAGCACATGGTGCGGTCCAAGTCGGTGTCGCCCCACGTGCTTACCGCGGTGGAGGTCGACTTCGAAGGGGTGGAGCAGGTGCGCCGGGCCCACCGGGAGGCGTTCAAAGCCGACCGCGGCTTCAGCCTGACCTATCTGCCGTTCATCGCCCGGGCGGTGTGCGATGCCCTCCACTCCTATCCCCACATCAACGCCACGGTGGGCGAGGGCGAGTTGGTGGTTCACAACTACATCAATCTGGCCATCGCGGTGGACCTCGACTTCCAAGGGCTCCTGGCGCCGGTGGTGGTCGATGCCGACCGCAAGCGGCTGGTGCCGATCGCCGAGGAGGTGGCCGACCTGTCGCGGCGGGCTCGGGCCAAGAAGCTGAACGCCGATGAGATCTCCGGGGGCACGTTCACCATCACCAACCCCGGCCAGTGGGGCACGATGATGCAGTTCCCGATCATCAACCAGCCCCAGGTGGCCATCTTGTCCACCGACGGCATCCGCCGCCGCCCCGTGGTCGTAACCTCCGAGGACGGTGGCGAGGCCATCGCCATCCACTCGGTGGGAGTGCTGGCCCTGGCCTGGGACCATCGGGCCTTCGACGGGGCCTACGTGGCCGCGTTCTTGGACCATGTGCGGTCGATCATCGAGACCCGCGACTGGCACGCCGAGATGCCGTGAGCATGAAATGAGCCTTCGCGTCCGATGGCTGGGGCGGGTGCCGTACCGGGACGCCCACGCCTGCCAGGAGGCCATGTTCGAGCGCAGCGGCAACTACCTGCTGCTGCTGGAGCATCCCCATGTGTTCACCCTGGGTTTGCGGGGCGACGAGGCCAACATCCTGGTGGATCCGGCCGAGGTGGGCGCCGAGGTGGTGTACACCAACCGGGGCGGCGACGTCACCTACCACGGCCCCGGCCAGCTCGTGGGCTATTCGGTGATGACCGTGCCCGGCAAGCGGGGCGGAGGCATGGCCGACACGGTGGCCTACGTCCGCTCGGTGGAGCAGTTGGTGATCGACGCATTGGGCGACCTGGGCCTGCCCGGCTGCGGTCGGCTGAGCGACTACCCCGGAGTGTGGGTGGACCCCGACGGCGAGAACCCCCGCAAGATCGCGGCCATAGGGGTGCGCCTAAACCGCACTCGGACGATGCATGGTTTCGCGCTGAACGTGGACTGCGACTTGGAGTGGTTTGGCCGCATCGTGCCCTGCGGGATCCCCGACAAGGCAGTCACCTCCCTGACGGCCGAGGGGCGCAGAGCCACCATGCAGGACGTGGTGGACGCGGTGGCCGCCCGGGCCGCCGACCGCTGGGGCGCCGGAGGAGCGGACCGGGCCGACGTGGCTTGGCGCCGGCGGCCAGAGGAGCTGAGCCCGTTCAGCCGAGGTCTGGGACCGGGCGAGGTGCCCGGTCGACCAGTTCGCCTTCAATCTCGCATGGACGAGGCGGGGCTGACCGATGGGCTGGCCATCAACGGGCGCAAGCCCGAGTGGATGCGGGTGCCGTTGCGAACCGGCCCCGAGTTCCGAAGGCTGCGGTCGGTGCTGCACAGCCGGGACTTGGTGACGGTGTGCGAGGAGGCCGGCTGCCCCAACATCTACGAATGCTGGAATGAGGGCACGGCCACATTCATGATCAACGGCGAGCGCTGCACCCGGGCCTGCGGGTTCTGCCTGGTGGACACTCGGCGCCCCGAACCCCTAGACCCGGCTGAGCCCGAGCGAGTGGCCGACGCGGTGGAGGCTATGGGGTTGGATTACGCGGTGATCACCGCAGTGGCCCGCGACGACCTGCCCGACGGGGGCGCCGCTGGGTTCGCGGCGGCGGCGGCGGCCATTCGCCAGCGCAGCCCTGATGTGCGAGTCGAGGTACTCATTCCCGACTGCAAGGGGGATCCCGAGGCGCTGGCCGTGATATTCGGCGCTGAGCCCGACGTGTTGAACCACAACATCGAGACGGTGGCCCGGCTCCAGCGGGTGGTGCGACCGTCGGCAGGCTATGCCCGCAGCCTCGCCGTGCTGGCCCGGGCCAAGGCCGCAGGGCTCACCACCAAGTCGTCGATCATCGTCGGCATGGGGGAGACCGACGACGAGGTGGCCCAGACCATGGCCGATCTTGCCGCGGTGGGCGCCGACATCGTGACCGTGGGCCAGTATCTACGGCCCACCACCCATCACCTGCCAGTGGCCCGATGGGTGCCGCCCGACCAATTTGAGCAATTCCAGGCCATCGGCCAGTCGCTGGGCATCGCCCACGTGGAGGCCAGCCCCCTGACCCGCAGCTCCCACCACGCCCAACACGCCCACGCCCAGGCTGTGTCGGCTTCAGTCGGAGTAGGAGTGGGCGCCGGGGCTGTGGGGCCTTCAGTCGGTGCAGGAGCGGGCACTCAGGCTGCGTCGGCTTCAGTCGGAGTTGGAGTGGGCACCGGGGGATAGTTTGTTGTCGGTGTTCCAGCCGCGGATCGATCGGGTACGGCGTCTCATGGCCGAACAGCAGGTAGACATGCTGTTGCTCTCCGTCGGGGCCGACCTGCCCTACTTCTGCGGCTATGAGGCCATGCCCCTGGAGCGATTGACCATGCTGGTGGTGCCCCGCGACGGCGACGCCCGGCTAATTGTGCCCCGGCTGGAGGCCCCTCGGGTGATAGAGCGGCCCGGCGTGTTCGATATGGCGGTGTGGGATGAGACCGACGACCCCATCGCGTTGGCCCGGTCGTTCATCGGCTCGGCCTCGGTGATAGCTGTGGGCGACCACATGTGGGCCGGATTTCTGGTGGACTTGGCCCGCCTGCTGCCCGGGGCCGAGTTCCGCCGGGCATCGGAGGTGACCAGCCCGCTGCGTTCGGTGAAAGACGCCGCTGAGGTGGAGTCGCTGCGGGCCGCGGCCGCCGCCGCCGACCGAGTGGCTGTCGACCTTCGTTCGGGCGATATCGAGTTGGCGGGGCGGACCGAGGCCGATGTGTCGGCCGAGTTGGGCCGGCGGCTGTTGGCTGAGGGTCACCAGAGGGTGAACTTCGCCATCGTGGCCGCAGGGGAGAACGCGGCCAGCCCCCACCACGAGCCGGGAGAGCGGGTGATCAAGTCGGGCGAGGTCGTGCTGTGCGACTTCGGGGGGACGATGGCCGATGCCGACGGGGTGGGGTACTGCTCCGACATCACCCGATGCGTACACCTGGGCGAGCCGCCGGCCGACTTGGTCGAGGCCTACGACGTGCTGTTCGAGGCCCAAGCCGCCCAGGTGACCGCTGCGGTGGTCGGCCAGCCCTGTCAGGAGGTCGACCGGGTGGGGCGGGCCATGATCGCCGAGGCCGGATTCGGCGACAACTTCATCCACCGCACCGGCCACGGCATCGGTGCCGAGGCCCACGAGGACCCCTACATTGTGGAGGGCAACACTGTGGAGTTGCGCGCCGGCCACGCCTTCTCCATCGAGCCCGGCATATATCTTGCCGGTCGTTGGGGATTGCGGCTGGAGGACATTGTGGTGGCTGCTTCAGATGGCCCCGACAACCTCACCACCACGGATCACCGCCTGGCCGTGATCGACGCGTGATCGAACTTCAACCGGCCACGCTCCTATTGCAATTGGCCGTCGGGGGTTTGGCGTTCACCTGGCTCACCACCCGGCGGCGGGAGGCCGGGTTGGGCTACGGGTGGCTCATGCGCAGCATTTTCGGGGTCATGGCCGCAGGTGGGGCCTGGCTGGGATTCGCAACCGACCCGCTGGCGGTGCGGGACTGGACAGCGGCAGCGACCGCCGCGGCCGCCGTCTTGGCGCTGACGATGTCGATCATCCGGCGGGGGGCTGGAGTGAGCGGCCAGCGGGAGCGTGTGGAACGGCGTAGTGCCGAAATCGCAGCCATGACCGGCATAGACCGAGAAGAGCAACGCTTCGATCGCAGCCTGCGGGAGTTCCCTCCGGTGTTGGATCTGATTGCGCCGGTGGTGGGTTTGGTCGGCGTGGTGGCCGGAGGGCTGGATGCCGGCGATCCCGCCGCGTTGGCGGTGGCCCGGACCGTGATCGGAGCGTTCTTCTTGGGAGCGGTCACCGACGCCATGCTCTTGGGCCACTGGTATCTGGTGCAGCCAGGTTTGGCCCGGGGCCCCCTGTTGGAGTTGGTCCGCTGGACCGGGCTGCTATGGCTTCCCGAACTGGTGGTGATGCTTTGGCCCACTGGTATGGCCTCGGTCCTCAGCGGAACGATCGACGACGGCTACAACGGGCTTTTGGGCTGGTTCTGGGCCGCGTGTGCAGTGACGACGGCAGGGCTGGTGATCTTGGCCCGGGCGGCGCTGCGAGAGCGGTTCTACTCCGCGGTAATGGCGGCTACGGGGCTCTTATATTTGGGGATTCTGACCGGGTTTGGGATGGACCTAGTGGCCCGAGTTCTGCTCGATACCACTTAGCGGGCGACGAAGTACTTGGCTTGGGGGTGGTGGCAGATGAGGGCGGAGGTGGTTTGCTCGGGCTGGTATTGATAGCTGGTTTCCTCGCCGACTTCGATGCCGATGCGGTGGGCTTCGAGGAGTTGGGCAACGGTGAGGTTGTCCTCGAGGTCGGGGCAGGCGGGGTAGCCCCAGGAGTAGCGGCCGCCTCGGTACTGCTGGCGGAACAGGCCTGCCAGGGTGGGGCCGTCCTCTTCGGCGAAGCCCCAATCGGTGCGGATGCGATGGTGCCAGTACTCGGCGAGAGCCTCGGCCATCTCCACCCCGAGGCCGTGCAGCAGCAGGTAGTCCTGGTAGCGGTTGTCGGCGAACAGCTTGGCGGCCGCCTTGGAAACCTCGGCGCCCATGGTCACGATATGAAAGGCGGCGTAGTCCACCTCGTCACCGGCGGCCGGGCGGAAGAAGTCGGCGATGCACAGGAATGGGTCTTTGCGCTGGCGGGGATACCGGAAGCGGCAGATCTCGGCAGTTCGTCCGGGGTTGTCCCACACCACCAGGTCGTCGCCGCTGCCGTTGACCGGGAAGTAGCCGTACACCACCTGGGGCACCAGCAGGCCCTGGGCGGTGGCCGAGGTGAGCTGCTCGCGCATGGTGGGGCGGATGCGCTCTTTGAAAGCGGCGTCGTCTTCGCCGTCGGTGGGGCGGAACTGCCATTGGTTGCGGAACAGGGCGGTCTCGTTCACGTACTCGGCGATGTCGGCCACCGGGACGCCCTTGACCACCCGGGCGCCCACAAACGGGGGTTCGAACACCGGGTTGTCTGCCGCCACCGAAGGAGCTCGTTCGGGCAGTTCGTCGCCCACCCCGCTGGCCGCGTCGCGGCGCGGGCGGCGGGGCAGGTCGCGCCCCCCGGGGCGGCGACCGAACTCGGGGTCGTCAACCCCGGTGCGGCGCAGCTCGCCCAGCCGGTCCATCACCGCTAGGCCCTCGAAGGCGTCCTTGCCGTAGAACACCCGGCCCCGGTAGGTCTCCCTCATGTCCCGCTCCACATAGGTGCGGGTCAAAGCCGCACCTCCCAGCAGGACCGGGAGGTGGTGGAGGTCTCTGGTGTTCAGCTCCTCCAGGTTGTCGCGCATGATGAGCGTGCTCTTCACCAAGAGCCCGCTCATGCCGATGGCGTGGGCGTCCACCTCTGACACCCGGTCGATCATTTCGCTGATCGACACCTTGATGCCCAGGTTGTGAACCTCATAGCCGTTGTTGGTCAAGATGATGTCCACCAAGTTCTTGCCGATGTCGTGAACGTCGCCCTTCACGGTGGCCAGCACGATTCGGCCCTTGCCCCCGGTGTCGTCGGCGCTCTCCATATGGGGCTCCAGATACGAGACCGCAGCCTTCATAGTCTCGGCCGACTGGAGCACGAACGGCAGCTGCATCTCACCGGAGGCGAACAGCTCGCCCACCACCTTCATCCCGGCCAGCAGCGTGTGGTTGACGATGTCCAGCGCCGGGGCACCGGCCAGGGCCTCGTCCAGATCGCTTTCCAGGCCATCTCGCTCGCCATCGATGATGCGCCGCTCCAGCCGTTGCTCGACCGGCCAGCCGGAGCGATCCTCATCGACGGCGGCTGCGGCGGTCACGTTCTCGAATGCGGCCAGCAACTCTGTCAGCGGGTCGTAGTCGGCTCGGCCCTCCGAAGCGATTCCGGCCGGGCCCCTCCGGTCGTAGATCAGATCCAAGCACACGTCGCGATGGCGGGGATCCACCCGGTTCAGCGGGATGATCCGCCCGGCGTGGACGATGGCGGAGTCGAGCCCGGCGTCGAGGCACTCATGCAGGAACATGGAATTGAGCACGTGGCGGGCAGCGGGCCTCAGCCCGAACGACACGTTGGACACCCCCAGCGTGGTGTGGGCGCCGGGCAGCTCGGCCTTTATCCGGCGGATGGCCTCGATGGTGGCCAGGCCGTCTTTGCGCAGGTTGTCGTCGCCGGTGGACAGCGGGAAGGTCAGGGCGTCAAAAATCAGATCGGACGGGGCCAGCCCGTAGCGCTCTGTAGCCAGGCGATACAGGCGGTGGGCCACCCGCATCTTCCACTCCAGATCGCGGGCCTGGCCCTCCTCGTCGATGAGCAAACACACCACCGCAGCGCCGTATTCTCGGGCCAGCGACAGCACCCGATCGAGGCGCGACCCCTCTGCCTCGCCGTCTTCCAGGTTGGCCGAGTTGAGCACGGCCCGGCCGCCGATCCACTCCAGCCCGGCCTGCATCACGTCGGGCTCGGTGGAA
Organism: Candidatus Poriferisocius sp.; assembly: GCF_965208475.1. Lineage (GTDB taxonomy): Bacteria > Actinomycetota > Acidimicrobiia > Acidimicrobiales > Bin134 > Poriferisocius. Next base: position 1,191,746 of record NZ_OZ242338.1, on the reverse strand, counting down.
TCCAGCACCAGGGGGGCGGCCACTCCGGTGGCGAACCGCCGGGCCAGTTCGTCCATGTCGGCGGCCCCGTCGCGGCCCACGTAGTCGACGCACAGATCCAACAGGTGGGCCCCCTCGCCCACCTGGTCGCGGGCGATCTGGAGGCAGCCATCCCAGTCGGCCTCCAGCATGGCGTCGCGGAACTTGCGGGAGCCGTTGGCGTTGGTGCGCTCGCCCACGATGAGAAACGAAGTGTCTTGGGCGAAGGGCACCGCGGTATAAATCGAGGTGGCCGACGGGGGCAGCTCGCCGGGCCGGGGCCCGGGAGCGAGGTCGGCACAGCGTTCGATCACGGCCCGCAGGTGATCGGGGGTGGTGCCGCAGCAACCGCCTATCACGCTCACCCCCAGTTCGGTGACGTACCGAGCCAGATAGCCGGCGAACTCGTCGGGGCCGACGTCGTAGTGCATGCGGCCGTCCACCACTTGGGGGAGCCCGGCGTTGGGGATGCAGGCCACCGGCATCGGGCACTGCTCAGACAGCACCCGCAGGTGCTCGCCCATCTCGGCCGGGCCGGTGGCGCAGTTCAATCCGAACACCGCCGGACTCAGGGGAGCCAGCGCCACCAGCGCGGCGCCGATCTCGGTGCCGGGCAGCATCCGGCCGGTCATCTCGATGGTGACCTGCACTTGCAACGGCACTTCTCGTCCCGCCGCGGCCATGGCCCGGCGGCATCCGTTGATGGCCGCTTTGGCGCCGAGCAAGTCGAACTGGGTCTCGATGACGAACAGGTCGACCCCGCCGTCGAGCAGGCCCCGGGCCTGGATCTCGAAGGCGTCGCGCAGCTCGGCGTAGCGGATCTGGCCGAGCGAGGCCAGCTTGGTGCCCGGCCCCACCGATCCGGCCACCCACCGGGGCCGCCCATCTGAGGCATGGCCCTGTGCTGCTTCCTTGGCGATGCGGGCCGCGGCCAGGTTGATCTCATAGGCCTGATCGGCGATGCCGTACTCGGCCAGCGGCACGGCGAAGGCCCCGAAGGTGGCGGTTTCCACTGCGTCCACCCCCAAGCCCAGATACAGGTCGTGCATCTCGGCTATGAGCTCGGGCCGGGTCAAGCACAAGAGTTCGTTGCAGCCTTCCAAGTCGGGGCCGCCGAAGTCGTCGGCGCTCAGGGGCTGCTCTTGGACATAGGTGCCGAAGGCGCCGTCGTAGATGAGGACGCGCTCTCGGGTCGCATCCTCATAGGAACCCATGGAAGGCGAGGCTACTGGGCATCGGGCGGCAAACCCGTGCCAGATAACATCGCAGGGCTTGAATCAATTCGAGGAGACCAGGTGATCGCGTTTCGAACCGGTAGAAGAAACCCGGCCAGTGCCGAACTGCACGCGGTGGGGGTGTGCTCGGGCGAAGACGCCGAGCGGCCCGACGGGCTGGACTGGGGGGTGCTCGACGGCCGCGGATTCGAGGCCAAGGCCGGGGAGGTGGAGATCGTCTCGGGACAAGACCGTCCGATTGCTGTGGTCGGATTGGGGCCGGCCGACAAGATTACCGCCGCGGTGATCCGAAAGGCAGCGGCCTCGCTGGCCCGGTCGGCCAAGCGGATGAAGCGCATCGCGGTGTCGGTTCTCGACGCCGTGCCCGACAGCATCGACCGCGCCGACGCGCTGGAGGCCCTGGCCGAGGGTATGACCCTGGGGTCTTACTCCTACGGCGAGTTCAAGTCGGAGCACCATCCCAACAAGCTGGAGAACGTGCATGTGATCGGCCCGGGAGGCAGAGCGGTGGCCGAGGCGCTGGAGCGGGGCCGGCGGGTGGCCGAGGCGGTGTGCTTTGTGCGCGATCTGGTCAACGAGCCGGGCGGGTCTCTTACCCCCACCCGGTTTGCCGAGATCGCGGCGGAGATGGCCGAGCGGGAGGATCTGGAGATCACCGTGCTCGACTTGGACGCCATCCGCGAGGCCGAACTGGGCGGACTGCTGGGAGTCAACCGGGGGTCGGAGCAGCCGCCCCGTTTCGTGGAGGTGTCGTACGCTCCCGGCCCGGAAGCCGAGTGCCGGGGGTCGGTGGCGCTGGTGGGCAAGGGCCTCACATTCGATTCCGGTGGGCTGTCGATCAAGACCGGCACCGGCATGATGACCATGAAGTGCGACATGAGCGGGGGTGCCGCGGTTCTGGGAGTGATGGCTGCCATTGCCGCAGTGGCGCCGCCGGTGAAGGTCACCGGCTACGTGCCCATGACCGACAACATGCTGGGGGGCGACGCCACCCGACCCGGCGATGTGCTCACCATGGCCAACGGCAAGACCGTCGAGGTGCTCAACACCGATGCTGAGGGCCGCCTAGTGCTGGCCGACGCCCTATCGCTGGCCTGTCGGGCTGAGCCCGACGCCATTGTCGACCTGGCCACCCTCACCGGAGCGTGCATGGTGGCGCTGGGCCCCAAGGTGGCCGGACTCATGGGCAACAACGAGGCGTGGATCAACCAGTTGGCCGACGCCGCCGAGCGCACCGGTGAGCGGGTATGGCGGCTGCCGTTGCCCGACGACTACAAGGCCCAGCTCGACTCGTCGGTGGCCGACATGAAGAACATCGGCGGCCCCCACGGCGGCGCGCTGACCGCCGGGCTGTTCTTGTCCAATTTCGTGGACGACGGTATCGCCTGGGCCCACCTCGACATCGCCGGTCCCGCCTTCACCGACGCCGAGGACGGCGAAACCACCAAGGGGGGTACCGGCTTCGGCGTGAGGATGCTCCTTGACGCCCTGGTTAACTTCGAGGTGCCTGCGGCCGGTTGAGTCATTGGGGAACTTGCCTGCCTAGAAGCCCACGGCATTCGGCTCGACATTGAGGCTCTGCTTTCCGATCTCGATGCCGAACGTCGGTGAGCCCAAGTCCCGTCGTTGCTGACGCCTCGGCTCTGGTTACCGCGGTTGCCGATGCTGACTTGATCGGAACCCGGGCGAGAGAGCGATTGCGAGATTGTCGGCGGGTCGCCCCGTTCTTGATCGATGCCGAGGTTGGCAGCGCCTTTCGCTTCATGGTCCTGCGGGGTGAACCGGTCGTCCGATATGTCTTTTGGATACCGTCCATTTTGTCACTTCGAGGATGTCCATTTTGTATAGTTAGATAGATGGACAGCTATCTGCCCAGGATTGTGGATCTTGAGATTGACGAACTGCTTGCTGGGTTGCCTGCGATTTCCATTGAGGGCCCCAGAGCGGTGGGGAAGACCGAGACAGCACAGCGCAGGGCAGCCACTGTGTATCGCCTCGACGATGCGGCTCAAGCAGAAATACTGCGAGCCGAACCTGAGCGCGTGGTCAGCGGCGATTCCCCGATTCTCATCGACGAGTGGCAGAGGATGCCGAATTCGTGGGATTTGGTGCGACGGGCCGTCGACCATGACCCGATCGCGGGCCGGTTCTTGCTCACTGGGTCGGCTGCGCCGTCTGTGGCTCCGACCCACTCAGGTGCTGGGCGTATTGTCATGGTCAGGATGCGGCCGCTCTCGCTGGCCGAGCGCAGTCTCGGCGAGGCAACTGTGGCCCTCAGTGAACTCCTTAGTGGACGAAGGCCCCTACTAGCGGGTGAGACTGATGTCAGATTGGCCGACTACGCAGCTGAGGTAGTCAGGTCGGGTTTTCCCGCAATCAGAGCCCTGCCGGATCGACTGCGACGGGCACAGCTTGATGGCTATGTGGAGCGCATTGTGGAACACGATCTGGGTGAACTAGGCCGCAATGTCCGAGATCGCGCCACCATGCTGAGTTGGATGACCGCATTCGCGGCGGCAACCTCCACCACCGCGAGCTACGCGACCATCCGAGATGCCGCAACCCCAGGAGAGCCGGACAAACCAGCGAGAGCGACGACAACCGCATATCGCAGCATGCTGGAGCAGCTATGGATGGTTGAGGAGGTGCCAGCGTGGTTGCCGACTGGCAACCGCTTCCGTCGACTGGCCGCTTCTCCTGTCCACCAGCTTGCCGATCCTGCACTGGCTGCACGCCTACTCGGCGTTGATGTCGACGCTCTCATCGAAGGTGCTGACATCGGACCTCACATTCCTCGGGATGGGACGCTGTTGGGCGCGCTGTTTGAGTCCCTTGTCACCCTGTCGATTAGAACATACGCCCAGCACAACGAGGCACGAGTCTCACACCTGCGCACCCGCGCTGGCGAGCAGGAAGTCGATCTAATCGTCGAGCGAGCCGATGGTGGAATTGTGGCCCTAGAGGTGAAGCTCTCGGCGCTGGTCGACGACACCGACGTGCGGCACCTTCACTGGCTTGCCAAGCGAATCGGACCGCGCTTGGCAGACGCCGTCGTTATCACTACCGGCCGAGAGGCCTACCGCCGCCGAGATGGCATCGGCGTGATCCCAGCAGCCCTGCTCGGCCCCTGAATCCTAGGAAACCCAGTTGGCTGCCCGTTGACCGAATGTTGGGGCGGTGATGCCATATCGGCACCATATCCACTCTGATTTCCTAGTTGATGTGGGGTGTTCTGGGGATTCGGTTCGACGCCCTAGTCAACTTCGAGCCGCCGCCGACGGCGTATGGACATTTGCTTGCAAATCAGCGCTGTAGCGCTATCATTTGGGTATGGCGACTATTCAGATTCGGGATGTCTCCGAGGAGGCCTATGAGGTCATCCGCCGACGGGCCCGAGCTGAGGGGCAGTCGATTCAGGGGTACATGAAGGGGCAGATCGAGCGGCTGGCCCGCGAGCCTGATGAAGGTGCGCTCTTCGGCGATGTGGAGCGCTTCGTGGATGCCCACGGCATTCGGCTCGACATCGAGGCCCTGCTTTCCGACCTCGATGCCGAACGTCGGTGAGTCCAGGTCCCGTAGTTGTTGACGCTTCGGCTCTGGTTGCCGCGGTGGCCGATGCTGACTTGATCGGAACCCGGGCGAGAGAGCGGTTGCGAGATTGTCGGCGGGTCGCCCCGTTCTTGGTTGATGCCGAGGTTGGGAGCGCCCTTCGCTCCATGGTCCTGCGGGGCGAGATTGGCGAAAAAGCTGCTGAATCGGCTCGGCTGCTTGCTGAGCGCATGGTTCACCGTCGCCACCCTCACCACGGCGTGCTGGCCTCTCGGGCATGGCAGCTTCGCCAAAGCGTCAGCTTCTACGACGCCCTATACGTGGCACTAGCCGAAAGACTCGACTGCCCCCTGATCACCGCCGACAAGCGCATCGCCCGAGCCCTGCCCCACAACGACCAGATCTACGTCATTGCATCTACACGAAGTTAGCGGGTAGGAGGCGAAGTTCTGGGTGATCCATAGCCATCCGGCTTTGAGGACGATGCCGACACCCATGTGGGTGGTTTCGGGGTCGACCATGGCGGCGTAGTGCAGTGGGCTGTTGACGAAGTCGCCAAAGGATTGCTGTACTGCGTCGGAGGTAGTGGTGGTGAGCTTGTTGAGGGCGATGTTCTCTCCGTTGAACAGGTACCCGGTTGGGTAGTCGGCACCGGCATTGGGATTGTGGTTGAAGTCGAATCCGGCACCCATGATTTGCGACCAACGGCGGGCCGCGGCCGCCACACCGGGGTCGTAAGCCAGCGTGTTAAGCCCGAGGCTGGATCGCAGCTCGCTGACCAGGGCGGCCATTTCAGCCTCGGCTGCTGCCATTTCTGCTTCGGTGAGCTGACGGCCGGAATCGCGCCCAGCCATCATCACGGTGACATAGGAGGTACCGTCGGCGGCGGTTGCGATGCCGGTGGCAAGGTGGGTGCATACCCCGCATGCCGGCAGCCGCGAGCCTTCTTCTCCCAAGAGGGCGGTGCTGAGTTCGGCAGGGGCTTGCGGGTCGTAGATGTCGCCGGTGATGCTCGCCGATTTACCGATGCTCCAAAAGTCCCAATCGGGTTCTAGGTGCGCCCAGTAATCGAACGGGGTCCGAAAGCTCTGCGCGTCGGCCATGGCCTGCGCGTGTGCCAGGGCGGTTGCTGACAGACCTGTGCTTGACCTGAGGACGGGCAATGATGTCGCAGGGCCGCGGATCTCGTTCATCGCGTCGAGCGTCAGAGACTCCAGCTGTGCTCTTAATCGGTCGAGGCGGGTGAGGGGACGTCCCGAGGCGCAGTCGTAGGGAACGATATGGGTGTCGACGTCGAACTGGCAGCGGTAGGAGTTCAGCAGGGATTCTTGGGCAGCAATCAACTCGTCGCGCACAGAAATGTCGCTCAGGGAGGGACCTCCGCCTGTATGCGATTGCCCTCCGACATTTGCGCCGAGCAAGGGAAGCATCAAGCACTCAACCGCCACCGCAATCGCCGTTCGCTTACGGATGCTGCGGCCTTGTTGTGTATTCATGCGGCGATCAAGAGCCAGGACGCCTCAAGGTGGTTGTGTTGGACTTGATGCCGTTCACAGTTACGTACACATTCGCGCTGTTTTCGGCCACGTCGTCGTACCAGCCGTTCCAGCAGACTCGCGAGTTGACGCCTGTGCCATCGTCCCCGACCGTTACGGTGTACTGGTCTGACAGATGGTATCTGAAGGCGGTCCCGTCCGCGGAGTCGAGCGACCAGCACTCGACTGTATAGGTGCCCAGCGGGAACCCCGACAAGGTGACTTGTTGCCATGTGCAAGAGAAAGTGCACCTCCCGTCGAGGACGGCGTCTGCGTCGGTCTGGGCCAACTCGACTGATGTGGCGCTGCTGTTGGGTTGGGGGTCCGGCGTGGCCGGGGGTGTGGCAGGGTAGCGGGCGAAGTTCTGGGTGACGTAGAAGCCGCCGCTGCCCACAGCGATGCCCGCTCCCACATGGGTGTAGTCGGGGTTGACCATGTTTGCGTAGTGGCCGGGACTGTCCACCAGGTTGTCGAAGGACTGGTGCACCGCGTCGCTGAGCGAACTGAACTGGAAGATCGAGGCGACGTTCTCGGAGGCGAGACGCCACCCTGACGGGTACTGGTCGCTGTAGCTGGGGTTGTGCCGGATCTCTCTTTTTGCGGCCATGGTCTGGGACCAGCGGCGGGCCACCGCTGCAACCCCGTCGTGATAGACGAGGCGGTCAAGCCCGAGGCCCACCCGAAGCTGGTTCACCAGTGCGGCCATTTCGGCCTCAGCGTCGGCAATCCGGGCCTCTGCCGGGGCGTGCCCGCCGACCACGAACGTAGCGAATGTCCGCCCGCTGCGCGAGGCAACGCCCACGCCCAGATGGGTGCAGATCTCGCAGCGCAGCGTCGCAGCTCCCGTCGAGCCCACCAGCAACCCGCTCAAGCGCACGTCGAGCTCCCTGGCCCTCGGACCGGCCCCGACCCTCGCTGACTGGCCCTCGAACCAGATGGCCCAGCCCGACAAAAGCGGGACGAAGTCGAAGTCATGCTGCCAGTCGTCGGCGTCGGCCTGTGCTTGGGCCTTTCGCTGCGCGGCAGCCGACAGGTTCGCGTCGAGCGCCAGCGGCGCCAGCCCGTCGCGCAGTTCGTTAGCCCCGTCCAACAACAGATGAGAAACCCGTTCGCCCGACTGCCGCTCCCAGAACCCAGTGCACCCGCCTGCCACGACCTGTGTGTCGATGTCGAACCGGCACCGGTAGGTGTTCAACAGCGCCTCCTGGGCCGCGATGAGCTCGTCGCGCACTGCAACGTCGCTGCGGTCCGGGACCCCGTCGAACACCGCGGGCTGAACCGGCCCCGACCGGGGCACCCCGACCACACAGCCGCCGCGCACAACCTCGGTGTCCACGAAGAACCGGCACCGGTAAGTGTTCAACAGCGTCTCTTGCGCCGCGATGAGCTCGTCGCGCAAGACGACGTCCTCCCGGGTCACCGCTGACTCACCCGAGCTCTGCGCCGGCACAGGAGCACCTGCCGCCAGCACCACCAGGACACAAGCCGCAGCCAGCGCCCGAGCAGCAAGACAACCTCTACGCCCCTGGCGATGTGCGCCGACGGTCCTCTTGGCGAACGATGGATCAGTTGCCACAGAACAAGCCTTCCAGACGAGTCTGGCCTGCCAATTCAGCCCGCCCGGGTCAGGCCATCGCAGGGCGCAACCTTCCGGTCGGGCGGCCTTCGCCGCGAGCGCACACGCAGCCAACCCGTCGTTTTGCGATCAGGTCCGACAGCCGCCGGGGGCCACTTGGGTATCGACGTTGAATTGACAGCGGTACACGTTGAGAAGCGCTTCTTGGTCGGCGATGAGCCGATCTCGCACTACGACGTCTTCCAGTGCGGGCCCACCAGCACCGGGCGGTCCGTCACCTCTCATGTCTGGTTCGGCGGAATCCTCCCCGGCGGAATCCTCCCCAGCAGGCTCCTCGACATCTTCGACTAAGCCCATTTCGGCGGCATCGCTGCCGTCAGGCAGAGAGGTCCCACTTTGGGCAAAGGCGGTGCTCATACCTGTCCAGGCCACAAGCGCCAATACCACGGCGACAAGAGTCAACTTGTTCTTATTCATTCATCGCTCCTTGGCTCGCATCGTCGGATAGCTGGCTTTTTCTTGTTTGGGCCGTAGCGTCGTATCCAGACCCTTGGAAGCTTGAAGCAGTCCATCCGAGCCGCATCAAAGGACATTGGCCTTCGCCCACTCTTGGAGCACCTTGTCCCGGTCGATGGTGCTGCTGAGGTTCTCGGCTGCGAGGAACTCGCGGATCATCTCTGCCCCGAGTTCCTTGGCGTTCTCGGCAGACCAATTGTCGGTGTCGATGGCGTGGGTCACGCAGTTGAAGACAAAGGCAAGCACATCCACCGCTGCTCTGGCAGCAATGGCCTTGCCCATCTCTTTGATCAGGGTAAGGATAAACTTCTTCAAGCTGTAGTCAAAGAGAACCTTTTTGACTATCTGCTTGGCAGCGATGATGATGGCTGCCTTAGCGCCCTGGGTGGCCATCACAGAAGTTCCTCCGGTGAAGATGGCGCCAGCGATACCCCCAATTGTGAGGATTAAATTGGCTGCGTCAATGGCTTTCTTCACATCTTCGATGGTGTTGTAGACCTGAATGGCCTGGCAGCCGGCTGTCAGCTTCGAACTGGGGTGATAAACCCAGTCGGACCAGTTTGTCTGCCACCAGGTATCGGCAGCGCTGCCGGTGAGGCCGTAGCCGTGGGCGCGAACACGCGCCTGCAACACATACTGCTTCTGGTTGCTGTGAATTCGGAATTCAGTTCTGTCTGGATTCCAATTATCGACCTTGTCGGGATTGGGCCGGGTATCTTGGTATGTACGAATATTGACATTGAAATTGATTTCAGGGTGCCCAGAAGAGGCAGGTCTAGAGTCTCCTGAAATCCTGCTGGCTCTTACTTCTTCACCTTCCAGCAATTCGGCAGCTCGACCTGAATACTGCTGGGCTTGACCTGATGACAGCCCTCCAGATTCAAGTCGGTTGTAGACACGCCTAAGAGCATCCGTGTCTATCTCAATATACCGCCAGTCAAGTTGATATTGTGTTGCACCCTGAATGGGTTCCCAGAACACAAGTGCATCGTCGTCATCTATGGGATTCCACCAAGGGCTCCCTTCCAGCTCGACGCTCACCCGCGGCGACGTTGTGACGTACGCAGTAGAGCATCTGCCCGTCCTGCCGTCTTGGTTTCTGGCGGTGACCCTTACGCGGTATCTCATCCCCGTATAAAGGTCGTCGGCTGTATATGACGTGCCGGTTGCCCTCCGGGTGGTAGTGAACTCGCCCAACCTTCCATGCGCGGGGTGGTTGTTGTAAGCGGGCCGGGAGAACACAACGTCGTAGTTCCTGATCGCCGAGCTGCCGCTGTCAGCCGGGGCATCCCAAGTGACGTTGACGATCCCCTCTCCTATTGATGTGGCGCGCACGTTTCTCGGCGGGCCCGGGGGGCCGACGGTTTGTTCTGGGATGGTTATGTCGCGGGCCGCTGCCCGGCTGGTGCTGTTGGAATTCCGGGCGGTCACCGAGACCGAATATGTGGTTCCGCGGAGCGGATTGCCGAAACTGAAGCTGCGCGAGCTGGCAGATGCGGAAAAGGGGCCGAAGGTGCGGCCTGGCCGCGAGACGGTGATTCTGTAGCCGGCGATCGCCGAGCTCCCGCTGCTGGCGGGCTGTGACCACGAGACGGCGATCTTGCGGTCTCCGGCCGTGTCCACGTAGCTCAATCGCACATTTGCCGGGGGCGACGGCGGCTGGGCGGCCCGGGTGGTCGCGGTGGCTGTTACCGGGCTGCTGGACAGGCCCTGTTGGTTCATGGCTGTGACCGCGACGGTGTAGGTGACCCCGAACCTCAAATTGCCGCTGGTGTGAGACGTGCCGGCCACGGTCGCAGATCCGCTCCAGGGGCCGCTTGCACCAATGGCGGGACGGGACCAGACGACCCTATAGCCGCTGATGGGCGAGCCGCCGTCGTCAGACGGCGGACTCCAACTCACGCGAATCTGGTTCGAGCCGTGGGCCGCGGCGTTCACACTGTGCGGCGGTGACGGAGGCAGTTGGGGTTGTGTCGTCTCGGATCTCGTGGGGACGGGACTTGGCGTGACTGAGGATGTTGGCGGTTGAGTCGTCGGATCGGGGGTTGGATTAGAGGCCGTACAATTGGAGACGCAGCGCATCATTATTGCGTCTACGCCGATCCTGCTATTCGCTTTGCCGTCGGTTTGGTAGTGCTGGAGGGCATCGTTGTCATTGAGGGTGATGGTGACATCAGCGCCGTTGAAGTCCCAGGTTCCGAGATTTATCCATTTTCCAGCATTGAGATTCTGATGAATCTGCGTTGAGTACTGTGCGGCCCCGTCGAATACAACAACGTAAGTAACAGCGGCAGTCGCCTTTGTCCCGGGGATATAAGCAGCAACTTGTTGTCTGCCAATGCGTTCGCCCATATACCAATGGACCCAGTTGTCTGCTGACCGCGCACCCCCGATGGCGTATGTCCACCGGTAGTTGTTAGTTCCGTGGCCTTGGCCCGCATCACCTTCGAACCACGCCTCTTGCGGACCCCACAGGATGGGCTTGTCGTTGACATACCAGTCGGTCTGCTGGGCTTGCTGGGCGTTGGCTGTCGTGACCGCGGTAGCCAACCCGGCGGCCAAGACGCAGATGACCAATAGGGGGATTGAGAGTCTTCGGTAGAGGCGTCTGGCCTTGCGGCCTGCTAGTTCAGGGTGTTCGTGCTTATCGGGGGGAGGAGGGGGGGGAGACTGAAGACTTCACGGTGTCAAGGTACTACGAGTCCATGCGGCCACGCCAAGCTTATGATGTCGTTACAAAAGCCACATGGCCACAACTCCAGCAAATCAACCTGTGCGGCAGGCCAACGTGGTGTGAATCACCCCGTGTTTTGTGGAGGCTCTGTTCCTTGAGAGGATGGAGCAATGCCAAATCATGGGAGATATCCCGCCGAGTTGCGTGAGCGGGCGGTGCGGATGGTGCTGGACAACGAGCGGCATCACGGGTCGCAGTGGGAGGCGGTCTGCTCGGTCGCTGACAAGCTGGGCCCGTCGGCGGAGACGGTGCGCAATCAGGTGCGCCGAGCGGAGGTCGACGGCGGGATGCGCCCGGGGGTGACGACCGCGGAGCGCGGGCGGCTCCAAAAGCTCGAGCGCGAGAACCGCGAGCTGCGCCGGGCTAACGAGATATTGAAAGCGGCGTCGGCTTTCTTCGGGGCGGAGCTCGACCGCCAGTCCAGGCTGTAGTGGCGTTCATCGACGCCTACCGGCACCGGTTCGGGGTCGAGCCGATCTGCGCGGTGCTCACAGAGCACGGCGTCGGGATCGCCCCGTCCACCTACTGGGCGGCCAAAAAGCGGGCCCCGTCGGAGCGTGCTTTGCGCGACGCCCGGCTGCGCCCGGTGATCGCTAGGGCGCACAAGGCGAACTACGGCGCCTACGGCGCGGCCAAGGTGTGGGACCACCTAAACCGCGTCGAGGGCGTGCGGGTGGCCCGCTGCACCGTCGAGCGGCTGATGGGCCAGATGGGCCTGGCGGGCGCCCGCCGGGGCAAAAAGCCCCGCACCACCACGCCCGCCGCCGGCGGCGAGATGCCCGAGGACATCGTGAACAGGGACTTCGGCGCCGACGCCCCGGATCGGCTGTGGCTCGCTGACCTCACCTGGGTGCGGACCCGCTCCGGCTGGGTCTACATGGCGTTCGTCGTCGACGCCTACTCCCGCCGGGTCCTGGGCTGGCAGGCGTCGCGCTCTTTGCGCACCGAGTTGGCGCTCGACGCTTTGGACATGGCCATCGCCGCCCGCCGGCGCTGCGGCCACAGCATCGACAAAGCCGTCCACCACAGCGACCGCGGATCGCAATATGTGTCGATCCGCTACAGCCAGCGCCTCGACGACAACGACATCGTCGCCTCGGTCGGCAGCAAAGGCGACAGCTACGACAACGCCATGATCGAGAGCTTCAACGGCCTGTTCAAATGGGAACTCATCTACCCGCACGGCCCCTGGCAGGGACAAAGCGACGTCGAGTTCGCCACCCTCGAATACATCGACTGGTACAACAACCGACGCAGCCACAGCCAACTCCTCAAAGGCCGATACACCTACACCACCCCCGCCGACCACGAAACCGCCTACCATAACAACACCACAGCCACCCCGGCCGTGACCCAACAAAAACAGTCTCTACCAAACCCGGCGTGATTCAATGGAGTGGCTTTTGCGATTCGGAATCTGCCTGGATTAGGCGTTGGAATGGGGTGGTCTCGATGAGATCAACTGGGGACAGGGCGACTGAGCCACGCGAACGCTCCGTAGGCCCCGGCCACTACTACGACAGCAAATGGGGCGAACAGCCATTGGCGGGTGTCGAACAGCTTGTCGATGGCCTCGAGGGGCCAGGAGGCGGCCAGCAGGCCGACTGCGACGGCTAGGACGTTCATAGTTACATGGCGCCTGGTGGCGGGCATTTCGATTCGGCCGAAACAGCCGCAGGGTTCTGCTGATCCTGAGCGGACCATGGCCGCGGCTACTACGGCGAATCCGGCATAGAGGGCGGCGAGGGCGGTGGCGGGGACGATGCCCCCCACAATGAAGGCGCTGGCGGCCACGATGAGCTCTATCAGGCCCAGCAGCCGCACTGCCCAGTGGCGGTGGTAGAGCTGGAGCCGGGCTAGGGCGGCGGACGCCGGCTCGGGGGTGACCGCCTTCGACGCTCCTGCCGCGCCCAGCAAGACCGCGGCCATGAGATAGACCGCGGCGACAGCTTCCACGGACTAGCCCTCAATCCCCGAAGGCTGTTGACGCCCGCAACGAAAGGGCCGCGGCCACGTACTCCATGGGCTACCTCAGGAAGCGGCGCAAAGCATGGCGGCGGCGCTCGGCGTTGATGGCAGCGCGGTCGTCGGCGCTGAGCCGGGGGGTGTCGGGGTGCAGGCACCCGGCGATCTCAGAGACGGGCATGAGCCGCAGCGTGGGCACCGGCGCGGAGTCGGCATTGTTCCACCGGTAGGTGAGTGCTCCCTGGGGGCAGCCGCCCAGGGCGATCCAGTTCTGGATGCCGGGGTCCTGGTGGGAGATCACCACCCGGAGCACGCCGTCGGGGTCTAGGCGGGCCTGGGAGTCGTTCATGGTGGTGGGGAGATTCACGTAGTCGAGGCTTTGGTACCAGGTGTCGCCCACCTGGATGTTCCAGTACAGGCAGTCGGGCGGGGTCACCTCGAATAGCAGGGCCTCGTCGGGGCCCACCTCGTACCAGCACTGCCCGTAAGACTGCTTTTCGCTTCCCCCCTGGGCGCTCTGACTCACCTTGTGAGGGGGAACATGGTCGAAGGAGTTGATTTGGCCTCGGTCGCGCTGACCTCCGGCAAAGTCGGTCCAGAACTTGGGTACGGTCTCGACCTCCCGGGCCAACTCGTCGAACAGCTCACAAGTCCGCACCGGATCGAGCCGGCTGGGAGGGCCCGACGGGTCTAGGCATTTGAAGTGCAGATCGGCCTGGTCCTCCGACGCCCAGTTAGAGAAGAACTGGCGCACAAACAGCCGGCAGGGGTGCGGCTCGACTTGGAACCAGTCGCCGACGTGGTCGCCGGGGTCCGGGTCGGGGCTGAAGACCACGTCGATGCGGCCATTGCCGATGTCGGTCAGGTCGGGACTGCCCACGTCGACGAGCTGAGTGATGCGCCCACGGCCGAAGCTGTGGTCCATCAACGACAGTCCCAGGTAGCGCAGGGTGTCGATCCGGCCGGTCAGGCGGTAGGTGTGGCTCAGGTCCACCGGCGCGGTCATGTACATCGCATCGGGATTGTCCTGGCCCACCTTGAAGGGGTACACCCAGCCCAGCTCGGGGTGGTCGGGGTCGTTGTTCTCCACGATTCGGTCGTAGGCCCAAAAGAACATCCGAATCTGATGGCGCAGACCCTCAGCCTGCTCGGATGCGTCGGCCCCCCGTGCTGGGTCGAAGATGTAGTCGGCCGACTCCTTGAGGGTGTCGCACAGCCGGTTCCAGGATGCTCTCAGATCGTTGTCCACGGCTTATTTCTAGCCGCGGCGCTTCCAACCGGGCAGACCGAGGGCCGGTGTTCTATCGAGTGAATCGGCGCAGGGCGTGGCGGCGGCGCTCGGCGTCAATCGCGGCACGTTCGTCGGCGCTGAGCCGGGGGGTGTCGGGGTGCAGGCATCCGGCGATCTCGGAAACGGGCATGAGCCGCAGCGTGGGCACCGGCGCGGAGTCGGCGTTGTTCCACCGGTAGGTGAGTGCTCCTTGGGGGCAGCCGCCTAGGGCGATCCAGTTCTGGATTCCGGGGTCTTGGTGGGAGACAACCACTCTCAGCACGCCGTCGGGGTCGATGCGGGCCTGGGAGTCGTTCAACGTGGTGGGGAGGTTCACGTAGTCGAGGCTCTGGAACCAGGTGTCGCCCACTTGGATATTCCAATAGAGGCAGGTCGGCGGGGTCACCTCGAACAGCAGGGCCTCGTCGGGGCCCACCTCGTACCAGCACCCTCCGTACGCCTGCTGGTCGCTGCCGCCGAGGCCTTCCCCGCTGAACTTACCCTCTACGTGGGCGAAGGTGTTTATCTCGCCCCGGTCGCGGTAGCCCACCGCATAGTCGGTCCAGAACTTGGGGACGGTGTTGGCCTCTTCAGCCACCGCGTCGATCAGTGACGCGGTGCGAACTGGGTCGAGTCGGGCGGGCGGATCTGTGGGGTTGAGGCACTCCAGGTGCAGCTCGGCATGGCTCTCGGTGGCCCAGTCGGAGAAGAACTGGCGCACCAACAGCCGAGAGATCTCGGGCTCAACCTGGTACCAGTCGCCGACGTGGTCGCCGGGGTCGGGGTCGGGGCTGAAGACGACGTCGATGCGGCCTCCGCCTATGTCGGTGAGGTCGGGCGTGCCGACGTTGAGCTGTTGGGTGATGCCTCCTCGGCCGGAGACGAAATTCAATATCGACAAACCCAGGTAGCGGACGTTGTCGATACGGCCGGTGAGGCGATAAGTGCGGCTCAGGTCTAGGGGCGCAGTCTGGTACAGCCCGTCGGGATTGTCCTGGCCGAACTTGGAGGGATAGGTCCACCCCAGTTCGGGGTGTTCGGGGTCGTTGTTCTCAAGGGTTCGGTCAACGGCCAGAAAGAGCATCCGCAGGTGGTGGCGGAGCCCTTCGGCCTGCTCGGAGGCATCTGCGCCCAACTCGGGGTCGAAGATGTAGTCGACCGACTCCTTGAGGGTGTCGCACAGCCTGTTCCAGGATGCTCTCAGGTCGTCTTCCACGCCAGATGTCTAGCGCAGTCCGACTCAGGCTGCGGACTTTGGCTGCGAGTAGCAGGAGGAGTGGGAGCGCTGGAGGTGCTGGGGCAGGCGGCGGAGTTGGGCGTTGTTGAGCGGGGGCAGGCGGCGACGGACGGCGAAGCTGGCGTGGCCCTCTGCGGCCAGCCGGAACATCACCAAACGATCCATCGTGCGATAAAGGCCCCCTCGCGGTCCGGCCTTGGGGCTGATCCCCAGTTGCAGGGCGATGTCATTCACGGGAAGCTCGAACCCGTCAGGCGAGTCGTCGAACTCGTAGGCCACATAGCGCATGAGCCAGGCGGCGGTGGGGCCGATTACCCCCAGCCAGTACTGCTCCACATATCTTGACCGAGGGTCGTGCCCGCTTTCCTCGGTGATCTGGTCTCGCCATGGCTCAATCCACAACGATGAGTGCTTGAAAGAGGAGTTCATGCAAGGATCGTTTCTGCCGGCTCTCACCATGCTGACTATAAGGGGGAAGATATAAGTGTATTTTGCTCATTTCCATATCAAACTGTCAATAGTCGAATAGGCGTTAGTCAGATAGGTGTTTGTCAACTAGGCGATTCTTATGCGGCCCATCGAAGAGCTGAACAGCGAGATTGAAACAGCCCGTGCAGTATTGCGGGGAGCAGGCAGGGTGGTGGTGCTCACCGGGGCGGGTATCTCCACCGACAGCGGCATCCCCGACTTCCGGGGGCCGGAGGGGCTGTGGACCAAGAATCCCGAGGCGGAGAAGACGGCCACCCTGTCGTCGTATGTGGCTGACCCCGGGCTGCGGAAGCGCAACTGGCAGCGGTTGTCCGAGGGGTCGATGTGGGCGGGGAAGGTGCCCAACGCCGGCCACCGGGCGCTGGTGGAGTTGGAGCACCAGGGCAAGCTGCACACCTTGATAACCCAGAACGTGGATGGCCTGCACCGGGCGGCGGGCACTTCAGAGGAGCGCTTGGTGGAGATCCACGGCACGACGTCCAAAGTCCGCTGCCTCGACTGCGGCGACACCGCCCCGATGGAGCGTGCTCTGGAGCGGGTCAGAGCAGGAGAGGCCGATCCTCCGTGCCGGCTGTGCGGGGGGATATTGAAGTCGGCCACCATCTCGTTCGGCCAGAACCTGGTTATGGCTGATCTGCACCGGTCAGAGCAGGCCGCCGTGGACTGCGATGTGATGCTGGCGGTGGGCTCCACGCTGACCGTGTACCCGATCGCCAACGTGGTCCCCATAGCCCATCAAGCCGGTGCTCAAGTGGTGATCGTGAACGCCGAGCCCACCCCGTTCGACGGCTTGGCCGCCGCGGTGGTGCCCGCATCGATCAGCGAGGCGCTGCCGCTGATCGTGGCTCCGTGAACAGGCGGGGGATTGGTAAAACCGGACTAACCCGGTAGGGTTTATGGGAGTTCCTTCCCCTGTCCGGCCCGATGTCCCGCCAACACCGAGGTGACCGTAGCGATGCCCACATTCAGAGACCTCCTGAGAGAAGCCAGAGCTGAGATCACTGAGACCGACCCCGCTGGCGCCGAAGCGATGCTGGCCGGCGGCGCAGTGCTGCTCGACGTGCGAGAGCCCGACGAGTTCGAGCAGGGGGCAGTGCCCGGCTCCGTACACATCCCCCGGGGCAACCTGGAGCCCAACGTGGAGAACCGCCTGCCCGACAAGGACGCCGCGGTGGTGGTCATGTGCGCGGGTGGGGTGCGCTCGGCGTTCGCCGCCCACACCCTCCAGGAGATGGGCTATGGCGACGTGGTGTCCATGGACGGCGGGTTCAACCGCTGGAAGGACGAGGGCCGGGACTGGGCCCTGCCGACAACCCTCACGCCCGACCAGCGCAACCGCTACCACCGCCACCTGCTGTTGCCCGAGGTGGGCGCCGAGGGGCAGCTCAAGCTGCTGGAGGCCAAAGTCCTGTGCCTGGGCGCCGGCGGGCTGGGCTCTCCCGCCGCCCTGTACTTGGCCGCCGCGGGGGTGGGAACCGTGGGCATTGTGGACATGGATGTGGTGGACGCCTCCAACCTCCAGCGCCAGATCCTCCACAACGTCGACCGGGTGGGGGACCGCAAGGTGGACTCGGCCAAGAAGACTCTCAACGCCCTGAACCCCGATGTGAACGTGGTGGCCTACGACGTGCGGCTGGGGGCCGACAACATCGTGGGCATAATCGGCGACTACGACGTGATCGTGGACGGCGCCGACAACTTCCCGGTGCGCTACATGCTCAACGACGCCTCGGTGAAGCTGGGCATCCCCGTGGTCCACGGGTCGATATTCCGGTTCGAGGGCCAAGTCACGGTGTTCGACCCCCGCAACGGCCCCACCTACCGGGACATGATCCCCGAGCCGCCTCCGGCCGAGATGGCCCCGAGCTGCGCCGAGGCCGGCGTGCTGGGCGTGCTGCCCGGCATCGTGGGGTCGATCCAGGCCCTAGAGGCCATCAAGCTGATCCTGGGCCACGGCGACACCCTGGTGGGCCGGCTGCTGGCGTTCGACGCCAGCGAGATGTCGTTCCGGGAGTACAAGCTGCGGCCCGACCCGGACCAGCCCATCACCTGGGAGAACCGAGACAAGATCCAGGTGGTGGAGCTAGACGGCCTCTGCGCCCCCGCCCCCGTGGGCTAGCCCGACGCGCTGCTAGCGCAAGGCCTCTCCGGCCAGCTCCCGACCCCAGCATTCCACACTGTGGTCGGGGCGCAGCCCGCACGAGATGTTCCCCCCGGCGTCCAGCGACAAGAACACACCGGCGGGGGGGTCCGCCCGGCCGTGGTCGTTGTTGCCCCAGCAACGGGCCTCACCGCTGGCCAGCAGGCCGCAAGAGTGCCGCTCTCCGGCGGCCACCGAGGTGAACTCCCCATCGGGCGCCTCGGTTTCGCCGTGCAGATTGGCGCCCCAGCATTCGACCGATCGGTCTGTCCTCAGGCCGCAAGTGTGGATCTCGCCCGCGCTCAGCGACGTGAACTGCCCGCCGGGCGGGTCCGCCTGGCCGTGGGAGTCGTCGCCCCAGCACACCGCGGACAGGTCGGGAACGATTCCGCAGGAATGCCACCGTCCCGCGCTGACCATGGCGAACTCGATGTCGGGCACGGCGCGGCGGTTGCGCTCGTTGTCGCCCCAGCAATCGACCCGGCCATCGGGCTTGACGGCACAGGAGTGGCGCTCGCCGATAGTGACCTCGGTATAGGTCCCGGCCGGGGCAACCGCCATGTTCGCCACCGGCGTGCCCCAGCATTGCACCTGCCCCGACGGCCTGATCCCGCACGCATGCCACGCTCCGGCCACGACCGACTCGAACGCTCCCCCCGGTATGTCGGCCCGACCGTCGAGGTCATCGCCCCAGCATGTGGCGGTCGAATCAGCAGCCCTCAGGGCGCACACTTGGTTCCAGCTGGCCGACACCGAGACATACTCCCCCGGGGGCTCGAATAGCGGTGTTGCCCGATCGTTCGGCCAGCAGACGAGTTCTCCGTTGGGCAGCTCAGCACAGGTTTCCGGCGCCGGGGCGCCCCCTCCGCTGTCTCGACCGGCCTCCCCCCTCGCTCTCCAGCAAATGGCGCCGTCTTCCGCGAGGCTGTCGCACCTGCCTTCCCAGACTGCGGCAACTTCCGCCACCACCTGGTCGGACACCCAAGACGAGCCGGTGCGATTCAGGTGTATCCCGTCATCCATGCGAACTCGCACCGGCGACCCCCCAGCCGGTGGTGCCACCCTCTCCGCGTAGGCCTCTCCTCCGAACAGATCCCAGATGTCGATCATCACCGCCTGGGGGAAGTCGGCGACAACGGCCGCGGCGGCCGCATTGATGGCGGGCACCCCGGCGGCGCTCCAGGCGGGCCGCATCGGCGGAAGGCCGACCCAGACGATCAGCCGATGGTCGGCCGCGAGTATGTCGAGGGCCACGCTCAAACGCCATGACCACTCTTGCAGCCATTCCGGCGTCCCCGGCTCGACCAGACTGCCGTCGGTGGTCTCCATGTTCTGCCATTCGCTGGCACCGAGGAACAGCACCACCACGTCGGGGTCGTCTCGTATGGACACCTTCAACAGCTCCGCCGGCCAGTTGAAGTAGTCGGGTCGAGCCAAGCTGGTCGAGTTGCGGCTGTTGACCGATACGTCGAACAAGCCGCCGGAGGCCCCTGCCAGCGTGTGCCCGACTTCATCGGCCTGGCTGTCGCCTGCCACATGCACCCGCAACGGTCGGTCGGGGGAGACCACCGCGAACTGCGCGGCGACCCCTGTCGGCGCCGGTCCGGCGCGGCCTCCGGCGCCGGCGGATTCAGCCGACACCGTCGGGACTCCGCCAATGCCGGCATCTTGGCGGGCCTCCACCACCTGGGCGACGGTGTCCACCCGCTCCCCCACATCTTGGCCCAGGCCCCGCCAGTCTGCGATCAAGTCGTAGGGCCGGTTCAACGACAAGAAGTTCGCGGCCCGGTCCACGGCCTCAGCCGCACTCACCCAGCGGTCCCGGCTATCTCCCAACGGCTGGCGCCCCGCGATCTCAACCAGCTTCCCGGTGGTCAACAGGGCGGTCGAGACAAGGCACAGCAAAACCAGAAAGGAGATTCGCAGGCCCATATTCGTGTGTCGGCTCATTGGGGGTCCCAGATCATCTCATGTGCTGGGCCGGCAGCACTCTTCAGCCCATTGCGTGTGTCGGGTCATGGTGTCTGGTGTGGCCCCCTCTGGGTGGTCTCGCGCCCAGACTCAGAGTCTGGCCAGCAGGTCCTCTTTGGTGGAGGCGGGGGCCTCGCAGGCGTAGTCGCGGCACACGTAGGCCAACCCCTCGGCGCGGCTTTCCCACAGTGGCGAGTCATAGGGCTCTCCCCAGGCCAGCACGGTGTTGGGCCGGTAGCCCTCCCATACCGCGTCCACCAGGTCGGGGCGGTCGCCGCCCACCACCACCTCGGTCAAACCTGTGGCGCTCATGTCAGCGGCCTCGAGCAGGTGGCCGAAGCCGCTGGGGTGGTTGGCGGCCACCTCGCCCAGAAGTCCCAGAATGTCCTGGGCTCGGTCGAGGTAGCGGGAATTGCCGGTGAGGGTTCCCAGCCGCAAGAGGGCCACGGCCGCGGCGCTGTTGGCCGAGGGAACGGCGTTGTCGGCGATCTCCTTGGGCCGGCAGATCAGCTCCTCGGCGTCCGAGCCGGTGGTGAACACCCCGCCCCGCTCGTGGTCCCAGAACAGCTCCAGCAGCCCATCGGCCGCCCTGACGGCCTCGGCGATCCAGCGGGCCTGGCCCGAGGCCTCGCCCAGCCGGGTGAATGCGTCGGCTGCGGCCGCGTAGTCGGCGGCGTAGGCCAGATGGCGGGCCTGGGCCGGGCGATCGCCGTCTCCCGCCTGCCAGGAGCGCAGCCAGCGGCCGTCGGATCGGCGGAGCCGGTCCAATAGGAAGCCACCGTTCTTGATGGCCGCTTCCAGCCACTGCTGGTTTCCGGTGGCCGCCGCCGCCTCGGCCAGAGCAGCCAGCATGAGGCTGTTCCACTCCAGCAGCACCTTGTCGTCCAAACCGGGGGGTATGCGCAAGTTCCGGGCCGACAGCAAGCGCTCGCGGCCCAACTCCACCGCGGCCGGGCGGAGCAGGTCGCCCCGAACCGGTCGCCACAAGATGTTGTGCCCTTCGAAGTTGCCGGCTTCGGTTACCCCATAACACGCCATGAAATCGGCCGCGTCGTCGCCCAGCACCGAGGTGATCTGATCGGGGGTCCACACGTAGAATCGCCCCTCCTCGCCTTCGGAGTCGGCGTCGAGGGCGGAGTAGAAGCCGCCGCTCTCGTGGCGGAGGTCTCGCAGCACGAAGCCGATGGTCTCGTCCAGCACCTGACGGAAGCGGGGCCGGCCGGTTACCTGCCAAGCGTGCAGGTACAGCCGGGCGAACAGGGCGTTGTCGTACAGCATCTTCTCGAAGTGGGGCACGATCCATTGGGCGTCCACCGAATAGCGGCTGAATCCGCCGCCCAAATGGTCGTAGATCCCCCCTGAGGCCATGGCGTCGAGCGAGTTGATCACCATGTTGAGCACGTCTTGGTCGCCGCTGTGGAGGTAGGAGCGCAGCAGCACCTCATGGCTCATGGTCTGGGGGAACTTGGGGGCCCCGCCGAAGCCGCCCCAGGCGGCGTCGTACTGCTGGCGCAGAGCGGCGGTCGCCTGGTCCATGGCCTCAGAGCCGGTTCTGGCCGCGCCCCACTGGGGATCGGGTTGGATCAATGCGGTGCGGTTCAGCGACTGGGTGATCTGGTCGGCCTGGTCGTCCACGTCTCGGCGGCGGTTGGCCCACACGTCTTTGATCCGGCGCATGATCTCGGTGAACGACGGCATCTGGCCTCGGCTGACCCTCGGGTAGTAGGTGCCACCGTGGAACGGCCGGCCGTCGGGGGTCATGAACACCGTCATGGGCCACCCTCCCCGGCCGGTGAGGGCCTGCACGGCCTCCATGTAGATGGCATCCACGTCGGGGCGCTCCTCCCGGTCAACCTTGACGTTCACGAACAGGTCGTTCATCATCGCCGCCGTCTCCGGGTCCTCGAACGACTCGTGGGCCATTACGTGGCACCAGTGGCAGGCTGAATAGCCCACCGACAGTAGAATTGGCTTGTCGGCGGCCCGTGCGGCGGCAAAGGCCTCGGTGCCCCACGGGTACCAGTTCACCGGGTTGTCGGAGTGTTGGCGTAGATAGGGACTGGTCTCGTCCCCGAGTCGGTTCATGGCTGCGACACTAACGAACGCCGGCGATGGACAAGACTTACAGGAGCGAGGCGGCAATGAGGCTTTGGATTCAGGGGGCTCGACCCCGGACCCTTCCCGCGGCGCTGGTGCCGGTGGCGGTGGGCACGGCGGCAGCGGCCCCCGATGTGGTGTGGTGGCGGGCCGTGGCTGCCCTCATTGTGGCGGTGGCCCTCCAAGTGGGGGTGAATTACGCCAACGACTACTCCGACGGCATCCGGGGCACCGACGCCAATCGGGTGGGACCGGCCCGGCTGGTGGGCGGTGGCGCGGTGGCGCCCGCTTTGGTGCGCCGAGCCGCATTCGGCGCGTTCGCAGCAGCGGCGGCAGCCGGGTTGGCCCTGGCGGTTGCGGTGGCTCTTTGGCTGGTGGCGGTGGGGCTGGCCTGCATAGTCGCCGCGTGGTTCTACACCGGTGGTCGGCGGCCCTACGGCTATTCCGGCTTCGGCGAGCTGTTCGTCTTCGTGTTCTTCGGGCTGGTGGCCACTGTGGGCGCGGCCTTCGTGCAGACCGAGGAGCTCACGGCGCTGGCCGCGGCTGCCGCGGTGCCGGTGGGCCTGATGGCCTCCGCGCTGTTGATGGCCAACAACCTGCGCGACATTCCCCCGGACCGGGAATCAGGCAAGTCAACCTTGGCTGTTCGCCTCGGGGAGCGCCGAGCCGGCTGGTTCTACGCCGCCTTGGTGGTGGCTGCCTTCGCGGTGACAGCCTCGCTGGCCGTTGTCCGTCCCTGGGCCCCGATTGCTTTGGCCTCGCTGGTGTTTGCCATCCCCGCTATGGGCCTCGCTCTTTCCCGGGCGCCCAAATCCCCCCTGCTCAACCAGACTGCTCGCCTTCATGTGGTGTTTGGCGCTCTGCTCGCGGCGGGACTGGCCCTCTAGCCCTCGAAACGGGGGACGCGCCGGCCGGCTGCCCGGAGGCCCCTGGCTGCGCCGTGCTCCAGCCCTTCCAATAGGGGGCCCGCAGAGCCTGCTTGTTGATCTTGCCCATGGCGGAGCGGCCCAAGAGCTCTTCGCTGACGAACTCCACCGATCGAGGGCACTTGTAGTGGGCGATGCGGTCGCGGCAAAAGGCGATGATCTCGGCCTCCGAGACCGGCTGGGCCGGGCCGGTTGGCACGACTAGGG
Organism: Candidatus Poriferisocius sp.; assembly: GCF_965208475.1. GTDB lineage: Bacteria > Actinomycetota > Acidimicrobiia > Acidimicrobiales > Bin134 > Poriferisocius. The sequence goes on along the minus strand of NZ_OZ242338.1, from coordinate 1,168,281 downwards.
CCTTGAGCTGCTCCCCCATCTCCTCATCCGGCACCCCGATGCAGGCCGCGTCGGCCACCCCGGGGTGCTCCACCAGCACTTTCTCGGCTTCAGCCGGATAGATGTTCACCCCTCCCGATACCACCATGTCGGAGAACCGGTCGGTCAGGTACAAGAACCCGTCTTCATCGACGTAGCCGATCTCGCCCAGCGTGAACACTCCGGGGCGCAAGTGGGCGGCCGCCGTCTTCTCCGGGGCGTTGCGATAGCGGATGCCCCGTCCGCTGCCGTCGGCGAAGTACACCCGCCCCTCTTGGCCCGGCGACAGCGCGTTGCCTTCCTCGTCGACGATCAGCACCTCGAACGGGGCAACCGGACGACCCACCGAACCGGGGTGGGCCAGCCAGTCCTCGGAGTTGATATGGCACGATCCGCCCACTTCAGTGGACCCATAGCCCTCGTACACGACGGGCCCGAGCCACTCGATGATGGCCCGCTTGACCGAGACCGGGCACGGCGCCCCGCTGTGGGTGACCGACACCAGGCTGTCGGTTCTGTACCGATCCCTGACCTCTGCCGGCAGGGCCAGCAGGCGGGTGAAGTGAGTGGGCACCATGAACACGGCGTTCACCCGGTAGCGGTCGATGGCCGCCAGGGTGCCCTCGGCGTCGAAGCGGCCCATGACCACCACTGGAGCACCGCCCATCAGATTCCGGGTGGCTGCGAACGGCCCGGCGTGATACATCGGTCCGACGACGAGGTGGGTGCCGATGGCGGCGTTGGGGGTGGCACAGGTGGCGAAGTACTCCGCCACGGTGGCGCCGCCCCTGAACAGAGCAGGGGGTGCGTCCACCCCCTTTGGCCGCCCGGTGGTGCCCGAGGTGTAGAAGAGATGGGGGACCGGCGGCATGTCGGCAGGCGGAGGCCGGTCGGGTGCCTGGGCCAAGCGCTGCTGCCAGGGAATCACCCCGGGATGGTCGGGGCAGCGCCATCCCATCACCGCGATGGGTGGCCCGCCGGTGGTGCTTGACACCGCGGCGGCCGCCAGCACGCCCCGTTCGGCGGTTTCGGGGCCCACCAGCAGCAGTGCCGCAGCGGAGTCTTCCAATATGTAGGCCAGCTCGTCGGGGGTGAGGTGGAAATTAACCGGCACGGCCGAAGCCCCGGCCAGCGCGGCGGCCACATAGGCCAACACCGCCTCAACCGAGTTCTCGGCGAACACCGCCAGCCGGCGCTCCGGACCCAAATCGAGGGCGCCCAGCAGGTTGACCGCCCGGTTCATCACCCCGTCGAGCTCGGCCCAGCCCAGGGTGGTCCGCTGGTCGGCCAGCGCCATCCGATCGGGCTCTTCGGGGGGAATGTGCTGAGCCAGCAGCGACATGGCAGAAGCAGCAGTCAGCGCTTGCGGGCGTCGGGAAGAAGTTGGGCGAGCAGCGACATGGTGATGGGCTGAGTCAGTCTTGGCGGGTGGCGGTAATCATCTGGGCGATGCCGCCGGACAGCAGGGCATGATCCAGCCCGCCGAAACCGTGCCCGGCCAACAGTCCGAGCATCTCTTCTGCGGGGGGCAGGTAGGCCACCGACTTGGGGAGGTACTCATAGGCCGCCCGGTCCGATAGCAGGCCCCCCACCAGGGGGATCACCCTGCCGAAGTACAGGCCGTGGCCGAACCGCAAGACCGGGTTGGGCGGTTCGGCCACCTCCAGCAGCGATACCCGCCCGCCCGGGCGCACCACCCGGGCCAGTTCGGCGAAGAGCCCGTCCAGGTCGACCACATTTCGCAAGGCGAACCCGCAGGTGATCCCGTCGACGCTTCCGGCTCGGACCGGCAGGCGCAGGGCGTCGCCCAGCACCATCGGGGCATTCAGCCTGCCCGACTCCCGGCGCCTTTGGGCTGCCTTGAGCATGCCGGACGAGAGGTCGAATCCCACTGGTTCGAGCCCGGCAGCCTCCAAGTCTCGGCACAGGTCGCCGGTACCGCAGGCCAGGTCGAACACCTGGGCCCCGGCGGGCAGCCCCAGTTCCCGAACAGACCGCCGTCGCCAGCGCCGGTCCATCCCGAAGGTGAGCAGCCGGTTGAGCAGGTCGTATCGGGGGGCGATGGCGTCGAACATCGAACGCACCGCGTCGGCCTTGGCCTGTCCTTGGGGCAGTGCTGAGCCGGCGGTCATTGAAGGGCTATTCGGTAGGCCCGGTTGGTGGAGTGGTGGTCGAAGCCCAGGCCGCGGTAGGTGGCCACCGCGGGTTGGTTGTCCGACTCCACATACAGGAATCCCACGGTGAGCCCCCGGTCGGCCAGATGGTCGAGCCCGGCCAGGGTCATGGGCTTGCCCAGGCCTTGGCCGTGGAAGTCGGGGTCGACGGCGATGGCGTAAATCTCCCCGCCCGGCGGCACCTCGTCGGGGTGGACCTTTGTCCAGCAGAAGCCGGCCAGGCGCCCGTCCTGCTCGTAGAGGCGGAAGCCCTCGGCGTCGAACCAGTGCTCGGCCATGCGGTCGGCCAAATCCCGATGGGTCATGCCCCCTTGCTCGGGGTGCCAGTGGAAGGCGCGGTTGTTCACCCGCAGGAAGTCATCCTCGTCAGAGCCGGGCACAAAAGCCCGGGTGGCGACGGTGGAGCGGTCGGCAGGCAGGGGCCGCTGCATCCGCCACAGGTCCCGGTAGGGGGCAAATCCAAGCCGGCCGGCGAATTGATCGTCGTTGGGACCGGCCCCCTCAATCCAGAGCTGTGCCGACACCGGGGTCTCCGCCCGGCCGAGGACCGCTGTGATCTGGCTGGCTGCGCCGGCGTCACGGGGCTGGTCGGATCCCAACGTGATCGACAACGCGAACTCTCCCTGGTCGGGCCGGACAACCGTAAGCGCCACAGGGCCACGGTAGCGGCCCCAACTCCAGACACCGAAGACGGGCCGCTACCATCCCGGCGATGGGCAAGCCGCGCACTCCCAAGGGCCGAGCCAGGCGCACGCATGAGCTGTTGGCCGAGGAGTACCCCGAGGCAGTGTGCGAGCTCGACCACGAAAACCCGTTCCAACTGCTGGTGGCCACCATCTTGTCGGCCCAGTGCACCGACAAGCGGGTCAACATGGTCACCCCGGATCTGTTCGCCGCCTATCCCACCCCTGAAGACCTGGCCGGCGCGCCCCTGGCCCATGTGGAGGAACTGGTGCGGTCCACCGGCTTCTACGCCAACAAGGCCCGCAACATCGTGGGCATGGCACAGGGTCTAGTCAGCCGTTTCAACGGCGAGGTGCCGGGCGCGATGGCCGATCTAGTGAGCCTCCCCGGCGTGGGCCGCAAGACGGCCAACGTTGTGCGCAGCGTGGCCCTCGGCCGGCCCGGCTTGCCGGTGGACACCCATGTGGCCCGCATAACCGGGCTCTTGGGCATCACCGATCAGAAAGACCCGGTGAAGATCGAACTGGAGCTCAATCCGATGGTGCCGGCTGCCGAGCGGGGCGAGTTCTCCCTGCGCCTCATCCTCCATGGCCGACGAGTGTGCGTGGCCCGCCGCCCTCGCTGCCACGACTGCGTGCTGGCCTCCTTCTGTCCCTCTGTCGGCGCCTGATGGCCGACTGCGGGGAACGGGACACTAGGGTTGATTGTCGCAAAGAGCGCTGGAGACGGGAGATGGCCGACAATGAAGGCAGCACGATTGGTCGATGGCGGACTGGCAATTCTGGATGTGCCGGTGCCGGAGCCGGGCTACGAGGAAGCGCTGGTGCGAATATCCTCCTCGGGGGTCTGCCACTCAGATCTGCACCTGGCCAGAGGGGACTGGGGCGTCGGCGGTGAGATAGACGCGCTGGGCCATGAGGCCGTTGGAGTGGTTGAGGCTCTGGGGCCCGGGGCCGACCGCTATACCCAAGTGGGCGACAGGGTAATCCTCGGGCTCGGCGGCACCGGCGGCGGCTATTGGTGCGGGGCCTGCGAGTGGTGCTTGCAGGGGGAGCAGCGGCACTGTGCCCAGTCCCAAGGGATCATGGGCACCTTTTCCGAACAGTTCTGCGTGTGGGCCAAGTCTCTGGTCAAGCTGCCCGACTCGGTGGGAGACGAGCAGGCGCCCCTCGCCTGCGGCGGGCTTACCGCCTACGGGGCGCTCAAGAAGCTGTTTCGCCACAATGTGACCCCCGGTCAATGGGTGGCCCTCGTCGGGGCCGCCGGCGGTCTTGGCCACTACGCGGTGCAGATGGCCAAGGCCCTGGGCTACAAGGTGCTCGGCGTGGACATCGGCGCTGAGCGCCTGTCATTCGTGGAGGCGCTGGGGGCCGATATGGTGGTCAGCGCCGAAGATGCCGCCAAGACAGTGGCCTCCGAGATCGGCGGCGTGAGCGCCAGCATCATATTCTCGGCCCAGATGGCCGGGTTCAAGCTCGGATTCAAGATATTGCGGCCCAAGGGACTCTTCGTGGCCGTCGGGCTGCCCCCTCTCAGCGAGGGCAAATTCGAGTTCAACCCGTTCCATTTCTTCGCCCTGGATGCCACGGTCATCTACTCTGCTGTGGGCAACGTGCAAGACATGCGCGAGGTGGTTGGCATGGCCGCATCCGGGCAGGTGACGACCCACATCGGGCGCACCGGCGCCCTGTCGGAGCTGGAAACCATCTTCGACGAGCTCGGTGCCGGAAAATATGTCGGCAGAGCCATCGTCGACGACATGGCCAACTAGTTTTCCGGCAACCCCTCCGGGGCTCTGATGCGCCGGGCTAGGTCCCCTCGGCGAGGGCGGGCATGACCTTGTCCACAACCAACTCCAGGGTTTCCCAGCCGATGGCGGGGTCGATGCCGCCGCACAGGGGATGCAGGGTGGCCGCCCCCTTGGTTCGGACCAGCTCGACGCATTCGCCGGGGGTGAGCACCTCGAATTGGCCGGAGGCCTTGAGGCCGGCGACGTCATCGGCTTCCACGTGCCAGCCGGAGCGCTGGTCGGGGTACTGCCAACTGGCATAGGCCTGGGCGTCGTACAACATGTTGGGGCCGATCTTGGCCCACAGCGCCTCGGGGTCTTCGGTCACCAGCACCAGGCCGGGACCGTCGGGGGCCATGGCGAACGCCCCCTCGAATCCGATCTCGGAGGCTTCGGCGTAGTAGAGGTCCACCAGATCCTGGTCGCCGATAGGGGGCATGTAGGGCAGCCTCAGCCGGGCGGCCCGCTTGGCCGACGCCGGCACCGAGCCGCCCACCATCACGAGGGGATGGGGCTGGGTCACCGGCTTGGGGGTCACCCACACTGTGCGGCCCTGGTACTCGAACGGCTCCCCGGTCCAGGCCTGCTGCATCACCCTGATGGCCTCCTCGGTGTCGCGGCCCCGCCGGGTGCGGTCTTTGCCGAACATCTCGAACTCGAACTCCCGGTAGCCCAGCCCGGCGATAATGATCAACCGGCCGGGGGCCATCAAGTCGATGGTGGCGATGTCCTCGGCGAGGCGCAGCGGGTCGTGGTAGGGCACCAACAGGGCCGACAACGTACACATCAGGTTGTCGGTCGACCCCAAGATGGCGGCTGAGATGGCTAACGGTGCCGACATGAACCCGTCCTCAGTGCCGTGGTGCTCGCTGGTGATGGCCCCGGCGAAGCCTCGGGTGTCGGCCCACTTCACCATCTCAAGCATGGCGCGGTACTGATCGCCGTGGGTCACCTCGGTGAATGGAGGGGTCCGCAGATCGAAGCGCAGATTGAACATTTCTTCTCCCGGTCAGGTCATTGGGTATGGGTAGGTTTGCAGATTTACAGACTTCGGGTGAGACGGTCGAGACGGCGGGTAGCTCCCCGCAAGCCTCGCTCCACCTCGTACAGCTCGAAAGAAACGTCCTCACGGTCGGTGCCCTCGTAGCGCCGGGACACTTCCGACACTCGCTCCATAAGATCACGTATCACGCTGCTCAGCGAGCTGAGTTCCGCCCCATCTGCCGTCATCGACCGGTCATCCACGGCCAAGGTTCTACCGCAAAACCGCGTGGCTCATTTCGGAGATTAGCGATGCTAGCAATACTGATAGCATCAAGTGATGGCGACAACGCGAACCACGTTTACTCTTGACGAGCAGCTAGCCGAGCAGGCTCGCAAGCTCGAGATCAACATGTCGGAGGCGGCTCGTGAGGGTGTTTTGGCTGCCGTGAGACGCGCGCTGGGGGAGGCTGACAGAGCGGCCTATCTGCGACATCCGGAAGAACCGGACGACTTCTGGGATGAGGCTCAGGCGTGGGGCGCCTGGGATGGGCCCAAACCGGGGAGTGATGGGTGAACCGCGGCGAAGTGTGGTGGTCTGAAATCGGCGGCAAGCGCCGTCCGGTGGTAATTCTCACCCGACCGGAGGTTGTCGACGTACGAGAGTTGGTTACGGTCGCCGAGCTGACAACAACGATTCGAGGGCTTGCCGTCGAAGTGCGAGTTGACAAGCACGAGACCGGTGTCTCCCAGGCGTCGGTGGTGAACTGCGATGGGTTGTACACCGTGCGGCGTTCCACGCTTTCGAACCGTGTCGGCAAGCTGAGCGACCTGACAATGCGGCACATCTGCCAATCGGTGACGTTCGCCCTCGGCTGTTAGCGGCAAACCCTTCGTCGGACGGTCATGTGGGCCAGTAGATTTCAAGGTCGTGCTTGACCGTGTGGACTTGCGGGGCGTAGATGACTTAGCTGCTTGCCTTCCCCGTCCTGAGCCTGTTTCCGAGGGCTCGGTGGCCGCGGTCCGCGAGATCGTCGAAGTGGTGCGAGCCGACGGCGACGCCGCGCTGGCCCTCTATACCGAGCAGTTCGACGGTGTCGTCCCCTTTAGTTGGCAGGTTTCTCCAACAGAGGTAGCCGCGGCCCGAGATGGCATCGATGCCTTGCTGCGGGTTGCTTTGGAATCAGCGGCCGACTCCGTCGCCGAGTTTCACCGGGGACAAGCTACGAAAGAGCAGACCCACAATCGCCAGGGCATCGCCATCCGGAGCTGGGACCAGCCGGTAGGCCGAGCTGGTTGCTACGTGCCCGGAGGGAGGGCCGCCTACCCCTCCACCGTGCTGATGACGGCGCTGCCAGCTCGGGCCGCCGGAGTAAGCCAGGTGGTGCTGTGCGTTCCCCCCGGCCCCGACGGCCGAGTGGCCGATGTCACCTTGGCCGCGGCCGCCATCGCCGGGGTCGACGAGGTTTACGCAGTGGGCGGCGCGCAGGCCATTGCCGCCATGGCCTACGGCACCGAGTCGATTGGGGCGGTGGACGTGATCGTGGGGCCGGGCAACGTGTACGTGGCCATCGCCAAGCAGCTAGTGGCCGGGGCCGTCGGCGTTCCCGCATCGTTTGCCGGGCCATCGGAGGTGGTGGTGGTGGCCGATGGCACTGTTCCGGCGGAATATGCCGCCATCGACCTGATCGTGCAGGCCGAACACGGCCCCGACGGGTTGGCCTGGCTCGTTACTTGGGATCCCGTCGCCGCCGACGCGGTGGAGGCCGCGGTGGCCGAGCTGCTGTCGGCGGCTGCTCGACGAGACGACGTCACGGCCACATTCAGCCGTAGCGGGCACACCGTGCTGGTCGACAGCCCCGAGGCCGCTGCCGAGGTCGTCAACTTCATCGCCCCCGAGCACCTGCAAGTGATGACTGAGGCGCCAGAGGCGGTCATCGACCGGGTGCGAAACGCCGGAGCCATCTTTCGGGGGCCGCTGGCCCCGGCGTCCATCGGCGACTATGTGGCCGGCCCGTCCCATGTGCTGCCCACCAACGGGTCTGCCCGATTCGCCGGCGCGCTCGGCGTTCGAGACTTTGTCAAGTCCATGCACGAGATCTCCGTGGCCCCTGAGGGGTTGGCCGTAGCCGGCCCACATGTGACCGCCATCGCCGATGCCGAGGGTTTGGATGCCCATGCTCAGTCGGTCCGCTTGCGCGGCATCGACGACAAGGTTCAGAGAGGAACTGACAATGAGTAGCCCCGATCAGCTCTTGGTGAGAGAGAGCGTGGCTCTGATGGACGGGTACCACTCGCCACAGCTCGATGTGGCTGTGCGGCTCAACACCAACGAGTCACCGGTACCACCGCCTGAGGGGTGGGCTGAGGCCTTGCAAGCAGCCCTGGTCGAGATCGATTGGCACCGCTATCCCGACCGGGCGGCGCACGAGCTGCGGGCGGCCCTGGCCAAACACGAACGGGTGGCGCCCGAGCAGGTGTTCGCGGCCAACGGCTCCAACGAAGTGCTCCAGTGCCTGATGCTGGCCTTCGGCGGCCCGGGCCGCTCCGCGCTGGCTTTTGAGCCCACCTATGCGCTCCATTCCCACATCTCCCGGCTGGCCGCCACCGAGGTGGTCACCGGCGAGCGGCGCGACGACTTCTCATTGGACGCCGACTACGTCTCGGCCATGGTGGCCGAGCACCGCCCCGCCGTCACCTTCTTGTGCTCTCCCAACAACCCCACCGGCATGGTGGAGCCACCGCAGTTGGTGGAAAGGCTCCTAGCCGAGGTTGCGGCACTGCCCGGCCTGCTGCTGATGGACGAGGCCTACGGCCAGTTCGACCCTCACACCGCGGTAGACCTGATCGATGAGAGCCGCCCCCTGGCGGTGGCCCGCACTTACTCCAAGACGTGGTCGATGGCCGCCGCTCGCCTCGGCTACGTCGTGGCCCCATCGTGGGTGGTGGCCGAGCTGGACAAGGTGACGCTGCCCTACCACCTGGACTCGTTCAAGCAGATCGCCGGTCGCCTGGCGCTGGACTACGAGGATGAGATGAACGACCGAGTGGCCGTGCTGGTAGCCGAACGGGAGCGGATCGCCTCGACGCTCGACCAACTGCCGGTTCATCACTGGCCCTCGGGGGCCAACTTCATCTTGCTTCGCCCTGACTCCGACGACGGCAGCGGGAGTGGGGTCTGGCAGGGTCTCGTGGATCGGTCGGTGCTCGTGCGAAACTGTTCTTCCTGGCCCCGGCTGGCCGGTTGCCTCCGGGTCACCGTGGGATCGCCAGCCGAAAACGACGCGTTTCTGTCTGCCTTGAGCGAGGTGCTGACATGACAACCCCATCCCGCACCGCCACTGCATCTCGGAGCACCGCCGAGACCAGCATCGACATCGCCATAGACCTTGACAGCGACGGCAGCGGCACGGCAACCACCGGCCTGCCGTTCTTCGACCACATGCTGAGCCAGCTCGGCCGCCATGGCGGCTTCGAGCTGCGGGTGGAGGCCACCGGTGATCTGGAGATCGACGCCCACCACACCGTGGAAGACGTGGGCATCCTGCTGGGCTCGTGCTTTGCCGAGGCCCTGGGAGACAAGGCCGGAGTGCGCCGATTCGCTTCGATCTCGGTCCCGTTGGACGAGGCCCTGGTGGAGGCGGTGGTCGACCTGTCGGGCCGGCCCTTCTTGCACTACGACGTGAACCCGCCCGGCCAGAAGATACTGGGCGATCCGCCGTTCGACCCCCAGCTCTGCGAGGAGTTCTGGCGGGCGTTCGCCACTTCGGCCGCTTTGACCCTGCACATCACGCTGGTGCGGGGCCGCAACACCCACCACATCATCGAGGCCAGCTTCAAGGCAGTGGCCCGGGCGCTGCGCGACGCCGTGCGGGTGGAGGGCGCTGGCATTCCCTCCACAAAAGGCGTTCTATGATTCGCCAGCTTGATGGTTCTCGGTGAGCTGGGGAGTTTCGTGAGCCGACCGCTCATCGCGGTGTTGGACTACGGCATCGGCAACCTCCGCTCGGCTCAGAAGAGCCTGGAGCGCATGGGTGCCGACGCCCGGCTGACGGCCGACCCCGGTTTGATCGCCGAGGCGGCCGGGGTGGTGCTGCCCGGCGTGGGCGCCTTCGGGCCGTGCATGGTCGCGCTCCGCGACACCGGGCTCGACGAGCAAGCCCGCGCCGCCGCCGTTTCCGGCCGTCCGTTTCTGGGCATCTGCATCGGCTTGCAGCTTCTCTACGAGGGCTCCGAAGAGGCGCCGGGCACAGCCGGCTTGGGCGTTCTTCCCGGCACCGTGCGCCTGCTTTCCGGCACCGTGAAGCGGCCGCAGATGCAGTGGAACCGCTTGGAGGCGCGAACCCTCGACCCCATGCTGGAGGGCTTGGGCGATGCCTGGGTGTACTTCGTCCACTCCTATGCCGCGCCGATGGCCGACAATGTGGTCGCCACGTGCGACTACGGGGGTCCGGTGGCCGCGGTGGTGGCCGACGGGAACGTGTGGGCCACGCAGTTCCACCCCGAGAAGTCGGCCCGCCCCGGTCTGCGGCTGCTGGAGAACTTCGTCAACCATGCCCGAACCGCAGCAGTGGGGGCGTGATGTCAAGATGCAGCTCTATCCGACAATGAGGGCGTGAGGTGCAGCTCTATCCGGCCATTGACCTGCGGGGTGGCCGCTGCGTGCGGCTCTACCAGGGGTCGTACGACGACGAGACCATCTTCAACGACGACCCGGTGGCCCAGGCCCGGCAGTTTGCCGACGGCGGGGCATCGTGGCTGCATGTCGTGGACTTGGACGCGGCCCGCACCGGCGAGCCGGTCAACCTGCCGGTGATCGCCGCGGTTGCCGCGGCAGTGGATGTTCCGGTGCAGGCCGGCGGCGGGGTCCGTAGCCTGGATGCCGCCGCCGCGCTGGCCGAAGCCGGGGTGGCCCGGGTGGTGATCGGGACTGCCGCGGTGGAGAATCCCGGGTTGGTAGAGAAGGTGGCCGCCCGCCAGCCCGTGGCGGTGGGACTGGACAGCCGGGGCCGGGAGGTGGCCACCCACGGCTGGGAGCGAGCCGGCGGCAAAGATCTGCTGGAGTTGGCGGCCCGATTCGAGTCGTCCGGCGCCGAGGCGGCCGTGGTTACCGAGATCAGCCGGGATGGAACCATGAGCGGGCCCGACACCGATGGGCTGGCCGCCGTTCTGGCCGCCACCGGGCTGGCGGTGATCGCGTCGGGCGGGGTGGCGGAACTGGGCGACTTGACCGCGCTGGCGGCAGTCAGGGGCGGAAACCGGCGGTTGGCCGGGGTGATCGTGGGCCGGGCGCTGTACGAGGGCCGCTTCACCGTGGAACAGGCCCTGGAGACGCTGGCCTTATGAGCACGCCGGCCACCGGGCCCAGCAACGCCCGGGTCGTCCAGCCGGGGAAAACCCGCAGACCGTGACCACAGCAACCCCGCCCAGCAACGCCCGGGTCATCCCGTGTCTGGACGTAGATGGCGGCCGGGTGGTCAAGGGGGTCAACTTCGTGGACCTCGCCGACGCCGGCGATCCGGTGGAGCTGGCCGCCCGCTACGACCAGCAGGGGGCCGACGAGGTGGTGTTCTTGGACATCACCGCGTCTTCGGACCGGCGGGAGACCACGGTGGAGTTGGTACACCGCACCGCCGAGGAGGTGTTCATCCCGTTCACCATCGGCGGGGGCATCCGCACCGTGGACGACGCCCGCCTCCTGTTGCGGGCCGGGGCCGACAAAGTGTCGGTGAACACCGCGGCGGTCAACCGCCCCGAGTTGGTGGCCGAGATCGCCGACGAGTTCGGCAGCCAGTGTGCAGTGGCGTCCATTGATGCCCGCCGCACCCAAGGCGGTTCATTCCTGTTCGAGATATTCACCCACGGGGGCCGCACCCCCACCGGGATAAACGCCATCGAATATGCCATCCGGGTAACCGAGCTTGGCGCGGGGGAGATCCTGCTCACTTCCATGGACCGCGACGGCACCCGCGACGGCTTCGACTTGGAGCTGACCCGGGCGGTGGTCGAGGCGGTAAACGTGCCGGTAATCGCCAGCGGGGGAGTGGGCACCCTGGACCATCTGGTCGAAGGCGTGCTCGAAGGCAAGGCAGACGCCGTTCTGGCCGCCTCCATCTTCCACTTCGGCGAGCACACCGTGGCCGAGGCCAAGTACCGCATGGCCGCTGCTGGCATACCCATCCGCCCCGCCGACGCGTGAGCACCATCGCTGCGGACTGAGCAACATCGCCGACGCCTGAGCAGCATCGCCGCGGCGGCGGCAATCCCCGGCGCCAAACCGGCGGCGCACCACTAGAGGGTGGCCAAGAAGCTGTCGATGAGGGCGTTGAGCTTGTCGGTGCGACCGACCAGGAAGTGGTCGGCCCCGCCGACGGGGCAGATCTCGGCGTTGGCCCAGTGGGCTATGGCAGCTTGGGCCTGCTCGGGGGGATTGAACTGGTCGCGCTCGGGCACCGCCAGCCACTTGGGTCGGGGGTCGGGGGCGGCTTTGAGGCGGTCGTGGCCCAGCACCCGCAACGGGGGCGCGACCAGGAACCAGCCGGCCAACTCGGGGGCATCGCAGGTCAAGGCCAGATCGGCGCCGAACGACCATCCGGCCAGCACCAGGAGGCTCCGGCTGTCGCCTGCTGCGGCCAGGGCGGAGACCGCGGCCCGCACGTCGAGCTGCTCACCCTCGCCGAAATCGTGCTCGCCCTCGGAGCCGCCCACTCCTCGGAAGTTGAAGCGCAGCACCGCGCAGCCGGCCCCCATCAGATGGGTGAATAAGGTCGAGACCACCAGCGAGTGCATGTTGCCCCCGTGCTGGGGGTGGGGGTGGGCGATCACCACCCGGGCCCGATGGCAGGGGGGAACCGCCCATTGGGCCTCCAGGCTCAAGCCGTCGGCCGTGGTCAGCGTGGTGGGGGTCGGCCCGAAGTCGTCTGCCATATGTCGGCCACGGTAGCGTTGTCAGCCCATGGCCAAGGCAGCAAACTCCAGTAGCAAGGTCGCGCCCGAGGACAAGCTCCCCATCAAGATGCTGAACGACCGCATTCTGGTGCAGCTCGATGCCCCCGAGGGGGAGCGGCGGTCCACCGGGGGCATCCTCATTCCGGCCACAGCCCAGGTGGGCAAGCGGCTGGCCTGGGCCGAGGCCATTGCGGTGGGTCCCAACGTGCGCACAGTGGAAGGCGGCGATCAGGTTCTGTTCAACCCCGAGGACCGCTACGAGGTGGAGGTGAGGGGCGCCGATTACCTCATCTTGCGCGAGCGGGACATCCACGCGGTGGCCGCCCCCCGCCTCGACGAGGGCAGCACTGGCCTGTATCTCTGAGTCTGGCGGGCAGATGGATCGGTGTCTCAGATTTGAGCGGGCAAATGGCTCTTTGCAAAACGGACTGTGATCCTACGATGGGGCGATGCCGGCAACGACGCCCATAGAGGCTGCGCCTGGTGCGCTGGACGAGGTGGCTTTCAACGACGACGGGCTGGTGCCCGCAATCGTGCAGGAGCACCAGGGGGGGCGGGTGCTGATGATGGCCTGGATGAACCGGGAGTCGCTGGAGCGCACGCTGGAGACCGGTCGCACCTGGTTCTGGAGCCGGTCTCGACAGGAGTACTGGTGCAAGGGAGAGACCTCCGGCGACCGCCAGTACCTGCGGGAGGCGTACTACGACTGCGACGGAGACACCCTGCTGCTCACCGTGGAACAGGAGGGCCGAGGGGCGTGCCACACCGGGGAGTACTCCTGCTTCTTCCGGTCATTCGACGAGCCGGTATCGCCTGCTCGGTGATCGAGATGGCGCATAACGATGGTCGTTTCGGATTGCTCGGAGTTCCCGCCATCCCGGTAACGCAGACGGCATGTCGGTGATCAGCCCGGATCGCCGGGAGTTCCACCGGCTGGCCGCCGAGTGGACGGTGGTCCCCGTGTGGCGGGAGCTGGTGGCCGATCTCACCACCCCGGTGGCCGCCTTCGTGCGAACCGTGGGCCGCGAGCCAGGTTTCTTGCTGGAGTCGGTAGAGCACGGCGAGCGCTGGAGCCGCTTCTCCTTCATCGGACGACGGCCTCTCGGCACGCTGGTTGCCCGCGGTCGTCGAGTTGCCGCCACCGGCCAATTTCCTGAGGGTACCCCTCTCGACCAGGGGATTCTGGCGGCCGTCGAGCATATCTTGGCGCAGTGGCGCTCCCCGGCAATCAAGGAGCTGCCTCCGCTGCACGGCGGCCTCATGGGATATCTGGGCTACGACGTGGTGAGGGAGGTGGAACATCTGCCCAACGTGCCCCACGACGACCAGGGACTGCCCGACGCGGTGCTGTCGGTGATCGGGGAGTTGGCGGTGTTCGACCACTGGCGCCAGCGGGTAACCCTTATCGAGAACGTGATCATCCCCCCCGGCGCATCATCGGCTGAGATCGACGGCGCCTATGACCGGGCCGCTGCCTCTCTTGAGAAGCTGGCCGCCGACGGCGCCCGCCCAGTGGCCGAGCCGCTGCTGGAATCCCCAGAGGAAGAAGGGGAGCTGCCTGAGGTGGTGTCCAGCATGGGCGCCCAGAATTACTGCGACGCGGTGGAGGCCGCCAAGGAGCACATCCTCGCCGGGGACATCTTCCAGGTGGTGCTGGCCCAGCGATACGACTTCGACCTGCAAGCCGAGCCGTTCGACGTGTACCGCTCGCTGCGCCAGGTGAATCCCAGCCCCTACATGTACTTCGTGCGCCTGCCCCAGGTGTCGCTGGTGGGATGCTCGCCGGAGCCGATGGTGCAGCTTCTCGACGGGCGGGTCATTTCCCGGCCGATTGCCGGCACTCGCCGCCGGGGCCGCACCGACGCGGAGGAGCGCCGCATGGCCGCCGAGCTGTCCGAGCACCCCAAGGAGGCAGCCGAGCACATCATGCTCTTGGACTTGGCCCGCAACGATGTTGGCCGGGTGGTGGCCTTCGGCTCTGAGACGGTGGACGAGATGATGACTCTGGAGCGCTACAGCCACGTAATGCACCTGACATCACAGGTATCGGGCGATCTGGCCCCCGGGCGCACTCCGGTGGACGTGCTGCGGGCCACTCTGCCCGCGGGCACGGTGTCGGGCGCGCCCAAGGTGCGGGCCATGGAGATCATCGACGACTTGGAACCGGTGAAGCGGGGCCCCTATGCCGGAGTGGTCGGCTATATGGACTTCTCGGGGAACATCGACACCGCCATCGCCATCCGCACCATGGTCATCCAGGGGGGCAGGGCATCGGTGCAGGCCGGCGCCGGCATAGTGGCCGACAGCATCCCCGAACAAGAAGACCTGGAGTGCCGCAACAAAGCCCGGGCCCTGCTTCTGGCCGTGCCCGCCGCCCGGCGGATGAGCCGGAGCCGGCCATCATGATCGGTGCGGCGTGACCAGGCCCGCGGACCGGTTGGCCGCGGTCGGCGCCTGCCCCGCAGAGCGAGGGGTGCTGGCCGTGTCCGGGCCCGATGCCGAAGATTTCTTGCAGGGCCAGCTCAGCCAGGATGTGGCCGCGTTGGCCGAAGGCCAGTCGGCCTGGTCGCTGATCCTTCAACCCCAGGGGCGCATCGACGCCTTCGTGAGGGTCACCCGGCAGGCCCCCGACCGGTTCGTCTTGGACACCGACGGCCCGCTGGGACAGGTGGTCGCCCGGCTGAAGCGCTTCATGCTGCGCACCGATGTGACCCTGGCGCCGCTGGACTGGCAGTGCATCGCGGTGCGCGGGCCGGGCGCGACCGGCGCGGCCGTCTCCGGGGAGATCGTCGCCCCGGTTCCCGCTGGCGGCGTCGATGTGCTCGGTGTTGCCCCCGCGGTGGCCGAGGATGTTCCCAGAATCGACCGGGAAACCCTGGAGGTGCATCGGATCAGGGCGGGGTTCCCCCGCATGGGGGTGGACATCGACGACCGCACCATCCCCGCCGAGGCCGAGGTGGTTTCCTTCACGGTGAGCTTCACCAAGGGGTGCTTCACCGGTCAAGAGCTGGTCGCCCGCATGGACTCCAGGGGCAGCACCGCTCCTCGCTACCTGCGGCTGTTGACCGTCGAAGGCCGGGTTGACCTGCCCGGCGGAGAACCCATCACCGTCGCCGACGGCACCGATATCGGGACTGTCACCAGCGCGGCCTGGGACGCGGCCGCCGGATCCACCGTGGCCCTGGGCTACATCAGGCGCTCCGTGGAGATGCCCGCTGTGGTGCAGGTGGCCGGCTGCTCGGCCCAGGCAGCAGCCGTCCCCCGCTGATCGGGCACAGAACCCATCCATTGGGATATTGAGCCGGTAGTTTTGGGAGCAGTGTTCATCAAGATCTGCGGTATCACCACGGCCGACGATGCCCTGCTGGCCACCGCTCTGGGCGCCGACGCGTTGGGATTCATCATGGCCCCGTCGACCCGCCAGATCGCCCCGCCCCGAGTGGAGGAGATCGTCCGCCGCATCCCGTCAGGCGTTCTCACTGTGGGCGTGTTCCGAGACGAAGCCCCCGGCCGGGTGATCGAGATCGTCAACCGCTGCGGCCTCGGCGCCGCCCAGCTTTCCGGCCGGGAGAGCGTGGAGGACACTCGCCTGATCCGAGAGGATGTGCCCGCGGTGATCAAGGCCTTCGCCGGCGGCAGCCCAGCCCTGTCTGCGGCCGACCGGTACGGCGCCGACATCGTGATGGTGGACTCCGACACCCCGGGGTCGGGCCAGGTGTTCGACTGGTCGTTGGCCGAGGGGGCCCCCGGCGGCATCAGGCTGCTTATGGCCGGTGGGCTCACCCCCGAGAACGTGGCCACGGCAATTGCCAAAGTCCGTCCCTGGGGGGTGGATGTGGCCACCGGGGTGGAGATGTCGCCGGGCCGCAAAGATCCGGCCCTGCTACGGGCCTTCATCAGCGCCGCCCGAGGGGTCGAGCCGGCCCACCCCGACCCGGCCGAACAGGCGGTCGATGAATACGCCCCCTACGACTGGCGGGAGGAGGAACCGCGGTGGCAATGACCGAGCCCGTTGGCGGTCGGTTCGGGGAATTCGGGGGGCGGTTCGTCCCCGAGACCTTGGTGCCGGCCTGCGAGGAGCTTGAGGCTGCGTTCCGATCGGCCTGGGCTGACGAGGGCTTTCGAGGCGAGCTGAACCGGCTGCTGGCCGACTACGCCGGCCGCCCGTCTCCGCTCACCGAGTGCCACCGCCTGTCTGGGGAACTCGGATTGCGCCTGCTGCTGAAGCGGGAAGACCTGAACCACACCGGCTCTCACAAGATAAACAACGTGCTAGGCCAGGCTCTGCTGGCCGTTCGCATGGGCAAGTCGCGACTGGTGGCCGAGACCGGCGCCGGGCAGCACGGCGTGGCCACTGCTACCGCCGCAGCCCTGTTGGGCCTGGAGTGCGTGGTGTACATGGGCGAGGTGGACATGGAGCGCCAAGCCCTCAACGTGTTTCGCATGCAACTGCTTGGCGCTGAGGTGCGGTCGGCGCTGTCGGGCAGCCGAACGCTGAAGGACGCCATCAACGAGGCCATGCGCGACTGGGTGGCCACCGTGGAGAGCTCCCACTACTGCCTGGGCTCGGTGATGGGGCCCCATCCCTATCCATGGATGGTGCGGGAACTGCATCGGGTGATCGGATCCGAAGCCCGCGAGCAGTGCCGCGGGCTGCTGGGGGCCGATCCCGACGTGGTCACCGCCTGTGTGGGCGGGGGCAGCAACGCCATAGGGATCTTCAGCGGCTTCGTCGACGGCGATGCCGCACTGGTGGGGGTGGAGCCGGCCGGGGGAGCGGCCATCGGCCGGGGCGTGCCCGGCGTCGTCCACGGGTCCAAGTCGTTTCTGATGCAAGACGAGCACGGCCAGGTTTTGGAGGCCGAATCGATCTCCGCCGGACTCGACTATCCCGGCATCGGCCCGGAGCATTCCCATCTGGCGGCCATCGGCCGGGCCCGCTATGAAACTGTCACCGACGACGAGGTGGTGAGGGCGTTCGAGCTGCTATCGCGCTCTGAGGGAATCATCCCCGCGCTGGAGCCGGCCCATGCCCTGGCCTGGGTGTCGCGGGCCCGAGAAGAGCTGGCCGGCCAGTCGGTGCTGTTGAACCTCAGCGGGCGGGGCGACAAGGACGTCGACCAGATGATGGGCCGGCTGGTGGTCAACGGCGGGCGAGCTGGGTGAGCGCCGGCATGGGGCCCTTGGAGGCTGCGCTGCGGGCCCGCCGATCCCGCGGCGGCAAGGCGCTGGTTCCCTATCTCACCGGAGGGCTGGGCAACTGGCAGAGCGCTTTGGCCGCAGCCGCCGACGCGGGGGCCGACGCGGTGGAGGTGGGCATCCCGTTCTCCGACCCGGTGATGGACGGACCGGTCATCCAGGAGGCCAACGACCGGGCGCTGGCGGCCGGGACCACCCCGCGGGGCGTGCTCGACGCCCTTGGCCGCCTCGACATCGGCGTGCCGCTGGCGGTCATGACCTACTACAACATCGCCTTTCGCTTCGGACTGGAGAGGTTCGCCTCTGTTCTCGCCCAACAAGGGGTGGCCGCGGCCATCTTGCCCGATCTCCCCTTGGAAGAGGCAGGGCCGTGGACTGAAGCGGCCGATGCCGCTGGGGTGGAGACCGTGCTGTTGGCCGCACCCACCGCCTCCGAGGAGCGGCTCAGCCGAATCTGCCGCCGGACGAGGGGATTCGTCTACGGAGTGGGGCTTTTGGGGGTGACTGGGGTGCGCGACGAGCTGGCATCGTCAGCGATGGTCATGGCCGAAAGGCTCAAGCAGGCAACCGACGTGCCTGTGCTGGTGGGCGTGGGGGTGGGCACTCCCGAACAGGCCGGGGAGGTATGCCGCGTGGCCGACGGCGCAGTGGTGGGTTCCGCAGTGGTTCGCCGGATGCTCGACGACCAGGGGCCGACGGCCGTAGGCGAGCTGATCGGGCGATTTCGCAGAGCCCTGGATTGAGCCTGAAGAACTTTGCATTTCCCGCGTGGGCTGCTTGACTCTGAGGACTTTGCGTCCAAAGCCGTAAGAATTACAATTCTGTGATTCACTATCGAGGAGGATTCCATGAACAAGTCTGAGTTGGTCAGCGCCATCAGCGATCGCACCGGCGAGAGCAAGAGCACGGTGGAGTCGGTGCTCAACAGCCTGGAGAAGACGGTCACCGAGCAGGTGATCTTGGGCGAGAAGGTGGCTATCACCGGATTCGTGTCGTTCGAGCAGACATCGCGCGGGGCCCGCAAGGGTCGGAACCCCCGAACTGGCGAGAGCATCGAGATCGCGGCGGCCAGAGGCTGCAAGGTCAGCGCCGGCGCCCGGCTGAAGGCGGCGGTCAAGGGCACCTGATCCGCTAGGTTTGCCCCATGGCTGATTGGCTGTTGTCACCCGGTGATCCTGCGCCGGCGTTCACTTTGACGGATCAGAACGGCGATGCTGTGTCGCTGGGCGACTTCGCGGGACAGAGATTGGCGGTTTTCTTCTACCCGAAGGCCCTCACGCCTGGTTGAACCACCCAGGCAATCGGCGTGCGTGACATCGCCGCAGAGAGAGGCATAGCCGCGGTGGGCATCAGCGGGGACAAGCCCGGCCGCCAGAAGCGGTTCGATGAGAAGTGCGGTCTCGGCTACACCCTGTTGTCGGATCCCGCCCATGAGGCCGCCGAGGCCTTCGGCGTGTGGCGGGAGAAGAAGATGTACGGCAAGACCTACCTGGGCGTCGTACGCTCGGCTTTTCTGATAGGGGCCGACGGCCGCATCGAGCATGCCTGGTACAAGATCAGCCCCAAAGACACTCCCGCCAAGCTGGCCGCAGCGCTGCCAGAGGAATAGCGGAACAAGAGCGTCTCCATGAGGCCTCCGGCCGAGGTTCTCCCGCACCGTCCCCCGTTCCTGTTCCTGGACGAGGTCGTCGCCATGGTGGCCGGGGAGCGGGCCGAGGGCTACTGGCAGCTCACCGGCGAGGAGCCGTTCTTTGCCGGGCACTTCCCCGGCCGTCCTACCCTTCCCGGCGTTCTGATGGCCGAGGCCATTGCCCAGCTCGGGGCCTACATCGTGCTCCACGACACGCGGTTCGCCGACAAGCTGCCCCTGTTCGGCGGCCTCGACGGCGCCCGTTTCCGCCGCCAGGTCACCCCCGGCGATCGCCTGGACCTCGAGGTGGAGATGACCCGTCTGTCGGCCCGTGGGGGCCGGGGGGTGGGAAAGGCGTCGGTGAGCGGCGAGTTGGCCTGCCAGTGCGAACTGCTGTTCGTAGTGGTGGATCCCGGCTGATAGAGGTCGATCAGCGGTCTCGGGTCATGCAGGAGGGGGCCCGATGACGATGGTCCCGTTGTGCCCGCCGAAGCCGAAGGAGTTGGACAGAGACGGCCCGGGAGTCCACGGCGCCGGTGTTCCGGCCACGATCTGGATGGGCGCCATGTCGGGGTCGGGGGTCTCATACCCGTAGGTGGGGGGGACAAGCCCGTGCTTCATGGCCAACAGCACGGCCACCGCCTCGATGGCGCCCGCCGCGCCCAAAGCATGACCGGTGACTCCCTTGGTCGAGGTGACCAGCGGCCCCGGGGTGCCGAACACCTTCTGGATGGCCTCGGCTTCGGCGGCGTCGTTCAGCGGGGTGGAGGTGCCGTGGGCGTTGATGTGGGCGATGTCTCCAGGCTCCAGGCCGGCATCAGCCAGGGCCAGTTCCATGCACCGCACCGCGCCGGCCCCCCCCGGTGACGGGGCGGTGATGTGGTAGGCGTCGGCCGTGCTGGCCCCGCCCAAGATCTCGCCCAGAATGGCCGCCCCCCGGCTGCGGGCCGTCTCCAGTTCTTCCAGCACCAGCACTGCCGCACCCTCGGCCTGGATGAACCCGTCTCGTTCCAAGTCGAACGGGCGGCTGATGTGGCATCTGGAGACCGCGGTCATGTTCTTGAAGGTGGCCTCGCCGGTTGCGGAGTTGGAGGCCTCGCTGCCGCCGGTGATGACCGCGTCGCAGCGATTGGCGCGGATCAACATGGCGGCGTTGGCAATCGACTGGGTGCCGGCCGCGCACGCGGTGACCGTGTTCTCGCACGGCCCCGAGTAGCCGTAGCGCATTGAGATGGCCGCCGACGCGGCGTTGGCCATCAGCATGGGCACCAGAAACGGGGAAACCCGGCGCTCGCCCTTCTCTATGCGGACCTGGATCTGATCCTCCAGTGTCCGAAGGCCGCCTACGCCGGTTCCCACCCACACGCCGATCCGGTCGGGATCGGCGCTGAGCTCGCCGGATTGCTCCAGCGCCTCTGCGGTCGCGGCCAGGGACATCTGGGCGAATCGGTCGGTTCGGCGGGCATCTTTGGGGCTGTCGAAATGGGGGAGGGGGTCGAAGTGGTCCATCACCCGTCGGCCCTCGGCGGGGGCCTCCAGCAGTCCCTGCCAAAAGGCGTCGCGACCGAGTCCGGGCCAGGCCAAGACGCCCATGCCGGTGACCGCGACCCGGCGCGGGGAAGTCATCGGCCGATGCCCTTCAGCCGGAGGCCGGTACTGGTCTCGTCGGATGGCTGTGGGGTCATCCCAGTTTGACGGTCACCAAGTCGAAGGCCTGGCCCACGGTCTCGATGCCCTCTAGCTCTTCTTCGTCGATGGCGATGTCGAATTCCTCTTCGAGCGCCATGACCAACTCGACCAAGTCGAGGCTGTCCGAGTCCAAGTCGTCGGCGAAGCTGGCCTCGGGGGTGACCTGGCCGGCCTCCACCGAGAGCACCTCCATGGTGCAGTTCTGGAAACGGGTGAAGTTGTCGTCGCTCACGCTGATTCTTCTCCTAGTCGTGGACGTTGAAGTCCTTGGACGGGGTCGATCGTGTGTTGTACGGGCATTTATCCTCCCATGCCCAAGCCTCCGTCTACCGGAATTACCGCCCCGGTGACATATCCGGCGGCATCGGAGGCCAGAAATGAGATGGCGGCAGCCACTTCGGCGGGATCGCCCAACCGCCCGAGGGGCACCGCTTCAATGATGGCCGAGCGGCGATCCTCGTCCAATTCGTTGAGCATGTCGGTGCCCACTGGGCCGGGCGCCACCACGTTGACGGTGATGTTCCGGCTGGCCAGCTCCTTGGCCAGCGATCGGCCCAGACCGATTAGCCCGGCTTTGGATGCGGCGTAGTTGGCCTGGCCGGCCTGTCCCATAATCCCCACCACCGACGACACGAACACGATGCGCCCCCAGCGTTTGCGCATCATCGACCGGGCCGCCCGTTTGGCCACCCGGTAGCCCGCGGTCAGGTTGGCGTCGATCACCTCGGTGAAGTCGTTCTCGCTCATGCGCATCACCAGCTTGTCCCGGGTGATGCCCGCATTCGATACGAGCACTTCGACGGGCCCCAGTTGTTCTTCGATCTCGGTGAAGGCGGCGTCGATCTGGCTCTCGTCTGTTACATCGCAGTGTACGCCCAGCAGATCGACCTGGCCGTTGGCCGATGGGCGTCCGCTGCGGTAGGTCACGGCCACCCGGTGGCCGTCTTCGGCCAAGTCGATGGCGGTGGCCAACCCGATGCCCCGGTTCCCCCCGGTAACCAGGACGACCCTGGATGTGCTCACTGGCCCCAGCGTAGCAGCGCGGCGGCCACGCTCATGCCCGCGCCGAAGCCCACGAGCAGCACCAGGTCGCCGTCTTGGATGCTGCCCTTGCAAACGGCCGAGTCCATGGCCAGAGGGATCGACGCAGAGGAGGTGTTGCCGGTGGACTCGAGCACGGTGGCCGCCCTCTCCAAGGGGATGCCCAGGCGTTTCATGGCGCTCTCTATGATTCGGGCGTTGGCCTGGTGGGGCACGACTGCGTCCACCTCGGATGCCTCCATCCCAGCGTCGGCCAGCACCCGCCTGCTGGCTGAGACCATGACCCGCACTGCTTGGCGGAACACCTCTTTGCCGTCCATGCGGATGAAGAGGTCGCTGAAGTCGCATGTCAAAAGGTCGGCGAAACGGCCTTCGGAGCCCATGTAGGTGCTGAGCACCCCCCGGTCGTCGCGGCTGGTCGGCTGCATGACCACCGCACCGGCGCCGTCGCCGAACAAGATGGCGGTGGAGCGGTCGTCCCAGTCGGTGAACCGGCTGAGGGTGTCCACCCCCACCACCAGCACCCGCTCCATGCCGGCGGCAATCTGGGATTGGGCCAGAGAGATCCCGTAAGTGAAGCCAGAGCAGGCGGCGTTCAGGTCGAATGCGCCGCACGTTGCCCCCAGCTCATTCTGTATGCGGTTGGACACCGCGGGGAACACTTGGTCGGGGGTGCAGGTGGAGCAGATGATCAGGTCGAGGTCGGTGGCGTCGATCTCGGCCTGCTTCAGGGCGATCTTGGCGGCTTGGCCTCCCAGCTCCAGGCAGCTGCCCCCTATCCGGCGCTCGTGGATGCCCGTCCGCTCCACGATCCACTCATCGGTGGTGTCGAGGGTTTTCGCCAAGTCGTGGTTGGTCACCACCTTGTGGCCCTTCGCGGTGCCCAGGCCGGAAATGGCCGCCCTTGTCATCAGTCCTGTCTCCTAGCTGGTCCGCAGCCAGGCGATGGGTTGGCTGGCGGTTACCCGCTCGCCGGCCACGGCCAGAAATCCCATGATCACACCGCCCCAGGGGGTGCGGACCTCGGTGTCGCCCACTTGCCCCAAGAGCTTTCCGGCGGGCACGGCGGCGCTCACAAGATCGTCATCGGTGGGTTGGAACACTCCGGCAGCGGGGCTCACCACCAGCCGCTCGGTGGCGAACAGGGCCTCGCCCTCCAGCGGGCCCGCGGCGGCCACCGGCGGCCCGGCTAGGGCCTCCAACACCGCGTCGATTTCGGCGGGGGCGCTCACCTTGAGCGGCTGGCAT
Source organism: Candidatus Poriferisocius sp. (assembly GCF_965208475.1). GTDB lineage: Bacteria > Actinomycetota > Acidimicrobiia > Acidimicrobiales > Bin134 > Poriferisocius. The sequence goes on along the minus strand of NZ_OZ242338.1, from coordinate 1,144,880 downwards.
TCCTTGGCGGTTCTCTTGACCGTGCCGGTGAGCACTGCTCCCGGCCCCAACTCCACGAACGTGGTGTACCCGGCATCGCACATGTTGTGGACCGACTGACGCCACCGCACCGGGCTGGTCAACTGCAAGCTCAGCAGGTCGGCCCAGGCGTGGGCGCCGGTGTGGGCGGAGGCGTCCACGTTGGCATACACCGGATGGTCGGGAATCCGGAACTCGGTCTTGTCCACCGCTTTGGCCAGCCGGTCGCGAGCCGACGACATGAAGGGCGTGTGGAAAGCGCCGCCCACTGGCAGAGGCATGACCCGCTTGGCGCCGAGCTCTTTGGCGATGGCCCCGGCCGCCTCCACCATGGGAGGGGACCCGGCGATCACCACCTGCCCGGGGGCGTTGAAGTTGGCCACCCACACGTCTCCGTCGGCCTGAACGCAGGCCTGCTCCACCAGGTCGTCGTCGAGGCCCATGACCGCGGCCATGGTGCCGTCCTGCTCCTCGGCGGCAACCTGCATGGCCTCGCCGCGCTCGGTCACCAAGCGGACGCCGTCGACGAAGTCGACCACCCCAGCCGCCACCAGCGCGGAGTACTCGCCCAGGCTGTGTCCGGCATGGCCCGCGGTCTCGATGCCCACCCGGGTGATGGCGTCGAGGGCGATCATTGACGCTGTGAAGGTGGCTAGTTGGGAGTTGCGGGTGTGGCGCAATTCGTCGTCATCGGCGTCGAGCAGGAGACGGCCCACATCGCGCCCCGCTGCCTCAGAGGCCTCGGCCACCAACTCCCACGAGGGATGGTCGACCCATGCCGAACCCATGCCGGCCTTTTGGGATCCCTGGCCGGGATAGGTGAAACAGATCATCAGGGGTCAGACCTCTCAGACGGCAGTGGGGTTTCAACACTCTATGGGAGATAGGCGCTCAGACAAGATATCCGGCGAGGCTCCAGGGCCATGTGCTCTGTACACTTATCTTTCCTCAGCCAGCCCGCTGAGCAGCCCAGTGCCCTCCGCACTGGCCACCCCGCCCGGGTGGTGGAATTGGTAGACGCGCCGGACTCAAAATCCGGTTCCCGCAAGGGAGTGAGGGTTCGAATCCCTCCCCGGGCACCACTGTGATGTGTCAGGACATCGGAAACTTGTGAACCCACGGGTTGGGGTTTTTCAGGGTTGGTTTCGGGGTTGGTAGTCGCGTTCGGTGTTGACGGTGCGGGACCTTCCCGAGGCCATGTGTGATCCGCAGTTCCGCCATGGGCGGTTTCGGCCGGTGGTGCAGTTCATCATGGACTGGAACGACCAGCCGCAGCGGCGGGCGGAGATGCTGTGCGGAGGTGAGGCTCCCCCCGGCGGCACCCCTGGTGATCTGGCATTGGTGGCCGCAGTCGTGCACGGCTTGTGCGAGCGCGACGGGATCGGCGTCCCGGAGTGGGTTTTGTCACAGCGATTGGATTCTCCGGTGACGATGTCTGGGCGTCCGGCCGACTCTGATTGGGGGAGATGGGTAGTGTCTCAGGCGCCCCCGGTTTGCGAGGTGCACGGGGTGTTCTTCGAGGCCGATCTGCTCTCAGCCCGATGAGCGGGCCTGCCTCGGAGTCCTTCGACGCCGATTGAATAGGTGACTTGTATGTACTTTCGAGTGTAAGGTGCTCTTGGCGGAGAGGACCGTACCTATTCGGTTCCGTGAGCTTGCTCCTCTGCCGACAAAGCAGAACGTGCCCCGCCTCTGGCGGGGCACGAACGCGTAGGAGGGACTGGTGTATCTGTGCTTCGTTGACGAGTCTGGAACACACGGTGGAAGTCCTGTCTGATGTCCCAATGTTCGCCGATTCCCGAGCGTCTAGAGCTCTCCAGGCAGCAGATCTGGTCGCGTGTGCCTTGTACAGGTATTACTCAAAGCCAAGAGGAAGGAGGGATGAGCGCTACGTGCGGCGGCTTTGGTCTCAATTCGATGTGGACAACGGTCGGATGCGTGGGCTAATCCATGGCAGCGCCTACTTCAAGAGGTGCCAGTGCCCCGCATGTGTTAGTCGGCGGCAGGCATAATGTTGTACCTGGACTCTCGATGCGCATCGAAGGCATCTCTAATGATCGTTGCACGTGCCGGGTAATCGACAATCAGATTCGCTTCTATCTCGTTGAGGCGTTCTCGGAACACCTTCTCCATGATCTCGTCGATCGCGCTGGGCTCGTGACAGGACACCGGTTTCGACTCATCTGGCACTGTGCAAGCATGGGCACCGTGAGACAGGGCGACCCGGCAGAACAGCGCCACATCCGGTTTGAGCCCGACGACAGGCCGCCGCCAGCGCTGACTGTGGGAATGGGCCTCCAGTTTGCGGTGCTGACCATCGCGGGCATTGTGCTCACACCGGCGATCGTCATTCGAGCCGCGGGCGAAAGCGACTCGTACCTGACTTGGGCGGTGTTCGCGGCGGCCGCGGTCAGCGGTGTCAGCACAATTCTCCAGGCGGTGCGGTTTGGGCGCATCGGCGCCGGGTACGTGCTGCTCATGGGGACTTCGGGGGCGTTCATCGCCGTGTGCGTGACGGCGCTGGTCGAGGGAGGTCCCGGTTTGCTGGCGGTGCTGGTGGTGGCGTCGTCGCTGTTCCAGTTCCTGCTCGCCGCCGGACTCTCGCTGTTCAGGCGACTGGTCACGCCCGTAGTGGCCGGCACCGTGCTGATGCTCATTGCTGTGACCGTGATGCCGCTGATCTTCGACATGGTTAGGGCCTCACCGGAAGGCAAATCCGACTGGAGTGCGCCGACAAGCGCCCTCGTCACCATCTTGTTGGTAATCGTCATCGCGTTGAAGTCCTCCGGTGGCCTGCGCCTCTGGGCGCCGGTAATCGGCGTGGCGGCCGGCTCTATCGTGGCCGCCGCCTTCGGGCTTTACGACTTCGACAAGGTTGCCGACGCCGCCTGGATCGGCGTGCCCGACAGCGGATGGCCCGGCTTCGACTTCTCATTCGACTCGGCGTTCTGGGGCCTTTTGCCCGCGTTCGTATTGGTCACGATCATCGGTGCGGTCGAAACCATCGGCGACTCCGTGGCCATCCAGCGTGTGTCGTGGCGCAAGCCGCGAGCGGTGGACTACCGCGTCGTGCAGGGAGCGGTGGCCGCCGACGGCGCCGGCAATCTGCTGTCGGGGCTGGCCGGCACCGTGCCGAACACCACCTACTCAACGAGCGTCTCAATTGCCGAGCTGACCGGCGTCGCGGCGCGTCGCGTGGGTGTCGCCATCGGGGCCATATTCATCGTCTTCGCGTTCGTGCCCAAGTTCTTGGCGCTAGTGCTCGCTATCCCCGACGCGGTGGTCGCGGCTTACGTCACCGTTCTGATGGCGCTGCTGTTCGTGGTGGGTATGAAGATCGTGTCTGAAGAGGCCGCGGACTACCGCAAGGGACTGATCGCGGGCGTCGCATTCTGGCTCGGCGTCGGATTCCAGAACAGCCTGATCTTCCCGGAATACCTGGAGGGCTTCGCCGGTGGGTTCTTGGAGAACGGCATGACATCGGGCGGCCTCGTGGCCATCGTGCTGACGCTGTTCACAGAGGTCACCCAATCCCGCCGCCATCGGCTGCGCGCAAATCTGGCATTGCCGGAACTCCCCCGCATCCAAGAGTTCCTGAACGCCTTCGCAGCCCGCCACGGCTGGGGGACGCCGATGACGCAGAGGCTCGACGCGGTCGCCGAGGAGACACTGGTGACGCTGCTCGACGCCGAGCAGTCCGGAGACGCCCCAGACGACCGGGCGCTGCGCGTCACGGCCAGCAAGCAGGACGGATGGGCCGTGCTCGAGTTCGTGGCGGCGGCCCGGGGGGAGAACATCGAGGACCGGCTGGCTGTGCTCGACGAGCCGACGGCAGACAGGCCCGTCGAGCGCGACGTCTCATTGCGGCTACTTCAGCACTACGCGACGTCAGTCCTCCATCAGCAGTACCACGAACTCGAGATCGTCACCGTCCACGTCAACCCAGCCAGCGAACCGACCGAGAGTTAGCCCAGTTTCAGACCTGGGGTAGGGTTCTTGACCCCGCTTGTTCGGCATGTCGGATTGTGCCGTAGGCCATGGAGGCTCCGAGATAGCGTCGGAACCATGTTGGGAATGTGAGCCTCCACAGAATCCTGGCAGCCTGCGCAACACCCGGGGAGGTTCACTGGCGGACACTCGGTGATATGTGGTAACATATAGTCGTGTTGGTCGGGTCCTGGTCTTCTGGGCGTCAGCGAAAGGGTGAGGTCTTGTGAGTGGTTCGAAGGTTAATGTGAGTGGTTCGAAGGTAAAGGGGGGGGGGGGGGGGGGTTCTTAGGAGCCTCTTGACGGTGGCGGTGTTGGCTGCATTGCTGGTTCCGGTGCCGTTGTCGTCGGCTGGGGCGCAGTCGCCGACTGGGTCGGTGTTGGTGAGTAATTTGGGTCGGGGTAGTGTCAGTTTTCGCAATTTGATTCTCCACGATTTTGCTCAGGCGTTTACGACTGGCAGCAACTCGGCGGGTTACTCGTTGAGCAGTGTTGATGTGCATTTCGAGGGGTTGACGGATGCTGTTTGGGCTTCGAAGCTGGCAGTCACGGTGAATGCTGCTGCGTCCGGGAGTCCGGGCGCGGTTCTCGGGACTTTGACGCCGTCGTCAACCGGCACGTTCTCTACCGCCCAGAATTTGAGGTTCGCGGCGCCGGGGGGTGGTGTCGATCTTGCGGCGTACACCACTTATTTCGTTGTGTTGGATGTCACTGCTGGGTTCGGGCCCACTAGAAACGCGTTGCGGTCCACCTCGTCGACTGCCGAGGATGCCGGCGCGGCGGCGGGTTGGAGCATCGCCGACACGAGCCTGAACCGAACCCGTAGTAGTGGCGGTGCCTGGTCGGGCTATCAACAATCCCTCAAGATCGGTGTCAACGGCGTGGCGCTGGTTCCGTTGGTGTCTGCGCCGTCGGTGGTGTTTGTGGGTGAGGGTGAGACGGTGTCTGTGCGTTTGGATTTGGCTAAGGAGGTGACTGGCCGGGTGGAGGTGACGGCGTCGTCGTCTGATCCGTCGCGTTTTTTGGTGAATCATCCTGCGGTTTTGTATATGGGCCGCAAGTACGTGAATGTACACGACCGACGCGAAGGCGTTGAGGGCCATCAGGTGCAGGATGGTTATGTCTCGGGCCCTGGTCGTCTTGTTAGAAAGGGCACTATCACTCAGGTCGTGTATAGCGAGAGGCGTGAGCCGTCTGAGTCGATCAGTTTCGATTTCGGTGCTCGGGACTGGGCGGGCTATACGGATATTGACGAGCCTGCGCTGCACAAGGGCTATCGGGTGGTGGAGGTGACCGGTGTGGCTACTGGCGCGGACGGCCTGCCCGCGAATGGGCCTGACGCGAAGTTCCAGTTGTTGTTGTCGTCGTCTGACGCGTCGGTGGCGTTCGCGCCGATCACGGTGGTGGTGAAGCGCTCCCGGGGGTTGGATCCGGTGTTCAGCCCCGACCCGCGTTTCAGTTTCGGTTGTCGCGAGCGGGAGTGTCTGCGCGTCGATGAGGGCGGCACGGTGCAGTACACGGTGCGGAATTCCAACGTTCCGGCGGCGGGGTCGCCGTTGACGATCACCCCGGTGGGCGAGGGGCTGTCGTTCGACCCGCCGGTGGTGTCGTGGACTCACCGCGACCACGACGAGCCGCGCACGGTGACGGTGACCGCCGCTCACGACGGCGATGTGAGGTCCGAGACCCGCATCATCCGCCACGTGTTCAGCGAGAACTGGGACACGTCGGGGTCGCTGTCGAAGATCCTGCGGCGAAGCGAGTCCAAGGCCGAGGCGGAGTCGGACTTCAACATGGCGGTGCGGGTGGTCGACGACGACCTGAGGAGCTTCGATGCTGTGGGCGCCGATGGGGCGGTGATCGGTCAGGTCAGCGTGTTGAGCCGTGCGGGCGAGAGCCGTTCGGGGCTGGGAAGGTTCTGGCTCAGGGTCGGCGGGCCGCCCGACTGCACGACGGGCTACGGCCGGTCTGCGGGGTTGTGCTGGGATACGTTGCGCATCCGGCTGCGGACCGGCCGCCCGGACGGGTCGTGGGACAACGCGCCGGTGGCCGCGACGGTGCATCGCGCCGATCAGGCGGGCGCCGGTCCGTCGTCGTACACGAAGGTCGCGGGGCCCAGGCACTGGTTCGCGATGCATGTCAAGCCGGGCCACTGGGACAGGCTGTTGCGGGTCGATTTGACGCTGGACCCGGCGTTGTACGGTTCCACCGGCGCCTATGACATCTCGATGAGCCTGGAGCGCGACAACGGCGAGCCGTCAGCGCACCGCCAGGTCACAGTCAGCTACGGGCCGAACCTGGAGACCTCTCCCAGCGTCGACGACAACGCCCACCCGGTGTCCGACGGCGATCCGGTGCCCGACGACCAGCAGGCACCCCCCCACGACCAGGACCAGGCCGACCAGCAGCAGGCCGTCCCCGACGCGGACAGCGGCGGCGCGGGCATCTCGCCGGCGCTGGTCGCGGAGGTCGAAGCGCACATCGCGTCGTTCAGGGCGCGCCGCCACCAAGCAGGGGTGCGCGACTGGACTGCGGTGCTCGACCGGCTCGGGGGCCGCAGCGGCGGCATGAGCGACGAGGACATCGCGGCGTGGCTCGCCCGGTCGCGCCGTCACGGCTGGGCCGACGGCGTCGGCACGCTGCCCAAAGTGCAGGCAGCCCTCACCGCCCAGGCAGCCGCCCAAGCCCAGCAGCAGCAGGATCCCCCGCCGGTCGTAGTGCCTTCGGTGACCGTCAGCGCCGGCGGCGACGTCACCGAGGGCGACCCGGCGACGTTCACCGTCACCGCTGATGCTGCGCCGGCAGCGGACCTGGCTGTGACCGTCACGGTTGCTGCGTCGGGCGACTACGGCGTCGCTGCCGGCGCCCGCACCGTCACGATCCCCGCAGGCGCTACCGACAAGGTCCTGTCCGTGGCCACGACCGGCGACTCGGTCGACGAGGCTGACGGGTCGGTCACCGCGACCGTCGCCAACGGCGACGGCTACGACGTGGGCACCGCCAACTCGGCGACAGTGGTCGTCGCAGACGACGACGACCCGCCGCCGATCGCGCCCGACACCGGCACAGCCGACAGCGACACCGGCACAACCGGTTCGTATGCCGCGGATCCGCAGGTCGTCGCGGCGGTGCAGTACCTGGCGTCTCAGACCCACCACGGCTTCGCCCACGTCAACCGCTGGCAGCGGGCGCTCGCCGCGATCGGCGCACTGGATCCCGCCGACGTCGCCGGCGGCGCGCTCACCCTCGCCGAAGCGAGGCAGAACGCCCAGAGATACAGCAGCCCCGTGTGGGACCAGGTAGTCGCCGAGATCGAAGCCAAACAAGCCCACGACACATAGCAACAGCAGCCCCAACAGCAGGTGCCCCGACAACCACATCAGCCGCAGACGCGGCAGCCTGCCGGTACTGGTGGTGTGGTGGTCTGTGAGGGCAAGCCAACACCCCTAACCCTCATAAACAAACTCTCCACGATTAGGGGGGAATCTCCCATGTCGCGGTCTCCCATATAGTTCCGAAAGACCCCGGCGAGGACTGAAGGAGCGACTGGGTGGAACAGCACAGAACGGACATGGGGGGTGTTGTGGAGACGACGCATGGCCAGGTTCGGGGCAATGTTGTCGACACGCCCTATGGGGCGGTCCGGCAGTTCTTGGGGATTCCGTTTGGGAAGCCGCCGGTGGGGGAGTGGAGATTCTGCGCTCCTGAGGCGGTGGAGCCTTGGAGCGGCGTGCGGGAGGCTGTGTCGTTTGGGCCCGATCCTATTCAGTCGGTTGACGGGCCGTTCACCGGGATGATTCCGGGGACGAGCACGACCGCGGTGTCGGAGGACTGCTTGACCCTCAATCTGTGGGCGCCTTCGGAGGCTGAACCGGATTTGCCGGTTTTGGTGTGGATTTATGGTGGTGCATATTTGACTGGGGGAAGCTTATTCCCGCTCTACAACGGAGCGAGGTTGGCTGCCGAGCAGCAGGTGGTGGTGGCGTCGGTTAACTACCGGGTGGGGGCGCTGGGGTTCATGGACCTGCGCCAGATTCCGGGTGGCGAGGGCACTACGGCAAACTGCGGTCTCCACGACGTGCGGCTCGGGCTTGAATGGCTCGGGGCCAACGCGGCCCGCTTCGGCGGCGACCCGGCCACGCTTACCGCGTTCGGCGAGTCGGCGGGGGCGGGGTCGATCCTGCACCTGCTCGGCTCCCCCGACATCTCGTCAGTGCTGCGCCGGGCCATCATGCAGAGCCCCGGAGTCGAGATGACCCAAACGCCCGACACAGCGGCCGAGGTGGCCCGGGCCTTCATGGACCACGCCGGCGTAAGCGATGTCGCCGGGCTTCGGCAACTCAGCACCGAGGCGGTGGTGGCGGCTCAGTCGCAGACCGTGATGGGCCTTCTCGCCAAAGTCGGGCCGATGCCGTTCCACCCCGTAGTCGACGGATCGATCATCCCGGAGAAGCCCTTAGAACTGCTTGGCACCGGCGCAGTCACCGACATCGATGTGCTGCTCGGCGCGACAGCCCACGAGCTGCGCCTGTTCAAACAGGAACTGCCCGCCCAGAGCTCCGAGCAGATTCTGCATCGCACGGTGAGCGGCCATATGGCAGAGAGAACCGGCGCTGAGCCGACCGCAGCCGAAGTGGACGCGGTAGTAGGGGAGTATCGCCAAGGCGCCGCGGGCACTGCGTGGACATCGGATTCAGACGTCCTGACCGCCATCAACACCGATGTCTCCATGCGAGAGCCCATCCAGCGGATCGCCGACTTCCGGGTCGCCGCCGGAACCCTGACCTATATGTACGACTTCCGTTGGTGTTCGCAGGCCGATCCTGACATGGGGGCGTTCCACGCCATCGACCTGCCCTTCGTGTTCGATGGCTTCGGTGTGGACGGCTGGCGTGAGTTCATCGGTGCCGACGAAGCCGCCGAGGCGCTCGGCCGGGGCATGAGATCGGCGTGGGCCGCTTTTGCCCGCTCCGGCGATCCCTCCACATCCGAGCTCGGCCACTGGCCCAGTTACGAGCTCGACGAGCGGATGACGATGATCCTCGACTCGGACTCAACCCTGGCGTCCGACCCTCTATCGAGTGAGCGGGCCATGTGGCGGCCATCAGCCAGTGAGAATTGAAGGAGGACAGATGCGCGTCATCGTATTCGGAGCGACGGGCAAGACCGGGCGGCACATCTTGAGCCGTGCGCTAGAGCAAGGCCACGAGGTCACAGCCTTTGGGCGGTCCGTGGACAGGCTCGACGCAGAGTCGGGCCTGCGCCTTTCAAGAGGTGATGTGTTCGACTCCGACGTAGTCGAAAAGGCGGTTGCGGGCCACGATGCCGTCATCGTGAGCTTGGGCAGCACCGGCTTGCGGGACCGAACAACCCTTGCCGGTGGCACGGCGAATATCATCGATGCTGCGTGCAGCGGGAACATCAGGCGCCTCGTCGTTGTTTCCGCGGCAGGAGTGGGGGGCAGCTGGGCTCAGATTCCGTGGAGTTCGCGGCTGATGTTCAAGACCATGCTGCGCAATGTCTTTGCAGACCACCAGTCTCAGGAGGCCCTCGTTGAGCGGAGTTCTGCCAACTGGACGATTGTCCGCTCAGCCGTGCTGACTGACAAGCCGGCTACGGGTGCCGTCATCGCCGCCAATACAGGAGCGACGAAGCGCATCAGCCGGGCAGATCTTGCCGGTTTCCTCGTCGAACAACTCACCGACGATTCCTACATCCGGCAAGCGATTTCCATTACGTCGTAGCTTTCATTTCGCCCTGCGTCTTGGTCAAGGCTCAGTAGATCTCGGGGACGAAAGTCTGGTCCGTGATCGGCGGGCGCACGTAGCCGGTTCGGTCTTGGCGCTCGGGGAGCTCGACTTCCTCCCAGGGCACTTCCTCGTAGGGGATCATCGACAAGAGGTGCGAGATGCAGTTCAGCCGGGCCGCCTTCTTGGAGTCGGCGTTGACCACGTACCACGGCGCCTGCTTGATGTCGGTGTGGGCGAACAGTGTGTCTTTGGCCTTGGAGAACTTAACCCAGCGGGTGCGGCCCTCGATGTCTATCGGCGAGAGCTTCCAGCGCCTCATCGGATCGTTGATCCGATTGTGGAACCGGCGCTCTTGCTCCTCGTCGCTCACCGAGAACCAGTACTTGATCAATATGATCCCCGACCGCACCAGCATCCGCTCGAACTCGGGGCAGGATCGCAGAAACTCCTTGTACTCCTCCTCAGTGCAGAATCCCATCACCGGCTCCACCACCCCCCGGTTGTACCAACTGCGGTCGAACAGGATCATCTCGCCGGCGGTGGGCAACTCGGCCACATAGCGCTGGAACCACCACCCAGTCTTCTCCCGGTCGCTGGGCGTGCCCAGCGCCACCACCCGAACCACTCGGGGATTCGTCCGCTCGGCGATGCGCTTGATCACCCCGCCCTTGCCGGCCGCGTCGCGTCCTTCGAAGATCACCACCACCTTGAGGCCCTTGTGGCGGATCCAGCGCTGCAACCGCACCAACTCCTCCTGGAGGCGGGCCAGTTCGCGCTCGTAGTCCTTCTTCTTGATCCTCTGGCGCGGCTCGACAGACGGTGTGTCTGCTCCTGAGATTCCCAGAACGTCGTGGCCAGGTTCTGGACTCATGTCATGAGGGTAGTTCCAGCACCTTTTCCCGACAATAGGGCCAATTGATCGGGTCAGAAGCCGCAAGGGGAGACCCGACCAGCAATTCACGCGGCGGAGTCATATGATCCTGGTCGCGGGTGGGTCCACAGGGGGGGCGCAGGCAAGTCTTCTGGGGACCACAACAAGTGAACTATTACGTGATAGCCGCCGGCATGGTGGCCGGGGTGGCCATGGGTGCGGCTTCGGCCTATTGGATTCACCGGGGGGTCGGAACCGGCTGGGTTGTGCTGGGCGCGGCGGGTGTCGGCGTCGGCTGCACCATGGTCTTGACTGCGGTCGCTCTGGTTTTCACCGGACCAGACCACTTCATGGTCGTCCATGTCGTATATCTGGTTCTAGTGGTCGGCCTTCCGTTGGCCGGGGCGATCGTGCTGGCGTTTGGCCGCCCTTGCCCCGCGATCATCACCGCCCTCTGTCTCGTCTCGTTCGCGGCGATACCGGCCGGTGTCTACGCCACCCACATCGAGCCGTTTTGGCTGCGGGTGGATGCGGTGCAACTGACCGTCGAGGGCATCGGCGATGACATCCGCATCGGTGTGATCGCCGATCTTCAAACCACCTCCATCGGCAGCTATGAGAATGAGGCGATAGACCGCCTGATCTCCTTGGAGCCCGACATCGTCGTGTTCCCGGGAGACGTGCATCAGATCGAAACTGGTCAGTTCGATGAGCGGGCCCCGGAATTTACACAGCTGGTTGAGCGCCTAGTCAGCGCGGTGCCCACCGTCTATCTGGTGAACGGCCATTCCGACACTGTCTCCGACCTCTGGCGGATCACCCGGGGAACCGGCGCCAGGGTGCTCGACAACGAGATCGACACGTTTGAGATCAACGGCGCTGTCGTCCATCTTGCCGGAGTGTCGCTAGATGGCCGCGACTATGAGCCAGCGGCGCGACAGATCGCCGAGCGGATAACCGACCAGGATCTCCCTGGCGTGCGCATACTTCTCGCCCACGAGCCAGATGCGATCAAACTGCTTAATGGATCAACCGTGGATCTGCTTGTCTCGGGCCACACCCACGGCGGTCAGGTCGCGATCCCTTTCTTCGGCCCTCCAATCACTGCGTCCAGCGTGCCCCGGCAGGTCGCGGCCGGCGGGCTGCACGAACTGCACGGAACGCCGGTCTATGTGTCCACCGGGGTAGGCCGCGAGCGGGGCAATGCCCCTCAACTTCGGTTCGGTGTCCGCCCGACAATCGGAATCATCGACCTTGTTGCCAAGGGCTAGCTGGTCAATTCGGCCACGTCCATCACCCGGAGTGAGGGCGGGATGTCCTCCACCACCTGGTTGTAGCGCAGGCCCATGGTGCCGTGGCGGCGGTATGCCGTGTCGATCCAGTTGGCGAATCCAGGGTCGTCGTCGGCCACGATGATACGGGCCGTGCCGTCGGGCTCGTACACCGCGGTGTGCTTGTTGACCGTCACTTGAAGCCAGTCGTAGTCGAGCGACTCCTCCCAGATGTTGTTGAGCTGGAAGTTCCAGTAGTACGCGTCGATGGGCGGCACGTCGATCACCAGCGCTTGGCCGGGCTGAAGCGTCCAGTAGCCGTGGCGGAACAACTGGGTGGGGTCGCCCCAACCGCCGGGACCATCCCGCTTTGGAAGGAATTCGAGCGTGTTGGGCCGCTCCTGGAACATGTCCAGCCAGTCGACGAATCGCCGGGCGATGCCGTGTACCCCTAGCGCGGCCCGGGCGAGGCCGTTTGTCAGGCGTTGCGCGCTCAGCGGAGGAGGTAGTTCGTCGGGGCCGTTGAGGCACTCGATGTGGAGCTCGGAAGGCCGCTCGGCGGTGCGGTCGAGGTAGAAGTTGCGGATGGCGATCTGATTGCTATCGGGTGCCAGCCGGAGCCACCGCTGCCCGGGCTCGAGCTGCTCGGGTTCGCTGGCGCTGGCGATCACATCGACCTGCTCGCCCGGTTGGGGATCGTTGAACGCCAGAGCCCCTTGTCGGTCGGGCGGGGCCGACCCCATCCCAAAACCGCCCGAGAACGCGTTCAAGCTCAAGTAATTGACCGTGCCCCGCGGTCCGCGTATGCGGTAATCGTAGGACCCGCTTATGGGCACACCCTGGTAGAGGGCATCGGGGTTGTCGCAGCCGATCTTCACATTGTGGGGTATTGGCAAGATCTGGGTGTAGGCCGGGCCGTGGTTCTCCAGGCGCCCGAGCTCTCCTCGGGTGAGGCGTGTCAAGTAGCGGAAGCCCTCGAGCCGGTCGAGGTCGTCGGTGCTGTTGTCGAGGATGATCTGGCCGGCGTCCTTCAGGCTGTCGCAGAAACCGGCCCAGGCCTTGCCGCTCACCGCGTTGTCTCGGATCTCATCGCTCATAGGTGTGCTCCTTGTGTCGTCATGTCGGCTCAGCCGAGAAGAATCTAGCGATAGCATCGGCTCGTGACCCAGAGCAGGGTGGAACGCCGATTGTCAGATGTGGCCGACCGGTTGAAGCGGCTGAGAGCCGATCTCGAGGTTGCCGAGGAGCAGTGCCTTCATTTCGAGGATCTGGCCGACGATGCCCGTTTGCGGGCACTGGTCTCGGAGACCCCCGCCTCAGAGCGCCAGCATCGCGACGCCGCCCGCCAGGCGGAGACGATGGCCCGGCATCGGGCCCGGCTGCGCGAGGAGATCCATAGCCTGGAGGAGCAGCAGGACGATCTGCTGGACAGGTTCTACTCCGATGCCTGACCCGTCGGCCCAGACCGGCGCCCCTCAGCCGTCCGACCAGGTTCGCATCGTGCTGGCCGAAGACGAGGCCATCATCCGGCTCGACCTGCGAGAGACTCTGGAGGAGGAGGGATACCTCGTGGTGGGTGAGACTAGCCGGGGCGACCAAGTGCTGGACTTGGTGAGGGAGAAGCGTCCCGACGTGGCCATCCTCGACGTGAAGATGCCGGGGACCGACGGCATCACCGCAGCGGGCCAGATCCGCGACGAGCGGCTGTGCGCCGTGCTGCTGCTCACCGCCTTCAGCCAGCGCGACTTGATCGCCAGGGCCGCCGGCGCCGGGGCGCTGGCCTATCTGGTCAAGCCGTTCGAGCGGGCCGAGTTGGTGCCCGCGGTCGAGGTGGCCCTGGTGCGCTTCCGGGAGCTGGTGGCGCTCAATCACCAGGTGGAGCGGGCCGAAGCCCGGCTGGAGGCCCGCAAGGCCATCGATCGGGCCAAGGGGCGCCTCATGGACGTCTGCTCCATGTCGGAGGCCGACGCCTACAGCCTCATCCAGCACCGGGCCATGGGCGAGCGCCGGCCAATGGCCGATGTGGCCAACGAGATCATCGACATGAGCGCAGACCAATTGAAGGCGCTGAGTGGAGACAAGACCTATGGCTGAGCGAACAACGGTGATGCTGGTGGACGGCAACTCGCTGGCCTACCGGGCTTTCTTCGCCCTGCCCGAGGACATGGTTACCGCCAGCGGACAGGTGACCAACGCGGTGTACGGCTTCACCATGATGCTGTTTACCCTGCTGCGCGACCACCGCCCCGACCGGGTGGCGGTGGCATTCGACCGGCCCGAGCCCACCTTTCGCCACGAGCGGATTGCCAGCTACAAGGCCAATCGGCGGGAGACCCCCGAAACCCTGCGCCAGCAGATGGGGCTGGTCCGCAAGCTGGTGGACACTCTCCAGATCACTGCGGTGGAGCACGCCGGGGTGGAGGCCGACGACGTGATCGCCACGCTGGCCACCCAGGCCCGCGACCGGGGTGAGGACGTGATCGTGGTGACCGGCGACCGGGATGCCTACCAGCTGGTGGAGGATCCCCATGTGCGGGTGCTCTACAACAAGCGGGGAGTGTCGGACTACGCCCTCTACGACGAGGCCGGCATCGAGGAGCGCACCGGGGTGAGGCCGGCCGACTATGTGGCCTACGCCGCGCTGCGGGGTGACCCCTCCGACAACCTGCCCGGTGTGGACGGGGTGGGGGAGAAGACCGCGGCCAAGCTGATCAACTCCTACGGCGATATCGAAGAGCTGTATCGGCATGTGGAAGACCAGACGCCCAAACTCCAGGAGAACCTGGGCGCGGCCGAGGAGCGGGTGAGGCTGAACCTGGAACTGATGGAGCTGCTGCGAGACGTCCCCCTCGATGTGAGTGTGGGCGATCTGGATTTCGGCCGGCCCGATCCCGCCGAGGTCAAGGAGCTGTTCGACTTCTTGGAGTTCAGAAGGTTCGACGGCTTCGTGGCCGATGTGCTGAGCGTTGATCTGGGCTATGCCGACGGCAGCGCTGGGGTGCTGGAGGCCGAAGTCGAGACGGTGCCGACCGCCGAGGCCGCATTCGACACGCTCAGCCGTCTGGCTGCCGGCGGCGACCCGGTGGCGCTGGCCGCGGGCTGGGGCGACCCGGTAGATGAGCGCCAGCCCCATCGTCGCCGGCTGCTGGGCTTGGCGTTGGCCACCGACCGCGAGGGCGGCAAAGCAGTGTGGCTGTCGGCGGAGTTGCTGGAGTCTGCGGGGCTCACTGCGCTGGCTGAGTTCTTCGGTGCGGGCACCCCATTTTTCGCCCACGATGCCAAGCCGCTCGTCTTGTGGCTGCTGTCGCGGGGGGTCGATGCCGCGGGACTGGCCGTGGACACCAGGATCGCGGCCTATCTGCTGGACCCGGCCAGCGGTCGCTACGAGCTGGACGAGTTGCTGAGGTCCCGAACATCGTTGGAGCTTCCCGGACCCGGTCAGCCCGGTGAGGGCCAGCTGTTCGGCGACGATTCCGGGGACGCGCTGGCACCGTCGGTGCAGGCCGGCCTCCAGGCCCTGGCCGTGGCCCACCTGGCCGAGCCTCTGCGGGACGCGCTGGATGCCGAGGGCCTGCGCCTGCTCAACGACGACATGGAAGTGCCCCTGGTTCGGGTTCTGGCCCGGATGGAACACGTGGGCATCGGGGTTGACGTGGAGGGCCTCACCCGTTTGCGAGACCAACTGGCCTCCGATGCCGAGCGGCGCCGGGCTTCGGTGATCGACGCGGCCGGCGGGGGGAGCTTCAACGTGAACTCCCCCAAGCAGATCGGCGAGCTGCTGTTCGACAAGCTGGGGCTCGCCCCCCAGAAGAAGACCCCGGGCGGGGCCTACAGCACCGATGCCGCCACCCTGGAGAAGCTGCGGGGCGAACACCCGGTGGTGGACGAGTTGCTGGACTACCGGGAGGTCGAGAAGCTGCGGTCCACCTACGGCGAGGGGCTGGTGGCCGCGGTGGCCGCGGAGCCCGACAACCGCATCCGGGCCATGTTCAACCAGACGGTGGCCCGCACCGGGAGGCTCAGCTCCGACGCTCCCAACCTGCACAACATCCCGGTCCGCACCAAGACCGGCCGGGTTTTCCGGGAGGTCTTCGTGGCCGCCGCCGGCTGCGAGCTGCTGGTGGCCGACTACAACCAGATCGAGCTGCGCTGCATCGCCCATCTGGCCGAGGATCCCGGCCTGATCGGGGCCTTCGAGTCGGGCCAAGACATCCACACCTCCGTGGCCGCCCAGGTGTTCGGCATCGACCCCGAGGCGGTGGGGATCGAGGAGCGGTCCACCGCCAAGATGGTGTCCTACGGGTTGGCCTACGGCATGGAGGCCTACGGACTGGGCCAGCGGCTGAACGTCCCCACCGGAGAGGCCGCGGTGATCCTCGAAGCCTATTTCGAGGCGTTCCCCGCGCTGCGGGACTACATGGACAAGACGGTGGCCGAGGCCCGTGACCGGGGCTACACCGAGACCCTGTTCGGCCGGAGGCGCCGGATCCCCGAGATCAGCTCCTCCAACTTCCGGCTTCGCCAGGCCGCCGAGCGCCAGGCCATGAACGCGGGCATCCAGGGTTTGGCCGCCGACATATTCAAGGTGGCCTTGGTGAGGCTCGACCGCGCGCTGCAAGACCGGGGGCTCGAAAGCCGGATCATCCTCCAGGTACACGACGAAGTGATCTTGGAGGTTCCCGAGGGCGAGCACGACGTCGCGGCCGAGCTCACGGTGGCGACCATGGCCGGGGCCTGCCAGCTGAGAGTGCCCCTCGAGGTGCATCTGTCGTCCGGGCGCACCTGGGCCGACGCCAAATAGCCCAGAAGCAGGTAGATCGGCAGCGAGAAGTCGGGCAGCAAGTAGCCCGCCGGGGCGGTGGCTGTTAGCATCAGCGGGCCGGTTCAGGCTGCTGTGCCGCGCCCTGTGTCCCATCCATCTCCTCCCGTGAGGCTCAATCCAACGTGTCCGACCTCGATACCACCCCATCCGCCCCTCCCGCCCCGCCGTCGGCAACCGCAGTGCTAGACGCCCCCGACGGCGTGGGAACCTATGACGCCGAGGGCAACTACGTCCCCCGCCAGATCACCGACCACGACATCGAAGAGCAGTTCTTGGACGACGCCTACGCCGCCACCATGGTCCAAGTGGAGGACGGCCAGATCGTCTCTGGCAAGGTAGTCAAGGTGGACCGCGACGAGGTGCTGCTGGACATCGGTTTCAAAGCGGAAGGGATCATCCCCTCCCGGGAGCTGTCCATCCGCAACGTGATCGACCCCGGCGAGATCGTGACCCTGGGGGAGGAGATCGAGGCTCTGGTCCTCCAGAAGGAGGACAAAGACGGCCAGCTGATCCTGTCCAAGAAGCGGGCCCAGTACGAGCGGGCCTGGGGCAACATCGAGGAGGTCAAGGAGAAGGAGGGCACGGTCTCGGGCCCGGTGATCGAGGTGGTCAAGGGCGGCCTGATCGTCGACATCGGCCTGCGGGGCTTCTTGCCGGCCTCCCTGGTGGAGCTGCGCCGGGTGCGCGACCTACAGCCCTATATCGGCCAGACGCTCGAGGCCAAGATCATCGAGCTGGACAAGAACCGCAACAACGTCGTGCTATCCCGCCGGGCTTGGCTGGAGGAGACCGAGAAGGAGCAGCGCGAGGCGTTCTTGGACAACCTCAAGCCGGGAGAGCGCCGCAGCGGCGTGGTCTCCTCAGTGGTGAACTTCGGGGCGTTCGTCGACTTGGGCGGCATGGACGGCCTAGTCCATGTGTCGGAGCTGTCGTGGAAGCACGTCGACCATCCCAGCGCGGTGGTGCAGGTGGGCGATGAGATCGAGATCCAGGTGCTCGAAGTGGACCTCGACCGCGAGCGCATCAGCCTGTCGTTGAAAGCCACCCAGCAGGATCCCTGGCAGGAGTTCGCCTCCAGCCACCAGGTGGGCGAGCTGGTGTACGGCCGGGTCACCAAACTGGTGCCGTTCGGCGCCTTCGTCCAGGTGGGCGAGAGCATCGAGGGGTTGGTCCACATCTCGGAGATCTCCTCCCACCACATCGACTTGCCCGAGCAGGTGGTGACCCCCGGCGAGGAGCTGTGGGTGAAGATCATCGACCTCGACGTCAATCGCCGCCGCATCAGCCTGTCCATCAAACAGGCCGCCGAGGGCGGCGTGGTGGCCGCCGAGTTCCAAGAGCACTTCGGCGAGCACGCCTACGACGCCGAGGGGAACTACATCGGTGCGGTCGACGAAGTAGTGGCCGCCGACGAAGACCAGGCCTGGGCCCAGTACTACTCCGAAACCGGCGAGGCCATCAACCTCCCCCCCGGAGCCGAGGAGGGCGAAGCTGCCGCTCCCGCCCCCGGAGTAGAGGGGGGCGAAGATGTTGCTCCTGCCCTCGAGTTGGAGGGGGGCGAAGATGTTGCTCCTGCCCCCGACCTCGCGGCCGCCGATGACGGTGCCGAGATTGTCGAGGCGCCCGTCGAAGAGGCAGTCGAGGCGCCCGTCGAGCAGGTCTAGCCCTCTCGTCCTTCTGGCAGCCCGGCAGCCGATGGGAAAATCGGCGCTTCTTGTCTCCCTATGCCAGCGCTGGGTCTTGGCAGGGAATTGAGGCTGGCGGTGGGTCGAACGAGCGCGGCTCGGGGATGAACCCAGCGCCGGGACGATCGGTTTGCAGATAGGCGCTGATGGCAGCGGCTGTGGCTTTGGCGGCGATTCGGATGTATTCGTCAGTGGCGAACAGGGCGGCTTCGGAAGGATTGGAGAGGTACCCGTACTCGACGAGCGCGGCGGGGACAGCCGGGCCGCGCAGCATTCCGTAGGTGTCTTCACCGCTGGGAAGCAGCACTCGCAGCACGCCGGCGTCGGGTAGGCGGCTCCAAGAGACGTTGTCCAAGGTCGACATCGCGGCGGTGATCTCCTCATAGAGCAAGCCGCCGAGTCGAGCCGAGTCAGTTCGGGCTTGTTGGGCGGTCGCCGATTGCACGAACACCTCCGTGCCCGGAAGCTCGCTGAGGCTCCACGTAGGGGCGTTGTGGTGGATCGATACCAGTGCGTCGGCGCCGAGGGCATCGGCAAAGGCGGCGCGGACCGAGAGAGATGTCCCGTAGTCGCCCGTCCGGGTGGTGGCGGCGGGGATGTCGCTCTGGGAGAGTTCTTCGAGGACGGCACGGCTGAGTTTTAGATTCAAGTCACGCTCGATCAGCCCGTTGGGTCCAACCGCCCCGGTGTCCCACTTCCCGCCGTGTCCCGGATCGATGACCACCCGCGGGCTGTCAATCGGCACACCGGCAGAGACCTCAGCAGTACTGCCGCACGGAGTGCGGATCAGGTAGCCGGCCTCAGATTGTCCCAGCACTGCGACCGGGATGCCCGACGGGGTGAGCACCGCCGACGGAATGCCTCGCTGGGGTCCCGCCAATGGTTCATTTCCTTCTGAGGCTGGGCTTCCCGGCGACGCTGGCGGTGAATTCGCCGGCAGGCCAGGCTCGCCAGCGTCCTCATAGGCGAATTGGGATGGTTCATTGTCATCAGCGCTTGCCCCGCAGGCCGCGAGGATCACGAGTCCACAGACGAGTGCGATTCCCGGGCGTTGCAAGGTCAACTCGCAAGGTGTCTTTTGCCTCCGCGGCGGTCGCCTCTGAACTTTTTGGTGCGCCCAGGGCGCTCTCCGTTGACCAGATCGGTGGCCTTTTCCTCCAAACCGGCGATCATCTCATCAGCCTGGTCTTGGTCCAGTGCTCCGTCGGCCACCTTTGCTTCGATCCGGTCGGTCCAATCTTGGACCAGGGCCGCGATCACATCGTCAGCCCGGCCACCAGCCAATTGGGCCACGGTTTGGCCATTGCGCAAGGTCTCCACCAGGGAATCTCGATCCATGTCCAGAGCCTCGGCCAGCGTCGTCAAGGCGCTCGCTCGGATTCCATGGCGAGAGGATTTGCCCAGACGGCTTTGGCGCCCGTCACAACTGCCGTCATCATCCGCGGAATCGTCTGCTGTTGTGCTTTCGATCGAGGTTGCCTCGCTGGTGGCTGACACCGCCGTCAGGGTGGGCTGGGCCTCTGTGGGTTGTGGGGAAACCTCTTGGGCGCCGGCAAGTCCGAGTGGCGACACAGCGGTGACGACAAGCAGGCCCGCGGCCAGTGAAATAACGGCCACTCCGCCGGCGAGTAGCTTCTTGATGGTCGATATGCCCATGTTTGCCGCCTTTCTGCGGAAGGTAGGGGTTGTGTTGAATTGAGCACAGCTATTGTCCACGCCCTTTGTGAGCGAACAGTTAGCTCCTGGTCAGCGTTTCGCTAGGGAGCTCGTGAAGGCAGCACTACGGTGAATCGAGTGCCTTCGGGATGTCGGGCGGCAACGCTGGCCGTACCCCCCATGGCCTCAGCCAACTCGGCCACGATCGCCAATCCCAGGCCGGAGCCCACCTCTTGGGGGAGGGGTGTGTGCTTGGCGACGTAGATGCGCTCAAAAACGTGGGGCAAGTCCATCTCGCTGATACCGGGACCGTCGTCGGCCACGGAGATGACGGCCGTCTCCTCGTCGTCTTGGGATTCTCTCCGGTAGTTCACTTCCACCCGTGAATAGGCAAATTTCAGTGCATTCTGCACCAGATTGGCCACGATTTGGCTCAGCCGAACGGGGTCACACCATGCCGAAACCGACTCTTGACGGCTCCGCTCGAGCATGCCCACCTCCAACGCAATCTCCCGTTCAGCGGCTTCTTGGGCGAATCCGGCACATGCTTGGCGCACCACTGCGTCCACATCCACGAGTTGGTGCTCAATGGCGAATTCCCGGGCATCCAGGCGGGCCAGATCCAGCAAGTCGCTCACCAGTCGCTCGAGGCGGGCCGACTCGGCAATGATGACTCTGGCAGCCTGCTCCTGATCCGCTGCTGTACCGTCGGCGATGGCCTCGCTGTATCCCCTGATCGAGGTGAGCGGGGTGCGCAGATCGTGGGATACGGACATCAAGAATTGCCGTTCCAGATTCTGGGAGCGCTCCAGCGATTCCGCCATGTTGTTGATGGAAGTGGACAGGTCGCTGATCTCGTCGCCCCGGCGTTTTGCGACCGGCAGTCGGGTCTTGAGGTCGCCCTCGGCAATCTGCCGAGTGGCATCGCGGGCCCGTTGTATTGGCTCAGATATCCTGCGGCTCAACGCCACGGCCACCAAGGCGCCCAGTCCCAGGGAAATGGCCGAGGAAACCCCCAGCCATAGCAGCACTGTTCCCAGAAACTGGTCGGCGTCGTCGGTGAGGACTATTGCAGTGAAGTGCCGTCCGGGCCGCTCGCCGATGGCGGCTGCCCACGCGGTCGAACCCCTTATGCCGCTGACGGACTTCTTGTCGCCCGCGACCAGGGGGAGCAAGTCCTCTGGAAGGACGTTATCCGGGAACTCTCCCGAAATGGACTGGTTTCTCACCCGTAGGACGCTCACGTCGTTGCGTCGCAATTCCTCCACCGCCCGGAGCAGGCGTTGGCTGCGGCGCCGTTCTTCGAACGGGGTTGTCTCCATCAGCACAGCTAGTACGGTTGCCTCCTGCTCCAGTTCCGTTTGTGTGGCATGGCGGTCGGCCCAGCGCACTAGCAACAGCGAGACCAGGCCGGCCAGCAGAAGGGATACTGCCGCTGTGCCCAGCACCGCCACGATAAG
Source organism: Candidatus Poriferisocius sp. (assembly GCF_965208475.1). Taxonomy (GTDB): domain Bacteria; phylum Actinomycetota; class Acidimicrobiia; order Acidimicrobiales; family Bin134; genus Poriferisocius. Next base: position 1,123,360 of record NZ_OZ242338.1, on the reverse strand, counting down.
CCGTCGCCTCATTTCGGGCCTTCAGTCCAGCCGGTAGCCCACGCCCCGCACCGTGGTGATCCTCAGGGCGTCACCCAGTTTCTTGCGGAGCTGTAGCACATGGACGTCAACGGTGCGCTCGTCGCCCACCCAGTCGTATCCCCACACGCCGTCCAGCAACTGGCGGCGGCTGAGAGCCAGCCCCAGGTTCTCGGCCAGGTATTGGAGCAGGTTGAACTCCCGAGCGGTGATGGCGACCGGTTGGCCGCCGAGCCGGACCTCGCGGCGGGCGATATCGACTTCGACCTCTCCTATATCCAAGACCGGGGGCAGGGAGGTTCGGGCCGCGCTGTCGGTGCGCCGCAGAACGGCCCGAATCCTGGCTACCAGCTCGCGGGGGGAGAAAGGCTTGGTCACGTAGTCGTCTGCCCCCAACTCAAGCCCCAGTATCCGATCGATCTCGCCGTCGCGGGCGGTGAGCATGATGATCGGGATATCGGAGGTAGCACGCAGCTCACGGCAAATCTGGATGCCGTCGAGATCGCCGGACAGCCCGATGTCGAGGATCACCAGTTTGGGCCGATGCTGTTTGATGCGGTCTATTCCGGTTTCGCCGTCGGCCGCCTGGTAAACCCGGTAGCCGTCTTGGCGTAGATACATGTCCACCAAACTGGCGATATTGGGGTCGTCTTCCACTAGGACCACGACTGGTTCTTCTGCTCCCGTCACAGCCGCCCATGCTCCTCTCAGGCCATCGCCCGCAGGTCGCGCTGCAAGTCCTTGATCTCGTCGCGCAGGCGGGCGGCGTACTCGAACTTCAGGTCGGTGGCGGCCTCGTTCATCTCCTCGGTGAGGGTGTGGATGAGGCGCTCGATTCCGCCTGTGTCCAGGTCGATCACCTCTGCGCTGCGCCGGGACCGGTCCATCGTTCGGGATCGCTGGCCACCGCCGGGAATGGGCACACCGTCATCGGCCGGTCGCAGCTCGGCCAGGATGTCGCTGACCGCCTTGCGGATGGTCTGGGGGTTGATGCCGTGCTGTTCGTTGAAGGCCTGCTGCAACCCCCGCCGCCGATGGGTCTCCGAGATGGCCCTCCTCATGGAGTCGGTCACCATGTCGGCGTACATGGTCACTTGGCCGTCCACGTTGCGGGCCGCCCGGCCGATGGTTTGGATCAGCGAGGTCTCGCTGCGCAGGAACCCCTCCTTGTCGGCATCCAAGATGGCCACCAGCGACACCTCGGGAAGGTCGAGGCCCTCTCGCAGCAGGTTGATGCCCACCAGCACGTCGAATTCACCCAGCCTCAGGTCGCGAAGGATCTCGATCCGCTCGATGGTGTCCACCTCGCTGTGCAGGTAGCGGACCCTCACCCCCAGCTCCAGCAGGTACTCGGTGAGATCCTCGGCCATCTTCTTGGTCAGGGTGGTGACCAGCACCCGCTGCTCCTGATCGATGCGGCCCTCGATGAGCTTCATCAAGTCGTCGATCTGACCCTTGGTGGGGCGCACCTGGACTTCGGGGTCCACCAGCCCGGTGGGGCGCACGATCTGCTCGACCACCTGATCGGAGACGTTGAGCTCGTAGTCGCTGGGCGTGGCCGACAAGAACACCACCTGGCCCACCCGCTCCATGACCTCCTCGAACCGCAGCGGCCGGTTGTCGGCCGCCGAGGGGAGCCGGAAACCGTGCTCCACTAGGGTCAGCTTGCGGCTCCGGTCGCCCTCGAATTGGCCGTGAAGCTGGGGCACGGCCACATGCGACTCGTCGATCACGGTGATGAAGTCGTCGGGGAAGTAGTCCAAGAGCGTGAAGGGCCGCTCTCCCGGGGCCCGGCCGTCTATGTGGCGGGAGTAGTTCTCGATGCCGTTGCAGAAACCGATCTCCTGCATCATCTCCAGGTCATAGGTGGTTCGCATCCGCAGCCGCTGGGCCTCCAGCAGCTTCCCCTCCTTGTCGAAGTAGGCCAGCCGCTCCTGGAGTTCGGCTTCGATACCCGTGATAGCCCGCTGCATCCGCTCCTCGCCGGCCACATAGTGGGTGGCGGGGAACACGACCACTTCGCTCAGGGTGTCGAGCCGCTCGCCGGTCACTGGGTCCACGGTGGTGATCTGCTCCACCTCGTCGCCGAAGAGTTGGATGCGCACCACATATTCCTCGTAGGCCGGGTGGACCTCGATGACGTCGCCCCGCACCCGGAACCGGCCCCGCACCAGGTTGGCGTCGTTGCGCTCATATTGCATGTCCACCAGCCGACGAAGCAGGTCCCGCTGGTCGTAGCTCTGGCCCACTCGGGAGATGCACAGGAGGTTTTGGTACTCCTCGGGCGCACCCAGCCCGTAGATGCACGACACCGACGCCACCACGATCACGTCGCGGCGGGTGAGAAGGGCCTCGGTGGTGGAGTGGCGGAGCCGGTCGATCTCGTCGTTCACCGACGAGTCCTTCTCGATGTAGGTGTCGGAGGTCGGCATGTAGGCCTCGGGCTGGTAGTAGTCGTAGTACGACACGAAGTATTCCACCCGATTGTCGGGAAAGAACTCCCGCATCTCGTTGGCCAACTGGGCCGCCAGCGACTTGTTGGGGGCCAGCACCAGCGTGGGCCGCTGCACCTGCTCAATGGTCCAGGCCATCGTGGCGCTCTTGCCCGACCCGGTGATGCCCAGCAGGGTCTGGAAACGGTCGCCCCGCCTCAATCCCTCAGAAAGCGCCGCAATCGCCTTAGGTTGATCTCCAGCGGGCTCGAACGACGACACCATCCGAAAGGCCGAGTCCCCCAAGCTGCTCACCGAACTGATGCTACCGACCTCATTAGTTGTTGAAGACTCTGGTCATTTCTCAGATCTCCCGGCCGACCCGGGCGCCGGCGTGGATGGCGGCCATGATGCTGTTGGTGCCGTTCACGTCGCCCACTAGGTGCATGGTGAACTTTGGGGCATCGGATCGATCAGACATCTCGGCGCGCAAGTAGTCGGCCAGCTCGTTGTTGCAGTCGTGGTAGCTCACGATCACCACGGTGTCGGCATCGAAGCCCCGCTCGTTGTAGGTGCCCAGGTCGCGGGTCATCACGGCCTCCGGGGTGATCTCCCGCAGAGCCACTGCGGGGGTGAATGAGAACCGTCCGCTGAACAGCCGCTCCCGGCTGGCCTCCACGGTGGCGGGCGGATAAAGAATCGCCGCTCCTAGTTGCTCGTGGCGGCTGAGGAGGGTGACCTCGGCGCCGGCGGCCATCAGGGCGTCGCACACTGAGATGGCCTCGAACGTGCCGGTGTCGTCGTATACCACGGCCTCTTGGCCAATGGAGGCCCGGCCGCCGAAGCCGAGCACTTCCCAGCTGGTGAACACGTGGGGCAGGTGGGCGCCGGGGATCGGATTCGACGGGGCGGAGATCTGAAAGCCTCTTCGGGGGGTGGTGCCGGTGGCGATGATCAGCTCATCGGGCCCCTCGTCGGCCACGACATCAGGGTCGACGGGGGAGCGGAGCTGCACGGTCACCCCCAGGCGGTGGAGCTCGTCGGCCAAGAAGGCGGTGATGGCCCCCAGGTCGGATCGGGGCGGGGCCGACGCCGCCATCCGCACCTGGCCGCCCAACTCGCCGGCCATCTCGCAGAGCACCACCTCGTGACCCCTCAGGGCTGCGGTGCGGGCCGCCTCCAAGCCGGCCGGTCCGCCCCCGGCCACCAGCACCCGCTTGGGCACGGCCACCCGGTCGGCGGGCTCGAACGGCACCCTGGTCTCCTGGCCGGCCGCGGTGTTGACCACACAGCGCATCTTGCCGGCCACCATGAACCGGGCCACGCAGCCCACCGAGGTGCCGATGCACGGACGGATCTCGCTCTCCCGGCCGTCGCGGGCCTTGGCCACCAACTCGGGGTCGGCGATCATGCCCCGCACGATGGACACCAGATCGGCCACGCCGCTTTTGATCAGGTGCTCGGCGTGGTCGAGCGTGGTGATGCGTCCGGTGACGATGGCGGGCACCTCAACCGCCGTGGTCACCACCTCGCTGGTGGGCACCTCGTAGCCCAGTCCTTCGTCAAGGGTGGACAGCAGCCGGTGGAAGCGCCAGTACGACGAAAGCGACACGTCCAAAAAGTCGATGTCGGGCTCCACCTGCTTGGCGATGGCGGCGGCCTCCTCAGGGTAGACCCCGCCCTCGATCTGGTCGTCAGCCGAGATGCGGAGGCCGACCGGGAAGCCGGGGCTGGTCTCGGCCCGGATGGCAGCCAGGATCTCCCGCAAGAAGCGAGTGCGGTTCTCCAGGCTGCCGCCGTAGTGGTCGTCGCGCAGGTTGGTGGCAGGGGACAGGAACTGGCCGATGAGGTAGCCGTGGGCGCCGTGGAGCTCCACCCCGTCGAGCCCGCCCGCCTCGCACCGCAGAGCGGCCGCCGCGAACGCTTCCACCAACTCGTCGATCATGGTGGTGGTCAGCACCTGGGGAACCACGCCCACCATGGGGCTGGGGATGGGGCTCGGGGCCAGCGGCTGCTGGAAATTGCTGAGCGAGCGCTGCTCGATGGCCGCTCCACCGTGCCATAGCTGCTGGAAAACCTTGCCTCCGGCGGCGTGCAGGCGGGCCGCCATCTCCTCGTAGAGCGGGAGCACCCGGTCGGTGTACACCGGGATGTCGGTGGGGGAGGTGGGGTGGACGCCCGCGATCTGGAGGATGGTGAGCGCCGCGCCCCCCTTGGCCCGGGCCTCGTGGTAGGCGATCAGGTCTTCGCCGACCGCCCCGGTGCTGTGGGCGGCCCTCACGATCCGGTTGGGCAGCGTGCAGCCGCCGATGTCGAGCGGCTGGAACACGTGGGGGTAGGCCATGGGGCTAATCAGGTCCCTTTTCTCCGACTCTTTCCATCTCTCCTGTCTCAATCGTCAGCGCGGGCCGGTAAGTTCACTGCGTGGCCGACGAGATCGTCATCCATGGTGCGCGTGAGCACAACCTGCGCGACGTCCATCTGACGATACCCCGCGACAGGCTCATCGTATTCACCGGCATCTCCGGGTCGGGCAAGTCGTCGCTGGCCTTCGACACCATCTACGCCGAGGGCCAGCGCCGCTACGTGGAGTCGCTGTCGGCCTACGCCCGCCAGTTCCTGGGCCAGATGGACAAGCCTGACGTGGACTTCATCGACGGCCTGTCGCCGGCCATTTCCATCGACCAGAAGAGCGCGTCGCGCAACCCCCGCTCCACGGTGGGGACCATCACCGAGGTGTACGACTACCTGAGGCTGCTGTTCTCCCGCATCGGCATCCCGCATGACCCCGAGACCGGCGAGCGCCTGGTGCGCCAGACCCCCCAGCAAATCGTCGACCGGGTGATGGAGATGGACGAGGGCGCCAGGTTCCAGGTGCTGGCCCCGGTGGTGCGAGGGCGCAAGGGCACCTACGACACGCTTTTGGCCGAGCTGGCCTCCGACGGTTTTGCCCGGGCCATCGTGGACGGCGACCTGATCGAGCTGGACAACGGCATCGATGATCTGGATCTGGCCCGCTATGAGATGCACAGCATCTCGGTGGTGGTCGACCGCCTGGTGATGCGAGAGGGTATCGAGCGCCGGCTCACCGAGTCGATGGAGACCGCGCTGGGTCTGGCCGAGGGCGTGGCCGAGTTGATGGTCATGCCCCAGGATCCCGATTCCGACGAGGAACCCCAGACCATCACGTTCTCCCAGCACCTGTCCAGGCCCTCCGACGGCAAGTCGTTCGAGGAGCTGGCCCCCCGCAACTTCTCCTTTAACTCGCCCTACGGGGCGTGCCAGTCGTGCGATGGGTTGGGGTCGGTGTTCGAGGTTGATCCCCGGCTGGTGATCCCCGATCCCGACCTGAGCCTGGCCGACGGCGCCATCGCCCCGTGGGCCAAGGGCCACAACCAGTATTTCAAGCGCCTGGTGGAGTCGGTGGCCGAGGACCGGGACATCCCCATGGACCAGCCGTGGGGGAGTCTCGATCGCCAGCACCATGATCTGCTGCTGTTCGGGAAGGGCATCGCCAACCAGCGCACCGAGGTCCGCTTCAAGAACCGCTACGGCCGGGTTCGCCGCTACAACGCCCGCTACGAGGGCGTGATCCCCTATCTCCAGCGCCGCCACAGCGAGTCGGACTCCGACGCGGTGCGAGCCCAGATCGAGGGGTACATGCGGGAGGTGCCCTGCTCAGGGTGCAACGGCGCCCGGCTCAACCCCCTGTCGCTGGCTGTGACCGTGGGCGACCGCACCATCGACGAGGTGTGCTCCCTCTCCATTCGGGATGCGGCCGCGGCCCTGGCCTCGCTGGAACTGTCGGAGCGCGATCAGACCATCGCCGGCCAGGTGCTCAAGGAGATCAACGCCCGGCTCAAGTTCCTTCTCGACGTGGGGCTGGAGTATCTGGCCCTGGGTCGCTCAGCCGGCACCCTCAGCGGGGGAGAGGCCCAGCGCATCCGACTGGCCTCGCAGATCGGCAGCGGCCTGGTGGGGGTGCTCTACGTGCTCGACGAGCCCTCCATCGGGCTGCACCAGCGGGACAATCGCCGCCTCATCGACACCCTTGAGCGGATGCGCGACCTGGGCAACACCGTCTTGGTGGTTGAGCACGACGAGGAGACGGTGCGGGTGGCCGACTACGTGGTGGACATCGGCCCCGGCGCCGGCGAGCACGGCGGCACCGTAGTCCACTCCGGGACGGTGGCCGGCCTGCTGGACAACAAGCAGTCGCTCACCGGCCAGTACCTGTCGGGCCGCAAGTCGATACCGGTGCCTCAGCACCGCCGCCATCCTGGCGACGACTGGCTCACCATCCGGGGCGCCCGGGAGAACAACCTCGCCGACATCGACATCGACATCCCGCTGGGCTGCTTCGTGACCGTCACCGGGGTGTCGGGTTCGGGCAAGTCCACCCTGGTGAACGACATCTTGTACCGGTCGCTGATGCAGCGCATCTACAAGTCGAAGATCCCGCCCGGCCTGCACAAGGGGATCGACGGCACCGAGGCCCTCGACAAGGTGATCAACATCGACCAGCAGCCCATCGGGCGCACCCCCCGGTCGAATCCGGCCACCTACACCAGCGTGTTCGACCACATCCGCAAGCTGTTCGCCCAGACCCCGGAGTCCCGGGTGCGAGGCTACATGCCCGGCCGGTTCTCCTTCAACGTCAAGGGCGGCCGCTGCGAGGCCTGCTCGGGCGACGGCACCATCAAGATAGAGATGCACTTCCTGCCCGACGTGTACGTGCCCTGCGAGGTGTGCAAGGGGGCGCGCTACAACCGCGACACCCTCGACATCGAGTTCAAGGGCCGCACCATTTCCGAGGTGCTCGACATGTCGTGCGCGGATGCCCTGGAGTTCTTCGGCAACCAGCCGGCCATCGCCCGCCACATGCAGACCCTGGTGGACGTGGGCCTGGGCTACATCCGCCTCGGCCAACCCGCCCCCACCTTGTCGGGCGGAGAGGCCCAGCGGGTGAAGCTGGCCTCCGAGTTGGCCAAGCGCCCCACCGGCCACACCATCTACATACTCGACGAGCCCACCACCGGCCTGCACTTCGACGATGTCCGCAAGCTGCTGGCCGTGCTCAGCCGCCTGGTCGACCAGGGCAACACCGTTCTGGTGATCGAGCACAACCTCGACGTGATCAAGACCGCCGACTGGATCGTCGACCTCGGCCCCGAAGGCGGCGACAACGGCGGCACTGTGGTCGCCGAGGGTCCCCCCGATCTGGTAGCCCGCTCCGATCACAGCTACACCGGCAAGTTCCTCCGCCCCGTGCTGGGCATCCGATAGCGATTCTGGCCGCTGCTGTATTCGCCCGTATGCGTCCAAGAGCGCGCCACACGTCATGGGGCTAGGGTGACTCCATGGATCGTCGCAGCTTCCTGCGCGGCACCGTTGTCGCCGCCGGCGGCACTGTCGTTGGGCCATTGGTGGGCAGCGCGGTGGGTGCCCAGGCTGGCCCCGGGCCTTATGGGGCTCTCGACGGCATCGAGCCTGACGGGAACGGCATCATCATGCCCCCGGGCTTCACCTCCCGTGTGGTGGCGATTGCCGGCGAGCCGGTAGGCAACACCGACTACCGGTGGCTTGTCTACCCCGATGGGGCGGCGGTTTTCGACGACGGTGAGGGTGGCTGGTACCACACGGTCAACAGCGAGGTGTTCCGAGCGGGGTTTGCCGGCGTCTCGGCCATTCACTACGGCCCCGACGGTGAGATCCTTGACGCCTACCGACTCCTGGAGGGCAGCAACGCCAATTGCGGCGGCGGACCGACCCCATGGGGCAGCTTCTTGTCGGGCGAGGAAGACTTCAGCGGCTACGGGGTGATTTGGGAGTGCGACCCGACGGGCGCTACTCCATCGGTGTCTCGTCCGGCTATGGGAGTGTTCACCCATGAGGCGGCTGCGGTCGATCCCGACCGCCAGCAGGTGTACATGACAGAAGACCAGTTCGACGGGCTCCTCTACCGGTTTACGCCGTCCAGCTACCCCGATTTGAGCGAGGGCCTGCTCGAGGCTGCCTCCGTTGCCGAAGACGGGACGGTCAGCTGGATCGAAGTTCCTGACCCCTCGGCAACCGAAACGCTTACTCGCCAACAGCTGGCAGGGGAGGCGACGGCGTTCTTGGGCGGCGAGGGCATCTGGTATCACAACGATGTCGTGTTCTGGTCGACCAAGTTCGACAACATCATTCATGCGATCAACACCGCCGACCAGACTTACAGCCGGATCTACGAGGCCGACCCGGCAATGGTGTCCGACGGCACCGCAATCCTCTCTGGAGTCGACAACCTCACCGTGGATGCAGGCAGCGGCGACGTGTACGTGGCTGAGGACGGCGGGAACATGGAGGTAGTCATCATCTCTCCCGAGGGCGAGGTGGCCCCGTTCCTGCGCGTGGTAGACCAGGACGGGTCAGAGATCACCGGACCGGTATTCAACCCCCGGCGCGACCGCCTCTATTTCTCCAGCCAGCGCGGTCCAGCCCTCAACAACGCGGAGGACGTCCTCCCCGAATCTGAAATCAAGGGCAACTTTACCGGCATCACCTACGAGGTGACCGGGCCCTTCCGAGGCATCGTGCCCGACGAGCCCGAGCCAACCCCGACGGCGGTCCCAACCGCCGCCCCAACCCCGGCACCGACCGCGGCCCTAACCCCAGCGCCAACGGCCGCCCCGACTCCGATTCCGACCCCGGTCTCGACGGCCGCGCCAACCCCGACTGCGACTCGAGCCCCTACGGCCGCGCCAACCGAGACCATCGCCGCGGCAGCCAGTTCCGGCGGCAATGGCGGCGGAGGGGGCAACACAGGAATCTTCGTCGGAGTGGGAGTGGCTGTGGCAGCTGCGGTGGCCGCAGCACTCGTGACAGTGCGCCGTCGGCGAGCCACCTAACAGACAGTTCCAAACGGGGGGGTTCGGCCAGTCTCTACCGGAACCGGGCTGAGTCACTGGTAATAGTGGCAACGTGGTCAACTCCTGAAGTCAGCATGGCGGCGGCTGGCTCTCAGCTAGTGGAGGCGGGAGAGACACTGAAGCGGAGTCCCAGTTGCTCTAGGACCATGAGAACGGATCCAAGATCGGGGTTGTTGTTGGCTGCTGCCCCTTGCGCTGTGAATCCCAACCCCGCGGCCATCGACGGCTTGCCCAAGGCGCGAACGACGTCGTGAAGCGCGGCAACCGTCAGCTCAGGGTCATTCTCAGCAAGGACGGCATCCAAGTAGGCAATGACGTCTGCTTCAGTGTTCAGGTGGTCAGTTGCCTCCCAAACTCGCGTCCTGATTGTGCCCACGCAAGTCCTCCTATCGGCTATAGGCGTTGAGCCATTTTAGTCGCTTTGTCGATGTCACGGTTCTGGCTGTTCTTGTTGCCTCCGACCAATAGCACCACTGATTGCTGGCGGCGGACGAAGTACACCCGGTAGCCGGGGCCATGATCGATGCGCATCTCCGAGACGCCTTTTCCCACGGGCCTGAAATCGCCGGGGTTGCCCAGCTGGAGCCTACGGATGCGGGCCAGTACGCGGGCACGGGCATTGCGATCTCGCAGGTTGTTGAACCATCGTTCGAACACATCGGTCTGAAGAACCTCCAATTCACGCCTCAACCTTCATTCCAAGTCTTCTGGGCTCGACTTGGGCACCTGCAAAGTGACCACGAATGTGCTGGTCACAGCCGTATCAACCATGTCAAGGACAATATCCACCACCTGTGACAGTTATTCCTGAACCGCCTACACTTGCCGGGCAGCGTGACCACTCATGTCCGACACAACCCTCCATCAACGCCTCAGAGCACAAGCAGATGAACGCACCCTCGGACTATCTCAACCCTGAGGCTCGTGCCCGGATGGCGATAGACGACCAATTGGCAGAGTGTGGCTGGGTGGTGCAGGACTACCAGCACGCTGCGGTGGCCACCGCCAGGGGAGTGGCGGTGAGGGAGGTGCCCACTGAGGCTGGACCGGCCGACTACGTGCTGTACGTCGACTCACAAGCGGTGGGCGTAATCGAGGCCAAGAAAGAGGGCACCACGCTGACTGGCGTGGAGCCCCAGACCCGCAAGTACCAGGCCGCCTATCCCGGCGAATTGCCGGCCTTCCTGGTCGATGGCGCGTTGCCGTACGGCTACGAGGCCACCGGCACCGAGACTCGCTTCACCAGCGGGCTCGACCCAAAGCCCACCTCCCGGCGAGTGTTCGCCTTCCACCGCCCCGAGACGCTTGCCCGCTGGCGAAGCAACTACAGCGAGTTCGGCGGCGTCGCCACCCTGCGCTCCGGCTTCAGCGGGCTGCCCGACTTAGGTGCAGGACCATCGGGGCTGTGGCCAGCGCAGGGCGAGGCGATCCGCAACCTGGAGGAGTCATTCAAGGCCAACCGCCCTCGGGCGCTGATACAAATGGCCACCGGGTCGGGCAAGACGTTCACCGCCGTCAATGCCGGCTACCGACTGCTGCGCCACGCCCGAGCCAACCGCATCCTCTTCCTGGTCGACCGGGCCAACCTGGGCCGCCAGGCGGTGAGAGAGTTCGAAGGCTTCGAGGTGCCCGGCGACCGCCGCAAGTTCACCGAGCTGTACAGTGTCCGCCGCCTCGCCTCCTCTGAGCTCGACATGGCCAACGAGGTCGCCGCCAAAGTCCACGTCAGCACCATCCAACGCCTCTACTCCATCCTGCGGGGAGAGGAGCTCGACGACGATCTCGACGAGCGGACCGGCTTCGACACCGCTCCCGAACAGCCGATTGAGGTTGCCTACAACCCCAGAGTGCCGATCGAATCGTACGACCTGATCATCATCGACGAGTGCCACCGCTCGATCTACGGCGTGTGGCGCCAGGTGCTGGAGTACTTCGACGCCTTCCTGGTGGGCCTCACCGCCACGCCCGGCATCCAGACGTTCGCCTTCTTCGACCAGAACCTGGTGATGGAGTACGGCCACGCCCAAGCAGTGGCCGACCGGGTGAACGTGGACTTCGACATATTCCGCATCCGCACCGAGATCACCGAGGGTGGCGGCACCGTCCCCTCGGGCTTCGTGACCGAGTTCCGCGACCGGGAAACCCGCAGCATCCGCCTCGAACAGGCTGACGCCGACATCGCCTACGACCCCGCCGAACTAGACCGCCGGGTGGTGGCCCCCGATCAGATCCGCACGATCGTTCGCACTTTTCGCGATTCGCTGCCCGAGATGTTCGAAGACCGGGAGCAAGACGACGACGGCTTTCTGGTCAACATCCCCAAGACTCTGATCTTCGCCAAAGACGACAGCCACGCCGACGACATCGTGCAGATCGTGCGGGAGGAGTTCGGCCTCGGCAACCAGGGTGCGGTGAAGATCACCTACCGCTCCGGCGAGTCGGGCGAGAGCGCCGAGCAACTCCTCCAGAAGTTCCGCACCGACTATCCCACCCGCATCGCGGTCACCGTGGACATGATCGCCACCGGCACCGACGTGAAGCCCATCGAATGCGTGGTGTTCATGCGCATGGTGCGAAGCCGCAACTTCTTCGAGCAGATGAAGGGCCGAGGCGTGCGGGTGATCGACAGCGATCAACTCCGCACCGTCACCCCCGACGCCCAGGCCAAAGACCGCTTCGTGATCGTCGATGCAGTGGGCGTAACCGAGGCCGACCTTCACGACACCGTCCCGCTGGAGCGCCAGCGCCACGTGAGCTTCGACAAGCTCCTCAACCAAATCGGCCTCGGCTCCAAAGATCCCGATGTGGTGTCGTCGGTGGCGTCACGCCTGGCCCGCCTCAACCGCCGAATCACCGCAGAAGACCGAGCCGAAGTGGGGTCGGTTGCCGGAGTGGAGCTGAGCGAGCTAGTCCGTCACATCACCGACGCCCTCGACCCCGACCGCCAGCACGAAGCCGCCGCAGCCGAGACGGGCACCGACGACCCCACCCCAGAGCAATTGGCGGCGACTACCCAGCGGCTCATTGCCGAGGCGATCCAACCCCTGGCTGGCAACCCAGAGCTACGCCAGAAGCTGGCGGACATCCGCCGCAGCTACGAACAGGTCATCGACAAAGCCTCTCGTGACCGGGTGATCTCCGGAGAGTTCTCCATCGACGCCGCCGACCGAGCCCGCGGCCAAGTCGAGTCGTGGAGACAGTTCGTCGAAGACCACCGAGACGAGATCACCGCATTAGAGGTGCTCTACCACCAGCCCCACGGCCGCGGCCTCACCTACGACGACATCAAGGAGTTGGTCAACGCCATCGGCCGCCCACCCCACCGCTGGACCCCCGACATCCTCTGGCAAGCCTATGAAACCCTCGACAAATCCAAAGTCCGAGCCTCCGGCCACCGAGTAGCCACCGACCTGGTAAGCCTTGTCCGCTACGCCCTCGGCAACACCGACGAGTTGGTGGCCTACCCCGACCTCGTAAACGAACGCTTCCGTATCTGGCTAACTCAACAGTTCGCCACCGGCACTGATTTCACCGACGACCAACTTGCCTATCTCGACCTCATCAAAGGCCGCATCGCCTCCAGCCTCAGCATCACCCCCGCCGACCTCCAGTCCCCACCCTTCAGCGACCGCGGCGGACTGGGCAAGGCCCGCCAACTCTTCGGAAATGATCTGAGTTCGCTGCTGGACGACCTGACTGAAGCGCTAGCCGCATGACAAGGGATCTGTCGTCGGGGTGGGAATCAGTGAGCGTTGGAGACTTGTGCAGCGTGGAGTATGGAAAGGGCCTTTCAAAGAAGCTACGAATCGAAACCGGGTCGGCGGATGTCTACGGCTCTGCTGGGTTAGTGGGACATCATGACTGTGCTTTGGTCGAAGAGCCTGTGATTGTCATTGGTCGCAAGGGAAACGCTGGGAGTGTGTGGTTGACGAATGGCCCATCTTGGCCTATCGACACCACATATTTCCTTCGGCCCCCTCGGGAGATATCGCCCGAATTCCTTGCTTGGCAACTTGGGAGCCGTGATCTAGTTCAGAAGGACTCATCCACCACCATCCCGAGCCTTCGAAGGCCTGATTTGGAAGCGACGCCCGTTGCTGTTGCCCCAATTGGCGAGCAAGAACGGATTGTCGCTGCCATCGAAGAACACTTCTCCCGCCTTGATGCGGTCGAATCGGTACTGGTATCAAACCCCAAGATCGAAGCTCTACGCCGATCAATCTTGCGGGAAGCCTTCTCCGGTCGACTCGTATCCCAAAACCCCAACGACGAACCAGCCTCAGCCTTGCTGGAGCGCATCGCTGCCTCTCGGCGGCCTGCCTAAGCCGGCAGCGGCTGGTGGTCCGTGTCGGTGTATCGGTTGCGGTAGATGTCCTGTAGGTTCAGCCATAGTTCGGGCCCGGTTCCGAGTGCCTGCCCGATCTCGTCGGCAATCTCAGCGGTGATCTCTGTCCGATCTTCGAGTATCGCCGAGGTCGCCTCAACAGTTCTCCCCAGGGTCTCAGCGAATCTGGCCGTGCTCCAGCCGCGCGCCTCCAACTCGTCGTTCAGGACCTCCCCTGGAGTGAAGCTCGGTTCGGCTCTGCCCATATTGGGCTCCTCTCTCATCGGTGGTAGTCCACGATTTCGATCAGGAGAGCAATCCTACTGCTTTCCTCATCGAGGAATGTGAAGATGAGTCGCCACTGATCGTTGACACGGATTGAGCGCTGGCCCGCACGCTTGCCTTTGAGCTTTTTGAAGTTGAGTGACCGCAACTGCCGCAGGGCCAGTTCGTTCTCAGCTGCCTCCAGTATGGCGACCTTCTTTCGGTATGCCTTCGCAAGGGCACGATCCATCCGCTTGGGGTAGTAGCCCTCGTCAAAGTAGAGACGTAGCAACTCGTCATCCGCGAACCTGATCTGCACCTCGTTGAACACCTTTCAAGCATATTTCAGCTATTATCAATATAGTTCATATTCCAATGACTGGCAAACTCGACCATCGACTACAGCCTGTGGCGGTTTGGCCGCTGAGTGCTAGGGGCTCCGGTGACGCCAGCGTTGACTGTGCGTGTCGGGTCGGCTGAGGAAGCTTGCGGGCGACGACGCGGTTGTGCCAGACCCTCAAAGCCCTGCTCAGCCTCAAATGCCACTGCGGACGCACCACGACAGGCGTCGCCGCGAACGTATTCACTCGACGGCTCGCTCTGACCACCGCCACCTGGCTCAACGGCGACAACCACTCCCAACCCGCTCGCTCATCGCCTTCGACCACTAACCCCCTCGAACCATTCATCTAGCGGCGGCCTAACTATGCTGTGACGGTTCCGAACAGAGAGGTACATGTGAACGAAGTTGGCAGCCCCGGCGGGCTTAGTGACGCACTCACTGAGATCGTCGCTGACCACGACCAGCAGAAGCAGACGTTTGTTGATCCAAAGCGCTTGATCGGTGATGTGATCCAGATTGACTACACAACAGCCGATTTCTTGCTGCACGACAGCGCCAAGCAGACCGTCGATGGCGTGCAGCAGGGGTGCCTGCTCGTCGCGGTCAGATTGGGTACCGACGACCGCCCCGACCCCAGAGCGCCCCGCCTGCTTCTGCGGGTGGTGTCGAGCACTCCGCTGCCAAATGACATGTCGATGCGGCAGGCTCGCTTTGACGCGGCCCAGCGGGTAGCGGACAGCACCGGGAACTGGGACGACAACGAGGTGACGGACCTGTTCACCTTGAACCTGATGAGGTATTCCGGGGTCCGGTGCCGGATTCTCGGGACGTACCAGCCTCCGGAGGACACAGATGCCCCGTGGCGGTTCAGCAGCGATGTGGACAACTTCTACAGCGGGCGGGGCCTGAAGGTGTACAAGCCCACCGGCGATGACTTGGAGCAGATCGTCAACAGCGCCAGCCGGGACGACAACGGAGGCCAGACCACCAAGATTGGTCATGTCCGCTATGCCACTGCGACGCCCGCCGACGCAGCCGCGGTGAACATCGCTGCCGAGGACTTCGTTGCTCAACGCACGGCTCTCTTTGGGATGACCCGCACCGGCAAGTCGAATACCGTCAAGATTGTCGCCCGGGCCGTTTTCGAGATGCGACGGCCTGAGGACGGCACCCGGGTCGGACAGATCATCTTCGACCCTGACGGCGAGTACGCCAACGCCAATCCCCAAGACCAGGGATGCCTGCGCAATATGGGCAACCACGAGTGGGCAGATTCCGACGACGTGGTTACCTACGGGCTCCACCCCCATCCGCACGACCCGAACCGGAACATCACCAAGTTTAACTTCTACGGGGACTCTGAACCTGTCCATCCCCCAGACGGCTACGACGCCAGCGACTCTCTGAGCAGCCTGACCCAAGGCAAACAGATACTCGACGACTATCTGTCAGGCGAGACCGCCGGATACATCAAGCCCTTCGTGAGCCAGGACATGGTGCCGCCGACGAACCCCGCCGACCGCAGCGACTGGACCAGGTACCGCAGGGCTTTGCTCGTTTATCGCGCGATTCTCGCCGCTGCCGGCTACGGATCTCCGAGCTATATCCCGGACACAACACGACTCTTCAACAAGGATCTTAGAGAGGCCATGGGACAAAGCGACGCTATGAGCCATTTTATTGATCAGTCCGGGGTGTCGCTGAACACTTGGTCGAGGGCAGCGGATTTTGCGGCGGCGTTCTCGGATTTTGTGGACACGAAAGAGTTCAAGGATTTCGACAGTGACCAGGAACGCAGACGCGGAAAGAAGTGGTCCGACAGCCGGCTGTTGGAGCTCCTCCAGATCTTCTCCAATACCCGCGGCCTGAACGTATTGAGGTCAGCACGCGACTGGCACGACCCGGAGGCGGGGTCGAACTACACAGACGAGATTGTGGAGCATCTCCAAGCTGGCCGGCTGGTGATCGTGGACCAGTCCACCGGCGACCCGAAGATGAACGAGACAGCCGCTCGCGATGTGATGCAGGCCATATTCCGCGCCCAGCAACGTGCATTCATCCAACCGGAGCCGGTGGGAGACACAGGGGAGCTCTCCAAACCCCCGGCTGTGATCGTCTATGTCGAGGAGGCCCACACCCTGCTGCCGCGTGACAGCAACGACATGTCTAGCATTTGGGTGAGGTCTGCCAAAGAGGGGGCGAAGTTCAACATCGGCATCGTGTACTCGACCCAGGAGCCGTCATCGGTGCACGCGAACATCCTTAAGAACACCGAGAACTGGTTCATAACCCACCTCAACAACACCGACGAGACCCGCCAGATTGCAAAGTTCAACGACTTTGCCGACTTTACGGACGGCATCATCGCTGTCAACGAACCCGGCTACGTGAAGATGCGGACCCGCTCCAGCCGGTTCACCGTGCCGGTGCAGATCGATGTTTTCGAGGCACCGACCGCCGGGAGCGACTCTTAGAGTGCCTTACGACGGTGAGTTCGCCACGGGCCACACGCTGGCCCGGCTAGTCGACAACCCCGCCGTGCGCGATTTCGATGGCGAGATCAAGAAGTCAACATCCGCCATCTCAGCAGCGCTACCCGTGACCATTGCGCCGCGCCGCGGGTCGACAAGGGTGAAGCGCCTAATCGCCATTGACGGCTCGTCTGTGACATCGAGAGTCGAGAACGGCCACCCAGGAGCTGAGGCATCGCTGCTGAACATTGCCGCAGTCGTGATCGCGTTGGCCGGGCTGCGGGAACTGGCCCAAATGGGAAAGAGCGCCACCGAGCCGATCCCGAGCCCCGCCGCCATCAGAGAACTCGAGAAGTGGAACACCCTCAGCGCCGTGCTGCCCGGACGCAACGTCATTGGCAAGTCCGTTGGCGCGGACACGCCCAAGAGATTCTTCCGCCAAGTCGTGCACCGCGAGATCAGCGGAGCGACCCTCTCGGGTGACCACGAGACGCTGCTGGATACGCTGCGAGCCATCACCAACGACCGGGCGAAACCCATCCAGTGTCCCGGCGATTCCTGTGACCAGCATGTGACCCCGCAATCTGAGCCGACGAGCTGCGGAGCCTGCGGAGAGACGGTATATCCGTCGGACTCGCTACGCTGCCACGAGAGGTTCGAGGACTACGGCAGCAGCGAGCAGGCCTTCACGATGGTGAGAATCGTCGTAGAGCATCTCTCGATGGTCAACCTAATCCGCTGGTTCGAGAGACACGATCGGTTTGACGTGCTCGACGGTATCGGATTCATCATGGACGGTCCGCTGGCCATCTTCGGCATGGCGGCGTGGCTGAAGAAGCACATACAGGACGAACTAACCCGTCTCCACCAGCTCTCCCTGCAAAAGGGCGGAGCGGGAGTGCTCCTGTTGGGAGTCGAGAAGCACGGGCTGTTTATGGACCATCTCGAGGCGCTTGACTGGTCCGCAGCCCGCGGCGAGCGAGGCCGACTGGAACCCGGCACGGTGATGGCCCCCGACGTTGGCTACATCCACCAGCACATCGCCTTGCGACCGCCGGATGCCAAGCCCCATGGGCAGGATACTTACTACGGCCGACACCTGATGTATAAGTCACGGAGCGGACAGCACGCCGCATTGACGCTGCCCATTGTCAACGACCAAGGAGCAGACCCGGCATGTGTGGAGGAGGACGCGTACCCGCGCGCTGGTGACGCTCTGGACCTCATCGACGAGTTGGGAACCCACCTCTATAAAGACGGATTCGCCCCGCTGGCGCGAGCCCATCTTCACGCCGCTGTACCGCTGCACCGCGGCACAGAGATTCTGGCCTCCATCTTTTCAGACCGATGACAGCCGCTGCGACCAAGCCGATTTCCGACTGCGGTGTAGGGTTCGCCACCCCCGAGGCCCGGTGGGCCCGTCTGGGCCCCTACTACGCGATGTTCCCTTTCAGCTTCGCGCAGGATGCCATAGACCGCTTCACCCGCCCCGGAGACCTGGTTTTGGACCCCTTTTGTGGCCGAGGCACCGCCCCCTATGCCGCCATGGTCGCCGGCAGGGATGCTCTCGCGTGCGAGATAAACCCGGTCGCCTGGGTGTACGCCGCGACCAAGACAGCCCCCGCGCCCGACCCTGAAACGGTCAAATACCGCATCGGCGAAATCGCCGAGTCCACTTTGCCGGAAGACCGCGAACCCAGATCGGAGTTCCAGAGTCTCGCTTTCTGCCAGACCGTTCTGGGGTTCCTGCACGCCGCCCGCCGCGAGCTGCGATGGCGGTATGACACCATTGACCGCACCGTCGCTGCATTGATCCTCCACTACCTGCATAGCAAGATCCCCCAGGGACTCTCGAACCAGATGCGACACTGCCGGTCTATGTCGCCGCTCTACTGCGTGCGATGGTGGAACGAGAACGGCTATGAGACACCACCCGAAGTCGACCCCGTCAGTTTTCTCAACACCAGAGTCGACTGGCGCTACCAGAAGGGAATCCCCCTGAGGTCCCACAACAGTGGCGTAACCGTGGCCCTTGGCGACTCGGCCACCAACTTGGGGCAAGCGACCCAGTTAGCCCGACTAGTAGTGACGTCGCCCCCATACAGCGGGGTTACTGACTACAAAGCCGACAGCTGGTTGAGATTGTGGGCGATCGGGGAGGGCCCCCCTTTGCCGAAGTGGGACTCTAAGCAGAAGCACGTCGATTTGGCCGCGTACCGAAAGATGCTGTGCCGAGTGTTATCGGCGACGGGGCAGAGGGCTCATCCCGATGCTGCATGGCTGGTGCGTTGCGATGCCCGTGAGAGAACGTTTGACGTAGTGCTTCCGATCTTGGCTGAGATCGCCAGCGGCCGAGATGTCGACGTGACTCCGGCCCCTTTCCGGCGACCCACCCAGACGTCGCTATACGGTGACCGGGCATCAAAACCCGGAGAGATGGACTTGCTTGTGCTCCCCAGAGCCATGACAGACCAACCGACAGCGCGCGCTGGCTAGCGAGGGGTTACCGGCTCTCACTGCCCTGCTATGACCTGGTGCCAATGGTGAAAAGTTGGTGGGACATCCGCGTTGTGCTCAGAGACGACGGCCTGTAGTAACGGGCAGTGTGGTTTCTGGCCAATACCATGCACTGATGGCTATGACGCTCCGACTGACCGAGGATGAGCAGAACGCTTTACGAGAGCGAGCGGCGTTCGAAGGTACGTCGATGCAAGAAGTGGCGCGGCGGGCAGTACGCGAGTACATCGCCAAGGCCGATCATCGCGACCGCGTTGCGGCTGCCGCCGAGTTCATCACGCAGCGACATGCCGTCGCGTTGCATCGTCTTGGCGAGTGAGCTCCAGCCTCGAAGAAATTGCCGAGGTGCCCCAGTTCAGACATGAGCAAGCCACGGGGTCATAGGTGAGCGGTATCCGACGGCGGATAAGGGGCTAAACGCCATACGATGGCAACCATGAGCCGACGCGACGAGATATTGACGCTCAGACGTGAAGCGATCAGCGATATCGCCGCGCGCAACAAGGCGCACAGTATTGCCCTCATTGGATCGGTGGCTCGTGGCGAGGACACAGACGCTAGCGACTGCGATTTCCTGGCAACCTTTGAGAACGGCAGTTCACTGCTTGACCAAGCGGGCTTGAACATCGAGCTAGAGGAATTCTTGGGCTGCAAAGTGGACGTCATTTCCAGAGGCGGTTTGAAAGAGCGTCATCAACGGATCTTGGTTGATGCGATCCTGCTGTGAGTCGGCCGACTTGGATCACCTGAACTATCAGGCGGGCGTCGATGACCTGGCAACTTCGACGCGATAGCAGCTCACCCGAGTTCCAGCGCGGCCTTGACCTCGTCCCAGGGCACATAGTCGTCTTCGGCCCGAGCTGCCTCGAGTTCTCGGCGATCCTCAATGTTGTCTGCAATATCGACAAGTCGGTCGAAGGCGTCAGAGTCCAAGATCACGGCGACCCGTCGGCCACGCCGTGTCACTGAGACCGGCTCGCCCGACCGTCGACACTCCTCGATCACCTCAGCCAGTCGGTTCCGCGCCTCGCTCACTGCCAGTTCTTTCATGTACGAAACGTGCATATCAACAAACGGAACCGCCACCAATTCGCTTGAGCGCAGATTTGATCTCGGAAGCCATCGGTTTCTCCAGAGTTTCGACAAGTCTGAAAAACAGAGCAGTCGAAACTATCGCGAAACTCTCCTAACGTGGTTGGAAACGGTTGCTGCGCTCTGACACGGTGAGGGGCTGATGACCTCTGACCCCAAGGCCATGGTGCAGAAGCTGTGGGACTTCTGCGATGTGCTCCGAGACGACGGGCTGTCCTACGGCGACTACCTGGAGCAGCTCACCTACCTGCTGTTCCTCAAGATGGCCGATGAGCAGCACGAGCTGCTGGGCCAGCGGGTGGTGCCCATCGGCTACGACTGGCCGACATTGCTGAACCGGTCTGGTGAGCAGCTAGAAGCCCAGTACAACAAGACCCTCACGGAACTCGGATCAGCCGACGACATGCTCGGCGTGGTGTTCCGCAAGGCCCGCAATCGGATCCAGAACCCGGCCAAGCTGGAGCAGCTCATCAAGGAGTTCATCGACCAGCACGAGTGGATGAGCTATGACGCCGACCTCAAGGGCGACGCCTACGAGGGCTTGATCGAGAAGACAGCCCAAGAGGGTGCCAGGGGAGCGGGGCAGTACTTCACGCCTCGGGCCCTGATTACCGCAATCGTCGATGTGATGCTCCCCGAGCCTGGCGACCGTATCTGCGACCCAGCCTGCGGGACCGGCGGCTTCTTTCTCGGTGCCTACCAGTCGATTGTCGGGCGGTTCCCGAACTTGACTCCCGACCAGGCCGCCCACCTCCGCTCCGGGGCTTTCACCGGCTGGGAGATCGCCGACCTGCCTGCCCGACTCTGCGCCATGAACCTGCTGCTCCACGGCATCGAGAGTCCAGAGTCCGATTCTCCCGTCAACGTGGATGACGCCCTGCGCGACGACCCCGGAGAGCGCTTCGACATGGTGCTGACCAATCCGCCCTTCGGCCGGTCTTCCTCCGACAGCTACGAACGCGAGGACTTCTGGGCTACCACCAAGAACAAGCAGCTCAACTTCGTCCAGCATGTCGTCAGCCTGCTCAAGGTCGGCGGCACAGCCGCGGTGGTAGTCCCCGACAACGTGCTGTTCGAGGCTGGCGCCGGCGAGACCATCCGCCGTCGACTCTTACACGACTGCGACGTCCACACCCTGCTCCGCCTCCCCACCGGCATCTTCTATGCCCAAGGGGTCAAAGCCAACGTTCTGTTCTTCCGCCGCCGCGAAGGTGCCGAGCAAGCCTGGACCAGAGAATTGTGGGTCTATGACCTCCGCACCAACAAGCACTTCACCCTCAAGCAGAACCCGCTCACCAGGCCCGACCTCGACGACTTCGTAGCCTGCTACAACCCCGCCAACCGCCACCAACGCCAAGAGTCCGAGCGCTTCAAGCGCTACACCCACGACGAGCTCATCGCCCGCGACAAGGTCAGCCTCGACCTCTTCTGGCTCCGGGACGAAAGCCTCGAAGACATCGACAACCTCCCCGCCCCCGCCGTCCTCGCCGCAGAAATCGCCGAAGACCTCCAATCCGCCCTCACCGAGATCCAAGCCCTCGCCGAAAACCTCGCGACAGCCGGTGAGCCTCCCGGCACTGGTACGTCAAGCTGAAGCGAAGTAGGTACATGTCACTCCTTGGGAGTATTCTCCACCCTTCTGCACGGCCTGTGGATAACTTGGCGACCGAAAGGCAGCGGTCATGGCCGATCGAACCGGTATCGAGTGGACCGAGACAACTTGGAACCCAACCACCGGATGCGATCGCGTCTCCGTGGGCTGCGACAACTGCTACGCGCTCACCCTTGCCAAGCGCCTCAAGGCCATGGGCAACCCCAAGTACCAGAACGACGGCGACCCCAAGTCCAGCGGCCCAGGCTTCGGCCTGACCCTTCACGACTACCAACTCGAGCTTCCCTACCGCTGGAGAGCACCTCGTTTGGTCTTTGTGAACTCAATGAGCGACCTCTTTCACAAAGACGTGCCGCTGGAGTTCATCCAGAAGGTCTTCGCCGTCATGGCCGACACTCCCCAGCACACCTATCAAATCCTGACTAAACGCTCGAAACGCCTTGCTGCTCTCGCCGAAGAGTTGGATTGGCCTTCGAATGTGTGGATGGGTGTTACTGTCGAGAACGACCGCTACATCTTCAGAATCGACCACCTCCGCTCCGTAGATGCCGCAGTCCGCTTCATCAGCGCCGAGCCTCTGCTAGGCCCGCTCTTTGATCTCGACCTCTCAGGAATCAGCTGGCTGATCGCCGGAGGCGAGAGCGGCCACGGTGCCCGTTCCATAGAAGAAGCATGGGTCCGTGACCTACGCGACCAGTGTGCCGTTACCGACACCGCCTTCTTCTTCAAACAATGGGGTGGCCGCACCCCCAAGGCAAACGGCCGCACACTAGACGATACCCATTACGATGAAATGCCGTCTACAGTTCCGGACTCTACACGCCAAGCAACTTGCGTCTACTGAGAGCAGGTATAAGCAGCCTTGAGCCAGGTGAATCGAGAATGGGGCTTCTGGAGTGAAGTCAAGCTGGACGCACTAGAGAGGTACTTGAAACGCTTCACGACTGCATCTAGGTCTGCACAAACGGTCCTGTATCTTGATCTGTTCGCAGGGTCGATCCTCAACGTGCGCCGTGACCAGCCCAATAGGACCTTTGAAGGTTCGACGGTTCGTGCGCTCAGGACGGAGCCGGCATTCACTCATTTGCGTTTTTTTGAGTTGGAATCCAAGGCTGAGAGTCTTGGCAACCATTTGGATCAGCAGTTCCCAGGAGATGAACGATACAGGGTGATACCAGGGGACTGTAATGCCTCAATTGCCCAATCCCTGTCAGAGTTAAGAAGTGAGGGACTGGACTGGTCGCCTACTTTCGCATTTATTGATCCAGATGCATTTGAATTGTCATGGACAACACTCTCATCCCTGGCCTCTTTCAAGAATTCGCAAGCCCGGACAAAAGCAGAGATGCTTATCTTGCTGTCTCACACTAGTATTCCTCGTTTAGCAGGATGGGATTCTGCCATGGGACTAGATGAAACTTTATCCCTATCGACAACTACTTTCTACGGGACATCAGTCTGGCGACAGATCTTTAACAGGCGCATTCAATATGGACTTAGTGCGAACGACGCTCGAGGTTTGTACACAGATCTCTTTCGACATAGGCTCCAATATGTATTGGGCTACCGGCAAACGCTATCAATTGAGATGAGGAATGAGCGTGGCTCTCCTGTCTATGTGCTTGTATTTGCAACAGATCATGATGCGGGTGTCCGTATAATGTCCTCAGTGTTCGAGCAAGCTAGGGAACAGTCGGCAGAGTACAGGGCCGAAATAGCTGATAGGCGTAAGCGGCAACAACTCGACGAGAGAGGAGAAATCCCTCTCCTTGATATGACGGATCCAGCATTGCAGCCGCAACCAATATATTTTGAATCTACTCAGACCGATGACGAGCCAGTCCTTCCTGACTGGCTCATGAGTGCGCTGGATCAAGAGTAGAATATGTGGCCTACCGAGCGGCCTTGAGTGATCGGTCGAATTCTCAGTGGCCGGCTTCACTCGGCTCGTTCAGGTGCCGGCGGGTCAGATCGGCCGGCCTGGGAAGCGGGTGCTTTTGGCGGCCACTCGACGCCTGGCTCAGGAAGTGGCTTGCCCCGAGCCAGCAAGTGCTCGACCGTCTCGGCAACCACAGCCCGAATTCCCGCCTCTGCTGCCTCCCGATCCGGTTCCAGCCAGCTGATCAAGGGGAAGCCGTCGCACAGGCCGACCCACTCGTCATCCTCGTCAGACCACTCGGTCCAGAACCGGTATTGATCAATCGTCATGGTGCTCCACCATCGTTTCAATGATAGGAGGGTTCTTCTACTTGGCTGCTGCTGCGTAGGCCTCGGTCAGAGCCGCAAGCAGTTCATCGCTGATATTTCGGGTCGTGTTCCCCTGGCCAATCCGGGTTTCCGCTAGATTCTCGATTTGCTCGATGAAGTCAGGTGCCTTCTTTTTAAAAACTGTTCTCCAGAACTGGAGGGAGGTGCCTCCGTCGTTCCAAATGGTGACTAGGCCGGCGTTCTCAGTTTTGAGCCGCGGCAGGAGGGTGAACCGCTTGGATCCCTTCCCTTCGTACGTGGCGAGATTGACAAGGCCCTGTTTCTCGAGGTCACGAGCCCATTGAAGAAGTTGGCGCAGTGGCGCCTGGTCCTCTGAGGAGGACTGACTGATTGTGGCCTCGAATTTCTCACTTCCGGGATGAAGTATGCCGGTTTCCTGGCTGCGGGACTTCTTGACAGTCATTTCGTGACGCTCGGGAGTCACACGCTGGGGAACCACCACTGACGTGCCATCGACGGCGTAGGAACTCACGGTGGCGAGGTCGACGACCAACTTGTCGGTGACGTGTCCCAGGTAGGCCACAAGGGTCATCAATTCTGCTAGTTCTTGGGACTGGCATTCGTAGTCAGGGTCATAGCAAAGATCGCGGGACATACAGTTTCACGACCGTCCGGGATTGGGGACGGGCACTCGGCCTAGGCCGTATCGCAGGTCACAGCGAAGGATCGATGATCTGGTCGATGTCGCGGTGCATCTTGTCGGGGTTGACGTGGGGAAGGTGGTGCCAGCGGTCGAGCCAGGCTTCACGGTCTGGGCCCTGGTGGTGCCCGTGACGAGGTTCTGTCTCGGGATGGTAAGATTGGGTCACACCAAAAGTCTATTGCCTGATTGGCGCTGCCCTGACGGCGATTTGGCTCGATTGCTCCCCGTTTAGTCATCGCTTGGGAGATTGACAGTCAGTCAGGGGCGAGACGCTGGAGCGGCAAGGAGGCGTAGGCCGAGGGCGTCAAGCACCTTGAGTACTGACCCGAGTTCGAGATCCTTGCAGATTGACAACTCGTCGGGCATGAGCCCTGCATCCTCTACGACCTCTGCCTTGCCTTGGGCGCGGGCGATGTCCTTGAGGGCAGCGACCGTCAATTCTGGGTTGCTCTCGGCGAGAACGGTATCCAAGTAGGCAACCATGTCGTCCTCAGTCCGCAGGTGATCCGATGCGTTCCAGGGGCGCGTCCGTGCTATTCCCACTTGGGCTCTCCTATCGACCTAAAGGTGCTGCGCTGCCACTTGAGGCGGCCACGTCACTCCAGGCTCTGGCAGCGGCTTGCCTTGAGCCTGTAGGAGTTC
The DNA here is from genome assembly GCF_965208475.1 of Candidatus Poriferisocius sp. Taxonomy (GTDB): domain Bacteria; phylum Actinomycetota; class Acidimicrobiia; order Acidimicrobiales; family Bin134; genus Poriferisocius. The sequence goes on along the minus strand of NZ_OZ242338.1, from coordinate 1,097,823 downwards.
GATGGCTTCGGCGACCAGAGCCCGGATGCCTGACTCCGCCGCTTCCCGATCTGGCTCCAGCCAGCTGATTAGGGGAAACCCGTCGCACAGGCCGACCCACTCGCCATCCTCATCAGACCACTCGGTCCAGAACCGATACCGATCAGTTGCCATCGCATTTCTCCTTCTCATCTAACGCTCGGAGCGCCTGGCGTACCTGATAGGGCTTCGCCTTGCCTTTGCGGGGCTGAAGAACCAGCAAAGGGTGATCCATCCACGGAGTGTTATAGATCAGGTGGCTGCCCTTGCGTCGCCGCGGCTTGCCAAAGCATAGGTCGCAAACAGCGACCAGGTCAGCCCACGAAACATCATCCGGGTTGTTCCGGATTCTCTGCAATCGCTTTTCGTCTCGTGTCATCTAGCTTGAGCGAGGCACTGCGGGTTGGAAGGATTCATACTGCTGACCCAATGTCGAAATATTCATTTGACTTATAATATATGGATATATATTGTAATAGCTAGATATTATCGCACCCGGTGATCAGGGTGCCCAGGCAGTTCGCACAACGAGGAAAGCTCATGATGGGCACGGGCCTGATGGTGGCGTCGTACGGGTCTCTCGGGTTGATGATGTTCAACCTGGGGTTGTTGTACCCCTACTTGAGGAACAAGTGGTACCGGCGAAAGCTGAAGAAAGTGCGGGTCGTCGGACCTGATGGGACGGCGGTAACCAAAGATGACATCCGACGAGAGCTCATGCGGGATCCGGTGGCCAGTGACCTGTTCACCAGCGACGACACGCCTGACGACGTGGCCCGCTACCTGTTCCTGGAAGCTGAGCGGCGGGCCATGCTGCGCAAGTGCAACCGGCTCGAAGACGATGAGAACGACTTCTTCGCCCCTCCCAGGCGCGGTGGCCCCGACCCCGGTTTCCGCGGTTGCAACGAGTTGTGAGGATTCTGGTCTTCTTTGTCGGCCGTCCGGTCATCTTTGATCATGTGTATATTTGAGCACATGCGATTACACATACAGCTTGAGGACGAGTTGGTCGAAGACTTGGATCGCAGAGCTGGTCCTCGCAAACGGAGCGCGTTTATTGCCGCTTTGATTCGTCGCACTCTTGAAGATGAGCGACGGTGGGATGAAATTGAAGCGTCTTTGGGATCTATTGCCGACAGCGGACATGAGTGGGATGAAGAGCCCGCTGCGTGGGTTCGGGAGCAGCGGCGCAGCGACCCGAGACGGTCGGGCTGAGTGTGTCGCGCCTGCTTCTTGACACAACAGTGCTGATCGACGCGCTAAGGGAACGGGCCGCGGCAAAACGTCTGAGAGCACTGAGGCGACAAGGGGTCGACCCGTGGGTATCTGCGATATCGATTGAGGAAATCTGGCGTGGTTTGCGCGCTGAGGAAGAGATGGCAGCAAGCCGTTTGGTCGAGGCGCTTAGGCTCGCCCCGATAGGAGTTGCCGAAGCTCGACGGGCGGGTCGCTGGCGACGTGAATACGCGGCAGAAGGCATCACCCTTCACCAAGCGGATTGTCTAATAGCCGCCGCAGCAATTGGTGTCGGAGCGGCGCTGGCCACGGCAAACGTCAGGGACTTTCCCATGCCTGAAGTAGACGTGCAGAATTGGCCTTCCACTACAGGGGAGTAGGCCACGCATGTATCCGGGGAAGCACGCCCAAACCATGCCGGACAAGGCGGCGCAGATCATGGCCTCCACGGGGGAGGTCACCACCTACCGGGAGCTCAACGACGCCGTCAACCGGCTTGCCCAGCTCCTCTACGAGCGGGGGTTGCGGGAGGGCGACCACATCTCGATATTCGCCGAGAACAACCGCCGCTTCTACGAGGCCTTTTGGGCGGCGATGACCTCGGGGCTGTACTTCACCACCATCAACCGCTATCTGTCGCCTGAAGAAGCGGCCTATCTGGTGAACGACAGCGGCTCCACCGCGCTGATCACCACCGCGGCGATGGCCGATCCTGCCACCAAGATGCTCGACATCATCCCCGATTGCCAGCACAAGCTGATGATCGACGGCGCCGCCGACGGCTTCGAGTCATACGAAGACGCGGTGGCCGCCATGCCCGCTGAGCCGCTGCTCCGTTTGCCCAAGGGCGAGGTGATGCTGTACTCGTCGGGCACCACCGGCCGGCCCAAGGGGATCCTGCGCCCCCTGACCGGCCTCGCCATCGACGATTCCAGCCTCTCGGGCATCGGCATGCTTGAGCACCACCTCCTGGGAATGGATGAGAGCTCGGTGTATCTCACCCCGGCACCGCTGTATCACTCGGCCCCCCTCATGTATAGCGCCGGGGTACACGAGCTGGGCGGCACGCTGGTGATCATGGACCGTTTCGACCCGGAGCGCTTTTTGGCCTACGTCGAGCAGTATTCGGTGACCGACACCCAGATGGTGCCCACCATGTTCATCCGCCTGCTCAAGCTGCCTGAGGAGGTCCGCAACCGCAACGACCTCTCGTCGCTGAAGATGGCGGTCCACGCTGCTGCTCCTTGCCCGGTAGCGGTCAAAGAGCAGATGATCGAGTGGTGGGGTCCGATCGTCCACGAGTACTACGCCGCCACCGAGGGCAACGGGCTGTGCTTCATCGGCGCCGAAGACTGGCTTGGGCACAAGGGGTCGGTGGGCAAGGCGATCATGGGAATCCCCCACATTTGCGACGACGACGGCCGAGAGCTCGGACCCGGAGAATCCGGCGTCGTCTACTTCGAGCGGGAATCACCGACCTTCGAGTACCACGACGACCCGGAGAAAACCAAGGACTCCCGCCATCCCCGACACGACAACTGGTCCACGGTGGGCGACGTCGGCTACCTCGATGAAGAGGGCTACCTCTATCTCACCGACCGGGCCACGTTCATGATCATCAGCGGGGGGGTCAACATCTACCCCCAGGAGATCGAGGCCTGCTTCGCCCTGCACCCCAAGGTGGCCGATGTGGCTGTGTTCGGGCTGCCCGACGAGGAGATGGGGGAGTACGTCCACGCCGTGGTGCAGCTCGAGGACGGAATCGAGCCGTCCGATTCCCTGGCCGAAGAGCTGCGCAGCTACGTCCGCCAGCAGCTAGCCGGCTTCAAGGTGCCCCGCGAGGTGGACTTCCGGGCCGACTTCCCCCGTCTGCCCACCGGCAAGCTCTACAAGAAGCCCCTGCGCGAGGAATACCTGGCCCGCCAGTCGTGAAGACCGGCCGCAACAGCGGCCCAGTCTGGTTCCAAGTCAGATTTCCCCACTGGGTAGGGTTGACTGATGGCCTACACCGACGACGCGATCCGGGACTTGACCCGCCGGGTCTTCGATCTGTGGCAGGACGACACCACCGACCTGGCCCCCGACGTGATGCGCCAGTCGGTCCACGCCTACCTCGACCAAGAACGCTTCGAGTTCGAGTCCGGCCGCATCTTCAAGCACCTGCCGCTGGCGCTGGCCCTCGGATCGGAGCTGCCCGGCCCCAACACCTACAAGGCCATGGACGTCATGGGCGTTCCGGTGCTGCTCACCCGAGGGGCCGACGGCGCGGCCCGGGCGTTTCTGAACGTCTGCCGCCACCGGGGGTCGCCGCTGTGCGAGCCCGGATCGGGGTCGGCTCAGCGGCTGAGCTGCCCCTACCACGCCTGGTCCTACGACACCGCCGGCGACCTGGTGGGCATGTTCGGGGCCCACACCTTCGGCGACGTCGACCGAGACCACCTGTCGCTCACCCCACTGGCTTGTGCCGAGAAAGCAGGCTTCGTGTTCGCCTGCCTCACGCCCGGTGTCACTTTCGACATCGACACCTTTCTGGGCGACTTCGCCCCCTACGTCGCCGCCCTCGACCTCGACCAGTGGCACATCTACGAGCAGCGCACCCTCGACGGCCCAGGCTGGAAGGTGGCATGGGACGGCTACCTGGAGGGCTACCACCAGGAGCGGCTCCACCCCAAGACCGTCGGGCTGAACACCATCGGCAATCTCATGGCCCACGACACCTGGGGTCCCCACCAGCGCATCGTGTTCGGCCGCAAGTCGCTGCCCAAGCTGGTCGGCCAGCCCGAGGATGAGTGGAACCTCGACGAGCACATCCGCTTGATCCACTCGATCTTCCCCAACGTCTCGATCTCCGGGATCCTGGGCGACTACTGCCTGCTGAGCCAGCTGTTTCCCGGCCCGACCGTCGACACCAGCCTCACCATCCAAACAGTGCTGTGCCGCCACGAGCCATCCACTGATGAAGAGCGCGAAGCAGCCGGGCAGTTCAGCGCCCTAGTGCTCCAAGCCGTGCGCGACGAGGACTACTGGGTGGGCTTCCAGATCCAAAACGCCCTCAAGAGCGGGGCCACCGCCGAGGTGCTGTTCGGGCGCAACGAGCCGAGCTTGCAGCACTACCACCACGCGGTGGAGCGCTACGCCGAGCTGAGCGTGGACCGGGAGAACTAGGTAATACTGAGCATCCGGTCGAGAGCGATGCGGGCGTCGGCCGCGGTCTCGGGGTCCACGGTGATGCGGTTGCGCACCTTGCCCTCTGCCAGACCCTCCAGCGTCCAGGCCAGATGGGCGGCGTCGATGCGGAACATGGTCGAGCACGGGCAGATCAGCGGGTCGAGCGACACCACCGTCTTGTCCGGCATCTCGTCGTTCAGCCGGTTCACCAGATGGATCTCGGTGCCCACGCTGATCACCGAGCCAGAAGGAGCCGCGGCCACCGCCTTGATGATGTAGTCGGTGGAGCCCACCTGATCGGCTAGGGCGCACACCTCCCGGCTGCATTCGGGGTGGACCACCACGATCCCGTCGGGGTGCTCGGCCCGGAAGGCGGCCACGTGGTCGGGCTGGAACCGCTGGTGTACCGAGCAGTGCCCCTTCCACAGCAACAGCACCGACTCCTTGCACTCGGCCTCGGTCAGGCCCCCCAGGTCGAAGCGGGGATTCCACACCGCCATGTTGCCCTCGTCGTAGCCCATGTCGAACCCGGTGTTGCGCCCCAGGTGCTGGTCGGGGAAGAACAGCACCTGGTCGCCTCGCTTCAGTGCCCAGTCGAGCACCGCTCGGGCGTTTGACGACGTACACACCGCCCCGCCGTGGCGGGCCACGAACGCCTTCAGGTTGGCGGCCGAGTTCATATAGGTGATGGGCACCACTTGGTCGATGTCGGTCACCCTGGCCAGCTCTTCCCAAGCCTCTTCCACCTGGTCGATGTCGGCCATGTCGGCCATGGAGCAGCCCGCGTTCAAATCCGGGAGCACCACCTGCTGGTGGTCGCCGGTCAAGATGTCGGCTGATTCGGCCATGAAGTGGACGCCGCAGAACACGATGTAGGTGGCTTCGGGGCGCTGCTGGGCCAGCACCGACAGACGGAAGGAGTCGCCCCGGGCATCGGCCCAGGCCATGACCTCGTCTCGTTGGTAGTGGTGTCCGAGAATGAACAGCCGGTCGCCCAGGGTCTCCTTGGCGTCGGCGATCCAACTCGCCAACTGTTCGGGCGATGCCGCTGTGTACCGCTCAGGTAGCGGTCGCTGAACGCGCAACATGTTTTGGAAACCTCCGTGAGGTTAGAGAACTCCAATTAGCGGCCGGTGGGGGCAGCCAGGTCGCCTCGCCACGGGGATGTCGGCCTCAGAGTTAGATATGTCGCCGGAAACCTGGCCAGCGTGGGGAAAATGATACCCGTCCCGAACACAGAGTCAAAGGGCAAACGACAGGGTCGACTCAAGGGCAACCGGGGCTGGTCCGGCTCATAGGATGGGAAGGGCATGTTGAAGCGCCCGCCCCCTGGCACCATCCCCGACGCCGCGGGCTCATACCAGTTCAAAGACCGGCACGGACGCCTCATCTATGTGGGCAAGGCCAAGAACCTGCGGTCCCGGCTGGGCAGCTATTTCCAGAACCCGGCCTACCTGGCTCCCCGCACCGCCCAGATGGTGGCCGAGGCGGAATCGGTGGAGTGGATTCAGGTCGATACCGAGGTGGAGGCGCTGATGCTGGAGTACAGCCTCATCCAGCAGCACCAGCCCCGGTTCAACGTCCGCTACCGGGACGACAAAAGCTACCCGTTCCTGTGTGTGACCATGGTGGACGAGTGGCCCCGGGCCATGGTCATCCGGGGTCGCAAGAAGAAGGGCAACCGCTATTTCGGCCCTTACGGCCACGCCTACGCCATCCGCGAGACCCTCGACCAACTGCTGCGCACCTTCCCCATCCGCACATGCAGCGACAACAAGTTCAACCACCACGCCCGGCTGGGCCGACCGTGCTTGCTGTATCACATAGAGAAGTGCGCCGGACCGTGCGTGGGCGAAGTGGAGCGGGGGCACTATGACGAGTTGGTGGACGACCTGCTGGCCTTCCTGGGTGGCGACACCGATGAGGTGGTGAAGCGGCTGGAGGACGACATGGCCGAGGCCGCGGCCGCTTTGCAGTTCGAACAGGCCGCCCGCTGCCGTGATCGGCTGGCCAGCGTGCGCAAGGCCATCGAGGGCCAAGAAATGGTGGGGGGCCGCTCGGAGGACTACGACGTGGTCGGCCTGGTGGACGACGAACTGGAGGCCGCTTGCCAGGTGTTCTACGTCCGCAAGGGCCGGGTGATGGGCCGGCGGGGGTTCATCGTGGACAAAGCCGGCCAACTCAGCCGCCCCGAGCTGGTGAGCCGGGTGCTGGAAAGGCTGTATTTCGAGGACAACCCGCTGGGCGGCCCCAAGCAGGTGCTGGTACCCGACCTGCCCGACAACCAGGAGCTGTACGAGGAGTGGCTGCGGGAGCAGCGGGGGTCCAAGGTGGGCATCTCGGTGCCCCAGCGGGGGGCCAAGCGCAAGCTTCAAGAGACGGTGGCCCGCAACGCGGCCGATGCGTTCACCCGCCACCGGCTGAAGCGGACCACAGATCACAACAGCCGGGCGCGGGCGCTCAACGACCTTCAAGAGTGCCTGGGCCTGCCCGAGGCCCCGCTGCGGATCGAGTGCTACGACATGAGCCACCTCCAGGGTTCGGACTATGTGGGCTCGATGGTGGTTATGGAAGACGGGCTGCCCCGCAAGTCGGAATACCGCCGGTTCAAGGTGCGCACGGTGGACGGCAACGACGACTACGCAGCCATGGAGGAGGTGCTCACCCGCCGGTTGTCCAACTACCTGGCCGAGCGGGATCGGCCGGTGGAAGAGCGGGGGAAGTTCGCCTATCCGCCTCAGCTGTTGGTGGTGGACGGCGGCAAGGGGCAACTAGGCGTGGCCGAGCGGGTGCTGGCCGAGTTGGGCCTAGACGGCGAGATCTTTCCGGCCGGGCTGGCCAAGGAGTTCGAGCAGGTGTTCGTGCCCAGCCAACCCCAACCGGTGGAGATTCCCCGACCGTCGGAGAGCCTGTACCTGTTGCAGCGCATTCGAGACGAGAGCCATCGCTTCGCCAACGACTATCACCGCCACCTGCGGGGCAAGCGGATGACGAAGTCGTCGCTAGATGGGATCGAAGGCCTCGGCCCGACCCGCAGAACCCGGTTGGTCAAAGAGCTGGGCGGAGTGCGAGCGGTGGAGCGGGCCTCGCTCGACGACTTGATGGGGCTGAGCTGGCTCCCCGACGCGGTGGCCCATGCGGTGTACGAGAAGCTCCACGGCCCGCAATGACCGGAGAGCCCTCTAGCGAAGCCCCGGATCATGGCCTGTGGGAGCAACACGCCGGATGGTGGCAGTCGCAGTGTACCGATGGGGCCGACCCCGAGTACGCCGAGCTGATCGTTCCGCTGGCCGCTGAGCTTCTGGCCGGTTACGACCGCGTGCTGGACATCGGCGCCGGCGAGGGGCAGCTTTCCCGCCTAGCGGCCGGGCTGGGAGCGTCCCTGGCAGTCGGGGTCGACCCCACACGGGCGCAGATAGTCGAGGCCGCCTGCCGGGGAGGGGGAGCGGTCTACGCCAGAGGACAGGCCGAGGCGCTGCCGCTGGCTGATCAGTCGTTCGACGCCGCAGTGGCCTGTCTGGTGTTCGAGCACATCGACGCCATGGACGCCGCAGTGGCCGAGGCCGCCCGGATGCTGCGCGACGGCGGGCGGTTCCTGTTGTTCTTGAATCATCCACTACTGCAAACCCCCGACAGCGGGTGGATCGACGACCACATTCTCGACCCGCCCGAGCAGTACTGGCGGATTGGTCCGTATCTGCGGGAGAGCGTGATGATCGAAGAGGTGCAAAAGGATGTGTTCCTGCCTTTCGTACACCGCCCGCTCAGCCGATACGTCAATGCACTGCGCGACGCAGGGCTGGCCATCGACCGCATGCTGGAGCCCGCCCCGCCGCCGGGGTTCCTGGCCGCGGCCCCGGAATACGTCCAGGCCGAGACCATTCCCCGCCTGCTGGTGCTGGTGTGCCGGAAGGAACCCCAGTCGTCCTAATCCGTCCTTTCACCCCCGGGATTCGGGAATACCAAGAGCAATCCCATTTCGGCCATTAGCCTGAAGTGGTGGCCGAGTTCGTGGTGATCACCGGGATGTCGGGCGCTGGCCGATCACAGGCTGCCAACCACTTCGAAGACCTGGGTTGGTATGTGGTGGACAACCTGCCGCCTGCGCTGCTGCCCAAGGTGCGGGAGTTCGCCGACGCCCCCGACAGCGGCGTCTCCCGGGTGGGCCTGGTGCTGGGGCTGAACCTCTACTACGAGGATGTGGCCCCCGCACTGGTCGAGCTCAAGGATTCAGCCGAGGGATCGGTGCGCATCCTTTTCCTTGATGCTTCAACCCCTGAGCTGGTGAAGCGATTCGAGAGCACCAAGCGCCGACATCCGTTCTCCAGCGTCCCGCCGATGGGAGTGTCTGACGCCATCGAGGCCGAGCGTGAGGCTTTGGTCAACCTGCGCAGCGAGGCCGATGTGGTGGTGGACACCTCCGAGTACAGCATCTACCAGCTAAACCGCTTCATCGACGAGGTGTTCGACTTGGACGCCGGGCCCGAGTCGGTGACCACCCGGATCATGTCGTTCGGCTTCAAGCACGGCATCCCGCTCGATGCCGACCTGGTGTTGGACTGCCGCTTTCTGCCCAACCCCCACTGGGTGGAAGAGCTCCGCCCGCTCACCGGTCAACACGAGGCGGTGAAGGACTTCCTGCTCAACGGCCAGCCCATGGCCGAGACCTTCCTGCAAAAGACCGAGGATCTATTGACCATGCTGGTGCCCGCCTACGTGCGGGAGGGCAAGTCGTATCTCACCATCGCCTTCGGCTGCACCGGGGGCCACCACCGCTCGGTCTTCGTGGCTGAAGACATCAACCGCCGTCTCATCAACAACGCAGAACTCGGCGTCCGCCCCCTCGTCATCCACCGGGACATCGACAAATAGCCCGGGTGGACAGCGGGCAGGATCGAGTGGGCGGGGTGTCGGCGAAGGAGGTCGAACACCAGTCGAAAGCGGTGAGATTCGGCCTGCTGTTGACCTCGGTACACGACCGGTCGGTGCCCGTAGGCCAGCAGACCGCCGAGCACCACGAGCTGATCTCAGTTGCCGTGGATCATGGGTTCGACCTGGTGGTGGCCGGCCAGCACTTTGCGGCACCGACGCTGCGCTACCTCCAGCCCATCCCGTATCTGACCTCGATTGCCATGCAGTTCCCGACGGTCGAAGTCGCCACCGGCGTTCTGCTGCTGCCCTTGCATCATCCCCTCACCGTTGCCGAGGAAGTGGCCACCATGGACGCGGTGACCGGCGGGAGGGTGATCATGGGAGTGGGGATCGGCTACAGCCAAGACGAATTCGACGCCTTCGGCGTAGACCGCACTACCCGGACCGAGCGATTCGAGGAGTCAGTGGAGGTCATCCGAGGGCTGTGGGCCGGGCAGCCCCTAACCCACTATGGCCGCTTCTACCAGCTAGACAACATCGAGTTGTCCACGCTTCCGGTACAGCAGCCCCACCCTCCGATCTGGGTCGGGGCCCAGGTGGAGGCGTCGGTGCGCCGTGCTGCCCGGTTGGGCGACGCCTGGTACGCCGCGCCGTTTCCAACCCACCGGCAGCTCGTCGATCTCTATCGGGCCTATCGGGAAGAGCGGGCGGCTCACGGCCATCGAGCGCTCACCGCCATCCCAGTCCGCCGGGAGGTCTACATCGCCGACAACCCGGTTGAAGCCGAAGCCGCAGTGTCGTCGGGGGCGGCGTCGCGCTATGGCACCTATCGCTCGTGGGGGCTCGAGGTGGACAACGGCCTCGGCCACCGCGATTGGCTGGACAACCGGTTCGTGCTCGGCAGCCCCTCTGATGTGGCCGAGGGGCTCTCCTACCTCATGGCCCAGGTCGAGCACTCGCACTTCATCTACAAACCGCAGTGGCCGGGATACGACCATGCCCACGCCATGGCTCAACTCAAGCGGTTCGGCGCCGAGGTGATCCCGCTATTGTCCGGCACGAACCATCCCGCCCTATGAAGCTGGCATACACCCTGCACGCACTGCATGTGATGGAGGAACGCGGGATCCCCGCAGAGTGGGTGGAGCGGGCAGTGGCGACGCCTCAGCGGCGGACACGGGACTCCCATGATGAGTCTGTAGAGCGTTTCTTCATACGTATCCGCGAACGCGGCGATAAAGTGTTGCGGGTGGCGGTCAACACCGAGTCAGATCCCTGGCGTGTGGTCAGCACGTTTTTTGACCGTTCAATGCGAGGACAGCTATGAAACTTCAAGTCGACAAGCAGGCCGACGCTTTGTACCTTCGCCTCGATGACTCTGCTGTTGTTGAGTCCGTTGAGGTAGTGCCCGGAGTCGTTTTGGACTTCAACCAGGCTGAGGATGTTGTCGGCGTAGAGATGCTCCGGCTTTCCACGCGGTCACCGGAACTCAACCTTTCGGCGCTGCAATTCGAGACGATCTAGGCGCATCTTCTGCCTGATCGGGGGCTATTGAACCCTGGCCAATGGAGGGCAGGGCCTATGGGATCGGACAATACGCCATACCGGGGTCCAAAGATCGGCCTCTGCCTGCCCTATGAAGGCCCGGCCACGGCTCAAGACATCGTGGACGTCGCTCAAGCCGCAGAGTTGGCCGGGCTGGACTCGGTGTGGGTGGGCGACCACATCGCATTCCCGGTGGAGTTCTCCTCGCCGAACCCCACCACGGCCGATGGCAAGTACCCCTATCCCACCGACAACCCCCGGATGGAGGCCCTCACCACCTTGGCCTTTGTTGCCGGGGCGACATCCACCATCCGGCTCGCGGTCAATGCCTGCGTGCTTCCCCAGCGCAACCCCGTGATCGTCGGCAAGGCCGTGGCCACTCTCGACTACTTGTCGGGGGGACGGGTGATATTCGGAGTAACCCTCGGGTGGCTCCGCGAGGAGTTCGACGCCCTCGGTGCCGACTACCCCCGGCGTCGGCAGTTGCTGGAGGACGGCATCGAGATCCTGCGCACCCTGTGGGAACAAGACCAGCCCTCCTTTGCGGGGGAGACCCATTCGTTTTTGCCCCTCAACATGAGGCCCAAGCCGGTGCAGTCGCCGGTGCCCATTTTCGTGGGCGGCCACTCGCGGCCCGCTCTCCGCCGGGCCGCAGCAGTAGGAGACGGCTGGTTGGCCGCCCGAATGACTCCAGATGGGTTGCGGGAGCACGTGAGCTTTTTGCGCGAAGAGCGCAAGCAATCGGCCCGGGCCGACCAGCCGTTCACCGTGGCCACCACCTGGCCAGCGGCAGTAGGGGGTCACAACCCCAACGTGCTCGACCTCGGTGATCGGAACGCCACGGTGAGCACTCTGGCGGCGCTGGGCGAAGCCGGGGCCGACGTCGTCAACATGGTGGTCGTCTCCTATGACCCCGCCGAGACCCGGGATGCGGCCGAAGCTCTGGGCCAGCATTTGGGTTCGGGCCAGTAGGGGTCAGGCCGAGCCCGCCACTCCAGCCTCGACCATGGCTGCGATTTCCGCGGGGCTGTAGCCGGCCTCGGCCAGGATCTCCTCGCTGTGCTGGCCCAGCACCGGTGGGGGGCTGGTGATCGCGCCGGGGGTGTCGTGCAGGCCGATCACCGGGCCCAACTGCGGAATCTCGCCCAGGGTGGCGTGGTCCACCGACTGCACCAGCCCGGCCTGCTGCACCTGGGGATGGTTGAGGATTTGCGAAAAGGTGTGGACCGGCCCGAACAGCCCCCGGTGCTGGTTGAACGACTCCTCCCACTCGGCGCTGGTCCGGGTGATGAAGATGCCTTGCAGGTACTCGGTGAGCTCGGCCCGGGCGTCCACCCGCTGCTGGTTGGTCAGGTAGCGCTCGTCGGTGGCCAACTTCGGCTTCCCGATGGACTGGCAGAAGCGCTCCCACCCGTCTGCGCCACCCCATACCCCGGCCACGATGTAGCCATCGGCGGTCTGGAACGCCTCATAGGGCACCACCACGCTGTGGGCGCTGCCGTGGCGCTCCGGATCGCCGCCGTCCACCCAGTGCGAAGCCAGCCGGGTGGTCAGCGACGACATCAGGGCAAACAGCATCGACACGTCGATCATCTGGCCCTTGCCGGTTTGCTGTCGGGCGAACAGCCCGAGCATGGCGGCTTGGGCGCTGACCAAGGCTCCGGTGAAGTCGGCCATCGGGACGCCGACCAGGTTGGGTCCCCGATCAGGCTCACCGGTTACCGACATCACGCCTGAGACCGCCTGGACCACCGGGTCGGTTCCCGGGTAGGGGGCCAGCGGACCCTTGGGGCCGAAGGCGGTGAGGGAGACATACACGATCTGATCGTTGATGGCCGACAGGGTGTCGTAGCCAATGCCGATCTCGTCGGCGACACCGGGCCGGTAGCTGGTGACCACCACATCGACGGTGGCGGCCAGCCGGTGGATGGCCTCGAGCCCTTCGGGTTTGCGCATGTCCAGAGCGAGGCTGCGCTTGCCCCGATTCCAGATGAGGAACAGGGCGCTCTCCCCGTCGACGAACGCGGTGCCGATGCCTCGGCTGCCGTCGCCGTGGGGGAGGCTCTCCACCTTGATGATGTCGGCCCCGTAGTCCCCCAAGATCATGGTGCCATAGGGGCCGGCCATGTGGCGGGTGAAGTCCAGCACCCGGATTCCGTCTAGGGGCCTCGTCATGTCGTATCTCCCGAGAGGTCTTCTCCGACGAGCTGGCCTAAGCCGACTTCGGCCAGGATCTCGTCGGTGTCGGCACCGAGGTCGGGGGGTGGCGGCAAGTCGGCGAGGTTGGGTAGAGCAGCCTCATCGGGATCGGAGGAAAGCTGCACCGGCGAGGCCGCCATTTGGACCCGGCCATCGGGCACTTCGGTTCCTCTGAGCACTCGGTTTACCTGGGCGTGCTCACTGTTGACTGCCTCGTCGAGGGTGAGAATGGGAGCGAACGGGATCTCGGCCTCGTCGAGGAGGCGGTTCCACTCGTCGAAAGTACGCCGGCTGAAGGCCTCGGCGATCAGCGGGTACTCGTCGTCGTGTCCGAAGTCCATGCTGTGGGTCCACTCCCCGCGATCTCGGAGTTGGGCCAGCCCGGCCAAGTCGCAGAACCGCTCCCAGGCGACCTTCTCCAACGGGCAGATGAGCAGCGCCCGAGCGTCGGAGGTGGCATACATGGAGTAGCGCGACCCGAGGGAGCGGTACTCGTGCCAGGGCTCGTCGTTGTTGGCCCAGGTGTTCACGTCGCGCCAGTTCCACCACAGAGCGGTGTTCCAGATCGAAGTATGCACGAACTGCGGTCCGCCGCCCCGGTCTCGCTTCACGATGGCGGCCAGCACCCCCATGGCGCCGAAGACGCCGGCCAGCATCACGCCGGCTGAGCGCCATCCGACCCGGGTCTGGGGCTGGCCGTCGGTCCACTCGATGTCGACCCGTCCGGCCAGCGCGTCCATGTTCTGGCCGTGGGCCTTGTACTCGGCCCACGGTCCCGTGAGGCCATAGCCCGAGATCACGCAGTACACCAGTTCAGGGTTGGCCTCGAGCAGGGTGTGGAAGTCCAGGCCCCGTCCGACGGCGTCCTTCGGGCGGGCGCCGACGATTACCGCATCGGCCCACGCAGTCACCCCGGCCACCACGTCGGCCCAGTGGGGCGAGCGGGTGCTGACCGCGATGCTGCGGGTGCCGGGATTGAGGGCCAAGTGCAGGTCGCTGATCCCGGCGATCTTGGGCTCGTTCCCCCGGTTGCCATCGCCCTGAACAGGATGTTCGACCTTGATGACGTCGGCGCCCATCTCCACCAGCAGGTGCGAGGCCAGCGGCCCCGACATGTGGGTCGAGAAGTCCACGATCCGAAGCGGCTCCGGCTGGGTCATGTCAGCTTTGTCCGAGGATGGCCAGGATCTGGCGGGACTGGCACAGAAGCGTGCCGTCGGGGGCCCAGATGTCGAGGTCCCAATCTAGGTAGCCGCCCCGCACCAGCCCGGTGCGCGACCGCAGCAGCACCATGTCGTCGGCCTGCACGGTGGACAGATCGGCTCGGAAATAGGTGGTGTGGTCGAGCGTGGCGGTGGTGTACATACGGTCGAGGCGCACCCACCACCCCATCATCCCGATGTCGCCGATCATCAGCAGGCCGGGGGCGTCGATGGGGCGGGCCTGGATAAAGCCAGCCCAACCCACCCGTTCCATGGGCCCGTCGGGCGCGGTGAACGGTTTCGGTCCGAGGCGGTCTTGCATGACCACGTTGTCGCCGTACGGAAAGGCGAATTCGGGCACAAATCCGTCCGTCTCCCGTCCTGGGGTGGGCGGCGCCACCTCGGGCATGGGCAGTTCGTCGAACTCGGGGCTGGGCCGGTCGGTGGCGAAGCTGGCCAACGCGGTGGCGATCAGCTTGCCCTGTTGCACCACTTTGGCCGCCGTGCTCACGAGGGTGCGGCCGGTGCGCAGCACTTCGGTCTGCACCTCGTAGTCGCCTTCGCCCGGCGCCCGCAGCAGATGGGCGGTGAACGACAGCGGCCGGTACTGGGGGTCGGTGACCGTGGCCGCGAGACCGGCCATCAATTGCGCCTCCACCAGTCCGGCGGGAACCCGGCCCGAGGCCATCCACGACGGGGGAGTGGCGGCGCGGAACAGGCCTTCGCCCAACGGAGTGTGGGCGATGGCCTCGTCGAATGAAGCTGATGTCACATGGCCTCCAATGCCTCGGCGACCTCGTCGGCCACGGGAGCCAGCGAAGCAGGAATGTCCTCGATGGGCATAGGCGGGACTTCGGCCAGCGCGGGTATGACCTCGCGGCCCATGGTGTCGAGGTAGTCGATCACCTCGTCGATGTGCATTTCGGGCCATTGGGGCTTGACCACGAACGGGTCTATCGGAAGCTCTCGGGCCACCTCGGTGAAGTGGTCGATCACCTCTCGGGCCGTGCCAACGGCCACCGAGCCTTTCACCTCGTCGAAGAAGTTGTTCACGAGCGCTTCCTCGTCCAATATGTCGAGCTCCTTGCGGGCGTAGGTGAGATAGCGGTCTTTGCTGACTTCCACAAAGCTGGCGATGGCCTGCTCGGTAGTGGCGCCGACGAAGGCGTTGCGCCGCAGGGGTTGGTGGCCCATCGGCTTGCCCCGCTCAGCAAATCCGGCGGCCATGATGCCCAAACGGACCCGCATCTCATCGATGTCGTATTCGGGCGGGATGATGAAGCGGTCACCCACTCGGCCAGCCCGCCGAGCCCCCTTGCGGGAGTGCGCTCCCATCCAGATGGGGGGATGGGGCTGCTGCACGCACTGTATATGAGGGGTAGCGCCCTGAATCCGCCAATGCTGGCCGTGGTAGTCGAAGTCCTCCATGGCCCAGCACAGCTTCATGATGTCGAGGCACTCGTCGAACAGGCTCACACGCTTGTTGAACGGGACATTCATCAAGTCGAACTCTTCGCTCCGGTATCCGAGCCCCAGGCCGATGTCCAGCCTTCCCCGGGTAACGATGTCGAGGGTGGCCAGTTCCTCGGCCAGGATCACCGGGTGGTACTTGGGGGCCAGCAGCACGGTGGCGGCCAGCCGCACGTGGTCGTCGATCTCCGCGGCCAGGCGGGCCAGGAGGGGGACCGGCTGGAGCCAGCGCAGGTCGCCGTACAAGAAGTGCTGCCCGATCACAAAATGGCTGAGGCCGTTGCGCTGTCCGGCCTCCACTTGGCGCAGGATGCCGTCGAACTGCTCGATCGGGTCAACCTCACGCGGCACGTCGCTGATGATCATGCCGAACTGCATGGAAGCCTTTAGACCTCGATGCCGTAGAGCTCGGCCGCGTTGTCCTGGAGCACTCGGCGCCTCACATGGGGGTCGACGTCGGCCAGCACCCGGGCGAAGTGCTCCCGGGTGGAGGGGTACAGGCAGGTCGGGTGGGGGACGTCGGTCTCCACCAGAACGTTTTTGACCCCGATGTCTTCGATGAGCTTGGCCGGGGCCGACTTCTCGAACCAGAACATCACCCAGATGTGGTCGTTGAAGTACTCCCGGGGGCGGCGGGCACAGACGGCCACCTCGTGGGCCTCGGTGACCATCTCGTCGTACTGGTACTCGAGGGCTTCGAGGATGAACGGGACCCAGCCGATGCCGCTCTCCGCGGAGACCACCTTGAGGTTGGGATAGCGGTCGAACAGATCGCTCATGCACAGGTTGACGATGATGCGCACGTTGCTCATGTACATCTGGGTGGCGTGGATGGCCAGCCGGCGCTGGTGGTCGAACTGGCCCCACCAGGTCTTGGGGGCGTCGGGGATGGGGCGGGGGAGGTCCTCAGGGCCGACCTCACCGCCGACCCGGGCCTGTTGGAAGCGGGCGCCCCGGATGGTCTCCATCTCGGCCCGGCTCATGCCGGCGCCGATGTGGAAGTTGGCCACCGCTCCCGTTTGGTTGAACACGTCCCACATGGGCTCGAAATAGGGCTCCCACAGCTCGGGAAGGCCCACCATCTCGGGCTTGTCGGAGAGGGTGAACCCGGTGATGCCCTTGTCCAGCAGCCGGGCCATCTCGGCCACGGTGAATTCCATGTCCCAGATCGGCAGCATGGCCTGGGGAAACAGCCGGCCGTTGGATTCGTGTTGCACGTCGACGAAGAAGTCGTTGTAGATCTCCAGAACCATCCGCCGTTGGGCCAGATCCTCGATGGCGAAGACGTGGTTCGACGAGAAGCCGACGCCGTTGGGGTAGAGGATCTGGGCATGGACCCCGATCTCGTCGCAAAGCTCGAGCCGTTCCTTCACCGCCCAGGCACTGGTGTCGATTACGTCGAAGGGCTGGACCACATGGCTGCCCAGGATCTTCTCGTGGCCCGTCTGGATGGTGTTGCCGCCGGTGCTGGCCCACAGCTCGCCGTCGAGGTACCAGGCGGTGACGCCGTTGACGGTCTTCTGCACCGGTACTCGGTCTTGCATTGCTGCCGGTGCCCGCGAAGTCCACAACTCAGGCGGCTCGGTGAAGTGGGAGTCGCAGTCGATGATCTTCAAGCCGTCAAGCGGGTCGTGTGGGTCCATGGACTTCTCTCTCGTGGTCATTCCTAGGTTGACGCTGTCGCGAACCTAGCTAGCCGAATAGTAGGTTCTCGCCCTTCAGGTAGCATCCCTGCCCGTACTGATTGAACAAGCGGCCAGTACGGCGGCTACGTCGCATGGGGGTTGAAATGGGAGTGCTGGAAGGACGGGTGGCAGTGATCACCGCGTCGGGCTCGGGAATGGGTCGGGCCGCTGCGCTCCGCATGGCCGGCGAAGGCGCCCATGTGGTGGTGGCCGATCTTCGCGCCGATGCCGCGGCTGAGACCGTTGATCTGATCGCCAAAACCGGGGGAGCGGCCAGCTCATTCGTGCTCGATGTCAGCGATGTGGCCCAGATCGATGCGCTGATGGCCGAGGTCGGCTTAATCCACCACAAGATCGACGTGCTCTACGCCCACGCCGGTATTCCCGGTCCCGCCGGGCTGGATATGAGCGAGGCCGACTACGACGAGACCGCCGCCATCAACATGAAGTCGGCCTTTTTCACCGTCGCCCGGGCTGTGCCCTTATTGGAGGCGTCGGGCAATGCATCGGTCATCCTCACCGCCTCGACGTCGGGCGTGGTGGGCTCGCCGTTCTCGCCGCTCTACTCCATGACCAAGGGGGCAATCGTCACGTACGGAAAGTCGCTGGCCCTGGCGCTGGCCCCCAACGTCCGGGTAAACGTCATATGCCCCGGCCCGGTGGACACCCCCATGCTGCCGTTGTTCTTCGGGCGGGAGCCCGGTACCGACGTCAAGCCCCTCATGAAGGAGTTCTTGGAGACCTCAGTGCCACTGCAACGCCCGTCCCAACCCGAGGAGATCGCCGAAGTGGCCCTGTTCTTGGCCAGCGACGCCAGCAGCTTCGTGACCGGGGTCACTTTGCCGGTCGATGGCGGCTACCTGGCACGATGACTCGCAGGAGCATCTCGATTGGCAGCGGGTCGGCGTATTCCACCGATCGGCTGGACTGGGCACAGGAACTGGCCGACAGCGGCCTGGTGGATTACATGGGATTCGACTGCCTGGCCGAGCGGACGATGGCGCTGGCCCATGTGCGCCGCCTGGATGATGAGACCACCGGCCACGACCAGCGCATCCCTGAGCTCATGCGCCGCTTCGCCGGGTTCTTGGGGCGAGGCGGCAAGATGGTTGGCAACTTCGGCGCCGCCAATCCGACTGCGGCGGCCGACGATGTGCTTCGGGGGCTGAAGGCAAACGGCGTCACAGGGGTGCGGGTCGGGGTAATCCACGGCGACGATGTGCTCGACCATGTGCTCGATCAAGATTTAGAGCTGCCCGAGATGGGGGTGACCGCTCAGGCCATCGCCGCCCGGGTGGTGTCGGCCAATGCCTACATCGGCGCCGATCCCATCGTGGAACTCCTGGACGAGGGGGCGCGTTTCGTCCTCGGCGGCCGCATCGCCGACCCCTCGCTCTATGTTGGGCCGATCGCCTATGAGATGGGCTGGGCGCTGGATGACTGGGACAAGATGGGCACCGCAACCCTCGTCGCCCACCTGCTGGAATGCGGCACCCACGCCACCGGCGGGAACTACGTCGATCCTCCCTACCGGGTGCTCGACGACATCGTCCACCTCGGATTTCCCCTGGCCCACGTGAGCGACGACGAGCTGATCATCGCCAAGCTGGAGGGCACCGGCGGGGCGGTGGACATCGGCACCATGAAGACCCAGCTGGCCTATGAGATCCACGACCCGGCCGCCTATCTCACCCCCGACAGCACCGCGGATTTCACTCAAGTATGGGTGGAAGAGGTGGGCCCTGACCGGGTGCGGGTCGGCGGTGCGGCTGGCCATCCCCGCCCCGACACGCTCAAGGTGCTGGTGGGCGTGGATGAGGGATGGAAGGTGGTGACCGAGATCTCCTATGGCGGCCCGGGCTGCGTCGAGCGGGCGCAACTGGGCGCCGAGGTGGTGACCAAACGCCTAGAGCCGCTCCAGTCGGGCATAGACGAGATCCGTTATGACCTCCACGGGATGAGCGCCCTGTTCGAAGGCCAGCTTCCCGGTGGCGAACCGGCTGAGGTGCGCCTGCGGATCGCGGCCCGCTGCGATGACCGGGAGACCGCCGATGCGGTGGCCTTTGAGGGCCAATTCCTGTGGATGGGCCCGGCGGGCGGCGGCGGAGTCAACACCCAGATGGCCCCGGCCATCGGCGTCACCCCCGCGCTGTTGCCCCGCGACGATGTGAAGCTGATCACCGAGGTGATCGAGGCATGAAGCTGCGGGAGTTCGCCTACAGCCGCTCCGGCGACAAGGGCGACATATCGAACCTCTGCGTGTTCGTCTACGACGATGACAACTGGGACGTGCTGCGACGCGAGCTCACCGTCGAAAAAGTACGGGAGAAGTTCGGCGGCCTGGTCAAAGGCGAGATCACCCGCTATGAACTACCCGGCACCAAAGGCCTCAACTTCGTCATGACCGAGGCCCTGGGTGGGGGAGTGTCCCGCAGCCTGCGCACCGACCCCCACGGAAAGTCCTACCAATCCCTAATCCTCGACATCGACATAGACACCGACACCGAGATCAAGCGGTAGCTCGGCTGACAGACCACTCTTGGGCGCAACTGGCTGGTCAGTCGGCGGCGAGGTGCTCTCGGAGCTCGACTTTGCGGATTTTGCCGGTGACGGTGCGGGGGAAGCTGTCGACGGCGATGAACTCGTCGGGGACCTTGATCTTGGCCAGGCGATCGCGGCACCAATCCTGTAGCCCGTCGAGTGATTCCCCTGGTCGCAGCTCGACGAAGGCCACTGGGCGCTCGCCCCATTCGGGGTCGGGGCGTCCGACCACCGCTGCCTCGGCGATGGCCGGGTGGTCGTAGAGCACGGCCTCGATTTCGCTGGGGAATACGTTGACGCCGCCGCTGATGAGCATGTCCTTGGCCCGGCCCACGATGCAGAGGTAGCCGTCGTCGTCGAATCGGCCCAGGTCCCCGGTTCGCAGCCACCCGTCGACCAGGGCTTCCGCGGTCTGAGCGGGGTCGCGCCAGTATCCGGCCATCACCTTCTCGCTCTTCACCCAGATCTCGCCTACCTCACCCGGAGTCGCGGGGGTGCCGGTCTCGTCGTGGAGTTCGATCCGGACGCCAGGCACGACACGTCCGCACGAGTCCAACAGTTCGGAACGCCCGCCCATGGCCATTTCGTGGTCTTCCGGCAGCAGTCCGGTGAGGTTGGTGACGCACTCAGAGATGCCGTAGCCCTGATACAGCCCGCAGCCGAAGCGCTCATAGGCCTGTCGGATGAGCGGCCCGGCGGTGGGGGCCGCGCCGTAGACGATGAGGCGGAGGCTGGAGAGGTCGGCCTCGTCGAAGCCGGGGTGATCGAGGATGCGGCGCAACTGGGCGGGGACGAGGATCGAGATCGTCACCCGGTGCTCGGCCACCGCGGCGAAGAACGACTCGGGCGAGAAAGACCGCAGCACAACATGGGTCTGGCCGTCGGCCAGCATGGAGCACACCCGAGTGCCGGTGGCCGCGTGGTAAAGCGGCGTGGTCGACAGAAACACGTCATCGGGACGGAACCGCTGCACCAATGCCATGGTGAGCCCGTTGAAGGCCAGCCCCCGCTGGGTGAGGCACACCCCCTTCGGCCGTCCGGTAGTCCCGCTGGTGTAGATGATGAGCGCCGTGTCACCCTCGGTGGCGCGTTCCAGATCCGCGAACGGCTCTGACGCCAGAAGGTCTTCGTAGGCATCGCTATCGGTGTCGATAACCCGGCCGGTAGAGCCAATGGCCTCCAGGCGCTTGGCGTAATCGCTGGTCGCCAAGGTGAGGGTAGGCTCGGCGTTCGACAGGATGAAGGACAACTCGGGATCGGTGAGCTGGGTGTTCAGCGGCACAGCCGCCGCGCCCAGGTAGGCCGCCGCCAGATAAACATCGAAAAAGACCAGCCCATTGTCGGCCATGAGCCCCACCCGGTCGCCTCGGCCCACCCCAGCAGCCTCGAGTCCAGCCGCCAGCCGGCAAACCCGGTCGCGCAGGTCGGCGAACGTAACCGAAGGACCTCCGTGGACCGCTACCGCAATCCGCCGGGGATAGAGCGCCGCATCCCGTTCCAACAGGTCAACTATCCGCACGACCGCTCCCCAGTTCAGGCCCAGGCAATCTCTTCGTCCAAGCCCACCGAAAACACCTCATTCACCCCGGCAACGTACTCCCACGCCACGAGGAAGGCACACCCTCATCCTGTCACTGGGCACCGGTACGATTGAGAATTGTGGCAACGTGGAATCAGACGCAACACGCAGAGTGGGCGATCACTACGGGGCGGGCTGCAATTGATGGGGCTCGCCATCTCAGTGAGCGGGGGAGTTTGCCTCCGTTTGACCTCTAGTTGGCTCGATCACCACGAGGGAGACATTGTTGAGGGAGGCAGTGTGGATCTAGCAGGCAAGAGGATCGTTGTCACCGGGTGTGCCAGTGGGATGGGGGCGGCGACGGTGCGGGCCTATGTGAAGGCGGGGGCCCAGGTGGTGGGGATGGACATTGCCGACGATGCGGGGCGGGCGGTTTGCGCTGATGCGGCGACAGGCGGGCCAGGAGAGATTGCGTACGTCTCAGTTGACGTCTCCGATGGCGATCGGGTGGAGGCAGCGTTTGCGGAGGCCGACGACTTTTTGGGCGGGTTGGATGCGCTGGCGCATCCGGCTGCTATTCATGCCGCCTCCACTGCGGAAGAGGTCACGGTCGATGAGTGGGACCGGATGTTTGCGGTGAACGTTCGGGGCACGGTGCTGACCAACCAGGCGGCGTATCGGCGGCTCAAGGCTGCCGGGGGCGGGGCCATCATCAATTTCGGGTCCATCTCCGGCCAGCGGGCCGAGCCACTGGCCGCGGCCTATTCAGCGTCCAAGGGCGCGGTCCACGCCTGGACTCGCACCGCCGCCGGTGCCTGGGGGGCTGACGGCGTGCGGGTGAACGCCGTGCTGCCGGCCATCAAGACGCCTATGTTCCAAGCATCGTGGGATCAGGCCACTGATGAGGAGCGAACCGAGAAGTTCTGGCGGAACATCCATAGCATCGCATTGGGCCAGGAATACGGCGACCCCGATCGTGACCTCGGGCCGGTGATGGTGTTTCTGGCCTCAGATGCGTCCCGGTTCATCACCGGCCAACTCATCCCCGTCGACGGCGGACAGGGGAACGTGCGTTAGGCGCGCATGGCGTCGAGGTCGCCATGTCGGCCATCTGCACGCGCCTAGCCTCGGTGGTATCGAGTCGTTCGTATGGTGGCTCGACAGTGGTGGGGGTACTCTGCCCTAGCTGCGCATCCCATCCGATCTCGGTTCACGGTCCTAGCGCGGTGATGGGGACGACGCTCACGCCGTCATCTCGCTCGTAGCTGTATCCGTGGCCAGTGATGACCAGTTTCTTCGCCGGGCTGCCTCGCTTGCCGGCGTCAATGGAGCGGCATGCCTGGGCCAAGGAGTCAGCGGCCTCTTCCACTTGGGACAGGCCGAGCTTCACCTCAATGGCTATCCATCGCCCATCCCGGCGCTCCACCACCGCGTCTAGTTCGTGCTCGTAGCTGTTCTTGTAGTGGTATACCTCGGCCCGGTTGGCCGCGGCGTACACCCGCAGGTCGCGGATCACCAAGGATTCGAACAGCAGACCCATAGTCTCCAAGTCGTCCAACAAGCGGTCAGGATCTGCGCCCAGCAGGGCTACCGCTAGGGACGGGTCCACGAAGTGGCGCTTGGGGGCCTTTCTCAGCTTGGCCTTCGACCGAGTGCGCGTGACCCAGGCCGGCAAGTCCTCCACGAGGAACAGCCGCTCCAATTCATCCATATAGCTTGCGGTTGTAGGCCAGGAGAGTGGCGGTTCCCCGGCAACATCGGTGGCCAGGGTGGACAGCGAGGCTGGAGTCGACACATTCCTGGCCAACGATGTCAGGAGCCTGTGGACACGCCGAGGGTCGTGCCGAGTCCCATTTCCAGGCACTTCGACTCGGGCCATCTCATCCAAGTAGCCGTCCAAGTGCTCTTGCGCTGCAAATGTGGATCGCCCCAGATTGCGGGGCCATCCCCCTCGGCACAAGCTCTCGGCCAGGTCGGGTATGGACACAGCAGGTTCTCCGGTGTCGCAGGGGTCACCATCGAACAGGCTTCCCAGCGAGACCTCTCCCGTGGACTCGCCGCTTTCCACCAGTGACATGGGACGCATCCGGATCCGTCCGACCCGGCCCGCTCCAGAGTGCCTGGTGATGTCGTCCGCGGGGCGGGATGAACCGGTGAGGATGAAGCACCCGTTGTCCCGTCCCTCGTCCACGACGTGTTTGGCTGCGTCCCAAATAGACGGGACCATCGCCCATTCGTCCACGAGCCTTGGCCGCGGCCCATCGAGAACACGGCGCGGCAGAGTCTCGGCCTGCATCCTCGCTCCCGGCGTGTCGGCCAGCAGCACTTGGCTTTGGGCGTGGTGCATGCCGGTCCAGGTCTTGCCGCACCCCTTGGCCCCTTCAACGACCACAATAGGGTTTGCCTCCAGAGAGGCTGACACCAGCGAATCGACCACCCGCGGCATATACCCGCTTGGCGTCAAGCTGCCATCGCCTTGGCTGTCCATGCTTGCACTTTAGAACTTATCGGACTTCTATTTACTAACTTATTGGAGTATCATATGAGAACTTATTTGGTACGGGCCTTGAAGATTGGGGTCCTTGGCCTCGGATGCGTCCCGGTTCATCACCGGCCAACTCATCGCTGTGGACGGCGGACAGGGGAAGGGGCGTTAGTCCGGGCGGTATACGCGGGTTGCGGTGCCCGAGAACAGCTTGTTCAGAGATGCGTGCGAGCTTTCGGGAACTAGGGGTGGATATCCCTTTAGGTGCGTAAAGTCGCGACGGGCCTACGTTAGTGTCAGCCGCATGAGCATTCGCGTGGGTATCAACGGGTTCGGCCGCATCGGGCGGAACTGCTTCAGGGCGGCTCGTCAGGCCGGCGCCGACCTGGAATTTGTGGCTGTAAACGACTTGGGCAGCCTGGAAACCATGGCCCATCTGTTGCAATACGACTCGGTGATGGGCCGGTTCACCGACCCGGTTGCGGTAGTCGACGGCGGGTTGGACATCGGCGGCCGCGTCTTGCAAGTGCTTTCAGAGCGAAACCCGGCTGATTTGCCCTGGAAAGACCTGGATGTGGATGTGGTGGTGGAGTCCACCGGGTTTTTCACCGCCCGCGATAAGGCAGCCGCCCATCTCGACGCCGGTGCCCCGAGGGTGATCGTGTCGGCCCCGGCGTCGGGGGCCGATGCCACCTTCGTGGTGGGGGTGAATGACGGCGATTTCGACCCCGAAAACCACCTGGTGGTGTCCAACGCCTCGTGTACCACCAATTGCTTCGTGCCCATGGTGAAGGTGCTTGACGACGCCTTTGGGGTGGAGCGGGGCCTGATGACCACCGTCCACGCCTACACCGGCGACCAAGCGCTGGTGGACGGCCCCCACTCGGATCTGCGCCGGGCCCGGGCCGCCGGAGTGAATATCGTGCCCACCTCCACCGGTGCCGCTAGGGCCACCGGGCTGGTGCTCGAGGCCATGAACGGCCTGCTCGACGGAATCTCCTTGCGGGTTCCCATTCCCGACGGTTCCATTACTGACTTCACCGCGGTGGTGCGGGGCGAGCCGACCGTTGATGAGGTGAACGCCGCCTTTGCCGCCGCGGCAGCCGACGGACCGCTGGCCGGAGTGCTCGAATACAGCGAAGCCCCTCTGGTGTCTACCGACATCGTCGGGTCATCTGCATCCTGCACCCTCGATGCTGGCCTCACCATGTCGCTGGGCAACCTGGTCAAGGTGTCGGGCTGGTACGACAACGAGTGGGGCTACTCCAACCGGCTGGTCGATCTGGTCGCCATCGTGGGCGCAGCGGGCCGCTGAGCACCGAGGTGCTGCCCACCCTTGAAGCGTTAAGCGAGGCCTTGGGCGGGCTGGACGGCCGACGCATACTGCTGCGGGCCGATTTCAACGTCCCGCTGGATGACAGCGGTCAGATCGCCGACGACTTCCGCATCAAGGCCGCGCTGCCCACCATACGGTGGCTGACCGCTCAAGGAGCCGCGGTCGTGGCGTGCAGCCACTTGGGCCGTCCCGGCGGCAAGCCCGATCCCCGATACTCGCTGGCCCCGGTGAAGGCACGACTGGGTGAGCTGTCTCCTGGCGTCGAGCTGCTGGAAAACCTGCGCTTCGACCCGGGGGAGACCGGCAACGACGACAGCCTGGTGCGCCAACTCGTCGACGGCTGCGATGGCTATGTGAATGATGCCTTCGGGGCATCGCACCGGGACCACGCCTCCATTGTGGGCCCGCCCCGCTATCTGCCCAGCGCGGCCGGTCGCCTTCTGGCCAAAGAGGCGGAAGTGCTGCTCGGGCTGCGGGCCAAACCCAAGCGGCCCTTTGTCGCCGTGCTGGGCGGAGCCAAGGTCAGCGACAAGCTGGGGGTGATCGACGCGCTGCTGGAGACCGCCGATGAGGTGGTGATTGGCGGGGCCATGTGCTTCACCTTCCTGGCTGCGATGGGCCACAGCGTAGGAGACTCGCTGCTCCAGGCTGATCAGATCGAGGCCTGCGGTCGGCTGCTGAGTTCGGGGGCGCCCATCCGGCTTCCCTCCGACATCACCGCGCTGGCACCAGGCGAGCGGGTGGTGCAGGCCGGTGTGGATCTGCACCCCGACTGGAAAGGGCTGGACATCGGCCCGGGCACCGCAGCCGAGTTCAGCGATCTCATTGCCGAAGCTGGCACCGTGATGTGGAACGGCCCCATGGGGCTGTTCGAAGACCCCCGTTTCGCAGCGGGAACCAAGGTGGTTGCCCAGGCTCTGGCCGAAGGCCGGGCGTTCACCGTGGTGGGCGGGGGTGACAGCGCCGCCGCGGTCCGCCAGTTTGGGCTGGACCGGGAGATGGACCACGTCTCCACCGGGGGAGGGGCGTCGCTGGAGTTGATCGAACAGGGCGATCTGCCCGGTCTGAAAGCACTGAGAGAATCCGTTGGCACCCATTAGGAGGGACACCATGGCTGAGCGCAAGCCGCTGATCAGCGGCAACTGGAAGATGCACATGAACCATCTGGAGGCCATCCAGCTCATCCAGAAGCTGTCGTATGCCCTCGACCAAGCCGACTACAAGTCTGCCGACGTGTCTATCCACCCGCCGTTCACCAACCTGCGCTCGGCCCAGACGGTGCTCGACGCCGACAACATCCCCATCGCCTTGGGTGCCCAGCACTGCCACTGGGAGGAGAGCGGGGCATTTACTGGAGAAATTTCGCCAGCCATGCTGGCCAAGCTGGCGGTGAGCTACGTGATCGCCGGACACTCCGAGCGCCGCCAACTCTTCGGAGAGACCGACGAGAACGTGAACTTGAGGCTCAAGGGCATTTTGGCCGCAGGCATGACCCCGATCATGTGCTGCGGGGAGACCCTCGACGAGCGGGAGGCCGACCAAACCGAGGCCCGCATCGCCGCCCAGGTTGATGCCGGGCTGGCCGGACTGAAGCGAGATCAGGTGGGGGCCATAGTGATCGCCTACGAACCGGTGTGGGCCATAGGCACGGGCCGAACAGCCACCCCCGTAGATGCCCAGGCCGGCTGCGGGCTCATCCGAGAGCGGGTGGCGGCCAACTTCGGTGCAAACGCCGCCGCGGGGGTCCGCGTCCAGTACGGCGGCTCGGTCAAACCAGTCAACGTCGCCGAGCTCATGGCCCAGCCCGACATCGATGGCGCCCTCGTCGGCGGCGCCTCCCTAGAAGTCGACAGCTTTTCCCGCATCGTCCGCTTCCGGCTTCAGTAGCAGGCGCCCACAGGCAGAAGCTGCGGCGCCGAATAGGTGTATCCGCTACTGAGGTTCGGCGTTGACAGCCAGGGGGACCGACTTGTAGCCCCGAACGGTGGAGGTGTGGATCCACTCCAGATGCTCGTCGTCGACCTCCCAGTCGCGATAGCGCCGGAGCATCTGCTCGAGGCCGATGCGGCCCTCCAGCCGGGCCAGGGCGGCGCCTATGCAGAAGTGAGCGCCGTACCCGAACGACAGGTGGCGGTCGATCTTGCGGTGGATGTCGAAGCGGTCGGCGTCGGCGAAGTGCCGCTCGTCGCGGTTGCCGCTGCCGTTGATCAACAGCATGTTGGCCCCGGCGGGGATTACTTGGCCGTGCAACTCCACATCGCGCATGACCCGGCGTCCCTGTACGGGAGACGGAGCCTCATAGCGGAGGATCTCCTCTAGGGCATCGGGCACCAGGGAGAGATCGTCTCGCAGCTCGGCGAGCTGGTCAGGGTGCTCGGCGAGCAGGACCACCGCCCAGGCCAGAAAGCGGGCCACCGTCTCGGCGCCGGCCCCGCCGATGAGGGCGACATAGCCAGAGATCTCATCGAGGGTCAGAGGCCGGGTCGACCCATCGAGCAACTCACGCTCGTGGGTGGCCAGGATGGTCAGCAGGTCGTCAGCCGGTTCTCTCCGCTTCTGCTCGCAGAGCTCGGGAACGAGGGCGTACACCTCGTGGGACAGGTTGCCGGTTTGGTCGATGAGCTCGCGGCTGCTGCCCGCGGTGGCCGATTCCTCGATGTGCAGCCCGGCATCCATCGATTCCCTCAGGTTCTGCTCGAGGCCCCGGGGAAACCCCAGAAGCGCCAAGATCACCGTGGGGGGCATGAGCGCGGAGAACCGGTCTACGAAGTCGAAGACGCTCAAACCCTCAATGGGATTGAGCAGGTCGTCGCAGATGGCCTCGATCCGGCTCTCCAGGCCATTGATGGCCTTGGGGGTGAATGCCCGGCTCACCAGCTTGCGCAACAGCGTTTGCTCCGGCGGGTCCCGGAAGATGAACAGGGGTCCGGTCCATTCCTCGTCGCCCATGAGGTCGAGCGAAGTGGCATAGCGCGAAGAGTAGGTCTCCACGTCCAACAGGCCGGTGAGCACGTCGTCGTAGCGGGTCAGGGCGAAGAAGTTGTGCTCGTCGTTGCGATAGAGCGGGGCCTCGTCGCGCATCTGCCGCCACACGTCGTGGGCCCGAATGTCGATGTCGTAGTCGAACGGGTTGTAGTCGATCGAGCTCATGGCGATGTTCTAGCCGCGAATGAACCCAGCGGCATGGAGAATCCGGGGGTATGCCCGAGGGTCAGGTGATCTCGATGTCGTCCCATTCCACCTCGGTGCAGAGCCGGTGGTACTCGGGGCCGTACCACGGGGCGCTCATCTGAAGCCGGTTGTGGGCTTGGTTGAGGTAGTAGTTCTTGTCCGGGGCCCCCTCCTCATGCATGAGGAGGAGCTTGGAGGCCTCTTTGTCCAGTGCCTCGTTGTAGCGCTCGTAGGCGTCCATCGTCACCTCGACGCTGCTCTTGCCCTCTTCGAGCATCCTCACGATCAGTTGGCCGGCATATCCCGACCACACCTGGTACCAGATGGGAAGGCCGGTGCCGCCCGAAAGAGGCTGGGAGTTCGGGCCGTAGAGCATGAACATGTTCGGATAGTTCGGCACCATCATGCTCAGGTAGGCGCGGGGGCCGTCCTTGGACCAGAAGTCGTGCACGTTGAGGCCGTCACGGCCGAAGTAGTCGGCCGGCCACAGGAATTGGACCACATCGAAGCCGATGGCGGTGATGACGGCGTCGACCTCGCGGACGATGCCGTCGTCGGTTTCGATGCCCGACGGTGTCAGCCGGGCGATCGGGTCGGTGACCAACTCGACGTTGTCGCGGGTGAGTGCCCGGTACCAGCCGTTGTCAACCACCGGGCGCCGGGAGAAGGGCGCGTAGTCGGGCACCAGGTTGTCGACGAGGTCTGGGCGGTTGTCGGTTTGCTCGTGGATGTAGTTGGTGAGGAAGTCGCGCAACTGGTCGTTCATCTCGTTCCAGTGGCCACCGGCCGCCTGCCATTCCTCGTCGGCGTAGAGGTAGTTGTGGGTGGCGAACAGGGCGGCGATGGCCATGTAGCGCCACCAGTTCCAGTAGCCCGGGAAGTTGTCGAGCAGCCAGCGAATCTCCGGCTCGATGGGCTGGCCGTATTTTGGCCGCGGGCTGATCCACTGCTTGGAGCGCTGGAACACATACACCTGCTCGGCTTCCTCGGCGACCGGGGAGAGCAACTGCACCCCGGTCGATCCGTTGCCGATGACCGCGATCCGCCGGCCGCGGCAGTCGAAGTCCTCCGGCCATTGCGAAGGATGGATGACCGGTCCGGGGAAGTCTTCTAGGCCCTCGAAATGGGGGACTCGCTGGTTGGCGAAGGCGCCGACCGCGTTGATCACCACGTTGGCCTCGATCGTCTCGATTCCCTCAGGGGTGTCGGCCTCTAGCATCCACACGTCGCGGCCCTCGTCGTAGGTGGCCCGCTTCAGGTCGCGGTCGAATCGGGTGTTGTCGTACATCCCGTACTTGCGGGAGATGTGGAGCAGGTATTCCCTAACCAGCTGGCCCTTGCCGAAATACTCGGGCCACGGGTAGTTCTTCTCGAATGCGAACTCGTAGGTGATCGAGATGGTGTCCACTCGGATGTCGGGATAGCGGTGCCGACTCCAAGTGCCACCGGGCTCGGACCGGCGCTCGAGGATGACGTAGGGGATACCCAGCAACTCCATTTGGATGCCCGCAGCAAGCCCGCTGAAACCGCTGCCGATGATCGCCACCCGAAACCCATCAGGCAGCTCGGGCTTGCCGTTCGTCCAGCCCGCCGTCCAGGGAAAGGGCTTGAAGGCCATCAAGTCGCGCCGCGACTCGAACTCCAGGTCGCCCATCTCCTCTTTGGTGGCCAGGTTCATCAGATGGCGAAGGCGGGGCGCGGGCGGCTCATCGGGCATTCCCGGTCCAGCGTTCTCATCCAACCACGCCACGGTCTTGGTGATCAGCAATTCACGCTCGTCGTCGTCGAGCTCAAGGGCCCGGGGCAGCGCTTCGATCTCGGGATCGTCGGTGTGGTGGAACAGAGCCACCCGCACCGCGTCCAAATCGGCCAGCTCCACTGCTCGTCTGATGAACTCGGAATCCATACCTGGAAGTTTGGCAGAGCCAAGTTGCATTTCTTTAGTCCTCAGAGGGGCGTTTAGCCCAATGCCTCCGAGAACAGGGTGGTGTACACCTCGCGGGTCTGCTCTGTGTTCAGGCCGGCTCCTAGGAACTGGTTGTCGATGTGCAGCTCCCAGTGGAGATGGGGATCTTCGTAGAAGTCCCCGTTGGCTGCTGCGTGGGTTCCCCGGTTTCCGATCTCGCCCACTCGCTCTCCCGCCCTGATCGTCTGGCCTACCCGGATGTCGGGGTCTACTTCGTGGAGGTGGGCGTAGAGGGTGACGACATGACCGATAAACGGGACCAAACCGTGGTCGATCACCACATAGTTGCCATACAGCGACAAGAGCGTGAAAGGTGGCGTTGCCTCAAGGGCGCGGGCAACATCTAACAGTTCGTCGCGATCGTCGGGATCGGGGTCCTGGTAGTCGCCGACGGCCAGTACCACTCGACCGTCGAGCGCAGCTACCGCATGACGGCCCAGTGAGAAGCACAGGAAGTCCACACCTTGATGGATGCCGAACCGGTAGGCCCGGGGCGCATTGGGGAGCAGCTCGGGGTGGGGGAGCGGTGACATGCAGTCGCTGGGATAGTTGGTATGGGGTGCCAGGGCAGCAGCTATTGCCAGGGCATCTTCGTAAGTTGGCGGCTCTTTGTCCAGCACCGCAACGACGGGTGCGGGTTCGGATTCGGGAGCAGCCGGCATCGTCCCAGCGTCGTCACGGGGGGCGCTGGAGCTCGGCGCCTGATTCGAGCCCGGTGCGTCAGAATTCACCTGCCAATCTGCCGACCGGTCTCCGGAGGGCGGCTCACCATTTGGCTCAGCAGGGGTAGACGCCGGCGGGAGGCCGCCCTCCGCGGCGCCGCCGGGGGAGGCCGGGATGTTGTCGTCGGAACTGCCCGAAAACCAGACCTGGGAAATCAGCACTCCCACCGCGAAAGCCGCAGCCAGAGCGACAGCAGACAGAAGAACTCGACCGGATTTGAGGCTGCTCAAGCACCTGCCGGTCCAATTCCCCAACCAGCGGAAGGGCGAGGCCGCTGCTCGCCCGATGCCTCTCAGACCCTTGCTGATCGACCTCGCGCACCAGCGGACGACCGCAGATGCACTCCGAAACAGCCTCATGTCCGGTTCCGTACAGCAATCGAGGCTGCGGACAATTGACCTCCTCCGGTGCCGAAAACCCCTGACCCAGCGCGACCATGTAGAGCAGTCGGTGTTTCAGGAGGGTAATGGGTTGGCAAATGGATTGCGCGGACCCGCCCCCAACGTTGGTGTTGGGTGGGTCCACCGAGGAGCGGAGCAGGTAGAATCTTTTGCCGTGACCGTTGTCCTAGTGGTGATCGACGTGGTTTCCGCATTGGGGCTGTTGTTCCTGGTACTGCTGCACAGCGGCCGGGGCGGCGGGCTGTCCGACATGTTCGGCGGCGGATTCGGCACCCAAGCCGCCGGGTCGACGGTCATTGAGAAGAACCTCGACCGGCTCACCATCGTGGCCGCGTTGATCTTCGCGTTCTCCACGCTGGCGCTGGCCCTGCTGCTGGATTCCAGCTAGCCCCTCCCGCTTGGACTTCGAGCTCAGCCCCGAGTTGTTGGCCCTGCGTGACCGGGCGCGAGCGGTAGCAGCCGATGGTGTAGCCCGCTTCGGGCGGCACAACGACTCGTGGATCAACGGGTACTCCAAGGAGTTTGCCCGGGTCATGGCCGAAGAAGGCTGGATCGGCATGGGATGGCCCACCGAATACGGGGGGCAGGCCCGCCCACCCATTGAGCGGCTGATCGTGGCCGAGGAGATGATCGGTGCCGGGGCCCCGGTGGCGGCCATGTGGTTCGCCGACCGCCAGATGGGACCGACGCTGATCGCCCACGGTACCGAGCAGCAGAAGGCCGAGTTCCTGCCCCGGATGCTGTCGGGGGAAACCACCTGGTGCATCGGGATGAGCGAGCCCGACGCCGGCTCAGACTTGGCCTCCATCTCCACTCGGGCAGTGCGGGACGGCACCGACTTCGTGATCGACGGCCAGAAGATATGGACCAGCTTCGGGCATGTGGCCGACTACTGCTATCTGATCTGCCGCACCAGCGACGAGGGGCCTCCCCATCGGGGGGTGAGCGAGATAATCGTGTCGATGGACGCCCCGGGCATCGAGGCCCGCCCGATCACCGACATGATCGCCAACCGGCACTTCTGCGAGATCTACTTCACCGGGGTGCGAGTGCCGGCGGAGAACTTGGTTGGAACCGAGGGGGACGCCTTCAAGCAGACCATGGCGCAGCTGGCCCACGAGCGGGGCGGCATCGACCGGCTGGTGTCCAACCGGGCGCTGTTCTTGCATGCCCGCGCCCAGGCCGACCGATCCGATGCCAGGGTCCGCCAGGAGATCGCCCGATTGGAGAGCGAGTACCGGGTAGGACGCCTGCTGGTGTACCGGGAGGCTCTCGGCCAGGCCTCGGCTGGTTTCAGCGCGGCCACCAAGGCGTTCTGCACCGAGCACGAACAGCGGGTGGCCCAGTTCGCGGCGACCTCTCTAGGCGCAGCGGCCCTGCTAGACGACGAGTGGACCCGGGGGGTTTGCTACGCCTCGTCGTACACCATCGCCGGCGGCACCTCCAACGTCATGCGCAACATCCTGGGCGAACGCGTCCTGGGTTTGCCCCGCGAGCCCCGCTGAGCCCACCAGGCCCGGATGTGCGTCGGCATCAGCTCTCCGGACCCCTTCTACGGCGTTGCTGGGGGCCGCGGTCGTAGGTTGCGTCGTCCACGCCCTGCTCGCGCAGGACCATCTTGCGGACCTTTTCCGACGGCGTCTTCGGCAGCTCGTCGACCACGCGGAGATAGCGGGGCACCGCGAAGCTCGGGAGTTGTTTGTCGGCATAAGCCCAGATCTCCTCGATGCTGATCTCCGCCCCAGGCTCGGGCACCAAAAAGACCATCACCTCGTCTTCTCCGGCCTCCTCGTCGGCGGGGACGCCGATGGCGGCGACCTCGGCGAGAGCCCGATGGGATACCAGTCCCTGTTCCACCTCATAAGACGAGATGTTCTCTCCCCGCCGGCGGATGGCGTCCTTCAGGCGGTCCACGAAGTAGTACCAGCCGTCGGCGTCGCGGCGGAGCCCGTCGCCGGTGTGGAACCACAGGTTTCTGAAGGCTTCAGTCGTCTTGTCGGGCATGCCGAAATACCCCTGGCAGGTGGTCCACGGGTACCGGCCCCTTACGATGAGCTCGCCCACCTCCCCAACCGGCACCTCCTCGTCGGTGTCGGAGTACACCAGGCGGATGTCGAACCAGTCGGCGTTGAGGCGCCCGGCGGCGCCCGGGGGGCGGTCGACGCCGTAGGGGGTGAGGATCGGCATGCCGGTCTCGGTGAGGCCGAACACCTCGACAAAGGCCTCGACGCCGAAGCGCTCCTTGAACTGGTCGAGGATAGAGCTGGCCGTGGGCGCCGCGAAGATGCAGCGCAAGTCGTTGGCCCCATCGTCGAGCCGGGGCTCCTGCTGCCAGACGAAGTCCATCATCACGCCGACGAAGTTGGTGACCGTCGCTCCCGCGGCTCGGATCTGGTCGATCCATTCCGACGCGCTGAAGCGCTGGTGCATCACGTAGCGGGCGCCGGCGATCAGCGCGGGGTAGGCCGCCAGGAACTGTGAGTTGCCGTGGAACAGCGGGCCCACCGACAGGTAGGTGTCGGCTTCGGTCAGCCGGGTCAACGACACGCACTGGTCGGCGAACAGGTGCATGTGGGCGTGAGGCATCATCACGCCCTTCGACAGCCCGGTCGTGCCCGACGTGAAGAAGATCGAGCCGGGCTCGCGAGCCTCCACCGCAGGCAACTCGGCTTTCGCGAACGTGAGAAGCGAGGTCCACGGGCTGGCTTCATGGCCGGCGGCTGCCAACTCGGCGATCCCGGCCGCAACCGCGGCGTCATCTCCGACGACGAAGTAGTGGCGGATGGACGTGACAGCGTCTCCGATGTCGACGAAGCGATCCACGAACTCTGGCGCGATGACGGCCAGCACCGGCTCGGTAGTCCGGACCTGGTGGGCCAGGAAAGACCCCCGATAGGCCGTGTTGATCGGCACCTCCACGAGGCCGGCGACCGACGACCCCAGCCAGGCGAGAATGTGCGCCGAGCAGTTCGGGAGCATGAGCAGGACCCGGTCGCTCGGCTGGGCCCCGGCAGCCAGCATTCCCGAGCCGACACGCTCGGCTAGGTCGAGGGTTTCAGCGAACGTGTACGACTCATCAGACCACGGCACGTCGAGATACGTGCGCTGGGGATGTCGGGCGGCGCGGTCTCGGAGCACCCGGGGAGAGCTCCACGACGCCCTATCCCGATAGGTGGGCGAGTACTCGTCGTAGTACTGAGTCATTGGACGTGACCCGGCAAGGAGGTTCCGCTGTGGGACTCACAGCGGAGGTTGTTCAGATGACCCGCACGTTCTGCGCTTCCTCGCCCTTGCGGCCTGGGGCTACGTCGAACTCGACCGTCTGGCCTTCGTTGAGAGACTTGTGGCCCTCGCCGGCGATGTTCGAGTAGTGGACGAAGACGTCGTCGCCGCCATCTCGCGAGATGAAGCCGTAGCCCTTGTCGTTGTTGAAAAACTTGACAGTTCCTTGCATGTCCTCATGCTTTCGTTCGAGTCGATCTCGTGATCCACTCGCCCAAGACTCTACGGCGGCGCTAGGTCGCAACTCATAAGCCAAGCCGACTTTGCGAAAATTCGTTGTTTGGCCCAATAGGCGTTGGCGTCGGTTTCCCAGGCTCGGCAAGGCCCGGAGAGGGGGAATTGTCAGACGTGCTAGTTTTGGCGGCCAGTGCCCAAAACGGGCCGGAGTTCAAGTACCCCCTCGACACTATGAAGTACCGCGGCGCCAGCGAATTCAGCCACATCGCCATCCATGTGAGCAGCCTCGAGCGCTCATTGGAGTTCTATGCTGGCCGGCTGGGCCTTGAGGTGCTGACGGAGTTCGTCGAGGAGGGGGAGTCAGCTCGCGCCGCGATCGGCTACCCGGATGCGGTGTTGAATTTGGCCATGCTGCGCCTGCCCGGCACCCAGGCGATCATGGAGGTCATCGAGGTGCAGAATGTGCCGGGGACGCCGATCAATCCCGAACAGGCGAATCCCGGTACTTGCCACATCTGCTTCTACGTCGACGACCTGGACGCCACTTGGGCCGAACTGGAGGCTTTCGGCTCCGACATGGTCTCCACAGGCATCATCGACCTCACCGAAGGACCGCTTGAGGGCGGCAAAGTTGTCTTCTTGAAGGACCCTGACGGCATCCGCATCGAGCTGCTCCAAGCAGACCTCTCCCTTCCCGACGCCGTGCTAGCCGACACCTCTACGGGGTGAACTAGAAAGCCAAGGGAGTTCGGCTGGTGCTCAAGCAGTTGAGACGGCGACCCATCCTGTGGGTGGTTGTGGCCGCCGTAGTTGTTGTGGCGGTTTTGACTGTCGTCCTCATCTGGTGGTTGACCAGGGACGACGCACCACCCTCGGTAGACCTTCAGGCCGCGGTCTCGACATTGGACGATGATGGCGGCGCGGCAACGTCAGAACCCGCTTCGACACCAACGTTGGCTCCCACGGCTGCGCCGGCCGCTACACCGACCATTGGCGAACCCGAGGCAGTCCCAGCCTTAGAGGGGGTGAGTGGCCTCTGGACGGTGGATACTTCTATCGGCGAATTCAGCTATGAAGACTCCACCGGAACTTTCGTTGGCTTCCGGGTTGACGAGGAGCTGGCCAGCATCGGTTCCACCACCGCTGTGGGCCGCACCCCAGTGGTAACCGGGTCGATCACCATTGACGGCGAGACTGTGACCGCCGTCACGGTGGAAGCCGACATGAGCGCTATCACCACCAACGACTCGCGCCGAGACCGCCCGGTGCAATCCGCGCTAAACACGGCTGAGTTTCCAACCGCGGTGTTCACTCTCACCGAGCCCATCGACCTTGGCCCCGACCCTGACTCCGGCAATCCCATTGCCACCACCGCAGTAGGCGAGCTCACCGTCAAAGGCACCACCCAACCCGTCCAGATTGCGCTGGAGGCCCAGTTGGTTGACGACACTGTCGTCGTAGTCGGCTCCATCGAGATTGTCTTCGCCGACTACGACGTATCGGTCCCCCGAGTCCCCATCGTGTTGTCGGCTGAAGACCACGGCATCGTCGAACTCCAGCTATTTTTCGCCCGGAGCCCATGATGGTTTTGGGATCACCTATCTCGTAGTGAAGCAGGGTATTGGCGCGATAGTGTGCCCTCTGCGCCGGTTGCAAGGCGCCCACGTCGGAGTGGCGGAATTGGCAGACGCGCTAGCTTGAGGGGCTAGTGCCCTTTACGGGCGTGGGGGTTCAAGTCCCCCCTCCGACACCGCAACGCACGTTCGGTGCCGCGCAATGTGGCTGGGATTCTTGGCGGTGGTCTAGCGCGGGCAGATGGGTTAGGCTTGATCTCGCCTAGGGTGGCGAGATGGCTGGAAATGGTGCGGACCTGCTCGACCTGTCCCTCGACGAGTTGCTTACGACGACGAGGACGGTGCGCAAGCGGCTCGATCTGACTCGGCCGGTGCCGAGGGCGCTGATCACAGAGTGCCTCGAGGTCGCTGTGCAAGCGCCGAACGGATCGAACCAACAACGATGGAACTGGCATATCGTCGACGAACCGGACCTGCGGGCTGAAGTCGCCGAGGTCTACCGGAGTGGAATGAGCGGCCATCAGGCCGACCCGAACCGGGCCACCCGGGATATCGACTACAGCACCGACGAGCAACAACGGATCGCCTCTTCGGTGGCCTACCTCCGCGACCACCTGCACGAGGTACCGTCGTTGTTGATCCCGACCGTCGGAGGTCGGATGGACGGAGCCGATATCTTCCTCCAAGCCAGTGTGTGGGGGTCGATCCTGCCCGCGGTCTGGAACTTCATGCTCGCACTGCGGGCCCGGGGGCTGGGAAGTGCATGGACGACGATCCACTTGCACAAGGAAGCCGAGATGGCCGAGCTTCTAGGCATCGATGCCACCAAGCACACGCAGGTCGGCCTGTTCCCGATCGCCTACACAGTGGGTACAGACTTTCGAGCGGGAGCGCGCCAGGACCTGGCCGACCTGATCCGCTGGAACGGAGCGGGCTGATGCCGAACTACACCTCTACCGAAGAGCGCAACCTCAGCGTCGTTCGCCAGTTCCTCGGCGAGGAGAACGGTCCGGCCGACAAGTCTCAACTCTTCGCCGAGGACGCCGTTTGGTGGAACGGGCTACCGCTCATCCCCGGGGCGGAAGGCGTCACCGAGCACAAGGGCCGCGAGGCGATCCGCAACATATTGCCCTCCCAGTCGAAGGCCCCGCCGAGGCCCGGCGGCGACAAATACGACTTGGCAACGATGGCCATCAGCGACGTCGTCATGCTGGCCGACGGCGACTACGTCGTCCGGCAACAGACTTTCTCTGCTACGACCCTACGGGGCCAGGACTACAGCAACGTCTACTGTTTTGTGTTCCGATTCAACGACCGGGGCGAGATCGCCTACCTCACAGAGCACTGGAATACCTGGCACGCCTACAACGTGCTCTTCAATAATTTCGACATGGAGCCCGCCCACCCTGAAGGCTGACCTGGCTCTTCGTCTACGACGCGGAGTTGGATGCATTCGTTCCCCGCTAACCAGTGCCGGCTGGCGTTGGTGTTCAGACCGCGTGGTGGAAGCGTCGAGATCCGCCCTGCACCAGGGGCATGGCATCTTTGACAAAGGCTGCCCAGTGCGGGTCGGCAATGGTTGTGGCCCGGAGGTCGCAGTAGGCGGCAAGGGAGTCGATCTGCCAGGTGGAGTGGACCTCGGCCTCGAGGTAGCCCTGATCTACTGTGCGCCAGCGATTCAGGAGGGGGCAGCCGCCCTCGACCATGAATGGGTCATAGCAGCGTTCAAGCAACTCGACGTAGGTGTCGGCGTCGGCCACCGCGGTGCAGGCGGTGATGGTGTACAGCACTGGGGAGGTGTCCGGTGGCGTCGCGGGGGGCGACTGGTCTTCGACCGGTGAGAGCTCGAACGGGCAGGTGAAGATCTTCAGTGAGCCCAGGCTGATGCCGAGGCTGGCAAAGCCCTCAACACTCGAGCAGGCAATGCCGTTGGGTGTGCCGAGGTGGCGTTTCAACTGGGCCATATCGGTGAAGGCCTGCTCCCAGATATGGGTCCAGGCCCGGCCCTTGGCCGAAACCCACCCCACGTCGTCGGCGCCGAAGGCGGACGCCGCCATCTCCTGGGACTGCGCCGCGAGGGCTTCGATTGCTGCTGCGTCGGCGTCGGTGCTTGCGTTCAACAGCAGCACCCGGCGGATGCCTCCTCGCACCTCCTGGGTGGCGTCGGGAGTCGTGTAGCGCGTCGCGTACGTGTTGTCGGTGATGCACTCGGGGCTGTCGGGCATCACGTAATTGTCGATGGCCCCGATGTGGTAGGGGTGCACCATGTAAGGCCCGGAGTAGCTGGCCTCGTCGACGAAGGTGTTCTCCCACAGCACCGTGCGCGAGTCGAGATCGACGCCGGCTGAGGAATCCAACAGGCCAGGTATGAAGCGATCGGCGGCGCCCAACACCTCGATCATCTCTTGCGCTTTCACGTCGGGCACCCCGGGCATCAATGGCAAGACGTAAAACCGCCGGATCATGCTCGTCACGGGGCTCGAACTTACTCGACGTTTGGTTTCATGAGAATGCGGTCTTTCCGGCACCGTTGGCGCCGATCAATCCGACGGCCCCGCCGGGGTAGGCGATGAGGTCTACTCCGGCGAGACCGTGCGGGCACCGAAGCGAGACATGAGGTCGGCCGCGGCCGCCGAGCCTGGTGCCTCGGAGTCGGCCGGGATCACCGCGCCTCTTCAGCCTCGGCTGGGGGCCGGCATGTGACATCGACCGAGACCTCGGCACTCGGTTCGAACCCGATGCGATCGGCTCGCACGTGGACGGTGTGCAACTCGCCCGGTCCGACCCGAATTGGTCCGCGGTAGATGCGCCAATGCGGATCGCTGTCGAGGCGGTACTCAATGGAGGCGCCTTGGATACCGGAGTGCATCTGGAGCAGTGCCGGCCCGTCGAACTCGGCCGCACCGTCGATCGGCGCCGAACCGGCATCGGCAGCAGTCACGGCCACGACCAGCGGCGGTGGGACCTGGGGTACACCCTCGGGGTACCAGGTCGCGACCATCTGGGCTTCGGGGATCTCGCCGAAATCGCCGACGTCGTCGAGCCAGCGATCGCATTCAGCCCGGAGCCGCTCGAGCGTCTCGCGATGGTCAGGGTCGCCAGCGAGGTTGTGGGTCTCGTGCGGATCGGCGCGGCAGTCGTAGAGCTCCTCGACCGGTCGCTGGTCGGCTAAGAACTGCGCGGCCACGTCTGAGAGCTCGCCCTCTACATGGAGGCGCATCAGCTCCTGCATGATCGGGTGCGCGTTCCGGAAGGGCACCCATGACACGTAGGGCTGATGGGGGTAGTAGTGCCGGATGTACTTCCAGCGGCGGTCGCGCACGGCCCGGACTCGGTCGTAGGCGCTGTCGTGCCGGTCTCGAGACGCATGGACGTACTGTCGCGGTTCGGTCGCGGCGGGCCCGAGGAACGCTCGTCCGTGGAGGTGGCGAGGGACCGGGACCCCGCAGACCGAGAGCATGGAGGGGCCGAGGTCGATAGTGGAGACCAGCTGATCGCTGACCGCTCCGGCCTCGATGTGGCCGGGCCAGCGCACGATCATCGGGATGTGGATGCCAGAGTCATAGGGCCAGCGCTTGCCGCGGGGCAGGGGACCGTGGTCGGACCAGTGCACCACGATGGTGTCGTCGGCGAGGCCGTCTTCTTCGAGCTCGGCCAGAAGTTGGCCGAAGTACCGGTCGACTTTCTCGATCTGGGTGTACATCTGCGCCAACGCGGTCCGCACCTTGGGAGTGTCGGGAAACGTGGGCGGCACCACAACGTCGGCTGCGTCGAACGTGATCTCATCGACCATGCCCGGCCACATGCCGCTCTCGTGGCTGTCGTGGGGGTTGAAGACGGCGAAGAACGGTTGGCTCGGGTCAGGGCGGTTGCGCCAGTGAGCCGTTTCGGAGCAGTCGTCCCAGGCGCTGCGGGGCGGGGTGAACTGGTAGTCGGTCTTGGCGTTGTTGGTGCAGTACCAACCCTCGCGGCGGAGGTACTCGGTGAAGCACTTCACGTGGGGAGGCACGAGTGCGGAGTACGGCGTGGGCAGCTCGGGGACGTGCTGATTCTCGTGGGTAGTGCGCATGTGGTGGGTGCCGATGGAGACCGGGTACATGCCGGTGATCACTGCCGAACGCGCCGGTGCGCACACCCCGCGGTCGAGAACGCCAGTGGGTACCGGGTGCCTTCGGCTGCCAATCGGTCGACGGTCGGAGTGCGGGCCACGGTGTCGCCGTAGCAGCCATAGAACGGATTGGTGTCCTCGAAGGACACCCACAAGATGTTGGGGCGGTCTCTTTCGAAGCCGCCTCTGAACGCGTTGGCGGTGCTGGAGGCCATCTGGAGAACCGTAGCGGCCTCCGCGGCATCGAAACCCGCATCGAACAAGACGGTGAACGCAACCTCATCGCCGAACAGGAGGCGCTGGCCGGCCGGCTCGGCGAAACCCTTGAGAGCATCATCGGATCCGAGGCACTGGTACTTCTGACATCCGCTCGTTGATGCTTGAGCCAGGGTAAACACGGCGACCTTGTGGCCCCGAGTTTGGAATACTCGGGGTATGTTTCGTGTCACCCAGTTTTCGGATATGCACTTCTGTACTGAGCCGGAGGGGGAACCGCGCAATACCGACGACAGTTGGGATGCGGTTTTTGGAGAGGCGTTCGATTCGGGCAGGCCCACTCCGGATCTGGTGGTGATCACCGGAGACATCGCTCACAACGGCACCGAGGCCGAATACCAGAAGACCGCTGAGAAGCTTGCCCGCCTGCCGGTGCCTGCGGTGGTGTGTCCCGGCAATCACGACCGGCAGGTGCCCTTCGATGCCATTTTGCCCCGCCCGGGGGTGAGCAACGGGCGCACTCTGCGGTTCGGGAACTGGCTGTTTCTATTTGCCGACTCCAATGCAGAAGGTCGGGATCAGCGCCCAGACGGATCGCTGGTAGATCGCGAGGACCGGACCCATAAGCACGGACGCTTCGGGGATGCCGAGGTGGTGTGGATGGCCGAGACCGTCGAACGCAGTGACGCGGAGCACGCCTTTGTCTGGACCCACCATCCCCCGGGGGCGTTCGGCTTCTTCCACATGGCCGACCATGACGCCGAGTTCGCCCGACTCATCGAAATGGCCCCGGCAATACGTGGCATCGGAGCTGGCCACACCCACACCAATACTACTTTGGAGGTCGCCGGTCGACCCATCCACCAGTGCCCTTCGCTGTCCGTCAACATCGACCTCGAGAAGTTCACCACGATGCCGCCCGGTTACCGCACATACCAGTTTGCCGAAGACAGTTCGGTCACCAGCGAGGCCCATCTGGTAGGCGAAGACCGTTGGCCGAGAAGTCCGCTGTCCAATGTCACCCAGCGCATGCTCCGCGGCGAGATCAGCTTCGAGGAGATGATGGGCCAACTGGCCGCTGAGCGGGCCTGACCGCCACTTGGATGCGACGCCAGAGGCACTTACGCTGGCGGCACCGACCAGACCATAAGGAGCAGTAGTGGAGTTGAAGAACAAGACCATCGTGGTGACGGGGCCGACGGGGATGGTGGGGCCGCCGTTGTGCAAGACCTTGGCGGCTGACAATCGGGTGACCGCGCTGGCTCGGTTCTCGGATGCCAATGCTCGGGCTGATCTTGAAGCCGGGGGAGTGGAGTGCATCGCCGTGGACTTCGTCGAAGCTGATTTCTCGGCGGTTCCCCGCGATGTGGATGTGGTGGTGAACCTGGCGGTGATCAAGACCGGCGATTGGAAAACCGATCTGGCCGTGTGCTCAGAGGCAACCGGCCACTTGATGAGCCACTTCCGCGACTCCGAGGCGTTCTTGCACTGCTCGTCAGGGGCGGTCTATCAGCCCAACGGCGGCCAGCCGTTCACCGAGGACAGCCCTCATGGCAACCACCACGCCCACATGATGCCGACCTATTCGATCTGCAAGATCGCGGGGGAGTCGGTGGCCCGGTTCGGGGCTCAGGAATTCAACCTGCCCACGGTGATCGCCCGGCTCAACGTGCCTTATGGCGACACCACCGGCTGGCCCTTCTTCCATCTTCTGATGATGAGGGCGGGCATGGACATCGAAGTCCATACTGACGGCGCCCGCTACAACCTTGTCCACGACGAGGACATCGCCGCCGATCTGCCGGTGCTGCTCGACCAGGCCTCGGTGCCGGCCACCACGCTGAACTGGGCCAGCCCCGGACTGGTTTCAGTGGCCGAATGGTGCGCGTTCATGGCCGAGATAGACGGCTGCGACCCGCCCAAGATCGTGGAGAGCGATACCGCCATTCCCAGCACCGTCAT
Source organism: Candidatus Poriferisocius sp. (assembly GCF_965208475.1). Lineage (GTDB taxonomy): Bacteria > Actinomycetota > Acidimicrobiia > Acidimicrobiales > Bin134 > Poriferisocius. Next base: position 1,054,967 of record NZ_OZ242338.1, on the reverse strand, counting down.
GGACACCAGCCGCATTGAGGCCCTGCGGCCCGACCGCCTGGTGAACTGGCAAAACGGCCTCCGCCGCCTCGTCGAGAACCACCCGGCCCATTAGTCAACCAACAACCAAGTAACAACTCAAAGGAGAGTCCCATGACTGAGAGCACCAGCCAGTGCCCGTTTTCGGGCGCCAACACCGCCAAGGGCACATCGGCCACCGAGCAGTGGTGGCCAGAGCAGCTGAATCTGAAGATCCTGCACCAGCATTCCCCTGAAGCCGATCCGATGGAGGATGGATTCGACTACGCCGCAGAGTTCGAAACACTTGATCTGGCGGCGGTGAAACAGGACATCGCCGACGTGTTGACCGACTCCAAGGACTGGTGGCCCGCCGACTACGGCCACTACGGCCCGCTGATGATCCGGCTCACCTGGCACGCGGCGGGCACCTACCGGATCGGCGACGGACGGGGCGGTGGCGGCACCGGCGCTCAGCGTTTCGCCCCCCTGAACAGCTGGCCCGACAACGCCAGTTTGGACAAGGCCCGCCGGCTGCTGTGGCCCGTCAAGCAGAAGTACGGCCGCAAGCTCTCGTGGGCCGACCTGTTGATCCTGGCCGGCAACGTGGCCCTCGAGTCGATGGGCTTGGAGACCTTCGGATTCGGCGGCGGCCGCCCCGACATCTGGGCCCCGGAGGAGGACATCTACTGGGGTTCGGAGAACGAGTGGCTCGGCGACGAGCGCTACAAGGGAGAACGCGACCTGGAGACCCCGCTGGGCGCGGTGCAGATGGGCCTTATCTACGTAAACCCCGAGGGCCCCAACGCCAATCCCGATCCCATTGCCGCCGGAATCGATATCCGGGAGACCTTCGGCCGCATGGCCATGGACGATGAGGAGACCGTGGCGCTGATCGCCGGCGGTCACACCTTTGGCAAGGCTCACGGAGCCGCCCCCGACACCTACGTCGGGGATGATCCCGAAGCAGCCAGCATCGAAGAACAGGGCTTGGGCTGGAGGAACACCTTCGGATCCGGCGTGGGCGGCGACGCCATCACCAGCGGCCTTGAGGGCGCGTGGACCAACGATCCCGCGACATGGGACAACGGTTTCTTCGACAACCTGTTCGGCTATGAATGGGAGCTGACCCAGAGCCCCGCCGGCGCCCACCAGTGGCGCCCGACCGACCGGGCCGCCGATGACACCGTTCCCGAAGCCCATGATCCATCCGCGCGGTGCGCGCCGATGATGCTGACCACCGACCTGGCGCTGCGGTTCGACCCGATCTACGAGCCCATTTCCCGCCGGTTCCACGAGAACCCCGACGAGTTGGCCGACGCCTTCGCTCGGGCCTGGTTCAAGCTCACCCACCGCGACATGGGCCCGGTGGCCCGCTACCTCGGCCCCGAGGTTCCCGATGAGGAGCTGATCTGGCAAGACCCGGTTCCCGCGCCGGAAGGCGATCTGGTGGGCGACGCCGAGGTAGCCGACCTCAAGGGCCGAATCCTCGGTTCTGAGCTGTCGGTGTCGCAGCTGGCAGCCACGGCATGGGCGTCGGCCTCCACGTTCCGGGGCACCGACATGCGGGGCGGGGCCAACGGCGCCCGTATCCGGCTTGCGCCCCAGAACAGCTGGGACGTGAACGTCCAAGCGGGAGTGGCTGAGGTAGTAGCCGTCCTCGAGCAGATCCAAGCAGATTTCAATGCCCAAGGTGGCCCACAGGTCTCACTGGCCGATCTGATCGTCCTCGGCGGATGCGCCGCAGTGGAGAAAGCAGCCAGCGAACCCGGCCACAACGTGGCAGTTCGGTTCTCGCCGGGCCGCACCGACGCCTCCCAGGATCAGACCGACGTCGAGAGCTTCGCCGTGCTGGAGCCCACCGCCGACGGCTTCCGCAACTACTTGGCCGACTTCCACAAACGTCCCGCCGAGGAGCTGCTGGTGGAAAAGGCGTTCCTGCTCAACCTGACCGCACCCGAGATGACCGCGCTGGTCGGCGGGATGCGGGCGCTCGACGCCAACTCCGGCCAGTCCCAGCACGGTGTGCTCACCGACCGGCCGGGCACCCTCACCAATGACTTCTTCACCAACCTGTTGAGCATGGACACCGAGTGGCGGGTTTCCACCGATCAGGCCGGGGTATACGAAGGGCACGACCGGGCCACCGGCGAACTCCGCTGGACCGCGACGGCCGCCGACCTGGTGTTCGGCTCCAACTCCCAGCTCCGGGCCATCGCCGAGGTGTACGGCTGCGACGATGGCGATGCGAAGTTCGTCAACGACTTCGCTGCCGCCTGGGCCAAGGTAATGAACCTGGATCGCTTCGATCTGTAAGGTGAGCCTGTGGCAGCCATCGAACCGGACATTCTGTCCACAGCATTTGCCGAAGACCCCAATGCCGTCTTGGCGGTGATGCGTGAGGAATACCCTGTCGTGTATCACGAGGCGACCGAGGCATGGCTGATCTCTCGCTACGACGACGTCGAGAGGGCCTTCAAGGACAAGACCTTCACCAACAAGAACTATGAGTGGCAGCTCGAGCCGGTCCACGGACGGACGATCCTCCAGATGGAGGGGCGCGACCACTCCGCCCACCGAAATCTGATCGCTCCCGCCTTCCGGGGCAGCGAGTTGACGGCAAAGTTCGTCCCGGTCATCGCGGCCAATGCCCGCGACCTCATCGACGGCTTCCGCACCGACGGCAAGGTCGACCTGGTCGACCAGTTCTCGATCCGCTTCCCGATCAATGTGATCGTCGACATGCTGGGGTTGGACAAGTCGGACCACGAGCGATTCCAGAAGTGGTACCACTCGATCATGATGTTCCTCAGCAACCTCACTGGCGACGAGGAAGTTATGGCCCAGGGGCTCCAGACCAAAGACGAGCTCCAGGCCTATTTGATGCCGATCATCGCCGAGAGGCGCGCCAATCCTGGCGATGACCTCCTCAGCACGCTTTGCACCGCGGTTATCGACGGCGAGCAGATGACTGATTTGGAGATAAAGGCGTTTGTATCGCTGCTGTTGGTGGCCGGGGGAGAGACCACCGACAAGGCCATGGCCAACATGATGATGAACCTGATCGCCAACCCAGATCAGCTAGAGGCCGTTCGCAACGACCGCAGCCTCATCGACAATGCATTCGCCGAGACGCTGCGGCACTCGCCACCGGTGCAGATGATCATGCGCCAGCCTGAAGTGGACGTGGAGATGCACGGCGTGACCATCCCGGCTGGCTCGACTGTGACCTGCCTAATCGCCGGCGCCAACCGCGATCCTCGCCGCTACGACGATCCCGACCAATTCAACATCTTCCGTGAGGACCTCGACGTGTCCAAGGCGTTCTCGGGGGCCGCCAACCACACCGGATTCTGCTTGGGCCGTCACTTCTGCATCGGGGCCATGCTGGCCAAGACCGAAGTCGACATCGCCACCAACCAGATACTGGATGCGATGGATAATGTCGCGTTCGACGGCCTCCCACCCACGCCAGAAGGCGTGTTCACCCGGGCCCCCAAAACCATGCCACTTACCTTCACCCCAATCGGCAAGTAGCCCCGACGATCGCTAGTCCCCGGAATAGGTTGCCGAATCCTGCGTCCGCGCTGCTGCAAGTTGGACGGTTTACAAGGGACTTGTGTGCATTTACTTTGTAGCTTTGTAAACTAGGCGTGTGACTGTAGCGAGCTATCGAGTGTCGGGGAGGGGTCAGATGGCTCTGCCGGCTGAGACCCGCCGCCGATGGAATCTATTCGACGGGGGCGAGGTGGAGATCGCGGACCTCGGTGATGCATTGGTCATCGTTCCCGCAAGCCGGGGGGGACTGCGGTCACTCCTCCAGGAGGCTATCCACGACGCCGGTGGGTACGCCCTGCTCGCTGATCGGGTTGCAGCTGGTGATCCTGATTTGGCGTGATGAGCACCGTCCTGGTTGACGACCATGTATTGCTAAGGATCCTCCTGGACGACGAGCCCGACGAGCTGCGACCACTGGGGGCTGGGTTGGCAACCACTGGATTGTGGTACCACCGGTTGTGTCGAGCCCTGGCGGATCAGACCGTTGTGGGATCGATGTCGCGTCGACTCGGCAGCAGGGACTCGGCTATGGCTGCCGGCGTCATTGCCGCGGTGGTCGACCTACCTGACAACATCGAGCTGCTTACGCTGCGCACGCTGGGGTGGCCGATGGCTGAACTCGTTAGAAGCGGTATCCGACTCAACCTGTTGTCGTTGGAAGCACTGGCGGCCGCCCGTCACCTAGAGGCTGAGATCTGCCTTGCTGCCGCCGATCAGAACCGACCGCTCTTGGAGGCAGCCCAGGTGCTGAGCATTCCAATTCGCCAGTTGGCCAGCTGATTTAGACGTTCTTGCCCAGCGTCATCGCGGGGCTGGGCGTGTCGCCTTTGAGCTGGCGGCGGCGCTCGAACAGCTCCTCGGCCAGCGCGGCCGCCTGGATGCCGATTGCCTCTGCGGCACGGGCCGAGCCTTCCATTTGCCGCCACATGTCCAATACCGACGTGGTGCCGCCTCGCAGTCCCTCGGTTTAGGCCATCCACGAGGATTCCTCGGCCTGTCCGGCATGACGAATCGGCACCGCCCCGCTCTTCGAGTTGAGGGCCCGATGGAAGCAGTGGTTAGACGGGGGTCGATGGCCAGTTTGATGACTGGAGGGCGGTCTCCATATATGTGGGAGTTGGGGAGGCTCACGCGGATGGGGTTGACGAGAGGTGGGCGGGAACGTCTCGTCGGGCGTGCAGGATGCGCCAGATGTCAATGCGGTTGCCGGTGGCCTTGTAGAAGATGAGGTAGGGGAATTTCTGGAGAGGCCAGTTCCGAAGGTCTGGAATCTCCAATTCAAACGCGAATCGGAGCGACCCAGTGAACGGATGCTGTTGGAGGTGGCTGATAGCAGCTTCTAGCGCGGTTACGAAGTCGAGTGCGGTTCCATGGCCAGCTTCCTCGCGGTAGTAGTCCACCGCGGCCTCGACATCGTTGGCTGCGAGGGCGCGGAGGTGGGCTTGCACAGGTCAGGTGCTGGCTTGGGCTTGGTCTCGGAGTGATTCGAAGTATGCACTGTCGACTTCGGTAGCGATGGGGGACCGGGCGCCTTCGATGAGCGCGTCTCGAAGTTGACCACGGTCGTGGTCGTGTCGGATCAGGTCTCGTATGTACTCGCTCGTTGATCCGTAGTTGCCGTGGTTGACCTGAGAATCGACAAAGATCTTGAGGTCGTTGGGAAGCGACACGTTCATCGTGGCCATAATCCCAGAGTCTAGTGCTTTGGCAAACTTTGCCAAAGCACTTTTATTTCGATGACCACACCGCCATCTGGGACTGATCAGAGCCGCATCTGCGGGTCGCGATAGCGGCTAGAGGCTAGATTCAGTTCATGTACAGCCACCTTGACGAGGAGACCCGGGCCTGAGCGGTCGGGTCCGCGCTCGGAAACGCGCCATGCTCGTAGAAGGTAGATTCCGCTCGTGAATCCAGAGGCCCACCGAGCAGCCAACCTTGAGCGGATTCAGGAATATTTCGATCTGATCGCCACTGGCGATGTCGATGCGTTGGCGCAGTACTGGCACAACGAGATCGTGTTCGAAGCTCCGTTCTCGTTTACCGGGAAGCCCTCTCGCACCGTTGGCAAGCAGGCGGTTTACGACCGGCTCTCCACCTCGTACGGCCTGGTGAGCATGGCCTTCTACATAACCGACATCTACGAACTCTCCGACCCTGATCGCTTCCTGGTCGAGTATGACAGCGACGGCCACATGCTCGGGTCGGGAGAGCGGTACCAGAACAGCTACATCACGCTGGTGGAGATGCGAGATGACCTGATTAGCCGATTCCGCGAGTTCTACGACTCCCAGCGGTGCGCCGCCGCCTTCGGCCCGCTGCTTGACTCTGACCATTGATCGATTAGGAATGGTAAGAGCCAAGTGCCGATAGAAGGAGTTTCAGGTGGCTGACCGATCTGGACAGGTGTGGGACGAGCTCGTTGCGCTGATGGGCGATATTGAGCGCGATTGGTGGCGGGAGGCCAGTGCGATGCCGACTGCTGACGACCGTGCTGAGGCGCGGGTGTTTTCCTTGAATGGCTTGCAGCATGCCTTGGAGTTCTGGTCGCAGGCTGATCCGGCCCGGCCGTGGTTCTATCGGTGGTTCTCGCCCACCAAGAAGCTGCTGGGGGACAACCCGGATGCCATCTATTACGGCAGTGTGATCGACCCCGATCGCGACTATGTGATCCGAGGGAATCTGGCCGGGGCGGTGTACACCTCGTTTACGGTCGAGAAAGGGACCTCCGGTGGCGCCATGTCGAGCGGGCTCGGCGCCACGCTCAACGACGATGAGATCGAGATCAACGCCGATGGGAGTTACGAACTGCACGTCAGCCAGAACCCCCAGCCGGGCAACTGGCTAGCGCTCTCTCCGGAGTCCGGCAGCATCACCACCCGGCATTACTTCGAGTGGGATCGCCCCGCGGCCACTGACCCGAACATGCACGTTCCGTTGTCCATTGAGCCAACGGTCGATCCCGGCCCTCCGGCCATACCCGATGACGAGGCCTGCGCCGAAGGACTCCAGCGGGTGATCACCTTTCTTCGCAGCGTTACCGTGGACCGGCCCTCGGGCCCGCGAGAACCACTGGCGTGGAGCTCAACTGTTCCCAACCAGTTCACAAATCCTCCGCTCGACGAGGGCAATCTAGCCATTGGCTACGCCGCCGCCGACAACGCCTACCGCTCGACCCGCTATCAACTGGGTCCCGACGAGGCGCTTGAGATTCGCGGCCGGTTTCCGCAATGCCGGTTCGCCAACGTGGTGCTCAACAACCGCTTCATCCAGACCCCGCCCTACCGGGGCCGTCGGGTTTCACTCAACCGACGCCAAACTGCGCTCGAGTCCGACGGCTCGTTCCGCATGATCCTCTCCCACCGCGACCCCGGCGTCCCCAACTGGCTGGACACCGCCGGCGCCCCCACCGGGACCGTCTTCTGGCGCTACCTGCTCCCCAGCGAGCAGCCCGCACAACTGGTGACCCGTGTGCTGGCTGTCGACGCAGTGTGAGGATGATTCAATGAAGAGCCGCGGCGAAGAGCAGGTGCTATTGGTTTCGGGCGACTCTCATGTCGGGCCAACCTTGGGGACGCTGCGTTCATATTGTTCCCCGAAATATCTCGAAGACTTCGACGAGTTCGCCATCAGCCCGCAGGTTGAGGAGATGCGGGCAGCGGCGCGCCAGGGGCGGGCGCGGTACCTGAAGACTTCGGGACACGACGATCCGCAGGCTCGTCTGGCTGACATGGACCGAGATGGCATCGCCGCCGAGGTGATGTTCCACAACAGCTTCAACGGTGAGCCCATGCCGTTCAACGACCTGGGTTGGCCTGAACTGGACAATCCTGAGCTGGCCAGTGTGGGGTTCCGGATCTACAACCGCTGGCTAGCCGACTTCTGCTCGTCGGCCCCCGAGCGCCTGATCGGCCTGGCTCATATTCCGCTGTGGGATCTCGACTCGGCAATCGAAGAAGTTAGGTGGGCTGCGGCTCACGGGTTGCGGGCGGTGAACTTCCCCAGCGCCCGCCCGCAGTGGGTCCAGTACAACGAATCCCACTGGGACCCGTTTTGGGCCGCGGTGGAAGAGGCCGGGATGGTGCTGGCCACTCATGCTGGAGCAGCAACCGACCCAGCGGTGCGGGCGGTGAACGGGACACCGCTGCTGTTGATGGAAGCCGGAGGTGCCTACAACCGCAGGGCCATTGCCCGCATGATCCTGGGTGGGGTCTTCGAGCGATTCCCCGGCCTCAAGCTGGCCATGACCGAACAGCCCGGAGTTTGGATTCCGTCGGCCCTCGTCGAACTCGACTCGGCCGCGGCGGCCCCGCTGCCGCTGAGCAACGGCGAGCTCTCCAAGGCGCCCAGCGAATACTTCAAGACCAACGTTTTCGTCGGCGCCAGTTTCGTCGCCCCGTTCGAGGTCGAGGCCGCAGTGGTGGACTGGTGGTGGACCAACATCTTCTGGGGCCACGACTATCCCCATCCTGAGGGCACTTGGCGCTACTCCGACGACCCCGACGAGACGCCCATGACCCATCTGTCGCTGCGCCACGCCATGGCCGGCACCCCCCACGACAGAGTCCGAGCCATCGTCGGTGAGAACGCCGCCCGCGTCTACGGCCTCGATGTCGAAAAGCTGCGGGGGATCGCCGACCAGGTCGGCCCCACTATTGAAGAGATCACCACGCCCCTGGAGGCAGTGCCCGCCCTAGACGGACCAGAGCGCCAGGGCTACGGCTACTTCGCCTTCCGCACCACCGGCCCCTATTCCTAGAACCGGTTTCACAGATCGCGCCCGAGCAGGCTGAAGCACTGACCGGTCGGGCCGGCTTGCATTGAGCGGGTAGCGAGAAATGCTACGTAGTCGGCTACCTCGGAAGGGTCCTTCATACGATCTCCCCCAAGAGCCGGCTCCAGCTCATGCAGGCGCTCCATGGGCAGACCGACCGTCCAGCTCAACAGTTCAGTGGCAACCGCGCCGGGGACGATCTCGTTGACCGTGATACTCCGAGGCCGGAGTTCTAGTGCCAGCGCGCGGACGTACATGGACACAGCAGCTTTTGCCGAGCAGTAAGCAGCGGCTCCCGGTGAAGGCGAATGGCCCTGACCGGAGCCGACCATGATGATGTGTCCGCCGTCACCCGCGGCAAGCAGCTCAAGTGCGGTGTCGCAGCAGTAGTGCACCGCGTGCATATTGACGTCGAAGCAGCGGTGCCAGTCTTCGTCAACAAGCTCTCCCACCGGTACGAGCGGCTGCATCGCCCCGGCATTGTTCACCAGGATGTCCAGTCGGCCGAAGACTTCTTGGGTGTGTTCGAAAAGGTGGCGGACCTCAGCCCGTGCCGACACATCCGTCACAACCACTTCGGCCCGTCCGCCGGCAGCCTGGATCCCGGCTGCAACCTCATCGAGCTCATGGGCAGAACGAGCGGCAAGCACCACCGCGGCGCCTTCTTGGGCCAAACGCTCAGCACATGCCCGTCCGATACCCCGTCCCGCGCCCGTTACGACCGCGACATTCCCGCTGAGTGGCTTCGTCGACATGACACCTCCTGCGGCTTCGTGCGTTCTGGACAATAGATCATGTGGACCATGCCGCAGCACGGGCTAAGTCCGGTATCGCCAGGCGATGTGGGAGGAGCGGCGGGCGATCTGGGTTTGGCGGTCCACCAGTGGCAGGTCGAGCTCGCTGAGGGGCACAACCTGAGCGTCTACCACCGGAGTGTTGGGTGGGTGCCACCAGCGGATGGTGCACAGCACTGAGTCTCGGCCTTCGGTGTCGAGCCAATTGGGACCGCCGGGATCGGTGCCGGAAATGACGATGAGCCCGGGTTCGACGAGCGCGTGGTTGAGGCACGTCAGTCGGTTGGTGAAGTCGAGAGCCTCGTACCACGGGCGGTTGTAGAGCTGGATGTCCCACATGGCGGCCCCCCGGTGGTCGATCTCGACGACCAGAGCTTGATCGAGGTCAAGAGCTACTCCGGCATGGCTGTAGATCAGCGTCTTGACGCCGCGACCCATGCCTGCCGGTGACAGAAACGTATTGGGCGGCTGGTCGCCGAGCATCCGCTCTTGGTAGCCGTTCCAGAAGGCGAAGGAGTGCTCGATCTCGCCGAGTGCAATGCTGAGGATGGCGGCGGCGTCGACCTCCGGTTTCGGCTCGCCCACCGTGTCGAGGCGCTCGATCACAAACGTGGCCGGCTCGGCCGGCTGCCAGTCGAAGTAGTAGTCGCGAATGTGGACGAACGAGCCTTCGGGATCGAGGGGCAACCAGCTGCCACTCTGGTTGTCACGCTCTTCGCCGCCTAGCGTTATGTCGATGTCGTCGCCGGGGCCCAGCCCGAGGCTTGATCCGGTCACCTCCAGCCCCACTCCCGCGCCGCCGCTTTGCGTCGCGCCGAGCTTGACTTGGAGAACGAATTCCTCGCAGGCGCCCATTCGGCCCGAGATCCTGTACACCCCGTCCCCGTCGATTGCAGTCCTTCGGGCCACCTGGTCGGCGTTGGGCCCGCCCCATTGGTACACCGGATCGCTGCTCCGGAAGAAGGCGGGGTGACGGGGATCGTTGTGGCCTATCGAGTAAGTCAGCCAACAGGCCACTTGATTGGCCAGGTGCCGCTGCCCCTCGTCGTCGAGGCCCTCCCCGAGAATCCGAATCCGATCACAGAACTCGCTCCATGTAGTCATAGACGACCTGCAAAATAGACCACCCTCACTCTGGCAGCGACCCCAGTAGTCGCATGGGCAGCTGCCTATTGTCGGCCACGCTTGAGAACAGCCGGTCAAGCAGTGAGCGTTTCAATTGGATAGGCGAGGATTTTCTGGTCGGCTGTGACGAGGGGGCAGCCATGGGAGACCGCTTGGGCTATGAGGAGCCGGTCGAACGGATCGGCATGCAGCAAAGGCAGTACACGCAGTCCCATGGCGTGCGCGGCAGTCAGGTCGAGCCACGCCCCGTCGAGCCGAGACACCAGGGTTTGGCAGCTGTGTTCCATGGCCAGCTTGCCAAGCCGTCGCTTGATCTCGATCTCAGCAACCGACACAGCTGACACCAGTAGGCGGTTCGCCGGGTCTTCCAGCGCGGTGACGGCTCTGGGAGAAAGCCGCTCTGGCGCCTCGTTGGCCCAGAGTAGAACATGGGTGTCGAGCAGCAGGTCTTCCATCAAATCGGATCACTGAGGGAGTCGCGCACTTCAACCGGGGTGTCGTCGAAGTCGTCGGCGATGGTGATCGTTCCCCGGAGCTGCCCAAGCTGGCGGCGCTTTGATGGCAGAGCCACAAGTTTGAGCCCCTCAGTAAGGAGTTCATTGATGATTTCACCGAGCGTTCGGCGAGATTCAAAGGCGATTCGCCGGGCTTCTTCGTACACCTCATCATCAATGGTGATTGTGGTGCGCATATGCGCATCATAACATCTCCATCCTTGCCCGTCCTCAGGCCTGGGACACCCTTCGGGGTTCAGTATCCGGGTCGTGCTGACGGGGTAGTTGGCGAGGTCGCCGGCCGATTCCGGTCACAGCATTCGCAATTCAGGCGTAGATCAAGTAGAGCCATATGCCTGACGCCACCCAGTAACGGGAGGCCAACAACATGCGAATTGAACCGCTCACGGCAGCAATCGAGGCGGAGCTATTGGATGTCAACCTGGGGAATCTCGATGAAAGAATCTTTGGACGACCGGATTCAGCGGCTGCTGGACCGCGACGAGGAACTGCTGGCTTGTCCCTGGCCGCTATTCGACGATGTGCGGTCGGCATCCGATCCGGCGTTCTACAGCGAGGCCATGGGGGCCTGGGTCATCACCAGCTACCAGCTACTGCGCGACATCGTGCTCGACCCGGCCACATGGTCGAACCGGTCGCCCACTGCCACCTATGAATTTCGGAACCCCGTGGCTGAACACGCCAGTGCCATCGAACAAGAATCGGAGATGGCGGAGGCGGTCAGCCGCTTTCGCAACCGTTCCCGGGGCCGGGTGCTGAATACGGCCGACCCTCCTGAGCATGTGCGCCAGCGGAGGGCGCTGAACCGCGCCTTTCGGCCCGCGCGGCTTCGGGCATTGGAGCCCGAGGTCAAGTCGGTATCTGATTCGCTGGTTGCTGCTTTCGCCCACCGGGGCCGGGCTGATCTGGTCCAAGAGTACGCAGTGTTGTTGCCGATGGTGATGATCTCGCGGATGCTGGGGGTTCCCGAAGAAGAACTTGAGATGTTCAAGGGATGGTCGGACGACTTCGCCATTCCCATCGGGCGAGCCCGACCCAGTCGAGACGAGGTGCGCAGCTACATCAAATCGGAGTACGAGTTCGACGAGTACTTCTCTACTTTGGTCGAACAGCGCCAAGCCGAGCCCCGCAACGATCTGATCTCCGATGTCGCCAATGCTGAGGTTGACGGCGAGCCGCTGACCTACGAAGAGCGCATGGGGGCACTGCGGCAGTTCTTGCTGGCCGGCAACGAGACAACCACCACGCTGTTGGGCAACATTGGCCACCGCTTGGCCACCGACCACGACCTGTGCGATCGATTGGCGTCGAACCGAGACCTAGTGCCGGCGTTCGTCGAGGAGGCGCTGCGCCACGAAGGACCGGTAACTGGCCTATTCCGAGTTGCAACTCGCGATACCGACCTCGGAGGGAAGCCGGTAGCCACGGGAGAGTTCGCGTGGCTGGCATTCGCGGCCGCCAACCGAGATCCTGAAGCATGCCCGATGCCTGACGCTTTCAACATCGACCGGGAATCCAACGACCATGTGGCCTTCGGATACGGCGAGCACTATTGCATCGGCCAAGGTTTGGCCCGCTTAGAGGCCAAGGTGGGCACCAACGCCATGTTGGACCTTCCCAACCTGGCCCTGGCCGACGATCACACCGACGCCTTCATGGACAGCTACATCCTGCGAGGCCGCACAACGCTGCTGGTCACCTTCGATCCGCTTGGTGACGTCGCCAACCGCTGAAAGGAGCACATCACAGCAGCCGCAGACATCACTGGGCTGAACTTCTGCCTCGCTGGTTCAGCTCCTGGTAGCGACGCTGACCAGGCTGTGATTGGTGAAGACCCAGCCATCGGATCGACGCTCTCCGAGACGATGGAATCGCTCATCAAGGTCGTCCTTGTGGACATCAAGCGCACTGGCTCGGCCGGGGTCGATGCCCACCACGAGATCGCACCATTGGTCGAAGCTCTCGTAAACGGTCTCCGAGCTGTAGTTGAATCGGCGCAGCGGGCCGAACTGTCGCTGATCCAGGCCGTCAAGCGCTTGCTGGGCGGCGGTTCGAACCTCGGTCTCGTCGATAACCGGGTATCCGACCGAATCCTCAGGTCCGTCGATTTCAGGCTCGGCCACATAGAGCTGGCCACCGGGGCGGAGCACGCGACCCGCCTCAGCCAAGGCTAGGCCCATGTCGGCTGTCGGGATGTGGTGAAGGGAGTTCGAGAAGACGACGACATCAAAAGACTGGTCGTCGAACGGAAGGGCCTGGCCGGGCGCGTCCACATAGCACTCCGGATGTTCGGGATCGGCCTGGAGAGCTCGGTTCAGCATCTCGGCGCCGCAATCAGCGCCGACGGCACGGGCGCCATGGCCGCGCAGCCAGCGAACCAGCTGGCCCTCGCCGCAGCCAACATCAAGCACATCCTGGCCGCTGACTTCCACCGTTTCTGCGAGCACATCAGTGGGACGGCGATGAGTCATCTCGTCACGTTAGCGACGCGTTTGGGCAGTATGCTGCCTCCATCCTCATCTCGTTCGACATCGACGGCACGCTGGAGTGCGGCGATCCGCCGGGGCCTATCTTGCTGGAGGCCATGCGGCAGGCCAAGGCCAGGGGCTACGTGATCGGCAGCGGCTCCGACCGGGTGCGCTCTGACCAGCAGCGACTGTGGGATATCCACCAAATCGACGTTGATTTCGTGGGGGGCAAGCACCGCTTGGACGAGGTGCGCAGCCAGTTTGAGGCCTCCCGCTACATCCACATCGGCGACACCGACGTCGACCGCTATTACGCCGAGGCCGCCGGGTTTGAGTTCTTGCACGTCGAGGATCTAAACGGCGTCTCCAGCGCGTTGGCCGGCGCTGACTTCTTCGATTGGCTGGGCTAGCTGCGCAGCTTGCGCAATTCGGCCAGAGCTTCTTCGAGGGCTTCGACGGCCGCTTCCCCATCAGCGTCGGTGGTTGACCACCCCACTGAAAGACGCAGCGAATGATGGGCGTCAACGCCCATGGCCTCGAGCACCGGCGACGGCTCCAGCGACTCTGAGGCGCAGGAACTGCCCGAATGAGCTGCCACGCCAGCGCGGTCCAAGGCGATCAGAACGGCCTGGGGTTCCACATCGCCGATGCCCAAACACACCAAGTGAGGCAAGCGATGGGTGGGATGGCCGTAGAACACGACGTTTTCGATGTCTTGCGCCTTGTCTCGGATTCTGTCGGTTTGACTTTGAGCCCTGAAGGCCTCTCGCTCCAAGGCACCGTCCTCGAGAGCGGCGCACGCTGCTCCAAAGCCGGCGATGGCTGCGCCGTTCTCCAGCCCGGCCCGCCGGGCCCGCTCCTGCTCGCCGCCCTCCAATAGCGGGGCCAGGCGAAGCCCGCGGCGCACCAGCAAGGCCCCGATCCCTGGCGGGCCCCCGAACTTGTGGGCGCTGATCGACAGCAAATCGGCGCCGACCTCTTCAAAGCCGACCGGAATCCGCCCCGCGGCGGCGGCGGCGTCCACGTGGACCAGCACATCGGGGGACCGCTCTCGACAAGCGGCCACCACCTCGGCCACCGGCTGCACCGTCCCCACCTCGTGGTTGGCCCACTGGCAGTGGACCGCCGTAGTATCCGGCTCAATGGCCGCGGCCATCTCGTCGGGGTCCACCCGTCCTGTGCCGTCGGCCCCGACCACGGTGGCGCGGTGTCCTCGGGTCGATAGGCGTTGCGCCGACAGCCGCACCGCGGAGTGCTCCACCGCGCTCAGCACTTGATGGGGGCCCCGTTGCGATGCCCCCCACACTGCGGCCGCGATCGACTCGGTGGCCCCGCTGGTGAAGACCACCTCTCGGGATCGGGCGCCGAAGCAGTCGGCTACCTGCTGGCGGGCCTGCTCGATTTCGTATCGGGCGGCCAGCGCCTCAGCGTGCATCCGGGAGGGGTCGCCATGGCCCGCGGCCCACCAGCGGTTCATCGCCGCCACCGCCTCAGGCCTGATGGGCGAGGTGGAGGCGTGGTCGAGGTAGTGGCGACTGGTCACGGCGATGGAGTGCTCACGGCACAGGGATTTCTGGGTTGATGCCGTAATCTACCGGCATGGCTCCCGCCGGCGACACCCCCACCCCGCCGCGCCGGGCCATCCCCTTCGCAGATCCGGCATCCACCACGCGGGTGATGCTGATCGCCTCCGGCAAGGGCGGTGTGGGCAAATCGTCGGTCACGGTGAACCTGGGGGTGGCCCTGGCTGCGGCCGGGCACCGCACCGCGGTGGTGGATGCCGACGTGTGGGGCTTCTCCGTTCCCAAGATGCTGGGAATCGACCGGCTTCCCGAAATGGCCGGCGAGATGATCGTGCCCCCCCAAGCCCACAATGTGCGGTGCATTTCCATGGGGTTCTTCGCCGAAGAGGACCAGGCGGTCATCTGGCGGGGGCCCATGCTCCACAAAGCCCTGGAGCAGTTCCTCACCGACGTGGCGTGGGACGACCCCGATTTTCTGCTGGTCGACCTGCCGCCGGGCACCGGGGACATCTCCATCTCGCTGGCCCAGTTCCTCCCCCGCTCCGAGGTGTATGTGGTGACCACCCCCCAGCCCGCGGCCCAGCGGGTAGCCCAGCGAGCCGCGTTCATGGCCGAGAAGGTGAACCTCACCGTGCGGGGGGTGATCGAGAACATGAGCTGGTTCACCGGAGACGACGGCAAGCGATATGAGCTGTTCGGCGCCGGCGGAGGCCAAGAGTTGGCCGAAAAACTCGGTGTGCCCCTGATCGGGCAGGTGCCGCTGCTGCCCGCGCTGCGGGAGGGTGCTGATGCCGGTCGCCCCATCGCGGCCAAGGCCCCTGGCTCTGAGGCCGGCCGGGCATTCTCGGCAATGGCCGCCCACTTGGTGGACAACCCACCGCCCCGGCGCATCTACAGCCCAGAGCTCAAGATCAATTAGCAGGATCGAATCCCAAGGAGTTCATTCAATGCATGTGCGTATCGGCGTGATCCGGAGCCAGAAGGAAATCGAGGTGGAATTGGATCCCGACTCCGATGTGGAGTCGGTCAAAGAGGCCATCACCTCGGGGTTGGCATCCGGCGAGATGCTGTGGCTGACCGACCATCGGGGCCGCGAGGTGGGAGTTCCGGCCACCAGCGTGGCCTATGTGGAGCTCGACCCCTCGGCCGCCGGCCGATCCATCGGTTTCGGGAGCTGATCCGCTCCTGGTTGTCAGACAATAAGCTTGGCCGATGGCGAGCCTGGAGGAATTGGCCCCCGGCCTGCCCCAGTCGCGTCTGAACCATCTCCAGAGGCTGATGCGGACATGGGCGCCGCTGGCCGACATCTCCTTCGCCGACCTGCTGCTGTACGTGCCCACTAGTCGGGTGGCCCAAAACCGCCCAGCCGAGGGCCCAAACGGCTATGCCATCGCAGGCCAGATCCGGCCCACCACCGCCCGATCGGTGCATCGAAGCGATCTGGTGGGGGCTGTCTTCGCCCCCGAGCAGCGTCCGCTGGTGGACGTGGCCTACCGCGAGGG
Organism: Candidatus Poriferisocius sp.; assembly: GCF_965208475.1. Taxonomy (GTDB): domain Bacteria; phylum Actinomycetota; class Acidimicrobiia; order Acidimicrobiales; family Bin134; genus Poriferisocius. Next base: position 1,038,714 of record NZ_OZ242338.1, on the reverse strand, counting down.
GAGGATCACCGACGGCGGGCGCATCGGTCGAGCCGACCAGCCCCGCATCCGCACGCTGACCGTGCCGGTGAGCTGCCACGGCGAGGTGATCGCGGTGATGGCCCGGGAGTTCGACCCCGACATCCAGCGGAATCCCGGCGAGTTGGAGATGAGCTACTTCAAGCTGTTCCGGCGGCTGGCGGCCATGATCGCCGAGGGGGAATACCCGTTCCCGGTAGACGACATCGAGACAGAGGAATCCCCCCGGGTGGGCGACGGCCTGATGCTGCTGGACGCCTCCGGCCGAGTTCTGCTCATCTCGCCCAATGCCGCTTCGGCCTTGCACCGCATCGGACTCCACAGCGAGGTCGAGGGCCGCCGGCTGGTGGAGATCGGTCTGGAGCAGCGGGCCATCCGAGCTGCATTCGCCTCCCGTCTTCCCCAGACCGAGGAGATCCAGCACGGCGATCAGAGCACGGTGGTGCTGCGCTGCCTGCCGCTGATCGGCGGGGGAGAGGTGACCGGGGCATTGGTCCTGATGCGGGACATCTCCGAGTTGCGCCGTCGAGACCGCCTGTTGATGTCCAAAGACGCCACTATCGCCGAGATCCACCACCGGGTGAAGAACAACCTCCAGACGGTGTCCTCGCTATTGCGCCTACAAGGGCGCCGGGTCACCGCAGCGGAGGCCCGAGATGCCATCGAGGAGTCGGTGAGGCGCATCCGGGCGATCGCCATCGTCCACGAGATTTTGTCGCGTGATGCCAGCAGCGACGTGCCCTTCGTCGAGATCGTGCTGTCGCTGGTGCGCATGGTGGAGGAGGGGCTGACCGGTCCCGACCGGCCGGTTGAGTTCAAGGTGACGGGCGATGCCGGGGAACTGGCCGCCGATGTGGCCACACCGCTGGCGGTGGTGCTCAACGAGTGCTTGCAGAATGTGATGGACCACGCCTACCCCGAGCCGCCCGGCGGGCAAGTGCGGATCGAGCTGGACAACGACGGCGACCGAGTGCAGGTGCGGGTAACCGACGACGGAGTGGGGCTCCCGGCTGGTTTCGAAGTGGACAACACCGAAGGGCTGGGGATCGCCATCGTGCGAAACCTGGTGAGCACCGACCTGCGAGGGAGCATCACCATGAGCAGTGGCCCAAGTGCCCCACCCCGGCCCGGAACAGTGGTGGAGGTGGCGATCCCCCTGCTGGGGTTCCGCTCCCCGGCTAGCGGCTAGACCGAGAAGATGGGGGCTTGGCGCTGCTCGGCCACCCTGAGTCGTCGAAGTTGCCGCCGCTCATCCTCAGACTTGCCGCCCCAGACGCCAGAGTCCTGGTTGGTGGCCAAAGCGAACTCCAAACAGGCGGTTTGGGAGTTGCACTGCTGGCAGACCACCTTGGCCGACTCGATCTGCTCGAGGGCCAGGCCGGTGCTGCCCACGGGAAAGAACAGATCAGGGTCGGTATCCCGGCAGGCCGCTTGGCAGCGCCAATCTTCAGCCGCGTTGTAGAAATCGAAAAGCAAACTCTTGGTCATCACGCGGCTATAAGGATAGAGGTGGTGTGCTGATGTGGCAAGAGGGGCTGTTGGGGAATGTGTTGGCTTCTGGTAGCCGTGTTGGTGTTGTGAATATGGGTTTCGTCACCGAGTTGGCAAGATTGCTGCCGTGAGGGTGATCGCCCATCGGGGGGCGTCGGCGGCTGAGAGGGAGAACACGCTAGAGGCATTTCGGGCCGCAGTGCGGCTGAACGCCGACGGTGTGGAGCTCGACGTCAGGAGGACGGCCAACGAGGTGCTGGTAGCTCACCACGACGCTCATCTGCCCGACGGCCGGGCCATCATCGACCTGCAAGACGATGAATTGCCCGACTGGGTGCCGACACTGGCCGAGGTCATGGAAGTGTGCCGGAATCCGACCGCCGAGCGGGAGTTCGTCATCAACATCGAGATCAAGAGCGCACCCGGTGACCCCGACTATGACACTGAGCACCAGGTGTCGGCCGCGGTGGCCGGATTGGTTCTGGGCTGGGGCATCGGCGACCACGGCGGCGGGGTAATCGTCTCGTCGTTCGACATGGAAGCCCTCAACCGCATCAGGGCCATCGACCCCGGGATTCCCACCGCCTACCTGACCTTCGAGGTACTGGCTCCCGACCTGTTGGTCGACCGGGTGGCCTCTGCTGGCCATACAGCAATTCATCCCTATGTGGCCTCCACCAGCCAGGCCCTGGTGGAGGCCGCTCATGCCGCCGGCCTAGAGGTCAACGTCTGGACCGTCAACGACCCCGACCAAATCACCCAACTGGCCGCCATGGGCGCCGACGCCGTCATCACCGACGTGCCCGACATCGCCCGCGAAGTCTTGAGCTAGGGCAAGCAGCTACGCAATCCCAAACGGCTAGGCTCTTCAACTTGAGGCCAAGCGCCGAACCTGGATCCGGCAAGTCCATCCCCTGAGTTGCCGATTCGTTCATATCGTGGCTCCCTGCCCCTAGATGCCGGCCTCAGCTCAGTAGCACCGGTTGGCGGTTGACCGGGCGTCCAGTGCTGGTTCCTGCTGTGGGAAACGGTTCGGTGTGTCGGGTGGCCGTGTCGGGTTTGGATTGCCAAGGTCGCGGGTGGGCGTAGGGTTTGGGCGGGGGTCTGAGTTCGTAGGCGCTGTTGTATCTCCGGCTAGCGGGCATGGTATCGGACATTGGTGCCACGGATTGCCCTCCATTGTGCTAATATCGCACAATGGAGGAAATGGCCGAGGAAGTCCAGTTAAGTGCTCGTATTGCTGAGGCCCGTGATCTCGTGGGGCTGACCCAAGAGCAGGTTGCTTCGAAAACGGGCTTGGGCCGAACGGTAATCGCGAAGATTGAGAAAGGAACGCGCAAGCTGGGAGCGACAGAGCTTGTGGCGCTTGCTGAAGCACTTGACCGACCGGTTGATTGGTTCTTTGTTCCCTCGCCGCCAGCAGTGGTCAGCCGACGATCTGATCCACTGGTCGGCGGCCAGTCGAGAATTCTCGACACAAGAGTAGAGCGGATCGCCCGCGACATAGATTTTCTCGCGAGCGAGGGAGAACTACCTCTCCTGACGAGGTTCGAACTCGACCCGCCGTCCACGATCCAGAGTGCCGAACAGGCAGCGATCAAGTTGCGTCAACACCTTGGGATGCCAAGTGGCCCATTGTTGGAACTTCAGGCACAGGCGGAACAAGTGGGGCTATTCACATTTTCCCTTGACCTCGGCAGGAACGGAGGAGATGCCGCATATGTGGAGGTTGGAGAAGTTGGGGTCGCAGTAATAAATGGCGCGTCTGAGCCGGGGCGACGCAGATTCAACCTCGCGCATGAACTCGGCCACCATGTTTTCATGGACGCCTATGCACCGGAGATTGGACTATCACCTCAAGACGAGCAGGAGAGGCTGATCAACGCTTTTGCAATCCACCTGTTGTTGCCGCGCCTTGATGCCGACGCTCTTTGGTCAGAGTTCAGGACTAACTATCGGCTTACGGCGGTTGCGGCCGCGGTTCGCTACCGGTTGAGTTGGACGGCGGTGTGCGCGCAGCTCCGCAATATCGGTGTAATCGATGCTGGAATCCGCGAAGAGCTTGCGGGTCAACCACCGTCTGGGGCGGACTTCATTGAGCTAGGAGAACATTGGGTATCTGAACTCGATCCACCTGCCGTACCCCCCCAGTACGGCAGGAAAGTTCTTACGGCGTACCGAAGGGGAAAACTCACCGCTGCTCGCGCTACCGAGCTTTTGTGGGGAACCGTCGATCGCATAGGGCTGCCACCTCAAGACGACATTCCACTTGAGGCTTATCGGAATGTGTTCGAACTCGAAGCGTGACACAGTTCCTCGTATTCGACAACTCGCCACTTAGCCACTTCGCCCGCGCCGGAAAGCTGAATACGCTGGAGGAACTGGTCCATGGCTATCGGTGCTTCGTTCCTGTAGAAGTTCGCGAGGAAATCGTCAAAGGTATGGTGGCGTTCCCGGATATTGCCGAAGCCTTGGTAGTGCCATGGCTTGAACCGATAGAGATCGCCGAATTTCGCGAACTGGCAGCGTTTGCTCGCTACAAGTCAGAACTTGGCGGAGGGCCGCATGAGAATACCGGCGAAGCCGCCGTGTTGGCCTGGACAAGCGTTCATGGTGGCGTGGCGGTTATCGACGAGCGTGCTGGCAGCCGTTTGGCCCAACGCGACGGGAGATTGGTTCAAGATTCGATGTGGCTGGTTGCCCAGGGAGTCCAGTCAGGAATCCTCGATAGGTCCGAGGCAGAGAACCTGGTTGATGACTTGCGGGCAACTGACATGCGGCTGCCGGTAAACGGAAAGGAGTTCTTTGCCTGGGCATATCAGAAGGGGCTGATTCCCTGATGCCCGTCACCCCACCGGCAAGGCCAGGGCGAGGGCCTGGGGGGAATGGTGGAACTCCAGGCGGGTGGTTTCGCCGAGATAGTCGCCGTCGAGTTGGTAGGGGAACGGGGTGTCGCTGGCCACGACGGCGCTGGTCACATCGGCACGGGAGTGGACGTGGCGATGTGCGGTGACCGGAGGGCCGTAGCCGAGGGCGCTGGCCGCGGTACGGAGAAGCCTGCCGGCACGCAGCGAGCGCAGGGTCACGAGGGCCAGGGGGGCATCCAGGGTGGTGTCGGGCATCACCTTGAAGGGACGCGACCCCAGATAGGTGTAGGGGTCGGTGTTGAGGCAGATGGCGAACTGGCCGGGTACCGCCTCCCCATCGGCGTGGTAGACGGTGAACCGGGGTTGCGACCGGTCGTAGTGGCGCATCCAGGTGTCGACCGCTGCGAAGGCGAACAGTGCGTGGTTGGCGTAACGCTTCAGCCCGGCCCGGCGCTCGACCTGCTGCACAACCGCGGCGTCGTAGCCCACCCCGGCATGGAACAGGAAATATCTCCCGTTCACCTGACCCAGTCCTATCCGCTCTATGCGCCCGGCGGCCAGAGTCTCCAACAGCATGGCGGCAGCCTCCACCGGGTCGTCGGGCAGCCCTATGGAGCGGGCGAAAACGTTGGTCGATCCACCCGGCAGGGGGGCCAGCGCCACGTCGGAGGCGGCCAGACCGTTGATGGCCTCATTCAGGGTTCCGTCGCCCCCCAGCACCGCCACCACATCGCACCCGTCGGCCACCGCCCCATGGGCCAGGCGAGAGGCATGCCCCCGCCGGTGGGTCTTGGCCAGCGTCACATCATGGTCGGCGGCCAGTGCCTTTTGGATTACCACCTGGGTGCGGGCGGTGACTGACGAAGCGTGGGGGTTGACGAGAAGCAGGAGTTTCAGGCTGTCAACGCTACTGCCTGCCCATCAGAGTCAAAAGCGGCCCTCCTCGCGAGAGCCCCAGTTCCCCCGCGTTTGGTTTTGCGCGCCAGAGGTGTGGTGGGAGACTTGTGCGCTATGGACATCGTCGTCTGTGTAAAGCAAATCCCCGATCCGGCCGATCCCGGACAGCTAGACCCCGCAACCAACACCCTCAAGCGGGACATGAAGCTCATCATGGACGAATCGGACTCCTACGGCGTGGAAATGGCCCTCCAGCTGCGCGACGCCGCCGGCGAGGGCGAGGTGACCCTGGTGTCGATGGCCCCCCACGAAGAGGTCAACGGGCTGCGCTCGGCATTGGCCATGGGCGCCGACAAGGCCATTCTGGTCAGCGACGAGGCCCTGGCCGGAACCGATGCACTCGGCACAGCCCGAGTGCTGGCTGCGGCCATCGGACGAGCCCAGGCCGACCTGATTTTGGCCGCCACCGAGTCGTCCGACGGCTACACCGGCACCGTTCCCGAGCAGGTGGCCGAGCTGCTGGGCCTGCCGTCGGTCACCTTCGCCAAGGAGATCCAAGCCGATGGCGGCGAGGTGGTGGTGAAGCGCCAGACCGAGGCCGGCTACGACGAGGTGCGATGCCCGCTGCCCGCGGTGGTCTCGGTGACCGCCGGGGTGGTCGAGCCCCGGTACCCGTCGTTCAAGGGCATTATGGCGGCCAAGTCCAAGCCGATGGACCAGGTGGGGATCGGCGACCTCGGCATCGAAGCCGACCAGGTGGGCTGGGCCGGCGGCGGCCAGGAGATCACCGATGTCAGCCCTGCTCCCGAGCGTGAGGCCGGCGAGATCATCACCGACGACGGCGACGCCCATGAGCGCATCATCACCCTGCTCGAAGAACTCAGGATCGTCTAGGAGCCAGGACAGGACGCTAGGAGGCAGTATGGGAACCATCTGGGTGTTTGCTGAGGCCTCGGGCGGCAAGGTCGCCTCGATCAGCCTGGAGTTGTTGACCAGGGCCCGCGAGTTGGCCGACACCGTGGAAGCAGTGGTGGGCGCGGCCGGCGAGCCGGTGGCTGCCGAACTCGGCGCCCACGGGGCAACCACGGTGCACGCCACCGGCGATCTGGGTGACGGCCTGGCCGGGCCGGCGGTGGCTTCGGCCATCGCGGCGGCCATCGAAGGGGGAGGAGGCCCCGACGCGGTGCTGTTCGGCACAACTTACGACGGCAGAGACGTGGCCGGACGGCTCTCGGTGAAGCTGGGCTCGTCGGTTATCACCAACATCGTCGAGCTGGAACGAGCCGACGGAGCATTGGTCGGCACCGAGCCGGTTTTCGGCGGCACGGTCAACGTCAGCACCTGTTTCAACCGGCCGGGCGTCGGCCTGTTCCTAGTCCGCCCCAAATCGTTCGCCGCAGAGGAGAACGGAGGAGCCCCAGCGGCGATATCGGCGCTGCCGGTACCCGATCTGGGCGCCACCGGGGCAGCCCGGGTGGTCGACCGCTTCGCCGAGGAATCCAGCGGGCCCAAGCTGGACGAGGCCGGCGTGGTGGTCTCCGGCGGACGGGGGTTGGGCGAGGCCGAGAAGTACGCCATGATCGAGGATCTGGCCAAGCTCCTCGGGGGAGCGGCGGGCGCGTCGCGTGCCATCGTGGACGCCGGCTGGGTGCCCTACTCCCATCAGGTGGGCCAGACCGGCAAGGTGGTCAAGCCCGACGTTTACGTGGCCTGCGGTATCTCCGGGGCCACCCAGCACATGGTGGGAATGAAGGGCTCCAAGAACATCATCGCCATCAACAAGGACGCCGAGGCCCCCATTTTCGGCATCGCCGACCTCGGCGTTGTCGGCGACGTACACAAGGTGCTGCCCAAGCTGATCGAAGCGCTGCAAGCCCGCGCCTGACGCGGTCTCAAACCAAAGGCCATGGGTGGCGGCGGCCGCTGGGGTCGGTGGGGAACCGGGCTTCTCCTACCAGTGCGCCCCACCGGGTCAGCAGGGCATCTCGCTCCAGCAGAGTGAGCAGGCCGGCCACCTCGGTGGGCAGGCCCTCGTCGAGCAGGCGGGCCAGGTCGTCGGCCAGTTCAGCGGGAAGGGGATCGCCGGCCCATTCCCAGATCACGGTGCGCAGTTTGAACTCGCAGTGGAACGACAGTCCGTTGTCGACGGCGTAGAGACGCCCGTCGTCGCCGAGCAGTATGTGGCCGCCCTTGCGGTCGGTGCTGTTGATGATGAAGTCGAACGCGCAGAGCCGCTGGAACCACCGATGGTGAGCGGGCTCTTCCCGCAGGGTGAAGTAGTGCTCGTCGTAGTCGGTGGGCACGTAGAGTTGCACCGAACCCTCGCCCAGCGGTCCATCTCGCCTGACGGTGGGGGGGATCAGCCCCCAGCCCAATGCTCGCGACAGTTCGAAGGCGGCGATTTCCCGCTTGTGCAGTCCGGCGGGGAAATCCCAAAGCGGTCGCTCGCCCCGCACTGGCTTGTACACGCCTTGGACGACGGGGGCGCCGGGAGCGTGAACGTCGACCAAGAAAGTCATGTTGGAACTCCACGGCATCCGCCCCAGCACGTCTAGTTCACCGGCACGCAGCAGGTCGACGGCCGCATCGTCGGAAATCGGGGGCCGCTCCCGGAACGGCGACTCGGTTCGGGGTTCAGGGGTGTTCACTGGAGATGGTCCGCTAGTTGGAGCAGGCACACCAGCCGCCGTCGTCGTTGAGCGGAGCCCCGCAGTAGCGGCAGGGGGGCCGACCGGCGCTCACCACCTCTCGGGCGCGGGCCACGAACCCGGCAACCTGGCCTCGGGTGATGTGGAACCGGGCGGTGGCCGGTTCGCCGGGGTCGTCTTGGGACGGCACCTCGGTGGCCATGATCAGCAGGCGGTCGGCGTCTGCGTCATAGCCGATGCCGATGTCGCCCACGGCCCATTCGGCTTCCACCGGGTCGATCAGGCCTAAATCGGCTTCGGGCAAGATGGCATCAGGATCGTCGGCGATCTCCCGCAGCGCCCCAGCCAGATACTCGGCCAACGCGGCCACCTGCTGTTTCTCCAACTTCAGCGTTACCAGCGTGCCGGTGACCCCCGCCTGAAGGTAGAAAACCCGCTGGCCGGGAGGGCCGATGGTGCCCACCGTGAAGTGCTCGAGGCCGTCCAGGTCGAAAGAGGCACTCATGACGGGACCAGCGATTTCAAGTCGGCAGTGCTGTTCACGGCCAGCACTAGCGGGCCGTCGGCGCCATAGAGAATGGCGGTGATCGAGCAGGGGGACACTGTGATCCTCTGGAACATGTCCAGGTGGGCGCCTGAGGCGTGCGACACCGCGGCTTTGATGGTGTCGGCGTGCGACACCGCCACCACGGTGGCGCCGGAGTGGCGTGCGGCCAGCGACTGCGCCGCGCCGGTGATCCTGGCTTGCATCTCAGCGAAAGACTCTCCGCCGGGAAAGCGGAAGCCGCTGGGGTTGTGCTGCACCTGGCGCCAATCGCGCCGGCGGCGCAGGTCAGCGAGCCGGCGGCCGGTCCATCGACCGAAATCGCACTCGTTGAGGCTGTCTAGCACCCGCACCCGGCGTCCCACCGCCCGGGCGATGGGCGCAGCGGTCTCACGTGCCCGCTCCATGGGAGACGCATACACCGCCCCGATGCGCTCGGCCCCCAAAGCGGCAATGCGGGCCGCAGCCTGATCGGCCTGCTCCCGGCCCCGGTCGCTGAGGTGCAGGCCCGGCGCCCGCCCGGGCAGCACGGCGCCGGTGGTGGGGGTCTGACCGTGGCGCACGAACAGCACCAGGGTGGGCTTTCCGGTCTTGCTGGTCATTTGCCTTGTGGATTCTCTTCCTTGTCGGGAAGTGCCGCTCGCCAAGCGTCGCCGGCCATTGCTCTCTCACATTGCCGGTGACTTATTCGCTCGTCCTCTAGCTTGCCTTGAATGGATTCATTTGACGAGTTGGCCACCGATGTGACCGCCTGCCGGGCCTGTCCCCGGCTGGTGGCCTGGCGGGAGGAGGTTGCCGAGGTCAAGCGGGCCTCATACCGGGATTGGACGTACTGGGGTCGGCCAGTGCCAGGATTCGGCGATCCTGAGGCCCGTATCGTGGTGGTGGGACTGGCCCCCGCGGCCCATGGGGCCAACCGCACCGGTCGCATGTTCACCGGCGACCGGTCGGGCGACTTCCTTTATGCCTCGCTGCACCGGATGGGCCTGGCCAACCAGTCCAACTCCTCCCATAGGGAAGACGGGTTGGAGCTGAACAACGTGTACATCACCGCACCGGTGCGGTGCGCGCCTCCCCAGAACAAACCGACCCCGGCCGAGCGGGACGCATGCCGCCCGTTTCTGGTTCGCGAGCTGGCCTTGTTGAGCCGGGCCCGGGTGTTCGTGGCCTTGGGGGCCATCGGCTACGCAGCAGTGGCCGCCGAACTGCGAGTGAGGCCTCGGCCCAAGTTCGCCCACGGCCTTGAGGCAGCCGCCCCCGGCGGCCGCGTCGTGGTGTGCTCTTACCACGTGAGTCAGCAGAACACCTTCACCGGTCGGCTCACCCCCGACATGCTCGACGACGTGTTCGCTCGGGCGTTGGAGATGGCCGACTCGGCGTAAGGCCGGGATTGGTTCGCGACCGCCGGGAATGGGGCGATACCGTTGAGGCCGTGATGAGAGCCCGTTTGCTAGCAGTGGTGGTCGCCTTGATTCTGGTGGCCGCCGCCTGCGGCAATTCCGGCGCCCCCACCTCTTATGCCGACAACCCCGCCGACTACCGAGGCGAGCCCGACGTCGGCCAGGCCGAGCGCAACTTCCGCGACGGCTGCGAAGAGGCAGGCCGCAATGATCTAGACGAGCAGGTGAGAGCCAACCTGGCCGAGGTGTGCAAGTGCGGATTCGACAAGATCAGAGACGCGCTGACCTTTGAGGAGTTCAAGGAGCTTGACGACGACCTCCGCAGCAACATCAACGCCGACCTGACTGAACAGGTGAACCTGATCATGCGCCGGTGCATCCTGGAGGAGTCCGGGATCTAGCCGGCCCGGCGCGACGCCGGCGTCCAGACGGGGCTCAGACCCCCAACCGGACTGCGCTCTCGGCCCAGCCGGGCCAGCGCTGGCGGCTCTTGGCGGCGAGCTTGTGCATGAGGGCCACCGCTCCCGGGTCGTCGTCTCCCGGCCGAGCCTGGATCACCCCGTGTTCCAGCATGGCGTTGATGACGGCCCGGCCCAGCTCGGTGCGGACCACAGTGAGGGTCCAGTCGGTGGCGTCGCCGATGCCGCCGGTGGAGATGTCTGCGTGCTCTGCGGCGAAGTCGGGGCAGAGGTTGCATCCCTCCCGAGTCCAAGCGTGGCACTCTTTGAGATTGATCTCGTGGTAGTCGCCGTTCTTCATCCACACCTGGAACGCTCCCTTGACGTTCATTTTGGCGATCTGGTCGGTGGGCAGACCGTACTTCACCCAGAACAGCTCCTCGAACATTGAGTCGTCGAAGGTCTTGGAGCACAAGAGCCCGATGTTCAGCTTGATGGGACGGCCCACCTTGCCCACCTTGCGGTTCCACATCACCGGGCCGATGGAGCTCTGGCAGCTCATGCCCACCAAGGCCAGCCTCTGGAGCCCCTGCTCTTTGGCCTCCCGGTAGGCCAGCGGGTTGGCCGAGTAGGTGTAACGGCTGCCTGCGCCCCGCAGCACATCCTCCCGGTTGACGGCCAGCCCGGGAACCGCCTTCCAACCATCTTCGTCGCCTCCCTCCAGAAATGAGGTGAGGGCGCCGTCGATCACATCGTTTTCCAGGCACCAGATCAAGATGGCCGACACCAGCCCGCCATCCTGGCCCAATTCGTACACATATTCGTCCGATGCCCGCACCAGCAAGATATCGCTGTAGATGCCCGACACCTCGTCCTCGGTGCGGATGCGGCCGAACAGGTGTTCATCGGCCTCAGCCTCCCAGGTGCGGAACCGAGGGCAGGCCCGGGTGCAGGAAGTACACCCCTTCTGGCCATGGATGCAGTCGGACAGGCCAAGCTCTTCTTCGAGATGGAAGGGCTTGTACTGGCCCGGCTCGTGTTTGTAGCCGATCACGTCGTGGGGGCAGGCGATCACGCAGCCGGCGCAGCCGGTACACAGCCCCGAGTCGATGACCTCCTCGTAGAGCTCTTTCCACTGGTGGGTCCAGCGAACCTTGGCTTCGGCCATGGGGAGACTTTGCCACGCCGAACACGGCATTCGGTCATTCAAAGCCCATTTGCCCTGCAAGAGGCTTTGGGGGAGGGGCAGGGGTAAATCCACTGCAACGCCGGTAGGATGCCCCTCATGTAGGCCCGAAGCGCATATCCCATGCCGGAGTGCGCACAGGACGACGAGTTAGGAAGGTCTGACAGATGGGTGACTGGTGGGAAGGTCTGACCGGCGACCTCCAGGTGTTCTATCTGATCGGCATCATCGCCGGCGTCTTTCTCATTCTCCAGCTTCTCCTATTGGGCTTCGGCGTCGGTTCCGACCTCGATATCGACCTAGACGACGAGGGGGCGGGAACGGGGTTCTTGTCCTTGCGGAGCCTAACGGCGTTCTTCTTCGCTTTCGGCTGGACCGGCGTATTGATGAAGGAGGCGGACAGCTCCACCCAGGTCTCGGTGATCGTGGCCATCGCAGTGGGGCTGGCGGTCTTCTTCGCCGTGGCCTACATGTGGCGGAAGTTCTCCCAGATGGAGGAGAGCGGCTCGGTCGACTACCAGAGCGCGGTCGGCATTGTCGGCACCGTGTACCTCCCAATCCCGGCCAACCGCTCCATGCCTGGCAAAGTCGAAATCCTCATCCAAGGACGGCTCCGAGTGATCGATGCCTACACCGACTCCGACAGCGATCTCCCGGCTCAGACCCGTGTCACCGTGATTTCTGTGGTGGATCAGTCCACCGTCCTCGTCGAACCCCTGTAACTCATACCTGGATAAACCCGAAAGGACTCGTTGATGGCTGCTATAGCCCTTGTTGCCGGCCTAATTGTCATTCTTCTCATCGCCTTGCTGTGGGTTTCCTCCCGCTACAAGCGATGCCCATCCGACCGCGTGCTGGTTATCTACGGTCGGATAGGCGGAGAGGGTCAGTCGGCCCGATGCCTCCACGGCGGAGGCGCGTTGGTGTGGCCCGTTGTCCAGGGCTATGCCTTTTTGGACCTCACCCCCATCCCCATCGAGATAAAGCTCCAAGGCGCCCTGTCCCAGCAGAATATTCGGGTCAACACGCCGGCCACTTTCACGGTGGGCATCTCCACCGAGCCCGGTGTGATGCAAAACGCCGCCGAGCGGTTATTGGGGCTGAGCCTGGTTGAGATCGAGAACCTGGCCCGGGACATCATCTTCGGCCAGATGCGGGTGGTCATCGCCACCATGCCCATCGAGGAGATCAACGCCGATCGGGAGAAGCTGATCACCAACATCACAGAGTCGCTGGAGATCGAGTTGCGCAAAGTGGGCCTGCGGCTCATCAACGTCAACATCCAGGACATCACCGACGAGTCGGGCTACATCGATGCCCTGGGCCGGGAAGCGGCCGCCCGTGCCATCAACGAGGCCAAGATAAAGGTGGCCGAGCAAGAGCGCGACGGCGACATCGGCGCGGCCGAGGCCCAGAGGGAGCGGCGCATCAAAGTAGCCCAGGCCAATGCCACCGCCACCGAGGGGGAGAACGAATCCCAGGTGGTGATCGCCCAGTCGGACGGCGAGCGCCGCCAGCAGGAGGCCGAAGCCGAGCGGGCCGCGGTCACCGCCGAACGGGTCACCCAGGCCCGAGCCGCTGAGGAGTCGTTTGCCGCCGAAGGCCAAGCCGAGCAGGCCAGGGCCTCTCGTGACAAGGCATCGCAGGAAGCCGACATCGTGGTGCCCGCCGAGGTGGAGAGGGAGCGGGTCCGCACCCTGGCCGAGGCCGAGGCCGACCGCATCAGGCTTGTCAAGGGCGGCGAAGCCGACGGCCAGCGCCTGCTCATGGAGGCCGAGGCGCTGGGCTTGCTGGCCCTACTCACCCGACGGGCCGAGGGTCTTGGGGCGCTGGTGGACAACGCCGGCGGCAATCCCCAGCTAGCTGCTTTGCTGCTGATCGCCGAGCAGATGCCGACCCTGGTGGCCGAGCAGGTCAAGGCCATCTCCAACCTGAAGATCGACCAGATCACGGTGTGGGACTCCGGCGGCAGCGACGGCAATTCCGGCAACAGCACCGCCAACTTCCTGTCCGGCCTAGCCGGCTCCCTGCCCCCCATCCACGATCTAGCCGCCCAGGTGGGGATCAAGCTCCCCGCCTATCTCGGGGAGTTAGACGACGAGACCGCCGTCGAGCGTCTGCGTGAGATCGCCGACGAACTCGGCACCGACGACTCTCCCGACTCCTAGCCCAAATCTCGTTGGCGTCCAACGGGGCGCCGCCCGCGACGACGTAATGTTTACGTCTGAGTACGGCTCATAGCCCTGCACAACAGGGTGGCGCACCGGTGCGGCGGCATCTGTCCCGGTACGCATCGAGATCGGAGCGGGCAGAGATGACCGAGGCAGCGGCAAGCCCACCCAAAGCGACCACGACCATTCCCGCTGGGCGCCAGAGCGCCGGCCTTGCGGTGATCGTCGCCCTGGCCGCCCCAATCCTCGCCGCATGCGCAGGGCCATCGATCGACTCCTCGGGATGCGACGTCGCGCTCATCGCCACCATGGAGACGCTGGACGCGGGCCTTACCGAGGACGGGATGCTGCGCCACGGTCGCGCCCACGAGCGGGCCGACGGCGAGTTCTTCGTAAGCGCCGAGCTGCTTCCCGCCGACAAGGACGACGACTTCGACGGCGACATCCTCACCTGGTTTACCGAGGATCCCGCGGGGGCTGACTTCTTCTCGGTGGACGAGCACGCCCGCGACCGTTCGGACTGGAAAGAAGCCGATTTCGGCGTGAGCGAGGACGGCGCGATCACCTCCCGCGGATGCGTCCTCGCCATTCGCGGCGAGCCGGAAAACGACGAGTGCCAAGAGCGCCGGGAGGAGTTCTGTTGAGCTCGCACACTCCTGTTCGCCATGCGCGCCGCCGAGCGTTTCGAGTGCGTCTGTGAGCCAGCTGAGCTCGCTCGCTCTTGTTCGCCACGGGCGCCAGGCGGTGATCTGGGGCGCTGCGCTCGGCGCGCTCCAGTTCATCTGGCCCACGCCGCCGGGCGTGATCGTTCAGGGCGTGGTGGTCGGCTCGCTCACCGCGCTGTTGGCGTTCGGCCTGTCGCTTGTCTATAAGACGAACGGAATCATCAACTTCGCCCAGGCCGACCTGGGAGTGGTGCCGGCCACGGTTGGCCTGTCGCTGCTGAGGGACTGGGACTGGCCGTACTTCGTGGTGCTCCCGATCACGATCGCGGTCGCCATGGCACTGGGCTCGGCGGTGGAGTTCCTAGTGATCCGCAGGTTCTGGAAGGCGCCGCGCATCATCCTCAGCGTCGCCACGATCGGCCTCGCCCAGATGCTGCTCGGCATCGGCTTCTACATCCCGACGCTATTCAGCGACGAGGACGGATTGGCGCTCCTGCGCTTCCCGAGATTCAGCCCGCCAATCGACTTCACTTTCGAGATCGATCCGATTGTCTTCACGGTCAACGACCTGCTGGCGATGATCATCGTGCCCGTCACCATCTTCGGCCTCATTGCGTTCCTCAACCGGACCGGTGTGGGCACCGCGGTGAGAGCCAGTGCCCAGAGTCGAGACCGCGCCTCGCTGGTGGGCATCGACGTGCGGGGAACCCAGAACGTAGTGTGGATCATCGCCGCGGTGCTGGCCGCCGTGGCCATGGTGCTGCGGGCGGGAATGTTCGGACTCCCACTCGGCCCCGCCTTTGGACCCGCGATCCTCCTGCGGGCGCTCGCCGTGGCAGTGATGGGGCGGATGGAGAACTACTCGGTGATGTTCGTCGGCGCCACGTTCCTCGGCGTGCTGGAGACGGCCATCATCTGGAACGAGGACACCGCGGCGCTGATCGACCCGGCACTGTTCGTGATTGTCGTCGTGGTGCTCTTGTTCCAGCGGCGGGTCCGCGGCCGAGCCGAAGCCCAGGCCGAGGGATCGCAGGTGGAGACCGCGTCGGTGAAGAAAGTCCCCCGCAAGTTGGCCTCTCTCCCAGAGGTGTTTTGGGGTGGATGGCTGGCCAAGCTGGCGCTGATCCTCGTCTTGTTGTGGCTGCCGACCGCGCTCGGCGACACCGACACCAACTTCGCTTCGGCAGTCATGATCTACGGGGTCATCGCCGTGAGCATGGTGATCCTCACCGGCTGGTCCGGAGAGATCAGCCTCGGCCATATGGGCTTCACCGCCATCGGCGCAGCCACCGCGGCGGTGGTGAACGTGCACTACCAGTGGGACCTCACCCTCACTCTGCTGCTGGCCGGGGTCGTCGGGGCGGTCGCGTCGGTGATCGTCGGGCTGCCGGCCCTGCGCATCCGCGGGCTCTTCCTCGCGGTGACCACACTCGCCTTCTCGGTCGCGACCGCGTCGTTCCTCCTCGACGAAGACCGGTTCACGTTCCTTCCCGACAACATCGGCGAACGGGTCACCCGGCTGCCTCTTTTGGGGCAGATAGACGTGTCGAGCGAACACGCCTTCTACTACGTGTGCCTCGCCGCGCTCCTTGCCGTGATCTGGACCGTGGGGCGCCTAGAGGCAACCCGCACAGCGCGGGTCCTCCGGGCGGCCCGCGACAACGAGGACAACGCCCAGGCGTTCGGCGTGAACCTGACCCGGACCAAGCTGATGGCGTTTGCCATCTCAGGTTTCTACGCCTCTTTGGCCGGGGGGCTGTTCACGCTGCACCAGCAGGCGCTCGGCCAGGGCTCGTTCTCTCCCGCTGAGAGCATCCGGATCCTCACGATGGTGGTCATCGGCGGTCTCGGGTCGGTGCCGGGCGCGATCCTCGGCGCGGTGTTCCTCCAGGGCACCGAGTTCTTCAGCGACGACATCCCTGCCGATATCCGGCCGCTGTGGCTGTTCGCCAGCAGTGGCGTCGGCCTGCTGGTGGTGTTGATGTTCCTGCGCGGGGGACTCGGCGGGCTGCTGTACGAGGTCCGTCGGCGTTTGCTGGCCATCGTGGCCTTCCGCCGCCAGATCCCGGTTCCCAATATCTTCGCCGACCAGCGCATCGACGACCACGGCGAGACCGCCGGGCTCGGGTACTCGGCGCCGGTTGCCGTGTCGAGGTCGCCTCGACGCGACGCGGAGGGCGTGTTCTGCTATCTGCCGAGCAGGCAGGCCCCGCCCACCGACTACTTCTCGTTCCCCGACATCCTCATCGGCGACGATCACGACGGCTCGCTGTTGAGCGTGCGGTCGATCGACGTGTCGTACGGGCCGGTGCAGGTGTTGTTCAGCGTCAGCATCGAGGTTGCTGAAGGCGACTTCGTGGCGCTGCTGGGAACCAACGGCGCGGGAAAATCCACCGTGCTGCGGGCCGTCTCCGGGCTTTCGACAGCAGACGGCGGGTCGGTGTCGTTCGAGGGGGCCGACATCACCACGATGGCGCCGCACCGGATCGCCGCGCTGGGGATCGCCCACATGCCCGGCGGCAGGGGCGTGTTCGGTTCCCTCACCGTCGCCGAGAACATCGACCTGGGCGGATGGCTGCACCGCCGCGACAAGCAGCACATGGAGCGGGAGACCGCCCGAGTGCTCGAAGTGTTCCCGGGCCTCGGGGAGAAGCTGAACGAGCCCGCCGCGAACCTGTCCGGCGGCCAGCAGCACATGCTCGGCGTGGCGATGGCGCTCATGGCCAAGCCCCGGATCCTCCTCATCGACGAGCTGTCGCTGGGCCTTGCCCCGTAGTGGTGGAGCAACTCCTCGACGTGGTGCGTGCCTTGAACGACGACGGAGTCACGATCGTGGTGGTCGAGCAATCCGTGAACGTGGCGCTGGCAATCGCGGAAACCGCGTTCTTCATGGAGAAGGGCGAAGTCCGCTTCCGGGGACCCACGAGCGACCTGCTGGAGCGCGACGACGTCCTCCGGTCGGTGTTCTTGGGCGGGGCCGCGGCAGACGCGTCGCAGCGGCGACGGCCGGAGGGCGCCGCCACCGGGGCCACCACCGCGCCGCGGCTCGAAATCGAGGGACTGTCCAAGTCGTTCGCCAGAAACTGTGCGGTGGATCGGGTCTCGCTCCGAGTGGGCGAGGGAGAGATAGTCGGCCTCATCGGGCCGAACGGCGCGGGGAAGACCACGGTGTTCGAGCTGATCTCGGGCCTCCAGACCCCCGACGAGGGAAGGGTGCTGCTCGATGGGCGCGACATAACCCCCCTCTCGCCCCATCGTCGGGCTCTACTGGGGCTCAGGCACTCGTTCCAGGACTCCCGGCTTTTTGGATCGCTCACCGTGGAGGATGTGTTGAAAGTGGCCCTCGACCAGACCATGGCCTCCCGCGATCCGGTAGCCGCCGCTCTCGGATTCCCCGAAGTCCGCAGGGCCGAGAACCGCCTCCAGCACCAGGTCGACGAGCTGATCGGGGTGCTCGGGCTCGACGCCTACCGGGAGAAGTTCGTGTCTGAGCTGTCCACCGGAACCCGGCGGATCGTCGATCTGGCGTGTCAATCAGTGGGCGCGCCCCGGGTGATCCTCTTCGACGAGCCCTCCTCGGGTATCGCCCAGCGTGAGGCGGAGGCACTCGGGCCGATGTTGGAGCAGATCCGCGACGACACCGGCGCGAGTCTCCTCGTGATCGATCACGACATGGCTGTGCTGGCGTCGATCTGCGATCGGATGGTGGCCCTCAATCTCGGCGCCAAGGTGGCTGACGGCGTCGTGGGCGAGGTTCTTGAGGATCCCGCGGTGATCGCCTCCTACCTCGGTGGGTCTCGCTCTGCCATCGAGCGATCTGCCATCAAGCGATCCGGCGGGGTGATCGAGGGGCATGATCCCGACCCCAGCAGGGCGACATGACCAGGCTCGAGTCGATGCGGGAGCGAGCGGCCACCACCGCCACAGCGGCGCGCCGGTCGCTGGTGTGGATGCTTCTGTCGCGCCAGAGGGGCCCGGTGCGCGCCGTGCTCGCCTTGATAGTCCTGCACAGCATCTTGACCCTCATGATCGCCCAGGCGGTGGTGAAACTGGTGGACAACGGCATCGTCGACCAGGCCGCCCCCATCGGGCCCTATGTGGCACACATTGCCAAGCTGGCCCTGCTGGCCTTCATAGTGGGCTTTGCCAGCCGCCAGATGACAGCCCGGATCGGCTATCAGCTGGAGTACGACCTGCGGGCCTGGCTCTACACCCGGGTGCAGTGGGCCGACCTCCGCATGCCCAAGCAGATGGCCACCGGGCAGCTGGTCACCCGGTCGATGACCGACCTCAAGATGGTGCAGCGCATCATCCAGTTCCTCCCCTCCATCGTGACGCTCGCGCCAGCCACAATCGCCCTGCTCGTATACCTCGCGTATCTCAGCCCCCCGCTGGCGGTGATCGCGTCGCTGGCGCTTCCCTTCAACCTGTGGGTCCTCTCCAAGTTCCGGGTGCGCCTGTGGGGGTTGAGCTGGGCAGAGCTGAACGAGCGAGCCGAGGTTGCCTCCGCCATCGACGAGCCCGTCCGCGGGGTGCGGGTCATGCGGGCGTTCGGGCGCGAGGAGCACGAACGGGAGCGGCTGGGGGCCACGGCTTTGCGGGCCTACCGCTACTCGATGACCCGGGTCCGGCTGCTGGCCCGCTACGACATTCTGCTCAAGGCCGTTCCCCTCCTCGTCAACGCGCTTGTACTGGTGGCTGGCGCGCAGCTCATCGCCGCGGATCAGCTGTCGGTGGGAGTGTTCCTCGTCACCTTCCAGGTCGCGGGATACGTCATCGCCATCGCCCAGTTGCTCGATGAGCTGGCCAGCTCCTGGCAGTTCTTGCGCACCGCCCAGAGTCGGCTAGCCGAGGTGCTCTCGCTGGGCGCCCGACCCACCGAGGGCCGGCCCGCCGCCAGCCGTTTCGAGTCGATCGAGCTTCGCGACGCAGGAGTCTCCTTTGGCTGCACCCCGGTGATCGACCGCATGTCGTTTGTGGCTCGTCCGGGCCAGATCGTGGTGGTGAACGGGCCGCCCGGCTCCGGTAAAACCACACTGGCCGGCTTGGTCGGAGGTCTGGTCGAACCGACGAGCGGAGAGGTGCTGCTCGACGGACGGCCGCTGGGCGAGCTCGACGTCACCACCATTCGCACGATGGTGCGCATCGTCTCCGAGGATCCGGTGCTGTTCTCTGGATCGCTTCGCCAGAACCTCGACCTCGGGGCGGTGTGGATGGTTTCCGACGACGAGATCAACGCCGCGGTCTACGCGGCGGGTGCCGACGACATCGTAGCCGGGATGCCCGACGGGCTGAGCACCCATGTGGGCGACCGGGGCCTCACGCTATCGGGCGGGCAGCGCCAGCGACTGGCCCTCGCCCGAGCGCTGGTGGCCCGACCCCGGGTGATCGTGCTCGACGACGCCCTGTCGGCCGTCAACCCCTCCCACGAGATGGAGATCATCCGCCGGGTGGCCGAGTTCCTGCCCGAGGCTGCGATCGTGGCGATCACCCGGCGCCCCGGCCCCGCATCGATGGCCGACACCGTGGTGCAGCTCGGCCGACCCGGCGCGACGGCCCCGCCCGCCCCCATTGCGGCCCCCGGGCAACAGGGCGACCGCGAGGTTGCGTCCGAGCTGATGGACGTCGTGCACTCGCTTGAGGTGAGCGAGGAGGCACCCATTGTCTCCGACGCCGAATGCCAGGTCGACGCCATGCCCCGGGTGCGGTGGCTGGCGGGAATCACCCTGTTCACCCTCTTCGCCGTGCTCATTTTGCTGGTGGTGAACTCCCTGGCCGGGCTCGGTCCCGAGATTCTCTTCGCCCAGGCCACCGAGTCGGCCGTGGACGGCGAGACGAGCGCCATCTACGGGATCGGGCTCGCAGTGGTCGCCGTCGGGGTCGGCTTCGCCGTCAGCGGCTACTTCGTGAGGATCCTGTCGATGAAGATCGCCCAATCGATCGGCTACCTGCTGCGCCGTCGCATCTTCTGTCGGCTCACCAACCTCGGCATCGACTTCTACGACCGCGAGCTGCCGGGCGAGGTGGCCACCCGGGTGGTCAACGACCTCGACACAATCCTCGGATTCGTGGGCGAGAAGCTGTTCCGATTCATCTCGAGCCTGGGCCGCTTCGCCGTGGGAGCTGTGGTGGTGATCGTCCTCGTCCCGCAACTGACCCCCACGATCATCGGCCTGATCGCGGTGATCCTCGCCCTTACCGCCGCCCAGCTCTACCTGGGCATGCGCGCCTTCAATCGGGCGCGCGACGACCTCGGCCGCACCGTTGCCACCTTCGAGGAGCACTTCGCCGGGCGCAGCGAGCTGCGGGGTTGCGGGGCAATCGACAAGGCGAATCGCCGGTTCGTCGAGGATGCCTGGGAGCTGCGCCAGAGCCGGAGGTGGGCGACCTCGATCGCCAACCTGTACTCGGAGCTCGTGGCGTTCATCACCCACGTGGGCGGGGCGCTCATCCTGTGGGGCGCGGGCCACGAGGTGCTCGCCGGCACGGTCGCGGTGGGCACCGCCCTGTCGGCTCGGCTCGTGGCCCAGCAGGCCCTTCAGCCCCTGTCGTACATGAGCTCGATCTACACCGAGCTGCTCGAGGCCCGAGTCTCCTGGCACCGCCTCGCAGAGCCGTTCGACACGCCGATCCTGCCGGTCGAGCGGGTCGGCGCGGCCCAGGCGGGGCCTCTCGATGGCGACGTGGCCTTCGAGGCGGTCGCCTTCGCCTACCCGCACACCGCCCGTCCCGTTCTCGACGACATCTCGTTCACGCTCCGGTCGGGCGCGGTGACCTGCCTTGTGGGGTTCACCGGCGCAGGAAAGTCGTCGATCACCAAGCTGCTCGCCCGGATCTACGACCCGACTGCGGGCCGGGTCCTCGTCGGCGGCGTCGATATCGCCGACCACGAATCGCGCTCCTACCGGCAAAGGCTCGGAATCGTCCCCCAGGACGCGTTCTTGTTCAAGGGCACCATCGGCTCCAACATCGCGTACTCGCGACCCGACGCCTCGCTCGATGAGATCGACCGGGCGGTGCGCGCCATCGGCGCCCACGACGTGCTCACCGGCCTCGACGGCGGCTACGAGCACACCGTCGACGAGGAGGCCCGCAACCTCACCGCCGCCCAACGCCAACTCGTGGCGCTGGCGCGGGTGTGGCTCGCCCGGCCCGACATCTTGGTGCTCGACGAGGCGACGTCCAGTCTCGACGGCCCGATGGAGGATCGGGTCCTCGAGGCGATCAGAGCCTTGGGAGTCACCACCCTCACCGTCACCCACCGCCAAAACGTGGCCCAGCACTCCGACCTCGCGATCGTGCTCGAGGCTGGCCGGGTGGTCGAGATCGGCCCACCGGACGAGCTGGTCGGGACCGGCAGCGCCTACGACCGCCTGTGGGCTGCGGTCGACGACGACAGCACGGAGGTCTCCAAAAGAGCGTGAGCTCCGCGGTCGGCTCGCCTAGCGCTCGTAGCTCGGCGGGGTGTCGTTGGGGGGATATTCGTAGAGGATGCCGAGGGCCGCGTCCGGATCGAACACCCTTGGCTGCTGTTCGGGCCACTCGCCGACTGCGTAGCGGCGCCCGTCGTCGACCTTCATGTATTCGCCGACCACAACGCGCCCGGTCGCCGTTGTGCGCTCGAACGCGGGATCCCACCACTTCTCGGTCATGTCGTCGAAACCGGTGTAATCGGTCCAGGGAAGCCGGCCGTCGCCAAAGGCTGCGCCTGGGGTGGTCACGCAGTCGCAGTACGACCCGAGCGACGGGGGCAGCGCGAAGCAGCCCTCGGTGAAGCTCTCGGCGGTGAGATCTGGTCCGGCGAGATGGAGACACGCCATGGGCCACTTCAGGGTCGAGAGGGAGAATCTCTCGGACAGCGAGACCGGCTCTCTGCCGTGGTGCCATTCGAAAAACACTGCAAGCGCGGTGGGCTGGTCGGCGACGCTCAACCCGATCGGACCCGGCCCGAAGGCGCGGGCCCACTGCTCCTGGTCGTAGCCGCGGGCAAAGAAGGCCGTGTCCTGGCCGCTGTAGCCGGTGATGATCCACTCCGGGAACCACTGCTGGTCGGTGGCAGCCGCGGTGATTGTCCTGGTGAACAAGTTGTCGGTCCCGGCGATCACCGTGGTGACGCCGGCATCCTTCATCCGGGCGGCGATCACCCGGGCTCGCTCCTGTCGCTGCGTGTTCTCGGCGCCCTCGTCGTAGCTCACCGCCTCCACGAGCTCGAAGCCGTTCTGTGCAGCCTGATCTTCCATGAAGTCCCTGCTCCACCGGTCGGTGTAGATCATCCCGATCCGCCGGGGCTCGCCGATCATGTCGTCGCCGGCCCACCGCACCGGATAATCGGCGACGCGTTTGCCGATGTACTCGGCCACGTGGAGCATCGTCACCCGGTCGTCGGCCAGGGCCGACCAGCGGAAGCCGGCCTGATCCTGGGTTTCCTGCCAGGAGACGCCCGTACTCCACACGACCACCCCTCGGGCCGCCATCTCGGCCTCGAAGATCGCCTTCCCCTCACCGGTGGTGGTGGCGTCGGTGGCGAGGAAGGGCTGGAAGTCGTTCACGGCCCGGGTGGCGTCGGCCCTCTGGGCGACCTCAGTTGATCCGCTCGCATCGATGAACTCGAGTCGGACCTGGCGGCCCCACAATTCGTAGTTCTGGTTGAAGATGTCGGCGCCGTCTAGCCAGCCGCGGGGGATGCTGCCGACGTTGTTGACGAACTCCGTCTGGCCGGCGTCCACCCTCACCGCCATGACAATCTCATCAGCGGTGACGCCCGGGGCCGTATTTCCACCATTGTCGGCGCCCGCAGGCCACTCGAGAACGCACGGAGGGGCGTCCACTAGGGGAACCCGTATCTTCCCGGTCTCCGGATCGCAGTGCGGGTTGGCCAGCGCTGCCCGGGACCCGATCCCTGGAAACTCGGGCTCGGCCGGCTCAACCGGCTCAGGTGAATCGGCAGTGGAAGTGTCGCCGTCGGCGGCGGGGGTGTCGACCTCACCGTCGCCCATCACGTCGCCGTCGTCCGTCGAGTCGTTGCCCGCGGGCTCATCGGCCGCTGGGGCCGCGGTGTCAACTTCACCGGCGTCGGTGTCGTCGTCCGCCGAGTCGTCGCCCGCGGGCTCATCGACCGCCGGGGGAGCGGTGTCGACCGACGCGTCGTCACCATCGTCGTCCCCGTTTCCGCCGCCGGTCACGACCAGCACGACGACCACTACGGCGGCTACCACCGCTATGGCAAGGTATGGACTCAGGCGGCGCAGAAGGCTCTTTTCCGGCGCTGTCTCGTCCGGATTTGCTGGATCGGTCATGTGGTGGGCTCCTCTCCGAGGCTCACGGCTGGTCTGGGCGGGTCACTCCTGCCCCGTGGTCGGCGCAATCAGGTACTCGTCGAACCGGGTGATCCGCCCGTTCGCCACCAGAGCCACCATGCACCCCGGGATCTCGATCGCAACACCCTCGGCGCTGGTCAAGCGGATCACGAACTGGCGCACGAAGCCGCGGTCGGTGATATGGCAGCGCACTTCGTCGAGCGTCATGTCAACGTTGTCGGCCTCCCACTTGGCGCCTTCGACGAGGGAGTCGACGGTGAGTTCTCGGCCCCCGAAGGAGCTGGTCCATCCCTGGAAGTCGAGGGCGAGGACCTCGCGGATGCCGTCTTCATCGGCGGCGGAGTAGGCGGCAAAGAACCGATCGGCTACCGCTTCGATGCTGGCCTGGTCGGTCGTCATGACTTACCTAGGATCTCTAGGCCGGCCAGTTTGTCGGCTGAGCGCCAGTCGCTGAGGAGCTGGAGGAACTCGATGGTGCCCGGGCCCAGGCCATAGGCGCCGTTTTGGGGGTTACGGGCTTGCCCCTCGTTGTTGTAGTACCCGGGTGTGCAGTCGCTGAGGCCCCCGCGCGCGTTGGCCTTCTCGAGGCACGCGGCCACCCAGGCGTCCTCGGCATCGGCCGCTGCCTCCACCGTCACCGCCCCCATCTCGCGGGCGCGGGCGATGATGTAGGCGAGGTGGGTGGCCTGCTCGTCGAGCATGTGCGTGTAGTTCACGGTGTTGCCCGATTGGCCGATGGACATGAGGAAGAGGTTGGGGAAGCCATGCATGTGCATGCCGTGCAGCGTGCGAAGGCCGTCGGCCCATTTCTCCATGAGCGTCTCGCCATGCCCGCCGATGATCTCGAATCCCCCCCGCTGCGATAGCGGGGTTCCAACCTCGAAACCGCTGGCGTAGATCAGGCAATCCACCTCGTACTCTTGCCCGTGGACCACCACACCCGTCGCCGTAATGCGTTCAACGCCTTTGCCCGACGTGTCCACGAGGGTCACGTTCGGACGGTTGAACGTGGGGAGATAGTCGTTGTCGATGCAGGGTCGCTTGCAGAATTGCCGGTAGTAGGGCTTGAGATGCTCGGCGGTCTCGGGGTCGTCGACAAGCTCGTCCACTCGCGCCCTGATCTGCTCCATCTTCTGAAGGTCGGCCAGCTCCACGGTGCGCTGTATGCCTTCTGGCGACATGTCGGCGCCGTCGCCCCCCCGCAAGAGCTTCATGATGTTGCCGATCAAGTCGGTCCAGCCGTCGTCGACCAGATCCTCCTCCTGGGGGACACCGGACACCAGCGCGTTGAAGTTGTCGCGGCGGTACTGGTGCCAACCCAGCGGCAGCGAATCGGCCCACTCGGGGTCGGTATCGGGATTGAGCTTGATGTCCACCGACGACGGGGTCCGCTGGAACACGTAGAGATGCTCGGCCCACTCGGCAATGCGGGGCACCACCTGCACACTGCTCGCTCCGGTGCCGATCACACCGACCCGCTTCCCGCTCAGACCGGTGAGGTTCCCCTCCTGATCGCCACCGGTGTAGTGGTAGTCCCAGCGGCTGGTGTGAAACGACTTGCCCTCGAAGTCCTCGATGCCGGGAATGCCAGGCAGTTTGGGCCGGCTCAACTGGCCGAGGGCGAGACACACGTACTGGGCCTTCATTTGATCGCCGCGGTCGGTCTCCACGATCCAGCGCGATGCGTCGTGGTCCCAGCGGAGCTCGGTGACCCGGGTCTGGAAGCAGGCGTCCCGGTAGAGGTAGAACTGGCGGGCTATCGCGTGGCTGTGGTCCAGGATCTCCTGTCCATACGAGTACTTGCGTTTCGGAATGTAGCCAACCTCTTCCAGCAGGGGGAGATAGACGTAAGACTCGACATCACAGGAAATGCCCGGGTACCGGTTCCAGTACCAGGTTCCACCGAAGTCGGACGCCGGATCGACGAATCGGATCTTGTCGAGGCCCTGCTGGCGCAGCCGCGCCCCGGCCAGCAGGCCGCCGAAGCCTCCACCGACCACGACGACCTCGACCTCGTCGCACAGCGGCTGGCGCGCGAAATCTGCGTCGGCCCAGGGGTCGTCGATGTAGTGGGCAAACGACCCCCTTACCTGGATGTACTGGTCGGGGCCGTCAGACCTCAGGCGCTTTTCGCGCTCGGTGCGGTACCGGTGTCGAATCTGGTCTAAGTCCGGCAAGGGATGCGACGGCTGGTCATCGGTGATGCTCATATGCTCCGTCCGCCATGGCCAACTTCTTAGTAATCTTGGTACATTAGCAAGAGTCGAGACAAGGAACAGGCCCGCAGGCACCCTATGCCGGACCTCCAGGAGGTCGACCGATGAGCACTACCGCTAACGATCCCGGCAGCGGGGTCCGAGCTGGCATGGAGGAGGCCCTGTTCGAAGTTGGGCCGATGCGGCCCGACCCGGCAGCCGTGTCCGACCTGAGCCGACGCGTTCGGATCCGACGGGAAGGTGCTGGAGAGAAGCGCTATCCGTTCCCGATCCCCAATGGCTGGTTCGTCGTCGACGAGTGCCGCGAGCTCGCACCTGGTGAACACAAGTGCCTCTTCGCCTTTGGCAAAGACCTCGTCCTGTTCCGCGCCGAGAGCGGCGAAGCCCGGCTCATGGACGCCTATTGCCCCCACATGGGCGCCCACATTGGTGTGGGCGGCAAGGTCGACGGCGACGGCATGCGGTGCCCGTTCCATGGCTGGCACTTCGACGGTGGCGGTCGTTGCATCGACATCCCCTACGCCGAGGGCAAGGCCATCCCAGCGAAGGCGAGGGTGCGCACATATCCGATCATCGAGCGCGACCAGATGATCTGGGCGTGGCACCATATCGAGGGCGGGGATCCGTTCTACGACGTGCCCTTCTTCCCCGAGTTCGAGGACCCAGACTGGCAGCCCTACCAGGTCCTCAACTTCGAGGTGGCCACCATTGTCCAAGAGTTCTCGGAGGGCGAGTTCGATGTTCATCACTTCAAATACGTGCACGGCGCACCCCCGCTGCCCAGCACAGACATGGTCGTCGAAGGGACCTACCGACACAACAGCAACGGCAGCTTCACGATCGAGAACTTCGGCCTCGGCTGCACTCTCATCTCGATCGGCGACTCGGTGCGCATCGGCCAGTCGCTTCTGCCGACCGACGAGGAGAACGTGAAGATGACATGGTGGTTCACCATGCCCCGCTCGCTGGGGGAGCCAGCACTGAAGGGCCTCGTCGCCAGCTTCGCCGACGGCATCAGCCAGGACATCGTCATCTGGGAGAACAAGCGCTACCAGCCCAAGCCGCTCCTGACCGCCGTCGAGCGAAACGTCCGCGTCGGTCGACAATGGGCGCTCCAGTTCTACTCAGGACTCGACTCGTAGGAGCGAGGGCACGATCACGACTCCTCGCGGCGGGCCCGCCGTGGTGAGAGGGACGGCTTCGGCTGGTTATCCTCTCGGCTGATGCCCCGGTCGCCCGAACCCGCCCGTGAAGCGCTCATTGCCGTCGCCGAGCGCCTATTCGCCGAGCGAGGCGTCGACGCCGTGCCGGTGGGCGACGTCGTGAAAGCAGCCGGGCAACGCAACAGCTCGGCTGTTCAATACCATTTCGGCAACAAGGCCGGGCTCTTGAAGGCGATCCTGGATCCCCACCTGGCCCGCCTCGACGCTCGACGAGCCGAGATGCTCGACGAACTCGGCGAGGGGCCGGGGCTAGACGCCCTCATCGAGGTGCTGGTTCGGCCCCTCGCCTCCCTTCTCGACGACGAGTCGGGCCGCTGCTACATCAGGATTCGGGCACAGCTCGTCAGTGCAGCAAGGCTTCCCAGCGACTCCGACCTGATGCGAGATGTGGTCGCGGGCGCAGGCGGAGGCAAGCTCTCCGCCGAGCCGAGGCCCGGCATTCGGCGCGTGGCTCTAGCCCTCGTCGACCTGGTGGGCAACGAGCAGATGGCCGACCTCGGACACCGGCTGACGCTCACGGCGGTGCTGTTGCTGCACGGACTGGCCGACTTCGCCCAACGGCGCCCCGACGCCACCGAGGCAGAGCGCGAGGCGTTCACCGGCGTACTCATACGCTCTGTCGCGGCAATAAACCTCGTCGATGGCAGCGCTGAGGACGCTTCACCGGCACCCAACCGCACACCAGGCAGCTAGTTTGGGCGCCTCCTCGGCGAGGTTTTCAAGCGCTCGTGTCCTGGTCAGGGCCGCTATGTCGTTCGACGGTGGCGGGCGATGAAGCGGTCTTGCTCTTCGGCAAGCTCGCAGTCTTCGGGCGTAGTGCCGCCAAAACCACCGTGGGGCATTGCATCGCCTACGTGCAACTCCGCCTCGACGCCCGCGTTTCGAAGGCTGCGGTGCATCCTGACCGTGTTTGAGAGGAACAGGTCACGCGTTCCCGTCTGCAAGTACGTGGGAGGGAACCCTCGAAGGTCGCCGAAAAGCGGTGACAGATACGGGTGGGAGAGATCGTGGCCGTCGGCGTACAGGAGATTGGACTCCATGAGAAGGCCAAGCACCCCGTCTATCCCGAGGTTCGTCTGAAAGCTGTCGCCCGACTCTGTGAGGTCGACCTCCGGGGTCAAGAGCACAAGGGCCGCCGGCATGGCCAGCCCTTCGTCTTTGGCTCGAAGGAGCAGAGCCGCGGCCAGGTTGCCGCCGGCAGAGCCTCCGCCAACGAAGATGTCGCTCGGATCCCGCTCGCCAAGCGCCCTGAGGTACACCGCCATCAAGTCGTCCAACGCCGCCGGATAGGGATGGTGCGGCGGCATCCGGTAGTCCGGCGCCCAGGTGACCATGTCCCGCTCAACTGCACCCCCTTTGGTCAAGGCAACGCACGCTTCGCCAGCGCCATTCACCAGTCCGCCTCCATGTATGTCGATGTACAACGGAGCAGATGCATCTTTCTCCACCGATTCAGGGGTGAACACGTTCGTACGAACCCCGTCAAGCTCAAACTCCGTCTGCACAATCGGCGCATCGGCAGGCACGCGGGCCCCGAGCACCATGACGATCATGTCGTTGCACGCCGCCGACCAGTTCTCCCATTCCTGCGGATCATCACCGTGTTTGGGAGACTCGGACACCCCGGCGAACTCCGACATGACATTCAGAACCTGCTGGGCCTCCTCGCTGAGACCTACCGGCGCCGGCGGCGGCGTTCTCACAACTTTCGACATAGCAAAATCTCCCGGTGCTGATCAGGGCCGCCCAGGCCCGTCGCTGGCTGCCAAGCCAACTGCCTAGAGTACATACGCGCCAATCAAACGACAACAGTACACGCCCTGTGCGATCAGGAGTCGATGGCGGTCCCGTCGTAGGTCTACCGCCCCGCCAAACGCTGCAGTCGCCGCACGCAACGGCCTGAGGTCCGACTGTCAACAACCTCCATCAGTATTAGACCACCACGAAGCGAAAAAAACTCCGGATACGCTGGGACTCCGGGCACTAACGGGAGCATCCGGGAAACCCCGGCATCACAAAGCGCCCACGGCAGGATTCGAACGCCAATTGTTATCCCTGGTGAACGGGCATTTGTCGTCGGAATTTCCTGTCTGTCCCACATTCAGTCCCACATTTGGGCGGGCTTGCTGGGCCGGTACTTCGATCTTGTGCTCAATAGGCCGAGTTGTGGTATCGGGCCGGCTCCACAGCGGTCGCCCGCCAGCCTAGGGTGCATCGCGCAAAACCACCTCGCGGCGCCCCTTGGACCGGGCACGGCCCCTGCAACCATCAGAAAACACCCGCAGCCCACCAGGAGTCTGCACACTCACCACCACCTCCCCAGCCTCCTCGCCAACACCGGTCACCTCGAAACCGGCCGCGCCGACCCACGCCGCTGAACTATCTTGAACCATCAGGGGCCTCCTGACTCTTCGACTATGTGTCAGGCACAAGAATCGGCGAGGTCCCCCACTCAGTGGTGGACCCCTACAATCACCCCGGCCCCAACTTCAACGCGAAGACCCCGTAAAGGGGGCTTCTGGGGGAGCGGTTGGGCTGTGCGCTGTTGGGGTCAGGCTCGTTGTTGTGCCCAAGGCCCATGACCCCAGAATCCAACATCAGCCCTACGCGAAACAGCGAAGATGTGTGCGGGGCGGTCCGGTGGCAGCTGTCCTCAAATACGACAAGACCGAGCAATTCAACCGTGATGGCAATTTCTGGGAGACCGCTATAGGGAAGTCGCAGCGGGCGGGCCGCGGTTCGAATGGGTGGGCGCCTGTGAGGCCCTACTCAGCCAGTTCCCCGCCTGAGAAATGTTCGGCTTTGAAACTGTCGACGGTCCCCGTTCCTTCTTTCCAGGCCGGAGGCAGTTCATCGAGATGGTCGAAACCGCCGATCAGCTCACCTGAGGACACATCCTCAATGAGAAAGCCGTCGGCATAGGGCGAGAGCACGGGTGCTCCGTCAGGAATCGATGACGCCTTTTCCACGACCCGGAAAGGCGTGAGGCCTTCTGTGTAGTCATCGAGGAAGAGAACCAGCCGCTGGTTCACAGGCACAGCTCTTTGAAAGGTCTCTACCGGGAGTTCCTTGGTACGGGCGATTTCGATGTACACGAGACCGTCCTGAACCAGCGACTCGTCGCCCCCGAGGACGCTTTCCACTTTCACGGTAAGCGTCAGGTTCAGAAACGCTGGCTCGGTGTCCCGTGTTTCACCGACGCCGAACACGCGGCCGTCAGCCACGTCTGCGACAGTCCCGATCACGGTCAGTGACGCCTTGTCACCAAGGATGGCGGGCGAGTCATGGAGGCCGTAGTCGAGGCTCTCGCCAATGCTGCGCATCACCGAGACGAGAGCACCAGAGTCGGTGGCATGGCCCGGGGAAGAACCCGCTGAGTTGTCGCTTCCCTCGCCGCAGGCGGAGGCGACCAGGACCAAACCGATCAAAGCGATCATCATCCTGTGAGGGAAGCAGATGGAGTTACTAGAACCAAGCATTGATGTGCTCCTTGTGGTGGCCTGAATAGCGTTCGTATTGACTGTTCGTGCTGGGCCGTTCGCCTGAGATCATGCAGTCATCGGCTCCGCCGTCGCCCCCGCCTGAGCCGTGGGTTAGTCCGACGGTGTGGCCTAGTTCGTGGCAGACGGTCTTGTCTGTGTCGGCCTCGTCGTTGGTTCCCTTGTTGATTTCAGCAGGATCAAGAGTCACGAAGTACTGATCGCAGCGGCCGTCGTCATAGGCCTCGCACGGTGCCCTGCCGCGAATCGAACCCGGGAGGTCGGCGTCAAACCACACCACGTCGGTCTCGCCAGAGCCCGAGAATTTGCAGGTGGACTTGTACTCTGCCGTGGCATCCGTTGGGCCATCAAGAGCGTATTCGAACATCTCGTCCACGTTGTCCCGCAGGTTGGAGTCGAATCCGCTGCCCCAGCACTAGTTGTGGGTTGAGCCATCGGGATGGGCACCGGTGGTTGAGCTTTGCGAGCCCCAAACGTCGGCACCCACAGGTGAAGCGAGCACCGACACCGTAAGGGCTGCAAGGCCGAGGAGGAAACCAAGGCGCCATCGGATCGATAGTCCCCTTTCTTGCCTACTCGGTAGCATTTGTTGATCCTTCCTGTTTAGGGGGACAGACATTCAAGGATCCCGTCATTCTTCATGCTTGGCAGGCACTCCCGCATCTGCGAGCCATGGTTGACCATAACGTCTCGGTTAAGAAGATGTAGACAATATGGCCGTCAAAAGGTGACAAGTCTATGTCGCCTTTTGACATTGAAGATCTTGTGTCCCGCGTCAAGGATTTGAGACAGTTTCGCCGCATGGGGGTTGCGACCGGTCGTATCGGTTTGCGACCGGTGCTTCGGGGGTTTGTGACCGGTCGCGACCGGTGCGCTGTTGCATGATTGCGGGCGTGATCGCAGCTGTTGACCGTCGACGCAGGCTTTTGGCGGGCGCGGTGCCCGCGGGCGGTTTGAGGCTCGTGGGGGCCGTGGCCGGCTTGGTGCGGGTGTTGGGCGTTGTGGGGGCTGGAGGTAGGATTGGGGGATGGGTTTGGTGGCTTCGCGAGTGTCGGAGGCTCCGGGTTCGGAGGCTGCGGGTGCGGCGTCTTTGGTGTTGTGGGGAGTTCCGTGTTTGGAAGACGCCCGTGTGGTGGGCGAGGGTTTCGTCGCGCTGGGGGCGGCGCAGGTGTTGGCGTTCGGGTCTGTGGCCTGTGGCGAGGCGGTCGATGGCAGCGACATCGACCTGGTGGCGGTGTTCGACGATTTGGGCGATTACCGGTGCCGGCCGGACCTTCAGCGGCGCTTGGTGGCAAGAGCTGGCGAGTTGTGCGAGTTCGGGGTCGATGTGTGGGTCACCGACCGGGCCGAGTGGGCGCGGCGCACCACGCAGGTGTCCTCGTCGTTGGAGGCGGCCATCGCCGGTGGCGCGGTCGTGGTGGCCGACGCTGGAGCGGACGGGCAAGCCGATGTGGACTGGAGAAAGGAGATCGGGATGCCCCCCGACAACAGAGCCGAGGCGCTGAGCAGGCTGGGAGATACCATCAACGCCCTGGGCGAGGTGGAGGAGCGGCTGGATGAGGGTGCCCGGGAACAGCGGGCCGCCGCGGCCGGCGACGCCCGCCGCTACCGCAAAGCACGCTATGAGCGGATGGCCGGCATCTGCTTCCACTCGCAGAAGACCGTAGAGAGCGCTCTGAAGACCGTGGTGTGCCTGGTCGGAGGGCGCCCCGAGCGCATCCACTCCCTCGACAAGCTCGCCTCCAAGATCCCGGCCCGGTACCGGGATGTGACATGGCCTGCCATGGACCCCGCGAACCGCGCCACGCCCGAGGAGATCTCGCTGTGGCACCGAGCCGGCCCCTACAGCGACCAGCGGCCCCAGCTCACACTGGCACAGATCGAGGCCACCGCGGCCGAGCTCGCACGCATCGCCTGCGACACCGCCGCAGCACTAGCCGGCCACTTCGAGACAGCAGACGACTCCCGCTCACTGGCCGACGACCTCGCCGACACAGTCCGGGTAGTCCGCGACGGCCTCGAAGCATCCGACATCGCGCTGGCCGCCGAACGCGACCTCCCGCGCCCCGACCTCCCCGGCGATGTCGGCTTGGACCTGTAACCAAGCACGCCAACCCCACCTCGAAAATGCCGTCCCATGGCCGCTCCATTCATGGACGGCACAAGCGCTTCAGATGCAGCGACAAGGAGCGTCCGATCACTGGGCAGATCCGGTAGAGAGACCGACATCGCCCTCACCCCTTCTGCGGCTCTTGGTGACCAGCCCGCTTCCTCTGAGGCCTCGGCTGGCGCGGTGGATGCTGACAGCGGCAGATCAGGACAGCGGGGTTTCACAGTGGGCCTCTCGAAGATGCGCGCTGTTACCAGTGGGCCACTGTCATGGGTACCGGTCGGTGCGGACGCCCTTGCGATCCGCCTCCGCTTTCAGGGCGACAGCGTGGGGGTTGTCACCGAGGTGGTCCAAGAGGCTGGTGACGGTGAAGTCGAGGTGCAGTCTGGTACCTGCCGTCTCCGGTGCGGAGAGATCCCCGAAGCCGGCCAGCATGTGTGCCAGGAGCCGGGCGGCCTGCTCGGGCGGGCACGACGACGGGCCTTCTTTCTCCGGCCAGACGCCTGCTTTGGCCAGCACTCGGGGCAGTTGGCTCTCGCCATCAATCGCAAGCGCTGGTTGGCGGGTGGCAAGGTCGACAGCCTCTTTGGCTCGGTCGCCTAGATGGAAGGCCCAGCAAGCTAGCTCGGTGGCACAACGGCCTCACTCGCCGGTCTTCATCGGTGAGCGGTGGGGCGCATTGGCAACAGCGGGTTTTGGATGGTGCCCAGTGAGTTGGGCTGTCTTGGATCGGGCTGTCGGATTTCCTGTGGGCGGTTTCAATCGGTCGTTGCTTCGGCGGCTGGGAGGCTGTCGGTGTTTGAGCGGAGATTTCGTAGACGAGAACAGGGTCGGCCTCCAAGCGGGCGTCGACGCCTCGTGGGGGCCGGCGTTGACTATCGGCCGGCTCAGGGCGATCTTGGATCAGTTCTCCGACGACATGCTCGTAGTCACAACCGGGCTCGACGGCACCGGCTTCGCCCGAATCAGGCCGGGGAACTGCAACGGCATCAAAGTCGAGCAGGCCGTGGCATTCACTCCGACCGGGGTGTGCTACATGTACTGGCCACAGGCCCTGGGCACGGACCCCGCCGACGGCGCCGACATACTCGCGATCGGCGACTGAGCACCGCCAACGCGGCTGCCGCCAGTCGACAACCCCGAAACCCGCCCTGCGAAGGGCCACTAGGCCCCCGCCCGCAATTGCCCGAGCCCCGGCCGCGTGGCTCGACGGAGCTCCTCCCGCCGCCACTGGGGCGGTCAGCCAGCCGGGGCCCTTCTATGGCCGCTGCAGGTAGTCGGCCCACCGGTCCATGAGCTTGCGGCGTTTGGCGTAGGCATCGCCTCGGATGTAGGCCTGTTGGGTTGAGTCGCCGAGGCTGTGTGCGAGTGCGGCCTCGCACACAGCCCAGGGGGTGTCGGTCTGCTCCAGCGCCCAAGTGCGGAAGCTGGCTCTGAATCCGTGGACGGTGGCCCGCTCCGCCAGGTCTGCGTCGCGAAGGATTTTCGTGAGCGTCATGTCGCTGAGGGGGCGGCCTGGCCTGAGGGGGGGACGGGAACACCAGATCGGAGCCGTCGTGGTTGTCCTTGGCCTCGTCGAGAACTTTGAGGGCGGCGTCGCTGAGGGGCACCCGGTGCTCGGTCGCGGCCTTCATCTTGTCGGCGGGGATGCGCCACTCGCGGGCGGCGAAGTCGATCTCGGACCATGAGGCGTTGCGGGCCTCGCCGGAGCGGGCCGCCGTCAACACCGTGAACCTCAGGCACAGCTTGGCCGACGCAGACGCGCCGGTGCGGTCCGCAACGCCGAGCGCGTCGGCCACCTCGCCATAGGGCAGGGAGC
Organism: Candidatus Poriferisocius sp.; assembly: GCF_965208475.1. Taxonomy (GTDB): domain Bacteria; phylum Actinomycetota; class Acidimicrobiia; order Acidimicrobiales; family Bin134; genus Poriferisocius. The sequence goes on along the minus strand of NZ_OZ242338.1, from coordinate 1,004,244 downwards.
GGAAGTGGGCCTTTACGCGGGGCATGGGCGGCAGTGCGCCGTCGATGGCCTCGCCGGCCGAGTTCACGGTGACGTAGCCGTGGGCCTGGCACCAGCGAAGCACGGTGCGGATCCTCTGGCGGACCTTGCGGGCCGCTTCAGTGCGGTTCGTCCAGATCGGCTCCACACATCCCAAGACGTCGGACTGGGTGATGCGGTTCACGGCCATGTCGCCGATGGCCGGAAAGGCGTGGTTTTCCAGCGACGCCCACCACAGCACCGCGGTCCGCTCGTTGCACCACCGGGCCCTGTTCGCCTCCCATACCACCCTCGCCGCCTCGCGGAATGTCGGCACGTCGCAGCGGCGCCTGTCGGCGAGCGGGTCGCGCCCGTCGGCGGCGGCCGCGTGGTGCTCATGGGCTTTGCGGCGGGCGTCGGCCAGGCTCACCGCGGGCCAGCCGCCCAAGCCGATCTCGCGGCGGCGCCCGTCCACCGTCAGGCGTAGAACCCAGCACCTGGACCCCGATTTGTACACCCGCAAAAATAATCCGCGCCCTTCATGGTGCTTTCCCACACCGGCATTTTTGACTTCCACAGCGGTCAAAAGCGACATTCCCATCCCCCAATCCATCCCCCACTTTTTCGGGGGTAGCCCGGTAATTGCTGAGGACAGCCTACCACCCCAAACTGACAGAAACGGTCGCTACGCTGGGAAAACAAGGACCATCTGGGACCATCGAGCAACTACTGAGAACACCCGGAAGCGCCCACGGCAGGATTCGAACCTGCGGCCCCTTGCTCCGGAGGCAAGTGCTCTATCCCCTGAGCTACGTGGGCAGTAACTGGCTGAGTATACCCAGCGGGGCGCCGGTACCATGTGCCAGTTCATGGCCGACATTCGCACCTCTCTTTCTGACGCCCTGCGGGCCGCGCTCGTGGCCGCGGGCGTTGACCTGCCTGCTGGCTTCTCGGTGGGGCTGGAGCGACCGGCGCGGCGCGAGCACGGGGACTGGGCGTCGAACGCTGCGCTGGCTGTAGCCAAGCGAGCAGAGCGCAACCCTCGGGAGTTGGCTGGGGAGTTGGCTGCTTGGCTGGAGGAGAACCAGCCAGAGCATGTGTCCGAGGTAAGCGTGGCCGGCCCTGGGTTCATCAACTTCAAACTGGCTCCCAGCTGGCTGCACGGGGTGGTGGCCGACGCAGTGACCGCCGGTGTCAACGGCTACGGCCGCCAGAACCTGGGCCAAGGTCGCACGGTGATCGTGGAGTTCGTGAGCGCCAACCCCACCGGGCCGGTCCACGCCGGGCACGGTCGGGGAGCGGCCTACGGCGACGCGGTGGCCCGGTTGCTGGAGTGGTGCGGCTTCGACGTGCAGCGGGAGTTCTACATCAACGACCGAGGCACTCAGATGGAGCTGTACGCGGCCTCTTTGGCTGCGGTCCGGGAGGGGCAGCCGGTGCCCGAGGACGGCTACAACGGCCAGTACATCGTCGACTGGGCTGCGGATATGCCCGCCGACGCCGACCCCCGCCAGTGGGGGAGGGAGAGGGCTCTCGCCGATCAACGGGAAGCACTGGGCACGATGGCGGTGGAGTTCGACACTTGGTTCAGCGAGCAGGTCCTGGTGGACTCGGGCACCATCAAAGACACGCTGGCCGCGCTCGACGCCGCCGGAGCAACCTACGAATCAGACGGTGCTTTGTGGCTGCGCTCCAGTGACCACGGTGACGACAAAGACCGGGTGCTGATCAAGTCCGACGGGGAGTACACCTACCTGCTGCCCGACATCACCTATCACCGCGACAAGCTCGAACGGGCCGGTTCGCAAGGTCTGCTGGTCAACGTATGGGGGGCCGACCATCACGGGTATGTCGCCCGGATGAAGGCGGCCATGGCCGCGCTGGGCTGTAACCCAGCGGGTTTGGAGGTGGTGGTCACCCAGTTGGTGCGCCTAGAGCGCGACGGCGAAGAGGTGCGGCTGTCCAAGCGCACTGGCGACCTCATCGAGCTTCGCGACGTGATCGACGAGGTTGGGGCCGACGCCGCCCGGTTCACCTACCTGCTCCAGTCGATGGATACCGCTCCGACCTTCGACTTGGCCAGAGCCGCCGCCCAGGTGATGGAGAACCCGGTGTTCTATGTGCAGATGGCCCACGCCCGGGTGTGCTCAATAGCGGCCCGGGCCCGGGCCGATGGGGTGGTGCGCCAGAGCGCCGACCAGGTGGACTTGGGCGTGCTGGTTCACGAGCGGGAGTTGGAGATAATGCGCCAGCTCTCCACATTGGGCGAGGTGATCGCCGCCGCGGCCAGCGAGCGGGCCCCCCACCGGGTAACCACATGGCTGCGGGATTTCGCCGCGGCGGTTCACAGCTTCTACCACGACTGCTATGTGGTGGGCACTGGCATTCCCCCCGAGTTGACCCAGGCCCGTCTCGCGCTGATCGACGCCGCCCGAGTGGGCCTAGCCGTCGGGCTCGGCACCTTGGGCGTGAGCGCCCCCGAGGCGATGTAGGGAGCTGGCAATGTCGGCGCTTCCCCCGCACCTTCTGCCCGACAACTCCGCAGTGGGCGACGGCGGGCGACTGTCCATCGCCGGGTGCGATGCGCTGGAGCTGGCCGAGCAGTACGGCACGCCGCTGTTCGTGTACGACGAAGACCACGTGCGGGCGCGGTGCCGCCAAGCCAAGGCGGCCTTCGCCGGATCGGTGGCCTATGCCTCCAAGGCGTTCTTGTGCCTGGCCATGGCGCGTCTGATTCACGAGGAGGAGCTCGACCTGGATGTGGCCACCGGCGGGGAGCTATTCGTAGCCAAGGCCGCGGGATTGCCCGGCGACCGTTTGGTGATGCACGGCAACAACAAGTCGGCCGATGAGCTAGCCGCCGCGGTCGAGGCCGGAGTGGGCCGAATCGTGGTGGATTCGTTCGACGAGCTCGACCGCCTTGACGTGCTCCACGCCACCACCGGCGCCCGGCCCAAGGTGCTGCTGAGAGTCACTCCGGGGGTGGAAGCCCACACCCACGAGTACGTCACCACCGGGGTGGACGACACCAAGTTCGGCTTCACCGCATCCACCGGGCTGGCCGACGCCGCCATCCGCCGAGCCGCGGAAGCTGACTCGGTGGAGCTCGTGGGCCTGCACGCCCACATCGGCAGCCAGGTGTTCGAGCTGCGCTCTTTCCAGCGGGCGGTGGAGGTGATCGCCGGGTTTGCCCGCCCCTACGGACTGCCTGAGCTGTCGCTGGGCGGTGGGTTGGGGGTAGCCTACGTGGAGGGGGAGTCGGCCCCCACCATCGCCCAGTGGGCTGCGGCCATCGACGAAGCCTGCTCGTCGGGCGGATTCACCGCCCCGGTGAGCGTGGAGCCGGGCCGGGCTCTGGTGGCCGCTGCTGCGGTCACGCTTTATGAGGTGGGAACGATCAAGGAACTGCCCGGCATCCGCACCTACATCTCTGTTGACGGCGGCATGAGCGACAACCCCCGCCCGGTGCTCTATGGCAGCGGCTATGAGACGTTTCTGCCCCGGGCGGCCGACCGCGACCGCAACAAGGCGGTGCGGGTGGTGGGCAAGCACTGCGAGTCGGGCGACCTGTTGGTGCGCGACGGCCGAGTGCCCAGCGATACCGCGGTGGGCGACATCCTCGCCACCCCGGTGACCGGTGCCTACGGCCACTCCATGGGCTCCAACTACAACAAAATCCTCCGCCCCGCCGTGGTGTTCGCCCGCAACGGCGACGCCCGCCTAGTGGTCCGCCGCGAGACCCACCAAGACCTCCTCCGCAACGACGTCTGAGGCTACGCCCATCGGAATAAGTTGCACGTCGGCAATACCCTGGCTGGTTTGCCACGTCCTGATCAACTCCATAAGTTGTACGGGGGTATCAGCGACCGCCATGAAGTCACCGTCATCTTCGCACCACCAGTCGGCACCCTCTTCAGAGTTGAAGAAGACCCTCACTTCCCTCATCGGGGATTCCTCGCTTTCGGGGGAGTAGATGTTGTTCACAATATCGACCGCAGCTCTTCGGCTTTGAGTGATCGAAAGCGAATTGGTGGTGGCATCAAGTTGCCTTGTGCTTTGCGAGCTGGATGATCGAGGGTTGGCCGTTTTGGATGAGGTAGCCGCGGCCGGGTAGTGACGGGAGGGTGGGGCGAGTGGGGAGTTGGATGGTGAACAGGTCGCCGTCGAGGGGGGTGGGTTGCAGCAGGACTCCGGTGCGGGAGAAGCGGATCTCGGCGGTCCAGTGGCCGTAGGCGGTGCGGAGTCGGTCGGCACGGCCGGCGGCCACGATGTGCAGGCTGGGGCGGCTATCGGAGGCCAGTGCTTTCAGGGCGCCGTCGGGGTCGCCCACCGTCTCGGCGTCGTCGATCAGCACCAGGGTTGGGGGCTCGGCTGCGTGTACGGCGGCGAGCAGCTCACCGACGTCGGTCACAAGATTGACATTGGGGCTGTCGGCCAGCGGCGGTTCCTGGTTGGCCAAGGCGACTACCTGCCCGCCGCCGTCAGCTGCCAACGCTGCCAACAGAGCTAGAGCCGAGGACCGGCCCGAGCGAGCAGGTCCCAAGATCAGGGCATGCTCGCTGGGGTAGAGGGTGAGCCCAACCGGGGTCAGGGAGTCGTCGCTCAGCCCCAGCGGTAGATACGCCGGGGAACCCTTCAGGCAGGCTGGGTCCAAGCGGGCTGGGTCGACCACCGCGGACAGAGTCTCAACCGGCGGCGGGCCGTGAGTCCGGGGGTGTTCGGCAGCCACTTCGACAACGGCGCGGGCCAGACCGCCTTCAGGCACCGCCACTTGGAACTCGATGCCCGATGGGATGGTGAAACCCCGGCCGGGCGGAAGCGTGGCCGGGTCTTCCACGGTCACACCCCACTGGCGGTACAGCGCGGGATCGCCCAGGCGGAACACGAAGGTCTGGGGGGTGGCCGCCTGGATAGCCCGATTCACCTTGGACAGCTGGTCGGCGGCCGCGGCCAGATACAGGCCAACGGCGGGACCCTCAGACCACACCCGCTCCAGCGCAGTCAGCAAAGCGAGGTCGGACACGTTGTCCAGGCTCTTGGCCAAGCCGCCCCAGTTGTCGATCAAAGCCACCACGAGCGGGCGGCTGGACTCCTGGGATGTCCGACCCTGGCCCATCCGCTGGTCGAGCTCGTCTTCCAACCGTCGGATGAGCCGCCGAATTCGGTCGCGCTCATCAGGACTCACTACCGCGCCGCAATGGGGCAGACCCTCCAGCGGGGCCAGTTGCCCGGTACCGGAATCCAAGGCGTACAGGTGGAACTCGCCGGGCGGGTAGCGGCGGGCCAGGGCCAGGGCCAACGAACCCAATGCCGTTGTTGTTCCGCTGCCCGGGATGCCCACGAACAAGGCATTGCCTTCGGTGGGATCCCACGTCAGGGGATACTGGCACTGCCGGTTTGGGTCGTCGGCCAGTGCAAGCGCCACTCCGGCGACCGATATGCCGTCAGCAGTCAGCTCATCGAGCGAGACATTCGACGGCAGGGGGTCGGGCCAAGGTTGGCGGGGTGGGACACCTTCCCAGCAGTCCCAGGCGGTGTTCACCGCAAGGGCCAGCCGGGACAGGTCGTCAGGACTCTCATCGTCGGTAGCGGCCTCCGGCTCGGATTCAGGCATGCCGTCGGGGGCGGGGACGACCCTGGGACCTCGCTGGGCGGCAGTGACCCCGGTGACCAGGGCGCACTGGAACTCAACCAACTCGCCAGGGCCGAATCGGGCGTACGCTCGGCCGGGCCGGTGCCGGCCGATGGTGGCGGCCTCTGGGCTGTCGAGCACGTCGACCGAGTCGGCGGCGTCGAGGACTCGCAAGGCAATGCGCAGAGCGGTGTTGGTGCGGATGTTGGCATTGACGGCCCCCGCGGGTCGCTGGGTGGCCAACACCAAGTGCATGCCCAGGCTGCGGCCCCGTTGGGCCACATTCACCAGGGCGTCCATGAAGCCGGGCAGCTCGTTGACCAAGGCGGCGAACTCGTCGATGATTACCACCAACCGGGCCAGCGGTGCCCCCCGGGATCCGCCCTCGGTCTGGGCCAGCGACCGATAGTGGCTCAAGTCGGTGGCCCCCCGTTCTCGCAGAACTTGCTCCCGATGGCGGAGCTCGGCTTCCAGACAGCGCAGGGCCCGCTCGGCCAGCCGGTCATCTAGATCAGTGACCAATCCGACCACATGGGGCAACGAAGCGCAGGCGTCGAATGCGCTGCCTCCCTTGTAATCGATCAGCACGAAGTTGACCTGCTCGGGAGAGCAGGTGGAGGCCAGAGAAGCCACCAGCGTGCGCAGCAGCTCGCTCTTGCCCGACCCGGTGGTGCCTCCCACCAGCGCGTGGGGGCCGTCGGCGGCCAAGTCGGCAAACAGCGGGCCGTGGCCGTCGGCGCCGATGGGGGAGGCCAAGCTGTCGGCGTGCTGGGTTTGCCGCCAACGGGCGGCGACGACTTCGCCCAGCGACGGCAGGTCCGCAATGCCCGCGGGACTGTCGAGGACGGGAAGGCCGAGAAGGTCGAACAGCGATGATCGGTCGGGAATACCCGAACCAGTGCCAGGCTGTTCGGGATCCTCATAGCGGGCCAGGCCGCGGGCCGTGGCTCGAGCCAGTCCCAAGCTCATGCCGGTGGCAAGCACGGAACCGAAGGTCTCCCCGGCTTCGGACACATCGACAGCGCCAGTCGTGTCGCGGGCCTCGACAACCGCAGTGGCAGTGGCTGGGAGTTGGTCGACACTGGAAGCCAGCACGATTGCCGAGGTCGGCCCGGCCAAGCCTTGGAGCAGGGGACGAAGCGGCGGCGTCCTGCCGGTAGCCAAGTTCTCTCCGTCGACCACCACCAGCAGCTGCGGCCAGTGGACCTCTTCCCTCCGACCCCAGGCTTGGGCTAGCTCAGCCGCGATCTCTGCCGCCGCGACACGGCAATCGGCCAGCAAATGAGGTCGGCCTATGGCCCGGTGGACGGTGTGAGGGAGCCAGGCGGTCCACGCCCAAGCCGGCGCGGTCACCTCGTCGGCGGCAATCAGAACCGCCAGGTCGGCCGGTCCGTGACAGGCGGCTGCCTGGAGCAGCAGTCCACGGGCCATGGCCGTGGTTGCGCCGCGGGGACCCACCAAGCCGAGGAGCTTGCCCGGCCCTAAATCTACGGAAATGGGCACGTCGAGCAGGGGCCCAAGCTGTTCGATCACCGCGGCCGCCTCCTCGAAGTCCCCCGCATCGGCGCCGCCCAGGTCGGGAGCGAAGGGTCGAGACCCGTGGGCCGCCACTAGCGACATGAAATCGCCATGGTCAGGCCTCCGCTCCCAGAGTCGAACGCTGGGCTGGCGAATCCGCCTGACTGCTTCGGCCAGGTGGGGGTGCAGATCGCGTCTGCGGCGCATTTCAGCGGCGTGGGCCGCCTCGGCCGCGCTCTGAAAGTCGGCGAGCGATGCTTGGGCCCTTCGGCGGGATCGGCGGCGGTCGAGGCGATCGCGACGGCGATTGTCGAACCAGGTGGCCCCCATCATCAAGGGGCTCAACAGGGCGAACAAGGCCATGTAGGGGCTGTAGAGCACGGCCATCAGCAGTCCGACCAGCAGTGGTCCAGCCAGCGCGGCCCAGCCGAATGCCACGGTTCGCGCCGATCGCCGCTGCTCTGGGGAGGGAGCAGGAAGCGGTTCTGACCGCACCGGTAGTGCTGGTCGGGGAGGACGATTGAAGGCGATCTTCCCGCAAGTGGTGGGCCCCGCAATACCGGCCAGGTGGGCAGGACGGTCGTCGGGGGCATCGGACACCTGTATCAGAGCGCTGCCTTGCCGAAGCGGCGTGGAGATTTCGACCGTAGTCGGCTCGTCCTCGCCCGACTGGGCAACGACCATTCCGTCGTGGAACACCAAGCGGGCGTGCTCCGGTCGGAGCCCGACACTCGGCAGGGTCAGGTCGGCGCCGGGGGAGCGGCCGACGCTCAGCCCTTCGGCGGGCAACAGACGCCGGTCGCCGGCGCACAGTCCCCCGACCACCTCCAGTGTCCTCCCCGGGGGGTCGGGACCCGGGCCCGAGCGCAAGCCCACTCGGGCGCCGTCGGCCAACCCGGCTTCTTCGAGTTGGCGTTCGGCGGCCGCCCATCGGTCGTCAATCCAGAGCCCGTCGACGGGCTCTGACAAACCCAGGATCTGTGCCAAGTCGCCCACAGTGGCAGGCAGTTCGCCTTGGATGCCCACCTCTCGACCACCATCCGGGCCGTCGTAGAAGAGGCGCACGGGCTCGGCCGAAGAGGCAACGGGGACTGTGGCTCAGACCATAGGAGGACGACGCCGCTAGACCGAGTCGAGGGCCGCGACGGTGTTCTGGCGCTCGAGGCCCACCGCGGTGGCAAGTTCGGTGAGCGCCTCTTGCAACTGCCCCAGCGAGGGCGACCATTGCTCATGCCACGTTCCCCTGAACCGCTCGGAGCGGCTACCCGTCCAAGTGGTTCCCTCCAAAGCGGCGGTGAGGCGGGTGCGGAGGTCTTCCACCTGGCCGGCAAAAGCAGTGAGCTGCTGCTGGAGATGGTCCATCTCCTCGGTGTTCATGGTCAAAACAGACATGGCAGGGCCTTTCTCTCGGGTGATCTCTCAGGCAGATCAAGTTATCCTCTTTGATAATCTAACTGCACTGGAATAGCAAGAAGATTATTGAAAATAAGTAGCTTGGAGTGCTAGCTCGCGAGCTTCCTCCCTGCGGGCCGCCTCAGCGGCGTGCTCAACGCGGGCTGCATCGGCATGGAGTTCGTCGGCTCGGGCTTGCAGACGATTGGCCGTGTTCTCAATCTCGTAGCGCAGCCGCGCCAAGTGGGTCCGCCGGTTGTGCAGGCGCAACCGGCTGGCATCGGCGGCCGCAGACTTCCACAGGAGGGGGACATGGCGGGCCACCGGCCCGTCGAGCAAGTTGTCGAGGCCATACCAGATTCGATCTACGTCACCCCGGACCCGCTCGCAGGCCACTGCCTGTTGGCGGAGATCGCTGGCCAATGAAAATAGTTCGTAAGACATCATAGAATGTCTAAACTAGAGCGTATATCACAAAAAGCAATAGTGATTTAGAATCGAGTGAAATCTTGCCCGACCGCCGGACACCAGCCGGTACGGTGGGGATGGTGAGCGACTCCCCTCAAAAGCGAATCGGCGTTGGCGTTCTGGGCTGTGGAAACGTGGGATCGGCGTTGATTGCCCTGCTTCAAGAGCGGCAGACGGCGATCGCCCAGCGCACCGGATTGAAGCTGGACGTGGTTCGGGTGGCGGTGCGCAACGCGGCACGCGACCGCTCCGTGGCTCTGGCCGATGGAGTGCTGACTGCTGATGCCGCCGCGGTGGTGAATGACCCCAGAGTGGACATAGTGGTGGAGTTGATCGGGGGGATCGAGCCGGCCCGCGAACTGGTGTCGAACGCCCTAGAGCTCGGCAAGCCTGTGGTTACCGGGAACAAAGAACTGCTGGCCAACTACGGCGCCGAACTGTTTGCCGCCGCTGACGCCGCCCAGGTGGATCTGCTGTTCGAGGCGGCAGTCGGAGGGGGCATACCCCTAATCCGCCCGCTGAGCGAGTCGCTGGCGGCCGAGCCGGTCCGTCGGGTTATGGGCATTGTCAACGGCACCACCAACTACATCCTCAGCCAGATGACCGAGCACGGAACCAGCTACCAAGACGCTCTGGCCGATGCTCAGTCGCTGGGGTACGCCGAGCAGGATCCGACCGCCGACGTAGAGGGGTTCGACGCCGCCTCCAAGGCCTCCATCATCGCCACTGTGGCCTTCGGGGCTCGGGTGCCGGCGGGCAGCGTCTACCGAGAAGGCATCTCCAGCGTCGGTCCTGCCGACATCGCCTTCGCCCGAAGGCTGGGCTACGCGATAAAGCTCTTGGCCATCGCCGAGCGGGTGGGCCATATCGGCGGCCAGCCCGAACTGGCGGTTCGAGTCCACCCGGCGATGGTGCCTGCCGACCATCCGCTGGCCGCGGTTCGGGACTCCTTCAATGCAGTCTTCATAGAGGGCGACGCGGTGGGAGAGCTCATGCTGTATGGGCGGGGCGCGGGCGGGCGGCCGACAGCCAGCGCCGTGCTGGGGGACCTGATCGACGCGGCCGGCAATTGGGGTCGGGGCACGTGGACGCCCATCGGCGATCGGGGTGAGGCGGTCATCTGCTCCATCGACGATCTGGAGTCGGAGTTCTACATCAACATGGAGGTCTTGGACCGGCCGGGCGTGCTGGCCGCGGTGGCCGGGGTGTTTGGCCGCCATGGGGTGAGCATCCGCTCGATGGAGCAGGAGGGCCTGGGCGATCAGGCCCGTCTGGTGTTCATCACCCATGAGGCGGCCGAGCGGGACGTGCAGGCCACCCTGGGCGATCTCCGAGAGCTGGATTCGGTACGGGGCGTGCCCGCGCTGTTGCGAGTCGTCAGCCGGTGAAGTACATCAGCACCCGGGGCCGGGCCCCGGTTCTGGGTTTCGGCGATGTGCTGTTGGCCGGGATGGCCGCGGACGGCGGGCTCTATGTGCCCGACCACTGGCCGGAGCTGTCGCCCGAGGCGCTGACCGGGAACGTTGGAACAGGGGACTACTCCGATCTGGCCTCGGAGGTGATGTGGCCGTTCGTGGACGGGGCCTACCCCCGGGCCCGCTTCGACAAGTTGGTGCGGGACGCCTACGCGGGGTTCGCCCATCCCGAGGTGGTGCCGATGGTGGAACTGGGCCGCGGGCTGTGGCTCATGGAGCTGTTCCATGGCCCGACGCTGGCTTTCAAGGACATCGCCCTTCAACTGGTGGGGCGCCTGTTCGACGAGGAGCTGGCCCGTAGAGGTGAGAGGGTGACCATCGTGGGCGCCACTTCAGGCGACACCGGGTCGGCGGCCATCGAGGCGGTGCGCGACCGGGAGAACATCCAGGTCGTGATCCTGCACCCCAAGGGGCGGGTCTCGGACGTGCAGCGGCGGCAGATGACCACGGTGGACAGTGCCAACGTCCACAACGTGGCCATCGAGGGGACGTTTGACGACTGCCAAGATCTGGTGAAAGCCATGTTCGCCGATGCCGCCTTTCGGGCCGAGCAGCGGCTGTCGGCGGTCAACTCCATCAACTGGGCCCGAGTTATGGCCCAAACCGTGTACTACGTGGCGGCCGCAACCCGATACGGCCTGGAGCGGGTGTCGTTCTCGGTGCCCACCGGCAACTTCGGCAATGTGCTGGCTGGCCATGTGGCCCGCCAGATGGGCCTGGCAATCGACCGATTCATGGTGGCCAGCAACCGCAACGACATCTTGACCCAGTTCTTCACCACCGGGTCGATGGCCATCTCCCAGGTGCGCCCGACGTTATCGCCGAGCATGGACATACAGGTGTCGTCCAACCTCGAGCGCCTGCTGTTTGAGCTCTTCGACCGGGATGGGATTCGCACCGCCCAAGAACTAGAGGACTTCCGGGCCACCGGAGAGATGCGGATCGACGCCCGCATCGCCGCCGACCTCGAGCGGGGCTGGTCGGGGATCCGGGTAGATGACCGGGAGACCACCGCCACCATCGCCGAGCTCTACCGCGACACCGGCATGATCATCGACCCCCACACCGCGGTCGGCCTGACCGCGGCGCGGCGCTGCCGGACCAGTTCAGAGGGCCCGATCGTGGTGCTGGCCACCGCCCATCCGGCCAAGTTCGGGGATGCGGTGGAAGCGGCCATCGGGGTGAAGCCTCCAATGCCGCAAACCCTGGCCGAACTGGCCGACCGCCCTGAGCGCTGCACCCGCCTGGCCAACGACCTCGCGGCGGTGAAGGCCCATGTTGCCCGATGCTCGGGTCGTGGCGCCGGATAGCGCCAAGCCCAAGGTGATCTGGCAGAATCGGGCGTCGTGAAGAACGTGGTGTGCTTGTCCCGCCTCCGGCGCTGTCGGTTGAAGCGAGAGAGTCGTTTTTCGTGAAGTACGTGGTGTGCATCCCTGATGGGTGTGCTGATTTGCCGGTACCCGAACTAGGCGGGGCCACCCCGTTGGAAGCCGCCCACACCCCGGTTTTGGATGCGCTGGCCAGCCGAGGACAGGTTGGGCTGGCCCAGGTAATTCCTCCGGGGATGCCGGCAGGCAGCGATGTGGGGAACATGTCTATATTCGGCTATGACCCCACCCGCTACCACACGGGGCGCTCACCCATAGAGGCCGCAGCCCTAGGTCTCGACCTCACTCCCGATCAGGTTGCCTACCGATGCAATCTGGTTACCGTGACCGACGACGGGATCATGGCCGACTTCTCCGGCGGACATCCCGACTCGGAGCAGGCTGGCGAGGTGATTGCCGCTTTGGATGCCGAGTTGGGCGGCGAGGTCAGCTTCCACGCTGGCGTTCAGTACCGCCACACCATGATCGCCCCCGCCGATTGGGCCGACGCCGATTGTACGCCGCCCCACGATCTCTCCGATCAGATGGTGGTGGGCCCCCGAGGCCCGGCTGGCCCCAAGCTGGCCGCCCTGGAGGAGGCTTCTCGATCAGTGGTGTCCGAGTTCGGGCTCAAGGCCAACCGGATATGGCTGTGGGGGCAGGGTTTCCAGCCGAAGATGCCCTCATTTCGGGAAATGCACGGCGTGGAGGCCGGACTGGTCAGCGCGGTGGACTTGGTGCGGGGGATCGGGGCGCTCACCGGAATGACGGTGGCCGACGTCCCCGGGGCCACCGCGTGGTACGACACCAACTACGAGGGCAAGCGGGATGCGGCCCTGGCCGGGCTGGCCTCCGGGGCCGACTTGTATGTGATCCATGTGGAGGCCAGCGACGAGGCCGGACACGAGGGCAACGTGGCGGAGAAAGTGAGGTGTCTGGAGAATTGGGATCGGCGCATACTGGCCAGCCTGATAGACGGCCTCGACCAGACTGGTCCGTGGCGGTTGCTGCTGCTGCCCGACCATGCCACGCCACTGACATTGCGGGGCCACACCGGCGATCCAGTTCCCTACTTGCTGGTGGACTCGCGGGTCAACGGCCCCGGCGGCGTCTACACCGAACAGGGAGCAGCCTCGGCTGAGGTAGTGCCTGGCCACCACTTGATGGCAAACCTGCTGGCTGAGACCTGACTGACCAAAATGGCGGGAATGTTGCCAGCGGTCGAGGCTTGGGCTATCATTCCCGGCGTTAGGACTGCGGTATTGCTTGCGGTCCTACGGGAAGCCTTCTGACCGCTCGGTCGATTTCGGCATTTGCTTGTCAGCGTCCCGGTGGTTAACGGCTGCTCGAATCATGCCCTCCGAATTCGCGGTCGGTGTGCCTATCAAAACGAAGTGCCATCACAGGTGTGGCATCTCAAAAGAGAAACGAGTGCCCATGAGTTGCGGCACTTCAAGGGAGCAGTGTGAGCGTAGAGACCACTGAGCTATCTCAGTCCAAACTTCAACGCAAAGATCGGGCGCAGCTTCAGATCATTGCTAGGGCCATGGGCGGGCGGCCAGACGCCAAGGCCCGTAAAGCAGACATCGTGGACTTGATCCTCGAGCTTGCCGGCATCGGTGCCGACGGCGATGGCCAAGCCGCACCCGACCCGAATGGCAACGGGGCCGCCCCCGCCCAGGCGGCTAGCGCCGAAGACGGCGGCGGTGCAGAGCCGAGCGATGAGACCGAGGGCAAGGCTGATCTGGTTGAAGCGCGCCGCGCCGAAGAAGCCGACTCCTCAAGCTCCGATGAAGGACAAGCCCGCCAAGAGGAATCGGCCGAGGACACTGCCCCTGAGAAGAAGGCCGACCGCGGCCACACCGATGAGGACCGCGGAGATCGCCAAGGCCGCGGGGAACGCCAAGACCGAGAGCGCCAGAGCCGAGACGGCCAAGGCCGCGGGGAACGCCAAGACCGAGAGCGCCAGAGCCGAGACGGCCAAGGCCGCGGGGAACGCCAAGACCGAGACGGCCAAGGCCGCGGAGAGCGCCAAGACCGAGAGCGCCAGAGCCGAGACGGCCAAGGCCGCGGAGAGCGCCAAGACCGAGAGCGCCAGAGCCGAGACGGCCAAGGCCGCGGAGAGCGCCAAGACCGGCCCCGGCACCAGGAAGACCAACCCGAGGCCGGCAACCGCCGCCGGCGGCGGCGGGGCCGCAACGAGCGCGAGCGGTCCGATGAGCCTTGGGAGGGCGATCCCATAGCCATCTCGGGCTATCTGGATCTCAGGGATGACGGTTACGGCTTCCTGCGGATCAAGGGCTTCCAGCCCAGCAAGGAAGATGCCTACGTGTCGGTCAAGCAGGTCCGCCAATTCGGATTGCGCAAGGGCGACTACGTCACCGGCGGCTGCCGGCCGGCCACCCGCAACGAGAAGAACCCGGCCATCCTGCACATCGACAGCGTCAACGGACAACCGCCCGAATCGGTCAAGCAGCGCCCTGAATTCGAAGACCTGACCCCGCTGTTCCCCGATGAGAATCTGCGGCTGGAACGCGTCGACGACCCGGCCAACATGACTTGTCGCATCATCGACCTCTTGTCGCCCATCGGCAAGGGCCAGCGCGGCCTGATCGTGTCGCCCCCCAAAGCGGGCAAGACCACCATCTTGAAAGAGATCGTTCGTTCTATCGAGCTCAACAACCCCGAAGTACACCTGCTGGTGCTGTTGGTGGACGAGCGGCCTGAAGAGGTCACCGACATGCGGCGCTGGCTGCTGCGGGGCGAAGTGGCGGCGTCCACTTTCGACCGTCCGGCCGATGAGCACACCCATGTGGCGGAGATGACCATCGAGCGGGCCAAGCGCATGGTGGAGCGAGGCGAGGACGTGGTGATCATGCTTGACGGCATCACCCGGTTGTCGAGGGCCTACAACCTGGCCGCTCCGGCCACCGGGCGCATCATGTCGGGCGGTATCGACACTGGCGCCCTTTACCCGCCCAAGAAGTTCTTCGGCGCGGCCCGCAATGTGGAGGAGGGCGGCTCGCTCACCATTCTGGCCACCGCGCTGGTGGAAACCGGATCCCGTATGGACGAGGTGATCTTCGAGGAGTTCAAGGGAACCGGAAACATGGAGCTGCGCCTCGACCGGCATATCGCCGAGCGACGCATCTATCCGGCCATCAACGTGGACGCCTCATCCACCCGCCACGAGGAGTTGCTGTTCGAGCGCCGCCAGCTTCAGCAGGTGTGGAAGCTGCGCCGGGTGCTCAACGGCCTGTCCAGCGACGGAAACGGGGGTGGGGCAGCGGGCTTGGAGCTGTTGATGGATCGCCTGCGGACCTTCCCGAACAATGCCGCATTCCTCGAGGAAGTAGCGAAGGGCCCCGCCGGGGTGTGAGGCTAGGAGACCCATGAAGCCCGATATCCATCCCGAGTACCGCTTGGTGGTGTTCCAGGACACCTCCGCGGGCACGTCCTTTCTGACCCGCTCCACCATCGATACCTCCGAGACTGTGGTATGGGAGGACGGCAACGAGTACCCATTGGCCAAAGTGGGGATCTCCAGCGCCAGCCACCCGTTTTTCACCGGCCAGATGACCATCGTGGACACCGCTGGACGGGTGGAGCGCTTCGAGCGCCGCTACGGCCACCGCAAGCGCTCGTCCAAATAGGGCCGAGTCCGCGCGCTGCCCTCCCTTTTCTGTACCCTCCCCAAGCCTGCCTGAGGGTAGCTTGAAGGCATGGACCGAAACTCTGCCTACGAGGAGATTGAGGCGGAGTTCAACGCGCTCGAGAAGCAGCTAGCCGACCCGGAGCTGCTGGCCGATCGAGACGGCTATGCCGCCGTGGCTCGGCGCTACAAGGAACTGGAGGCCAAGGCTGCCCGCATTCGAGAGCTGCGGGGTCATCGGGAAGACATAGAGGCGGCTAACGAGATGCTGGCCGAGGCCGATGCCGACGAGCGGGAACTCCTGGAAGCCGAGATCGAAGAGGCGGCCGCCGCCTCTGACGGGCTAACGGCCGAGCTAGCTGAACTGATGGCCCCGAAAGATCCCAACGACGGCAAGAACGTGATAGTGGAGATCAAGGGGGCCGAGGGGGGTGAGGAGGCCAACCTATTCGCCCGCGACCTGTTCGACATGTACCAGGCCTTCGCCGGGCAGAACCGCTGGGAAGTGGAGATGATGAGCGCCCAGAACTCCGACATGGGGGGATACACCGATGTGGTGTTCATGCTTCGGGGCGAGGAGGTGTGGCGCAAGATGAAGTTCGAAGGCGGCCCCCACCGGGTGCAGCGGGTGCCGGTCACCGAATCGCAGGGCCGGGTACACACATCATCGGCCACCGTGGCGGTGCTGCCCGAAGCCGAGGAAGTGGAGGTCCAAATCGATGAGAAAGACCTCCAGGTCGACGTCTACCGATCATCGGGGCCGGGGGGGCAGTCGGTGAACACCACCGACTCCGCAGTACGCATCACCCACAAGCCCACCGGGATGGTGGTGTCCATGCAGGATGAGAAGAGCCAGCTCCAGAACCGCAACAAGGCCATGGCCGTGCTGCGGGCCCGGCTGCTCCAAGCTGAGCAGCAGCGCCGCCAAGACGAGTTGTCGGAGCGGCGCCGGGGCCAAGTGGGAGGCGGGGGCCGGTCAGAGAAGATTCGCACCTACAACTTCAAGGAGAACCGGGTCTCCGACCATCGCATCGGCCTCACCCTGTACAAGCTGGATCGCATCCTGGCTGGTGACATGGACCAGGTGGTGGCCGCCCTAGCCGAGGCCGAACGCCAGGAAAACCTGGCCGGGTCGTGAGCTTGGCGGCCCAGCATGTTGTCTGGGGCGATGTGGTGGCCGACGCCACCCGGCGCCTGGGCCAGGCTGGTGTGGCCGATGCCGAGGCGCAGGCCCGCCGAATGACAGAGCAGGCCTCGGGGTACGAGGGTGGCGAGTACTACGCAGGGCTGACCAAGGCGCCAACCCAACCGCAGATGGCCTATCTCGACTCGATGCTGGCCCGCCGAATGGCGGGGGAGCCGTTGCAGTATGTGCTTGGCCGCTGGGGGTTTCGAGGCTTGGATCTAATGGTCAGCCCCGCGGTGCTCATTCCCCGTCCCGAGACGGAGACGTTAGCCGGATTGGCCATCGCCGACCTCGCCCGCCGCGACCCGCCCGGCGGCGTGGTGGTGGACCTCGGCACGGGCAGCGGGGCTGTGGGCCTGGCGGTGGCTGTGGAGTGCGACACTGCACAAGTGGTGCTGACCGACGCATCGCCCGACGCGCTGGCCGTGGCCCGCGCCAACCTGGCCGGACTGGGACGGGCCGCGGTACGGGTGTCGGCTTTCCAAGGATCATGGTACGAGGCTTTGCCCGAGTCTTTGGTTGGGTCGGTAGATGTGGTGGTGAGCAACCCGCCATACATTCGAGACGATGAGGCGCTTCCTGCCGACGTGGCCGATTGGGAGCCCGCACTGGCACTGCGGGGCGGACCCGACGGTCTCGACGGCGCCCGCCACATTCTGGCCGACGCCGGCAGATGGCTGAGTCCCGGGGGAGCAGTGCTGTTGGAATTGTCGCCCGATCAGATGGACGGGGCCGCGGCCATCGCGGGCGCCGGCGGGCTGGCCGTAGAGGCAGTCCACGCTGATTTGGCCGGCAGAAACCGGGTGCTGCAATGCCGGAACCGATGAGCGCGGGCGGAACCCGATGAGCGCGGGCGGAACCCGATGAGCGCGGGCAGCCCGGCCGAGTTGGTGGAGATGGCCACAGCCGAGTTGAGGGCGGGCCGGGCCGTGATAATCCCCACCGACACGGTGTACGGGCTGGCTGCCCTGCCGGAGAATGTCGACCTGCTGTTCGAGCTCAAACAGCGCCCTTCCCACAAAGCCGTGGCCATCCTTGTGGCCCGCCCGGCCGACGCCGAGAGCCTTTTCGATCCGCTTCCCGCCACCAGTCGGCTCATGGATGAGTGCTGGCCGGGAGCGCTCACCATCGTCCAAGACGGCTGGGGGGTGCGCTGCCCCGACCACCCGCTGGTACAGGCTTTGGCCTCCGCGGTCGGCCCGATCGCCACCACCAGCGCCAACCTGAGCGGCCACCCCACCCCCCATACCGCAACCGAGGCCGCCGCCGCATTTCCTACCGTGCAACTGGTGATCGACGGCGGCAGGCTCCAATCCCCGCCCTCTACCGTCGTAGAGGTCACCGAAACTGGGCTCTCCATCCTTCGCCAGGGGGCCGTTGACGTGAATGGGATCGTCTAATGAACCGGCCCGGAAGCCCCGCTTCCCGAGGTCGCAAGACCAATCCGCGAGACCGCAGGTCCAATGCATCAGGTCGCAAAACCAACTTGGCACTGCTGATAACGCTGACATTGATCTTGGTAACCGGTGGGGCCTCATTCTTGCTCGGGAGCTCCGCCTCCGCGTGGCTCGTGACCCTCCATGGCGTGCTTGGATTCGTCGTTCTGGTTTTGGCCCGTCCCAAGTCGCCGGTTGTGCAACGCGGCCTCAGTCGCCGCCGTCCCAACCGCTTGGCCTCCGTTGCGCTGGCCGCGATGGTCACCGGCGCGCTGATCACCGGGTTGATCCACACGCTGAATGTTTGGGCCCCGTTCGGCTTGTGGTCGCCTATCGGCCTGCACGTCGTGTTCGCCATCGGCGCCGCGCCCCTGGCGATGCTGCACGTCGTGACCCGTCCTCAACGGGTCCGCCCGGTGGACCTCTCCCGGCGCACATGGCTGCAAGCGCTGGGAGTGGCCGGGATCGCCTTCGGGCTTCACTCGGTCTTCGACCGATGGGCCGCAGCCGACCGGCGCTTCACCGGCTCGCATGAAGTGGGCTCGGGCCAGCCTGGGGAGATGCCGGTGGTGCAATGGTTCAACGACTCGCCCCCTCGCATCGACCCGGCCGACTGGGTGCTCCGCCTGCGGGGATCGGTTGAGCGAGATGTGGACTATGAGGAGCTTGCTGCCCACACCACTACCAGGGAGGCAACGCTGGACTGCACCAACGGGTGGTACAGCACGCAGGACTGGACCGGCGTCATGCTGTCCGACCTTCTCGGTCCGGGGGCCGCTGGCCGCAGCCTGGAGGTGCGCTCGGCTACCGGGTACACCCGCCGCTTCCCCCTCGGCGACGCCGACAAGATGATGTTGGCCCACAAGCTGGGCGGAAAACCCCTGTCGCGGGGCCACGGCGCCCCGGTCCGGCTGGTGGCCCCCGGTCGGAGGGGGCTCTGGTGGGTGAAGTGGGTGACCGAGGTAAGGACCAGCGACTGGCCTTGGTGGTTGCAATCGCCGATCTCATTCACCTGAGCGGCATCAGGCAAGAACAAGGGCAGAACGATGGGGCAGGAAGATCGCGGCAAAGAGTCATCAATCAGACCGCGGGCTGGGTAGATTGAGGCCCATGGCTCGAATCGCCGCCGGAGCCGACCACGCTGGCGTGCAGTTGAAAGATGTGCTGGTGGCCCACTTGCGGGACACGGGACACGAGGTGTTGGACTGCGGCACCCACGGCACCGACCGGGTGGACTATCCCGACTACGGCGAGGCAGTAGCCCGCAAGGTGGCCGCCGGCGAGGTCGAGCTGGGCCTGTGCGTCTGCGGCACCGGCATAGGCATCGCCATGGCGGCCAACAAGGTGCCCGGCGTGCGTGCGGGCACCGCTCACGATGTGACCTCAGCCCGGCTGACCCGCGAGCACAACGACGCCAACGTGATCTGTCTGGGAGAGAGGCTGATCGGCCCGGAAGCGGCCCGGGAGGCCCTGGACGCATTTCTTGGGGCCTCCTTCGAGCAGGGCCGCCACGTTGCGCGGGTAGCCAAGATCGACGCCCTGTTGCCCACAAGAGGGGTAGCACTTTGATGTGGCCAGACAGCAGCGAATCCACGCCCAGTAGCCCAAGGAAGAGGTAGCGCAGTGATGTGGCCAGACAGCAGCGGCGACCCGGTGTTCGACATGGTCCGCCGGGAGGAGGAGCGCCAGAACACCACCGTGCAGCTCATCGCTTCGGAGAACTTCACCTCACCCGCGGTGCTGAGCGCTACCGGGTCGGTGCTCACCAACAAGTACAGCGAGGGGTATCCCGGACGTCGCTACTACGGCGGCAACATGGTGATCGACGAGGTGGAGTCCATCGCCCGAGAGCGGGCCACCGCCCTGTTCGGGGCCGACCACGCCAATGTGCAGCCCCATTCGGGGGCCAACGCCAACGTGGCGGCGTACCTGGCCGTGCTGGAGGCAGGCGACACCGTGCTGGGCATGAGCCTGGACCACGGTGGCCACCTCACCCACGGCTCCCCGGTGAACATCAGCGGTCGCACCTACCGGTTTGTGGCCTACGGAGTCACCCCTAGCGATGAGCGCATCGACTACGACCAAGTGCGGGATCTGGCCATCGAGCACCGGCCCAAGCTCATCGTGGCCGGCGCCACCGCCTATCCCCGCATCATCGATCCGGCCCCGTTCCGCTCAATCGCCGACGAAGTGGGTGCCCTGTTCATGTTCGACGCGGCCCACATCGCAGGGCTCATCGCCGGCGGCGCCCACCCCAATCCAGTGCCCCATTCAGACATCGTCACCTTCACCACCCACAAAACGCTGCGCGGCCCCCGGGGTGGGGCCATCCTGTGTACGCAAGATCTGGCTCCGGCCATCGACAAAGCCCTGTTCCCCGGGCTCCAAGGCGGGCCCCTGGAGCATGTGATCGCAGCCAAGGCGGTGGCCTTCAGCGAGGCGGCCAGCCCCGAGTTCGCCGACTACGCAGCCCGCATCGTGCGCAACAGCGGGGCACTGGTGAAGGGTCTGGCCGAAGAGGGATTCCGCCTGGTATCGGGGGGCAGCGACAACCACCTTCTACTGGTGGATCTGCGGGCCTTCGACGAGGAGCTAACCGGCAAGGTGGCCCAAGAGGTGCTCGACCGGGCGGGCATCACCCTCAACAAGAACACCGTGCCCGACGACCCCCGCTCCCCGTTCGTGACCAGCGGCGTGCGGATCGGCACGCCGGCCACCACCACACAGGGCATGGGCCCAGCGGAGATGGGCCTCATCGCGGCCATGATCGGCCGGACCCTGCGCCAGCGCGACGACGAGGGCACAGTGGCCGACGTCCGATCCGATGTTGCCGACCTCTGCCGGCGGTTCACCCCCTATTCACTGGCCGGATAGGCGCCGAAAAGGGCGGCTGCCAACGCCATGGCCCCCGGTTTTGACAGCTACGTCATTGTCTTCGTCGTAGCCGCGGGGGTCACGCTGGTGGCCACCCCGGTGTTCCGCGGGATCAGCGAGCGCTTGGGTTTCATGGTGGAGCCCGATGCCCGTCGGGTCCACGAGCGATCCACCGCGGTGCTTGGCGGCGTGGCCATGTTCCTCGGCTTTCTGTCGGCCATGGGCACAGCCTGGCTGCTGAGCGATTTCGACGTGGTGTTCGCCACCCCATCAGAGGCCGTGGGCATCGTGATCGCTGGGCTGGTGATGATCGCGTTCGGCACCTATGACGACGTGAGGGAGATGTCGGCCCCGGCCAAAGTGGCGTCGATGGTGCTGGCCGGCAGCATCCTGTCGTTTGCCGGAGTGACGGTGCTGAACCTGAGGCTGCCGGTGTTGGATGCGCTGATTCTTTCCCAAGACTTGGCCTTCGTGGTCACGGTGCTGTGGCTGGTGGCCATCGCCAACGCCATCAACCTGATCGACGGCCTCGACGGGCTGGCTGCGGGCATCGTGGCCATCGCCGGGCTCACGTTCTTCGTGTACTCCATCAAGCTCACCGACGAAGAGGTGCTCTTGCCCAACAACATCGGGCCGCTGGTGGCCATCGTGGCCAGCGGGGTGGCGGTGGGCTTTCTGCCCCAGAACTTCCATCGGGCCCGCATCTTCATGGGCGACGGTGGGGCGTATTTCCTGGGCACGCTCTTGGCCGCTTCCACGGTTTCGGTGGGGGGGCGCAGCAGCGAGCCGTTTGCCGGCCAGACCTATTTCCTGTTCGCCCCCATGCTCATACCGCTGATCATCCTGGCCGTGCCGGTGGTGGACGTGCTGTGGGCGGTGCTGCGCCGCACCCGGGCCCGCACCAGCATCACCGCCCCCGACAAAGAGCACCTGCACCATCGCCTGATGAGCCTGGGCCACGGCCACCGCCGCAGTGTGCTGATCCTATGGCTGTTTACCGCCCTTATGTCCACGCTGGTGCTGTACCCCACCTACACCGGGGAGGGAGAGGTGATCATTGTCCCGGTCGCCGCGGCGCTGGTGTTGCTGCTCTACACCGTCTTCCACCCCATCCTGCGCCGCCGCACCCCCTGATCGGCTTTTCGGGCAGCCAGGCTGATGATTTGGCCCCGCAGCGTGGTTCGCGAAACCATTTCGGCGAGGCCAATCCATTCGCCATAGGGGTCCAACCCGTGCCAACTGCAATGACGCAGAATCGCCAGTTTCACAACCGCCAGAGCGCGGGAGATGCCCTTTCCATCGCCTTTGAGTTGGTGGCCACGCCAGCGGTGTTCGCCTTCTTCGGCTGGCTCATCGACCGTGCCCTCGGCACCCAGCCGATTTTCACGCTGGTCTTGTGCCTGTTAACTGCTTCCTACACCTCGTGGAAGGCCATGAGGGCCTATAGCGAGCGCATGGAGGCCTACGACCGCGATCTGCCCAGTCGACGGGCCGAGTCTCAGCCGGAGTCCGCCGATGGCTGAGCAGACCGCTCAGACTCCGGCAATAGGCGAGGAGGCCCCAGAGCGGGCCTTGGCCCAGGACATAGTTCGCCGGGGGTTGATCGGCGGCCCGGTGCTGGTGGGAGTGTGCGCCGGGGTGTGGGGATTCGATGGCCTGTGGTCGAGCGGCTATATCTTCGGGCTGATCATGGTCAACTTCTGGTTGGCCGCCTCGCTCATCACCTGGTCGACGCGGATTTCGCCCACCATGCTCATGGCCGGGGTGATGGGCGGCTACTTCATCCGCCTGGGAATTATCACCGGGGCCTACTTCCTGGTTCGGAATACCGGCTGGTTCGAGGTGCTGCCGTTTGCCATCACGCTGGTCGCGGCCCATATTGTTCCACTGGTTTGGGAGATCCGATACGTCTCCATGTCCCTCGCCTATCCCGGCTTGAAGCCGCAAGGAGCCACTCAGTGAACGTGTTTGCCCTGGATTTTCCCCCGGTCTCGCACCTGTTCGTATGGCCCGACTTCTTGTTCACCGACACGCCGGTGGCCCTCAACAAGACAGGGCTTATCTACATCGTCGCGACGTTGCTTACCGCCGGGTTGTTCTGGGCTGCGGGACGACGGCGGGCGCTGGTGCCCACCGGAGCGCAGACGGTGGCCGAAGCGGGGATCGAGTTCGTTGAGAACAGCATCATCATGCAGACCATCGGCCCCGACGGCCGCCGGTATCTGCCCTTTTTGACCACGCTGTTCTTCTTCGTCTTCTTCAGCAACATCTTCGAGGTCGTCCCGTTCATCCAGTTCCCGGCCAACTCGAAGATGGCCATTCCGCTGGCTCTGGCGCTGGTGGTGTGGGTCATCTACCACGTCGTCGGTATCCGGGCTCAGGGTTTCTACCACTATTTCAAGGGAGCGCTGTTCCCGCCGGGGGTGCCCAAGGCGCTGTACATCTTGGTGGCGCCCATCGAGCTGCTCCAGATCCTGTTGATCCGCCCGCTGTCACTGGCCATCCGGCTCTGGGCCAACATGGTGGCCGGCCACTTGCTGCTGGTGACCTTCGCGGTGCTGTCGGCCGCTTTGTGGGGAACCCTGTATGTGCCCGCAGTGCTGCCGTTTGCCGCGCTGATCCTGCTCACCGCCTTCGAGATCTTCGTCTCGGCCCTTCAGGCCTTTATCTTCACCATTCTCACCGCCGTGTACATCGGCGGATCCCTACACCCCGAGCACTAGGAGACACGTACCTTGCTTGCACTTATTTCCATCCTTGCCGAACTTACCGGCGACGCCCAAGAAGGCCTGAAAGCGATCGGCGCGGGTCTTGGATACGGCCTTGCCGCCATCGGCCCCGGCATCGGCATCGGCATCGTGGTGGGCAACGCCATCACCGCCATGGCCCGTCAGCCTGAGTCGGCCGGTGTGGCCCGGACCACGATGTTCTTGGGGATCGCCTTCACCGAGGCGCTGGCCCTCATCGGTTTCGTCGTCTTCATCCTCCTTCTGCCGGCATGAGCAGGCGGCTCTTGGCCGCGGCCACCGTGATGGTGGCCGCGATCGCACTCAGCGCGTCGGTGGCCAACGCCGTCGGAGAAACGGTGGGTTCATGCATCTTTGATGAGGTGGTCACAGTCGAAGAGCTGGTCAACGAAGACTTCGATGAGATCAAAGCTCTCAAAGCGACCATCGGCAACGAAGCGGCATCAGAGCACGAGCGAGAGGCTGCGAAGGAAGCCAAAGAGGAGATCGTTGAAAAATACGAGACGGACCTCGAGGGCTGTGTAGAAGCACCCAACCCGATCGTCCCCGATCCGACTGAGATCATCTGGGGCGGAGCGGCGTTTGTGGTGTTGCTGGCGCTGATGAAGTGGAAGCTGTTCCCGGTGGTGAAGAACCTCATGGAACAGCGCACCCAGCGGATCCAAGACTCCCTCGACGACGCCGACCGGGAGCGGGCTGAGGCCGCCGAGGTCAAGGCCCGCTACGAAGCGGAACTGGCCGACGCCAAGGCTGGGGCCGTCCGCATCGTGGACGAAGCCCGGGATCAGGCCGCCACCGTGCGAGCCGACCTTCAGGCCCGGGCCGAGGCCGATATCGCCGACATGCGAGAGCGGGCAGCGGCCGACGTTGAGGCCTCTAAGCGCCAAGCCATCGCCGATTTGCAGTCGGAGGTGTCCGACATCGCCCTCGGCGCCGCCGAGGCGGTGCTGGGCCGCAGCTTGGAAAACCCGGAGATGCAGCGCCAGCTAGTCGACGACTACATCGCCCGCGTGGGCGCCGACCAGGGTTAGGGCCATGGCCGAACGGTCAGCCAGCTACGCCGACGCCGTGGCCGCAGTGGCCCGGGCCGAGGGCAACCTCGACGTGGTGTCTGACGAGCTTTTCCGCGTTGCTCGGGCGCTGGAGGGCTCCGATGAGCTGCGGATGACGCTGTCCGATCGGCAAGTCCCCGCGGCGCGCCGTCAGCAGATCGTGGAAGACCTGCTGGGCGGCCAGGCGTTGGAGACCACCACCGCGGTGGTGTCGATGATCGTGGCCGCGGGGCGGTCTTCCGATCTGATCGGCATCGCCCGAGAGGCAGTGGAGATCAACGCCCGCGACCGGGGCCGCTCGGTGGCCGAGGTGCGCACTGCGGTAGCGCTGACCGACGACCAGGCTGGAAGGCTGTCGGCCGCGCTGAGCGCAGCCACCGGCCATCAGGTGGATATCAAGGTGGTCGTCGATCCCAGCATCATGGGCGGCGTGGTGGCCACCATCGGCGACGAGGTGATCGACGGATCGGTGCGCCACCGCCTGAGCCAGCTTCGGGACACCTTCTAGCCCGATGCGATTGATTTGATGAACGTTTCTTACCGAGGAGAGCAATGGCAGAGCTGACCATCGACACTGGCGCTATCGCCGAGGCCATCCGCCGAAACCTGGAGGGATTCCAGCCCGAGGTCGAGTTGGCCCAGGTGGGGCGGGTCACCGAGGTGGGCGACGGCATCGCCCGCATCTCCGGGCTGCCCGGCGCGGCGGTGAACGAGATGCTGGAGTTCGAGAACGGGACTATTGGCTTGGCCCTGAACCTCGACGAGGGCTCCATCGGCGCAGTGGTGCTCGGCGAGGTGGACGAGATCGAAGAGGGCCAGGCCGTCCGTTCCACCGGCGACATTTTGTCGGTTCCAGTGGGCGATGCCCTTTTGGGCCGGGTGGTGAACGCCCTCGGCGAACCGGTGGACGGCAAGGGTCCCATTGTGGGCGCCGAAACCCGCCGCATGGAGGTGCAGGCCCCCGGTATCACCGGGCGCAAGCCGGTGCATGAGCCCATCCAGACCGGTATCAAGGCCATCGACTCGCTCATTCCCATCGGCCGGGGCCAGCGGGAGCTGATTATCGGCGACCGCAAGACGGGCAAGACCACCGTGGCCATGGACACCATCTTGAACCAGAAGGGCCAGGGGGTGAAGTGCATCTATGTGGCCATCGGCCAGAAGGCCTCCACCGTGGCCCAGGCGGTGGCCACGCTGGCCGAGCGGGGCGCCATGGAGTACACGGTGGTGGTGGTGGCCCCGGCCTCTGATCCGGCGCCGTTCAAGTACCTGGCCCCCTACGCCGGCTGCGCCATGGGCCAGCACTGGATGGACAACGGCGGTCACGCCCTAGCGGTGTACGACGACTTGTCGAAGCAGGCCGAGGCCTACCGCCAGATGGCGCTGCTGTTGCGCCGCCCGCCCGGTCGAGAGGCCTATCCCGGCGATGTGTTCTACCTGCACAGCCGGCTGCTCGAGCGGGCGGCCAAGCTGAGCGACGAGCGGGGGGCGGGCTCTTTGACCGCGCTGCCCATCATCGAGACCAAGGCCGGCGACGTGTCGGCTTACATTCCCACCAACGTGATCTCCATCACCGACGGGCAGATCTTCTTGCAAGACGACCTGTTCAAGTCGGGAGTGCGGCCCGCGGTGGATGTGGGCATCTCGGTTTCCCGGGTGGGATCGGCCGCCCAGATCAAGGCCATGAAGACCGCGGTGGGCACGCTCAAGGCCGACCTCCAGCAGTTCCGCGAGCTTGAGGCATTCGCCGCCTTCGGCTCCGACCTCGACGCGGTGTCCCAGGCCCAGCTCGACCGGGGCTACCGCCTTACCGAGTTGCTCAAGCAGGGCATCCAGACGCCCATGCCGGTGGAGGAGCAGGTGGTGTCGCTGTTCGCCGGAACCAGGGGCTATCTCGACACCATCCCCGTCGAGGACGTGGCCCGCTTCGAGTCGGAGTTGTTGGAATGGGTCCGGACCCGCAACGCCGGGCTGATGTCGGCTGTGGTGGATTCCGGCGCGGTGGACGAAGAGGGGCTGGAAGCCGCGGTTTCGGCCTTCGCCGCCCAGTTCGAGTCGTCGGCCGAGCCCGAGGGCGACGAGCCCGACGCCGAGGCTCAAGCCGCGGCAAAGGCCGGGGTGATCGACGCCGACCACACACTTCCCGAGACCGACATCCAGCGGCCCGAGGAAGACTGATCTATGCCGGGTGGTCAAGAGCGCGCACTTCGCCGACGCATCTCGTCGGTGCAGTCCACCAAGAAGATCACCCGTGCTATGGAGCTGATCGCCGCCACCCGAGTGGTCAAGGCCCAGCAGCGGGCCCACGCCGCCCGCCCCTACTCGACGAAGCTCACGAGCGTCATCGAGGATGTGGCCGCCGGAGGCGCTGAGGCCTCCCATCCGCTGCTGGAGCGGCGGGAGCCGGTGCGCCGGGTGGGATTCGTGGTCATCACCTCCGACCGGGGCCTGGCCGGGCCGTACAACAGCTCGGTGATCAAGGCCGCTGAGCGGGAGCTGATGGACGCCCAGACCAAGGGGCAGGACTATTCGCTCATGCTCATCGGCAAGAAAGGGCAGGACTACTTCCGATTCCGCAACTACCGGATCGACGAGTCTTTCACCGGCATGAGCGACACCCCCACCTACGACGATGCCCGCCAAGTGGCTGAGGTGGTGGCCGACCGGTTCGAATCAGGCTACATCGACGAGGTGATCCTGGCCTACATGGAGTTCTTCACCATCGGCACCCAGCGGGTGGCGGTGCGGCGCTTCTTGCCGCTGGAGAGCATCGATGTGATCGCCGCGGCCGGCTCGGGCGAGCTGCGGGCCGCGTTCGAGTTCGAGCCCTCTCCCGAGGGTGTGCTGGAGTCGCTTTTGCCCCGGTATGTGGAGTCGAGGCTGTTCTCGGCGCTGTTGGACGCGGCCGCCTCCGAGCACGCCAACCGCCAGCGGGCCATGAAGGCGGCCACCGACAACGCCGAGGATCTGATCACCAAGCTCACCCGGGCCATGAACCGGGCCCGCCAAGACGCCATCACCACCGAGATCATGGAGATCGTCGGCGGTGCCGAAGCCCTTAAGGACGAGGACGATGACGGCGAAATCGCCGATCTCCTCGCCACCGCCAACCAGTAGGAGTAGGAATACAGATGTCGGAGAACCTCAAAGACGGCCGGGTTGTCGCTATCGCCGGCCCGGTCATCGACGCCGAGTTCCCCCCGGACGCACTGCCGGAGATCAACACCGCCCTCGAGTTCGATGTGAACGTCGACGGGGAGACCGTGACCGTCAAGGCCGAGGTGGCCCAGCAGATCGGCGATGGACGGGTGCGAGCCATAGCCCTCAAGCCCACCGACGGCCTCACCCGGGGCACACCAGTGCGCAACACCGGCCAGGGCATGACCGTGCCGGTGGGCGACGTCACCCTGGGCCACGTGTGGAACGTGGTGGGGGATTGCCTCGACACCGACCGCAGCACTCTTGACGTGGGCGAGGAGTGGGAGATCCACCGCCCGGCCCCGTCGTTCGACTCCCTGGAGCCGTCCACCCGCATGTTCGAGACCGGCATCAAGGTGATCGACCTGCTCACCCCCTACAAGGAGGGCGGCAAGATCGGCCTGTTCGGCGGCGCCGGTGTGGGCAAGACGGTGCTCATCACCGAGATGATCAACCGGGTGGCCACCCAGCACGGCGGCGTGTCGGTGTTCGCCGGTGTGGGCGAGCGCACCCGTGAGGGCACCGACCTGTTCTTGGAGATGGAGGAGTCGGGCGTTTTGGACAAGGCCGCCCTGGTGTTCGGCCAGATGGACGAGCCCCCCGGCGTGCGGCTGCGGGTGGGCCTAGCCGGGGTGACCATGGCCGAGTACTTCCGCGACGTGCAGAACCAGGACGTGCTTCTGTTCATCGACAACATCTTCCGCTTCGTGCAGGCCGGCTCGGAGGTGTCCACCCTGTTGGGCCGCATGCCATCGGCGGTGGGCTATCAGCCCACACTGGCCGACGAGATGGGTGAGCTCCAGGAGCGCATCACCTCCACCCGGGGTCGGTCCATCACCTCATTGCAGGCCGTGTACGTGCCCGCTGACGACTACACCGACCCGGCGCCGTTCACCTCGTTCACCCACTTCGACGGCACCACCGAGCTGAGCCGCGACATCGCCGCGCTCGGTATCTACCCGGCGGTGGACCCGCTGGCCTCCACCTCGACCATCCTCACTCCTGAGGTGGTGGGGGACCGCCACTACGGCGTGGCCCGCCGGGTGCAGGAGATCCTCCAGCGCTACAAGGAGCTTCAGGACATCATCGCCATCTTGGGCCTCGACGAGCTGTCGGAGGAGGACAAGGTGATCGTGTCCCGGGCCCGCAAGGTGCAGCGGTTCTTGTCGCAGCCCATGTTCGTGGCCGAGGTGTTCACCGGCATGGGCGGGATCTTCACCTCGGTGAACGAGACGGTGGACTCGTTCGAGGCCCTGGTGAACGGCGACCTCGACGACCTGCCCGAGCAGGCCTTCTTCATGGTCGGCGGCGCCGAGGACGCCCACCGCAAAGCCGCCGAACTCGAGGCTCAGGCGGCCTAGCTGTGGCTGAGGGTTGCGAAGCGTTGGAGCTGGGGAAGTAGCGATGTCTCTGACCGTAGAGCTCGTCTCCCCCGAGGAGATCGTCTACACCGGCGAAGCCGAAATGGTGGTGGCCCGCACCACCGACGGAGAGATCGCCTTCCAGCCCGGCCACGTGCCCTTCCTGGGCGTCCTGGTGCCCAGCGAGGTCCGGGTGTACACCACCGACGGCGCCAAAACCACCATCGCCGTCGAGCGCGGTTTCGTCGAGGTATCCCACGACAACATCGCCCTCCTCAGCGACACCGCTGTTTTGGCCTAGCCGCCAGCGGCGAGCCTCATGGCGCCGCTACGGGGGTCGTCCCAGAAGCAGGCTAACTCCGTAAGGGCACCACAGATGCCTGTGCTGCCACTGCTGCCACCGATCGCAGGAACGTGGCGGGACACCGGCTTGCCTCGATTTAGGTTCCGATTGCACTTTAACATTGATGTGAGCCATGTTGCTTGTGTTCACATCCTAGTCAATAGTTTTCAATATAACTTCGCTTATACACGTTTATTCAGATGGTTGTTGTCACTGGGGTTGGTATACTTGCATGTATGGAGTTTAGAACCCCCAAGCAGGGGAAACGGGCTGGCGGCGAACCTTCTGGGCCGGTTTGGCCGGAGGCGGTTGATGTGGCCGGGCTGTCGTTGTCGGAGTTGCGGGGGCGGTTGGGGTTGATCAAAGGGGCCGAGGCTCGGCTGGCGGCGATGAAGGCGGCTGCGCTGGCTGAGTATGCCAGCCGAGGAGGCGAGGGTTTGGCGCGGCGGGTGGCTCTAGACGAGCTTCAAGCGTCCAAGCAGCAGGCCCGCCGGGAGGTGGAGACGGCCTCTCAGCTCTCGCAGGTTCCCGAGACCCTCGATGCGTTGGGCACCGGGGAGATTCCCGAAGCCCACGCCAAGCAGATCGCCAAGGCTGCTTCCCAGGGTCCGGTTGACGAGACCGTTCTGGTCGAAGCAGCCCGACACCAGGACTTCGGCACGTTCTCCCGCATGTTGCGCGATCACCAACATGAGCGGTCGGGCGACGACGGCAAGTCGTTGATGGCCAAACAGCGCGAACGCCGCTCTGTGAGCTTCTTCAAGTCTCCCGACGACGGCATGTTCATCTTGAACGGGCGGTTCGACCCGGTTGCCGGGAACCGGTTCGAGGCAGCGCTGGCCGATGAGGTGCGCCGTCAGCGCAACGCCAGCGACGCCGGCGATCAGACCGCCTTCCAACAGCGGATGGCCGACGCGTTGGAGAATCTGGTCTGCGCCGACGCCAAAGACCGCAAGCCCCAGAGCACCACCTTGATCTTGACCGCTGACTGGGACGCGCTGAACCAGAAGCTGGCCGATGCCCGCCTGCTCGACGGCACACCCTTGCCTGTCTCTGAGGCTCTGCGGCTGGCTTGCAACGCAGACGTTGTGCCCACCGTGTTCGACACCAAGACCCAGGAACTGTGGGTGGGACGCAAGCACCGCTTGGCCACCGAGGCCCAGCGGGCCGCGCTCATCATCCGCGACAAGCACTGCATCGGCTGCGGACGATCAGCGGTGTGGTGCGAGGCCCACCACATCGAAGAATGGCTGTCGGGCGGTCCAACCGACATTGACAACCTGGTCCTGGTCTGCAAGAGCTGCCACCACAACATCCACGACGACGGCTGGGTTGTGTACCGAAACCGGAACGGCGCCTACGAACTACGACCACCGCCTTCGCCCTACGCCGATCTCCTGCCTGGACAGGCACGCTCAGGGCCACCCTGCCCGGAATCGCAATCCAGCCCCGATGACTACCCCGGCGCCTTCCCCGAAAAAGGAATCACCACCTGGCGGCCCGAACGATCCAAGCTGCGGGTGCGGGGTGTGGCTTTCTCCTAGGGAAGAAAAGCCGAATCACCACCTGGCGGCCCGAACGATCCAAGCATCTGCTGTTGAACTGACACAACGCCGTCCAGTGCCGCCAAACGATAGCTTGGCCGATGTGAATCAGTTGGCAATGCGCCTGATGGGAGTGCTTGGAATGAGTTTGGGAAGGTCTCAGGGGACTCGGTGGGAGCGGGCGCTGGTAACGGGGGCGTCGGCGGGGATCGGGCGAGAAATGGCGGCGCAGTTGGCCGCCGCCGGGGTGGATCTGGTGCTGGTGGCCAGAAACGGCGACCGGCTGGATGAGCTGGCTGCGGAACTGCGGGCCGGCAGAGCGGGCCTAGGAGTGGAGGTCCTGGCCGCCGACTTGTCCGACCCGAGCGGGCTTATGGCTGTGGAGCGCCGAGTGGCTGCCGACGAGGCGCCCATCGACCTGCTGGTGAACAACGCCGGGCTGGGCTACGAAGGCCCGTTCCACACCCAGGCCCCCGCTCAGATCTCAGAGACGATAGATGTGAACGTGCAAGCGCTGGTCCGCCTGACTCATGTGGCGCTGAAGACCATGACCTCCCGGGACAGGGGCCAGGTAGTCCTGGTGTCTTCCATGGCGTCGCTGCAAGGCCTGCCCATGACCGCGGTATACGCAGCTACCAAGGCGTTCATAACCAGCCTGGGCGAAGCCTTGCATGAAGAGCACAAGGGCACCGGGGTGGCGGTGACCACAGTGATGCCGGGGCTGACTCGAACAGAGTTCCACGAGCGAGGACGCTGGAACCTCGACAACTGGCCGTCGGTGGGATGGCAGAGCGCAGACGCCGTTGCCGCTGAGGCATTGAGGGCTGCGGCCCGGTCCCGGCCCGAGGTTGTGACTGGCCGGCACAATAAGCTGTTGGCGATATTCTCCAGCAAAGCCCCCCGAGGTGTTCGCCGGTCGATCATCGGGCGGGTCGCCCGCCGGGGCCAGAATCTGGACCGCTAGGAGCAGCAGATGAAGATGGCAAGACCTTTCCTGCCCATAGCAGTCATCGCGGTGTTGATGGCCGGGTGCAGCGACGACCCCGGCCCAGCGGAATCCGCCTCGCCTGCTGAGGCCATCGTGAAGGAGCTCCGCCGCAACGCCGAAGGGTTCTCCTACGAGGTCGGCACCCACGGGGGCACCCTCACCGTGGCGACCATCTCCGAGCCGCTGACGTTCAACCTGGCGTTGTCGAACGATGCCGGATCGGGGCGTGTGCTGTCATACCTGTTCGAGGGCCTCACCGAGACTTCATGGCTGACCGATGAAGTCGAGCCTCTACTGGCCGAGTCGTGGGAGCGTTCCGACGACGGTCTGCGCTGGGTGTTCCACCTGCGCGACGACGTGCGCTGGCACGACGGCACGCCGTTCACCGCTCACGATGTTGAGTTCACCTTCAATGAGGTCATCTACAGCGAGGACTTCCACGCTTCGAGTCGTACTGCGTTCGAGTTCCGCCACCTGAACCCCGACACCGGCCAATGGGAAGAGTCGCCGATGGCGGTGGCGGCGCTCGATGAATACACCGTGGAATTCGTGCTGCCCCGGCCGTTCGCGCCGTTTCTGCGATCGATGGGCACCGCCATCTACCCCAAGCACGTCTTGGAAAGGCCCATCGCGGAGAGCAGCTTCGAGGAGTTCTGGGCACTCGACACCGACCCGGCGGAGATAGTTGGCACCGGCCCGTTCACCATCGGGGAATACTCGCCGGGCGAGCGGATCGTCTTCGAGCGAAACCCCGGCTATTGGCTCGCCGACGATGCCGGAGGGCGCTTGCCCTATCTCGACCGGGTGGTGGAGGTGATCGTGGAAGACTTGGAGGACGAGCTCGCAATGTTCCGCGACGGCACCTCAGACTCCCACGGCGTGCTGGGCCACGAGTTCGCCGCACTGGCGCCGTTGGCCGACGCCGAGAACTTCACCCTGCACCGGCGCGGCCCCGGCTTCGGCACCACCTTCTTGGCGTTCAACCAGAACCCAGGGGTGAACGACGCGGGGGAGCGCTATGTCGATCCCGTGCAGCTCCGCTGGTTCCAGAACGTGAAGTTCCGCCAAGCGGTGGCCCACACGATGGACAAAGCGGCCATGATCGACGGTGTGCAGCACGGCCTGGGCTACCCGCAGTGGTCGTCGGTGAGCCCGGCCGCCGGCGACTTCCACAATCCCGATGTGAGCCGGTACCCCTATGACCTGGACAGAGCCAGCGAGATTCTCGACGAGCTGGACTGGCGGGACACCGACAGCGACGGTATCCGCGAGGACGATCTCGGCAACCCGATCTCGTTCACGCTCGTAACCAACGAGGGCAACACTGTCCGGGCTGATGTCACCGCGATCGTTGAGCAGGGGATGGCTGTGCTGGGCCTCGACGTCGAGTTCGAATTGGTCGACTTCGGCGTGCTGGTGTCCCAGCTGACCACCACCTATGACTGGGAGGCCATGGTGGTGGGCTTCACCGGCGACTCCGATCCCTACGGCGGCATCACGCTGTGGCACAGCGGCGAACCCTTGCACCTGTGGTATCCGAACCAGGCTGAGCCGGCCACCGACTGGGAGGCCCGGGTCGACGAGTTGTACATCGCGGCCAGCGCCGAGTTGGACCATGCCCAGCGCGTGCTTCTCTACCGGGAGGCGCAGACCATCATCGCGGAGAATGTGCCGCTCATATACACCACCCTCGGCGAGCGGCTGGGCGCGGTACGCAACGTATTCGGCAACTACACACCGACCCTGTACGGCTACTGGGATGTGCGCTACCTGTACCGCACCGACCGGTAGCTGCTGCCTTCGGAAATAGACCTCTAGCCGAATTCCACCGCGGCGAAGCTGGTCAGCTTCCCCATCTGGTGGTCGGCGTTGACCAGCCGGACGGTGCCCGACTTCGACCGCATTACCAGCGACTGCGTGCTGGCGTGGTTCTTGTAGTAGTGGACTCCCCTGAGCAGGTCGCCGTCGGTGATACCGGTAGCCGCGAAGAAGCAGTTGTCTCCCTGTACCAAGTCGTCGGGGGTGAGCACTGCGCTGACGTCTCGGCCCAGCTTCTCTGCTTGCCTGCGCTCCCGGTCGTTGCGGGGCCAAAGCCGGCCCAGCAGTTCTCCCCCCATGCATTTGAGGGCCGCGGCGGCGATGACACCCTCGGGGGTTCCGCCGATGCCGAACAGAATGTCGGCCCCAGAGTCCGGCCACGCAGTGGAAATGGCGCCGGCCACGTCGCCGTCGGGGATGAGGCGGATGCGGGTGCCGGCGTCCCGCACCTCGGCGATCAGATCGGAGTGGCGGTCGCGGTCGAGGATCACCGCGGTCACGTCGCGCACCGACTCGCTCTTGGCCTCGGCCACCAACTCGAGATTGCGGGTGGGGGAGTTGTCCAGTGAGATTCCATAGCCGACGCACTCGGGGCCGAAGGCGATCTTCTCCATGTAGACACAAGGTCCGGGGTTGAACATGGTCCCCCGGTCGGAGACCGCGATCACCGACAACGCGTTGCTCCGGCCCAGGGAGGTCAAGGTGGTGCCATCTATCGGGTCTACCGCGATGTCGCACTCGGGAGGGGATCCGTCGCCGATCAACTCGCCGTTGAAGAGCATGGGGGCTTCATCTTTTTCGCCCTCGCCGATCACCACGATCCCATCCATCGGG
Source organism: Candidatus Poriferisocius sp. (assembly GCF_965208475.1). Classification (GTDB taxonomy): domain Bacteria; phylum Actinomycetota; class Acidimicrobiia; order Acidimicrobiales; family Bin134; genus Poriferisocius. Next base: position 969,362 of record NZ_OZ242338.1, on the reverse strand, counting down.
ACGGTCCGCAGCAGCACCCGCATGGCTTCCACCGCGGCTTCGTCGGCGCCTTCCTTGTCGCCCCGGCCCATCCATCGGGAAGCGGCCAGGGCAGCGACCTCGGTCACTCGAACCAGCTCCATCGCCAGGTTGCGGTCGGGGGCTTCGGGCGATGCGTTCACGTTGCCCAACCATAGCGGCATAGAGCCAGCCGCATAGAGCGCTCTCGTTCACTCCTTGCCGACATCTTTGTGGGGCTTCTCTTCGCTACGACGATGACACCGGTTGGCATGATCTGCCACCATTCCAACATGGTCTGGTGCTTTCAATGCGGCGCCGCTTACGACGAAGACGTGTCGGAGTGCGCGGAATGCGGCGTGGCCACCTTTCCCACCCCTCCGCAGCCGGCCGAAGAGGTGGGTGGTCCCGACGACGAGCAACTGGCCTACGAGTTCCACGAGTGGTCATACGACTCCCGCAGCGGGCTGGAGGCCGCGCTGCAAGCCCAAGAACTGGAGCACGCCTGGCTGGGCCCGACGCTGATCGTGTGCGAGGCCGACGAGGAGGCGGTGGACAAGGCGGTGGAGGAAGTGCTGCGAGGCCAGCTCCCGGCGTTCGACAAGAGCCAGCCTGCGGTGGTGTACGAGTTGGGCGACTTCGACGACGCTCACAAGGCCGATGTCGTGAGCGAGTTGTTGACCGAGGGCATCGCCCATGAGATCGACTACGCCGGCAACCTGGCAGTGGGCGAGGCCGACGAGGAGGCGGTGGACGCTCTGTTCGACCGGCTGGCCAACGCCGTTGCCCAGCACCAGTTCGGGCCGGGGCTGCCCGATGCGGAGCCCTATCAGGTGCTGGAGGCGCTGTTCTTTTCCTCCGACCGGCTCCGGCGCTCCGCCGTCGACTCCAAAGCGGTGGAGGACTTCGCGATCGCTCATGACCAGGTGGTCCAGCTCAGTCTCCCGTGGGGCTACGACGCCGAGTTCTGGCGAGCGATGCTGGACGCCGCCGATGCCCTGCGAGTGGCCTTGGCCGCCGGGCCCGACCCTGTCGACGGAGACGCGGCCTCCAAGCAGGCTGCCGAGGACCTGCGGGAATTGCTGCGGAGCTACATGTAATGCGGAGCTACTTGTAGTGCGCCGGTACATGTAATGGGAGCAATGAGCAGGCCGATCGTGGAGGGGGTGGTGCTGACCCACGGTGCGGGTGGAGACCGCGACCAGCACACGCTGGCAGCCATCGCGGAGGGACTGTCCCCGCTGCCGGTGGAGCGCATCAACTTCCCCTACCGCAACCAGGGCCGCCGGCCCCCCGACCGGGCGCCCAAGCTGCTGGCCTTTCTGCACGAGGAAGTTCCGGCCATCGCCGCCCGGCTGGAGACCGATGTTGGGCGCTTGGTGCTAGGGGGCCGGTCGATGGGCGGCAGGATGTGCTCGATGGCGGTGGCCGAGGGGATGGCTGCGGCGGGGCTGGTGCTGCTGAGCTATCCGCTGCACCCACCGAAGAAGCCCGAGAGTCTGCGGACCGGGCATTTCCCAGAGATCGACGTTCCATGCCTGTTCATCTCCGGCGACCGCGACCCCTTCGGCAGTCCCGAGGAGTTTGCCCAGCATCTGCCGGCCATCAAAGGCCCGGTGAGCACCGTGTGGCTCGAGGGAGAGCGCCACGATCCGAAGAGGGCTGATGAGCAGATAGTCGCGGCAGTGGCCGGCTGGTTGGCGAGCCTCTAGCCCTCTCCTGAGTCTTCAGGGTTGAGTTCTTCAAGAGATCGCCGAGTGGTCTCGGGGTAGAACAGGAGCACCAGGATGGCCACGACGATCGGGCCGGCAATCAACACCGAGAACGCGGTGCCATATCCCCAGGCGTCGGCCATTACCCCAGCGGCGGCGAGTCCGGCGGCACTGCCCGCCACACCGGCTATCCCCAGGAGTCCGTTGGACTCCGACCGGCGGATGGTGCCGAACATCTCAGCCCGGTACACCCCCAGCGTCGGCACCGTAGTTGCGGTCATAAGGGTTCCAACCGAGATCAGAACCCACATGGGCCATCCGGCCAGGGTGAAGTGCCACCAGGCGAACAGCGCGCCGCCGCTCACTCCGATAGAGGCAAGAACCCGTCGGCCCCGGAGGTCGGCCAGCTTGCCGGCTATGAGCATGCCCGGTCCCGCGGTCCAAGCAGTGAGCAGAGTGAAGATCGTGATCTTGGTGGCACTGAAGCCCCGTTCGTCCCGCAAGAAGTCGTTTTGCAACTGAGAGGCCGGTGCGGCGAACAACAGCACGGCAAAAGAGGTCACGGCCAAGAGCACTAGTCGGAATTGGTGCTGCTTTGGCGGGCGGGTTCGAGGCTGTCGGCGGGCAGTTTCGAACCGCTGGGATTCGGGCAGTCTGCGGGCCGCGTACAACACCAGGGGCAGTCCGGCCAGCGCCATCAGGAAACTGAGTCGCCACGCGGTGACCCCCAGGTCGGCCAGGGGTACCGACCCGACGGCAATTCCCGACCCCAGCCCGGCGGCCATTCCCAGCATGGAGGCCACAAAGGCCCGTGAGCCGGCCGGGGCTTCTTCGAGTGCGAACACAAAGACGAGCAGAGCCATGGCATGGGACAGTCCCCGGGAGGTTGCCTGGACCGCGGCCAAGGAGGCCAGGTTGGCAACCAGGGATGTGGCCGCCGAGGCCACGATGGCCCCAGTCGCGGCGTAGATCAGGGTGCGCCGCCGGCCCTTCCGGTCGGCGAGTGCGGCCACCGCCACCGTGATCAGAATGCTGAGCCGGATCAGCGACAGGGCCACACCCGCGGCTGATTTGCTCTCCCCGAACTCCTCTCGCGCAAAGGTGATGGTCTGGCCGAGCAGCGTTCCCAAGAACCCGGCGAGCACCGCCAGCGTGGACAGCAGCGCCACAATCCGAGCTTGTCGGGCGGTGAAGCGGTCGGGGGGGTGCCACCAGGGCAGGTCCCGTCCCTGACGCAGGGCCCGGCTTACGGGGATGGTGAAGAGCACCCGCCAAACCGGGATGGCCAGCCGGAAGTCGAACTGCTCGGTGATCTCCACCTGATCAGAGCTGATCGGCTCGACGGCGACCGTGCGGCGGTAGTGATCGACCGGCCCCTCTACCGCGGTGAACACCCCATCAGGCTCGGCGCGCTCCAAAACGATGTCGGTGCGGGGGCTCAGCAGGCCGTCGGGGCCGTTCAGCAGGCCATCGGCGGCTTCAGCGCTCAGAACGCGACGAGAGATCACTCGGGGCATGGGCTGAGGCAGTCTACTTCTGGTGTCCGCCGCCACGACTTCGCCGGTGGGAGCGCGGGCACCATACTTGTCGGGTGGAGCGCGTCCAGCAGGAGGACTTCGATCAGCAGGACCGGATCGAGGTTCGGGCCGGCGGCCCGCTGGAGGGGTCGGTGGCCATCGGCGGGGCCAAGAACTCGGTGCTCAAGCTCATGGCCGCCTGCCTGCTCACCGAGGGCACCTTCGTGATCCGCAACGTGCCCGATATCCACGATGTAACGGTGATGGGCGAGGTGCTGAGGGCGATGGGGGTATCGGTCAGCCGGTCGAGCAACACGCTGACCATCGTGCGCCCCGCGGAGGTCGACCCGGTGGCGCCCTATGCGCTGACCGAGCAGCTTCGAGCCTCCACCGCGGTGTTGGGCCCCCTGTTGGCCAGTGTTGGCCACGCCACGGTCGCCATGCCCGGCGGTGACGACTTCGGGCCCCGCCCCATAGACATGCATGTCGCCGGCCTGGAGGCCATCGGCTGCCGGTTCGAGGTCTCCGGGGGCGATGTACACGCTGTTGCCGACAATCTGATCGGCAGTCAGGTGCTGTTGGAGTTTCCCAGCGTAGGCGCCACAGAGAACGTGATGATGGCCGCGGTGCGGGCCAAAGGCACCACGGTTATCGACAACGCGGCCCGGGAACCAGAGATCGCCGACCTCGCCGGATTCTTGAACCACATGGGTGGCCACGTTCTCGGCGCGGGAACATCCACCATCACGGTGCAGGGCGTAGAGGAGCTGCGCCCGGTGGAGCACACGGCGATCAGCGATCGAATCGAGGCGGCCACCTTCCTGGCCGCCCTCGGGGTGGCCACCGGCGAGATCACCCTTGTGGGCGCCCGGCTAGACCACATGGCGATTCTCTGCCGCAAGATGGGAGAGATGGGGGTGAGAACCTCATCAGACCCCGATGGGGTGTGGGCGATGTGCAACGGACGCCTGCGGTCATCAGATGTGTCCACGCTGCCGTATCCTGGCCTGCCCACCGACTGCAAACCGCTCTTGGTGGCCATGCTCTCGGTGGCCGAAGGGGTGGGGATAGTTACCGAGAATCTGTTTTCGGGCCGGTTCCGGTACGTGGACGAGTTGATGCGCATGGGGGCCGACATCCGCACCGAGGGCCACCATGCGGTGATTCGAGGGGTCGAACGGCTGAGCGGGGCGCCGGTGCGGGCGCCCGACATCCGAGCGGGGGCTGCACTGGTGATCGCCGGGCTGGCTGCCGACGGAGCGACCGTAGTGGCCGACCCCCATCACATCGATCGGGGTTATGAGGATTTCGTCGGAAAGCTCAGCGGCCTTGGGGCCGACGTCCGCCGCGAGATGCCCGGCGGTTAGCCAGAAATAGAAGGCCCGCCAGCAGGCCCAGCGGCGCGGCCACCAAGAGGATCTCATCCCAGCCGCCCTGATGGGCCAGCACTTCCACACTGGCGAGTCTGTCAGATGCCCGCATGGCTCACTGAACGAGTTCGGCGGGAGGGTTGGCGAATCGGGCTCCGGTTGAGACAATAGAAGGCGTGCAGAACGCCGTAGCTCAGGTGATCGAGGCCATCCGCCCCGCAGTGCAGGCCGACAACGGCGATATCTTCCTGCGGGGGGTGGACGAGGACACCGGCGTGGTCACCGTGGAGTTGACAGGGGCCTGCGTGAGCTGCCCGGCCTCGACGGTCACGCTTAAGGCCGGGGTGGAGCGGATTCTCAAAGACCGGGTACCCGGGGTCACCGAGGTGGTGAATGCGGGCCAGAACCTGCTGAGCGACGGCTCACCGGTGGGCTTGTAGCCGCATACCGCAAGCATGGTCCCGCAAAGAACCGACGCTTGGTACGTCAGCTATGTGCTCATAGCCGCCAACGTTGCGTTGTTCATTGTCGGCATGGCGATGGGGGACACCCTCAGTGGTGGGGGCACTCTCGATGGCCTAGTTGTCGAAGCCGCCACCTGGGGGGCGGCCATCGACGTCTACAACGAATGGTGGCGGGTGTTCACCGGGGGATTCTTACACCACGGCCTATTCCATCTCGCGGTGAACATGTACTCGCTTTACATTCTGGGATTGGCCTTGGAGCGGTGGCTGGGGCGAGTGCCGTTCACGGCGGTATACCTCTCGTCGCTGGTGAGCGGGTCTTTCGGGGCGCTGATCGAGACCCCCAACTCGCTGGTCGCCGGGGCGTCGGGGGCGATCTTCGGGCTTATGGGCGCCTATGCCGCGCTGTTGCTAACCCAAGGGGTGGGCTTGTTCCAGACCCCTATAGGACCGATTCTGGCCATCAACCTGGTTATCAGCTTCACCGTTCGGGGTATTTCGCTGGGTGGCCACATCGGCGGGCTCATCGGCGGTGTCCTCGTGGGGGCAGTAGCAGCTCAGGCAATTCGCAGACAGCGTCACGTCAATGCGACCTCGCTGCTATCGGCCGCCGCGGTGGCGGCGGCTTCCTTCGTCGGGTCGCTTTGGGCCGCTTCCCGTTGGGTGGATGCGTTCTAGGCAGCCTAGAACTGGGCGCGCAGCGTCTTGAGGTTGCGGCGCCATACCCACTCGAGGATGCGGGCACCCGCGAGGTCGCCCAAGAGGCCTCCCATCCACCAGGGGAAGTGCAGCTCCTCGGTCCAGCAGAATTCGGTGCGTCCAGTTCCCGCCGGAGCGAGGGTGAAGCGGCCCTCGCCGGCGACCAGGCCGGTGTGGCGCACTCCGATGGCCTTCTTCTCGGCCCATTCGGTCACCACCATGGCATCAGTGAGCCGCAGGGGGCCGACCTTGGTGCGACATTCGAACGCGGTGCCTACCCCCTCGGTTTGGGTGCTCTGGAAGGAAATCGACACAGCATCGGCCATCCACTCGGTGTGGCTTTCGATGCGTCGCACGTACTCCCACACGGTGTCCAAAGGCGCTTCGATGGTGGTGGAAACCCGGATTCTGCCCACAAGTTCAGTCTAAATGCGGTCTTTGGGGAGAACCCCAGCCATGAGACCGTAGAATCCAGCCCATGCCCGACGCTGACATCGAGTTCTTCTGGGATCCGATCTGCCCGTTTGCCTGGATCACCTCCCGCTGGGTGACCGATGTCTCCCGGCAGCGGGACTACTCCGTGGATTGGAAGTTGATCTGCCTGTCGATCCTCAACGAGGACAAAGACTACGACGACTTCCCAGAGGGCTACCGGGAACTGCACCACAAGGGTCGACGGATGCTGCGGGTGGCCCAGGCGCTGCGGGACGAGCATGGCCCGACAGCCGCTGGCGCGCTCTACACCGCATACGGGGCCACAATCTGGAACCCCGACGGGGATATCCGCTCGACCATGGGCGAGGTGGCTTCGGACGGGCACTTGTCTGCCGCGCTGGAGAGGGCGGGCGCATCGCCGGAACTGTCTGCCCGGGCCGAGGACGAGTCGCTAGACGGCGCCTTGCGGGAGTCCACGCTTGAAGCGCTTAGCCGAACCGGGCGGGATGTGGGCACCCCGATCATCACCTTCCACCACGACCGGGGGTCGACCTCGTTCTTTGGGCCGGTGGTGAGCCAGGTACCCGCTTCAGAGGACTCGGTTCGGCTGTGGGACGCGGTGGTAACGCTGGCCGAGTGGCCATCGTTCGCCGAGCTGAAGCGCTCCCGGCGCGACGATCTGGTGTTCCCCACGGTGTGATCGGGAGGATCGGCAATGGCATCTGGGACATCTAGAGCGATCGCATACCTGGACAATGCGGCATCCACGCCGCTGTGCCCGGCGGCAGCCGAGGCCATGGCCCCGCTGCATCGGGAGTTGTATGCCAATCCGACCGGCGCGCACCGGATGGCTCGGGACACCCGCCGCCGGATCGACGACGCCCGCGACGTGATGGCCGAGGCCCTGGGTTCAGAACCGGGTGAGGTCGTGTTCACCGGAGGAGGCACCGAGGGCGACAACATGGCGGTGGTCGGTCGGCACATGCGGGTGGGTGGAGTAACGGTGTGCTCGGCCATCGAGCACCACGCGGTATTGGCGCCGGTAGAGCATCTGGGCGGCCGGGTGGTGGCGGTGGACGCGGCCGGGGTGGTCGACTTGGACGCGCTGGCCGCGGCCCTCGACGACGGCGTGACCGTGGTGTCGGTGATGCTGGCCAACAACGAGACCGGCATAGTTCAGCCCTTGGAGCAGGTGGCCGCGGCGGTGCGCTCGGGGGCCCCTCAAGCGGTGCTGCATACCGACGCGGTGCAGGCCTTTCCCTGGCTGGACGTGGCATCGCTGGCCGCCTGCGCCGATCTGATATCGGTGAGCGCCCACAAGTTCGGCGGCCCCAAGGGGGTGGGGGCCCTAGTGGTGCGCGGCGGAGTGGAGCTGTCGCCTTTGATGTTGGGCGGCGGCCAAGAGCGGGATCTGCGCCCGGGCACCCACAACGCGGCAGGCATCGCCGGGATGGCCGCGGCCGCCGAGGTGGTGCTGAAGAGCCGGGCCGAGCAGGCACTGCGGCTGGGCGGGCTGCGGGATCGGCTGGCCGACGGGGTTCTGGCCGCGGTCGCCGGCACGGTGGAGACCGGGGAGCGGTCGGGCAAGGTGGCCGGGTCGGCCCACCTGTGCTTCGAGGGCATCGAGTCGGAGGCGCTGCTGTTTCTGCTGGAGGATGCCGGCGTGTACGCTTCGGCCGCGTCCTCTTGCTCCAGTGGGGCGCAGGATCCCTCGCATGTGCTGGCCGCCATGGGCTACGACCGGATGCTGGCCGGGGGGTCGCTGCGGCTGTCTTTGGGCTATGAGACCACCGATGCCGATATCGATCGAGCGCTGGCGGTGATCCCCGACGCGGTGTCCCGGCTTCGGGACTACAGGACGGGTTGAGGACGAGGGCTGAGCGGTGCGGGTGTTGGCGGCCATGTCTGGAGGAGTGGACTCCTCGGTGGCCGCGGCCATGCTGGCCGCGCAGGGCCACGATGTGGTGGGAGTGACCCTCAAGCTGTGGGGCGGGGAATCGGACACCGGATGCTGCTCGGTGTCGGATGTGGAAGATGCCCGCCGGGTGGCCGACCGGTTGGGGTTGCAGCACCACGTGTTCAACTTCGGCGACGCCTTCGATGAGCGAGTGGTCGGCCCTTACGTGGATGACCACGCTGTCGGGCTCACACCCAACCCGTGTATCGAGTGCAACCGCCACCTCAAGTTCGACAAGCTGATGGTGCGGGCCGAAGCCCTGGGCTTCGACGCGGTGGCCACCGGCCATCACGCCCGCTTGGATACCACCGGTGGCGGGTTCCGGGTGCGCCGAGGGATGGACGACGCCAAAGACCAGTCCTACGTGCTGTACATGTTGGGCCAGGCGCAGATGTCTCGGCTGCTGTTGCCCATCGGTCATCTGACCAAGGCCGAGGTTCGGGAGCGGGCTGTCGGTCTGGGCCTGCGGAACTCGGCCAAGCCCGACAGCCAGGATGTTTGCTTCATCGCCAACCGGGCCGGGGGGCGGCAAGGGTTCCTGTCGCGCCGGCTGGAAGAGTCCCCGGCCACCGTGGTTGACTCCGACGGCACGGTCCTGAGCACTGTCGAGACCGTGCAGGCCGTGACCATCGGCCAGCGCCGGGGCCTCAACCTGGGCGGCACCGACGAACCCCGCTACGTGACCGATGTGGACATCCCCGCAGGCCGGGTAACCGTGGGCCGTCGCCAGGATCTGTACTCGCCGACCCAAGAGGTGACCGACATCCAGTGGGCCGATGGAGCGGTCGAAGGCCCAGTGGACATCCAGGCGAGCGCCCACGGCACCCCCGCAGTCGGAGTAGTAGACCCAGCAGGCAGAGTCGACTGGCTAAAGCCCCAGCGCCGAGTAGCCCCCGGCCAGGCTCTGGTGTTCTACCAGGGCGAATTCGTGGCCGGCGGGGCAGTAGCTGATTGAGCTGGATGGATTACGGACCACTCGCGGGACTAAGGCTGATGGATTGCCCGGCATGTCCGCTGCCTAAAGCCTTAGGGTCCTCGAACTTGACAGCAGGGAATGCGAAAATCGTAAAGTGACTTCGCTGATCCCTTCTGCTTTTCGGTCGATGGACGCTGCCATTGTTCGTGGTGAGCTGATTGTTCGAGAAGGACGCGACGATAAGGAGTTTCATTTTCAGCGGTGGGTCCAGGCTCGTCTCGGCGAGGCTGGCATCAATCACGACGATCCAGGTCGGAACAGCTACCCGGACTTGACGTTGGTAGATACCCCCGAAGGAATTGAAGTGAAGGGCCTGTCCACACCGGGGCGCGATGCTTCGTTCGATGGGAATAGCCAGGTCGCCCGCCCGACACACAATGGTCGGACGATTTACTATGCCTTCGGCAGGTACCCGGCGTCCCCAGAGGGCAACACCTTTCCAGTTGTGGACCTTGTGATCGTCCCTGGCTCCTTCCTTAATGCCGACGATACTTATGAGCACAAGAACACAAGCACCCGTGGGTTCGGCAGCTATGGCGACGTCTTGCTCCGCGACCGCAAGATGTACGTAATGCCGACCCCGGTAGTCCTGCTTGAAGGGGTTGAGGGTACTCGCACGCTCCTACTACCCGCTGGCGATGATCCAGGTAACGGATTCGTGCAAGTCGGGGAGGTCACTCGGGTTGAGGTTGAAAATGTGATGACTGGCTATGCGTTTGACTTCGCCACAAACCACTTGAGTGCCACTTATCGCAGGAACCCAACCGCTGGACGACGGCACCATTTCAGGGCATGGCGGATTGCCCGGTCTGAAGGTCCGGGTGCCGAGGTGACCATGAGCAATAGTGTCACTCCAAGTGCCTAGAGTGGGCTTGTGGGCGATCTGACCGCACTCAGCATGTTTTCCGGTGCCGGGGGGCTCGACCTTGGATTCGAGGCGGCGGGGTTTAACACTGTCACTACCGTTGATCATGACCCGAATGCTGTTGACACGCTCCGCAAGAACCGGCCTGAGTGGAATCCAGTCGAGGCTGATGTACGGGAATGGTCGCCCGAAGGTTTGCCCAACACCCCGGATGTGTTGCTAGCCGGACCACCATGCCAAGGGTTCAGCCTCGGCGGGAACCGCCAGGCAGCGGACAATAGGAATGGGCTGTTCCGAGAGGTGTGCCGTGTTGCCGAACGGGTGCGTCCTCGCGTTGTCATCATCGAGAACGTCTTGAACCTGCGCACGATGCTGCATCCCGACACCGGGCGGCCATTCATTAAGGAGATCGCTGTGTCGCTGGCCGAGGCTGGATACGGGGACATTGCTTGGGATGTGTTCAAGATGGATGGTCACGGCGTGCCGCAGACTCGCCGTCGGTTTGTGTTCGTGGCGTTTCGAGACGGGGCTCCTGACGGTTGGCACCTCCCAGCCCCCTCAGGCTATGAGCCGATCCGCCCATGGTTGTGGGACCTCGCTCATGGTGACAAGATCTCGTTGCCTAATCATGATCCCTCATGGGGATTTAAGTCGCAGGTGCATGTTGATCGAAGAACGGATCCCGGCCAAGATGCGCCGATAAGCGTTGTACGGTTCTCCCGGACGGCTTCCGATGGCAACCCGATTCGGAGTTGGGATCGCTCTTTCCCGGCTGTGGATACCGCGACGGTATGGGGCCTTGCCCACGGGCACGTGTCCGCTCGCCGAGAGCCTAGAGATCGAAGCAGCGATGCAAAGTTCGTCCGGAATCCAGACACTGATGTCACCTTGTGGCGTGTCCGGGCTGACCGCCTCCGTTCGCTCACACACCGAGAATACGCCCGTCTCCAGACTTTCCCAGACTCCTGGGAGTTCGTCGGTGGCAACAAACGTGATGTGCATCTCCAAATTGGCAACGCCGTTCCGGTCCGGTTTGCTGAACGGCTAGGCCACAACATCAGGGAGGCGCTCCGAGCCCTTGATACTGGCCAAGCATTCCCCCAAATGGAAGATGCCCCTCTCCGGCTCTTCTGACTCTCCCTAGTCGCTGTCCTTACCGAGCTCTTCGCGTTGAAGCTGGGACCGGGGTGCTTGTGGGGGTCCGCTGCTGAGGTGGGGGCCTCGCCGGTTCTTGTGACTGTCACATAGTCAAAGAGTCGGGAGGCCCCTGGTGGTTCAGGCTGGTTCGGTTTCAGGTTTCGGCGCGTTCGGGTTGGCGGTTGTCGCCGAGCGCGTCGAGGCCGGGGAGTTGGTGGTGGAGGTGGAGTCGCCCGGCGGGCGGGTTGTGCGCTGCGGCGCGTGCGGGAGCCGGGCCCGGTCCAAGGGTCGGCGCAGGGTTGTTTTGCGCGACGCTGCGGCGGCCGGGGGGATGCCGGTGGGGGTTCTGTGGAACAAGCGCGTCTGGGCGTGCCCTGACGGGGGGTGCGGTGCCAGGACGTGGACCGAGGAGTCCGGGCTGGCCGGGCCGCGCCGGGTGCTCACCAGCAGGGCTGTGGAGGCGGCGGTGGGCGCTTTGGCGGCTGTGGGGGCGTCGGTGGCGTCGCTGGCCCGCAATATGGGCGTGGGATGGCACACCGTTTGGTCGGCGGTCCAGCCGGCGCTCGAGCAGGCGGCCGGCGACCCGGACAGGGTCGGGCCTTCGGCCCGCTTGGGGTTCGACGAGACCGTCATGGGCTCCGCGACAAGGTTCCGCAGGCGCCGGTTCACAACCGCAGCGGTCGACGCGGACACCGGGCAGGTCATCGACGTGTTCGACGGCAGAGACGCCGCTGACCTGGAGCGATGGGCGCAGATGCGGCCACGGGAGCAGATGGCCTGCGTCGAGGTGGTGTGCTGCGACCCCCACGACCGATACCGCAAAGCAGTCCGCGGCCTCAAGGCAAAAGGTGCGCTGGCCGCCGACGCGCAGCTCGCGGCGGACCCGTCCCCGCATCGTGCGCCTGGCGAACCGGGCGCTCGACGAGTGCCGCCGCCGCACCCAAAACGACGCCCTGGGCCACCGCGTCCGCAAAGGCGACCCGCTCTACGGCGCCCGCAAACTGCTCCTCACCGGCGCCGAGCGCCTCAGCGCCGCCGCGCGGGACCGGATCCGCCGGGCACTCGACGCCGGCGACCCCTACGACGAGGTCGCCGACTGCTGGCAAGCCAAAGAGAAGATCCGCTCGGTGTTCAAGACCGGAGACGCCGACCAGGCCGCCGCCCGCCTCGGCGAGGCCATCGAATACTGCCGGGCGCCCGAGGCCGCCCCCGAGCTGCACAAGCTCGCCCGAACCCTCACCAAATGGCGAACCGAGATCGAAACCAGCGTGCGGACCCGCACCCACAACGGCCGCACCGAAGCCGCCAACGCCAAGATCAAAGACGTCAAACGCTCAGGCCGAGGCTTCACCAACCTCGACAACTACCGGCTCCGAATCCTGCTTGCCGCCGGACGAAAACCCGGCCAAACTCAACCCGTCACAAAAATCAGAACCCGACGTCCCCGCTCAGACGCGTAGAGCCGGATTGCAACCGACCATCCCAACTTGGCTCGCACCTACGCGAAGACCCGAGTTGCGCTTGATCAAGCTATTGGTCCTGCCATCAGTTCAGCATGGGATAGCGCCGCAATCACCAAGGCCACCGACATGAACTTAGATGGTTGGGGTCCTGACACGAAATGTAGGAAGGCGATCACCGATCTGCAGCATGAGATCGAAAAGCGCTTCGGCTTACGGCGTTTCAGGAGACAGAAAGGCCAATCGGCTCTAAAGGGTTGACCTAATCCACTTGCAGGTCTGCTCCGGCGAGTTTGGCGGTAGCTGTTCAGGCAACTAGCTCCTTCAGGGCGGCCAATCGGGGGGCGATGAGGTCGTCGATGATCCTGGGGCGGTCGGCGGGTGGGGCAAGGGCGGCTTCGCCCCACAGGGCTCGTCCGACGGTGAATCCGGAGCAACCCGAGGCCATGGCCACATCCAGTTGGGCGTGGTAGCTCTCGAAGGCGCCGCCGCCAGAGAGCAGTGTCCAGGGCATGTCGCTGCGGGCGGTGATCTCTGAGCAGGCTGCGGCCCAGCGGGCCTGGTCGGCGTCATGGTCGGGGTCGATCGGGAATGGCAGCTTCAGCACATCGGGGCCCATGGGGGCGAATCGGTCCACGGTGTCGAGCACGATCTTGGGGCGGATGGACGGATCGTCCAAGGCATAGAACAGCGGTTCTACCAGCAGGGGGATGCCCACCCGCCGGCACTCGGCCACGATTTCGGCTGCGGCCTTCTCTTGGGCGGTGGCGTGGGGGCGGTCAGGCCGGTACAGCACCAGCAGCTTGGCCGCGGCGGCCCCGCAGTCGGCGGCGGCCTGCGCCGACCAGCCGTCGAGGAGGGCAACGGGGGCGGCTTCGGGATCGGCCATGTACCCCTGAGCCTCCAGCGCGGCGGTGAAGCCCACCCCGGGGGGCAGCGTGCCGTCCAGAAGCTGGGGGATGGAGTACTCGGGCTCGAGCATCACACCGGTAGCCCCGCCGGCCAATCCGACTACCAGGTCGTGCTTGAGGTTGACAATGGCCTGGTGGGACACAGAATCGGGATTGTCGGGGGCCAGCACGCTGCGCAGCGAGTCGCGGTGGTCGATGGCCAGCACCGCGAACCGCCCCTTGTGGGTGAGGTCGTCCACGCTCATTTCAGTTGGAGGGCACCGCGCCGGCCACCGGCAGCGTCCACGCCCCCGCACCCCAGTCGGCCTCGATCCAGGTGTGCTCGGCGTCAAAGCAGGGAGGTGTGCGCCGCTGATCGCCGATCAGCTCGCCGGCCAGGTAGTTGAGGAAGTACATGTTGGAGCCGGGGCAGGCCACCGACGTGTGATACCCCTTGGGAACCAGTGCCGCGTCGCCATCTCGAATCACCACTGCTTCGTCGAAGTTCTCTTCAGAGCGCCAGTTGCGGTGCATGGCGTAGCCCTCAGGGCGATCCAGGCGGAAGTAGTACACCTCCTCCAGATAGGGCGAGCCGTCTCGCCCGTCGTGGCAGTGGGGGGGCCAGCCCGACCACGTGCCCCGGGGCACGAACACCTCGTAGAGGATGAGTTTCTCGGCGGGCAGCGGATGGGCCAGGGAGTGGACCACTTGGCGGTAGGCCTGGCCGCCGCCGCGGATTTCGACCCGCATCTCAGACGGCTCGATGACTCGGGCCGGGTAGCGACCCTCGGCCGGGGCCGAGCCCACCGCGGCTGTCAGCGAGCCCTCGGTGGTGATCTCATAGGGAGTGCCCGGCGGCAGATAGACGATGCGGCCCAGCTCCTCGAACACCGACGTGCGGCCGATGGCGGTGTCGACCTCTCCGGCTGCCACCCGTCCCGAGCCGGACAAGGGGACGATGGCGGTCTCCCGGTCGGATTCGACCCCCGACCACGAGTCCGACGGGGTGAGTTCCACTACCGAGAAGGCCACGTTGTCCCATCCGGCAGTTTCGGGGGTGATCTCCAGGATTCGCCCCGGCCCCGGCTGGGGGCGGATGGGTCCTGATGCGGGCGCGGTCGCCATGGTCAATCTCCTGTTCCCGGGGATGCCGCCACAAGTTCGCCGGCGTCCAACTCCTGTTTGAAGCGCTCCAGCAGCTCACGGGTTCCCAGCGGCTCATAGCCCAACACCTCGGCGGTGCGCGGAGTGCAGATCGTGGTGTCGTAGGGAATGCGGGCGCCGCCCAGCGACGCCATCATCTCCGGGTCGGGCGCGACCGACCGCAAAAGAGCAGGGTCGTGGCCGAACACCTCGCAGGCCAATCGGGCCAACTCCATGCGTCCGGCCGGCCCGGCCCCACAGCAGTGAAAGATGCCGTCGGCTTCGTCGTTGGCCGCGATCAGCCACATGGCCTCAGCGCACTCGCTGGCCAGACTGGGGGTGGCCGCCATGTTGATATCGTCACCCTCCCACACCCCAAATGGCTGGCCTTGAGACACCGCGTCGAGCACGGTGGTCACGAAGTAGCCGAAGCCGGGGTCTTGGCCCCGGGGCATCTCGTCACGAGCCCAGTGCATGCCGTTCACCGCCGAAACCCGGGCTATGGCAGCCCGATCGGCCCGCAGCAGGGCGGCCTGTTCGCTGAGGGCCTTAAGCACCCCGTAGTAGTTCACCGGGTTGGGGGGCGTGTGCTCGTCGGCGCCGATCTGGGTTCCGTCGAACACCCAGTCGGTGGACACCACGATGAGCTTGGCGCCGGTCTGGTTGGCCGCTTCGGCCATGGTCAGGGTGGCATCCACGTAGCTGCGCCAGGCCAGCTCCCGCTGGTTGTAGATGCCGTCCAAGTCGTTGAGGATCATGGAGTGGACGATCACATCGGGGTCGAACTCGGCCACGCTGGACAGCACCGCGTCGGCGTCCAACAAATCCAGCGGCTCGGTGGTGTAACCCTGGGGGTTCTCGGGGACGAAGGAGTGGACCGGGCAGTGGACAGTGGCGCCGTGGCGCTCGGCGAACACCTTCACGATGTTGGCCCCGATGAAGCCGGTGCCTCCGGTGACATAGGCCCGCATGGGTCAGCCGTTCCCGTCGGTTCGCGGTAAGTCTCTGATCTTGGTGTGCGCCCTCATGAATCAGCCGATCTCGTCGATCTGCACCGGGCGACGCTCGCGCACCGAGCGCCATGCGGCCAAGCCGATGGCCAGCGGTGCCCGCCCGTCGGCCAGGGTGACCGGCGACGGTTCTCCCTGCATCATGGCTACGAAAGCGTCCCACTCGGCCAGATACGACGGAACGTACCGCTCCAAGAAGAAGTAGGGCAGGGCAGGCCCGCGGGCGCCGTCGGCGGTTCTGGTCACCGCGGTGGCAGTAAGGGGGTTCTCAGAAGCGGCCATTCCGGCCGACCCGAACGCCTCCACCCGCTGGTCATAGCCGTACACCGCTCGGCGGCTGTTGTCGATGGTGCTGATGGCGCCGCTTTCGTGGTGGCAGACGACCACCGCGGTGTCGAGGTCGCCGACCTCGCCGATGGCTTCATCCACCAGCACCGCGCCGGTGGCGTAAACCTCGGTTACCTCGCTGTTGGTGACGAAGCGGATCATGTCGAAGTCGTGGATGGTCATGTCGCAGAAGATGCCTCCGGACTCGTCCAAGTACATCAGCGGCGGAGGCTCGGGGTCGCGGCTGGAGATGCGCACCAAGTGGACATCGCCCAAATCGCCGGCGGCCACCCGGTCGCGCACGTAGCGGTGGCTGGGGTCGAAACGCCGGTTGAACCCCACTTGCACCGGGATGCCCGCGGCCTCGGCGGCGGCGATGCCCCGGTCGACGTCGGCCAGGTTCAGTGCCAGCGGCTTCTCCACGAAGGCGGCCTTGCCGGCCTCGGCCGTGGCCACCAGCAGGTCGATGTGGGTGTGAGTGGAAGTGCAGATGGCCACGGCGTCGACGTCGTCGGCTTCCAGAACCTCGGCGGCATCGGTGGCCTGGCGCACTCCCAGATCCTCGGCCACGGAGGCTGAGGCCTCGTCGACCACGTCGTAGACCGCGGCCACCTCTGCGCCGGGCACCTGGTGGGCGATCAGTTCGGCGTGCATCCGCCCGATCCGCCCGCAGCCCATGACCCCGATGCGCACCGGGCTCATGATTGGGCCTCCTCGGGTAAGGGCACAAGGCTTGACACCACCCGGCCGTTTCGCACTTCCACCGGGTACAAGGCTAGGGGGTCGGTGGCCGGAAGCCGCACCGGGGCACCGGTGCGGAGGTCGAAGCGACCGTTGTGCTTGGGGCATTCCACTTCGCAGCCCATTACCGCGCCCTCGGCCAGATAGGCCTGCCCGTGGGTGCAGAGTCCTTCGGCGCATACCAGAGTGCCATCGTCCAAGCGGAACAGGGCGTAGGCCTCGTCGCCCACATCCACTTGGCGGGCCGATCCGGGGGCAAGGGCGTTGGCCGGGCCGAGGTCGAACAGCCCGTCATGGCGACCGCCGGCCCACACGGTATGGCCGGTGTTGACAAAAGAGCGGCCCGCGTCGGGCACCGCGGGCACATCGTCGCGGGGCTCGTCATAGGCCGGATCGCGCCACTGGCGGCGCAGGGTGGACAGGATGTCGCGGAAGGCCGTCCAAGTGTTGGGCGCGGCCGGCGCCAGATAGCCCTTCACCTCCTGGTGCAGCGCGGGCAGGGCGTAGTAGGGCACGGTGGGGAAGATGTGGTGCTCAACGTGGTAGTTCATGTTGGAGTACAAGAACCGGAATACGGGATTCATGTAGACGGTGCGAGTGTTGAGGCGGTGGTCGAGCACGTCCTCCCGCAGCCCGGCGTGCTGGGTGACGGCGAAGAAGATCATCAACCAGGCGCCGTACACGGTGGGCAGGCCGACGTAGAGCAGGGGCACGATGGTCCAGGCCGCCGCCGACCAGGCGGTCACCCCGGCGAGGACGGCGATGTAAACCCGGGACTCCCACTTCAGCTTGGGGAGCTCGTCGGCGGGGATGAAGGAACGGGCCTCGTCGTCGATGCGCCCGACGGCGTGCTTGGCGGAGCGCACCACCATCTTGGGGACGTTCAACACTGGCACGAACAACAGCGCAATCGATGGGGGAGTGGAGGGACGGGGAAAGATGATCTCGGCGTCGCGGCCCACCACGATGGTGTCGGTGTGGTGGCGCACATGCGACCAGCGCCACAGGGTGGGCTGGCGCAGCAGCATGAACGAGGCCAGGTAATACACCACATCGTTGAGCCACCTGGACCTGAACGCGGTGCCGTGGCCGCACTCATGCCAGCGGGAGTCGCCGGCGCCGCCATATAGGGCGCCATATGCCGCGAATGCCGGGATCGCCCACCGGGTGCCCAGCGAGACGAAGGCGAGGCAGCCGAATCCGGCGAGCAGTCCCAGCCAGGCCGCGGTGTCGAGGGCCGCTCGGGCGTTGCCCCGCACCTGGAGTTGGCGCAGGCGCTCGGGGTCGATGGGCGGGCGGAACCACTCGGCCTCCACCAACCCGGACGCGGCGGCCCGACCGGCCTCGGGGCCGCCCACGCGGTAGTCGCGCCGAAGGGTGCTCATCGGGCTGTCGGGCTCACCATCCCACCCGTTGGGCGGCTTTGTCGGCGTCCATGGCCGCCCGGGCGGCCCGCACATCGGGGCTGGCGCTCACCTCGGGCACCCCCACCTCCCAGAACGACCCCCCTTCGGTCCAGCGGTAGGCGTTGGTATTGAGCGCGATCACATACGTCCGGTCTGAAGCGCGGGCCCGACCGAAGGCGGCCTCGAGCTCGGCGATCGAGGTCACCGTCTCGGCTTCACAGCCCATCGACTCAGCGTGGGCCGCGAAGTCCACCGCGGTCGCCTCTTGCACCCGGGAGTCGGCGATCAGGTTGTTGAACGGCACGCCTCCTTGGGCCAACTGCAAGCGGTTGATCACCGCGTAGCCGCCGTTGTCGCACACGATCACGATGAGCTTGTGACCGGTGAGCACCGTGCTGTAGAGGTCGCTGTTCATCATCAAATAGGAGCCGTCGCCCACCAGCACCACCACTTCGCGCGCGGGCAGGGCCATCTTGGCCCCCCAGCCCCCGGAGATCTCATAGCCCATGCAGGAGTAGCCGTACTCGCAGTCGAAGGAGTGGACCGCTTGGCCCCGCCACCCGTTCACCAGTTCGCCGGGGAACCCCCCGGCCGCAGCCAGCACATAGGTGGACTCGTCGGCGGCCCGGTCCACCACCCCCACAACCTGGGCATACGTGGGGAGATCGGCGTGGTCGTGGTCGGAGCTGTCGGCCGATGAGCCGGCTGGCGCCACCGCCTCGGGGGCGGCGATCTTGTCGATGTAGGCGTGGTACTGCGAAGTCTCCGAGGAGGCCCGGTCGGTCCACTCCTCGGGGGCCCGGTAGTGGCCCAGCGCGGCGCCGAGCTCGGCTAGGCCTTCGCGGGCGTCGGCCACCAATGGCAGCGAGCGGTGCTTGGTGGCGTCGAAGCGGGCCGCGTTCAGCCCGATGATCTGCACATCGTCGCCTCCGCCGAACACCGTCCACGAACCGGTGACGAAGTCACCCAGGCGAGTGCCCACCGCCAGCACCACGTCGGCCTCGGCGGCCATGGCGTTGGCCGACGCGCAGCCAGTGACCCCGATGGGCCCGCAGTTGAGCCGGTGGTCGGCCACCAGCGAGGTGCGCCCGGCCACCGTTTCGACCACCGGGATGTTGTGAATCTCGGCGAAGGTCCGGAGCTCGTCTTCGGCCAGCGACCAATGAACCCCGCCGCCGGCCACGATCAGGGGCCGCTCGGCGGCGGCCAGCGCGGCGGCGGCCCGGCGGAGCTCACGAGCGTCGGGTCGGGGACGGCGGATCTCGTGGACGGTCTCTTCGAATAAGCGAGCGGGAAAGTCATAGGCCTCTGCTTGGACGTCTTGGGGGAGGCCGATGAACGCCGGGCCGCAGTCGCCGGGGTCGAGCATGGTGTTGACGGCGTTGGACAGCGACTCGACTGCTTGTTCGGGGGCGGTGATGCGGTCCCAGTAGCGGACCACCGGGCGGAAGGCATCGTTGACGGTGAGGGTCGGATTGCCAAAGTGCTCGACCTGCTGGAGCACGGGGTCGGGGATGCGGCTGTTGAAGGTGTCGCCGGCCAGCAGCAGCAGCGGCATCCGGTTGGCCATGGCCACCGCGGCCGCAGTGATCATGTTGGTGGCGCCGGGCCCGATGGAGCTGGTGGCGGCCATGATGCGGCGGCGGCGGTTGGCCTTGGCGTAGGCCACCGCGGCCAGGGCCATGCCCTGCTCGTTCTGGCCCCGCCAGGTGGGCAGCGCTTCGCCGGCCTGCTCCAATTCGTGGCCCAGGCAGGTGACGTTGCCGTGGCCGAAGATGGCGAACACCCCGGCGAACAGGGGAACGGTTTGGCCGCCCGCCTCGATGCGCTGGGCGGCCAGGTAGGACACGACCGCCCCTGAGGCGGTCAATCGGACGGTCTCCATGGCTAGCGCTCCTTCCTCAGCCCGATCTTGTTCGTGCTGGCGTTTTCTCAGTCGATCCTCAGCGAGACCACATCTTCCCAGGCGCCGGTCTCCCAGCTCTTGAGCATGGCGGCTTGCACGCTGACGCAGGCCAGGGCCTGCTCCATGCCCGCGCTGTGGGGCTGTCCCTCGGCCACCGCAGTGAGGAACTCGTGGTCTTGCACCGCCACCATGTCTTCAAAGCCGATGGAGTTGGCATCGCCGGGCACGAAGGCACCGTGGTAGGGGTGGCGCTCGCTGGCCCGCACGGTGGTGTAGCCCTGCTGCGGGTCGGAGCCCCGAAACACCTGAAGCTCGTTGAGGGTCTCGTGGTTCCAGCTCAGCGCGCCCTTGGTGCCGTAGACGTCGAAGGCCATCTGGCTTTGGGGGCCGACGATGGCCCGGCTGGCCTCGAAAACACCCTGGCTGCCGTTGGCGAACACGGCCAGCGCCCCGAAATAGTCCTCGTTGGTGACCGTCCCGGTGGGATCGCCGGGCTGGCCCCGGTCGTAGTGGGTCCCCTCCCCGGAGGGCAGCGGGCGCTCGGTGATGAAGGTCTCGCCGGTGCCCACCACCCGGGTGATGGGGCCGTTGAGCATCAGGGCCAAGTCAACGGCGTGGCTCAAGATGTCGGTGGTGGCGCCGTGCCCGGCCTGGTCGATCAAAAAGCGCCACGAGAGCAAGCCCATCGGATCGGACCCGTACATCGAGAAGAACCGCCCCCGATAATTGGTTATCTGTCCCAGCTCGCCGGTTCGAATGAGCTCTTGGGCGTAGAGCACCAGCGGGGCGAAGCGGTAGTTGTAGCCCACCCCGGTGACGATCCCGGCTTGGCGGCAGGCCTTTTCGACCCGGGCGGTTTGGCTGGGGGTTCCCCCCACCGGCTTCTCGCAGAACACGTGCTTGCCGGCGGCCGCGGCGGCGGTGGCCAGGGATTCGTGCAACATGTTGGGGGCGCACACGATCACCGCGTCAACGTCGGGGTGCTCCACCGCCGGGCGCCAGTCGTCGGTGGCCTCTTGGAAGCCGAATGCCGTGGTGGCCGCATGGCGGCGGGCGTCGACGGTGTCGGAGCAGATCACCAATCGGGGGTCATAAGCACGGTCTTCGAACAGCGTGGGCAGCCGGAGGTAGGAGCGGGAGTGGGCTTGGCCCATCCAGCCGAAGCCCACCACGGCCAGCCCAAGGCGTCGCCGGGCGGTCATGGGGCTGCCCTCGCGCGGCGGTCGACGCTGGGATGGGCCGCGGCGGGATTGAGCAGATGCTCTGGGACCCCGCCCCGCAGCCAGGTGAGGGCCTGTTCCAGAGCCTGGCCCACCAGCCTGACGATGCCCACCGTGGTGGTGGAGGCCACATGGGGGGTGACGACCACGTTGTCGCGGCCCAGAAGCGGATGGCCGGAGGGCAGTGGCTCGGGATCGGTCACGTCCAAGCCGGCGCCGCCGACATGACCGGAATCGAGAGCGGTCAAAAGGGCGTCCTGGTCGACCAGAGCGCCCCGGGCGCAGTTGACGACGATCACGCCGGGGCGCATGGCGGCCAGCGAAGCAGCGTTGATGATGTGATGAGTCTCCGGCGTGGCTGGGGCATGGAGCGAGACCACATCGGCCTCTGCCCAAAGCTGGTCAATGCCGACCAACCCGCCCACCGGTGCTGCGTCCAGGTAGGGATCGCACACCAGCACGGTCATCCCCAGGGCCTCGGCGAAGTGCCCGAGCCGGCTGCCTATGCGGCCGCAGCCCACGAGGCCCAGCGTGCGTCCGTCCAGTTCCAGTGCGCCGGGGCCCACAAGCCGACCAGGGCCTCCGGCGGTGCCGGCCGCGAGGCGCCCTTCGGCGCCCTTGAGCCGCTTGGCCACCGCCATCATCAGCGCCAGGGCGTGCTCCGCGGTGGAAATGGTGGGAGCGTCGGGGGTGTTGCAGGCGGCCACGCCGTGTACGGCCAAGGCGTCGGGGTCCACGTTGTCATAGCCGATGCCCGAGCGGGCCACCACCTTGAGGCCGGGCAGCTTGCGGCAGGCGTCGTCATCCCAGGGACGATCAGCGGCTACCACCACCCCGTCGGCGTTTTCGGGGCCGTCCACCAGCTCCACATCGGAGGGGATCACTACCCCCGGTGGGGGAGTGCGGTCGATCCATATGCGGTAGCGCTTCTCCGGAGTGCTCATGTGGGGGCATCCGATGAATTTGCGGGTTCTCGAGCCAGCATCTCGTCGATCTCCGCAGGGGTGGGCATGGCGTCGGAGCAGGCCAGGCGACCAGCCACAATAGCCCCGGCCGCATTGGCCCGGGCGACGATTTCCACCGGGTCGAGGCCGGCCAGCAGCCCGTCGGCCAGCGACCCGCCGAAGGCGTCGCCCGCGCCCAGGCCGCACACCACCTCCACCATCATGGGGAGCACCTGAGCCCGGCTGTCTAGGGTGGCCGCTAGCACGCCGTCGGCCCCCTGCTTCACGATGGCCAGCGTCACCCCCCGCTCCAGCAGCCGGTCGGCGGCAGCATGGGGATCAGCGGTGCCGACGGCGATCTCGCACTCGGTGCGGTTGCCCACCGCCACGGTGGCCAGTTCGACAGCCTGGCCGATGTGGGCACCCGCCTTCTGAGGAGAGTTCCAGAAGCTGGGCCGATAGTCCAGATCGAGCACGGTGTGGGGTCGCCGATCGCGCCGCTCCAGCACCTCCAGCACGGTGGAGCGCGACGGCTCTTGGGCGAAGCGGGACCCGGCGGTCCACAGCACCGGCACGGTGGCGGCGATGTCGGGGATGTCGTCGGGCCGCAGGTTCATCTCCGGGCCGCGGGGCTCGCGGTAGAACAGCAGGGGCGGGTCGGTCGGGGGGTCGAGGGCGCAGAAGGCCAGCGCGGTGCGCAGATCGGGGTCGGTTGACACGTAGCGGTTGTCCACGCCGAACTTGTCGGCCAGTTCGGCCCGGATGTACTCGCCGAAGCCGTCGTCGCCCACCCGGGTTACCACCGCGGTCCGCCGGCCCAGCCGGGCGCAGGCCACAGCCACGTTGGTGGGGGAGCCGCCGATCGATTTGGCGAACGTCTGCACCTCGCTCAGCGGCACGCCGCTCTGCTGGGGATACAGATCGACGCTGACCCGCCCGATGGTGAGCACCTCGAGATCGCTGAGGCCGCGGTCTGCTTCGGCCGCACGTGTGTCAGACACGCAGCGATGCTAGGTGATTTGGGGGGTGGTTTACGTACCTGCTTGAGCCAGCTCGTGCTGGAGAGCCTCCAATTCGGCGCCGCCAGCCATGAGTTGGGTCAAATCGGCCTGGGACAGCTCTTCCTTGGCCCAGTTGCCCATGGACACGCCCCGGTTCAGGATCACGAAGCGGTCGCCCACCGGGTAGGCGTGGTTGGGGTTGTGGGTGATGAACACCACCGCCAATCCCTGGTCTCGGGCCTCGACGATGCGCCGCAGCACCACTCCCGACTGCTTCACGCCCAAAGCCGAAGTGGGCTCGTCGAGGATCAGCACCCGGGCGCCGAAGTAGCTGGCCCTGGCGATGGCCACCGACTGCCGCTCGCCGCCGGAGAGCGTGCCCACGTTCTGCTCGACGTCGCGTATGTCGATGCCCATCTTGGCCATCTCTTCTTTGGCGATGCGCTTGGCTCCTTCGATGTCGATCTGGCGGAAAGGCCACATGCCGGTCTTGGGCTCCGACCCGAGGAAGAAGTTCCGCCACACCGACATGAGCGGCACCATGGCCAAATCCTGGTACACGGTGGCGATTCCCCGGGAAAGGGCCTCGCGGGGCGAATTGAAGCGCACCTCTTCGCCTTCCATGAGGAGGGTGCCCTCGTCGTGCTGGTGTACGCCAGCCAGGATCTTGATGAAGGTGGACTTGCCCGCGCCGTTGTCGCCGAGCACGCAGGTGACCTCACCCGGGTTCACCGTGGTGGTGACCCCGGTGAGGGCGATGATGTTCCCGTAGAACTTCGAGATGTTGTTGAGTTCGAGGAATTCAGCCATCAGCAGACCTCCTTGAGGGTTTTTGGTGTCGGTACAGGTTGTGAAGAGCTAGTCATCGGACCTTCTCCGCTTGCGAGCGCACGTAGTTGTTGACCAGCACCGCCACCAGCAGCAGAGCGCCCAGCACCAGGAAGCGCCAGTCGCTGTTCCAGGTGGCGAAGCCGATGCCGGAGGTGATCATGCCCCAGATCACCGCACCGATGGCCGCACCTATGGCTGACCCGTAGCCGCCAGTCAAGAGGCACCCGCCGACCACGGCCACGATGATGTAGCGGAACTCGTTGCCGTCGCCCACGTTGGCCTGCACCGAGTTGAGCCGGAAGGCGATCACCATGCCGGTGATCCAGGCCGATGCCGATACCAGCATGAACAGCGTGGTCTTTGTGCGGGCGGCGGGCACACCGACCGAGCGGGAGGCATCCTTGTTGCCGCCCACCGCGAAGATCCAGTTTCCGAATTGGGTACGGGCCAGCACCCAAGCACCGAGCACCGCGAAAACCAAGAACAGCATCACGCCCACGCCGTAACGGGTCTGGCCCCGGGTGACGGCCAATTCCTCACTGGTGATGAACATCAGCTTGGCTGCGAGGCCAAGCATTACCGAACCGAGCCCGACGAAGACCAACGATCGGCCCACACTCTCGTCCTGGGTGAACAGGGTGCGGTAGAGGGTAGCTATGGCAAAGACTGCGAAGGCGACAATGCCTCCCTTGGCCACCGCCATGATGATGCTGTATAGGATGCCGTCGCTTTCGGCCAGTTCGAGGATCAGCGACACGAGTCCAGCGGCCAACCCCAGTCCTGTCCCGATTTGCTGCGCTAGCGGGCCGTGCGCCGGCGGTGGTGGGGCAGAGGTCCGTCGGGCGGCAATCAGCCGGGCGACGGCGGAGGCGGCCAGGAGGAGCGCGATCAACAAAAGCGCGGTGAACAACTCCACCCGAAGCTTGCGGGAGTCGGCCTCCGAGCGAATGAAGAACGCCAGTATGACGACTCCCACCGAGGTGCCCAGGGTGAACAGCTCCGCCAGCCCTCGGCGCCGAGCGGCGATGCTGAGCAGTACCACCCCGGCAAAGCCCAAGACGCCGAAGATGATGGCACGGGCGCCTTGCACCGTCACCATATAGCTGACGCCAGGTATGAGGGCTACCAAGGCACCGATGGCCGGGTATCCCGCGCTGACCCGCCCCAAGGCGGCCAATACGGCCAATACGCCGGTGGCCCCGATTCCAATGGCCAGCACCGTGCGACCCGGCGTGCCGGTCAAGAAGTCAAGGCGGTCGGAATTGTTGGAGTCCATGACTGCGGCGATCAATATGGCTCCAGCGATGGCTACGACTCCGGCGATCAGGAACCGGACCACCCGCGGGTCGTGCTCTGCTGGCGCCGGTTCTCGCTCCGCTGGCTGGTAGCGGGCCAGACACCATCCGGCCACCGCCACCAGCACCCCCGCTCCGGTGATGAGACCGAACACCCAATTGGCGCCCACTCCGTCTTGGGCGAGCAGCAAAATGAAGCCGATAGCCCCGACCGCTGTGCCACTCGCCGAAACCATGTAGCCGCCCATGTTCGAGCGTTCCCGGCGGGCGTAGGCCAGTTCCATGGTGCCCAGTATCAAGATGACCGCCCCGATGATGAGCAGGCCGCTCCAAGCCCAGTCTCGGTTGTTCCAAACATGGCCGTTGCGTACCCAGGTGGCGCCGAAGATGTTGTCCCAGAACTCATAGCCTCCCGACCGGTCGAGACCTTCGGCGATCACCTTGTTGGTGAACAGCTTGGTGAATCCGAGCTTGGCCCCGATGAGAATGAAGAACGTGCCCAGGGTGACGATGAAGCTGGGTAGTGAGGTCTTGTCCACCAGCGTCCCGTTGAACCAGCCGATGGCCAGCGCAAAGGCCAGCGAGAGCGGGACCGCGAGGTGAAGGCTAAGCCCGGCACCGCCCAACTCGGCGGTGTCGCTGCTCAACAGCACCACAATCACCGCGGTCGCCCCGGTCATAGACCCCGAGGAGAGGTCGAATTCACCTCCGATCATCAGCAGCGCCACCGGCACCGCCATCAAGCCGAGGGTGGCGGCCACATCCAAGTAGTTGGCCGTGCCGCCCGCGGTTCCGAATGGCGCAGAAACCAGCCAGAACAGCAGCCATACCCCTACCGCGCCGATAAGGGCGCCGATCTCTGGCCTGGTCAGCAGCTGCTGGACCGGTCCCCGGTGAGCCAATCGCTCGTCTGGGCTGTCAGCCGCAGAGTCAGTCGTGGTTGGTGTCGCTTCGGCCACGAGAGTCCCCCTCTCTCTACCTGGGCAAGATTTGATTGGACACTATATATGAAGTGCCGCGTGTCGATGTTTTGAGACCAGCCCGGAGCGTTATCCGGTGGCGGTTATGTGGACGGGTTGGTGGGTGATGGGTGGGGGTACGAATCGGGCTGCTCTGATCCAGCCGTGTTCGGGGTGCTCGATGAGGATTTGGCGGTAGACGAGCGGGTCGCGGGGGGTGGGGTGGGCTTGGGTGCGGTGCCAGATCTGTGCGGAGCCGGCTTGGGCGGCGGCGCAGGCGACTTCGACGGTGACGGTCTGGGGCTGGTCCCAGTCGTCGCTGTAGAACCACACGCGCAGGCTGTTGGTCCAGTTGTCGTCGACGGTGGCGGCGTTGTGGGGGGCGTTGAAGTTGAAGGCGCTGTGGCCGAGGTCGTCGGTGATGGCCTTGATCTGTTTGCGGGTGAGGTCGGCGCGGTCGAAGATGTCTACGTGTACGGTGCGCCCGGGCTCGGGCTGCTTGTTGAGCCGCACTGTGTAGGCCGCCTCTGTGGTGGCGGTGTCGTCGCCGGCGCAGTCGGGGTGCGTGGTGGCGGCGAGATCGTCGTTGTCGAACACCGCCCGGTAGCGCATCACGATCTCGGGGTCCGGAGAGGTGTCGCGGGCGATCACCACGCGCTCGGCGCGGCCGACGCGCACTCCTGAGGACACGCTGGCAATGCGCACCGCGAACATCTTGTCCCCGTCGGGAACCTGATCGTCCAGAACCCGCAGTGTCCCGCCCGTCCAGAGGCTGCCCGCAGCGATCACCAGCTCCCACTGGCTGTCGGCGGCGATCCACTTGGCCGGCCAGGGGTCGCCCAGATCGCCGGGCTGGGTGGGATACTGGCCCCACCCGGCCACCTCGAAGCGCACCACCGTCGGCACTGTCCGCTTCTCAGACAGCGTGAACAGCACCGAGAGGATGCCGCCCTCCACGATCCGGTCCTGGTTGGCGTGGGCCGACAGGTCCAGCACCGGCCCGGTGGCCGCGCTGTCACTTATATAGAGCGTCTGGGCGTGCTCGTCGCCTATCTGGCCCTGCGCGCCCTCCACGCCCGACACCGAGGCCACCGCGAACGGCACCGCCCGCACCCCGCCCGCGGAGCCGTCCACCGATCCCGCCGCCGCGGTCACCGTCACCGCCGCCTCCCTGGGCGCCGAGGGCCCCGTGAACGTCAACCGCGCCGCCGACGTATCGTAGGAAACCCCCGCAGGCGACCCGGCCAGAGCGAACGCCCACACCCCGGCGTCCACGTTGGTGCGGTCCAGATCCACATTCAGCGTCTCACCCGCCCCCAGCGACCGGCTCAGCTTCAGCCGCACCGACCCCGAATCGGCGCTGTCGCCCTCAACCAACGCCGAGTCCACAACATCGAACACCACGCTTATCGGCGCCACTTGCGGCGGGTCGTCGTTGTCGTTCACCCACACCGACGCCTGCGACGCGTCGGAGTCCACCTCGTAGCCGACACCGTCCACCAACGCCGCCAGCACCGCACCCCGCCCCTCGTCCACGCTGTCGTCAACCGTGGCCATGCTCAGTGTCGCCGTCCCCGACACTCCTACCGTCACCTTGTGCTGTCCTTCGCCTACGTCCAAGAAACTGCCATGCTGCGCCACGCTCACCGTCACCACCACCGGTGCCGTCGGCAAAGGCGACGCGGTCAGCGTGAACACCGCCGCCTCGCCCTCTTCCACCCCAGGCGCCCCGGCCACACTCACCATCGGCACCTCGCCACCCGGCACCACCGGGGGATCGTCGTCATCGACAATCGTCACCGCCACAGACGCCGGAACACCGGCCACAAACCCCGCGGGCAGGGCCCCCAACTCCACCACCAACACCTCAGAGGCGCCCTCATCGATGCTGTCGTCGGTCGCCGCCAGCGTCGCCGACCCCGACATCGACCCCGCCGCCACCGTCACCGAACCGGCCAGCGTGTAATCGGCCGCCACCGCCGTCGAGCCCAGCGCCCGACGCTGCACCGGCACCACCGCCCCACCCGGAGGCGCCGCCGCCGACAAAGAAACCGAAAGCGTCACCGACGCGCCCTCGGCCACCGACGACGAGCTCACCCCCAACGACACCACCGTCGAGTCGTCATCAGCCACTGTCACCACCACCGACCCGGCGTCGGCGAGCGAATAGTTGGTGTCGGTCGACGTAGCCGCATGGGAGATCACCACCGATTGCGGCACAACCTGATCTACGGCGTCGTCCACACCGAACACCGTCACCGTCTGCGCACTGTTCCAGTTCGACGTCGAGAACGTCAAAGTGGCCGACGCGCCCGCTGCCCCGCCCCCCACGCTCACCGTCGCCGCTCCAGGTGTGTCCGACGTGGCCGTCACCATCACCGGATGCGTCGGCTGCGAATCCAACACCACCGAATAAGTATCAGAGTTCCCAGGGCCCGCCGCCTCGGTCACCGCCGTCGAACCGCCCGACGGCGTGATCGTTACACCAGAGGAGTCATCGTCGGTCACCGTCACGTCTACGTCTTCAATGTTCCGCGAGCTGCCGTAGTTGGGGTCGGTGGACGACGCCGCGTGGGTGATCGTCACCGTGCGGGTGGCGGCCTGGTCGATGTTGTCATCGTCTCCGTACACCTTCACCGTCTGGGCACTGTTCCAATTCGACGTCGAGAACGTCAGCGTCTCCACCCGGGTGCCCGTCGAGCCCAGGTCGGGGCCGTCCACCAGCACCCCGGCCCCCGCGGTCACCGTCACCGTCACCTCATGGGTCGGCTGAGAGTCCAAAACCACCGTGTAAGTATCGGAGTTCGGGCCCCCTGCCGCCTCGGTCACCGCCGTCGAGCCGCTCGTCTCTGAGATCGACACCCCCGCGGAGTCGTTGTCGGTGATCGTGATGGTCTGATGCGACGTGGCGCCCGCCACATAGCCAGACGGCAAGGTCCCCAGCTCGATAATCAGCGTCTCCGAGACGCCCTCGTCGATGTCGTCGTCGGTCGCGGCCAGCGTCGCCATTCCCGACGACGACCCCGCCGCCACCGTCACAGACGCGGCCAGCGTGTAATCCGCGGCCTCAGCCGTCGAGCCCGCAGCCCGGCGCTGCACCGGCACCACCACGCCCCCCGTCGGCGCCGCCGACGACAAAGACACCGACACCGACACCGACCCGCCCTCGGCCACCGACGACGAGCTCACCCCCAACGACACCACTGTCGCGTCGTCATCCACCACCGTCACGTCCACCGACCCCGCATCCGCGATCACATAATCGGTGTCGGTAGACGTCGCCGCATGGGAGATCACCACCATCTGCGACGCCCCCTGATCCGCCGAGTCGTCCACCCCGTGTACCGTCACCGTCTGGGGGCTGTCCCAATTCGACGTCGAGAACGTCAACGACGCCGCCGCCCCCGCCGACCCGCCCCCTGTGCTCACCGCCGCCGCCGCCGGCGTGCCCGACGTGGCCGTCACCACCACCGAATGCGTCGGCTGCGAATCCAGCACCACCGTGTAACTATCAGTGCGGCCCCCCGCCGCCTCAGTCACCGACGTCGAATCATTCGTCTCAGAAATCGACACCCCCGCGGAGTCGTTGTCGGTGATGGTCAGCGTCTGGTGCGCTGTGGCGCCCGCCACATAGCCCGTAGGCAGAGTGCCCAGCTCGATCACCAGCACCTCAGAGGCGCCCTCGTCAATGTCGTCATCGTCCGCCATAAGCGTCGCCGAACCCGACGACGACCCCGCCGCCACCGACACCGACGCGGCCAGCGTGTAATCGGCCGTCCCAGCCGTAGAGCCCGTCGCCCGGCGCTGCACCGGCACCGACACGCCCCCCGTCGGCGCCGCCGACGACAAAGACACCGTCACCGACACCGACGCGCCCTCGGCCACCGACGACGAGCTCACCCCCAACGACACCTCCGTCGCGTCGTCATCCACCACCGTCACCGACACCGACACCACATCGGCGATCACATAGTTGGTATCTGTCGAAGTCGCCGCGTGGGAGATCACCACCATGCGCGACGCCCCCTGATCGGCGGAGTCGTCCACCCCGTGTACCGTCACCGTCTGGGGGCTGTCCCAATTCGACGTCGAGAACGTCAACGTCGCCGACGCCCCCGCCGTACCGCCCGGCCCGCTCACCGTCGCCGCGCCCGGCGTGTCCGACGTGGCCGCCACCATCACCGGATGCGTCGGCTGGGTGTCCAACACCACCGTGTAGGTATCAGTGCGGCCCCCCGCCGCCTCAGTCACCGACGTCGAATCATTCGTCTCAGAAATCGACACCCCCGCGGAGTCGTTGTCGGTGATCGTGATGGTCTGATGCGACGTGGCGCCCGCCACATAGCCCGTCGGCAGAGTGCCCAGTTCGATCACCAGCGTCTCAGAGGCGCCCTCGTCGATGCTGTCGTCGGTCGCGGCCAGCGTCGCCATTCCCGACGACGACCCCGCCGCCACCGTCACAGACGCGGCCAGCGTGTAATCCGCGGCCTCAGCCGTCGAGCCCGCAGCCCGGCGCTGCACCGGCACCACCACGCCCCCCGTCGGCGCCGCCGACGACAAAGACACCGACACCGACACCGACGCGCCCTCGGCCACCGACGACGAGCTCACCCCCAACGACACCACCGTCGCGTCGTCATCCACCACCGTCACGTCCACCGACCCCGCATCCGCGATCACATAATCGGTGTCGGTAGACGTCGCCGCATGGGAGATCACCACCATCTGCGACGCCCCCTGATCCGCCGAGTCGTCCACCCCGTGTACCGTCACCGTCTGGGGGCTGTCCCAATTCGACGTCGAGAACGTCAACGACGCCGCCGCCCCCGCCGACCCGCCCCCTGTGCTCACCGCCGCCGCCGCCGGCGTGCCCGACGTGGCCGTCACCACCACCGAATGCGTCGGCTGGGTGTCCAACACAACCGAATAAGTATCAGTACGGCCCCCCGCCGCCTCAGTCACCGACGTCGAATCATTCGTCTCAGAAATCGACACCCCCGCGGAGTTGCTGTCGGTGATGGTCAGCGTTGCGCTGCTGGCGTCAGGATCGGCCGACGCGCCTCCGCCGATGTTGGTGGCCAATCCGTTCGCGTCCAGACCGCCGAGCGAGACTGCCACCGACTCGTCAGCGGTATCGTCATCGCTGCGAGACGAAGCGGTGAATGCCAGCACCGCGGTGCGGGCCCCGGTGCCGGAGAACACCAGCGTCGGAGAGGCGGTGGTTGCCCCGCTAAGCGTGACGCCGGTGCCCGACTTCTTCGAGATCGTGAACGCCGCCGTGCTGCCCGACAGCGTCGCTCCCGTGGTCGAGCTCAGCACCAGCGGCACCTCCAAGACCTCGCCGGCGACCAGCGCCCGGCCCAGCTGAACCGTCACGTCGGCGGCGCTCGTTGTGTCGCCCTCGGTGATGGTGCCGCCGCCGCTCAGCGACACCGATGTCGGGTCGTCGTCTTCGACGATGCCGGTCAGGGTGTTCTCCGTGGTCGAGACCGACACGCCGACCACCGGCGACGGCAGCGAGACGGCGACGGTAAAGCGCTTGTCGGGCTCGTCGATTTCGTCTTCAGTTGCAAAGAAGAAGTCGGGGGCCAACACTCGGACCTCCGCAGATGCCAAGCCCGGGCCGATGTCGAGATCGACGCAAGACCGGCCGGTTTGGCCGGGCACAGCAGTCCCAGATTCGAAGGCGTAATCGGTGCCGAACACGGCGGTCCCGTCGGTGGCGCAGATTCGAACGCCGACGGGGCCTGAACCCGAAGACAGCACCGCAGTGAACAATGCTCCGCCCCGGACGAAAAAGGGGGCGAAACTGGGGGGGCGCCGCTCCTCGATAACGGTGTCGGCAGACTTCAGCAACAGCGTTCGATCTGCTGAGCCGCCGTGGCGATCCACGACGGTGATGAGTGCGGTTCCCCGCGCTTCGACGCCGCCGTCGAGACCGGTGGCCGTCACCGTGCCCAGCGAGACGGTGACCACATCGTTGGCCGCATCCGCATCGGGCAGCGCGAGCAGCCTCACCACGGCCAACTGCGGATTTGTTCCACTGCCGCCGCTGAAGGTGACCACGGTGCCCGACAGCGACACCCCAGCAAGCGGGGAGTCGCGCAGGGAGAGCACGAAATCGGATGCGGTGCCGTCGCCGCCGAACTCCAACGGCACCGTCACCTGCTCGCCGGCCGCAAGAGCCCTGCCGAGGTAGACCGATATCTCTCCGAGCTGGCTGGCGGTGTACTGCGCGGGCACGACGGGGACGCCGTCGTCACCGGTCACCCGTAGGCCTTCTGTGGCAGTGGCCTGTATGGCGTTCAGGATCACCGTCGTCGGATCGGCGTCGGTGATCGTCAGCGACGCGGTGCCCGCGCTGGGATGGGGGCGGACTCCCCGATAATCACTGCCCAGGCCCACGGTGAACACCTCGTCGGCTTCATCGACGCCGTCAGCGATAACCTCCAGCGTCGCCGTGGCCATGAGCTGCCCGGAGGCGACCTCTATCTGTGCCGGCAGGCCGACATCGGACCGGCCGGCGGTTGAGCTGCCGGCCACCCGGGCCAGCGGGATCGTCACCGCAGCCGGTGGCGAGATCGCCGCTGACAGCGTTGCAGTCAGAGTGAGGCTGTCGCCTTCGGTGGCCGTGCCGCCACCCGATATCGACAGCGAGACGGTTGGCAGCGACTCGTGGTCGTCCACCGTCACCGTCACCGACGGACCCGACACCACCGTCCCGTACCCCGCAACCGTGTGGGTCACCGTCACCGACTCATCGGAGGCGTCAGCGTCGTTCACTGGCGAAACCGACACCGTCTGCTTCTCGCTCCAATTCGTCGAATCGAACTCCAGCGCAGCACCCACCGACACCGCGCCGACATCGCCTGACGCCGGCGTCACCGTCACCTCACCACCGGGATCGCTACGCAGCCAGACCTCATAGGAACCAGCCGAGCCGCCCTCGGTCACCTCCACCGACACCGGCGACACCGACACGCCTGCCTCGTCGTCGTCGGCAACGGTCACCTCAACGCTGTCTACGGCCAGCGTTCTGCGATAGTTCATGTCCGTCGACGCCGCCGCATGGGTGATCGTCACGGTGCGCGGCATTGCCTGATCGACGTCATCGTCCACGCCGGACACCGTCACCGTCTGAGGCGTGTTCCACGCCGACGGCGCGAACGTCAGCACCGCCGACGCGCCCGGCGTGCCTCCCACCGCGTTCACTTTCACCGCCGCAGGCGTAGCGGAGGTGACCCTGACGGTCACCGGATGAGCCGGACGCGAATCCAGCACCACCGTGTAGGTATCAGTGTTGTCAGCGCCCAACGCCTCGCTCACCGTCGTCGAGTCGTCCGACTCGGCAATCGACACACCGGCGGTGTCGTCATCCACCACCGTCACGTCCACCGACCCCGCATCCGCGATCACATAATCCGGGTCCGTCGACGCCGCCGCATGACCGATCTTCGCCAAGCGCGACGGCACTTGACCGTCCCCGTCGTTCACACCGGCCAACGTCTGATCGACGTCATCGGACACGCCCGTCACCGTCACCGTCTGAGGCATGTTCCACATCGTCGGCGCGAACGTCAGCGTCGCCGACGCGCCCGGCGTGCCGCCCGCCGCGTTCACCGTCGCGGCGCCCGGCGTCGCGGAGGTGACCGTGACGGTCACCGGATGGGTCGGACGCGAGTCCAGCACCACCGTGTAGGTGTCGGTGTTGTCGTCGCCCGACGCCTCGCTCACCGTTGTCGAGTCGTCCGACTCCGTAACCGTCACGCCGGCGGTGTCGTCATCGACCACGGTAACCGTCACCGACGGACCCGACACCACCGCCCCGTAGCCCGCGACCGTGTGGGTTACCGTCACCGACTCATCGGCGTCATCTGCGTCAGACACCGGCGTCACCGTCACCGACTGCTTCTCGCTCCAATTCGTCGAATCGAACGTCAGCGCAGCACCCACCGACACCGCACCGGCATCTCCCGACGCCGGCGTCACCGTCACCTCACCACCGGGGTCCGCACTCAGCCAGACCTCATATGAACCAGCCGAGCCGCCCTCGGTCACCTCCACCGACACCGGCGACACCGACATGCCCGCAGGTGCGTCGTCGTCGACCACCGTCACCACGGCGGCCGGAGCAGTCCGGTCGGCCACGGCGCCGCCGCCGACGTTGGTCGCGAGGCCGGCTGCGTCGAGATTTCCCACGACCACCGCAAACTGCTCGCTCGCAGCATCAGCGTCGGTGTCGCCCGACGCGGTGGCGGTCCAGCGCAGCGTGGCGGTTGCGGCACCGGCATCGGCGAATATCAGCCTCGGGGCCGCCGTGGCGCCGTCGCGCAGCACCACCCCGGTGCCGGTCGCCGCCAAAGAGAACATGCGCGAGGCGCCGCTGAGCACGGCGCCACTGCCCTCTGCGAGCAGCAGGGGCACTTCGACGGTCTCGCCCGCGACCAGCGGCCGGCCAAGCTGCACCGTCACGTCGGCCGATGAGGAGGTGTCTCCCTCGACAATGGAACCGCCGCCGCTCAGGCTCACCACTGTCGGGTCGTCGTCGACCACGAGGGCGTCGATTTCGGTGATGCCCGTCGAGACGTTTGCCGGAAGGCTCGGTACGGTCATGGTCACTGTCAGCGTCCTGTTCGGCGCGTCGACGTTGTCGTCGCTATTGCTGCCGAGCAAGGTCACAGGAGCGAACGCACGGCCCGCCCCGACCTGTGCGCTTACGCAGCCGTTCATGTCGACCGGTAGCTGCCCGAAGCCATCGTGCAGCATGAAGTGGACGCCGCGCTCAGCAGTGCCGTTGACCGCGCAGACGTTTGCCGTCAACGGTCCTTGACGCGTCGAGAGCACCACATCGAACTGGGCCCAGTCATGTCCCGCGGTGCTGGGGCCCTCGGTCACCGTCACGTCGGCAGAGCGAAGGCTCACGATGGCGGCAGCGTCGTTGGCAGCGTCGTAGTCGACCGTCGACCGCAGGCCTCGTCCGAGGGCGCGGGCCCCGCCGGCCAATCCCGTGGTGGTGGGCTCGCCGAGCATTATCTCCGCGATGTCGTTGATCGTGTCGTCATCGGCAGCCGCGGCCAGAATCACCGTCGCGGTCTGATCGCCGCCCGCGGTGAAGTTCAGCGTGCTGCCCGTCAGGGTGATGCCTGAGGCTGTTCCCCCCAGGAATGCCGGCGCCCAGACCGAGGCGTCGCTACCCGCAACGACCAGAGGCACCGACACTGTCTCGCCGGCGGCAAGTGCCCGACCCAGCTTGACGAACACACTCCGGTCGTGGGTTGGTGTATGTCCCGGGATGTTCCTTATCTCCACATTTTCGGCTCTTTCCACTTCCAGATATATCGGCGTCGGCGTCGCATCGATCACGGTCACGGCCGCGTGGGGCACCGATGCCGCCACACCGCGCGCCTGGTGTACCGGGTCGAGTTGGACGCGGGCGGCCTCGTTGGATTCGTCGTGGCGGTCGGGCCGCGCGTACAGCACCGCCGAACCCCAACGCGCGCCGGGCGCGATCACCACTTCTGAAGCCCACAGATCCGACTCCGCAGCGGCGTAGCCGCCCGCAACGGTCAGCGGCAGGCGGACCGGGGTAGTGCCGGGCAGCGGACGGTCGAGCAGCACAGCCACCGCTGCTGTGGCGCCCTCGTGGATCTCGCCGGCCGAGATCACCACCTGGGCCGAAGGCTGCCCGCTGGTGGGGCCGTCGTCGTCCACCACGAACAGGCGGGCCGCGACCACCTCCGCTCCGCTGAGGACGCCGGTGACGTTCAGCGTCTCGGGGGATTCGGCCACGTTGTTATCGGTTGGCGTCAGCGTGAAGGTGGCGCTGCCCGAACGGGCCCGGGCCGGTATGACCACATTGAAGTCGGACACCGACGACACGCCCACGACACCCTGGGCGCCCGATGCG
The DNA here is from genome assembly GCF_965208475.1 of Candidatus Poriferisocius sp. GTDB lineage: Bacteria > Actinomycetota > Acidimicrobiia > Acidimicrobiales > Bin134 > Poriferisocius. The sequence goes on along the minus strand of NZ_OZ242338.1, from coordinate 933,193 downwards.
GCCACCGACACGGACACCGTCTGCGCGGCTGCGAAGCGGGTGGCACCGAGCACAGTAGCAATCACGGTGACCGTCGCGGTGCCACCGCCTTCGGATATCACCGCCGGCGCGACGCTGAGCGCTACCGCAGTCGGCGGCGCGTCGTCGTCGATGATGCTCACCGTAACCTGCGCAATGCTGCCGAGGTCGTACGCCGCGGCGTCGTCCAAGCGCACCACCACCGTCTCGGTGTTCTCGTCGAGGACATCGTCGAGGACGGTCACCTCCACCACCGCCGTTTGCTTGCCCGCGGGCACTCTCACCGTGCCCGGCAAAGCTGCATAGTCCGACCCCGCAGTCGCCGTGCCCGAAACCGTGTAGCCGACGTCGACGTTGCTTTCGGCCAACGCCGACAGCACCACTGTGATCCTCGCAGTGCGCTCGCCTCCGGCTTCACTCGCCAGATGCGCGGATGAGGCCACGGTCGCCAGCGGCGTGGTGTCGTTGTCTTGGATTGTGGTGGTGGCTGTGGCTGTGGGTTGGGGGTGGGGGGTGTAGCCGCCGTGGGTGGGGGTTGGAATGGAGGCGGTGAATTGGGAGTGAGGTTCTGCGGTGTTGTCGTTCTGGGTGTCGACGAGGAACTCGGCAGACATCTCGCCCTGGGCGATGGTGACGGTGTGGGTGGTTTCGTCGGTGGCGGCGATGTGGTCGCCGGCGCCGGTTTCTGCCACCTGGACCGAGACCAGCATGTCGTAGGCGGGGGCTGTGCTGGCGGTGATGGTGAAGGTGGCGGGGTCGCCTTCGGTGGTGATGGGGTTGGCGGCAGCGATGGTGATGGTTGGCGGGTCGCTCACCCTGATACTGAGGATTTGGGAGTTCACGACGCCTGAGACGCCGACGGCGCGTTGGGCGTCGACGAAGTCGGTGAGCTGGGCGACGAAGAAGGTTTCGGTCAGTTCGGGGCTTTCGTCGTCGATGATGGTTACGGTGACGGTTTTGTCGGTTTCTGAGGGTCCGAAGGTGATGGTCTGTTCGGCGCCTTCGAAGTCTTCGCCGGAGATCGCTGTGTTGGATCTGGTGAACCAGGTGACCGAGGCCGGGACTAGGGTCGTTCCGGTTTTGCGCAGCGTGACGGTGTGGGTGCCGGCGTCCTCTTCTGCTGAGAAGTTGGACGGGCCGAGGACGCCTATGGAGGGTTGGTCGGCTGCGTCGGTGATGGTGCCGACGGCGGTGGGGCGGGTGGCGCTGAGGGCGGGCGGGTCGGTGCCGGTGGGCGTTCCGAGGATGACGGTTAGGTAGTGGTCGGCTTCGTATACGTCGTCTTGGGTGGTGGCCACGGTGATGGTGCCGGTGCGGTTGCCGGTGGCGATGGTGACGTTGCCGGCGGTGTTGTTGTAGTCGGCCGAGGTTCCGTCGGCTGAGCCGGTGGCGACGCTGTGGGCCGGGTCGGTGGAAACGCCGCGGCCGTCGGTGAGGGTGTAGGGGACGGTGACTGGGGAGGCGGCGTCGGCGGGGAGGGTGACGGTGAACGATATGTTGCCGCCCTCGGAGGCCGACGCTGGGTCGATGGTTACGCCTGCCTCGACGGTGAACGCGCTGGACAGCGCGTACAGCGGCTTTTTGGGCTGGGTGGCGGTGGATCCGTCGGGCAGGGCGCCGCGCTCGCCGATGCACGCAGGGTCGGTGGTTGATGTGCCGGCGGCGGTGGCAGCGCCCAGCGGTGTGGACGAGTTGTTGTTGAGGTGGCCGACGGCGACCCATTCCTCCCCGGCGACGAGCCTGTTTGGGCGGCCTGGGGCGGTGCAGGTGGGGGCGGCGGTGCCGTTTTGGGCGCTGCCGGTCCAGTAGCCGGTTGTGCTGGCGGTGGCGGCTCTGCCGTCGGCGTATTTGGGGTTGGTCTCGTCGTCCCAGGTGCCGTCGGTGAAATCGGAACCCGACCCGACGGTGGTGTCGGCCACTTTCGCCCCGTTAACCCAGTACACCGCGGCGTTCACGTCGTTGTAGTCCGACGACGACGAGGTGACCGCCGCGCCGAACCGGGCATGGCCCGCCGCGCCGTCGAGGGGAACGGTCTCGCCGGCGCCTTTGGCGCTGATGACCGCTTTGAACTCCGCGGCGTACGGCGCCAGCGCCGCCACGCCGCCGTGGCGCAGCGTGTTGCCGGTGATCTCGTCGCGCGCGAACTGGTCGTAGAACGCCGCGTCCGGGCGGTCGGCCGCGGTGGTGGCGGAGGTCACGTAGATGAGGCGGAACTTGTCGCCCGGCCCCACCCCGTCCGGCAAAAGCGGCCAATCGGCGCCCACGACCGGGTCGTCGTCGTCTGTGATGCGGAACATCCGGTACGCCGCCCCGACCGCGCGCGGCTGCCACTCCATGAGCCCGCCGCCCAGATTCGAGGTGTCCCCGCCCGCCAACTGGGCCAAAAGCGCCTCATGGGGGTCCGATTCGAGGTTCAGCGGGTAGATGCTGAACAACAAGTCGTCGTCGGCGGTCTCACCGTCGTCGAACCCGCCGCGGGCCGCGAGGCGCACCGTCGCGGTCTGAGCGCCGGCGCCGGCGAAGGTGACCACCCGATAGCCGGTGCCCGGCGGGGTGCGCGCATCCACATGCTCGAACGACACGCCGACACCCGACGCCGCCATCGTCACATCGTTGAACCGCGGCGGCCACGCCACGTTCGCCGACGTGCGCGGCTCGCGGCCCGAAAGCTGGGCCACCCGCGACCCGTTCTCCAGCGCCTCCACCACCAAAGGCACCCGCACGAACTCGCCCGCGACGAGCTCGCGGCCCAAAGAGACCATCAACACATCAGCGCGCGACGCGTCGCCCTCCACCATCACCTCAGACGGCGCCGGGATCCACCCCGTGCCCAACGGCGCCTCCTCCAGCGTCCCGCCGCCTGACAGCGTGATGGTGGTCGCGTCGTCGTCGACGACCCTCACCACCACATCGCGGTCCGACGCGGTGCTATACGACGTGCCCCCGTTGTTGGACACCGCGTGGGCCACCGTCACTTGGCGGTTTGCGGTGTCGGTTGTGTCGTTGACGCCTTGCACCGTGATCTGCTGGGGGGTCGACCAGTCCGCGGCGGTGAAGCTCAACGACGCCCCGGCGGTAACCGTCAGCGCGGAGGTGTTGCCGCTCGACACCGCCACGGTCACCGTCTCCCCGGCCTCCGGCGCCGCCGCCAGACTCACCTCATAGCTGAGCTCGCCGCCGTTCTCGGCCACCTCGGCCCCGTCTGTTGCGGCGATGCGCAGCCCCGGGCTGGTGTCCCACAACCGCACCCGATACTCCGCTGCGAGCGTGTCGTGGTGCGGGCACCGAATCCCCGAGCACGCCCCCCCGGCCAGATCGCCGGCCCGCAGGAACCTGGGCCCCGCCTCGTTCGACCGGTGAGCCACCAAGAACAGCACCGACTCGCTCACCTCGTCGGCATCGGCCAGAGCGCCCACAACCAAAGCCGCCTCCCGCGCGGAGGGCCCTGTGAACGTCACCTCGCCGAACCCGCTGGCCGCCGCCGCATACGACACCCCCTGCGGCGAACCCGACAGCGCCAAAGAGAAATCGGCGCCCAGCACGCCGCCGATCGGCTGCACCGGCACCGTCAACGACTCCCCGGCCACCAACGCCCGCCCCAGCCTGAGCCTGAACCCCGCCGTGTCCGACGAATCCCCCTCCGTCGCCGACGCATCAGGCGTCGCCAGCGCCAGCACCTCCACCGACGTCGGGTCGTCGTCGGTGACCGTGAACGCCACATCGGGCACCGAAATGCCCGTGTACGGCGTCGTCGGCGAACCCGCGGCCTTGTCGATGAACGCAGCGTTGTACTCCAACACCGTCCAGGTCACCGTCCCCGACAACGACCCGCCCGCCGTGTCCACTGTGTTGTCGCGCGCCGAGATCTCCAAGACCACCGACGCCGGATACGTGTCTGTGGTGGTGAACACCGCCCCCTCGCTCGCCACCCACGCCACCGGGAACATCTCCGTGCCGCCCCCCGCCACCGCCACCGGCGCCTGCTGCGCCACATCGCCCACAACCACGATGTCGGCGGTCGGCGCCGACGCCACCGTGATCGTCACGCTGTCGCGGGTGTCGAGGCCGTCGCCGCTCACCGACCGCTCCAACATCGAAGTCGAACCCCCCGACACCCCCACCGACACACCCGTCCCCGACAACACCACATCCGCCGCCCGCTCGCGGATCGTCACCGTCCAATCCCCCAACACCGCACCCGAACCGCAATTGAACGCCGAGCACAACCGCACCCCGAACGTCTCATCAGGATCCGCCACCCCGTCATCAACCGCCTCCACCCTGAACCCCACCGACCCCGAACCCCCACTGCGCCCGAACAACGGCCCCACCCGACCCGACTGCCCCGGCGAGACCACATAATCCGCACGCGCCTCGAACACCACATCACCCGCGCTCGCCGTATAGCCCTCCAACGCCTTGAACTGCACGAAATACCGCGAATAACCCCGCGGAACACCCGCAATCACAAAACGACGCGACTCGCCCTCTGTGATCTCATCACGCAACAACGTCGGCGCCGACACCACCTGCGCCTCAGCCGCACCCGACACCCCAACCAACAACGACCCGACCAGACCCACCACCACAACCAACCGCACCAACAACGAACCCACGACCCTCACATTCCAACGAGTCCACAACAACCCCGGCACCAACCCGACTACCCACCCTGATCCGGCTCGCGCGCTGCTCCCATCAAATCGATTGTATGAGCGACAGCGCTGGCCCACGGTGCTTTCAGCCGACAATCTGATTGGATCTCTAAACCGGCCCAATACTCCCTCTTGGCACAACGGAAGGAGCGCTGCCCGAATTACTCGGGCAGCGCTCCTCTTCGTGGTCTTACCCCAGCTAGCGACGTAAATCGCGCCGCTGGCCAGTTCTTGGGTTTAGCGGGTTCCCTGGGACACCAGTGCCTTGACGTCCGCCGCGTTGGCGGTGTCGACGAAGCCCGGACCGGTGAGGATGGGCAGGCCGCCGCCCGCGGTGTTCAAGTTGGTGGCTTGCAGGTGCATCAATATGACCGGCAGGTACCCCTGGAGGTACTGCTGCTGGTCGACGGTGAAGGCCACATTGCCCTGCTCAATCTGATCGATGAGGTCGCTCGACAGGTCGAAGCCGCCGATTACGAGGTCCCTCCCGGCTTGCTCGCCAGCAGTGAGTGCCCGCAGGGGCAGATTCGGACCGACGCCGAGAACGCCGTCGATGCTCTCATCGCCTTGAAGGATGGCGGCGATGGTGTTCTGTTGCTCATCAGGATTGGCGTCGAGGCCGACGAACTCCGATGTCACCTGGCCGCCGAAAGTCTCGGCTAGGCCATTGCAGCGCTCTTCTAGAGCCACGTTGGTCTGCTCCTGGCGGGCGCAGAGCACGTGGGTGGCGCCCAAAGCGTTGAACCGCTCGCCCGCGCCGTTGCCGGCCACAGTCTCGGTCTGCCCGATATGGCTGACCGCGCCCAGGTCCTTGTAGTTGTTCACGCCGGAATTGAGCGTGTACAGCGGGATCCCGGCAGCGACAACGGCCTCAGCAGCCGACTGGACACCGGCCGGGTCGGCCAGCGAGATGGCGATGCCGTCGGAGCCGGCGGCGATGGCCGCTTCGATCTCCTGGGCTTGCCTCAGGGCGTCGTTGTTGGAGCCGAAGTAGACCACATCGCAGCCGATGGCAGAGGCGGCGTCGCGCACGGCAACCTCGACCACAGACCAGAAGGTGCCGGAATCACCGTGGGTGATTACGTGGTAGGTCTTGTCGCAGCCCTGGGTGGGATCTACTTCCACGACCTCCGTCGGCGCTTCAGTGGCTGGTGCCGCTGTTTCTGTAGGCTCGCTGGGTGCGGGCTCGCTGGTGTCGTCGTCGTTGCCGCATGCCGCGGCCACGAGTGTCAACGCAAACAGCAATGCAACCAGCTTCCATAGCTTTCTCATTGTTGGGTTACCCCTCTCAAGGTAGGTGTTGTTGCTTTTGTGAGGTTCCGGCACCCGCAGTCGCGGGCTCCAGCCTTCGCAGGAAATCGATGCTCTGGCAGGCGTCGAACCTCAGCCGAGCTATGGCAGAGGGGTCTCCCTCCGCTATCGCTGCATCCTGCTCCAGGACGTACCAAAGGTTGCGTCCTGATTTTTCAAGGAGGTCGACGATCTCGGCGATCGGCAACCCTCCCTGACCTAGAGGCGGGAACAAGCCCTGCTGCACGCCCTGCATGAGCGACAGTTCTCCCGCCGTGACCCGGGCCGCGATGCCCAGATTTACGTCTTTGATGTGTACCAGTGCTATGCGGTCCAAATAGCGCTTGGCCATGTCTGCCACATCGCCGCCCCCGAGCAGAAGGTGGGCAGTGTCCAGCACTAGGGCAGTGTCGCTGCTCTCCAGCATGTGCTCTGTCTCCGCGGCGGTCTCCACCAGCGAGCCGAAGTGGGGGTGGAGAGCCTGGATCAGGCCATGGTCGGCCGCAATCTTCTCGACTTCGTCGAGGGCGGCGGCGGCAGCGGGACACTCGTGCTGGGCCAGAGGCCGCTGGCGCCAGTTGTCTGGGTGGCTGACCGCGCAGGTGACGAAATAGCGTCCGCCTCCGCCTGAGATCAGCGCGGCCGCCTCGGTGGCTGCGGCCCTAGTGGTCTCGACTTGGGCGGGGTCGTGCAAGACCAAGGGGACAAACCCGCCGAGCAAAGACAGGTTGTGGTCATTTAGAGCGGACCGCAGCTCGGCGGGATCTTTGGGCAAGTAGCCGAGCGATCCCAATTCGGTATGGGTGAACCCGGTGGACGACATCTCTTTGAGCACCGCTTCGCAGGGAAGCTGGTGACCCCAGCCGGGCATCTCGCAGACCCCCCAGCTGATGGGCGCGGTGGCCAATCGTTCAAGCAGATTCATACGCGCGCCAACGGCCCCTTCTCGCGTCCCATCCGGAACGACCATCTTATGCCTTGTTTGCGCATGGTCAAACAGATTCTTCGAATTGGGGCGCGACTACTGGATGCCATCGCCCGTCTGATACCCGCTCTAGTTGGCCAGGCTCAACTTCCAGGACCGCTTACACCCCGTCGTTGCCGAGAATCCGGTCGAGTTCGCGGAGTGCGGGGACAATGTCCTCGCCGACCAAGATGCCATGCATGCCCAAGTTTCGGGCCGCGGCCACATTGGGCTCGAAATCGTCCAAGAAGACGCTGGTCTCGGGGCGAGACACCTCCAGGCGTTCGAGGGCGAGGCGATAGATGGCCGAATCGGGTTTGCGGATCCCCACCGCGCTGGAGTCGATCACCGCTTCGAAGAGCTCGTCAACCGGGATGAGGCTGCGCCATATGTCGCCGAACTCCTTGGCGTTGTTGGTGATGATGGCCTGTCTGATGGCCGCGTCGTTAAGCTCGCTGACCTTGGCCATTACCTTGTCGCGTCGCTCTTCGCTGCTGGTGCCCGACATGGCCTTGAAAAAACCCTCGGCGCTGAAACCCTCGATGCCGTCGGCCCGGCAAGATTCGTCCGCCGCCTCCAGCGCCTCAGCCAGGGTCCCCTCACCTCGCTCCAGCCGGTGCCAGGGATGGTCGCCGTTGGCCTCATATCGGCCAAAGACATGCTCCAGCAGCCGCTCGTTGGTAGTGCCCAGCGAGCGGGCATAGTCGTCGAGATGGAACGGCGAACCGGTGAACACCCCGCCGAAATCCCAGAACACTGCGCTGATCATGGTGACTCTTCAATCATGGTGCCTCCCCGGCCCCTGGCAGCTCCCCCGTCTCGATGAGCCGCCGGAACTGTGCCTCATCAAGCACCGGAATACCCAACTTCTCGGCTTTTTCCAACTTGGAAGCACCGGGGTTCTCGCCCACCACGACGGCGGTGGTCTTGGACGAAACGCTTCCCGGCGACTTGCCGCCCCGAGTCTTGATGGCTGCGCCCACACCGTCACGGGTGTAGCCCTCCAGGCCGCCAGTGACGACGATAGTCATGCTGGCCAGGGTTTGGGCCAGGGCCTCGGCTTCGGCCTGCCCGGTGTCGTCGGAGGAGATGAACATGGTGGAGGTCAGTTTTGCGCCTTTGAGTTTCTCGATGATCTGCTGGTTGACTTTCGACCGGAAGAACTCGTGGACGCTCTCGGCGATGATTGGCCCAATGCCATCCACGTGGGCCAAATCCTCAACCGAAGCCTTCATGATGAGGTCCAAAGCTGGCACCTCTCCGTCTTGTTCTTGGATTTCGTAGGCATCAGCCAACACTTCGCAGGCAGTGTCGCCCAGGTGCCTGATGTTGAGGCCGACTAGCAGCCGAGCCAAGGGTTGATCTTTGGACTCATCGATGGCTTGTCTCAGATTGGAGATTGACAGATCCGCGAAGCCGGCTAGTTGAGCTACCTCGTCGGTCATAAGGGTGTACTCGCGTCCATCGCCTATTTTGGTGTTCCAGGCGAGTTTCCTGTACTCATCGATAAACTCCAAGTCCAAGTTGAACAAGTCGCCGAAATCGGCGATCAAACCGAGATGGAACAGCAATCTGGCCTTTTGCTCGCCAATTCCCCTGTGTGTTCGAGTCGCGTTGCTAGCCTGCTCACTGGTGGCTTTTCTTCTTCCTTGGTCACGTTTCTCCTGAAGGTCTTGGTCGGTTTCGGTTGGCCGCTTGGGGGTGGGTGCGACGAACCTGATGATCCGTTGCAGAGCTTCCTCTTGCTCTAGAGACAGTTTTCTGCCAGGCGGCGAGTGTGGAGTCTTCACCAAAGGGGGATCTTCTTTGCGCTCCGCAGAATTCTCGCCTTCTGTCGACGAGGCCAGATCCCCCATATCGACTCCCGCAGCGCGCAGCTTGTCGATGGACAACTTGTTTTCCTTCGAGTAGGCCTTGGTTGCCTCTGCGACTGCCTTCCTGACTCCCTTGACCACGGCCAAGTCATCAGACGATGCCTCGAAGACCTTGTCGAGGTGGGCGAAATCCCGGGCTATGGACTTGGCAGTTGTGGGCCCAAGTCCATCGATCTTGAGGCCAACCAGCAGTTCAGCCAGTGGGCGATGCTTGAGACTCTCGATTGAGGTGGCCAGGTCAGCGCGGCGCTCAGAGTCGAGCTGAGAAAGGGCAGCCACCATGCTGGTGTCAAGAACAATTTCTGCGTCATCATTGAGGTGAGCAGCCCAAGTGGCATGTTTTAGTTCCCGAAGCAACTCGAAACCGTCGGGATCCAACCTGTAGATATCAGCCACATTCATGATGAGTCCGAGCTTGACAAACAGACGGACCCGCTGCTCACCCAAGTGTTCGATGTCCAAGGCGTTGCGGGCGGCGAAGTGCTCTATCCAGCCCCTAAGCTGCTCGGGGCAGCCCTCGAAACGGCAATAGTGGGCTGCGTCGCCTTCTTCCCGTGTCAGTTTCTCCTGGTAGGGACAGGGGCAAGTCGTTGGGAACTGCCATTCGAGGCGGTCGGACGGGCAGTCGTCGTCAGCCCGCCCTACTACTTCAGGAATCACGTCGCCTGCCTTTCGGACTATCACTGAATCACCGGGCCGAACCTTCTTGAACCTCACCTGGTCTTCGTTGTGCAAGGTGGCCATCTCCACGGTGGAGCCGCCGACGAACACAGGTTCAAGCACGGCAAACGGGGTGGCCTTGCCCTTACTCCCAATGGAGACATGGATGTCCAAGAGCTTGGTGGTCTTCTCCTCAGGGGGAAGCTTGTAGGCGATGGCCCATCGAGGCGCCCGGCTGGTGGCACCGAGTTCCTGTTGTAGGTCAAGTCGGTCGACCTTGATGACTACACCATCGATCTCGTACTCATAGGGCTCATAGGGCTCATAGGGCAGGTTGTGGCGCTTGGCCTCGCAGCGCTCAACGAACTTCCAGGCTTCTTCAATGGAGTCCACGGATTTGGTCACGGGATTGACCGGCAGACCGAGGCTGCCTAGGTACTCCAAGGTCGCGCTGTGGGTAGTCAACCCAGGGCCTCCCTCCACTTCGCCAACTGAGTAGCACCACATCGATAGCCCGCGGGTGGCGGTAATCGTTGGGTCTTTCTGGCGCAGCGAGCCGGCCGCGGTGTTGCGGGGGTTGGCGTAGCGGGGCTTGCCATCGGCTTCTTGCTGGGCATTAAGGGCATCGAAGGCGGCTAGGGGCATATAGACCTCCCCCCGCGCCTCCAGCACTGCCGGCGCACCCGCTCGAAGCCGATGGGGCACAGACTTTATGGTCCGAATGTTGGCGGTGATGTCTTCGCCCACCCGGCCGTTGCCTCGGGTAGCAGCCTGCACCAGCCTGCCATTCTCATAGCGCAGCGAAACGGCCAGGCCGTCGAACTTGAGTTCGCACACCAGGTTGCCCAGCTCCTGTGGCAAACCTTCTTGTCCAATCGCTTCTCTGCTTTCAGGCCTGTCCTCTTCGTCCTCCAGGTCATCAGGCGAAAGCAGCATTCCCTGACCGGTGGACTCTTCGGCGGCCCTGCGAGCTCGTACGCCAGCCAAGCGGCGCAGGGCCCGGTCTGCCCATGCATTCAGTTCGTCTCGGTCGAATGCATTGTCCAACGACATCATCGGCACCCGGTGCTCGACCGGTTCGAACAGTGTCGACGGGTCAGCTCCGACCGTTTGGGTGGGCGAACCCTTCCGGACCAACTCCGGGTGGGCAGCCTCAAGTTCGATCAAATCCTGCCTGAGTTGGTCATATTCAGCATCAGTAATCTCTGGGGCGTCATCGGCGTGATAACGCTGATCGTGGTACCGGACAAGCTCGACCAACTCCGCCATGCGGTCTTCCGCACCCGTCTTCACCTGCCGGATAGTACTGCGGGATGCCATCAGCGGAAGCGGCTGTCAGGGGCTTGCTTCAGTTTGCTCGACGACCGCATCGTAGCGCTGTTGGGCAGCTTGCTGTGATGTGCCCCAACAGCTCTCCGGTCCGCTTCCAGGTGATGCCCCCCGTCGGGCCGAAATAACGGCTTCTGCGATCTGGCCTTCGCAGCGGGCCCGGGCCATCACGGCCCGCTTCAGCAAGTACTCATCCAAAGGCACCTCGTCGCCTTCCGATGGTTCGTAGTCTTCGGACCGCTGGGCAAGCTCATCGGCGTGCTCAAGAATGTCTTGAACGGGTCCGGTCATAACGGCTGGCTTCAAGTGTGCTGCTTGGACTTCGGGCTCTTGCCTTGGCTGCCGGTTTGAGCTGGCGCTGCCCAGTGGGGTCTTTGGCCATGGTGTAACCGTGCTTGTGGACCTTCTTGTGGCATTTCGGGCACAACAGTACGAGGTTTGTCATGTCGGTGGTCCCGTTGTCGTCCCACCAGATGATGTGGTGGGCGTCGCAGGCACTGGCTCGCATGCCACAGCCGATGCAGCGCTTGTCTCGGACGCACAGGGCCAGCTTTTGGGCGGCGGTGGCGGCTCGTTGTTTTCTTCCCATGTACAGCGGCTGGCCGTCGGAGGCGAAGATGGCCGGGACGATGCCGGCGTTGCAAGCGATATGCCGGAGTTCGTCGATGTCGATAGGGGTGCCGTCGATGAGCTCCGCGTTCTTGAGTTGGCCGCTCAAAGTGTCGTAGGCAACGGTGACGATCAGTGTCGTGGCCTGGGGTGCAAGCTCACAGTCTGAGCCAGCGGCACCGTCGTCGCTGGAAGCGGCAGTGGCGTTGGAGGCTGACTCGCGATTGCTTTCGATGGCGCTTTCTGCGTCGATGTCGACTTCTCCGTGGACGTTGGCACCCCCTGCGGGCTGCTGGGTAATCAGGGCGACCAGGGCATCGGCATTGCGCTGCTGGTGGGTACGGTCGCTTCCGGTCTTGGCATCGTCACGGAACATGCGATCGCACAGGTCGTTCATAGCGGTCTTGACCCGCTCGCCGGCGATGCGGTCAAACTCGGCGTGCAGAATCACCATTTCGTCGTCGCCATCGAACACCTTGCCGCTGCGGCGCTCGCGCTGGCGCTCGTGGCGGGTCAACCCGCCGTCGGCCCGGCGCTGGTCCTCGCTGCGGGCCATCGTCCTTTTGAACTCATCAAGATCCTCGGTGATCGCCGCGGTGATCAGTTCCAGCTCCTGTTCGGTGGACAGCGGGGTCCGTTGGTGCGACTCGGCCAATACTCGGGCGTGGTCGATAGAGATCCACCCTTGTTTGGCTGCGTCCAGCGTGGTGGGCAGGGCGTTGAGAGCGTTGGCGGTCTTGGCCTGCTTGCGGGCTCGGTGGCGACCGAGGCCGAACTGGCGGCACAGTTCCTCAGCGGCGTCTTGGCCTTCGAGTTCGCCGAAGCGGCCCAACAACGCAGCCAGATAGCCGTCAATCTGGCGTCGGGCGCTATCGGCCTGGAGGATCAACTTGACCAGATCACCCGATTCCAAGTCGGAGGATTCAGGCAGCTCTACCCCCACACAGCGGCTTCTGCGGCCCTTAGGCCCACTACCGGCAAGTGGGGTGTTTTCCCTGGTTAGACTGCCTAAATCCATGTCACTAGTCTACCGACCCCGGTGACAGTTTGACCTCACGACCTCGCGGGGAATGCAGGTACTGGTCTACCGACGCGTCGGGTCTTGGTCAGGAGAAAGCAGCGGGATCAGCCATTCGGAAGAAGTCGTCTTCGTCGATGATCTCAATGGCCGATCCTGAATCTCTGAGATCTACTGCTTTCCTCATTTTGTTGGACATGCCATCAGTACCGACTTTGCTGTAGTCGGTCATCCCTAACACCAGAAAGTGGGTGCGCTTGGAAACCGCAGTGGATGGCTCGCCACCTGAGTTGACGGTGGCTTGATATGCGGCTCTACGCGACGGACCTGGGACTTCGGGCTCTTGCCTTGGACGGTAGTTTGACTTGGCGTCCTTGCGGGGAACGCCGACGCGGGTTCGTTGCGGGCGTTGGGGACACTTCCAAATTCTCGGCACGGTTGTTATACGAGTGTTGTACGCTATATGTTCATGGGTACGAAGTTGATGGCCGTGCGAGTTGAGACCGAATTGTGGGACGCGGCTGTCCGTCGAGCTGAACTCTTGGGCACTTCGGTCTCAGAAATCGTGCGCGGGGCGCTGCGGGAGGCTGTGGATCCAAGCCCCTTGGGCGAGCGGATCGGCCGCCTCCGTGGCTCGATCCAGACCGAGCTTGCCGATGCAACCGAAGATCGCTGGCAATCCGAAATTCGCGCCCATAACTGGCGCTCGTGAACATTTGGCTGATTGACACTGGGCCGCTGGTTTCCTACCTCGATTCTGGCGAGGTCGAGCATGACCGGGTGGGCGAGGCATTAGACGGCTACGCAGGCGTTCTGGCGACCACAGCCGCAGTGGTCACCGAAGCCATGCACTTCATCCGCCGGGCTCGCAACGGTGCATCTGCTCTCAGCGAGTTCATCACTCAGAGCGGAATGCGAATATTCGGCCCATGCGAGCCTTCAGACATCCGCGATGCAGTCGCGCTGATGCAGCGATATGCCGATACCCCCATGGACTTCGCCGATGCCACCCTTGTCCTGCTGGCGGAGGAACTTGCTACATCCGAAATCCTGACTCTGGACCGCAGGGGATTCAACACCTACCGCCTCTCTGGCGGCGTCCCCTTCAACCTTGTTCTCGACAGTCCCTAGTCTTCGCGTTTCGCGTGCGAAGACCGAGCCAAGGTGGGTTTGGGTTGGGATAGGGGAGATGCTGTAGTGGGGTGGGTGAAAGACCTGCGGGGGGATCGGGCCTGGGTGTGGGTGGTGCGGGTGTGGTGGGCGGCCTTGCCGTTCACGGCGGGTCCGGTGCTGGCCGACGGGTTGCGCGATACCTCCGCGGCATGGCGGTCGACCGCGTCGGTGGGTTTGTGGGTGCTTTGGGCCGTGGTTCTGTTGGGCGCCCTGCTGGCCCATCCGACGACGCTGGTTCTTGTTCGGCTGGCGGTGCCGTCGGCGGTGGCGGCTCTGGTATGGGCGGGAATGGGCGACGCCGACTGGAACCAGGTTGCCCTTGTGGGAGCGGTCACCGGAGCGGTGGCCGCCATCGCGCTGAGCGCTCCGGTGGGCCAGGTGTATGTGAACGGCATCTCCTACGGCGACGAGATCAGGCTTCTGCTGCGACCGTCCGCGGTGCTGTTGGCCGGGCCGCTGCCGTTGGCGGCTGCGGTCACCGTTGCGGGCGTGGTGAGCGGGCCGCTTCTGCTGGCCGCCCAGCAATGGGCGTCCGGGGTGGCGGTCACCGTGGCAGGCGCCGCCTTGGCGGTCTTCGGGGCCCGCTCTTTGTGTTCGCTCACTCGGCGCTGGCTGGTGTTCGTGCCCGCCGGGGTGGTGCTCCACGACCACCTGGCAGTCCAAGACCCAGTGCTGCTGCGCCGCCGAGCGGTGGCCGGCTTGGGGCCGGCCCCGAGGGAATCCGATGCGCTCGACCTGAGTGAGGGCGCCGCCGGGCTGATCCTCGAGGTATCCATGAGCCAGCCGATCACCCTGGTCCCGCCGGCTCGCCGGAAGGGGAAAGACCGAACCGAAGAGGCCCAGGCCAGCGCCATCCTGGTTGCCCCGTCGCGTCCCGGTCAGGTGGTCGAACTCGCCCGCCGACGCCATCTCGTATAGCTCGAACCCCCGGCTGGGAGACGCGCTCAGCACCGGTGAAGCTTTGGCCCTAAGATACCGAGCACTGAGATACCCCGGGGGAGGGAAGCGATGGCGAGTCATTTCACCGAAGCGGAGTTCAACGAGCACATCCAGCGGTACGGAGGCAAAGAGCTGGACTGGGCGCCGTTTGCCGCTCAGGGGGACCTCAAAGAGAAGTACCGACGGGCCCACGTGCGGATGGTGGGCGCCAGCATCACCGGCAAGCACCACGAACCAGGAACCGTTACCGCTGACAACTTCACCCTGTCGGTCATGATGATGCCCCCCGGCGCCGAAGCCCCGTCGCACGCCCACGAGGTGGAAGAGGTCTTCTTTGTCGTCAAGGGAGAGTTGACCGCATGGTGGGAGGACGACGACGGTCGGATCCTCGACACCGTGCTCAGGGAACGGGAGATGATCTACAGCCCCGCCGGGATCATGCACGGTCTGCGCAATCACACCGATGAAGAAGCCTTGGTGCAGGTTGTGATCGGCGTGGGTCGTCCGCAGAAGCCCTCCTACCTCGACGCCGCCCTCACCGATCTCTGAGGCGCCCGTGCGATTGGGAGAGATGAGCTGGACGACGCTGGGAGAGCGGCTCGAGCAGGGCCCCTTGGATGTGATGATTCCCTTGGGCGCCCTTGAGCAGCACGGACCTCATCTTCCCCTGGACACTGACATCCTCATTGCCGAGGCGGTGGCCGACCGAGCAGCCCGCAGAGCAGGGGAGTTCGTGGTATCGCCCTGCATCCCCGTAGGGGCTTCCAGCCATCACCTGGCCTTCCCCGGCACGGCCAGCCTGAGCGGCAAGACCCTCCAAAGCGTCTTGGTGGAGGTCATCTCGACCCTGCTGGGGCACGGCTTCGGGAGCGCATACCTGGTGACCGGCCACGCCGGAAACGTCGGGGCGATGGCCGCGGCCCTCGCCGAACTCGACTCTGTCGACCGCGCCCGGGTGGTGTCGTTCGACGACTGGCCTGCCCAGCGAGATGCCGTTCATCAGGTGGCCGAGGCCAAGCTCGACATCGACCGAGAGCTGGTGGGTACCCACGGCGGGCACTTCGAGACCAGCATCATGCTGGCCATCGCCCCTGAGAGGGTGGACATGGCATCGGCAGTGGCCGGCCACATCGGCCCGGCAGCCTCGGCCAGCGCCATACTGCGCTCCGAGGGCATGGCTGCATTGTCCCCGGTCGGTGTAATCGGCGACCCCCGGGGCGCCACGGCCGCCGCCGGGGAGCTCTACCTCGACGCGTTGGCCAACCTGGTGGTCGAGGGCATCGAAGCCCATCGCAGCCGCTCGAAGCAGCGGGTGGCTCAGTGACCGAGCCCACGGTCGTCCTCGGCTGGGACAGGATCCGGGCCGCCATCCCCCGGGTAGTGGAGGCCGGGTTCGCCATCTTCGTGGTGGTCATCCTGGGCGCAGTCATGACCGTCAAGTCCGACGTATTCCTCACCACCGGCAACCTCCAGAACATCTTGCTGCAAACCTCGGTTTTGGCCTGCGCGGCTTTTGGGATGACCCTGGTGATCATCGCCGCCGAACTGGATCTGTCCCAGGGGTCGGTGCTGGCCCTGATCGGGGTGGTGGCGGCCGACACCATGGTGCGCAATAACAGCATCGTGCTGGGCTTGTTGGCCGGAGTGGGCGTGGGCATCGCCGCCGGCCTGTTCAACGGGCTTGTCACCGCGGTGCTCAAAGTCCCCTCGTTCATCACCACCTTGGGACTTCTGATCATGGCCAGAGGTCTGGCTCGGGAGATCACCGCGGGCAATACCGTGGGCAATCTCCCCGGCGGTTGGAAGGCGTGGTGGGGTGAAGACTTCCTCAACCTCCGGATGCCCATTTGGGTGGCGCTGGGCCTCGGTGTCACCTACCACATCATCCTGCGCTATTCCCGGTTTGGCCTGCGCATCTACGCAGTGGGGGGCAATGTCGAAGCAGCCCGCCGAGCCGGCATCAACGTCACCCGGGTGCGGGTGATCACCTTTGTTCTGGGGGGCTTCGCCGTGGCCGTTGGAGGCTTCATCCTGCTGGGGCGGGTCAACGTGGGCCAGCCCAATGCCGCGGTGCTCACCGAGTTGTATGCGGTGGCCGCCGTCGTGCTGGGCGGCACCAACCTGTTCGGAGGGCGAGGTTCGATTCCCCGCACGCTTGCCGGCGTGCTGCTGATCGGCGTTATTCGCAACAGCCTCAACCTGCTCAACGTGTCGTCGAATATGCAGGACGTATGGATTGGCGTCGTGTTCGTGCTGGCCATGACATCTCAGTTCTTGCGCCGCTACCTGGAGCGGTGGGCCAACCGGAGCGAGGACACCGCCATAGAAGTCGAAGTCGAACACGAGCTCGACGAAGAACGACGCGCCATCGAACTGGCCGAGGAATCGGCTCGATCGGGCGAGCAAGAACTCCAAGACGCCGAGCAGGCCGAGCAATCGGCCGGCTCGACGTCGGAGCAAACATGAATACCCGGAGGGGAGCAAAATGAAAACCAAGAACCTGTTGTTCAAGCTGCTGGCACTGTTACTGGCCTTTGGGCTGGTGGTGTCGGCATGCGGCAATGACGATGACGACGACGCCGCGTCCGGCGAAAAGGGGGTGTGTGAGGAGACCTACGAGGTTCGGTACGCCAACTTGGCTACCTTCATCTTGTACTTCCGCGACCTCGAAGCCGGTCTGGCCGATTTCGGCGCCCAGAACTGCTGGAACTTCGTCGCGGCCGACGCGGCCTATGTGATCGAAGACCAAGTGGCTCAGATCGAGGACTTCGTAACGCAAGGAGTCGACCTAATCATCGCCTCGCCGGGCGACCGCCAAGCGCTCATTCCCGCCTATGAGGCCGCTGCGGCCTCCGGTATTCCCATGCTGTCAACCGGTGACAGCGTGCAGGAAGCCGCCCCGGAGATCGGTTTCATCGGAACTGACTGGGGCGTTGAGGGCACCAAGCAGAGCGAGTGGATGGTCGAGAAGCTCGGCGGATCGGGCAAGATCGCCCGCATCGGCGGGCCAGGGGCCAGCGAGTACGTGGAGAAGCGTCGCGAGGGCTTCGAGCACACCATGGAGGCCAACCCCGGCATCGAAGTTGTGTTCAACCAGAGCGCCAACAGTTTCACCGCCGAGGAGGGCCTCCGCCTGGCTCAGGACGCGTTGACTGCCAACCCCGATCTAGACGGCATTTGGGCTGACAGCGATGCCCTGGCCCTGGGTGCCGCCACCGCGGTGGAAGAGGCGGGCATCGACCACGCCGACATCCTCATCAGCGGCACCGATGGCGAGCCGGCGGTGTTCGACCAGATCCGGGCCGGTAGCGGCGTGGATATGACCATCGCGCTACGGGGCTATCAGTGGGGTTGGCAGACCGCTGCGGTCGCCCACCAGTACCTGACCACCGGTAGCACCGGCCAGGGCTACTTCATTCAGGCGCCCACCATCGTGGTGGATGCCGACACTATCGAAGGCACGACCAACGCCGATCTCCGGTAGGGGTTCTTCCTCTCTGGATTTTCGATAGCGAACATGACCTATCGGGCCGACGTCCTCATCATCGGCGCCGGTGCTTCCGGCGGGGTGGCGGCGCGCCACTTGGCCGAGCACGGCTTCGATGTCGTCTGCCTCGAGCAGGGCGATTGGCCCGACAGGTCTGCGTTCCCCGGAACCCGGCCCGACTGGGAACTGGCCATCCGCAAGGACTGGGCCATGAGCCCCAACGTGCGGAATCGGCCGGAGGACTACCCAGTGGTGTACGACGACTCGGACATCGAGCCCCTCATGTACAACGCCGTGGGGGGCAGCATGATCATCTACGCCGGTACGTGGCCGCGGATGCTTCCATCAGATCTGCGGGTGCGAACCCTGGACGGGGTTGCCGATGACTGGCCCATCGCCTACCGCGACCTGGTGCCGTACTACGACGCCATCGACCGGCAGATCGGCGTGTCCGGCCTGGCCGGCGATCCGGCCTACCCGCCCCATGACGACTACCCGCTTCCGCCGCTGCCCTTGGGAGTGGCCGGACGGCGGGTAGCCGAGGGGCACAACAAGCTGGGGTGGCACTGGTGGCCCGAGCCCAACGCTATCTTGTCGGCCCCCTACGACGGGCGGAGGCCGTGTGTGCAGCGGGGAGTGTGTACCTCGGGATGCGCCGAGGGGGCCAAGGCCTCCACCGACCTGACCCATTGGCCCAAGGCGGCCGCCGCCGGTGCTCGACTCATCACCGGCGCCCGGGTCGCCCGGGTAACCATCGGGCCTCGGGGCCTGGCTACCGGGGCCGTGTGGTTGGACCGTGCCGGGGTCGAGCACCACCAGGAAGCCGATGTGGTGATCCTGGCGGCCAACGCGGTGGGCACGGCCCGCCTGCTGTTGCTGTCGGCGGATGACCGCCACTGCCCTGAAGGCCTGGCCAACTCCAGCGGCCTCGTCGGTCGGCGCTTGATGATGCACCCCTTCTCGGTGGTTACCGGGTGGTGGGACGATCAGGTTGAGGGCTGGCAGGGCCACTTCGGGGCCAGCATCACCACCTACCAGTTTTACGAGACCAACGCCGACCGAGAGTTTGCGCGGGGGGCCAAGTGGGCGCTCTCGCCAGTCGGCGGCCCCCTCAACCACATCCTGCCCATGAGGGCCGGCAACGAGGTGTGGGGACCCGATCACCACGTGCTCATGGGAAAGACATTTGGGCGGGGGGCGAGTTGGGCCATTTTCGGGGAGGACCTCCCCGAGAAGTACAACCGGGTGGAACTCGACCCGGACCGCACCGACAGCCACGGCATTCCCGCGCCCCGGGTGACCTATCGGATCTCTGACCACTCTCGGCGGCTGATGGCCTTCCAAGAAGAGAGGGCTACCGAATCGCTCAAAGCATCGGGATGCCAGGAGACCGCGGTGGCCAGCATGATTCCCTATTCGGGGTGGCACCTCATGGGTACGGCCCGCATGGGAGACGACCCGGCGGCATCTGTGGTCAACTCCCGCCAGCAGGCCCATGATGTGGCCAACCTGTATGTCGCCGATGCCAGCGTGTTCGTGACTAGCTCGGGGGTCAACCCCACCTGCACAATCACTGCACTGGCGCTGCGGACTGCCGATCTGCTGGTTCAAAACCGAAGCGAGCAGAAAGTCCCGGCATGACGACCGCCGACAACCGCACCGCTATCGACGTTGACCGATTGAAACAGCTGGCCGACATCATGCTGCCCGCGGCCCATGGCATGCCCTCGGCCTCCGAAGTGGAGGCGGTGGACTCGTATCTCGACGAGGTGCTGGGATGGCGCGACGATCTGCGCCAACCGCTGGCCGAGGCTTTGACTGCTCTCGATCCGGCAACGTTCACGATGGAAAGGCTGTCGGCCTTACTTTCTGAGGATGAAGATGCATACACCGCTCTCACCACCGTGGTGGCGGCCTGCTACTACCTCAGCCCGGTGGTGCGCGACCACATCGGCTATCCGGGCCAGGTGGCCAAAACCTATGATCCCTTCGCCTACACCGAGTGGGTGGCCGAAGGGCTGCTCGACCCGGTTGTCGAACGGGGCCCGATATGGCGAAAGGCCCCAGAATGACTTGGACAAACCGGGTGAATAGGGAAGACGGAGCGGCCGTGGAGTTGTCAATATGAGCCGCGCCGTAGTCTTGTCCGACTATGCCCGGGGTCCCGCGGTCGAGCGCCTGGAGCTCGGCCCGGTTTTGCCGGGGGGCGCCTTGGTGAAGATCGACGCGGCCACGGTGTGCGGAACCGACGTCCACATCTCCGACGGCGTGTTCGAGCAGTTGGCCCGCTTACCGCTGGTGATGGGTCACGAGGGCACCGGAACGGTTCTAGAGCTGGGCGCGGGATTGGAGCGCGACGCCCGCGGCCAACCGCTGCGACCGGGCGACCGCATCATCTGGGCCCACAACTGGTGCGGTCGTTGCTACTTCTGCGCAGTAGCCAAACAACCCACCCTTTGCGAGAACACCATGGGCTACGGGTGGGGGCCGTACGAGGAGGGGGCAGTCAACGGCACATTCTCGGAGCACCTCCACGTGTCGCCCGATTCACGGGTGCTGCGGGTGCCTGACAGCGTGTCCAGTCCGCTGGCGTCGGCGGCCACCTGCGCCCTCCGCACGGTGATGCACGCCTTAGACCGCCTGCCCCGCGTCCGCTTCAGCGACACCGTGGCCGTGCTCGGTGCCGGCCCGGTGGGCGTTCTGTGCGCGGCGGCGGCCCTGCACAGCGGGGCCCACCAAGTGGTGCTCATTGGCGCGCCCGCCTCCCGGCTAGCGGCCACCGAGAAGTGGGGTCTCACTACGCGCATCGACATCGACCACACCGAACCCGAGGAGCGAATCGAGGCAGTCCGCAACCTGACCGGCGGCCGCGGCGCCGACGTGGTGTTCGAGTGCGCTGGGCCTCCCGACGCCTTTACCGAGGGAATGGAGATGGTACGGGTCGGTGGCGCGCTCATGGTGATCGGCCAAGCCCACGGACAAACGGTGCCGGTGGCCACCACGGCCATGAAGGTACGCCAGCTCACGGTGCGGACCTCCCTGTCGGCCGACATCTCCCATTTCTACGACGCCCTCCAGTTCTTGGACCGCCATGGCGAGGCGCTGGATCTGGAGTCGGTGGTGTGCTCCAAGACCTATGCGCTGGATCAAATTGCCGATGCCCTTTCCTCGATGCGGGCGGGGGCGGAGATGAAGCCGGTGATCGTCCCATGACTGCTGAAGCTGCCATCCGAGATCGCTATCCGCTACTGGTAGGGGGCCGCGAGGTCTCCGCAAGCGCAAAGATGGCGGCCAAGGCACCGGGCACCGGCGAGACAGTGGCCGAAGTTCCGCTGGCCGATGCCGAGGTTGTGGATCGGGCTGTCGAGGCGGCGGCGGCGGCCCAGCCGGCATGGGCGGCGTTGTCGGCGGCTGAGCGAGGACGACATCTCCGCGATCTGGCCGACGCGGTGCGGGAACAAGCCGAGCGGCTGGCCCGGATCGACGCCCTGGACAGTGGCAATCCCCTGGCCGCCATGCGAAACGACGCGGCCTACGGGGCCGACTCCCTGGACTACTTCGCCGGAATTGCCCGCGAGCTGCACGGCAAAACCCTCCCGGCTTCGGCCAAGGGCCTCCATCTGACGCTGCCTGAGCCCTATGGCGTGGTGGCCCGCATTCTGCCCTTCAACCACCCGCTCATGTTCACCCTCTTCCACGCGGCCGCCCCCCTGGCTGCCGGCAACACGGTGATTGTGAAGGCCCCCGATCAGACGCCGATCTCCCCCCTGGAGGTGGCCTATCTGGCCGCGGAGATCCTTCCCCCCGGCGTGCTCACCGTGCTCACCGGCGATGGGGCCACCACCGGCGAGGCATTGGTGGCCCACCCGGGGATCGGCCGGATCGGGTTCACCGGGCGGGGAACCACTGGCCTGCGGGTTATGGAGGCTGCTGCTGCGTCGGGCCACGTCAAGCACGTGACCGTCGAGCTCGGCGGGAAGAACCCCCTGTTGGCCGCCCCTGATGCCGACCCCGCCTATGTGGCCGAGCAGGCCGTGGGGGGCATGAACTTCGAGTCCTCCCAAGGGCAGTCGTGCGGGTCGACATCGCGGCTGTATGTGCCGGCTGGAATGCGCGATGACGTGGTGGACGCAGTGGCCGCCCGGCTCGACCAAGTCAAGGTGGGCGACCCCCTCGATCCGGCAACCACCATGGGGCCCCTGGTCTCCGAGCCCCAGCTCAACCTGGTCCGGGGCTACGTGGAGACCGGAAAATCAGAGGGCGCCCGACTGGTCCGGGGTGGAGGCACTCCAGGGGGCGTACACGACGGCGGGTATTACCTGGCGCCCACGCTGTTCGACCAGGTGACGCCCGGCCATGTCATCGCCACCGAGGAAATATTCGGTCCGGTGCTGTCGGTGCTGGAATGGCGCGACAGAGACGACCTCATCGCCCAAGCCAACGCCACCCGTTACGGGCTGACCGCCAACATCATCACCAACGATTTGGACTGGGCTATGGACACCGCCCGCCAAGTGCAGGCCGGATGCGTATGGATCAACGGGCGAGGCCAGCACTTCTTGGAAACCCCGTTCGGGGGATACAAGGACTCCGGGCTGGGAGCAGAGGGGTCGATGGAGTCGCTGATCAGCTACACCCGGACCAAAGTCGTCCACGTTCTCGACATCGGAGCACGACCATGAGCAACCACCCCGCCGAGGCCATCGCCGTCCTCAAGGAGAAGATCGCCACCTCGACTCGGATTCTGGTCCGAGAGCGGCTGATCGGGCCCTTCGGCCACCCTTCGGCCCGGATCCCCGGCACCGATCTGGT
Organism: Candidatus Poriferisocius sp.; assembly: GCF_965208475.1. Taxonomy (GTDB): domain Bacteria; phylum Actinomycetota; class Acidimicrobiia; order Acidimicrobiales; family Bin134; genus Poriferisocius. The sequence goes on along the minus strand of NZ_OZ242338.1, from coordinate 910,365 downwards.
GGCGGTGCTGGGCCATACCCACGACGACGTGAAAGACCTGGCCGAGACCGAGCCAGGCGACGTGGTAGTGATGGACTTGGACGGCGAGATGGTCGAGGGGTCCATGGACGCCCCCGGCGAGCGCTTCATGCACACCGAGATATATCAGGCACGACCCGACGTGGGCGCAGTGATCCACGCCCACCCCATGCACTGCATCGCGTTCTCGATGACCGACGTTCCCCTCGCCCCGGTGTGGCATCTGTGTACCCTGTTTGCCGACGGCGTGCCGGTTTACGACTCCGCCGTGCAGATCGACAACCCCGACCGCGGCCGGGAGGTGGCCGCGGCCTTGGGCGACTGCAAAGGCGTGCTGTTGAAAGGCCATGGCCTAACCGTGGTGGGCTCGTCTATCGAGGAGGCCACGGTGAGCGCGGTCAACCTCGAGCGCTCAGCCCGATTGCAGATCATGGCCCAGGGCATCGGATCGGTGGAGGCCATCGATCGAAACGAGCTCACCGACGATCTGTTGACCGACGGCCTCACGCTGGAGGAGTACACCCACACCCAGTGGGACTATTGGGCCATGGAGACGACCTGATGACACAGCTGCGGCGCGAGGATCCCCGGCTTCTGCGGGGAGGCGGACGCTACGTGGCCGACATCGAGCAGCCGTCGATGCGGTACGCCGCGTTTGTGCGCAGTCCGGTGGCCCACGCCGATGTAATCGGGGTGGAACTGCCCTCCGGCGTTGTCGGCTGGACAGGCCAAGACCTGATCGGGCGGATCGACACCATGGCGCCCAATGAAGCCGACGGCGGCGTCTACCAGGACAGATTGCTGGAATCTCTAGGTGACGACCGGCTGTTCGTGCGTCATGAGGGGCGGCCTCTGCTGGCAGTAGACCGGGTGCGCCATGTGGGCGACCCCATTGCCGTAGTCGTCGCCGACACTCCCTACGGTGCGGCGGATGCGGCCGATCGGGTGGGCCTCGACCTGGAGAGCCGCCCGGCGGTGGTCGACCCCTTTGCCGCACTGGCCGACGACGCTCCCCGGCTGTACGACCACTGGCCCGACAACCGGTCGCTGTTCGTTGCCGCCGGTTTCGGCGACATTGCCGCCGCCTTCGCCGACGCGGCCCACGTGAGTCGCCGCCGACTGCACTCGGGAAGGCTGGCTTGTCATCCCATGGAGCCTAGGGGCGTGGTGGCCCAGCACGATCCCCGCACCGATCTGCTCACGGTATGGAGCAGCACGCAGATTCCCCATCCGTTGCGCACCGCGTTGGCCAAATCCCTGGGGCACCCGTCCCACCGGATCAGGGTGGTAGCCCCCGATGTGGGCGGCGGATTCGGGGTCAAGGCCATTCCCTACGCCGAGGAGATGATCTTGGCCTTTCTCGCACTGGAACTCGGCGTGGCGCTCAAATGGGTGGAGGAGCGGAGCGAGCACGGCATAGCCGCCATTCAGTCCCGCGACCAGATCCACGACATCGAACTGGCCCTTGACGGCGACGCCCGAATCCTGGGAGTACGCGACCGCTTCGTAATGGACAGCGGGGCAGCCAACCCCCTTGGCGTCGTCCAGCCCTACAACACGCTGGCCCACCTCTGCGGGTGCTATCGGGTACCGGCGCTGGATGTGGAGGCCACCGCGGTGGTGACCAACAAGGCCCCGAACTCGCCCTATCGGGGGGCGGGCCGGCCCGAGGCGGTCTTCGCTATGGACCGCATCCTTGACGTGGCCGCCCGAGAGATGGGAATCGATCCGGTGGAACTTCGCCGCCGCAACCTCATCTCCACCGAAGAGATGCCCTATTCCGTCGGGCTCAACTACCGAGACGGCACTGCCATGACCTACGACAGCGGCGATTTCTCCGGTTGCTTCGAGACGGCCATTGCCATGAGCGACATTTCCAAAGGGCTCAGGGGAGGGGCCCGGGACCAAGCCGGCCGGCTGGTGGGCGTTGGAGTGTCCTCCTATGTGGAAGGCACGGGGGTTGGCCCGTTTGAGAGCGCCCGAGTGCGGGTAGACGAGACCGGTTGGGTGGAAGTGGCCACAGGTGCCTGCTCTCAGGGCCAAGGCCATGAGACGGTGTTTGCCGATGTATGCGCACAGGCGCTCGGGGCCGACCCCGCAAGGGTGACGGTGATCGGAGGTGACACCGCGGCGGTCGAATTCGGCTGGGGCACGCTGGCCAGCCGCAGCGCGGTGGTGGCAGGCAGCGCCATCCACCAAGCCGCCACGGCGCTGCGCAACCGGATTGTCGATGCGGTGGCCGGGCAGTGGGAGGTGGCCTCGGCCGACCTGTGCATCCGCAACGGCGCGGTGGAGGTGGTGGGAACCCCCACCCGCCGCATGGAATTGTCCGAGGTGGCCGCCGGCTTCGCCCCCGGGGGGGTGTTGGCCAACGGCAGCAGCGCCGGCTTGGAGGAGATGGTCTGCTTCGAGCCACCCACCGTCACCTTTGCGGCTGGCGTACACGTGGCCCGGGTGGCGGTTGACCCGTCCACCGGCGCGGCGGAGATTCTCGACTACGTGGTGGCCCATGATTGCGGGCCGTTGCTGTCGCCGATGATCGTGGACGGCCAGATCGCCGGGGGAGTGGCCCAGGGGATCGGGGCTGCGCTGTTCGAGCAGGTGGCCTACGACGCCGAGGGGCAGCCCCAGAACCCCAGTCTGGCCGACTATCTAGTTCCCGACGCCGCTGGGGTGCCCGGTTTGTCGGTCACCCATTTGGAGACCCCATCGACGCTCAACCCGCTGGGCATCAAGGGTGTGGGGGAGGCTGGGGCGATCTCGCCGCCAGCCGCGGTGGCCAACGCCATCGAAGACGCTCTGGCCGGGCTGGGCGTGGAGGTGAACCGGGTGCCGGTGTCGCCCGACTTTCTGTTCGACCAACTTCACGGAGCGAGATCATGACTGCGAGCCGATCGAGATCTGTTGTCGACGCACCCCGTTCAGGCGGGCCGGATGCGTCGGACATCGCTCTGAGCGTGGCGGGAATCCACAAGCGCTACGGCGGAGTGGTTGCCCTTCGAGACGTTTCGCTGGATTTTCCCACTGGGACGCTCACCGCCATCGTGGGCGACAACGGCGCTGGGAAGAGCACCCTGCTGAAGGTGATCTCCGGAGCAGAGCAGCCCGATGCGGGAAGAGTGGTGCTGCACGGTGTGGCCCGCCGCTTCCGCTCTCCCCTGGACGCCCGGACCGCGGGCATCGAAACCGTGTATCAAGACTTGGCGCTAGCCGACAACCTTGATGCCGCCCAGAATCTGTTCATGGGGCGGGAGCTCAAAGTGGGATGGGGACCGTTCACATTCCTGCGCCAACGGGCTATGCGGCGTGAGACCGAGCAGATCATCCAGCGGCTCAACATCAAGATCCCATCGGCGCGAATCCCGGTGCAGCACTTCTCCGGGGGCCAGCGCCAAGGGGTGGCCATTGCCCGGGCCATGAACTGGGGCAACGAGGTGCTCATCATGGACGAGCCCACCGCGGCGCTGGGAATCGCCGAGACGGCCCGGGTGGAAGACCTCATCACCACGCTGCGAGAGCGCAAGTTGACCATCGTCGTGGTGAGCCACAACCTCGACCAGGTGTTTCGGCTCGCCGACCGGATTGCGGTCATGCGCCGAGGCCAGCTCATCGAACTGCTGGACGCCCACAGCACCGACGCCCAGAAGCTGGTGTCGCTCATCACCGGGCTGTCCGCATCTCATGAAGGGACAGATGGCCATGAAAGCGCCTGAGATGGTGCCGCGGGTGGGCGTCCAGATACGGCCCAACCATGTGAGTTGGGGCGAAATGGTGGCCGCCTGGCAGTACGCCGATGGGGCCGGGGCCGACAGCATCTGGACCTTTGATCACTTCTTTCCCATTGACGGCGATCCCGAAGGCTCTGCCTTTGAATGCTGGACCACGCTCGCCGCCATGGCGTCGGTCACCAAGACAGCCCTGATCGGCCCGCTGGTCACCTGTACGGGTTTCCGCAACCCCGATCTGCTGGCCGATATGGCCCGAACAGTCGACCACGCGTCCGAGGGCCGGGTGGTGCTCGGGCTGGGGTCGGGCTGGTTGGAGCGGGACTACCAGTCCTACGGGTACGCCATGCCCCGCGACGCCGATCGGATCCGCGAGATGGAGGTCGCCATCCACCGCATCCGCCATCGGCTGGGCCAGCTCCGTCCCGGCCCGGCAGGCCCACTCCCCATTCTTGTGGGCGGCCTGGGGGAGCGTATGACCCTGAACGTGTGCGCCCGGTTGGCCGACGCCTGGAACGGGTGGGGCGCCCCCGACGAGATCGCCCGCCTCAACCGGGTCTTGGACCACTGGTGCGAGCGGGCCGAGCGCGATCCGTCACAGGTGGAGAGGACGGTGGCGCTGTTCGAGGTTGCCAGCGATGCCACCTATGACGATTATGCGGCTGCCGGGGCCGAGCATCTCATCTTGGTCCGCTCGGGCCCCGACTATCGGATCGAAGAGATGGGCTCCCTCCTGGCCTGGCGGGATTCGCGGAGCGGATTGTGAGACGGGCCGATCAAGAACAGAGGCGGCAATGGGCGCGGGCCGCATGAGGAGCGCAACCGGCGCCCTGTGGATGCCGTTCACCTCGGCGGGCGGCAGCACGCCGCCGGTGGTGGTGGCCGGGGACGGCAACTACGTGGTGACCGACGATGGAACCCGACTGCTCGACGCCACCGCCGGCGGGGTGGCCTGTGTGATCTTGGGGCACGGCCGGACCGAGATCGCCGACGCGGTGGCCGAGCAGCTCCGCACGCTCGAGTATCACTGCCTCTTCGGGTACAGCCATCCTCGGGCCCGGGAGCTGGCCGAGGCGGTGGCCGCCCGCGCCCCGGGCGACCTGGACCACGTCTTCTTCACCAACTCCGGCTCAGAGGCGGTGGAGACGGCCCTGAAGATGGCCCGCGGGTACTGGCGCCGGGTCGGCCAGGGATCCAAGACCGGATTCGTGTCGCTGCACCGGGGCTACCACGGCATGAACTTCGGCGGCATCTCAGTGGGCGGCCTCACCGAGAACCGGGCCGGATTCGGCCCGCTGCTGGAAGGCTGCACCCAGGTTCCGGCCCACGACATCGGCGCCCTGGAGCGGGAGTTGGCCTACCGGGATCCCAGCACCATAGCCGCAGTGATAATGGAGCCAGTGCAGGCCGCCGGAGGCGTCTTCCCACCCCCCGAGGACTACTTGTGCCAGGTGAGGGCGATGTGCGACCGCAACGACGTGCTCCTGGTGTTGGACGAGGTGGTCTGCGGATTCGGACGGCTGGGGCACTGGTTCGGCGGCCACCGCTATGGGGTGGTTCCCGATATCATGACCACAGCCAAGGGGCTGACATCGGCCTACGTCCCAATGGGAGCTGCGGTAGCCGGCAATCGGGTTCATGATGCGTTCGTAGATCCCCAAGGCTCCATCGAGCTGATGCACGGCTACACCTATAGCGGGCATCCCGCGGCCTGCACCGCGGGGCTGAAGGTGATCGAGATCATGGAGAGGGAGGAACTGGTGGGCCACAGTCGCCAAACCGGCCGGCATCTTCAGGAGCGAATCGGCACGCTGGCCTCTCTGCCGGCGGTGGCCGAGGTTCGGGGGGAGGGGATGCTGGCCGCGGTGGAGCTGCGCGGCGACAGCCCGGCGCCCCTGGTGGCCGAGGCCCAGCGGCGCATACAGGCGGCCGGGGTGCTCGTTCGGGCCCAGGCCGACCATCTGGGCATCTACCCTCCGTTCACGTTCACCCCTGCCGAGGTAGACCGAGTAGTGGACACCGCCGGGACGGTACTGGGGGAGTTGTCGTGACCCTTGACCGGGTGGACTCGATCTTGGAGCAGTGGGCCGGCGAGCGCCCCGACTTGGATGCCTCGCCCATCGGGATCTTCGGGCGGATCTCCCGCATAGACCGCCTGTTCGAGCAGTCCATGGCCGAGTTCCTCCGCCCCTACGGCCTCACCTTGGGCCTGTTCGACGTGTTGGCCGCTCTTCGGCGAAACGGCGAGCCCTTCAAGGCGAAGCCGAGCCAGTTGGCCGCTATGACCATGCTCACCTCCGGGGGCATGACCGGGCGGCTGGACCAGCTCGAGAAGCTGAGCCTGGTGTCGCGGGTGCCCGACCCCGACGACCGCCGGGTCATGATGGCCCAACTCAGCCCTGAGGGCAGAGTCCTGATCGACCGGCTCATGGGCGAGCACCTGGATCGCGAGCGCACACGGCTGGAGTGGTTGCAGGCCGGAGAGCCGGAGGAGTTCGCCGGATACCTGCGAAAGCTGGAGGCTTCCCTCCGGTCCCTCGATGGCAAAGGCTGGGCAGAAGGCTCGGACGGCTAAGAGGCGGTGAAGCACCAGGAGATGGTGCTGGCAGCCTCGGCACCGGCCGCCTGGCGCCAGTAGATCGCCTGCACGCAGTTCTGCTCGGCTTGAAGACGCTCGATCACTTTGTCCTGATCGGGTCGGAAGGTGAAGCGGTTGAGGTTGGGCAGATGGCGCAGCTGCTCTCGGGGTATGGCCACCCCGTTGATGGCCAGACGGGCGTCATAGCCGAGGGCCAGGTCGATGCCGACGGTTTCTTGGGAGAGGACCTCGGCGCCGCGAGGCGGGATGAGCTCGTCCACTGCGGCGTTGCCGGTCACAGACACGTCGTTGTCGTCGGTTTCGGCCAACCACAGGGCCGACAAGATGGCCGCCGCGCCCACCAGGGCCGCGGCGGCCAACAACACCCGGCGCAGCACAATGGACTCCAGCACCCTCACAGTGTGCCCGCTGGCCGGGCAAGACCCCAAGCATGGGTGGGCGGACGAACGCCCGCCGGGCCCGTGTGCTCGCCGGCCGGGTGGTGGGCCACCCTGGGTGGCGCAGAATCTCACGGAACAGCCGGTACCCTCAAGGCGTGTCCCAAGGCAGCGGCGAGACCGGGGTGATCGGCCGAGTCCTGGGAGGGCGCTTCCGGCTCGCGGCCCGAATCGGCGCCGGCCGGTTCACCGAGGTCTACCTGGCCTACGACCTGGCCGCGTCGCGCCAGGTGGCGGTCAAACTGCTGCCCGAGGAGATCCTGGCCGAGGCGAATAGACACGACCCGCTGTTCGCCGCCCGATTCTTGGAGGCCGCTGAGGAAGCCGCCGCGGTTAACCACCCGCACCTGGTGGCTGTGTACGACTGGGGAGACTCCGATATCGGCCTCTACGTGGTGAGCGAATACGTGATGGGCGGCAGCCTTGGGGGAATCCTGGGGACCGGCTACCTGCTGTCGCCGTCGCAGGCTCTGTTGGTTGGCTTGGAGGCTTCCCGGGGGTTGGAGCACCTGCACAGCCAGGGGTTCGTCCATCTCGATGTCCGGCCCTCCAACATCCTGTTCGACAGCCGCGGCCGGGTCCGCCTGGCCGACCGGGGCACGTCTTGGATCATGACCTCGTCGGGTGTGGGGAGGGCGCTGATGGCCCGGTCGGTCTTCATGGCGGTCGACGAGGTGCGATATGCCTCCCCCGAGCAGGCCCAGGGCCTCACCCCCGGCCATAAGAGCGACGTGTACTCCCTGGTCTTGGTGCTCACCGAGGCGCTGTCGGGCCGGGTGCCATTCGAGTCCGACGACCCCGAGTACACCCAGATGGCCAAGATGAGCCGGCATCTGGATTTGGCCGGACAGTTCGGCCGCTTGGGCCGAGTATTGGAGCAGGCGGGGCGACCGGAGAGGAACGACCGTCCCAGCGCACGCGATCTGTCCATTGCGCTGTTGGCTGCGGCGGAGTCGCTGCCCCGCCCCGGGCCTCTTCCGCTGTCGAGGGCGTTGCCGGAGATTCCCGAGCCGGGTGAGACCGCAGGTCAAGCCGGCGCCCCCGCCCATGAGCGGCGGCAGGAGCTCAGCACCCCATCACAGGCTGCCCCCGCGGCGGTTCCAAGACTGCTGCTGCCCCTGGTGGCGCTGCTGCTTTTGGGGGCTGTGGGATTCGGCGCCTACACGCTGTGGGACAACTGGTTCGGCACTGAGACCCAACCGGTACCCGATCTGGCCGGCGCCACCGAGGCCGATCTGGTTGGTATCGAGAATGAGTTCGGTTGGGTGCTCAACCGCCGCGAGCAACGCCGAGACGGCACCGTGGCGGGCCAAGTGCTGGGCCAGGCGCCCCAGCCGGGCACTGCGCTGGAACGGGGCAAGACGGTCACGGTCTGGATCTCGCTGGGCCCCGAGTTGGCGCTCATTCCCAGCAACCTGGCCGGACTGGCGGTGGAGGACGCCGTGAATGCCCTAGAGGCAGCGGGTCTGTCGGCGGGAGAGATCACCGAGCGCTACGACGAGTCCATGCTTCAGGGGGTTGTCATCGAAGTAGACGAGATGCTCCCCCAGGCCGAGCGGGGGAGCCGCGTGGGGTTGGTGGTGTCACTCGGACCGATGCCCCGGCTGGTGCCCGAAATCAACGCGGGCACGTCGCTGGCCCTAGCTCTTGAGGAACTGGAAGAGGCCGGGTTGGGAGTGCTCGAATGGCGGGTGGAGAACAATCAGGTGGAAGCTGACCACGTTGTGAGGGTGGAGCCTGCGCCGGGAACAGAAGTGGCCGCCGGCTCGGTGGTAACGGTGGTGGTCTCAGACGGTCCCGAGCAGGTGAGAGTGCCTTTCTTGGCCACCCTCGGCGTGGAGGAGGCCGCTGAGATCCTGGAGTCAATCGGTTTGTGCCGGGGCGAGATCGAGGGTCCGCCCGACACGGAGGTGTTGGCGACCAACCCGCCGGCCGAAGCAGTAGTGGACTTTGGGGCGTGCATCAGCCTCATCACCCGGGCAGAGGAGAGCTGAGGGCTCAGTCCTCGCTGAGCACTGTGATCGGCCGACCAGCACCACATCCTGCCCGACCCCGCGAGAGCTGAGGGATCAGTCATCGCTGAGCACTGTGATGGCCCGCAGCCGGGTCTGAGCATGGCGGGCGAAAGCAGCCTGCTCATCGGTCATCCCCTCTCCGAACAGGATTAGGACCAGGGCCAAGTCGCCGTCCACTCTGAGAGCACCGGTGAGAAACCCCTGGGCAACGATGTCTGGGTCGTCGGCGACGAAAGCGGCCAGGGCTGCCGGGTAGTCGAGCATCACGGTGGCGTCGGGGCAGTCCAGGCTGCCCGGTACCGGCAGCGGACCTCCGGCCCCGGTGTCGATGTAGGCCCGGAACTCGCCGTCGCCGAAAGGGCTTTCGGCGACTACCAGGTTGACCCTGGCTGTTTGAACCGGATCAGGGGCGACTGGCGCCAGCTCATCGCGCAGCGCCGTGGCTGCTTCAATCCACTCAGGGCTGAGAAACGGGTGCGCCCCCATCTCGGCAACGTATCGCCATCGGGGCACGGGCAAAGCGATGGTTGGGCGGTAGCCCCCCACACCCACGACGGTGGTGCAACCATTGGGGCACGGGCAAAGCGATGGTTGGGCGGTACGATGTCGCTTCGGTATGGGGCACCAACGAATCACCCGGGACGAGTGCGGCCATGTGGCCGCTTTGGCCCGACTCCACCTGACCGACGACGAGCTAGATCGGTTCAGCGTCCAGATGGATGCGCTGTTAGACCATGTGGCCGAGGTGGAGGCCCTCGATGTCGGGGGCTTGGATCCCACGATGCACGCGCTGCCTGTCTCCAACTTGCTCAGGCCCGACACCCCGGGCGATGTGTTGGACCGCGACGAGGTGCTGGCCCACGCACCGCAGGCCGAAGGCGGCCAGTTCCGGGTTCCCCCGGTGTTGGGAGAGGCCCCGTGACCGCCGTGGAGATCGCGGCGGCCGTACGCACGGCTCAGCGCTCGGCCCGATCGGTGGTCGACGACCACCTGGCCGCGATCTCAGAGGGCGACGGCGATATCAGCGCATTCAACTTGGTGGCCGCACAACAAGCGCAGACTCGGGCCGACGAAATCGACGCCGCGGTGGCCCAGGGCTGCGATCCCGGTCCGCTGGCCGGCGTGCCGGTGGCGCTCAAAGACAACCTGTGTACTCGAGGGGTGCCCACAACCTGCTCTTCCCGCATCCTCGAAGGCTGGGCGCCTCCCTATGACGCCACCGTGGTCGAGCGGCTCCGCGATGCCGGCGCGGTGCTGGTTGGCAAGACCAACATGGACGAGTTCGCCATGGGAAGCTCCACTGAGAACTCCGCGTTCGGCCCCACCCGCAACCCGCGCGATCCCAACCGGGTGCCGGGGGGCTCGTCGGGGGGAAGCGCCGCCGCAGTGGCCGCCGGGTTCGCCCCGATAGCGCTGGGCAGCGACACCGGCGGTTCGATCCGCCAGCCCGCTGCATTGTGCGGGGTGGTCGGCGTCAAGCCCACCTATGGCTTGGTTTCCCGCTATGGCCTGGTGGCTTTCGCCTCGTCTTTGGACCAGATCGGCCCGCTCACCACCACGGTGGCCGATGCGGCCGCGGTTCTGGACGTGATTGCCGGCCCCGATTCCCGGGATTCCACCAGTATCAGACAGCCTCAGCCCCCGGTGTCTGAGACGCTGGTCGAAGGAGTGGGCGGTCTCCGGGTGGGGGTGCTGGCCGAGTTGAGCGGCGACGGCATCGCCGCCGATGTGGCGGCGCGATTGCAGGCTGCGGTGGGCGCGCTGGAATCAGCCGGCGCCCGAGTGGGCCAGGCCAGCGTGCCGGCGGCGGTGTACGGGCTGTCGGCCTACTACCTGATAGCCCCGGCCGAGGCGTCGAGCAACCTGGCCCGCTACGACGGCGTCCGCTATGGGCTGAGGGTGGACGCCCCCAGCACCCCGGAGATGAACACCGCCACCCGCTCCGCCGGCTTCGGCGACGAGGTGAAGCGCCGCATCATGCTCGGCACCTACGCCTTGTCGGCCGGGTACTACGACGCCTACTACGGCAAAGCCCAGAAGGTGCGCACGCTCATCATCAACGACTTCGCCTTGGTGTGGGAGCAGTTCGACCTGCTGATTAGCCCCACGTCGCCCACCACCGCGTTCTCGCTGGGTGAGCGCACCGCCGATCCCATGGCCATGTACATGAGCGACGTGTGTACCGTGTCGGTGAACCTCACCGGCCAGGCGGCCATGTCGGTGCCCTACGGCGTCGGCAACGACGGATTGCCGGTGGGCGTGCAGATCTTGGCCCCCGCGCTGGGCGAGCCGGTCATGTTCCGGGCCGCTGCGGTGCTGGAAGCGAGTCTGTGATGAGCACGGGGATGCGCGAAGTGCCTGGCCTCGGCGCCCCGGCCGACACTGAGTGGGAGACGGTGGTAGGGCTTGAAGTCCACGCCGAGCTGGCCACCGCCACCAAGCTGTTCAGCGCCAGCCCCAACCGGTTCGGCGGCGAGCCCAACACCCACATCGACCCGGTGTCGCTGGGCCTGCCCGGCTCGCTCCCCGTGCTCAATGAGCAGGCGGTGGAGTTGGCCATCCGGGTGGGCTTGGCCCTCAACTGCCGGATCCAGCCGTCGGTGTTTTCCCGTAAGAACTACTTCTACCCCGACATGCCCAAGGACTACCAGATCAGCCAGTACGACCAGCCGATCAACGTCGACGGCTGGCTGGAGCTGCCCTCGGGCAGGCGCATCGGCATCGAGCGGGCCCACCTGGAAGAAGACACCGGCAAGACCGTCCACATCGGCGGGGGAGGGCGCATCCACGAGGCCGGCTACTCGCTGGTGGACTACAACCGAGCCGGGGTGCCGCTCATCGAGATCGTCGGCCATCCCGAGCTGCGCTCGGCCTCCGAGGCCCGCCAGTATGTGGCCGAGCTGCGGTCGATCCTGGTGGCGGTGGGGGCGTCGGACGGCAAGATGGAGGAGGGGTCGCTGCGGGTGGACTGCAACGTTTCGGTGAGGCCGGTGGGCTGCGACCGGCTGGGAACCCGGTGCGAGATCAAGAACGTGAACTCGCTGCGGTCGCTGGGCCGGGCCGTCGAATACGAGTCCCGCCGCCAGATCGACCTTTTGACCGCCGGGCAGCCCATCGAGCAGCAAACCCGGCACTGGAACGAGGACGACGGGCGCACCCACGCCCTTCGCTCCAAGGAGGAGGACTACGACTACCGGTATTTCCCCGAGCCCGACCTGCTGCCCCTAGACCCCAGCCCCGCGTGGGTGGAGGAGATCCGCCGCCAGTTGCCCCCGCTGCCCCGCGATCGCCGGCTTCGGCTGGTGCAGGCCGCGCCCTCGGTGGAGGCGGACCACATCGCATTGGCCGTCGAGCGCTCGATGGATGATCTGGCGCTGGCCGCCATCGGCGGGGGAGGGGCACCCGAGCGGGTGATGACCCACATTGTTCACAATCTGGCCGACGGGGCCGGGGTTCTGTCGCCGGAATCGCTCGCTGGCCTGGTCGCCATGGAAGAAGCGGGGGAGCTGACCGCAACCCAGGCCAAAAGGGTGCTCGCTTCGCTGGTGGAGAGCGGGGGATCGCCCCAAGACGCGGCCCAGTCACTGGGATTCGAGGCCATGGACACCGGCGAGCTGGAGTCCATGGTCGACGGCCTCATCACCGCTCACCCTGACGAGTGGTCTCGCTTCTGCGAAGGCGACAAGAAGCTGACCGGATTCTTCGTCGGCCAGGTGATGAAGGCCACCCAGGGCCGAGCCGACGGAAAAGCAGTGACCCAGCTCCTCAGCTCCCGCCGCGGCTAGCAGCCGGCAACCCCGTCTTCCCCGGTGGACTCCGAGGATGACGGGGTAGGGTGCTGGCCTGTATGACGCTGCTGGAGCGGTCGGCCCGGTATATCGACGAAGGCATTCATGAGGGGCAGCAGTCGGTACAGCCCATGGACGGCTCGTTCCACGAGATCGCTGATGGCATTGCCTTGGTGTGCGCCTTCTCGCATATCTGGTCGGTGGCCGCCGATGAGGGGCTGGTGGTGATCGACACGTCGTTGCCGGGGTTCGCCCCCGGTGCGCGGGATCATCTCCGCCGGTGGAAGGACCATCCAGTCCACACCATTGTGTACACCCACGGCCACGTGGATCATGTCGGCGGGGCCGGCGTCTTTGTGGAAGAAGCCCGAGAACAGGGGCGACCCGCTCCCCGGGTGCTGGCCCATGAGGACGTGGAGCGCCGATTCGACCGCTACGACCTCACTTCGGGATACAACCAGGTGATCAACCGCCGCCAATTCGGCGATGGCCCCTTCGCCGATCTGTTCGACGGCGAATGGGTGCGCCCCCAAACCACCTATTCCACCACGCTCGACGTGGAGGTGGGCAGCACATCGATGAGGTTGATCCATGCCCAAGGTGAGACCGACGACCACACTTTTGTGTGGGTGCCCCAGTCACGGGCGCTGTTCGCGGGCGACCTGTTCATCTGGTTCTTCCCCAATGCGGGCAATCCCCAGAAGGTGCAGCGCTACCCCGCTGAATGGGCCGCCGCCCTGCGCCGGATGATCGAGTTGCGTCCCGCATTGCTCCTGCCCGCTCACGGCCTGCCCATCGAGGGAGAGGGGCGCATCGCCACGGTGCTCGACGATGTGGCCACCGCGCTGGAGGGGCTGGTGGCCGACACCCTGGAGATGATGAACGCCGGCGCTCGCCTCGACGACATCATCCACCAGGTGCGGGTGCCCGATGATCTGCTGGCCAAGCCCTACCTGCGACCCAACTACGACGAGCCCGAGTTCGTGGTTCGCAACATCTGGCGCCTATACGGGGGCTGGTACGACGGCAACCCCGCTCACCTCAAGCCCGCACCTGATGGGGCGGTGGCCGCTGAGGTGGCCGGGCTGGCCGGGGGTGCTTCGGCGCTGGCTGCCCGGGCCGTCGAGCTATCCGAGATGGGCGAGTTGCGGCTCGCCTGCCATCTCGCCGAGTGGGCCGCCCAAGCCGCTCCCGATGACCCAGCGGTGATCGAGCAGCGAGCCGAGGTGTACCGGCAGCGGCGAAGCCAAGAGCAGTCGCTAATGTCCCGCGGCATCTACAACGAAGCCGCCAAAACGTGAACATAGACACAGCGGCGGTGGATTTGGCGCTGACCACGACGAGGGCGGTGCGGCGGCGGCTGGATCTGGAGCGGCCGGTGGACGACCAGATCATCCTCGACTGCATCGACATCGCCGAGCAGGCCCCCACCGGGGGCAACCAGACCAGCCGCCGATGGATCGTGGTGCGCGACCCTAAGATCAAACAAGAACTGGCCCGGCTCTACCGCGAGGTGGTGGGCGGCTTCATGCTCGAGGCCCGCGACCGCCTGGAGGGCACCAACCATCCCCAGGCCAAAACGGTGAACTCGGGGGCCCATTTGGCAGAGCACTTGGCCGAGGTACCGGCGATCGTCATTCCCGCCATCGTGGGCCGCCACGACGGAAGCGGTGCTCCCGGCCTGTTCGACTCCGTCATCCAGAGCGGTTGGAGCTTCTGCGTGGCCCTGCGTGCCCGGGGGCTGGGCACTGCTTGGACCACGGCCGTCTTGGCCAAGGGTTCTGAGTTGAAGGAACTGCTCGGCATCCCCGACGAGATCACCGAGATCGCCATATTCCCCGTGGCCTGGACCATAGGAACCGACTTCCGCCCCGCTCGCCGCACCCCGGCCCGAAAGATCACCTTCTTCGACGGCTATGGCCGCACCTATGAGTCAGGTCCGGCAACCCCGGTGAGCATGGCCGACGGCCCCGGCACCATGGTGGAGGTTGACATTGCAGCCGAGTTGGACGAAGTATGGGCCGCGGTCACCGACATCGACCTGCCGGCCCAGTTCTCCGACGAGTTCACCGGCGCGACCTGGGACGAGGGCTTCGACGGCCCTGCGTTGGGCGCCACCTTCACCGGCCGCAACTACCTGGAGGTCATGGGCGACTGGGAGGTGCCGTGTTTTGTGGATGTGTGCGAGGCGCCCGCGGCCTTCGGCTGGTGTACCTCCGACCCCGACAACCCCGGCGCCCGATGGCGCTTCGAACTCCAACCCCTCATGGGCGGCGGCACCCGGCTGATCTACCGCCTTCTCCTCGGCCCCGGCCCCTCCGGCCTCAATACGTTCATCGAGCAGAACCCCGAAAAAGAGCACCGCATCATCGCCAACCGCCTCCGCGTCCACCGAACCAACATGCAGCGAGTGGTGGATGGCTTCAAAGCCCACGTCGAGACATCAATGTGATCCTGTTAACCACCATGAAGACCGGGTGTCCACACTTGACGACGATTAGTCATTGCAGTTGCAACTATTGCTCTATCATAGACCTTGAAGATTCACCCGACAGGTGAACTGTCGCTCCCCTTCCCTATGATGTATCCCGCTAAACCAGTAATGAATGAGGGAGGTGCCTGTGAGCGACCGGTCAACGATTGAGTGGACCGAGGCTACTTGGAATCCCACAACGGGATGTGACCAGCTTTCGCCTGGCTGCGACAACTGCTACGCGCTCACCCTTGCCAAGCGGCTTAAGGCGATGGGTAATCCGAAATATCAAGAAGATGGAGCCTCACGAACCAGTGGTCCTGGATTTGCCTTGACGCTTCATAAGGATGAACTAGCCCTTCCACATCGTTGGAAATCTCCACGGGTGATTTTCGTGAACTCAATGAGTGATCTATTCCATCCTGAAGTTCCTGATGAGTTCATTGAAGATGTCTTTCAGGTTATGGCTGATACGCCCCGGCACACGTACCAAGTTCTTACCAAGAGATCACAACGGCTGCTCAAACTTTCCACGCGCCTTTCTTGGCCCGACAACATTTGGATGGGTGTGAGTGTGGAGACGGACCGCTATTGTTTTAGGGTCGACCACCTGAGAAAAGTGCCCGCAGCAATTCGCTTTGTATCTGCCGAGCCTCTCCTGGGAGAATTACATTCCCTTGGCCTTGACGCCATAGATTGGGTCATAGCTGGAGGTGAATCAGGAGCAAACGCTCGACCCATGCATCCTTCATGGGCATTTGATCTCCGAGATAGGTGTATAGATACCAATACAGCATTCTTCTTCAAGCAATGGGGGGCATGGACTCCGAGGGATGATGATAATGCAGTCCTAGTAGTGAATGATGGAACGTTTGTTGCGAAATCAGACTCTACCCTCATCCCTGGATCGCCAATCCTTATGCGTCGAGTCAGCAAGAGTGAGGCAGGTCGCGAACTTGAGGGAAAAACCTGGGATCAAATGCCCAATGTAGGTTGAAAGAATATCTTCGTTCCTGGTGGAACAGTACCAGTTCTGGGCTTTTCGGGAGAGTCAACTACTGCGAGTCTCCCTGCATTTTCCAAGGGTGCCAAGGTCATGCGTTTTATGTGGGACTCTTTGTAGGGTGTTTCGAGGAGTACGTACTCTTCAATTTTCTCGATGCCCAAGGTCTCCCCTGAGAATACCCTGCTAAGTTCCTGTTGGAGCAAAGTAGTATCTACATTAGGCCCTGCAAAAAGAGGTACTTGATTCCAGTGCAAGTCTGAGAATTGCTGCCCACCTGCAGTATCAACTGTCCACATTGCGTCTTTCAACTTTCTGACTCCAGTGATGTTCTTTGTAGCGTAAATTATATAATAGGCATTGTGGCCGTCTGATCGTATCATTTGGAAGTCTAACGCAAACAAAAAGCCAGCGACTTTCTTTAGTTGATTCTTATATTTCTCAACTAACACAGGTACAGCATCATCAGCAGCTTCTACGTCATCGAAGTTGACAGTTCCATAAAGAGTTTCAAAATGGCCCCTTACCGAACTGGGCGACTTGAATCGGTTGAGATGATCTACCATTAGAATCATTATCAATTCACACTTTGGCGCGCTTGGAAATCGCCGAATGGTATCCATTGGAACCCCCGAAAATCCAAATGGATCAATGAATGCAAGCGTCGGAGCTAGTCTCGCTTCTTCTTCTGCTGGATTTCCCAGTATTTCTTCAATTACGTTTTGAAACTCTCCCTCGATCGCCTCAACACTCACATTGAGTGGCAGCGGATACAAACTACGCAACTCGGTCTTTAGGCGGTCTAGTCTCTGGCTATCGTTTTCGATAAATAGGAAAACAAAGTTGCATTCATTTAGATTTGGAAAGTAGCTGTGTTCGAGAAGAGTATTGATGGCGACTATTGGTGAGCCAGGTTGACTGCCTTCGTAGATGCCTGGTCCAGCGAAACCGTCTAGGAAGACAACACGTCCCGAATGTCGTGCGAGAATCGGATACCAAGCCTTCAGATAGTGCCTGAGAAGGTCATGTTTTGCCGCGGTGTGCGGTTCAAGCGTCCATACCGTGTCGCGGGGAGCAGCCATGGGAGAGAAAACGGTAGCAGTGCCAACGGGGAAAGCGGTGGATGCCACCCAAGAGATGGAATGGGTTAATTGACGAGGAGAATCGGCGGGTCCGTGGACAGCGGCGCCTGCCGCTAGGCCCTTCTAGCGATGTGTGGCTCAGCGCACCACGCAGTTCTCAGTACGGCCAGTGCTTCCATGAACTCGTCGTCGGTCGCATTGCATAGGAGGGGCAGTCCGAGTAGCCCGCAGAAGACCCTTCGGTCTAGGCAAACCCGATTCTCGTCGACGTCGGCTTGGTTCGCAGGGAGCAACTTCCACGACTTTGCCTCTTCGAACAAAGTGGTGGCGTCTTGGGCCTTGCCAACGCTCAGTGACCGCGGGTCGTACACGGGCAGCAAAGGGAGGCTGGTTACCGTGTGTATCGACCTCCTTTTCTGCTGGCGGCTGCCAGTGCTCCAAAAGGTAAAGAGACCGAGGGTGGTGTTCATCCACAGGGCAAGGAACTCCGTGTGAGCCTCGTTCGCCGGTTTGAAACCGGGCCATGCCCTGCCGCCCAGAGACCTCTTCGGGGTGACTGCAGCAGCGAGCATCTGCGACCCGAAGTCAAAGTCTTGGTTGATGTGGAGGCGCACAGCCCAGTTCTTGAATAGTTGGCGAGCCGTCGCGCCCTTTCCCTTTCTGATGCTCCCCGCCTTGTCTGGGTGTGTTTCTATACACGATTCTCGCCCGCTGACTGCATCGTGCGCCCAGAGCATCGGGAATGGATCGCTGCCTGGCGGTCCTGATCCGTCAATGAAGAACGGGGCGCGGTCGCCCTTCGACCCCTGCGAGTCTCGGCTAGTGGCAACGTCGAGGTGGTATGGCCCCCTTTCACCTAGTTCGCCCAAGGGGACAACCGGCAAGCTCGCTGGGGCGAGGCGCTGAAGCCGTAATTCTCCGACGGCGATGCCGGAGCACGCTTCGGTCACTGTCTGAGACTTGACAGCGAGCAGTCCGCCGTCTTCGATACCTGCCTCGACGACTCGCCCGATCTCGGTTTGGCCGAGGCGCAATGACGCGAAAGCTTTCTCGGAACGTTCGTCAGAGATGATCCTGGCTGCGACCACCGCTTCGGGTTCTGAAGGCGGCCTCGTATCTAGGCTGGCCCACCTCACTCTTGCAGGTTCGTCGTCTGTCCCGCGTGCCTGATGCCGTCTTGTTGCTATCAACAAGGTTTCGGCTATGCCAGTGTCGGCTGAGAATTGGCGTTCGTCATCGGTGGCTCCTGCTAATCCGACGAACACGATGTCGTCGTAGTGGGATGCGAGAAGGCTTCTGAGCCCGCTCCAGTCCTTGCCTGTGGCAGAGGTGAGGGGCAGCACCAGCGCCACCACACCGCCAGACTTCACCTTGGCGTGTGCGAGGTCGAAAAAGTAGGAACCCATCCCCGCGTTCCCGTGGGCAGCACCTCGTGAACGCTTTACGATTTTGTTCAGCCGATCGGCCATGGCTCTTTGGTCTTCGGGTGATGCTCCGAACGCTGCGAACGGCGGTATTAGCTCTACAGTCCGGCCAGCGTGCGTGGCGGACGCTCGGCTGTGTTTCGTCGCCCGACCATAAGGTGGGTTCATTATCACCAGGTCGCAGGATCCGCTTTCAATGACAGCCAGGAAGTCGCCGCCCTCAGCGCCGTCCGGTGATCCAGCGACCTGTTGGTCTGATTGCCTACCGAATAAGGACGCGGTGCCCTTCACGTCGGTGTCCAGCAGTTCCAGGGAGCCAATTTTCGCCACCTGCATTCCCTTGGTGTTCGTTTCGACTCGGAACGGCACGAGGTGAATGTTGGACTTGGTATAAATCTGGTCAGGGTGAGCGGCTGAAACTGCCATAGCGGTGAGGTGCGCCGCTGACGGAAGAACGTCCATGCCGATGATGCACTCTTCGATCATCTGCCTGTGAACGTCAGCGTCGTCGAGGCCGTTTCGTCGTACTCTAGATGCGATGCGCCGATACACGGACGACAGCAGCATCCCCGTACCGCAGGCAAAATCGGCGACCCGGATCGCGGTGACAGTGTCGGGATCGCCGTAATTCCGCTGGCGATCAAGTTGCTTCACCGCCATCTCGGACAGTAAGGCAGCGGCTTCGGGCCGCGTGTAGTGAGCCTTTAGCAAGTCCCTGTCGGTAACCATCTTGCCGAACATCTGGCCTGCCATATCTTGGACGCCTCCCAGATTGGCGGACAGCATTCTTCGAGCGCCGCTAACCGTTTCGTCTAAGATCAGCGGTGCCTCCAGCGGTGGCAGTGTCTCAACTATGCGCTTGGCAATGTCGAAGATTGGCCGCCAGTTGGTTTTCAGTATCTGCGCCCACTGCAAACACACCGCCTCTACGGTCGGCAAAAGCCTCTCCTGTCCGTCCGCACCAATCGTCAGGTCGCTTCGCAGCGCCTGAACTGGCCGTATATTGAAACGGGAACTCCCTTTCTGTGTGGCAAGAATGTCTTGGAATACAAAAGCGTTCACGATGAGCATTGCGGCCATGCGGGATGCCTGGGCGGGGGTCGCTTCGGGATCGTGGTGCTGTCTCAGCAGTTCGGCGATAGCGGTGGCCTGGCCTGTGTTTTCAATGCGGCTGCCAGCTTTTCTGATGGTTTCAGCGAGCACGTCGGCCGCTGCTTGGACTTGGGAGGCAGACACTCCGCCTAACTCGATGATGTCTGCAAGTCCGTGCAGAGTGGTCGGAATCCACCCATCTTCCGGAAAGCGGCCAGCATGGGTGAGTATGGCCCAAGCCAGACTCCCACCGCCTTCTTCTTGCAGCGCGGCCCAAATGGCGTCGTCGGTCTCTCTTGCCCAGTCTGAGGGGTAAGTGAGCATTATTACCGTTTCGACAGACTGCCCGCCGACTGTCTCTTCAAGCCTCTCTTCGCACTGGTCCTCCAAGGCAGCTGTGTTGTTGTCGAACTTCGCTTCGACGATCACAGGCGCATGGCTTTTCGGGCAGACCAGGATGTCAGGCCTGTCAGACGGCTTACCGTCTAGCACCTGCGTCGACTCGATACGGAAACTGTCTCCTGACCACCGGGGGCTCAACGCGCGCAGCATCGGCCCGACCATGCTCGAAGTGATGTGCGACTCCGTGCTCACTAGGTCCTCCCTTGAACAAGAATGGCAAAAGGAAGGCTACACAGCGCTGACCTTGCACCTTTGTCACCGCAACAAGCTTTGACGTCAACCGCGCCAGCCCAGTCATTCAGCGATTGGGGCCGGGGATGAGCAAGTTCTGGAGGAACGTATCTTAACATTATGTTGATTTATCATAAACTCCATAATACTGGATAAGATCTGTTGATATGGACCGTTTCGAGAATCCCTATCGGCCGGGAGCAGGATCGGCGCCTCCTGCGCTTGTGGGGCGCGACGATCTTATTGGCGACTTTGAGATAACCATGCGAAGGGCCTTGGACAGGCGGCCCGGAAAGAGTTGCGTGCTGCTGGGTTTGCGGGGAGTCGGCAAGACGGTGCTCCTGAACCGCTTCTCGCGGATCGCGGAGCAACAAGGAGTGAAGGTCGGATTCATCGAAGCCTCGGAAGGCAGAGGCTTTCCCGAGCTGCTAGCTGTTCGTTTGAGGAGAATCCTACTAGATCTTGAGCAGGGAGCGGCCCGCCGCGCGCTGTCAGCGGTGAGGCGGGCTCTCTCGGTGCTTGCATCGTTCACCCATACCTTCGCCGATGGCTCATCTGTCGCCGTGAGTCTCGAGCCGCTGGCTGGTCAAGCCGATTCTGGTGTGTTTTCTGAGGATCTCACCGATCTGCTGGTGGCAGTCGGAGAGGCAGCAGACACCTGCGAATCTGGATTGCTCTTGGCCATCGACGAACTTCAGTACCTGACCGACGAAGAGCTGGCCGCGGTTGTCGGAGCGACGCATCGATCAGTGCAACTCGACCTGCCGGTCGTCGTTGCCGGAGCTGGACTGCCTCAGGTGCCTGCATTGCTGGGAAATGCCAGAACTTATGCCGAGCGGCTGTTCCAGTTCCCTGAAATTGGGCGCTTGGACGAGGACGACGCAGCTGCGGCGATCGTGCTTCCGGCTGTTGACCTCGGTGTCGAGATCGAAGAAGCAGCAGTGCGGAGGATAATCGAAGAGTCGGGCAGCTATCCCTACTTCTTGCAGGAATGGTCCTACCACGCATGGAACGCGGCACCGGCCTCGCCGATTACCGATGACGACGCCAGGTCAGCAAAGGCCAGCGTGGTGGACAAGCTGGACCGGGACTTCTTCCGAGTTCGCTACGACCGGCTTACACCGAAGGAGAGCGAATACCTGCGGGCTATGGCCGAGTTGGGCCCCGGCCCCCACCGCTCTGGAGACATCGCTGAAGTGCTGGGGGTGCAGGTTACGTCTGTCGCACCTCGCCGATCGGCGTTGATAGCCAAGGGAATGATCTACAGCCCTTCCCATGGTGACACTGCCTTCACCGTCCCGCTGTTCGATGAATTCATAAAGCGCGCTGCCCATTGATAAATGTGAGTGGTATTGCCTATGTTCAAGTCACAGTTAATAACTCCCAGGATATTTTCGCCTATACGGCCTTATTCAGGTGGTTGTTGTCACTGGGGTCGGTATACTTGCATGTATGGAGTTTAGGCCCCTTGAGCAGGGGAGACGGGCTGATAACGAGCCTTCCGGGCCGGTATGGCCGGAGGCGGTTGACGTTGACGTTTTGTCGTTGTCGGAGTTGCGGGAGCGGCTTGGGTTGATCAAGAGGGCCGAGGCTCGGCTGGCGGCGATGAAGACGGAGACGCTGGCTGAGTATTCCAGCCGGGGAGGCGAGGGCTTGGCCCGCCGGGTGGTGTTGGAAGAGCTTCAGGCTTCCAAGCAGCAGGCCCGCCGGGAGGTGGAGACGGCCTCTCAGCTCTCCAAGGTTCCCGAGACCCTAGATGCGCTGGGCGCCGGTGAGATTCCCGAGGCTCACGCCAAAAAGATCGCCAAGGCCGCTTCTGAGGGGCCGGTCGACGAGACCGTGCTGGTGGAGGCGGCCCGCCGAGAGGATTTCGGCACGTTCTCCAAGACGTTGCGCGACCACCAGCATGAGATGTCGGGCGACGACGGCAAGTCGTTGATGGCCAAGCAGCGGGAGCGCCGCTCTTTGAGCTTTTTCAAGTCTCCTGACGACGGCATGTTCATCTTGAACGGCCGGTTCGACCCCGTTGCGGGGAACCGGATCGAGGCTGCGCTGGCCGATGAGGTGCGTCGCCAACGGAAAGGCAGCGACGCGGGCGATCTGATCGCGTTCGACCAGCGGATGGCCGACGCGCTCGAGAATCTGGTCTGCGCCGACACCGACGACCGCAAACCGCAGGGAACCACTTTGATCCTGACTGCCGACTGGGACGCGCTGAACCAGAAGCTGGCCGATGCCCGCCTGCTCGACGGCACGCCTTTGCCGGTGTCTGAGGCTCTGCGGCTGGCCTGCAACGCCGAGGTTGTGCCCACGGTGTTCGACACCAGGAACCAGGAGCTGTGGGTGGGGCGCAAACACCGTTTGGCCACCGAGGCCCAGCGGGCAGCGCTCATCGTCCGCGACAAGCACTGCATCGGCTGCGGACGATCAGCCGTTTGGTGCGAAGCCCACCACATCGACGAATGGCTGAGGGGCGGACCCACCGACATCGACAACCTGGTGCTGGTCTGCAAAAGCTGCCACCACAACATCCACGACGACGGCTGGGTTGTGTACCGAAACCAAAACGGCACCTACGAACTACGACCACCGCCAGCGCCCTACGCCGACCTTCCGCCTGGACAGGCACGCTCAGGGCCACCCCACGCAAAATCGCAATCCAGCCCCGACGTCCTTGCCGACGCCTTTCCTGAAATTGGCATCACCAACTGGCAGCCCAGGGATTCCAAGCAGCTGCTATTGAGCTGACACAGCGTTCCAGAGTTCGCTGAATCGCAGAATCAAGCTGCCGCCCAGGGGTTCTTGATTCTGACGCTAACCCCAGACCCCTGCTGATGAACTGGCGACCGCTATGGGATTTACTGCTAGGCGCTCAGGTCTTCAGCGAACGGCGCCGGGTACTAGCCAGCGGGGGCCGGCGAAGCGCCAGAGCAGGGCTACCAGGCGGGCAACCATGAGGGCCCACATGGCGCCCCACAGCCAGCCGATGCCCCCGTCGGCGGCCATCACCCACCACGCCAGGGGGACGAACACCATGGCGGCGGCAGTCATGGCCTTGGCCAGAAACCGCATGTCGCCGGCACCGATCAGCACGCCGTCAAGGGCGAACACGACCCCGTTCACCGGCTGCAAAAGGGCCAGGTGCAACATCAAGAATCCGACCAGCGACAGCACCGCCTCATCGTTGGAGAACACCAGCGGCAGCCACGGCCTGCCGGCCAGCAGTACCACGGTGGCCGTCAAGCCCGAAGCCAGTCCCCACTCGATCATGCGCCGTCCCGCGGCCCGGGCCTGCTCCAACTCGCCGGCGCCCAGGAGACGCCCGATCATGGCCTGTCCGGCGATGGCCACCGCGTCGAGGGCTAGGGCCACGAAGAACATGAGTTGGTAGACAACCTCATGAGCGGCCAGATCGACATCGCCCAGACGGGCGGCCACCGCCACCGACATGGTGAACGAAGCTCGAAGGGCCGCAGTCCTCAGGAACAGGTCCAATCCCACCACGGCCAACTGGGCGATGATGGATCGGTCAGGAGCCATGGTCACCCCGTGTGCTTTCACCGCCTCTCGGATCCACCACACGTAGGCCCCGGCCGCCAGCCATTGGGCAACCACAGTGGACAGAGCCGAGGCCCCTATCCCGAAGCCGAGCCCATAAATCAACAGCAGCTCCAACACGAGGTTCAGCCCGGCGGTGACCACCGCCACCTTCAGCGGGCGCATCGTGTCTTGGAGCCCGCGCAGGTAGCCCACCCCGGCCAGGGTGATGAGCATTCCCGGCAGGCCGAAGAGGCTGATGCGCAGGTAGATCCGGCCTTGGGCCAGCACCTCTCCGTCGGCGCCCAGAACTCTTAGCAGGGGATCGGCGAGGACATAAGCGGCCACGGCCAGCACCGCTCCTACCGCCGCGGCCAGCCACAGCCCCTGCACCGCCTGCTGGGCGGCCCGGCGGTGGTCTCCGGCGCCGATGAGCCGTCCCACCGCGGCGGTGGTCCCATAGGCCAGGAAGATGAACAGCGACAGCGCCCCCAGCAATACCTGGGAAGCCACTGCCAGCCCGCCGAGGTGGGGGGTGCCAAGATGTCCGACCACGGCGGTGTCGGCCAGGGTGTAGAGCGGCTCGGCGATCAGCGCTCCGAGGGCGGGTACCGCCAGCCGGGCGATCTCCCGATCGTAGGGCGATTTGTGCAATCCCACTAGCCCTCTGATCCGCGCCATGCCACTGGATAGCCTGTCGCCATGAGCGATATGAAGCCACGTTCCCACGAGGTCACTTCCGGAGCGGGGCGGGCGCCGGCCAGGGCCATGCTCCGAGCCGTGGGCATGACCGACGACGACTGGGACAAGGCCCAGGTAGGGGTGGCGTCGTCGTGGAACGAGGTGACCCCCTGCAACCTGCCGCTGGACCGGCTGGCCAAGCGGGCCAAGCAGGGGGTGCGCGACGCCGGCGGCTTTCCCATCGAGTTCAACACCATCGCAGTATCCGATGGCATCTCCATGGGACACGAAGGGATGCGGGCCTCGCTGGTGAGCCGGGAGATCATCGCCGACTCGGTGGAGGCGGTGATGCACGCTGAGCGGTTGGACGCCTTCGTCAGCTTCGCAGGCTGCGACAAGTCGCTCCCCGGCATGCTGATGGCCGCGGCCCGCCTCAATCTGCCGTCGGTGTTCGTGTACGGCGGGTCGATTCTCCCCGGACAGCACAACGGACAAGTGCTCGACATCGTGAGCGTGTTCGAGGCGGTGGGTGCTCACGCGGTGGGCGACATCGACGACGAAGAACTCGACGCCATTGAGCGCAACGCCTGCCCCACCGAGGGCTCGTGCGCCGGAATGTTCACCGCCAACACCATGGCCTCGATCGGAGAGGCTCTGGGCATGTCTTTGCCGGGCAGCGCATCGGCCGCCGCGGTCGACCGCCGCCGCGACGACTACAGCTATGCCAGCGGCACCGCGGTGATCGGACTCTTGCGGGAGAACATCCGGCCCCGCGCCATAATGACCAAAGCGGCGTTCGAGAACGCCATCGCGGTGACGATGGCTCTGGGCGGGTCTACCAACGCGGTGCTGCACCTGCTGGCCATCGCTTGGGAGGCCGAGGTGGAGTTGGAGCTCGACGACTTCAACCGGGTGGCCGCCAGGGTTCCCCATCTGGCCGACACCAAGCCCCACGGGCAGTACCACATGGCCGACATCGACCGCATCGGCGGCGTCCCGGTGGTGCTGAAGATGCTGCTGGATGAGGGCCTGCTGCACGGCGACGAGGTCACCGTGACCGGCAAGACCATGGCCGAGAACCTGGCTCTGCTCGACCCGCCCGGACCCGACGGGGAGGTGATCCGCCGCTTCGGTGAACCGATCCACGACATCGGCGGCATCGCGGTGCTGACCGGGTCGCTGGCCCCCAACGGGGCGGTGTTGAAGGTGGCCGGCATCGACTTCGACCACTTCGAGGGCCGGGCCCGGGTGTTCGACGGGGAGGACGCGGCCATGGATGCAGTGCTGAACGGGAGCATCGAGGCCGGCGACATCGTTGTGATCCGCTACGAGGGCCCTAAGGGAGGTCCTGGCATGAGGGAGATGCTGGCCATCACCGGGGCGATGAAGGGCGCGGGCCGCGGGGGCGACGCCGCCTTGGTGACCGACGGCCGGTTCTCCGGGGGCACCCACGGGTTCTGTGTGGGCCACATTGCCCCCGAGGCCGCCGAAGGAGGGCCGATCGCGCTGGTGGCCGAGGGCGACCGGATTCGGATAGACGTGCGGGACCACTCCATCGACCTGCTGGTGGACGAGGTCGCCCTCGCCGAGCGCCGGGCCAACTGGAAGCCCCCCGAGCCCCGCTACACCAAAGGCGTGCTGGCCAAATACGCCCGCCTGGCTCAAGGCGCCGAAAAGGGCGCCATCACCGAGGCTTGAGCAGCCTCTAGGGCCGCCCAGAGAGATCGGGGTCGGACCAGGCGCCGGTGGCTTCGTCGAAGGCCCGGGCCGCGGCGGTCATCCAATCCGGCCGTCCCTGGCGGGCGCCGCTTGAGGACACCGGCCCCAATTCGGCGTCGACAAACAGCTCGGCGCCAGACGGCACCTCGAACGGAGGTCGGGGAGCGATGGCCAATTCCAACTGGGAGAGGGCGTCAACCGCCTGGTCGCGGGACTGCTCTGAGTGGCCGTAGAACGCCGGATCCAGCACTTGGGCCCACTTGTCGGCCCCCATGACCACCACATCGTACCCCCGGGCGATGTCCGCTAGGAGCTGGTGATCGGTCACCGCCACCTCCAACCCGTCGATGTCGGCCACCGATGCTTCCAGCACTGCGATGCGATCATCGAAGGCCGGTCGGTCCACCAGCTCTTTGCCCAGCGCCACCCGTGACACCATGAGGTCCACCCGGTCAAGCCCCCGCTGGTGCAGCGCCGCCCGCGCGATGGCCAGGTGCCCGATGGTGGGCGGGTTGAACGAGCCGGGATACACCCCTAACCGTCTTGTCACCGGGAGGCCTCAGCGTTCATACTGGTGTGATCCTATGAAGCGCCATCCCCACCCCGGGGCGATTCTCGTAGTACGCCTATAGCGCACGGTCCCGGCCGACCCGGAGACCGAGCGCTTCCGACCTCCCTCGCTGGGAGGTCTTTCCTTTTAGGACAAGCCCGAAAGGTTGATCCCAACAGGAAGATCATGGTGGAAGTCAAAGTGAACGGTTGCCAAACATGAATATGAACGGCGGACAAGCCCTGATGAAGGCCCTCGAGGACGAGGGGGTGGACATCTTGTTCGGGCTGCCCGGCGGGGCCATCCTGCCGGTGTACGACCCGCTGATCGACTCGTCCATCCGCCATGTGCTGGTGCGCCACGAGCAGGGCGCCGGCCACATGGCCGAGGGGTACGCCCACGCCACCGGGCGCCCCGGCGTGGCCATGGTCACCTCGGGACCGGCGGCCACCAACATCGTCACCCCGCTGTGCGACGCCTACATGGACTCGATTCCCATGGTGGTGGTCACCGGCCAGGTTCCCTACGCGGCCATCGGCACCGATGCCTTCCAGGAGTGCGACACCACCGGGATAACCATGTCGGTGACCAAGCACAACTACCTGGTGACCGAGGCGGCCGACATCCCGCAGGTGATTCACGACGCCTTCCACATCGCCACCACCGGCCGACCCGGCCCGGTGCTGGTGGACATCCCCAAAGACATCGTCGACCCCAACAACCCCCGCTCGGCGATGGAGTGGTACACCCCCGACAGCCACGACCTGCCCGGCTACCGGCCCAACCGCGCCGGCGACGCCGAGTTGGTCCGCCAGGCGGCCAAGCTGATCTGCGAGTCCGAGCGCCCGGTGATCTACAGCGGAGGCGGAATCTTGAAGGCCCGGGCCGCCGAGGCCCTGTTGGAGTTGGCCGAGCTCACCGGCACCCCCGTGGTCACCACGCTGATGAACCGAGGCGGGTTCCCCGACGACCATCCGCTTTGCTTGGGCATGCCCGGCATGCACGGCAACTACACCGCGGTTACCGCCATGCAAGAGGCCGACCTGCTCATCGCACTAGGCGCCCGCTTCGACGACCGGGTCACCGGCAAAGTGGCCGGGTTCGCCCCCCTGGCCAAGATCATCCACGTGGATATCGACAGCGCCGAGTTGGGCAAGGTGCGCCGCCCGGATGTGGCCATTCAGGGCGACTGCCGGTTGGTGATCGAGGATATGGTCAAAGCCCTGGGAGAGCTGGGCGGGAGCGAGGCCCAAGCCGACCGGAATCCGTGGAGGTCCCGCATCAGCGGATGGCAGGAGCGGTTCCCGCTGACCTATGAGCACTCGAAGGACGATGAGCTGCTGAAGCCGCAGTTCGTTCTGGAGCAGTTGCGCGACGCCACCCCCGACGACACCATCGTGGCCTCAGGCGTGGGCCAGCATCAGATGTGGACCAGCCAGTATTGGAAGTTCAACCACCCCTATACCTGGGTGAACTCGGGAGGGCTGGGCACCATGGGTTTCGCCATCCCCGCGGCCATCGGGGCCAAAGCGGGCCGCCCCGAAGCCATGGTGTGGGCGGTGGACGGCGACGGCTGCTTCCAGATGACTGCCCAAGAGCTGGTCACCGCGGCCACCGAGGGGTTCCCCATCAAGGTGGCCCTGATCAACAACGCCTATCTGGGCATGGTCCGCCAATGGCAGGAGATGTTCTATGAGGAGCGCTATTCCGAGGTGTACCTGACCCGCGACGTGCCCGACTACAAGCTGTGGGCTGAGGCCCTGGGCTGTGTCGGGCTCCGGGTGGAGTCGCCCGAGGAGGTCGGTCCGGCCATCGAGCAGGCCAATGAGGTAGACGACCGCCCGGTGGTGGTCGAGTTCCGCTGCGAGGCGGGCGAGAATGTGTACCCGATGGTCCCCGCCGGCATGTCGAACAGCGACGTGGTGGTCGATCCCTCCCAGCAGGATCGCCCCCGATGAGCGCGTCAGCCGGACCGAACGGGGGCGGCACCACCACTCTGGTGGTGCGGGTGGAGAACAAGGCCGGCGTGCTGGCCCGGGTGGCCGGGCTGTTCGCCCGACGGGGGTTCAACATCGAGTCGCTGGCGGTGGCCCCCACCGACGACGAGCGGTTCAGCCGGCTCACCATCGTGGTGGGGGTCGACGCCGCCCCCATGGAACAGGTGGTGAAGCAGCTCGACAAGCTGGTCAACGTGGTGGAAATCCGGGAGCTGAACCCCGCGGCCAGCGTGGAGCGGGAGCTGATGATGGTCACCGTCCGGGCCGATCCCGCCATTCGGGGCCAGATCTTGGACTTGGTGAGGATTTTCCAGGCCACCGTGTTGAACGTCGGCTACGACGAGATCATGGTGTCGCTCACCGGATCGCCCAGCCGAGTGGATGACTTCGAGGACCTTCTGCGACCCTATGGGATTGTTGACGTTCAGCGGACCGGCAAGGTAGCGCTGCCGAAGCTGGCGAAGACCGCCCCCGACCCCCTGGCCCCCTGACGGCCCTCAAACAACCAAGGACAGCAAATGGCAACCGTGATGTACGAGAAGGACGCCGACCGCTCCCACATCGCCGACCGCAAGGTGGCGATCTTGGGATACGGCTCTCAGGGCCACGCCCACGCCCTGAACCTGAGAGACTCAGGGGTCGACGTGCGGGTCGGGCTGCGCGAGGGATCGTCATCGGCGGCCAAGGCCG
The DNA here is from genome assembly GCF_965208475.1 of Candidatus Poriferisocius sp. Taxonomy (GTDB): domain Bacteria; phylum Actinomycetota; class Acidimicrobiia; order Acidimicrobiales; family Bin134; genus Poriferisocius. Next base: position 880,902 of record NZ_OZ242338.1, on the reverse strand, counting down.
CTGAGGCCGGCCTGCGGGTGATGTCGATTGCGCAGGCTTCGGACGAGGCCGATGTCATCATGCTGCTTCTGCCCGACACCGAGCAGGGAGACATCTACCAGGCCCATATCGAGCCCCACCTCCAGGCGGGCGACGCGCTGTTCTTCGCCCACGGGTTCAACGTGCGGTTCGACTTCATCTCCGCCCCCGCCGGGGTGGACGTGGCCATGGTGGCCCCCAAGGGCCCTGGCCATCTGGTGCGGCGCACCTACGTGGAGGGCGGCGGGGTGCCGTGCCTGATCGCGGTTGGACAAGATGCCACCGGCGCCGCCCGGGAGCTGGCCCTAGCCTATGCCGACGCCATCGGCGGGGCCCGGGCCGGGGTGATCGAGACCACCTTCGCCGAGGAGTGCGAGACCGACTTGTTCGGTGAGCAGGTGGTGCTGTGCGGCGGGCTCACCTCGCTGGTAACCGCGGCGTTCGAGACTCTGTGCGAGGCGGGATACCAGCCTGAGGTGGCCTACTTCGAATGCCTCCACGAGCTGAAGCTGATCGTCGACCTCATGTACGAGGAGGGGATCGGCGGGATGCGCTACTCCATCTCCGACACCGCCGAGTACGGAGATCTGAGCCGGGGCGACCGGATCATCAACCAGGACACCCGAGCGGAGATGAAGAGGATCCTGAGCGAGATCCAGAGCGGGTCGTTCGCCGAGGAGTGGATGGGGGAGAGCCGCAACGGCCGGCCCAACTTCTTGCGGCTGGAGGCCGAGGGCCAAAAGCACCCCATCGAGCAGGTGGGAGCGGAGCTGCGGGCCATGATGCCGTGGATCTCCGAGGGCCGCCAGAGCGTGGCCGACGTGTCCGGCGGGCAGGGGAAGGGGTAGCTCCCCGATAGCTGCCGGTAGCCAGTATTTCAGTAGTATCTACCCGGCAACTCTGAGAGAAAGAGAGAAGAGCCGTGAGCGACAACTGGGGTTTCGAGACCAAACAGATCCATGCCGGGCAGGAGCCCGATCCGGCCACCGGGGCCCGGGCCGTGCCCATCTATCAGACCACCTCCTATGTGTTCCGCGATACCGAGCACGCCGCCGCGCTGTTCGGGCTGGCCGAGGTGGGCAACATCTACACCCGCATCATGAATCCCACCCAGATGGTGCTGGAGGCCCGGCTCTCCGCGCTTGAAGGCGGGACTGAGACCGCCATCGGGATCCCCGGCGCGCTGGCCATGGCATCGGGGCAGGCGGCAGAGACGCTGGCCATCTTGAACCTGGCCGAGTCGGGCGACCATGTTGTGTCCTCCGCGTCGTTGTACGGCGGCACCTACAACCTTCTTCACTACACCCTGCCCAAGATGGGCATCGAGGTGTCGTTCATCGAGGACCCCGACGACTTGGGCGCCTGGAAGAACGCCATCCGGGAGAACACCAAGGTGCTCTACGCCGAGACCATCGGCAACCCCAAGAACGACTGCCTCGACATCGAGGGCGTCGCCGCAGTGGGACATGCCGAGGGCATCCCCCTGATGGTGGACAACACGGTGCCGTCTCCCTACCTGATCCAGCCGCTGGCCCACGGCGCCGACATCGTGGTGCACTCCATGACCAAGTTCATCGGCGGCCACGGCAACTCCATCGGGGGGGTCATCGTCGACGGCGGCACCTTCGATTACGGGGCCAGCGGCCGTTTCCCCAACTTCACCGAGCCCGACCCCAGCTATCACGGATTGGCCTTCTGGCCGGCGCTGGGACACGGCTCATTCATCATCAAGGCTCGGGTGCAACTGCTTCGGGACATCGGAGCAGCCATCTCCCCGCAGAACGCCTTCTACTTCCTGCAAGGCCTCGAGACGCTCAGCATCCGCATGGAACGGCACTGCTCCAATGCCGAGGCGGTGGTCGAATATCTGGACGGCCACGACCAGGTGGAATCGGTGCAGTTCGGGGGGCTGTCGTCCAGCCCGTGGCACGAGCGGATAAGCCGCTACACCGGCGGCAAGGGCTACGGCTCGGTGCCCGCCTTCCACATCAAGGGCGGACGTGAGGCCGGCGAGAAGTTCGTGAATGCGCTCACCCTGCACAGCCACGTGGCCAACATCGGCGATGTGCGCAGCCTGGTGATCCACCCGGCGTCCACCACCCATTCGCAGCTCACCGAAGCCGAGCAGATCAGCACCGGGGTGTACCCCGGACTCGTGCGGTTGTCGGTCGGCTTGGAGACGGTGGACGACATCATCTCCGACCTGGAGCAGGGCTTCGCGGCCGCCCAGGCCTGATCCCGCGGCCCGCGCGACACTGAAGACGCGCGACCATTAGGGCGTGCAGCCCGCCCGCCTGCTCAAGAAAGCCTCGGCACCGCTGGCCTTGGCCACGGCTCTGGTATTGGTTGCCGCGGCCTGCGTAGAGCCCGATTTGCAGGGGCCGGAGGTGTCCTCGCCCGTTCTGTCCACCGCCACCCCCACCCCGGAGATCACCGCCACCGCGGCACCGGGGCCGACCGCGGCACCGGTCATTCCAGGCATCGGCGAGGAGGTGATCCGAATCGGGGTCATCGCCGACGGCAGTGACGGCAATGTGGTCACCGACGGCAGCGAGGCGGCCTGGCTGGCCATGCGGGCTTGGGCCCAGTCGGTGAACGACAGCGGGGGCCTCGGGGGTCGTGATGTGGAGGTCGTCCTCATAGACGCCAGCGTGTTCGACCACCGGGCCGCCATCCAGCAGGCGTGCCGGGGCGACATCTTCGCCCTGGTGGGCTCCTACGCGTTGTTCGACGGCGACGGGGTTGACATCTTGAACGACGATTCCTGTCGCCTGCCCGACTTCCCGGCAGCCGCGTTGAGCCCGGCCCGGCGCGACTCGCCGGTCACCTTCGTGTCCAATCCCATCTCCAGCGATCGGTGGCAAGCCGGCCCGGCCCAGTTCCTGAGCGAGCAGTTCCCCTTGGCCGCCGCCGCGGTGGGCACAGTGGTTCTGGATCTGCCGATGTCCTTCTACCGGGCCGAGCGGGAGATCGAGGCGGCCACCGAGGGGGGATTCACCTTCACCTTCCAGACCTCCGCTGACATCAACGAGGACTACGGGGCAATAGCGGTAGCGCTGCTGGAGGAAGAGGTCCGGGCGATCTCCTGGTCGGCGGACAGCCGCCGGCTTCTTGAACTGCTCGAGGCCCGGGCCGAGCTGATAGCACAGCTGCCGCTGCCTCCCGCTGCGGCCGAGGAGCCAGACGAACAGACCCCTGGGGACCCTGAGGAGGAGCCCCCAAGCGATGAGGATGAGCCAGAACCAGAGCCAGAGCCGGAGGGGGAGCCAGAGCCAGAGCCGGAGCAGGAGGGGTTTCCGAGGGATCTGACCTTTGTCCACTGCCCGATGGACTGCTACTCCCGTAGTTGGGCCAACGAGGTGGGGGAGCTGGGATCGAACATCTGGGTGAGTATCGGGATGCTCCCGTTCGAGGAGTCGGGTGAGAACGCCGCTTTGGTGGAGTATCTGTTCTACCTGACCCAGGTCGACCCTGATGGCGACCCGGAGGCCGGGCTGGAGCTGATCGGCCTGTCCAGCTGGGCGTCGGCCCTGTTGTTCGAGCAGGCGGTCAATCAGGCCATGTTCACCAGCGGCGGCGGGCTGACCCGGGAGCTGGTGATCGAGGCCGCGGGCACCATCACCGAATGGGACGGCCGCGGCCTGCACGGCCCGACCAACCCTGCCGAGGGCATCCCCTCGCCCTGCTTCGTGCTGATGACTCCCACTCCGGGCGGCTGGATCCGCCGCCACCCCCTCACCCAGGGCACCATGGACTGCGACGCCGACAACCTGGTGGAGCTCACCGCCTCGGCCACGCTGGGGATGGATCCCAGCGGTCCCGGTCCCGCCGAGCCATCTGGGACGCGCTAGAGCCCAGCGGGGCGGGTGCCGATTATGGCTCTGGCCTCCAATTCGGCCAGCTCCTCATCGGTCAGGCCCAGTTCACCGCCCAGCACCTCGCGGTTGTGCTGGCCCAGGGTGGGCGCGGGGATCCGGACCCAGCCGTCTGGCGCCGACTCGAACCGGAACGGCAGGCTGGCGGCGGGGACCTTGCCGCACACCGGGTGGTCGATTGGCTCGATGAACGAGCGCTGGAGAAGCTGGGGATGGCTGCCGACCTCGGCGCCGAGTACCACCACGCTGGCCGGGATCCCGGCGTCGAGCAGTTGCGCCACCGCGTCAGCGTCGGTTTGAGGGGCTATCCACTCGGCCAGCCCGGCATCGATGGCGTCGGCGGCAGCCCGTCGCTGGTCGGCGGTGCCGTAGTCGCCCCAGTCGGGGCGGTCGAGCAAGCGGCAGAGGGCCTCCCACTGGTGGTCGTCGGCCACCGACACGGCCACCCAGCGCTCGAAACCGGCCGCGGGGTATACGCCTTGGGGGGCGGCCCGCGGGCTCCGGTTGCCCTCACGGGGGGGTTGGCGGCCGAGGGCCGAGTACTCCACTAGCTGCTCGGCGGCGGCATTGAGGGCGGCGGCCACCATGGTCACCTCCACCAGTCGGCCCCGGCCGGTGCGGTCTCTTTCCTCCAACGCGGCGAGGGTGGCGAACACCGCGTGCATGCCGGCCAGCGGGTCGCACGGCCCTCGGGGAATCTGGGGGTCCTCGTCGGGATACCCGGTGATGGCGGCCATCCCGGTGAGCTGCTCCATGGTCTGGGCGAACCCGGTGTTGTTCCGCCAGGCGCCGTCGAGGCCGAAGGCGGGCATCCGCGTCATGATCAGCCTCGGATTGAGGGCCGACAGCCGCTCCCAAGTGAGGCCGAAGCCCTCCATCACCCGGGGGGTGAAGTTCTCGATCACCACATCGGCATCGGCGATGAGCTCCTCGGCCACTGCCACTCCCTCGGGGGAGCGGAGGTCGAGGGTGATCCCCCGTTTGTTGGTGTTGGATCCGTGGAAGACCATGCCCCAATCCCACCACTGGTCCACGCTGGGCGGGCGGGCGGAGGCGAAGCGCATTCCATCGGGTCGCTGAACCGACTCGACCTTGACCACGTCGGCGCCCAGAAGGGCCAGGGAATGGCTGGCGATGGGGCCGGCCCACCAGGCGGTGAAGTCGATGACCCGCACTCCCTCCAAGGGGAGAGCAGCGGGTTCGCCCCGGTTGGGCTGGGCGGCATGGGCCTCGATCTGGCCGGTGTGCTCTCCCGCAGCGGGCACCGGCTCGAAGGGCCGGGTGGGTGCTCCGTGCAGCCGGTAGGGGACGGCCGGCTGGGTGAAGCCACCCGACGGGTTGACGGTGAATGCGTCCCGACCGGAAAACGCCTCCAGAGTCGGCACGGTGGCCCCGTTCCCGATGGGGGCCACCGGGATGCGCCGGGCCGACGCTTCGGCGATCACCTCAGCGGTGGTCCGCTGGGTGGTCCAGGCGTGCATGGCAGCTCGGAACTCGTCCCGCCGCTTCCAGCGGCCGCCGTAGCCGCACATCTCCTCGTCCTCCAGCCAATCAGGACGGTCGATCATCACCAGGAAGTCCAGGAACTGCTGGCGGGCCACCGTGCAAAAGCCCACGTGGCCGTCGGCGGTGGGCTCGATGGAGGGCAGCTCCACCGTGCGCCCGGGCCGTTCGGGGGTGGTGTCGCCGGCGAACAGGCCGGATATCCACGCGTAGGTGTTCATGGTCATGACCATCGTCTCGAACATGGACACGTCCACGTGATCGCCCCGACCGCTGCGCCCGGCGGCTCGGGCGGCAGCCAGCGCTCCCGCGCCGGCGTAGATTGCCGCGGTCCATTCGCCGATGGCACCTCCGGCCTGCACCGGTGGTCGCTCTGGATTGCCTCGCTTGCCGATGCCCCCGCACTCGGCCTGGAGGGTGAACTCGGTGGCCGGCCGGTGGGCGTAGGGTCCGGTGCGCCCCCAGGGGGAGATCGACACCAACACCAGGGCGGGGTTGGCCCGGCGGGCGGTGTCGATGGTTGCGGGAGGCAGCCCTTGGTCGGTGGAATCGATGAGGATGTCGGCGCTGACCAGCAGATCAGCCGTGGCCGGATCGGTTGGGTCGCCGGTCACCGAGCGCTTGGAAGTGTTGAGAAACTGGAACAGCGGGCCGTCTTTATCGCCCAGTTCCGCGCCTGACGCCGACCACCGGCGCAGAGGCTCGCCCCCAGGGGGCTCAATCTTGATCACGTCGGCCCCGGCGTCGGCCAACAGCTTGCCCGCATAGGAGGCCGATATGCCACCGCCCACCTCGACGACCCGCAGGTGCTGGAGGATCATCGCGGGCTCAGGGGCTCAGCGCAGGGCATCGCCCGGCAGGTTACTCAGCACGGGCATCAGGTACCCACGCCAGTGAACTGGGTGCCGGTGAACCATTCATGACAAGCGGTTGGCTTCAGTGTCTAGTATTCGTGCTCGTTCATACCGGTCGGGTAGCCGACGAGCAAAGAGAGGGAGCTGACATGGCGACGGTTGCGCTGCACGAGGAGATTGAGCCGCTCAAGGACATGGTGCCCATCGGTGAGGTCAATGCGGAGGTCTTGCCCGAGTTGCGGGAATCACGGCTGGGGGAGCTTCCCGAGCTCAGCGAGGCGGTGGAGCGCACCGACTACATGGTGGACGAGGCCAATGGCGTGGTGGTGCGGGTACACCGAGCGGTGGGGCAACAGGGTGCGGTTCCGTGCGTGTACTCGATCCACGGCGGGGGCTACATCCTGGGCAGCTACGAGATGGACGACGCCAAGTTCGACCGGTGGTGCCCCACCTACGGCATTGTCGGGGTGTCGGTGGAATACCGCCTGTCGCCCGAGACGGCGTATCCCGGACCGCTGGAGGACTGCTATGCCGGTCTGAAGTGGACGTATGACAACGCCGACAAGATCGGCATCGACCGAAACAAGATCGGCATCACCGGCGTCAGCGCCGGAGGCGGGCTGTGCGCGGCGCTGGCGCTGCTGGCTCGGGACCGGGGCGAGGTGCCGTTGCGGTTCCAGTTGCTGGACTGCCCGATGATCGACGACCGCCAGATCACCCCTTCCAGCCAGCTCGACGACCTGTTGATCTGGCACAAGAACTCCAACACGTTCGGCTGGCAGTGCTATCTCGGCGACCTCTACGGCGCCGACGACCTGCCCTACACCGCGGCGCCCGCCCGAGCCGAGGACTTGTCGGGCCTGCCCGAGGCCTACGTGTGCGTCGGCGGTGCCGACGGCTTCCGCGACGAGGACATCGACTACGCCATGCGCCTCTACGGCGCCGGCGTCCCCACCGAACTCCACGTCTACCCCGGCGCCCCCCACGGAGTGGCGATGTTCGCCCACCTCGAAGTGGCCCAGCGCTACTCCGCCGACCAGGAGGATTGGCTCCGTCGCCAACTCGGGCGGCTGAGGTAGAAGAAGCGAGTCAGCAGGACACAAGGCGATCAGGTAGGGGATACTCCTGTCGTGGATATAACCCTGACCGTGGTCTTGATCGCGTTGGTGTCAGCGTTGATCGGGCTGGTGCTGGTGGTTGTTCGCCGACTTGAGCCAGCAGGGGAGGAACACCGCACGAAAGCCGCCTTTGAGGAGTCCCCGGGGGAGTTGGAGCTGTCTGTGCCGGTGGTCCGCTCGCAGCGGTCCGAAGACGGTCGGCTGACACTTCGAGCCGATGACCGTCTGTTGGCCACCATCGATCTTGAGCCTGCCCCGGCTGTTTCGGGAGTTGAGGCCGCGCCGGCTGGTACAACGGTCACGGCCGCAGTGTTGGAGCTGTCCCGCACCGTGCCCGGTCTGCTCGACACGTTGGCCTCAACCGGGTCTCAGCTGACGTTTTCCCGAGACACGCTGCGAGGCTTGGCCGAGGGGTCGCTGCGCATGATGAGCGGAGACTACGCCCTAGCGGTGGATGCCGCTACCGCCCGCATTGTTGAAGTCGGCAAGATCGGCCGAACAGCAGCAAGCCGCTTGTCGGCATCCTGGCCTCAGCTGCTGGCCGGGGGGACGGCCATTGCCGCCGCAGCAGTGCAGCAGCACCAACTCGAGGCAGCTCTTTCGGAGATCAACGCGGGAATCGAAGAGGTCTACCAGCGTCAGATAGACGACGACAGCGGGAGGCTTCATGCAGCCTCCCACCTCGTGCGAGAAGCCATCAGCGCCGCGCAAGAAGGGCCGATTCCCGCCCAGATGGCCACTGAGCTTGCCGTCGCGCGACGGGAGGTCGAGGGCATCTACTTTGCCCGTCGAGAGCAGATGCGGAGATTCATCGAAGACATAGAGAAGGCCCAAGACCAACATGAGGCCAAGCACGGGCAAGCCGTTGCGTGGGCTAAAGGGGTGAAGGGGGCATTCGGCAACCCAGACCACTTTCATGCCGACGCTCTCGCCTTTATCCGATCAGCCGCCGTCAAGGCCCATCTGGCGGCAGGCGCTGCTGCCGTCATAGCGGCTGATGGCCGCCCCGACTTCTCCTTCACCCTCCTTCAGGAGAACGAAGACCTGCTCCGGGCCGATGTGCTCGATTTCCAGCGCAGGATCAGCGCTCTAGCTGCTGTAGCTCCCTCACAGTTCTTGCGCCGATTCGGCAAGAGCGATGAACTCCATGCCGTGGTGGAGTCGCTACGAGGGGAGATCGACCACCGAATCAAGCCGCTGCTCCCACTCAGAGCCCCCGATACCATTGCCCTGCAACTCGACCCGGCGATCGTGCGGAGAGAGATCGGAGCATCACCACCCAAGTAGAGCTGTCATTTCAGCCCCCCTGGGCTAGGCGGGCGGGGAAGCCGCCTTTGGATATGGGGCCCCATTGGTCGATGGTCAGGCGGATGAGGCATTTGTTCTGGTGGGCCATGGCTTGGCGGTATTCGTCCCAGTCGGGGTGCTCGCCGGAGATGACCCGGAAGTACTCGATGAGGCCGTCTAGGGCCTCGGGCATGTCTAGGCACTCAGCCATTCCGTCGAGCTGAATCCACTCGCCGCCGAACTCGTCGGACATCACCACCATCGAAGCCGCGGGGTTGCGCTTGACGTTCATCGACTTGGCCCGCTCGGGGTAGCTGGAGACCACCACCCGGCCGCTGGTGTCGAGGCCCAGCGTGACCAGCGAGCTCTGGGGACGGCCGTCGCGGCGCGTGGTGAGCAGGACGCCTCGGTGACGGGGACGGACGAAGTCCTCCATCTCGGCTCGGTCGACATAGCGGTCGGTTGCAATTGAAGCCATGTATTGAACCTAGTTGCCTGCTACTTGCACTCCAGAACTACAGAGTGCGCCGGATGGGCAGGAGGTTCTGGAATACCGGGTCGCGGCTTTCTGTCCGGGCCGCGAAGACCTCGGCCATGTCGTCGGGGTGGAACATGCCAGCTTGCCAGGTGGCTACGTGGTTGAGGCCGTCGGCCACGCTGTGGTCGCGGGTGTAATTGAGCATCTCCTTTGATCCCCACACGGCCAATGGCGAGCGTTCGGCGATCTCCCCGGCGATCTCCAACACACCCTCAAGCATGGCTTCCTGATCGGCGTAGACCCGGTTGACCAGGCCGGCTGCCATTGCTTCATCGGCTGTGAGCCGGCGCCCGGTGTAGGCCAGTTCTCGGGCCAGGCCATCGGGAATGATCCGGGGCAGCCGTTGCAGGGTGCCCAGATCAGCAGTCAGAGCGATGTTGATCTCTTGAATGCAAAAGAAAGCATCACCAGTGCAGTACCGCATATCGGCGGCGCAAACCATGTCCACCCCTCCGCCGACGCAGCCCCCCTGAACCGCGGCCAGCACCGGCATCCGGGCCTTCTCCAAGCAACTAAACGACTCCTGGAGGGTCAGGGCCAAGTTGCGGGTCTCCGCCCGGACCCGGCCGAATTCCGGTGCCCCCCGAGATTCTGAGTCGGCATCTGAGCCGCCCGAGAACAGCGAATCCGGCTGCGTGAACACCGACAGGTCCATTCCCGCGGTGAAATGGCGGCCGGTGGAGGAGACCACCAGTGCTCGGGCCTCCCCGGAGTCGGACAGCTCGTTCACCGCTGCGGGCAGCTCAGACCAGAACTCCGGAATCATCGAGTTCCTGGCCTCAGGTCGGCTGAGCTGAAGGTGGGCTACTCCGTCTTCGAGGCTGACCTCAAAGCAGGCATACGTCGGAAATGAACTGGTCATCTCCCGGCCTCCTCTCACGCCCTGCCGGTTGTGTCTGCCGAATGATCGGCGTTGGGGGGCGCTGAGGGGCAGACTACCCAAGTGCTCATAGTGGACACCCATACTCACGTGATCTCTGACGACCATGGGAAATACCCCCTTCGGGTGGCCGACTATCCGGGGGTCGAGTGGGTACACGAGGCGCCGGTGACTGCTGAGGAGTTGCGGGCTGAGATTTTCGCCGCCGGGGTGAACCGGGCGGTGCTAGTGCAGGCCCAAGGGGGCTACGGCACGGACAACTCCTATGTGGTGGACGCTCGGGCCTCCTATCCCGAGACATTCAGCGCGGTGGTCATCGTGGATGACCCCGCCGAACTCGATTCGCTGGCCGCCGCCGGGGCGGGCGGGGTGAGGTTCTTCGCCATCGGCGGGGGAGGGCCGTTGCACGAAGAGGCAACTTGGGACACTGCGAGGCGGCTCGGCCTGCGGGTGAGCGCGGCCACGGTGCCCGAGCACCTGCCCGCGCTGGTGGAGGCAGTGGCCGCTCATCCTGATGTGGTCTTGGCTCTGGACCACTGCGGGTTCGCCCCGGAGACAATTGGCGACTACGCCCACCTGCCAAATCTGTTCTTGAAGGTCACGCCCCATGTGCTGGATACGGGGGGCGACGATCCGGCCCCAGCGCTGGAACGGCTGGCCGAGCAATTCGGGCTCGACCGGCTAATGTGGGGATCGGACTACTCCCAGACCCACGACCGGCCCTACGGTGAGCTCGCCGACCAGGCTCGAGCGGCCTGTGCAGGGCTTTCAGCTAGCGAGCAGGCCCAGTTCCTGGGGGGCACCGCACTGGCGCTCTGGCCTGAGCTGAGTTGATCCTGCGCCGGGCTAGTCGATCTCCAGCATCTGGTCGATCACCGCGGCCATAGCATCGGGGTCACGCTCAACATTTCGAGTCTGGCCGCCGGCGTCGAGGAAGCGCTGCATGAGGGGCACATGCTGGCCAGTGGCCGAGCAGGCCATCATCGCCTGGGTCTCGGCCAACAGCCCCGGTTCCACCGGTCCCAGTGCAGCGTCCACCGCCTGCTTGGCCTTGCTTATGGACAACCGGGGCGATGCGGCAATGCGTCCAGCTACTTGAGCGGTGTGGGCTCGGAGCTGGTCGGAGGGCAGCACCCGGTTGACGTAGCCGATGGCCGCAGCCTCTTCGGCAGTCACGTCGTTACCCGATAAAACGATCTCCAACGCCCGGCTGCGGCCCACCAGGCGGGCCAGGCGCTGGGTGCCGCCGGCGCCGGGGATGATGCCCATGGCCACCTCGGGCTGGCCGAGCACGGTTCGGGGTCCGGCGAAGCGCATGTCGAGCGACAGCAGGAACTCCGATCCGCCGCCCCGGGCGACACCGTCGATCATTCCGATGGTGGCCACCCCGATGGTGCGGCACCGGTCGAACGCAGCGGCAGCCATGTTGGGCTCGGCGGGCACTTCAGCCGGGGCCTCCATGGCCAGGATCTGCTCAACATCGCCGTGCATCAAGAAGAAGTCGGGATCGGCGCTCTCGAACACCAGCACCCGAACTTGACCGCCATCCCCATTGGCAGCTTCCACCGCGTTCAGCAGCCCGATCAACCCGCCGATCAGATCACCGTCCACCAGCTGCTTCGGCGGGTGGTCGATCATCGCCCAGCCGACGCCGCGGTCAACGCTCAGCGAAAACGGGCCAAAACTCTGTTCGTTCATTCTGGGCCCTCCCACTGGTTCCAATACGCAACTTCAGACAAGGGCCGCCGCCGGACCGGGCCGAAAGGCACCGCGGGCCAACCCATCGGGATGCCGCACACGATGTGGATGTCGTCGGGGATGCCGAGCACGGCCCGCACCTCGTCGGCCCGAAACGTGTGCAGCGTGGTCAACACGGTGCCCAGGCCCAGGCTGCGAGCGGCTACCAGGAGGTTCTGCACCGCGGGATACACCGAGTGGCTCACCCCACGGCGGGTGGAGCACACGATGATGAACACCGGCACATCGCCCACCTCCCGGGCGAACTTGGCCGCCTTCTCAACGATCTCCGCCTCCTGACCCCGCAGCCCTTCGGCACCCGCGGCCGGGTTGTTGTAGGACTCCTGCTGGGCGTCGAGATAGAACTCGCCCAAACGGCGGCGTTTTGCGGGATCAGTGACCACCACGAAGCGGGCGAACTGGCCGTTGATGGCGCTGGGGGCCCGGATGGCGGCGTCCAGCACCTTGGCGATGAGCTCGTGCGGCACTGGGTCGGGCAGATAGCGGCGCACTGCCCGCTGGGTATGCATGGCCTCGAACACGCCGACCTCGGCGGCTTGTTGATTCATGGGCTGGACAGTAGTTGCAGCCGGGGTGGTAGTAGTCACCCCACTCCGGCGGTAGCCTGCCCCCATGGCGCAAAAGCACCGAATCACCATCACTTATTGAGTTCCTTGAAACTATTCCGAGCACGCCGTGAGCGCTGCCCAGGACCTGCTTCAGAACTACCAGCACATCATCGAGGATCTGACTCTGGTGACCGGTGCGTCGGGCATCTTCGACGTGGAAGTAGACGGCGAGATGCTCTACTCCAAAGACGACTGCTGTCGCCACGCCGAACCCGGCGAGGTGCTGAAGCTGTTCGCCGACCGGTACGCCGCCGGAGTGCTGCGCTACGGAACCTAGCCGCAGGGGCCGACTAGGCGGGCCACTACGCTGCGGGCGTGGACGGCGCCACAGCAGAAGACACAGTCGACATCGATCATCAGACGCCGGAGTTCGTCGCCGACCGCCATAACCGCTACCACGAGTTGCGGGAGCGCTGCCCGGTGGTGTTCAACCAGCACTATGGCGGGTTCTGGATGGTTACCGACTACGAGTCGGTGGCCCAAGTAGCCCGAGACAACGAGACGTTCGCCCACAAGTACGAGCCCGACGCCCCCGACGGCATTTCCTACATGGGCATCTGCGGCGTGCCCCGCCCGTCGTACATACCTCGCCAGGGGGTCTCAGAAATCGACGGCCCCGAGCACGCCGATCTGCGCCGGGTGCTGAATCCGCTCATGACCATCAATGCCGTCGAGAGCAACCGACCCAGGATGGAAGCGGTGTCGGGGTGGTTCCTCGACGAGATCGTCGAGGCGGGCGCGGCCGATCTGGTGCTGGACTACACCACCCCGGTTCCTGCCGTGCTGACGCTGGAGATGATGGGAATGGTTTCGTCGAACTGGCAGCACTACGCCGATTTTTTCCATGCCACATCGTCGTACGAGCCCTCCGATGAGCGATACCTCAGCGCTATCGCCCACCAGCCGGATATGTGGGGTGAACTGCGCGACTTCGCCAGATTCCGCCGGGAGAATCCGGCCGACGATGTCACTTCGGCCCTGGTTTCGTCCCCGCTCGCTGGCCGGTTGCTGAGCGACGACGAGATCACCGCCATCATGTGGAACCTGGTGGCCGGAGGCCTCGATACCACCACCTCGCTGGTGTCTTGGGGCCTGCACCACTTGGGCACCCATCCCGAGGACCGTTCCCGGCTCGTCGAGGACCCGAGCCTTATCCCGGCGGCGGTGGAGGAGTTCCTCCGCCACTACAGCCCCAGCGAGACCCTCACCCGAACCGCCACCCGCGATGTGGAACTGGGCGGCCGTGAAATACGGCGGGGCGACGTGGTGTTCATCAGCTGGGTGACGGCCAACCACGATCCCGAGGTGTTCGATGCCCCCGACGAGGTGCGTTTCGACCGCGACGTGAACAAGCACCTGGCGTTCGGACTGGGCGGCCACCGCTGCATCGGCTCGTCGATCGCCCGCATCGAGTCGGAACTCATGTTGAGGGACGTGCTGTCTAGGATCGGCGACTACGAGATCGACGCCGATGGGTTCAAGCCCTATCCTGGCAACCTGCTGATGACCGGCGTGGTGTCGATGCCGGTCGCTTTTACGCCTGGAAATCGCTCAGGCGCAATCGACCCTTTCGTATGAGCGCTCGAACAGCCCCAGATTGACAAGTCGGGCTAGCTCAGCCGTTCGACGATCATGGCCATGCCCTGGCCGCCGCCCACGCACATGCTCTCGACGCCGATGGTCTTGTCGGCGTCCTCCAGCCCGTTGAGCAGGGTTCCCATGATGCGGGCGCCGGTCATGCCGAAGGGATGGCCCAAGGCGATGGCGCCGCCGTTCACGTTGAGCTTGTCGTAGTCGATGCCCAGTTCGTCGGCCGAGGGGATCACCTGGGCGGCGAAGGCCTCGTTGATCTCCACCAAGTCGATGTCGTCGATGGTCATGCCCGCCCGGTCCAGCACCTGGGTGATGGCCGGAATGGGGCCGAGGCCCATGATCTCGGGGTTCACCGCAGCCACGCCGGAGGCCACGATCCGGGCCAGCGGCCTGACGCCCAGCTCAGCGGCCTTGGTGTCGCTCATCACCACCACCGCGGCGGCCCCGTCGTTGAGAGGACACGCATTTCCCGCGGTGACCGTGCCGCCGGGGCGGAACACCGGATTGAGCTGGGACACCTTCTCGATAACGGTGCCGGCCCGGATGCCGTCGTCGGTGCTCACCAGCGTGCCGTCGGCCAGCGGAAACGGGGTGATCTCCCGCTCGAAGAATCCCCGCTCCTGGGCGGCTTCGGCCCGGTTCTGAGACCTGACGCCGAACTCGTCTTGGCGCTCCCGGCTCACGTTCCAGGCCTGGGCCACGTTCTCAGCGGTCTGGCCCATGGCGATGTAGATGTCGGGCAAGCCCTCGGGGGGCGACCACACCGGCGTGTCCTCGCCGCTGCGCTCGGCCGAGCGGGCCTCGGCCTCGGCGAACTTCTCGTTCTTGCCGCCCCGGTCGGAAGCGCCCGCGGCGAAGCGGCTCACGCACTCAACGCCGCCGGACACGAACACATCGCCCTCGCCGGCGCGCACCGCGTGGGCGGCCATGCGGATGGTCTGGAGCGACGAGGAGCAGTACCGGTTGACAGTCACGCCGGGCACGTCGAGGCCGGCTAGGAGCCCCGACAGGCGGGCGATGTTGTAGCCGGCCTCGCCCGCGGGCTGAGCGCAGCCCCACATAACGTCCTCAACGTCGGACCCGTTGATCTGGGGAACCTTGCCCAGCACGTCGTCGATGATGAACGCCGACATGTCGTCGGGGCGGACGTCGACCAGCGATCCCTTCACGGCCCGTCCGATGGGCGTGCGGGAGGTGGCGACGATTACTGCTTCGGGCATGGTGGGCTCCTGTTTGTTGATTGGGATCTCTCGATCGGTGGAGTTGGGGCCTCTTGGAGGCTAGGACAGGTCGACTTAAGACAGATCGACTCTCTCGGTATCGCTTCCGCTGCGCAGGTGCTTGCCGGGTCGGGCGTCGGTGAACTGCCCGTCCCGCACGATCTCCTCACCGTTGCAGAACACATGGTTGATGCCCTCGGCCTCCCCGAAGAGGCGGGGGGCGCCGGCGGGCAGGTCGGCCACGACAGTGAGCGGCTTGGCCCCCACCTGGCTCTCGTCGATAACCACCACGTCGCCGTGCCAGCCCTCTTGGAGCTGGCCCCGCTCTTTGAGGCCGTAGAGGCGGGCCTGAACGTCGGTCATGAGGTGGACAGCCTCTTCGGCCGAGATCAGCTCCCGCTCCCGCATGCACTGGCCGAGCATCGAGGTGGCGTAATTGGCCGTCATGAACAGGTCGAGGTGGGCGCCGGCATCAGAGGCCCCGATCACCGCCCGGCCGTCTCGCCAGATCTCCATGCGGGCCTTCCAGTCCTCGGTGGAGGACACCGGCGGCGGGGTGCCGAAGGACGTCTTCAGCTCGTCGGCCACCACGATGTCGCACAGGGCGTCGAACGGCTTTTTGCCCTCGGCTTCGGCGATCTGGCCCACGGTGCGTCCCCGGTACTGCTCGTTCTCGGGGGCGAAGGTGTCGAAGATGATCTTGGTGGACCAATCAGCCAGTCCCTTGAGGGGTCCAGGCTGTTGGGACAGTTCATTGAGCCGGTCGCGCTCGGCCTGGTCGGCCAGAAGCGCCATCTTCTCGGTGGGCGGGGCCAGCATGGCGCCCTCCCAGTCGGGCAGGGCGTCGAGCACGAAGCCGCCGGCCATGCTGAGGCGTACCGAGAAGGCCATGGGAACGGTGAGGGCCACCACCTTGCCGCCGTTGGCCTTGGCGTGGTCGCTGGCCTCCAGCTTGGCGTAGCACTCGTCCAAGTTGCCCTCAGCCACGGTCATCACGTTCCAGTTGAGCTGGGTCTGGGCGGCCACCGACATGTCGGTCATGAGGTTGACGGCAGCGTCGTCGAACGGGCCGACGCAGGGGATCAACTCCAGCGAGGTGCCCTCGTACTCCGAGCACACCCGGGCCAGCTCCACCAGCTCATGGCGGCTGGCGTAACGGCTGGGCACCATGTTGCCGAAGGGATCGTTGTGGGTGCGGGCATACGAGGACGAGAAACCCAAGGCGCCGGCCTCCAGCCCGGCCCGGAGCAGATCCTGCATCTGGGCCAACTCCTCGGGGGTGGCCTCCCGCTTGACGCACTCGGGGCCCATCACCACCCGGCGCAGCGCGGAGTGGCCCACCTTGAAGGCGGTGTTGATCGACAAAGTGCCGTCGAAGGCGTCGAAGTACTCGGCGGTGGAGCGCCAGTTCCACGGCACGCCGACCTGGAGCGACTCAAGCGGCATGCCCTCCACCCGGGCCAACATTTGCATCAGGTATTCGCCGTCGGCGGGATCATCGGTGAGAGGGGCGATGGTGAACCCGCAGTTCCCCCCGATCACGCTGGTCACCCCGTGCAGAGGCGAGGGGCTCAGCGTGGTGTCCCAGAACACCTGGGCGTCGAGGTGGGTGTGAACGTCCACGAAGCCGGGGCACACCGCCTTGCCGGCAGCGTCCACCGTATTGGCCGCCTCGGCCGCGCTCAGGTCGCCGATCGACGCGATCCGCCCGCCTGACAACCCCAGATCGGCTCGATAGCGGGGGCTGCCAGTGCCGTCGATGATGTCTCCGCCCTTGATGATGGTGTCAAACATGATTTGCCCCTTGTATTCGCCCTTGCGCTGCACTCCTTTTGTGCACCGTGGTTGCGTGCTCGGTGAACAATCTAGGCCATAGCGTCGATAAGCTTCCTGCTCATGGCTGAGATCCCCCGCATCATCTCCGTGGACGACCACGTGGTCGAGCCGCCCGACCTGTGGATCGAGCGTCTTCCCCGCAAGTACCACGACCGCTGCCCCCGGGTGGAGCGCGACAAGGCCACCTTCCACTTCGAGGGCGGGGTGTTCAGCTACGAGAAAGGGGCGCCCGACGGCACATGGGGCGACTGGTGGCTCTACGACGACCTGATCTATCCGTTCCCCAAGCTTTCGGCCGCCATCGGGTTCGAACCGCTCACCAACACGCCGGTGACCTTCGACGAGATCCTGCCGGGGTGCTGGAAGCAGAAGGAGCGCCTGGCCGACATGGCCGCCAACCACGTTGATGCGTCGATCTGCTTCCCCAATGTGCTGCCCCGATTCTGCGGCCAGACCTTCCACGAGCGGGAGGACAAGGAACTGGCCCTGCTGTGCGTCAAGGCCTACAACGATTGGATGATCGACGAGTGGTGCGCCGGCGACGGCCAGGGGCGGCTGATCCCGCTCACCATCATCCCGCTGTGGGACTCCCGCCTGGCCGCTGAGGAGATCCACCGATGCGCCGACAAGGGCAGCTTCGCGGTGGCCTTCTCCGAGAACCCCTACCACCTGGGTCTGCCGTCGATCCATCACCCCAGCAAGTTCTGGGAGCCGTTCTTCGCCGCCTGCGAGGAGACCGGGACGGTGGTGAACATGCACATCGGCTCGTCCTCGAAGATGCCGAGCACGTCGCCCGACTCGCCGTTCGCGGTCAGCTCCACCATCACCTTCAGCAACGCCATGGGCTCGATGTGCGACTACATCTTGTCGGGGGTTTTCGAGCGGTACCCCGGGCTGCGGGTGGCCTATAGCGAGGGCCAGGTGGGGTGGATGCCCTATGTGATCGAGCGCATGGACAAGCTGTGGGAAGAGCGGATCAACGACGACGACGGCGAGTTCGGGGTGAACCTGCCCAACCCGCCGTCCACCTATATCCCCGGCCACGTTTGGGGCTGCATGTTCGACGACGCAGTGGGGCTGCGCAACCGCGACCTGATCGGCATGGACCAGATCACCTTCGAGGTGGACTATCCCCACGCCGACTCCACCTTCCCCCGCTCCAAGGAAGTGGCCACCAGGATCGTGACCGAGGCCGGGCTCGACGACGAGGAGACCTACAAGCTGCTCCGGGGCAACGCCATCGAGCTGTACGGCCTGGAGAAGTACGGCATCGCAGCCTAGCCCGCTTGACGAACGAGCACCAACAAAGGGGACTGCCATGGCGCTGGCCGAGATGGAGCCGCTGAACGTCGACGAGGAGTACCGCCTGCTCATCGGGGGTGAATGGGCGGCCCCGGAGTCGGGCACCTACGAGATCGTCGATCCCAACACCGCTCAGGTGATCGGCCATGCCCCCGAGGCGTCGATGGCACAGGTGGCCGACGCGGCCGCGGCGGCCAAGGCCGCTCTGCCGGGCTGGCGGGACACGCCGATGGTGGAGCGGTGCGCCCTTTTGGGCCGGGCCGCCAACCTGATCGACGAGCGGATCGGCGGCTTGACCGGGCTGGTGCAGGGGGAGACCGGGGCCACCATCAACATCACCGAGGCCGTGCAGCTTCCGGCGTGCGGCGAGCGGTTCCGCCAGTACGAGATCCCCGTGAATCTGGACGAGTCGATGGCGCCGTACCCGGTAGAGGCCAACCCGCTGGGGCCGGCCGGCCTGGCCGGGGCCCATGTGATCCGCCAGCCGGTGGGGGTGGTGGCTTGCATCACCTCGTACAACTTCCCGCTGGTCAACGTGTCGGGCAAGGTCGCGCCCGCGCTGGCCATGGGCAACACCGTGGTGATCAAGCCCGCGCCTCAGGATCCCCTGGCCATGATCAAGGCGGTGGAGTTCATCGAGGAGGCCGGATTCCCGCCGGGGGTGGTCAACATCGTCACCGGATCGGGGGCCGCAGCCGGGGCCGCGCTGGTGGATTCTCCCGATGTGAACATGGTGAGCTTCACCGGCTCCTCCGCGGTGGGGGTGAAGATCATGGAAGCGGGAGCCGCCACCATGAAGCGCCTGCTCATGGAGTTGGGCGGCAAGGGCGCCTGCGTGCTGACCGACGATTGCGACGTGGACGCCGCGGTGGGGGCCATCGCGTCGGTGTGGGGGCTCCACAGCGGGCAGATCTGCACCGCCCCCACCCGGGTGATCGTCCACCGCTCCCGCCACGACGAGCTGGTGGACAAGCTGACCACGGTGGCCGGGATGCTCAAAGTGGGCGACGCCCTCAACCGGGAGACCATCGTCGGCCCGGTCATCACCGAGGCCCACCGCGACCGGGTGGAGCATTTCATCGCCGGCGGCGTGGCCGATGGGGCCACCTTGCAGTGCGGAGGGGAGCGACCGGATCTGCCGGGATACTTCGTGGCCCCCACCCTGCTGGTGGATTGCGGGCCAGACATGAGCGTCGTGCAGCACGAGATTTTCGGGCCGGTGGTGGCGGTGCTGGCCCACGACGGCGACGATCACGCTGTAGAGCTGGCCAACGACAGCGACTACGGTCTGTTCAGCTACGTGTTCGCGGGCAGCGCCGCCCGGGCTTTCGAGATCGGCCGGCGCATCGAGTCGGGCAATGTCGGCCTCAATTCACTGGCCCCCCACGTCCAAGCCCCCTTCGGCGGCTTCAAGCTGAGCGGCGTGGGCCGCGACCGGGGCGTCTTCGGCCTCCACGCCTACAGCGAAATCCAAGCCCTCAGCTGGCTGGCCAAGTAGCTCCCGTTCCTGATTGATGGAGACCTCAGCCACAGGCCGGGTCGGGTTCATCGGGCTGGGCAACGTCGGGGGGAAGCTGGCGGCCAGTCTGCTGCGGCAGGGGTTCGAGCTAACCGTGCGCGACCTTGACCGGGCTGCGGCCGAGCCCCTGCTCGCCGAGGGGGCGCATTGGGCCAATACCGGAAAAGAGCTGGCCCAGCGATGCGATGTGGTCGTGACCTGCTTGCCGTCGCCCGCAGCGTCAGCGGAGGTGATGGAGGCGCCCGACGGGGTGATCGCCGGACTCCGCCCGGGAACGATCTGGCTGGAGATGAGCACCACCGACAACGCCGAAGCCCGCCGCATCGGTGCGCTGGTGGAGGCTGTCGGCGGCCTCCCGCTGGACACGCCGGTGTCGGGCGGCTGCCACCGGGCCGCCACCGGCAACATCGCCATCTTGGCGGGTGGCGAGAGGGCGGCTTTCGAGCGGGCGTTGCCGCTGCTGGCCGCCATGGGCCGCGAGATCGTGCATACCGGGCCATTGGGGAGCGCGTCGGTGCTCAAGGTGGTCACCAACTATCTGGCCGGAGTGCATCTGCTGGCCATCGGCGAGGCCCTGATGGTGGCCAAGAAGGCGGGCGCCGACCTGGGCGTGGCCTATGAGGCCATCCGGGTGTCGTCGGGCAACTCCTTCGTACACGAAACCGAGAGCCAGGTGATCTTGAACGGCAGCTACAACATCAACTTCACCATGGACCTCGAGGTGAAGGACCTCACCCTGTTCGACAATCTCGGCACCAAGCTGGGCGTGCCCCTGGAGCTGTCGCCGCTGGCGGTGTCGATCATGCGCGACGGCCTGGATCGCTACGGACCCCGGGCATGGTCGTCAATGATCGTGAAGCGCTTGGAGGACGCCTGCGGCGAGGACCTGCGAGCCTCCGGCTTCCCCGCCGAGCTCACCGACTCCGAGCCCCCGGCCCCCGGCCACGAAGTCCGACGACCAGGGGTTTAACCCCTAGATCGACCGGTAGCCACCGGGGTAGGGGGCGGTGGGTTAGAGGGTCATGACGGTGATGCCCAGTTCGTCGAGCAGGGAGAGGCTGGACATGATTTGGCCGCAGCGGTCGAAGGGGCAGTCGCAGAAGGCCACAGGCGCTTCCAACTGCTCTGTCTTTGACTGCCGGCACTAGGGTCACCACCCATGTTGAGCGAAGGCACGAAAGCCCCGGAGTTCACCGCGCTAGACGAGAACGGCGACGATCTGTCGCTGGCCGACTTGCGGGGCAATTGGGTGGCGTTCTGGTGGTACCCGAAAGCGTCCACCAAGGGTTGAACCATCCAAGGACAGGGATTCCGTGATCGAATCTCCGAGTTTGAGGCCCTCGGCGCCGTGGTGGTGGGGGCGTCGTTCGACACCGTGGCGGAGCAGAAGGCCTTTGTCGACGGGGAAGGTTTCCCGTTCAAGCTGATCTCCGACCCCGACCGCACTGTCGGGCGGGCCTATGACGCCGAGCGGGCCGAGGGCGAGCCCTACTTTGAGCACGGCCTGCCCCGCCGGATCAGCTACCTGATCTCACCCGACGGCACCGTGGCCAAGGCCTACGACCTAGAGAGTCAAGATCTGGCCCAGCACGCCGCCGCGGTCATCGCCGACATCAAGGCGCTGAGCTAGCAAGTACCCCCGGCCCTACCCGGTAGGAGCCAGCTTGAGCACCGCCTCCTGTGCGTGCGAGAGCAGGTCGTTGATCAATTGCTCTTCGGTGAGCAGGGACTTCTCGGCCAGGGTGTGATCGATTTCAGCAATCAACCTCGACGTCATGCCCCAGGTGCGTCCGACATGCCAGTCTTCGAACTCGAAGACCGTCATTCTGCCGTTTTCAATCTGTTTGAGTTGATCTAGAATCTCGGTATCGATTCCTTCCATGTGAAGAATCCTACGCGACAGTGTGTCCAAGACCACGGGTACATGGACGAAATTGGGTGCAAAGCAACCAGACGCACCTGTCCGACGTCGCGTCGAGCCCGACGAAATTAGAAGGCGATTCAACAGTTCGGAATTGTTTGAACGAGCTGTGCGAGGTGAGTTGGTCCAAGTGTTGAGGTCTGACCGGTTGGTCCAGCCAGAAGTGGGGTTGCCTGACGGAGCGCGTAGCCAAATGGTCTGGTATCTAAGCCCCGAGGGTCAAGAGCCGGCCCTTGTTCACCAATACCTGCTGCCCGATGGCACCATAGGGGGTTCGGGGCGGCCTGATCCTAAGCGCATGAATCTGGATGACGAGATCATCTACTGCTGATGTGCTGGTTGCCGAGAACGAGGCTCCTCAGAGCTGGCAGTCTGCCAAAAACCGGTTGCCCATCGGCCCTGGGTCCGTCGTCTGCCACCGGTTCGTTCATCATGGCGAAATTATGGCCGAAAGTTCTGAGTTCGACCCATTGCGCGGTCTGGTGAGCGAGACATAGGTAGAGCCGTCGGTGCAAACTCAGAACTCGATAATCCAACGGCCCCGGGTGCCGCCGGCTTCCAGTCGGGCGTGGGCTTCGGAGGCGTTTTCCATGGGGACGGTGCCGGCCACCCTCAGGGATACCTGGCCGTCTTCGGCCTGTTGTCGCAAGCGGTCGAGCTTTGCCTGTTCTTTGAAGTAGTCGAATACCCAGGTGACGTGGAACTGGATGCCCCGCTCGCCGTTGCCCGGCCATCCCCGCACCGAGGCGAAGCCTCCGCCGTCGCGCACTGCGGCCACCAAGGGCTCCATCTGCACCGAGCCGTCGGCCAAGCCGTCCACGCCGTCGGGGGCGTGCTCTCGGATGCGGTCGGCCACGTCGTCGCCCCGCCGCACGGTCACATCGGCCCCGAATCCCACCACCAGCTCCTCGTCGGCCTCGGAGGCATCGGCGATCACCCGCAGGCCGTCGGCCTTGGCCAACTCCACCATGTAGCCGCCATAGCACCCCGCCGCGCCGGTGACCGCCAGGGTCTGGCCGGGCAAAAGGGCGAGTTGGTCGAGGCTCAGCCGGGCGGTGAGGCCGTTCATGGGCAGGGTGCTGGCCTCGGCAAACGACGATCCGTCCGGCATCCGGGCCACCGATTCGGCCGGCAGCACCACAAGTTCCGAGTAGGCCCCGTGGGACCCCATGGGTAGAACGATGGCCATGACCTGATCGCCCACTTGCAGGTCGGTCTCGGTGCCTTCGCCGATTTGGTCGAGCACCCCGGCAACGTCCATGCCTGGGACATACGGCGGCGGGCCGGTTTTGGCCTGGTCTGCGGCTCGGGTGCCCGAGCGCACATGAGTATCGGTGGGGCTGACCGCGGTGGCCCGCACCCGAATTCTCACCTTGCCGGTACCAGCCTCTGGAGTGGGGAGCTCCACAACCTCAAGGGCATCGGGCCCGCCGTATTCGATGACTCCAACTGCTCGCATGGGCCGAGAGCCTAGTGGCGAAAACCTGGGAAGCTCAGTCCCAGCACTGCACTCTGTCGTTGTCGCGTAACCCGCAGACATGGTGGGGGCCGGAGGAAAGGGAGACGAACCGGCGCCCCGGCGGATCAGCTGCCCCGCCGGTGCCCCAACATCGAACGGTCTGGTCGTCGCGGATGCCGCACGTGTGGGCCTCTCCGGCCGAGATGGCGGTGTACAGGCTGAGCGGCGGGTCGGCGCGCCCGCCAGTGTTGTCGCCCCAGCATTGGGCGGTGCCGTCGTCGCGCAGCCCGCACGCATGGGAGACACCAACCGTTATGGCCGTGAAACGGCCGCCAGGGGGAGTCGCCCAACTGGCAGCGCCCCAGCATTGGGCGGTGCCGTCGTCGCGCAGCCCGCAGGACACGTCGCCCCATCCGACTGAGATGGCGGTGAAACGGCCCTCAGGCGTGTCTGGGAGATCAGGGCCGCCCTCGCGGTTGCTCCAGCACTGAAGACTGCCGCTCTCATCAAGGCCGCAGGTGTTCTTGGCGCCCCCGGAGATGGCGGTGAAGATTCCCCCAGGGGGGTCCACCCCTGCTCGATATTCATCGCCCCAGCACTCGACAGAGCCGTCTTCCCGCAAGCCGCACGAATAGCCTGATCCTGCGGAGACGGCAGTGAAACGGCCCTCGAGGTACACCGCCCACCCCGGGTTGTCCCAACCGGCTCCCCAGCAGAGGGGGGCACCGTTTTCGCCTACCCCGCACGAGTGATCGCCGCCGGCGGAGACAGAGATGAAGTTGCCACCAGGAGAGTCGGATTCCTCGACGCCACAAGCCGCGGCCAAGACCGCCAGCAGGACCACCGCTGGCACGAGGCGTGCAGCGGATGCCGATTGCCGGAAAAGCCGATCCATCCAGACCAGTGTGCCCCAACACACCGCCAGGCCGTAAAGAGCCACTGGAGCCGAAGGCCGCGTGCCCGGCGCAGAGCAGCACTTGAACTCCGTCGGGATGCAAGTCAGGCCGTAAAGAGCCACCGGAGCGGAAAGCGATGGCCGCCGACGTGAGTAGCCTGCAACCAGCGGAGGTGACGCGCCATGCAGCCGTTCAAGATCGCTAGGTGGAGTGAAGTGCCCGACCGTGAGCCGGCTGAACTTTGGTTTGGGGGTTACTGCGCTGTGGCGCGAGAGGCCACCACATCGGAGAAGTCCACGAACGAGCGCAGGGTGTGGCCGCCGTCCACGGTGATGAACTGGCCGGTGGTGAAGCTCGACTCTGGGCCGGCCAGAAAGCGGATGGCTTCGGCGATGTCGTTAGGGCGGCCGATGCGCTGGAGGGGCTGCTGGTCGAGATACTGGGCCACCACAGAGTCGTTGTTCACCAGTCCTTGGGTGGTGTCGGTGGCGGTAAGCCCCGGCCTAACTGCGTTGACCCGGACCCCGAGAGCACCCAACTCATCGGCGGCCACTCGGACCAGGGCGTCTACCCCGGCCTTGCCCGCGCAATAGGCGGCCAGGAAGCGGCATGATTGGATGGCCGCGGTAGACGACACTGCCACGATGGAACCGCCTCCGGCGCCGGCCATGTGCTGTCCGGCGTGTTTGATCATGATGAAGGGCGCCACCACGTTGAAGCTGACGATTTCGGCGACCTGCTCTGGTTCGTAGTCGAGCACCGCGGCCATTGCGCCCCCGCCAGGCACCGACACCGCCATGTCGAGCCGTCCGGTAGGCTCGGCGGCCAGCGCCACCGCGGCCAGCACCTGTTCGCTGTCGGTGGCGTCGCAGGTGGTCCAGCGGATGGAGCCGCCCGCCTCGACAGCCAGCGGGGACAGCTCCTCGGCCGTCTCTCGGAGATGGCCCGAACTGCGGCTGGCGATCACCACATGGGCACCGTCGCCCACAAGCAACCGGGCGGTGGAACGGCCGATGCCGCCGGCGCCGCCGGTGATCAGGGCGGCCATTCCGGTCAATGGACGGCTCTCAGACTGGATGCTCATAGGTCGGCCACTCCCTCTCTCACCGCGGTACACAGCAACTCCGCGTGGCGGTGGGCCAAGTCGTCGGGCATGCCGGCGATGCTGGCCCAGCAGTAGGCCTCCACCATGGGAATGTCCTTCGACAAGCGCCGCAGATGGTCGATGGCGTCGTCGGGGGTGAGCACTTCCAGCGGGGAGATCACCCCCATGGTGCTGCGGCGCTCCCGCAGCTTCTCCACTGTGAGCGGGCTGGGGGTCTTGCCGGTGCCCGACGCCCCCGCGGCCCGGTAGGTGTTGAGCTGCCACGCCAGGTGGGGCAGGATGCGCTCGTGGGCCTCGTCGGGGTCGTCGGCCACCACCATGCTCACCACCCCGGCCATCTTGGCCGTGCCCGAGTGGTGGCCTGCCTCGGCCAAGCCCTCGGTATAGGGGGCCAGCGAGGCCGGGTTGACCGACAGCAGGCCGCAGCCCAGCCGCCCGGCCCGCCGGGCGCCCTGGGGGCCGTTGTAGCCCAGCCAGATGGGGAAGGGGTTCTGCACCGCCGGCGGGGTGACGACGCCGCCGTCGAGCAGCTCCCGCAACTCCCGAACCCGCTGGTCGGTGATGGTGTAACGCTTTGACAGGTCGGCCCCGTAAGCGGCGAACTCATCGGATACGTAGCCCGCGCCCAAGCCCAGGTCGATCCGGCCGTTGCTGATCTGGTCGGCCACCGCGGCCTCCTCGGCAATCTGGGGGGCGAGGCGCAGCGGGGCCAGCAGAACGGCGGTTCCGATCCTGATGCGCTGGGTTCTGGCCGCTACGGCAGCAGCGAAGGTGAGGGGCTGGGGCAAATAGCCGTCCTCGAAGAAGTGGTGCTCGCTGAGCCACACCGAGTCGGCCCCCCACTCCTCGGCTTGGACGGCCAGCTCCAGCGCCTGCCGGTAGAAGTCGGGCCAGGGCTTTTGCCATTCGGGCGGATTCCGCAGGTCCAGGTAGATGCCTATGCGCATCCTGTGACCCTACTGATCCTGGGTGGCTCTATTCGTCTTGAGTGGCGGGGGGCATCCAGTCGGGCCAGTGTTCGGCCAGGGTGAGCGACCACTCCGGCGGGCGTTTCTCCAGGAAGGCCATGACACCCTCGGTGGCGTCGGGCCGGCCCATGACGTGGAGATGGGTGCGGCGCTCCAGATCGTTGACAACTCCCTGGTCGCCGGGCGAAGTGGTCCACAGCAGACGTTTGCTGAGGGCGACCGAAACCGGGGCCACGTTGACGGCGATGTCTTTGGCGGTCTCCATGGCGGTGGGCAGAACCTGGTCAGCGGGCAAGGCGGCGGTGGCCAAACCCATTTGGGCGGCTTCTTCTCCGGTGTACATCTTGCCGGTGAGCAGGATTTCCAAAGCCTTGGCGTGACCCACCGTGCGGGGCAGAGTCCAATGGGCGCGGAAGTCGGGCAGCACTCCCCGTCGGTTCTGCACGATGCCCCATCGGGCGTCGGACGCGATGTAGCGGATGTCGCACTGGAGGGCCATGGTCATGCCCAGGCCCACCGCATGGCCGTTGACGGCCGCGATGACCGGCTTGCGCACATCCCAGGGATGGAACTCGAGGGCGTCGGAGCGGAACCTGTCCTTGTCGGGGGTGCCGAACACTCCCGGACCGCCGGAGAAGTCGGCACCGGCACAGAAGGCCCGCCCCGCCCCGGTGATGATCGCCGCCCGCACTTCCTCATCAGCATCACAGCGGCGCAGGGCGCCGGACAGCTCGGTGCCCATGAGGCTGCTGAAGGCGTTGAGCTTCTCCGGGCGGTTCAGGGTGATTACCGCCACTCGGTCGTCGACCGAGTAGGCGATGTCTTGGTAGTCGTAAGCCACTAGTGCTGGTATCTCCTCAAGGCTCGGGGGATGGTAACCACGCCGGCGCCAGCAATCACCACTGCGGCGATGGTGGGAATCCACATCCAGGCCGGCGGCACGTCCAGCTCGAAGAACTTCCGGGCCCACGGCCACACCATGACCACCATGTACGACCCGGCCATGGCCGCGGCCAGGCCGATCTTCCACGGGCGCAGCGGACGGCTGATTACCACCAAGATCACCAGCCCCACTCCCAGCAAGGTGAACGTGGCCACCGTGCGGGCCTCGGGCAGAGTCACTTCTTCGTGGCGACGGGCGATCTCGTAGACGAAGAACGACGCCACTGCGGCCAGCGCTCCGGCGGGGATGGAGAACCGCAGCACCCGGTTGAGAAAGCCGGGGCGGATCAGCTCGGTGCTGGGGGCCAGGGCCAGAAACAGGCCGGGCACGCCGATGGAGAACGTGCCCACCAGGGTGAGGTGGCGGGGCAGAAACGGATATTCCACCGTGAAAATGCCCACCAGCACGGTGAGCAGCACGGCGTAGGCCGCCTTGGTCACGAACAGATTGGCCACTCGCTCCACGTTGTTGATCACCTTGCGGCCCTGGGCCAGCACCTCGGGCAGGGTGGCGAACGAGTTGTCGAGCAACACCAACTGGGCCACCGCCCGGGTGGAGGCCGACCCGCTGCCCATGGCGATGCCCATATCGGCGTTCTTCAGAGCCAGCACGTCGTTCACGCCGTCGCCGGTCATGGCCACGGTGTGTCCTCTCGACTGGAGGGCCCCAACCATGGCCCGCTTCTGCTGGGGGGTGACCCGGCCGAACACCGCGTTCTCAGCCAGCACCGAAGCCATCTCGTCGGTGTCGTCGGGCAGCTCCCGGGCATCCATGTGGTTGTGGGCGTTGGGTATGCCTGCCCGCTGTGCCACCGCGGCCACCGTGGCGGTGTGATCCCCCGATATCACCTTTAGACTCACCCCCTGCTCCTGGAAGAAAGCCAAGATCTCAGGAGCGTCGGGGCGGATCGTGTCCTCCAGCAGTATCAGGCCCAGCGGGGACCGGCTCTCGGGCAGGGTCTCGTCGGCCAGGGATTCGGGGCTGCGGGCCAAGAGCAGGGTGCGCCGCCCCGCCTCGGCATGCCCTGCCACCCGGTCCATCACCGCGGGGAGGTCGCCGGCAATCACGTCGGGGGCGCCGAAATAGAAGGCGCCATGGCTGCGGAACTCCATGGCCGACCACTTGCGGGCGCTGGAGAATGGAGTGGCGCCCACTGGGGTCCAATCCCCGGAGTCGTGGCCCTCCGGGGCGGGGTAGGCATCGCGCACGGCCAGCATGGTGGCATTGGGGGCCTCATCGCCATGGGCCAAGGCCCCGAGAGCAGCGGCAACCAGGGCAGGATCTGCGCCGGGCAGGATCTCCACCTCGCCGAAGCTGATGTGGCCGGTGGTGATGGTTCCGGTTTTGTCCAGGCAAAGCACATCGGTGCGGGCCAGCAGCTCCACGGTGGCCAGTTCTTTGGCCAGCGCCCTACGGCGGGCCAACGCGATCACCCCGGCCACGAAAGAGAGGCTGGTGAGCAGTACCAGTCCGTCGGGCACCATGGCCACCGCAGCAGCCACCGTGCCTTGGAGGGCGTTGTGCCAACGGTCCTCGGTGTCCAGCAGCACCAAGATGAGAAGCGCCGAGGCCGGCGGGATGATGATGATGAGCCAGCGCAGCACAGTGTCGATGCCTCGGCGCAGCTCGCTGTTGACCAAAGTGAAGCGCTTGGCCTCCTCAGACAGAGAACTAGCGTAGGACTCGGCACCGATGCGGGTGGCCTGGTACCTCCCGCTGCCCGCGGCCACGAAGCTGCCCGACAGCAGCTCGTCGCCGGGGGTCTTCTCGATGGGGTCGGCCTCGCCGGTGAGCAGGGACTCGTCGGCTTCCAGCCCGGAAGATGTCAAGACCGTTCCATCCACCACCACCTGATCGCCGGGGGCCAGATCCAGCACCTCGTCGGCCACCACTTCGCTGACACCTACCTCGAGAATCTCCCCGTCGCGAACCACCCGGGCCTGGGGGGCGCTGAGCACCGCCAACTTGTCCAACTCCCGTTTGGCCCGGATCTCCTGGGCCACCCCGATGATGGCGTTGGACACCACCACCCCTACGAACAGCCCGTCTCTGGGGAATCCGGCGACCAATATGGCGGCGAACAGGGCCAGCATGATCCCGTTCACCGGGGAGAAGACGTTGGCCCGAAGGATCTCACCCAGCGTGCGCACCGGCGCATCCGGCACCCGGTTGGTGCGACCCGCGGCCACCCGCTGGGCCACCTGCTCGCTGGCTAGGCCCAGTGCTGGGCTCACCGCGGTTGGCGGGTTCGGAGCGGCGTCAGGAGCCATTGGGCTTTGAAGTTATCGGCTGAGAATCGAAGCGGGTGGACTCAAGGTCGCTCACTGCCAAATCCTCAGGGAGCCCTCGAGGGTGGCGGCGGCGATCGACAGCGTGCCGTCGGGGCGGGTCAAAACCGCGATGTTGGTGGCCAGCGTTCCCCCCAAGGGGCGGCTCCACATGTCCACCACTCCGTCGGGACCGTGGCGAACCCCGGCTACGTTCTGGCGATCGAGGGTGGGGACGATCACCTCGATATGGCCGTCCCGGTCGACATCGGCCGCCAGAGTCTGCTCGAGGTTGCGGGACCCGAATTGGTGGGACCGGTAGCCAGTGCGGGTGGATACCACCCTCAATTCGCTCCCGTCCAAGGCCAGGAACCGGACCGAACCGGTGGCGTCGGGATAGAGGACCTCGGCGATCTCGGTTTCTCCGCCTGGCCCAAACGGGCCCACCGCCACCAGTTGCCGCCAGCCCAAGAGCCGGTCCACCGGTTCGCTGGCCGCCACCACGCCGCCACCGGTGCCCGATGCCACCACGAACCAGATTTCTTCGTCGTTGCTCACGGTGAGGACCACCTCGTCGATCCCGTCGCCGTCCACATCGGCCAAAAGGGGTGCGATGGATTCAATGACGTCACCCTCCGATCGGAACACCGTCTCGACCTCATTCACCCCCACAGTCACCACCACTGCGGTGGTGGCCTCGAGATTGTCGCCCAAAGAGGAGTGGGGAAAGCGATCGGTCGGCTCGGCCAGCACCAGGACCTGCTCGGGGCCCACTTGGACGACACGGGAGTCGGGCAGGACTTCGAGATCGGGCCGCCAAAGCGTGCCGTCGGCCTCCAGCACGGTGAGCCGTTGCAGGTTGTCCACATAGGCGGCTCTACCACCGGCCAGATACACCGGAACGCTGTTGGGCGACGCATTGGCCGGCGTGGTGGCCAGGCGCACCGAATTGCCCCGGACCGCCAGCACCGGCGGCTGGTCGGGTACCAGCCGGTCGCCGGTGAAGTCGATTTCAACCGGCTGGTCTGCCGCAGGAACCTGGAATCCGACGACCGTTCCGTCGTCCAAGGCCACCACCCAGACGTCGCCGTCGGGAGTGCTGGCACCGGTGACCCAAGCGGGGATGCCGTCGAGATTTATGTCTTTGGTGGTCACCTGCTGTATGAAACCGGTGCCCAGCCCCGATCCGTCAGCCAGCCGATTGCCATCGGGCTGGTACACGGGGTCGGCGTAGACCGGCGACCCCAGGTCGGCGGTCAGCGTGGTGGTCGGCATGGGAGCAGGGGAGGACGGAGGGGCAGATGGAGTGGTCACCGCAGCGGAGCCGCTCGAACCGGTGCCGCAGGCCCCGATGAGCACTGCGGCGAGGACGGCGATGAGCACAGCCGTCGAACGGGGCAACACCGCGGGCTCGCGGGCAGCGCCGCGTCTCATGTCCGCTCGAACCGCCAGCCGCCCTCGAGCAGGGTTAGGCGATGCCGGGGACCAGGAGCGCCGGCGTCATGGGATTCGTAGCCGGCGTCGCCGTGCCATAGCGACACTGGGACCTTGCCGTCGAGGGCGATGTGGGTGGCGTATTGGGGGATGTCGTCGGCTCGGGCGCGTGCCGCGGCCAAGGCGTGGTCGGCGGTGGGGTGTTCGGCCAGTTCCATCAGGGTGATGAACGTGGGCGGGACCATATCGATTTCGCCCGCCTTGTGGCGGGCCAGGGTGTCGCCCGGGCGCCACCAGGCGTGCTCTTTGATCTCGCCGCCGTCCACGGTGACCGCGCCGGCAGGAGCGGGGGCGAGGAAGAACCAGGTGGCGAACCGCTTTTCGATGGTGGTGGGGGGCACCCAATGGGAGTAGGGCACCAAGTCTTCGACCGCGATGACCAGATTGGCCTCCTCGGCGGCTTCTCGCACCGCCGCAGCCCGGCTGGCGGCCAGAACGTCGTCAGGCCGGCCGGCAGGGTAGTCGCCGTCATCCACCCGCCCGCCGGGGAATACCCACATCCCTCCCACAAAGCTGAGCTTGGAGCTTCGCCGCACCATCAGGGTCTCCAGTCCCCCGGGGGTGTCGCGCAGCAAAACCACAGTGGCGGCCGCCACCAGCTCGGGGGCGTCTTCGGACTTACCGGCCCATTCTGTGAAACGCACGCGCCGGGCACCGCTGGGGGATTCGCTCATGGGGAGTCGCTTCCCATCATCCGCGCTTTGACCTCGGGGTCGGTGACAAACACCGGGGCGTTGTCGTCGCCCAGCATGGCCAGCTTCACCGACATGCCTCCGTCCACGGCCAGCACCTGTCCGGTGATGTAGCTGGCTTGGGGGCTGAGCAGGAACGCCGCGGCGCCGGCAATCTCGACGGGATGGCCTCGGCGGCCGAGGGGGATGGCCCGCTTGGCCGCTTCGGGAGACTCCTCGTCGCCTGCCCGGGGGGTGGTGATGGTGCCGGGGGCGATGGCATTGACCCTGATGCTGTGGCCACCCCACTCCACTGCCATGGTGCGGGTGAGCGAGTTGAGTCCGGCCTTTGCCGCCCCGTAGGCGGCGAGGAAGGGCTGGGACGCCAGGCTGCTAACCGAGGAGACGTTGACCATGGCTCCTCCGGTGCCGGCGCCGATCATGGCCCGGGCCACCGCCCGGTTGAGAAATGCCACATAGCGGAGGTTGTTGGCCATGACCCGGTCCCAGCCTTGGTGGTCGATGTCCACCAGGGGGCCGAAGTCGTCGATGCCGGTGCCGCCGGCCACGTTGATGAGCCCGTCGATGCGGCCATGGGCATTGAGTGCGGCCTGGACAACGGCTGCTGGGGCGTCGGGGTCGGTGAGGTCGGCTTGGACTTTGACCACCGGGCGGGAGAGCAGGTCGAGCTTGTCCAACTCCCCCGGAGACCGCTCCACAGCCACCACCTCGGCACCAGCAGCCAGCGCGGCCTCGCAGGAACAAGTGCCGATGCCACCTCCTCCGGCCCCGGCCACGATCACAATTGCCCCGGTGAGATCGACAACAGGATCAGCCATCCCCCTCACCCTACGGCCTGTCGCCCAAGCTGCCTTGTCATGCAGAAATCACCGGCGGAGAGACGTTCCTGGCCATACGGGTCGCAGCCCTGCAAGAGCTCAAAGGCAAGGTTGCGGTGGTGACCGGGGCGGCCAGCGGGATCGGGTTCTAGGGGCGCTTCGGGGTTTGCCAGGAACACTGGACTAAATTCTCGTCATGGCTGTAGTGGATCATGCTCCCCGTCTTCCCCTGTTCGACACCCTCGACTTCGACGACTTCCATGCCGAAGATCTGCCCCGGCGGCTGGCCGCGGGCCATGGAGCGCTGGCCGCGGGCATAGGGGCCGGGGCTCTGGTCGAGAGCTTCGCCTGGCGGCTGACCGACGGGCGGTCGATTACCTATGCGATCGGCGAAAACGGTGTTGAGCTCCGCCCCGGCGACGACGCCGAACTGGTGGTGGAGGTCAGCGAGCAGGACTGGTCGAACTACGTGGCCGAGCTGTGGACCTGGGTCGGCTTGCTGTATGCCGAGGCCGCCGAGATGGTTAGGGGCGATTTCGGGCTGTTCGAGGACTTCGAGCCGGTGCTGTTGGCCATGTACCACGGTCGCCCCCTGTATGAGGGATGGGCGCCCACGGTGGACCTCTCACGGAGCTTCACCCTTGACGACGACCACGAGGAGATGGGCCGGTTCCTCGATGAGGCCGGGTTCCTCCACATCCGCGGTGTGTTCAGCGCCGAGGAGGTCGAGGCCCTGCGGGCCGAGGTGGAGCGCCAGCGAAGCGCGGCCACCCCCGAAGATCACCGCTCCTGGTGGGCCACCAACGCCGACAGCGAGGAAGTGTGCTGCCGGGTGACCCACATGGACGACCGCAGCGAGCTGATGCTCAGTCTAATAGGCGACCGCCGTTTGGACGCCATCGGCGCGCTCGGCGGAGACGACTTCGCCGCCTATCCCG
Organism: Candidatus Poriferisocius sp.; assembly: GCF_965208475.1. Classification (GTDB taxonomy): domain Bacteria; phylum Actinomycetota; class Acidimicrobiia; order Acidimicrobiales; family Bin134; genus Poriferisocius. Next base: position 847,492 of record NZ_OZ242338.1, on the reverse strand, counting down.
AGCGGGGCGACGGCGTGTCGGTGGTCGTCAAGCTGCCCAGCATCGTGGAGGGCCTGGCCGATTTGCCCTGGCATCGGGACTGCGGCACCGGCGGGCACTCCATCACCTGTCCTGCGGTGAGCATCGGCATCCAGCTCGACGAGTGTACCGAGGCCAACGGCCAGCTCCACTACCTGGCCGGCTCGAACAAGTCGTCCAACCGGGCTCGCCAGGTGCGCGACGACTGGCCCACGGTGGCCATCAGCGCCTCGCCCGGCGACGTCACCGTCCACTACGGCCACACCATGCACGGCGCCCCGCCCCCCACTGACGCCCCCGCCTCCGGTGGCCGCCGCACCATCTACGTTGGCTACCACAAGCCCATCTGGGCCGAGTTCATTCCCCCCGGCCAGGGCTACAACGACATCCTGTTCAAAGACGGCGGCCGCATCAAAAGCCCCGAGGAGTTCCAAGAGCAAAGCATCTGAGCAGCAGTCTGGCTGCCCGGCCGTTCAGCGAATCAGCAGTCGATCGACGATCTCTTCCAGCAGGGGCTCGAGTTTCTTGGCGATGGCGTCGGTGTCCTCGCTGAGGTAGTCGTGGGGGATCACCACTCGGGGGATGTCGGGCAGGCCCAGGGAGCGGGCCACGGTGTCTGCGGCCACGGTGAACGGCTCGGTGACCACGGTGACGGTGGGGATGCCCAGCCTTTCCAGATTGACGGCGTCGAGCACACTGCCCGACGTGCATGAGCCTCATTTGGCCAGGCCGTTGACCACCCCGGCGCAGGCCCGGAACGAGGCCAGCATGTCGTCGCCGGCCGGACGGCTGAGCACCGGCTTGTGCTGGCGGACCACCGCGGTCACGTCCAGGCGGTGGCGAAACTCCCGCTCCAGCACCTCGGTGTAGCGGGTGAAGTCGGGGCCCGAGGAGGGGTTGAATTCGTTGACCAAAAAGCCGATGGTCAGCGGTCCCTGGATGTGCCCTCGGCGGGGGGCCAGTTCGCCATCGTTTACCACCACCTCGCCCCGGGGATCCACCAGCTCGCCGATCAATTTCACGCCCTAATCCTGCCAGTTCTCTCAGTCGAGCGCCCGGCTCACTGCGTAGCCGCCCAGATTCCCCCATCCGGCGCACACCGCCATCCACGGGATCGACTCGGCGCCGGTGACCATCATGTGGATGTCCTCGGGCCGCTCGGTGACCGGCACCAGCGTGTCGGGGTCGTCGGCGTCTACCCAGTCAGGCCACCAGGCATAGGGAGCAACGCCGGGGGAGAGCAGGTCGCCGATGCGCCGCCGGGCCTGCTGCCACAGTTCTTCTTGCACGGCGGCCCGGTCGTAGCCCTGTTCGGCCAGGTGGCGAGCCTCGTTGGGAGTGAGCACCACCAAGGTCTCACCCATGGTGTGGCTGTTGTTGCATCCCTTGATGGCCATGGCATCGGCCAACTGAGCCAGGCGGTTGACGGGGGAGTCGTCGGCGCCCCACATGGCCACGCTGGTGGGGGACTCGCAGGCGAACACAGTGATCCCGCTATCTGATTCGACGCCGCGGGCCTGGTGCAGGGCGGGCCACGGGCTGTTGGGCGACTCAGCCACGCAGAAGGCGTAGCGGCCGGGGTGGCCGAACACCTCTTTGACCGGCTCGCCGGGGGTGGCCCCGCCGACGTTCCACAACAGCAGCTTGACGGCTCGGCCGATGGCCGCATTGGCGTGGGCCCCGCCGCCGCTGAACACCGACTCGGCATGGGCCATTTCGAGCCGCTCCACCGCCGGCCCCGACACGATGACCAACGGCCAGCATGGATGGGTGGTGGTGACCACCCCCCGCAGGTTGAAGCGGTCCTCCAGCATGGCCTCGACGGCGGCCAGCACCACCTCGAAGTGCTCGGGCTTGCAGCCGGCCATGACCGCGTTGGCCGCTACCACTTCAACGGTGGCCGCCCCGCCCCTGGGCGGAATGGCTCCGAGCAACTGGCCAGGATCTCGGCCCGAGGCGGCCACCAGGGCGTCGACCGCCGCTCGGGTGGGGGGATACACCGGCAGCCCATCGGTCAGTCCATCGGCGTGGGCCAGCTCCACCCACTCCTCGATGGTCTCAGCGGTGATCACCAGATGCTCCGGCATTCCACGAAGCTAACCCGTCAGCCCCCTCGAGCGTTTGTTTCCCGCTCGTGTTGGTTGGCCCCTCTGGGGTGCGGTGGCCCGCGCCGGACGGGCAGTGCGTAGTCTTCTGCCCATGGTCAGCCTTGGAGTCCTGCCCCACATGCACGAGTCGGTCATCACCGACCCCCGCTGGCTCACCCAGTTCGCCCAAGCGATGGACCAAGAGGGGGTGGAGTCGATCTGGACGGTGGAGCACGTGGTGGTGGCCAACAACTACGAGCCCCGCTATTCGTACTCGGAGTCGGGCCGCATGCCCGGCGCCCCCGGCGTGGTGATGCCCGACCCGCTGGAGATGCTGGCGTTCATGGCCTCGGTGACCGAGCGGGTGCGGTTGGGTACCGGCGTGGTGGTGCTGCCCCTGCACCCGCCGGCGGTGATGGCCAAGCGGGTGGCCACCCTCGACGTCCTCAGCGGAGGTCGGGTGATCCTCGGAGTGGGCAGCGGCTGGCAGGTCGAGGAGTACGCCGCCTGCGGGGTGCCCTATGAGGGACGCGGCGATCGTCTGGACGAGTGCATCGGCGCATTGCGAGAGCTATGGGCTCCCGGCTACCGCAGCTACGAATCCAACGCAGTGAGTTTCACCGAGTGCGAGAGCCTGCCCAATCCGGCCCGGCCCGGAGGCCCGCCCATCGTCATCGGGGGCAGCACCGGCCGAGCGGCCCGGCGAGCCGGGCGCATCGGCGACGGCTTCTATCCTTATGTGATCTCACCGGATGACTATGCCGACCGGGTGGCCACCATTCGGGCCACCGCCGTTGAGCACGGCCGAGATCCCGGCGCAATCGAGATGACCGTGTGGCCGGGCAGCTTCCAGCAGGGCGGATCATTCGACCTGGGGCTCATCGAGAAATATGCCGCATCGGGCCTCGACCGGCTGATCGTGTCGGTCGCAGAGTCGGGGAGCACCGATATCGACGACATCCGGCGCTTTGTCGGCCGCTACCAGGGCGAAGTCCTGGACAAGATCGGAGGATAACCATGGCACTGACCACCCAGATCGGCGACGTGAAGGTAATCCTGGTGCGGGAAACCCTGCAACCGGTTTCGGCAGAGGGCATGTATGTGGAGCCCGACATGGGAGTGTTCGAGGCCAACGCCGACTGGCTGGCGCCCCACTTCTTGGACGAGTCCGGCGACCTGGCCCTGTCCATCCACGCCCTGGTGCTGGAGTCCCAGGGCCAGACCATCATGGTGGACACCTGCATCGGCAACCGCCCCATCGAGATGGTCCCCCAGATGAGCCATCTGAGCAACGGTTTCCTCGACGAGTTGGCCGCCGCCGGCTATGAGCCCGCCGATATCGACATCGTGCTATGCACCCACCTGCACTTCGACCACGTGGGCTGGAACACGATCATGGTGGACGGCCAGTGGGTGCCCACCTTTGCCGATGCCCGCTACCTGTTCAACCGCACCGAGTACGAGTACTGGGACTCCGGCGCCGAGGGCGCCGCGATTACTTTCGGCGATGCGGTGCGCCCCGTGCTGGAAGCAGGGCTGGCCGATCTGGTGGGCAGCGACCACGCGGTTACCGATGAGGTCAGCCTCGAGCCCTCGCCCGGTCACACCCCCGGCCATGTCAGCGTTCGCATCTCCTCTGCCGGCCAAGAGGCGGTGATAACTGGCGATCTCGTCCACCACCCCGTGCAATTCGTCGCCCCCGAGTGGGTGATGACCGCCGACGACAACCCGCCCCAAGCCTCCGCCACCCGAGTGGAGTTCCGTCAGCGCTACGCCGACTCCGGCGTCCTCATCTTCGGCACCCACTTCGCCGGCCCCAGCTGCGGCCACCTCTCAAATGCCGACGGCCGCTGGGTGTTCACCGCGAAGACGTAGCCACCGCGAAACCGATGGTTGCAGAGGATTGCGCCCCGCGATATGTTGGCGCTCAAACACTCGGGGACGGTGTACGAGGTCCCCCTCCAAAGACAGATGATTCCGAGGAGGCTGGTTATGCCTGCGAGTGAGCCCATTGGCGAGGATCGGCGTTTGGCCTTGATGCAACGTCTGACCGAGGTCTTGGGAGAGGAGGAGGCCAGAACACTCATGGAGAGCCTTCCCCCCACCTTCTGGTACCACCTCGCCACCAAAGACGACCTCAAAGCTCTTGATGGACGAATCCAAGCCAAATTCGATGGAGTCGATGCGAAGTTCGATGGAGTCGATGCGAAGTTCGAAGGAATCGATGCCAAGTTCGAAGGAATCGATGCCAGATTCGAAGGAATCGATGCCAGATTCGAGAAAGTCGATGGCGAGTTCGCCAAGGTTTATGGCGAGTTCGCGCTAGTGCGGAGCGAGATGGAGAAGAACAAGGGTGAGATCGCGCTGATGATCGCCAATCAAACCCGCACGCTGGTATTCATTCTGGTCGGATTCGCCGTGACGATTTGGGGTTCAATCCTGGCCGTCGGCCTCAACTGACGCTGCCTCCGACGACGGTGGCGCGGACCATCGTGCGGGGGAGTGGCGGCGCATGATCCCCTTTGTGCCAGATGCGGCTGCTCTCAACCCGAAGCGTCGCGTTCGGCAAAGATGTCGGTGGCGATCTCGAAGGCCTTCATGGCCGCGGGAAAACCGGCGTAGATGGCGGCCTGGATCATGACCTCGCAGATCTCCTCTCGGCTGAGGCCGAAGGAGTCCAAGCCCATGATGATGTGCTCGCGGATGGCGAACTCGTTTCCCAATGCGGTCATCATGGCGATAGTGGCCAGGCTGCGCTCCCGTCGGCTCAGCACCGGCCGGCCCCACACTGCTGAGGGGCCGGCCCTCAACATCTCCATCACGTCGTCGCGGACTTCCTCGGGGATCGGCAGGCGGCTGAGTACATCAGGTTGGCGGGGTTCGGTCATGGCCCGACCGTACTCCAAGCTGGAAATCCCGCGGCTGAAATCCACGGTGCTGCTTCTGCGGCCTGCGACTCCCAGGTATCGTGAGTCGGGTGAAGGGATTAGCAGATTGAGTCGCAAACGCAATCGAAAATCGGGCAGCAGATACACCCCCAGGGGCACCAGCCCGCGATCTCCCAAGCAGTCGCAGCATCCTCAGCGGTTGACAAGAGGCGCCGAGTTTCTGCTCCACGATGCCGGCAGAGCCATAGACGAGATCCAGAGTCTCAATGAATCCGACGTCTGGGCTTCATCCATACAGTCCGCCTTTCGGCCTTCCGCCTTCGAAACGGCGCCGTTCTGCGACGTGTTCGATGCCCTTTCTGCTGCGTCCGGGCGAGGCGGCAATGCGGCCGCCGCGCTGGCAGCCGCGATTGCGGTCTACGGGCCCGTGGCTGCCCGGCCCCGCGCGCGGCGGCTATACCTCCGGCTGGTCGAGCGCGGCGTGGAGGTCCCGGAATGGGTGGAGTCGCTGGGCATCGCCACGCCTGTCAAGGCAATCTGTTTCACCGACGAGTGGGACGATGAGCGCCTTGTAAGTATCGACTTCACCCGTCCTGACGGAACGACGATCGGATTGTTCGTTGTGGTTGAACTCCTGCTGGGAGGTGTCGCCCACAACTTCGGCAGCTTCGCGAACGCAGAAGAGTTCCGGACGGCTGTCTCCGATATCGAGTCCGGCATGGCAGTCGAGGTCGACTTGGCGGAAGCCCGGGCCATTGTCGAGGCCGGGTTGCGCCAGCGTGAATCCTGGTCAAAGGAGTTGCTCGATGTTGAGGACGACGAAGAGGAAGCCAGGGAGGTATACGAGTCCGACGAGGACTTGCTGGCTCTGGTAGAGCAGTGGATCACTCTGCTGCCCGATGGGGGCGACACGGCCGTGCCCAGTGAAATTGACCCGGATGCGGTCGGCGAGATGGTTGCCGACTTCTTCATGCAGCAGAACGGCGAGATCTCCTCGTGGGAAGGCGAAGCAGTCATCGACATCTGCTCTTTCAGCTCTTCGTGCTACAAGAGCGACTTGCTCACCTGGAGCCCGAAGAAGACCCTCGCGCTGTTGATCAGATGGGAATACACCGACCGTGGCGAGGATCAGGACGGCCGCAAGGGCATGGAGTCGGTGCTGCCCAAATGGCTGGAGTACAGCGCCCAGAGGCGAGGGCTGGACCCTGAGGGGCTGGATGTCAATCTCTATGTGGCCGACAGGTACTTCAGGGTCACTCGCCGCCGGGCCTTGGCACTACCAGGCGCCGACCATGGGGGCTGTCAGCATTTCGGCTGCATGGAGGACGCGGATATCGACTACTCAAACCGGGAGGCTGTCCGCGCCTGGGCCGAGCGGCGCTAGGGCCTTTGGGCGCTATTCGCATAGATCGGCAACGAGGTGCGGTAACTTGCCCGGTATCCCTACAGCAGAGCGGGAGGTGGGTTCCAGGTGCCCGATGGGAGGCCGAAGAAGCAAAAGCCCGGCAGCGGGGCATCCCCCGCCTCTCAGGGGGCTACCACTGGCTTTGAAGCCGAGCTATGGCAGGCGGCCAACACGCTGAGGGGCAGCATGGATGCGGCCGAGTACAAACACGTGGTGCTGGGCCTGGTCTTCCTCAAGTACGTGTCGGATGCCTTCGAGGAGCGGAGGGCCGAGCTGGACGGCGAAATCGACGAAGGGGCCGACCCCGAAGACCCCGACGAGTACCGGGCCCACAACGTCTTCTGGGTGCCTCCAGAAGCCCGCTGGGCCGAGTTGAAGGCCGATGCCCGCCAGTCCTATATCGGCGAGACGGTGGATGAGGCGATGGAGGCCATTGAGCGGGCCAACCCGGCGCTGAAAGACGTGCTGCCCAAGGATTACGCCCGTCCTGTTCTCGACAAGCAGCGGCTGGGCCAGCTCATAGACTTGGTGAGCAACATCGCCATCGGCACCGCCGAAGCCCGCTCAAAGGATGTGCTTGGCCGGGTGTATGAGTACTTCCTGTCGCAGTTCGCCAGCGCCGAGGGCAAGCGCGGCGGGGAATTTTACACGCCGCGCTGTGTGGTCAAGCTGCTGGTGGAGATGATCGAGCCCTACCGGGGCCGGGTGTACGACCCGTGCTGCGGCTCGTCGGGGATGTTCGTGCAGTCGGTGGAGTTCATCTCAGCCCACGCCACCGGCAATGGCAACGGAGGCGCCCAGCCCCAGGGCACCCGTCGGGACATTTCCATCTACGGACAGGAGGCCAACTACACGACCTGGCGGCTGGCCAAGATGAACCTTGCCATCCGGGGCATCGAGGGCCAGATCGCCCAGGGCGACAGCTTCCACAACGACCTGCACCCCGACCTGAAGGCCGACTTCATCCTGGCCAACCCGCCGTTCAACATCTCCGACTGGGGCGGCGACCGGCTGACCGACGACAAGCGCTGGAGGTACGGCGTGCCCCCCAAGCGCAACGCCAACTTCGCCTGGGTGCAGCACATGGTCCACCACCTGGCCCCCGCCGGAATCGCCGGCTTTGTGTTGGCCAACGGCTCGATGTCGTCGCAGCAGTCGGGGGAGGGGGAGATCCGCAAGAACCTGGTGGAGGCCGATCTGGTGGATTGCATGGTGGCGCTTCCCGGCCAGCTCTTCTACTCCACCCAGATTCCCGCCTGCCTGTGGTTTGTGGCCCGAGACCGCCAGCGCGCAGGAGAGATACTCTTCATCGACGCCCGGGAGATGGGCGCCATGGTCGACCGCACCCACCGTGAGTTCACCGACGACGACATCACCCGAATTGCCGACACTTACCACACCTGGCGGGACAGTTCAGCCGGCTACGCCGACGCTCCCGGTTTTTGCAAGGCCGTTACCCTCGAGGAAATCCGCAGACACGAACACATCCTCACCCCCGGCCGCTACGTAGGCACCAAACCCCGAGAAGAAGACGACGAACCCTTCGAAGAGAAGATGCGCCGCCTGACCGCTAAGTGGCGCGAGCAACAGAGAGAATCCGCTCGACTGGATGCCGTCATCGAGGCCAACCTGGATAGCCTGGGTTTCTGAATGGCACAGATCGACTACACCAAGTTCCAGATGTCGCTGGAGCGTCTCGTGGAACAGCATGAGAACTATCTGACTTCCAACCCCTCGAGGTCGACGTTGGACCTAGAGGGGGTCGCTGAATCTGTCATTCAACGATTCGAGACATGTTATGACTGTCTGTGGAAGGTGTTGAAGCGATACTTGGGCGAAGAACTCGCAATACCCGACACCCCGAACAGCCCGAAGCCGATCTTGAAACTTGCTGCCGAAAACAATTTGTTTGATGTGCCATTGGATCAATGGTTGGATTATGCCCAAGCTCGTACTGACACATCCCATGACTACGATGGCGCAAAGGCGCAGGCTTGCTTAGAGTTGGCTGGCCACTTCATTAGTGATGCTATCGACCTGCTCCAAACTATGACGGGCGAGCCATGGGATTGAGCACGGCCATCGACCTCACCGTTGACCACCAAGAGACCGTAGTAGCCCTTATTCAGAAACACCTGCCCAACACTACTGCTTGGGCCTACGGCTCGCGAGTAAAGTGGACTTCTCACCCAAATTCAGACTTAGACATTGTCATCTTTGCACCTCCTGAACGATTACGCCAGGTTTCTGAGTTGCGGGATGCGTTTAGCGAGAGCAATCTGCCATTCCGAGTTGATCTATTTGTTTGGGACGCAGTTCCTGACACATTTCGGAAAAATATCGAAAATAATCATATGGTATTGGTAGAGTCTCCTAATATGACTGCGCTAAAGGACATAGTCGATCTGAGAATTAGCAGTGTTGACAACAAGATAAATGACGACGAGTATTCTGTAGCTATTTGCAACTATATAGATGTCTACAAGAATAGCTTCATTCAACCCGATATCCAGTTTATGGGTGGTACAGCTACTGAAGTAGAGATTTCAAAGTTTACACTAAAACAAGAAGATGTGATTATCACTAAGGACTCCGAGCAGTATGATGATATAGGTGTACCGGCACTAATGCGCCACGAGATAGACAACCTAGTTTGCGGCTATCGTCTGGCAATTCTCCGTCCTGACACATCGAAGGTTTACGGTTCCTATTTATATTACGCTCTGAATACGGTTGAAGCAAGAGATCAATTTCATTCTTATGCCAATGGGGTGAAGAAATTCGGGTTGAGGAAAGCAGATATTGGTCGATTAGAAATTCCCTTACCAGATATATCCAGACAGCGGACTGTAGCGGATATGCTAGTAGTACTAGACGACAACATTGATCTAAACCGCCGAATGAACCACACATTGGAAGAGATGGCTGCTCTTCTATATCGGGAGTGGTTTGTGTACTTCCGGTTTCCGGGGCATGAGGATGTCGGGCTGGTCGACTCCGATCTCGGCCCGATCCCCGAGGGGTGGGAAGTGGCTCCGCTGATCGAGATGTGTTCATTTGTCATGGGCCAATCGCCGAGATCGGAGCACTACAACGACATCGGAGAAGGGCTTCCGTTCCATCAGGGTGTGACCGGCTTTGGACCGAGGTATCCGAGCCACACCAAGTGGACGACGGTGGACAAGAGAGTTGCCGAACCCGGAGACATCTTGTTCAGCGTCAGGGCACCTGTGGGGCGCATCAATTTGGCTCCTGACCGTCTTGTGGTCGGCCGGGGACTCAGTGCAATCCGAGACTCGGATGGACATCAGAATTTCCTGTTGATGCAGCTGAAAGACAGATTTGCTGTTGAAGACTCAACCGGCGGTGGAACAGTCTTCAAAGCTGTGACCAAAAGGGATATGGAGTCAATTATGTTGCTGAAGCCAATGACTTCCCTCGTCAAGAAATTTGAAGCTGCGGTTGCACCGTTGGAGGACTTGATCGCGAACCTCTCTCGACAGAGCGTTCTTCTCCGCGAGGCTCGAGACCTGCTTCTGCCACGTTTGATTTCGGGCGAGTTGGATGTGTCGGAGCTTGATTTGGAGTTGGAGGCTTCGGTGGTGTGAGCGGAGCTCGGCTGGGTGAGGGCATTTGTAGGATCTTCGCGCTAATGGTGGGGCCGGGGCCGTACTCGACGCGGGGGCTGCGCAGCTGAGTAGAGGATTTGGCGAACCGATCTTTCTTTGGCCCTAGGACCAGAACAAGGCCTTGCCAGCCCGCAGGGACCGGTTTGTCTGTGCCCAGTGCTGAGGCAGGAGTGCATCGACCGTTTGAAATGAGCCGTTGTCTACCCTGGGTTTTCTGCCTTGAATAGGAGGATGAGGGTGTGTTCTCTGATGCCAATATGATTCCTGAGTCGACCAGTGGATCTTGCTGCTTCTTGGAGATGCGATGACCGGACTGATCGAGGCTGATGTCGAGGAGTTGGCCCTCGACTGTCTGCGGAGCCTGGGATGGGGAGTGGTCCATGGGCGGGACATCGCACCCGCCATAGCAGGGGCCGAACGGGATGACTACGGGCAGGTGGTGTTGGCGGGAAGGCTGCGGGCTGCGCTGGTGCGGCTGAATCCCGATGTGCCGGATGAGGCTCGACAAGATGCGGCCCGCAAGCTGGTCCATCCCGAGGGGGCGACGCTGGAGGCTCGCAATCGGGCCTTTCACCGCATGGCGGTGGAGGGGGTGGCGGTGGAGTACCGCGATGACGGCGGGCGCGTCCGGGGGGCGCAGGTGCGGGTGTTCGACTTCGACGGTCCTCAGAACAACGACTGGCTCGCCGTCAACCAGTTCACGGTGGTGGAGGACAAGCACGAGCGCCGACTCGACATCTTGCTCTTCGTGAACGGCCTGCCTCTCGGGGTGATCGAGTTGAAGAACCCGACTGATGCCGAGGCCACGGTGTGGGCCGCGTGGCAGCAACTCCAGACCTACAAGGCCGAGTTGCCCACACTCTTCTCGATGAACGAGGCCCTCGTGGTGTCTGATGGGCTGGAGGCCCGAATCGGCACGCTGACCGCGGGACGGGAGTGGTTCAAGCCGTGGCGCACCGCCTCCGGAGAAGGTGAGGCGGCTCCGTCGGTGCCCCAGCTTCAGGTTCTGCTGGAAGGGGTGTGCGCTCCCGAGCGGTTCTTGGCCTTGGTGCGCGACTTCATCGTGTTCGAGGATGACGGCAGCGGACAGATGGCCAAGAAGATGGCGGGTTATCACCAGCTCCACGCCGTCGAAGCTGCGGTGGGCGAGACGTTGCGGGCGGCCCGGCTCCAAGGCGGGTTAGAGCCCGTGGGCGATGGTGCCGACTCTGGCGCTGAGGGCCGCAAGCCAGGCGGGGTGCCGGGAGACCGGCGCATCGGGGTGGTCTGGCATACCCAGGGGTCGGGACCAAGAAGCGCCTTGCTCTTATCGCCGGCGACATCGTGGATCACTTCGAGAAGCGCCTAGAGAGCATGGAGGGCAAGGCCATGGTGGTGTGCATGAGCCGGCGCATCTGCGTGGACCTCTATCAGGAGCTGATCCGGCTGCATCCCGACTGGCACCATGACGAAGACGGCCTAGGTGAGATCAAGGTGGTGATGACCGGATCGGCATCTGATCCGGTCGAATGGCAGCAGCACATCCGCAACAAGCCCAGGCGTGAGGCATTGGCCAATCGCTTTCGCGATCCTGCCGATCCGCTGCGGATCGTACTTGTGCGCGATATGTGGCTCACCGGTTTCGACGCACCGAGCCTGCACACGATGTACGTGGACAAGCCCATGCGAGGTCATGGGCTCATGCAGGCGATCGCCCGAGTGAACCGGGTTTTCAGCGACAAACCGGGTGGGCTGGTGGTGGACTATCTGGGTCTTGCCCACGAATTGAAAAAGGCCCTGGCCACCTACACCCAAAGTGGAGGCCGAGGAGACACCGTGCTCAATCAGGCCGACGCGATTGCGGTCATGCAAGAGAAGTATGAGATCTGCTGCGGGCTTTTCCATGGCTTCGACTGGTCGCTGTGGATCACAGGCACACCCGAGCAGCGGCTCGGCCTGCTGCCCCCTGCTCAAGAGCACATTTTGGCCCAAGAAGACGGCAAGGACCGGTGCATGCAAGCTGTACGCGAGCTGTCGCAAGCCTTTGCGTTGGCAGTGCCAAGCGATGAAGCGCTTGCCATCCGTGACGACGTGGCCTTCTTCCAGGCTGTGCGGGCCGCCTTGTCCAAGCGGGCGCCGGCCGATGCCCGCCCTGAGGAAGATCTGGATCACGCGGTACGTCAGATCATCTCCAAAGCGGTGGCATCCGAAGAAGTAGTGGATATCTTTGCCGCTGCCGGGTTGGGCAAGCCGGACATCTCGATCCTGTCTGAGGAGTTCCTAGTCGAGGTGCAGGGAATGCCTCAGCGAAACTTGGCGGTGGAACTATTGCAGAAGCTGTTGAAGGGCGAGATCAACTCTCGTCGTCGCCGCAATGTGGTCCAGGCTAAGTCCTTCGCTGAAATGCTTGAGCAGACGATACGCCGCTACCAGAACCGGGCTATCGAGGCAGCCCAGGTGATTGAGGAATTGATCCAGCTTGCCCGGGAGATCAATGCTGCCGGGCAACGGGGCGAGAAACTGGGTCTTTCTGAGGACGAACTGGCCTTCTACGATGCCCTTGGCGTCAACGACAGCGCCGTCGCTGTCCTCGGCGACGAAGTCCTATGCCAGATCGCCGGGGAGCTGGTCGAAACCGTGCGCAACAGCGTGACCATTGACTGGACCCTGCGTGAGAACGTGAGAGCCGACATCCGCCGCATGGTCAAACGCGTCCTCCGCAAGCACAACTACCCGCCCGACAAACAGGAGCAAGCCACACTAACCGTTCTAGAGCAAGCCGAAGTCGTATCCGCTGCCTGGGCAGCATGAGGATCAGCCACGGCCAGTGGGGTGTTAGCCGTCGAGTCCGGTAGTTTGGACAAGTAGGTAAGGCCGAATGCAAGTGTTGAGGCTTTGAGCGTATGTAAAACACAGGCAACCTGAACCGCCCGATTGAAGTGTCACCCCGCGAGGGATACCGAGTCTGGATTCGGTACGCCGACGAGGTAGCCGGTGAGGTTGACCTGTCTGATCTAGCTGGCCGAGGGGTGTTCAAAGCTTGGGAAAACCGCTCCTGTTTTGAGGCAGTACGAGTTGCCGCAGATGGAGGGATTGCCTGGGGAGACGAGATCGAGCTTTTCCCAGATGCTCTCTACATGAGGCTCACCGACAAGTCCGTTTCGACAATTGCCCGACGTCAGGAGGGCAATCAGATGGGCAAATGGCTAGTCGAGAACATGCCGAGGGGTATCAACCTTGAACTGCCCGACAGGGGGGAACATGATCGAGAGATCCCCTTTCTTGGTGGCGATTAGGCGTTCTGCTGATCGAGGGCGCCAGCCACGGCGGCGCCGGCGGTTACGCCGCAGGCGGCGGCCCATAGCCAGCTGAGGGCGGCGAGGGTTCCGGCTGTGGCCACGGTGATGGCTGTGCCGCCTAGGGTCCAGTTCACGGCTATTGCGGCGATTGTCGATACGACGGAGAACCAGAGGGCGGATACGAAGCCGCCGATCAGGTCATGGCGTAGGGGTCGCCGGGGGCAGGCCACCTTTTGTACGAGGGTGAACACTGCCACCGCCGCCACGAATCCGACCACTGGGGCCAGCCGAGGATCTACCCACACCGCAATCGCGGTGGGACCGGCGATAAGGGGAACGGCCCTGATCAGGAGCCAGAATCCGGCAAATCTCTCCAGCCACCACGACCGGCGGGATTCGCCCCGCACTCGGCGGACAGCCCGACAGGCGGCGGCCGCGGCCCTCATGGTGCCCCACACCGCGACCACTGCGGCGATCGAGGTGGCGGCCACCGGCGCCGACACCACGTCGGCGAACTCCTCGCCGATGGTGCTGTCCACATCGCCGAGCGCAGTCTGCCCGGCGTCGGCCAGCCATTCGTTGAACCGGTCGGCGATACGGTCGGACACGGCCCGCACGGTGGAGGCGATGGCGGCGGCGGCCACCGCGGCGGGGAACAGTGATACCGCCGACCAGAAGGCGATTTCTGCCGCTCCGGTACCGCCCTCTCCCTCCTGCCAGCACTTGATTGATTGCTTGGCCAGGGAGATGAGCCTGGCGAACCAATTCACCGACGAACCGCTAACCCGCCTGGGCTTCGGCCAGACGGGGGATCAGGGCGTCGAACACCTCGGCCCAGTCGCCCACGAAGCCGATGTCCACCACTTCCCATAGGGGAGCGTCGGGGTCGGGGTTGATGCCCACCACCGTGCCGGCGTTGCGCACTCCCACGGTGTGGTTGAACTTCCCGCTCATGCCGATTGCGAAGTAGAGGCGGGGGCTGATGCTGTGGCCGGTGATGCCCACTTGGCGGGCCCGGGGCATCCACCCGTAGTCGGTCACCTTGCGGGTGGCGCACAGGGCGGCCCCGATGGCGGCCTGGTGCTTTTCCAGCTTGGGGTAGTCGGCTGGGTCCACCCCCTGGCCCACGCCGATCACCACCGAGGCGTTGGCCAGCTCATCGCTGTCGTCGTCCCGATAGCGCCGGATGATCTCCAGGCGGCTGCGGCCCGGGGAGTGCAGCGACAATCGGCGAGCCGGGGGACGGTCGGCATTGAATCGGGGGAAGGGCAGCACCCCGGGGCGCACCGTGGCCATCTGCACCGAGGAAGCGCAGAGGATCTCGGCCACCAGCCATCCGCCGAAGGCCGGCTTCATGGCGATCAGCTTTCCGGCGTCGTCCACTCTCAGCCCCACTGCGTCACCGGTGAGCCCCGCGCCCAGCGTTGCCGCCAACCGGGAGGCCACCTCGCGGCCCCAAGCGGTGCCCGGCGCCAACACGGCCCAGGGCTGGGTTTCGGCCGCCCAGGGCGAAATGGCCGACGCCAAGTCTTCCTCGACCGGCGCGTTTCCGCTGGCCCCGACGCCGATGGCTATCTGTGCGTCGGCCCCCCATGTACCCAGATCCTCGTCGGGGTCGTCCAGGCCGGGACCCAGGGCGGCCACCCACCCGTCGATCTCGGCGGCCAGCGCGGCGGCGGCGCCCATCAGCTCCCGGTTCACCCGCCCTCGGCCAGGCTCCACCAACACCGCAATAGCCGGGCCGTCGAAATCAGCCCCAGTACGGTGCGGAACCAAGGGCGGCTCGGTGCTCAAGCCGCTGGCCAGCGCTCCCTTCTCGGCCAAGACCGCTATCGCCTCACCGATCTGCTCGTCCAGGGTGCCGGTCATCATGTGGCGGCGGCGCTCCACGTCGATCATCTGAACTGGGCCGACCGAGGTGGGGCTGGCGGCCTGGCCCCACGGGCCGGGGCCCAGGTCGGCGGCGCTCACCGTCTGGATGTGCGAGGCGTCCACCGTGGCCCAGGCCTCGGGATCCTTGATCTTGCAGGGGTCGCACAGCCGCTCGGCGCACGACACCACCGCAGGCAGTTCCACCGCCACGTCCACCCACTCGTCGTCATGCTCCAATCGCAGTTCCAGGCGGTCGCCGTGAAGGGAGAGGTAGCGAACCCCGGTGGCGAACGGCAGCCCCAGCATCTCGGCCATCTGCGGCGGCACCTGGCCGGTATCGGAGTCCACCGAGTTGCGTCCCATCATCACCAGGTCGAACGGCCCGAAACACTCCAGAGCAGTGGCCAGGGCCTTGGCGGTGGCCCAGGTGTCGGAACCGGCGAACTCCGGGTCGCAGATGTGGATTCCGGCGTCCACCCCGAAAAGAAGAGCTTCCCGACAGACATTTTCGGCCGACTGCGGACCCAGGGTGAACACGGTGACCGTGCCCCCGCTGGCCAGGGCCACCTCGGTGCCCTTGGCCACGGCGCGGCGGCAGTAGTCGTTCATGTGCATGTCGATGCCGTCTCGGACCATGCGGCCATCGGGTCCCAGCACCATGTCCTCGAACACGGGGATCTGCTTGACCAACACGGCCACTCGCAGGGGCCGATCCGGGGCGATCACGTCGGCAGGTGGGTCAACCATCTGCTTCGAGGCTACCTACTAGGCATAGGGATTCTTGGATTGGGCGGCGTGCATCGGGGTTGCTGCGGGCCGCTACGGTTGCCGGATGGCATTCACAAGACGGCGAATCGTAACCGGTCACGACGCATCGGGAGCACCGGTGATCATCTCCGACGGACAGGCCGAGTCGAGCTTCTTGGGACGGAGCACGGCCAGCATGTGGTACGTCGGCCAGCATCCCGCCACCGTGGATGACGGCGGGGACGAGCCGGCCGACCGCAAGGACTTCGTCCCCCCGCCCGGCGGGATTTCGTGGCGCTTCTTTTCGCTCAAGCCCTCGGGGGGAAAGGCGATCGGCCCGCTCGACGACCCCCGGTTCGACCAAGACCGGGTCGGCTTTCATGCCACCCCCACCATCGACTTCATCGAGATCATCTCGGGCCAGATCCGCTTGGAGCTGAACGATCATTGGGTGGAGCTGGAAGGGGGCGACTGCGTGATCCAGCGGGGCACGTGGCATCGGTGGATCGTCATCGGCGACGAGCCCTGCGTGTTCAGCGCCACCATGCTGGCTGCCACCGATGGCGCCGATCCCGGATTCGCCGGGGCGTCTACCGGCGCCGTGGGTCCTCGCCGGATCGTTACCGACGGTGACGGGGTGTGCGCCGACGGCCCGCCCGGCACCGCTACCCATTCGGAGGGTGGGTCGGTAACCGCCGAGCTGTGGCACACTTTCGCCCCGGTGGCCAGCGAACTCCAGGGCGGTGATGCCCCGGTGTCGGACATGCAGCTCAACCCGCCCGGTGGGGGGATCACCTGGAAGCACGTGACCATCCCGGCGGCCATGGCCGACCGGGCGGCCATGATGCACCAGACTCCCACCATCGATTTCGTGCGAATCGTCGAGGGCACGGTGGATTTGGAGCTCCCCAGCCAGCCGCCGGTTCACCTCAGCGCCGGCGACTGTGTGATCCAGAGGGGCACCGATCACGCCTGGCGAAATACCGGCGACGGACCGTTCACCCTGTCGGCGGTGATGATCGGGGTGGGCAGTGGTTGATCAATCAGGGGCTAACCCGGAGCCCCGGATATGAGGCTGTCCTAGCCTCCCATGAGGGGGCCGTCAGACATCGACTCGATGGTGGACACCGCGGTGATGTTGTGGTCGGCGTCGAGCGACTCGAACAACACGCCGGTGGGGGAGTGGAGGTTGAACAGCACGATGGCCCCGTCAGGCCCGCCCCGCTCCATGTGAATCTCCCCGCCGGGGCTCTGGCCGTAGGTGCCGGCGGGCTTGATCTTGTGGACGGGCTCGCCGTCGGGCTCGGTGTCGAACACGTGGTGCTCGCCCTGGAGCACCAGTGTGCGGGTGGCGGCCACATGGCGGTGGAAGTGGCAGTGGGAGTTGGGGGCAAAGCGAACCAGCAGGTCGAGAGTGCCGTTCTCAGGCTGAGAGCCGAGCACGGCCACGTCGTATTCGATGGGATAGTCGAACTCCGGACCGCCTTCCATGTGGCTCCAATGCACGCTGCTCAGGTCGAATCGGGCCTCGAAGGTCATGGGTTCTATCGTAGTAAGCCATGACCGACACTCTCTCTTCCGACACCAGGATGGAATTCAACCCCGACGCCCTCCGAGAGAAGTACCGCCAGGAGCGCGACAAGCGCCTACGGACCGAAGGCAACGGCCAGTACATCGCTATGGACGGCGAGTATTCCCGGTACCTGGACGACCCATCTCAAGCCGGCATCACCCGGGCGCCGCTCACCGACGAGGTGGACGTGGCCATCATCGGCACCGGGTTCAGCGGGCTTTTGGCCGGGTCACGGCTCCGCCAGCTAGGGGTGGAGAGCATCCGGATGATCGAGACCGGGGCCGAGTTCGGCGGCACCTGGTACTGGAACCAGTACCCCGGGGTGCAGTGCGACATCGAGTCGTACATCTACCTGCCGATGCTGGAGGAGATGGGCTACATGCCCAAGGAGAAGTACTCCTACGGCCCCGAGATCCTGGAGCACTGCAAGGCGCTGGGCCGCCACTTCGACCTGTACCGCGACGTGTGCTTCGGCACTCGGGTATACGAGATGCACTGGGACGATGCCGACAACCGGTGGGTGCTTCACACCAACCATCAAGATCGGATGCGGGCCCGGTTCGTGATCATGGCCATCGGCCCGCTCAGCCGCCCCAAGCTGCCCGGCATCGCCGGCATCGACACCTTCGAGGGCCACTCGTTCCACACCAGCCGGTGGGACTACGACTACACCGGGGGCGACACCAACGGGAACCTCGCCAAGCTCTCCGACAAGGTGGTCGGGGTGATCGGCACCGGCGCCACCGCGGTGCAGTGCATCCCCCATGTGGGCGAGGCCGCCCAGCACCTGTACGTGTTCCAGCGCACTCCGTCGTCCATCGACGTGCGGGGCAACCGGCCCACCGACCCGGAGTGGGCCATGTCGCTGGAACCCGGCTGGCAGCAGCACCGCATCGAGAACTTCGGCAACATCGTGGCCGGCAGCAGGCAAGAGGAAGACCTGGTCAGCGACGGCTGGACCGACATCTTGCGCAATCTCACCGCCCTGGGGGAGGGCACCCGCCTCGGCACTCCCGAGGAGATCGCCGAGGCCATGGAGATGGCCGACTTCCAGAAGATGGAGCAGATCCGCCGCCGGGTCGATGAGCTGATAGAAGACCCGTCCATCGCCGAGGCCCTCAAGCCCTACTACCGGCAGTTCTGCAAGCGGCCGTGCTTCCACGACGACTATCTGCCCACCTTCAACCGCGACAACGTCACGCTGGTGGACACCGACGGCCAAGGCGTGGAGCGCATCACCCCTCGGGGCTTGGTGGCCGGCGGACAGGAGTATGAGCTGGACTGCCTCATCTTCGCCACCGGGTTCGAAGTGGGAACCGACTACTCCCACCGGGCCAACTGCGACATCTACGGCCGGGGCGGGGTGACGCTGAGCGAGCGGTGGGCCGACGGCATGTCCACCTTCCACGGGGTGGTCACCCGGGGATATCCCAACCTGTTGCACATGGGCGGCATCCAGTCGGGGGTGTCCCCCAACTTCACCGAGCTCTACAACGAGCAGAGCCAGCACGCGGCCTACATCGTCGAGCGGGGGCTGTCGGCAGGCGCCGAGGTGGTCGAGCCCACCGAGCAGGCCGAGTCCGACTGGGTGCGCCTCATCATGGAGTCGGCCTATCGCCGAGCCGGCTTCTTGGAGTCGTGTACGCCCGGCTATTACAACAACGAGGGCAAGCCCGACGACGGCCCCGGCTGGTTCGGCGGCACCTACGGCGGAGGGGCCCAAGAGTTCTTCAAGCTCCTGAAAGCCTGGCGAGACGAGGGCTCCCTTGAGGGCCTAGAGCTGAGGTAGCCCGATGTCGGTCAAGTTCGCCTATCGCAGCGGCGAGACGTGGGCCGAGCCCTGGGACGACTACCGCGCTCTGAGGGATGAGGATCCGGTCCACGAGGTGGGCGACGGCCAATTCTGGGTTTTGTCGCGGTTCGAAGACGTCTTCGCTGCCGCCCGCGACACCGCCACTTATTCGTCGGCCAATGGCCTGACCACCGCCCCCGACGACATGGCCAGCTTCGATGAGAAAGCCCGGCCCATCGTGATGATGGACCCGCCCGAGCACACCGCAATGCGCCGATTGGTGAGCCGGCCCATGACCCCCCGCCAGGTGGCCCCGGTAGAGGACCTGGTTCGGGAGTTCATCACCGACAAGCTCGATACGGTGGCCGACGCCGGGAACGCAGACATCGTCCAGTCCCTGTTCAAGCCGCTGCCCAGCTACCTGGTCGCCCACTACCTGGGCGTTCCCCCTGAAGACCGGGTGCTGTTCGACCGGTGGACCGAGCGCATCGTGCAGGCCACGGCGGAGTCCACTGCCGAATATGGTCAGGATGCCAGTGCGTTCCTCGAGCTGTTCGAGTACGCCAGCGGGCTGATCGAGCGCCGCAAGACCGATCCCGGCGACGACCTGGTGACCGGCCTGGTGCAGGTAGGCGAAGACGTCGCCTCGGCCATGTGGATCGTGGGGTTCATCTTCACCATGATCACCGGCGGCAACGACACCGTGACCGGGATGCTCAGCGCTTCGACGGTGCTGCTCGACCGCCATCGGGACCAGCGCCGGGCACTGATAGACGACCCTTCGGCGATCCCCAATGCGGTGGAGGAGCTGCTGCGGCTGACTTCGCCCGTGCAGAACCTGGCCCGCACACTGACCCGTGATATGACGCTGCACGGCGTCACCATTCCCGAGGGCAAGAAGGCGCTGCTGCTGTTCGCGTCGGCCAACCGGGATGAACGGGAGTTCGGCCCCACCGCCGGGGAGCTCGACGTCAATCGCAAGATCGACAAGATCGTGGCCCTTGGCTACGGCGCCCACCACTGCCTCGGCGCGTCGGTGGCCCGGCTCCAGTGCCGAGTCGCCCTCGAAGAGCTGCTGGGGCGGTTCCCGGACTACTCGGTCGACGAGGGAACCGCCCGCTTTGCCGGCGGCTGGTCAACCCGGCGGTACGAGTACCTGCCGTTCTCAACCGGCTGAGCGCTAGAACTGGTCCAAGCGCTCCAGCAATGCGTCGGGGGCGCCCGCGTACTGGGCGATCTCTGATGCCGGGATTGCCTCGCTCCACTGCCCATCGCGGCGGCGCAGGATGGAGGGCAGCCCAGAAGAGGCGGCAAGCTGCTCGGCGGTGGCCTCGTTTCGATGCAAGAGCTCGATCTCGACGTCTGACACCGCACATGCCTGCTTCCAGCTCTTGGACCCCATCGGATTCCACCCGTGGGTGATGTCGCACAGTGCGCACTTGCCCCGCCCCAGAAGCTTGCCGGCCACATACCGCAGCTCGCCGCCAAGCCCCCCATCAGCGTCGTAAGTGCCTACAAACAACACGCCCTATGGTATCGGGCCAAAGCCTCGTTCAGTCGGGCTGGCAGGCCCATTGCGACCAGGGGGGGTGGCCGTTGACGTCTTCGTAGTGGCGGACGAACTTGGCGGCTTGCAGGTTGGTGGCTGGATCGGTGAGATCGACGGGCTGTCCGTTGTGGGAGAGGATCGACCACTCCGGCCGACTCCACCCGGTGAGCCATCCTTCGTTGATCTGCATGAGCCCCAGCGAGTAGTCCCCCCATTCCTCGAGGAAGCGGGTGTTGGGGTTGCCATGTGACTCGCAGCCCATAACCGAGAGCACGTCGTCTACCTCGTCGGCCGGGAAAATTTCCTCCACCAGCGGACGCCACTGCTCCACGCCGAAGTGGTCGTAGCTGTCGATCCGGCTTCCGGTGGCAACCAAGGCCAAGCCAGACAGGGCGATAAAACTGAGCAAGCGGATTGTGCGCATAACGTGGGCATGCGACGGTCACAGTGGCAGGCATCTAGTGGCGGTCGGGTCAGTCGACCCGTTGGTTAGGGACTAGGCAGTGAATTCGCCTAAAGGGCTCCCCGGCCAGAATTGCCCTGACGTCTCTTGTGGCGTCTGATTCCTTCCAGAGTCTTCGGCCCCGACCCTCGCCGAGGCCCCCCTGATCCATAGGCAGTATTTCTAGGAGGCCAATTTTAGCCAACAGGTTGGCAAACCAAGCAATTTGGAAAATGCCGGTGACGTTGTGCTCGCCGGAGCAGCAGATTTGCCGGGATCCTTGCCGACCGGCCAGCCTGCCAGCAGCCGGGAGCAGGGCGGTGGCCAACCGCTGAGCACCGTAGAGTCTGGAAATGGATGGCAGCGAAATGCGGCGGCTGGTGCGAGAGGCGCGATCCGGGGTGCTCAGCACCGTGACCGGCGGTGGTCGCCCCCACGCAGTGCCGTGCTGTTTCGCGCTGGAGGGCGATGTGGCGTACTCCGCGATCGACGCCAAGCCCAAGTCCACCCTGGCGCTGCGCCGCTTGGACAACCTGTCCGCCAATCCGATGGCCTGTCTGCTGGTGGACCGCTACGACGACGACTGGTCGAAGCTGTGGTGGATCCGAGTTGACGGCACCGCTCGAGTGCTGGTGCAGGGCGATGAGCGCGACCATGCCCTCGACTTGCTGGCCGCCAAATACGCCCAGTACCAACAAACCCGTCCTCCCGGCCCGGTCATCGCCCTCGACAGCACCGCTTGGCGTGCCTGGCCATAGGCCAGATCGGGCTGGGCCTATCGAGGTGCCTCGGCAGCGGCATTGCGGCCGGCCACCCGGCCAAAAGCCAGCGCATCGCCGATGTGGAAGCCGCCGTCTTTGCACCGGCTGTAGGTGGAGCTGACCGTGCCGGCGGCGTAGAGGCGGCCGATGGCCCCGCCGAAGGGGTCTAGCACCTGGGCTTTTTCGTTGCGGCGAGGCCCGCCGTTGGTCCAGCCCAAAAGCGGGGCCGAGGTGAATCCGTAGTACGGGGGAGTGGCCAGCGGGGCCAGAGTGGCCGCGGGACGGCCCAGCGGATCGTGTCCGGCAGCACAGGCGTCGTTCCATGAGGCCACCGACGCCTCTAGCCCGTCGGGTTCGATGCCCAGAACTCCAGCGAGCTCATCGAGGGTGTCGGCCTTTTGGATCCACCCCCTTTCGATCTCGGCGGAGTTGTCGGCGCTCCACTCATAGCCCTCCATGAGCAGGTTCCACCCCACCGGCAGAATTTCTCGAGGCGGCGAGATGGGCCCGGCCTGCCGGGTGGCCTCGTCGAAGATCACGTGCAGAGGTCGGCGCTGGAAGAGTTCGTAGTCGCCGTCGATCAGGCCGTGGCCGTGGCCTTGGGGCGGCATCTCGTTGTGGGACCGGCGGCCGTCGTTGCCCACGCAGATGAATCCCATGGAGAAGATGAACATCACGTACATCCCCGCCTCGAAACCCTCGGCGGCAAAGCCGAGAGCGGCCATCATGTTGTCCATGTGCCACAGATCGGCGCCTGCCTTCTGGGCCATCTTGATGCCGTCTCCGGTGCCCGCGGGCGAGCCCCACACCGGGGAGCCGGGAAGCTGCAAGTAGTCGCGCACCATCTCCGGGTTGTTCTCGAATCCGCCGGTGGCCAGCACCACGCCCCGGCGGGCGCCCACCCGCAACCGCTGGCCGCCAGAGGTGGCCACCACGCCGGTCACTGCGCCGTCGGAGTCGGTCACCAGCTCTTGGGCCGGGGAGTCCAGCAACACCTCCACGCCCCGGCCCCGCACTACGTCCGACAGGGCCTTCCACAGAAGCTGCTGTCCCATCTCCCCGTTGACACCCAGATAGCCGCCGTAGAACTCGGCGCCGGGCATCTCGGGATATTCGGGCTTGTAGTCGGCGTGGACGCCCGGAGTGACCCCCAGGCTCTCCAGCCACTCGGTGTTCTTGTAGGTCTCCTCGGCCCACACCTCGATGACCTCTTCAGGCAGCGTGTAGGGGCCGCACAGTGACCGCAGGTAAGTGGCCATCCCATCGGGATCGAGGCTGTTGAACCAGATACCCCCGGAGATGCGGGTGTTGCCCCCCTCGCGGCCCTCGGGCATCTTCTCCAGCAAGACGACCGACGCCCCCGCATCGGCCGCGGCAATGGCCGCCGCGCACCCCGCCGCGCCCATCCCCAGCACCGCGACATCGGCTTCCCGGTCCCATTTTTCGCTCATGGCAGGAATCTAGGCGGGCGACTCCACTCGGTACAGTTTCTCGGCGTTGCCCCAGAGGAGTTGGTGGCGGTCTTGGGGGGACAGGTGGCCGATGCTGGCGGCGATCTTCTCCTCCACGTTGTCGTACAGGCAGGTGGGATGGGGGAAATCGGTCTCGAACAGCACGTTGTCGAGCGGGATTCGCCCGCCGAGCATGTCTTGGGGCGCCGATTCCTCGAACCAGAACGTGGTGTACACCTGCCCGGTGAAGTACTCGCTGGGCAGCTTTTGGAATTCGGGCCGGTCATTCATCCCGCCGCCCTCGGTGAACTGATTGTCGAGCGCCTCAAGCATGAAGGGCAGCCAACCGATGCCCGACTCCACCGACACCACCTTCAGCTTGGGGAAGCGGGGCAGCACGCCCGACAGCAAGAGGTCGCACACCTGGATGCCGTTCTTGGTGAACAGATCCACCGATTGCAGGGCGTAGGCCTCGGCGAAGCCTCGGCGCTCCACTCGGGTGTGGTCCCAGTTGAACTCGCCGCTGCCGATGTGAAAAGACACCACCATGTCGCAGTCGCACACTGCCGACCAGAACGGGTCCCAATGGGACTCGCCCAGATAGGGCAGCCCGAACACTTGGGGCTCCCCGGTGAAGTTCACCGAGCGATAGCCCAGTGAGGCGCACCGCTGCACCTCGGCCACCGCGTTGTCCACGTCCCAGAACGGGGTGGCCATCGACGGTATGAGCCGACGGTCATCGGCACTGCACCACTCGGACAAGAAGTCGTTGTAGGCCCTCACGCACTCGTACTTGAGCTCGGCATCGTCAATAGTCAAAAAGCGCTGGGCGCCGAACCCGCCCACGTTGGGATACAGCACCTCGGCCCACACCCCGCGCTGGTCCATGAGCTCCAACCGGGCCCGCGCGTCAAAGGCCGCCGGGTGTACCTCGTCGTAGCCGGCCGGGGAGTCGGGCATGGGCTTGGGCCACCCAGCCGGGGCGGTGGGGCCGACCGCGCCGATGCGGTCGTCGCCCAGCAGCCAGATCTGGCGGCCATCGATCACCTCCACTCGAGGCACACGGTCGCGGTGGCGGGCGGACACCCGACTGGTCCAGGTGTCAGCCGGCTCGGTGATGTGGGTGTCGACGTCGATGATCGAATAGGCCATGCACCAGTCTCGCGCCGTCCAAACCACTAATGCATTGGCGACAGGCCGAGGATCGGTAAAGGATGGTGGCCATGAGCAATGCCGGGAGCACCGGAGGCGAGGAGCCCGGCGAGCGCAGCGACTTCATACGCAGCCTTATCCGCCAGAACATCGCCGACTGCACCTTCGGCGGGCGGGTTCAAACCCGGTTCCCACCCGAGCCCAACGGCTATCTGCACATCGGCCATGCCAAGTCGATCTGCCTGAACTTCGACTTGGCCGCCGAGTTCGGCGGCACCTGCAACCTTCGGTTCGACGACACCAACCCCGAGACCGAGCGGGCCGACTTCGTGGCCGCCATCGAGGAGGACATCGCCTGGCTGGGCTATCAGTCCGACCGGGGCACCCTGTATGCCTCCGACTATTTCGAGCAGCTCTACCAGTGGGCTGAGGATCTGATCCGCGCCGGGCTGGCCTACGTGGACGACCAGGACGCCGAGGCCATCTCCCGGAATCGGGGCGGCTTCACCGAGGCCGGCACCGACAGCCCGTGGCGCAACCGCACCCCTGAGGAGAACCTCGACCTGTTCCGGCGGATGCGGGCGGGGGAGTTCCCCGACGGAGAGAGGGTGCTGCGGGCCCGCATAGACATGGGCCACGAGAACATGCTCATGCGCGACCCGGTGCTGTACCGCATCCGCCACGCCAGCCACCACCGCACCGGCGACCAGTGGTGCATCTACCCCACCTACGACTGGGCCCACGGCCAGAGCGACGCGGTGGAGGGGGTGACCAACTCCGTATGCACCCTGGAGTTCGACGCTCACCGCCCTCTGTACGACTGGTTCTTGGACCATCTCAACCTGCCCGGCGACCGCCCCCGCCAAACCGAGTTCGCCCGCTTGAACATCACCCACGCCGTGCTGTCCAAGCGCCGTCTGTCGCAGTTGGTGGGCGACGGCCATGTCGATGGCTGGGACGACCCCCGTTTGCCCACATTGCGAGGTCTTCGCCGCCGAGGATTCCCGCCCAAGGCCATCCGGGAGTTCTGCCGCCACGTCGGGGTGGCCCGGGTGGACGGCACTGTGGAGGTGGAGCTGCTGGAGTCGTTCGTCCGCCGGGAGCTCAACGAGGTATCGCTGCGGCGGATGGCGGTGCTCAACCCGCTGCGCCTGGTGATAGAGAACTACCCCGAGGGCCAGGTGGAGATTCGGGAGGCGGGCAACAACCCCGAGGATCCATCAGCCGGGGCCCGGCAGGTGCCGTTCTCAAGGGAGCTCTACATCGAGCACGACGACTTCATGCTCGATCCACCCCCCAAGTTCTACCGGCTATCACCGGGTCGCGAGGTGCGGCTGCGGTCGGGCTACTTCGTGACCTGCACCGAGGTGGACACCGACGCCGACGGCAACGTCACCGAGGTGCGCTGTACCTACGACCCCGAGACCGGATCAGGCCAAGCCCCCGACGGCCGCAAGGTCAAGGCCACCATCCACTGGGTGTCGGCCGCCCACGCCCTCGACGGCCGAGCGGTGCTCTACGAGCGCCTCTTCACCGACCCCCATCCCGGCGCCGACGGCGCCGACCCCATGGACTCGCTCAACCCCGACTCCGCCCGGCTCGTCGAAGGCGCCCGCTTCGAGCCGGCCATGGCCGACATCGCCCCCGGCCAGGTGGTCCAGTTCGAGCGCCTCGGCTACTTCGCCCGCGACCCCGACAGCCCCGACATCTTCCACCGCACCGTCGGCCTCAGAGACGAATGGGCCCGCATCCAAAAACGACAGCGCAAGAAATAGGGAGTCGAAGCTTCGACGAGGAGCAGTCAGTCTCCGATGGGCCAGCGGTCGGCGGTGGTGTTGGCTGCGGGCCAGGCGTCGGCGTTGAGCGCGGCGTCGCTGCCGCCGTCCATGAACACCACCGAGCCGCAGAAGAGGCTGGCGTCGGGGGACAGAAGGAAGGCCAGCAGGTTGGCCACCTCGGCAGCCCGCCCGGGTCGCCCAATGGGGATGGGGTAGACGTCGCCCAGGTTCATGATCATGTCCATGTTCTCGGCCACCAATGGCGTGTCGATGAGGCCGGGGGCCACCGCGTTCAGTCGGATTCCCGAGCCGATCCATTCACCCCCGGTGGCGGTGCGCCGAACCCAGCGGGCCAGGGCCAGCTTGCTGGTGGCATAGGCCGTGCTCGGATCGGCGCCGGCCAGTTCACGGGCTTGGGCTTCGTCGTCGTCTAGGCAGGCCTCCACCAGTCCATCGGGCAATTCGACCAGCGTTGTGCAGGAGTTGGAGCTGATGGCCACTGCCGAAGAGTCGGTGCCTTGGGCCAGCAGCGGGCGCAGCCCCTCGACGGTGGCCACCGCGCCGAAGTAGTTGATCGACACCACCTGTTCGGGTTCGGGGCCGGTGATGCCCGCTCCGGCCACCAGTCCGTCGATGCGCCCTCCGCTGGCCGCGGCGACCGCGCCGATCATCGCGTTGCGCCCCTCGGGAGTGGAAAGATCGGCGATGACCTCGGCGTCGCGTATGTCCACGCCGATCACCTCATGGCCGTCTCGCACCAGCCGCTCCCTGGTGGCCAGGCCGATTCCGCCCGCTGATCCGGTGATGACAATCGTTCCCATGAGTACTTATCCTTAGCAGGCTCCTGCGGTGCCTTCCATATTTTCATTTTCCTGGTGAATAAATTGTATTCACCATATGAATAGATATGATTTTCCTGTGGACGGCACTGCTTTGCCCCGCCTCGCCACGTCGAGTCTGGCCGCTCGGCTGCGGGTCATGCCCGCGGTGGTGGTTACCGGCGCACGCCAATCGGGCAAGAGCACTCTCGTCCGAGAGCTGATTCCGGGCACGCGGCGCTATCTCACCCTCGATGACCTTGATGTGGTCGACATGGTCCGCAGCGATCCCTCCGCTTTGGTGGGTGGCGACCGGCCGACGGCGATAGATGAGGTGCAACGTGCGCCCGAAATGCTCCATGAGATCAAGCGGGCCATCGACCAGGACCGCAAGCCGGGACAGTATTTGCTGACCGGCTCGGCCAACCTGCTGTTGATGAGCCGGGTCTCGGAGTCTCTGGCCGGACGGGCCAGCTACCTGACTCTGTGGCCGATGACCCGACGGGAGCAAATGGGCTTGGGTCGGGGCGGGATCTGGGAGGAGCTGCTCGCCACTTCTGGTGATGAATGGCTCGAGCTGGTGGTTGCCCAGCCTGACAGCCGCGAGGATTGGCGCGCCTTGTGCCGGAGGGGCGGGTTTCCCCAGCCGGCGGTGCATCTGGGATCGGCGGAGGAGCGGGCCATCTTGTTTGACGGCTACGTGAGAACCTACCTGGAGCGCGACCTGCGAGACATCTCATCGATTTCGTCGCTGCCTAACTTCCGCAGGTTGATGCGGGCCGCCTGCCGCCGCTTGGGCCAGATCCTCAACCAAGTGGAACTGGGCCGGGACGTCGCTCTGTCCCAGTCGACGGCTCACCGGTACCTCAACCTGCTGGAGACCTCGTACCTGCTGGTACGGCTTCCGGCGTTCGCGGTGAACCGAACCAAAAGGCTCGTCAAGTCGCCCAAGCTGTACTGGGGAGATACCGGAATAGCCCTGCACCTGGCCCAGTCGGCCGAGCCCGAAGGCGCCCATCTGGAGAACTTGGTGCTCTGCGACGTGTTGGCCTGGCGCGACGCCCGGATCAACCAGGCCGACGTGTTCTACTGGCGCACTAGGACGGGAGAGGAAGTGGACTTGGTGATCGAGGCCGCCGACCGACTCCTACCCATCGAGATCAAAGCCACCGACCGCCCCCGCCTCAGCGACGCCGCCCACCTGCGAGCGTTCCGAACCGAATACGGCGACCGGGCCGGCCCAGGCCTGCTGCTCCACACCGGCTCCACCGTCGAATGGCTAACCCCCGACGTGCTCGCCGCCCCCTGGTGGAAGGTGATGTAGCCCTCGGAGATGGTTCTTATTTGGTGTGGTCGGCGAGCGGGTCTTGTGCTGCGAGGAGGTCGGTGGCGGTGATGGCGGTGATGTGGTCGGTGAGGGGGAAGCTGTGGGGGCCGGCGTCGCGCAGCGCCAGGGTCGGCTCGGCCAAACGAGCAAGGTCGCGATGGTCCTCAAGGTCAAAGAAGGCTTGCGGCGACGATGCGACGGTCTGGCGGGCCAAGGTGGACTTGCCCGCTTGGCGAGGACCGGTAAGCAACGTCACTGGCGCGCGCGATACCGCATCACGCAAGTTCCCGGCATCAAGCGGCCGGTCAATCAGCGCCATCTGACCATATTATCCTTGAAAATCTGTCATGCAATACGAGAATTGGCATGCAAAACAAAGCCCAGCGCCCGCTTCGAGCGTTGCTGAGGGCCTGATGGGTACTTATCTGGCCTAAATCGGGTCCAAAGGCGTCCATCGAGGCTCGCGTTTTTCAGCAAAGGCGGCGGGGCCCTCCACTTGGTCGGGGTGGCCCCATATGCCGGTCATGTGGAAGGCACCGGTTTTGCTGGCGTCGGTGAGGCCGTGCTCCAGGGCGTCCCACAGGGCCTTTTTGGTGGCGGCCATGGCCGATGGGGAGTTGCGGGCGATGGCCTCGGCGATCTCGCCGGCCCGCTCCCGCAGGCGCTCGGGCGGATCGACGATCTCGCTGATCATGCCCAGCTCGTAGGCCCGCTGGGGACCCATGCGCTCGTGGGCCCCCATCAGCGCCATGCGCATCACCGTCTCGGCCGGCATCTTCTTCAACAGCGCGATGGCCTCGAGAGCCACCACCTGGCCCACCGACACATGGGGGTCGAAGAACTGGGCGTCGGAGGCGGCGATCACGATGTCGGCGTCGGCCACCCAGTGGAACCCGCCCCCGCAGCAAATGCCGTTGACCGCGGTGATCACCGGCTTGCGCACCTTTTGGTGCCACGAGGTGAAGTGCAGATCGAAGTTCTCCACCGACTCCCGGTAGCGCTCCATGCCCTGCCCGTCGGTGGCCAACTCCACCACATCCACCCCGGTTTGGAAGGCCCGGCCCTCGCCGGTGTGGACGATCACCCGCACTTCCGGGTCTTGGTCAAGCTCCAGCCAGGCCTCGGCGAACTCCTCCCGCATCTGGGAGTTCATGGCGTTGAGCTGATCGGGCCGGTTGTTGATCAGCCACCCCACTCGGCCCGCGCGCTCCACGATCAGCGTCTCGTAGCCCATCCGCCCAGTTTGTCGCGCCCCGTTCGACAATGCTCGGTTGTCGGGGGTCGCTACCTGTGTCTTGGGCCTTTTACCCCTACATTGGATGGTATGAAACGGTTGATATCTCGCTTGTGGGGATGGTTGAAGAAGTTGTCGGTCCGGGCCAAGGTGCTGCTCGCAGTGTTGCTTGCGACCCTGTCGGGGTTCTTGATCTGGGCGGTGTTCTTCTGGTTCGCATTCCAGACCTACTTCATCGACGACAAAGTGGATGAGGCAGGCCCGGTGTTCGACAGCGGTGCGGCGGCTGACACCCCGCTTGCTGAGCCGGACGCGACCACGCCGACCGCGACCGAACCCGCCGCTCCTCAGCCGACGGCGGGCGACTCCGGTGCCCCCGATTCGGGGGCGACGACCACTGCCTCTGAGCCCGCCACTGCCGCGCCAACGACGGCCGCTGGTCCCATGCCGGGCGACGAATTGTCGGAAGAGCTAGTCGCCGAGATGGACGAAGCCATGGAGGAACTCGGCATGCCCGAGGAGCAACCGGTAACCGAGACGATGCCGGACATGCCCCAGGTGAGGGTGGAGGCATCCGGCGAGTTCATCAGACGCAGCCACCCCACTCAGGGACAGGTGGATGTGCTGGGCGATGGCACCGGCCAGAGGTTCCTGCGGTTCGAGGACTTCAGAACCGACAACGGCCCCGATCTGAACGTCTACCTGAGCGCGGCTCCCCCGGACGCCCCCGCCGGACAGTTCGACGACGACTTTGTGGACCTCGGCGACTTGAAGGGCAACGTGGGCTCGCAGAACTACGAGATCCCCCGCGACCTCGACCTCGACGTCTACTCCACCGTGGTGATCTGGTGCGTGAGGTTCTCGGTGATATTCGGTGCCGCCGATCTCGTCGCCAGCTGATTAGCCTGGGCCGGGCATGAAGCCCTATCCGACGCCGCCCGAAGGGCTGCAAGTGGTCTCGGCGCCGCCGATTTTGACCCTCACCCTCGATCGGCCGCAGCGGCGCAACTCGCTGACCGACGACATCGTGCTGGCCCTGATCGACACCTTGGAGGCGGCCAGCGCCGACGAGGAGATCCGGGCCGTTCTGCTCAACGCCGTAGGCGACAACTTTTGCAGCGGCTTCGACCTAGCGGGTCGGGCTGGAAGCGGTTCCCGGCCTCGGCCGGGCAGCATCTCCCGGCGTATGCCCTATCTGGTGAATCGGCTCATCCCGGTGATGCTGGAGGTGCAGGTCCCCATAGTGTGCGCGGCGAGGGGCTGGGCCGTGGGGCTGGGCCTCAGCCTGGTGCTGGCCTCCGACTTCGCGGTGGTTGCCGACGATGCCCGGCTGAGGGCCCCGTTCACGGCCATGGGCATCACCCCCGACAGCGGCACGTCGTGGCTGCTGCCCCGGCTGGCCGGTGTGGTCTGGGCTAAGCGAATGCTGATGTTGGGAGAGGAGGTCTCAGGGGCCGAGGCGGCCGAATGGGGCCTCATCCACCAGGCGTTGCCTGCCGGTCAAGTCGATGCCGAAGCTGCCGTCTTGGCCACCAGATTGGCCTCCTCGGCCACCGTGGCCGTCGGTCTGGCCAAGACCCTCGTACACCGCAGCGCGGGGCGCAGCCTGGAGGCCCACCTGGGCGACGAGGCGTTCGCCATGGAGTTGTCGTCCCGCTCAGCCGACTTCCGGGAGTGGGCCGAATCCCGCCAAGAGGGCCGTCCCCCCGATTTCACCGGCCGGTAAGCACTGCCCAATCCGGCTTCAGCAGAACTGGCCGGTAGTCTGCACCCATGTTGGTATTGGATCCGACGGCTGCTCCACTGGCTACCGATCCGGATAGGGGGCCTGATGCCGGTCCCCTGACCGGCAAGCGAGTGGGCATCCGCTACGACCTCACTTGGCGCTCCTTTTTGTGGACTGTCGATGAATGGACCCGCAAGCTGGAGGCGGCGGGGGCCGAGGTGGTGCCGTGGTGCTCGGAGTCCCGCCAGGACGTGAAGCTCGAGGACGCCGTGCTGGTGGAGTTGGAGAACTTCGCCACCGATGTGGACATCGCCATCGTCGGGTTGGGCAATTGAGGCAGCTGCACGTCTTGGACCGTCCACGACGCAGTTGCAGTGGCGGTCCAAGACAAGACGGCGGTCGCCGTCGTAACCGAGGAGTTCGTGCCGCTGGCCGAGATCATGGCCCGCAACCTGGAGCGGCCCGGCCTGCGCCAGTGCGTTTTGCCCTACCCGCTGGACACCCGTCCCGAGCCGGAAGTGCGCCAGATCGCCCGCGATTTCTGGCCATCGCTGCTGGATTCGCTGGGAGTGCCTGCGTAGATGGCCCCTGACGGCGACGCCATTCCCGACGGGCGGGTCGAGGCCCCCGATGGGCAGGTCGAGGTGCCTCACGGGCGGGTCGAGGCCCCAGACGACCCCGTGGAGTTCATGGCCTGGGCCACGGCTCGGGGCTGGGGCGACGGCCTCCCGTTGATCCCGCCCACTCCCGAGCGGGTGGCCCAGTTCACTGCCGCCGCCGGCCGCCCGGCAGGCTCGGTGCTGTTGGAGGTGCCGCCGGCCAACGCCTGGTGTACGGTGGAGAAGCTGGCCGTCAACGCCTGCATGGCCGGGGCCGCCCCCGAGGCCATGCCCTTGATGATGGCCGCGCTGGAGGCCATGGCCGAGCGCCCGTTCGACCTTTTCGCCCTCAACACCACCACCAGCTCGGTGGTGCCCTGCCTGTTCGTGAACGGACCGGCCCGCGACCGGCTGGATCTGCCCTATCAGGCCGGGTGCTTCGGCGGCGCGGCCGGGGCCGGTCCGGCTATCGGGCGGGCCATCCGGCTGGTCATGCGCAACGTCGGCGGCCAAGTGGCCGGGGAGACCTCCAAGTGCGTGCTGGGCCAGCCCGCTCGGGTGGTGGGTTTGGTGATGGGGGAGTGGGAGGAGCGCTCCCCGTGGCCACCGCTGGCCGAGCGCCGGGGGGTGGGCGGCAACGCGGTCACCGTCTACGGCACCATCGGCACCATGGACATCGCCGACATCGCGGCCGACGACGGCCGCTCGCTGGCCTGGGTCATCGGCCAGTCGCTGGCCTATGTGGGCACCAATGCCTACATCTCCCATTGGGGGGCCGAGGTCATGGTGGTGGTGCCCCCGCCCTGGGCCGACATGCTGGCCGCCGCCTTCCCCTCCATCGAAGACGTGCAAGAGGCCCTGTGGCGAAACGCCGGCCACCAGGAGGACCGGTTCCCCGAGACCCACCGGGAGTGGCTGGCCGAGCGCGACCGGATCAGCCCCGACGGCACCGCCTACATCGTGGAGCAGCCCTCCGACGTGATCGTGATGTGCGCCGGCGGCCTCGGCAACCTCCACGCCGGCGGCCTCCACAACTTCGGCCCCACCCGGGCCATCACCCGCCCCTTCTGATGCCCGAGCCCGAGTCGACAGCAGTCACCGTGGTCGTGGTGGCCGGCGGCGACCCCCCAACCCCCGAAGAGATCGCCCGCCTCCCCGCCGACCCCGTAGTGGTGGCCGCTGATGCCGGCCTAGACCACGCCCTAGCCGCCGGACTGACGCCGGCAGTAGCAGTGGGCGATATGGACTCCGTATCACCCGAAGCCCTGGCTGTCGCCGAACAGTCCGGAACCCGCATAGAGCGCCACCCCGCCGACAAAGACCAAACCGACCTGGAGCTAGCCCTCGAACTAGCCACCCGCCTCGCCGACCAGATCATCGTCATCGGCGCCGCCGGCGGCCGCCTAGACCACCTGATCGGCAACCTAACCGTGCTGTCTTCCCCACAATGGTCCGGAGTCAACATCGAAGCCTGGCTGGGCAACGCCCTAGCCGTGGTAGCTCACAGCCATCGGGTTTTGGACGTGGAGCCCGGTGCCACTGTGTCATTGTTCGCCGTGGGCGGCCCGGCGCGAGTAACGACCACCGGCCTCGCCTGGCCCTTAACCGACGAGCTCCTAGACCCCCTCACCAGCCGAGGAGTAAGCAACCGCGCCACCAACCCCTCACCTGAGCTTTCCGTTTCCGAAGGCGTGGTTTTGGCAGTTATCCCGTAGGCCGCTCCGCCGGGAACACCCGATTCCCCTCAACCTCCACCCGCTGCCGCCGCAACAGGAGCGAGGCGATCCGCCACTGGCCGTCGTCGCATTTGCGGTAGGTCTCCTCGTACCAGCCCGTGCCCCATATCTGGCCCACACCGCTCTCCGGCGGCCAGTCCAGGTGGTCCTCCATCGACCACACCGCAGAGGCGGTATTCGGCCCGTCGATGCTGATCTCGCTCATGTGGCCGTGGTGGGTGGTGATGATGGGGGCCAAGATGGGCTCCAGGTACACCCGGAAGGCCCTGTTGCCGTGGATGTCGGAGTCCTCATCTGTGTCGTCGGGGGTGGAGATCACCACGTCGTCGCAGAACACGTCTTCCCACTCATCCCACCGCTTCTGGTCCATGAACCGGAAATACCGGGCCTTGAGCTGGCGAATGGCCTCAATCTCAACCAAATCCTCAGGAGTCATGGCTGGCACGCTAGTGGGCCGAAACTCTCACAAGCTGCTTGCCGATGTTGCGGCCATCGAAGAGCCGAACCAGCGCCTGGGGCACGTTCTCGATGCCGTCCACCACGTCCACCTGGTAGCGGATGCGGCCGTCGTGGACCCACTGGGCCAAGATGGGCAGGGCTTCACCGAAGCGGTGGAAATAGTCGGTGATGATGATTCCCTGCACTCTCACCCGGCGGAACAAGATATTGCGGAACAGCCGGGGCGACCACCAGTCGCCCTTGGCGTTGTAGGTGGAGATAAGCCCGCAAAGCACCACCCGGGCATGGTGGTTGACCTGGCCCATAACGGCGTCCATCACGTCGCCGCCCACGTTCTCGAAGTCCACGTCGATCCCATCGGGGCACGCCTCCCGGAACTGCTCGTCGAGGTTGCCGGCCCGATGGTCCACGCAGGCGTCGAAGCCCAACTCCTCGGTCACGAACCGGCACTTCTCCGGCCCGCCGGCCACCCCCACCACCCGGCAGCCTGAGATCTTGCCGATCTGTCCCGCCACCGAGCCGGTGGCCCCCGCGGCGGCCGAAACCACCATGGTCTCGCCCGGCCGGGGCTCGCCCACATCCAGCAGACCCCAGTAGGCGGTCATTCCGGTGGGGCCGAGCACGCCTGTGAACGCCTCCAGCGGCAACCCCAGCTCCATGGGGATGCGCTCGGCCCGGTCCAGCACCGAGTATTCCTCCCAGATAAGCCCGCCGGTGACCACGTCGCCGGCCTGGAACTCCGGATGGCGGGATTCGACCACCGTGCCCCACGTCCGCCCCCGCATGGGGTCGCCCACCTCGATCGGGGGCATATAGGCGTCGATATCGCTCATCCAGATCCGATGGGTGGGGTCCATCGACAGAAAGGCGTTGCGCACCAGCAACTGGCCCTCACCCGGCCTGGCCACCGCAAGCTCCGTCAACTCCATGTCCCCTGCGGTGATGTCACCCTCCGGCCGACCCCGCAATATCCACCGCCGGTTTCGCTCGCTGCTCATGTCGTTCTCCTCGCCATCGCCGGCACACCATACGGCGTTGTCTGTACCCTCACGGGTCGGATGTCGCAAAAGGGAGCACCCAAGTTTTGACATCGGAATGGCTAATGGGTAACAAGTCCTCACGAAATTGTATATAAACTAGTATGCAAAATCGTATATGAATGAGTGCGGTTCCCGAGGATCCCCTCGACATTCTGGGACATCTGCAAATCGCTCTAGCCGGAGGGTTTCCAGCCGCAGTAGCGGCCTCAAGTGCCGACAGGCGTTCCCGGTGGATGC
This sequence comes from Candidatus Poriferisocius sp., assembly GCF_965208475.1. Lineage (GTDB taxonomy): Bacteria > Actinomycetota > Acidimicrobiia > Acidimicrobiales > Bin134 > Poriferisocius. The sequence goes on along the minus strand of NZ_OZ242338.1, from coordinate 811,894 downwards.
GCAGCTACGTCCAGGTGGCGACAACCCGCGATCTCGGTGAGTTCGACAGCACCACGGGTCGCTGTCGCAGCCCGCTAGGGGAGGGCATCGAAGCTGTCCCCATCGCCGGCCTCTGGGGCTGACCGATAGACCTTTCACCAATTTTTCGAGCCTGCGCGGTTTTGTAGGGTGAGAGGTTGGGATCAGGGCGGCGAGAACGGCGGGCAGGAACCTGGGGAGCGCGGGGCCCCAGAGTAAGCAACAACCCACCTCAGCAGATACCTGGCACATTGAACGGTCAAATACCCCCGGAAGATGGTGCATCGACGGGTGCCGTATTGTGTCGGCGGCAGACCGCAAGGAGCACCGATGACCGATCAGCGCCAGCAGGAGCACTATCCCGGGTTCGAAGGGACAGTGGGCAAGATCATGGCCACCTCCGAGTCGTGGTGGCCGCCCCGCCCCACTGCGCCGGATGGTGCTCCCAACGTCGTTGTCGTGCTGGCCGACGATCTGGGCTACTCCGACGTGAGCTGCTACGGCTCGGAGATCGCCACCCCGGCCATCGACGAGTTGGCCGCCACCGGGGTCCGCTACACCAACTTCCACGTCACCCCGCTGTGCTCGCCCACCCGGGCCGCGCTGTTGACCGGGCTCAACTCCCATCATGTGGGCGTGGGGTTCGTGGCCAACGCCGATCCCGGTTTCCCCGGCTATGCCGGTGAGCTGCCTCCCAACCAGTCGACGCTGGCCGAGATGCTCAAGGCCAGCGGCTACGCCACCATGGCGGTGGGCAAGTGGCACCTGTGCAAGGAAACCGACTTGTCGATCGCCGGCGATACCCATTCATGGCCGCTCCAGCGGGGCTTCGACCAGTTCTACGGATTCCTCGAGGCCCTCACCAACTTCCACCACCCCCACCAGATGTACGAGGGCAACAGCCCCATCGACATCGCCGAGTATCCCGAGGGCTATTACCTCACCGACGACCTGACCGACCGGGCCTGCCGCATGATCAGAGAGGTCAAGGCCACCGACCAGGACAAGCCGTTCTTCATGTACTACGCCCACGGTGCGGTCCACGCCCCGCTGCACGCCAAGGCCGACAACATCGCCCGCCACCGGGGCCACTACGACAAGGGCTGGGACCAACTCCGCGAAGAGCGCTTGGCCCGCCAGATCGAACTCGGAGTGGTTCCGCCAGACACCGAGCTGCCGCCCCGGAACTTCGAGCCCGACGAGGACGTGCGGGCCTGGGACAGCTACTCGGAGGGCGAGCGCCGGGTCATGGCCCGCTACATGGAGGTGTACGCCGCCATGGTGGAGTCCATCGACGACAGCGTGGCCCGCATCCGAGCCGAGCTAAACGCCATCGGCCAGCTCGACAACACCATCTTCGTGTTCACCAGCGACAACGGCGCATCCCGAGAGGGCCGGGCCCAGGGAACCACCTCGTACTTCACCTACAGCAACCCCGGAGCGATGTCTTCGGCGGAGGTGGGCGAAGAGGAGATGAACGCCCTCGACGCCATCGGCGGCCCCACCACCTGGCCCCACTACCCCCGGGGCTGGGCCATGGCCTGCAATACCCCCTTCCGGCTGTACAAGATCACCTCCTATCGGGGTGGCCACTCGGTGCCGTTCGTGCTGTCGTGGCCAGCCCGCACCGCGGTGAATGGCGGGGAGCTGCGCAACCAGTACACCCACATCATCGACCTGCTGCCCACTTTGTCTGAGCTGTTGGGTATGGACATCCCCACCGAGCGCCACGGGCTGGCCTCCGAGGCCCCCGACGGGGTGTCGTTCGCCGCCACGCTGGATGATCCCGATGCCCCCTCCGACCACACCGAGCAGTACTACGAGTGCATCGGCCACCGGGCCTATTACCGCGACGGTTGGGCGGCGGCCGCCTTCCACGAGTTCATGGCCCCGTTCAGCACCGACCGGTGGGAGCTGTTCAACCTGACCGAAGACCTCAACGAGCGGATCGACCTGGCCGATGCCGAGCCCGAGAAGCTGGCCGAGCTGGTGCAGGCCTGGGATGAGGCCGCCTGGCGCAACCGGGTCTTCCCCCTCGACGAGGGCACCGGCCTTTACCGCCTGTTGCGGCCCGCTGAGCATGAGCTGCTCACCCGTGAACTGCGAATCCTGCCCGGCACCCCCACCGTGGAGCGCTACCGGGCATCTCGGGTCATCGCCGGCGGCAACTTCACCGTCACCGTCGATCTGCACCACCGCCCCGGCGACCAGGGCGTACTGGTGGCCCACGGCGGGCAGGCCTCGGGCTATGTGCTCTACATCGAAGACGGCGCACTGCACTTCGAGGTGAACAGCGGCGGCCAGCCCATGGTGTTCGACCCCATGGACCTGCCGGGCGAGTGCCGCCAGATCATCCTGGACGTCGCCGCCCCCGGCGGGCGCATCTGGAACATCACCGTGAGCGCCGACGGCCGCACCGGCATCGCTGCGTCGAACATTCCCCAGATCTACGGCTTCATCCCCTGGGAGGGAATCGACGTGGGTGTCGACCGCCGCTCCCCGGTGTCATGGCAGCTCCACCAGCGCCACGGCTCCTTCCCCTACACCGGCACCCTCCACCAAGTGACCTACACCCCCGGCCCCCCCGCTCCCGACACCGAAGAAGCCCGCCTAGCCGAACTCCGCGAAATCGGAATGGGTTTGGAATAGCCCCTACTCTCGCAAACGACCAAGGAGAATCGATGACTGATCAGCGCCAGCAGGAGCATTATCCGGGGTTCGGGGGGAAGATCGGGAAGATCATCGCCACTTCAGAGTCGTGGTGGCCGCCCCGCCCCACAGCGCCGGCCGATGCTCCCAACGTCGTGATCGTGCTGGCCGACGATCTGGGCTTTTCCGATCTGGGCTGTTTCGGCTCGGAGATACCCACCCCGGCCATCGACGAGTTGGCCGCCACCGGGGTCCGCTACACCAATTTCCACGTCACCCCGCTGTGCTCGCCCACCAGGGCGGCGCTGCTGACCGGGCTCAACTCCCATCATGCCGGGATGGGGTTTGTGGCCAACGCCAACCCCGGTTTTCCCGGCTACGCCGGCGAGCTGCCCCACAACCAGTCGACGCTGGCCGAGATGTTGCGGGACAACGGCTACGCCACCATGGCGGTGGGCAAGTGGCATCTGTGTTTGGAATCCGACCTCTCGGTGGCCGGCGACACGCACTCGTGGCCATTGCAGCGGGGCTTCGACCAATACTACGGGTTCTTGGAAGCCCTCACCGACTTCCACTTCCCCCATCAGCTGTATGAGGGCAACAACCCCGTCCACGTAGACGAGTATCCCGAGGGCTACTACCTCACCGACGATCTCACCGACCGGGCCTGCCGCATGATCCGCGACGTGAAGACCACCGACCCCGACAAGCCGCTCTTCTTGTACTACGCCCACGGCGCGGTCCACGCCCCGCTGCACGCCAAGGCCGACGACATCGCCCGCCACCGGGGCAACTACGACAAGGGCTGGGACCAGCTACGCGAGGAGCGCCTGGCCCGGCAGAAGGAGTTGGGCATCGTCCCGCCCGACGCCCAACTGCCGTCCCGCAACCCCGAGCCCAACGAGGACGTGCGGGCGTGGGACAGCTACTCAGAGGACGAGCGCCGGGTCATGGCCCGCTATATGGAGGTGTACGCCGCCATGGTGGAGTCCATCGACGAGAGCGTGGCCCGCATCAGCGCCGAACTCGAGGCTCTCGGCCAGCTCGACAACACCATCTTCGTGTTCACCAGCGACAACGGCGCGTCCCGAGAGGGGCGGGCCCAGGGAAGCACCTCGTATTTCACCCACAGCGGCACCGGGGCGAGGCCCTCACCGCCGGTGAGCGAGTTCGAACTTGAGGCCCTCGAGGCCGACGTCATTGGCGGTCCCACCACCTGGCCCCATTATCCCCGGGGCTGGGCCATGGCCTGCAATACCCCCTTTAGGCTTTACAAGATCACCGCTCACCGGGGCGGCCACTCGGTGCCCATGGTGCTGTCGTGGCCGGCCCGCACCGAGGCGATCGGCGGGGAGCTGCGCCCCCAGTACACCCACATCACCGATCTCATGCCCACCCTGGCCGACCTGCTCGGCCTCAACGTCCCCACCGAGCGCCACGGGCAGGCTTCCGACGCTCCCGACGGGGTGTCGTTTGCCGCCTCCCTGGACGATCCCAGCGCCCCCTCCGATCACACCGAGCAGTACATCGAGTGCATCGGCCACCGGGGCATCTATCGAGACGGCTGGTCGGCGGCCATTTTCCACGAGCATCACACCCCGTTCAGCTCCGATCGCTGGGAGCTGTTCAACCTGGCCGACGATTTCAACGAGCGAAACGACCTGGCCGACGCCGAGCCCGAGAAACTGGACGAGCTGGTGCAGGCCTGGGAGGAGGCCGCCTGGCGCAACCGGGTTTTCCCGCTCGACGAGGCCTCTGGGCTGTTCCGCACGTTGAAGCCCCCCGAACACGCCAAGCTCACCCGCGAACTGCGGATTCTCCCCGGATCGCCCACCGTGGAGCGATTGCGGTCGTCCCGGCTCATCGCCGGCGGCAACTTCACCGTCACCGTCGACCTGCATCACCGCCCCGGCGACCAGGGCGTGCTGGTGGCCCACGGCAGCCAGGCGTCGGGCTATGTGCTCTACATCGAGAACGACGCCTTGTGTTTCGTGGTCAACAGCTCCGGTCGGTACCTGACCGCCGATCCCATGGGCCTGTCGGGGGAGTGCCGGCAGATAGTGCTCGACGTCCAAGCCCCCGGCGGGCGCATCTGGAACGCCTCAGTGGGCGCCGACGGCCAGGTCGGATCCACCCTCTCCGGCATCCCGCAGATGATCGGCTTTTTGCCCTGGCAGGGCATCGACGTCGGCATCAATCGGCGCTCCCCGGTCTCGTGGGACATCTACCAGCGCCACGGCACCTTCCCCTATACCGGCACCCTCCACCAAGTGACCTATACCCCCGGTCCCCCCGCCCCCGACGCCGACGAAGTCCTCCTAGAAGAGTTCCGCGAATTCGGCATGGCCCTGGAGTAGCCCGCCGCCCCGCTGATGGGGTGTTGTGGGCGGGGGCGGGCTGGACGGTCCGGGCGAGCTGTCGGCGGCCGGTTCGGGCGGGCGCGTCGGTGGTGGGTTCATGCTCGTTCGGGCGGTTGGCCGGGTTGGGTTGGTCTCAGCGCTCCGAGCCCCGGTTCTCGGTGTTTTGCCTGGTGTAGGCCATTTTTTTCCTCAGGTTCGGTGCCGCCGGTGTCGGCCCATGAGCAGACTGAGCGGGTACGGGTACGCGTCGCGCCCTCCTCGACGGGCGCCGAACAAGGCGAAGAACCCATCAACTACCAAGGCCCCGCCACCGAAATACACGCCCAAAGGCAAGAAGGCCATACCTACACGATCAGAATCAGAGCCCGCGCCCAAACCGGCCAAAAATGGTCCGGCTGGACCAACCCCAAAACCATCAAATGCAACCCCCTCAACCCCGTCTTGCTCACCGCTGGCCGCGCGGTGGGCGTGAGCCCTCATTGGGCGAACCCGAACGGGTCATGGGTGAACCTCGCTCCCGGCCGACAGTGGATCGCCCCTCAAGTGCTGCGCTACATGCCCGACGACCCCGACGCCCCCAACCCGGAGTAACTCAAATAGGGGGGAAGCTCAGGTTTATTGGGACCTTGCGGTGGGGGGTTGTGAGGTTCAGAGTCCTAGGTCGATGCCGGGTTGGGGGCCTTGGCGGTGTGTTGTGCTGTATTGCCTTTGGCGGATTGCTTCCGCTACCAGAACGATGGCGTCCTCGCGGGCGTGGGCTCTTTCGGGGCCGTAGACGTCCAAGACGAGCGGTAGCAGTTCTGTGCTGTCCACATTCTGCTCGTTCATCAGCATTTCGATGTCGGCTATGTCGCCGGGGCGGGCCGCGTATGCCTTCATGGCGAGGAGATACTTGCGGGTGGCTGCGGCGACGCTGAGCCTGTCGCCCTCATAGACCGGCTCTGTTTGCAGGCCCTGTGGGCGGAACAGGGATGCGGAGTGGTTGAGCCAGTCAGGTCTCAGCCCGTTGCGTGCGGCCACTGTGGCAATGGCAATGGACAGCCTGGCGGGGAACTCGTCGAGGGCGTCGACGTCGTGGGTGGCGCGGTCATCCCACCCCATCGCCAAAGCGGCGCCCCCGCAGATGACCACCTCGACTCGGGGGCCCTTTGCGTCGAGCTCTGCATCCAATTCGTCGAACAACTGGCGCAGGCGGTCGCCGGTCAATACGTCGTGGGGGAGGAATTCATCTGACGTGGACACCGAGTACCTCGAAGAATCCGCTGCCGAACCAGCACCTGTGCCATGCGCACGCGTCCGGCGCCTCCTGGCGCTCGGAAGCCCCCAATGCGCTGTGCCAGGGCACTTCTGCGATCAGCATCTCGTCGTCGTCGTCGAAGCGGTAGTGGTAAACCCATGAAGGTACCGCCATCGCCCCCTGGTCGCAAAGGGCGTGCACCACGGTCGCGATCCGCACAGCGTCGCCCAAATCGCTACCCGGACTGGGCGGGTCGGCGACCATCTCAGCGCGGTCCGCCAACGGGCTGAACCAGTCTTTGACGAACTGGCGCAACGGAAGATGCCTTCCCCTCACCGATGGCTGGGCCATCAGCAGTGGAATCTCTTTGGCCAACAGATAGGGCCGGGGCCGCAACGGACCCGACGACTCCTGTGCGAGCGGCGCACCAGCACTCATCACCTCCAACACTACCCTCCGACCCCTGCCGTGCCCCGCCGCAAAATCCCCCCGACACCGTGCCGCAACCGACTCCAACTCGGCCTTCCGGACCTGCCCGCACGGAGCGGACAAGCCGCTCGAGGTTTCACGCCGGCCCCAGCGGAGTCATCTCAGTTGTCGCCTCGCGGCTAGTGGTGCTGGCATCGCCCGCGATTCCTCAGAAGGACTTACCCCAAACACGACCACCGAGAAACAAACTGAGCTTTCCGACGAGATAGTGAGGCGCGCCGGAACTTCCCAGGACTCGATGGGCAGACGCCGCCGAGAGCTAGTGCTCGACGAACTGGCGCGCCGGGGCAGCCTGTCAACCGCTGAAGCCGCCAGACTGCTGGGCGAGGATCGACAGTCGGCGCGCCTACTCCTCAACGAACTGGCGAGTACAGGCATGGTTCGCGCCGAGGGCAATACTCGTGCTCGCCGCTATGTCGCGATACACCGACAGCACTAGACGAGAAAGACGGGAACGCCTCAAACCGGCCCAGCCCCTCTGCACACTAGGGGATGGCCATGACTCCAATGCGCTAACTCCGGTATTCGGCCGCCTCCAAGGCCTTCAACGATTCAAACCGATCCCGCAACTCGCCGCGCCGGCTGCGGTCGTTGGCCAGGTTCACCAACTCGTGGGGATCGTCGTCGTGGTCGTACCACTCGTGGTCGTGGTCGTCGAAGTCAGCGTCGGGGCCGAACAGCATTGAGTCGCCCAGCGACACCCCGAGGTTGCTGACTCCGCCGCCGATGCCGTAGTAGCGGCAGTACTTGTGGCGGCCGTCGAACACCCCTGAGGAGGCGTAGCGCACTTTCTCCACTCCCAGGTACCACGGCCACCGCTGGGCGAACAGGATGTGGTCGCGGATCACCGCCGACTGGTCGTCGAACAACGGGCTCAGGCTCTCACCGGGCAGATCCGTTGCGTCCACCCCGGCCAGCTCCAGGATGGTGGCGGCCAAATCGGTGTGGCTGGTGAGCGACTCGGTGGCCGTGCCCGGTGCGGTCAGCCCCGGCGCCGACAGGTACAGCGGGATCCGCATCGTCTCCTCGTAGTTCCACGGACCCTTGGACCGCAGGCCGTGTGAGCCGCACTGGTCGCCATGGTCGGAGGTGAACACCACCACGGTGTCGTCCCACTGGTCGATGTCGTCCAGCGCGGCCAAAATCACCGCCAAACACTGGTCGCTGAGCTGGTGCAGCTTCACGTAGTAGTCGAGCTGGCGCAGCCAGATGTCGTGGTCGTCGGGGTCCATCGGTCCTGGTGTGCTGTTGCGCTCCATCTCCAGCAGCCAGCGGCGGTGGACTTCGGGCTTGGTGTGCAGGTCGTCGTCGAAGTTCTCGGGCAGCTCGGTACACCACCGCTCGATCTCATGGGCGAAGGCGGGCAGGTTGGTGGCCCGGCCCCACTTGCGCCGGTCGAGCTTCTCCCGGCTCTGGGCCACGTAGTCGGGCTCTTGCTCCCAGAACCAGGGCTGGTCGAGCGGGAACCACATGATGTCGTGGGGGTTCACCAGCCCCACCGTCAAGAACCACGGCTGGGTGGCGCCGCTCTGGTCGCGCAGCCAGGAGGCGGAGTCGGCGGCGATGGGCTCGTCGAACTCGGTGCCGCTGCCGGGCAGCCCCCAAAAGGCCATGTCGTTGCCGGTCCAATCAGAAAAGCCGTAGGCCTCCATATCGGGCTCGGCGGCGGCTTCGAGGTGCCACTTGCCCTTGTAGGCAGTTCGATAGCCGGCCTCTCGCAGCCGGGTGCCCAGGGTGGGGATGTCGGTGGAGAGCTGGGTGTTGTTGGGATAGCTGGAGTTCTCGGTCACCCCGTGCTCGTCCATGTGCAGCCCGGTGAAAAGGGTGGCCCGAGACGGCGAGCACGGCGAGGTGTGGGTGTAGTGGCGGCGGAACTCCAGCGACCGGTCCAACAAGCGCTGGCGGGCCGGCAGCGGCACTCCAGGGGGAAGCCAGTCGCGCTGGCGCTCCTGATCAGACACCAGCAGCAGAATGTTGGGCGGCTTCGTTTCCGACATTGCGGGGAGCGTAGCGGCGCAATTACCCGAGTTTCTTGCGCTTCCGAACATTTAGTGGTGAAATATCGGCCTGCACACTGCGTGCCTGCACGTGTCCGAGGGGGATACATGAAACGTTCTTGGCTGTTTTCACTACTTGCCATCTTGATGGCTTTCTCGCTGGTTGCCACGGCCTGCGGCAACGACGATGACGAACCCGGGGTCAGCGACGGCCCATCGGCGCCGTCCGATGAACCGGGGGATGAGCCATCGGATGAGCCTGGCGACGATCCATCCGGAGGAGGGGATGAGCCATCGGATGAGCCTGGCGACGATCCATCAGGTGAGCCCGGCGATGGTCCTACGGATGACGCCGTTGTCATAGGGGAAATCGGCCCGCCCGAGGACACCGTCGTCACGGTGTGCGACGCGCCGTCGTTCACGCAGATCTACGCCAAGGTGATGGCCAATCAGGGCTTTGCCGAGAACCGGGGCTTCGAGATCGACTTCGTGGCCTGCCACTCCGGTTCCGCCCAAGCCGCGGCGCTGGTCTCCGGCCAGGTTGACATCGCCCTGAACACTCCCGACAACATGCTGCAAATCCGCAACGCCGATTTCGACGTGGTGATGTTCGCCCAGACCGTCGACAACCACTTCTTCGACATCGTGGTGTCGAACAACTTCGGCGAGATCGACTGTCCCCAGGGTGATTGGGAGTGCGCCATGGCCGCGCTCAACGGTACCCGCGTGGGCGTTGTGGCCCGGGGCGTGGCCGCCGAGCAGATCGCCCGCCAGCTATTGGACTCCGCCGGTTTCGACCCCGACGACACCACCTATATCGCCACCGGGTTGGCGGGCACGACGCTGGCCGCGCTGGAGTCCGACGAGGTGGACTGGGCGATCACGTTTGAGCCCGGCTTGAGTCGGGCCGAGCTCGATGACATCGGCTACGCACCGTTCCGACTGCGGAGCGGCGATGGTCCGACCGAGCTGGACTGGCCGTCCGCGGTGATGATCACCGCCCGCTCCTATTGGGATGCCAATCCCAATACCGTTTTGAATTACCGGGCGGCGATCCTCGAATCCATGGCGTGGTTGCGCGACCCGGCCAACCAGGACGCGGTCCTGGAAGAGTTGGACGCCCACTTAGGCCTCGAACCCGACGTCGCCCAGTACATATTCGACAACAACATCGGCTCGATGACCGTCACCGCTGAGCTTGACCCTGTGCGGATCACCAACAACGTCAACTACGCCGTGGGCCGAGGCATCCTCAAAGAGGCCCAGGCATTCGGCGAATTCGCGGTAGGCCCCGGCATCGACGTGATCTTGCCCGAGGCCTTGGTGCCGGAGACGACCAAGGTCGGGATATGCACAGCCGCTTCCTTCAACGGCATGGTCGCCCACATCTCGGTGATCAAGGGCTTCTTGGCGGAGCGCGGGGTGGAAGGCGAGTTCATCCAGTGTCCCTCTGGTGCCGCCAATGCCGCCGCGCTGATCGCCGGAGAGGTCCAGTTCGTCATCAACACCCCCGACAACATGCTGGGGATCCGCAACGCCGGCTTCGACGTTGTGATGTTCCAGCAGTTGGCCGACAAGCACTTCTTCGACATCCTGGTCAGCAACAACTTCGGCCCGATCGATTGCGAGCAGGGCGACTGGCAGTGCATCATGGAGGCGCTTGAGGGCACCCGGGTGGGCGTGGTAGCCCGAGGCGTGGCCGCAGAGCAGATCGCCCGCCAGCTCATAGACTCCGCTGGACTCGATCCCGATGGTGCCACCTACATCGCCACCGGCCTGTCAGGCACCACATTGGCGGCGCTGTCGTCCGGTGAGGTGGACTGGGCCATCACCTTCGAGCCTGGTCTGAGCCAGGGGGTAGTAGATGGAATCGCATACTCCCCATTTGCCCTGCGGGGCGGGGACGGGCCGAGCGAATTGGACTGGCCGTCGTTGGTAAACACCACATCTCGCGAGTTCTTCGACAACAACCGCAACACGGTGGCCATCTACGCGCAGACGATGCGCAACACCATGGACTGGATACGCAATCCAGCCAACCGTGCTGAGGTGTTGGAGGTAATGGATGACTTCCTTGACGTGCAGGGCGAGCTGGCCGAGGCCATCCTCAACAAGAACGTCGGGATCTTCTCGCTCAACGGTGCCCTTCAGCCCGCCCGGCTCCAGAACAATGTGGACTACGCGGTTGGACGAGGCATCCTCGAAGAGGCCCAGGACTTCAGCGAGTTCTCGGTTTCCCCGTAGCCAACCCTTCTTCTGGCTGGGCGGTTGTTCAGGTCGCCCAGCCAGAAGGGTTTACTAAAGGTACCCAGATGGTGGCGTTGTGAATCCAGCGGTCGAACTGAAGGATGTGACCCTCATCTTCGGGGGTGACAACCCCAAAGACGAGCCAGTGCTAGCCATCCAAGACATCGACCTCGCCATCCCGGCCGGCCAGTTCGTGGCCGTCGTGGGGCCGAGCGGTTGCGGCAAGACCACCATTTTGAACATGCTGGCCGGAATCCTCAATGCCACCCGGGGATCGGTTCTTCGCCATGGGGGGGGGGTCGACGGTCCCAGCGACGACATCGGCTACATGCTGGCTCGCTCGGGGCTGAGCCCGTGGCGCACCGCCCGCCGCAACGTAGAGCTGGGACTTGAGTTCCGGGGCGTGCCCCGGAGCGAGCGGCGTCAGCGGGCTATGGAATTGCTGGCCAAGCTCCGTCTGGAGGGTTTCGCCGACTCATTCCCCTCTCAGCTCAGCCAGGGTATGCGCCAGCGGGTGGCCATCGCCCGCACGCTGGCCATCGATCCCGACTTGTGGCTCATGGACGAGCCCTTCGGCGCCCTCGACGCCCAGACCCGGCTCACCGTTCAGTCGGAGTTTTTGGATATCTGGTACGAGACCCACAAGACGGTCATCTTCGTCACCCACGACCTCGAAGAGGCCGTGCTTTTGGCCGACCGGGTGGTGGTCATGACCGCCCGCCCCGGCCGCATCAAGTCGGACACCATCGTTGATCTGGCCCGCCCCCGGGTGATCGACGAACTCCGCTTCGACCCGGTTTTCCGGGAGACCGAGCACAAGATCTGGGAGGAGTTGCGCGGTGAGATCGTCTGACGTCGACGAGCCCCGGGAAGCCGACATGGCCAACCAGACCAGGTTGGCCGACGCGCTCAGCCAAGAAGAAGTGGAGGCGCTGATCCCCCACGAGTCCATTTGGAGATACCGCTTGCGCCGCCTCGACATCCCCGTGCAGGCCTTGCGGATCGCCATCCTGTTTGGGATCTGGGCGCTGTGGCAATACGAGGTCGTCTGGAATGGCTGGGACGCGTTCTCGGTATTCGGCATCCAGCCGTTCCCCAACGTGCCCGAGACGTTCCGGGCCAGCCCTGGTGAGACCTGGGAGTACTTCACCCAGATCTACCACGAGAAGCTCTTCTGGCAGGATCTCTGGGTCACGGTGAAAGAGGCATTGTTCGGCTTCGCCATCGGGTCGATTCTTGGTCTTCTCGTCGGCATCGTGCTCGGGCGCTTCCAGAGAGCCTCCAAAGCGGTGGGGCCCTTCATCGTCATCATCAACGCCATGCCCAAGATCGCCTTCTTGCCGCTGATCCTGATCGTGTACGGCGTGGGCGAGACTTCCAAGGTGGTCTTGGCCGTGATCATCGTCTTCTTCATCGTGCAGGTGCCCACCCAGGCCGCGGTGGCCCTGGTCGATCCCGACCTCGACATGGTGGCCCGCACCATGGGCGCATCCCAAAGGCAGCTCTTCACCAAGGTCACGCTGCCCGGCATAACCCCCGCGGTGTTCGGCGCGCTGCGGCTGTCGGCGGTCATCTCGGTTCTGGCGGTGGTGTTCGGCGAGATCTTCTCCGCTCGCCGGGGCCTCGGCCAGCGCCTCATCACCGCGGCCAACCAACTCTCCTACGGCGACACCTTCGCCATCGTGTTCATCCTGGCCCTCATCGCGCTCATAATGAACGGCGGAATCGGCTTCGCGGAGCGCAAATCCCTCCGCTGGCAATCCTCCCACCAAGGCGGCCAAGTCATCTCGCTGTAGGTTGCGGTTAGATCAGGCTTTACCGCGGGCCAAGTCGCGCAAGCGGGCCACGTCGCCACGATCAAGCATTCCGATCACGTCGCGAACCGGCTTGTCGGGGCCGGTGACCGCGTTGAGTGCCCGATGGCCTGAGCTGGTGGGCGCTGGCCGGTCGGTGGTCAACAGCACCAGCGGGGTGGTTACGCCAGACGAATGCAACACCGAGGCCTTGCCCACCGCCTTCCACAGGGTGTCGGTGCGGCGCAGCCCAGGCCGCTGGGTAACGGTGAAGGCGCCTGACACGTCGAACAGCCACCGTTGCCCCTGCTGGTCAATGGCCTCGAAGTTCACCTCCACGCCGCAGGAGAACCTGACCTTCTCTCGGATATCGCGGAATCCACTCTGCTTGAGAACCTCTCGGGCCATCTCCTGGGCCTTGCGGCCTTGTTGTCCGGCCCGAACCTGGAAGTCGTCGCTCCACTCTGGTTCGGGGCTGCTGGCCGATGGAGTGACGGCAACTCGCCACTGCTGCTTTTCGGCGGGCTGTTCGAGCCGGTCTCGCTCGTCGGCGATTCGCTTTTTGGCCAGGGCGATGTAGTCGGCGTCGGTGTCGAAGCCGACATAGTGGCGTTCGGTGCGGACTGCGGCCACCGCAGTGGTGCCCGCGCCCATGAACGGGTCGAGCACCAGATCGCCCCGATAGGTGTAGAGGTCGATCAGCCGCTGGGGCAGCTCCACCGGGAACGGCGCAGGATGGCCCACCCGTTTAGCCGACTCGGTGGGTATCTCCCACACGTCGGTAGTGGCCTCCATGAACTCATCCACATAGGCGGTACCCTCTGACGGCAGGGCACGCTCGGAACGCTCGGCGGCGGGCACCGCCCGGTCGAAGCGCCCCTTCGAGGCGATGACAACCCTTTCTGTGAGGTCTCGTAGCACCGGGTTGCCCGGGCGCTGGAAGCTGCCCCATGCGCAACTGCCTCCGGCGCCTTTGGCCTTTTGCCAGATCACCTCACCCCTCAGCAGCAGCCCCAGGCGGTCTTGGAGTATGGCGATCACGTCTGCCGACAAGGAGCGGTATGGGCGGCGCCCCAAGTTGGCCACGTTCACCGCAATACGCCCTCCGGGCTCCAGTTTGCGCACGCACTGGGCGAACACCTCTTCGAGCATGGTGAGGAAGTCCACGTAGTCGGCGGGAGTGTGGCCTTTGCCCACTGCCTCCTCGTACTCCTTGCCCACGAAATAGGGCGGAGAGGTGACCACCAGTGCCACTGAGTTGTCGGCCACCTGCCCGAAGACGTCCATCTTGCGGGCGTCGCCCACCCAAAGCTGGTCGCGGCAGGCTGGGGGGGAAACCTCGTCATCCTCGCTGATCTCTGGAACTGGAAACCGGTCGTAGAACGCAGAGGCATCATGCCCCTCCCGCCGGCCTGCCCCAAAATGAGAGGTGGCCGTCGGTTGCCGACGCCGGGAAGACTCCACCCCTTGAAACTACATCGTGGTAGTGGCAGTTTCGGGGAGTTCCGCCCGGTAAAGCGCCACCGCTATTGAGAAGTGTCGGTTTCGGGCTCCGAGACTTCGGCTCGGCCCTCTAGGCGGCCCACTCTCCGACACAGGTCCATGACGATGTCGGTGAGCTTGTCCAAACGTGTGTGGACGTGCTTGAAGCCGTCGTTCGTCACGTCGCTGATTTTGGCGTCGCCATCGCGCATCTCGCCGCTGATTTTGGCGTCGCCACCGCGCATCTCTTGGCAGATCTTGGCGTCGCCATCCCGCATCTCTTGGCGGAGTTGAGCGAAGCCGTTGTGCATCTCCGTTCGAATTTGCGCTCTGTCGGCGCGGGCTTCTTTGAAGCCTTCGTTAGTGTCCGTTCGGAGCTGGGCGATGTCGGCGCGGCGACCGCGGTCGAGGTAGAGCATCAGGGTGACGATGACCCCGATCATTGTGAGGGTGATCCCCTGCATGGCGAGTATGGCTTGTTCCATGAGTTCTCCTAGGAGTTCTCAGCGCATGGGGGAAGTGGAAGCCAGCGTAACAGCACAGACAACACCAGCGTCAACAGGCTTGGGAGTGCCAGCGGCCGTGGCGGTGTTCGAGTTCTAGGGGGAGGGCGAAGCAAGCTGACAGAGACTCGGAAGTGAGCACATCTTCCAGGGGGCCCTGGGCCAGCACTTGGCCATTGCGCAGCAACAGAACGTGGGTGAAGCCGGCGGGGATCTCCTCGGTGCGGTGGGTGACCATCACCAGGGGAGGGGCGGCGGGGTCGTTGGCCAGGGCGGTGAGGTCGCCCACCAGCATCTCCCGGCCGCCTAAGTCCAGGGTGGAGGCGGGCTCGTCCAGCAGTATCAGGCCGGGGTCGGCCATCAGGCTGCGGGCGATCTGCACTCGCTGGCGCTCTCCCGACGACAGGGTGGCGATGATGCGGTCACCCATCCCGGACGCGCCCACCTGTTCCAGCAGCTTTTCTGCCCGCTCGCGGTCGTTGTCGGTGTAGTCGTGCCACCACGGTTCCAGCGCGCCGTGGCGGGCGGTCATCACCACCTCGACCGCCGTCAAGTGGGGCCGCAGCATCTGGGCCAGCGCAGGCGACACGAAGCCCACCCGGTGCCGCAACCGTCGCACATCAACCTGGCCCAATCGCTGCCCGAGCACCTCGACGGTCCCCGCCGTCGGGTGCTCGTAGAGCGCCGCGATCCGCAGCAGCGTGGTCTTGCCGCTGCCGTTGGCCCCCAGCACCACCCAGCGCTGGCCCTCGGCTACTTCCCAGTTGACGTCGGCCAAGATGGGCCGCTTGTAGCGGGCAAAGCCCACCCCGGCCAACCTCAGCGCCAACACCTCGGTCATCGCGCTCAGTTGGTGTGGGCCATCCAGGTGGCGTACATGTCGCCATAGTGGCCGCCCAGGGCCACCAGCTCGTCGTGAGTGCCGATCTCGGTGATATGCCCGTCTTCCACCACCGCGATCCGGTCGGCCCGCATGGCGGTGGCCAAACGGTGGGCGATGATGATGGCCGTCCGCCCCTCCAGCACCACGTCTAGGGCGGCCTCGATCTTGGACTCCGACCGCAGGTCCAGGTTGGACGTGGCCTCATCCAGCACCAGCACCCGAGGACGGGCCAGAAACGCTCGGGCCAGTGCCAACAGCTGCCGTTCGCCGGCCGACAGCGACGCCCCCCGCTCATGCACCAGGGAGTTGACATCATCGGGCAGCCGCTCCAGCAGCTCGGTCAGCCCGACCGCCCGGCAAGCCTCCAGCACCTCGGCCATGGAAGCATCGGGCCGGGCGAAGGCCACGTTGTCGCGGATGGAGCCGTAGAACAGGAACGGCTCCTGGGGCACCACCCCCAACTGGCGGCGCAGCGAGGCCAGCGTCACCGTCCGCAGATCGCAGCCGTCGATGCGCACCGTCCCGTGCTGGGGGTCGTAGAACCGCGCGATCAGCTTGGCCACCGTGGACTTGCCCGCCCCGGTGGGCCCCACCACGGCCAGACTCTCGCCCGGCGCCAGCCGCAAGCTCACATCGTGCAGCACTGGAGTGTCGCCGTCGTAGCCGAAGCTCACCTGGTCCAGGGTGATCTCCCCTTCGATGGGAGGCAGGTCCACCGCATCAGAGGCCTCAGCAACCGAGGGCTCGTTTTCCAGCAATTCGCGCAGCTTCTTGGCCGATGCCTGTCCCTGCTGGTAGCCGTTGTAGAGCTGCACAAGCTGCTGGATGGGAGCGAAGAAGAACGTCAGATAGAGCACGAAGGCGGTCAGCTCACCGGGGGTGAGGCTGCCATTGATCAACATGGTTCCGCCGATCACCAGCAAGATGGCCTGGCCGATTATCACGATGGCCTCGGTGGTGGGGGCGTAGACGGACGCGGCCCGCACCCCGGCCAAGTTGGCGTCTTTGTGCCGCCCCACCACGTTGGTGTGGTTGACCACGTTGTGGCGCCGGCGGTTGTGGGCGGTGATCACCCGGATGCCGGCCAAGCTCTCCTGCAAGTCGGCCAGAACCTCGGCAATGCGGTCGCGGACCAAGCCGTAGTACAGATCGGAGACCTTGCGGAACCAGATGCTGAGCAGGAACGTGCCCGGCACCACGATCACCAGGGTCAGCACCGCCAGCAGCGGGTTCAGGTAGAACAACACCGCGGTGATAACCGTGAGCACCAATCCCTGCACTGCGAAGTTCACCAAGCCCTCTTGGAACAGCACGGTCAGGGCTTCGATATCGCTGGTCATCCGGGTCATCAGCACGCCGGCCTTCTCATTGGTGAAGAAGTTCAGCGACAGCCTCTGGTAATGGGAGAACACCCGTATCCTCAAGGCGTACATGAGGCGCTCGCCCAGCTTGCCGGTGTAGCGGATGCGCAGCGAGGAGCTCAGCGCATGGGCAGCCACGGTGCCGAGAAAAACCGCGGCCACCACCAGCAGCACTTGCCCATTGCCGGAGCTGACCCCGTGGTCGATGCCCAGCTGGGCCAAAAGCGGCCCCGACTGCATCATCGCCGATTCGATCACCACCAGCAGCAGCGCCACCGCCAGCTGTCGGCGGAAGGGCCACAGCAGGGAGCGCAGCGTCAGCGGCGGGTCAGCCGGCTGGCGGTGGCTGAATTCGACCTCCACTGGCGTATACTCGGGCTCGGCCCTCAGCACCTCTTCGACTTGGACCCGCAGGTTGCCGGGCACGCCGGCATGGGGGAGTCCGGCGTCGCGAGCCGCGCTCTGGGCCTGGGGCCCGCCGAAGTACCCTCCCCAGCCCATTACCAGCCGTTTCCAGAAAATCTGGCGCTGGTCCCTCGCTGACCGTCGCCGTTGTCCACCGCATCGTGTGGCCCGTCGTCGCTGTGGCGGGCCAGGATCTCCACGTAATGGGGGTCGGTGGCCAGCAGTTCGGCGTGGGTGCCCATGTTGGCCACACGGCCTTGGTCCAGCACCACCACCCGCTCAGCCAAGCTGATAGTGGACAGGCGGTGGGCGATGATGATGGTGGTGCGGTTGGCCATGAGCTCTCGCAGGGCCTCGTGGATAGCCTCCTCCACGGTCACGTCAATGGCGCTGGTGGCATCGTCGAGAATCAGCACCTTGGGGTTGGACAGCAAAGTCCGGGCGATGGCGATGCGCTGGCGTTGACCGCCCGACAATGTGTAGCCCCGCTCGCCGACCACGGTGTCGTAGCCCTCGGCCAGCTCGCTGATGAACCCGTGGGCCTGGGCCGCTTGGGCTGCGACCATGACCTCGGCGCGGGAGGCGCCGGGACGGCTATAGGCGACGTTGTCGTGGACTGAGGCCGAGAACAGGAACGGCTCGTCCAACACCAGCCCCACGGTGTGGCGCAGGCTGCGCAGGGTCACGTCGCGCACGTCGGTGCCGTCGATGCGAACCGATCCGCCATCGACGTCGTAGAACCGGTCCAGCAGCCGGACCACGGTCGACTTGCCGCTCCCGGTGCTGCCCACAATGGCCACTCGCTCCCCAGGCTCGATATGCAGGGAAAACCCGTCCAGCACCGGGGTATCGGAGTTGTAGCCGAAGCGGACGTCATCGAAGTCCACCAGTCCCTGAGGCTCGACGATGTCCACCGCGGCAGGGGAGTCGATGATCTCGGGCACCTCATCGAGGATCTCGTAAATCCGCTGGGCGGCGGCACCGGCCCGCTGGCCCTGCATGAGCACGAACCCGGCCATGCGGAAGGGCACCTGGAGCATGATCACGTAGGCGCTGAAGGCCAGCAGCGTCCCTATCGACACGATGCCCTCGATGGCCAGCCACCCGCCGTAGAGCACCACCATGGCCGTGCCTAGCCGGGGCAGCGACTCGATTAGGGGATTCCAGCGGGACCGGCTCTTGGCGATCTCCACGTTGGCCCACTGGATGCGCTGGGCCGACCTTCCCAGCAGGGCGATCTGGCGCTCCTCGGCGGCGAACGACTTCACCACTCGGGTGCCGTTCACATTCTCGTCAACGATGGTGGCCAGATCGGCCATCCGGGCCTGGCTCACCCACGACAGCGGGAACACCCGGTCGCGGAACTTGAGGCCGAACCAGTAAACGCCGGGCAGCGGGGCCAGCGCCACCAGGGCCAGCCAGGGGTGGATATACACCATGAACCCCAGGGCCATCACGAACATCAGCACGTTCATGCTGACGAGCGGCCCGAATGCCAGCAGGAGCTGTACCGACCGGATATCGCTGTTGGCCCGGGAGATGACCTGGCCCGACTGGGTGCGGTCGTAATAGGAGAACGACAGCCGGGTGAGGTGCTCGTACACGATGGCCCGCAAGTCGGTCTCCACATTCCAGCCCAGCTTGAACAGATGGAAGCGGTAGACCCCGCCGAAAGCCAGCCGGCCGATGCCGAACACCGCGATGAGCACCGCCACAATCCACAGTGCCTGGCGATCTCCGGTTATGGCCGCGTCCACGGCCGAACGCCCCGCTGCCGGCACGGCCACCTGAGTGGCCAGCGCGAAGACACCGGTGATCACGCCGATTGCCAGGGTCCGCCTATGGGCGCGGACCAACGGCATCATGCGCTTCATCCAGCCCTTGGTCTTGTCGGGGTCGATCCCTGCGGTGGGCGGTGCATACTGGGCCGAAACCCCGATGGGCTCGAATTCGGGGAGCTCTGGTCGGGCCCCGGCCTCGTCGGGCTCGAGCCCCGGAATGCCGAGAGGACCGGTCTCGGTGGCAGTCACTTCTTGGCTTCCCGCTGGCTGCGGGCCCGGGTGAGCGCCTCGTTCCAGAGGGCCAGTCCCTCCAGGGCCTGATCGGCCTCGTCGGCATCGAGATGGGCGGCGAGGCCGGTGATCTGCTCAGCCACCGCGTCGTCGGCCGCAGCCAGTGCCTGCTTGCCGGCGTCGGTCAGCTCGTGGGCCACTTTTCGGCGGTCGGCTGGATCGGACTTCCTTTGGAGCAAGCCCCGCCTTTCCAAACCGTCAGCCAGCGCAGTCACGCTGGGGCGGCTCACCGCCAGGCGCCCGGCCACCGCCGAGGCGGCCGCGTTTCCTTCCGACAAGAACAACAGCAGGCGATACTGTGAGGGTGACAGGTCTAAGTCTCCCAGCGCTACCGCCACCTGGCGGGCGAGGCGAGTCGCCGCCTGAGCCGCTTCCAAAGCGGTTCGAGACGGTGATTGTTTGAGACTCACATGTTTAGTCTCCCTAAAGATTATGGAAGATGCCAAGCCAGCAGCCGGGTAGTTGACCGCCGATGAACTGGACCACCGTTCTCGGCCTGGTGGCCGCTGTGCTTCTGGTAGCGGCTAACGCGGTGTTTGTGGCTGCGGAATTTGCTCTGGTGGCGGTGGATCGGATTCGCATCGAGGGGCTGGCCGCCGAGGGTCGGCGAGCGGCTCGGACCACCCTGTCGCTGCTCAAGTCCCTCTCATTCAATCTGTCGGGGGCACAGTTCGGCATCACCGCCACCTCCTTGGCCCTGGGTTTCATCGCCCGGCCCGCTATCGCCGAGACCTTGGAGCCGGTGGCCGGCCGCATTGCCTCCAGAGCCGCGTCCGGCCTGTCCATCGCCGCCGCGCTGGCCATCGCGGTGGTCGTCCAAATGGTGCTCGGAGAGCTGGTGCCCAAAACCCTGGCCATCGCCCGCCCGCTGCCCACGGCGATGAGGCTGGCTTCTCCCATGAGGGGCTTCGCGACCGCAGCCGGGCCGTTCATCCGCCTATTCGACGGAACAGCCAACAGAGTCGTGTCCTGGATGGGAGTCGAACCCACCGAGCAGCTCAGCGAGGCCCGTTCCCGCGAGGAGCTGGCCTGGGTGATCCGGTCCTCTGGGCAGAAGGGCGCCATGCAGCCGTCCAGGGTTCGCCTGCTGACTCGGGCCATCCGCTTCGCGGAGCGCGACGCCGCCGACGTGCTGGTCCCCCGGGTCTCGGTGTGTACCATCGAGCACCACCAGTCGGTGGCCGAGTTGGTCTCCTTGTCGAGCCAGACCGGATTCTCCCGCTTCCCGGTGATCGCCGCCGACATCGACGATGTCGTGGGAGTGGCCCTGGTCAAGAACGTGTACGAGGTGCCGGCCGAGCGGTGGGCAGCCACCCCGGTCGCTGAGATCATGCGGGTGCCGCTCATCGTCCCCGAAACCCGGAATCTGCGCTCGCTGCTGCTGGACATGAGAGCGCAGCGCAGCCCCTTGGCGGTGGTCATGGACGAGCATGGGGGCACTGCGGGGATCGTCACCCAGGAGGATCTGGTGGAGGAGATCGTGGGCGAGATCGCCGACGAGCATGACGACACCGAACCCCCGGCGGTGGCCCGCGACGCGGGAGAGTTGGTTGTGCAGGGGGGAATCCACCCCGACGAGCTGCAAGACATGACCGGGCTCCGGGTGCCCGATGGCGACTACGAGACCCTGGCCGGCTTCATCTTGGACCATCTTCAGCGCCTCCCGGCTATCGGCGAGGTGTTCCGCTACCAGGGCTGGGAGTTCCAGATCGAGTCGGTGGACCGGCGGCGCATCGACACCGTGCGCCTGCGGCAGGTGGATGCAGGCCACCCGCCCCCGCTTGGCCGGGCAATCCCATGACCGCCCTGTACATCGCTATCGCGGTGGTGCTCTTGGCGGCCAATGCCGGCTTCGTGGCGGTGGAGTTCGCCCTCATCGCCGCCCGACGGTCTCGGCTGGAGCCGCTGGCCGAAGCAGGCAACCGCCGGGCCCGGCTGGCCCTGGCGGCCATGAGCGACCTCAATCGGCAGTTGGCCGGCGCTCAGCTCGGCATCACCATGGCATCGCTGGGGCTGGGCTTCGTGGCCGAGCCCGCGGTGGCCGACCTCATCGAGCGGGCAGTCGGGTCATTTGCCGAGCTGCCGTCAGGAGTGCTGCACGCTGTGTCTTTCGGGGTCTCGCTGGCAATTGTGGTGTTCTTGCACATGGTGCTGGGGGAGATGGTCCCGAAGAACATCGCCTTGGCCGGGGCCGAGCGTACCGCCATGTGGCTGGCCCCGGTTAACCGCCTCTACGCCATCGTCTTCGGCCCGCTAATCGGGCTGTTGAACCGCCTCAGCCGGGGGTTGGTGCGCCTTGGCGGCGTGGAGCCCCTCGACCAATTGCCCACCACCCATACCGCTCAGGAGTTTGCGGGCCTAGTTGAGCACTCCGCCGCCGAGGGGCTGCTGGACGATTTCGACCGGTCGCTGCTGTCCAGCGCTCTAGAGCTGGCCGCCCGCCCGGTTCGAACGGTCATGGTTCCCCGCGATCGGATCACCGCGGTGGAGCGCGAGGCCACAGTGGCCGAGGTGGTCGACTTGATGAACGCCAGCGGCCACTCCCGGGTAGTGGTCCAGAATGGCTCCCCTGATCGGGTGATCGGGTTCGTCCATGCCAAAGACCTCCTAGACGTGACCGGCGCGCGGGCCCGACAATCCCTCGGCGACGAGCTGATCCGCGTCGTGCCCGCCATCGAGGAGGAAACCTCGCTGGAGGGAGTGCTGGCGCTAATGCAGGGAAGCCGGCGCCATCTGGCTGTCGTCCGCGGGGGCACTCGCCGGCGCACCGTGGGGTTGGTCACCCTGGAGGATGTGCTGGAGGTGCTGGTCGGCGACCTCATCGATGAAACCGACCCTGCCGGGCCCGCCCCGTCTGATCATCAGACATAATGGCGGCATGAAATTCTGGTGTGTGACCGCGTTCATGAAGAGCACCGAGCTGGTGCCCATCGCCCGGATGGTCGATAAAGCCGGGTACCACGGGATGGTGCTCTCTGATCACATCTTCTATCCCCAGGACCTCGAAAGCCCCTACCCCTATTCGCCGTATGAGGACGGTCGGCCCATCTGGGATCCGGAGACTTCGTGGCCCGACACCTGGGTGACCATCGGTGCCATGATCGGCGCCACCCAGCAACTCCACTTCTCCAACAACATCTTCATCGCCCCCAACCGCCCCATCCTCTCTGTGGCCAAGCAGGTGTCCACCGCGGCGGTGATCTCCGAGAACAGGGTGGCGTTGGGCATGGCCGCGGGCTGGATGCGCGAAGAGTTCGAGCAGATGGGCCAAGACTTCGACAACCGCGGCCCCCGCAGCAACGAGATGATCGAAGCCCTGCGCGAGCTGTGGAAGCCGGGCTGGGTGGAGTTCCACGGGGAGTTCTACGACATCCCCCCGATGATGATGGGACCGGCTCCCGACCAGCCCATCCCCATCTACACCGGGGGCCACTCGGGGCCGGCGCTGCGCCGGGCAGCCCGCCATGCCGACGGCTGGGTGGGCAATGCCTACGACTGGGACACGCTGGCCGGCATCGTCGCCCGACTGCGGACGCTCTTGGCCGAAGAGGGCCGGGCCGAGGATCACTTCGAGATCATCTCCGGCTTCTATGAGCCGCCTTCACTAGACCTCTACCGCCGGGCAGAAGAGGAGCTGGGCATCACCGGTTTGTACGCCCTCCCCTGGGCAGAGCTCGAAGACGTCAGCACCGACAACCGCCAAGGCTTGCTGGAGAACGCCACCGCCTACCGCGACGCCATCAATCGTTTCGCCGACGACTTCGTCCGCCCCCTGGCAAACGGGTAGCGGGGGCCACAGCGGCGATCCAGAGTCATTGGACAACCGTCGGCTCCCCCGCAGACGGACAATGGCCTGCGAGGGGACGGGGGTAACGGAGATCAGGCGTTGGCGGCGGTCTTGCCCACCACTACTCGAGATGCCAGCAGAGCGATGATGAAGATTCCGTGCTGCTCCATGGCGGCGCGGTCGCCGAACAGGACCGCTCCCGCCGACAAGATGGCGAAGAACAAAATGCTGAGGGTCAAGCACGCCGCAATCGCGTCGCTGCTGTCAGCCTTGCGCCGGGCCAAGGAGACGAGCGCCCCCACAAACAGCAGGGCCAGCACAAGCTCGATAATCCCCACGATGGCGGCGATCGGCGCGGCCCACCCGTCGCCGAGTCCCAAGTTGGCCAGCAGTCCGTCTTGGTCAGGGGGGCCCTTGAGCTTGTTTTTGAAGTCAACTCCGAAGAAGTTGTCAGTGTTGAGGAACTTGTCCAGACCGTTAAGCAGCCAGAACACCGACCAGTGCAGAGCCAGCACCGCAGTGATGGTGACCGTCTTGTTGAGTTTGGCAAATTCGATTGGCATCTCTTACTCCTATTCCAAGCAACAGCTTTCTCGCCCCGACCATAGAGCTATAGCGAGCTCGGTTGGCGGATTTGAGCAGCGCAAGTGGGCAGGAGCCAGCGCTGAGCCTCAGGCGCCCACGGCGTGGTAGCCGCCGTCGACATGGATCATCTCGCCGGTGGTCATCGGGAACCAGTCAGACAAGAGAGCGACCGCGGCTTTGGCCACCGAGGAGCTGTCTTTGACGTCCCATCCCAGCGGGGCCCGGTCGGCCCATGTGTCCTCGAACACCCCGAATCCGGGGATGGAGCGGGCGGCCATGGTGCGCACCGGGCCGGCCGCCACCAGATTCACCCGGATGCCCTGCTCGCCCAGCGAGCGGGCCAAGTAGCGGGCGGCGGACTCGAAGGCCGCCTTGGCCACCCCCATCCAGTTGTAGGCGGGCCAGGCCACCGTGGCGTCGAAGTCGAGCCCCACGATTGATCCGCCTCCCGCCATGAGCGGCACCACCACCTCGGCCAGGGTCTTGAGGGAATAGGCCGAGATCTCCAGGGCCACCGCCACGTCGTCCCAACCGGCGGCCATGAAGTCGTCGCCCAAGCACACCTCCGGGGCGAAGCCGATGGCGTGTACGGCACCGTCCATCGCTCCCCACCTTTCGGCCAGCTCCCCCCGGAGGGCGGCGGGGTGTCCGGGGTCGGTCACGTCGAAGGCCAGAACCGGCGGCGGGCCCGGAAGCTTGCGGGCGGTGCGCTCGGTCAGGCTGAGGCCCCGGCCTGCGCCGGTCAGGACCAGCTCAGCGCCCTCTTCGGCGGCCAGCGCAGCGATGCCGAAGGCCAGCGACGCGTCGGTCAGCACCCCGGTTACCAGAATCCGTTTCCCGTCGAGGAGTCCCATGATCGTTGGAGGCTACTCGCCATCGAACCAAGCGGCAGCCCTATGAAGGTTGGCGAGGAACCCCACGACCGCCCAAGACAGCTCGCCATCGAACCAAGCGGCAGCCCTGCACAAGTTGGCGAGGAGCCCCACGACCGCCCGAGACAGCTCGCCTGAGCCGGTGCGGTTGCTGTATGTGAGTTTGCGAGTGATCCTCCTATACCGTTGGGCCGATGCGGATTGGCATTCTCGGAGGGACGGGCCCGGCGGGCGGAGCGTTGGCCGTCCGATTGGCATCGGAGGGATTCGACACCGTGGTGGGGTCGCGCTCGGCCGAGCGGGCCGCAGAAGTCTGCGACCGGCTGAAGGGGGAGTGGCCTGATCGCGGCCTTCCCCTCTCCGGCGCGGACAACAACGGCGCCGCCTCCTGCGAAGTGGTGGTGGTGGCCACCCCATGGGATGCCGCCGCGACCACCGCTGCCTCGGTGGCTGGTGAACTGGCCGGCAAGGTGGCCATCTGCATGGCCAACGCCCTGGTCAAGATGGGCCGGGAGTTCCAGCCGCTGATACCGTCCCGGGGCTCGGTGGCGGCTTCGGTGCAGTCCGCAGTGCCTCGGGCCCTGGTGTCGGCCGCCCTCCACCATGTGCCGGCCCACGATTTGGGCGATCTGAATCAGCCGGTGGACAGCGACGTGCTGGTGTGCTCCGACCACCCCGAGGCCACCGACACCACCATGGAAATCGTGGCCAGGCTGCCCGGAGTGCGGGCATTCGATGCCGGGCCGCTGTCTAGCGCCAGCCCGGTAGAGGCATTCACCGCGGTGCTGTTGCAACTCAATGTCCGCTACAAAACCCGGGTGGCGGTCCGCTTCACCGGGTTGGACCTCGAAGGCGGCTGAGCCCGTCGGCCATGCCACCCTCGCCATCTGCCGCATCCCCAGCAGAGCCGATGCGCCTCTACGACACCGCCCGGCAAGCGGTCGTTGCGTTCGAGCCGGGGCCGGTGGTGGCCATGTACACCTGCGGCATCACCCCCTACGACGCCACCCACCTGGGCCACGCCGCCACCTATGTGGCCTACGACGTCTTGCAGAGGCGGCTGCGCGACCGGGGACACGAGACCCGCTGCGTGCGCAATATCACCGATGTGGACGACGACATCCTCCGCAAGGCCAGGGAGGTCGGCGTCCATTACCTGGATCTGGCCGCGGCCGAGACCGCCCGGTTTGACTCCGACATGCAGGCCCTGGGAATGCTGCCGTGCTGGTCGGAGCCCCGGGCCACCTCGGCCATCGCCGACATCCGCAAGATGATCGGCCTCGTGCTCGACCGGGGCTACGCCTACCAGTCGGGGGGGTCGGTGTACTTCGACATCTCCGCCTTCGACCGCTTCGGCCAAATCAGCCATTTCGACCGGGACACCATGCTGGCCCTGGCTGCCGAGCACGGGGGCAACCCCGACGATCCCAACAAACGCGACCGGCTGGACTTCGTCCTGTGGCAGAAGTCCGCCCCCGACGAGCCCGCCTGGGACTCCAAGTGGGGCCCCGGCCGGCCCGGCTGGCACATCGAGTGCTCGGCGCTGGCCATGCGGGAGCTTGGCGATACCGTCGATCTCCACGGGGGCGGGACCGACCTGGTCTATCCCCACCACGAATGCGAGGCCGCCCAGTCGGAGGCAGTCACCGACAAGCAGTTCGTGCGCCACTGGATGCACCAGGCGATGGTGCGAATGGACGGCGCAAAGATGTCCAAGTCGCTGGGCAACCTGGTGTTCGTCTCCGACCTTCTGAAGGAATACGACCCCCGGGCCATCCGCCTGGCCATAGTGGCCCACCACTACCGCGATTCCTGGGAATGGAATGACTCACTAATGCCCACCGCCGCGGCCCGCCTCGAATCTTGGCAGGCCGCGCCCGAAGGCAGCCCCGATGCAGCCAACGCGGTCCTCTATCAGGTCCGTTCCTGCCTAGATGACGACTTAGACACCCCCTCAGCAGTAGCCGCCATCGACGCCGCCGCAACAACCGGCGCAATCACCCCCGCAGCCGCCCTGCTGGGCGTTCGGCTGTAAGCCATACCGAACCCTGCGCCCGTTTGTGTGCTCCCTATTCCCCCCAAGCATCCCTCAGCTTGGACCATGATTCGGCCAGGGGTTCGGGGAGCACTCGGGTTTCGGCTGCGGTGGTCATGAAATTGGTGTCGCCCCGCCAGCGGGGCAGGCAGTGGACGTGGAGGTGGTCGGGAATGCCGGCGCCGGCGGCCGCCCCCAAGTTGAGGCCCACGTTCACGCCGTCGGGGTTGTAGGCCCGGCGGATGGCGGCCACCGCGGCCCGAGTCGCGGCCCACAGCTCATCGCTCTCGGCGTCGCTGAGGCCGGCTAGGTCGGCCACCGGACGGTTGGGCACGACCATCAGGTGGCCGCTGCCGTAGGGATGGGCGTTGAGCAAGGCAAAGCAGGTCTGGCCCCGCCACAAGATGCCGGTCTCCTCATCGGATTCAGGGGCGGCCAGAATCTGCTCGAAAAGAGTGGCCTCTGCCGGCTCCGCGCCTGTGGCGGCTATACCCGCCACATAGCGGCTGCGCCACGGGGCCCACAAGCGCTCAAGCATCAGCGATGGTCCGCTACTTCTTCGTTCAGTCGATTGGCGAAGTCGCTCAGCAGCACGCCCCGCTCGTCGCCGTCGCTTCCCCGGGCGTTCACTCCCACCGTGCCGTGGGCCACGTCGTCGTCACCCACCACCAGCACATAGGGCAGCTTTTGGAGCTTGGCCGCCCTTATGCGCCGGCCCAGCGGCTCTTCAGCGGCGACCACATGGACTCTGAACCCCGCTCGGCTCAGCCGGGCCTCGACTTCAGCGGCGTAGTCGGCATGGGTGGCGGCCACCGGCAAAATGGCCGCTTGGACCGGGGCGAGCCACGCCGGGAACGCACCGCTGCAATGTTCGATGAGCACCCCGAAGAAGCGCTCAATGGCTCCCATGAGGGCGCGGTGGATCATCACCGGGCGATGGCGGTTGCCGTCGGAGCCCACATATTCGAGGCCGAACCGCTCGGGAAGTTGGAAGTCCACCTGGAGGGTGGACAGCTGCCAGCTCCTCCCGATGGCGTCGCGCACATCGATGTCGATCTTGGGCCCGTAGAAGGCGCCGCCGCCCTCGTCCAGTTGATACTCCAGCCCGGAGGCCTCCAGCGCCTCCCGGAGAGCGTCGGTGGCCAAGTCCCATTCGGCGTCCTCGCCGATCGACTTTTCCAGCGGCCGGGTGGCCAAGCGGGCCTCGAACTCCTCGAATCCGAACGCCCGCAGCACCGACAGCACGAACGCCACCAACGAGGCGATCTCGGCGGGGGCCTGCTCCCGGGTGGCGAAGATGTGGCTGTCGTCCTGGGTGAATCCTCGGATGCGCATCAGGCCATGGACCGCTCCCGACAGCTCATAGCGGTACACCGTGCCCAGTTCGAACAGTCGAATGGGCAGGTCGCGGTAGGAGCGCTGGCTGCTCTTGTAGATCAGCACGTGGAAGGGGCAGTTCATCGGCTTGAGGTGGTAGGAGGCGCCGTCCAACTCCATGGGCGGGTACATGGACTCCCGGTAGAAGTCCAGATGGCCGCTGGTCTCCCACAGCTCTGAGCGGGCGATGTGGGGGGTGACCACCGACTCATAGCCCCCCTCGTCGTGGCGGCTGCGGCTGTAGTCCTCGATGATGCGCCGCACCGCCGCCCCCTTGGGGTGCCAAACGGCGAGGCCCGGTCCCAGCTCGGTGGGCCACGACAGCAGGTCGAGCTCGCGGGCCAGTTTGCGGTGGTCGCGTTTTTCGGCCTCGGCCAGCCGGTGCAGGTGGGCGGCCAGGTCTTTGCGGGTTGCCCAGGCCGTGCCGTAGATGCGCTGCAAGGAGGGGCGGCCGGCGTCGCGGCGCCAGTAGGCCCCGGCCACGCTCATCAGCTTGAAGGACCCCAGCCGCCCAGTGGACGGGACATGGGGGCCGCGGCACAGGTCGATGAAGGAGTCGGAGTTGCGGTAGTAGCTGATCTGGCCGTCGCCGCCCACCTCGTCGGCCAGCTCATCAGCCGACTGCCCGGCATCATCGGATTCGGAAGCCAGGGCCACCGTTTCGATTATCTCCCGCTTGTAGGGGTGGTCGGCGAACAGCTCGAGCCCTTCGGCAGCCGACACCTCGTGGCGCTCGAAAGGCTGGTCGGCTTCGATGATCGCCCGCATCCGGGCCTCGATGGCCTCGAGGTCGTCGTCGCTGATAGTGGCCTCGTCAGGCAAGTCGAAGTCGTAGTAGAAGCCGTCTTGAATGGGCGGCCCGACGGCGTAGGTGGCGCCGGGGTACATCTCCAGCACCGCTTGGGCCAGCACATGGGCAGTGGAGTGGCGCAGCGTTTCCAGGCCGGCCTCGCTGTCGGCGGTGATGATCGCCACCTGCTGGCCATCGGCCAGCGGCACGCTCAGGTCCACCTCCACATCGTCGACGGTGGCGATGAGAGCGGCCTTGGCCAGACCAGGGCCTATGTCAGCCGCAAGGTCGCCCGCGGTGGCCCCCGAGCCAATCGTGCGCGTGCTGCCGTCCGGGAGAGTGACGTTGATCTCAGCCATATCGGGACAACCCTAGAAGCTCAAGCCCCTAGGAGGCTTATGCAATGCCGTTCAACGCCCCTTGTCCATGTCCTGCGCGCCGCGGCCAGCCGGTAGCCTTGTGCGGTGTCTGATGCGGAGATAACTGACGAGCTTCCCCAGGAGCTGAAGGTCAGCGAGTACGTCGGCCCCTATCTGTTTCCCAACAACAGCCGCCGCCGGATCCCCGCCATTATCTACCTGTCGGCCTCGGTGGTCTGCACCGTGGTGTGGGCGGTCGCCGCCGAGAGCCCGTTGGTCAACGGAGGAATCCTGGCCGCGGCCATCGCCCTGGCCGCGTTCGCCGTCTACGGCTTCGTGTGCGGGAAGGAGCTGAAGATCGACGAATCGGGCGCTTTGGTGGTTGCCGTCGCAGCGGTGGGCTTCCCGGTGGGCCACGCATCGGCGCAGATGGGCTGGCGGGGCTGGTTCAGCCGACCTGCTTGGCGGATCTTGCTCTACTCCAACGAGCCCCAGCCCGACCAGCGGGGCCTGGTCTTCGTAGACGGCATCAGCGGTGAGGTGATCGACCAGCTTGTGCAGCCCAATCCCGAGGACTGGACCGACCTCAGCGACAGCGCGCCGGTACAGTAGGGGTCGCATGTTCGACGGCAACTGGCGCTCGGCGGTCAATCGGGGGCTTGATCCCATCGGCGCCGTCCTCTGTCGGTTGGGTGTGAGCGCTGATGGGGTTACCTCCTTCGGCGTCGCAATGGCCGCGGTGGCCGCCGTGGTCATCGGCCGCGGCCAGTTGATCCTCGGCCTGATCTTCTTGATCCTGGCCGGTCTTTCTGACGCCCTCGACGGGCCCATCGCCAAGGCATCGGGCACCAGCTCGGTTCGGGGCGCCTTCTTCGACTCGGTCAGCGATCGGGTGTGCGACGCCCTGCTGTTCGGGGGATTGGCCTGGTATTTGGGGTCCACCGAGCCCGGTCACATCTTCATGCTGCCCCTGGCCCTCATGGGTGTGGCTTCGCTGGTCTCCTATCAGCGGGCCAAGGCCGAGTCGCTGGGCCTCGACGCCAAGGGCGGCCTCATGGAGCGCGCCGAGCGGTTCATCGTGCTCGGCGCCGGACTGGCCTTCAGCTTCGTGCTGATCCCGGTGCTCTGGGCCATGCTGGGCCTCACCGCGGCCACCGCCTTGCAACGATTTGCCAAAGTCTGGCGTCAAGCCGACACCATGCACTCAGTATGAATGCCGCCGAAGAGGCCACACCTCCCATAGCCCGAGCCCGCCGGCTGTCGGCCGATGTGCTCTTGTACCGCAGCGGCGCCGCCTTGGCCCGCCATCTGCCCCAACCGGTGGGCGCAGCCCTTACCCGCGCCATCAGCCGGAGCGCATACCGGATGCTCCCCGAGCGCCGGTTCATCACCGAGCGCCGGCTCCAGCGGGTGTGCGGCCCCGATTTCGGGGGCGATGCCTTGGCCCAGGCTGTCAAGGCCTCGTTTGAGTCCTACGCCCGGTACTGGTTCGACGGCGCCCGGCTCGGCAAGCTGGACGACGACACCGTAAGCGCCCGATTCACCCACCAGGGCTTCCACTACGTCCAAGAGGCCATCGACACCGGCACTGCGCCCATTCTGGCCCTGCCCCACCTCGGGGGATGGGAGTGGGCCGGCACGTGGATGGCCCGGATTCCCGGGTACCCGGTGATATCGGTGGTCGAGCCGCTCGAGCCGGCCCGGCTGTTCGACTGGATGGTGGGCGAGCGCCGTCGCATGGGCATCGACATCGTGCCCCTGGGACCGGCCGCGGTCTCCGCTCTCGTCAAGTCGCTGCGAGCCAAACAGGTGGTGTGCCTGCTAGCCGACCGGCAGGTGGGCCGAGGGGGAGTGGAGGTGGAGTTCTTCGGGGAGCGCACCCTGCTGCCCGGCGGACCGGCCACCCTGGCCCTGCGGACCGGCGCGGCAATTCTGCCCACCGCGGTGTACCAGGACGGGCCCGGTCATCGGGGCGTGGTGCTGCCGCCGGTCCCCGCCGAGCGCCACGGCAGGCTGCGGGCCGATGTGGCCCGGATCACCCAAGACCTGGCCCGATCCTTGGAAGGGCTGATACGCGCCGCCCCCGAGCAGTGGCACCTCATGCAGCCCAACTGGCCCAGCGACGAGGAGGCTCTCAGGAAGTTCCGCGAGCGGGGGAGCGGTGCAGACCCCTCCGCCAACGACGACTTCCCCAGAGTGGGGGTTCCGGGATGAGGGTCGGGCTGGTTTGCCCCTACAGCCTCACCATCCCCGGCGGGGTCCAGGGACAGGTCATGGGACTGGCCCGCTCCCTGCGCCGCATGGGGGTGGAAGCCCGGGTGCTGGCGCCCTGCGACGGCCCTCCGCCCGACGAGTCGGTCACGCCGTTGGGCAACAGCCTGCCCACGGCGGCCAACGGCTCTATCGCCCCGCTCGCCCCCGACCCCCCCGCCCAGCTCCGCACGATCCGGGTGGTGCGCGACGAGCACTTCGATGTGCTCCACCTCCATGAGCCGATCGCCCCCGGCCCCACCAACACTGCTGCCGTGCTGAAATCGGCGCCCCTGCTGGGCACCTTCCACCGGGCCGGCCACAGCACCGCCTATCAGCATTTGCGCCCCTTGGTGCAGTGGGTGGCCAATCGACTGGACTACCGCTGCGCGGTGTCGGAGGACGCCCGCCGCCTAGCCGAAGACCAGCTCGGCGGCTGCTACGAGCTGGTGTTCAACGGAGTTGAGCTCAATGCCCCCTCCGCTGAGCCGGTGACATCGTCTCATCCCACCATCTTCTTCGTGGGACGCCATGAGCCTCGCAAAGGGCTGGCAATCCTGATCGACGCCCTTCGGTATCTGCCGCCCGAAGTGCGGCTGTGGGTGGGGGGCGACGGTCCAGAGACCCAACACCTGAAAGAGCAGACCGGCAACGATCCCCGGGTGGAGTGGCTGGGACGGATCTCCGACGCGGAGAAGCAGTCCCGCTTGCAGGGCGCTGATGTGTTCTGCGCCCCGTCTTTGTTCGGCGAGTCGTTCGGGGTGGTGCTGCTGGAAGCCATGGCCGCTCGGACTCCGATCGTGGCCTCCGATCTGGACGCCTACGCCATCGTGGCCCGCCCGGGACGCGACGCCCTGCTCTCCGAGCCCGGCGATGCCGCCGCATTGGCCGCGGCCCTCAAACGAGTTCTGTTCGACGCCGACATGGCGGGCGCATTGATGGAATCGGGTTTGGACCGGGCCCAGCAGTTCTCCATGGACAAGCTGGCCTGCCGCTATGCCGAGATCTATGCCGATCTGGCCGCCCGCCGTCGGGTCCGCTCCCCAGAGCCCGAGACTGCCCAAAGCAAAGGGGGAGCGTGAACCCCGGACCGCGCCGATCCGCAACCGCCCTCGGCATTCTGGGCGCAGTTGTCGCCGCGGCAGCCCTGGTTGTTCTTCGCGCCCTTGTTGGCCTGCCCTGGCTATGGGCCCTCGTCATCGCGGCTGTCGCCGGCGCGGCCGCCGTCGGCGGGCTGCGCTTGACCGCTTGGCGGTTGCTGCTGCGCCTTGCCGGCGGCCAGGCCCCCGACGGTGCGGCCGAGGAGACCCTCGCCAATGTGCTGGAGGGCCTGTGTGTGAACCACGGCATTCCCGCTCCCGAGCTGCGCGTCATCCAGTCTGACTCCATCAATGCCCTGGCCGCGGCCCGTACCCCCGCTCATGCCGGCATCGTCGTCACCTCCGGCGCGGTCGAGCAGCTCGAGCGCATCGAATTGGAGGGACTGCTGGCCCATCATCTGTGCCGCATACGCCGGGGTGACGCCGCTTTTGAGACGCTGGCCGGAATCCTCCTGGCCTGGCCGCTGGGAGCGGTCGGCTGGCTGCGCAGCCGGGTGATGGGCCGGGTATTGCCGGCCGGCCGGAGCCTGAAAGCCGATTTCGAGGCGGTATCGCTCACTCGGTATCCGCCCGGTCTGCTGTCTGCGCTTATGACCATTTCCGGCCAAACCCCTGAAGTACCATCAGCCACAGTGGCTGCGCTGCACATGTGGATAGACGAGCCTGATTGGGGGATAGCCGACGCCGTGCGCCATCCCGGGCTGCAAACCCGGATAGCCGCGCTGAGCGAACTCTGATGGAAGGCTTGTCAGCGCCTCGGCCCGCATCCCGGCGCGCCAGAATGGTCGCCCCGCTGCTGGTCGCGGCTCTGGCGGCCGCAGGCTGCGGCGGTTCGAATGCGAGTGATCCCGCCGACGGGGCTGGGGGAACCAGCGCAGCCCCGCCCGCCTCGGAGTCGACGAGCACACCCACCGGCGATGGGGCGCCGGACACACCGGACGGGGCCACTGCCGAGCCGTCGGAGCGCGACCCCGATGCCGCCGGCTCGGGCAGTGCCGACCCTGATCCGCCCGCCTCCCCGATGCCGGGGGAAGACGGCGCCCCTGATCCCGTGCCGGCCACCCCCGACCCTCAACCGGCGCCCACTGAGCCGCTCACCGGTGAGCCGCTGGACAACCCCTCCATCATGAATCGGCCGGCCTTGGCGATCAAGGTAGGCACCAGCAGCGTGGGCCGCCCGCAAACCGGGATCAACCAGGCAGACATGCTCATCGAGGCCAGAGTGGAGGGGATCACCCGGCTGATGGCCGTATTCCACAGCCAGGGGGCCGAGCCGCTGGGCCCGGTCCGGTCGGCCCGCAGTTCCGACCCCGATATCCTGGCCAACTTCGGACAGCCGATATACGGACACTCCGGGGCCAATCCGGGCGTGCTCCGGGAAATCTCCCAGGGCCAGGCCGACGGCAAGCTCTATGAACTGCGCTGGGACAACCTGCCCACCGACTACTGGCGGGTGAGGGATCGGGTGCCGCCGTGGAACCTGTACACCACCACCGCAGCCATATGGGATGCGGCCCCCGGCCGTCTGGAAGCGCCGGCGCCGCTATTCGAGTACCGCCGGCCGGGGGAGAGCCTCCCGCCGTCCGCTCAGCC
The DNA here is from genome assembly GCF_965208475.1 of Candidatus Poriferisocius sp. Taxonomy (GTDB): domain Bacteria; phylum Actinomycetota; class Acidimicrobiia; order Acidimicrobiales; family Bin134; genus Poriferisocius. The sequence goes on along the minus strand of NZ_OZ242338.1, from coordinate 777,650 downwards.
GGTGCCCGGCGTTGAGGTCCGCTATCTGAGCAGCAGCGGCGGCCTCGGACTGCTGGCGCAGTTCGCCTGGGACGGGGAATCCGGCGGCTGGGCCCGCTGGCAAGACGGAACCCCCCATGTGGACATGGCCCGGCACACCGACGGCACGCCCAATCCCGACATCGCCCCCGTCCAGGTGGCGCCGGCCAACGTGGTGGTGCTCCAAACCCGCTACACCGGCAGCGCCGCCGATCCCCGGAGTCCAGAGGCCATCACGGTCGATCCCAACGGAGGCGTCGCCCTGGTGTTCACCGCGGGCCATCTGATCCGAGGCCAATGGACCCGCCCGTCGGCCGGCCAGCCGTGGCAAGTGGCCGACGGCGACGGCAACCCGGTGCGGCTTACCCCTGGGCAAACATTCATCGCCCTGCCGGGGGGAGATGTCCTGGTGATGGTGGAAGACTTCGCCGAGAACCTGCTCAAGAAGCGGTAGCAGAAACCAACCTCGCGTTTTCCCGGCTGGAAGCCATAGACTGCCACCATGACCGCTGAGTCGATTTCAGGCCGCGAGAAGGGGACCACTCTGGTCAAGCGAGGGCTGGCCGAGATGCTCAAGGGAGGCGTGATCATGGACGTGGTCACCCCCGAGCAGGCCAAGATCGCCGAGGACGCCGGAGCGGCGGCGGTCATGGCCTTGGAGCGGGTTCCCGCCGACATCCGCCGCGACGGCGGGGTGGCCCGCATGAGCGACCCCGAGATGATCACCGGCATCCAGGGGGCGGTCACCATTCCGGTCATGGCCAAAGCCCGCATCGGCCACTTCGTCGAGGCCCAGATTCTGGAGGCCCTCGATGTGGACTACATCGACGAGAGCGAGGTGTTGACCCCGGCCGACGAGGCCCACCACATAGACAAGTGGTCGTTCACCGCGCCGTTCGTGTGCGGGGCCACCAATCTGGGCGAGGCACTGAGGCGCATCTCCGAGGGGGCGTGCATGATCCGCTCCAAGGGCGAGGCCGGCACCGGCAACATAGTGGAGGCCGTCCGCCATCTCCGGTCGATCATCGGCGATGTCCGCCGGATAACCCAGGCCGACTCGGCCGAGATGTTCGACTGGGCCAAGCAGCTCCAGGCCCCGCTGCCCCTTGTCCGGGAAGTGGCCGAGACCGGCTGGCTCCCGGTGCCGCTGTTCTGCGCCGGGGGCATCTCGACTCCGGCCGATGCTGGACTGGTCATGCAACTCGGCGCTGAGGCGGTGTTCGTGGGCTCGGGGATCTTCAAGTCCTCCGACCCGGCGCCCCGGGCCAAGGCCATAGTGGAGGCGGCCACCAACTACCGCGACCCCCACATTCTGGCCAAGGTCAGCCGCGGCTTGGGCGAGCCCATGCCCGGCCTGGAAATCGACGGGCTCGACACCCGACTGGCCGACCGCGGCTGGTAGCAGCGTCTGACCGTGCAGCAGGTCGAGATGTCGCCCCGAGACCCGGAGCCCCCGGGTGAAAGTCGGAATTCTGGCCCTACAGGGCGCCTTCGGGCTGCATGAGCAGGTCCTGAATCGGCTGGGAGTGGCCGCGGTCCAAGTCCGGACTCCCCAAGAGCTGGCCGAGGTCGACCGCTTGGTGATTCCCGGCGGCGAGTCCACCGCGATCTCCAAGCTGATAGATGCCAATGGCTTGGCCGGCCCGCTGGCCGATCGCCTGGCCGACGGCATCCCGGTTCTGGGAACCTGCGCCGGGATGATCCTTCTGGCGTCCGAGGTGGTGGACGGCTATCCCGGCCAACACTGCTTCGCGGCAATTGACGTGTCGGTGATTCGCAACGGCTACGGCCGCCAGTCCGACTCGTTCAGCGCGCCGATCGCCGTCGACGGCTGGGGCGCCACGTTTCCCGGCGTGTTCATCCGCGCCCCGGTGGTGGAATCGGCGGGAGCAGAAGTAGAGACCATGGCCGAATTGGACGGGGTGCCGGTGCTATGCCGCCAAGGCTCGGTGGTGGTGTCGTCGTTCCATCCCGAGCTGGCCGACGATGATCGAATCCACCGCTGGTTCACAGAGCGGGAATAGGGGAGAGCACCCATGTCAGGACACTCCAAGTGGGCCACCATCAAGCATCGCAAGGGCGCAGCCGACAAGCGGCGGGGCAAGCTGTTCGCCAAGCTCATCCGCCAGGTGGAAGTGGCCGCACGCGAGGGGGGCGGCGATCTCGACGCCAACCCCACGCTTCGCACCATGTTCCAGAAGGCCAGGGACAACTCGGTGCCATTGGACACCATCGAGCGAGCCATCAAGCGGGGCACCGGCGAGCTGGAAGGGGTCTCCTACCAGTCGGTGTCCTATGAGGGTTACGCCCCCGGCGGAGTGGCCCTCTACGTGGAGGCGCTCACCGACAACCGCAACCGCACCAGCTCGGAGGTGCGGACGCTGTTCACCCGCAACGGGGGATCGCTGGCCGAGCCCGGCGCGGTGGCCTGGCAGTTCGAGCGCAAAGGGGTGGTGGTCTTGGACCGCTCGGTGGACGAGGACGAGCTGATGATGGCCGCCCTCGACGCCGGCGGCGAGGACTTGGCCGACGAGGGCGACACCTGGCGCCTCACCTGTGACCCATCGGACCTCTCGACGATGCGCGACGCCCTGACCGATACCGGCATCTCCTTCGTGTCGGCCTCCTCCACCATGCTGCCCACCTCGGTAGTAGGCGTCGAAAGCACCGACGCCGCCCGTGCCGTCCTCCGCCTCATAGACGCCCTCGACGACCACGACGACGTCCAAGACGTGTACGCCAACTTCGACATACCCGACGACATCCTCCAAGCGGTGGCCATCTGAGGCTGCCTCCGCTCACCGGTGCTCTGCACAGTTCTTCGTTCAGGCAGATCAGTCGAACAGGTTGGATTGGTCCGCGGCGCTGGCGGGCGCGGCCAAGCCCAGGTGTTGCCACGCCGTGGTGGTGGCCACTCGGCCTCGGGGGGTGCGCATCAGCAGGCCCTGCTGGATGAGGAAGGGCTCGTACACGTCCTCCACCGTCTCGGCCGGCTCGCTGACGCTGATGGCCAGGGTGGACAGCCCGACCGGCCCTCCGCTGAACCGCTCGCACAGGGCCGACAGGATGGCCCGGTCGATCTTGTCGAGGCCGGCGGGGTCCACGCCGAACACTTTCAGCCCGGCGGCCGCGACGGCATGGTCGATGACACCATCGGCTCGGACCTCGGCGTAATCCCGCACTCGGCGCAGCAGCCGGTTGGCGATACGGGGAGTGCCCCGGGCCCGGAGGGCGATCTCGGCCGCTCCGGCCTGGTCGACCCGGATGTCGAGGATGGTCGCCGCCCGGGCCACGATGGCCTCCAAATCCGAAGTGTTGTAGTAGTCGAGCCGCGACACCAGCCCGAATCGGTCTCGCAGCGGTCCGGTGATGAGCCCGGTGCGGGTGGTGGCGCCCACCAGGGTAAATCTGGCCAAATCGAGGCGAACCGATTGAGCCGCCGGCCCCTTGCCCAGCACGATGTCGACGTTGAAGTCCTCCATGGCCGGGTACATCACCTCTTCGACGATGCGGGGCAGTCGATGGATCTCATCGATGAACAGCACATCGCCGTCCTCCAGCTTGGACAAGATGGCGGCCAAATCGCCCGCCCGCTCCAGCGCCGGACCCGATGTGATGTGGAGCCCGGCGTCCATCTCCTTGGCGACAATGTGGGCCAGTGTGGTCTTGCCCAAGCCCGGGGGTCCGGCGAACAGCAGATGGTCGGCCGGCTGCGATCGGGCTCGGGCCGCGCCTAGGATGATGTGAAGATGCTCCTTCAGCTCCGACTGGCCCACGAACTCGTCCAGCCGGGCAGGCCGCAGCCCCGGCTCGGCCGCAGCATCTTCCGGCAGCGTGACCCCCGCCAGGAGCTCCTCCCTCTTGGTCATGGCCGGCTCACACCCCTGATGCCAGGTGGCGGAGGGCCTCTTTGAGCAGGGCAGAAGAGTTGTCCCCGGGGGGGAGGGCGGCGATGGCGGCGCGGATCTCCTCGGCGCTGTAGCCCAGTTCGGCCAACGCTTGGCGGACCACGTTGCGGGCATCGGAAGGCTGCTCGCCCTCCGGCCGGTCTGATGCCAGCGCAGAGGTCACGTCGCCGATGTCGAGCCGGGATTTGAGCTCCACCAAGAGCCGGGCCGCGGTCTTCTTGCCCACTCCGGGCACCAGGCACAAGGCGTTGATGTCGTCGGTGGCCAGAATCCCGGCCAGCTCCGCAGGCCCGAATACCGACATGATGGCCATGCCCATCGACGGCCCCACGCCGTGAGCCGAGATGAGCCCCTCGAATACCCGGCGCTTGTCGGGAGTGTCGAACCCGTAGAGGGTCTGGGCGTCTTCCCGAATGTGATGGTGGGTGTGCAGCAGCACTTCTTGACCCAACTCTCCCAAGGAGGCCGAAGTCTCCGGCGCAACGGTCACCCGATAGCCGACGCCTGCGGCTTCCACGATCACCTCGTCGTGATCCCGCAGAGCCAGCGTGCCCCGCAGCAGCCCGATCACCGCGCCGCCTGGATCCGGGTTCGGGCAGGACGATGGGCCAGATGGCACAGGGCAACCGCAACCGCGTCGGCGGCGTCCACCGGCTTCAGGGGTCGGGGCAGGCCCAGAAGGGTCTGCACCATCTGTCCCATCTGCTCTTTGCCGGCGGCGCCCCAGCCCGCCACAGCCTTCTTGATCTGGGTGGGGGAGTACTCGGACACCTCAGCACCCGCCCCGACCGCCGCGGCCATGGCCACCCCACTGGCTTGACCCACCCCCATGGCGGTGCGCACATTCACCTGGAACAGCACTTGCTCGATGGCCACCGCATCTGGGCGATGGGCGTCCATCAGATCGGCCAGCTCGACCTGGAGCTCATACAGCCGCTGGGGGACGGGGTCGTCCTTGTCGGTGCGGATTACCCCGGCGGCCACCGCCTCGGTGACGCGGCCCTTCTGTCGGACGACGCCGTAGCCGCACCGGGACAGTCCGGGATCGATTCCCATCACCAGCATCAGCCCCAAACTACCGGGCAGGGCGGGCTGCCACGCGGACCCATCCGGCGACCGCGGCTGGCATCGGGGCAGGGGTGTCTGATGGTTGCGTTTGGAACCGTCGGCCCCATCATCGTTATCCTGCCCCCGGTCGAGCCGCAATGATCTAGGCGCCGGGAGGCGCTTAAGGTAGAAACAGGGCATGCGGACCGCGGAGTTCGATTATGAGCTGCCCGAAGCCGCCATCGCCCAGCGGCCCGCTGAACCCCGGGACAGCTCTCGGCTGCTGGTAGACCGGGGACCGGCTGTTCCGCCTGAGCATCGCTTGACCTGCGACCTTCCCCGTCTTCTCGGCCCCGGCGACGTGCTGGTGGTGAACAACAGCCGGGTCATGGCTGCCCGGCTTCGGCTTCACAAGGCAACGGGGGGCCGAGTCGAGGTCTTGTTGCTGGAATCGGGCGCACACGGGTGGTGGAGCGCCCTGGTGCGACCCGGCCGACGAGTGCCGCCGGGCACTGAGCTGTGGTTCGACGGCCAGCCAGTCATGGAGGTGGGGGAGCGGATCGGCGGCGACGGACGGCGCTGGGTGAGGCCCACCGGCGATCCCAGCGCTCTAATGGGCCAAGCCGGCGAGGTGCCTCTGCCCCCCTATGTGACCGAGGATCTGGCCGACACCGAGCGCTACCAGACGGTCTATGCCGACCGGCCGGTCTCGGCCGCCGCGCCCACCGCAGGGCTTCACCTCACAGAGGAGGTGCTCCACCGCTGCCGGGCGACGGGTGCCAGAGTCTGCATGCTGGAGCTGGCCGTGGGTGCCGCCACGTTCACCCCGGTTGCGGCCGACGAGCTCGACGACCACGTCATGCACTCCGAGTGGTACCGCATTCCCGAGGCCACTCTGGCCGCATGCGCAGGAGCTGAGCGAGTGGTGGCGGTGGGCACCACCGTGGTGAGGGCGCTGGAGTCGGCCGCGATCACCGGATCGGCTCGTGGGTCGACCAGTCTGTTCATCAAGCCGGGACACCAGTTCGCGGCGGTCGATGCCCTGCTCACCAATTTCCACCTGCCCCGGTCCAGCCTCCTGGCCCTGTTGGCCGCGTTCGTCGGGCCCCGCTGGCGAGACACCTACACCACCGCCCTGGCCGAGGGCTACCGTTTCCTTTCTCTGGGGGATGCCATGTTCTGCACCAGAAATCCAGGGCCATGACCCTGCGATTTGAAGCGCTGGCCCGCGACGGGCAGGCCCGCAAGGGCCGCATCACCACCCAAAGGGGCTCGTTCGCCACTCCGTGCTTCATGCCGGTGGGCACTCGGGCCGCGGTCCGCACCCTCGACACCGCCGACCTCGAAGCGCTCAACCCCCCGGTGGTGCTGGCCAACACCTACCACCTGATGATGAGGCCCGGCCCGGAGGTGGTGCAGCGCTTGGGCGGCGTTCACGGCTTCACCGGGTGGTCGGGCCATGTGCTCACCGACTCCGGGGGATACCAGGTGTTCTCCCTCGACCCCGAAGTCGACGACGACGGCGCCGTTTTCCGATCGGCCTACGACGGCTCGACCCATCTTTTCACCGCCGAGCGGGTGGTGGATGTTCAGCTCCAACTCGGCGCCGATATCCAGATGGCCTTCGATGTGTGCCCTCCGTCTGAGGCCCCCGCGCCCGTTCAGCGCCTAGCGGTCGACCGCACCGCAGCTTGGGCCGCCCGGGCCCGCCGCCGCTTCACGGAGCAGAGCGGACACCACACCGGGGCCAGCCAATTCGGCATTGTCCAAGGCGGCACCGACCCCGTCCTGCGGGCCGAGAGCGCGGCGCGGACCATCGAGCTGGGCTTCGACGGCTACGCGGTGGGCGGGCTGTCGGTGGGTGAGCGCCAAGACCAGATGCTGGCCGCTCTGGCCGCTACCGTCCCCCGCCTGCCCGAAGACCAGCCCCGCTACTTCATGGGCCTGGGCGATCCGGTCGGGCTGGTGGAGTGCGTGGCGCTGGGAGTGGACATGTTCGACTGCGTGCTTCCCACCCGTCTGGCCCGCCACGGCACCGCCCTCACCTGGGAGGGCCGCCTCAACATCGGCAACTCGTCGTTCGCCGCCGACGACCGTCCCGTCGACCCCGCTTTTCCGGCCAGCCCGGCCGCCCGCTATTCCCGGGCCTACCTGCGCCATCTGTTCAACGTGGACGAGCCATCGGCGGCCCGACTGCTCACCCTTCACAACGTGGCCTGGCTGCTCGCACTAATGGACTCAGTCCGAGATGCCATCGTTGAAGGCACCCTCAACCGGCTGCGCGACAGGGTGGCCGAGGCATGGACCCGCCCCGCCGAGAAAAAGCAGCCCGGCCAATAGCAGCCCGGCCCGCCGCGGCGGATGAGCGGCCAAGCCATTGACAGCCCGGCCCGCGAGTCGTCTGCGGGCTCGGTCTTCCGTTAGGATTCAGGGCCTTGGAGATCCTCCCGCTTCTGCTCTTGATGTTCGTCGCCATGTACTTCTTCATGGTGCGCCCCCAGCAGCGCAAGGCGCGCGAGCACCGCGCGCTGCTCGATGCCCTGGATGTGGGCGACGAGGTGATCACCGCATCGGGGCTGTACGGGATGATCACCGACTTCGACGGCGGCACCGTGTTCATCGAGATATCCGACGGCGTCGAGATCAAGATCAGCCGCGAGACCATCGCCAACAAGATCGTGTATTCCGACGTCGACGTCGATGGCGACGAAGCTGACGCCTAGCCCCCAGATCCAGCGCCAATGAGCCGCCGATCGCTGGTTTCCCTTGCCCTCATCGTGGCGGCGGCCGCGGGGCTGTTGGCGGCCTCGCTGGCCGTGGGCAACCGACCCCTGCTCGGACTCGACCTCAAAGGCGGGGTTGAGGTGGTGCTGGTGCCGGTGGACGACCCCGACCGCCCGGTGGCCATAACCGAGGGAGACTTGGACACCGCGGTCAACATCATCCGCGACCGCATCGACGGCCTGGGGGTGGCCGAGCCCGACGTGACCCGCCAGGGCAATCGGGTGGTGGTCCAGCTTCCCGGCATCAGCGACCAGCAGCGGGCCATCGACATCGTTGGCCAAACCGCCGAACTGCGCTTCCGCCCGGTGTGCGCCGAGCTCCTGGCCCAGCCGATTCTCATTTCTGATGCCGAATCCGACGCCGGGCCGCAACCGCCACCGGTACTGCCCGATCCTGCGTTGGACGAGCGGGGGCTGGCGCCGTGCCCAACGGATATCGACTACGCCGGCTTGGAGACCACCGCGTCAGCCGGCGACCTGCTCGAGCGCTTCGTGGTGCTGCCCGAGAGGGATGACAACGGCGATGTCCTCAGGCGCTATCTGCTCGGGCCGTCCACGCTGACCGGGGCCGGACTGTCGGGCGCCGACAGCTCGTTCCGGGCTCAGTTCGTGGTGAACGCCACCTTCAAAGGGGGCGACGAGGGCGCTGACAAGTTCGACGAGATGGCCGGAGAATGCTTCTCGGGGACTGCTTACTGCCCGACTGGCGCCCGGGGGCTCGGTCAGCTGGCCATCGTCGTTGACGGCAACGTGGAGTCGGCGCCCACGGTGCAGACCGGGAACTTCGGCGGCCAAGTGGAAATCACCGGCAACTTCACCGAGCAAGAGGCCGACGATCTGGCCCTGGTGCTGAGCTACGGCGCGCTGCCCATCGAATTCCAAGACCCCACCGATCCCCAGAGCGACAGCACCAGCCGGGCGGTGTCGGCCACCATCGGGGGCGACTCCCTGCGGGCCGGGGTTATCGCCGGCATTGTCGGGCTGGCGTTGGTGTTCTTGTTCATGGTCGCCATGTACCGGCTCTTGGGCGTGGCCGCCATGCTGAGCCTGGGAGTATCGGCCACCCTTTTGTGGGTGATCGTGGCCTGGCTGGGCGAAACCCAGGATCTGGCGCTGACTTTGGCCGGGGTCACCGGTCTCATCGTGTCAATCGGCGTGTCGCTCGACTCCAATGTGGTGTATTTCGAGCACCTCAAAGAGGATGTGGCCACCGGTCGGATGCTGCGCTCTTCCCTGGAGCAGTCGTTCCCGGCGGCGTTTCGGACCATCTTCCGGGCCAACTTCGCCTCGCTCATCGCCGCGGTCATCTTGTACTGGCTCTCGGCCGGCTCGGTTCGGGGTTTCGCCCTCATGCTGGGCTTGGCCTCGGTGCTCGACTTGGTGGCCACCTACTACTTCCTACGGCCCTGCGCCCTTTTGATGGCCCGCTCCAAGGGCCTGATGGCCCATCCCCACCGCCTCGGCCTGCCCACCGCCGACGAGGCCGCGACCGCAGCGGGAGGCGGATCATGAGCCGCTGGCAGCGCCTGCGGCGCAACCAGACCAGGGTCGACTTCCCCGAGCTCTGGAAGACCACCCTGAAGGTGTCGGCCGCCTTGGTCCTCATAAGCGTCGTGGCCCTTTTGGTGCGAGGCGTCAATTTGGGCATCGAGTTCGAGGGGGGAACGGTGTGGGAGGCCTCGGCGCCCGACGTCTCCACCGCCGATGTGCGCGACGCCCTGCGGAGCGTGGGCCAAGCCGATGCCAAGATCCAGTTCGTCGGCGGCGACGTGCTGCGGGTGAGGGCCGAGTTGGAGGCCACCGACGCCTCCAGCGTGGCCCAGGTGTCAGCGGCCCTGGCCAATCTCACCGGCCAGAGCCTCGACGACATCAGCTTCAACTCCATCAGCGCGTCGTGGGGCGGCGAGATCACCGACAAGGCCATCCGGGCCCTGATCGTGTTCTTCATCGTGGTGGCCATCTACATCACGCTGACCCTGGAGTGGCGAATGGCCCTAGCCGCCCTCGTGGCGGTGGCCCACGACATCGTGATCACCGTGGGCATCTACTCCCTGTTCCAGTTCGAGGTGACCCCGGCCACCGTCATCGCCTTCCTCACCATCATGGGCTACTCCCTGTACGACACCCTGGTGGTGTTCGACAAGGCCCGCGATTTCCAGCGGCGCTCCGCATTGGTCGGGCGGGCCACCTACACCCGCATCATGACCTCGGCGCTCAACACCGTGCTCATGCGCTCGGTGAACACCACCGTCACCTCGGTGATGCCGGTGCTGTCGATGCTGGTGATCGGCACGCTGGTGCTGGGCGCGGTAACCCTGGCCGAGTTCGCGGTGGCCCTGCTGATAGGCCTGTTGGTGGGCACCTACTCGTCGCTGTTCGTGGCCGCCCCGGCGGTCACCTGGCTCAAAGAGCGCGAGCCCGAATACACCGAGCTGCGAGAGCGCTTGGCGGCCCGGGCCCAGTCTCGGGGCACCACGGTCCACCAGGTGGAGGACGTGGCCGTAGGGCCGACCCCGCCGCAGGCGGCGCCCCCTGCTTCCGGGGCCACCCGCCGGCCTGCGCAAGCCGCCACCGCCATCCCCCCCCGCCCCCGAAAGCGCAAGCGACGGTAGCCGCTCAGTAGTTTTCCGAGGGGGATTACATACCTATTTACCCAACACGGTAGATGACCGAGGATTACGCGGACGCTGCGCGTTGTTTGCGGGCGAATAGGCTCACGAGTTGCTGCATGGTTTCCTCAGCAGCGCCGTTTGGGATGCTGATACGCCTGACAATGCGACCGGTGTGCGGAGGATTGGGCTTGTGCTCAACGTTCGCGAAGGTCAATTCAATTTCGTATTCGTGCTCATTCACGAAGACCTTGTTGGCTTTGAGCAGTTCATATTCGCCGTTGGTGTATTCCAGTTCGTAGCCAATTGTTCCGGCTGTGGGTTCACTCATCGGTTTCTCCGTCGCTTGGGGACACTGGGGGTGTTGTTGGTGGAACGTTGACATAGGTGCGACCGTCCACATGGGTATCGCCTGCTTGGGCGTGGGACTCATGAGACGTTTTCACTTGCATCGAAATTCTCTGCTCGATGCTCTTGATCTTCGCCAGGCCGACGGCACTAGCCACGAGTGCTGGGATTGCGGTGCTCAATGCCACTACAAGGTTCACGATATCGCTTCCGGTTTCCATTGGCTTACCAGTCCGGTGCGCTGGGTGGGCTTTGGGCACTCCTGCTTCACAGGTTGCGTTAAGAGGCATCATCAGACGGCTGAGCCGCAGGAGCACGCTTGTCTGGTGGTGCGATCAATCGTCTCGACGACCAATTGTGCGTCAGTACCGTAGCAGGTCAACTGTGTTACAATATTGTGGCAGATCAATGGTGCTACAATACCATCGCAAATCGATTTCGGGGGTTTTCAGTGTCCGAGTTCTTCCTACCATTCAACACAGTAGGAGGGCTCGCCGACGAGCTCCGCAGGCTCCGCTTGGATGCCGGTCTCACCCAGGCCGAGCTCGCCGACAAGGCTGGCGTGTCGAGGCGCTGGGTCGGCAATGCGGAGAAAGGCCATGTGGGAGGCGAGATAGGCAACCTGATGATGGTGGTCAGGGCGCTGGGCGTGAAGTTCGTATTCGAGCGCGACCCCTGGGCGGACTGATTAGTGCAGCAGGAGCCAGTCGCCGTGTTCATGCACGGCGAAGTTGCAGCGAGGATCGCCCCTGACGGGAAGGGAGGCGGTTCGCTCCGATATGACGGTGCCTATCGTCCCAACCGCGACGCGGTTCCGCTCTCGCTCTCGCTGCCCATGAACGTACAGGACCACAGTCCAGAGGCCACCGCTTCGTGGATTGGCGGATTGCTGCCTGACAACCCGCGCGTGTTGGAACGGTGGTATGCCAATGAGGGCGTTTCGCCTCCCACTCCCCTGGGATTGCTCAGCACCCGAGTCGGGCGAGACTGCGCTGGCGCGGTCCAATTTGTGCCTGAGGGTGCTGAGACAGAGGTGCTCGGGCGAGGTGGAGCGTTGAAGGGGCTGAGCGATTCTGACGTGGCAAAAGAGGTGCGGAGCATGGCCGCCGATTTGTCCTACTGGCTGCCCGACGCCGAGGAGGCATATTTCAGCCTGGGCGGCTATCAGGCCAAGACCGCACTCCACCTGCTTGACGACGGAACGTGGGCGCGCCCGTCAGGCAGCACGCCGACCACCCACATTCTCAAGCCGTCGCCTACGACGCAGCCGGAGATGGCGGCAGTCGAACACGTCTGCCTGGACATAGCCAGGCGGCTTGGGTTGAATGCGGCGGATTCAACGCTGGAGACCTACGGCGGCGTGAAGGTCTGCGTGATTAGGAGGCACGACAGGCGGCGAGGCGGAGATGGCTGGGAGCGCGTGCATCAAGAGGACGCCTGCCAGGCGATGGGGATACATCCGCACCTCAAGTACGAAGCGCAGGGCGGCCCTGGGATAGCTCAGATAGGGGACTTGATTAGGAGAAGCTCTGCCATGCCCAGTGAGGACATCGAGTCGTTTCGCGACACGCTGCTGTACTACTGGCTGATCGTGAACAGGGATGCCCACGCCAGGAACTACAGCTTCCTGATTGAGCCAGGCGGTGTCAGGTTGGCACCGATCTACGATCCCGGGTCGGTTCTGCCAGGCGCGCGGAAAAGGATCGGCTCGTATGAGCTTGCCATGCGCTTCGGAAGGGACTTCACCGTTTACAGGTCCCACGCCAAGGATTCTTTGTCCACGCTGGCCGCCTATTTGCGCGTCGAACACGGCGACACACTGAGCAGGGCCGAAGAGTTAGCAGCAACCATCGTGGATTGCGCCGAGAAGTCCATCGCCGCGTTGCCCGCGGCACACCAAACGCCGCAGATGGAAAGAATGCTTCAAGGGCTCAACAAGCGCTCAGATGAATGCCGAAAGACGGTTCGAGCAGCTAGAGGCATCATTTCCACTGCCAACAGGATCAGGCGCAAGAAGACAGGTCAGGCGGATATAGGCGACGACGCCCTGTCGCCAACTCAGATCGGACAGTTTAGGAAAGCGCAATGCGGGCATAGAAGCACTAGGACAGGCAAGCGGTGCGTCATGGGAGCAGGCCACACGTCCCCCCACCGCTACAAGCGCTGAAGGCTTCCTGGGCGGTCCTCTGAGATCGCGTTGACACATCGCCTGCCAGCGTTCCTTCATCAAGATGATGAAGCCCTGCAATCCCGATGTCTCCGAAGTGCCCGAGGCGGTGAGATCGGCGCTGGCGAGAAGGGACAGTCCCCATACGCCAGAAGCGCTCTGGCATTGGTCCTTGAGTTTGGTCGCCGAAGGCGACCTGAGGATCATCGCTCCCCGATCCTGCTGCCATGCCGACCGCAGGATCGGCTTGGTGCTGCGGGTCGATGCGGCCACCAGGTTCGCTGAGGTCCTGCTAGCCCACACCGCCCCCGAGATGGCGACGGACCGCGACGCAGTTCTCCCCCTTTGGGCGGCATCCGCCCCCTACGTTGCCGTCGTGCAGACCGACTTGCGCGGAGCCGTCTGGCTATCCCAGTTCGGATGGCGGGTCGGGCAACTTCCAGAACCTGCCCTCGCCGACGTGAAAGCGGGCTGGAACGCTCCCGATCCCCCAATACCTCGAACACCAGCTATCAGCACAGGACTCCCGCTAGCTGGTCCGCTCGACCTGCGTTGGCGGTTCAAGGAACCCGAGGGGACTGCGCTGAGGGCGCTGACCGCCCAATGCACAGAAGCCCTGATCGAGGAAGGGCTCATGGCGCCGCTCGCTGGGGCGGAGCCGTGCAGTGCAGATCATGGACTCCCGAACGAGGTGCGCTATCCGCGCACGCTTCCGTTGTAGGCGCCGCCCAGGCCGTCTCCGCGCCGCCAGGCGGTCCCGTCGCCCGCCCCAGAGTGGAAGGCGTTTCCGCGGCCTTCGCCTGCACGGTCGGCGTTCCCGCCGCCGGTCGCATAGTGCATGGCATCGCCCCTGCCTGAACTCCGCCGTTCGGCGTCCCCGCTGCCTGATCCGTCGCGCAAGGCATCGCCGTCGCCTGTTCCATTCCGATATGCCAGCCCTGCGCCTGCCCCATGGCGGATAGCGTCTCCGCGTCCGTCTCCGCCGCGGCGGGCGCTTCCCTCGCCGCGGCCCCAGCGTTCGGCGTTCCCGTTCCCGCTGCCGACCAGTTCGACTGTGCATGAATGTTCACTGTCCACCTTGACGTGCAGGTTCAGATCGGTCTCGAACCACCACACGTCTCGAACTTCAACAGGCGGGCATCGGCTTCCCAAGTGCAGCCTTCGGGAAGCGATCCTTCAGGCCCGTCGGCGCCAATTTGGAAGGTATAGACATCACTCTCCACCGTATGTATAGGCAGGATGTGATACGCCCCCGCACGACAGATCGACGCTGGGGCAGTCGGGGACGGCTGGTCGCCCGCTGCTCGGCTTCGGAGCAAAGCGCCCCCCTTGCCTCGCTTGTGCTTAGATTCGAATTCGGGGTTCTTCACACCTATGAGGATGCCGCGGAACGGCTCAAGTTGATTCGACCTAGCGTCCTGTCGTCATCACTGCGCGCCAGGTCTCATCGTCCTGCCCGCCGCTCTCGGCTCTCGATCCGCCACTCGGCGGGGCTCGCGGCCTTCGCCTTCCATATGCACTCGGCCAGCGCCCACGACTCGGCCCACCTCTCGTCGGCGGCGGTGACACCCCCGCCGACGGCGGTCCGACAACCCCACCAACACGCACCACGACCCACTCGACGACTGCGCCAGGGAAACACCGCCCCCGCCCCGCGTCGCCTAGGACGCGGCGAGAGGCTGGCCCTCAGCCCGCTCGTCTCCGCGCCTGGGAAGGCACTCACTCGGACTCTCGCACAGCGCTACGCGCCCCTCCGCTCGTGAACCTGCTGTAATTGACTCTGCGGCTTCCGTCCGCATGGTCGGCAAACACGTCGGACTCGGCGACGGGGCGGATAGGCGGGATCAATATCCACCCGTCGGGTGGGCCCGGGTCGGAGGAGTACCACGGCGGGCAGGAGTCCGCGGAGTCGTTCCGCATCTCGGGGCGGTGGTAGCCGAGAGCGGACTTCGACTCATGATCAGCCCTCAGCGCACGCCTCATCTCGCGATCCAGCGCCTTCAGCGCCTCCTGGCGGTGGTAAAGGAGAGCGTCAGGCACCCGTTTCATCACAGCGTCGAGCCTGGCGCAAGCGGCAGCGGTCTGCCCTTCGTCCTTGTCGTTGTCGGCCAGTGCCTGATCGATCCGGGATATCGCGTCCTGCGCGCCGTCCATCAAGGTGTTCCGCTTGGCGGCTACCGCGTTTGCGGTCGCTAATCCGGCATCTTTGCCCATCAGCGCTCGCGGTCCTGATAGAGCAGCCTGAGGAATACGGCGGTCGCGACCAAGAAGCTGGCCGAGAGGCTGATGATCGGCCCTTGTGCGGTCAGTGCGACAAGTACCGCGGCCATGGTTACTGCCTGTCGAATGCAGTGCTCCGGGCCAGGCACTTGGTAGCCGCCGCCCGATGCTCGGCAGTTCGGGCGTGGTCGCCTGCTGCTTCGCAGAGGTTCGCAGCGGCCCGGTTCCCGTCTGCTGCTGCCCGCCATTCGTTGATGGCGGCCCGCCGGTCGGCGGCTTCGATCTTGATGGTGGTCTGCGTCATATCGGGTCCGCCCTTCTGCGTAAGGACCGCCCCTCGTCGGCGGCCGTCCGATCTGTTCACCCCATGGTCCCACTGCCAGTGACAGTTCCCACTCCCAGGCGGCAGCAGTTAGCCAGCGAGGGGCTTGGCTCGCATATCAATCCCCACCGCTTCATGTCGAGTTCCTAGGCAACGCCATGCTGGGCGCTACGCGAACAGATAACCACGCCGAGCGTGCTCGCCCTCAGGGTCGGCGCGGTCTTGACCTGGCAGATGGAGTCCATCCGACATCCAGGGTCGTATCGCCGCGCCTCAGACAGCCAGGCAAGAAATGCCGTGGTGCTTCTCGACCATCTCGGTGATGCAAGACCTGTGGCACGACTCGTGGGAACGCTCGAAACAGAGCAGCGCTATCCGCGTCTCCAGGGAGAGGCGGATAGCCGCGTCATAAGCGGGCCGCGAGCCATTGCCCAACACGGCCCGGTAGCGATTCTTCGCCCGTTCTTCGCCGTTGCGGAAAGGCTCCCTGTTGTCCTTCGGGTTCCCCAGCGCCCTCTCGTGCCGGTACTCGATGCCCGCGTCGTTCAAAGCGTTGCCCAAGGCGGTCTTGGACAGCCCTCTCTTGCGGGAGACGGCATTCAAGCGGACATCGACCAAAACGTTGACCCCATTGTCCGTCAGAAGCGAGACCAGCTCCTCCACGCTGCGACCCTCATACCCGACCGAAATGATCACGGTGTCGCCGAATGCGGTTTCTCTCCCGCTTAGATCATCGGACGAGACGGCGGGAGGCTGTGCCACGTTCGTGACCTTAGCCCTCTCGGCAGCACGGCCCCTCGATGCTTGCCCAGCCTTCTAGCCGTCGCACCCGTCCCCTAGAATTATGATGTTTGCCAGCTAGCCGCCTGCCCTCAGATCACCGGCAGGCAAGAAAGGAAGCCCAGCGATGAGCAAGAAACCCCCAGTACATACAGTCCCGCACGGCGACGGGTGGGCCAACCGGCGCGAAGGGTCATAACAGGTCAGTAGAAGATTCCCCACGAAGAAGGAAGCCCAACAGGCAGGGCGCAACACCGCCAGGCGGGAGGGCACCGAACACTTCATCCACAAGAAAGACGGCACAATCGGCGAGCGGAACAGATACGGCAACGACCCGTATCCGCCGAAAGGGTGACGATGGCCAATGGGCAGCTTCAGTGGGGCAACCCGGGCATTTGCCCCTCTTGTGGTGTGGTCACCGACCACAGCTGGTTCGCAGGAGTCACGGGGGGTTTCGAGCACCCCAGCGACGGCAAATGGGTCGAATCCCCAATGCAGGGAAGTCAAGGTCACCTCTTCGTCTCAAAGTGCCTATCTCAAAGCTGCCAGGCACTCGCCCTATGGATTGCTAGCTACGAGGAAGGACCGCCTATCGAAGGACCGCCGCAGTTCCATGACGGTCAGCAGGTATCGTCATGGGTCCCGTCTCGCAAGAAGGTGGCGCTGTTGGTATTCCCCCATAAGGGAATTCGCGTTCCCCCTGAGCACGGGTTGGAGCCAGAAGAGGTCAAGCTCTACGAGGAAGCCGCTGCTGTGGCCCTGATATCCCCCAGGGCTGCTTGTGCTTTGGTGCGTGTTCTTTTGGAAGCGCTGCTGAAGCGCTTCCTCGTTGCTCCCGAGCACTCAATCAGGCCCCCCAAAGGAGGGAACAAGTCTCTTGTCGAACTGATCGACATGGCTGTCGCGGACCTTCCCCTATCTGCCACGTTGAGGGACGGGTTGACAGCAATCCGCAAGCGGGGGAACACCGCTCTCCACGACCTCGACGGCCTCAACGATGAGACCCGCGCCGAGGAACTGCCGTGGCTGTTCCAGGCTGTCGACGATCTCGTGGACGATTTGCACACCAAACCTCAGAGATGGGCTGGGATGGCCAAGCCTTGATCCAAGTGGCTGCCAGAGAGAGCAGTCACGGCCAAGGGCCAAAACCTCTGTTCCTGTTCGACGATGCCGTTTACTCCTACTTCCTTGTGAGGCAAGGTATTCGATTGGGGATTACATACCTATTTACCCAAGAGGTGTGACAGTTGCCCCTTGGGTAAATAGGTATGTAATCCCCTTTCCGAGAGCAGATAGGATTGGGACAGTGGATTCCGGCTGGCCTGAGAGCCTTATCAGGGATGTTCCCGACTTCCCCGCCGAGGGGATCATGTTCAAAGACATCACCCCGCTGCTCGACGACGGCGAAGCCCTCCGGTGGGCTGCCGACACGCTGGCCGACCGCCTTTCGGCAACACCGGCCGACCGCGTGGTGGGAATCGAGGCCCGGGGGTTCATACTGGGCGCCGCAGTGGCCTATCGGATGGGCCTGGGATTCGTGCCCTTCCGCAAGCCGGGCAAGCTTCCCCGCCAAACCCGATCGGTCACCTATCAGCTCGAGTACGCCACCGCCTCTCTGGAAGCCCACACCGATGCCCTGGTTCCCGGCCAACGGGTGCTGATCGTGGACGATGTGCTGGCCACCGGGGGCACCGCGGCCGGCGCAGTTGAACTGGCCAGATCCAGTGGGGCCGCCGTCGCCGGAGCGGGGTTTCTGGTCGAGCTGGGCTTTCTCGGCGGTCGGGCCAGGCTCGACAACGGCTGTCCGGTGATTTCGCTGTTCAGCTACGGGGGCTCAGATGACCCCAACTGAGCGAACGCTGTTCCACAACGGGGGTGGCGGGTGACGCTGGCCGAGCGGACGCGGCCCTGGGCGGAGCAGCCCGGCCAGGATGTGACCCCGCTGCTCGACGCCTACCTCCAGCGCCACCCCAACGACACCTCCGAGCGCGTCGAGACGGCCTATCGCCTGGCCGAGCAGGCCCACGCCGGACAGGTTCGCAAATCCGGCGAGCCCTACGTGTCCCACCCCCTGGCCGTGGCCCACATCGTGGTGGAGCTGGGGCTGGACGACGTGTCGGTCATCGCCGCGCTCTTGCACGACGCCATCGAGGACACTGCCATGGACCTGGCCGAAGTCGAGCAGCACTTCGGCGGCGAGGTGGCCTCGATCGTCGACAGCGTCACCCGCCTCGACCGGCTCAAGTTCAACACCCAAGAAGAGGAGCAGGCCGCCTCCATGCGCAAGATGCTGGTAGCCATCGCCAAGGACTTGCGGGTATTGGTGGTGAAGCTGTCCGACCGGCTGCACAACATGCGGACGCTGGCCGCGTTGTCCTTGGAGAAGCAGCACCGGGTGGCCCGCGAGACCATGGACATCTACGCCCCTTTGGCCAACCGCCTGGGGATGCAGGACATGAAGCTCCAGCTCGAAGACCTGGCCTTCGCCGCCCTCCACCCCAAGCGCTACGCCGAGATAGACCGCATGGTGGCCACTCGGGCGCCCGAGCGCGACCTGTATCTTACCCAGGTGCTGTCCAGCGTGGACGCCCGGTTGGCCGAGCTGGGCATCCAGGCTCAGGTCACCGGCCGCCCCAAGCACCTCTGGAGCATCTACGAGAAGATGATGGTCAAGGAGCGCAGCTTCGACGAGATCTTCGATTTGGTGGGCATCCGGGTGGTCGTCGACTCGGTGAGGGACTGCTACGCCGCGCTGGGCTCCATCCACGCCACATGGAAGCCGGTGCAGGGGAGATTCAAGGACTACATCGCCATGCCCAAGTTCAACCTCTACCAGTCGCTGCACACCACAGTGGTCGGGCCCGGGGGCAAATCGCTGGAGGTCCAGCTTCGCACCAATGAGATGCATGCCCGAGCCGAGCAGGGGGTGGCCGCCCATCACGGCTACAAGGAGGGCGCGGCCATCGACGACCTGGCCTGGCTGAGCCGCATCATCGACTGGCAGCAGGAGACTTCCGACGCCGCGGAGTTCTTGAGCAACCTCAAAACCGACCTCGACCACGACGAGGTGCAGGTGTTCACCCCCAAGGGCGGTGTGGTCTCGCTGCCCATGGGAGCGATCCCCATCGACTTCGCCTACGCCATCCACACCGAGGTGGGCCACGCCTGCATCGGCGCCCGGGTCAACGGCCAGCTCGTCCCGCTGGACCGCGAGCTGCGGCCCGGCGACATGGTGGAGATCTTCACCTCCAAGGTGGCCGACAAGGGGCCGTCGCGCGATTGGCTGGGCCTGGTGGCCTCCCATCGGGCCCGCAACAAGATCCGCCAGTGGTTCGCCCAGGCCCGGCGGGATGACGCCATCAAGGCCGGCCGCGACGCAGTGGCCGCCGCGTTGCGCCGAGAGCGCCTCCCGGTGGCCAAGATCATGTCGGGAGACGAGCTGGTGCAGGCAGCCCAGGACATGAACTACCGCGACCTCGACACCCTGTTGGCCGCCGTGGGGGAGCGCCATGTGTCGGCCAAGGCAGTTGCCGAGCGAGTGGCCGGACTGCGGGGTGCGCCGGCCGCCGACGAGGAGATGGATGGCGATGTGGTGGTCGCCCCGCCGCCCGCGGCGCTGCCCCGCCGCACCGATCAGCCGGTGGAGGTGGAGGGCCTCGACGATGTGCTGGTCAACCTGGCCCGCTGCTGCAAGCCGGTTCCCCCCGACGAGATCATCGGCTTCGTCACCCGGGGCCGGGGGGTCTCGGTCCACCGGGCGGAGTGCGCCAACGCCGTGTCGCTGTCGTTCGAGCAGGGCAATCGCCTCATCGACGTGGACTGGAGCGCCGAGCGCAGCGGCGCCTACTGCGTGACCATCGAGGTCAAGGCGTTCGACCGCACCCGCCTGCTGCGAGATGTGGCCAACGCCCTGTCCACCGGATCGGTGAACATCCTGGCCTGCGAGACCCGCACCGGGCCCGACCAGATCTCCGTGATGCGGTTCGATTTCGAGTTGAGCGACGCCACCCACCTGAGCGCCCTGCTGCGCACCATCCGGGGCATAGAGTCGGTGTACAACGCCTACCGAGTCCTCCCCACCGCTTCGAGCTAGCATATCTGATGTTCCAAGCGCCCAAGGGCACCCGCGACATCGTGCCCCCGGAGTCGCACCGCTGGCAGCGTCTGGTCGCGGTGTTCGCCGAGGTGGTGGGCCGGGCCGGCTATGGGCTGGTGCAGAGCCCAATGTTCGAGGACATCGGGGTGTTCCAGCGCTTGGGCGAGGGCACCGAGGTGGTGCGCAAGGAGATGTACGACTTCTTCGACAAGGGCGATCGCCACTTGGCCCTGCGCCCCGAGGGCACCGCATCGGTGGTTCGGGCCTACAACCAGCACCGGCCGACAGTGCCCTGGAAAGTGTGGTACCTCACCCCTTGCTTCCGCTACGAGGAGCCCCAAGCCGGGCGATTCCGCCAGCATCACCAGGTCGGTGTGGAGGCCATCGGCTCGGCCGACCCGGACCTCGATGTGGAGGTCATCGCCCTCCAGCATGATTTCTACCGGGCTCTGGGCCTGAGCCGCCTGTCGCTGCGACTCAATTCCATGGGCGGCCCCGGCGATCGGCAGGCCTACGCCGAGCGGTTGGGCGGGTGGCTGGGCCGGCGGCTGGGCGACTTGGATGAGGCCGACCGGGCCAACGCCGACGCCTACCCGCTGCGGGTGCTCGACTCCAAGCGAGAGCGCACGGTGGCGGTGGTGGCCGACGCCCCCCTCATCACCGACCACCTGTCCGATGACGCCGCCGCCCACTTCGCCCGGGTGCAAGCTGGCTTGGCCGCCCTCGGGATTGCCTGCGAGATCGCCCCCCGGCTGGTGCGGGGCTTGGACTACTACACCCACTCCACCTGGGAGTTCGCCGCCGGTGCCCTGGCCTCGGCCCAGAACGCGGTGGGCGGCGGGGGGCGCTACGACGGGCTGGCCGAGTCTTTGGGGGGCAAACCTGCTCCCGGGGTGGGGTTCGGCGCGGGAATCGAGCGCATTCTGCTGGCCGCCGACGCCGAGGGCGCCCTCGGTGGCGCATCGGGCTCGGTAGCCGTGTTCGTGGTGGACGTGACCGGGGGCGACGCCGGGCGAGATCTCACTTTTGAGCTGCGCCGCAACGGAATCTCGGCCGACCGGGCCTTCGACGCCCGCTCCATGAAGGCCCAGATGAAGGTGGCCGACCGCTCGGGCGCCCAGCTGGCCCTCTTGGTGGGGGAGGAGGAGTTGGCCACCGGGATCGTGACCGCCCGCCACCTGCGCTCGGGCGGGGGCCAAACCGCCTTGGCGCGGGACGATGTTGTGCGGGAGGTGGCCGCGCTGCTTGCCGACCGGTGATCGGCTCTCCGCCCCGCTGTCATGAGTTTCAGCAGGAGACTTGGCGGCGGGTCCGGTCTTGGGCTTCTTGAAGCTCTCGGTCGGATTCTGCCGACCTGTCAAGCGACAGCAACGCCCCCCGCTGCCGCCATGCGTCGAGCAGTTCGACGTAGAGGCGGGAGGGAGCAGTGGGACTGTCCGAGATGATCTCGGTGAACTGCTGGTGGACCACGAATCGGGAGGACCCGTTGGCGAAGTGCTGCACGATGTCGGCCCGGACGAACGAGGCCTGGCTGGGGTGGGCCTCGTTCCAAATTCGGATGTAGCCCTGCCTCAAGAGGTTTCCCGACGACCATGTCGGGGTCCAGAACGCGATGCTCCAATAGTCTCCACCGCAGGGAAACTCGTGGATGACCGCGCCCCCGCTGTCATCGTCCTTGTGGGCGACATACCACAGATATTCGGTTCCGTTCTCGTATTGGCCCTGTTGCCATTCCCCCCGATCGGGGGCGCCATCGCCCAACTCCGGCTTGGGGTCGGGCGGCGGCGCTGGTTCTTGGTCGGGGTCGGCTTGAGCCTGGGCAAGCGCGGTCGCAAGTGCATGCTCGGTTACCGAGTAGTTGACCCCCTCGGCCCCCGGGGCGGCGGGCTTGCTGACCACCATGCCGGCCACCTTCCCGCAGGCGTTGAGCATGGGTCCGCCGCTGTTTCCCGGGTTCGCTGAAGCGTCGGTTTGAAGGACTCTGCCCAGCTCTGGGTCGTCGAACACTCGCGACACCACTCCTCTCGACACCGCGGGCGTGGATGCCTCATACAGCGGGTAGCCGACCGAGTAGATGGCCGATCCGGGGGCCGCGCCGGACAGCCCGCCGAACTCCAGTGCCGCCTCCGGGCCCATCGGGGTGGACAGCACGGCGATGTCACCGGCACGGTCGGCCGTCACCACCCGTGCCGAATAGCTCGCCCCCGAGTGGTTGAGCTCGACAGTCTGCGACCCTCGCACCACATGCTCGGCGGTGAGCCACCAAGAGCGGTCGGCGGCGGTCCCCAAATGGAACGCCGTGCCCAGGGATTGACCGGTATGCACTTGCCACACCGACTCCACAGCGTTGGCGGCGTGATCGGCGAAGTCGCAGGTCGCCGGGTCGGTGGGCAAAGACGAGGGCCGCCCGTCGGCACATCCGCCGGGAACCACGCTGGTGTCGATGCCGAACTGGCACCGGTACACGTTCAAGAGCGATTCTTGCGCCAAGATGAGCCGATCTCGTTGGGCAACCTCCGTCCACGTGGGTGTGCCCGCGAACGGAATCTGCGGCTCAGCGGAGGAGGCAGGCGCCCCGTTGGCGCAGCCGCCGGGCACCACGATGGTGTCGATGTTGAATCGGCACCGATAGGCGTTCAACAGCGACTCTTGGGCCGAGATGAGCCCGTCTCGCTCGACGATGCGTTGCAGAATGGGCTGCTGATCCTGGGCCGACGCGCCGACCGGCGCCCCTGCGAAGCACAGCGCCAGGGCCAGCATTGCGATGAGCAAGGCGCGAGGTCTGGAGAGCGCGGCCACAGGCATACGCGAACATTTTGACCGATAGAGAGGCCAGTTCGCACGACCGGCACCACCTTTGGGTCCGCCGACGTCGGGGGGATGGGGAGCAATCACGCGGCGGCGGTAGCATCGGGCGCTGTGGCCGTCTTGCGCCGAGTGCTCGAAGGGATGAGAGAACCACGATGAGGGAGAACCGACTTTGCTGTGGGGGCCGAGGAGGCGAACCGCGCCATGCGAACTGACTACTGCGGCGAGCTGCGCGCCGGCGACATCGGACGAGAGGCGTCGGTGTGCGGTTGGGTGGACCGCCGCCGAGAGCACGGCGAGAACCTGGCGTTCATCGACCTGCGGGATCGCACGGGGGTGATCCAGTGCGTGGTCGACGAGCGCCACGACCTCCGCTCGGAGTACGTGGTGCGCATCAGCGGCACTGTGCGGCCACGGCCTGAGGGCACTGCCAACCCCAAGCTGGCCACCGGCGAGGTGGAGATCGGCGACTGCAAGGTGGAGGTGCTGTCAGAGGCCGAGCCTCCCCCGTTTCCGCTTCACTCCCGTACCGAGGTGGACGAGAACGTGCGCTTGCGCCATCGATACGTCGACCTGCGAGGGGAGCGGCTCCAGCGCAACCTGTCGCTGCGGGCGAGGGTCAACAGCGCCATCCGCCGCACCATGGAGGCTCAGCGCTTCACCGAGATCGAGACCCCGATGCTGGTGGCCTCCACCCCCGAGGGGGCCCGCGACTTCGTGGTGCCGTCCCGGCTGCACCCGGGCCGGTTCTACGCCCTGCCCCAGTCGCCCCAGATATTCAAGCAGCTCTGCATGGTCGGAGGCATCGACCGCTACTACCAGATCGCCCGCTGTCTGCGCGACGAAGACCTCCGGGCCGACCGGCAATTCGAGTTCATGCAGCTCGACGCCGAGGCCAGCTTCTCAGACCAACACGACGTGACGGCCTTCATCACCGAGGCGGTGTTCGCCGCGGTGGAAGCAGTGACCGGGACCCGCCCCGCCACCCCGGCCTTCATGACCTGGACCGAAGCCATGGAGCGGTACGGCTCCGACAAGCCCGACGTGCGCTTCGGAATGGAATTGGTCGAGCTGACCGGGCTGTTTGAGGGCACCGAGGCCAAGGTCTTCCAGGTGGAATGCGTCAAGGGCATCAACTGCAAGGGCGGCGGGGAGAGCCTGGGGCGCAACGCCATCGACGAGCTCACCCGCAAGTGCCGGCAATGGGGGGCCAAGGGGCTGGCCTGGTTCCGGGTGGGCGACGACGGCGCCCTCGACGGCGCTTTGACGAAGTTCATGTCGGCTGACGAGCGGGCCGCGCTCGGTCCGGCCATGGGCGCTGAGCCGGGCGACCTGCTGCTGCTGATAGCCGACCGCCGACAGAAGGTGCGCGACATCCTCGGCCTGCTCCGCTTGGAGCTGGGCCGACCGCCGATCACCGAGGGCGGCCTCAACTTCATCTGGGTCACCGAGTTCCCGCTGTTCGAGTCAATAGACGACCAGGGTCGGCCCATCGCCGCCCACCACCCGTTCACCATGCCCCACCCCGACGACGTGGGGCTGCTGGATGGCACCGGCGAGGAGCTCTTGGCGGTGCGCTCGCAGGCCTACGATCTGGTGCTCAACGGCTGGGAGCTGGGCTCGGGCAGCGTGCGGATCCACCGGTCCGACATCCAGCGGGCGGTGTTCCGGGCCCTGGGCATCAGCGACGATGAGGCCGAGGAGAGATTCGGGTTCCTGCTGGACGCCTTCCGCTACGGAGCACCCCCTCACGCCGGCTTCGCCTTCGGCATCGACCGGCTGGTGGCCATCTTGGCCGGAGAGGAGAACATCCGAGAGGTGATCGCCTTTCCCAAGACCCAGTCAGGCGCCGATCCGCTGTCCAACTCGCCCACGCCGATAAACGTCCGCCACCTGGACGAATTGGGTTTGCGCGTTCTGCCGCCCCCTGCCTCCGGGTGAGCAGCAGACGGGCCAGGCGGCAATGAGCGGCGACCGGTTGAATCCGCCTGGGGCGGCAATGAGCGGCGACCGGTTGAATCTGCCTGGGCACCGGGTGAGCTGTCCAGCAGGTTTCCAGTGAGCGGCGACCTGTTCGCCGCGGCCGCTGCTGAGCGCCTGGCCCAGACAGCCCCGCTGGCCGATCGGCTTCGCCCCGGCACCCTCGATGATCTGGTGGGCCAGGAGCACCTGCTCGGCCCGGGCAAACCGCTCCGCAGCCTCATCGAATCCGATCGGCTGTCATCGGCCATCTTGTGGGGGCCGCCGGGCACCGGCAAGACCACCATCGCCCGATTGGTGGCCGGCACCACGGCCAGGGCCTACGTTCAGCTCTCGGCGGTGACCGCCACGGTCAAAGATGTGCGGGAGGTGATCGCGTCGGCCCGCGACCGCTTGGGCCAGCACGATCAGGGCACGATCCTGTTCCTCGACGAGGTCCACCGGTTCAACCGCGCCCAGCAGGACGCCCTTCTGCCCGCGGTGGAGTCGGGGCTTATCACGCTGATCGGGGCGACCACCGAGAACCCGTACTTCGAGGTCAACCCGCCGCTGCGGTCTCGCTCCACCCTGTTCCGACTCGAGCCCCTTGAAGCCGATGCGCTGGCGGAGCTGCTGCACCGAGGGATGCGAGCTGAGGGCGCGGTGGCCGACGACGACGCCCTGGCCCATCTGTCCACACAGGCCGCCGGCGACGGCCGCCAGGCCCTGACCAGCTTGGAGGTGGCGGTGGCCCTGGCCTCGGCCCGCCCCGGCGACCCACCCCTAATCACCCTGGCCGATGCCGAGAGCGCCCTCGGGGCCAGCGCGGTTCGCTACGGCCGCGACGAGCACTACGACGTGATCAGCGCCTTCATCAAGAGCTTGCGGGGGTCCGACACCGACGCCGGGCTCTATTGGCTGTCCAGAATGCTGGAAGCGGGAGAGGATCCCCGGTTCATCGCCCGCCGAATGGTGATTCTGGCCTCCGAGGACATCGGCATGGCCGACTCCCAGGCCTTGGTGGTGGCCGACGCCGCCGCCCGGGCGGTGGAGTTCGTGGGATTGCCCGAGGCGCAGGTCAACCTGGCCCATGCCGCGGTGTATCTGGCCACTGCCCCCAAGTCGAACACGGTCACCGCCGCGCTGGGCAGAGCTCGGGCCGACGCGGGCGACGGCAGCGGCGAGGTGCCCGCCCACCTGCGCGACGCCCACTATCAGGGGGCGTCCGGCCTAGGGCACGGCGCAGGCTACGTGTATCCTCATGATGATCCCCGGGGTTGGGTGAGCCAGGAATATCGCCCCGAACGCTTTGGCGATCGGCGTTATTACCTTCCCTCCCAACACGGTGCCGAGAAGGAGATCCACCAGCAAATGAAGCGCCGTCTAGATGACAAGCCCGAAGGCGAGGCCGGCTGATGGCCAAGCGACTCGTGAAGCCCGAAGGCGAGGCCTGCTGATGGCCAAGCGACTGGTTTGGTTCACTGCGGGTGCGGGCGCGGGCGCGGCGGGGGCAACCTATCTGCGCCGCAAGCTGCGCCAGGCTACTCAGAGGGCAGCGCCCGTCAGGGCGAACTCCAACGCCAGCGCCCGAGTCAAGGCGGCTGCATCGGAGGCTCGGGCTGCTCTGGCCGAGGGCACGGCCGCGGTCCGCCGCTACCGGGCCGAGGTTGCCCGTCGGGCTCTCGAGGATCCCCCTGGTCGATGAGGCCGCCAGCGTGACCCCCAAGCGAGCCCAGGAGATCCGCAGCGCTTTCACCGCCTTCTTCGGCGAACGGGACCATGCTGTTTTGCCGTCGGCCAGTTTGATCCCCCGCGATCCCACCGTGCTGTTCACCGTAGCGGGGATGGTGCCGTTCAAGCCCTACTTCTTGGGCGAGGAGGCCGCTCCCCACCGTCGGGCCGTCACTGTCCAGAAGTGTGTGCGGGCCGGGGGCAAGCACAACGATTTGGACGAGATCGGACGCACCCGCCGCCATCTCACCTTCTTCGAGATGCTGGGCAATTTCAGCTTCGGCGACTACTTCAAAGCCGAGGCCATCGGCTGGGCCTGGGAGTTCGCAACCGAGGGCCTGGGCTTCGACCCCGACCGGCTGTGGGTGACCGTCCACCTCAGCGACGACGAGGCCGCCGAGATCTGGCGGGATGCGGCCGGAGTGCATCCCGGCCGCATCCAGCGGATGGACGAGGACAACTACTGGCGCATGGCCGATACCGGCCCCTGTGGCCCGTGCTCGGAGATCTTCTTCGACAAGGGTCCCGAGTTCGGCGCCGACGGAGGGCCGGCCCACGGCGGCGACGAGCGGTTCCTGGAGTTCTGGAACCTGGTGTTCATGCAGTTCGACCAGCAGCCCGGCGGCCTGGTCCCGCTGCCCAAGCCCAGCATCGACACCGGGGCCGGGCTGGAGCGCATCCTGACCCTGATCCAGGGGGTGGAGTCGGTGTTCGACATCGACGAGATGGCTGCTCTGGTGGGGGAGGCCAGTGCGGTGACCAGGGTGAAGCTGGGCGCGGCCAGCCACAGCGATCTCACCCTGCGGATCCTGGCCGAGCACGCCCGCACCATGACCTTCCTCATCTCCGACGGGGTGTTCCCCTCCAACGAGGACCGGGGCTACGTGCTGCGCCGCATCATGCGCCGGGCCATCCGCCGGGCCTATCTGCTCGGGGTCAACGAGGTGGTCACCCCCGAGCTGGTCGACAAGGTGGTCGACATCATGGGCCCCGACTACCCCGACATCACCGCCAACCACAGCTTCATCCGGGAGGTGGTCGCCCGGGAGGAAGAGGGCTTCCGTTCCACTCTGGCCCAGGGATCCCAGATCCTCGACGACGCCATCGACCGCTTGGGCGACGGGCAGGAGCTGGCCGGGGATGTGGCCTTCTTGCTGCACGACACCTACGGCTTCCCCTTCGAGGTGACCGAGGAGACCGCCCGCGAGCGGGACGTCGCCGTTGACCGGGCCGGCTTCGACCGCCACATGGACACCCAGCGCTCGCGGGCCCGAAAGGACTTCGATGCCCGCCACGCCACCTCGGCCGACGTCTCGGCCTATCTCGAGCTGGTCGCCGAGCATGGTCCCACCGATTTCATGGGCCGCGAATTCGACACCGCCGAGGCCGTGGTGCTGGCCGTCACCGATGACGGGATCATCCTGGACCGGTCCCCCTTCTACGCCGAGTCCGGCGGCCAGGTGGGCGACACCGGCACCATCACCTCGCCCACCGGATCGGCCCGAATCACCGACACCACCTACGTGGTGCCCGAGCTGCACCTGCATCACACCGGCGCCGCCGAGGGTCGGCTCACCGTCGGCCAGTCGGTGATCGCGGCCATCGACGCCGATCGCCGGGCCGCCATCCGCCGCAACCACACCGCCACACATCTCCTGCACTGGGCGCTCAAGCAAACCCTGGGCAACCACGTCAAACAGCAGGGCTCGCTGGTGGCCGACGACCGGCTGCGCTTCGACTTCACCCATTTCGAGGCCCTCACCGCCGCCCAGATAGCCGAGATCGAACAGCGGGCCAACGCCGACATCCTGGACAACCCCCCCACCCGCCATTACGAGACATCGATGGCCGAGGCCACCGCAGCCGGGGCCGTGGCTTTTTTCGGCGACAAATACGGCGAGAGGGTGAGGGTGCTGGAAGCCGGGCCGCACTCCATCGAGCTGTGCGGGGGAACCCATGTGAAGGCCCTGGGCGACATCGGCCCGGTGAAGATCGTCTCCGAGGGTTCCATCGGCGCCAACATCCGCCGCATCGAAGCGGTGAGCGGAACCCGCCCGGTGGAGCTTTTGACCGCCCGGGAACAGGTAGTGGCCCAGGCTGCCGAGCTTTTGGGGGTGCCGGCCGAGCAGCTCCTGACGGGGGCCGACAAGCGCATGGCCGAGATCAAGAGCCTCCGGGCCGAGCTGGCCGCGCTGCACCAGGCGGCCTCAGCCGACCAATCGGCGGTGTTGGCCCAACAGGCGGTTGACGGGGTGGTGGTCGCGCTGGTCGAGGGCGTGGACCGGGGGCAGCTGCGCGATCTGGCCATCGCCACCCGAGACCGGCCCAGCGTGGCCGCGGTGGTGCTGGGCGCAGCGCCCGAGGGCGGCGGCGCGGCCCTGGTTGCCGCCGTCACCCCCGATAGCGATCTGGATGCCGGTGAGCTGATCGCCGAAGCGGCCGCCACCATCGGAGGCGGCGGCGGCCGAGACGCCAAGCTGGCCATCGCCGGCGGCCGGGATCCGTCGCGTTTGGAAGAGGCTCTGAGCCAGGTGCGAGCTGCTGCTGGCATCGGGAGCTGATGTCGGCCAGGGCGCTGGGCATCGACCTCGGTGAGCGCCGCATCGGAGTGGCGGTCTCCGACGGCGAGGGCCGCCTGGCCACTCCGCTGGCGGTGATCGAGCGATCGGGCAGCCGTCAGCTCGACCACCGCCAGATCGCCGAGCTGGTCGCCGAATACGGGGCCGAGGTGGTGGTGGTGGGCCTGCCCCTGTCGCTCGACGGCAGTGCTGGTCCGGCCGCCCGCGGCGCCGAGCGCGAGGCCGAGCAGCTCGAGGCGGCGCTAGACGTCCCGGTGGTGGCCCACGACGAGCGCCTGACCACCGTCATCGCCGATCAGGCGCTGGCCCACTCGGGCCTCAGCGCCAAGGCCCGGCGCCAGCGGGTGGACATGGTGGCCGCGTCGGTCATCTTGCAGGGTTGGCTGGATCTGACCGGACAGGATTCACAGCCATGACCGACGAGGATCCCCAGGAATGGGACTGGTTGCCCCGCCGGACCTCCACCCTCACCCGGATGGCCATAATCTTGGCCTCCCTGGGCGTCGCGGTGTTGATCGCCGCGCTGTTCGTCAAGGGCTGGATTGACGACCGCCTCGACCCGCCCGGCGACGAGGGCTCAGAACTGGTGGTCAACATCCCCCAAGGAGCGTCGATCAACGACATCGCCCGCATCTTCGAGGAGGAGGGGGTGGTGGCCAATTCCACGGTGTTCCGCTACTACCTGCGCTACAAGGACGCCGGCGACTTCCAGGCCGGCAACTACGTGCTGAACCAGAACATGTCGGTATGGCGGGCCAAAGACGTGCTGTTGGCCGGTCCCGCCCCCGGTCCGGCCGACGACGCCATCAGGGTGGTGCTGCCCGAGGGCCTCACTCTGGCCCAGGTCCAAGCCGAGCTGCTTTCGCAGCTCCCCACCTTCGACGCCGATGACTTGGCCCGAGCCCTGGCCTTCCCGCCGGTGCGTTCACGCCACCAGCCGGCCAACAGCACGCTGGAGGGGATGCTGTTTCCCGACACCTACCATCTCGATTCGGCTACCGCCGAAGACGAGGCCGCGCTCATAGTCCGCCTGATCGGCCAGTTCGACACGGTGGCCTCCGAGGTCGGCTTGGCCACCGCTCCCGACACTGTGGGGATCACCCCCCACGAAGCGGTCATCGTGGCCTCGCTTATCGAGAAGGAGGCCCTGGTGAACGAAGACCGGGCCAAGATCGCCAGGGTCATCTACAACCGGCTGGCCGCCGGCTGGCCGCTCCAGATAGACGCCGCGGTGCGCTACGCCGTAAACAAGCCGTCCGAGCCGCTCACCCGGGCTGACCTGGCCGTGGAGAACCCCTACAACGTGTACAACCGCACCGGCCTGCCCCCCGGCCCCATCGCCGCCCCCGGAAGGGACTCCCTCATCGCGGCATTGAATCCGGCCAACGGCTTCTGGCTGTTCTACGCTCGCACCGATGATCCGGTGGTCGGCGCCCACACCTTCAGCGCGACCATCGAAGACCACGAAGCCGCAGTGGCTGTCTGCCGGGAGAAGAACCTGGGATGCTGATCGCCCGCAACTGCCGGGAGAAGAACCTGGGATGCTGATCGCCCGCAACTGCCGGGAGAGGAACCTGGGATGATGACTCCCATCGGGGTTTCTCTCGATACCGAGGTTGCCGCCGGCGTGATCGGCTATCCCGTGCGCCATTCCCTGTCGCCGGTCATCTGTCAGGCCGCGTTCGACGAGCTGGGGCTGGATTGGGTCTACGCCGCCTTCGAGGTGGCGCCTGGGGAGGCCGGGCGGGCGCTCGACCACATGCGGAAGCGGGCAATGGCCGGGTTGTCGGTGACCATGCCCCACAAGGCCGACGCCGCCGCCGCGGTAGACGAGCTCAGCCCCGCGGCCGCCGCATTGGGGGTGGTGAACTGCGTGGGCCGCGACGGCGACCGCCTCATCGGCCACAACACCGACGGCGCCGGATTCTGCGACGCCCTGCGGGCCGACGGGGTGGAGCTCTCCGGTGTGGCCTGCGCCGTTCTGGGCGCCGGCGGAGCGGCCCGGGCGGTGGTGGCCGAGCTGGCCCGCCGGGGAGCCGCAGAGGTGGCAGTGATCGCCCGCCGGCCGGATCGGGCGGCGTCGGCCGCTGAGCTGGGCGGCGCCGCCGGAACGGTGGCCGGCCCTGCCGATGTCGGACGGTACCGGCTGGTGGTAAACGCCACCCCGGTGGGGATGGCCGAAACCGAGGGGGCCGGCAGCCTGCCCTTGGATCCCAACCTCATCCACCCGGCTCAACACGTGGCCGAACTGGTGTACAACCCGCTCCGCACCCCGCTGCTGGCCGAATGCCAACGCCGGGGCGTGCCCGCATCCACCGGGGTGGGGATGCTGGTCCACCAAGCAGCCCACGCCGTTCGGATTTGGACCGGGTTAGAGCCCCCCACCGAGGCCATGACCGCGGCGGCCACCGCCGCGCTGCAAAACCGATGAGCCGGGCTCCTCGCGGACGGCCGACAGAGACATGAGCCGGGCTCCTCGCGGACGGCCGACAGGGACATGAGCCGGGCTCCTCGCGGACGGCCGACAGGGACATGAGCCGGGCGGCCATGGTCGTGGCCGGGCTGGCCGTTGGAACCGTGGCCGGGCGCTACCTGCTGCGACTGGTGTGGCGCTTCGGAGTGCGCGACAGCCGTTCCCTGCGGGTGCTGGTCCCGTCGTTCACCGCTGTCTCCCTGGGGGTGGCCGGCGGCATTATGGGCACCACCTGGGATGTGCTCCCGGTGTGGGCGCTGTTCGTTGCCTTGGCCGGGGTCACCACCGTGGATCTGCACCACTACCGCATTCCCGACGGCATCGTGTTCCCCACCGTTGCAGTGCTGCTGCCGCTCATGGCCCTCATCTCCCTGTTGCGGGATCGACCGGGTTCGGTCGGGCAAGCGGTTGCCGCCGCCGGGCTCTACGGTGCCATGATGTCGATGCTGTTCGTGTTCTCGAGGGGCAACCTCGGACTGGGCGACGTGAAGCTGTCCGTGCCGGTCGGCCTGGTGCTGGGCTGGGTGGGGTCGGGCTACGGCCAGTCGCTCATGGCCGTGTTCCTCACCTTTGTGCTGGCCTCATTCTTCGGCGTGACCATGGGCCTCGTCGTTTGGGGCATGAGGAAGTGGGGCAACGAAGTCCTGCCCGACCCCCTGGCCGACCCCGCCAACCGCCGTTCCACCGTCTTCCCCTTTGCCCCCCCGATGGCCACCGCCGCCGCGGTCATAACCCTTGCGGTTCCCGCCATCGGGTGACAGGTAGTATCTGCCTGTGGCAAGTCGACCTCACGTGGCCCTGATCGGGATGATGGGGTCGGGAAAATCGACTGCGGGCTTCTGGCTGGCCCAGTCGGAGGGACTGCGGTTCGTGGACTTGGATGCGGCCATCGAGGAGCGCCATGGCCGGTCGGTGTCAGAGATCTTCAAGGCCGACGGCGAAGAGCGCTTCCGCGATATGGAGCAGTCGGAGCTCGACGGGTGCATGACATCGGCGCAGCCGCTGATTGTCTCCTGCGGCGGGGGGGTGGTGCTTCGGGCCGGCAATCGGGCTCTGCTGCGCCAGCGGGCTTGGGTGTGCTGGCTCCGGGCCTCCATAGAGACGCTGACCCGGCGGATTCGCACCGGCAACAGCCGCCCCCTTCTGGGCGAAAACCCCGTTGCCGACCTGATTCAGATCAGCGATGCCCGGGCGGCGCTCTACGCCGAGACCGCCCATCGGGTGATCGACGTGGACAGCCTGGAAGCCAGCCAAGTCGCCGAGCGGATCAAACACATCTGGCCCCACCAGCCCTCGCTGCGATGATCCGCGGCGAGGGCCTGGGAGGAAGCGCTGCGATGGCGATTGCGCCGTCTTTGGAGGAAGCGCTGCGGGTGCCGGTAGAGCTGGGGGAGCGTTCTTACGGGGTGTGGGTCGGCCCGGGCGTTCGCCACCGGCTGGCCGATGTCATCCCCCGTGACGTGAGTCGGGCGGCGGTGGTCACCCAGGCGGCGGTGGCCGATGCAGGAATCACCGTGGACCCCGGCGTCGAGCACCGGGTGTTCATCACCGACGACGGCGAGCACATCAAAACCCTGGGGGCAGTGGAGGAGCTGTGCCGCCAGCTCGCCCAATGGGGGCTCACCCGCCGCGATGCGGTGGTGGCCGTGGGCGGGGGCGCGGTCACCGACCTGGCCGGGTTCACCGCCGCCGTCTACCACCGGGGCATCCGAGTGGTGTACGTGGCCACCACCCTTTTGGGCCAGATCGACGCCTCGGTGGGGGGCAAGACCGGCGTCAACCTCCCCGAGGGCAAGAACCTGGTGGGGGCCTTCTGGCAGCCGGCCGCGGTCCTGTGCGACACCGAGGCGCTCGACACCCTGCCCCCCGAGGAGATGCGATCGGGTTTGGGAGAGATGGCCAAATACCACTTCATCGCCGACGCCGGCCTCGGCTCGCTGCCGCTGCCCGAGCGCATCGCCCGCTGCGTGGCCATCAAGGCCGAGGTGGTGGCGGCCGACGAGCGCGAGTCCGGCCGCCGAGCGGTGCTGAACTACGGCCATACCCTGGCCCACGCCCTCGAAACCCACGGGGGCTACGGCCTCCGCCACGGCGAGGCGGTGGCCGTCGGCCTGGTCTACGCCGCCGAGTTGGCCCACCGCGCCGGGCGCATCGACGCTTGCCGGGTGGACGAGCACCGCCGGGTAGTGGGCGGCTACCACCTGTCCGCCAAACTGCCGGCCGACGCCGACGCCGAAGGCCTCGTGAGGCAGTTCAGCCGGGACAAGAAGGCCATCGGCGGGGTCACCTTCATGTTGGACGGCCCCGACGGCATCGAACCGGTAACCGGCCTCGATCAAGCCCTCATGCTCGACGCCCTGGAGGCCATCCGATGAGCTCGACGATCCTTTTGCTGTCGGGGCCCAATCTCAACCTGCTGGGCGACCGGGAACCCGAGGTGTACGGCACCGACACCCTCGACGACCATGTGGCCACCGCGGCAACAACTGCCGAGCGCCACGGCCTCTCCGTAGAGCATCACCAGTCCAACGACGAGGGCGTGATCATCGGCCACATCCACCGGGCTCGACGACGGTGCGCGGCCATCATCGTCAACCCCGGCGCGTTCACCCACTACTCCTGGGCCATCCACGACGCCCTGGCCGCCTTCGAGGGCCCGGTGGTGGAACTGCATCTCTCCAACCCCAACGCCCGGGAGCCCTGGCGCCACACTTCGGTGGTCAGCCCGGTGGCCACCGGCACCATCGTGGGCTTCGGAGGCCACGGCTACGAGCTGGCCGTTGAAGCGGTGGCCCGGCTGCTCTCAAGATGACCGGGGCCCCAGACCTCGTCCCCATGGATGTGGCGGGTCGGGCGGGGCGGGTGCGCGAGGCGGCAGCCGATGCCGGGTGCGATGCCCTGCTGGTGTCCAACCTGGCCAACGTCCGCTACCTCACCGGGTTCACCGGTTCGGCCGGGCTGGTGTGGATGGGGGCCGATGAACTGGTGCTGGTCACCGATCGGCGCTATGGCAGCCAGTCTGCTACCGAGGCCGGCCAGGCCGGGGCGAGCGTCCGCATCGAGATCACCAACGATTCCCCCCGGGAGATCTTGGCCGCGGCGGCGGCCGGGGCGAGCCGCATCGGCCTGGAGGCGGACTCGGTGAGCTGGGCCGACCAGCGCCAGTATGCCGAGTGGTTCAGCACGGCCGAGTTGATCCCTACCACCGGAGTGGTACAGCGCTGCCGCCAGATCAAAGACGACGGCGAGATCGACCGCATCGCCAAGGCCGCGTCCATCGCCGACGCCGCACTGGCTGAGGTGTGCCCCCTGCTGGCCGACGGCCCCACCGAGAAGGCCGCGGCTTTGGCCCTGGACACCGCCGTTCGCCGCCTAGGGGCCGACGGCAGCGCGTTCGCCACCATCGTGGCCGCCGGCCCCAACGCCGCACTGCCCCACATCCGGCCCACCGACCGCCCAATCGGGGTGGGCGAGTTGGTGATCGTGGACTTCGGCGCGTTGGTGGACGGCTATCGCTCCGACATGACCCGAACCTTGGCGGTGGGCGAGCCCGATGCCAGCGCCCGCCAGGTGTACGAGACGGTCCGCGACGCC
This sequence comes from Candidatus Poriferisocius sp., assembly GCF_965208475.1. Taxonomy (GTDB): domain Bacteria; phylum Actinomycetota; class Acidimicrobiia; order Acidimicrobiales; family Bin134; genus Poriferisocius. Next base: position 742,208 of record NZ_OZ242338.1, on the reverse strand, counting down.
CAGCAGCTCGGCGTGGCCCGGGCAGCCCCCGGCGCACCCATCGCCGAGGTGGACAAGGCCTGTCGCGACCGCATTGCCGCCAGCGGTTGGGCCGACGCCTTCATCCACGGCACCGGCCACGGCGTGGGGCTCGAGATCCACGAGCAACCCTGGGTGCGGGCCGCCGCCGACGAGGCATTGCAAGCCGGCCATGTCATCACTGTGGAGCCCGGCGTCTACCTGCCCGGCTTCTGCGGCGCCCGAGTGGAAGACACCGTTTTGGTGTCCAACGACGGTCCCCGGCGGCTAACCCGCTCCCCCAAAGAGCTTGTGGTGTCGTGAGCCATCCCCGTGCCGCGGCCTGATCTCGGGTTGGACGGTGCCCGCCGGTGCGGAGTGTCGCTACGGTGGTCGGATGGCTTTGACGGCGGGTCGCTAGCGATGGGGCTCGAAAAGCGGCCCATCACCTTTGAGCCGCCCGACACCGATGCGGTGGTCCACGAGATGCTGACCCTGGCCGCCCGGGGCGACGGCAAGGGGTGGATGAACATCCAGCCGGTGGTGGCCGACGAGCACCGGCCACCCGAGTCGCCGCTGTTCAAGCTGTTCACCGCCCGAGGCCCGGCCATCCCGCTGGGGACCTGGGTGCCGGGCCACCACTACCGCGACAAATGGCAGCCCGCCTCGGCAGGCTTGCAGCACGCCGGCGGACGGCACGCCTCCGAGTTGCTGAAGGAGCGGGGGGTGGCCGAGCCGTCAGGGTGGAACCGCCGCCAAGACCACATCAAGCGGGGCTTGGTGTACGAACTGCCCGAGAGCCAAGACCCGAAGGTGGCGCTGGATTTCCTGGTGGATGCCATGGCCCAGCTAGTCGGCTTCCCGCTCAGCGGGCGCTGGCGGGCCACGATCTTGACCCAGCGCTAACCCGCAACTAGCGGGGTTTGGCCCCCAGCCGGGCCGAGGCATCGGCCTTGAGCCGGCCCTTGGCCACCTTGCCGCCCGAGGAGCGGGGCAGGGCATCGACCACGAACAGGTGCTCGGGCCACCACTCCCGGGACACGCCTCGGCCGGCCAGATGCCCCCGGAGCCCGTCCAACTCCAGGCTGGCCCCGGCCGATAGCTCCACATAAACGGCCACCCGCTCGCCGAACACCGGGTCGGGGGCGGCCACCGCGGCCACCATGGCCACCGCCGGGTGGGTCATCACCTCGTCTTCCACCGCGGGGGCGCTGATGTTCTTGCCGCCCCGGATGATGAAGTCAGACGTGCGCCCCACCACCCGCAGATAGCCGTCGTCGTCGATCTCCACGATGTCGCCCATCAGCATCCGGCCGTCGGGGGTCGTCAGCTCGGCGTTGGCCTCGGCATCATCGTAGTAGCCCAGCGCGGTGGCCGGTCCCCGGCAGGCGGGCCGGCCCCGGCCCCGCAGTTCGCCAAGCGGCTGCCCGTCGTCGGGGTCGTACAGCCAACAGTCCATCTCAGGCTCGCACTTCCCGCCGGAGCGCAGGCGGGCCGACCGCGGATCGCTCAAGCGGGTGCCGCTCAGCATCCCGGTCTCGTTGGAGCCATAGAAATTGAGCACCGTGCAGCCGGTGCGGTCCTCGAACTCGGAGGCCCGCTGATAGGGGATGGCCTCGCCCCCGGTGAACATCAGCCGCAGCGACGACAGGTCGTGGCGGTCGAACACCGGGGAGTTGAGCATCATGATGAACTGGGTGGTCACCGCGCACAGCACGGTCACCCGCTCGGCTTCGATGAGGCGAATGAGCGCGGCAGCGTCGAAGTCGGCCATCACCACGGTGGGCACGCCCAAGATGGCAGGGGTGTAGTGGGCGGTCCACAGCCCGAAGCCGAACGGCGCCGGCACCGGCACGCAGAACACCTCGTCGGAACCCAGGCCGCTGTACTCCACCGCCTTCTGGTGGAAGTAGAACCAGCGGTTATGGGTCTGCATCACGCACTTGGGCAAACCCGTGGTGCCCGAGGTGGAGTTCAAAAGGCACAGCTCTGAGGCCCCCAGGCGGCGGGCCTCGACGACCTCGGCAATGTCGGGAACCGACTCAGGCGGGGGTGCCGAATCGCCGTCAAGCGTGATGGCTGCGCCCTGGCCGGGGCCGTCGATGGTGATGTGGTGTTGAAGGCCAGCCAGGCCACGTCGCAACTCGGCCACCGCGTCGCCTGCTGGACGTCCTCGGAGCTCGGCCCCGGTGATGACGGCCCGAGCCCCGGATTTGTGGACCAAATGGGCGATCTCGGCCGGCCCGGCCCGATGGCCGATGCCCATGACAACCACCCCGACCTTGTCGGCGCCGGTGAAGGCGGCATGGACCCCAGCCCCGTCGGGCAGGATCACCGCCGCCCGGTCGCCCCGGTCCAGCCCCGCCGCCAACAGCGCAGCGGCCACCCGATCGGACAACCGGTCATAACCCGCCCACGTGGTGTGGTCGATGCTCCCCAGCGCGTCCTCTGCCTCACCAGCTGGGCGCCTCCAGGTGATGTAGGCAACGTCATCGGGCCGCTCGGCCGCGTTGCGCCGGATCAGGTCGGTGGGCGTGTCATGCCCCCACCAACCGGCAGCCACATAGGCAGCCGCCACTTCGGGATCAGCGGCCAGATCGTTCAGCAGATTTCCCTTCTGTCAGTCATTATCAAGATGGTAGAAGTATTATTGATAACTGTTGTGTCTATCCGTACAATCGACAGGGCCGCACCGGTACTTGCGCACAAGCCCGGTGCGGCCCTTGGAGAGAGCAGTGCTTTCTCCTTGCGGGGCTGCCCGTTGGCCGGGGCGGCCGAGCCTTGACACCTCACCGCGGGGGTTCGATTCCCCCCAGCTCCACCGGAGCATCCTACCGAGCCCACCAGCAGGCGACAACAGGATCCCAGCAGCGATGGGCATATCTCAAGCCGGCTCAGAAGCTCTCGGGGTCGGCGATTATGGAGTCGGGGACGGGGTGGCGGAAGAGGTCGCTGGCGTTGGCCCAGCAGATGCGGGCCACCTCGTCGGCGGGGATGCCGTTGAGCTGTTGGCGGAGCAGTTCTTGGGTGTTGGGCCAGGTGGAGTCGGCGTGGGGGTAGTCGGACTCCACCATCAGGTTCTCCAAACCGATGTAGTGGCGGTGATCGAATGCCGAGGGATCGTCTATGGCGCAGAACCAGAAGTTGCGGCGCAGCGTGTCGGCGGGGGAAAGCTCCACGTCGTTCCAGGTGCCGTACATGGAGTCGTACTTGCGGACGTGCTCCAAGCGGTCGAGCAGCCCGGCCACCCATCCGAGGCCCCCCTCGCTGAGGGCTATCTTGATCTTGGGGAAGCGCACCGGGATCTTGGAGTACAGCCAGTCGACCGCGGCGAACATGGCGTAGCCGAAGAACAGCACCCCCACAGTGTCGGAGGGGGCGTCGGGGGAGGTGGCCGGCGAGGTGCCCGATGAGCCGACGTGCAGGCACACCACCGTCTCGGTCTCCTCGCAGGCGGCCATGATCGGATCCCAGTGGCCGGAGTGCAGGCTGGGGAACCCCAAGGAGTGGGGGGCCTCGGAGAAGCTGATGGCCCGAAAACCCCGCTCGGCGTTGCGGTACACCTCGGCCGCGCCCACCTCGGGGTCGAGGAAATAGGTGATCTGGCACGGGATCATGCGGTCGGGATGGGCCCCGGACCACTCCTCGATGTTCCAGTCGTTCCAGGCCCGCACCGCGGCCAGGGCCAACTCCGGGTCGTCGGTGAGCTGTTGGAACCGCTGGCCGCAGAAGCCGGGGAGGAACGACGGGAAGCACAGCGAGGCGTACACCCCGTTCAGGTCCATGTCGGCGATGCGGGCGTCGATGTCCCAGGCTCCCCGGCGCATGTCCTCGAAGCGGGAGGGATCGAAGCTGTACTCGCTGACCGGGCGACCGGCCACCGCGTTGAACCCCACATTGGGCAGCGAGTGCCCGGCGTACAGCCAGGTCTCGGTGCCGTCGTCGAGGGTGGCCACCCGGGGGGCGGCGTCGGCGTGCTTGGCCGGGAACCGGTCGGCGAAGGCGCCGGGAGGCTCCACGATGTGGTCGTCCACCGATATCACCGGCGTCCACCGGGGTGCCCGCTCGGGCTCGGGCAGGAACGTGACCCGGCCCTTCACGTTCTGGGTGAACGAGGTGTCGCCGGCAAGGTCGTCAAGCGATATGGCCATACCCAAGCTTGCCCTTTCTCAGGGGGGCGGGGCCACTGAGAGGCGGACTTGGAGGTCGGTGAACGCTGGAGGGCCGAGGCCGTCGCTGCAATGCAGCGAGAGGTGGTTCTCGCCGGGTTCCACAACCATGCCGGCGTTGCCCAGCCAGGCTGATTCGACCCCGCCCAGATCCCAGGCGTTCCACACCTCCAACCGCCGGGCGCGGTCCCCGAGCACGGTCAGCTCCACCGCGGCGGGGCTGGTGTCGGACCACAGCGAGATGATCTCGGCCACAGCCTCGTCCACCCCCAAGAGGCCGTCCACCGCGGCCAGCTTGAGCGCCTGGCGGCGGTCGGGCCTAACGGCGATGCGCTCCACCCGCACCCTGGTGCCCTCCGACACCGCCAGCCGCAGCAGCGGCCTCACCTCGCGGCCGTCGTGCCAAACGGTCTCAGCCCCGTCGGCAAACCGGTCGCTGAGCGCCATGGGACCGGTCATGGCCCGGCATAGGGGTCTAGGCCCTGGTCGTCCCAGGTGGGGGAGGGCTTGCGGCCAGTGGACCAGCACTGGCGCAGCATGGGCTCGGGCAGGGTCATCTCCTGCATGGCGCCGGTGCGGGGATTGAAGCGCTGCGGGGCTTCGCCGATGGCCATGAGAGCCCGGTTGGCCTCGCCGAACACCACCGATGCCCGATGCTCAGACAGGTTCTTCCAGTAGCGGCGGCGCACCGCGGTGATCGACGGCGGTGCACCCCGAGGGGTGGGCTTGAAGATGGAGTCGCCCGCCTGCCACGGCCCCAACGCCGGTGGTTCCCCTTGATCGGGGGCGGGGTTGAGGGCGCGGGGCTCGACGGGCTGGGCATCGGGGGATACCGACTGACCCAAGGGAGGCGAACCGGCAACCATCCCACCAGGCTGGCCCTCCGCGGCTGCCGACTGCTCCAACAGAGGCGAACCGGCAACCATCCCGCCAGGCTGGCCCCCCGAATGCCCAGCAGGGCCCGAGGCGGGGCTCTGCGGGGGGAGGGGGGCGTCGACCGCCAGCCACGCCGGCGTCCCGGCGGTGCGGGGGCGGAAGGCGCGGCGGATGGGCTTGCCCATCCAGTCCAAGATGATGGCCAGGGTGGCCAAGGCCAGCATGATCAGCACGAAGACGAAGAAAGCGGCAACCGTGGACATAGCAGTGTTCGGTTGATTGTATTCTCAACTGCCCCGAAAACGGGGTTCGCGATGCTCGGCGAAGGCGACCCGGCCCTCGGCGAAGTCCTCGCTGGCCCAGCAGTCGGCGATGGCCTCCATCGCGGCCTGCCGCTCGCCCCGGCCGGTTGCGGCGGCGATCGACAGCTTGGCCGACCGCAGGGCGAGCGGGGCGTTGGCCACCAGGCGGGCGCACAGCCGGTCGACCTCGCCGCCGAGTTGGTCGGCGGGCACCACCGAGTGGGCCAAGCCCATCCGCAGGGCGTCTTCGGCGCTGAACCGGTCTCCGGTCATCAAGATGAGCGCGGCGTTGGCGGCGCCCACCCGGCCGACGAGCTGTTCGACGCCCTCGATGGGATAGCCCACGCCCAAGCGGGCGGCCGGGATGCCGAACTGGGCTCGGTCGGTGGCCACCAGCAGGTCGGCGTGCAGCGCGACCATGAGCCCGCCCCCCAGGCAGTAGCCGTCGACCGCGGCGATCAGCGGCTTGGTGAGGCGGCCCAGCGCGGCGGGCCCTCGGCCGGTGCGGGCATCAGCCGGTGACGGGTGGCGGTTCGGACCCCGGGAGGAGTCCAGGTTGGCGATGTCGGCGCCGGAGGCGAACGCCCGGCCTCCCGCACCGGAGATCACCACCACCCGGATCGCGGGATCCTGCTCGTAGGCATCGACCACCGCACCCAGCGCCGCGAACATTTCGGGCGTGATGGCGTTGCGCCGCTCGGGGTTGTCGAACACGATGCGGCCAACCGCGCCGTCAATCTCGCCGATCAGCTTGTCGGCACCGGTTTCCACTTGTTGGGCCATCTGATAGTAGTAGCACGATGTCGCCGACTGGATACTGCTGCCGGCCGCTGGCCGACCCCCGAGAGCAACAGGGGTAGCCCGGTGTCGCTGTACGACCGAGCCGAGCCGGGAAACGGGCCGCTGGCGGGCTTGCGGGTGGTAGACCTGACCACGGCGCGGGCCGGCCCCACCTGCACCCGGCAGCTTGCCGACATGGGCGCCGACGTCGTCTGGGTGGCCAACCCCCATCGGAGCTTCGATCTGGGCGGATCCGACCAGCACAACCTCCGGCGAAACAAGCGGTCGGTGCTGCTGGATCTGGCCGACCCCCAGGGGAATGGGGCATTCCTGCGGTTAGCCGACCGGGCCGATGTGGTGGTGGAGAACTACCGTCCCGCGGTGAAGCACCGGCTAAACATCGACTACGACATCCTGTCGGCCCGCAACCCCCGGCTGGTGTACGCCAGCATTTCGGGATTCGGCCAGGAGGGTCCACACGCCGGGCGACCGGGAGTCGACCAGATAGCCCAGGGGGTGAGCGGGCTGATGAGCGTGACCGGCCCGCCAGGGGAGGGGCCGTGGCGGACGGGGATCGCCGTCTCCGACACCGCGGCGGGCACATTCCTCACCCAGGGGGTGCTGGCCGCTCTGTTGGCCCGGGAGCGCACCGGTCGGGGCCAGTGGGTCCACACCTCGCTTCTGGAGGCGGCCATCAACTTCATGGACTTCCAGGCGGTGCGCTGGCTGACCGACGGCGAGATCCCGCCGCAAGAGGGAAACAACCATCCCACCATCGTGCCCATGGGCACGTTCACCACCGCCGACGGTCATGTGAACGTGGCCCCGGTAGGCCGGCTGGACGACTTCGCCACGGCGCTGGGCGTCCCCGAGCTGATCGAAGACCCCCGATTCGCCGATCTCAACTCCCGCCGGGCCCACCGGGATGAGCTGGCCGAGATCATCCAGCACCGCCTAGCCACGGCAACCACCGCCGAGTGGGTGGAGCGGCTCAACGCCGCCGGATGCCCGTGCGGGCCGGTGCTCGCGGTGGACGAGACCTTCGCCGACTCCCAGGTGGAGCACCTCAACGTGTTCTCGATGGTTCCCCACCCCGACGGCGGCGAGGTGGCTGCCCTGCGCCTGCCCCTGACCTTCTCCGCCACCCCTGCCGCCGTGGGCGCCGGCCCCGTCCACCCCGGCCACCACACCCGCGAAGTCCTGGCCGAGCTGGGCTACGGCCCCGCCGAGATCGAAGCCTTGGCCGGTCCCGCGGCTTGAATGCCGAACGGCTAGGGGAGGCGGGCTAGGAGGGTGAGGAGCAGATCGTAGAAGCCGTCGGCGTCCACTTCGGTGATGTAGTGGCAGTTGGGGGGGCGGTCGGTAACGTTCCACCAGTCCACCACGGTCATGCCCCGGGTGAGGGGGGAGTCGATCTCCACCTCCACGTTGCAGCGGCGGCCCTGATACAGGTCGGGGCGCAGCAGGTAGGCGATCACGTTGGGGTCGTGGAGGGGGCCGCCGGTGGTGCCGTACTTGTCCACGTCGAATCGCTCGTAGAAGTCCAGCATCCCGGCGGCGGCGGCCCCGGTGTGGGTGCCCAGGGCCCGCAGCCGGTCGATCCAGGCGTCGGCCATCAGCGCCTTGTGGGTCACGTCTAGGGGCAGCATGGTGACCGGGGCCCCGCAGTGGAGCACTGTCTGGGCGGCGTCGGGGTCGACGAACACGTTGAACTCCGCGGCCGGCGAGGTGTTGCCGCCGCCGAAGAATCCGCCGCCCATGCAGACGATCTCCCGTATGCCCCGGGCCGCCTCCGGGGCGGTCTGAAGCACGGTGGCCACATTGGTCATCGGGCCCAGCGTGCAGACGGTGATCTCCCGGTCGCCGGCGGCCAGAAGGGTCTCGGCCATCCAGTCGACCGCGTGCTGCGGTTGCAGGGCGGTGGCGGGCTCGGCCAGGTCTGCGCCGTCGATCCCGGTGGTGCCGTGGACGTGCTCGGCGGTGACCAGGTCGCGGCGCAGCGGGCGGTCGCAGCCCGCGAACACCGGCACCTCGGGGCGACCGGCCAGCTCGACGAGGATGCGGGCGTTGCGGGCGGTCAACTCCAGGGGCACGTTTCCCGCCACCGCAGTGATGCCCATAACCCGCAGCTCAGGGGCGGCCAACGCGGCCAAGATGGCGATGGCGTCGTCTTGGCCGGGGTCGGTGTCGATGATCACAGGGCGGGGACCGGCGTCGTCGGAATCGGGGGGTTGGGTCATCGCTTTTGTCCTGCTCTGGTGGCGGCTTCGGCGTGGGCCGCCTGTTCGAGGCGGTCGTCCAATGGTTCCAGATCGGCGGCGCTCCCCGCGCACTCCAGGGCCCAGCCCAAGAGGGTGTCGGCCAACCAGGGGTTCTTGGGCAGCAGCGGCCCGTGCAGGTATGTGCCCACCGTGCGGCCCGCCACCGCTCCCTCGCAGCCGTCGGCGCCGTTGTTGCCGTGGCCCCGGCGCAGATGGCCAAGCGGAGTGCAGCCCCCGCCCAGATGGGTGCGCCCGGCGTGGTTCTCGTAGCCGACAACCGTGTCGGTGCGCCCGCCAAGGGTCACGTCCAACACCACATCGCCAATCAGCCGGCTGTCGGCGGCAGTGGTCTCCAAGTCCAGCATGCCGATGCCCGGAATCGGGCGACCGTCGGCCGCGGCGTAGCGGTGGCCCAAGAGCTGGTAGCCGCCGCACACCCCCAGCACCACCGCGCCGCCGGCCGCGGCGAGGCGCAAGGGATCGGCTTTGGCGATCAGGTCCTCAGCCACCAGCTTCTGGTCGCGGTCTTGGCCGCCGCCCAGATAGTAGAGGTGGCAGTCGGCCGGGATGGGGTCGCCGATCCCTGCCTCCACCACTTCCAGCACCAGCCCCCGCCACTCCAAACGGCGCTGGAGCACCGCGATGTTGCCCCGGTCGGCGTAGATGTTCAGGTGCTCGGGATACAGATGGCACGCCCGAACATGGGGTGCGCCGGTGCTCACCGGTCCTCCCAGAAAGCGGGGGCGAGGCCCCGGCCGGCCAGCACAGCCTGGAGTTCCAGCAAGGCGGTGTAGGTGGGCAGCACGTAGAGGTCGCCTGCGCCGCAGTCCGCCAGCGCGGCGTCGAGGGCCGCGGACACCGAGGGCGCCACCGACATTTCGTCGGGGTCGAACCCGGCGTAGCGGAACCGCAGGGCCATGTCGTGGGCCCGGTCGCCCCCCACGGTGAGCGATGCCAACCGGTCGCTGTGCAGCAGCAGCTCGTAGTCGACGTCCCAGATCCACGACACGTCTTGGCCGTCGGCGGTGCGGTCGTTGAGCAGCACCAGCAGGTGCAGGGCACCGCCCTCCAGCAACATGGTGCGGATGTTCTCGTTGGCCCCGGCCGGGTTCTTGGCCAAAAGCGTGGTGAGCCGGGCGTCGCCCACCGAGGTGCGCTCGGCCCGGCCGAAGGCGGCCTGGCGACGGGCCAGCGCGGGGCCGATGGACTCGGGGGCCAGTCCCAGGGCCAGGGCGGTGGCGGTGGCGGCAACGGCGTTGTAGGCGTTGTGGGTTCCCGGCAGGCGCAGCGACAGCTCGATCGGGCCGCAGGGTGTAGCCAGGGCCAGCCGCTGGCCGCCCATGCCGTGCAGCTCCACCCGGGTGGCCGCCACCTCGGGCTGGGGCCGGGCCAGGCCGCACGACGGGCAACACCACCGGCCGAGGTGGGCGATGGTCACCATCTCGTGCCGCAACCGGGTTCCGCAGCGCCGGCACTCGGTGGCGTCGGCCGCGTGGGGCAGCCGGTCGCGGCCCACCCGGGCGTCGTCGATGCCGTAGGACACGGTATTGGGGTGGGGGGCGGCGATTTCGGCCACCGCGGGATCGTCGGCGTTGTAGACAACGATGGTGGCCGGGTCGAGTCCCGCCACCGCCTCGCTCCAGCGCTGCGCCAGGTGCTCTAGCTCGCCGTAGCGGTCGAGCTGATCCCGGAACAGGTTCATCAAGGCCACGACTCTGGGCCGGGTCTGTTCGATCAGCCCCGGCAGGGCGGCCTCGTCGGCCTCGAACAGGGCCATCTCGGCGCCGCCGGCGTTGAGCAGCGCGCTGGCCACCCCCCGCTCCAGGTTCGAGCCGGCGGTGTTGGCCACCACCTTGGCCCCGGAGGCGTCGAGCACGGCTCGCACCAGGCGGGCGGTAGTGGTTTTGCCGTTGGTGCCCGAGATGAGGATCACCCCGCCGGCAATCGCCCCGGCCATCTCCGCGGTGGCGTTGGGCCGCAGCCGGTTGAGCACCAGGCCCGGCAGCGTGGTGCCGCCCCCCTTCCCCAGCCCCTGCGACAGCCGCCCCGCCCCTCGCGCCAACCCCGCGGCCACCCCCCGAGGCAGCGACGGCACCCGCATCAGAATCTCCGCTTCAAGAACTCGTCGAACATCGGTACGGTGAACGCAATCACGTCGTGGGCGGGTGCGAAGCACAATCCTCGTTTGATCAGCGAGTCTCGAATGGGGGAGACCTGTCGGGTCGTGCGGCCCAGCCGCTTCGCCACATCGCTCGACCGGCATCGGTCGGCACCGAGCGACGACATAGCCACCAAGTAGTCGCGCTCAGCTTTGGTGGCTCGGTCGATCCGCACGTTGAAAAACCCCTTGTCGAGCTCTTCCATCGCTAGCGGAACCGCAGTGAGCACATCAGCGCGGGTGATACGCGCTGGACCCGGCGCCACCCTCCATGCCTGCTTGCCGAACTCCTGCAAGAAGTAGGGATAGCCGGCGGTGGCCTCGACCAGTTCGTGTAACGCCGCATCCTCCCATTCGACGCCTTCGCCAAGGGCAGGGGCCTCCAGTGCCTCGATGGCCGACTCCCGGTTGAGCCTGTCGATTGAAGAGAATGCAAACAGGCGTTCCGCGTAGGATCTCGCCTCGCCGAGCAGCCCGAACAGCGACGGCAGGCCGGCACCCGCCACGACCAGCGGGAGTTGAAGCTGGCTGATCTCGTGCAGTGCCACCAACAGTGGCGTGAGCCGCTCTGCATGCAGATGTTGGATCTCGTCGATAGCGAGCAGCACGCCAGTTTCACGTTCCTTGGCCAACTGGCTGACTGCTCGGAACAAGTCGGTGAGGTCGCGCCCGAAATCCCCGGAGTCGGCCCGACCCGGCATGGGGTCGGGGTCGAAACCCAGAGTCACCGACCCGCCGCTGGGAATCTCCCAGGCGAGTTGGAACGACTTGAGTACGCCCAAGGCCCGTGAGCCCCATTCAGCCATCCGTTTGCCGGCGGAGAGATCCAAGATCGCCGTTCTGGAGAGGTTCGCCGCGGCCTGCGCGAGATTGGTGTCCTCGACGCATTCGAGGTGCTGGCAGACCCATCCCCGTCGCGCCGCGGTGTTGCTGAACTCGCGCAGCAGCACCGTCTTTCCCACGCCGCGAAGACCGATAAGCATTTGGCTTCTATCCGCACGACCGAGCGCGAGCCGCTCCACGGCCACCTCGAAGTTGGCGATCTCGGTGTCCCGGCCCACGAGGGCCGGCGGGGGAGTTCCTGCGCCAGGGCTATAGGGATTTCTCAATGCCTCCACCGTCGGCGCCTCTCGGGTCGGACTCGGGCCAGGAAAAGTCTAGCTATATCTACCCATGTATAGCCGATCTTCTTATACGCAACTAGATATCGATAGAAACTGGTTGCCGTCGGCGGCGCGGGTTAGCGGAAGCGGCGGAAGAAGCGGCGGATGTCTTGGGCGAGGGCGTCGGGTTCCTCCATGGCGGCGAAGTGGCCGCCTTCGGCCATTTCGGTCCAGTGGACGATGTTGTAGCTGCCCTCAAGCCAGTGGCGGGGGGCTCGCATGATCTCCATGGGGAAGTTGGCCACCCCGATGGGGGTGTCGAGGGGTTCGGTGATGCCCGCCGCACCGGGGCGCAGCACCTCGTAGTACATGCGGGCCGACGATCCCGCGGTGGCGGTGAACCAGTAGAGCGAGACGTTGGTGAGCAGGCGGTCGCGGCTCACCGCCGTCTCGATGGCGCCGTCGTTGTCGGTCCAGGCCAGGAACTTCTCGGCGATCCAGGCCAGTTGCCCCACGGGGGAGTCGTTGAGGCCGTAGGCCAGGGTCTGGGGCTTGGTGCTCTGGATCTGCATGTAGCCCGCCCCCTCGGTGAAATAGAGGTTGGCGCGGGCCAAACCGGCCTCCTCGGCCTCGGTGAGCTCGCCGGGGCCGTCGTCGGGAGCGGTGGCGAACAAGAAGTTCACGTGGACAGCCTCGCAGTGGTCGGTATCGCAGCGGCCGATGTTCTGGGAGATGAACGAGCCCCAGTCGCCCCCCTGGGCGCCGTAGCTCCCGTACCCCAGCCGCCCCATGAGGGTGGCGAACGCCCGGGCGGTGCGCACCGCGTCCCAGCCCCGCTCGGCGGTCGGCCCCGAGAAGCCGTAGCCGGGCAGCGAGGGGGCCACCACATGGAAGGCGTCGGCCGGGTCGTCGGGGTGGGTGAGCAGGCCGATGATGTCGAGGAACTCCACCACCGAGCCGGGCCACCCGTGGCTGATGACCAGCGGGTAGGCGTCGGGGTGCGGCGAGCGCTGGTGGATGAAGTGGATGTTCTGGCCGTCCACGGCGGTGGTGTAGTGGTCGAGCCGGTTCAGCTCGGCCTCGGCCGCCCGCCAGTCGTACTCTTCGGCCCAATAGCGGGCCAGTTCCTGGATGTAGCCCATCTCCGCCCCATAGTCCCAGCCGGCATCGGGAATCTGGTCGGGCCACCGTGCCTCCCTCAGCCGCCTCCGCAGGTCTTCCAGCGCAGCATCGGGAATATCAACAGTGAAAGGCGCGATCTCAGACATGGAACTCCTCAGGGATTCGGCGCTCGGGTCTCTCCGCACAGGGCGGCGGTCACTGCTCGAGAATATCAGCGACGCGGTAGATGACAGTGCGGCTTGGTCGCGTCATTTTTCATCGAACCTGCCAACGATGTCGAGCAGTTCATCAAACCGCCTGGGATATTTCAGCTCAACAGCAGCAGTTTGAATTCCTTAGGCTGCATTCTCCAAGGCGTCGGGACACGGTGTCAGCAAGATCAAGAGGACGGGGCGAGCGGGGGGCGGGGGAGGAGGCCGGCGTTGGTTTGGGCTCGTTTCAGGGTGGCGGCGGCGGTGGTGCGGGCCTTGTCGGCGCCGGCGGCGAGCAGCCGGGCCACTTCGGCGGGGTCAGACGACAGCTCGGCGTATCGGTTGCGGATCGGGTCGAGGAGGCTGTTCACCGCGTCGGCGGTGTCGGCTTTGAGCGGCCCGTACTGGGTGTATTCGCCGGCCACCGCTTGGGGGGTGCGCCCGGAGGCCGAGGCCAAGATGCCCAGCAGGTTGGACACCCCCGGTTTGGCCACCGGGTCGTAGCGCACCTCGTTTTCGCTGTCGGTGACCGCCCGCTTGAACTTTCGGGCCACAGCGGCGGCTTCTTCCAAGATGGCAACGGTGCCGGCCGACTCCAGCGACTTCGACATCTTGTCGGTGGGGTTCTGGAGGTCCATCACCCGGGCCCCAGTCTCGGGAATCACATGGGCGGGCACGGTGAAGGTGTCGCCGTAGCGGTGGTTGAACCGCTCGGCGATGTCGCGGCACAGCTCGATGTGCTGGCGCTGGTCGTCGCCCACCGGCACCAGGTCGGTGTCGTACAACAAGATGTCGGCGGCCTGGAGAGCCGGGTAGGTGAACAGCCCGGCCGACACGAAGTCGCTGCGGTCGGCCTTGTCCTTGAACTGGGTCATGCGGCGCAGCTCTCCGAAGCCCACCGTACACTCCATCATCCAGGCCAGCTCGGCGTGCTCGCCCACCGAGCTCTGCACGAACAGGGTCGACCGCTCGGGGTCGATGCCCGCCGACATGAGCAATGCGGCCGCGGCCAGGGTGTGCTCGCGCAGCTCGGCCGGGTCGGGAGCGGTGGTGAGGGCGTGCAGATCGACCACGCAGTACACCGCCTCGTGCTCGCTCTGGTAGGCCGCCCAGTTGCGCAGCGCACCCAGCAAGTTGCCCAAGTGCATCCCGCCCGACGGCTGTATCCCCGAAAACACCCGAGCCACAGCCCACCATCCTACCAAGGACCCGGGAAGCCTCTGAAGTGCCCGGCCCGAAGGCCGCATGGCAGCGCAATTCCCAGCTCCTGAAGTGTCTCTGCCTGCGGGTCTCTTGTTTCCACTTTTGGCGCGCCAATAATGTTAGCGCGCTACATGCGGGGCAGAAGGCTCAGTTCTCTGGGAATGGGCAGTGTGTGCATCTGTAGGTGGCTGGCCCGAAGGCCGCATGGCTGGGCGGCTGATGTTGTGGCGCTCAGGGGGCGCAGGCGTCGGTTTCGAGGTGGGCGGGGTTGTCGCCGTAGTCGGCGCCGGTGAGGCCGCGGCAGGCGGTGGCGAGCTCTCGGCGGAAGTCTGCGGTGTAGGTGGCTGCGAGGATGTCGCCTGCCAGTTGGCGGGCGATGGCCTCGCGGCGGGTGTAGGGCAGGGCGCACACGTCGGCGACACCGTCGCCGTCGGAGTCGTGCGGGTAGGTGGTGGGCCCGCCGAGGGACCGGTTGGCGCAGAAGCTGGGGCCGGTGATGATGCCCGAGTAGAACGGGCCGCCGCTGTTGATCGGCACCGCCGGCGGGGGGGCGGTGGTGTCGCCGCCGCAGTCGGCGTCGCCGGGGGTGACCTCGCAGGCCGCGTTCACCAGGCCGGCGTACTCGTCGGCGTACTGGTAGACCAGCGCGTCGACCGCGTTCTGGCGGGCGATGGCCTCGCGGCGGGTGTAGGGCAGCGAGCACACGTCGGCTGTGCCGTCGCCGTCGGAGTCGTGGGCGAACAGGCGGGCGCCGCCCAATGACAGGTCGGAGCAGAAGCCCGGCCCGGAGACCACGCCCGAGTAGAAGTCGCCTCCGGCGGACTGCTCGCCGACCGGCGCCACCTCAACCGACGCGGTGCCCGCCGCGCCCTCGCCGACGCCGTTCACCGCCCGCACCTCGAAGGTGTAGGACAACACGCCGGTGCCGCTGGCGAGGCCGGAGACGGTGACGCTGGTGGTGTCGTCCGACACCTGCGTCCAGTCGCCGTAGTCGCCGACGCTGATCCTCATGCGGTGGTGCCAGCCGGTGACCGCGGAGCCGCCGTCGTCGCCGGCGGTCCACGAAACCTCGATCTCGCCGCCTCCCTCGGTTGCGGCCACGTCGGGCGCCGCTGGCACGGCGCCGGCCTCAACCGACGCGGTGCCCGCCGCGCCCTGGCCCACATCGCTCACGGCCCTCACCCCGAAGGTGTAGGCGGTGCCGTCGTCGGTGGGCACCTCATAGGAATCGCCGTCGGCGCCGACGCCCAAGGCTGTCAGATCCATCCACTCGCCGCCGTTCACCTGCAATTGCCAGCCGACCACCGCCGAGCCGCCGTCATCGCCCGCGGTCCACGACACCGTTGTGGCCCCATCGCCGCGCTCGGCGGACACCACCGGCGCCGAAGGCGCGTTTGCCGGGGTTACCGGGCCGGCGCTGGCGGCGTCGCCGGGGCCGAAGGCGTTCACCGCCCGCACCTCGATGGAATAGGCCACTCCGTTGACCAGCCCGATCACCGTGTAGCTGTCGGTGTCGGCCCCGCTGCCGGCGATGTCGGACCACCCGCCGTAAGCGCCCCCGGCGGCCCTGGTGCGATACTGCCAGCCGGTGATGGCCGAGCCGCCGTCGCTCGGGGACACCCACATGAGCTCGGCTTGGGCGTCACCGGGGACGGCGCTCAGCGCGACGGCTGGAGGCGGGCCCACCGGGGTGACCGGCGCCAGCGTCGTCGCCTCGCTCGGGCCGTAGGCGTTCACGGCCCGCACTTGGAAGGTGTAGCTGATGCCGTTGGCCACGCTGGTCACCGTTGCCACGGTGGATGTCTCAGTGCCGACCCTTGGCACCGTCTGCCAGGCATCGTAGGTGCCGTCGGGCGCCTCCCTCTTGCGGATCTGGTAGCTGGTTACCGGGCTGTTGTGGTCTTCACGGGGGACGGTCACGATGACGGTAACCTGGCCGCGGCCCGCGGTGGCCACCGCCTGATAGGGAGCTTCCGGCGCCCGGCCCGGAATCGCCGGTATGGCCTGCGCCCTCTCTCCCCGGCCGAGTCCGCTCCAAGCCCGAACGAGGAAGGTGTAGGCCGTGCCGTTGACGAGATTCTCGATGGTGTGGCTGTTGGTGTCCGGCCCGCTGCCGTCAATGTCGGTCCAGCCCCCTCCGGTGTCCACATCCCCACAGGAATTGGCGCTGATCTTCCGGCAGAACTGCCACTTGGTGATCGGCGGGCCGCCAACCCTCAAGATCCACGTCAAGGTCACTTGGCGATCGCCCCCGACGCCCTCGAGGCCAAAGGGCGCCAGCGGCACGCCGCCGGGCACGACCGCCTCGGATTCCAAGCTGGGGCCGGCAATCTGGCCGTTAACGCCGCGGATTCTGAACGTGTGCGGTGCGCCGTTGTCCAAGAAATCGACGATGATGTCGTCGAACCAGAAGCCCACATTGTTGGAGATCCAGCCGCCGTACTCGCCGTCGCCCACCTTGTAGGAGTACTCCCAGAGGGTGGCGCCGGTGATGCCGCCGACATTTCCCACGTTGCCCGTGCGGGCCAGGGAGAGGGAGACCTGGTTGGCGGCCGCCTCCAGGTTGATAACAGGGGGGGTGCCTGCTTCATCGGCGCCGGGCGTCGGCGGGCCCCCGTGGGTGTAAGCAGCCGACTCGGCGATGTCGCTGTGGCCGACAGCGTTTTCGGCCCGTACCCGCACCCGATACTGCTCCCCCCATGTCGCCCCCAAGATGGTGGCCGCGTTGGTGTCGGTGTTGGACCACGCAGTCCAGGGGTCGCCTCCGGTTCGGTAGGACCACTGGTAGCGCAGGCGGGTGGTGGTTCCGGGGATGTCGGTGTTGGCGCCGCCGTCGGTGGACGAGGGCCACCAAACCCTGAAGCTCTCCTCGTCGGCGTCTCGGAAATAAACGGCCGGGGGAGTCGACGGGACGATCCGCGGGATGGTGGTGGCGGCAACGCCCGACGGCAAGCCGGTGCCGTGCTCGTTCACGGCGCGGAGCACGACGTAGTAGGTCTCACCGGCCACCGGAAGCAGTTCTGAGCCGTCAGACCCGGCGGTTATGCCCAGAGCGGCCAGCGAGGCGGCGGTGCGGGGCACCGTGATACTGCTCCTAGACCGACAGGCGGCATCTGCCCGGACCGTGGTGTCGCAGATCGTCACCCAGCCCTGGTCGTTGTAGAAGGTGCTCACGTCCTGGGCTGAAGTGGTGTGCTTGTACTCCCACTTGGACACCGGGGCCCCGCCGTCATCGCCCGCATCCCAGCTCAGGGTGACCTGTCTGGTGCCCTGGGCCGCGTCGTAGGAGTTGGCCACCGTCAGAGACTCCGGGGCGGCGGGAGCGGTGCCCGGATAAATCGGCGTCCTCGTTGTCGAGGATGCACCGCCTCCCACGTCGTTCACCGCTCTAACCCTGAACTGGTAGGCCGTTCCCGCGGTCAGCCCGCTCACCTCGTGAGAGCCGGTGTCGGGGCCAGAGCCGACGATATCCTGCCAGGCGCCGTAGCCGCCGCTGCCGGCCCTCTGGGAGTATTGGTAGCCGGTGATCGGCGAGCCGCCGTCGCCGGGGCGGCTCCACGTCAAAACGGCAGTATCGGTTGCCCCCTCTTTGAGGGACACGGCAAAGCCGATCGGCCTCGCCGGCACCGTTCCAGGCTCCACCACCCCCGTCGTACCCGCTATGCCCAGCCCGATGTCGTTCACGGCGCGCACTTCGAATCGATAGACCAGGCTGTTGTTCAAACCGCCCACGGTGTAGCTGGTAGTGCTGGCGTTGCTGCCGGGGATCACCACCCACGCCGTATCGGCGGCGATGTCGGCGCTTCCTGTTCCCCGGCGGTACTGCCAGCTCGTTACCGGGGCGCCGCCATCGCTGCTCGCCGCCCACAGCAGCACGACTCTCCTGTTGCCGGCCCTGCCCGTCAACTCCCGGGGCGGCCCCGGCACGGTGGCTACCAGTACCGGCGGTGTCTCAGCGGCCGCGCCCGTTCCATTGGCGTTGCGGGCTCGAACCTCGAACTGGTAGGTGGTGCCGTTGACCAAACCGGTAATGGTGTGGGTTGTGGTGGCAGGGCCAGAGCCGATGATGATGGTCCACGGGGCGTAGGCGCCGTCGCCGGTCTTCTGGCGATACTCGTACGCCGTGATGGGAGAAAAACCGTCGTTTTGGCCTCCCGCCGGCCCACCCGTGGTGACAGGCGCCCTCCAGCTCAGCGCAACCTGCGAATTCCCGGCCGTGCCCCTCAGTCCGACGGGGGGGGCCGGAGTGGTGGACGGGGAGACGTTCTCATCGCCGCCTGCCTCGGTGCTGGCCCGCGACGCGCCGGGCACGCCGGGGCCTGCGAAATTGACGGCGCGAACCTCGAACCGATAGGGGACTCCGTTGGTCAAACCAACCACGGTGTGGGTGGTGGTGGCCGGACCGCTGCCGGGCATTTGGAGCCAGACATTGCTAGCCACGGGCACAATCTGCCGGTATTCCCAGCGGATGATCCTGGCGCCGCCATCGCTCACCGGCTGCCAAACCAGCGTTATGCTCCCGTCGCCGGGCCTGGCCACCACATCCGGGGCGCTGGGTGGGCTTTGGGCGCTAGCCGACGATGCCGGGGCCAGGAG
Source organism: Candidatus Poriferisocius sp. (assembly GCF_965208475.1). Classification (GTDB taxonomy): domain Bacteria; phylum Actinomycetota; class Acidimicrobiia; order Acidimicrobiales; family Bin134; genus Poriferisocius. Next base: position 723,450 of record NZ_OZ242338.1, on the reverse strand, counting down.
CGCAGCCAAAAGCACCACACTGCCGAGCGCTACCCACACCCCGACCCGACGCCGAGAGCGGGAAGGGGTGCTCTCCGGCTCGATCCCTGAGAACAAACGAAACACAGCCCAACATCTTAGATGGCGAACAGCCATGGCGGCAGGTCGCCGACAGGCAGCCTGGCAACGGGCGGGCAGTTGGAGGCAATCGCCGCCAGCGGGGGAGCTGCCACATCATCCCAAGTAGCACAAGATACGGGGATGGATAAGAAAACCGCCAACGACGCTCTCCGCCGTCTGACCGACACCGGATATCTAGTCCGACCCGGCCTCGGAGACCATTGAATCGGTTTTAATCGGTTCAAAACCCAACTGTAAGAATGCCCTGCCTGTCGCTAGGATTGCGGTGTGAACTTCGACCAGCTGTACGACGACAGGGCGCAACCTGATAAACCGATCCGGATGGGCATCGAGGAGTTCGGGGCTGCCCGGCGCTCCGGTTCGCGTCGCGATGGGCGTCTGCCCTCTTGCAGGTACAGGCCGGGCACGGAATCGGCGAGGGTCCGGGAATGGGTTATCGCGCGGGCTGAGCGGTCATGGTTCCGCATCGGAGACGTGCCAGCATCGCCGGGAGTGGCGGCGAAGGTGCTGTGCGAGATGGCTGCCCGCGGCGATGATGTCGAGCGGGTGGTCAAGGGCATCTACTGGCGCCGCGGCGCGGATGAGCGATCAGCGCTCGCCGCGGCCCGAAAAGACTTCCTGGCGATGGCCTTTGTCGGTGCCGGTTCAGGGTTCGCAGGGCTTACCGCCGTGTGCCGCGCCGGGTGGGCCTGGCAGGCGGCGGCACAGGACATGATCGCCGTAGTCGGGCACTGTCCGGCTCCCGCATACCCCGGCGTCCGCTTCTTCTCCCGCCGCAACCAGTCCCGCGAAGAGCTTACATGGGCGGAAATCACAGTCGTCGAGGCGGTCCGGTCATCGCGGCTCGCCCAGCCGAAGTCGAAGCGATGGGAACGCGAATCGGACGCCAGTGCTGCTTCCGCTGCATGGGTTGACGCCCTCAACAGCGCGGAAAGCGGCCAGCTCGCTGAGAGCCTCGGCTGGGGGGCGGTACTGCGCCCCGAGGCAATACTCGAAACTGCCAGACAGGAAGTGCGCCAGCCGCGGGCGTTCCACCAGCGCATCGCCGAGCTCTCCGAGCGGCTGCCCGCCGCCCCGGCCGGGGTGGCGGCCCCATCGCTGCCCGACCCGATCCCAGTACTCGGCGCGGCGGCATGAGCAGCGGCGGCAGTTCGCCTGCGCCCGCACGAAAGGATTCCGCTGAGGGGGGACGGGGACTGCCCAGCGCGGCAATCGCTCCCGCGCAGATCCCCGACGACCTGTTCGATTCGATCGATCAGACGGCTCACCGGCTCGACCTCTCAGCACAGCAGATCGTCCACGACTATTTGCTGCACAAAGGCCTCTACGGCCTGGCGAGCCAATACCCGCCGCGTAGCACAGTGCCAGACCCCGGCTACTCGACGGACGCGGGCACATGGGCTTTCGCCGGAGGCACATCGCTTGTGAGCGCCCACCGGCTCGTCGATCGCTGGTCAGAGGACATCGACCTGGTGCTTGTGCCGCAGGCCGGCATCGCGAAAAGGGCCGCTAGGCGCGCCCAGAAGCATCTCGTGCAGACAGCCGCGGCCGCCCTCGACCCAGACCCCGGGCAGCACAGGTGGGAATCGGGCCGCGACGTTGCCACAGTCATGGTGGCAACCGGGATAGGCGAGGTTAGGTTCGACGCCTCCCAACAGCCCACCGCCCCCAACATCATCGTCGGCGCCGTGGTGGCCTCTCTGCTCGGACGGCACGCTGACCGGGAAACTGTCGCCGACCACCCCGAACTCGGAGGATTCAATGTGCCGGCGCTGGCTGTCCCCGTGACCGCCGTCAACAAGATGATGACTCTGCACCGGCTCGCCAGCACCGGCGACGACGAGCGGATCTTCGCCCGTGCACGCGACCTCAGCGACCTCGCCTGCATCGCAGCCAGCCCACACCATGCCAGCGAAACGCGCCGCCGGGCCGCTGAGCTGGCTGAACTGCTCGACGAGGGCGGCGTGAGCCGCAAAGGGCAGACGCCCCGACCCGACCACGGTTACCTCAGCGGCCCCGAATTCCAGCCTGGTGCCTCCTCCCGCACCGCACTCGAGGACGGCTACCTGGCGATGCAGGACATGTTATGGGGTACCGACCACCCAGACTTCGAGGAAACCCTGGCCGCCGCCCGGTCGCTCGACCAGCCCTCTGGCCAATAGGGGCGACCGCGAAACCGGCCCGCCTATTTCAGGCATCACACATAATCCGGTATTCCTGCCTCCGCGACAAACCAGCCCGCCGAGCCCCTTTTTACGTTGTTGGGTCGCCCTGGCCGTGGGAGTGTAGGGGCTGGGTGCTCGCCGTGGCGGGTAGGGCTTTGTCCCCCTGTCGTTTGACGGTTCGGGGGGGGGGGGGGGGGGCGCCCCCCGCTGCGAGGGGCGTCTGGGACCTCTGACAGGGCAGTGCCTCTCGCTCTGTCGCCCTACATAATGCGCCAAATCGTGATGTTGTGCGTCAAAACCGGTTTTCATGCGATTAAGCTTGTCGAATGGCACAGAACTCTCTGCTGGGCCGGCCATCCACCAGCCCCTTCTCCCCCCACTTCGGCAGAACCCCGCACTCTCTCGTGGGAAGGGACAGTCTGCTAGCCGAGGTGGGAGGCGGGCTCCTCACCGGGCCCAACGACCCGCGCTACACCAGCATATTCATGGGTGTGCGAGGATCGGGCAAGACTGTGGCCCTCAACGAGGTCGAGGACAGAGCCGCTGGCGAAGGATGGGTTGTGCTCTCCATGGACGCCGGCACCCCCGGGCTGTTGGAGCGAATCACCCAGGCCATCTCCCAGGCCGATCGCACTTATGAGGCGCTCAACCTGGCCGAGATCACCGATAGGCGATCCATTGAGAAAGGCATCGGAATCAGGCTCGGCCCACTCGAGGGGAAGATGGCCACCACCGAGCATCGCGACCACGGGGCGACCATGGGATTGAGGGAGCACCTCACCTATCTGGTGCAAGCAGCCCAGCGGCACGGAGCCTCGGTGCTCCTGACCATCGACGAGTTGCAGGGCATCGACAGGGTAGAGGGGCGCAGGCTCTCAAACGACCTCCAGCACATCACCAGGCGCGCCGAATTGCCGTTGGCTTTTCTCGGCGCAGGTCTGCTGGAACTGAAGCACACCCTCCTGGGAGACCGCAAGATGACCTTCTTCCACCGATGCGAGCACTTCGACATGCCGCCCCTCGCAACCGAGGACGCCGCTATCGGCCTCGCCGGGCCGATACAGAGCTCAGGCGGGACGATCACCGGGACTGCGCTGGCGCTGGGCTCTAAAGCCGTTAACGGCTCCCCCTACCGGCTCCAGGTGATAGGCGACATCGCATGGAAGACCTCCGGCGCGCCGGACAGCGCAATCGACACCCCCGACATCGAGGCGGCCATCGCCGTCGCCGCCGAGGTGGTCGACGCCAAGATAAGCGTCGCGGCATGGCACGACCTCTCAGAAGGCAGTCAGAGGCTTTTGGAGGCAATCGGCACCAGAGGCGGGACTACCACCTCAGCCCAAGCAGCGCAGGACTCGGGGATAGACGGGAAAACCGCCAACGACGCACTCCGCCGCCTGGCCGACACCGGTTATCTGGAGCGCCCCGGCCACGGAACCTACCGCCTCACCGATCTGGTGCCGCGAGAGATAATTCGCCGCGAAACCGAGCCCCCCCAAACCACGCCGCCGATCCCCGCTGCCCTGCTGAAATGCCGCAAATGGATGCCGCGGGCCAAAGCATACTGCGTCCTCTCCAAGAACCACACCGGGGGCTGCCGATCCAAATAGCCGCCAAGGCACCTGTCTCCAGCGTTGGCCGACAATCTCGACAACAAGGGTGTGGACGAGGAATCACATGGCGTCGGCGTTGCCGGGTCCTCGGGGGAGTGGTGCGCCTTGTTCGACTCCGCCTCCCGCAGCTTGCTCACAACCTGCTCGGGTGTATGCCGCCTCCGACTAGCCATACCCACGATCCTCCCCCATACAGCAACACCGTACAACGGACCCTCACAACAGGCTGACCAACCACAGGGGGTCACGCCATTGGGTTTAGGCGCAGGCGTCGGTTTCGAGGTGGGCGGGGTTGTCGCCGTAGTCGGCGCCGGTGAGGCCGCGGCAGGCGGTGGCCAGCTCTCGGGGGAAGTCTGCGGTCAGCCACACCCTGACGCAAACGAGCGTCAGGGTCACGAACTACTCCGACAGAACCAAACCGGAGACTGTCGATCTAGTTAAGCACCCACCGGTCGCCTGGACAACCCCCAAAAGCCACCAAGAGCCGGCTTAGCCGCAGGGCGTCTGGGTCCTGGGGGGGCGTCGAGCCGGGTAGCGCATGGTCGAGTAGGGGGACGAGGTGCCCGTGCTCCCGTGGATGCTACATGTGCGGCTTCTCCGCTCCTGGTTAGGAATCTGTAAATCAAAATGTTCAAGAGGTCATGAGTCATAACCAGTATTCATGCGGGTAGGGTTACAGGATGGCCTTGAGTTCCCTGTCTGGACGTGGAAACTGCCCGCACGCTACCGTTCGCCGTCATGCCTGACAACGGGCAGAGGCTCAACATAAAGGTGAGCGACGAAATACTGGGCGGCACCTACGCCAACGAGGTCCTTATCTGGCACACCCAAAAGGAGTTCACCCTTGACTTCCTGGTCGTGCCGTCGATGCCAAGCCCATATCCCGAAGCTGACGGGGCGACGGAGATTCCCGGTCAGCACGTTGCTAGACTGAAAATACCGCTATCCACGATTTTTGAAATCGCCAAAGCCATTTCAAATAACATTGGAGTCTACGAGGAATCCTATGGAGCGCTTACTCCACAACCCGAAGATGATCCAAGAGGTGGCACATTATGACCGATAGCTACACCATCGATGCGTCAACACCCGGGTGTTCGTACTTCGATCACAGCGGGTACAGCCAACAGCACCGCGATGCGCTGCAAGCGGTAGCCCAACGCGCCCAGCCAGAGGACGGCTTCATCGAGCGGGTATTCACAATCGACGGCTGAGCGGGTCAAGGTTTTTGGCTCGAATCCCCTGATTGTCAAAGGCTGAGTCGACGGCGGCGGCGAGCGTTTCGAGGTCGTCCATGCCGTGTGCTCGCCTGGCTGTCGTTCCATTTTGGCGACCTGGACATCGTTGCCAATCAGATGTGCCGCGTAAAAGCGTGGAATCAATCTAGGGATCTGTGGATGGTGGTTCCCGCTTGGCTGTGGCTGGCACTGGAATTCTCAGTTGTGTTGATGGTCGAACGCTGTGAGTAGCGCTAGCCGCTGACAATCTTTGGCCTGGGCGCGGGCTCCCCCGGCATTGGTGGGTGCCGGGGGAGCTGGGGTTGGCTGTGTTTTGGTGTGGCCGCCCTGATTCACCCTGTGGGTGGGGGCGGTTGTGGGTTTAGGCGCAGGCGTCGGTTTCGAGGTGGGCGGGGTTGTCGCCGTAGTCGGCGCCGGTGAGGCCGCGGCAGGCGGTGGCGAGCTCTCGGCGGAAGTCTGCGGTGTAGGTGGCTGCGAGGATGTCGCCTGCCAGTTGGCGGGCGATGGCCTCGCGGCGGGTGTAGGGGAGTGCGCACACGTCGGCTACGCCGTCGCCGTCGGAGTCGTGCGGGTAGGTGGTGGGCCCGCCGAGGGACCGGTTGGCGCAGAAGCTGGGGCCGGTGATGATGCCCGAGTAGAACGGGCCGCCGCTGTTGATGGGCACCGCCGGGGGGGCGTCGGTGGTGTCGCCGCCGCAGTCGGCGTCGCCGGGGGTGACCTCGCAGGCCGCGTTGACCAGGGAGGCGTACTCGTCGGCGTACTGGTAGACCAGCGCGTCGACCGCGTTCTGGCGGGCGATGGCCTCGCGGCGGGTGTAGGGCAGCGAGCACACGTCGGCTATGCCGTCTGCGTCGGAGTCGTGGGCGAACAGGCGGGCGCCGCCCAACGACAGGTTGGAGCAGAAGCCCGGCCCGGTCACGACGCCGGAGTAGAAGTCGTCCCCGGCGGGCTGCTCGGTTACGGGCATGGCCTCGTTCGAGGTTCCCGCCGCGCCCTCGCCGACGCCGTTCACGGCCCGCACCTGGAAGGTGTAGGCCAGCACGCCGGTGCCGCTGGCGAGGCCGGAGACGGTGACGCTGGTGGTGTCGGCCGACACCTGCGTCCAGTCGCCGTAGTCGCCGACGCTGATCCTCATGCGGTGGTGCCAGCCGGTGACCGCGGAGCCGCCGTCGTCGCCTGGCGTCCACGTGACGGTGATCTCGCCGTCGCCGCCGACAGCGGCCACCTCGGGCGCCTCGGGCGCAGTGCCGGCGGCGACCGTGGCGGTTCCCGCTGGGCCTTCGCCTGCGCTGTTGACGGCCCGCACCCCGAAGGTGTAGGCGGCACCGTCGTCGGTGTCCACCTCGTTGCTGGCGGCGGCGGCGCCCCCGTCTACGGGGACCCACTCGCCGCCGTTGACCTGGATGTGCCAGCCGGTGATCGGCGAGCCGCCGTCGGCGGCGGCGGTCCACGACACCGTCGTGGTGCCCGAGCCGCGCTCGGCGGTCACCTCGGGCGCTGCGGGGGCAGAAGCCGGGGTGACGGGTCCGGCGGAGCCGGCTGCGCCTGAGCCGAAGGCGTTCACGCCCCGCACCTCGAAGGTGTAGGCCACGCCGTTTTCGAGCCCGGTCGCCGAGTGGCTTGTGGTGTCGGCGCCGCTGTCGGCAATGTCGGACCACTCGCCTTCGGCCATGCGGTACTGCCAGCTGGTGGCGGGGGCGGCGTAGTCGTCGCTGCCGGGCTCGCCGGAGGCGCCGGGCGTCCACGACAGGTCGACCTGGCCGTTGCCCGGGGCTGCTTGCACCTCGGGCGCCGGCGGGGCGGTGCCCGGGGTGACCGGAGCGGAGGCGATGGGGGCGCCGGCGCCCTGCTGGTTCACGGCCCGCACCTGGAAGGTGTAGCTGACGCCGTTGGACAGGCCGCTGACGGTGTGGGCGGCGGTGGCCGGGCCGCTGTCGGCAATGTCGGCCCAGGCGCTGTAGCCGCCGCCGGACTCGCTTTGGCGGTACTGCCACTTGGTGATGTCGCTGCCGCCGCTGGTGGCCGGCGCCCAGGTGAGCACCACCTGGCCGTCGCCGGCATCGGCGCCCAGCATGGCCGCGACCGGGGTGCCGACCGGGGTGCGGGCATCCGAGGTGATCTCGGAGCCGGGGCCGTAGGCGTTCACGGCCCGCACCTGGAAGGTGTAGCTGACGCCGTTGGTGAGACCGCTCACCACCGCACTTGTTTCAGCGGACGGCCGCTGCTGCCCGGTCGCGCTCGTGCCCAGGGACTCCCAGGCGTCGTAGGCACCGTCGCCCTGGCGCTTGCGCACCTGGTAGCCCGTTGCGGCTGAGCGCTGGGTGGCAGGCGGAGCGTCCACCGTGATGGTGACCTGGCCGTCGCCCGCTTCCACTATCACCCGCGAAGGATCAGCCGGCGCATTGCCCGGCGTCGCCGGATTCGCCTGAGCCCTGGCACCGGAACCGATGGCGTTCGCGGCCCGAACCAGGTAGGTGAATTCAGTGCCGTTGGCAAGTGGACTAGCGGCAGTACCGATGGTGTGGCTGGTGGTGTCGGGGCCGCTCCTCGGAACTGGGCGCCAACCAGCCGCATCATTTGCCGGATCGGCGTCCAGATTCGCAGCAGGCGTTGCAACATCTCCTCCACAATCCGAACTCGGCGTTACCGAAGTTCCAGCAGCCCTCTGATCAGCGGTGCGAGTTAAGTATTCGCAGTACTCCCACCGGGTGATCGCCGGGCCACCGCTGCCTCCCGAAGTCCACGACAACGTAACCTGACCGTCGCCGGCAGAGGCGGACAGCCCCCGCGGCGCCGGAGGGGCGACACCCGGAGTGACAGGCCTGGCCTCAAGGACAGGGCTGCTCAACTGGCCATTGAGGGCGCGGACCCTGAACGTGTGGGCGACACCGTTCTCCAAACCGGAGATCTGCGAACCATCTGTATCTGGGTCGTCGTCGGGTGCAGTGAAGCTGGCGCCATTATTGCTGAACGCCCAGCTGCCGTACTCGCCGTCGCCGACCTTGTAGGAATACTCCCACCGAGCGCTGGTGCTGTTGCCGGTAGTGACGGCGCCGCCGGAAGCGTCTGCCAAGCTCACCGTGACCCGGGTCGTTCCGGCAACTGCGTTGAGCACAGGCGCTGTGCCAGCAGTTCCCGCGCCGGGCGACCCTGGGGCGCCGGGAGCTATCTCGGGCGATTCGGTGGAGGCACCGGCGCCGACGACGGCATTCACAGCCCGAACCCTGAACGTGTACACAGTGCCAGCCGTCAAGCCCGTAATTTGCTCCGTGGTGTCGGCCACGCCAGTCGATTGCGCACTCGTCCACGGACCCCACGAGCCGTCTCCGGTCTTCTGGGCGTACTCGTAGGTTCTGAAGGCAGACCCGCCTAGAACCGATTGCGTCCACCACAACGTGACGCTCGCCGTGCCAGGGGTGGTGCCACGGGCCGTGGTCTGGATGTACACATCACTGGGCGCAGACGGGACAGTTGCGGCAAACCTGGCGCTGTCGGTGCCAGACTGGAAGCCGTCGCCGCGGGCGTTGACAGCCCGGATCACGAAGTGATGCTCGTCGTCGTCCGGGTCGTCGGCGGCTGACGCCAAGCCGTTCTTCAACGCGGTATCCAATGCGACGTCGCCTGGATTCAACGAGCCGGGGGTTTGCCCAGGACGGGGCAGCGCGACGCTGGTCATGGACGCGCAGGCCGGAGATGCACCCATAGTGTTATCGCAGATGTCCACCCAGGTCGTAGAGTCGGCCAAAGCAGACAGCGAGGTGCCGTGCTTGTACTGCCACTTGGTGATCGGGGAGCCGCCGTCGCCGCCAGAGGCCCACGACAAAGCAACCTGGGCCATCCCGCTCGCCGCGTCGTACACGGGGCGAGCGCTCAAGTTGGCCGGGGCCAACGGCTTGGTGCCCGGATAAACGGGGATGTCGTCGGTGAACCCGGCATGACGGCCGGCACCCGTCGCGTTGACGGCCCGAACCCTGAACAGATACGCAGTGCCTGCTGTCAAGCCGCTCACGGTGTGGCTCTTGTCGCCGGAAGTATTGAGCGCGGCGTTAGCGATAGACGTCGCCGGTACGGGCATCCACTCGCCGTAGTCGCCATCACCGGTCTTCTGGGAGTATTCGTAACGGATGATCGGAGAGCCGCCGTTAGCGATGTCGCCTTCGTCTGTGTTGTCCGTGGGAGTGCTATCGGGGGCATCCCAGCTCAAGGTGACGGAGTTCTCCGACGCGACACCCATCAAATTGGTCGGCGCACCGGGGGGCTCCCCGGGGTTCACTACTGCGCTCGTAGCAGGGCTGCCCAGACCGCGGGCGTTGACCGCGCGGACCTGGAACCTATAAATCATGTTATTTCTCAAACTGGCCACGGTGTAACTCGTGGTGTCAGCACCGCTGCCAGGAATTGTGACCCAAGCCTCATCGTTGAAAGTGGTGGTTAGAGAGCCTCCGTCAGCAGCCGTCTGCAAGCGGAACTGCCAGCTCGTGATCGGGGAACCTCCGTCGCTGCTCGCCGTCCACGACAAAGCCACCTGCTCGTTGCCGGGCACCGCGGCCAGCGACCGGGGACGCCCCGGCTCGGAGGCGATAGTGACCGGCGGCGTCTCAGCGGCAGCCCCCACACCCCTGACGTTGCGGGCCCGCACCTCAAACTGATAGGGGACACCGTTGGTCAAACCCCTAACAGTGTGGGTCGCGGTGGTAGCACCAGAGCCGATGATGATGGACCACGGGGAATAGGCCCCGCCGCCCGTCCTCTGCCGATACTCATACGACACGATCGGCGAAAACCCGTTCGCGCTGTTCCTGACAGTTGCGTCAGTAGCGGTGGCCGCCCTCCATGTCAGCACGACCTCCGAATTCCCCGCCTTGCCACTCAAACCGGCGGGCGCCGAAGGAACAGTAGACGGTATGGCTGCTTCCGAAGCCTCGGACTCTTCTCCGTTGCCCACCCTGTTGACAGCCCGAACCCTGAACTGATACGCAGTCCTCGTTGTCCCGTCCGTGCCCAACGCGCCGCCGTTGGACAAACCGGTAACGGTATACCTGTCAGTGTTGCGACCGCTGCCGGGAATGGGAACCCAAACATTCGTCTCAGGAGCTGACTGCTCATACTCCCACCGGATGACCGTGCTGCCATTGTCAGCACCCGCATCCCACGTCAACGTGACCTGCCCATCACCGGCCGTCGCCGACGTGATCGTCGGCGCAGCAGGCACCGCCGGAGCCGTCTGCGCACCCGCAGAAGACAACGGCGCCAACAGCGTCGCCAACAACGCCACAACACCCAAAGCAGCCCACAACGTGAACCGCCCACCACCACGGGACAACCCGCCGGACACAACAGGGCGAACCCCAACACAACTCATCGCTGAGAAAACCTTTTTAGCCATAGCCGACACGCTACGAGACCAAACACACAAAAACAAGCCTTTAGACCCAAACCCCCCAACAACCGTAAATCATCTTTGGCCTGGGCGCGGGCTCCCCCGGCATTGGTGGGTGCCGGGGGAGCTGGGGTTGGCTGTGTTTTGGTGTGGCCGCCCTGATTCACCCTGTGGGTGGGGGCGGTTGTGGGTTTAGGCGCAGGCGTCGGTTTCGAGGTGGGCGGGGTTGTCGCCGTAGTCGGCGCCGGTGAGGCCGCGGCAGGCGGTGGCGAGCTCTCGGCGGAAGTCTGCGGTGTAGGTGGCTGCGAGGATGTCGCCTGCCAGTTGGCGGGCGATGGCCTCGCGGCGGGTGTAGGGGAGTGCGCACACGTCGGCTACGCCGTCGCCGTCGGAGTCGTGCGGGTAGGTGGTGGGCCCGCCGAGGGACCGGTTGGCGCAGAAGCTGGGGCCGGTGATGATGCCCGAGTAGAACGGGCCGCCGCTGTTGATGGGCACCGCCGGGGGGGCGTCGGTGGTGTCGCCGCCGCAGTCGGCGTCGCCGGGGGTGACCTCGCAGGCCGCGTTGACCAGGGAGGCGTACTCGTCGGCGTACTGGTAGACCAGCGCGTCGACCGCGTTCTGGCGGGCGATGGCCTCGCGGCGGGTGTAGGGCAGCGAGCACACGTCGGCTATGCCGTCTGCGTCGGAGTCGTGGGCGAACAGGCGGGCGCCGCCCAACGACAGGTTGGAGCAGAAGCCCGGCCCGGTCACGACGCCGGAGTAGAAGTCGTCCCCGGCGGGCTGCTCGGTTACGGGCATGGCCTCGTTCGAGGTTCCCGCCGCGCCCTCGCCGACGCCGTTCACGGCCCGCACCTGGAAGGTGTAGGCCAGCACGCCGGTGCCGCTGGCGAGGCCGGAGACGGTGACGCTGGTGGTGTCGGCCGACACCTGCGTCCAGTCGCCGTAGTCGCCGACGCTGATCCTCATGCGGTGGTGCCAGCCGGTGACCGCGGAGCCGCCGTCGTCGCCTGGCGTCCACGTGACGGTGATCTCGCCGTCGCCGCCGACAGCGGCCACCTCGGGCGCCTCGGGCGCAGTGCCGGCGGCGACCGTGGCGGTTCCCGCTGGGCCTTCGCCTGCGCTGTTGACGGCCCGCACCCCGAAGGTGTAGGCGGCACCGTCGTCGGTGTCCACCTCGTTGCTGGCGGCGGCGGCGCCCCCGTCTACGGGGACCCACTCGCCGCCGTTGACCTGGATGTGCCAGCCGGTGATCGGCGAGCCGCCGTCGGCGGCGGCGGTCCACGACACCGTCGTGGTGCCCGAGCCGCGCTCGGCGGTCACCTCGGGCGCTGCGGGGGCAGAAGCCGGGGTGACGGGTCCGGCGGAGCCGGCTGCGCCTGAGCCGAAGGCGTTCACGCCCCGCACCTCGAAGGTGTAGGCCACGCCGTTTTCGAGCCCGGTCGCCGAGTGGCTTGTGGTGTCGGCGCCGCTGTCGGCAATGTCGGACCACTCGCCTTCGGCCATGCGGTACTGCCAGCTGGTGGCGGGGGCGGCGTAGTCGTCGCTGCCGGGCTCGCCGGAGGCGCCGGGCGTCCACGACAGGTCGACCTGGCCGTTGCCCGGGGCTGCTTGCACCTCGGGCGCCGGCGGGGCGGTGCCCGGGGTGACCGGAGCGGAGGCGATGGGGGCGCCGGCGCCCTGCTGGTTCACGGCCCGCACCTGGAAGGTGTAGCTGACGCCGTTGGACAGGCCGCTGACGGTGTGGGCGGCGGTGGCCGGGCCGCTGTCGGCAATGTCGGCCCAGGCGCTGTAGCCGCCGCCGGACTCGCTTTGGCGGTACTGCCACTTGGTGATGTCGCTGCCGCCGCTGGTGGCCGGCGCCCAGGTGAGCACCACCTGGCCGTCGCCGGCATCGGCGCCCAGCATGGCCGCGACCGGGGTGCCGACCGGGGTGCGGGCATCCGAGGTGATCTCGGAGCCGGGGCCGTAGGCGTTCACGGCCCGCACCTGGAAGGTGTAGCTGACGCCGTTGGTGAGACCGCTCACCACCGCACTTGTTTCAGCGGACGGCCGCTGCTGCCCGGTCGCGCTCGTGCCCAGGGACTCCCAGGCGTCGTAGGCACCGTCGCCCTGGCGCTTGCGCACCTGGTAGCCCGTTGCGGCTGAGCGCTGGGTGGCAGGCGGAGCGTCCACCGTGATGGTGACCTGGCCGTCGCCCGCTTCCACTATCACCCGCGAAGGATCAGCCGGCGCATTGCCCGGCGTCGCCGGATTCGCCTGAGCCCTGGCACCGGAACCGATGGCGTTCGCGGCCCGAACCAGGTAGGTGAATTCAGTGCCGTTGGCAAGTGGACTAGCGGCAGTACCGATGGTGTGGCTGGTGGTGTCGGGGCCGCTCCTCGGAACTGGGCGCCAACCAGCCGCATCATTTGCCGGATCGGCGTCCAGATTCGCAGCAGGCGTTGCAACATCTCCTCCACAATCCGAACTCGGCGTTACCGAAGTTCCAGCAGCCCTCTGATCAGCGGTGCGAGTTAAGTATTCGCAGTACTCCCACCGGGTGATCGCCGGGCCACCGCTGCCTCCCGAAGTCCACGACAACGTAACCTGACCGTCGCCGGCAGAGGCGGACAGCCCCCGCGGCGCCGGAGGGGCGACACCCGGAGTGACAGGCCTGGCCTCAAGGACAGGGCTGCTCAACTGGCCATTGAGGGCGCGGACCCTGAACGTGTGGGCGACACCGTTCTCCAAACCGGAGATCTGCGAACCATCTGTATCTGGGTCGTCGTCGGGTGCAGTGAAGCTGGCGCCATTATTGCTGAACGCCCAGCTGCCGTACTCGCCGTCGCCGACCTTGTAGGAATACTCCCACCGAGCGCTGGTGCTGTTGCCGGTAGTGACGGCGCCGCCGGAAGCGTCTGCCAAGCTCACCGTGACCCGGGTCGTTCCGGCAACTGCGTTGAGCACAGGCGCTGTGCCAGCAGTTCCCGCGCCGGGCGACCCTGGGGCGCCGGGAGCTATCTCGGGCGATTCGGTGGAGGCACCGGCGCCGACGACGGCATTCACAGCCCGAACCCTGAACGTGTACACAGTGCCAGCCGTCAAGCCCGTAATTTGCTCCGTGGTGTCGGCCACGCCAGTCGATTGCGCACTCGTCCACGGACCCCACGAGCCGTCTCCGGTCTTCTGGGCGTACTCGTAGGTTCTGAAGGCAGACCCGCCTAGAACCGATTGCGTCCACCACAACGTGACGCTCGCCGTGCCAGGGGTGGTGCCACGGGCCGTGGTCTGGATGTACACATCACTGGGCGCAGACGGGACAGTTGCGGCAAACCTGGCGCTGTCGGTGCCAGACTGGAAGCCGTCGCCGCGGGCGTTGACAGCCCGGATCACGAAGTGATGCTCGTCGTCGTCCGGGTCGTCGGCGGCTGACGCCAAGCCGTTCTTCAACGCGGTATCCAATGCGACGTCGCCTGGATTCAACGAGCCGGGGGTTTGCCCAGGACGGGGCAGCGCGACGCTGGTCATGGACGCGCAGGCCGGAGATGCACCCATAGTGTTATCGCAGATGTCCACCCAGGTCGTAGAGTCGGCCAAAGCAGACAGCGAGGTGCCGTGCTTGTACTGCCACTTGGTGATCGGGGAGCCGCCGTCGCCGCCAGAGGCCCACGACAAAGCAACCTGGGCCATCCCGCTCGCCGCGTCGTACACGGGGCGAGCGCTCAAGTTGGCCGGGGCCAACGGCTTGGTGCCCGGATAAACGGGGATGTCGTCGGTGAACCCGGCATGACGGCCGGCACCCGTCGCGTTGACGGCCCGAACCCTGAACAGATACGCAGTGCCTGCTGTCAAGCCGCTCACGGTGTGGCTCTTGTCGCCGGAAGTATTGAGCGCGGCGTTAGCGATAGACGTCGCCGGTACGGGCATCCACTCGCCGTAGTCGCCATCACCGGTCTTCTGGGAGTATTCGTAACGGATGATCGGAGAGCCGCCGTTAGCGATGTCGCCTTCGTCTGTGTTGTCCGTGGGAGTGCTATCGGGGGCATCCCAGCTCAAGGTGACGGAGTTCTCCGACGCGACACCCATCAAATTGGTCGGCGCACCGGGGGGCTCCCCGGGGTTCACTACTGCGCTCGTAGCAGGGCTGCCCAGACCGCGGGCGTTGACCGCGCGGACCTGGAACCTATAAATCATGTTATTTCTCAAACTGGCCACGGTGTAACTCGTGGTGTCAGCACCGCTGCCAGGAATTGTGACCCAAGCCTCATCGTTGAAAGTGGTGGTTAGAGAGCCTCCGTCAGCAGCCGTCTGCAAGCGGAACTGCCAGCTCGTGATCGGGGAACCTCCGTCGCTGCTCGCCGTCCACGACAAAGCCACCTGCTCGTTGCCGGGCACCGCGGCCAGCGACCGGGGACGCCCCGGCTCGGAGGCGATAGTGACCGGCGGCGTCTCAGCGGCAGCCCCCACACCCCTGACGTTGCGGGCCCGCACCTCAAACTGATAGGGGACACCGTTGGTCAAACCCCTAACAGTGTGGGTCGCGGTGGTAGCACCAGAGCCGATGATGATGGACCACGGGGAATAGGCCCCGCCGCCCGTCCTCTGCCGATACTCATACGACACGATCGGCGAAAACCCGTTCGCGCTGTTCCTGACAGTTGCGTCAGTAGCGGTGGCCGCCCTCCATGTCAGCACGACCTCCGAATTCCCCGCCTTGCCACTCAAACCGGCGGGCGCCGAAGGAACAGTAGACGGTATGGCTGCTTCCGAAGCCTCGGACTCTTCTCCGTTGCCCACCCTGTTGACAGCCCGAACCCTGAACTGATACGCAGTCCTCGTTGTCCCGTCCGTGCCCAACGCGCCGCCGTTGGACAAACCGGTAACGGTATACCTGTCAGTGTTGCGACCGCTGCCGGGAATGGGAACCCAAACATTCGTCTCAGGAGCTGACTGCTCATACTCCCACCGGATGACCGTGCTGCCATTGTCAGCACCCGCATCCCACGTCAACGTGACCTGCCCATCACCGGCCGTCGCCGACGTGATCGTCGGCGCAGCAGGCACCGCCGGAGCCGTCTGCGCACCCGCAGAAGACAACGGCGCCAACAGCGTCGCCAACAACGCCACAACACCCAAAGCAGCCCACAACGTGAACCGCCCACCACCACGGGACAACCCGCCGGACACAACAGGGCGAACCCCAACACAACTCATCGCTGAGAAAACCTTTTTAGCCATAGCCGACACGCTACGAGACCAAACACACAAAAACAAGCCTTTAGACCCAAACCCCCCAACAACCACCCCCAACACACCCACACCACCCCCCACAAACAGCCAACCACCCTGTATTCAGCGCCCAGGGGCAGGCGTCAGATCCGAGGTCGGCGTGGTCGCCGCCGCAGTCGGCGCCGGTGAGGCCGCAGCAGCAGGACGCCGCCCGAGGTGCCGAGCATCCGCCACTGGGTGGCCCTGGCCGCGCCGTGCAAGCGTCGGCTCGCTGGCATCTCAGGGAAAATGAAGGAGGACCACATACCTAATTGCCCACCGGCTGGGCGGCCGGAGGTATTTGCTGCATATAGGCGCCCGCATTAGTTCGGCGGGCTGTGCCTGCTGGTCAGTGCAGCCTTCGAGGTAGCTCAAGTCAGTCTTCGGGGGTGCGGAGAGGACGCAGCGTGCCTACGGCGGCGCTGAGTCGTCGATGCGGTCGGGCGCATCACAGCCGGGCCACACCCGGTTCGCGTCCGAGGCTCTGGCGCGGGTGCGCCGATGAGGCCGCGGCGGCAGCACGCCGCCCGAGGTGCCGGGCATCGACCACAGGGACCCTGGCCGCTGCGCCGTGCAAGCGTCGGCTCGCTGAGGCCTCAGGGCGTCCGACAGCCCTGTCACCTGCGATTCCCCGTTGCGGCCCGTCGGTCGGGTGCTACGCTAATCCCATTCACTTCCCCCTCCCAACACCTCCTTTCGGAGGGAGAATCAAATGGAAGCAATAACCGCAACCGTCATCGGCGTCGTGGGCACCGCCCTGTTCGCCATGTTCTTCATGCAATTCCAACACCTGCGCCAGGACATGGCTGCCGGCTTCCAAGCAGCAGCCCAAGACCGCAAAGCCCTCGACGAGAAGTTCACCGGCGAGCTCAAAGCCCAAGGCCACGAGCTCAAAGCCCAAGGCCACGAGCTCAAAGCCCTCGAGGTCAGGCTCACCGACAAGTTCACCGGCGAGATCAAGGCCCTCGACCACCTGCTTCGCGGCCACGGCGAGCGCCTGGCCCGCATCGAAGCAAAACTGGAGATCGAACCCCCTGCCGAAGCCGCCTAACCGAACACAGCCCCGCCACCTACGATTCCCCATTGCGGCCCGTCGGGCGGGTGCTACGCTCATCCCAATCACTTCCCCCTCCCAACACCTCCTTTCGGAGGGAAAACCCAATGGAAGCAATAACCGCAACCGTCATCGGCGTCGTGGGCACCGCCCTGTTCGCCATGATCTTCATGCAATTCCAACACCTGCGCCAGGACATGGCTGCCGGCTTCCAAGCCGCCAACCGCGACCTCAAAGCCCAAGGCCATGAGCTCAAAGCCCTCGACCACTTGCTTCGAGGCCACGGCGAGCGCCTGGCCCGCATCGAAGCAAAACTGGAGATCGAACCCCCTGCCGAAGCCGCCTAACCGAACACAGCCCCGCCACCTGCGATTCACCGTTGCGGCCCGTCGGGCGGGTGCTACGCTCATCCCAATCACTTCCCCCTCCCAACACCTCCTTTCGGGGGGAAAACCCAATGGAAGCAAAAGCCCTGGCTGTCATCAGCGTCGACCACCGGCCATACAACGCCTCGGCTCGGCCAATGGGAGACGCCAGTCAGGTGTGCGCTAGCTCGGCCTCTGCAATGGTGCGAAACGTGATCGAAACGCGTCGCTGACGCTTGGTCTTTTGGCCGTTCAATGTGTCGGATTGCCGCTTCGCGATGCCATGGCGCCACTTGGAGCGAGCATCGCCGTGCAAGAGGACAAGGCTGCGTGGCGCCAAGCACTGCACGTATTCGTTCCCGGTCGAATCGCAGCAGAAGTCCATGTTGGTCGCCGAGCCCAAGCTCACGGTCGCAACAATAGGGCCGAAGCAGTCCCTGTCGATATGGGGGGCGATGCCCTGTCCAGGCTGGTACTCGTTGATGATCGCCTGTTCGAACGGTTGCTGAGGGTCGAGCAACCCCTTGAGTTCCTCAGATGCAGCTTCACGCACCATGTGCGACAGTTGTGCCAGCCACTCGGGCAATGGCCCAATGTGAGCCGATTGGTCGAGGCTGCGGCTGGTGTAGTCGTACTTGTAGCCGAAGTGCATTACACGCCGGGACAGGTCCGTGAGCCACTCAGAGCTGTCGATATGAGCGAGCAGCCCTTCCTCCTGGGAGGCAGCCAAGAAGTCCGGGTGGTACTCAAGCCCCGTCGGCACAGTGGCTGCTTCGGTGTCAATCAGCGATAGTTGCAAGCTCATGCGCTCAAAATCCAGTGCTCTGCTTCTACATCCCACACCCTACTTTGCACCTCCCAGAGCATCCGACCATCGCTGCTGACGGACTCTGGAAAACGCCGCCGCACCTGAACTCCAACGGGGCGTGGCTTCCCGTGGATCTTGGCCTCCTTGAGCATCTGCTTGAGGTGGATATGGGCGCCGCCTTCGAGGTTTGCGGCCGTGGTGTAGATCAACTCGACGGGTCTATCCACCTCGATCACGGCTCGCTTGATGACGCGTGCCCATCCCTCTATATGGGCAGGCGCGACAGCTTTTTGGTGGACCACATAGCTGAGCGAGAAGAGCAACCGATCTATGTCCGTGAAGTCAACATCTTCAAGCGACTTGATGTACTCGGCCGAGTTGAACCCGGCATTGAGATGCTTGAGGATCCGCCTCCCGAGCTTTTGCATCGTTGGGTTCGGGTCGAAGGCCAGGTACCAGGTAGTCGACCCGCTGGCGCTGGCGTCGCCCGAGAGCCTCGCTTAGCGCAACGGCCACCGTCGCCGCACCGGCACCAATGTCGACGACCAGCAGACGCTCACCATTCCTCGGCGGAGCATGGGGTGCGCTTTTGTACACCTCTCTGAATACATCGGCGTGACCCCGTTGGTAGCTATAGGAGTCTCGCAGCGCAAGAGACCCCGACGCATCCGGTGCCAGCTGTCCTTGGCGTCTTGGGAACTCGGCTTCACTTCGCTGTTCGTCTGGAGTGTCGTTCCATCGCTGCTGGATGACCTTCGCAAAAGCTCTGTCGTAGTCCACTTCCACTTCACGTACCTCTAGCACAACCGACTGATGTTCTCAGAGGCTTGCGTGGAAGTGACGACATTCGTTTCAAACCATGATCTGAACCTCCCCGGGTTTCACGCAGGCTGTGACGGTTCCCGCGCTTCCCTCGATCAATTGGCTTGATCGGAGTTCCTTTCTGGCCCGGCGTCAGATCCGAGGTCGGCGGGGTCGCCGCCGGTGAGGCAGCGGCAGCAGCACGCCGCCCGAGGTGCCGGGCATCGACCACAGGGGCCCTGGCCGCTGCGCCGTGCAAGCGTCGGCTCGCTGGCATCTCGGGGCATCTGACAGCCCCGCCACCTGCGATTCCCCATTGCGGCCCGTCGAGCGGGTGCTACGCTCGTTTCAATCACTTCCCCCTCCCAACACCTCCTTTCGGGGGGAGAACCCAATGGAAGCAATAACCGCAACCGTCATCGGCGTCGTGGGCACCGCCCTGTTCGCCATGATCTTCATGCAATTCCAACACCTGCGCCAAGACATGGCTGCCGGCTTCCAAGCCGCCAACCGCGACCTCAAAGCCCAAGGCCACGAGATCAAAGCCCTCGACGAGAAGTTCACCGGCGAGTTCAAGGCCCTCAACGAGAAGTTCACCGGCGAGCTCAAAGCCCAAGGCCACGAGCTCAAGGCCCTCGAGATCAGGCTCACCGACAAGTTCACCGGCGAGATCAAGGCCCTCGACCACTTGCTTCGAGGCCACGGCGAGCGCCTGGCCCGCATCGAAGCAAAACTGGAGATCGAACCCCCCGCCGAAGCCGCCTAACCGAACACAGCCCCGCCACCTGCGATTCCCCGTTGCGGCCCGTCGAGCGGGTGCTACGCTCGTTTCATTCACTTCCCCCTCCCAACACCTCCTTTCGGGGGGAGAACCCAATGGAAGCAAGCGCCATAACCGTCATCGGCGTCGTGGGCACCGCCCTGTTCGCCATGTTCTTCATGCAATTCCAACACCTGCGCCAAGACATGGCTGCCGGCTTCCATGCAGCAGCCCAAGACCGCAAAGCCCTCGACGACAAGTTCACCGGCGAACTCAAAGCCCAAGGCCACGAACTCAAAGCCCTCGGCCACGAGATCAATGCCCTCGAGATCAGGCTCACCGACAAGTTCACCGGCGAGATCAAAGCCCTCGACCAGAAGTTCACCGGCGAGATCAAAGCCCTCGACCACTTGCTTCGAGGCCACGGCGAGCGCCTGGCCCGCATCGAAGCAAAACTGGAGATCGAACCCCCCGCCGAAGCCGCTTAGCCAAGCGCTGTTCGGCCCTGAAGCCCTGAGGGGCACGGGTGCCGCCTTCTCCGCGGGCGTGGCGCTACTCGGAGATGGTCTCCATTCATGGCCCAGCACCAGGGTCGAGCGAAGCCCGAATAGCTCTCCGAATACGGCCCGCATAGTCCGGGGTGGGGCCGATGGGAGCGGGGATGCAGCGCGGGGTCAGAAGAGCCTACCGAGCAAAAGCCGCCCAACCACATCCGCTACGCACCACGTAGATCTACATCGCTGGCTCCACCAACCGCCAGGCATCATAATAGGATTGCCCTATCTCTCCCAGGGAATCTGTCCAGTCAGCTGGCGAGCTGGTTGTGAGAAATTGTCGGAGTTCCTCTGTCCTGCGGCCCTCGCCGTGTGTCCGGGCAAGTGCAAGGGCGGCTGCCCTTGGGACACCTAATAGACGGAATGCAACCGCTTCACGGGTATCGACTCCGTAGAAAACGTAGGAGGGTATGTCTCGCGAGTTGCTCGGGATCTCTTCTTCAGTGCGTCTGGACATGGCAAGTGCCTGTAGAGCAGACAGGCCCCAAGAAACAGTTGGAGCTTATATACGTGACTAGCCAATAGGCCCCTGACCTGGCTAAATGCGTCTCAGGGAAATTGTCATAGCTGCCGGTATCTGTGGGAGAGGCACAGCACACAACCCCGCACCAGACCACACTCAGAGGCCAACAGTCGTAGCCCCATCGGATAAGCCGCCCGCTGTCGTCCGCTCGGTCCCACGCTTTCATTGCCCACCCACTCGGGTCATGGCTAGCACGATGGCAGAACGGAGCGCATGGCCGAGCCTGCGCTCGAAGTGGGAATGGTGGACGGCGAGATACGGGTCGTGGACAGGTGGGAGTTCGACTGCGCCTCTGTGGGAGTCAATGGACGCGGCGTATCGGACAGCGTGGAGCGGTGAGGGTCTTGAAGCAGGCGACCGCTTTGCCGGTGGAATAATGGCGTATCGAACGTGATAGGCTGTGAGCATGGAGGTCAAAGACTCTCGTCCAGTTCGCCAGACTAGGCATGGTTCGGTCGCCTCTGATATCCGCGAGTGGGTGTTCAGTCTGCCCGAGGGCAGCGCCTTCTACCTCGCCGATGTGCCCGCAGCGCCCAGGGCAGCCGCCAGAGTGCTGCACGATCTGGTTCGGGACCACTACGAGATCGAGCGCATATTCAAGGGCTTCTACTGGCGCGGGTCGCCGCTGGACAGCCTCAACCCAGTCGATCCCCCGCTCGGCAGGCTTGCAATGGCCTACGCAGGGGCAGGTTCAGGGTATGCAGGCGCCACTGCTGTGAATCGGCTCGGGTGGACGACTCAGGTGCCTGTCGGCTACGAGATCGGCGTTGTCGGGCGCGCCCCGCAACCTGGGTCCAACTTCGTCCGCTTCTCGTCGCGGAGCAACAGGGAGCGCCTCGACCTCACCTGGGCGGAGATCACGCTCCTAGAGGGTGTGCTGAACTTCCACCTGGCTGAGGCTATGAGCTGGGACGACGAGTCTGATGCGTCCTATGCCGAAGCGGCTTGGGCTGGCGCACTCGAAGAGCTGCGTAGCGGTTGGTCCGCCCACAGGCTGGGCCCGGGCGCTCATATCCGCACGAAAGCGGTCCTTGAAGCCGCTCCGGCAGAGCCGCGCCAGCCAGCAGGATTCCTGGATTTGGTGGAGGATCTCGCTCAGCAGTTGCCTGATGCCATCACCACGGGCGACGGACACGGCGAAAGCACCGCCTATAGCGGATTCAACGCTCCCGCTCTCGCGCTGCTATGAGCCGCCTCTGCGGGTCTGACAACACAGCCAGTGGGAAACCCTGCCGGAACCCAGCCGCGTCATGCCCGATTCCACATCACAGGTTCTCTCGACGGAAGGTGTCGTCCAGGTCCCAGGCAAAGCTGCCGCCGATAACTGCCGAGGCGGTAACCGCCAATCTGACAAAGAGAGAATCCGACAGATGCTGGCAGATGCCGTTGGTGAGTGCCGACCCTGGCCGTTTTCGCCAGCTGCGTGATTTAGCCGCTGCTGAAACTGGGCTTCCCGCAGCGCAGATAACTCACGACTACCATTTGCATCGCACTCTTTACGGTCTTGGCAGCACTCTTCCCAGCAGTAGCCCGCTTGTTGACACCAACGACGAAGCCACCGTCATCGGGGAGTCCTGGGCGTTTGCAGGTGGCACGGCTCTAGCTAGCGCCCACCGCCTGGTCGACAGGTTCTCCGAAGACGTCGACCTTGTTGCTTTCGTGCCTCCCTCTGTTGGACGCTCGTCGCTTGATCGCACGCTTCGTCGCGGGTTGATCTCTGCGGCTGCCCACGCCGCTAATCCCGACCCAGCGAGCCACAGAATTCCAGGGAGCGGCAGTGTTGCGACCGCCAATATCAGGATCGCCGGCGGAATAGTCGTAAGGGTGGATGCCGCGACGATGGCACCTCGGGCGGGTACTCCCAACCCTGATGTGGTCCTTCTCCATCCCTACTCGCTCATGGGTAGGTATGCCGACTCTGGTGACCTCGAAGCACACCCCGAGCTAGGCGGGTATGCAGTAGACGGCTTGGCGGTTCAGGTGACTGCCGCCAACAAAATGGCAGCCCTCCATGAGGCTGCTGTCCAGAACAGGCTGGACCAAGTACGTCAACGTGGCAGAGACCTCTACGACCTGGCTTGTATCGCCAACTCAGACGGTCACGCCAGCGCTGCTAAGGAACACATAGCAGATATAGCGGGACACACCGTTCGGACGGCGCGTACAAGACGAGGGAATGCAGGGCGGCCAGAGGGCGGCTACTCCACTAGCCAGGTGTTTGACCCTCGAACCGCGCCAGGCGAGGCACTTCGCGTCGGCTATGAACAGATGCAGCCCATGATTTTTGGCTCCTACCGCCCGATGTTTGAAGAGGCATTGGCCGCAGCGAAGACCCTTGATTGAACGGAAGTCTGCAGTCAACAGGTTAGCGGCAGTCGCCCTTGGCGCAACCGTGGCGCGGTCCATTGGTGCATCGATACTGGGCGCATGGTCGAGCCTGCGCTCACAGTGGAAATGGTAGGCGACGAGCTGAGGGTCGTGGGCAGATGGGAGCCCGACCGCGCCGCTGTGGCAGTCGACGGCCGCGATGTGTCGGACTGCGTGGAACGGGTGCGGATCGAGACGGTCCACTGCCCTGCGAGAGCGGGCTGCGGCGATGGCTGTCAGAAGACGGACGTCGACTGCTGGCATAGGGCGCGGTGCCTGCGACTGGACGGGGATGTGCGAGTGCTAGCCCCTCTGTTCGAAGAGGGTCGGGTGCTGGTCACCGTGTCCGCTGACAGCCTGCCCGAACCGTTCGAGTTCGCAGCAGATCAGGTCACTGGGGCTTATATACGTGACTAGCCAAGAGGTCGCTGCTCGCCTGGATAGGGGTTTTGAGTTTGACGGGCGGCGGTCCCTTGCTGATGCAGGTGTCAGAACAGGCTGGCGACTTTTGTCTCGATCTCCGCTCCGATCTCTGATTCGCTGAGCCATTTGCGGATATCGTCTCTCGCCGCTCTGCTGCTAGTCGCTTTACCCGCTTCCTGCCGCTCTTTTTTTCGGGCCTGCCATACTTTGGCGGCTTGATCGGCTGCCCGTTTGCCTGCTTCGGCCAACTCGTGGTGGAGAGTGTTTTCCTGGTCGTAGGCGGGGATGGGGAGCTTCCACAGGTGCCTCATCAAGTCACGCGCACCGAATTGGCCCTTGGGCATAAGCGGCTCCACCGATGTGTAGAGGTGGTTGCTGTTGATGATGGCTGCGAGGTAGTGCGCCTCGGCGGTGCTGGCGCACTTTATCCAGTACAGCTTGTAGTCGATCACCGCCTCCGGGTCTTTGCAGACCGCTGCCGTTGCCCGCCCGGACTGAGGATAAAGCAGGCGGACGGGGGCGGGGTTGAGTTGTCGTGTGAGTTTGCCCATGTAGTCGAGCTGTTCCAGCAGCCCGAGCTTGCTGTGCGTGCCCTTGTGTGTTTCCCAAATCTCGTCGATGGCGCTCCATCTGGTTTTGGTGCGGAACGGCAGCTTCGCGGTGTCGAGTTCGCCGTCCGCAATTGGAAGCACGGCAAGTGCTGGCTCCAAGAGCAGGAATGGGGCGATGGTGTCGCCGCGGTGAACGTTGAATATGCTTTCGGCTTCAACGGACTGGTTCTTCAACTCCTGCGGGTCAAGGTGAATCACGCCGGGTTTGGTAGAGACTGTTTTTGTTGGGTCACGGCCGGGGTGGCTGTGGTGTTGTTATGGTAGGCGGTTTCGTGGTCGGCGGGGGTGGTGTAGGTGTATCGGCCTTTGAGGAGTTGGCTGTGGCTGCGTCGGTTGTTGTACCAGTCGATGTATTCGAGGGTGGCGAACTCGACGTCGCTTTGTCCCTGCCAGGGGCCGTGCGGGTAGATGAGTTCCCATTTGAACAGGCCGTTGAAGCTCTCGATCATGGCGTTGTCGTAGCTGTCGCCTTTGCTGCCGACCGAGGCGACGATGTCGTTGTCGTCGAGGCGCTGGCTGTAGCGGATCGACACATATTGCGATCCGCGGTCGCTGTGGTGGACGGCTTTGTCGATGCTGTGGCCGCAGCGCCGGCGGGCGGCGATGGCCATGTCCAAAGCGTCGAGCGCCAACTCGGTGCGCAAAGAGCGCGACGCCTGCCAGCCCAGGACCCGGCGGGAGTAGGCGTCGACGACGAACGCCATGTAGACCCAGCCGGAGCGGGTCCGCACCCAGGTGAGGTCAGCGAGCCACAGCCGATCCGGGGCGTCGGCGCCGAAGTCCCTGTTCACGATGTCCTCGGGCATCTCGCCGCCGGCGGCGGGCGTGGTGGTGCGGGGCTTTTTGCCCCGGCGGGCGCCCGCCAGGCCCATCTGGCCCATCAGCCGCTCGACGGTGCAGCGGGCCACCCGCACGCCCTCGACGCGGTTTAGGTGGTCCCACACCTTGGCCGCGCCGTAGGCGCCGTAGTTCGCCTTGTGCGCCCTAGCGATCACCGGGCGCAGCCGGGCGTCGCGCAAAGCACGCTCCGACGGGGCCCGCTTTTTGGCCGCCCAGTAGGTGGACGGGGCGATCCCGACGCCGTGCTCTGTGAGCACCGCGCAGATCGGCTCGACCCCGAACCGGTGCCGGTAGGCGTCGATGAACGCCACTACAGCCTGGACTGGCGGTCGAGCTCCGCCCCGAAGAAAGCCGACGCCGCTTTCAATATCTCGTTAGCCCGGCGCAGCTCGCGGTTCTCGCGCTCGAGCTTTTGGAGCCGCCCGCGCTCCGCGGTCGTCACCCCCGGGCGCATCCCGCCGTCGACCTCCGCTCGGCGCACCTGATTGCGCACCGTCTCCGCCGACGGGCCCAGCTTGTCAGCGACCGAGCAGACCGCCTCCCACTGCGACCCGTGATGCCGCTCGTTGTCCAGCACCATCCGCACCGCCCGCTCACGCAACTCGGCGGGATATCTCCCATGATTTGGCATTGCTCCATCCTCTCAAGGAACAGAGCCTCCACAAAACACGGGGTGATTCAGATCCCCCCACCCGCGTTTCCGAATTAGTAGTTGCCAAACATCGAGCACGACCAGTTCGGTGGCGGTGCCCCATCCGGCTGCGACGATCCCCGTACCCTCTACTCCTTCAAGGAGTTTCCTCGTTTGCGCATGCACCTCTCCGAGCACTCCGAACAACGCAGCCCGGGTGCGGGCCCGCGAAGCCTCGAGTGCAGAGAGTGCCGATCGCAATCCGCCGTCCTGTAGGACAGCTCGCAGCAACTCGAACGCCTCCCGGCATGCTGCCTTGGCGCCATCACCCCCAGCAAGCGCAAGACGAAGTGCGACTACCTCGATTGTGTATGCCGAGAAGGAAACTGCATCTGGATCTTGAAGTGCGCTGTCCTCACCCAGAATGGCCAGCGCAGCCACGCTGCCCGCGTCCTGAGATGCGGAGCTAATGGGCTCAGAATGGATGGTTCCGACAAGGGAGTCAGTCACGCTGGCACCCACCTTGTCCATTCAGCCATCGGCCTAGGCATGTACATGGCGTAGAGCTCGACTGAACCAGGTTCAGGTACCTGCCCTCCCAAACCCCTTCCTCGGCTACTGACATCTTTCTCGTTAGCAGGCGTATCGCGAACGAGCACTCCAATGAACCGAACTGAGGTCCCTTCACTCCCTATGAACGCGGTTCTGCGTCGTCATGACCATACCTCTTTTCAAGATCTATCCATATATTTCATAGTGGCACATACTAGCGGCCGCGACAAGAGGAAATCAGCGCTCGGGAAAGAGGCAGGTTGGCTGCCACGGGGGCGCGGGGGAGTCGCCTTCTCTGCGGGGTGGCGCATTATGGTGGCGGTGTGGCAGCGGTGGCGCATACCGGGGTGTCCGACGGGCCGACCGAGGGTCGCTCGGTGGTGCATGGGGGGCCTTTTGAGGTACGCACCGAGGTGTTCGAGGGGCCGTTTGACCTGCTGTTGCACCTGATACTGCGCGACGAGGTGGACTTATACGAGGTGGTGGTGGGCGACATCGTGGACGCCTACCTGGCCGAGCTCGACCACATGGAGCAGCTCGACTTGGAGGTGGCCACCGAGTTCTTGTTGATCGCGGCCACCCTGGTGCAGCTCAAGAGCAGCCGGCTGCTGCCCGACAGCGCCTCGGTGGACCTCGATGAGGAGCTGGCCCTGTGGAGCGAGCGCGACCTGCTGTTGGCCCGGCTGCTGGAGTGCCACACCTTCAAGGTGGCATCGGCGGCGCTGGAGCAGCTGGCCGCGGCGGCCGGGCGGGGCTTTTCCCGCAACGCGGGGCCCGACGACCGCTACGCGGATCTGGTGCCCGACTTCTTGGCCGGGATCGGCCCCGACGACCTGCGAGCCGCGTTCTTGCGGGCCACCGTCGCTCGGCCCGAGCCCAAGGTGAGCCTGGCGCATGTGACCGACATCCCCGTGACGGTGAACGAGGTGGCCACCGAGCTGGCGGCCCGGCTGCCCGCCATGGGCACTGTGGGATTCCGGGAGCTCACCGGGCACCTGTCCACCGGCATCGAGGTGGTGGTGTACTTCCTGGCTGTGCTGGAACTGTACAAGCGGGGCCTGGTGGAGGTGTCGCAAGCGGCCACCTTCGGGCGAATCGCCATAGCCTGGAGCGGCGACGACGATATTGCCGCCCCCTTCGCCGAGATCGACGCCTATGAGGGATGAGCGCAGGGTTGTCAGGGGCGCCTTGTTGGAAAAGCCGCCCGGGATGTGCCATGGCTGATGAGCGCGGGGAGGCTCGGCGGGCGGTGGAGGCCATTGTGATGGTGGCCGAGGAGCCGGTGGCGCCGGGGCTGATGGCGCAGCTCATCGAGATTCCCGCGGCGCAGGTGGCGGCCATCTGCGAAGAGCTGGCCGCCGAGTACCGGGCCGAGGGGCGGGGGTTCGAGCTGGTGCGGGCCGCGGGCGGATACCGCTACCGAAGCCATCCCGACGCCGAGAGCTACGTGAAGCGATTCGTGGTGAGCGGCCAGAGCGCCCGGCTGTCTTCGGCCGCTCTGGAGACGCTGGCCATCGTGGCCTACAAACAGCCGCTGTCGCGGGCCCAAGTGTCGGCCATCAGGGGGGTGAACGCCGAGGGCGCCATGCGCACCCTCGAGCATCGGGGCCTCGTCTACGAGGCGGGCCGCGACCCCGGCCCCGGCAGTGCCCGGCTGTTCGCCACCACGCCGGCTTTCTTGGAGCGCCTTGGCCTCGACTCCTTGCGCGACCTGCCCCCGCTGGTGGACTTCGTGCCCGGCCCCGAGGTGATCGAGGCCCTGGAAACCAGCCTCATGGCCGACAACCGCCCCACTCCGGCGGGCGACGGCGAAGCTACGGGATAGCCAAATGAATGTTCAGGAACTGACCGAAACCGGCTGAGCGCAGGCGTCTTTGGCCGAGTCGGCGGGGTTGTCGCCGAAGTCGGTGTGGGCGAGGGAGCGGCAGGCGCTTTGGAGCCGGGTTTGGAACTGCTCGGGGAACCTTGCTGCAAGGATTTGGCCGGCTAGTTGGCGGGCGATGGCCTCGCGGCGGGTGTAGGGCAGCGAGCACACATCGGCGATGCCATCGCCATTCGAGTCATGGGGATAAGTGGTGGGACCGCCTAACGACCGGTTGGCGCAAAAACTAGGGCCGGTGATGACGCCGGAGTAGAAGCGGCCACCAGCGGGAGGCACCGGCGGCGCGGCGCTCGGGTTGTCGCCGCCGCAGGCCACGGTGCCCTCGGTGACGGCGCAAGCCTCGTTCACCAGCATGGCGTAAAGGTCGGTGTGCTGGTTGGCCAATGCGATCACCGCTTGCTGGCGGGCGATGGCCTCGCGGCGGGTATAGGGCAGCGAGCACACGTCGGCGATGCCATCGCCATTCGAATCGTGGGGATAGGTGATGGGACCGCCCAGCGACCGATCGGTGCAGAAGTTGGGCGCGGTGATGACGCCGGAGTAGAAGCGGCCGCCAGCGGGAGGCACCTCCACCGGAACAGCCGGCTTGGTGGTTTCGGGCTCGGCAGTGTCGGGCTTAGCGACTTCCGGCTCGGAGGGCACCGGCTCAGCGGTTCCCGGCTCGGCAGTGCCGGGTTCGGTTGTCTTTGGTTCGGCGGTCTCCGGCCCAGTCGTTTCGGAGTCGGCAGTGTCGGGCTCGGCGGTCTCCGGCCCAGTCGTTTCGGAGTCGGCAGTGTCGGGCTCGGCGGTCTCTCGCCCAGTCGTTTCGGAGTCGGCAGTGTCGGGTTCGGCGGTGTCGGGTTCGGCGGTGTCGGGTTCGGCGGTCTCCGGCCCAGTCGTTTCGGGCTCAGCGACTTCCGGCTCGGAGGATTCCGGCTGGGTAGTTCCCGGCCCTTGGGCGTTCACCGCGCGGACTTGGAATTGGTAGGTAACGCCGTTGGTCAATCCGGTAACGGTGTGGCTGGTGGTGGCGGCAGTGGAATCGACGATGATGGTCCAAGGGGTGTAGGCGCCGGCGCCGACCCTCTGGCGGATTTCGTAGTGCAGGATCGGCGAACCGCCGTCAAATCCGGGAGTCCAGGTCAGCGTGGCTTGGGAGTTGCCCGGAGTGGCCTTCAATCCGATGGGCTGGGCCGGGGTTGTGGCCGGTATGGCGGGCAGCAGCACCGCGGTGGCCACGGCCCCGTTGCCCTCGTAGTTGACGGCTCGCAGGCGGAACCGGTAGGCGGTGCCGTTGGTCAAGCCGGTGACGGTGTGGCTGGTGGTGCGGCGATTGCTCCCGGGAACGGGGTACCACACGTTCACAGCCACGCCGTTCTCATCAAATGTGTACTCGTACCGGATGATCGTGCTGCCGCCGTCGTCGCCCGGGGTCCAGGCCAGCGCGACCTGCCGGTCGCCCGGCGTCGCCGTCACACCCACAGGCTCAGCGGGCACACTCGGCTGGGCCCTGGCGACGGGTGGCGGGGCTAACAGCCCGGCCAACAGCGCCAAGGCGCCCAGTGCGGCCCAAATCCGGGGGCTGGATACGGCGAAAGGTTGCATAGCCATATGCTCGTCTGGCCCAAATGCTTCGGCGGCATCCGGGTGTGCGTGCCATGGTAGCCCCGTATGGAGGGCGACTCTGAGCGGATACAGAAGGTACTGGCCCGGGCGGGGGTGGCCAGCAGGCGAGCGGTGGAGGAGATGGTGGCCGAAGGCCGCATCACCGTGAACGGGCAGCCGGCCCGCCTCGGCCAGCGGATCGACCCAGAGCGCGATTCGGTGGCGGTGGACGGTGCAACGGTGGGGCTGTCGTCCGATCTGGTTTACTACCTGTTGAACAAGCCGCGGGGCGTGGTGACCACTGCGTCGGACCCCGAGGGGCGGCCCACGGTGGTGGAGATGGTGCCCGGGGAGCCCCGGGTTTTCCCGGTGGGGCGCCTCGACGCCGACAGCGAGGGCCTGCTGGTGCTGACCAACGACGGCGAGCTGGCCCACCGGCTGGCCCACCCCTCGTTCGGGGTGGACAAGGAATACCTGGCCCAGGTGGAGGGCCGGCCCCGCCGGGGGGCGCTGAGGCGGCTGCGCGAGGGTGTGGAGTTGGACGACGGGGTTGCCCGGGCAGCCGCGGTGTCGCTGCCGGAGCCGTCGGTGGTGCGCATCGTGGTCCACGAGGGCCGCAACCGCCTGGTGCGCCGCATGTGCGAGGCGGTGGGCCACCCGGTGCTGCGCCTGGTGCGCACCCGCATCGGCCCGCTGGCCGACCGCAAGCTCCCCCCCGGCCAATGGCGGGAGCTGCACCCCGGCGAAGTGCGGACTTTGGAGCGGGCCTGCCGCGAAGGGGGCTGAGCCCCGGCGAAATGCGGTGCTGGGCCCCCAGCAGCGGCTCTGTTGAAACAGAGTTCGGGGCCGGGGGCGGGGGTCGGTAGAATCTGGGGCGTGAGCCGCGCCGTGCGGGCCCTGCGGGGCGCCACCACCATCGACGTCGACACCGCCGAGCAGATCGAGAAGCGGATGATCGCTCTTTTGACCGAGCTCTTCGACCGCAACGAAATCGCCCACGACGACTTGATCAGCATCGTGTTCACCGCCACCTCAGACATCAACTCGGCCTTCCCGGCCGCCGCGGCCCGGGCGTTCGGCCTGGGCGACGTGCCGCTGCTGTGCGCCCAGGAGCTGGACATCGACGGCGGAACCCCGCGGTGTCTGCGGGTGCTCATCCATCTCACCACCCCGCGGGGGCGCGACGAGCTGCACCACATCTACCTGGAAGGCGCCCAGGGCCTGCGCGACGACCTTCCCGAGTGATGCCGGCGAACAGGGCGGCCATGGCGCGGCGTGAGGCTGGGCGGCTGTGGCGCTAGGAGGCGACGCCCCTCGGCGGGCCGCCATCGTGGGCACCGGGCTCATCGGGGCCTCCATAGGCCTGGCCCTGCGGGAGCGGGGCTGGCAGGTGGTGGGAACCGACCAGGACGAGTCGGTGGCCGCCGAGGCATTGAGCCGAAGGGCTCTCGACGCGGTGGGGCCGCCGACCGGTGCCGACATCGTGTTTGTGGCCACCCCGGTGGGGGCGGCCGCCGCCGAAGCCCGCAAGGCGCTGGACGCGGGCGCGGGGCTGGTAACCGATGTGGGCAGTGTGAAGGCGCCCATCGTGGGCGCGGTGGACGACCGCCGTTTCGTGGGCGGTCACCCCATGGCCGGCAGCGAGCAGGAGGGCGTGGCCGGCGCCCGGGCCAACCTGTTCGCCAACGCGGTGTGGGTGCTCACCCCCACCGAGGAGACCGACGACGGCGCCCTGGTGCAGATCCGCTCGGTGGTGGCGTCGCTGGGGGCCGACGTGGTGTCGCTGGCTCCCGAGCGCCACGACGCACTGGTGGCGGTGGTGTCGCACGTTCCCCACCTGACCGCGGCCACGCTCATGGCGATGGCCGACGAACGCTCCGAGGAGCACCGGGCGATGCTGCGGCTGGCCGCAGGCGGATTCCGGGACATGACCCGCATCGCCTCCGGTAACCCCGGCATATGGCCCGACATCTGCCAGGAGAACGCCGAGGCCATCTGCTCGGTGCTCGACCGGTTCATCGACGCGTTGGGCGAGGTGCGCTCGCTGGTGTCCAGCGGCGACCGGGGCGGGCTGCTGGCTCTGTTGGAGCAGGCCCGGGCGGCCCGGCTGCATCTGCCGTCGGGCTTGGACCGGGACGTGACGCTGGCCGAGGTGCGGGTGCGGGTTTTCGACCGTCCCGGCGAGCTGGCCCGCATCACCAGCCTGACCACCGACGTCGGGGCCAACATCTACGACCTGGAGATCGCCCACTCGGTGGAGGGGGGCGAGGGCGTGGCCATTTTGGTGGTGAACGAGGAGATGGCCGACAGCCTGGCTGAGGCCCTGGGCCGGCAGGGCTACAACCCGACGGTGGGCGTTTTGTCGTGAGGGTGCGGTGGGGTTGGCCGGCTTGTCGGAGCGGGAGGTCCCGGAATTGCCGGGGTGAGGGGGTTCGGTGGTGAGCGCCATCACCGTGAGCGGGCCGCGGCGCTTTTCGGGCCGGCTGCGGGTGCCCGGCGACAAGTCGATCTCGCACCGGGCGCTGATGATCGCCGCGCTCGGCCGACAGCCGTGCACCATCGGGGGCCTGTCGGATGGCGACGATGTGACCCGCACCCGCAGCGCCCTGGAGGCTCTGGGCGCCCGGGTCGAAGACCACGCATCGGGGGATGTCACCGTTACCGGCGGGCTGGACGGGGCGCCCAACCCCATCGACCTCGGGAACTCCGGCACCGGCATCCGCCTGCTGGCCGGTTTGGTGGCCGGATACGACTTCACCACCACCCTGGACGGCGACGCCTCCATCCGGCGACGGCCCATGGGCCGGATCATCGAGCCGCTGTCGGCTATGGGGGCTTCGGTGCGGGGCCGCGGGGCGAGCGGCGCCCTGGCGCCGCTGACCGTGGAGGGCAGGCCGCTGCGGGGCATCGAATACGCCCTTCCGGTGGCCTCGGCCCAGGTGAAGAGCGCGGTGCTTCTGGCTGGCCTGCGGGCCACAGGATCCACAACCGTTCACGAGCCGGCGCCCACCCGGGCCCACACCGAGGAGATGCTGGCCGCCGCCGGGGTGAGGGTTGAGCGCGAGGGCGGATCGGTGACGGTGTGGCCCGGCGAGGTGGCGCCGCCCAACTCGATAGGCATACCCGGCGACCCGTCGCAGGCCGCGTTCTGGCTCGCTGGGGCGTGCATGGCCCCAGCCAGCCACCTCGTTGTGGAGAATGTGTACCTCGGCCCGGCCCGGGGAGGGTTCCTCGAGGTGCTGGCCCGCATGGGGGCCGACATCACCGTTGACTCGGACACCGGCAATATCGAGGCCCGTTCCAGCGAGCTAGAAGGCACCCGGGTGACCGCCGAGGAACTGCCGGGGTGCATCGACGAGGTGCCCGTGTTGGCGGTGGCCGCGGCGGTGGCCGACGGGGTCACCGTGTTCGAGGCCATCGGCGAGCTGCGGGTGAAAGAGAGCGACCGGGCCGCGGCCATCGTCGAGATGCTCACCGGGTTGGGGGCACATTGCCGGATAGACGGCCAAACGCTGGTGATCGCCGGGGGGGGCCGGGCCCAAGGGCTGGGCGGCGGAACGGTACACGCTCGCGGAGACCACCGGATGGCCATGTCCGCCGCCATTGCCGGGGCCGCGGGCTGCGGATCGGTGACCATAGAGGGATTCGAGGCAACGGCCACCAGCTACCCGGGCTTTGCCCGCGACCTGAGCCGCGCCACAGGATGGGCGCCGTGAGTGTGATCGGGATGGGACGCGGGTGAGCGAGCGGGAGGACGGCCAGATGAGAGTCATTGCCATCGACGGGCCGGCGGGGTCGGGCAAATCCACGGTAGCCCGGCGGCTGGCCGAGCGGCTGGGGCTGGAGTACCTGGACACCGGGGCGATGTACCGGGCAGTGGCGTTCGCGGCGATGGCCCGAGAGGTGGACCTGGCGGATCCCGAGGCCATTGTGGAGGTGGCCCGAACCAGCGACATCCGCATCGACGACGCGGCGGTCATCGTGGACGGAGTGGATGCCACCACCCAGATCCGAGGCCCGGAGGTGACCCGGTCGGTGAGCACGGTGGCGGCCATCTCCGGGGTGCGGGAGGTGCTGCGGGTGCGCCAGCGGGCCTGGGCGGTGGAGAGGGGCGGCGGCGTGCTGGAGGGCCGGGACATCGGCACGGTGGTGTTCCCCGACGCCGAGCTGAAGGTGTATTTGAGCGCCTCGGCCGAGGTCAGGGCCGAGCGCCGGGCGGGCGAGGTCAGCGCTCTCGACTACGAGACGGTGGCCGCCGACCTGGCCGCCCGCGACGCGGCCGACTCCACCCGCCAGCACGACCCGCTGGCCCAAGCTCCCGACGCGGTTCACATCGACACCACCCGCCTCGCCATAGACGAGGTGGTGGACAAGCTGCTCGCCTGGCTGGCATGAGGCTGCTGTGGCGCCCGATGATCGCCTGGGTGGCATGAGGCGAGTCGAGCTTCGTCCTGAGGATCTAGAGGTCAGGGGCCGGGTGGCGGGAGTGGTGTTTCACTTCTTCGTGCAGCGACTGGCCCGAGCGGTGTTCGGTGCGTACTTCCGGTGCTACGCCCGAGGACGCCGCAACCTGCCCCGGGCTGGCGGGGTGATCATCGCCCCCACCCACCGCTCCAACCTGGACACCCTGCTGGTGGGGGCGTCGGCCGGTCGCCCGCTGCGCTATTTCGCCAAGAGCGGACTGTTCCGGGGCCCGATCACCACGCGGTTCTTGGTGACCATGGGCGCTTTTCCCGTGCGGCGGGAGATGGTGGACCGCAGCGCGCTGAAGGCCGCACTGACGGTGCTGGAAGCCGAAAGGGCGCTGGTGGTGTTCCCGGAGGGTGAGCGCAAGTCGGGTGTCCACATCCATCCGCTGCTGGACGGGGTGGCCTGGCTGGCGGCCAAGGCCCAAGTGCCGGTGATGCCGGTGGCCGTCGGCGGCACTGAGCGGGCCATGGGCATCGGCGTGCGAATGCCTCGGCCCCGGACTGTTCGGATTGTGTGGGGGGAGCCGCTTGCACCACCTGAGGTTGACGATCGGGGTCGACAGAGCCGGGAGTCGTTGATCGCGTACTCCGCGGAGCTGCGGGAGGTTCTCCAGAGCATGTTCGACGACCTGCAACAAGAATTGGGCATCCCCGTCGAGCGGCCCGGAGACAGCCCGCAGGCCTGAACAGCCCCTTGGCTCAGGAAGGGGACTCGACAGTGATGGGATCGGGCTCGGGATCTGCTCAGTGGCCGGCGATCAGTACGTCGAGGACGTCGCTGGCCGCCACATGGCGGTCCACCATCGAGGCGGGCGACGGTGCTCCCCCCAGGCTGAAGGAGGCCAGCGAGCCGGAGGCCTCGATGAGCTCTCGTAGGTTTCGGGGCGGGGGGAAGTACTCGTCTTCTCCGGTGACCGAGACCTCCTCGATTCCCTGCTCCGGCGCCAGGCGCTCCAACACCTCGTTGATCAGCTCCTCGGGGGCCGACGCCCCCGCGGTGACCCCAACCACCCCGGTGATGTCGTCGGGCAGCTCTGAGGCACAGTTCACCCGGTACACGTTCTCGCAGCCCAGCTCTCGGGCCAGCTTCTCCAGTGCCTGGGTGTTGGAGGAATTGGCCGAGCCGACGACCACGAACGTGCTGCACCGCCCGACGATGGCAGTCAGCGCGGCCTGACGGTTGGTGGTGGCGAAGCACAGATCGCTGCGACCCGGCGTCCACATCTCGGGAAACCGGTCTTGGGCCGCGTACAGCACCCCTTCCCAGTCGCGGTGCGACAGCGTGGTCTGGGCCAAAAGGGCCACCGGTTCGGCGAAATCGGGCAGCGCCTCCACATCGTCGGTGCACTCCACCGGATGGATGGACTTGGGCGCAACGGCCATGGTGCCCACCGCCTCCTCGTGGTCCTCGTGGCCTACATAGATGATGCGATAGCCCTTGTTGGCCCGAACCTTGACCTCGTGATGCACCTTGGTGACCAGCGGGCACACCGCGTCGACCATGTAGCTGGCCTGCTCGGTGGCGGCGGCCACCACCTCGGGGGCCGAGCCGTGGGCCGAAAGCATGATCGGGTAGCCGGGGGGCACCTCGGAGATGTCGTCTACGAACACCACGCCGAGCTGCTCGAAGCGGCGGACCACCAGCTTGTTGTGGACGATCTCGTGGTAGCAGTACACCGGCCCGCCGAAGGTGCGGACCAGCCAGGCCAGCGCCTTGATGGCCATCTCCACGCCGGCGCAGAATCCACGGGGCGCGGCCAAGATCACCTTCTCCACGTGCATCAGGCCAATTTAGCGGTCGGACGAGGCTTTCTCAGCCTCGTATCATTCCTGTCATGCCCGCTCCCCGGATCACCGCTGTCGCCGTCGGGTCGGTGGCAGAGCGGTTCGGCCTGCGGACCGGCGACGAGCTCTTGGCCGTGAACGGCCGCATTCCCACCGACGTGATCGAGTACCAGATGCTGGTGGACGAGCCGGAGCTGAGCCTCGACGTGCGGCGCGACGGGGTGGTGCTGGAGCTCGAGGTACACAAACAGGCCGGGGCGCCGCTGGGCGCGCAGGTGGACTCGGCGCTGTTCGACCGGGTTCGCACCTGCGACAACCACTGCGAGTTCTGCTTCATCTACCAGCTTCCGCCGGGGCTGCGGCCCAGCTTGTACATGAAGGACGACGACTACCGGCTCTCGTTTCTGTACGGGAACTTCACCACCCTGACCCGCTTCACCGAAGCCGACCTGGAGCGGGTGGTGGCCGAGCGGCTGTCGCCGCTCAACGTGAGCATCCACGCCACCGACCCCGATGTGCGGGCCGCCATGCTCCGCAATCGACGGGGAGCCACCAGCCTGCGCTGGCTGCGGGCGCTGCTCGACCACGGCATCGAGGTGAACGGACAGGTGGTGGTGTGCCCCGGCGTGAACGACGGCGGCGTGCTGGAGGACACCCTGGCCGGGGTGGCCGACGAGTACCCCGAGCTGGCCAGCGTGTGCGTGGTGCCGCTGGGGGTGTCGCGCCACACCTCTGAGCCCCGGCTGAGGCCCCACACCGAGGCCGAGGCTGCGGCGGTGGTGGAGGCGGTGCACGAGTGGCAGGGGATCAACCAGGGGATGCTGGGCCGCCGCCTGGTGTTCGCCGCCGACGAGTACTACCTGCTGGCCGGCGTCGACTTCCCCGGCCCCGAGGCCTACGAGGGATTCTCCATGCACGAGGACGGGGTGGGCATGGCGACCACCCTTCGAATGGAGTTCTCGGGCCAGGCCCAGGAGACGACCGGGACCCGGCCCGGCTTCTTCGCCTGGGTTGAAGGGGCGCCGGCCGCCGGCTACCGGGCCCCTAGGGGAGATGGGGATGGAGGGGCCTGCGGGGCCCCGAGGGGAGATGGGACGGTTCCCGTCGGCCTTCGGCCCCGCCCGGGCACTCCGGTGGCGGTGGTCACCGGGGAGTACGGGGCTGCGGTTTTGGCCCCGCTGGTGAACTCTTCGGGTCGCGGCGATGTGAGGGTGGTGCCGGTGGAGAACCGGTTCTTCGGCGGGACCACCGCGGTGGCCGGGCTGCTGGTGGGCGCCGACATCGCCCGCACGCTGGCCGACCAGCCGGAGGGCCACCGCTACCTGCTGCCCGACGTGTGCCTCTCACAGGGGATGTTCTTGGACGGCACCCGGCCCGGGGACCTTCCCCGTCCGGTGGAGGTGGTTGCCACCGACGGGGCCGCGCTGAGGCGGGCGATCGATGGGTAGGCCGAGCCCCGCGGCCGCCTCTCCGGCGGTGTCGCGCCCCTTGCCCTCGGTGGCGATCGTGGGGCGGCCCAATGTGGGCAAGTCCACGCTGATGAACCGCATCTTGGGCCGCCGCGAGGCCATCGTGGCCGAGCAGCCCGGCATCACCCGCGACCGGAAGGAGATGCCCGCCCGCTGGCAGGGGCGGGAGTTCACCGTGGTGGACACCGGCGGGTGGCTGCCCCAGGGGGCGGGAGACAGCGCCTCGATGGACGCCAAAGTGTCGGCCCAGAGCGAGAAGTCCATGCAAGACGCCGATGTGGTGGTGATGGTGGTGGACACCCATGCCGGGGTCACCGGCGACGACGAAGGGGTGGCGGGGCGACTGCGGGGCCGGGAGGGCCCGGTTCTGGTGGCGGTCAACAAGGTGGACGACGAGGCCCACGAACACCTCATCTGGGAGTTCATCCGGCTCGGGTTGGGCGAGCCGTTCCCGGTGAGCGCCCTCCACGGCCGGGGAGTGGGCGATCTGCTGGACGCGGCGACAGCCGCCTTTCCAGAGGAGCTGGCCGAAGAGCTCGGGGCTGACGCTGAGGCGGCGCCTGATCCCGCCACGGTGTCGGTGGCTATCGTGGGGCGGCCCAACGCGGGCAAGTCCACCTTGTTCAACCGACTCATCGGCGACGACCGGTCGGTGGTCCACGACCAGCCGGGCACCACCCGCGACGCCATCGACACCGTGGTGGAAACCGAGCTGGGGCCGATCCGGTTCGTGGACACCGCGGGCATGCGCCGCCGCGCCCGCATCGACCAGGCCGCCGAGTACTACTCGCTGCTGCGGGCGCTGGCCGCGGTCGACCGCTCCGACATCGCCCTGCTGGTGGTGGACGCCACCGTGGGGGTGACCCATCAGGACCAGCGCCTAGCCGAGCGCGTCGACGCGGCCGGCTGCCCGATTGTGGTGCTGCTCAACAAGTGGGACCTGCTCGACACCGTGGCCCGGGGGGCCATTGCCGCCGACATCGACCGGCGGCTGCACTTTTTGGGCGAGGCGGCCGTGCTGCGGGTGAGCGCCCTTTCGGGCAAGGGCTTGAAGCGGCTGCTGCCGGAGTTGGGAGGGGTTATCTCCGAGTACCGGCGGCGCATTCCCACCCAGGCGGTGAACCGGGTGCTGCGCGACGCCCAGGCCGCCCATCCCGCCCCCGACGGCGCCCGGGTGCTGTACGCCACCCAGGGGGCTACCGACCCCCCCACCTTCACGCTGTTCGCCAACCGGACCCTGCCCCGCACCTATCTGCGCTATCTGGAGCGCCGCCTCCGGGAGTCGTTCGCGCTGGGGTCGGTTCCGGTCAAGCTCCGAGTTCGCCGGCGGTCGGGAGAGTAGTTGCCGCAAATGCGGCGGGAACTCCCCCAAGCGGCGGAGTAGCCTTCGACAATGGAGAACCTCCTCCTCGCCATAACCGCGGGGGTGTGCGCGGTGGCCTCCGGCGTGTTCACCCGCTCGGCCCGGCACCGCTATCGGTTCCTGCTGCGGGTTGAGCACACCCATGCCGGCGTAGGGTACGACGAAGAGGGCGAGGACGCCTATGAGGCGGCCTACACGCTGGCCCAGTCCAGCTTCCGCCGCGACGCCCACGCCGCCCTGCTGTACGCCGCGTTGACGGTGGTGGCCGCGGTAATGGCGGCAGCGGAATCCCGAGTGGTGGCCGCCGTTTTGGCTCTGGTGGTGGTGCCGGCCCTGTTCCCGCTGTGGTGGGGGCGGCGCTCGCTGGCCGAGGCCCGGCTAACCCAAGAGCGATTCGAGATGGAGCGCCGAGCCGAGGAGACGCTGAGCCAGGGCGACCTCGCGCCGCTGGCCTGGGCGGGCCGGCTCGCCCCCGACGACCTGCCCGACTTCGCCGGCTATGAGATGGGCCGGGTGTACCAGGCGGGCGAGGGGGTGATGGCCGGCGACTTCTTCGACGTGTTCCGGGTGGGCCCTTCCCGAGTGGCTGCGGTGATCGGCGATGTGGCCGGCCGGGGCATCGAGTCGTCGATCACCGCCTTCCAGGCCAAGTACCTTCTCCGGGTGTTCCTGCGCCAGTTCCGCGACCCGGCCCAGGCATTGGAGGAGCTGAACGCACAGATGTCGTCTATCGAGAGGGCCGAGGAGTTCATCTCGGTGGTGGTCGTGGTGTTCGACACCGAGGCCCAGACCATGCGATACGCATCGGCGGGCCACCCGGCGGCCTGGCTGTGGCATGAGCGGGAGGTGCAGCCGCTGCGGGCCACCGGTGCCCTTTTGATGCTCGACCCCGGCAGCTCCTACTTCAGCAAGGAGATCCCCCTCGACACCGGCGACATGGTGCTCATGTACACCGACGGCCTGGCCGAGGTGCGCTACGGCGACGCCCAGTTCGGCGAGGACCGCATCGCCATGCACCTCCGACGCGATCCCACGGTGTCGCCCGACGTGCTGTGCAAGTCGCTGCTGGAGGCCGCCCGGGATTTTGCCGACGGCACCATCAGCGACGACGTGGCCATCCTCGCCGTCCGCCGGGCCTGAGAATGCCAGTTAGGATGGCGCCTCGGCGGGTCCACAACCGATGGGAGGTCGCATGGCCGATGTAGTGCTCGAGGATGTCAACAAGGAGTACGACAACGGCTTCAAGGCGGTGGCCGACCTGAACCTCGAGATCAACGAGGGCGAGTTCTTGGTGATGGTCGGCCCGTCGGGATGCGGCAAGTCGACCACGCTGCGGATGATCGCCGGCCTAGAGGACATCACCGCCGGGACGCTGAAGATCGGCGGCCGGGTGGTCAACTCCCTGGCGCCCAAGGACCGCGACATCGCCATGGTGTTCCAGAACTACGCGCTCTACCCGCACATGAACGTGTTCGACAACATCGCGTTCTCGCTGAAGCTGGCCCAGCGGCCCAAAGCGGAGATCAAAGAGCGGGTACACGAAGCGGCCCGCATCCTCGAATTGGAGAGCCAGCTCGACAAGCGTCCGGCCCAGCTTTCGGGCGGCCAGCGGCAGCGGGTGGCGATGGGCCGGGCCATCGTGCGCCGGCCCCGGGTGTTCTTGCTAGACGAGCCCCTGTCGAATCTCGACGCCAAGCTTCGGGTGCAGATGCGGGCCGAGATCACCGAGCTGCAACGCGAGGTGGGCGTAACCACCTTCTACGTAACCCACGATCAGGTTGAGGCCATGACCATGGCCGACCGGGTTGCGGTGATCAGCGGAGGGATCCTCCAGCAGGTGGACAGCCCGATGAAGCTGTTCAACGAGCCCGACAACATCTTCGTGGCCGCGTTCATCGGCTCTCCGTCGATGAACCTCATGGAGGCCGTTGTCCACCGCCTGGACTCGGGGTTGTCGATGCAACTCGGGAGCCAGACATTGGCGGTTCCCGATTCGATTCTGGCCCAGCGGCCGGGCTTGGAGCGCTATCTGGGCTCGACGGTGGCGGTGGGCTTGCGGCCCAAGGACTTCGAGGATGCCGCCATCGCCACCGACCATCCTGTCGACCAGCGGATACGGGCCCATGTCTCCCACATCGAGGCCCTAGGGTATGAGGTGATCGCGTACTTCGGGATAGATGCCAAGCCGGTCATCTCGCTAGAGGCCTTGGAGCTGACCGAAGAACAGGTGGCAGGAGCAGAGCATAGGGTTTCCCGGGCCCACGCTCGGTTCCACCCCACATCCACGGTTCGGCCCAACGAGGCGATCGAGGTTGCCGTTTCGATGGAGAATGCCCACTTCTTCGACCTGGAGACCGGGCTGGCGATTCGGGGCTGAACGCCGAAGCCGCCTGCATTTGGCGGCCGGGTCAGCTCCAGGCCAGGGGGGCGTGGTTTAGGCCGGGCAGCACGGTGCGCCCGATCCGCTCGCACTCCGGGAGGTGCGGGTAGCCCGAGAGGATGAAGGCGTCGATGCCCGCCTGGCGGTAGTCCTCCAGTTTGGCCAGCACCTCTTCGGGGGAGCCGACGATGGCCGCCCCCGCCCCTGAGCGGGCCCGGCCGATCCCGGTCCAGAGGTTCTCCTCCGCATAGCCGTGCTCGTCGCTGGTGTCGCGCAGCTCGGCTTGGCGGCTGACCCCCACCGAGGCCGAGTCGAGCGAACGGCGCCGAATGGCGGCACCCGCCTCGTCGTCCAAGCGGCTGACCAATCGGGCGGCCGCCGTTTTGGCCTCGGCCGCGGTGGGACGCACGATTACGTGGCTGCGCAGCCCGAAGCGCAGCGAGCGCCCGTGGCGGCTGGCTCGACGCCGCATATCGGCCACCGTGTCGCCCACGGCCGCCACCGTGTCGGGCCAGGTGAGGAACACATCGGCCGCGGCCGCCGCGGTCTCCTTGGCGGCCTCTGAGAATCCTCCGAAGTAGAACGGCGGGCAGCGGCCCGACAGGGTGGAGGCTCGGGGAGGGTCCAAGGCCAGGTCGACGAATTCGCCGTGGAAATCCACCGGCTGGCCGTTCAGCAGGGCTCGCAGCACCTGCATCCACTCCAGCGTTCTCCGGTAGCGGGGGCCGGAGTCGAGGGTTTCGCCGGGGATGTCGCTGGAGATGATGTTTATGGTCAGGCGTCCGTGCAGCAT
The DNA here is from genome assembly GCF_965208475.1 of Candidatus Poriferisocius sp. Lineage (GTDB taxonomy): Bacteria > Actinomycetota > Acidimicrobiia > Acidimicrobiales > Bin134 > Poriferisocius. The sequence continues at coordinate 681,673 of NZ_OZ242338.1, read as the reverse complement.
CTGGTCGATTGTGGCCAACTGGCGAGCGAGCTGGGGGAGCCACATCTCGCCCATCCTCACGGCCAGCAGGAGTTGGATCTGGTCGGTTAGCGGGGCCACCGCGGCGGCGAATGCGGCGGAGTCGATGCCCAGCGTGTAGCCCGACGGCAAGAGGATGTTGTCGAATCCATGGCGGTCGGCGGCCAGCGTGATGTCTCGGCAGTGCTCCCAGCTGCTGGCCAGTGCAGGGTCGGCGACGCCGAGGAACTCGTAATCGTCGTCGCACAGGGCGGCAAACCACGCCACTTCGACCGGCGAAGACCCGCTCACGGCAGCGGCACCCCCTCGGAGGCCTCGATGATCGCATAGGCCTCGGCCCGGTCGAGGGCCACAGACAGTGCTTCAGCCGCGTCGGCCAGGCGCTCGGGATTCTGCGACCCCAAGATGGCGACGGGGCGGGACGGGTGGGCCAGCACGAAGGCGATGGCCAGGGTGGTCCGGCTGGTGCCGTGGTGATGGGCCAGCCGGTCGAGCGCGGCTATCAGCTCGGGGCGCACGTCGTTTCCGCTGGCCAGCCGGCCACCGGCCAGCGGGCTCCAGGCCAGGGGCACCACTGAGTCGCGCAGGCAGAGGTCCAGCGTGCCGTCGCGCAGCGCTCCCAGTTCGGCGGCGGAGTACTCGGGCTGGGTGGACACCAGCGGGAACGGCAGGTGGGCGGCGAGGGCCTCGTGCTGGCGGGGAGTGAAGTTGGAGACGCCCACCTCGCGGATCTTCCCCTGGTCGCGCAGCGCGGTGAGGGCCTCGGCCAAATCTGCTGGATGGACGAACAGGTCGGGGCGGTGGATCTGGTACAGGTCGATTACGTCGGCCCCGAGGCGGGCGAGCGATGCCTCGCAGGCCGCGGTGATGGCCGAAGGGCTTGAGTCGTAGGGGGTGGGCGGGATGATCCCTCCCTTGGTGGCCAGCACCATCTGCTCCCGCAACTGGGGCGCTGAGGCCAGAACCCGGCCGAGGTTGGCCTCGGCCTCGCCGAAGGAGGCCCCGCCCCAGTCGAGTCCGTACACGTCGGCGGTGTCCACCAGGTTCATCCCCAAGCCCAGGGCGGTCTCCAACAGCTCCTGGTACTGGGATTCCGGGCGCCCCACCAGGCGCCAGCATCCGAACGCCAGGCGCCCGACGCGCAAGTCGGCGCCCAGGGCAACGGGATCAGGGTTGATGAGGCTGTCGGGCACCGGATCAAGCTATCGTGTCGAGCCTCCGGCAGTGTCGTTCGAGGGGATGTGGTGATCCGTTACGGTGTGATTGGGACCGGCATGATGGGCCGGGAGCACATCGCCAACCTCTCCCGTCTGCCCGGCGCGGAAGTGACCGCGCTGGCCGATCCCCACCCCCCATCGCTCGAAGCGGCCGAGTCCCTGGCGCCCGGCGCCCGCCGTTTTTCCCACTGCCGCGACCTGCTGGCCGCCGACGCCTGCGACGCGGTGGTCATATGCACTCCCAACATGACCCATGTCGATGTGCTGGGCGACGTGTTGGGCACCGATCTCCACGTGCTGGTGGAGAAGCCGCTCTGCACCACCGTGGCCGACTGCCGGCGGGTGATCGACGCGGCCGCCGGCCATCGCGGGGTGATCCGGGTGGGTTTGGAGTACCGGTACATGGCGCCGTTCGCCCGGCTCATAGACGAGGTGCAGGCGGGCGCGGTGGGCCGGGTGCGGATGGTCTCGATGCGCGAGCACCGGTTCCCGTTCCTCTCCAAGGTGGGCGACTGGAACCGGTTTGGCGAGAACACCGGCGGGACGCTGGTGGAGAAGTGCTGCCACTTCTTCGACCTCATGAACCTGGTCATGCCTGGGCGGCCCGAGCGGGTGTTCGCCTCGGGGGGCCAGGCGGTCAACCATCTCGACGAGCGCTTCGGCGACCGCGTCCCCGACATCGACGACAACGCCTATGTGGTGGTCGACTACGACGACGGCGCCCGGGCGATGCTCGATCTGTGCATGTTCGCCGAGGCCACCCACAACCAGCAGGAGTTCGCGGTGGTCGGCGATGCCGGCAAGGCCGAGGCGCTTGTGCCCGAGCACATCGTGCGAATCGGGCGGCGGGGCCGGCACTCGATCGGCGATGTCGAGGTGGTGAAGACGCCGGTCGAGGCGCCCTATAGGGGGTTTCACCACGGGTCGAGCTTCGTGGAGCACCAGCGATTTCTGGAGGCCGTCGAAGCGGGCGACTGCGCCGATTCGAGGGCCCGATCGATTCAGGCGCTCGAAGCGGCCCTGTTGTGCGTGGCCATGGGTGTTGCGGGGCAGCAGTCGATGGCGACCGGGCTGCCCGTAGCCATCGCCGACATCAGCCCTTGACGGAGCCGGCGAGCAGTCCTCGGACGAAGTGGCGCTGAAGGCTGAAGAACACGATCAGCGGGACGACCATGATGACGAAAGCAGAGGCGAAGCGAAGCTGGAAGTTCGAGCCTCGCTCGCCCACCAGGTTGACCAGTGCCACCGTCATCGGCTCGTTGTCGGTGAGGAACACCGCGGCGATCAGGTAGTCGTTCCACGTCCACAGGAACTGGAACACGGCGAAGGCCGCCAGGGCGGGCCGGGCGAGGGGCACGACGAGGCGCCAGAAGATGGTGAGGTGGCCGGCGCCGTCGATGCGGGCGGCCTCGAACACCTCGCGGGGGAGCTGGCTGACGAAATTGTGCAGCAGCAGAACGGCCAGCGGCAGGCCGAAGGCGGTGTGGGTTATCCAGACCGCGGCCGCGGTGTTGGCCACGCCCACGTCGGGGATCAGCACGAATGTCCAATCCACTCCCGGAATGGTGAGCCGGGCCCCGTTGTTGAACATCTGGAGCAGCGGCACGAAGGCCATCTGGTTGGGCAGGGCGATCATGGAGACCAGGGCGATGAACAGCCAGTTGCGGCCCCTGAAGTCGATCCAGGCGAACCCGTAGGCGGCGAAGGCGGCGATGGCGATGGGGATGATGGTGGCCGGCACCACGATGGCCAGGGAGTTGAGGGCGAACTCCCACATGGACGGCTGCGCGGCGCTGTCCCGGAAGACGTCGCGGTAGTTCTGGAGGGTCAGGTTGTCGAGATCGTTCCACGACGTCCACCAGCCCGTGCTGTTTATGTCGGGCACTTTGCGGAACGACGAGATGAACAGCCCGAAGGTGGGCACCGTCCAGACCGCCACGATGAGCCACATCACCCAGCTTGGCGCGCTGGCCGCCAGCCGGCGGACACGCTGGCCGGTGGGCATGAGCGCAGTGTCGGCCGGGCTCACTTGGACTCCCGGCGCCGCCTGTTGGCCGGCCTCACTTGAGATCCTGCTTCGCTTCATCAGCCCGCATCACTTCAGCTCCGATTGCAGGCGGCGGATGTTGTAGATCATCACCGGCAGAACGAGGGCCAAAAGCACCACGGCGAACGCGCTGCTGGAGGTGAAGTTGCGGTCGCGGAGCTGGTCGAACATCTCGTTGGCCAGCACGTTGGTGCGGTTGGCGCCGTTGGTGGTGGCCTTGACCAGGTCGAACACCTTGGTGACGATGACCATGAGGGTGGTGACCACCACGATGATGGTGGGCCGGATCTGGGGGATGACCACCCGCCAGAAAACCTGGATCTCATTGGCCCCGTCCACTCGGGCGGCCTCGGTGAGCTCCTCGGGAACGGCTCGGATGGCAGCCGACAGAACGACCATGGCAAACCCGGTTTGGATCCACACCATGATGAACATGATCCAGAAGTTGTTCCACGGGATCATCGACGAGTTGATGAAGAAGCCCCGGGATTGGAAGCCGAGCCCCTGGAGGATGGCGTTGAGCAGACCGGTCTGGTTGCCGGTGGGCTGGACTTCGTAGATGAAGTCCCAGATCACCGCGGCGCCCACCATGGAGATGGCCATGGGCATGAAGATCAGGGTCTTGGCCACCCGCTCGCCCCGGGCCCGCTCGGCCAGAATGGCCAAGAGCAGCCCGAGCACGGTGGACAGCCCGGCCACGGTGACCACCCACCAGATGTTGTTCCACACCACCCCTTGAAGGGTGGAGAGCACGCCGAAAATGCCGGCCCCGATGGCCAGGGCCAGCATCAGCGAAGACGTCGGCGACCCCCAGTCGAGCTCCAGGTCGCCGCGGCGCAGCCGGACCGACAACCACCCCCCCAAGAGCACGGCGGCCACTGCCCCGACAATCACCAGCGTGACCCGGCTCGACACCAAAACGGTGAGCACGTCGACGATCTCCGACCGGTTCGGCTCGCGGACCAGCGATTCGACGAAGCCGAGCAGGGCCGCGACTCCGAGCAGGGCCGCGGCGAGGCCGAGGACGCGCATGGTTCTTTGGGCCAGCTTCCCCCGCAGCGGCCCGCCCACGATTCGCGATGCGCTGGCCCAGGCGGCAATGCCGGCTACCGCGGCAGCGGCCAAGGCGACGATGAAGAGGCGGCTGGTGAAGATCGAGCTCCATCCGTGGACGGAGAAGAACGTCCGGTCGGTGAAGATCTCCTCGTAGTACCGAAAGGTGAACCCGGCTTCTTGGCCCCGAGTCCCGTTCTTGAACGACAGAAACAGGGTTCGAAAGCCGGGGATCACCAAGCCGCCGGTGACGAACAACAGGGCCGGGCCCACGAAGACCCACGGTCTCAGCCGGGCCTCCAAACCGATGCGGCGATCCGGGCCGGGGACCAAGCCGCGCCCCGTTGCCATGCCCAGCGCCGCACCGGCGATTCCGCCGATGACGATCGCCAGCCAGCCTTCAGAAAACGGCCCACCGATGGCGGGGCCCCGGGGAACCCATCCATTGTGCTGGAGCACGGCGCCGGCGATCAGGCCCACCACAGCCCCGACGCAGGCCATGAAGGCGGGCCACCTGGTCAGAGCAGAGTCGACAGTGCGGTCGGCGCCGATGAAAAGCACCGCGGTGACAGCCAGCGCCCCGGCGACACTGAGCAGCATGGTGACGATCTGACCCATGGTTTCTACACCCTAGGCGGTTGACCAGCACCGCCGCGTGGGCGCGACATGGCCGGGGGTCAAATGACGCCGCGTGGGCGCGACATGGCCGGGGGCGAATAGGTCGCCCCCGGCCACGGTCGGAGTTGGTCAGCCGCTAGGGGCTGATGCGTTTGCCTGAGGCTATGGCCAGGCGTTCTCAGTGTCGTCGGCGAACTCCTGGGCGGTCTTGGATCCCGACACGTAGTCGGTGCCGGAGCGCCAGAACTCACCGGCGCCGACTTCACCGGGCATGAGGTCGGAAGCGTCGAACCGGAAGGGATTGGCGCTCACCAAGATGTTGGCCAGACCGCGGTCGAAGTCCGAGCTGTACAGCGAGGTGTCGTGCTCGCGGTTGGGCGACAAGAACCCGCCCTTGTCAGCGCTGATCCGGGCGTTGGCGTATTCGGCGGTGCCGATGTACTCCATTACTGCCAGGGTCTCGGGCTTGTCGGTGAAAGCCACCGCGTGGGTGCCCGCACCGAGCACGACGGTGCCGAACTCATCGCTGACCGTCGGCAGGTAGAACACGTTGATGTCACCGTTGGGGCCGAGCGAAGCGCCGATTTCGGTGTAGAAGGCTCCGGCGAAGCTTGCCTGGCGGTGCAGCACGCAGTCGCCGTCGGCGATCGGCAAGGAGGACTCCTTGAAGCCGGTGGCCGCGATCAGGTCGCGTCCTCCGAGCACGTTGCCCTCTTCGAACCAGATGTCGCCCACGAACTCGGCCACTTCGACCACTCGAGGATCATTGAACGGGATCTCGTGGGACACCCATTGGTCATAGACATCCGGACCCTGGAGGCGGAGCATCATGTCCTCCATCCAGTCGGTGAACACCCAGCCGGTGGCGTCGCCCGACCCGATGCCGATGCACCAGGGGGCCAGGCCGTCGGCTTTGATCTGCTCGGTCAGCGCCTCAAGCTCGGCCCACGTCGAGGGGATCTCGTAGCCGTTCTCGGCGAACAGCGGCGGGCTGTACCACACCAGGCTCTTCACATCGCCCTTGTTGGGAACGCCGTACACCTGTCCGCCGGTGGTGGCCAGGTCGAACCAGAACGGGTCGTAGGCGCCGCTGATGTTGTCGAGCAGCGACGGGGGCAGTGCCACGGCGTCGCCCGATTCCCCGAACTGGATGATCCGCCCCGGCTGGGGGATGATCACGATGTCGGGCGGGTTGCCGCCCTCCAGGGACAGGTTCAGCTCGGTGGTGGCGTCGCGAGTGCCGGAGTACTCCACGCTGATGCCGGTGCGGGCCTCGAACGGCTCGAAGCCGGCCAAGAAGCCCTCGGCCTCTGGGCCGGTTTCCGGGCCGAGGATGTTGACCACGGTGCCGGCCAGGCTCATCTCCTCTTCAGGCGCCTCTTCGGTGGGCATCGGCTCTTCTTCGGGCTCTTCCGCGGGAGCCGCGGTGGGAGCAGGCGTGGAAGCAGCCGGAGCATCGTCGTCGTTGCCGCACGCTGCGGCTACCAGGGCCATAGCGAACAGCACGGCGAACAGCGCGAGCAGTCTTGGTTTGAGTTTCATTTCTGGGATTCCCTCCGAATAAGCAAGCAATTGCTGGAAAACAACACGCTAACGCCCCTTTGGGCGTGGTCGCCAATAGGTCGGTTCCGATTCGGTTCCGCTATCGGGAGGAGGCGCCGCTTCGGGGCTTGCGCCGGGATCGATGTTGATTCCGGCCCTGCGGCTTGCGGTTGGATTTCTTTCCGCCGCGGTTGTTGGTTTGTCGGTCGGGCCGGTCGTGGCGCGCTTGATGGCTGCCGTTCGGCTTCCTGTCGGCGCGGTCGGCTGCGGGAGGCTGCGATGGCCTGCGACGACGGGGCGGCGCGGTGTTCCCGTCGATGGAATCGGGACTGGTGATGGGCTGGTTCAGGCCGAGCTGTCGTTGGATCTTCTGGGCGTCGGCGTGCTGGCCGGTTTGGACCAGCGACACCACCAGCCCGGTTTGGCCGGCGCGGGCGGTGCGACCCGAACGGTGCAGATACGCCTTGTGGTCCTCCGGTGGGTCGAAGTGGATGACGCATGCCACCGAGTCCACGTGGATCCCCCGAGCGGCGACGTCGGTGGCGACGAGGGCTTCGACCCGGCCGTCGGTGAACTCCTTGAGCGTTCGTGTGCGGCGATTCTGCGCGTGGCCGCCGTGGATGGCGGCGGCGTTAACCCCGCGCTGGGAGAGTTGGCGAGCCAGCCGATCGGATCCGTGGCGGGTCCGGCAGAACACGATCGCCGACCCCGCGGCTGCGATCACATCGACGCACGCGGCGACCCTCTCGGACTTCTCCACCGTCCAGAACCGGTGATCGGCTGAGAGGATGTCGGGCGTGGCGTCGCCCACCTCATGGGTGATCGGGCGATCCTGGTAGTGGCGGGTGAGCTTGGCCACATCATCGTCGAGGGTGGCTGAGAACATGACCGTCTGGCGCTGGGCTGCGGTTTGGTCGAGGATGCGGCGAACTGCGGGGAGAAACCCCATGTCGGCCATCCGGTCGGCCTCGTCGATAACCACCTGGTCGGCCTCGTGGAGGCTCACCGACTGTTGATCGATCAAGTCTTCAAGCCGGCCGGGGCAGGCCACCAAGATGTCGACCCCCCGCTGAAGCTGCTTGCGCTGATTGGTGTAGCCAACGCCCCCGTACACCGCGGCCACGGTGACCGGACCGGAGATCGAGCGCAGCTCTGATGCGATCTGCTCGGCGAGCTCGCGGGTGGGAGACAGGATCAGCGCCCGCGGCCGCCGGGGCCGGGCTTGGCCGACGTTGGCGATAAGCGGGATGCCGAAGGCGAGCGTCTTGCCCGACCCGGTGGGGGCTCGACCGCAGATGTCGCGGCCTTCCATGGCGTCGGCGATGACGGCGGATTGGATCTCGAACGGCTTGTGGATGCCGCTGCGCTCCAGCGCGCGGCAGATGGATTCGGGCACGCCCAACTGGGCGAATGTGGGGGGCATGGGGCTCCTCGCCCGCCTGTTGCGGGCACTCAGGCAATGGTTGGCGCCGGAAGTCGTTAGCGGGGCGCAACCCATCTTCGGGCAGCTTGCCCGGTATCGGAAGAGAGACTCGGAGGCGGCCCGCTTGGCAGAAATCTTCGGCCAAGTAGGCACAGGCTACCACCGCCTCCGGCAAAACCCTCATCTTTCCGCAACGCCCGGGGTACCCGGCCGACGGCGACGACCTCGGCACCTCGCGGTGGCAAGCTATGGCCGTGCCCTGGTGCGAGCCCTGCGACCGCTTCTGGAATCCCGGCTCGATAACCGCCGACGGTGCCTGCCCGACCTGCGGCGAAGCGGTGAAAGCCCCTACTGGCCAAGACACCCACGCCCGCCAAAAAGTCCCCTGGCACTTCTGGGTGGCCCTAGCCGCCGCCGCCATCTACCTGGGCTGGCGCGCCATCCAAGGCATCGCCCTGCTGTTTTGAGAAATCTGATTAATCGCCGGGCTTGGTGACATCGAGGACGAGGACGGAGATCTTGCGGGCTTCATCGGCGGTGAGGACTTGTTCGAGCCGTTTCTCTAGCTCCGCGGCAGTTGTAGGGCGGCGGCCTTGGGAGGGAGGAGTGGGTTTGCGGTCTTCACGGCCGAACCATAACGGCACATAGATGCCGTGCCCGTCAGTTGCCGGATCGGTGGTGTACTGGTCGATGAGCTGATCCCGAAGTCCGCTCCACAGCCGGTTGCTGTCGTCCTTCTTGAGTTCGATGGGAATGTTGAGATCGCCACAGGTCACGGTGATGTCAGCACGTTTGCTCGCGGCGTAGTTTCGCTCTGGCTCGGCCCTGACACCGGAAGGAAGTAGTACCCCCAATACTGTGAGGATTGCATCTCGGCAGGATTCTTCTGATTTCGATCTCGTCGGATAGCCGTGGGGATCTTCGTTCCAGAACTGACGCCATAGATTGCTGTTATCGCCTCGCAATTTAATGGCAATTTTGCAGAGATGCTCCCTAACCAGTGCGGCCAGATCAGCCGCGTTTGCAGGCAGGCCGTTGCTGAGAGTGTGCTGCACCTGCTCGATGCTGGGATGAACGTAGGAGGCATCTCCCAGGAGAGTTCTTTGGCATTCCATTGTTCGCCGAAGGAGGTTGTGCCACGCCGCTAGCTGGGGATTGTCCACCAGGATGCTCAATGCCTGTTGGGCCTCGTTGCCCGGCATGGACCCCAGCAACGAGATCAAACTTGCTATGCGATCGGATGCGTCCATTTCCAGGGTTACGAACCCGTTCACCATGAGCGGGGGATATAGCCGGCCCAGCATTTCGATGACGTCTTGCAGCAAGGACGGTTCAGAGCACTGGCCCATGACCGAGGAGCCAGGACGGTAATCTTCAGAGGCACCACGCAAGAACTCAGCCAGGTGTCTGGTTCGGTCGTAGTCGTCACCTACGAATTCTCGAAGTGGCTGTCGGTGCTCCTCAGGAGAAAGCAAGGCACCCACTGTTAGCCAACGGACCCGCTGGGCTTCGGTTGTGCTCTTGGCACCGAGCTTTTTGTCGACCAGTGCGGACAGCGCGGCGGTGTCAGGGTGTAGCAGTGCTTGTCCCAACAGCTGATCAAGCAAGGGATGCTGTTTGCTATGGGCTCGAACCGAAAGCGCTCTCAGCAATCTGATCCTTATGCTGTGGACTCGGCTGTCCAGACCGGCAACTCTGTCGAGGTCCACAAGGCCGGACGGGTAGACCTCTCCCGCTCTCAGCGTCGCGACGGCGCATTCGTAGAGAACATCGAGAACCAGATCGGGACTCTGGTGCAGCCAGACGTCGTGGCACTGGCTAGTAGCCTGCTGTCTGGACGTATCAGCTACGCAGTAGCGGATGGCCAAGGCCTTACGCTTTTGGGCATCGCTGAGGGCTTCTAGGCGAGGTGGACCGTCGGCTTGAAACAGATCCATGCTGGCAAGAACGGGAAAGGCCAGATAGTGGTGCCGGGACTCGGAGTGAAGCGAGATTGTCCTGTCGACGTCGGGCAAGTCTTCCCTGAACACCGCCGTCCGAAGTGCCTCTAGGACAGCAACCACTAGCGAGGCATCGCCGCCGACAAACTTGCTTATGCGTTCCTGAGGCAACGCTCGCTCTTCAACATTGATGAACAGGGCGAAATAGACCTTGGCCAAAGTGTCCAGGATGCGTGGGGCGGCCCGGTTCTCGCGCAATTCGACTTCGATGGAGCGCAGGTGAGCTTGCCAATCTGCTACCTGTTGGCGCTTCTCAGCGCCGTGCTCGGCCAACCGATCATCTAGTTCGCGCTTCCACTCGCTGGCCTCGTCGACTGGTGGTGGCGGATTGCAAAGCTGGTCGAATCGGTCTGCCAAGATGTCGAATTCTTTGGTTCGGCCATCCAAGAATTCAAGTGTCAGACCCTCGCTGATCGATGGATCATCCAACGAACGGTAAGACTGCCTGAGAAGTTCTTGGGCCGCAAGCGGTTCAGCATCAACGAGCTCCACCGCCTTCTCCAAGCACCACACCCCAAAATCGGCAGGAGGCTTGCTCCGATGCAGGGCATTGCAGTTCCAGTATTCGTAGATTTCGAAGCGCTCGTTTGACTCATGTCGCTTTATCCAAGTCAAGAAGACCGACTTCTGGACTTGAGGGCGAGCCTCCAACCAAGTCCTTATCCGCTGAACCGCCTCCTCGCCAACAGCTCGCAGTCTCTGAGAGCGCCTTGGGGCGTAAAGCCAGTCGTAGAGTTGCGAGGAGTCAAGACCATCACCCCACGTCTCCAGGCCCCGGTCCAGCAGCAAGAAGCAAAGATCCTCGAAACGGGACCGCTCCAACGCAGCCAACAGTTGAGAACTGTTTTCGCAAAAGGAACCAAGCAATTCGGCGATGTGGCGGTCGGAGGACTGCTCCAAGAGGTCGAAGCGCCAAAATCGGGCGAAGTAGCCGAAGTAGTTAGGCCGATTTCGGGGTGTGACGTACCTCCATACTTCAGAAGGGGGTACCCAGGTGGGGTAGAGATGCCGTAGCAGGTAACCCCGAAGGCCGTCATCTGGGTCTGATATCTGTCGATTGTGGACTTCTTCAAGAAGGCCAAGTAGGACATCTGCCTTGGCATCTCCTTCGGGAGTGATGCGGAGATAAGCCTTCAGGGCGGATTCCCTGACGTGTGGCGGCCATGTGGGATTTCTCAGGATCGCCATTAGGACGGGCTCCAGATCAGCCAGAAACGGCAATTCCGGGCCATCAGCCTCCGAGAGCACCCGCAGGATGAATTCCATGATGCGGTCTTGTTGGTACCCAGACTCTAGGCCACTGATGAGCTCGCCAATGGAGTTAGCCATGTCGGCTGAGGCCAACGACCGGAAAGCCGAAGCAGTGTTGTCCCCAAATCCCTCGACTCTTCCGTCTCGCCCTTCGTGACCGAACAGGGACCCTTGCGCGGCGAAGGTAGCCAGTGACTCCAGCAGGGACTCTCTCTCGCCAGTGGAGAAAATCCCAATGTCCCCGTAGAGGCCGACACCCACGGGATCGGCGTCGATGAGCAATTGGCGTGCGCCGGGGGAGTGGGCCGCGAGCCAAGCGGACAGACCCCTCAGCGGGGTTACCACTCGGCCATCACTGGGGCTGGTCATCAGCGCCACCACCCTTGAAGCTGGCAGTCCGTCGGTGACGAGCTTGGCCAGATGCCGGCCTGCCAAGTACTCAGCAACGTGACGGTGGAGTGGGCTGAGGCACTGTCCATCCCCACCAGTGAACATCGTCGTCTTGAGCGCTCGCTCCAAGCATTCCCGGGTCAGTGGAGCAGGGGGGCCGCTGAGTCTGTCGAGATGCACACAAGGGTCGAGTTCGGCGATAGGGACCGACGAAAAGCCTGCTACATCGGCCAAAAGGTACAAGGCAGACAGGTACCCGGCGCCGTCCAGAACAGACTCTGTTTGTACAGAGCCAGCGCCAACGAGGTGTTCCGGGTTCTGTTCTTCGGCCATCTTTTGGCACGCCAACTCAAACGTGTCCGTCCGGCTCTTCGGCCAAGCGTTGCCCAGGTCAACTGCATCGGCAAGCAGCTTTAGCGTCAGCGGGTTGCCCAGCAGCGCTCCTAGTCCTTGATCCCTGGCCTCTTCGATGAATTCCTCAGCCCTGCTGTTGCCGAGTCCACGCGACCGCAGAAGGTCGGCTGCTACTTCGTCGCTCAACGGGTCAAGGCGAAGCACAGTGATCTGCGAGTCAGGACTAACGTCTTCCAGGTTCTGGCGGTCATTCAATCCGAGCCAGTCTGCTTCGCGGCAGGAGATGCGGAATTTGGGTCTCTTTAGCAGGCCCAGTTTGCCGATGATCTGGTCAACAGGAGTCCGCAAGTCGGTGGTGCCAGCGCGCCTCTCATCGAGTCCGTCGACAAACAGGGTCTTTCCCAGCCACTCGGGATGCGCCTCCAGTGGGTCTCTGATGAACTTCCTGGCGCTCAAATACTCAGCGGCTTCGCCGAGGCGCTCAGCTTCCTCTTTGAACTCGGTGGTTTTGCCTGAGCCGGGATCGCCGAGCAGCACATAGGCGTCTCTGTCTCTGAACGTGCTGATCGGTTGTGAGGCTTCGGCCGAATCGGCCAGGCCCACTTCGGTGCAAGTACGGGCGACGTAGGTGCTCATGTCGAATCGAACCAATGGTCGGGGGGCACAGACAGGAACTCGTGGAGGGGCACGCCGGCATCTCCGACGACGATGGCGTTCTTGGGCTGGAACCGGCGTTGGAACTCAGTCAGACCTCTGGTTTCAGCAAAGGCTTGGCCGCTCTTGACCTCGATGCCGACGAGATTGGATCCGCGCTCTAAAACGAAGTCGACCTCGAAATTCTGGTCTCGCCAATACTTGACCTCGGTCCTCGTCGAGGCGGCGTTCAGGAGATGGGCACCGACGCTGCTCTCCACCAGTCGACCCCAGTAGGTGCGATCAGCCTGGGCTTCGTCGAAGCTGAGGCCGCAGACCGCGGACATCAGTGCGGTGTTGAATACGTTGAGCTTGGGCGTCGGGGATTTGGCCGATGTCAGGCGGTTGGCATGTTTGGGCAGCCCCGCGAGCATGCCGACGCGAGACAGCAAGTCGAGGTACCGCGTGAGGGTGGTGGTGTTGCCTGCTTCTTGAAGGTGGCCCATCAGCTTGGTATACGACACCTCCTGGCCCGAGTAGCGCGCTCCGAGTTCGAACAGCCGCTTGAGCAACTCCGGCTTGTCCACCCTGACCATGGAAAGAACGTCGCGCTCAATGTTGGGTCCGATGAATGCGCTTCGTACGTAGTCGCACCAACGGTTGGTCTCGGCGATCCTGGCCGCGGCCCCGGGGTAGCCGCCGAAGTAGATGTACTCGTCCAAGCTGAGGTCGAATGCCGCTGACATCTCCGAGTATGACCAGTGGGTGAACCGGATGGGTTCGAATCGCCCGGCCAGGCTCTCGGTCAAACCGGCCTGCATCAAGAGCGGAGCCGAACCGAGGAGCACCACGTGAAGAGGGCAGCCATTCCAGCGGTCTTCATCCCAGAGTTTCTTGACAAGGCTCGACCAGCGGTCGATCCGCTGAACCTCATCCAAGACGAGGACGAACCCGGCAGGCGAGTGCTCGGCCTGTTGGCGACAGTGCTCCCAGGCCTCGATGAGCTGCCGCTCATCAGCCTGAGGCGCCTCGGAGGTCACGCTCTCCGTTTGTCCTGTCGACGACGGAAGGCTCTCTCCGGGCGGCGAGCGCTCCAAGGCCTCCATTTGCGGTTCGATTGACACGTACCAGGATTCCTGGTCGATAGAAGCAAGCGCTTGGCGCACCGCCGTCGTCTTGCCGCTCTGGCGGGGGCCGAAAATCGCTATCAGGACATTCGGTTGCTCTGCCAGCCTCTCGATGAGAGTGGCGACCTGCGCCCGGCGAAATTCGGCCATAGCGGTAGGATACCAGGTTGATTTACTCACTCAATCGAAATTACTCAAGTGAATAATCAAATCAGCGGACACCATCGGTGCCGAGGCTGATCCTGCCACTAGTGGTCGGGCTGCCGGGATTTGAACCCGGGACCTTCGGTCCCCCAGACCGACGCGCTAACCAAGCTGCGCCACAGCCCGTAAGGCAGCGAGCATAGTGTGGCAGGGTGGGGGTGCCCCATACGGATAAGTAGGATTGGGGCTGTGTTGGACCTGGTAATCCGCGGCGGCATGATCGTCGACGGCTCGGGAAGCCCAGGGTTCCCCGGCGACATCGGGGTGAGCGGCGGTCGGATCGCGGCGATCGGGGCGGTCGCCGGCCCGGGGCACACCGAGATCGACGCCGGCGGCCGGGTGGTGTGCCCCGGCTTCGTCGACCCCCATACCCACTACGACGCCCAGCTGTTCTGGGATCCGTCCGCCTCTCCCTCCAGCCTTCACGGGGTGACCACCGTCATCGGCGGCAACTGCGGCTTCACCCTGGCCCCGCTCAACCCCGGCGACGCCCCTTACCTCCAGCGCATGATGGCCAAGGTGGAGGGCATGCCGCTGGCCGCGCTGGAGTCGGGGCTGGACTGGTCGTGGCGCACTTTCGACGACTATCTGGCGCGCCTGGACGGGAACCTGGGGGTGAACGCCGGTTTCCTGGTGGGCCACTGCGCCATCCGCCGGGCGGTCATGGGGGTCGACGCCACCGGCAACAAGGCCAGTCCCAGCCAGCTCGAGACGATGAAGTCCCTGTTGGCCGACGGCATCGCCGCCGGGGGTCTGGGCTTTTCCACCTCGCTGTCGTACACCCACAACGACGGCGACGGCGCCCCGGTGGCCTCCCGCTTCGCCGACAACGACGAGGTGGTTGCACTCTGCTCGGTGGTGACCGAGCACGAGGGCACCACCCTGGAGTACGTGACCGACGGCTGCATGCAGGGATTCACCGACGAGGAGCTCGACTTGATGGTGGCGATGTCCCGAGCGGCCCGGCGGCCGCTCAACTGGAATGTGCTCACCATCGACTCGGCCGACCCCGACCGCTACCGGGCCCAACTGGGCGCCTCGGAGCGGGCGGCCGAGCGCGGCGCCCGGGTGGTGGCGCTGACCATGCCGGTGCTGGTGGGCATGAACATGAGCTTTTTGAACTACTGCGCCCTCAACATGCTTCCCGACTGGGGGGAGGTGCTCGGTTTGCCGGCGCCCGAGCGGATGGCCCGCCTTGCCGATCCCCAGACCAGGGCGCACCTGGCCGAGCGGGCGGCGTCGCCCGATGCCGGGGTGTTCAGCCGTCTCACCGGGTGGGGCGGCTATCGGATAGGCGACACCTTCAGTTCGGCCAACGAAGGGCTGACGGGGCGCACTGTGGCCGACATCGCGGCCGAGCGGGGTGCTGGGCACTTCGACACCCTGGTGGACGTGGTGCTGGCCGACGAGCTGCGAACCGTGCTGTGGCCGGCCCCCACCGATGACGACGATGAGAGTTGGAGGCTTCGGGCTGAGGCCTGGCAGAGCGAGCACACCCTGTTGGGCGGATCCGACGCCGGGGCCCACCTCGACCGCATGTGCGGCGCCCCCTACACCACCGCATTTCTGGGCGACTGCCTCAGAGGCCGGCGGCTGGCCTCGCTGGAGTCGGCCATTCACATGCTGACCGACGCCCCGGCCCGGCTGTTCGGCCTGCGGGAGCGGGGCCGCATCGAGCAGGGCTGGCACGCCGACCTGGTGGTGTTCGACCCCGACGCTATCGACTCGGGCGCCATGCGCATGGTGGGGGACCTGCCGGGCGGCTCGGCGCGGCTGTTCGCCGACGCGGTGGGAGTGGACCACGTGCTGGTGAACGGCCAGCCCATCGTGACCGGCGGCCGGGCAACCGACTCCCGGCCCGGCACCCTGCTTCGATCAGGGCGCGACACCGACACCGTTCTGGTGGGGTAGTGGACTTGAAGCAGAACAGGGTCACGCTGGCCCAGTTCCGGCGGCGGCAGGAGATCTTCTCGCTGCGCTGGCAGGCCCGCCTCGACACCAGGCAGGTGGACCGGGCCGTCCCCTGGGTTATCGCGATACTGCTCGGCGGGATCCTGTCGGGCCTGTCTTTGGCCCGAGCCCGTTCGCTGGATGCCGGCGCCGACCTGTCCTCTCATCTCCAGGGGGTGTGGCTGATCGGGGAGGGATACGAGCCGCTCTCCAGCGTGGCGGGCCACAACCTGTTGTGGGAGCAGGCCGCGTTCATCCTCTACCCGGTGGCCGGCCTCACCGCTTTGTTCCCCGATCAGCCCACGCTGTTGGCCCTGCAAGCCTCGGTGCTGGCCTTGGCCGTGGTGCCGCTGTGGCGGATCGCCCGCGATGTGGGCGGACTCAAATCGGGGGCGGCGATGGCAGTGGTGTTCGCCTACTGCGCCTACCCGGCGGTCCACACGGTGAACCTGTCGGACTTCCACACCGAGGCTCTGGCCGTGCCCGCGCTGTTCGCCGCGGTGCTCACCGCGCTGAGGGGGCGGTGGAACTGGTTCGCGGTGTTCGCTCTGCTGGTAGTGACCTGCCGGGCTGATCTGGCCTTCGCGCTCTCGGGATTGGGGCTGCTGGTGCTGCTGGAGGGCCGTCGCCGCCCCGGTGCGACCATCGCCCTGAGCGGCCTGGCCTATGGGCTGGTGTCGATGACCGCCATCCAACCCCGGTTCAACGGCGGGAAGTTTCCCCACATCGAGGAGTTCTCAGACTTCGGCAGCGGGCATCCGGGATCGGTGCTGTGGGGCTTCATCTCCGCTCCCCATCAAGTGGTGGCCGACGCGGTGTCGCAGGCCAACTTCCAGATGATCGTGTTCCTGTTGGCCCCGGTGATGCTGCTGCCTTTGGTGGCGCCCCGCTATCTGCTCCCGGTGGTGCCCCTGTTCGCGGTGTACCTGGTGGCCGACGTGGCGCCCGGGCAGTTGGCGGAGGCATCCCAGACCGTGCCGATGATCCCGTTCGTCTTCGCGGCCACAGTGTTCGCTCTGGCCCGTTCCGGGCGGGTTCTGGTGGAGCGGGTGAACGTGGACCGCCGCCTGCTCACAGCGCTGGTGCTCACCGCCGGACTCTTCTTTCTGCGCGACGCCCCGAGCTCCCTGTACCACGAGCCATGGGACTGGGGTCGGCGCGACACGATGGACATCGCCCGTCAGGAGGCCGCTGACCTGATTCCGTCCGATGCCTCGGTGCGGGCCTCGGAGCAGATTCTTCCCCTGTTGTCGGACCGCACCCGGCTGTACGTGCTGGACACCGCGGGCGACCCCGACAGCGCGGCATCAGCGGCCACCCCCAAGGTGGAGTGGATCGTGTTCGATCCGTCCGCCGCGCCCGACTGGAGGCCCCTGGACGTCGAGAGCTTCGACTTGGACATCCGGCGAACCGGCTTTGAGCGGCTGGATTTGGAAGAGGGGGCAAACGGCCTGCGGGTCTACCGGCTCCGCAACGTGGTCCGGAGCTGACTAGCCGCCGGAGGGGAGGTGGGAGCGAAGTCGCTCAGCGGCCCTGGCCAGTTCTTCGGGGGGAACCGAGGCTCGGGCGTTGGCAAAGCTCAGGTCGCCGATCTCGAACATCGGGATCACGTGCAGATGGGTGTGGGGCACCTCGTGGCCGGCGATGACGAGGCCCACCCGGGGCGGTCCGAAAGCGGCCATCTGGGCGGTGCCCACCACCTGCGACACCACCATGAGGTGGGCGGCCAGCTCCGGGGGAACGTCCAGCCAGTGGTCGATCTCGGCTCGGGGGACGACGAGGGCGTGGCCGGTCTGGATGGGGTTGATGGACAAGATGGCTGCGCAGTGGTCGTCTTCCCATACAAAATGCCCGGGCAGGTCGCGGTTGATGATCATGGAGAAGACGCTGGGCATTCGGACATAGTACGACCCACCGGCGGGACCTGCCTCCGAGGCGGCCCGGCGGACAGTGTCGGCGGGACCTGTCGGAGCCACCCACCGGCCGGCCTCTGTAGCATTGGCCATCGTGAAGGTGGGGAATACTGAGTGGCGGATCCTGACGGTTCCCAACTTGGTGTCGGTGGTGCGGTTGGGGTGCGCGCCGGTGTTTTGCGTGCTGCTGCTGGGGATGGGCAATCGGGCGGGGGCCGCGGCGTTGCTCAGCGTGCTCGGCGCCACCGACTGGGTGGACGGCTACATCGCCCGTCGGTTCGACCAGGGTTCGGAGTTGGGCAAGATCCTGGACCCCACCGCCGACCGGTTGATGTTTCTGGCCGCGGCGGTGGCGATGATGGTGGACGGCTCTCTCCATGCGGCATTCGGGTTGACCATGCTGGCCAGAGAGGCAGTGGTATCGCTGGCCACCGTGGTGCTGGGGGCTATGGGGGCCCGCCGGATCGACGTGACCTGGACCGGCAAGACGGCCACATTCGGCCTCATGTTCGCCCTACCGCTCCTGTTGCTGGGAGATTCGAGCGTGGGCGGGGGGGCAGCCCTGCGCGGCGTCGGATGGGGCGTGGGCATTCCGTCGCTGGCCCTCAGCTATTACGCGGCGGTGGAATACGTGCCCCGAGTTCGCCGGGCGCTCGCTGAGGGGCGGGCAGGACGGGCCGCAGCCTCAAGCTGAGGTTGAGAGTTTTCGCGATTGCCAGTACGGTGTCGCCAATGAATGTACCGGTCGAACTGCTCTACACCGAAGATCACGAATGGGCCAGGGTCGATGGCAGCCGAGTATGCCTGGGCATCACCGACTACGCCCAAGACGCCCTCGGCGATGTCGTCTTCATCGATCTGCCCGCGGTGGGAACCGAGGCGGCCTGCGGCGACTCCTTCAGCGAGATCGAGTCCACCAAGTCGGTCTCAGAGATCTATGCGCCGGTATCGGGCACGGTGGTCGACGTGAACGCCGATTTGATCGACCACCCCGAGCGGTTGAACGAGGACCCTTACGGCGAAGGGTGGATCTGCGTGATCGAGGCATCCGACCTCTCCGAGTTGGACGGCCTGCTGGACGCGGCAGCCTACACCGATCTGACGGAGAGCATCAATTGAGCGCTGCCTCCTCTGTCGGTGGTTCCGAGGCCTATTGCCCGATGTGCGGCTACCGCAGCGGGGTGGGCGCGAACTTCTGCGCAGCGTGCGGTAATCGCCTCACCTCGACCGGCGACGGCGGCGCGGCCCACTCGTCCGAAGAGCCCACCACGGAGATGGCCCTTGAAGTGGACCTGATCCGCCAGCCGGCGGTGCTGGTGGTGACCCAAGGGGCGGCCGCGGGCAGCCGCTTCGAGCTGGCGGAATCCCGGGTCAGCCTGGGCCGCCACCCCGACTCCGACATCTTCCTAGACGACATCACGGTTTCGCGGACCCACGCGGAGATCTATCGGGACGGCTTGGTGCCCCATGTCAAGGACATGGGTTCGCTGAACGGGACCTATCTCAACAGCCGCCGGGTGGAAGAAGCCGGGCTGAAAGACGGAGACGAGCTGCAAATCGGGCGCTTCAAGCTGGTGTTCCACGATCGGATCGGTTGGTGAGAGACCAGCACCGGTCTATCGGACAGGTCTTGGACCTGCTGAAGGGCGAATTCGCCGACATAACCATCTCCAAGATCCGATTCCTGGAAAGCCAGGGCTTGATCGACCCCGAGCGAAGCCAATCCGGCTACCGGAAATTCGCCGAAGCCGATGTCGACCGCCTGCGGTGGATCTTGGAGCAGCAGCGAGACCACTTCCTGCCCCTCAAAGTCATCAAGGATCGCATCGCCCGCCAGGACTTCGACGGTCCCGCATCCAACGGAGGGCGGGGCAGGACCGGGGACGGCGTTGGGGATGGAGCAGCCTCCAGCATCTCAGGCCCGGGGCGGCCCAACCCGTTGGGGGCGGGGACAGTCTCGGTGTCGCTGACCGTGGACGAGGTGGCGGCGGCCAGCGGGCTCAGCCAGTCGAAGATCTTGGAGTTGGAGAAGTTCGGCCTCATCGAGCCCTTGGGCGGTGGCGCACCAACCCAATACGGGGCCGAGGCGGTCGTCGTGGCCAAGGTGGCGGCAGGATTCCTGGCCCATGGATTGGAGCCTCGCCACCTGCGGGCCTACAAGTCGGCCGCCGAGCGGGAGGCAGGGCTGCTCGAGCAGAGGATCATGCCATTGGTGATGCAGCGCACCGCCCATGCCCGCAAGCAGTCGCTCGACGTGTTGGCCGAACTGATCAACCTGGGGTCGGAGCTGAGGCTGTCGCTGCTTCGGGAGGCCTTGGCCAACCACACTCGGAACCGGTAGCGGAGCAGCGAAGCAGTGGTGGGCGGCGGGCCCGAGCTGTTCGCGAGCCGAGGAGCCATCGAGCAGGCGGTGAGGCGGGTCGCGGCCCAGATCTCCGAGCAGTGCTCGGACGGGGCAGTGCTGGTGTCGGTGTTGAAGGGGAGCCTGCCGTTTCTCGCCGATCTGGTCCGGGCGGTGGACATAGCCGTGGAGGTGGACTTCATGGCCATGTCCCGGTTCGCGCCCGATTCGGGACGGGTTCGACTGGTCAAGGATCTGGACTGCGACGTGACCGGACGCCAGGTGGTGCTGGTGGAGGACATCGTGGACACCGGGCTCAGTCTGGGCTACCTGAAAGGGGAGCTGGACCGCCGCTCGGCAGCCTCGGTGGCAGTGGCCGCGCTGTTGAACCGCAGTGCTCGCCGCATCCTGCCGGTCGAGCCCGACATTGTGGGGTTCGAGGCCCCCGACGAGTTCTTCTTGGGCTACGGGCTGGACTGGGCCGGCCGGTATCGCAATCTGGACAAGCTGATCATCGGCGACCCTGATCTTCTGGCCGACGATCCCGACGCTTACGTCTCGTTCCTCTACTAACGTGGGGGCGATGAAGGAGATGGAGCTGGTCGGGGTGCGGATCGAGCTGCCGTCCAACGCCCCGATCGTGCTGCTGCGGGAGACTGACGGCGAGGGTCGGCTGCTGCCCATCTTCATCGGGGGGGCAGAAGCCCAGGCCATCGCCTTGGCCATGGAGGAGGTGGAAACCCCCCGCCCCATGACCCACGACCTGTTCAAGGACGTGCTCGATCAACTGGGCGTGCGACTTGAGCGCATCGTGGTTACCGAGCTGCGGGATCGGACCTTCTATGCCGAGCTGGAGCTGGCGGGGGGCAACGGCAACGGGGCCCGGCGCATCTCCAGCCGCCCATCGGATGCAGTGGCTCTGGCCGTGCGGACCGGAGCGCCGATCTTCGCCGCCGAATCGGTGCTGGAGGCCGCCGGCCATACGGTGGATCCCGAGAATGCCGAAGGCGACGAGCCGCCGCCCGAAGAGGTGTTGGACCAGTTCCGAGAGTTCCTAGACCAGGTGACTCCCGAGGATTTCAACGGCTGAGGCCCCTCCGGCGTCCTTGACAATCCACAGGGAGAGGTTTACCCTGTGGAAATCCATTGGCGTAGTTTCCCCGGTGTAACCAGCCCACCTGGGGGCGCGCCCCGAAACCGGAGAGTGCGATGAGCGACCAGGGACAGATAGCGGGCGACTTCAGCTCGCCTCAGACCATTGAGATCATCGGTATCACCTACCGCCAGCTGGACTACTGGACCCGCACCGGGCTGGTGCGCTCGACCGCTCAAAGGGCTGTGGGGAGCGGAAGCCGCCGCCGGTATTCCTACAGCGACTTGCTGGAGTTGAAGCTGATCAAGCGGCTGTTGGACGAGGGCATCGCCCTTCAGCGGGTGCGCGACGTGTTCGAGTACCTGCGCGACGAGCTGGGCGAGAATGTGGCCAGCGCTGACCTGGTCATCAACGGCAACCAGTCGCTGCTGGTTCGCACCGACGAGCAGATCCTGGATGCGCTGCGCCAAGGCCAGGGAGCGCTTTACCTCCGGATGGAAGGCCTTGTCGAAGAGGTCGACGCCGCGGTGCGGGAGCTGCCCATCGAAGAGGCCCCGCCAGTGGAAGCGTCCTTGATTCAAACGGGCATGGGCGTTGCTCAGACCGGCTCCTAGGAGCGGTTGAAGGGGCTCGAGGCAGAGTGTTCGCCCACGATTCTGAGCGGCAGTTCGCCGAGCTGCTCGACTTCTACGGCATCGAGTGGCACTACGAGCCCGAGACTTTCGTGCTCTCCCGCAACGATTCCGGCGAGGTGACCGAGGCGTTCACCCCTGACTTCTATCTTCCCGGGTTCGACCGCTACGTGGAGGTCACTACGGCGCGCCAGAAGTACATATCCCGCAAGAACGGGAAGGTCCGCCGGCTGCGGGAGCTCTATCCCGCCATCGACGTGGTGGTGCTGTGCCAGCGGGACTATCGCAACCTGCTGAGCAAGTACGGCTTTGACGATGCCTCCGGGATTGGCGGCGACCTGACTCACGCCGGCGCGGCGGCCGGTTCCGCCTAGCCGAGGGTCGGGAGGTGGACATGCGCTCCTCTCCGCTGGAGGGCAGGCATCGAGCACTGGGCGCCAAGATGGTCCCCTTCGGCGGCTGGGAGATGCCGCTGTCGTATCCCTCGGGAACGCTGGCCGAACACCGGTCGTGTCGAGCCGGGGCGGTGGTTTTCGATGTGAGCCATCTGGGCACGCTCCGGGCAACCGGACCCGATGCCTATGACCGGCTTCAGAAGGCGTTCACCAACGATCTGGCCCGTATTGGCCCCGGTCGCACCCAGTACACCCACTTGCTGGACGACGATGGATCGGTTGTGGACGACATCATCGTGTGGTGGCTCGGCGATGACAGGTTTGATGTGATGCCGAATGCGTCCAACACCGATCGGGTGCGCGACGCCCTGGGCGGCTCTGGTGCCGGGGCCGGATTCCGGGCAGTAGATGTGACCGGCAGCCGGGCGGTTTTGGCGGTGCAGGGTCCCGAGGCCCGAAAACGACTGGCCGCGGTATCGCCCGAAGCGTCGGCGGTACCCCGCAACTGCGTGGCCGCCGTGGAGTGGGAGGCGACCCCGTTGACGGTGGCCGGCACCGGCTACACCGGCGAGGACGGCGTTGAGGTTGCGGTGCCCGCCGAGGCCGCCGAGCGTCTCTGGGATGCAGTCGCTGAAGCCGGGATAGTCCCGGCCGGTTTGGGGGCCAGGGACACACTGCGCCTGGAGGCCGGTTTGCCCCTGCACGGCCACGAACTGGGTCCGGGCATCACCCCGCTGCAAGCAGGGCTGGGCTGGGTGGTGCGCTGGGACAAGCCCTCTTTCCGGGGGCGGGAAGCGCTGGCCGCCGAGCGGGATCGGGGCATCCACCGGCGGCTGCGGGGATTGCGGGTCGAGGGTCGACGCCCGCCCCGGGAGGGCCAGGCTGTGCTTCAGGACGGCGAGGCGGTGGGTGAGGTCACCTCGGGCAACTTCTCGCCCATGCTGGAAACCGGCATCGCGTTGGCCTTCGTTCCCCCCGACGTGGACTTCGGCGATGAGCTGGCCGTGGACATGAGGGGCACCCCCATAACGGCCACCGTGGTCAAGCTGCCCTTCGTGTAGCCGGCCGCTAGGCGCCGACGGCTTCCAGCACCCGGCTCTGTGGTATACCGCCTCGCCATGAGCTGAGGATTGCGCCGTTGCGGTCCAGCAGTATCCCTGCGGGCTGACCGAAAATACCCAGCTGTCGCCAAGATTCAAATGTCGAATCCCAGAGCATGGTGAAGGTGGTTCCGGTGGACTGAACGAAGGCTTGGGCCAGCCCAAGGCTGTCTTGGGCACCCACTCCGATGACGGTGACCTTGTCGGCATTCTTTCGAGCGAACTGCTCGACGCCGGGGGCTTCCCGGCGGCAGGTGGATCAATGGGGCGCCCAGAACCACAGCACTATGGGACGATCAGACGGCGCGAAACCAGCCAGGTTCACCGTGTCACCAGTGGCCAAATCCACCACATCCACCGACGGCAGATCTGACGCCGGGGCCGGGGCCTCGGTCTGCGGCGCCGATTCGGCTGCCGGGGCCGGGGCCTCGGTCGGGGCTGTGGTTGCCGGTGTGGCGGTGGGAGGGGCGGTGCTGTCGCCGCAAGCCGCGGCCCCAAGGGCCACGGCGATGGCAAGCGCTATGAGCCGGGTTCTGGGTGCTCGGGGCAGATTCATGTCAGGTTGAGCTCAATTCTGCTACGGCGTCCAGAACCTGGCCGCGGGGGATGTCGCCCCTCCACTGGTCGATGATCTGACCGTAGCGGTTCATGAGCATCCCAGCGGGCTGGCCGGTTATGCCCAGCTGGTTCCAGGATTGGAATGTCCGGTCCCACAGCATGGTGAATGTGGTTCCGTGGCGGCTCACGAAATCTTCGGCCTGTCCCAGGGAGTCCTGGGTTCCCACTCCGACGACGGTGAGCTTGTCGGCGTTTTGTCGAGCGAACTGCTCGACGCCGGGGGCTTCCCGGTTGCAGGTGGATCAATGGGGGGCCCAGAACCACAGCACTATGGGACGATCAGCCGGCGCGAAACCGGCCAGGTTCACCGTGGCCCCAGTGGCCACATTCACCACCTCCACCGAGGGCAGATCTGAATCGGGGACCGGTGGCGGTTCCGGGGTGGGAGGCGGCGGGGGTGGCGGTGGCGGTTCTGGGGTGGGGGGCGGCGGGGGCTCCGGCGCCGGTTCCGCCGGGGACTCAGGGGCGGGTAGCGGTGTCGGCTCCGTTGCGGGGTCGGTGGTGGGCAGCGGTGTCGAGACAGGGGTTGGCAGTGGGGCTTGGGTGGCAGCAGGCGAAGGGGTGGAGGCGGATTCTTGGGTGGAGCCCGACTCGGAGGCAGGGGCGGGTTCGCCTTCGGGCCGATCAGGGGCTTGTGTACTGCTTGATGCGGCAGTGGGCGCCGTTTCCAACCCGGCGCTGTCGATCGTCGATGTCTCGGTGTCTCCGCAGGCCGCCGCGAGGAGGGCCAGAGCTAGGGCTAGGCCCGCGGCGGCAAACCCCAACGATCGCCGGCCCCGGCGGCGCCTCAGACTATTCACCCTCCCGATGCTACCGCCGCCCCATGGAAAGCGAGACGGCGACGGCGCTCGGGAGGGCCGCAGGAATCACTACCCGAGGCTTCGGTAGGGGGCAGTCTGCTGGACGCAGGTGGGAATGTCGGGATCGGCGGGACACGGGAAGTTGAACACCAACTCGGTCACCACGTCGGGGGCGCCGAACTTGTCGGGGCCGAATGTGGCGGGAAGCTGGTGCTGGATGTCCACCGAACCCAGGTTGGCAAAAGCGTTGTAGATGTCTTGGCGGGTGGGGTTGGGACCGGCGTCGTAGATGGCCCGGGCCACCATGCGCATCTCGGTACACACCGTGGAGGTCATGCCGTAGGCGCTGTCGTAGCTCCCGTACACGTCACGTATGTGCCGGGCGCCGATGGCGCTGTTGGCCGCGTATGTCTCGTTGCACATGATGTTCAGAGGCGCGTTGAAGCTGAGCACAGGATCCTCGGAGCGGAAGTTCCCGGTGGGGGCGTCATCAATGATGATCGTGCCGTTGTAGAGCTCAGCGGCCGCGTTTCCTCCGAACTGGGCCACCTTGCCCGACACCAAGTCGCCGGCCTGGCTGTTGAAGTCAGAGTTGTAGAACTGAACGTCGCCGGGGGCGAATCCCTGGTTGATCATCTCGTTGATGAACTGGGGCAGGCTGAGCACGTTGAGGGCGGGGAAGACCACGTCAACGCCCTCCTCGAGCATTCGCTCCACTGCGATGTCGTTGCCGTCGCGGCAGGTGGTTTCCCCGCCGCAGCCGATCTGCTCGGCTACGGCGATGTCGTAGCCTGCGGCCTCCAAAACCTCGATGATCCCGGTTTGCACGGTCTCGGGTTGCCCGGGGGTGTCGGGCCAGATCACCGCGATTGTCTTGCCGTCCAGGCCGCCGGTGTCGATGACCGCCTGGGTCATGTTGACCACCGAGTCCTCGGCGACAGGGCTGAGCGAGTACAGCAGGCCGCTGGCCTGTTCATGGAAGTGGCCGGGGTTGCCCTGGGTGGTAAGGAACAGGGTGTCGTGGTCGGCGGTTATGCACAAGATGGCCGTGCCCTGGAAGCCGGTGGTGTTGGTCACGATCACCGCGTTGTGATCCTCGGTGGCCTCGATGCAGGCTTGGTTGCGCAAGGTGTCGATGTCCTCGCCGCCGCCGCCCAATGCCGATACTTCCACAAGGCGGAGGTTGATTTGGCGACCCCAGATCCCATTGCAGTCGTCGTTGATGGCCTTGGTAAACGCTTCGAACATGTCCTTGGGATCGCCCACCGGAACGGCGAAACCTATGCCCTCCAGCTCCTCGAGCTTGGTGCGGAGGTGGACGATGGTGATGGAGTCCTCGGTGATGCCCGCATCGGTGGCCTGAGGCGGTGAGTCTGGATCAGGCGTGGCTGTGCAGAACACGTCTAGGGGCTGGAACGGGTGCGCGCGGTCGAATGTCCTGTGGAACTCGGTGAACAGCTCGCCTCGGGGCTCGTCGAAGCCGATGTCCACCGGTTCATCGGGGGCCGGTTCGGATGGCTCGCCGGATTCACCCGACGGGTCGTCGGGAGCGGGCTCGTCGGGGGCATCGGGTGTGTCGGGGGCGGGTTCGTCGCCATCGCCGGCGTCGTCGGGGGCATCGGGCCCGTCGGGGGCCGGAGCGGCGGTGGGCTCCGAAGGGGCGGGCGCCGCGCCTCCGCCGTCATCGTCGTTTCCGCCTCCACAGGCGGCGGCGACCAGCGCGAGCACAAGCAGCGCACCCCACAACTTCAGCATCCTTCGAGACACGGTTACCCCTCTCCGTAGCTTGGCGTTGAACAGTAGCCGATGAAGTCGTCCGCTGTGAACAGCCGCTGTCGTGCGCGGCGTAGAGCCGATGGCCTAGTGTCTTGCCCCGATGAGGGGCAGCTATGGATAAGCCTGTGGACGGGGAGTCTGCTCCAGGCGAGCCAGCCTTGGACGACCCGGCCAACCTGGCCTCTGCGGTATTCGAAGAGGAGTCCAAGCGCTTAGCCGAGCAGGCGGCCAAGTCGGAGGTGGTGGTGCTGCCCGACGACCTGCTGCCCGGGGTGGGCGAAGAGCCGATGACCCTCCGGCAGGGGATACGGGCCGGCGGGGCCAGCATGCTCGTTGTGCTCTTCTTGCTCAATGTGATCGACGAGTTCGACAGGGTGGCGATCGCCGTGCTCCTGCCCGACCTCCAAGACGCCTTCGGCGTGTCCGACACGGTGATCCTGGGCATCTCCTCGTTCGGCGGTGTGGCCCTGGTGCTGGGGGCGGTGCCGCTGGCCTGGCTGGCCGACCGGGTCAAGCGCACCCTCATCGTGCCCGTGGCCACTGCGGGGTGGGCGGTGAGCGTGTTCCTCACCGGATTGGTGAAGAACCCGTTCCAGTACTTTTGGACCAGAGTTCTCACCGGTGCGGGCCAGGCCAATCGCTTGCCGGTGCATTCTTCGCTGCTCACTGACACATACCCCATTCCCGCCCGAGCTCGGATTTTCGCCTTCGAGGGCATGGGCCGGCCCATCGGCCTGCTAATCGGCCCGGTCTTGGCCGGAGCGATTGCATCCATCGCCGGCGGAGATGACGGCTGGCGCTGGGCGTTCTACATCTTCGCCATCCCTCCGATTGGCCTGGCGCTGTTGTCGCTGATCCTGAAGGAGCCACCCCGAGCAGGCAACGAGCAGCAGGCCATTTTGGGCGAGCAGTATGAGATGCCGCCCATTGGCTCGGACCTGCCGGTGTCGATGTCCACCGCCTTCGCCCGGCTCAAAAAGGTCAAGACCTTCTATTTCCTCGCCGTGGGCGTGGGCACCCTGGGTTTCGCACTTGTGACGCTTCCCAGCCAGCTAAACCTGATGCTGAAAGACGAGTACGGCTATGACGCCTTCCAGCGGGGCTGGGTGACGTCGCTGGTGTGGTTGGCCAGCCTGGTGGCCATTCCCATCTCGGGATTCAAGTTCGATGGAATGTTCCGGGAGGACCCCTCCAAGATGGTGCGGACTGCGGGCATGCTCATCATCATGTCGGGCGTTTTGGTGCTCATCGCCATGAGGTTCCACCAGCCCGCCCTCATGATCTTCGGCATCAGCTTGGCCAACGGGTGTACGTCGGCCTCCTTCGTGGCCGCCGCGCCCACCATCGGCGCGGTGGCGCCCTACCGGATGCGGGCCCAGGCCTTCGCCCTGCTGCCGGTGTTCATCTTCTTGATGGGCGGGTTCATGGGCAGCATCATCGCCGGGTCCATCAGCGATGCCCATGGAGAGAGGCTGGCCATCAGCGTGGTGGCCCCGCCGGCCTCGATCATCGGCGGCCTGCTGGTGGCCTACGGCTCCCGCTACATCAAGCGCGACATCTCCTTGGCGGTGAGCGAGCTGGTGGAGGAGCAGGAGGAGATGCGGCGAATGTCGGAGCATCCCGACGACATCCCGGTGCTCCAGGTGCGGGGGCTGGACTACAGCTACGGCCCGGTGCAGGTGCTGTTCGACTGCGGCCTGGAAGTGCGCCGGGGCGAGACGCTGGCCCTGCTGGGAACCAACGGGGCGGGCAAGTCCACCCTTCTGCGGGCGGTCAGCGGGCTGGGGGCGCCCGACCGTGGGGCCATCCGTCTCAACGGGCGCACCATCACCTACGCCGACGCCGAACTGCGCTTCAAGCAGGGCATCGTGCAGGTGCGGGGCGGTGCCGGGGTGTTCCCCGGCCTCACGGTGGAGGAGAACCTCCTAGCCACCATGCTGTCCACAAAAGCAGAGAAGGACGAGGTATTCCGGAGGGTCGAGCGGGTGTACGACGTGTTCGGCGCGTTGCGGGAAAAGCGCGGCCAGGCGGCCAGCGACCTGTCGGGAGGCCAGCAGCAGATGCTGGCCTTCGGGATGGGCTTGATGCACGAGCCCGAGATTCTGCTCATCGACGAGCTGTCGCTGGGCCTGGCACCAGTGGTGGTGCAGGAGCTGCTGGAAGTGGTAGAGCAGCTGAAGGCAACCGGGCTGACCATGATCATCGTGGAGCAGTCGCTGAACGTGGCGCTCAGCGTGGCCGAGCGGGCGGTGTTCATGGAGAAGGGGCGGGTTCGCTTCGAGGGTCCGGCCCAAGAGCTGGCCGAGCGGGACGACCTGGTGCGGGCGGTGTTCCTGGGCGCCGAGGGCGGTTGAGCGTGGGCGGGGTTGACGCTAGACCGCGCCATCGCAGGGCGGGGGGGCAATGATCGACATCGGCTGGGAGATCTCCCAGCAGGACTTGTTCTCGGGCAGCGTTCAGGGGTTGATCGTGGCGGCTCTGGCGGCAGGGTTCGTGCTGATCTACCGGTCGACCGGGGTGCTGAACTTTGCCCACGCCGAGATCGGCAGCTTCGGCGTGGCGCTCATGGCCATGCTTACGTTCCGCTACGACGTGCCCTACTGGGTGGCGTTCTTCCTGTCGATCGGGGCCGCGGCCGGTTTCGCCATGGTCACCGAGCTGGTGGTGGTGCGTCGGCTGTTCAACTCGCCGCGCCTGGTGCTGTTCATCGCCACCTTGGGGGTGGCGCAACTGGCCATCTTCGCCTCCATCGAGTTGCCCGACGTGTCGCGGCCGGGGCCGTTCCCCCTGCCCCCGAAGCTCACCGCCCAGGATTTCCGGTGGGAGGTCACCGATCATCTCCGCATCGGGGGGCGCGAGCTGCTGGTGGTGATCGTGGTGCCGCTGGTGATCGTGATCTTGGCGCTGTTCTTGGGCCGCACCCGCTACGGGCTGGCCATCCGGGCCTCGGCGGAGAACGCCGACACCGGGCGGCTGTTCGGCATCAGCGTGCGTCGGGTGTCCACCATGGTGTGGACCATCGGGGGGGGGCTAGCCGGGGTGACCCTGATCCTGCTGGCGCCGTTTCGGGTGAGCGCGGCCGCCGCGGGAACCGCCAGCCTCGGGCCTGGCCTGCTCTTGCGGGTGCTGCTGGTGGCGCTGATTGCCCGAATGCGCTCGCTGTGGGTCACGCTGATCGCCGGCATCGGCCTGGGCATCTTCCAGCGGCTGTTCCAGGGGAACGTGGACCGGGATATCCGCGAGGCCGTGGATGTGATCTTCTTCATTGCCATCTTGGTGATCACAGTGCTGTTCGCCCGCCGGGGCAGCGAGGACGAGGGGGAGTGGTCGCTGTCGCCCAAGGTGAAGGCCGTTCCCGAGCGGCTCCGCAACCTTTGGTACATCCGCAACCTGACCCGGTTCGGCTTCGGGGCCCTCTTCGGCGGCCTTGTGCTGCTCGGGCTGTTTCTCAACAAGAACTCCAACCTCTACACCTGGACCCGGATTCTGGGCTTCGCGCTGATCGCTTTGTCGGTGTCGATGCTCACCGGCTGGGCGGGCCAGCTCTCCTTGGGCCAGTTCGCCTTCGCCGGCGTTGGCGGTCTCACCGTGGTGGCACTGACCGAGAACAGCGACATCCCCATTCCGTTCGACTGGTGGGACTGGTCGTTCGACCTGCCCTGGGGAGTGGCCATGGTGATCGCAGTGGCCGCGGGCATGATCACCGCCTTCATCATCGGCGTGCCCGCGCTGCGGGTCAAGGGCCTGATGCTGGCGGTGACCACGCTGGCGTTCGCCATCGCCGCCATGTCGTGGATCTTTGTGCAGGACGTGTTCACCCAAGGGGCCACGAACTCGCCCAAGGTCATCCCACCGGTGTGGGGCCCGTTCGATTTCACCGCCTCCCGCAAGTCGTTCTTCTTCCTGGTTCTGGTGCTCTTGGCCCTAGCCGTGTGGATGGTGGCCCACCTGCGGAAGACCGGGATCGGGCGGATGATGATCGCGGTGCGCGACAACGAGGACATGGCAGCCGCGTCCACCGTGTCGAGCAGCCGCATCAAGCTCATCTCGTTCACCCTGGCCGGGGGGCTGGCCGCGCTGGGCGGGGGCCTGATCATCACCGGCGAGCCCACCATCAATCCTCAAGTGCTGTTCAACGCCAACGAGTCGATCAACGTCATTGCCATCGCCATCATCGGGGGATTGGGATCGATTGCCGGCCCTCTGCTGGGGGTGCTGTGGGTGAAGGGCATCCCGGCCATCTTCGGGGCCAGCGACGAAGTGCGATTGCTCACGTCCGGGGTGGGGCTGCTGTTGTTGCTGATGTACTTCCCCGGCGGGATCATGCAGCTCATCTACAAGTTGCGCGACTTCTTGCTGGGGTTGGCCGATGAGCGAATGGCGGCCCGGGACATACCCGTGCCGGTCTCGGCGATGGACAAGCCGGTGCCCATCACCAGCGAGCGCATTGTGGCGGTGGAGGAGGGGCACCCGTGGCTGTCGGTGCGGGATGTTCACGTGCATTTTGGGGGCAAGGTGGCGGTGGACGATGTTTCCATCGATGTCTACCAAGGAGAGCTAGTTGGGTTGATCGGCTCCAACGGAGCGGGCAAGTCCACCCTCATGAACGCCATCAGCGGCTTCGTGCCGTTCCGAGGCGAAGTGGAAGTGCTGGGGCGGGATATCGCCCATCTGCCCTCATATCGCCGCCACCGGGGCGGCCTGGGCCGGGGGTTCCAGCACGCCAAGCTGTATCCCGACCTCACGGTGCGAGAGGCGCTGATGGTTTCGATGGAGGCCCGGGACCGCTCGCTTCTGGTTCCGTCGCTGCTGGGAGTGCCGCCGTCGCCGGGAATGGAGCGGCGCAAGCGGGCCGATGTGGACGGACTCATGGACTTCGTGGGCCTGGGCCGCTATGCCGACCACTTCATCTCCAACCTGTCCACCGGCACTAGGCGCATTGTGGAGTTGGCCAGCCTGTTGGCGGTGGACGCCAAAGTGCTTCTGCTGGACGAGCCCACCGGCGGGGTGGCCCAGCGGGAGAGCGAGGCCTTCGGGCCGCTTATCCGGCGCATCCAGGCCGAGCTGGGCGCGGCGGTGGTGGTGATCGAGCACGATATGCCGCTGGTCATGAGCATCAGCGACCGGGTCTACTGCCTGGAGGCAGGGTCGGTGATCTCTGAGGGGTCGCCGGAGGAGGTGCGGAACGACCCTTTGGTGATTGCTTCTTACTTGGGGACGGATGTGCGGGCTATTGAGCGCTCGGGGGAGCGGACAAGTTAAACCATCCACCGGCGAGGCTGCGGGTGGGGGGGTTTTACTTTCTTCGTCGTATAGCGGGATTTGAGACGGCTAGGGGGATGTAGAAGGCGTCGTCGGGGTTTAGGTCGGTTCCGGGGAGTACTAATTCGTCGATCCGGTCGAGGGCATCCTCGGTGAGGCGGAGGTCGGGGTCTTCGAGGGCAGCGTCGAGTTGTTGGGGGGTGCGGGGGCCGATGATGGTGGAGGTAACTGCGGGGTGGGCCAGGGTGAAGGCGTAGGCCAGGGTGGCCATGGAGCAGCCGACATCGTTGGCCAGGGCGTCGAGTTCCTCTACCAGGTCGAGCTTGTGGGCCACTACGGGGTTGTCCCGATCCCAGCGCTTGGCACTGACCAGGTTGCGGGTTGCTCTTGAGTTCTCCGGCCAGTCGGCGTCTTTGCGGTACTTGCCGGTGAGCCAGCCGCCGTTCAGCGGGCTCCACACGATCACTCCCATGTCGTAGGCCTGACAGGTGGGCAGCACCGACCGCTCGATCTCCCGGGTGAATACGGAGTAGGGGGGCTGCTCGCAGCGGACTCGCTCCAGGCTGCGGCGCTCGGCGGCCCACTGGCCCTCCACGATGAGCTCGGCTGGGAAGGTGGAGGTTCCGATCATGCGGATCTTGCCGGCTTGCACCAGATCGGTGAGCGCGGCCAGGGTGTCGCCGAAGTCGGTGCGGGGGTCGGGGCGGTGCATCTGGTAGAGGTCGATGTAGTCGGTGTCGAGGCGGCGCAGGCTGTCTTCGACGGCCTGGGTCACCCAGCGGCGGGAGCCGCCCTGCATGTTGATGTCGTCGCCCATCGGGCCGTAGAACTTGGTGGCCACCACGACGCTGTCGCGCCGCCCCTTGATGGCCCGCCCGACGATCTCCTCAGAGATGCCCATGCTGTAGCGGTCGGCGGTGTCGATGAAGTTGATCCCGGCGTCCAGCGCCTCGTGGGTCATGGCCGCGCACTCGGCCTCATCGTTGTTGCCCGCGGGGCCGTACATCATGGCGCCGAGGCACAGGGTGCTCACCTGGACCCCAGAGCCCCCCAGGGTGCGATATTCCATTGCCCTTCCTTTCCGATGATTCGACGAAGATGGGCCTATTGGCCTGCGGCCCTGGCGATCACCGCGGCGACCGCCTCAGGCTGGGCCAGCATCGGAGAGTGGCTGCCCTCCATCACGACTGAGCTGCCGACCAGGCCCGCGCATGTGCGCTGGAACTCGGCAGTCAGGGTGCGGTCGTCGGCGCACACGATGTAGGTGGACTCCACATCCCGCCACGCCGCCCGGGCAAAGCTGTACGGCGCTTGGCCCAGCCGCTGAGGGCGGAGCAGCGACTCGGCCCAGGCGATGTCCTCAGGAGTGCAGTCGTGGTAGAAGAGGTCGCCCGCGGCCCCAGGCTTCACCGAGCTGTAGCCGTCTTCGCCGTGCTCGAGAGCGGGGAAGAAGTTCTCGGCGATCACCGCCTCTGCCACATCAGGCGGATTCGCCTCGCCGCTCTCGTCGCCGGGCAGGATGGCGGCCAGGTACACCAGATGGTCCACCGTGGCCGGGTCGAGCCCGGAGATGGACAGGCCGCCGAGCGAATGGCCCACGGCCACCACCGGCCCTTGACCGCCCAAATGGTCTCTCATGCCGTTCACATCGGCTTGGAAGGCGGCGATGTCCTCCGCGGTGGTCGGACGGCAGAGATCAGAGGCGTGGACGGCGATGCCCATGTCCCCCAAGCACTCCTGCACCCGCTCCCAACACCATGGTCCGTGAAACGCCCCGTGGGCCAAAACAACTCCTGCGGTCATGGAGCCGCACTTTAGCTCGTGTCACATCAGGGTGGCCTTGGTGAGGTCCACAAAGACTTGTATTCAGAAATACAGGGTATTTACATAGGATATATTAAAAGATACTCTGCGGAATATGCAGGAACCGGTGAGCGTCTGAGCCGCTAGAGCGACACAAGATGCCTAAGGTCCGAGACGTAGTCCGTCTGGTGGCACAGGACGGATGGCGACGCGTGCGCACTCGAGGCAGTCATCACCAGTACCAACATCCGACCAAACCTGGCACTGTTACGATTGCGGGGAAGCCCAGCGATGATGTGGCGCCATGGATTTGGTCCAGCATCATGAAGCAGGCTGGCCTCAGAAGGGACAAGCGATGATGCGTGAATATGCGGTCGTCTATGCCGAAGGCCCAAGTAACTACTCTGCCTATGCACCTGACCTTCCCGGCTGTGTGATCACTGCAAGCACATGGGCAGAAGTTCAGAAAGTTGCCCGGGAAGCCATCGAGTTCCATATTCAGGGGCTCTTAGAAAACGGCGACCCTGTGCCTGAGAATCCCATGTCGCTCCGAGGGGCCATGCTTAGCCACACCAGTCTTCTAGAAGAGTGCGGTGACCCCGCATCCAAGTGGCCTACCACGGTGAGCATGGTTGCGGTAGACGTCGAGACGCTTGTTGCAGCCAGAGCGAGATGAGGCGACCCGCATTCTGGGGGTAACTGATCGGGCCCGCGGGGTGGTGTATTCCCGCAACGAGCATGAGACCGGCGACGAGTGGGTGATCATGACCATGATGTACTGGGACGACTACGAGCGCATCGACGGCCGCTGGTATTTCCGGCGGCGGCTGCCCCTGTACTGGTATGCCGCCGACCTGAATGCCCCGCCGGTCGGGGAGAACAAGATGCGCTGGCCCGACGAGGAGCCCTATGAGGGGGCGTGGCACCAGTTCTGGCCCACCTATCGGGATTTTTGGGAGTCTCGCCTTGAAGAGACATCCGATGTGGCCGAGCCTGCCCCAGTCGGTGAGTTCTTGACCTGGCTGCGAGATGGGGGCGAAGAACTGCCCAGTGTGCGGGTGCGCTGACGTGCGGGCCGCATACCACGAATCCCAGGGCGCACTGGATGTGCTGCGGGTGGGGGAGTTGCCCGACCCCGATCCCGGCCTCGGCGATGTGCTGATCCGCGTGAAGGCCACCTCGATGGACCGGGTGGACGTGTACTGGCGGGAGGGATCCCATGGCATGAAGCTGCGCTGGCCTCAGCACGTGGGCGGGCGGGACATCGCCGGAGTGGTGGAGTCGGTGGGGTCGCAGGTGACGACGGTGGCCGTGGGCGACCGGGTGGTGGCATCGGGGGAGCGGACCCACGCCACTTTGGCGCTGGCGCCCGAAGAATTGGTTTTTCCCCTGCCTGGGGGGGTCAGCTTTGAGGCTGGCGGAGCCACCCCCACCGCAGGCCGCTCCGCCCATCAGGCCCTCATCGAGAAGGCCCAGATCCAGTCAGGTGAGACCGTGCTGGTAATGGCGGCAGGATCAGGGGTGGGCAGCTTCGGGATACAGATCGCCCGGGCCATGGGCTGTCGGGTCATCGCCACGGCGGGCACTGCCGAGAAGCGGGCTCGAGCGATGGAGCTAGGCGCAGAGCTGGCCATCAACCACTACCACGACGACATCGTCGCTGCGGTGCGGGGAGCCACCGACGGCAGAGGGGTCGACGTGGTACTCGATCATGTGGGCACCCCGGTGTTCGCTGCCGCGGTGCGGTCGCTGGCCGCCGAGGGGCGATTCGTGACCTGTGGAGTGACCGCCGGGCATATCGGCGAACTGCATTTGGGCCAACTCTTCGTGAAGGGCATCACCCTCATGGGAGTGGGCCGTCCCGACAATCAGCGGATCGCGGCCACCATGCGGGGTCTGCTGGGCATGATCGACCAAGGTCAGGTAGCGCCGGCGATCGCCGCGGTATTTGGCTTGGAGGAGATCGCCGAGGCCCACCGGCTGATGGAGAGCTCAGAGTTCTTTGGCAAGATCGTGCTCACTCC
This sequence comes from Candidatus Poriferisocius sp., assembly GCF_965208475.1. Classification (GTDB taxonomy): domain Bacteria; phylum Actinomycetota; class Acidimicrobiia; order Acidimicrobiales; family Bin134; genus Poriferisocius. The sequence continues at coordinate 646,089 of NZ_OZ242338.1, read as the reverse complement.
CTAGGAGGCTGCTAGTTCATGCGCTCATTCGAGTTTCCCATCGCCGCGGTGTTCGGCGATGAGGGCTTGCAGCGCTATGGGGCTGATTTCCTCAAGCCGGTGTGGCCGGGGGACACCCTGACCGCTGAGCTGACGGTGACCGCGGTCAATTTCGACGGCTCGGTGGAAGTGGACATCTCCACCACCGATCAGCACGGCACCCTGGTGTTGCGGGGCACGGCTGCTGGAAGGCTTGCCTCAGATTAAGCCAGCAATTCTCTGAGGCGCTTCACCGGGTCGCCGGACGTCACTAGGGCCTCGCCTATGAGGGCGGCGTCGTAGCCTGCATCTCGCACCTCGGCCATGGTGGTGCCGCCGGGAACAGCGATGCCGGACTCAGCCACCTTCACCGCATGGGCTGGGAACAGCGGCGCCATGCGCTTGGCCCGCTGGTAGTCCATGGTGAACGCCGCACTCTTGGGCTTCTCCCGCTGATTGACCCCGATGATGTCGGCACCGGCTTCGATTGCGGCTTCCAGCTCGGCTTCCGACTTGACCTCGGTGAGCACGTCCATGCCCAACGACAGGGCCAGTTCGTGCAACTCGGCCAATTGCGCCGCGTCGAGATCGGCGACTATCAACAGCAGGGCATCGGCGCCCATCTGATGGGACTCGTGGACGTCTTCGTCGGTGGTAATGAAGTCCTTGCGGAGTACCGGCAGTCCGGAGGCCTCGGCCGCGGCAGCCAGATCATCACCGCTGCCGCCGAACATTTCCTCGTTGGTGAGCACCGACAGGCAAGCCGCTCCGCCGTCGCGGTAGGCCGCCGCCAGATCGGCCGGATCGAGGCCGGCGTTCAGATTGCCTCTGGACGGCGACCGACGTTTGATCTCGGCGATGATGGCCACGTCTTCGCCGGCCAAGAGAGCCTGCTTGAATCGGCCTGCTCGGCGGCCCCGCGCATCAGCTTCCATGCGTCGGCATCATATGGTGGTGCCCTGCTCTGGGAGAAGGCGGTTAGCGCGATCTAAGCCACCGCGGGCATGACTTCAGCGGCGAACAGACTGAGCGTCTCTGGGGAGGCGAAGTCGGTGAACTGAAGCACGAACTGCTCGGCGCCCATGGCCCGGTCGGCGTTCAGGGCCCCAGCCACCTCGTCGGGGGTTCCCGCCACTAGGGACCAATCTCCGAAACGGCGCTGAGCGGTGGCCACTACCTCGTCTCGGGCTGCCGACGAAGGGGCCAAGCCGATGGCTCGCTGCACCGACAGGCGGGCATCGCCGGCCAGCGGGATAAGTTCGTCTAGCTCGGCCATGCCGTAGACCGGGCAGTTCCACCAGTCGGCGAAGTCCCGCACCAGCGGCATGGTGAGTTTGCGGCCGGCCCCGCCGATCAAGATCGGAATGTGACCGTTCACCGGGGTGGGCTGCTGCTGGGCGTTTTCCAGCTGGAAAAAACGGCCCTGGTAGTCGATGGGCTCACCGGTGAGCAGGGCCTGAACCACCTCAAGGGTCTCCCGCAGGCGAGCGGCCCGCACCGCCGGCGGTTCGTCGCCGAGGCCGAACCGGCCCAGCTCATCGGGAACCGAACCCCAGCCGATGCCCAAATCGAAACGGCCTCCGCTGAAGTGGTCGAGGCTGACGGCCATCTTGGCCAGCAGCGCCGGATGGCGGAACTGCCCGCACAGCACCATGTGTCCGATCCGCACCCGCTCGGTCCAGGCCGCTACCGCGGTCGCCACCACAAAGGCGTCGTACATGGGCGAAGCGGGTAGCAGGGGTGGATTCAGATGATCCATGAGGTCGATCTTGTGGAATCCGCAGGCCTCTGCGGTTCGCACCCGCTCTTCAATGGTGGCCATGTCCATACGCATCTGGGGCATGAACAGGCTGAACTGCGCGGGGCTGAGCAAATCAGCCGCCCTTTCCCAGGCCGCGGCGCTCCATGTAGTCGGTGTCCACTTTCCAGTTGCGCATGAGCTCCTCCTCCAATGCCTTGGCCTCGGAGAAGCTCATGCCGTCGGCGGCATCGTAGATTCGCAGGGTGGCCGGTGTCGCCGGGGTGGTGGCAGCGGCTATTTGACCGGCCAGCCTCCTCGCGTGGGCCATTAGCCGGCTGTGGGGGACGACATGGTTGACCAGGCCGATGCGGAGGGCTTCCTCGGCCTCAACGAAGCGGGCGGTGGCGGTCATCTCCTTGGCCATGCGCTTGCCCACCGCCCGGGGAAGTAGGGCGGTCATTCCCCATGCCGGGATCACCCCGACCTTGGCGTGGGTGTCGGCAAACCGGGCCCGCTCAGAGGCCACGATGAAGTCGCAGCTCAAGGCGATCTCCAAGCCCCCGGTAACGCAGGTGCCGTTCACCGCGCAGATCAATGGCTTGGATGTTTCCCGGCATGCCCGGGCGGGATCCTTGGCCTGCCGCCTGTCGCCGCCCGGTCCCGGCGGCCCCTCGGCGGCCACCTCCCGGAGGTCTACCCCGCCGGTGAACGCGGGGTCAGCCCCGGTAAGAATGATGGCGTCCACCCCGTCGTTGGCATCGCACGCCTTCAGCGCGGCGTGTATGTCGTTGCGCATCCGCTTAGACATGGCGTTGCGGGCTTCGGGCCGGTTCAGCGTGATGGCGGCGATACGGTCGTCGACCTCGACTAGGAGGCGCTGGTCTTCGGGGGTGACGGGATTGCGGGGGGCTTCGGTCATGGAATCAGCCGCCGCAGTCGATCACATCGACGGCTTGCTGGCGTAGCCAGTGGTCGGCCAAAACCAGCAGCACTTGGGCTTCGACCATCGGCACGGCCCGGGGTAGAACGCAGGGGTCGTGGCGACCACGGGCAGCCAGTGTCACCGGGTTGTTGTCGCGGTCGACGGTGTCCTGGGCCGATGCAATGGTGGCGGTGGGCTTGAAGGCCACCCGGATCACGATGTCCTCGCCGTTGCTGATGCCGCCCTGCACTCCACCGGAGCGATTGGATGCGGTGCGGGGCTGGCCGTCGGGGCCGGGGATGAACGGGTCGTTGTGCTCCCGGCCGGTCATGGTCACCCCCGCGAAGCCCGAGCCGATCTCGAAGCCCTTGGCCGCGGGCAACGACAGGGCAGCCTTGGCCAAATCGGCCTCCAACTTGTCGAACACCGGTTCGCCCAGGCCGGGGGGCACCCTTCGGGCCACGCATTCGACAATCCCGCCCAGCGAGTTGCCGTCACGACGGGCCGCTTCGATGGCCTCGGTCATGGCCTCGGCGTGCTCGGGAGACGGGCATCGGGTGGCATCGGCCTCCACATCGGCCAGAGTCACCGCATCCAGATCGACATCAGCGGCAATAGCGCCCACCTGGCGGACCCAACCCAGAACCTCGATGTTGGCTGCGGTCTTCAAGAGCTGGCGGGCGATGGCCCCAGCCGCCACCCGGCCGATGGTCTCCCGGGCGCTGGCCCGCCCCCCTCCCTGCCAGTTGCGGATGCCGTACTTGGCCTCTGTGGTGTAGTCGGCATGGGAGGGACGGTAGACGTCCTTGAAGTCCTCATAGGCGCTGGGCCGGGCATCGGTGTTGCCCATCACCATGGCAATGGGCGATCCCAGCGTGTGGCCCTCGAACACCCCCGAGAGGAACTCCACCCCGTCGGCCTCGTCCCGCAGGGTGGTGAGCCGGCTCTGACCGGGCCGCCGACGGTCCAAATCGTGCTGGATCATCTCTGCGGTCAGCGGAAGCCGGGGCGGGCACCCGTCCACCACCGCGCCGATGCCGCCGCCATGGGATTCCCCAAACGTCGTGACCCGGAACAACCGCCCCGTCGAACTGCTCATTGCCTCTCAACACTACTTACCGGGATGTGATGGTTTGGGGGTCATATAGAGCTGAGCGTGGTGTCGATCATGTCTGGCTTGGCGCTGTTGTGGCAGTGTCGGGATATGGATCTAGGTCTTGCAGGACGGGTGGCGCTGGTAACGGGAAGCTACCGGGGGACGGGTAGTGGGATGGCTTGGGTGCTGGCCGACGAGGGCGCCGAGGTGGTGGTCCACGGGTTCGAGGAAGGGCAGGCCGACTGGCTGGCTGACGAGTTGGGGCCGCCGGCTCGGGCGGTGTGGGGGGACATTTGCACCGACGCAGGAGCTGAGGCGGTGGCCGAGCAGTGCGGCCCGGCGGACATCCTGGTCAACAACTACGGGGTGGCGGTTGGCGGCACCTGGGGTGACGATGACGCCAAGGTGTGGATCGACGCCTACAACCGCAACGTGCTCACCGCGGTGCGGATGACCCGGCTCATGGTGCCGGCGATGAGGGATCAGGGTTGGGGCCGGATCGTGCTGGTGTCCACGGTGGGAGCTACCCGCCCTGGTGATCGCATCCCGGGCTACTACGCGGCCAAAGGATCGCTGCCGGCCATGACAGTCAGCCTGGCCCGGGAACTGGCCGGCACCGGCGTGACGGTGAACTGCGTTAGCCCCGGTGCGATTGCCACCCCCGAGTTGGTGGAGATGTGGACTCGTCAGGCCGCGAGGGCGGGCCGCTCCACGGATTGGGCCGACATTGAGCGCCATGTGACCACCGAGGCAATGCCCACGCCGACCGGGCGCATCGCCACCGTGTCCGACGTGGGGGAGTTGGTGGCGTTCGTGTGCAGCGACCGAGCCCGCCAGATCCACGGCGCCCATCTGCGGATCGACGGAGGCGCGGCCGACGTGGTGACGTGAAGCAGCGCTCGCGGCGCCGGCATCACTAGGCTGCCCGGCGATGCCGACCTTGTACGACGTCGTCCGGGACTTCAGCCGCACCTGGCCCGACAAGCTGGCCGTGCTCACCGAGCAGGACGGTCACCGCACCTACCGCGAGCTGGCTGCCCACGGCGGGGCCCTGGCCCACCAGTTCCATACCCGATTTGGTCTGGGCTTGGGCGATCGAGCCTGTATCTGGATGCAAAACCGCCCCGAATACATCGAGTGCCAACTGGGAATGCAGGCCATCGGCTTGGCCGGGGTGCCCATCAACCCGGAGTGGACCGATCCAGAGTTGGAGTTCGTGCTCAACCACTCCCGATGCCGTCTGGTGTTCGCCGAGGCTGAGCGGGCCGAGCGGGCCATCGCCCTGACCGCGGGTATGGACGCGGTCGAGGCGGTGGTGAGCGTGGACGAGCCGGTGGACGGGGCATTGCTGCTGGCCGACCTCATCGGCGAGGCGCCGGAGGGCGCTGGTCTGGATCTGCCCCCGGTGGACGGGTTCGTGGAGGGCAACGTGCTCTACACCTCGGGCACCACCACCGGAAGGCCCAAGGCGGTGCCGATGAGCCCGGAGCTGTTCGCCGGGGGAGCGGTGCCTTATGAGGAGATGTTCGGCCTGAGCCATACCGACCGGTCGCTGGTGGTGACCCCGCTGTTCCACGGCAACGCCATGGGCGGGGCCATGTCGGCGCTCAGCCGGGGGGCCAGCGTGGTCATGCAGCGCACATTCTCCGCGTCGCGCTTCTGGGCCTTGGTCGATCTCTACCGCCCCACCTACTTCCTCACCCTGGTGCCCATCATCAACATCTTGATGGCCCAGCCACCCGGTCCCCACGAGAGATCACACTCGCTGCGGGTGATGATCCCGCTGGGCTGTGCTCCGATCATCGAGCAGATCGAAGAGCGCTACGGGGTGCCGTGCATGGACTGGTACGGAATGACCGAAGCCGGATCGGGCACCTATACCCGCCTGGACGAGCCCCGCCGACCTGGCTCGGTGGGCAAGCCGTTCGAGGGATCGGTGCTGAGGATCTTCCTGCCCGACGGCTCAGAGGCCCCGACGGGTGAGACGGGGGAGATCTGTTTCCTGCGGTCCACCATCGGCTTCAGCGGCTATATCGAAGATCCCGAAGCCACCCAGGCGGCCACCTCGGGCGACTGGTTCCGCACCGGCGACCTGGGTTACGTGGACGACGACGGCTACCTCTATTTCGTGGACCGCCAAAAGGACATCGTCCGCCGAGGCGGAGAGAATTTGTCCACCATAGAGGTGGAGACCGCGCTCCGCACCCACCCCGCAGTGGCCGACATCGCCGTGGTAGCCCGCCCCGACCCCGTGTTGGGCGAGACGGTGGCCGCCTTCATCGTGGTAGCCGACGGCTGCGATCTCCCCACTGAGGATGATCTGCGAACCCACACCGACGGCACCCTGGCCCCCTACAAGGTGCCCACCACCATCGAGCCAATAGATGAACTCCCTAGAACCGGTAACGGCAAAGTGGAGAAGTTCCGCCTCCGCCAGCGCTTAGGCTGATCCGGCCCGCTCCAAGTCAACTGCCTGCGATGTGCAGACTTAGCAATTAGGGCCGTGCGGGAGTGGTAGTGGTAAGTGTGCATGAGTAGCAGTAACAGGCGTGCAAGACTGGTACTCAATGATTGAGGCCAGCTATCTGACCCGCCTGGTGGATCCATGGATCGCTGAAGTGCTGGCCACAGCACCAGCAGTAATGATCACCGGGGCGCGGGCCACTGGCAAGACTACGACCGCGCTACGGCACGCTGCGAGCGTTGTGAGCCTTGACAAGGATCGCGAGGCAGCGCCGTTCAATGCTGATCCTGACGCCGCTTTGCGCAACCGGCCAGAGCCGGTGCTGCTCGACGAATGGCAGGAGTGCCCCGGAGTGCTCGGCGCGGTCAAACGGGCTATCGACGGCGAGCGCCGTCCTGGTCGGTTCATCCTGACCGGCTCGGTGCGCTCCGATATCGATCCGGCTCTGTGGCCGGGTACGGGACGGATGATCAGAGTCGCCATGCATCCTTTGACAGTGCGTGAGCAGCTTGCCCGCCATGGACCCACCTTTTTGGAGCGTCTTCTGGCCGAGGATTTACCCGTACCGGAGCTAGATCCTCCCGATTTGCGCGGCTACGCAGAAATCGCCTTGCGCGGTGGATTTCCAGAGCCGGCGACAAAGTTGCAAGGCAGAGTTCGCGACGGCTGGCTGGCCAGCTACATCGAGCAGTTCACGCACGGTCAGCCTGGACAGCGCAACGGACCCGATTTCGCGAGGATGAATGCGTTCTTTCGAGCCTATGCCGTGAACTCTGCGGGAATCGTCAACGACACGACTCTCGATGAGGCTGCGGGCATCAATCGGAGAACGTCCCGCTCCTATGTGAAATTGCTAGCCGATATTGGGGTAATCGCCGAACTCCCAGCATGGAGCACAAACCGCCTCAAGCGCCTCACACGCGGGCCGAAGCGGTACATCGCCGATGCAGGGCTATGGGGTGCGGCTATCGGTGCGGACATCGACGTAGTCATGAACGACGGCAATCTACTGGGTCGCCTCATCGACACTTTCGTCACCAGCCAGCTTCGGTCCGAAGCAGTCGTGGACCCAACCAGGCCCCTATATCACCACATACGCGACCGTGAAGGCCGCCACGAGGTGGACCTGGTCGCCGACCTAGGGGCACGTGGACTTGTCGGCATTGAGGTCAAAGCCCACAGCGCGCCCACGGCGAGAGACGCCCGACACTTGATCTGGCTGCGCGACCAACTCGGCGACCAGTTCAAGGCAGGAGCCGTGCTGCATACCGGTCCAGCCAAGTTCCGACTCAGCGACAGTATCTACGCCATCCCAATCTGCACACTGTGGAGCTAGCCCGCCCTCAAGCTGGCAAGCGAACTACTTTTGCGTTGCCAACATGGGCGTATCGACCCGGTGTGCAAGTCAGCACAATGACTTGGCAGTCCCGGCCAGCGGCGGCAATGGCCGCACCCATGGCCTGAAGGCGGGACGGATCGCTCCAGCCCAGGGCATCGTCGATCACCACTGGGGCGCCCCCGCCGTCAGGACTGACGATGGCCGCACAGGCCAGCCTGCTGATTACGCCGATCTGCTCGCGAGCGCCCACGCTGAGCTGCTCAATGTCGAGGGTCTTTCCGTCCAGCGTCCGTTGGGCCACACGTAAGTCGCCGTCTAGTTCCACCTCAAATGTGGGTCCGAACACGATTCGTCCCAGCTGCTCGATCTGCTCTTTGAACGGTGCGATATAGCGTTGGCGGGCATCTTGGCGGTGCCGCTCGAAAGTCTGATGGAGCAGGTGAACAGCCTGTGCTCGCGACTCAATTCGTTGATAATCCCGTGTCAGGTGCTGGTGCTCGCTTATTGCAACGTTGAGCCGAGAGTGCAGACCAGATTCGCCGTGGGCTTCGAGTCTGCCCTTCAGATCCCGCCGCCTGTCTTGGTTGGTCCTAAGGGCGTCTTCCGCCTTTACCTTGACGTCGCGGGCATTGTCGAGCTTGGCTTTCAGGCTATCGGGGTCTTGGGCTCGCAGTTCGCTTTCTGCCTGTTGTCGAGCGGTAGCCGCTTCTTGGACAACCGTTTCCTTAGCGCTTAGGGCCTCTTCGAGATCACGGTCGGGTTGCACGTGCCGTGCTTCTTCCAGCTTCTGCTCGGCTAGTTTCTTCGTGTCGCGGGCACTCTTGAGTTTTCCGGCCTGAAGCGCAGCGCCGACTTCAGCCTGCTTTCTCGCTTCAGCGGCTGTCTCCGCGGTGCTTTCGCAGCGATCAACTTCGTCCTGGCACTCCGCGGCATCGTTTTCTGCGCTGGAGACGACCTTCTTGGCTTCATCTAGGTCTTCCGGAAGAGGAGGGGCTTGTTGCCGGTCAGCTGGATATGAGGAGACCCGCTTGATGAGCCCGTCTAGCTTTTGAACCAAGCCTTCGAGGGTGAGATCCCGGAGGTTCTCCTGGATCGTCTTGACGGATTCATCACGGCTTCGCTCAGCCTCCCGGCGTTCGTCGACCTTATGTTTGGCTTCGGCAAGGTTGCCAACTCCTCCCAGGGCACACAAACGGGCGTGTTCTTGTTGTGCTGTTTCGAAGTCAGTGGCCAAGTCCTGAGACTCGTGGCCGGCTAGAACCCGCACCTGAACAATGTCGGGAACAACCAGCTCCCAATCGTCGGTGACATGGGCCCGCTGGACGGCATTGGTATCCATCGTGAAATCTTGACCGTCGATCAACACGGAGAGGTCTGATAGAGCGGTGGCCTCTACAGAGGCCGCCGAGGCTTGTAGAGCGATCTTGGCTCGGGTCTCTTCATCTCTGGCCTGTTCGATTTGGTCAACTAACTCATCATCTACTTGTGAAGAGTCCAGAACAGCCTCGGCGATGCTTAAGCCCTTCTGAGCACCAAGCACTCGCTCGTGGCGCTCGTAGAGCTGGTCCTTCTCGATCTGATTCCGACGGTAGTCGCGGTCGTCGTTGGCCAGACGCAGCTTGTCCCGCGCAAGTCGCAGAGCATCCTGGGCTGCGCGGAGGGCCATGGTTGCTTCTTCGCTTTGCTGCACGGCCAGAGCAAGCCCTGGAGCAGCCTGCTCTACCTCTTCTTCGAGTGAGGCCAGTTCTCGACCTTGATCCCTCACTGCGTCGACCAAGTCGCGCCGACGTTGCATATTGCCATCGATCACCTTTAGCTGGGCTTGGGCGGTGGTGTGATCGGAGGCTAAGCGCTCGATCTGGTTGCGCAGGCTCTCGGTCGCTTCCCACTGTTCACTGAGTATGGTCACAGCCTTGCCAGCCTCGTCGAGGCGGACAGCGAGGTCGCCCTCCTGACCGGCCAACCGGGCTGCTTCAGCGGCGTCGTCTTCGATAGCGCTGAGTTGGGCATTGAGGTCGTCGATTCTCCCGTGAGCCTGGTCGACTCCGTTGGCGAGCAACTTCCTCTCCTGCGACTCTCTGCCAGTGCCTGTCCAGTATCTGAGCCGCTCGGTACAAATGCGCTCCCACAAGGCGTCATCGCTGTTGGCTGCCTGCGTGCCACCAGCGGCCAGGTCGAGCGCCAGACCCAGTGAGGGCACGCCGAATTCTGGCAGCCCAGGCTCGGTGCCCTGCTCGATAGTCAACGCCTTCCACAGATCTTGGTCCAGTGTCTCTGCGAGTATCGCCTCTACCCGCTCGTGAGCTTCTCGCCCGGTAAGCTGTTCTCGCCGTGGGGCGATGACCTCGAGCGTCGTCTCTGGTTGGCGATGCCAGCGCTTGAAATACTTGAAGCGGTAACTACCCGAAGAGATCTCGACCTCTACTTCAGGGCCCGCATCGTGATGAACCGGTCGGATGGCCTTCAAGGGTTGTTTGCTGGACGAATCCAGGCGGTTCAAGATCATGTCGAGGGCCTCGGGAATGCAACTCTTGCCCACTTCGTTGTCGCCCTCGACGACGATGACTCCCTCAGCGGGGAATTCCACGTCACAGTCGACCACTCCTCGGTAATTCTTCAACCTCACTCTGTGGAGCCTCATGAGTCTGCCCCCGCCAGCCGATGTAGTAGCGCCAGGGCATCACGGGCGACCACCGCCTGCTCGCCGGATTCGGCTAGCCCGCTCAAATCCTCCGCTGCTTCACGAGCGAAACCCGACAATTCGAGCTTGTCCAGGTCGGTGTCGTCAGGAACAACCACCAACTCACTGCGCCGCTCCCATGTCTCCAGAGCGGCCAGCAGCTCGGAGTGGTGCTCTAGAAGTCGGTCGAGTCTGGCCTTTTGTGCCAGTGAGATCTGGCCAATAAGCGCGAGCTTGACGATTGTCCGCTCCTTGCTGTCCACGCTGTCTAACCACTCTTCTAGGTTGTCGAGATCTTCTTCGCTGGTCAGCTCCCGCTCATCACTGAGGAACCGCCAATCGCCTATGGGCCGCTCTTGCACCTGAATGTGATCGGTCTCGAGTTCCACGACAAGAACGTTGCCCGGACGGACCTCGTCGTAGTCGGTGGGTTCCGGCGCTCCCGAATACCAGACTCGCCCGGTTGGCCCCTCATCGGTAGTCGAGTGGCGGTCACCAAGGGCCACATAGTGGATCTGACCCCTTTCGATTCTCTCCTCCAGTGTCGACAGTGAGATGAGGGCGGGGTTGGACTTATCAGGCGACAGCGTGTCGATTGCACCGTGGCCGACGACGATCCGCGCTGCGTCACCGTCTTCCAGCAGGTCGCAGACATCGGCAACCAGGTCTGTTAGGGGACGCTTCGTGAACCAGGGCGCTGGGACCAACTCGACGCCGGAAGCGGCTTCTACTGGACTCGGATCTCCAAGAACCACCACATTGTCCGGCTTGTGTTCTGTGAAGGTAGGAGACATGTACACCGACGAAGCGTCCAGTGGGTCGTGGTTGCCGGGCAAGAGGTAGAACGTGACCTGCAGGGTGGCGCCCATCGCCTCGAAGGCCCGCAAGATCACCTGGCGGTTCACTTGGTTGGACTCAAAGACATCGCCGCAGACCACGACGAAACCGCACCCTTCGTCTACTGCCAGAGCGCCGATCCTGCGGATGACATCGATCCGGGCGCCGTCGAAGCGGGCTTGGGCTTCGCCAGCCAAGAAATGCCGGGTCATGCCAAGCTGCCAGTCGGCTGTGTGTAGGAATTTGACCATGAGCGCACTCTACAAACAGGGTGCGACAGTTTGTCTGGCCAGAAGCCCTCGCCGCCGTTGCCCCCAAACGGTACTTTTCCTAGTGGTCGGCGAATTCGGCTCGGATTTGGGGGCCGTGTTGATTGAGGGCGGGGAGGGAGAGGGCGTCGGCGGTGGTGGCTAGGTCCCAGTCGGCGGTGGTGGCGGGGGCGGGGAGTTCTACGGTGCCTTCGGCGTGGGCAACGGTGATGCGATTGATCTGGGGGTGTGACGAGAGACCGGCCACGTCGTTGACGGTGCCGAAGGCCATCCGGCTGTCAGTGAGCTTGCGGCGGAGATCGTCGGTTGTCATGCGGGCAAAGACTTCGGCTACGGCGGTGTCGGTTGCAGCCCGATTCGCGACTCGGGCCTTGTTGGTGGCGAAGCGGGGGTGATGGGCCAGCTCAGCCTTGTCAAGCACTGTTTGGCACAGGGTGACCCATTCCCGATCGGACTGCACAGCGATGAGAAGGGTGGCGCCGTCGGCGGTGGTGAAGGCGCCGTAGGGGGCGATGGACGGGTGGGCCAGGCCCACACGCTCAGGGCCCTTGCCGAGGTAGTCGTGGTGGAGCAGGGGGACGGTCATCCATTCGGCCATGGTGGAGAACAGCGATACCTCGATGGCGGCCCCTTCTCCGGTGCGGGCTTGGCCGACCAGCGCCTGGCTGATGGCCCGGGCGGCGGCCTCGCCGGTGGCGATGTCGGCCACCGACACCCCGATTCGGCCCAGCGGTCCGGGCGCACCCGACACAGAGACCAAGCCGCTTTCAGCCTGTACCAGCAGGTCGTAGGCCTTCATGTGGGCATAGGGCCCGGTCGGGCCGTAGCCCGAGATGTCGCAAGCCACCAGCCGGGGATGCCGTTTGCAGAGGGATTCCGAGCCGAATCCCAACCGGTTTGCCGCTCCCACGGCCAGATTCTGGATGAACACATCGGCTTGGGCGACCATGCGGCTCAGCAGCGCCGCTTCGCCGCTGTCCTTGAGGTCGAGGACGATCGACTCCTTGCCCCGGTTCAGCCAGGCGAAGTAGCTGGACAGTCCATCGGCGGCGGCGTCGTAGCCTCGGGAGAAATCGCCCTCGGCCCGCTCGATCTTGATGACCCGCGCACCGGCGTCGGCCAGCCGACAGGATGCCAGCGGCCCGGCCACGGCCTGTTCGACCGAAACCACCAGCACGCCATCCAGCGGCTTGGCTGAGGTCATTCGGGCAACGTACCGCAGAGAAGGCCCACAACAACCAGCCCCAGCATCGGCGATCTAGGCTGAGCCCATGACCCCACAGGAGATCTTGGACTTGGCCCGGGAACATGCTGCCGCGGAAGCTGAGAACGATGCGGAACGGACGCTGGCCACGCTGGTGGACGAGCCCACCTACGAGTTCTGGCCGATGGGCAAGGGCTTCACCGGCGGCGATCTGGCCCGGACGTTCTACTTGGAGCAGTACCCGCTGTTCGCTCAGCGGGTCAGCGGCTACGGAGTGCTGGGGGAGTGGACCAACGACCAGTGCGCCATCCAGGAGTACTGGATCGAACTCGACGGGAAGACCCGCCACATGGTCATGTCGATGATGCACGCCGCCGGCGATCTCCTGGCCGGGGAGAAGCTCTACTGCGACGACGCCTTTGTCGAAGCCCTGCTCGGGCCGCTGTGTGAGCACCTAAAGCCGCTCTAGCTCAACAGGTGCTTTTGTACCTTGCCCAAGGCGTTGCGGGGGAGGTCGTCTACGAGGTGGAGGAGACGGGGGTGTTTGAAGGGGGCGCACACTCCTTCAAGGTGGGAGCGCAGGTCGTCCAGTTCGGGCGCCTTGCCGGAGGCAGCGACCACCCAGGCAGTGACCACCTCGCCCCATTCCCGGTCGGGAGTGCCGGTGACGGCGACGTCCTCGATGTCGGGGTGGGTGCGCAGGGCGTCTTCCACCTCGCGGGGGTAGACGTTGTACCCGCCGGAGATCACCAACTCCTTGGCCCGGCCCCGGAGTCGCAGGTAGCCGTTCCCGTCGATTTCACCGAGGTCGCCGGTGCGGAACCAGCCGTTTTCGTCGAATGCCTCGGCAGTGGCTTCGGGTCGTCGCCAGTAGCCGGCGAACAGGTTGGGACCTCGCACCAATACCTCACCGGTGTCGGGGGCAAGCCTCAGTTCCACGCCGGGCAGGGGGAACCCCACTGTGCCTGCCCGGCGCTCGCCGTCGTAGGGGTTGGAGACGAGCATGATGGTCTCGGTCATGCCGTAGCGCTCCAGCACCCGCACCCCGGCGCCCTCCTCAAGGCGGCGGTGCAGATCAGCGGACAGGGGAGCAGAGCCGGCCACGCACAGCCGCAACCTAGAAAGCTCACCCACCCGGTCTGACTGGGACAGGCGGGTGTACATAGTGGGCACTCCGAAGAACAAGGTGGCGTCGTGGGCCTCGGCCGCATCCAACACCGCATCGGGGGAGAACCCGTCCAGCAGCACAGCAGACGCCCCCGACAGCAGTGTGCCGTGCAGCCCCACGCCCAGCCCGTGCATGTGGAACAAGGGAAGCGCGAGCACCAGGCGATCCTCCGGGGTCCACCGCCAGGCGATGCGCACCGACTCGGCCCCGGCCAGCAGGTTGCCGTGGGTCAGCACCGCCCCTTTGGGAACGCCAGTGGTGCCCGAGGTGTAGCCCAGCAGCGCAGGGTCGCGGCTGTCAAGCTGATCGAGACTGGGAGCAGCGGCGTCGTCGAGGTCGAGTCGAGGCGAAACCACCGTCATCTCAGGGGCCTGCTCAGCCAGCCATCGCACCCATTCGGGCTTGTCCACCACGGCCGCCCGAGGCCCGGCGTCGCCGACGATGTGGGCCAGCTCGACTTGCTGATAGGCCCCGTTGACAGGCACCACGATCAGCCCAAGCCGCAGCGCAGCCACGTGGGCCACCACCAAGTCGACCGATGCGGCGGCAGAGAGGATGATCCGGTCGCCCTTGCGCAGCCCCGCACCAAAGAGCCGTCCAGCGGCGGCCTTCGTGCGCCGGGCCAAATCGCCTCGCGTGATCCACCCGGTGCCCTCGTCCCACAGCGTCGGCTTGGTTGGCTGCGTAGCCCAGCGATTGCTCCAAGCCGCGGGCAGGCTGACCTCAGCAGTCAGGTCCACCGATCTGGGATCAACTCCCTCAGAAAAGTGCACAGCATCGGCTCGTCCCACCGCATTCATCTGGCGATCATGTCACAGCATCTCGGTATAGGCCGTTGTTGTTGTCGTGACCCAGCGATATCATGCCCCTAATGCCCGTACCCATAACCGATCCCGCCGAACACGGTTTCGATTTCTCGGTTTACGACGAGGCATTCTTGGCTGCCGAGGGCGTTGGGTCATGATTGATCAGACGCTTGTTGTCTTTCTGGTAGCCGAACCTCAGGGCCAGCTGATCGTCATGGATATACGAGACGGCTAGCCTCTTCCCTCGTGCCCTTGAATCTGGCCACTGTGTGGGAAGCGGCTGCGGAGACGGTGCCCGACGCCGATGCCGTGGTGTGCCATCCGGTCAGCCGGACATGGCGAGAGTTCGAGGACCGGGCTGCTCGGCTGGCCGCTGCGCTGGGTGAGTTGGGCATCGGGGCGGGCGACAACGTGGGCCTGTACTTGTACAACGGCAACCCCTACAGCGAGGTCACCTTCGGGGCGTTCAAGGCCCGGGCCGCCCCCTGCAACGTGAACTACCGGTACCTGGCCGGAGAGCTGCGCCACCTGCTCGACGACGCCGACGCCAAAGCGGTGTTCTTCTCCCCCGAATTGGCCGACCAGGTGGACGAGGCCCGGGCCGACCTGCCCTTGCTGCGGGCGGCCATCCAGGTAGGCGAGCCGGGCGACCAGGTGCCCGATTGGGCGCTGGACTACGAGAGGCTCATCACCGGGCACGATCCGGCCCCGCCCATCGTCCGCAGCGCCGATGATCTGTGGATCCTGTACACCGGCGGCACCACCGGCAAGCCGAAGGGAGTCATGTGGCCCCACGGCGCACTGGTGGGAACCATGGTGTCGCCGTTTCGGGCGCTGGCGCTGCCCCTTCCTGAGACCGCAGACATGGTGAAGTCCAACATCGAGGCCATCTACGACAGCAGGAGGGTGAGCCGGCAACTGGCGGCCTCGCCGCTCATGCACGGCACGGCCAGCATCGTGGCGCTTTCCACCTTCACCCAGGGCGGTGCGGTCATCACTATGCCGGAGCGCAGCTTCGACGCCGATGCCCTGTGGCGTTGTGTGGAGCGCGACCGGGCCACCGTGTTGACCATCGTGGGCGACGCCTTCGGCCAGCCGATGGCCGACGCCCTGGACGCGGCCGCAGCCCGGGGCGAACCCTATGACTTGTCTTCGGTGTTCATGATCATGTCCTCGGGGGTGATCTGGAGCCAGCCGGCGAAAGAGGCCCTGCTGGTACACAAGGACATGAAGCTGGTGGATTCTCTGGGATCCAGCGAGGGCACCGGCACCGGCATGAGGATCAGCGACCGCAAGGGCGGGTCGGCCACAGCCCGGTTCACACTGGGTGAGAACGCCGCGGTGTTCAAAGAGGACGGCCAGCCGGTGGAACCTGGCTCGGGAGAGCCCGGGATATTGGCAGTAGGTGGCCCCATTCCCATCGGCTACTACAAGGATCCGGAGAAGACGGCAGCCACGTTCCGCACCATCGGCGGGCGGCGCTGGTCGGTGCCCGGCGACTGGGCCACCGTCGAGACCGACGGCACGATCACGCTGTTGGGCCGGGGATCGGCCTGCATCAACAGCGCGGGGGAGAAGATCTACCCCGAAGAGGTGGAGGAGGCTGTCAAAGCCCACCCCGCAGTGGCCGACTGCCTGGTGGTGGGGGTGCCCGACCCGAAGTGGGGTGAGGCGGTCACTGCGGTGGCTCAGGTGGAGGGCGATGCCTCCGACGACGAGATCATCGCCGACGCCCGCACCCGTCTGGCCGCCTACAAGCTCCCCAAGGCGATTGTTCGCACCGACGCCGTGCAGAGGGGCGCCAATGGCAAGCCCGACTACAAGTGGGCCAAACAGACCGCTCTCGACTCTCTGTCCCGGTAGGCACCGATCTGAAAGCATGGTGCTATGAGCATCAAAGTGGCTGCGTTGCCCGCGGCTTTGGGGGCCTCCCCCGGGCCTAGCTACAGCTCTAATAGCGCCTGTTCGACCACCTCGGTGAGGGCGGGGTGTATGAATAGCTGGCCCCGGGCCATCTGATCCACGGTGAGGCCGAACTGCATTCCCTGGATGAGCTGCTGTATGAGAGTGGGGGCTTGTGGGCCGATGATGTGGGCGCCCAGCAGCAGGCGGGTGTCGGGATCGGCCAGCACCTTGGCGAAGCTGGCGGTGTCCTCCATGGCCCAGCCATAGGCGGTGTCGCTATAGGGGCGAAGAGCTCTGAGGTAGGGCCGCCCTTCGGCCCTCAGGGATTGCTCAGTAGCCCCGACCGCGGCTACATGGGGGTAGGCGAAAACCGCGTGGGGGATGCCGGAATGGTCGGGGGCCCGCAGATCGTCGGGGTGGGCGATGTTGTGGGCCACCGCCCGGGTGTCCTCGTTGGCGGTGTGCTTGAGCTGGGCGGCATGGCAGATGTCCCCCAGCGCCCACACTCCATCGACGCCGGTGCGGAGGAATTCGTCGGTCACCACATAGCCGTCATCGTCGAGCTCAATGTCGGAGCGGGTCACGCCCAGCTGCTCGCCGTTGGGCACTCGGCCGGTGGCTACCAGCAGCACGTCGCCGGTCACGTTGCGGGCCTCGGTGCTCACGGTGACCTGCGATCCAGACTGCGACACCCCGACGATGGGAGAGCCCAGCGCGCAGTCCATGCGCTGGGTCGCGATCTCGGTGAACGCGGCCGAAATGTCCTCGTCCTCGGCTCGCAGCAGTCGCTCCGAGCGGTTCACGATGGTAACTGACACCCCCATGGCGTCGAACACATGGCCCATCTCGGCGGCTATGTAGCCCCCGCCCAAGATCACCATGCGATCGGGCAGCGTTTCCAGGCGCATCACGGTGTCGGAGGTGTGGTAGGGAATCTCGTCCAGGCCAGGAATCGGCGGAATGAACGGCCGGGCGCCGGCGGCCAGCACGATGTGGTTGCCGGTGATCTGCTGCCCGTTGACCTCCAGCATCTTGTGGCCGGTGAACCGGGCATCGCCGTTGAACACGGTCACGTTGTCGAGGCTGTGGCGGTAGTCCTCCCCGCCTTGGGCGATGGGGTCGATGCGGCCGAACACCCGGTCGACGATCTCGGGCCAGCGCACACCGTCGAGCGAGGTGTCCACCCCCAAGGGCCCGGTGTGGCCGGCTTGGTGGGCCATGTCGGCGGCGTACACGAACATCTTCGAGGGGATGCAGCCCCGGTTCAGGCAGGTGCCGCCGAAGGTGTCCCGCTCGATCAGCGCCACCCGCCAATCGTCGAAATCGGGGGTCAGCACGCTGTTGCCCGACCCGGTGCCCACCACCACTAGGTCGAAGTTCTCGGCGGTCTCGGTCATGGGGCAGCAGTTAGCCGGCCTGAGGCGGGCCTTTGGCGGTTTGGTCCTCGTCGATGAGCTGGCCCCGGACACTGGGGTTGCGGCCCAGTTGGATGTCCTCGTGGCGCTGCATGATGGCCGGGGCGTACACGTAGTCGGTCCAGATATAGAACTGGTTGTCGAGCACCGCGTTGTACACCAACTCGGCCACCTCGGGCGGTTTCACCGCGTCCTCGTAGATGGCCATCATCATCTGGATCCGCTCATCGTCCTCCGGGGTGGGGTCGGGAGGGATAATGGGCGAGCGCAGCGACTCGGGGCGATTGCGCTCGGAGTTGATGATGTTGGTGGTCACCAAGCCGGGGCACAGCACCGACACGCCGATGGTCGAGCCGCTCTCCTCAAGCTCCTTGTAGAGCGTTTCGGAGATGGCCACCACCGCATGCTTGGTGGCGTTATAGGGGCCGATGTTGGGATACGAAGTGTGGCCGGCGACCGAGCCGGTGTTCACGATGTGGCCGTCGCCGTGCTCCATCAGATGAGGCAAGAACACCCGGATCCCGTGGATCACCCCCCACAGGTTCACCCCCAAGATCCACTGCCAGTCGGCGGTGGACACAGTGTGCAGCAACCCGCCGGTACCCACCCCGGCGTTGTTGCACACCACGTTGACCTGGCCGAATCGGGAGAAGGCCGCTTCGGCCAGCTCGTCCATGTCCCGCTCCGAGCTCACGTCGGTGAGCACGCCCACCGCGTCCACCCCGGCGTCGTTCATCTCGGCCACCGCGGCGTCCATAGCCGGGCCCTCCACATCGGCGATCATGATGCGGGCTCCGGCTGCGCCGAATCTATCGGCCATGGCCCGGCCCATGCCGCTGGCCCCACCGGTGATGACCGCTGCTTTGCCCTCAAGTGTGTCCATGAGCCGACGCTACTGCCTGTTTGCGGTGAGAAATGGTGTCGGAAACTATGGTTCCCGCCGTGAACACAGTCAACGCCGTTGTGATGTACCCGCTGGCCATGGACGGGTCGGAGTTGGACGACCTGCACCGACGGTTCCCAGGGGTGCGGTTCCACAACATCGCCTATTTCGAGCCCCACGGACTGCGGGACGCCAAGGCCAAGGGCCGGGTCACCGATGAGCTGTTGGCCTCTGCGCCTGCTCTCACGGAGTCGGAGAGGGCAGTCATTGCCGACGCCGATGTGCTGATGGCCCTCGACCTGCCCCCGGGGATCAGGGAGTGGGCGCCCCGGCTGCGGTGGGTGCAGGCCATCGGGGCGGGCATTGGGCAACTGGAGCCGGCCAAGCTGAAAGCCAAGGGCATCGCGTTGACCAACGCCGCCGGAGTGGCCTCGGCCCCCATAGCCGAGTTCGCCATCGGCCGCCTGCTGGAGGTGTGGAAGGACATCAGAGTGCTGGAGCGCCAACAGCGCGGCCGCATTTGGCAAATTCACCAGGGGCTGTTGGCGAAGGGAAAGACCATGGGCATCGTCGGTCTGGGCGCCATCGGCCGCGATGTGGCCCGCCGGGCCAAGGCCTTCGAGATGACCGTGCTGGCCAGCCGCCGCTCGGCCCAGCCCGGCGACACCGACCCCGATGCCGACGAGCTGTTCGGCCCCGACGGGCTTGATGAGATGCTGGCCCGCAGCGACGCGGTGGTGCTGTGCGCTCCCCACACCCCAGAGACCATCGACCTGTTCGACGCCCAGCGCCTGGGGCGGCTCAAGGCGGGATCGGTGCTGGTGAACGTGGGCCGGGGGTCGATGATCGACGAGGACGCGCTGGTGGCCGCGCTGAAGTCGGGGCACTTGGGGGCCGCAGTGCTGGATGTGACCCGCGAGGAGCCGCTGCCCGCCGACAGCCCCCTGTGGGATGCGCCCAACATGTATCTGTCGCCCCACTGCTCCACGGCCCGGGAGGGCTACAACGAAGCCCTGATGGAGCTGTTCTGCGACAACTTGGAACGCTTTCTGGCCGAAGAGCCCCTACGCAACGTGGTAGACCCCGACCGGGGCTACTAGGAATAGGAGCTGATCCCACCGAGGAGGAACCACCCATGCCCTCAGACGCCTACAACGCCGCGATCGCCGCCCTCAAGCAGCAGATGCAGGAGTCTGCCGCCGGCCCTCCACCCGATCTGGCCACGACTCGGGCCGGTTTCGAGGCGGGGTACAGCTCGATGCCCGTTCCCGATGGGGTGAGCTTTGCCCCGGTCGATGCCGGAGGAGTGCCCTCAGAGTGGGTGACACCCCCCGAGGTGGAGGGAAACCGGGCCATTTTGTACTTGCATGGCGGCGGTTATGTGGTGGGTAGCCTCAACACCCACCGACATGTGGTGAGCCGCTTGGCCCAAGGGGCCAAGGCCCGGCTGCTCAACGTGGACTACCGCCTAGCCCCCGAGAACCCCTATCCGGCCGCGCTGGACGACGCCATGGCCGCGTGGCAATGGCACCTGGCCAATGGGGGAGAAGCAGCTCACACTGCCATTTCCGGCGATTCCGCAGGCGGGGGCCTGGCCGTCGCGCTGTGCATGAAGCTGCGCGACGAGGGCCTGCCGCTTCCGGCGTGTGCCGCACCCATCTCGCCGTGGACCGATCTGACTTTCTCAGGCGATTCCATGACCGACCGGGCCGACCGCGACCCCATGCTCGCCGGAGCCAACGCCCTGTCGGGCATGGTTATGGCCTACGCCCAGGGCACAGACGCCACCGACCCCTACGTCTCCCCGGTGTTCGGCACCTTCGACAACCTGCCCCCCATGATGATCCAGGTGGGCACCGAAGAGGTGCTCTACGACGACAGCACCCGAGTGGTCAAGGCAATAGAGAACGCCAACGGCTCCGTGGAGTTCCGCCCCTGGCAAGACATGATGCACGTCTGGCACCTACTGGCCGGCGTCGCCCCCGAAGCCGAGGAGGGCATCGCCGAGCTGGCCGCATATATCGACGATAGGACCTAGCGGCCGACCCGCCGGTTCAGCTAGCCGCTAACTGCGCGCCCAGGGTGCGGAGTTGCTGGGTGCCGGCGCCCAGGCTGCACTCGATGTGCTTGTTCCACAGGGTGTAGCGGTGGAGGGGGTAGTCGACGCTCACCCCCATGCCGCCGTGGACATGCTGGGTGGCGTGGGCCACGTCGTGGGCCCAGTGGGAGGCGTACCACTTGGCGATGGGCAGCCGTGTGGACGCGTCGTTGTTGTTGGCCAAGTCGTAGAGCGCGGCGCCGGTACACAGCCGCACGGCCTCAACGTGCATGAACTGGTCGGCGAGACGCTGGGTTACCGCCTGGAACGTGGCCACCGGGCGGCCGAACTGCTCCCGCTCCGAGGTGTACTCCGCGGCCAGGCGCAGCGCCCGGTCGACCACCCCTACCTGGGTGGCGCACAAAAGGCCCACCGCCCGCTCGGCCAGCCACTGCACCGAGGCGCCGTCGGCCGGGCCCAGCGGCTCACACGGAACACCGTAGAAGCTCACCTGGTGGACGGGCTGGCGCCGGGTGGACATGCCCTCCACCTTGGCGACCCCGGGGTCGGACAGATCCACCAGGAAGAGCCCGGTGCCGCTGATGGTGCCGTTGTCGGTGCCGTCGTCTAGCCCGGCCACCACCACGATCTTGGACGACTCGGCGGCGAACTCCACCACCTCCTTGGCGCCCACCAGCCTGCCGCCCACCACCCGTGCCATCGGAGAGGCGATATCGTCGTTCAGGTACTCTTGGAGGCCGACGGTCAGCACATTGGAACCCTCGGCGCAGCCGGGCAGCTCCCGTCGGCGCTGCTCGTCGGTTCCGAAAGCGTCTACCGCCAACGCGGCCAGCGTCGCGCTCCACAGCGGCACCGCGGCCACATGGCGCCCCTGGGCTTCCAGCACCTGCCCGACGGCGATCAGGTCCAAACCGCCGCCGCCCACATCCTCGCCCAGGCCGATGCCCACCAGCCCGGCGGTGGCCAGGTCGCCGTAGAGATCCCGGTCGAACCACTCGCCGGCGGCCTCGATCTCCATGAGCCGCTCCATGTCAATGCGGTCGCCCATGATCCGGTTGGCCAACTCGGCCACCGCTTGCTGCTCTTCTGTCAGGGTGAAGTCCATCGCCTGATCTCCTCTCGCCCTACTTGCGGCGCTTCTCGCGGGGCAGGCCGAGGCCGGCCATGCCGATGATGTCGCGCTGGATCTCGTTGGTTCCGCCGCCGAAGGTCAGAATCCAGCAGCCCCGGTACGACTCCTCCATCCGATGGGAGAAATCGGCGTGGGGGGAGCCCTTCTTGAGATGGCCGGTAGCCCCCACCACCTCGGTGAGCCCGGAGTAGATGAGGTGCATGGACTCCGAACCCCACACTTTGATGGTGGACGCCAGGGCCGGGCTCACGCTGTTGCCCACGGTGGATTCGTAGGCCACTTTCCAGTTGAGCAGGTCCAAGAACTCCACCCGGGCCCGGCACTCGGCCAGCTTTACCTGCACCCACTCCTGGTCGATCACCCGGCGCCCGTCGGGCAGCTTGGCCTCTTTGGCCCACTCCACCGCCTGGTCCACCAGCTTGGCGATGCCCCCCGATGCGCACAGCGAAACCCGCTCGTGGTTGAGCTGGTTGGTGATGAGGCCCCAGCCCCCGTTGACCTCGCCCACCCGCAGCCAGTCGGGCACCCGCACGTTGTCGTAGAACGTGGAGGTGGTGTGGGAGCCGCCCATGGTGATGAAGGGCTGGATGTCGAAGCCGGGATCGTCGGTGGGGGCCAAGAACATGGTGATCCCCTTGTGGGCGGGGGCGTCGGGATCGGTGCGGGCGGCCAGCCACACGTAGTCGGCGTCGTAGGCCAGGCTGGTGAACTGCTTTTGCCCGTTGACGATCCACTCGTCGCCGTCGCGCACCGCCTTTGTCTTGAGTGCGGCCAAGTCGGTTCCCGCGGTGGGCTCGGAGTAGCCGATGGAGAAGTGCATCTCGCCGGCCAGGATCTTCTTCAAGAAGAAGTCCTTCTGGCGGTCGGTGCCGTAATCCCGGATGGTGGGCCCCACCGTGTTGATGGTCAGAAACGGCACTGGCACCTGGGCGGCCCAGGCCTCGTTGAAGAAGATGTACTGCTCGATGGGGGTGAACCCCTTGCCGCCGTACTCCACGGGCCAGCCGACCCCCAGCCAGCCGTCGCTGCCGATCTGGCGTATCAGCGCCTTGTAGTCCTCGTTGGCCTCGGTCTCGGTGTGGCGGATCTTGGCCCGCACTTCAGGGGTCATCAGGTCGGAGAAGTAGGCACGCAACTCCTGTTGGAGCTCCAGTTGGTCATCGGTCAGCTCAACGCGCATGGGCCAAGTCTGGCAGCACGAGCCAAAGCGGGGCCATCTGAGGCGGGTAGCCGGGATCAGCAGCCAGACGCGGGCATCGGCGATGTGGCGCGAGCCGAGGCGGGGCTGCACAAGGCGGGTAGCCTCTCGGCCATGCTGGTGGTGGGACTCACCGGGGGGATAGGCGCGGGGAAGTCGACCGCGGCGGCCCGGTTCGCCGAGCGGGGCGCGGCGGTGGTCGATGTGGACGCCATCGGGCGAGAGGTGCTGGCACCGGGGGGGCGGGCTGAGCGGGGGGTGGTCGAGGTGTTCGGACCGGGGATTCTCAATGCCGACGGCCGCATCGACCGGGGCAAGGTGGCCGCTGAGGTGTTCGGCCGCCCCGACCGGCTATCGGCCCTGGAGGCGGTGAGCCATCCGGCCATCAATGCCGAGCTCAACAGCCGTCTCCAGGAATTGGCCGATGGGGGAGAGGCTGAGGTTGTGGTGCTGGACATGGCGGTTCTGGCTGAAAGCCGCCTAGGCCAGCTCGAGTCGGGCCGGGGCTACACCAAAGTGGTGGTGGTGGAGGCGCCGGTGGAGGTGCGCCTTGCTCGGCTGCTCGAGCGGGGCCTTAGCGAGGAGCAGGCCCGGGCCCGCATGGCCAGCCAGGCCACCGACTCCCAGCGCCGGGCACTGGCCGACCATGTGATCGTGAACGATGCCGGCCCCGAAGATCTGGCCGCGGCCGTCGATGAGCTGTGGGCCGAGCTGACCGTCGAGTAGATCAAGCCGGTCAGGACCGGGGCACTTCCTCCCAGGGTTGGCCCTTGAACGGGTCGGGCTCCTTGGGCAAACCCAGCACCCGCTCGCCGATGATGTTGCGCTGCACCTCGTTGGTGCCCCCGGCGATGGCCATGGCCGGCGCGCTGATCACAGCACTGGCCCATTCGGCGGCGTCGCCGGCGGCGGCATCCCAGGCCTGGCCGGCCGGTCCGGCCAGCTCGATGGCCGCATCAGACGCTCGGCGGCTAAGAATGGCGGTGTTGAGCTTGGCTATGGAGCCCTCTGGCCCGGGTGCCTTCCCCGACGCGGCGGCCTGGCGGATCCGCATACCGATGAAGGTCTGGATGCGCTCGCGGATGTAGAGGTCGGCTATCGAGTCGCGCACCACCGGGTCGCGGTCGCGCCCCCGCTTGCGGGCCTCTTTGATCAGCTTGGCGCTGCCCATTGCCTGGGACATGGCCCCGCTGCCCCCGGCCCCGATGGCCACCCGCTCGTACATGAGCATGGCCACAGCCACATTCCAGCCATTGCCCTCGCCCCCGACCAGGCAGTCGTGGCCCACTCGAACGTCGGACAGGTAGACCTCATTGAAATGCGAGCTCCCGCTGATCTGGCGCAGCGGCCGGATGTCCACCCCGGGCAGCGACAGATCGACGATGAACATGGATAGGCCTCTGTGCTTGGGCTGGGCCGGGTCGGTTCGGGCCACGCACAGCCCGTACTCGCAGTACTGGGCGCCCGAGGTCCACACCTTCTGGCCGTTCAGCACCCACTGGTCGCCGTCGCGGATCGCCCGGGTGGCCAGCGAGGCCACATCGGAGCCTGCGCCGGGCTCGGAGAACATCTGACACCAGATCTCGTCGCACCGGATGACTCTGGACTGGTGGCGGTCCCGCTGCTCGGGAGTGCCGAAGTCGTTCAACACCGGCAGGCACATGCCATGGGAAATGGCCGCGGGAACGAGCGGGGCCTGGAATTGCGACAGCTCCCGGTTGAACACCTCGAGGTAGCCCTTGTCGAGCCCCAGCCCGCCGTATTCCACGGGATAGGTGATGCCCCCCAGCTCGGCGTCGGCCAGCGCCTGGTGGAATCGGCGGCACTCGGCCACCAGCTCTCGCTCGGTCCACCCCACCGGCGGCTGGCTGCGGGGCGCGGCGTTGGCTTCGAGGAACTCCCTGGCCCGAATTTGGAAGTCCTCGCGGGTGATGGTCATGGCCTGAGACTACGGAAGAATGGGTGGCTCCAACTAGGCGGCGGGCCGGACGGCTTCGGCGGGGTCCATGCGGGAAGCCCGCCATGAGGGGTACATCCCGGCCACCAGCCCTACTCCCAGCGTGACCCCCAGACCGATTCCGATGAACGACAGCTCCACCGTCATCGGCCAGTCGAGCACCTGCGTGGCCGCGACAACCACCGCAAGGCCCAGCACCGTGCCCATCAGGCCGCCGATCAGGGTCAACAGCATCGACTCGATGAGGAACTGCGCGGCGATGTGGGTCTTTTGGGCCCCGAGCGCCCGACGCACCCCGATCTCGCCCCGGCGCTCCAGCACCGAGATCAGCATGATGTTGCCCACCCCGATGGCGCCCACCACGATGATCACCACCACCAGCAGGCTGAGCAGCGACTCGAAGTTCTCGCTGATGACCTCCCGGGCTTCCAGATCCAGCGACGACACCGCTACCTCCCCGGGCGCCTCGGGGTTGGCCTGGCGGGGGAGCAGCTCGCGGACCTGCTCGATCACGTCGAGGTCGGCCTGCACCCAGATGCGCTCGGGGTTGGCATCGGCGTCGTAGAGCTCCTCGGCCACCGGGAACCCGATGAGCGCGGCCCGGTTCAAGGTGAGCCCCTGGCTGATCGCAAACGGCTCCAGCACGCCGATGACCGCGAACTCGTGGCCCGATATGTGGACGGTGGGCTTGGCGTACAGCTCATCGAAGCCCAGCACCTCGGCGGTGTCGGAACCCAGCACCACGGTGGGCACTCGCACGGTGGCGGCGTCGTGGAAGCGGCCGAACGCCACCCCGCCCCGCAGCGGCGCCAAGAGGTCCAGATCTCCCTCGTCCACCGCGAACAGGCGGATGCCTCCCGTCTCAACCGTGGGAATGAAGTCGGTCTTGCGGACCGTGGCCGGCACCCGGCGAATGGAGGCCACCACGTCGACCAAATCTCGCATGTGGGTATCGATGGCCGCGGCGGCCTCGGGCAACAGCTCGGGCTCCTCGGCGAAGGACGTGCCGGGGGTCAGCTCCAAAACGTCGATGCCCTGCCCCAGCAGATCGCGTTGGGCGTCGGCTTCGCCGGAGTTGATGATGCCCACCAGGGCCACCAGCGAGGCCACGCCGATGGCGATGCCTATGGCGGCCATGGCGGTGCGGCCCTTGCGGGTACGCAGCCCCAGCGTGCCCAGCGACAGGGCATCGCGGGCTCGCAGCCTGCTGCCAGTCATCTCAAGCGCCCGCCGAGTTGTGGCCGCCGGCTTCGGGGTCAGGCCGATCGTGGGACGAGTCTTGACCGCCGGCTTCGGGGTCGCGGGGATCTTGTGCCGAGTCGTGGCTGATGCGGCCGTCGAGAATGGAGACCGAGCGGGGCATCCGGGCGGCCAGATCCCGGTCGTGGGTGATGATCACGATGGTGGCCCCCGCCCGGTTCAGCTCCAAGAAGAGGCCCACGATCTCCTCGGTGGTCTGGGAGTCGAGGTTGCCGGTGGGCTCATCGGCCAGCACGATCGCCGGGTCGCCCAACAGCGCCCGGGCGATGGCCACCCGTTGGCGCTCGCCTCCCGACAGCTTGCCCGGACGGTGATCCAACCGGTGGCCGAGCCCAACCCGTTCCAGCACCTCGCGGGCCATCTGCCGCCTCCGGCGAAGGCTGACCCCCTGATAGAGGGCGCCGGTGGCCACGTTGTCGAGGGCCGACAACCCCTCCAGCAGGTGGAACTGCTGGAACACGAACCCAATCCGGCGACCCCGAACTGCGGCCACGTCGCGGTCGCGGATCTGCGACAACGCGTGGCCGTCCACCACCACCTCGCCCGAGCTGGGGCGGTCGAGGGCCCCCATGATGTTCAACATGGTGCTCTTGCCCGAACCCGATGGGCCGACTACCGCCACCAACTCGCCGGCCCGAACCATTAGGTCGACGCCGTCGAGGGCCCGAACCGGCGGCGAGCCCGGATAGTGCTTGACCACCCCGTGCAGCTCCAGCACATTCCGGGGCTCAATCGTCATCGAGTCTCGCCTCTGGTTGCTGTACGGCTCGGGGCCGTACCGGCATCAGGGGATGCGCACCTGGTCGCCCACGTTGAGGTTGCCGTCGGTGATCTCGACGAAGGCATCGACGAACGTACCCACCTCAACCGGCGCCAAAGTGGTCGCCCCGTCGGCCACTATCTCCACAGAGAAGCCGCCGTCCACCGTGGCGATCAGCGCCGATGCGGGCACCACCAAAGCGTCGGGGGTTACCTGTTTGGTGATGGTCCACTTCACCGGGGCGGCGTCGAAGCGGGCCGATGCCTCTTCGTCCAGCAAGATGATGATGACCTCGATGGTGGGGTCGCCCAGCCCGCCGGTCTGCGAGTTGGGCAGCCGCTTGGCCACCCTGGCCACCTCCGACACCACGCCCGGGCTGACCCGGCCATCGGGCAGCTCTACCTCCACCTCGTCCATCTCGTTCACAATCTCGGCATCGCCGGGATCGATATTGCTGACGATCTCCTGATACTGGCCGGTGACGGAGAACGCCGCCGCCTGGGGCCCAAGCTGCTGGCCCACCGAGACGTTCACCGACGAGATGCGGAATGGCTCCTCGATGAACACCACGAAGCCCATGTCGATCATGCCGGTTTCGTCCACCCCCAAGCGGTTCTGCCACTCCTGCACCACGTCCTCGGTGACCGGGGTGAAGTTCTCGTTGACGGTCATCTCCTCCCAGCCGGGGATCTCCATGTCGGCCAGCGCTTGCTCGAGCTGCTCCACATCGGGTCCGTCTTCCATTTGGCCCTGGAAGGGCCGGTACATGGGGCGATCTCCCCGCAGGAGCACGACCGGGTAGCTGTTCACCTCAAAGAGGGTCCTGCCCACATCCAGCACCTCGCCCTCCTCGGGCAGGAGCCCGGTAACGATCCCCGAAGTGTTGGTGTACAGCGGCTCGGGATCGCCGAAGCCCAGTGTGCCGGTGAACTCCTCGGTGTCGATCAGGTCGCGCCGCACCACTTCGGCGGTGTTCAGCTCCTCGGTGTCGCGCAGGATCCGGGCATTGACCGAAGGAGAGGCGGCCGCCGCAGTGGCGCCATCGGTTCTCGGCGCAGGCAGCTGGGTGCTGGTGGCGCTTTGGGCGGCCAGCGCGGCGGTGGGCGCCGGGCGGGTTGGGGTTTCGGGGGGCGGAGCGGCGGTTTGATTTGGCGCCGCTCCCCCCAACACCGGCAGACACACCCTCAATGCCGCCTGAATTTCGGAGGTCACCCCGGAGCCGTCGCCTTGTCCGGGGAAGCCGCTGTTGGGATATTGGTTGAAGTCGGGATCGGGAAAGTCGTCCACTCCTTGGTCGCGCATGCACTGGGAGAAGGCCACCGCGTTCTCCTCCCGCTCCACCTGCTGAACGTTGGTGTCCTGCTGAGGCGCTAGGGCGATCAATTCGCTGAAAACGCTGGCGCAGGCCTGGAGGGCTTGGGCCAGGCCCTGCTGGGTGAAGTTCACCCCGGCCTCCTGCATGGCGGCGAGGAACGAGGCCTGGTCGGTGATCTGGGAGCTGTCGATGTCGGGGAAGTCGGGGAATCCCTCATCGCGTATACAGCGGGAATACTCCACGAACGCCTCGTCGCGCAGCCTCAGCAGCTCCTCTTCTGATAGCTCGGCTTCGGTGTCGGCCTGGGCGGGGACCAGCGTCTCGAACTGCTCAGCCGACTGCGTCTCTGCCGGAGGATTGCCGATCTGCTCGGGCGAATCAGGTTGCCCGTCTTGGGGTTCTGGGCCGGGGGTAGGCGTTAGGGGGGGATTGGCGATGCGGTCAAGCGCGTCGAACAGCCCGTCGGGCAATGCGTCGGTAAGACCGGTGGTGGCGACGCCGTCGGAGTCGCCGCCCGGTGCGGTTCCGCAGGCCCCGGCTGCCAATGCGAGAGCCAGCAGGGCTCCGGCGAACCGCATCGGGCGTTTGATCTGTTTTTGTTCATTCATGTTGTGTCCAGTCCGAATAACCGGCGGGCGTTGTCGCCGGCTACTGCTGTTTTGTCCTCGTCTGAGAGATCGGACTCCAGGAGCTGGCCCAAGATGTGGCTGATGCGCCGGCCCAGCGGCCAGGAGTAGAGGTCGGTTCCGTAGACATAGCGGTGAGCGCCGTATTGGCGCACATGGTTAGCGATGAAGTCGAAATTGTACGAGAGGCTGCAATCGAACACCAGATTGGGGTGTGTGGCGGCCAGGTGCCCGCAGTGCTTGGTGCCCTCGTGGGTGGCATAGCCGTCGAGCACCAGCATGGTGAGGGTCGGGTGGCGGGAGGCGAGCTGCCCCACCTTCCACAGCGATTCCTCGGCGGTCTCGTCCAGCGCGTGGATCAACGGCAGCAGGCCCAGCTCGCCCATGGCCCCCACATAGGCGGACACCCAGTGGTTGTCGATGCTCACCCCTTGGAAGCGGGTGTGGAAGCTCATCCCGGCCAGGCCGAGGGGCCCCGCGGCCCGCTCCAACTCGGCCAGGCTGATGTCGCCGTCGCGGGGCTCCACGATGCCGATGGCCACCGGGAAGCGGTCGGGGGAAGCATCTCGGTAGGTGGCGATCCGGTCGTTGGCCGCCTGGGTGTCGGCGTGGCCGTTGGGGCGCAGGTAGCCGTGGCCGGGGATCACCGCGGCCTGGTCCACCCCGCCGGCGCCCATGATCTCGAGCCGCTTGGCCAGTTCCCGCGCAGCATAGGCCTCGGGGTCGGGGGCTTGTTCGGGGGGCAGGCCCAGCGCCCCCGAGGCGTCGCCCACATGGTGGTGGACGTCGAAGACCGAGATTTCCGATGAGGCGCCCATGGCTATCTGCGCTTGAACACCGGCTTTCGCTTCTCGCTGAAGGCCCGCGGCCCCTCCTTGGAGTCCTCGCTCTGGAACACCGCCCAGCCGTACTCGAACTCGTGGGCCAAGGCCTCTTCCTCGGTCATG
Source organism: Candidatus Poriferisocius sp. (assembly GCF_965208475.1). Taxonomy (GTDB): domain Bacteria; phylum Actinomycetota; class Acidimicrobiia; order Acidimicrobiales; family Bin134; genus Poriferisocius. The sequence goes on along the minus strand of NZ_OZ242338.1, from coordinate 616,088 downwards.
CCGTCGGTCTCGTGCAGGGTGCGCAAAATGGCCTCCACGGCCAGCGGGCCGTTCTCGCAGATGGCAGCGGCGATCTCCTTGGCCTTGGCCAAGGCCTGGCCGTCGGGCACCACATGGCCGACGAGGCCGATGTCTTTGGCCTCGGCCGCGGTGATGTGCTTGCCGGTGAGCAGTATCTCAGCGGCGACGGTGTAGGGGATCTGACGGCGCAGTCGCACCGCCGATCCGCCCATGGGATAGAGCGACCAGCGGGCCTCGGACACCCCGAAACGGGCGCTCTCCCCGGCCACCCGGATGTCCATGGCCTGGAGGATCTCGGTGCCCCCCGCGATGGCCACGCCCTCCACCGCGGCGATGATCGGCTTGGTGGGGCGGTAACTGCGCAGCAATGCCTTCCAGTGGAGTTCGGGATCGGCGGCTTGGCGGGCGGCCACGTCGATTTCGGGGTCGGCGTTGCCGGCATCACCGCTCATGGCCTTGAGGTCGGCGCCCGAGCTGAAGTTGCCCCCTGCGCCGGTCACGATGATGCAGCGGATGTCGTCGTTGTTGTCCGCCTCCTCGTAGGCGTCCAGCATCCGCACCATCATCGCCCCCGACAGGGCGTTGTACCGCTCGGGGCGGTTCATGGTGATGATGATCAAATGGCCTTCACGTTCCACGATGGCGTCGGGCACCGGCTGGTCTCCTTGGTTCGAGGCCGCGTTCCTGGCAGCCCTCGAAAAACTAGCGGGCCGGTGGCTACCGGGGCGAAGCGGCTCTGGGGCTAGAAGCTGGGTTCTTGGAAGTCCTCAATGGGTGGGCAGGCGCAGAATACGTTCTTATCGCCGTGGGCGCCGTCTATGCGCCCGACCGGAGGCCAATACTTGCGGTCGCGGAACCCAGGCATGCCGAAGAGGGCCTGCTCCCGGGTATAGGGGCGGTCCCAGTCGTCGCCGGTTATGGCATCGGCGGTGTGCGGGGCGCGACGCAGCGGGCTGTCCTCGATGGAGACCAGCCCGTCGGCCACCTGGTCGATCTCGGCCCGGATGGCCGCCATGGCCGCAATGAACCGGTCGAGCTCGACCTTGGACTCCGACTCGGTGGGCTCGACCATCAGCGTGCCCGCCACCGGGAACGACACGGTGGGGGCGTGGAAGCCGAAGTCGATGAGCCGCTTGGCCACGTCTTCCACCGTCACGCCGGTCTCTGCGTGCAGGGGGCGCAGATCGATGATGCACTCGTGGGCCACCAAGCCGTTCTCACCCGTGTAGAGAACGGGGAACAAGCTGTCGAGGCGGGCTGCCAGGTAGTTGGCGCTGAGCAGAGCCACCCCGGTGGCCTCGGTCAGCCCCTCTGCGCCCATGGCGGCGATGTAGGCCCAGGAGATGGGCAGGATTCCGGCCGATCCCCAGGGGGCGGCCGACACGGCGCCCACCCCGGTGGAGGGGCCGGCTTCAGCCACCACGGGGTGGTTGGGCAGGTACGGGGCCAGGTGGGGGCGAACGGCCACCGGGCCCACCCCCGGCCCGCCGCCGCCATGGGGGATGCAGAACGTCTTGTGCAGGTTCAGGTGAGACACGTCGGCGCCGAACTGGCCGGGCTGGGCCAGTCCCACCAGGGCATTCAGGTTGGCCCCGTCCAGATACACCTGACCGCCGTAGGCGTGGATCAGATCGCACACCTCGGTCACGGTGGCCTCGTACACCCCGTGGGTGGACGGGTAGGTGATCATCAGGGCGCTGAGCCGGTCGTCGTGCTCAACCACCTTGGCCTTCAGATCGTCCATGTCCACGTTGCCGTCGTCGTCGCATTTGACCACCACCACCCGCATCCCGGCCATGACCGCGCTGGCCGCATTGGTGCCGTGGGCGGAGGCGGGAATGAGGCACACATCGCGCTGGGTCTCGCCGCGGGCGGCGTGATAGCCCCGGATGGCCAGCAACCCGGCCAACTCGCCCTGGGACCCGGCGTTGGGCTGGAGCGACACCGCGGCGTAGCCGGTGATGGCCACCAGCATCTGCTCCAACTCGGCGATCATCGCCCGATAGCCCTCGGTTTGATCAGCCGGGGCGAATGGGTGCATCTGGGCGAACTCGGGCCAGCTCACCGGCTCCATCTGGGTGGTGGCGTTGAGCTTCATGGTACACGACCCCAGCGGGATCATGGTTCGGTCCAGGGCCAGGTCTTTGGAGGCCAAGTGGCGCAGGTAGCGCAGCATCTCGGTCTCGCTGTGGTAGCGGTGGAAGGTCGGGTGGGTCAGGTAGTCGCCGGTTCGGACGGCATCGCGAGGAAGGGCATCGGGAGTCTCGGCGTCGAGGGCGTCGAAGTCTCCTTCATCGGCCTCGATGCCGAAGGCCCGCCACAGGGCAACCACGGTGGCCCGGGTGGTGGTCTCGTCCAGCGAGAACCCAACGGTGTCGCCGTCTACTGGGCGCAGGTTCAGCCCCTCGGCCCAGGCGGCGGCCAGAATCTCTGATGCTCGGCCGGGCACTCGCGCAGTGATGGTGTCGAAGAAGTGCTCGGCAGTTATCTCATGGCCGGACTGGCGCAGCCGGCCCGCGGCGATGGCCGTCAGGCGGTGGACCCGCCGGGCGATGCGGGCCAGCCCCTCAGGGCCGTGGTAGGTGGCGTACATGGCGGCCATCACCGCCAGCAGCACTTGGGCAGTGCAGATGTTGCTGGTGGCCTTCTCCCGGCGGATGTGCTGCTCTCGGGTCTGGAGGGTCAGCCGGTAGGCCACCGCCCCGGCATCGTCGACGGACACTCCGGCCAGGCGGCCGGGCAGCGACCGCATGGCCGACTCCGGCACCGCGATGAATCCGGCATGGGGACCGCCGAAGCCCAGGGGCACCCCGAATCGCTGCGACGACCCCACCACCGCGTCGGCCCCCAGCTCGCCGGGCGGCGCCAGCAGGCACAGGGCCAAAAGATCGGTGGCCACCGCCACCAGGGCGTGTACGTTGTGGGCGGCGGCGATGATCCCGCTCAGGTCGCCGATGCGCCCCGAACTGCCGGGGTACGACACCAGCATCCCGAATGATCCATCGGCGATCTCCTCGATGTTGGCCTGATCCAAGTCGGCTATAACCACCTCGATCCCCAGTGGTTCCGCCCGGGTGGCCACCACGTCGATGGTTTGGGGGTGGGTGTCGGCGTCCACGATGAACCGGTCGTCGGGGGCCTTGCGGTTGAGCCGCCGCAGCAGCGTCATGGCCTCGGCCGCCGCGGTGCCCTCGTCCAGCAGCGAGGCGTTGGCCATGCCCATGGCGCACAAGTCGGTGACCATGGTCTGGAAGTTGATGAGCGCTTCCAGCCGGCCCTGGGAGATTTCCGGCTGGTACGGGGTGTATGCGGTGTACCAGGCCGGGTTCTCCAGCACATTGCGGCGGATCACCGCCGGTGTGATGGAGTCGTAGTAGCCCATGCCGATCAGCGAGGTGGCCACGGTGTTGCGGTCGGCCAGCGCCCGCAATCTCTCGGTAGTGTCCCGCTCGGTCAGCCCCGGCGGCAGCTCCAGAGGGCTGTTTGAGCGGATGTTGGGGGGAACCGCGGCGTCCACCAGTGTTGCCAGGCTGTCGAAGCCCAGTTCGGCCAGCATGGCGGCCCTATCCTCGGCTCCAGGCCCGATGTGGCGGGCCTGGAACTCGTCGGGGTTCTCCAGGGTCGCCAGGCTCTCCGAGGAGGCGGGTGCAATAGACATGAAGGTCGGCGGATCAGGGGGCGCCGACGGCCCCGTCGGTCAGGCCGTAGCGGTGGAAGGGCCCGAAGAAGCCGTGCTCATACAGGCCGTAGCCCACGTTGCCGTCGTAGGTGTAGCGAGCCACATGATCGACCACGCCGTACTGCCCGATGGGCTTGACCTCGGTGTCCACATCCAACACCTTGCCCTGCACCACCAGGCTCGGACCCTGGTACATGCCGTGCCGCCAGTCTGCGTCCATGCCGTACCCGGTTCCCACTGACACAAAGTTTACCAGCAGGGGCTGGCAGTCAATCTCGATTCCGGCTTCGGGAAATGAGATGGTGGAGTGGGTCAGCACCCGGGTGCCCGACTCGAAGGTGTGGTCGTGCTCAGACCGGCCCAGATCCTCGTCGGGGCGGCCGTCGGCCCACACCCGCTTGCCCTCGACCAGCCGCCGGGTGCCGTCGTCGGCCTCGTTGTTCATGTACAAGACAGCGTGGTCTTCGAACATCATGGGGAAGTAGTTCCACATCCCCGACATGACATTTACGCCCTGGCGGATGCCGTCGCCCTCGGGCTCGCCCACCGGGCGGATGCCCCAGGAGCGGTCGCGGGCGCCGCCCCACCGGTCGGCGGTGACCGCGACGTCGTCGCCGCCCACCGAAAGGGTTCCCTCCCACCGGCCGAGTTGGGCGAAGCGCTGGGTGTTGAACACCACCCGGCCCTCGCTGCGGATGTACTGGTTGGGCTCCTCCATGGCCCGGATGGAGGCGTCCCAGGTCACGTCCATGGCGATGGAGTGCTCGTTGGGCTCAACGATAAAGCGCACCTTCTTGAGGGGCTCGATGACCTCGATGCGCATGGGACCGACCGACATGTCCATGCGGTCGGTGAGCGGCCGGGAGCCCCTCACCACATGGTGCTTGTCGCCCCGGCGGACACAGCAGAAGGCGTCCTGGACGCCCAGGTTCGGGTACTGGCCCATGCCGAAGATGGCGAACAGCTCGTCGCTGGAGCCGTGCATGCAGAAGTAGTTGCGGTCGTAGAAGTTGCGGTCGGTGGTGCCCGCATGGCGGATCCAGTCGGGGGACTGGTGGACCGGGAACTCGTCCCATGAGGAGATGGCCATTGCCGTCCTTTCGGTATCTCGATGTGCTCGCGGCCTACCTTATGTCGTCGTGGTGACAGCGATAGAAGGCAGGCAAACATGAAAGGCACAGTGGCGATCATGATGAAGGGAGCAGCGTTATGAAGGGCAAGGTTGCTTTGGTGACCGGGGGAGGCAGCGGGATCGGCCAAGCGGCCGCCGTGCTGTTCGCCCGCAAGGGGGCCAAGGTCGCGGTGGCCGACCGCAATGCGGAGGGAGGGGCCGAGACGGTTGCGCTGATCGAGGCCGATGGCGGCGAGGGCCGATTCATCCCCACCGACGTGACCGATGAAGACCAAGTGGCCTCTCTGGTGGAATCGGTGGTGGGGGCGTTCGGCCAGCTCGACTGCGCCTTCAACAACGCGGGCATCACCCATCCCTCCCGGCTGTTCCACGAGCTCACGCTGGACCAGTGGGATGAGATGATCGCGGTGAACCTGACCTCGGTGTTTTTGTGCATGAAGTACGAGATCATCCAGATGCTGTCCCAGGGCGGCGGGGCGATCGTCAACACCGCGTCGGGGGCAGCCCTCATTCCCGCCCCCGGCCAGCCCCACTACACCGCGGCCAAGCGGGGAGTGCTGGGGCTGACCACCTATGCGGCCGACGAGCTCAACAACAAGGGCATCCGGGTCAACGCCATTTGCCCGGGCATGATCGACACCCCGATGGTGGCGTCGTGGCGGGAGTCGAGCCCGGAGATGGCCGAAGCAGTCGTCCATATGATGCCCGGAGGGCGCATGGGCCTGCCCGAGGAGGTGGCCGAGGCCGCAGTGTGGCTGTGCAGCGACGAGGCTCGCTGGGTGTCGGGCGACACCATGGTGGTCGACGGCGGAATGCTCAACCGCTAGCAGGCCGGCGGCGTCTGATGCCTAAGCTGCTGGCGTGACGACTACACGGACGCAAGTGGCCGCGGTGGAAGGGCTCTTCACGCTGGACAGCGACGAGCCCCACCTGATCGGGGGGCGGGCCCGCAGCCGAGGTTCATATTTCTTTCCCAAGGCACTGGCTGGCTCTGATCCTGCCTGTCTCGGCGACGAAATCGAAGAGGTCCTGCTCAGCCGCACCGGTCGGCTGTGGTCGTACACCACCGGTGAGTATGCCCCGCCCGCGCCCTACGTCATACCCGGTGACGAGTTCGAGCCGTACGTGGTTGCGGCAGTAAGGCTGGCTGAGGAGAACTTGGTGGTGTTGGGGCAGGTGGTTAGCGGCATTTCTGTAGACGAGCTGTCGGTGGGCATGGAGATGGAGCTGGTGATCGACGTGCTCTACTCCGATGACGAGCACGACTACCTGGTGTGGAAGTGGGCCCCGGCAGGCCTTAGCGAGAACGGAGAAGCCTGATGGATGACATCGCCATTTTGGGTGTGGGCATGCACCCCTGGGGCAAGTGGGGCCGCAATTTTGTGGAATACGGGGTGAAGGCGGCCCGCGACGCCCTGGCCGACGCCGAGGTGGGCTGGGATGAGGTCCAGTTCGTGTCCGGGGCCAACAGCGTGCGGTGCGGCTACCCCGGCTATGTGTCGGGATCCACATTCGCCAACGCCCTGGGGTTCACCGGCTGCCAGTTGTCGAGCTCCTATGCGGCCTGCGCCTCAGGAGCCACCGCGCTCAGCATCGCCCGGGCCCAGATCCTGTCGGGGGTGTGCGAGGTGGCCATGGTGGTAGGCGCCGAGACCACCCCCAAGGGGTTCTTCGCCCCCAATGCCGGGGAGCGCCACGAAGACCCCGATTGGCTCCGGTTCCATCTGGTTGGCGCCACCAATCCCACGTACTTCGCGCTGTACGCCAGGCGGCGCATGGAGCTGTACGGCGACACGCCCGAGGACTTCGCCGCGGTGAAGGTGAAGAACTCCCGCCACGGGGTGTTCAATCCCAACGCCCGCTACACCAAGGAGTACGACGGCGACGACATCGCCAACTCACCGATGGTGGCCGACCCGCTGCGCCTGCTGGAGATCTGCGCCACCTCCGACGGAGGCGCGGCGTTGGTGGTGTCGAGCCTGGAGTGGGCGGCCAGCCGGGGTGTGACCGACCCGGTTCGGGTGTCGGGCATATCCACGGTGAGCCCCACCTATCCCAACAGCGTGATCGAACTGCCCTATCTGGCCTCTGACTCTTGGGCCGCGGTGGGCGACGAGACCATGACGTTCAAGGACAACATCGCGGGCCGGGCCTACGAGGAGGCCTCGGTATCGCCCGAGGATCTGGACTTCGCCGAGGTGTACGACCTGTCGTCGGCCTACGAACTCGACTGGTATGAGCACATCGGCCTCTGCGAGCGGGGCGAGGCGGCCCAGCTTCTGCGGGCGGGCGACACCGCGCTGGGCGGGCGCATCCCGGTGAACCCGTCAGGCGGGCTGGGCGCCTTCGGCGAGGCCGTGCCGGCCCAGGCCATCGCCCAGGTGTGCGAGTTGGCGTGGCAACTCCGGGGCGAGGCCGGCCACCGCCAGGTGGAGGGGGCCAAAGTGGGCCTGTCGATCAACCACGGCATGTTCGGCCACGGCTCCTCGGTGATCTGCACCCGCTGACCCGTTCGCCCTGTTCTCGGAACGGGGGAGTTTGCCCTCGCTAGAGTGCCGCCATGGCACCGCCTGATCTGCTCAGCTCCGACGAAGACCGCTATGACGTCTACCAGGTTTACCGGGACGAGTACCCGTGCTTTCACGACGAGGCATCCGACACCTGGTTCGTGAGCCGCTATGCCGATGTCGAGCACGTTTTCAAGAACCCGGAGTTCAGCACCGACATGTACGAGTGGATGATCGAGCCGGCCCACGGGCCCACGCTGCTGTCCAAGCACGGCGCCGAGCACTCCCGCTACCGGAACCTGGTGGCGCCCTTCTTCCGGGGGGCGATTCTAGAAGCCGACTTCATGCCCATGATCGAGGCCCAGGCCCGCTCCATGATCGACAAGTGGCTTGCCGACGGAAGCTGCGACCTGGTGGAGGGAATGTCGCGGTATTTGCCCATAAAGGTGATCGTGGCCATGCTGGGCCTGCCCGACGAGGACCACCCCAGGTTCCAGGATTGGTACGAGTCGATCAACCGGTTCGTGTCCAACATCAACCAGGATCCCGACATCATCGCCGAGGGGGAGCAAACTCGGGAGGAGTTCCAAGACTACCTCATGCCGGTGATCGCCGAGCGGCGCCGCAACCCCGGCAACGACCTCCTGTCGAATCTGGTTACCGCTGAGATCGACGGCAGCGGCTTGTCTGACATCGAGGTCAAGTCGTTCACCAGCCTGCTTCTGACCGCCGGGGGAGAGACCACCGACAAAGCCATCGCCAGCCTGTTCAAGAACCTGCTGGAGCATCCCGACCAGCTAGAACAGGTGCGAAACGACCGCTCCATGGTCACCATGGCCGTGGCCGAGACCCTGCGCTTCTCCCCGCCTGCCCACTGGATCCAGCGCCTGCCCCACGAGGAGGCCAAGCTCCCCTCGGGCACCGGCACCATCCCCGCAGGGGCCACGGTGACCGGCATAATCGGGGCGGCCAATCGGGACGAGCGCAAATACACCCACACCGACCCTGAGCGCTTCGAGATCAACCGCCAGGACCTTCCTGCGTCAAGCGCTTTCGCGGCCAACGCCGAGCACACCACCTTCTGCTTCGGCCGCCACCACTGCGTGGGCTCCTATCTGGCTAAAGCCGAGATCGAGGCCGCGCTCAACATGGTGCTGGACTGCACCGAGAACCTCCGCTTGGCCGACGGATTCGAGGCCAAAGAGGTCGGCGTGTTCCTCCGAGCCCCCGCCGAACTCCATGTGGAGTTCGACCCGGTGGCGCTCGGGTGAGCACTGAAGGGATTGGTACTAGATAGGCGAGTTTCCTACTATTGGAACTTCAGACGTTGGACAGTTCTTGAATCGTCCAGAGAGGGGAGCACCATGAAACGTTCATTGTGGAGGCTGCTGGCAGCACTGCTGGCGTTGACATTGGTTGCCGCCGCATGCGGCAACGACGATGACGACGCCGCAGACGAGCCGGCGCCAGCCCCGGCAACCGAAGCGCCCACCGCGGCTCCCACCTCGGCACCTACAGCGGCGCCAACGGAGGCACCTGCGCCGGAGCCCACCGAAGAAATGGCCCCGGAACTGCCGGATATCACCATTGGCTATCTCCAGTGGATCTACGCCGATGAGGCCGGAAAGCGCATCGAGGACGCAGCCAAAGAAGCAGTTGATTTTCTCGGCTGGGGCTGGATCTCATGTGATGCAAATGGCGACCCTGCCCAGATGCCTGTCTGTGGCAACCAACTGCTTGACGATGACATTGACGTGATGCTCACCGACGGTATACCCGAGGCGTTCATCACCGACGTGCTCGAGCGAGCCGCGGCAGAGGATGTGCCGGTGCTGTCGGCAGGCGGCGAAGTGGATCCGCGCGATTTCTACGTGGCTAGCTTCGCTTCGGACGACACGGACCTTGGCGTGCAGCTCGCCAACTATCTTGCTGAGCAATTCCCTGCCGGAGCCAGGATCATTGCGCAGGAAGTGCCGACGGCTTGGAGCGACAAGCGCATCACGGGGCTCAACTCTGTGATTGAAGGCAGTGGTATCGAGATCGTCGACTTGTGGGAGGGTGACTTTGCCAACTTGGTGGCCGGCACAGAGGCCGACGTGACCACCAAGCTTCAGCAGTTCGATGATATTGATGCGGTTTGGATCAACTTCTCGGTTGCATCCATTGGCGCCGCGTCGGCGATTGGGGCTCTATACCCCGATGGCGATGATCCTGATCGGCCGCAGCTTGTCACTTTCTACGCCAACCCCACAACGGTCAACGACATTCGCTCTGGAAGAGTTGATGCTGCGGTAGATGAGAAGCTCGAGTGGCAGAGCTGGGCCCAGGTTGATGCCGTGGCCGAGCTATTGGCTTTTGGCACGGAACCAAGCCAAGAGAGGGCACCAACTTATGACGGGCGAAACTTCTCAGTGCGCCAGGTGGTCACCATCGACACCGTCAATGCAATGCCCGCTGATAGCACCGAGGTTCCGGCACCGGATCCACCCGGCGACTACGAGGAGTACTTCCGCAATAAGTGGTGCGGACAGTTCAGCGGAATCGCCAGCTGCGGCTGATGAACTAAACCTACCCTTCGCTGGTGTAGGTAAGTTTACGCTTGATGGGCCGGTGGTGGATGTTTCTACCGCCGGCCCCGCCGCGCCAATACATCCTTGAGGTTACCGGAAGAGCTAGATATGTCTGATTCAACTACTACCCACATTCCCTCATCAGAATCGAGAGGTCCACGCAACAGGTTCAATGTTCTGATATTCCTTTCTAGGTATGGCGTAGTATTTGCTTCACTAGCAAGCATCCTGGCATTCGCTATATTAAATGACCGCTATATTCAGCTTGATGGTATTCTCTCTAGCCTAAGCTTGGGATCGCCATTACTCATGTTAGCCTTAGGACTAACTGTGGTTCTGACAATGGGCGATTTTGACCTTTCAGTCACGGGTCTTACATCAGCCGCCGGGGCAATTGTAGTTATTCTCATGGTCAACCATGACTGGTCTTGGGGTCTAGCCGTATTTGTTGGGCTGATATTCTGTCTTGTCGCAGGTTCGTTGAATGGATTGTTGGTGTCGTATGCAGGAATGCCTTCGTTCATTACTACTCTCGCCACTGGTCTGATCTTAATCGGGACCAGATATGAGAGTGCTGACGGGCGAAATATTACAGGCTCAACAAGCTTGCCAGACATATATCGAGACTTTGGGATAGGAGAGCCGGATCCTCTTTTGGGAGTTCGTACACCTGTATGGATTGCAGCAGGACTTGCTATTCTTTTGTGGCTTCTAATGTCGAAAACTGAAGTGGGTCGGTATATGTATGCCATCGGCGGCAATCCTGAGGCGGCAAGATTGTCGGGAATAAATGTCAAAGCACTTAGGGCTTCAGGATTTGCACTCGTCGGATTTATGGCCTTATTTGCTGCGGTCACTTCAACTGCCAGAACTGCCTCTTCAGTGGCTGATAGCGGCTTTTCTACGCTCTTGGGGGCATACGCGGCAGCATTCCTCGGAGCGGCTGCCTCTAGGAGGACACTGTTCAATGTCCCAGGCACAGTATTAGGTGTTATCTTCTTGCAAGCTGTTGACCGGGGACTGACCATCGAAGGGTATAGCACAGGAGTAAGAGACATTGCCAAGGGCTGCATACTGTTGCTGGCGATGGCGTTTACCCTGCTCGGGGCATCTCGGCGATGACCATGGCACCGCGAGTTGTGTTGCCTCCTCTTCTTGAGGTCACGAATGTTTCCAAGCATTATCCAGGGGTCGTGGCCGTCGACAACGTTACGCTGTCATTGGAATCGGGGCAGATTGTCGGGCTGGTCGGCAAAAACGGAGCGGGCAAGAGCACTCTGATCAAAATCATCGCCGGTGCTGAGTATGCCGATGAAGGCAACTTGCGGCTGGACGGCCAACCGTTGGACCTAAACCGCCCCCATGATGCCACTGTGGCCGGGTTGGCTTTTGTCCATCAAGATTTGCAGGATGTCGGCGATTTGTCGGTGGCTGAGAACGTGAGGCTGGGTTTGGGTTATCCCCGCAAACTGGGGTTGCTGGTGGACTGGACGGAGTTGAGGAAACTGGCAGCGGAGGCCATTGCGCGGTTGGACGTGGATATTGACCCCAGCGAACCAGTAGGCGACTTGAGTATCGCCCATCAACGACTGGTGATGGTCGCTCGTGGATTGGCTCAACAAGCCAGGCTCCTGGTGCTAGACGAGCCCAGCGCTTCGCTGACTGATGATGAGATCGAGCATTTGTTCGACGTTGTACGGAGGTTGCGAGACGACGGAATGGCCGTGGTGTATGTATCGCATCGGTTGGAGGAGATATTCGAACTCACCGAGCGGGTGATCGTGATGCGTAACGGTCATCTCGTGGCCGATGAGCCCACTACATCGCTGGACCGATCATCGCTCATCGCCCACATCACAGGCCATGAGCACGCCCAAACCGCTGTCGAACGGCGAGCCAGCCGTGGCGTGGGAGGACGTCCCGATACCGAGGTGGTACTTGAAGTGGACGGACTAAGCGCTGACACCGGCGTACACGGTTGCTCCTTCGACGTGCGCAAAGGCGAGATCCTCGGATTGGGCGGGCTAATGGGAAGTGGCCGCACCGAAATGGTCCGAGCGGTGTTCGGCGCCGATCACCGCCGGGAGGGAACGGTGAAGGTCCACGGCACTGAGGTGGGCGGCAAGCACCCGTCGGAGTCCTTGGCGGCGGGGCTGGCGCTGTTGCCCGAAGATCGCAAGACCCAGGGCAATATCATGGACTTCAGCGTGCGCAACAACATCACGCTGGCCTCTTTGGACCGCCATCGGGTGCGACCCAAGACTCCGATGCCTTCTCCCCGGTCGGAAAAGCAGGCCGCTGATCGTCGGATCGACCGCTTGAGCATTGCCACTCCCAGCGACCGCCAGCTTGTGCGGCTGCTTTCCGGTGGGAACCAGCAGAAGGTGGTTATCGCCAAGTGGTTGGAGCAGGGGGCCGACGTCTTGATCTTCGATGAGCCGACCATCGGGGTGGATGTGGACGGAAAAGAAGAGATCTACGACATAATGGAGGAACTGGCCGCTGAGGGGAAGGCGGTGGTGTTCATCTCCTCGGAGTTCTCCGAGTTGGTGGGCGTGTGTCATCGGGTGCTGGTGCTGCATGAGGGGCGCATCGTCGGCGAGCTAGAGGGCGACGCCGTGACCGAGCCGGCCATTGTGGAGATCTGCTACAGCCAGAACTGATCGTCAACCGGTGGTGTGGGTTGTGTCACCGCTGATCGGTACTGTGTTCGGCCACGGGCTCACTTGAGCCGAGAACAAGACTGACCTCCAGAGGCGGGCATGAAAAAGCTCCTAATCCTGCTGTTCAGCGCGGCCCTGATAGCGGCCGCCTGCTCGGACAGCGAATCGCATGTTCCGGTAACCGGACAGACCGACGCGGGCGAAGACACAGCGACGGACGAGGCGGCACCGACCGCTGGGGCCACGGCAGAGCCCACTCTAGAACCCACCGAGACGGCTGAGGCAACAGAAGATGAGAATGGGGCAACTCAGCCTGAGGCACCTCGAGCAGATGACGGGTGCCTATCGGCGGATGACACCGGGGCAGAGAGCCCGGAGGGTCTGCTGCCGGTGGATCCCGATGTGAAAATCGGCATGCTCGACAACGGCCTCACCTACTACTTGCGCTCGAACGACAGCCCTGGCGGCACTCTGGCGCTGCGCTTGGCGGTGAACGCCGGATCGCTCAACGAGCCGGTCGAGGGGGCAGGATTCGCCCACTTCCTCGAGCACATGCTGTTCAACGGCACCGAGAAGTACCCGGGCAACGACATCACCGAGGCCCTTCACGGCATCGGAGTGGAATTCGGCCCGGACATCAACGCGTACACCTCCTACGACGAAACGGTGTACCAGCTCGACTTGACCATCGATGAAGAAGAGGATTCGGTGGCGACTGCTTTCGACGTTCTCTCGCAATGGGCCCACGCGGCCACCCTCACTCCCGCCGATGTGGAGGCCGAGCGGGGAATCGTAAGGGACGAATACCGGCTGAGGGTCGAGACCGGCCTGGGCACGGTATTCCAAATATTCGACCGCACTTACAACCAAGGGTCGCCCTATGAGGGGCGGGACCCGATCGGGACGGTCGAGAGCATCGAGTCGACAACCGCAGATGATCTGCGGGACTTCTACGAGAAGTGGTATGTGCCGTCCAACATGGCCGTGATTGCGGTGGGCGACCTCTCAGTGGACGCTCTTGAGGAACTGGTGCAGGAATATTTCTGCGGTATTCCCGCAGGCGAGAGTCCACCCGCTCCCGACAATTGGTCGGCGTTGGACCCAACACCGGCCTTCGACCTGGCAACGTCGCCAGAACAGGGTTATTCCTACTTGTCCCTGGACATTCGCCTGCCGTCTTGGAACCCCAGCACCATTGAGGGCGATCGCGAGCTGTGGATAGAACAGATCATCGCCATCATGGTGGACAACCGCCTGCAAGACGGCTACGAGCAGGGTTTCTTGTCGCAGATCGATCCGACCCACTGGTCATCGTTCTCCCACACCCGGGGACTGCGGTACTACGGAACCAACCTCAGGGCCGATGACTATCGGGCTGCCCTAGCCGACTACTGGTCGCTGCTGCTCAGCCTCAAAGAGCACGGTTTCTCAGAAGACGACCTGGATCGAGCGGCCACTTCGATCAGGACCGATCTGGAGTCGGCGATCCAGGCCGAGCCCACCATTCAAGACGTCAGCTACGCCGACATCTATGCGGCGCACTTCTTGGAGGGGGGCGACATCGGGCGATTGGCAGACACGGCTGAGCGGTTTGATGCCCTGCTCGCGGAACTTGAGATTGACGACCTGTCCGAAAGATACCGGCGGATCCTCGACGAGAGCGGGCTGATCCTGATCGCGGTGGGCGCCGACCCGTCGCAAGTTCCCTCAGTGGAGGACATGCAGGCCGCGCTGGCCGCGGCCGCGCCGGGGGACTTGCCCACGCTGATCGAAGACGCCGACGAACTGCTTGCCGCGCCTGACCCCGTCGAGCCGGTAAGCGCCGGGCCCATCGAGGCTATAGCCGACGAATTGGAAGACGCGTATGAGTGGACTTTCGCCAACGGTGCCCGGGTGATGTACGCCTACTCTGATATTGCCGAGAACCAGGTCGACATGGAGGCCATTTCCTGGGGCGGCTGGTCTACCCTCGAGGAAGGGGATCGGCCATTGGCCCAGTACCTGGCGACTCGAGCGGTGAGCAACAGCGGCTTGGGCGAGCTGAGTCCGGCACAGATCTCCCGCTACCTCGACGGGCTCAATGCGGGGGTGCGACCGTTCATCAGCGAGACCACCGAGGGACTATTCGGGGCATCCGATACCGCGGGCACCGAGACGATGTTCCAGCTCATGCACCTTTACCTGACCCAGCCCCGAGTGGACGAGCAGGCGCTGGCCGAAGCGGTCGATGTCGGAGACATCATCATCTCGCTCATAGAGTCCGATCCCGACTGGCAGGGCGACCAAGCCTATTACGATGCCCGCTACGGGGATGCCTTCGGCTGGTTCGACCTGGCCCCCTCCCAAGAGGCTCTGGAGTTGCTGACCGCCGAGTCGCTGCTCGACATCTATCAGCAGCGGCTGAGCGGGGTGGATGATCTTGTGGTCATCGTCGTGGGCGATGTGGATCGCGACACCGTGGAGGAAATGTCCCGGCGGTATGTGGGCACTCTTCCTGCCCGGGAACCCGACAGCTTCGTGAATCGTCAGACACCGGAGCCCGACGGTGTGCTGCACCGCGAAGTCGTCCTCGGCCCCGATACCCAAGCAACCGTCTCCATCTATCGCTATGAGGCCCCGATCGAGTTGAATCCCGCGTGGCAGGCAGCCGCCGATGTGCTTGAGTCGCTGCTGGACGCCCGCCTGGTAGAAGACGTGAGGGAAGATTTGGGAGACACCTATGCAGTCTCCGCGTCCATCGGCTGGCGGTTCACCCCTGAACCCGTGGTTACGGCCTCAGTGGCCGCCTCGGGCGATCCCGAGCAGATGCCTGCCATTGAGGCGGAAATGTCCCGCGTCTTGGCCGAGGTGTTCGCAGGCGATATCGACGCCGGGGAGTTCGACCACGCGGTCTCGGTGGTGGGCGACAACTACAAGGTTGCGACGAACAACGACCTGATCTCCGTGCTGCTGCGCCGGGTTTTCGCCGAAGACGATGAGCTGCCAACCACAGTTCGCCTCCAACAAGAGCTGAGCGCTTTGCAGATTTCGGATGTAGAAGAGCTGGCCGCTCTGCTGTTCGATCCCGACCAGCACATCCAGATCGTGAGGGTGCTGCCCTAGCCGAACAGGCCAATCAGACCTGGCGCTCCTGGCCCTCCCAGTGGGGGTCGCGCAACACCCGCTTGAGGATCTTGCCGGTGGGGGCCTTGGGCAGTTCGTCCACGAAGGCCACAGAGCGGGGCTTCTGATAGGAGGCCAGGTTCTGGCGGGCGGCCTCGATGATCTCGTCCTCGGTGGCCGCCATGTTCGGCTTGAGCACCACATAGGCCATGACCGACTCGCCCCAGGTGTCGTCGGGGATGCCGATCACCGCGGTCTCCAACACCGCCTCGTGACTGGCTATGGCCTCCTCCACCTGCACCGAATAGATGTTCTCGCCGCCGGAGATGATCATGTCCTTGGCCCGGTCCACGATGGACACATACCGCTCGTCATCCCAAGTGGCGATGTCGCCGGTCCACATCCAGCCGTCCTTGATGGTGTCGGCGGTGAGATCGGGCCGGCGGAAATAGCCCAGCATGTTGGCCTCGGACCGCACGATGATCTGCCCCGAGGTCTTGCCGTCTTGGGGCACGTCGATGCCGTCGGGGTCCACCACCCGCACCGAGGTGACGAACCCCTCCCGCCCGCACGACCGCAGCCGCTCGGTGCGGTGGCCGTCGCGAATGGCTCGGATGTGGTCCTCTTGCGACAAGAAGCACATGGTGGTGCCCTCGGTCTGGCCGTAGCCCTGGATGAGGGTGCAGGGGAACTTGTCCATGGCCTCGGTGATGACCCGCGACGGCATGGGGCCGCCGCCGTACTGGATGTTGCGCAGGCTGGAGATGTCGTAGTCGTCGAACCCGTCCACCGCCATCATCCAGTTCAACATGGTGGTGACGCCCAAGAAGGCCGACACCTTCTCAGCCTGGATCAGCTCCAAAGCCAAGGTGGCGTCGAAGTTCATCAGCACCAAAGGGCAGCCGTGGGCCAGATAGTTCATGGCCAGCACCACCGGAATGTGGAACATCTGCCCGGTGAGCATGTACACGTCGCTGGGAACGATGCGCTCGGCCACCGTCTGGTTGAGCATCCCGAAGTAGACGCTGCGGTGGCTGTGGAGCGCACCCTTGGACTCCCCGGTGGTGCCCCCGGTGTAGAGGATGAACAGCGGGTCGGTGTCGCCGACCTCGTGGGACCCGGCGGGCTCGGCGTCGGAGGACGACTCCACCAACTGCTCGTAGGAGCCGTCGCCGCCGTCGCCGTATTGGAGCCAGTGCTCCACGCAGCTCACCAATCCCGACAGCTCGGCGGCCTCGGCGGCGTAGGCCCCCTGGGTGATGTAGGCCCGGGGCTCGCCGTTGTTGACGATCTTGGCCAGCTCCGGTCCCGATAGCCGCCAGTTCATGGGCTGGGCCACCAGCCCGGTTCGCCCGCAGGCGAAGTAGAGGGCGGCGTACTCCACCGAGTTCTGGCTCAGAATGCCGACCCGGTCGCCCTTCTCCAAGCCCAAGCCGACCAGCCCGTTGGCCAGTCTCCTGATGTGCTCGTCAAAGGCCGCGAAAGTGACCCGCTGGCCGGTGGTCGAGTCGATGATGGCCTCGCGGTTCGGCGTCTGCCGAGCCCATTTGGCCGGGATCTGGCCTATGTTCATGGCCGTGTGCCCTAGTAGGGCAGGTCGAGGGCCAGGAAGCGCTTTTGGATCTTCCAGTCGTCGCCCACCCGCACGCAGTCGTCGGTGTAGACGCCGCTGGAGAGGACTGAGAGCTGGCCGTTCTCCACGGTGATGAGCACCAGATAGCTGATGGCGGTGACGGAGTCCTCGGTCTCGTTTTCGAAGTAGAGGTTGGTCACCACGTGGCGGCGCTGGTCGGTCTGCTCTTCCATCGCCCCGCTGAACAGCCCGGCGATGGCCTCTGACCCCTCAAAGGTGATCGGGTCGCCGCCGGCGATGGTCATCGCAAACACCGGGTTGTCAGGGGCGAACATCCCGATGAGGAAGCCGCTGTCGCCCACGTCGTAGGCCACTCCCGCGTGGTTCAAAAGCTCGGTTACCGCTTGTTTGTCTGCCATTGGATCACTCCATTCCCAGTATGTCCACGGTGCCTCGCCATGCCAGCGAGCCACCGTCGATCAATATGTATGCGCCGTTGATGAAGCCAGCCTCTCGACTGGCCAAGAAGCACACCAGCTCACCCACCTCGGAGGGGAGGCCCAAGCGGGGGATGAGCGAGGTGTTGATGAGCGCCTTCTCGAAGGCAACCGGATCATCGGACTGCTTGACGAAGTTCGTGACCATGTCGGTGGCAATGGCGGTGGGGCCGTAGCAGTTGACCCTGATCCCCAGCGGCGCCAGATCCACCGCCAAGTTCTGGGTCTGGAGCCGGATACCGCCTTTGGAAGTGCCGTAAGCGGAGTTGTTCGGGTAGGCGGATTGCGCGCCGGTCGAGGCGGCGTTGACGATGGAGGGCCAGTCGCTCTCCTTGAGGTAGGGGAGGGCGGCCTTCGAGCAGATCCACGGGGCAACGGCGTTCACCTCCACCACCTTCTTGAACACATCGAGGGGCATTCCCTCCAGGCTGCACTGTTCTGGCGAAGCCAGCGCGGTCTCGTGGATGCCAGCGTTGTTGTGGAGCACGTCGATGCCGCCATAGGCCGCCGCGGCGGCGGCCATCAAAGCCTCAACCTGATCGGGGTCGGTCACGTCGCAGTGCTGGTACGCCGCGGTGCCGCCGGAGGCGTTGATCTCATCGGCGACCGCCTGGCCCTGTTCGTCGTTGAGATCGGACACCATCACCTTGGCGCCCTTGCCGGCCGCCACCTGGGCAGTAGCCGCCCCGATTCCAGTGGCCGATCCGGTGATGACGAATCGCAGTCCTTCGATGCCCATCAATGCCCCCTTGTTCGAGATACGGCCCGCAGCGTAGGCCGCAGTACTGGCGGCTGTAAAACAAAGGAGCTCTCAGGGGCCGAATCGCAGGGCCGGAGACACCTGTTGGTACATTTGGCCGGTGTCCACGCTGTCGACCACGCCGCCGGAGCGGACCGGCGCCGACCCCCGGCCTGAGTTGGTGGCGCGCGAGGGACGGGTTCTGTTGTCTGGCAGCCGATGTAGTTCCTGCCGCCACCCGATGGCGGTGTCGCCGCCGCGCTGCCCGGTATGCGGCGGCGACTCCATGTCGGCGGCCGCCTTCGGCCCCCAGGGAACCGTGTTCAGCTCCACGGTGCTGCGGATTCCGGTGCCGGGGCGAACTCCCCCGTTCACCCTGGCCTACGTGGACGTAGACGACGGCCCCCGAATCCTCGCCCACGTGGACGATTCCGACGAAGCGCTTGTTCCTGGCAGCCGGGTAGCGCTGTCGGGGTGGAATGGGCTCGGCGATCCAGTTGTGTCGAGATCTGGGCCATGACCGAAGCGAGCACCGCGATCTGGGGTGTGGGAACGTCGGCGTTCGGGAAGCAGGCCGAGCTGGGCGGTCCCCAACTGGCCTGGCAGGCCACGGTGGAGGCGTTGGACGACGCCGGGTTGAAGGCCTCGGACATCGACGCGGTGTTCGCGGGCACGGTGTTCGGCGATCCCGGAACCGTCACCCGCACCCTTCAGCAGATCGGCATTGTCGAGGTTCCGGTCATCACGATCGAGAATGCCTGTGCCAGCGGCACCTCCGCGTTTCACGAAGCACGCGTGGCGGTGGAGACCGGCCGGTATGAGCGGGTGCTGGCCTTCGGCATCGAGACCATGACCGCCCACTTCGATGGTGCCATAGTCCCCATCGCCTCCGACCCCGACGGTGCCCAGGGTTTCGCCATGCCCAGCATCTACGGCATGTCGGCCACCCGGTATCGCTATGAGTTCGGGGTCACCGGGGAGCAGATGGCCGCGGTGGCGGTCAAGAACCGCCGCCATGCGCTGGGAAACCCTCGGGCTCAGCACCGCAAGGCCGTCACCGTTGAGCAGGTGCTGGGCAGCCTCATGGTGGCCGACCCCATCACCTTGTTCCAATGCTGCTCCATCGCCGATGCCGCCGCGGCCGCGGTGATCGGGCCGTTGGGGGGATCGCGAGATTCCAGCCACGAGGTGGCCATACGATCCAGCGCGCTGCGGTCGGGGCGGCTGTGGGACCACACCACCGACAAGGTGTGGGGCTGGGACATCGTGGCCGACACCGCCGCGCAGGCCTACGAAGCCGCCGGGGTGGGCGTGGGCGACATCGACGTGTTCGAGGTCCACGACGCCTTCACCATCGGCGAGATAATCACCACCGAAGCGCTGGGGCTGTGTGAGTTGGGTTATGGAGGCAGGCTGGTGGAGTCGGGGCATACCGCCTTGGGCGGGGCGCAGCCGGTCAACCCGTCGGGAGGGCTGTTGTCGAGGGGCCATCCGCTGGGGGCCACCGGGTTGGCCCAGATCGCCGAAATCGCCTGGCAGCTTCGGGGCATGGCCGCCGACCGCCAAGTGCCCGACGCCCGCCTGGGAGCGGTGGAGACCATGGGGGGCGGAACCGCCGGGATCGACGGCAACGCCTGCGTGGTAACGGTGCTGGAGCAAGTGGGATGACGCGGTGAGCAACCACCCGCCCTCGGCACTCGACGACGAGGTTCTCTCGCCCGAGCGGATCGCCGACCCCCACTCCTATTTCTCGGTTCTCCGAACCCATGACCCGGTCCATTGGAATGAGAAATACCGGGCGTGGTTCATCCACCGCTACGACGATGTACTCGATTCCCTGAGGGATCCCCGGTTCTCATCAGAGCGCATCGGCCCGGCGTATGACCGCCTGACCGACGAGCAAAAGGCCCAGCGTCAGCCCACGTATGACATCTTGATGGACTGGCTGGTGTTCCGCGATCCGCCCGACCACACCCGGCTGCGCCGGCTGGTGAGCCGGGCGTTCACCCCCCGGGCGGTGGAGGCCTGGCGGGACCGGATCGTCGGTGTGGTGGACGAGCTGATCGACGGGCTTTCCAGCCGGGAGCATTTCGATCTGATCGAGGACTTCGCCTATCCCATTCCGGCGGTGGTCATCGCCGAGATGATGGGGGTTCCGGCAGCCGACCGGGACCGGTTCAAGGACTGGTCCGACGACGTGATGATCCTGGTTTTCGGCGCCCGGGGAGTGGGGGACCGCCGAGCGCGAGCCCAGCAGGGGCTGATCGAGTTGGCTGCGTATCTGGGGGAGTTGGTTGCCCACTATCGGCAACACCCGGACGACAACATCATCTCCAACCTGGTGGAGGCCTCCGAGGGCGACGACAGCCTGGAAGACCCCGAGATCGTGGCCAACTGCGTGCTGTTTCTCTTCGGCGGCCACGAGACCACCACCAACCTGATCGGCAACGGCATGCGGGTGCTGCTCCAGCACCCCGATGAGCTTGAGCGGCTGCGGGGCGACCCAGCGCTGATGAAGTCGGCGGTGGAGGAGATCCTGCGCTTCGACGGCCCGTCCAAGATGGAGGTCCGCACCCTGGCCGATGAGGTAGAGATGGAGGGCAAGACCCTGCCGGCCGGCGACATGGTGTATTTGGTGCAGCACGCCGCCAACCGGGATCCTGAGGCGTTCGAGCAGCCTGACCGGTTCGACGTGACCCGCGATCCCAACAATCACATCGGCTTCGGCTTCGGACTGCATTTCTGCTTGGGTGCATCGGTGGCCCGCCTGGAGGGAACCATTGCCCTGGAGGCTCTCGTTCGCCGCTTGCCCAACCTGGAGATGGGCCCCGATCCCGAAGTGTGGGTCCCCACGATGTTGAGCCGGGGGTTGGAGCACCTGCCGGTGAGCCTGCGGTGAGCTCTAGGCGCTCGCTGGAGGGCTTGGGCGCGGTGGTTACCGGCGCCACCGGCGACATTGGCGGGGCCATCGCCCGGGTGCTGGCCGACCAGGGGGCGCGGGTCGGCCTGATCGCCCGCCGAGCCGAGCGGCTGGAAGAGTTGGCCCAGGAATTGAGGGATGCGGGAGCTGAGGTCTCCATCGCCCCCTGTGACGTGACTGACTCAAATGCGGTTGCCGAGGCCGCTTCGCGGATCAATGCCGCGATAGGCCCGGTGGACGTTCTCATCAACAATGCGGGCGGGGCCCGGTTCACCGCCCCGGTGCTGGACATCGCCGAGCCGGGCTGGTCGAAAACCGTGGCCCTCAATCTGACCGCGCCGTTTCTGGTCTCCCAGGCCTTCGGCCGGTCGATGATCGAGCGGGGCCAGGGCAGCATCGTCAACGTGGGCTCGCTGTCGGGGTTGCGCCATCTGCCGGGGATGGCGGCCTACTCGGCGGCCAAGGGGGGACTGTTCCAGCAGACCAAGGCGCTGGCCCGGGAGTGGGCCCCCCACGGCGTGCGAGTGAACGCGGTGGCACCTGGATTCGTGGACACCAGCGGCTGGGACAACTACGACAAAGACGCCGTGGTGGCCGAGGCCGGCATCGGCATCCCCCTGGGAAGGTGGGCAACCGCCGAAGAAGTAGCCCTGCCAGTGGCCTTTCTGGCCTCCCCGGCGGCCTCCTACATCACCGGCGCCGTCCTGGTAATCGACGGCGGCATGCTGGCTTAGTTGTCCGATGAGCCGTCCCGGGCAATTGGTGGCCGCGGGCAGGACGTCAGATGTGTATGCGTTCGGGCCAGGAGCGGTAGTGAAGGTGCCCCGGCCGTCCGTGCCCGCCCATTGGGCCGCGGACGAGGCAGAGTTCACTGCGGCGGTGCGCGATCTGGGGGCCCCGGCCCCCGCGGTGCTGGATGTGGTGCAAGTCCAAAGTCGGGATGCCATCGTGTTTGAGAGGGTGCGGGGTCCTTCGATGTGGGAGCTGATCTTGGATGGCCCCCAGAAGGCCGCAGCGTTCGGGAAGGAACTGGCCGACGTACACCGGCGGATCCTTCGGGCTGGGCTTCCTGTCGCAGTGTCCGGATTGGTGGGGAGAATGCAGAGGAAGATCATCGAGATCAAACAGTTCTCTGAGGCCGAGCGAAATCGCGCCCTGCATATCTTGGAGGGCCTGCCGCGCGGGGCTGCTCTCCTGCATGGCGACCTCCACCCCGGAAACGTCCTAATGAGCCCGGCAGGCCCAGTAGCCATCGACTGGTTCGACGCTGCCATCGGTCATCCCGTTGCCGACGTTGTCCGATCCTCGCTGTTGATCCGACCCTTTGAATCTGTGGTGGACAGGCCGCACATGCCCAGGGTGGCTCGACCGGTGCTAAGGGAGTTGCACGAGTCGTATGTGTCGGCAATGCACGATGTGCTGTCGCTGCCCCGCGATGAGCTTTGCCAGTGGGAGGCGGTGGTAGCGGCCAGTCGGCTGGCCGAGGAGGCCGAGACCGACGAATCACCGTTGCTGGCCCTGTGGCAGGCTGGCGGAGAAGGCGGGGATGCCTCCTCGCTGGAGGCTCTGCTGGCGGGTGGCGTCAGTCGTTGGGGCTGACCAGAATCGCTCGGAGCGAGTCGAATATGCCGCCGGTGGCGGCGATGACCAGGTTGCGGTCCGCCGTGGAGGGAAGCTCGATCCTGGCCCCGGCCTCGTGGGCGACAAGGGCGCCGGCGGCGTAGTCGTAGACCTTCAGGTCGCGCTCGAAGTAGGCGTCGAGGCGACCGCATCCCACCCAGCAGAGGTTGAGTGCGGCGGAGCCCATGCACCGGATGTCGCGGCAAACGGGCAGCAATCGGGTCAGCATTTGGGCTTGGGTTGCTCGGAGTCCAGCGTCATAGGCGAAGCCGGTGGCCACCAGTGCGCCGTCGAGGTTGGCCAGCTCAGTGGGGGAGATGGGCTCGAACGCAAGTCTCGCCCCAAAGTTTCGGGTGGCGGAGAACACCTCGTCTCGGTGGATGTCGGCAACGGCGCCGGCCATCACTTCGCCGTCGATGGTTGCGGCAATGCTGACCGAGACCACCGGCAAGTCGTAGAGAAAGTTCACGGTCCCGTCGATGGGGTCGACTATCCAGCCTACGTTGTTGCCGCCGTCATCGTCGTCGAGCTCCTCGCCGACAATCGAGGATCCAGGACAGCGGGCCAGCAGTTCCGATCGGATGAGCTGCTCGCACTCCATGTCGGTGTGGGTGACCACGTCGGTGGGCGAGCTTTTGGTTCGTGCCGCGGTGGCTTGGCCGCTGCGAACTCGGACATAGCCGGCGGCCACGGAGGCGACTTCGATGGCCACATCTTCGAGATGGCGGGCTCGGGCCGATTGGGGGCCTTCGCTCACGCCAGCAACACGGTGGTGCCGAGTGACTCGATGGTGGCGATGATGCCGGGATCGACTTCGGAGTTGGTGACCAGCACATCCACTTCGGTCCAGTCGGCGAATCGGACGAACTGGTCCTGGCCCACCTTGGAGTGATCGACAAGGGCGACAACTCGGCGCGCCGCTCTGATCATGGCTTGCTTCAGAGCCGCTTCTTCCCGGTAGGGAGTGGTCAGGCCCCTAGTGGCCGACAGGCCGTCGCTGCTGATGAACAGGGTGTCGACCACCAGCGGCTCGACGGCGGCAACGGCGTCGGCATCCACCATGGCCAGAGTGTTCTTGCGGAGCTTGCCGCCGACCACGATCACGTCGATCGTCTCGTATTCGGCCAGGATCTGGGCGGTGTGCAGAGAATTTGTGACCACCCGGAGGTTGCAGTGGCGGGGCAGCACTTCGGCGAACCGAGTGAGCGTGCTGCCCGAGTCGATGATGATGGCCCCAGTGTCGGGCAGTTCTTGCACCGCCGCTTGGGCCAGGCGGCGCTTCTCGGGATCGTGCTGATCGGCGCGAACCGACAGAAGCGGTTCGAAGCCATCTGTTTCCCAGGGAATCGCCCCGCCGTGAACTCGGCGCACCACCTGCTGGCGCTGGAGATCGGACAGGTCGCGGCGGATGGTCTCGGTGGTCACCCCGAATCGGTTGGCCAGTTCGGCCACTTCGACTCGACCGCCTTGCCGCGTCATTCCCACAATCTCACGTTGGCGCTCGGTCTGAAAGAGCGTTGTCGGGGTCGGTTCAGTCAGCTGGTCGGTCACCGAAGTCTCTATCCCCCTTCAGTGCTGCGTTGATGGAAGAATCTACTCCCTGTTCCCGCAAGGAGCGGAGAGCCTGGTCGAAGGCGTCGGAAAACCGCTGCGAGCGCGGCAGATCGTCCCCGAACACTTCGGGGAAGTCGAGGAATGCCGCGGGGTTGTGCTGGGCTCGGCGGGCGTGGTTCGCAGCGAGGTCGAGCATGGGATCGGCGGCCAAGCGCTCCGGTGGCCCCGCGAGGTACTCGCACCACCCGGCCAAGGCCAATGCGCTGAGACCGATTGGTCCGCCTGCTTTGAGCTGGGCTCTGACTGTTGGCAGCAGGAACTTGGGGAACTTTACCGACCCGTCTAGGCAAAGACGACTGATCTGGTCTCCGATGCTGGTGTTGGAGAACCGGGCAATTATCGACGCCGCATATTGGTCGAGATCGATCCCGGCAATGGGCGGCAAGACGGGGCGACCCTCACGGTCTAGGAAGCTCGCCGTGAAGTTACTCAACTCGGGACAGGTCATGGCCGCGCCTATGGTTTCCATCCCCTTGAGGGCGGCCAGGTAGGCCAAACAGGAGTGGCTTGCGTTGAGCAGTCGGAGCTTCATGAGCTCGTAGGGCCTGGCGTCGGTTGTGGTCAGCACGTCTAGTTGCTCGAAGGGAGGGCGACCGGCGGCGAAATCGTCCTCGATCACCCACTGCCGGAACGACTCGGTGACAACTGGCCAGTTGTCATTGACGCCCTTGTGCTCGGCCAGCCAGGCCCGGTCGGAGTCGGTAGTTGCCGGCGTGATGCGGTCGACCATGCTGTTTGGAAAGGCCACCGAGTCGGCGATCCAGTCGGCGAGGCCGTCGCCCAGTGAGCGGGCTTCGCCGAGTGTGGCGGCGCGGGCTACCGAGCCATTGCTGGGGATGTTGTCGCAGCTGATAACGGTGAGCCCGGAGTGGCCGTTCTGGTAGCGCTGCTGGAGCCCGGCGGCGAGGATGCCGAAGGCCGATGTCGGTCCCGCGGTTGGCGATGTGGAGAGGTAGTCGCCGGTTGCGTCGTCTACCGGGTAGCCGCCCTCGGTGATGGTGAGCGACACGATTTGGGTGGCCGGGTCGGCGATGGACGCGAGCAGACGGTCGGGGCGGGGGGAGGCGTGAACGAAGTCGACGATGCTGCCGATGATCTCGACCTCGGTGGACTGGGGCCCCCGGGTGATGAGGGTATAGAGGTAGTCCTGCGGTCTTAGGGCATCGGCTATCGCCCGATCGCTGGGAAGCACGCCGGCCCCGGTGATCGACCAGTCGCGGTGGCCGGACTGGCACAGCTCATGGATATAGGTGGCCAGGTGCGACCGGTGGAAGCCGCCAACGCCGATATGGACAATGCTGCGCTGGAGTTGGCTGCGGTCGTAGGTGGGCACAGCGACAGACGCCCGCAAGCTGTGTAGAGACCGGCTCTGGAGGAGAGTGTCTGGTGGTCCGGCTGGCACGGCTAGACACTCTACTACCAACATAGACACAGATAAAATGGCGGAATGTCACGGCCATAACCACATAAAACCAATCCTACGGCTTGTAATCCCAACTAAACCCAACTAAGTTCGAGCGGAGTACCGTCGGGGAGGAGGTCTCCCACCGGTTCCTACCCAAGGGAGAAAGTGCCAATGTCAAGAACCAGTCGACCGAAGTGGAGCATTCGGCTCCTGTTTTTCAGTCTGCTCGCGGCGTTCGCTCTCGTGGCCGCTTCATGCGGCAACGATGATGACAGCGACACGTCGAGTGATGCGCCGGCCACTGAAGCCCCCACGGCTGCGGCCACCGAAGAGCCCGCAGCCCCGGTTGAGAGCCGGTCGATCAACGTGGCCATCGTGGGCAACCCGCAGATGGAGGACATCGCCAGCCTCACTCCGAGCCTGTTCACCGCCCAGACCGGTATAGAAGTCAACTACACGTTCCTGGAAGAACAGACCCTGCGCGAGATAGTCACCCGCGACGTGGGCGCTGGGGGCGAGCAGTTCGACGTCGTCATGATCGGCATGTTCGAGTCGCCGCAGTTCGGGGCCAACGGATGGCTCTACGATCTCAACGACTTCGCCGCCGACACGCCCGAGTGGAACGTCGACGACATCATCCCCGCAGTGCGCGGTGGCCTTTCCTATGAGGGGGGCCTCTACGCGGCGCCTTTCTATGCGGAGTCCTCGTTCGTCATGTACCGCCAAGACGTCATCGACGCCGCGGGTCTGACGATGCCAGACGCCCCCACCTGGGATGAGCTGGCCGACATCGCCCGCACCATCGACTCCGATGAGATGGCTGGCATCTGCTTGCGGGGCAAGCCTGGCTGGGGCGACCTCGGTGCTGCCTTCACCACCGTTCTCAACACGTTCGGGGGCACCTGGTGGCTGGCCAACGCCGACGGCTCGATCGGAGCGGCCCAGGTCGATCAGCCTGAGTTCCGCGAGGCCCTCGAGTTCTATGTCGCTCTCATCAATGACGCCGGCCAGGACGACGCGGCCAACGCCAGCTTCAACGAGTGTTTGAGCCTCTACCAGAACGGCCAGGTGGCCATGTGGTACGACGCCACTGTCGCAGCCGGCATCCTCGAAGCCGACGACAGCCCGGTCAAAGGCCTCAACGGCTTCGCCCTCGCACCGACCAAGGTCACCGACGCCTCTGGCTGGTTGTGGGCCTGGGCCCTGGCGATTCCGCAAAACTCCTCTGATCCCGACACCGCGTGGGAGTACGTGAGCTGGGCCACCAGCGAGGACTACATCAACGCTGCTGGCGAGTCGCTGCCCGGAGGCTGGGCCGCGGTCCCGCCCGGAACGCGTGAGTCGACCTACGCCAACCCGAACTATCAGGCTGCGGCGCAGGCCTTTGCCCAAAAGACGCTTGACGCCATGCTGGCCGCACCCATCGACAACCCGGGCACCACGCCTCGTCCGGGATTGCCGGGGGTGCAGTACGTCGGCGTGCCCGAGTTCCAGGATGTGGGCACCCGCTGCACCGAGCAGTTCTCGGCTGCCATCGCCGGGTCGATCAGCGTTGACTCAGCTCTCAGTGCTTGCCAGGACATCGCGTCCGAAGTGAGCAGTTAGGAGCACTTCGACTGAGGAATACCCACTGGCCGAGAAAGTGCATGCTCTCTGATTGAGATGCCTTGGCTTGGCCTAGGTTGAACAAGATTTCAGGAACAGGCTGGGGGGAGCCGTGTCGCAGCAAACCGATCGAGCGGAGCAGGTAAAGAGACTGCAACGTCGGGAAGGTTGGCGGCGGCGGCTCCCCCTTGTCCCTGCCCTGGTGTTCACCATCGTCGTCACCCAGGTTCCATTCATCCTGAGCCTGTGGTACAGCCTGACCGAATGGAAGATCGTTCCGCCTGAGCCGCGGAACTTCATCGGCTTCGACAACTACGTCGATCTCCTCGACAATCGGTTCTTCCGTGAAGCGGTGTGGACCAGCGTCTGGATGACGGTCTCCGCGGTGCTGCTCTCGTTGCTGCTGGGAACGCTTCTCGCCCTCCTGCTCGACCGAAAGTTCTTCGGACAGGGGTTTGTGCGGACGCTTTTGATCACCCCGTTTCTGATCATGCCCGTTGTTGCGGGGCTGGTGTGGAAGACCCAGGTGTTCAATTCGTCGTTCGGGGTATTGAACTGGCTGCTCGACTCCCTGGGATTTGAGCGGATCGAGTTCGTGACCCGCTGGCCGTTGTGGTCGATCGTGACTGTGCTGGTGTGGCAGTGGACGCCGTTCATGATGTTGATCGTGCTGGCCGGATTGCAGGGTCAAGACCAGTCGGTGTTGGAAGCGGCCCGGGTGGACGGCGCGTCGAGCAGGGCGATGTTCTTTCAGATCACGCTGCCCCAACTTCGGCCCTATCTGGAACTGGGGGTCCTGCTGGGTTCCATCTATCTCATCCAGGTCTTCGACTACGTGGACGTGATCACCGGAGGTGGTCCCGACTCCACCAACGTGCCCTACTTCGTGTTCCAGCGCTCCATCGGCGGCGGCTGGCAGTTCGGGCAGGCCTCGGCCTACAGCATCGTGGTGGTGATCGCCTCCATCGTGATCGCCACCTTCGGTCTGCGGGTGCTGTCCAATCTCCTGGAAGGTGAGAAGCCGTGAGAACCGGCGGGACTGGCACGGAAGTTGGGAAGAAGCGAGCCGTTTCCTTCTTGCTGGGACTCTTGAGTTGGGGGGTCGCCCTCGTTTTCTTCTTCCCCATCTTCTGGATGGTTCTGAACGGATTCAAAGAAGAGATCGACGCCAACACCGACCCGAAGCTCGTTTTCGACCCTACTTTCGACCGGTTCGACGAGGTGACCTCTCAGACCCAGGGCTTGCTCGGCTTCAGGGAGGCGTTCATGAACTCGGTGTGGGCGGTGTCGATCTCTACGATCCTGGTGCTGGTCCTTGCCGTCCCGGCTGCCTACGCCTTGGCCATTCGGCCCGTGGCCAAGTGGCGGGACGTGTTGTTCTTCTTCATCTCCACCAAGTTCCTGCCGGTGGTGGCGGCGATCCTCCCGCTGTGGATCATCGCCCGGGAGTTGGATCTTCTGAACACCCGGCTGGTGCTCATCATCCTCTACACCGCGATGAACCTCCCGCTGGCGGTATGGATGCTCCGGTCGTTCTTCAGCGAAGTGCCCAAGGAGCTCATCGAAGCCGCCCAAATCGACGGGGCGAAGCTGCGCGGTCAGATCACCTCGGTGATCCTTCCCATCGTCGCCCCGGGCCTGGCCGCCACCGCTTTGTTGTGCGTGATCTTCGCATGGAACGAGTTCTTCCTCGCGGTACAGCTCAACCCGGTGGACGGGTCGACGATTCCCATTTGGGTTACCTCCAACGTCAGCACTCGCGGCAACTTCTTGGCCAAGCTGTCGGCGGCGTCCACCTTGGCGACTCTCCCGGTGGTTCTGGCCGGGTGGTTGGCTCAGAAGCGGATGATACGCGGCCTTTCGATGGGAGCGATCAAGTGATTTTGTTCAAGTGCCGAAGGGAGCTGGGACATGGCTGAAGTCCGATACGAGAACGCCAGCCGAATCTATCCGGGAACCGACATTCCCGCGGTGGAGTCGCTGAACCTCGATATCCCCGACGGCGAGCTCTTGGTGCTGGTGGGCCCATCGGGCTCGGGCAAGTCCACCGCGCTGCGAATGCTGGCCGGGCTGGAGTTCGTCGACAAGGGCAGCGTCTACATCGACAACGAGGATGTGACGCTGACTCCGCCCCAAGACCGCGATATCGCCATGGTGTTCCAGAACTACGCCCTCTACCCCAATATGACCGTGCAGGCGAACATGGGATTCGCACTCAAGCAGCAGGGTGTGCCGAAGCCGGAGCGGGCCGAGCGAGTGGGTGAAGCAGCCCGCATCCTCGATCTGGAGCCCTATCTGGATCGCAAGCCGAAGAACTTGTCCGGGGGGCAGCGCCAGCGGGTGGCGATGGGCAGGGCCATCGTGCGCCGGCCGCAGGTCTTCTTGATGGACGAGCCGCTCTCCAACCTCGACGCCAAGCTGAGAGTTCAAACTCGAACTGAACTCGCCGATCTCCAGGCCAGGTTGGGGGTTACCACCGTGTATGTCACCCACGATCAGGTGGAGGCCATGACCATGGGCCATCGGGTCGCCGTCCTCAAAGACGGGATCCTCCAGCAGGTCGACCGACCGCGAACTCTCTACAGCCATCCGGTCAATCTGTTCGTCGCCGGATTTATCGGCTCACCGGCAATGAACCTTGTCGAGGTCTCTTCGGCGGGCGCCGACGGCCTCCGCCTCGGTTCTCTCGCCCTTCCCCTCGATGAGCAGACTTCCCATGATCTGGCTGACCGAGACCCGGGTGGTTATACGGTCGGAGTCCGGCCTGAGCATCTTCGCCTGGACAGCGAGGGCATCGCGGGGGAGGTCACTGTGGTGGAGGAGCTGGGCTCAGAGTCGTACGTCCACGTCACCGTTGAGCGCCAGGGTGGTCCGCTGCTTCTTGTTGTGCGCGCTGAGGGGGAGACCATGACCCAGCGCGGCGACAACGTCCAGATCTCGTGCCGAGGCCCGGTTCACGTATTTGCTCCCAACGGCGAGCGTATCGGAGCCTGAAGCACGAGATCGCAGCTGGCGGCCGAGGCGAAATCCCCTCCTCGTCTCGGCCGCCATTGCTCTTCGCGTCCGGAACAAGAGCTTGGGGCCAACTGGCAGCAGGCGACCCGTCTAGTTGCTGGTCAGACGCAGTCCGGCGTCGAGCCGTACCACTTCGCCGTTCAAGAATGTGTTCTCCATGAAGTGGGTCACCAGAGCGCCGACGTCGGCGGGAGTGCCCAGGCGGTGGGGGAATACGTTGTCTTGCACCAGCTTGGCGATGAATTCCTCGTTGAGGGTGGCCAGCATGGGGGTGTCCATGGTGCCGGGGGCGATGGCCATCACCCGGATGCCCCAGACGGCCAGATCTCGGGCCATGGGCAGGGTCAGACCGATCACCCCGGCTTTGGACGACCCGTAGGCCGATTGCCCAATTTGGCCCTCGTAGCCGGCTATGGAGGCGATGTTCACGATGAGGCCCCGCTCGCCGTCGGCGTTGGGCTCGTTGGCCGACATGGCCGACACGGCGTGGCGGGCCACGTCGAAAAGGCCGATCAGGTTCACCTCGATGTGGCTGCGGAAGTGCCCGAGGGGGTTGGGGGTGCCGTCGCGGGAAACCACCCGCTGGCCCGAGCTGATGCCTGCGCAGCTCACCAGAGCGTCGATGCGGCCGAATGCCGAGGCCGCGGCGGATACGGCTCGCTCGACGTCATCGGGGTTGGTGACGTCAACGGGGACGAAGGCGGCCTCGTCGCCCAGATCGTTGGCCATAGCCTCCCCGGCCGATGAGGGCAGGTCCAAGATGACCGCCCGCCCGCCCCTGTCCAACAGCGTCTTGACCACACCGGCGCCCAGTCCGGAGGCGCCTCCGGTGACCAGGGCAACAGATCCAGGAACCTGCATTGCTCAGAACTCCCGCAGGCGGGCGCTGGTGGGATCCACCTCGGTGCGCAAGATGTGCAGCTCGTCGGCGGTGGGCCGGGCTGTGGTGGGGATGTCCCCGTCGGGCATCAACACTTCGAACCCGGTGGACTCCTGCACCTGCTCTGCGGTCACCTCAGGATGGAGCGAGGCCAGCCGCATCCGCTTGCTGGCCGGCTCGAAGTCGAACACGCACAGGTTGGTGATGCACAGCTGGGGTCCGCCGGGCATCCCCATGCGCTCCCGGTGGTCGCCCCCGTCGCCCCAGCCGATGCCGGAGCGGAAGTCGAGCCGATCCACAAAGGTGCGGGGGTCGTGGGTGGACGACCACAGGTAGATGCGGGGGATCATGGCGCCGAGGTCGGCCATGCCGCCGCCGCCGGGCAGGCGCACTTTGGGGGCGTCGTAGGGGCCGATCACCGTGTTGTTCACGTTGCCGTAGGCGTCCATCTGCGCCCCCCGGAAGGCGAAGGTGTTGTAGCGGGCGCCCTGGGCGTAGGTCCAGAAGTCGAAGGGGGAGTTGCTCAGCATGGAGGCCCCGCCCCACAGCGAGTCCGACAGGGTGGAGTCGCCGATCTCGTTTGGGTCGGCGTCGATGGCGATGGAGCTGGCGGCCCACACCAGCTCGGGGGCGTGGGTGCGCCGGGCCAGCAGATAGCCGCACACGGGGATGAACGACACCGCGCCGTTGAATGCCCGGGTGTCGTTGGACATGGCCCGGGAGAACGTCACCACCATCAATTCGTCAATGGTGCAGTCGTAGCCGGGGACCGGGGTGCTCATGCTGAGACTCCCGTCGAGACGTTGTTGGCGGCCAGGAAGTCCTCCCAGGTGTCCGGGCTCACAACTCGTTCTTGGAAGAACTGGCCGAACGTCTCCCGGTCGGAGGCCGCTTGGGAGTAGTCCATGAAGAACCCCGAGTCGTGGCTGTAGTCGGGGAAGCACGAGCAGGGGTAGGCCCCCATAGGGGCGGGGGCCACCGTGTCGATCATGAATCGGGGATAAGTAGTCCGCTCCGGCTCCTCAGTGAACGCCGCAGTGTCCACCACCCGCTCTACTGAGGCCACCGAGCGGGCAGCGGCGTTGACGATCTCGTTGTCCATCCACACCAGCTTGGGGTTGACCCGGGTGGTGCCTCGCTGGTCGGCCTCGTGGGCATGGACGAGCGCCACGTCCACCGGCAGGCGGGTGCAGGCCACATAGTGCTCCCCGGTGGGGCCGTCCTTCTCCTCCCGCACCGCGCCCGACTCGGCGTGCAGGCCGAGCACGTCGGTGCCCAGACCGGCCTTGGTGGGCATGAACGGCAGGTTGTAGCTCTGGGCCTGGAGCCGGCGGATCAACAAGTGCTCGCTGTACTCCTCGATGGCCACCTGCCCAGACTGCACCGCGGCCCGGAAGTTGGGGGCCAGGCCGAGGCCCTCGAAGCTGACCAGCCCGGACATGACCCGGCGCACGCAGCCTCCGGCCACCAGCCAGTCCACCGCCATGCCAGCCACGATGGCCACCAGATCCAGGTCCTTTTTCTGCTGGCGGACCAGCTCCCGCACCAGGGCCATGGGGGCGCTGTTCATCGACAGCCCGCCGATGGCCACGGTGGAGCCGTCGGGTATGGACGCCGCCGCCTCTTCCAGTGTGGTGACTTTGCTCATGGGATTGCTCGCCTCCCCCTGTGCTCGCTGTTCTTGTTGTACTTGCAGCCCGCCGTACTATACGGCCCATGACTGCTGCCCCAGACATCCTCTCCCCCGAGTACGACGCCAACCCGTACCCCTTCTATGAGGTGCTGCGCGACGAGCATCCGGTGATGTGGCACGAGGGCACCCAGGCCTACGTGATCAGCCGATATGAAGACGTTGCCGGCGCCTTCCGCAACCCCCAGATCTCCAGCCGCAACTACGAGTGGCAGACCGAGCCGGTCCACGGGCGGACCATCTTGCAGATGGAGGGCAAGGAGCACTCCTCCTACCGGGGAATCGTCAACCCGATCTTTCGGGGCAGCTACCTGGAGCAGAGCATCGTGCCGGCCATCACCAAGGCGGCCCGCAGCCAGATTGGCGAGTTCTTTTCCGATGGCGAGGTGGACCTGTGCAAGCGGTTCAGCACCTACTATCCGATCGGGGTGATCGTGCAGCTTCTCGACCTGCCGATGGAGGACGTGCCCCAGTTCTATGAGTGGTACACGATGATCATGGACTTTGTGTCCAACATCACCGGCGACGAGGAGAAGAACCGCCGGGGCATGGCCGCCCGGGTGGAGATGGGGGAGTACCTCATGCCCAAGATCGCCGAGCGGCGGGCAGACCCCGGCGACGACTTGCTGACTGCCATGGTGA
Organism: Candidatus Poriferisocius sp.; assembly: GCF_965208475.1. Taxonomy (GTDB): domain Bacteria; phylum Actinomycetota; class Acidimicrobiia; order Acidimicrobiales; family Bin134; genus Poriferisocius. The sequence continues at coordinate 582,214 of NZ_OZ242338.1, read as the reverse complement.
CCAAGGAGTTCGACGGAGTTCAGATGACCGACGACGACATCCGCGGCTTTTGCAGCCTGCTGCTGACCGCGGGCGGCGAGACCACCGAGAAGGCCATCACGCTGACCATGCGGAATCTGCTGGACAACCCCGAGCAGATGGCCGAGGTGCGGGCCGACCGCCAGCTCATCGGCCGGGCCTTCGCCGAGACCCTGCGCTTTACCGGGCCGGTGCAGATGATCATGCGCCAAACGGAAGAGGACGTGGAGTTCACTGGTGGCACGGTGGCAGCGGGCCACACCCTGGAGTTGCTATTGGGTTCGGCCAACCGGGACCCGGAGGTGTTCAGCGAACCCGATCGGTTCAACATCCACCGCACCGACATGGAGTTCGACAAGGCGTTCACCGCCGCGGCAGATCACACCGCGTTCGCCCTAGGCCGCCACTTCTGTGTGGGCTCGATGCTGGCCCGGGCCGAGCTGACCGTGGCCTTAGACGCTTTGCTGGACGCCATGGACGACATCGCCTATGCCGATGGCTATGAGCAGGTCGAGACCGGGGTGTACACCCGGGGGCTGACCTCTCTGCCGCTGACGTTCACGCCAAACCCAGATTTTGTTGCTGGCTGAGGACGGCCCGGCCGTATACTGATTACGGTCTTTGAGACCAACCAGGTTGGACCGGAGCGAGGGTGGTAGAACCTCTTTAGGGTGCCTCGCTCCGGCCCGACTGGAACTCTATCCACCTGGGTCAACAAAAGTGATTGAAAGTCACTAGAACGCGGTGGAAGCTCAAGTTGCTTGGATGGGCTATTACCGCGGAACTACGTACCCGGCGTCGTCGCGGTCCCAGGTATCTGGCGTGATGCCCTCTTCGCGCAGCTTGAACTTCTGCACCCGCTCTGACGGGGTCTTGGGCAGATCGTCGCACCAGCGCACGAATCGGGGGACGGCGAAGTGGGCCATGCGGGGGACGCAGAAGTCGAGCAACTCCGTCTCGGAAAGCTCGTGGTCGGGCTTGAGCACCACCACGGCCATCACCTCTTCTTCGCCCAACTCGGAGGGCACGCCGATCACTGCTGACTCCAGCACGGCGTCGCAGGTGTTGATCACTGCTTCTACTTCGTAGGAGGAGATGTTCTCGCCTCGGCGGCGCACGCAGTCCTTCATGCGGTCGATGAAGGTCAGGTAGCCGTCGGTGTCGAGGCGGCCCCGGTCGCCGGTGTGGAACCACAGATTGCGGAACGTCTCCACGGTGACGTCGGGCATGTCGAAGTAGCTATCGATCATGATGTGGGGCTTTTTGGGCCGCACCACGATCTCGCCCGCAGTTCCGGGGGGCACCGGCCGGTCTTCGGAATCCACCACCGCCACGTGGTAGAGCGCCGATTCACGGCCCGCGGTGCCGATCTTGCGCACCCCGCGACGGTTCTCGGTGGTGATGGCCACCTCGGTCATGCCGTACACCTCGGAGAGATGGACCCCGAAGCGCTCTTCGAACGGCTCCCAGATCTCCACCGGGCAGGGGGCTCCGAAGCCGTTTCGCACCGGGTTGTCGGCGTCGTCGGCCCGCTCGGGCTGCTTCCAGAGCATCATCAGCAGCCCGCCCTGGTAATTGAAGGCGGTGATGCCCTCGGCCCGGCAGCGGTCCCAGAAGCGGCTGGCTGAGAACCGCCGGTCCATGATGAGGCGGGCATCGGCCTCCATGGCGCACATCACGCTGGTGTATTTGGCGTTGATGTGAAACAGCGGAAAGGCGGTGTAGAGCACATCGTCGGCGCGGTAGCCCACCAAATCGACAGTGTGGCGAGCCAGGTTCAGGTTGGCCTCATGGCACAGCATCACGCCCTTGGACGGGCCGGTGGTGCCTGAGGTGTACAAGATGACCGCGGTATCCCGGTAGTCCACGTCGGGCTCAGGGGCGGGAGTGTCCAGGTACAGGTCGGCCAACTCATGCACGGTGACGTGGTCGGGGAATTCGAGGGTGCCCGCGTCCTGCGTACCGGCTGCCCGGTTGACCACCACGTGCTCGAGGCCGGGCAGGCTCGGAGCCGCCTCGGCGATGCGGTCCAAATAATCGGCATCGCAAACTACCGCCGAAGAGCGTGACTGGCTGATCAGGTACTCCAGCAGATGGCCTCTATAGGCCTGGTTGATGGGTACTTCCACTACTCCGGCCTTGTTCATGGAGAACCAGGCGTCGATGCACTCCAGGGAGTTCTGCATCATCAAACAGGAGCGGTCGCCTGGTCCGAGGCCGAGTGAGGCCAGGCCCGCGGCCAGGCGGTCGGAGTCGGCATGGACCCCTGCATAGGTCTTGTCCCGACCCTCTACGGTGAGGGCCAGACGGTCGCCGTTGACCTCGGCCTTATGGCGGATCCACGAGCCGATGGTGCGCGGGCTGTCTGGGTTAATCGTCCAACTCATAGAAGTTCCTGTCAGTTCAACACTTCGGGGGCCTCGCGCAGCAGTTTTCGCACCGCCCCCTCCCAGAAATATCTGACCGTCATGTGGTGGCTGTTGACCGCGGCCTTGAGCGTGGGACGCTGCTCGGGGGGCACTGGCACCGGGGTCTGGCCTGCCTGCATGGCGTCGTAGTTGAGCCGGCATACCCGCTCGAAATTGGAGGCCCGGTAGACGGCTTGCTCGGTGGTCTCGCCGGCGATGAGCACCCCGTGGTTGGCCAGGATTACCGCTGTGGCGCTGCCCACTGCGTCGGCTAGGTGCTGGCCCCCGGCGGCGTCGTCCACCCCGCCGGTGTAGGTGCCGAACAAGGCGATGTCGCCGTCGAACATACAGGCCTGCTGGTCGGTAATTTCGGGCAGCTTGTGCATGGTGGACAGCAGGCTGCCGTAGTAGGGGTGGTTGTGGATCACGACCTGGGCGTCGGGGCGGGCCCGGTGCATCTCGGTGTGGATGTGTACCGCCGGGGTCACGTCCCAGCGGCCCTCCAGCACTTGGCCATCGGCGTCGATCGCCAAGATGTCGGAGGCGGTGATCTCGTTCCACCACAGCCCATAGGGGGTACACCACATGGAGCCGTCTTCGGCATCGTCTCGCACCACCGTGATGTGGCCGGCCACATCTAGCGCATATCCCTCGGCGTCGAGGATGCGGGCCGCACAGGCGATCTTCTGGGGAACGGTGAGCGGCTGTTCCAATCCGGGCATCACCCGGGGAAATCCGCTTTGTCCGGCGATGGCTTCGTCAAGCTTGCCCATGCCCTGCTAGATAGCACACTTGGAAGCTTCCCAAAGAATGTGGGAGCACCGAGAGGAGTCGGCCATGGGCTGGAGAACAATGGGCGAGGCCGGATATCCGGCCGGTTTGGACTCGAACCCGGCGGTGTCGCCCCGCATTCAACGCTGGGACCACATCGGCATCGCGGTGCGCTCCATCGAGGCTGCCGTGCCGCTGTTTCGAGATGTGTTCGGCGGGCAGTTCGTGATGGGAGCCGACGATATGCCGCTGGATATCCGCACCGCCATGTTCAAACTGCCCGACACCGTGAAGGTGGAGTTGCTGGAGCCGCTGAACGAGCAGAGCTACCTGCGCCGTTTCATCGACAAGCATGGGGAGGGCTTTCACCACGTGACCATCTTCGTGGACGACGTGGAGGCGACCATCGCCGACTTGGAGGCCACCGGCTATGAGGTGGTCGACACCGATCTGAGCGAGCCGCACTGGCGGGAGACCTATGTGCGTCCCAAGTCAGGACACGGCTGCCTGTTCCAGATCGTGGACTCCGAGATCGACTGGCTCGAGCCCCACCCGCGCTGCACGGTTGAGGATGTGATTGCCGGCAAGTGGCGCTGGTGGAGGAGCCAAATCTGGCACGTCGACCAGCTACCTGAGGGTTACGCGGAGTAGAGGCTCACAGCCCCAATTCGGCTTGGAGTTTGTCGGCTAGGCGGAATTTTTGGATCTTGGTGGCGGACATGGGCCATTCGTTGGGGGCGACGAATTGGACGTGTCGGGGGATCTTGAAGCTGGCGATCTGGCCTCGGCAGAACTCAATAAGCTCTTCCTCGCTGGCCTCCGCGCCTGGCTTGAGCTCGACGAAAGCGGCCGGAATCTCCTGGTATTTCTCGTCGGGCAATGGGACCACCTGGGCGATGGCCACCGCCGGGTGGGTTTGGAGGTAGCTCTCGATCTCCACCGCGGCCACGTTCTCCCCGCCCACCTTGAGCATGTCCTTGGTGCGGCCCAGGTAGCTGATGCGCCCGTCGGGGTCGAGCGAGCCGATGTCGCCGGTGAAGAACCAGCCCTCGTCGTCGAAACACTCGGCGTTCTTCTCCGGGTCTTTGTGATAGCCCTCGAACACGTTGTAGCCCCGCACCCAGATCTCGCCCGCTTGGTGGGGCTCGGTGAGGGTTTCTCTGGTCTCGAGGTCTTTGATCTTTACTTCGATGCCCCGGAACGGGCGGCCTGACGACACTGCCCATGTTTCCGGCGGATCGTCGGGGCCCGAGAAGGCCACCACTCCGCCGCACTCGGTGAGTCCGTAGGCGTTCATGTGGCGGGCCCAGGGAAGCAGGGCGTGGATGGCCCGCAGGGCGTCGGGGGGCGCCACGTTGTTCACCAGCCGGATGCGCTGGAACTCGTCGGAGTCCCAGTCGGGGTGGTTGATCATGGCCTGGGTGACCGGTGGGAAGGTGGAGAAGCAAACCGTGGCCTTCTCGTCTCGCATCTGGGCGATGGCCGAGGCCGGGTCGAAGTGGGTGATGGTGACGTAGGACGATCCAGCGTCCAAGCAGCCGATGAGCGGGAGGATCGAGCTCATGTGGAACAGGGGGAGCGGATCCCAGAACACGTCGGCGTCGGTCAGCTCGAACCGGGTCCGACAGGCGGTGACGGCAGTGCGCACCAGCGATTCGTGGTTCAGGGGGCAGCCCTTGGGCTCGGCGGTGGTGCCTGAGGTGTAGATCATCAGGGCCTCATCCCGGATGGCCACCTGGCTGCGGAGCAGTTCCACCTCGTCGTCGGAGCCATCGGCGGCGAGGGCCTCGAATGCGGCCCGGTCCACCATCCCGGCGGGGGAGGTGCTGCCCAACAGCACCACCGCCTTCAACTCGGGAGCAGCGTCGAGATCGAGATTGGCCGGGTCGGGGGCGTCGGCCAAGCCGGGCAGGCAGTCGTGGAGGATCACCACATAGTCGGTGAACTGGTCGATGATGTCGCTGGTGACCAGCACCTTCAGGTCGGCGTTCTCGGTGACGTAGGCCAGCTCCCGGCCCTTGAACCGGGCATTGATGGGAACCGGGACCGCGCCGATGAGGGAGGCGCCGAACATCACCTCGATGAAGTCCATGCAGTTGGGCATGAGGATGCCCACCCGATCCTTGGGCCGCACTCCCAGCGCGAGCAGCGACCGGGCCGACCGCCGGGCCGCCTGCTCCAGGGAATCGAAGCTGTGCCGGGTGTCGGGGAACACCACCGCATCGTTGTCCCCATACAGCGCCGACCCCCGCACCACGAGGTCGCCGTAAGTTGTGAAATCAATCCACTCGCTCATTCCGGTAGCTTTCCACGCCCGAAAGGACCCCGACGAAAAGTTCCCAACTTGCCTCATCCGTATGCCATGACTGCTGGCGTATATAAGCTCTCTCTTTTGTTGTGTTATCTAACTCACCTCGAGTCGGGCGGCGGCTACACCGTGCCCCGCGATCCCAAGCACACCTTCGACCGCCTGTGGAACTGCTGGGCGCGGGCACCCATCGACTCTCCCACAAGCCCGACATGAGCACGGAAGGGTCGGCGTGACCCGACTCGGGTTCCTCCTCGACAGCGAGAGCTGTATCGGGTGCCATGCCTGCACGGTGGCGTGCAAGGCCGAGCACGACGTGCCCCTCGGGGTGAACCGCACTTGGGTGAAGTACATCGAGACCGGCACATTTCCCGACGTCGAGCGGCATTTCTCGGTGATGCGGTGCAACCACTGCGACGATGCGCCCTGCATTTCCATCTGCCCCACCAACGCCTTGTTCCGGGCAGAGAACGGGGTGGTCGACTTCGACGACGCCAACTGCATCGGCTGCAAGGGGTGCATGAACGCCTGTCCCTACGACGCCATCTACATCAATCCCGCTACCAATACGGCCAACAAGTGCAATTTCTGCAACCACCGCATCGAACAGGGCCTCGAGCCGAGCTGCGTGGTGGTATGCCCCACCCACGCCATCAAGGTGGTCGACCTCGACGATCCCGCCGACGAAACCACCCAGATCATCGCTCGGGGCGAGACTGCGGTGCGGGCCCCTGAGCAGAAGACCCTCCCCAAGGTTCACTACCGGGGCGCAGACGCGGCGTCGCTCGACCCGTTGCGCACCGCCATCGCCGGCGACGGGATGATCTGGGCCGACACCACCGCCCATCATCCGACTGCTGAACCCGACAGCCCCGATGTGGTGGCCCGCACCGTCTACACCACGGCCCATCAGATGACGTGGAAGGCGAAGGTGTCGAGCTATCTGGTGACCAAGGCGGTGGCGGCGGGCATGATGGCAGTGGCGGCGCTATTGGTGCTGCTCGGCCACGGCGGCGAGCAGGCCGCGGTGGGTGTGGTGCCCCCGGTGGTGGCGGGAGTCTTCCTGGCTGCGACTGGGGCGTTGCTGGTGGGCGATCTGAAGCGTCCCGAACGCTTCTACTACCTGATCACCCGAGCCAATCCCCGGTCTTGGCTGGTCAAGGGCGCCGTTGTCCTCGGTGCCTTTGCCGCTTTGTGCGCCGCGTGGTTTGTTGCCGGTGTGGGCGGCTCGGTTGGCGCGTTGCAAGTACTGGCCGCGCCGGCCGCGCTGCTGGCTGCGGCCACCGCGGGCTACACCGCCCTCTTGTTCGCCCAGTGCGAGGGGCGCGACCTCTGGCAGTCGCCCTTGGTTCTGCCCACGCTGCTGGCCCAGGCGGCCACCGCCGGCGGTGCCGGCTACGCCGTATTGGAGCTTGCCGTGGACGGCCCCGACCCTGCTGTCGTGCAATGGGTTCTGCTGGCGGGGGCGTCGGCCACCGCAGTGCTCATTGCTGCCGAGGTCTTGGGGCGAGGGACCGTCCATGTGGAGGCGGCGGTGGTGGCGATGACCCGCGGTCAATACGCCCGGCGATTCTGGGGGGGCGGGGTGGTGTTGGGCCTGGTGGTCCCGATTGCCCTGGCCAGCGTCGGCCTGGCCGCCGATTGGGGATCGCTGCCCGCCGCTCTGGCCGGGATCAGCGCGGTGGCGGGCATGTGGTTCTACGAGGACAGCTTCGTGCGGGCGGGGCAGTCCGTCCCGCTGTCGTAGGAGAGCGTCGCCTCGTGAACGAGCTGCACAGCTACCCCCCGCACGAGACTTGGCACGATGTCGTGTCGCTCGACGCCAAGGCCTGGCCCCGCCGGGAGGAGCACCACCACACCCTGGTGCCCACCACCTGTTTCAACTGCGAGGCCGCTTGCGGGCTGCTGTGCCATGTGAACCATGCCACCGGGCGCATAGACCGCATCGAGGGCAACCCCCTGCATCCGGCCAGCCGGGGCCGCAATTGCGCCAAGGGCCCGGCCACGCTCAACCAGATCGACGACCATGAGCGCATCCTGTATCCCTTGCGGCGGACCGGCGAGCGGGGCGGCGGCCACTGGGAGCGGGTGAGCTGGCCCGAGGCCCTCAGCGACATCGGCAGCCGCATCGGCGCCGCCATCGCCGAGGGTCGCCACAACGAGGTCATGTACCACGTGGGCCGCCCCGGCGAGGACGGCTTCGCCGAGCGGGTGCTCCAGTGCTGGGGGATCGACGGCCACAACAGCCACACCAACGTGTGCAGCTCCAACGCCCGCATCGGGTACCAGAGCTGGATGGGCCACGACCGCCCCTCGTCGGATTTCGCCAACGCCGAGGTGATCTTCTTGATCTCGTCGCACTTGGAGGCGGGCCACTACTTCAACCCCCACGCCCAGCGGATCGTCGAGGCCCAGGGCAAGGGGGCGACGGTCATCTGCGTCGACCCCCGGCTGTCCAATACCGGCGCCAAAGCCGACCATTGGCTGCCGGCATGGCCCGGCACCGAGCCCTTCCTGCTTTTGGCCATCGCCCGGCTGCTGGTGCTGAACGGCACATGGGAGGGCGACTTCGTGCGGCGCTGGACCAACTGGGAGGTCTACCTGCGAGAGCGCCACCCGCACCGGCCGGCGGAGTTCGACTCGGTGGGCCCGGCGCTGCTCGACGACTATGCGGCCCACACGCCGGAGGAGGCCGAGCGGGTTTGCGGTGTGCCCGCGGCCCAGATCATCGAGATCGCCCGGATCATCGGCGCCCATCCCGCCAAGTTCGCCTCCCACAACTGGCGGGCCGCGGCCGCCGGGAACCTGGGCGGCTGGCAGACGGCCCGGTGCCTGTTCTTCCTCAACGTGCTCACCGGCTCGGTGGGCACCGTGGGGGGCACCACCGGCAACGGCTGGAACAAGTACAAGGCGCCCCATCCGCCGGGCGCCCCGCCCTTCGAGCAGTGGAACGAGCTGAGCTGGCCGCGGGAGTACCCGCTGGCCCACCACGAGATGTCGATCCTCTTGCCCCATTTCCTGGCCGAGGGCCGGGGCCGACTCGAGGTGTACTTCAGCCGGGTGTACAACCCGGTGTGGACCAACCCCGACGGCTTCAGCTGGCTGGAGGCCCTGAAGGACCCAGACAAGGTGGGCTGCCATGTGGCCCTCACCCCCACCTGGTCGGAGACGGCCGTCTTCGCCGACTACGTGCTGCCCATGGGGGTGGGGGCCGAGCGCCACGATGTGGCCAGCTTCGAGACCCACGCCGGGCGCTGGATCGGTTTCCGCCAGCCGGTGCTGCGCCGCTACGCCGAGATCCGGGGCGACGCGGTGACCAGCGAGTCGCGCACCCACGAGTTCAACCCGGGCGAGGTGTGGGAGGAGAACGAGTTCTTGATCGAGTTGTCGTGGCACATCGACCCCGACGGCGCCATGGGCATCCGCCGCTGGTTCGAGAGCGCCCAGCGCCCCGGCGCGCCGATGAGCGTGGACGAGTACTACGGGGCCATGTTCGCGGCGGTGCCCGGCCTGGCCGAAGACGCCGAAGCAGCCGGCCAAACCCCGTTGGAGTTCATGCGCGACCGGGGCGCCTATGCGCTGGACGGCGACATGTACCTGCCATATGAGCGCGAGGTCGACCCCGCCGAGCTTCAGGACTGCCGCCTCGACGAATCCGGTATCTTCCGCCGCCCAGGCACCCCGGGCTCGTGGTCGGGCTCTGCGGATGACCTGGCCGGCCTGGCCCTGGCCGGCCTCGGGGACGGCTCACCGGCGGTGCAGGTGGATGGCACGCCCAAGGAGGGCTTCCCCACCCCGTCGCGCAAGCTGGAGCTTTATTCTGAGACGCTGGCCGACTGGGGCTGGCCCGAGTACGCCACGCCCACCTGGATTCCGTCCCACGTACACTGGGAGAACCTAGACCTCTCGGGCAACGAGCGCATCTTGTTGCCGACGTTTCGCATCCCGACGCTGATCCACACCCGCTCGGCCAACAGCAAATGGCTGTCCGAGCTCAGCCATCGCCACCCCCTGTGGATCCACCCCTCCGACGCCGAGGCTCTGGGCATCGAGGTGGACGGCCTGGTGCGCATCACCACCCGGATCGGCCACTTCGTGATCGGCGCTTGGCGTACCGAGGGCATCCGCCCCGGGGTGGTGGCGGCCTCGCATCACATGGGCCGCTGGCGGCTTGATTCGCACAGCGGCGGTTCGTGGGCGGGCGGAGATGCCGACATAACCAACGAGGGCACGTTGTGGCGGCTCAGCCGCCGAGGCCGTCCGCACCGCCATGCCAGCGCCGACGACGACACCGAGCGCATCTGGTGGGGCGACACCGGCGTCCACCAGAACCTGGCCTTCTGCGTGCAGCCCGACCCGGTGTCGGGAATGCAGTGCTGGCACCAGCAGGTGCAGGTGGCGCCCGCCCGGCCCGGCGACTCCTACGGCGATGTGGTGGTGGACACCGCCGAGGCCCGCACGGCCTACCAGGAGTGGCTGACCATGACCCGCCCGGCCCCCGGCCCCGGCGGCCTGCGCCGCCCCCTGTGGTACTCCCGCCCGCTCAAGCCCCGCCCGGGCGCTTATGCGCTCTGATGATTTATTTTCGCTGATTCTCATTCATTGGAGGATTGAGGCATGACCCGCATGACCCCCAGCGAAGCCTTCTTGGACAGGAACTGGTAGATCGAAAAATGTATAGGTAGCTAGCACTTTTCGTCTATTTTTGTAGGGATGGTGTACACAAGGTTATTGCCAGTTCCCGAGCGGAGCTTCTTTCTGTTCGGAGTGCGAGGGGTTGGCAAGAGCACCTGGGTGCGTATGATGCTTCCCGACGCAAAGCGCTTCGACCTGCTTGACGAGGCGCTGTTCACCGATCTATTGGGCAATCCAGCGTTGTTCGGGAACCTCTTGTCGGGCGTTGAGCCTGGAGAGTGGATCGTGGTGGACGAAATGCAGCGCATTCCTGCGCTCCTCAATGAGGTCCACCGCCAGATCGAAGAGCGGGGAGTGCGGTTCGCCCTTCTGGGTTCCAGTGCTCGCAAGCTCAAGACTGCCGGCACGAACCTGCTCGCCGGACGGGCAGTTCACAAGGCCATGTACCCGCTTACCCCGACCGAGTTGGGCCGCGATTTCGATTTAGACGCCGCACTCCGCTTCGGCACGATTCCGCTGGTGTGGGCGGCCGGTGATCGCCGGGAAGTCCTGGAGAGCTATACCCAGCTCTATCTTCGCGAGGAGATCAGAGCTGAGGCCGCGGTGCGGAACCTGCCCGGCTTTATTCGGTTCTTACCGGTGGCTGCGATGATGCATGCCCAGGCGGTCAACGTGTCCAGCCTGGCCCGAGACACGGGAGTCGCCCGTCCCACCGTGGCCGGATATCTGGAGGTGTTGGAGGACACTCTGCTCGTAACCCGCTTGGAGGCATTCGAGGCCAAACTCCGGGTGCGAGAACGGAAGCGCCCCAAGCTCTACTGGGTCGACCCGGGGTTGGTGCGGGCGGCTAAGCGTCAGCTCGGCCCGGTCGCCGCCGAAGAGCGAGGCGCTCTGTTGGAGGGATGGGTCTATGGGCTGCTGAGGGCCCACAACGAGAATCAGGAGGTCTTCGATGCAGTCGCCTACTGGTCGCCCACCGAGTCCAACGCCGAAGTCGATTTCGTACTTACCCGCGACGGCGAGCACCTGGCCATCGAAATCAAAGCCGCAGCCCGCTACAACGCCGCGATGCTCAAGGGCCTGCGAGCCATAGCCGCCCTCCCCGGCTTGGCCCGCCGCATCCTCATCTACAACGGCCCCCACGAATTCCAAACCGAAGACGGCATCCATGTCTGGCCCCTCGACCACTTCCACGATGCCCTGGCCTCGGACCGGCTTTGGCCTTAAACTGCCGGTAGCCGTTCAACACGCAACGTTCTACCATTATGGTAGACTTTCTGCCATGGATCTGAATATCAAAGACCTTGACGACAAAGTCGGTCAGAGGTTGCGAGAGCAAGCGGAAGCCGCTGGCCTCTCGGTTCAACAGTATCTGCGGAATGAGCTGACTCGGATTGCAGCACGGCTTTCGCCCGCGGAGTTCACCCGCGGTCGCAAGCCGATGAGCCGGTCGGAGTTCGAGGCGATTCGCGAGCAACTTCGCAGCATCGATGCCTCATAGCATCGTCTGCGACGCTGGAGGAGTGCTGGCCGCGTCTGGAGCGCTTGGAGGAACTGTGCCAGCGAATGCGGAGTTTCTTGCCTTGGATTGGTCAGCAGTAACCGTTGGCCGTTTCCTGTCCACCCGCTTCGAGGGCAATCCCGAGAGAATCCAAGTGGAGATCGGACTCGCTCTATCTGCTGTTCAAGAATGGTTCCCCGTTCGTTCTCTCGTAGCTGAAACCATCTCTCGTGCCGGCCTGGATGCAGTTGATGCCCTGGATTCTTGGTCAGCGCTCATCCTGGCTGAAAACCTTGGTCTCCCTCTGCTCACCGCCTCTGATGAGATGGCCAGCAACCGGATCGAGGTACATCGACCCTGGTAGAAGACGCATGTTGTTGGCTTATACCCGGACATCCAGACCGTAGGCATCACGTCCACCGAGATACTCGCGGTATCGCTCGCCATGGGTTGAAATGAGGTCGTCAAGTTCCGCAAGAGTGGAGTCAGGCACAAGCATCGAACCGGTTCTGAGGGCGTGACGGGCTTCCAGCAGGCCAGCGAGCCCGTAGCTGGTATCCGGCATGAATGTTGCGGACCCAGTGAACCGGCCCACTTGCCGGGTTGTTGAGAGCACGATTTCAGCAATTTCAGCGCTGATCGGCTTGTACCCCTGTTCGTTTGCATCCCGGTACGCTGTGGCTAGCAGCGCAAGGCTCATCTTCTCCAGGGTGTCAGGAGTGAACCAGATTATCGCAGTGCACTTGGCACCCTCGGTCGTGTCCATTGTCGACTGTCCTGCGACTTGGACTCCCTTGAATTCGCCTGACCGTGAGAAGAGAGCTGTTGCGTCTTTCTCGGTGGGGTACCAGTTGCCGGGTTCCACCGACTCAAGCCGGAGCCTGGCTGCTAGCTGGGCGAGCTCCTCGACATTGTCGGGATCGGCGTAGTCTAAGGCTCGCTGAAATGTGTACTCGGGTAGGTTTTCGATCACCGTCATCCAGAAAAAGAAGTGCTCCGACTCGTACATGCGCTCCCCTGAGACACGCCCGACGGGCACGCGGGTGATCCCGGACTCCATCACCGTCACTGCGGGGAGCCGGACTGCTACTTCGGGCATTACCAGGGCTCGTGAGTAGCGGGTCGCCAGTGAAGACGTGGTAGTCGCTGGTGTGAAGGCAGGAGCGGGCATCGGCTGATCCTACGGTTCTCTAGGGGTAACGCGCCGGCTGAGCAGGGGTTTTCCTTGCAATCTGTTCTGCACGTCCAAGCTGGTGACTGGGTGGTTGGAGAGAGGCTCAGATCCAGACAATTGGCTCAAAGGTCAAACAGCACCGTCTGGAACTCAGACTGCGTCAGCCACTCTGCGGTTTTGTCAGATCAAATGGCTGATTTCCATGGACGCAACTTGACGATGCCATGCCCCAGTGATCCCCCGTCAGTTGGGCGGGCGGATAGGGGCAACAAGTTGTGGGCGACGCGTTTCACCGTTGAAGCCAGGATCGGTAGCCCGTCACGTCGTAGCGAGCCTTGGCTAGCAACTCTTGTGTCTCTCCTATTAGTTCATCATGCAATTTCCGGTCGTCATACAGGACCTCGTCGACGTTTATTCGGTTCGTTGAGCGCCTGAGAATGGATTTGGCAATTTCACATTCGTCTAATGGATCCGGCGGGGCTGGCGACAGTGGATCCGGTGATGCTTTGATGACTGGCTGGAAACGTAGAGCAAGCGAGACCAGATCCTCGCATGGGGAATCGGGATTGACCTGGTACCCGTGCACGCTTGCGAGCTCTAGGCGGCTCGTACCCTGAACTTGCATCATCGCCGATAACCACTTCCCGATGGCAACGGTCATGAGATGGAGGAGGTCAGTCGGGCTGCACGTCGCGGGATCAATGGAACTTGCATCCGATTGCAGGATTCGATTGCACGCATCAGCGAATCCTTCGCATTCGGATACGTTCTTGCGGAACCTCCTGATGAGCGTCTCTTCGGCATCGGCATCGAACTCTCCTCGTCCTATTCGCGTTGCAATGAACAGGAGCCACGGAGTGTGGTTTCGAGCTTGAAGGGCCATCACGCGTGACAGCGCATGGTATATCGATGCGTCGTTTTGCGGCGGGTCGGACGCGAGGCCATCGCAGAGGTCGATGTTGATCACGTCGAACGGGCCGAGTTTCTGCACTCGTGACCATGCAATGGATTCCTCGTTACCGATCTGGCGAAAGTCAGTGTGAATCACTTCTGACAAAGGATCGACATCTGGTAGCCGACGTACTTCGTCAAGCGAGACACTCAGTTCGATGTGAGCTGGGTTTCCTGGCTGGGCTTCAGTGTTGAATCCAAGAAAGCGCAGGGGTCGATTGTCAGCACGGCATAGCTCTTCGTGCAAGTATCGCAGGTCGATCAGATCTGTTCCTGGCAGGCCCAGGTAACGAAGCGGAGCCGACGGTTCTCGTTGGCGGTAGATGCGTCGAAGCAACTTTGACAATTGTTTGCGGCGGACAAACTGCTTTCGCGGCTTGTGCCAGGGCTTGAACTCCTTGAGTTCCGGCTGTGTGGGTGAGTATTCGACATCAGAAAATATCTCTGAGGCAAGGTCTTCCTGACCTCCCGACGGGTCGCTCATTGTGCGGAGGCCTCGAGGATTTCTAGTATACCGGCAAGGAGTCGTTCTTGCTGCTGGTCGGTCAATCTTTCCAGGATTCCATATGCGGCCAGAAGCTGGACAATTGCCCGTATTTTCTGCTCGGTTGAATTATCCTGGCGGGTTTTCCGCCTTTCGCTTTCACCGAAGACGGGTTTACGCCTAAATCGGTACGCCCCTGGTTGAGCAGGGATCAGTTTGTCTTCCATGTCGTCGAATTCGACCGGCGGCGGTTCCGCACCCAGGTCGTCAGACTCTTCTCGCCACGCGCGAACGGCCACATCTCTTAGGGCATCCTCCTGCCCGGCTGCGGCGGTCTCCCGGACAGCTTGCCGGATATCAGCCGCTATTCGCTTCTGAATCGTGGCGACACGCCGAAGCGCTGTGTGAAGCCACTTCGTGATGTAGATCACATGTGGATGCGCGTAGTTGAACGACTCACGATCGATGTTCAGAGCAGCTTCAAAGCCTTCTGAGACAAAAATCTCACATGTGATCTGTCTCAGCCGTGTCTGCTCAGATATCTGGTATCGCATAAACGTTGGGTCGAACAGCGTCCCACTCGATCCGTGAACCCGGACTAGAACGCCTTGGTGTTCTGTGGGCGCGATCTTCGGTGCCCACATGAGGTAGACCTCGAACTCAAGCGGGCCGCCGCTGAACTCCTCTAGTACCCCATCGAACTCCTCTCGCACCTGCCCAATAGCGAGAATTGGTTTCTTGACAGCGTGGCTCGTTTCTGGCAGGTCGGTGAAGATCAGAGGACGGGCGAGCTGGAGATCGTCAACAAGAACGTGGAAGTCGCCACCGATTTCGACTGAAGAGCCAATTGACTTTGCCGAAGCCACAGTCTCTTTGTCAGCGAGCGTGAACTCGACCGGAGCCTCTTTGACGGCCTTCGGCAATTCGAAAAGTGAAAGCTGGTCCTGTAAGGGAAGTTCAAAGGGGTTGCCGAAGACGTACGGCGCAGGTATAGCGAGACTGAGTTGCCACACCATGCGCAGGTAATAGTCAAAGATGCGTTCAAGCTGGGGATTAGGGATTCCTTGGTCAACCTGTTGCCACACCGCTTTGACTAGTTTCCCGAAGGCGTCGTCCGGCCCATCATCGCGAGACCACGGAAGACAATCGTAGGCACCACCCTCGCCTTGGAGGGCATCGGCGTCGTCCGGTCGCACCCGTCCAATATGGAATGCCGGTGGCTCGAGATCCCGAGACTCTTCAGGAGCCAGGGCACGGTCAGAATCGATAGCCGCCCAAATGTCGCGGCTCTGGAGTGTGCCGCGGGTCTGATGCCGAATATCAGTCAAGATGATCGTTGTGCCGTGTGATTCGACATCCGCAGCTGGCTCTCGCCAGATGGTCACCCTTCCTGCCTCGTACTCTCCATGTTCGTCTGTTTGCGGTGCGCCCTCATCGGAATATCGTCGCAGCACGACCGATGCGACTGTTCGCCAAGGGTCGCTGGCAGTCTTTGTGATGATCTGGAAGCGGTAGGTTAACTGGGCGACAGAAAATAGGCCGATACCGATCTTGCCGATCAGTCGGCGTCCAGACGGGCTGCATGCGAGGTCGGCGTGATCTGTGACCCCGAGTTCAGCCCCCTCGTGCGTCCGCTTTGCACTGCCACCAATATGATGGAGTAGATGTGCCAGGGCAGCAGGTGTCATGCCTATGCCGTCGTCTTCTACGGTGATTGTCTGAAACCTAGGACGATCAGTTTTGATGACCACTTGTCGCGCGTCGGCGTCGTAGGCGTTGGACACGAGTTCTCGTATCGCTGATCCCGGCTGCCTGTAGATGCCATCGGTCACGCGTGCGAGGACCCGCTCGTCGGTGCGGAGGACGGTGCTTACCGGGGATTCATCAGTACTGCCCTCGATCTCGGCAGCTAGATCGGCGTCGGTCGCCCGCTCTGGGTTCAGTGCCGGACTCACTGCTCTCTCCAGCAGTTGCCATATCCAGCAGCTTCAAGTGATGCCCTCATCTCTTTGGCCATCGCAAGCGCGAGTGGGGGCGGGACGGCGTTAGCCACTTGAAGCGGCTGGCTGGCGCGTGGCCCGCAGAAGAAGTATGAGTCGGGAAATCCTTGTATCCGCGCCGCCTCTCGCACGGTGATCGCCCTGTCCTCTGTGGGATGCACCGGGAGGGCGCGGTGGCCTGCTACGAGCGTCCGTGCAACATCGCTGTCAAGCCGACGGTACGAGATCGGGCCACCCCCTTGAGGAATTGCTTTGATCTTCGCTACGACTTTCGGCGAGTGCTTCATCGCAGTTGAATTCAGTACAACACATCCGTCGGGCAGTTGGAGTCGTTCCGACCCTTCGCCAGAACCAAGACTGGGGAGATCTTTCAACCGTTCGGCCAACGACACCGTCTGCGGCAGACAGTGACCGGAAGCGGCATCACCGGGTGGTGCATGCGTTGGTGGGGGTACCGCCGGCAGAGCGACACCAGGACCCACACCAACGAAGAAGAGACGTCGGCGATTCTGAGGCACCCCGAAATCAGACGCACGCAGGGTGGCCGGCTGCTTCCAGGTGGAATACCCCGCTTTGCGAAGCGACGCCGTAACCCGCTCCGTGTAGGTGACCCCGTTCACGCGGCGGACGCCGGGGACATTCTCGATGAGGACGGACCGCGCTCCAAATTCCCGCGCCAGCCTGCTTACATGCCTGAATAGGAGATTGCGTCGGTCTCCTACAGTTCGTGCACCAGCGGCAGAGTATCCCTGGCAGGGAGGACCGGCAATGACAGCCAGGGGGGTATCCAAGCCTGGCAGCCATTCACGCAGGACCTCCGCGCTGACGTCCTCAACAGCGGCCTCAAGTACGGGAACACCAGGATGGTTCAGCCGGTACGTCTGTGCAGGATGCCGCTCGATCTCGACTGCGACTGCGATGCGAAAACCGGCCTCCTCGAACCCCAACCCCATCGCACCTGCACCTCCGAAGAGATCCAAAACCGCTGTACCTCCAGCCGTCGCGGCAACGGTGGAACGCCCTGTCTCGCAGAATGATATGAGAGGGCAATTCCCGCATTGCGGTGCCGACTCTCGGCACACTGCATGTCCGTGACACACCAGGTTCGCATGCAACCGGTTACTGATTGTCATGGGAGTGGCGGGACCTAGCTCTCGGTGGCCATACCTCTCCAAGGTGTCCTCGGCGACGCCGAGCCGCATAAGCACCCGGAGTGCATCCCTGTCCGCTGCCAAGGGATATGCAGCCGTCAGGCCATCAAGGCAGATGTGCTCATAAAGTACCTCCAGAATCTCATCCACCCGGTCGATGACCGCCTTGGGCGTGGCTGCTCGCTCTATTAGGTCCGACTGTCGATTATCCCGGTGGGCAGGGGTGGCGCATATTTCGAAAGAGAATGTGCCATCCATGCTACGGATGGCAGCGAATCGGGTAGTGCCCATCGCCTCGAATTCTGTCATGCCATGCACATATAATGCACTCATATGAGATTTTACTCCTTTCTACCCATTCCATACCCAGACAAGGGATTCCGATAAGCGACAGAGACGCTGGAGGCACCTAGACGTTCCGACGCGGAGAATGCACCCAAGGCCATGGTATATCAGGCTTCAGTGACAGATTGCCCGCTTCACCAATGGCTATTCGTCGATTTTCCTCTGCACTCGGTACTGGGCTTACAGCATCGTGTGATCACAGAACAACGGCCGGCTACGTTGGCAGCGTGCGATCGCTGAGCGACTACCTCGACCTCACCGTCGAGCAAGCTCGCTCGCAGTGGGGCCAGATTCTGCGCCGCCAGCCAAGACCTCGTCAGGAACTGTTCACGCCGGTTGAGGCGATCTTGTGCTACGGGCTCTTCTTCGTAATGGACCCGCACCGGTATGGGGGTGGTTCCATGCACCGGGCGCCGAAGATCCTGCATGATCTGGCTGGGTTATTTGTCCGACCTCCGGGGTCGATCAACAACAAGATGATGAACCTAGACGGGTCTCGCAAGAACGCTGGTGCGCATGAGTGGAGGTTCTTCATCGAGATGGCCGCCGACCCCGATCAGTTTCCCCACCTTTACAACCGAGTGTTGCGCTCTGCCCGAGACATGGGAGTGGACGAAGACCGTCTACCTGATTTTCTTGCGTTGGAAAACGTTACGAGCTTTGACCTGCTGGGTCAGGAGGAGCTTGCTCGCCAGGAATCGTTGGATGCCGTCTTGGAGGTGAAGGCTGCTAAGAGAAGGCTGCGGTTGCTTGCAGACGAAGAAGAGACAACCCGGATAGCAGAACACGAGATCCGCATTGGCCAACACAGATTCGCTGGTCAGGTTCTAGAGAACTTTGCCCACAGTTGTGGTTTCTGCGGATTCGCCCCACGGTCACTTCCCGGCAACAAGCTTTTGGTGGCCTCACACATCAAGCCCTGGGCAGCATGCGACGACAAAGAGCGGTTGGACTTTCGTAACGGCGTAGCAGCGTGCCCGACGCATGATGCCGCTTTTGACACGGGGCTGATTACCGTGAACGGGGGCCTCAGAGTCCACCGAGCCCTCAAGCTGGAGGCAAGCAGTCGTGACGATCCCGGAGTCGACCAGTACTTCGGCCAGGTCCTCAAGCCCAAGCTGGTTGTTCCCAAGCAAGGGGAGCGTCCTGGGAACTCGTACTTGGAATGGCATCAAGAACATGTCTTCCAGGGGGTCGTCAGAGTCTGACGCCGAGCCGTTAGTGCTCAACTACGTTTCGAGGAGCGCGTCGTAGCCGGTGAGGGTGGGGTTGGTGGGGGCTAGGCGGCGGGTCATGGTTTGGATGGCTTCGGGGTTGTTGTCGATGAGGAGGTAGTCGCGGCCGTGTTTGGCGGCGGCTTCGCCGAGGGTGCCGCTGCCGGCGAAGAAGTCGAGCAGGAGGTCGCCTGGGCGGGAGTGGACTTTGACTAGGCGCTCGAGCACGCCGAGGGGTTTTTGGGTGGCGTAGCCGGTTTTCTCTTTGCCGTTGGGGCTCACGATGGTGTGCCACCACACGTCGGTGGGCGTTTTGCCTCGGGCTGCTTTCTCCTTGCCCACTAGGCCGGGGGCCATATAAGGGATCCGGTCCATCTCCTCGAAGCAGAACGTGTAGTCGGCAGGGTCTTTGGCGTACCACAGGATGCTGTCGTGCTTGGCCGACCACTTCTTCTTGGATCGGGCACCGTAGTCGTAGGCCCAGATGATCTCGTTCATGAACGAGTCCCGGCCGAAGATCTGGTCGAGAAGCACCTTGCAGTAGTGGACTTCCCGGTAGTCGATGTGGAGGAAGAAGCTGCCGGTGTCGGCCAGCACTCGGTGGGCCTCCTCGAACCGGGGGGCGAGAAAGGCCATGTAGTCGTCGAAGGCGTCGTCGTAGCCGGATTTGCCGAGGCGGATGGTCTGGTAGCGGCGCCCGGCGAAGCCGGTCCTGTCGCCGTTGGCCTCGTCGTGCACCGTCTTGATCCGCTCACGCTCCTGGCGCTTGCCGGTATTGAACGGCGGGTCGATGTAGACGAGGTCAACGCTGGCGTCGGGCAAGCCCTGCAACACCGGCAGGTTGTCGTCAAAGATGATCTTCCCCATCAGGACCAAGCTTAGGCAGCGGCCAGTTGAGCCTTGCGCTCTTCAGCCTGCGGGGGATGGCGAGCAACCCGAAAACCCTTTCGAATGACACTGGTCACTTGATACACTAAAAAATATTGAAAATAGCTCTATCCACAGATATTTCCACATATCCACAGGAGCAGGCATGAACAACGACAACAAGCCGGTAGCAAGGGGTATCGGAAACGCGAGAATGGTCTCGGCAAGCGAGTATTTGCGCCGCTGACGCCATGCCCATCCCGTCGTCCCATTTTCCTGCGCTGAAGGCGCGTTCGGTGCTGAGAATGCTCTGGAGCATCGGATATCGGATTGAGCGGCAAAGGGGATCGCATCGCAAACTGGTTGCGGAGGGGCGCTTGCCGATTGGGTTCGCGTTCCATGACCGGTCTGAAGTTCCCCCTTGGGCGCTTCGGCATATGCTGGTGGAGCGGGCTGGATTGACCGACGACGAGATACGGCAGTTGCTGTAGACGGTAAGGAGTGCTCGAAGGAATGAAGCACCAAGTGCGAATACACCTCAACCAAGATGATGGCGTCCGTTGGTGGGCTGAGGACGACATTGGATTCACTGGTGGCTCAGACGACCTGGAAGAGCTCTTGGCCGTGATCACGGAGTGGGCGGAATGCGAAGGCGTGCTTGCCGACCTGTCAGTGTCATTCTCTCAAGATGCACTGGTGGCCAGCTTGACCAAGCCAGCAGAATCTCTAGGTGTTCCAGAGCGGCTTTGAGACTGATGAGCAGTAGATGCACAAGTTCCTTGTCCACGTCGAAACTGACGGGGAAGGATCGAGTTGGTGGTGTGAGGACGGACTTGGCTTTGTGGCGGTGGCAAGTACTCTGCCGCGGGACACGCTAGCTGGCTGCTGCGATGCCGGCGGCGCGGGCGGCCACTAGCAGGGGGCCGATGGTGCCGCCGGCGCCGGGGTATGCGGCGCCCAGCGGGCTGGCGGCGGCGTTGCCCGCGGCGTAGAGGCCCTTGATTGGGCCGCCGTCTTGATGGCGGACCTGGCCGTTGACGTGGGTGTGGGGGCCGCCTTTGGTGCCCAGGCAGCCGGGGTGGAGGCGGACGGCGTAGAACGGGGGCTCGTCTACCGGTCCGAGCGTGGGGTGGGGGGCGGCGGAGTCGCCGACGAAGCGGTCGTAGATGGAGCGACCCCGGCCGAAGTCGGGGTCGTCGCCTGCGGCGGCCAGTTGGTTGAACCGGGCCACCGTGGCGGCTAGCTCTTCGCTGTCCACGTCGATGGCGGTGGCCAGCTCTGCCAAGCTGTCAGCCCGGTGCAGCCACTCTGGATCTGACCCTCCCCGACGTAACGGCCCCAGGTGGTACCGGCGGCGATAGCCGGCGTCGAACACCAGCCAAGAAGTAGAGGCTGGGTGTTGGAAGCCAGTGGGGTCGAAGGCGTGCATGGCCCGGCCCACGTCGTTGTAGTTGCGGGCCTCGTTGGTAAATCTCCGCCCTCGGGAGTCCACCATCAGCGATCGGGGCCGGGCCCGCTCGGTGAGCACCAGCCGGTGGAACGGCTGGCCGTCGATTTCTTCGCCGGGCACGGTCATGGCGGGACACCACCAGGCCTCGGCCATATTGCCCAGTTCGGCGCCCATGGCCAGCGCCAGCCGCAGCGCGGTGCCGTCCATGCCGGGGGCGCCCACCGGGCCGGTCATCGGTCCCCGCAGGAATGCCTGCACTAGGGCGAGATCACGCTCGAATCCGCCGGAAGCCAGGATCACCCGTCCAGGCAATACCTCATCGCCGATTCTCACTCCATTGACGGTGCCGCCGGACTGGGCCAGGCCATCTACTCCTGTTCCAACATGGATCATCGCGCCGGCAGCTTCGGCCGCCTCTACCAGAGAGGCGATCATCGACCGGCCCATGGTGATCATTCCCTGGCGGGATCGCGCTGTTATCTCATTGCGATCGAATTCACCAGTGGCCAGCTCCCGATAGGTAATGGGCGCAGACACATTCGGGGCGGTGCGAATCCGTTGATCCAGTTCAGGGGAGACTTCTCGGGGCTGGGGCTCCAGGGGGCGATGTCCGGGCTTTCCTCCGGGCAATTCGGGGTGGTAGTCGGGGTAGGGGACCGTCTGCCATCTGAGCTTGGTGGCCGATTCCATCCAGTCGGCGACTGCCGGTGCCTGCTCAGCGAAGTAGTCCACGAGTTCGTCGTCAACGTCGCCCAGCCGCAGGGCCCGCAAGTATTTCCCGGCCTCGGCGGGGGAGTCGTCCACTCCCTCGGCGGCCATCAGCCGGTTGGCCGGCATCCAGGCCAGCCCGCCCGACAGCGCTGTGGTCCCGCCCAGCACCGGCGCTCGCTCCACAACCGTCACCTCGACCCCTGCCTGCGCCGCTGCCACCGCCGCGGTCATCCCGGCAGCCCCCGACCCGACAACGACTACCGAGGTCATATGTTGGGATGGCTCCCGTGAGGGCTGTGGGTGGCGTCGGGGCTAGGCCTCGGCGCCACCGCGCGCCGAGCCGCCCCGGCGACAGGACCCGCAGCCCGGACAAATGCCGCGGACCAGATTAAGGCGGTCACGCCTGCAACACGGCAGCCAGCGCGGCAGTGTCGAACCACTGGGAGAGGCGGCGGATGCGGCCGTCTTCGACGTCGAAGATGTCCACCGCGTCGAAAGACAGTTCCCGTCCGTCAGCGGTGGCACCGTTGAAGGTGATCTCCACCACCACGGTGCTGTCATCGCAGATGAACCGATTGGGGTTGTCTTGGTGGACTGGGAAGCGCTCGAAGATCTTCTGGAACATGGCGATGGCCTTGTCCGATCCGGTGCGGGGGCGCGATCCGCTCGGCACCAGGTCGATCGCGGGATCAAGGACCGACGCCATCAGCTCCCAGTCCTCGGTGTTGAGCGCGGTGAAGTAGCTCTGGACTATTTCCAGCGGGCTTCTTGCTTGTTCATGATGGCTCATCCCTGGCTCCTCAATATGTCTTTGACCTCCCGCATGGCCCTAAACGACCACCCGGCCAACTCGGGGTCGCCGAAGGCGGTCACGTTCCACATGATCAGATGGCGCAGCCCGGCGTCGTAGTAGGTGCGGACTTCCTCGGCGATCTGCTCTGGAGTGCCGCAGAAGCAGTAGTAGTCCACCACCTTGGGGGGGATGCCGGCGATGATGGCCTCGGCCTGCTGGCGGGGCACCGAAGCGGGGATCAGGTCGTGGAAGCCCTCGGGCGGTTCCACCCCGAGTTGGCGGAAGATCTGCGGGGGCAGCATCACCATGATGGCCCGCAGCAGGGGCGCTTCCTGCATACGGCGCAGCGTGGCCTCATCGGGTGCGGCCAGCACGTAGGCCAACAGGCCGGGGGTGACCGCGTCGGCACTCCGTCCCACATCCACCGACGCCTGGCGGATGGTGGCCAGCGAATCGGCGTAGACCTCGGGGGCCAGCTTGGTGGGCAGCCAGCCGTCGGCCAACCGCCCGGTGATGTTCAGCATCCTGGGGCCGTGGGCCGCGGTCCAGATTGGCGGGGGAGTGTCCCCATATGGGGACAGGCCCAGCACGGCGTCGGTTAGCTGATGGAACTTTCCCTTGTAGTTGATGGGGCCGTCGGCCGCCCACAGCGCTCGGATGATCTCGATGCCCTCTTCGAGGCGGCCGACCGGGCGGTCGAAGCCCAGGCCGTAAGGGGTCACGTTCATCCGCTCGCCCGAGCCCAGTCCCAAAATCGACCGGCCTTGGGTGAGGTGGTCGACGGTGAGGGCCATGTTGGCCACCATGGCCGGGTGGCGGCGGATCAGGTCGGTCACCACCGATCCCACCTTGATGGTCTCGGTTTGCGCTCCCACCGCGCCCATCATCACCAGCGGGTCGAAGTACACGTGGCCGCTGGGCTGCGCCGCGGCCAGCGGGCTCATGTCCGGGGTCCAGACCGAGTCGGGGTGCCAGCCCATCAGGTGGCACGGCCACCACAGGGCGTCGAAGCCGTCGGCCTCGGCCCGCTGGCCCAGGGTGACCGCCCGGTGGGCCGGGGGCATGATCTGGCCGGGAACGCCGATCTCCAGGTCTTTCATCGGCTGGACCTGACGGGAGGAAGGGCCGTGTCGCGGCACGCAGTTCGGTTGCTCATCCGCCGAACTCCCGGCGGCGCATGTTGTCGGGGTCGATCACCTCGCGGATCAATCGCACTTGCTCGCCGGTGGGCACCGCGGTGGTGGGCAACTGCCCCTCTGGGGCGGGCAGCTCGAAGCCGGTGGCCTCCTGCACCTGCTCGAAGGTGACCCCGGGATGCAGCGATGCCACCTGCATGTGGCGGGTTTCGGGGTGGAAGTCCATAACGCACAGGTTGGTGATCACCAACTCGGGTCCGCCGTCGAGACCGGCGTCGGCCCGCTCCGACCCGCCGCCCAGATAGCCGGCGCAGGAGATGAAGTCCACCTTCTCCACCAGGGAGCGGGGGTTGTGGTTGGGGTTCCAGTAGTACAGCGCTTTGCCTATGGAACCCATGTCGCCCAGCCCCGCGGTGCCCGGTAGCCGCACTCTGGGAGTGTGATAGTCGGCGCCGATAACCGAGTTGTTGCCGTTGCCGAAGCGGTCGAGTTGGGCGGCGCCCACACAGAACTTGGTGAGCCACCGGCCGTTGAGGGCGAAGTTCCAGAAGTCGCCGTACTGTTCCACATACATTATGGAGTCCCGCCACAGCGGGGCTTCCAGGGTGGAGGCGGGCACCCGGTCGGGGCGGGGCTCGAGCCCCACCGCTCCGGCCAGCCACACCAGGTCGGGGGCGTGGGTGAGCCGGGCCAGCCAAAAGGCGCTGACCGGCACGAACGAGGCCATGCCGTTGCAGGCCTGGTCGCCGTCGGCGAAGCACGCGGCCAGCCGGGCGATCATCAGCTCGTCGATGGTCCAGTCGTCCGCCGGGGGGCTGTTCTGCCAGTCGCTCATGGCTGTCCTCCCGATGAGTTCTCTCCGGACCTGCTCCCGCCAACGAACGCCATCACGTCTGCTCCCAGGCTTCCAGGGCGGCCTGCCGCTCGGCGCCGCCCACCGCCTCCAAGTAGGCCGTGTGATCGGACGGGCCGATCACGTACTTCTCCATGAACGCAGCCACCGCCTCGTCGTCACGGGCTGCGCCGATCCACTCCAAGTGGATGGCTGTGTCGTAGCCGTAGCGGGGGAAGAACGAGGTGGGATGGGCGCCGAAGGGAGCCTCCACCACCGCGTCCACCATGAAGCCGGGCAGCACGGTGCGGTCGGGGTTGGCCCGCAGCACCTCGGAGTCGACGATCTCCTCGGCGCTGACGATCACCGTGGTGGCCGCCTTGGGCATGATGCCGAGGTCGGGCCACAGGGCGGTGGGCTCATAGCCGATGTTGCCGAAACGGTCGGCCTTGTGGGCGTGTACCAGGGCCACATCGGGCACCAGCGCCTTGCAGGCCACCACCGACGGACCGCCGAAGGGGTCGTCGAGCATCACCAGGCTGTCGTTCACATCGATCAGGTCGGTGCCGATCAGCCCTCGGGTGGGCAAGAACGGCAGATTGCGGGCACCGGCGCCCAAGCGGGCATTCAGCGCGGTCTCCGACAGCTCCTCCACCCGGATTGCGCCGGCTTCCACTGCTTTGCGGTAGCGCTGGCACAGGCCGAACTGCTCCATCGACACCGCCGCGCCGATCAGGCGGTTCATGGCCCCGGATGCGGCCAGCCAGTCCACCGGGATGCCGCCCACCAAACACACCACTCCGAGCTCTTGTCGGCCCTGGCGGATGAGTTCCCGCACCAGCGCCATGGGCGCGGCTTGGGTGGCCATGTTCTGGATGGCCACGGTGTCGCCGTTGCGCACGAGTGCGGCGGCCTCAGTCAGCGTGGTCAGTTTTTCTGTGCTCATAAGAGCTCGCCGACGTTGGGGTCAGTCCGCTGCGTTTTCATAAGAGCTCAACCATCTCTCGGCCTCCGTGGAGTTCGATCACTTGCCCGGTTGCATAGTCGGAGTCAGGCGACGCCAGCCAAGCAACGGCCCCGGCCACGTCCTCGGGGGTGCCAGCCCGCCCGATGGGGATCTGGGCCTCGATGCGCTCAATGATCTCTTGGGGGATGCCTAGCCCGGTGTCATCGTCGCGTGCGCCGGTCAGGCGGGTGCCGGCGATGTAGCCCGGCGCCGCCGCGTTGACGTTGATCCGGTGGCGGGCCCACTCCCGGGCCAGCGACTTGGTGAGGGCGATCACCCCGCCCTTGGCCGCCGAGTAGTTGACATTGCCGGCGATCCCGTAGATCCCGTTGATCGAGGCCATGTTGACCACCTTGCGATGGTGGGCCGGTGGATTGTCCCGGCTGCCCCGCAACATCGGAAAAGCAGCCCGGCACAGGTTGAACGTGCCCTTCAGCGCCACGTCGCACACTAGGTCCCACTGCTCATCGGTCATGTTGTGGGCCATGGCGTCGGCGGTGATCCCCGCGTTGTTCACCAGGATGTCCAGGCCGCCGAATGACTCGACTGCCCCGCCCAGCATGGCGGCCACGTCATCAAGGTTTACCACCGATCCCGGAGCGGCTACGGCCCGTCCGCCAGCGGCGGCAATTGTCTCCACTGCCTCGCTGGCCACGTCGGCGTCGACGTCGTTCACCACCACCGCGGCCCCGTCTCGGGCCAGTCGGGCGGCCACCGCCAACCCGATGCCCCGACCGGCCCCGGTGACCAGCGCGACGCGCCCCTCTAAAGCGTTGCCCACTAGAAGCTTCGGGGCAGTCCGAAGGTCTCGGCGATGCTGTTCCGTGCCATCTCGTTGGTGATGGGGCCGATGCGGTACAGACGGCTGTCTCTCCAGTAGCGCTGGGGATGGGTTTCGAGCGCATAGCCCATTCCACCCAGCACCTGGATGGCGATGTCGGAGCACTTGCCGGCGTACTCGGAGGCCACCACCTTGGCCATGTTGGCCTCGCGGCCGCAGTCCTCGCCCGACTCCGACTTCCACGCCGCGTAGTAGGTCATCAGCTCGGCCTGCTTCTGCATCATGGCCATGTCGGCCAGATTCTGGTGCCACACCTGGAACGAGCCGATCTTCTTGCCGAAGGCCTCCCGCTCCATCAGGTAGCTGAGGGCCTCCTCGATGCAGCCGTCGATGATGCCGGTACACAGCGCTGCCACCATGATGCGCTCGTTGTTGAGGGTGGACAGCATTTGGTAGAAGCCCTGGCCGGGCTGGCCCACCACGTACTCGTCGGGCACGAACACGTCGTCGAGGAACACCTCGCACGACCCCACCGACTTCATGCCCACCTTGGGGATCTGGCGGCATTCCAGGCCCTCGGCGGGGTTCTTCACCAAGAACAGGGTGACCCCCCGGGCCGGCTTGTCCACGATGTCCTCGGTGCGGGCCATCAAGAACAGGTAGTCGGACACATGGGCCGCGGTCGACCAGATCTTCTGGCCGGTGATGCTCCAGCCTCCGTCCACCTTGGCGGCCCGAGTCTTCATGGCACCCATCAGATCGGTGCCCCCTGACGGCTCGGTGACCGCGATGGCCACCCGGAGCTTGCCCTCAGCGAGCTGGGGGATCAGCTCCTCGCGGGCCACGTCGGAGGCGAACTTGTTGATCGACTTGGCGCAGAACGAGGAGATGCCGAATATCCAGGTGAGCCCGGCGAGAGAGCGGGCCAGCTCCCGTGTGAGGATCATCTGGGTGACCACGTCGCCGCCCTGTCCACCCAGCTCGGGGGGCAGGCCGATGGCGTGGAAACCGGCCTCGGACATCTTGTCCCACAGCTCGAAGGGATACTCGAACTCCTGGGCTTCGTAGTCGCGGGCCGCGTCCTTGGGACATTCCTTCTCGACCCAGTTGCGGACCATCTCTTGGAACATCTCTTGTTCTTCGGTGAGGGTGAACTCCATGTGCTTGGTTGCTCCTTGTGTCAGAAGATCTCTCGGGGTCGGTCAGTAGCGCCAGCCGTCGCCGAAGGTGGGGATTCGGCGGGCCAAAATGTCCTCCACGCAGGTGAGGGCGGCCCGGGCGGCCCGGTCGGTGCCGATGCCGCGGCTGCGGAACGTTTCGCTGGCGAAGTACAGGCCGTCCACGGTGGGCGCTCGCCAGTGGGGCCGGAACTTGCCCACCAGCATGGGCTTTTGCGCGACACCGAATGCCGGGTCGAATGCCAGCAGCCGCCTCTTCCACACATGCTTGGCCAAGCCGGGATACATCACGTAGAGACCCTGTTCGAGGCGGTCGTACATGTCCTCGATGAATCGCCGGTCGCGCCCACGCGAGCCGGGGACTATGCCGCCGGTGCAGTACAGGTGGAGTCCGTCGGGAACTCCTGTGGGGTCCATGGCCGTCTGGTCGTACATGTAGCCCGGCGTGGGGCTGTGGGGGGTGGCCAGCCAGGTGGCCAGCTCCCGGGGGTCGAACATGGTCACCGGCTCTTCGGTGGCAAAGTAGAGGTTGAGCATGGTCACCCGGTACTGGTCCTGAGCCAGGTAGCGGACCTGTTGGGTGTACCAGTCGGGCAGCTCCCACTCGGGCACCACGTTGAACACGTTCCACACCGGCAGGGTGGAGATGACCGCGTCGCACTCGATCACCTCGCCGATGTCCCAGTCGTTGGGCACGTTGGGGGTGTGGGGGATGGACACGCCGACCACGGCCCCGTTCTCGATCAGCACCCGGCCGGCCGGGGTCTGCATGCGGAGCTCGCCGCCGTGCTCGGTGAAGCCGTCGGCCAGGTCTTGCCACATGCCGTCCCAACCCTGGCCGGGCCAGCAGGAGTAGGCGGCCATGTGCCGCTCCTCGTAGTGCATCTTGCGCACCCACAAGTTGTCGCTGGCCGAGTGGTCGTACCATTCGTCGGTCATGCACTCCAGCACGGCGATGAACTCGTAGAGATCATAAACACCCTGGTCAGTGGTGTGCTGGGCCAGCCACTCCCGCATCGGGCGGTCATCCCACTCCTCCAGTTCGTCCCAGGAGGTCTCGGTGAGAGCCTTGATGACCTTCTTCACCTCGGTCTTGTCGGGGTAGCGGTCTCGGATCGACCCCCACTTGCCGGCGTCGTTGTCCCAGATGGGCATGTCGTGGGACACCTCGCCATGGATCAGCTCTTTGCCGACGTGCTCGAACACCTTGGTCAGCCCCGAGCCCGGGTCTTCGATGAGGTGCCCGCCGAGGTTCACCTTGAACCCCTCGTCGTCCACCGCCAGCGCCCGGCCCCCCAGGAATGGGGACCGCTCGAGAATGGTCACCGAGCGGCCTTCGGCGGCTAGCAGGGCTCCAGCGCTCAGCCCCGCCGCCCCGGCACCGATGACGACAACGTCGCGTTTGGTCATGGGGGGATACTAAGAGCGCGAGCCTATGGGCGGCACTTTATGAAGGCAGCCCCACAAAGTCGACTGGGCTCAGGGCGCGGCAATCCGACTCAGGGCATCCACGGTGGCTTGTGGGCCGATGTCGTCTCCGACGTGGGCACCGGTCAAGAGCACGATGGGCAGGTCAGCGCCCGCGGCCCGATAGGTAGCAATGCGGTCGGCCAGCATGTCGGGCCCAAGGGCGCATTGGGCCAAAACGGCCTCATCGGGCACCAGCGACAGTGCCTTGGCTCGATCGCCGTCCTGCCAAGCTGCGGCCACCTCAGGCAGATTGTCGAAGGTGTCGACGAACGCGGGCTGATGGGTGGGGACCATGGCGTAGGCCAGCACTTGACGGCGCATCCGCTCCAGCGCCTGTTCGGGATCGGGGCCAGCGTAGGCCCAGAACGACAGAACGGTGGAGACATCGGCGGGGTCGCGCCCTGAATTGGCGGCGGCCGCTTCGACGATCTCTCGCTTGGGTGCGACTTCAGCCGGCGGACACCAAGTCAGGAACACGGCGTCGGCGATCTCGCCGGCCAGGCCCAGCATCCGGGGATTGATAGCCCCCAGCCAGATGGGGACATCGGTGGCAGGCAAGTCAAGCCGGAAACCGTGGGACCGGAACCGTGGTCCGTCGTGGTTCAGCTTCTCGCCGGCCAGCGCAGCCCGTAGTAGGGCGATGAACTCTCGCACCGTGGCCAAAGGCTGCTCGAAGTCGCCGCCGTGCCAGCGGTCCACCACGATGGGGCTGCTGGCGCCGATGCCGGCCACCACTCGGCCAGGCGCCAGCGAGGCCAGGGTGGCGAACCCCATGGCGGTAAGCGCGGGGGAGCGGGTGTAGGCGGCCACGATGCCCGACCCCAGCCGGATGCGCTCGGTTCGGGCGGCCATGACCCCCAATGTTGCGAACACCTCGGGGCCGGCCACCTCGCCCACCAGCGCGGTGTCGATCCCGGCCTGCTCGGCGTGTACAACGAGGTCGGACAGCCAGCCGATGGAGAGCCCGTCCTCCACCGGCATGGTGATAGCCACCGGGGGACTGGTCATGTGCTTGGTCGACTAGCGGGTTGGGTGAGTCGCGGCCGGCATTAGCCGACGAAGCGATCGCGGAGCTCTTCGGCCAGGGGCTGGTTCTCGGCGTTGTCGGGGTGGGGCAGCCACTCCTCGCCCACCGACAGATAGCGGGTGGCCAGCTCGATCAGTGGTCCGTGGGCCTTGTCGGGGGGGATGAAGTTCCACTTCAGCCACGGCTGGGTGTCGGGGTTGCTGGGCTCGTTCAGCACCAACGGGATGTCGGCATCGCGCACGCCGTCGATCATGGTGTCGAAGTCGTCGGAGCAAAAGGCTATGTGGTGTACGTACTCGCCCTTTTTGGCCAGCACCTTGTCGGGCCAGTGCCCCGGCTCAGATGGCGACCACAGCTGAATGGAAACACCGGTGGGATCGGGGTTCTGGAATGTGACCCAGCTCATGGGGGTGCCGTCCATGTCGTCGGCGCCCGAGCCCCGGGTGACCTTCATGGTGTGGCCGGGGGCCAGCACTTCGAGGATCTGCTGCCAGTCGGCCTCAGCCTGGTCCAGATCCTTCACCAGCAGTGAGATGTGGTCGATGTGGATGCCCATTGTCTTCGGTGTCTCCTCGGGTGTCTTTGTGGCTACGCAGCCAGGTTCTCGATGATGGTGGCGTTGGCCAGCCCGCCGCCCTCGCACATGGTCTGGAGCCCGTAGCGGCCGCCGGAGCGCTCCAGTTCGTTGAGCAGGGTGGTCATGATCCGGGCGCCGCTGGCCCCCAGGGGGTGGCCCAGGGCGATGGCCCCGCCGTTCACATTCACCTTGTCCATGTCTGCGCCGGTTTCTTTGGCCCAGGCCAGCACCACCGAGGCGAAGGCCTCGTTGCACTCGAACAGGTCGATGTCGTCCAGTTCCATGCCGGCACGGTCCAGCACCTTGGCGGTGGCCGGGATGGGGCCGGTGAGGATTAGCACCGGATCGCTTCCCACCACGGCCATGGTGTGGATCCGGGCCCGGGGCTCGAGGCCGTGGTCGGCCACCGCCCTCTCGGAGGCGATTAGCAGGGCGGCTGATCCGTCGGTGATCTGGCTGGAGTTGGCCGCGGTCAAAGGCCCGTGCTCGGAAAAGGGCCGCAATCTGGCCATCTTCTCCATGGATGTGTCGGGCCGGATGCCCTCGTCGCGGGCACAGTCGCCTACCGCCTGCACTTCCCGCTCGAAGCGGCCTTCCTCCCAGGCCCGGGCCGCGTTCTGGTGGCTGCGCAGCGCCAGGCCGTTCATGTCCTCCAGGGTCACGTCCCACCGCTCGGCGATCAGGTTGCCGCCCCGGAACTGGTGGACCTCCTCGTCGCCGAAGCGGTCGGCCCAGCCCTCGCCGTCAAACGGGTAGCGCATGCCCAGATCGGGTCCCACGTCGCCCTGGCTGTTGAGGGTGATGAGGCTCATCACCTCCACCCCGCCGGCCACTACCAGGTCTTGGGTGCCCGACATGATGCCTTGAGCGGCGAAGTGCACCGCCTGCTGCGACGAGCCGCACTGGCGGTCGATGGTCACCGCCGGCACATGCTCGGGCAACCCGGCCGACAGCCAGGCGTTGCGGGCCACGTTGAACGCCTGGGCGCCGATCTGGCCGACGCAGCCCATGATGCAGTCGTCCACCGCGGCGGGGTCCACGCCGGTGCGCTCGATGAGGCCACCCAAGATGTTGGCGCCGAGGTCGGCGGGGTGCAGGTGGCTCAGCCCTCCGCCGTAGCGGCCCATGGGGGAGCGGACTGCGTCGATGATGTAGGCGTCGGCCATGTCGGTGCTTTCTGGTTGGTGTTGCTGTTCTGATCGTCCGGTTGCGCCATGGCGGACCGAGGCCTCTCAGCCCACCGCCCGCTCAGCAGCGGCCACTGTGTTTGCCATCAGCATGGTACGGGTCATCGGCCCCACCCCGCCGATTCGGGGCGAGAGCCAGCCCGCCACCTCGGCCACATCGTCGTCCACGTCCGACACCAGCTTGCCGTCGGCAAAGCTCACACCGGCAGCCACCACCGCCGCGCCAGGCTTCACCATGTCGGCCTTCACCATCCGGGGTGCCCCGGCGGCGGCGATCAAGATGTCGGCGTTCTTGGTGTAGCGGGAGATGTCGCCCGCCCCGGTGTGGACCACGGTGACGGCGGCGTTGGCGTTAGGCCGCTTGAGCGATAAGAGGTTGGCCAACGGGCGGCCAATGGTGAGCCCTCGGCCGATGATCACCACATGCTGGCCAGCAATGGGAATCTCGTAGCGCTCCAGCATCAGCTGGATGCCCCGGGGGGTACAGGCCAGCGGAGCATCCACCCCCTGCACCAGCCGCCCCAGGTTCACTGGGTGGAGGCCATCGGCGTCTTTGTCGGGCAACACCCGCAGCAGCGCGGTCTCGTAGTCGAGGTCGCCAGGGAACGGGTACTGCATGATGTAGGCGTCCACCGCCGGGTCGGCGTTGAAATCATCCACCACAGCGTCGACCTCTTCTTGGGTGGCATCGGCGGGCAGGTGGACCTCCCGAGAGCCCATCCCCAGTTCCTCGCTGTCGCGGTGCTTCATGGCCACGTAATTGGATGAAGGCCCGTCGTCGCCCACCAACAGCGTGCCCAACCCCGGGGTCTTGCCCTTGGCGGCCAGAGCGGTGATCCGCTCCCGCAGTCCTTCTTTGATCTCGGCTGACAGCATTTCGCCGTCCAGTTTGGTTGCAGTCATCGCCCCGCATTCTTGCCGGTAGACCGAGTGAGCACAACGGCCAGCCCGCAAGAGGCATGAAATCCCCGAAACGGCGTGTGACGTCGATGAGACACCAGTCTGGGCAGCGAGGTCTCAGCGACGAGAAAATCTGGAAAACCCTCCACGCTCTGACGAAAAAATCTGGAAAACTCTCCACACTCTGGAGAAATAACCAAGAAAATTCTCCATCTCTGGGGAAATGCACCATACACAGCCCCAGCGCAGAGATGGGTCGGGATGGCGACTGAGCCTTGAGCACACCCGTCCAGCCCTCCCCTAAGGAAGTGCGGGGGTCCATTGCCGTTCGGCCTGACCAGCCCGCTCCGTACTCGACCTCGAAGACCTCGACCTCCCAGCCGTCCCTGCCGCATTTCTTGCGTGGCTAATCGACACCTGAGGAACAGTCCACCCATGATGGGTAAGCCACTTGGGGGCGTACCGAGAAGAGCCGAAGTTCCTATCAACCGAGCATGATCAATGTAGATCCACCCCTCCTTGTCCGCTTCCAGCATGGTTGGCCAGGTATCGCCTACAAAGTCGAATCTTGCCGCCAACCTCGTCCGCTAGGCGAGCCCGCCTATGGCATCAGGCGAAGATGGTTCTGACAGAGCAGGTGAAGCCGGGGAGGACGTCGTGGCCATTGAGGGAGTCGTTTTCGCCCAAGGTCATGGCGTCTTTGCCGGGGCGGTACACGTCGATGGTGCGGGTGTCGGGGTGGACTATCCAGACCAGTGGGGCACCGTGGTCGAGCCACATCTGTGCTCGGTCGCGGGCCCAGCGGCGGCTGTCGTTAGGCGAGACGATCTCCGCCACTAAATCGGGGACGACTTCGGCGTAGCCATCGATCTCCGCGTCCAGTGGGATCTTCGCTGCTGAGGTGAATGCCACGTCGGGCTCACGCACGGTGTCGGGGTCGCGCTCCAGCCAGACGCCCGAATCGGAGGCCACAACCGTGCCGATTCTCTTGGCCTTCGCAAAGATGTTCAATTCGGTGGCGAGATTGACTGCGATCTTGCCGTGCCGGTGTCCTGATGCCATCGTCTCGCGGAGCACTCCTCGCACCAGTTCGCCGCGCACGCCTTGGTCGCTCAAGCGCAGCAGGTCGGCTGCGGTCAGCAGCTTCGTGTCGGCTAATCCGATGTCAGTAGTAGTCATATACTTTAGATAACTTTCAGTCTAGTCTCATCATGTCCAAATTGGCAAGGGCGTCCTGTTGTAGGACGAGCAGCTGGACCATGGCTAAATCCTACGCTGTCCTACACGTAGTTCCAGCCGAAGCGGCCTTTGATGCAGAGGTTGCCCTGGGTTACGTCGTGGTCGTCGGGGGAGGTGCATTTGACGATTTGGTTGTCTTGCACGTGGAGTTCGAGGTTGCAGCCGACGCCGCAGTAGGAGCACACGGTTTGGGTGACGGTTTGGTCTTCGGAGCGCCAGTCGTCGGCTTGGCGGAGGTCGAACTCGGTCTTGAATTGGAGGGCGTTGGTGGGGCACACGGCCACGCAGTTGCCGCAGTACACGCAGGCCGATTCGGGCAGGGTCACGTCGAACTCGGTGGAGATGCGGGCCCCGAAGCCCCGGCCGGCCACCGAGATGGCGTAGGTGTGCTGGGCGTCGTCGCCACAGGCCTCCACGCAGCGGTAGCACAGCACGCACTTGTCGTAGTCGCGGATGTAGAGGTTGTCCTGCACCCGCACCGGCTCGTCCATGGTCTCGCCGCCGGGGACGTAGCGGTCGGGGTCGGCGCCGTAGTGCTCGGCCCACCGGCCCATCTCGTCGGCCTGGGTCAGGTCTACCCCGGTGGCCAGAAACTCCAGCACCATCTTGCGGCTGTGGCGGACCCGCTCGCTGTCGGTGTGTACCACCATGC
Organism: Candidatus Poriferisocius sp.; assembly: GCF_965208475.1. Classification (GTDB taxonomy): domain Bacteria; phylum Actinomycetota; class Acidimicrobiia; order Acidimicrobiales; family Bin134; genus Poriferisocius. The sequence continues at coordinate 547,448 of NZ_OZ242338.1, read as the reverse complement.
CCTCCTCGGCGGGGCGGGAGCAGGAGGGAACCAGGGCCCGGCTGCCGTCTAGTTCCACCACGCACACCCGGCACACGTTCACCGGGGTGAGGGTGGGGCCATAGCAGATGGTGGGAGTGTCCACCCCGGCGGCGTTGCAGGCATCGAGGATGGTGGCCCCCTCGGGCACAGCGACCTCTTGGTCGTCGACCCGGATGGTGACCGCGGTTTCGGTGGCCACGCCGCTCACGAGCTACTTCCTATCAGGCCCAGCGCCAGAGCGGAGCGCACCGCGGAGGCCGCGGTGTGGCCCAGGCCGCAGATGGAGGCGTCGACCATGGCCAGAGCCATGTCGTCGATCAGCTCGGCCCGCTGAGGGGCCAGAGGCTGGCCGGAGCTTTGCAACTCCACCAGCACCTCGTGTTGGCGCTGGGTGCCCACTCGGCAGGGCACGCACTGACCGCACGACTCATCTCGGAAGAACTCGGCGATGCGGACCACCACGGCCTGCATGTCAACAGTGTCATCGAACACGGTCACGACCCCCGAACCCAAGGTCGCACCAGCCTCCCGTGTGTCCTCCAGAGTGAGGGGCATGTCTAATGCGTCGGGGCCGACAAACACCCCGGCGGCCCCGCCCAACAGCACCGCGGCCAGCGACCCGACGGGCCCTCCGGCCAACTCGATCAGCTCGCCCAAGGAGGTGCCGAACGGCACTTCGTACAGGCCAGGAACCGCCACCCGGCCCGACAGGCAGAACAGCCGGGTGCCGGGGGAGCGCGCCGTGCCAACCGCGCGGTAGGCCTCAGGGCCGTCGGTCACAATATCGAGCACGTTGATGAGCGTCTCGGGGTTGTTGATGGCGGTGGGCTGGGAGAAGAGGCCGTGGGTGGTGGGGAAGGGGGGCTTGTTGCGGGGCTCGCCCCGGAAGCCCTCGATGGAGTTGAACAGAGCCGTCTCTTCGCCGCATATGTAGGCCCCCGCCCCCCGGCGCAGCTCGATGTCGAAGCGCTGCCCGGCGCCGGCAGCGTTTTCGCCCAACAGCCCGGCGTCTCGGGCCTGGGAGATGGCGCCCTCTAGGCGCGCGGTGGCCCGGGGATACTCGCCCCGGATGTAGATCCAGCCGTGGGGCGAACCGGTGGCCAAACCAGCGATGGTCATCGACTCGATGACCGAGAACGGATCGTGCTCGCAGACCATGCGGTCTTTGAACGTGCCGGGTTCGGACTCGTCGCAGTTGGCCACCACGTGTTTGTCCGGTCCGGGCTCGTCGGCCACGGCCCGCCATTTGACGCCGGTGGGGAAGGCGGCACCGCCCCGGCCCGACAGTCCCGAGTCCGACACGGCAGCGATGACCGCGTCCGGCCCCAAGTCGATGGCTTGGGTCAGTGCCCGGTAGCCGCCGTGTTCCCGGTAGGAGTCCAGGGAAGTGGGATCGACTTCGCCAACCCGGCGCAGCACCCGCAGACCGGGATCGCCGGCCTGCGGCAAGCGGAATTGCTCTTCGTCGTCGGCCGGCACCCGGTCGGGTCGGCCAACTCCCTGTATGAACAGAGCCGGTGCCCGTTCGCACTGCCCCAGACATGGACTGGCGTGGACTCTGGCCCCGCCGGCCTCCAACGACGCCCGAAGCTCGCCGTTTCCGGCCAGGGCGCAGGCGGGGTCGACGCACACATGGACCACGTCTTGTTTGTGACCGGGATCAGTGGTGCGGAGCAGCTCGTAGAAGGTGGCCACACCATAAGCCTCAGCGGGGGGAACCCCCAGCCGCTCAGCGGCACAGTTCAACCCGCCTGGACTGATCCAGCCGATCTCGTGTTGAAGCGAGTGCAGCACCGGCAGCAGCAGGTGGCGGAGTCCCTGTCGCCGGGAGCGGCCCCCGCGCACCAACCGCTCGGTCTCGGTCACGGTAGCGGCATTGCTGTCGGGCACTACAGCATCGACAGCGGCCCGTTCGGCGTCGGTGGGCTGGTCGTCGCCAAAGTGCAGATCAGCCAACGGACGCCCCCGCAGTCTCGGGGGCTTCGACCGGCTCAACCCTCACGGCCGCCGCTTTGAACTCGGCGGTGCCGGATTTGGGATCCCAGTCTGGGTTGGTGAGCACGTTCACGTCGATCAACTCGGGATGATGCAGGGTGGTGAAGGCCAGGCCGGCGGGCAGGCTCGACACAAGACGGGCGTTCATCTCCACCGAACCGCGGGGTGAGCAGACCCGCACGAGGTCGCCGCCGGCGATGCCCAGCGCAGCCGCATCGGACGGATTCAGGTCGAGGCCGGCGAACCGCAGCGGCGAGTCATAGTTACCGCTCTGAACACCGGTGTTGTATGAGTCCAGCGCCCGACCGGTGGTGAGCCGCAGGGGGAACTCCTCGCTCAACGCCTCGGTCGGTCCCTCGTGTTCCAGCACCGAGAACGGGGCCGGGTCGTGGCCCTCCAAATCGTCGGCCCACAGCCAGCCGTGGAGGAAGGCGCTGCCGGGATGGTCTTCGTCGGGGCACGGCCACTGCAACCCGCCGGCGGCTTCCAGGCGCTCCCAGGTCATCCCCCCATGCATGGCCGACAACCCGCGCACCTCGTCCCAGGCGGCATGCGGGTCGCGGGGGCCGAGTGCCGCGCCCATGGCTTCAGCCATGTCGCACAAGATGTCGATGTCGTGGCGGGCCTGTCCGGGCGGCGTGACAGCGGGGCGCACCCGCTGCACCCGGCGCTCGCTGGAGGTGACGGTGCCGTTGCTCTCGGCCCAGGCCACCGAGGCGGGCAGCACCACGTCGGCCATCTCCGCGGTGCGGGTCATCAAGATGTCCTGCACCACCAGGATGTCGAGGCTCTCGAGCTGGGCCCGGGCGTGGAGCACGTCGGCCTCGGAGTCGGCCGGGTTCTCGCCGATCACATAGAGCGCTCGCAGATCGCCCCGCTCCATGGCCTCGAACATCAGCGTCAGGTGCCACCCGGGATCCGGGTTGAGCGGGCGGCCGTAGGCGGTCTCGAACCGGGCCCGATGATCGGGGTCGTCCACGCTGGCAAAGCCGAGGAACTTGTTGGGGATGGCCCCCATGTCGCCGCCGCCCTGCACGTTGTTCTGCCCCCGCAGCGGCACCAGGCCCGAGCCCCACCGCCCAACATGGCCGGTGAGCAGGGCCAGGTTGCACAGCGACAGCACGTTGTCGACCGCGTTGTGGTGCTCGGTGATGCCCAGGGTCCACAGGATCTGGGCCTTTCCCGCGGTGGCGTAGGCATGGGCCATCTCCACCACAGCCTCGGCGGGTATGCCGCAGATGGCGGCCACCGCGTCGGGGGTGAACGGCTCCACCGAGGCGGCGTAGGCCTCGAAGCCCACTGTGGCATGGGCGATGAACTCCTGGTTGGCCAGCCCGGCCCGGATTATCTCCCGGCCGATGCCGCTGGCCAGGGCTATGTCGGTGCCCACGTCTATGCCCACCCATACGTCGGCGAAGCGGGCCGATGAGGTGTAGCGGGGGTCCACGCAGTACATGCGGGCGCCGTTGTCGATGCCCTTGAGCAGGTGGTGGAAGTAAATGGGATGGGCCTCGCGGGCGTTGGAGCCCCACAGGAAGACCAAGTCGGTCTCCTCGATCTCCTGGTAGGAGCAAGTGCCCCCTCCCGCTCCGAACACTGTCGCCAGACCGACGACCGAAGGAGCGTGTCAAGTTCGATTGCAGGAGTCGATGTTGTTGGAGCCCACCACGGTGCGGATGAACTTCTGGGCGATGTAGTTCATCTCGTTGGTGGCCTTGGAGCAGCTGAACATCCCGAATGCCTGCGGGCCATGGGTGTCGAGCACCCGATTGAACCCATTCGCGGCTCGCGACAGGGCCTCGTCCCACGTCGCTTCCCGCAGTTGCCCGCCGTCGCGCACCATCGGCGCCGTTAGCCGGTCCCGCCTTGCCATGTACACCCCCTTCCCCCAGAGGCACCCTGAGGCTGGTAAAGACTATCTGCCAAGCAACCGGGTGGCCGTTGCTGGGAATCGTGAACGCAGAGCACCGGCAAGAGTCCCAAGCTCAGCTCAGCCCGACGATCTCGCCGCTCTCGTCGAGGTCTATGCCCATGGCGGCTGGTTGGCGGCCGAGGCCCGGCATGGTGCGCATGTCGCCGCAGATGGGGTAGACGAAGCCGGCACCCACTGAGGCCCGCACCTCTCGCACCGGCAGGGTCCAGCCGGTGGGCGCCCCCTTGAGGGAGGGGTCCGACGAGATTGACAGGTGGGTTTTGGCGATGCACACCGGGAGGTGGCTGAACCCGGCGGCCTCGTAGGTGTCGAGCTGGCGGTTGGCCGCAGCCGAGTATTCCACGCCGTCGGCGCCGTACACGGTGGTGGCCACCGCGGCGATCTTGTCCTTGAGCGACAAGTCGTCCTCGTACAGCACCTTGAACGAGCTGGGCTCCTCGCAGGCCTCGGCCACCGCCTCGGCGAGGGTGGCCGCCCCCGCGCCGCCGTCGGAGAAGTGGGTGGTCACCGCGCAGCGGGCGCCGTACTCGTCGGCGATCTCGGCGATGGCGGCCAGATCGGCATCGTGGTCGCCGGGGAAGGCGTTGATGGCCACCACCGGAGTCACCCCGTGGGCCTTCATGTTGGACAACTGCTTGCGGAGGTTGTCGCCCCCGGCGTGGACCTCGTCGGGGTTCTCGGCCAGCAGCGCCTCGGGCAGGGGTCGCCCGGCCACGATCCGGTGGTTGCCGGAGTGGGCCTTGAGCCCACGCACGGTGGCCACCATCACCGCGGCGTCGGGATCGATGCCCGAGTAGCGGCACTTGATGTTGAAGAACCGCTCGGCGCCCATGTCGGCGCCGAACCCGGCCTCGGTGACCAAAAAATCGCCGGTGCGGATGGCGATGCGGTCGGCCACGATGGAGGAGTTGCCGGTGGCGATGTTGCCGAACGGCCCGGTGTGTACCAGGGCGGGGCCGCCCTCCAGGGTCTGCATCAGGTTGGGCTTGAGGGCGTCCTTCAACAGCACGGCCATTGCCCCGGCAGCCTTCAGATCCTCGGCGGTGACCGGCGTCCCGGCCTTGGTGTAGCCCACCACGATCCGGCCCAGGCGGGCCCGCAGGTCTGACAGCGACGTGGCCAAGGCCAGGGTGGCCATCACCTCAGAGGCGGCGGTGATGTCGAACCCGCTCTCCCGAGGGATGCCGTCGAGCCGTCCGCCCAGGCCCACCACGATGTTGCGCAAGGCCCGGTCGTTGATGTCCACCACCCGGCGCCAGGTGATGTTGTGCAGATCCAACTCCAGTTCGTTGCCGTGGAACAAGTGGGCGTCGAGCATGGCCGAGCACATGTTGTGGGCCGCGGTCACCGCGTGCATGTCGCCGGTGAGGTGGAGGTTGAACAGCTCCATGGGCACCACCTGGCTGTAGCCCCCGCCAGCCGCGCCGCCCTTGATCCCGAAAGTCGGCCCCAGCGAGGGCTGGCGGATGGCGATGGTGGCTCGCTTGTTGATGTGGCCGAAGCCCTGCCCCAGCCCCACGGTGGTGGTGGTCTTGCCCTCGCCCAGCGGAGTGGGGGTGATGGCGGTCACCACCACATATCGGGCCCTGGGCCGGTCGGCCAGCGCCTCGATGGCGTCCAGGCTGATCTTGGCCGCGCCGGCCCCGTAGGGCTCCAGCATCTCGGTCGGGATGCCGGCATCTTGGGCTATTTCGGTGAGCGGGCGCAGATTCGCCCCGCGGGCGATCTCAAGATCGGATGGAAAAGACATAGACCCGCCTCTCATGCTTGTCGCTTGTTTTCAACCCCGCCAGCGTAGGCGCAACCAAGCGGCTTCGTGCGGCGAACCTTAGTATCAGGCGGCATCTTCCTCATCTTCCTCGTTGCGACGGAGGCCCATGATGACTCAATTCTTCGACACCGTTCCCGAGCCGGTGGCCTTTGCCGGGCGCAGCGCCGGCCTCGGGCAGTTGGCCTATCGGGTGTACAACCCCGACCGACAGGTGCTGGGACGGCGCATGGAGGACCACCTCCGAATTGCGGTGTGCTATTGGCACAGCTTCAACTGGCCGGGCAGCGACATCTTCGGCCACGGCACGTTCGACCGCCCCTGGCTGGCGCCCGATCAAGATCCGATGGACGCCGCTCGGGCCAAACAAGACGCCGCCTTCGAGTTCTTCGAGAAGCTGGGCACCCCGTTCTTTTGCTTCCACGACGTGGACATGGCCCCCGAGGGCGGCAGTCTGGCCGAGAGCCGGGCCAACCTCGACGCCATGGTGGATCGGGCTGCCGCCAAGATGGAGGCCACCGGGGTGCGGCTGCTGTGGGGCACCGCCAATCTGTTCAGCCATCCCCGCTACGCCGCAGGGGCGGCCACCAACCCCGATCCCGAGGTTTTCGCCCACGCCGCAGCCCAAGTGCGCCACATGCTCGAGGCCACCCACCGCCTCGACGGTGCCAACTACGTGCTGTGGGGCGGGAGAGAGGGCTACGAGACGCTGCTCAACACCCGACTGCGCCAGGAGGCCGACCAGTTGGCCCGATTCCTGACCCTGGTGGCCGAGCACAAGCACAAGATCGGTTTCACCGGCACGCTGCTGCTCGAGCCCAAGCCCCAGGAGCCCACCAAACACCAGTACGACTACGACTGCGCCGCAGTCCACGGCTTCTTGGAGCGCTACGGCCTTGTCGATGAGTTCAAGGTGAACATCGAGGTGAACCACGCCACCTTGTCGGGCCACTCCTTTCACCACGAGGTGGCCTACGCGGTGGACAACGGCATCTTCGGCAGCGTGGACGCCAACCGGGGCGACCCCCAGAACGGGTGGGACACCGACCAGTTTCCCAACTCGGTGGACGAGCTGTCGCCGGCCCTGTACGAGATAGTGCGGGGCGGGGGGTTCTCCACCGGCGGGTTCAACTTCGACACCAAGCTCCGGCGCCAGAGCATGGCCCGAGACGACCTGTTCTGGGGTCACATCGGGGGCATCGACACACTGGCCCGCTCCTTGCTGGTGGCCGAGGCCATGGTGGCCGACGGCACCGTTGAGCACGCCCGGGAGCAGCGCTACGCCCAATGGGGGTCGGATCTGGGGGTCGACATCATGAAGGGCGGCGTGGATCTGGCCTCGTTGGCCGACAAGGCAGTGGCCGACAGGCTCAGCCCCCTGCCGGTGTCGGGTCGCCAAGAGCGCCTCGAGAACGAGGTGAACCGCATCATCTGGACCACCCCGAGCTGATGTGCGGTCGGGACTTCCAGACCGCGGTGAAGTGTTGATGGCGAACCGGGCACTGGTGGCCGGGGTCGACTCGTCCACCCAGTCGTCCAAAGTAGAGCTGAGAGAGCGCGATTCAGGCTCGCTGGTGGACCGGGCCAGTGCGCCCCACGCCCACACCCGCTGGGACCCACCGGTGAGCGAGCAGGATCCTGAGACCTGGTGGGAGGCGCTGGCGGCCTGCTTCGCCCAGTTCTCCGAGGCCGACCGGGCCCGGGTGGCGGCCATCAGCGTGGCGGGCCAGCAGCACGGCCTGGTGCTGCTGGGCGAAGCCGGTGAGGTGCTGCGCCCGGCCAAGCTGTGGAACGACACCACTTCGGCGGCCCAAGCCCACGACTTGGTGGCCCGCCTGAGCCCCCGGGAATGGGCCGGGCGCTGCGGGTCGGTGCCGCTGGCGTCGTTCACCATCGCCAAACTGGCCTGGGTGCTGGACAACGAGCCGCATCTGGCCGACCAGATAGCCCAGGTGATGCTTCCCCACGACTGGCTCACATGGCGGCTGTCCGGCGAACACGTTACCGACCGGGGCGACGCTTCGGGCACCGGCTGGTTCGACCCCGTCCGCAACGAGTTGGCCCCCGACTTGCTGGGTTTGGCCGTGGGCGATCCGGCTAGCTGGTTGTGGCGATTGCCCCGCGTGTTGGGGCCCGCAGAGGCTGCCGGGCCAATTGCAGGAGAGGCTGCGGCGGCGCTGGGCCTGCCGGACACGCTGCTGGTCGGCCCCGGCACCGGCGACAACATGGGCGCGGCGCTGGGCCTGGGGCTGAAACCGGGCGACACGGTGATCTCGCTGGGCACCTCAGGCACGGCCTACTCGGTGTCTCGCACCCCGGCCAACGACGCTTCAGGGGCGGTGGCCGGATTCGCCGACGCCACCGGCGTCTACCTTCCCCTGGTCTGCACCCTCAACGCCACCCGGGTCACCGACTCCATGGCCCGCTGGCTGGACGTGGACCCCGCGGGCCTGGCCGAATTGGCGCTGGCCGCCGCCGACGGCCCCGTCGCGCCGGTGGTGGTGCCCTACTTCGACGGCGAGCGCACCCCCGACCTGCCCGATGCCACCGGAACCATCTCGGGGCTGCGGACCGACACCTCCCGAGAGCAGTTGGCCTTGGCCGCCCACGACGGCGTGCTCTGCGGCCTGCTCGACGGCCTTGACGCCCTCCGCTCGGCTGGCGTGGACACCGGTGGCCGACTGCACCTGATCGGCGGCGGTGCCCGCTCGCCGGCCTATCGGATTCGGGCTGCGGGCCTCAGCGGCGTCCCGGTAGTCGTTCCCCACGACGACGAGACCGTCGCTCTCGGTGCGGCCGTCCAAGCTGCCGCCATCGCCACCAGCACTACGCCGGCCGAGGTCGCGGCTGCCTGGCCCCTGGGCGAAGGCCAGACGGCAAACCCGCCTCCCGGCGTTGACGGCGCCCGAATCCGCTCCCGATACGCCGAGGCCGCGGCTATCGCACTCGGGCCGTGAACCATCGCTCTGATGCGGCCGCGACGCGGTGCCATACCGGGGTGCTGATCGGTTGGGGGGTGGTGATGTGAACCATTGCTCTGATGCGGCCGCGACGCGGTGGGCGAAGGCGCAGTGCTGTGGCAGAGTAGGCCTATGAGCAGCGATCAGGCGATGCGCGACATCATGGCCAATCTTCCCGTTCCGGAGTTTGAGACCACACCATGGGCCGCTCCCCCGCCGCTGGCCGAGGCGACGGTGGCCGTCGTGACCAGCGCTGCGCTGCACCGGTCCGACCAGGAGCTGTTCTCACCCTCCGATGCCGGCTACCGGATGCTCGATCGAGGCGACCGGGAGTTGATCTTGGGCCATTGGAGCTCCAACTTCGACCGATCGGCGTTCTTGGTAGACCACAACGTGGTGTATCCCATCGACCGGCTGGAGGAGCTGGCGGCCAACGGGGCAATCGGGGCCGTGGCGCCCCGGCATGTGGCGTTTGCCGGGAACCAGCCCGATACGGTAGCGGAGATTCGGCTCGACACCGGCCCGGCCGCAGCCGCCGAGCTGCAAGCCGATGGGGTGGACGTGGCCATCTTGACGCCGGTTTGACCGCTGTGCACGCGCACCGTGTGTGTGCTGGCCCACGTTCTGGAAGATGCCGGGATCGCCACAGTGGTGCTGGCCTCGATGCGACCGGTAGCCGAGCGGATGAACGTGCCCCGGGTGCTGTATTGCGAGTTCCCCCTGGGCCGCCCGCTGGGCATGCCCGACAACGCCGAGTTCCAACACAGCGTGCTGAGAACGGCGTTCGAGCTGCTCAACGCCCCCTCAGGCCCGGCGCTGGTCGACTATCCCACGGTGGTGGAGGCCGACGAGACTCCGCTTGCTTGTGCTCTGCCGCCCCGCTACGACCCTGAAATCGCTCCGTCGGTTGACGAGGCTCAGGGATTGCGCGCCGCCTACGGCCGGGCGGTGGCCCGCCGGGGTGCCACCGAGGTGGGGCGGTCCATCGGCGCCGACGCCGTGCCCGGAGCGCTGGCCGACCTCGAGCGGGTGGTCGCCGGAGAGCACTGGAAAGAGGTGTACGGCCCCAGGCTCGACACCATCGCCATCGCCCACGACATCAGGGCCTACTACCAGGAGGCCGCATTGGAGCTGGTCGAGGGCCCAGCCCCCGGTGCCCGCCAGGCCGAGGCCTGGTTCTACGAGCAGACCGAGGCAGGCAAGACGCTGGCCGCAGCCCGCGACGCCCTCACCGAGCAAGAGGCGCCCAGCGGCATCACGTTCTACATGCAGCCCGTGGGGCGCTGAACTCGGAGAGCGGTTAGGCCACCGCAGGCAGGGGATCGCCGATGCGGGCGAAACAGTCCGCAGCAGTCGCTCCCATGAATGCGATCCTCACTTCGTCGTCGACCTCGTCAAGAGCCGGGCGGTACAGCTCGATGGGGTCGGCGTTGCCCTCCTGGTGGGGGTAGTCGGAGGAGAACACCACCATGTCGGGCAGCGCAGCCAACACGTCGAGGGCGTCGGTGTCGCCGAATCCGGGCAGGGGGGTGAGCCGCAGGTTGCGGTGCAGCATTTCCTCACCGCTCACCGGCCAAGGCCAGTCGCCCAGCGACGGCGACGGGAGGCACTGGCGGGCCAGGGTGGCCACATACCAGGGCAGCCATCCGGCCCTCATCTCCTCGATCAGCACGGTGAGGTCGGGGAAGCGGTGGAATACCCCGCCGAACAGCACGCTGGCCACCAGGTTCTGGGCCGCGTGCAGCCGCTGCGTGTTGGCCAGCCGTATCAGCCCGCCGACGCCGGCCCCGCCGGGCAGGTCCCAGCCGATGTCGGCCCACTTCGAGAAGTCGGCCTCGGTGTTGCCCACATGGATCACCGCCACCATGCCCAGCGAGGTGGCCGCGGCCCACACCTTGTCCCAGTCGGGATGGCCAGGCGGGCCGCCAGCGGGCGCCCCGCGCAAGGTGTAGAGAAAGAAGGCCCGGGCGCCCCTCTCCCGACAGCGCTCCAGTTCGGCCACCGCATCGCCGAGATCGGAGAAGTCGACGGTGGCCACCGAATGCAGCCGGTGCTGTTGGTCCCAAAGCTGTTCGGTGAGAAAGTCGTTGCACCGTTGAGCAGCGGTGGGGCGATCCTCGGGCCGCAGATAGTCGAGCTTCTGCCAGTAACCGCCAGGGTTCACCAGGCAGTGGTCGATGCCCACCGTGTCCATCCAGGCCACCCGCTCGGCGGCGGTGGAGTCGTGGCGGGGATGAAGGACCACCGGTCCTCCCGACTCCTCGGCCCGCTCGAACAGCTTGGGCAATAGCTCCGCCGGGCTGGGCCGCCGCTCCTCAGGCAGCACTTGGAGCAGGTCGCCGGCGATGGCGTTGGCCAGATGCGTCCGGTTGTCGGGAATCTGATCAGCCCACGGCTTCAGGGGATCTGTGCCCGCTGAGTCCCCCGTGATCTCCCAGTGGGTGTCCACATCGATGATCATGGGCCGAGTCTAAGTGGCTGCTGGCACCCTCGCTGTCAGTCGACCCTGGCAATGAACCAGCGGATGGGAGAGGGGGAGATGGGGTCGGTGAGGTAGGCAGAGGTTGAATCGGATGGGCCGACGCCGACGCCGACTTCGATGTCCTCGTACAAGTTGGTTTGGGGAAACTCGAAGGTCTGAACCTGGGCGAGCACGAAATCAGGCCCCACGGCCACCTGGACTTCGGTGAATGAGCCGCCCTCTGCGCTGCGCTCGGGAAGCCCGAAAGCCTCCTGAAGGGTCTGCCACTGCCAGTTGGTGCCATCTGGCGACGAGCCGATCAAGAATTCGATGGGGTCGTAGGCGCTTTGTTCGGCCGATTCCGCTTCCAAGGCTCCTACCCCGGCCACACCCGCAGGTCCGACGGCCAGGTCGACCATCCGGCTCACCACTTCGGGCAATGTCAAGATCTGGTCTGACCCGTAGACACCCTCGAATCGCTCGACTCTGAACTTTCCGTCGGTCTCATCAGCGGTCCACAGTTTGTTCTGGACGCCGTCGGCGTTCTCGACGTGAATGGTGGTGCTAGTCCAAAGACGGCCATCGGGCGACTCCAACATTGAGAGCCCATCCGGGCCAGACATGATCAGGTGGAAACCGTCGAACGCTCCATAGCCGCCCGAAAAAACCCAACCCGGGAATTCGGCCACCAACTCGGCCGGTCCGCCATCGCTTGAGAAAATACGGAGACTGCTCACGCTGGGCCCATAGTCCATGTCCGCATCAGCACCCTCTTCGAGCACTGGTGGCCCTGAGTCATATAGAGCGGCGACCACGATGCGCTCCCCGGCAATAATGGCGTCGGCTAACCAAGCGGTGCCATCGAATAAGCCCAGGTCAACCACGAGCTCAGCCCAGCTCACTCCTTGGTCGTCGGAGAACAGAATCTGAGTGCCCGGAGATTCGACGGTTGAGTCCCATCCCTGAATCAACCAGCGGTCGCCGATGATGTCGACCTCCCAAGGCAGGAAACCAGCGGGAACTGGGATTGGTGTCCATTCCGTGCTGTCGTCAGTGACCAATATCTTGTCTATGCCTCGGTCGACGAAGCTCAGGGCCAGCACTCGCCCGTCGCCTACCGACTCGAGGCGGATGGTCGAGTGCTCATCTGCGCCTAGAGCGTCGGCGAGATCCACTTCGGTCCAAACCAGCTCAGTGGCATCGGGAGCCTCGGTGGGATTGACGGTTGGCTCGCTGGCGGGCTCTGGCGTTGGAGAAGCCCCTCCTGGAGTGGCGACCAGTGGAGTCGGTGTCTGCGCTGGTTCGGCAAGCTCGCTGGACGCGGTCACCTCGGTGCCGCCTGACGAGGAGCAGGCCGCGGCCGTGCCTATTGCCAAGGCAATCGCGGCAGCCAACAGAGCCGCTGGCCGTTTCAACAGCATGTCGGTCAGCCCACTTTGGCGATGAACCAGCGTGGGGGTTGGGGAGAAAAGCCCATGCTGGTCGACTGGCCGTCTTCACCGGGCGGTGCGTCGGAGTATTCGGCAGGGTAGGTTCGGACGTCACCGGTTCCAACTGTCTCGACCCGAGCGATAACGAAGTCGCCGCCGACGGCCAGATTGACCCTGGTAAGGGCGCTCTCCATCTCGGTCAGGCCGGTGAGGCCGAAGGCATCGGGAATGGTCTGCCATTCCCAGTCGCTGCCGGCGGCCGACCAGCCAACCTCAGGTCCCGGCCGCTCAAATCGGTTGACCATGTTGGTAGCGGGGCTGGCGAAAGCATTCGTTATCTGCAAGAACAGCTCCTCGCGGCTGAATGCCACGAGATCGTGACCGGTGTCGGGGTCTTCAAATACCAGCAGGTCGAGGCCGTCGGGGCCGTTGTCGCCGACTTCGACCTCCCGGACGCCTTCGGGCGCTGGCATCCCCTCATCGAAATCACCGAGGTCGAATATGTAGACCGCGGCGTCTTGCGACAAGTCCCACAGAGTGATACCCCCCTCAGGCTCGTTGTACCGCAGCTCGTAGCCGTCTTTTTCGATCCGCGATTCGGTGAGGAACTGGGACCCGAAGGGCGTTCCCGGCTGGGCTATGACGGCTATGCCTGCGGAGCCGACGGATAGGTCGATAATCCAGCTGATGCCGTCGGGGAGCACGGCCACTGGGGCCAGGCCGTAGACGCCGGGGAAGCGCTCGATCCGGGACTCGCCGCCGATCGGGCCGGTAGTCCAGATCGTGGCCATGGTACCCGTGCTGAATGCGGGGCCCTCGATGTCCTCATAGCCAGTGGAGACCTCACCCCACTGGCGGCCGTCGGGCGAGAACAGTCGAATGTTCTCTTCCTCGCTGAAAAGGGTTAAGTGAAAGCCATCGGCGGTGGCATAACCGGTCGCATTCCAGCTCGGATACTCAACCACCAGATCAGCAGGGCCACCGTCGCTGAAGAAGATTCCGAGGCGGAGAAAGACCACGTTGTCAGGACGCGAGGGTTGGTCTTGCGCCTCGGCGGCGGCGGTCGCCGAGGGATACCACGCGGCCACCACCATGCGCTCTCCGGCTGCCATGGCGGCGACCACCCCTGAAATGCCGTCGGGGGCATCATCGGAGCTGAAGGCCAACTCGGTCCAAGTGGCCCCTTGGTTGTCGGAGAAGAAGACTTGGTCGGAGGGGATGCCGAAAGGCTCAGCGTCGTTCGGGTTCAGGATAGGTCCCGTGATCACCCAACGGTTGCCGGCTAGGTCGAGGTGCTGGGGAATGATGTTGTCAGCCGGCAGGGGCAGCTCCACCCAGTCCCTGCCGTTCTCGGTAACCATGACCCGGTTGTCGCTGGGGCCGGCAGTCAAAAAGAGCACCCGGCCGTCGCCAACCGACTCGATCCCGTTGAATTCATTCAAGATAGGGCCGAAAGCCTCGTCAGGGTCGAATTCAGTCCACTCGAGCACCGACCCGGTGGATTTTTCCTCCGGGGTGAAAGCGGCAGCGTCGCTGGGTTCATCCGGTTCGGGTGACGGGGTGGGCTCAGTTGGCGTCCCTGCGTCGATCGTGGCAGCAGGGGAGGGTGCCGGGCCGCTGGAAACGACAACCTCGGCGGGTCCCGACGAACCGCACGCCGTGATTCCGAAACCCGTTATGGCAGCCAGAGCAGCAATGGCAGCAACTGTTGGCCGGCAACTGCGGGGCGACATCACGACTACTGGGCACTGGCCACAGACATGTCTATCACAAAGCGCTCAAACAGCACTGCGGGTGGTTGGTGTGGAGGGGGTCTCACCAACCACCCGCATGAGTCCCGCCTTCTAGCCATAACCGTTGGCTATATCACCACCGCTCAGCTCATTCTACGGTGGCGATGAACCAGCGAAGGGGTTGGGGAGCGAGTTCGACGGCGCCATCGCCCTCCCCATCGCCGGCTACTTCGTAGGATTCGACTTCGTAGGTTCGAACCCGGGCGATTGCGAAGTCCTCGCCAACGGCCAGAGAGACCTCGGTGAACTCTTTCTGCTCTTCGGTGAGGTCGGAGAGGCCGAAGGCAGCAGAGAGGGATTGCCAACCCCACTTGCCGCCGCCGGCCGACCAGCCCACCCACTGCTCGGTCGGGCTGTACGCAAAGGTGCTGTTTGGCACCGCGGGGTAGGCGCCCGCGACCAAGGATTCCAGCTCGTCAACGGTGAAGATCACCAATTCGGCCCCGGTGTCGGGGTCGTCGAATGCGAGCGGCTCGGGGCCATCGTTGTCGCCCCCGACCCTTCGGACTCCTGCGGGCAGGGCGTCGCCCCCGAGATCATCAAAGTCAAACACGTAGACGGCGGCGTCTGCCGTCAAATCCCACAGGGTTAGGCCGCCCGCAGGCTCGTTGTACCGCAGTTCGTAGCCGTCTTTGGCCAACCGCAATTCAGGGATATCACCGAACCCGGGGAGGCTCCCCGCCTCGGCTGTGACGGCGATGCCCGCAGGTCCCACCGCCAGCAGATCGACCCGGCGAATGCCTGCGGGTAACTCGGCGACCAGCGGAGGGGCGTAGACTCCGTCGGAGCGCTCAACCCGGTAGTCGCTGCCCGTCTGGCCGGCAGTCCATACTGTTTCCTGGTGCATTCCGGTGTATGTGTAAGTGCGCCCAACAGGAACGCCATTCCCATCGACCAGAGGTGACCGGAGCCATTGGCGGCCGTCGGGCGAGGTGAGCAGCCATTCTCCCTCGGAGTCGTTAAGCCAGAG
The DNA here is from genome assembly GCF_965208475.1 of Candidatus Poriferisocius sp. Taxonomy (GTDB): domain Bacteria; phylum Actinomycetota; class Acidimicrobiia; order Acidimicrobiales; family Bin134; genus Poriferisocius. The sequence continues at coordinate 532,117 of NZ_OZ242338.1, read as the reverse complement.
TCGGAAGCCGTCGTCGGCGCCATAGCCCGCGGTATCCCAGCACGGGTATTCGGCCACCAACTCGGCGGGGCCGCCATCGCTGAAATACAGGCGGACATGTCTCTGGATCCCCCCGAAGAGAAACTCCTCTTCTTCGGAGGTCAACTCGAATGACTCGGGGGACGACGACTCGTCCCGGGTGAAGCTCACCGTGTCGCCCTCAACGCTGGTCCATCCCCTTATGGACTCCTTGTCGGGTGCTAGGCCGCGGGCCACGATCACCGAGGCGACATCGGGGCGGGTGCGGCTGACGACCGCCACCACCATGTTCTCGCCGGACACCAGCGCCGCGGCCACCGATGCCGTCTCGGTCTCGTCGGCGAGATCATGCGGGATGGCCAGATCGGTCCAGGTGGCGCCGCGGTCGTCGGAGAACATTGCTTGGCTCATGGATCTGGACAGCCTGGCTGTGGGCCATCCGGTGACCAGCCAGCGGTCGCCGGCGATGTCGACGCTCTCGACGTCGAAGTCCGGCGGCATGGGGACCACGGTCCAATCCGCGCCGTTGGCAGAAATCATCACTTGGTGGACATCGGAGTTGCCGGCCTGCACCATCACCCGGCCGTCGCCCACCGACTCGAGGCTGCCGATGTAGGACAGCTCAGCGCCGAACACGGTGGCCGGGTCGAACTCAGTCCATTCGAGCACCGGCCCGGTGGACAGGCTCTCCGGTGTGGCCGGGTCGGCGCCGGCCGCGGGCGGGGCCTGGGGTGTGTCGGGCGAATCGTCACCGGGTGCCGCAGTGGGCCCGGGCTCGACGGTGGACCCGGGCTGATCGACCACGACGACCTCGGTGACCGTGCTGTCATCGTAGGCATTCCAAACAGCGACGCCGCCTGCCACCAGGGCGACCGACGCCGCAATGCCTGCCACCGCCCGTCGGGTGTTGCGGGCCTTGGCCCGGGCGGCGGCCCTTTCGGCGATGTGCGCCACCGGCGGCCGCGCTGCGGGAGCGCCGACGCTCTCGCCGATGGCGGCGCCCAGGGCCGCGCCCAGGGCCTGATCGTCAGGTCTGGTCAGATCTTCAGGGGTTCGTCGCTCGTCGCTCATCGCTCTATCACCTTTCTCAGTTCGGCCAAGCCTCGGGAGGTGGCGCTTTTCACCGTGCCGGGGCGCACCCCCATGGCCCGGGCGATCTCCTTTTCGGTCATTCCCTCGTAGAACCGCAGCACCAGGGCGGTCTTTTGCCGGGGCGAGAGTCGGTTGAGCGCGTCGAGCAGGTAGTCGCGCTCTCCAGGGCTCGGCTGATACATCGGGCGCAGGCCGACGCGCCGCCGCACCTCCCGCTTTCGCAGCTCGCTGCGGGCGCCGTTCACCACTGCGGTGCGCAAGTAGCCGCCGGGTTGGTCAAGGCGGCTCCAGCGCTCGTACACCTTGGCGAAGGCGTCCTGCACTACCTCCTCGGCTATCTCCAAACCGTCTACCAGTCCTCGGGCCAGCCGGACCATCGGCTCGTACTCGTCCCGGTACAGGCCGTCGAACCCGGCCAGCACGATGGCTTCGTCCGCCAACTCGGCCTCCGAAGGAGCCGACAGCTCGCCTTCAGGGATTTCTGCCACCATCCAAGAGATAGTCTCCATCACCCCGCAACGACGCCCGGTGATGCTGATCGGTTCCCTTCGCCCCGCCAAAGGGCTCGGGCGGCTCGGGATGGCTCAGGGGGAAGCTCGAATTGTGGCCCGCCTGGTCAGGCCGCGACGGCGTTCTTGAGCAGGGCCTCGTTGGGCTCGGCGGGAAGCTCGTCGAGGGGAACGGCGATCTCGTCGTGGGTCGGGCCGTGCTGGGCGGCCAGCGGGGCCAGCGCGTCGAGGTCGAAGCCGTAGAGCTCGGCGGCGTTGCCGGCCAGGATCTGCTGGAGCTCAACGGGGTCGGTGCGGCAGAACACCTGGCGCAGGTGCTCGCGGGTGTAGGGGCCGGTGCCCTCGTTGTGGGGGTAGTCGGATCCCCACATCACCTTGTCCACCCCCAGCACCTCGCGGGCGGCGGCGTCGTCATGGCCGGGCTGGCTGATGCCCACCCAGCAGTTCTGCTGGAAGTACTCGGTGGCGCTGCGGGGCAGGATGTGGCTCTCGTCATAGCGCATCTCGCCCATGCGGCCGGTGTCGCGGATCTTGGCCAGGGTCTCATCCATCTGGGACAAGGCGCCCACCAGCCAGGCGCAGCCCTGCTCGGTCATCACGAACTTGAGCTTGGGGAACCTCTCGAACACCCCCGACAGCAAAAGCTGGTAGAAGGGCCGGTGGGAGTAGAAGCTCACCTCGGTGATGAACAGCAGGTCTGCCACCGAGTACTTGCCGTAGTTGGGGACGCCGGTGCCGCCGTGGCTGTTGACGATCACCCCGAGGTCCTGGCAGGCGGCCCAGAACGGGTCGTACGCCGGGTCGTACAGGGGGGCCAGATCCTTGCAGTCGGGCGGGATGGCCGAGATGAGCACGCCGCCCCGCAGGTTGTTGGCCGCGATGAACTCCACGTCCTTGATGGCCTCGTCCACGTCGTTCAAGAAGGTCTGGCCGATGCCGGCCCGCTGGTCGGGGTGCTGGGCGCACCAGTCGGCCAGCCAGCGGTTGTGGGCCCGGATCCCGGCCAGGCGGTGCTCGAGTTGGTCGGCACGGGGTGGGCGGGCGAACAGGATGAAGCTGGGGAAGAAGGGGGGCACGGTGTTGGGGAACACCACCTCGGCCACCTGGCCGTCGGCGTACAAGTCGCCGAGGCGGCGCTCGTTGTCCCAGTTGCGCACCCGGCCGCCGTCTTGGAGGTCGCGGAACGGGTTGCGGTACTTCTCCCGCCAGGCGTCGAAGTCATCGCGGTACTTGGATTCCAGGAACCCGCGGTAGGTCTCGTGGTTGGCCCCGGCGTGGCAGTCGGCCGAGATGATGGTGTATCGGTCGCTCATTCCACTAGTTTGCCAACTGTGAGCAACTCGCCGGGCATCGTGGAGGGGGAGTGGGACGACCAGCCCCACAATCAGCGCAAGACCTGGCGGGCCTACTTCAAGCGCTGGCGCCGCAGCAAGGAGCTGTTCCGCTTCGAGGCGGTCCGCACCGAGGCCATGTCGGCCGACGATTTCTTCGTGATCGGCCGGGCCACCGAGGGACGGGTCCAAGAGGGCGACGCCGTGATTGTCGATGTCGGCGAGCAGTCAATCTCCACCCGGGTCACCTCCATCGACCACGCCGTGCAGAACGACGAAGAGTTCCACATGCTCATGGCCCTCAAACTCGAAGGCATCGGCCCCGACTCCGGCATAGTCCCCGGCACAGTAATCCGCCAGCCTGGCTAAGAAGGGCTTTGCTGCCCTGAAGCTCCTTGGATTTCAGCGAGGGCGGTAGGCGCTGCGCCGGTGCTCGACCCGGTGAACTAGTACGGCGTTGCGGGTCTCGAGTATCTCGTAGATGACGCGGTAATCGCCCCGGCGGGCGACGTAGAGCCCTTGGAATTCTCCGTCTAGGCGCTTGCCGGCACGTTGCGGGTTTTCGTCAATCGGCCCGTAAATGGCCTCCAGAACTGCTTGGTGCACCTTCTTCGGCAGGCGATTGAAATGCCCGAGTCCCCCTCGGGTGATGTTGATCTCATACACCGTTTGGCTTACAAGTGGTCGCGCAACCGGACGTAGTGGCCCGCCTCAGCCTCAGCGCGGGAAGCGCGTAACGCCTCGACGAGATCAGGATCACTCATAATCTCGAGGGTCTCCTCCAGGGACTCTAGGTCGTCACAGTTGACCAGCATGAACGACGGCCGACCATTGCGGGTGACCATGATCCGGTCGCGCTCCTTCTCGACGCGGTCAGCAAGTTCCGATAGATGGCTCTTGACTTCAGAAAAAGGCAGTATCGACTCCATTGGTCATTATTCTGACCTATTCAATGCGAATTGACAAGCAACATGGTCATGGCGTGAGCAACTGGCCGAGGCGGCGGCTGGCGATGGCGGCTCCGGCGGCGGCTAGGGCTAGGAGGTAGGCGATGTGGACCACCAGGTCCACGCTGATATCGCCTGCAATGAAAGATCGCTCCATGGCCACACCGTGGTACAGGGGGGTGGCTTGCACCAGGAACTGCACGGCGCGGGGATAGGTGTCGAGCGGGAAGAAGGTGGCCGAGAATAAGAACTGCACGATGAGGGGCACGGTTACCAGGTCGAGGTCGTTCCAGCTTCGCATGTAGCTGGTGGCGGCCATGCCCAAAGCGGCGAAGGTGAAACCGATCAGCGTCGCTCCCGGCAGGGCGGCGATGGCCCAAAACGAGTCCACCAGGCCCAGTCCGGCCATGATGCCCAAGAAGCCTCCGGAGTACAGGGTGGCTCGCAGAACCGACCAGCCCATCTCGCCGAGGGCCAGGTCCACCACGCCCACCGGAGTGGCCAGAACGGCGTCGTAGATCTTGGCCCAGGTGAGCTTGTAGTACATGTTCATGGTGCTGTCGTAGAAGGTGCCGTTCATGGCCGAGGTGGCCAGAAGCCCCGGTGTCACAAACGTGCGATAGTCGACTGTGCGCCCCCCGAAGGTCACGTCTCCCACCAGCTCGCCGATGCCGATCCCGATGGACAGCAGGTAGAACACCGGCTCGAAGAACCCCGACAACAGGGTGACCCAGGTGCGCCGGTACACGGTGATGTTCCGCTCCACGACGCGGGTGAATCGCCGCGACGGCAAGAGGTGGGCAAGCGATGCAACCCCCGTCCGCATCGAGCGCCGGTTCTGCCCGACCAGGCTCATTCGTACAGCCTCTTGGTGAAAGTCCGGCTAGCGACCAGCGTGCCGGCAAGGATGAGCGCCACCAGATAGGCCAGGTGCCCGGCCAGTTCCCAGTTCACCCCGCTGCCGGTGCTCAGCGCCCGGCACAGCCTCACCCCGTGCCACACCGGGGTGAGCCAGGCGATCTGCTCGAGGACGATCGGGAGTTGCGATACCGGGTAGAAGATGCCCGAGAACAAGAACATGGGCATGATCACGAACCGCGTGTAGGTGCTGAAGTTGTCGGCATTGATCCGGGTGGCGACAAAGGCCGCGGTGGGGGTGGCGAAGGCCATGCCGCACAGGGCAGCGCATATCGGGGCCAGTACCGCCAGAGGCGACGACACCGACCCGAAGGCGACCATAACCCCCAAGAACACGAAGCTGGCCAGGCTCACCCGAAAGGCCATGTAGGTGAAATGGCCCAGCAGGATGTCGCGACCCCGCAGCGGGGAAGAAGCCATGGCCATATAGGTGCGATACCACTTGAAGCCGCCCAACACCGGGTAGGTGGATTCGTTGACGGCCAGCATCATGGCGTTGCCGGCAAGAAGGCCGGGGGCCAGGAAGTCCAAATAGTCGAGCCCGCCCAGATCCCGGCCGGAACCGACCTCGGCATCGACCAGCGAGCCCAGACCCAATCCCATGGCAGCTAGGAACAGGATCGGACTCAAGAAGCTGGTCAGCAGCGAGCCCTTCCAGTTCCTCCGATAGGTCAGCAGCCAGTATTCCACCGCTAATTTGGTGCTGGGGACCACTGCGACGCGGGCCATCAGTCCACCAGCGAGCGCCCGGTCAGGTGCAAGAACACGTCTTCGAGGGTGCTGCGGCGCACCAGCACGCTCTCTGGCTTGACCTCGCCGAGCTGGGCCACCACCCGCTCGCCGTGGTCGGTGTACAGCAACACCCGGTCGGGCAGCTCTTCAGCCCGCTCATACAGAGCCTCGCCTGAACAGCCGTCGCCCCGCTCTCCCAGGCTCCGCAAGGCGTCGGCGAGGACCGACACCTGGTCGTGGGTTCGGAGCTCTACCACCTCTCGGGTGGAGTAGCGCTCGATGAGCTGGCGGGGCGACCCCTCGGCCACGATCTTGCCCCGGTCCATGACCACGAGGCGGTCGCAGAGCTGCTCGGCCTCGTCCATGTAGTGGGTTGTCAGCACCTGGGTCACCCCTTGGCGCTTGAGCGTCCACAGGCGCTCCCACACCACATGGCGGGCCTGGGGGTCGAGGCCGGTGGTGGGCTCATCCAGCAGCAGCACCTCGGGTTCGCTGATCAGGGCTCGAGCGATGGTCAATCGGCGCTTCATCCCTCCCGAAAGCGGCTCCACGTGGTTGTTGGCCCGCTCGGTGAGCTGCACGAACTCCAGCAGCTCGGCGATGCGGGGGCGCAGCACCGACCGGGGCAGGTCGAAGTAGCGGCCATACACGTAAAGGTTCTCAGCCACCGAGAGCTCTTCGTCCAAGTTGTCCTGCTGGGGCACCACACCGAGTCGGGCCCGGATCTTGGTGCCCTCCCGGGAAGGGTCCATGCCCAAGATGCGCAGGGCACCCCCGGTGGGGTCGGAAACACAGCCGATCATCCGCATGGTGGACGACTTGCCCGCGCCGTTGGGTCCCAGAAAGCCGAACACCTCGCCCCGCTCGACCTCGAAGTCGATGCCGTCGACCGCGGTGAAGTCGCCGAACCGCTTGGTCAGGCCCCAGGCCGCGATCAAAGACACTCAGGCAGGTTACGGCTATGAGGATGTCGGGAAGCAGTCAGAAACCAACCAGCGACAGTCGCCAACCACCCTCGGGGCCGCTGCGTTCTACCCCGGTTGCTGTCGGTGGGCCATGATGGGGCCATGAGCTACGAGCATCTGCTTTCACCGGGGCGCATCGGCGCCATGGAGCTGCGCAACCGGCTGATCATGGCCCCGATGGGCGAGGAGCTGGGCGACGAGAACGGCGAGGTTTCCGACGATCAGGCCGCCTACCTAGAGGCCCGGGCCAAAGGCGGCATGGCGGTGGTCATGCTGGGGTCGGTGGGGGTGGCCCATCCGGTGGGCTGCTCCAACAAGCGCCAAACCGCCATCTCCGAAGACCGGTTCATCCCGTCGTGGCGCCGGGCCGCCGACCGAGTCCACGCCCAGGGCGCCAAGATCGCCATGCAGCTCACCCACGCCGGCAAGATGGGCCTCCAGGACACCATGGCCGGGCGCCCCATGTGGGTGCCGTCGGCGCCGGGGCCGACGACCATTGACCCGCTGTACGGGATGGTCACCGCCGAGGAGGGCGCCATGATGGCCGAGCCGTTCATGGCCCCCACATCCAACCCCCACTATCGGGTGATGGACCATGACGACATCGCCACGGTCATCGACCAGTTCGCGGCGGCCGCCGTGCGGGCCCGGGAGGCCGGGGTGGACGCGGTGGAGTTGCACAGCGGCCACGGCTACCTGATCGATGCCTTCTTGTCGCCCACCGTCAACAGCCGCTACGACGAGTACGGCGGATCGGTGGAGAACCGGGCCCGGTTCCTGGAGGAGATCCTCACCGAGATCCGCCGACGGGTGGGCAACGACTATCCGGTGTGGGTGCGGCTCAACAGCACCGAGGTGGGCATCGACGGCATCGTCCTCGACGACGCCCTCTACAACGCCCGTGTGGCAGCCGCCGCCGGAGCCGATGCCATCCACGTGTCGGCCTATCACGACCCGGGCATCGCCACCGGCCCTACCGACTCCTACGGACCCCATGTGCCCGAGCTGCTGGTGCCCAACGCGGCCGCGGTCAAAGCCGCGGTGGATGTGCCCGTCATCGCGGTGGGACGGATCAGCCCCGAAGCGGCCGACCGTCACATCGCCGAGGGCAGGTACGACTTCGTGGCCATGGGCCGCAAGATCCTGGCCGACCCCGACCTGCCCAACAAGCTGGCCGCGGGCCGAGCAGAGGACGTGCGGCCCTGCGTCTACCACTACCGCTGCATCGGCAACATCTTCCTGCGGGTGGGCACCCGGTGCGCGGGCAACGGCTTTTTGGGCCGGGAGGATGAGCTCACCGCCGAGGCCGCACCAGCGGCGAGAAAGGTGCTGGTGATCGGCGCCGGGCCGTCGGGCATGGAAACAGCCCGGGTGGCCGCTCTGCGGGGCCACGAGGTGATCTTGGCCGAGGCATCCGACCGGCTCGGAGGCCGGTGGGCGCTGGCCTCGGCCACAAGCGACGTGAACGCCGAGCTCATGGAGTGGTTCGAGCGCCAGCTCGACCAACTCGGGGTAGACGTGCGGCTCGACGCCCGCCTGGACGCCTCCGGGGTGAGCGCCCTGTCGCCCGATGCGGTGGTGGTCGCGGTGGGCGGGCGGTGGGGCCGTCCCCCCGTCGAAGGCATCGACGGGCCCAACGTGTGGGGAGTGGACGACCTGGCCCCGTGGCTGCTCGACGGGGACTCGCTGGACGCGGCTCGGGTAACGGTGCTGGGCGGCGACTTGCCCGGTCTCGGGGTGACCGAGACCGCCCACCATCAGGGCGCCGAGGTCACGGTGATCGAGTCCGGCCCCGCGTTCGGCTTCTCCCTCGGATTGCCGGGGCGCTGGCGGGTGGTCGACGACCTCGGCCAAGCGGGGGTGAACCTGGTTGCTGGCGCCGAAGTTGTGGCTGTCACCGACGACGGGGTGGTGTGGCGCGCCAACGGCGCCGACCAAACCACCCCGGCCGATCTGGTGGTGGTGACATCCGAGCTGGCTGCCGACACGTCGCTGGCCGACGAGCTCCGGTCGGGCGGCATCGAGGTCCACGCAGTGGGCGACTGCGCCCAGCCCGGCTTCTTGGAAGGGGCCATGCGCTCCGCGGTCGAGCTGGCTGCTGGGCTGTAGCCCACACTCAAATGAGGAGATCGCCATGAGCTTTCGACTGGCCAACCGCGCCGGGCAGGCGGTGTTGCTGGACGGGGAGAACTATTGGTCGTTGGGGATCTCCTCGATGGAGGCCCTATTCCGCCTAGATGAGCTGCATCACCGCTGGGCCAAAAGGGGCGCTCCCGACGGGCAGGCGAGCCCGGCCGAGTTGGGACCGCCAGTGCCCGATCCCAAGCAGGTGTTCGCCTATGGGCTCAACTACCGCGACCACATTGACGAGATGGACGAGGTGGATTATCTGGGCCGGACCGCCAATGAGGCGCCGGTGGTGTTCACCAAGTTCCCCGACTGCCTGGCCGGCCCCGCTTCCCCGGTCAAGCTGGTGGGCGGCCAATGCGACTACGAGTGCGAAATGGTGGCGGTGATTGGGGCGGTGTCCAGAGACGTCGTCCAGGCCCAAGCCTGGGACCGGGTGGCCGGGCTGATGATCGGTCAGGACATATCCGACCGGGCCCTCCAGGTAGCGGCCACCCCGCCCCAGTTCAACCTGGGCAAATCCCGGGAGTCCTTCGGCCCCACCGGGCCCGCTCTGGTGAGCCCCGACCTAGTGGACGACCCCGACGATCTGGCCATCTCCTGTCGCATCAACGGCGAACTCCGCCAAAACAGCCGCACCAGCTATCTGATGCGCCCTGTGGCCGAGATTGTCTCCTACCTGTCGTCGGTCCTCACCCTGCACCCCGGCGACCTCATCTTCACCGGCACCCCGGGCGGCGTCGGCCACGCCCAAGGTCTCTACCTGAAACCCGGCGATGTGATCCGCTCCGAGATAGAGGGCCTCGGCGCACTGGAGAACACCTGTGTGTAGGGAACTAGGGCAGCCCCAGCATTTCCGCAGCCTGCGTGCAGCTCGCTATGGGCCGGCCTGCCTCGTTGCACAGGGCCACGGCCTCGGCCAGCAGCTCTTGGTTGGTGGGGGAGCGGTCGGGGTCGTAGAACTCCTCGATACCCACGTGGAGGTGACCGCCCAGCTCTAGGGCCAGACGGGGCAGGGGGGTGGCCATTAGGTCGCCGCCCCACACCGACACCGACCAGGGGATGTCGGTGCCCTCGAGCATGTCCAGATAGGCCAGCAGGGCGTTCTTGGTGGGGGAGAGGCCGAAGGTCACGCCCTTGGAGCGGCGGGTGAGTCCCCATTCGGCCCCGAAATAGAGCTTGGCCATCGACCCCGCAGGTAGTTGCCCGGCCCGGTGGTAGGAGAGCACGCACTGCAAGAAGCCGGGCTCGTAGATGGCCAGCGCCGGGCCCCAGCCATTGTCCCGGCACAGATTGAAGCTGGCCCGGATGTCGGCGTAGTCGTTCTTGTAGGTGCCGCCCATCGGCAGGCCGTCGGGACCGGCCGCGCCGATGTTGGTGGAGCCGGGGTCGACCACCCCCATCCGCAGGGGCAGCTCGGCGGCGATCATGGCCATGTGGGCGTTCTTGGCCTGGTGGTCGGCGCCTGAGGTGAGGGTGGGGTACCACAGGGCGTCGGGTCGGGCGGCCAGCACCGGGGTCATGGCCTCGATGTAGGGGCCGGCGGCGGCCTCGCCGGTGAGGCTGATGTCGAAATTGTGGGTGTGGATGATGGCCGCTCCCTGGTTGAGGCAAGCCAGGGAGTCGTCCCGGATGGCCTCTGATGTGAGCGGCACATTGGGGTTGATGTCGGGGCTGGTGATGCCGTTGATGGCCACCTCGATGATGACCGGGATTTCTCCGCTAGAAACTGCTGCCATGGGCTGAGACTAATGCCGGTTCCGGTGGCCAACGGTTGGCGTGGTTTACTGCGGGGCGTGGTTGCACCGGCAGGGGACGGCCCCTGGTTCGAGGATTTCACCGTTGGCGAGCAGCTCGACCCTGCCCCGGCGATCACAATCGGACCGGGTGAGGTGGCCGCTTACCAGGCAATTTGCGGCGATCCCTTGGCCATCAGCCTGAGCCGACCGCTGGCCGAGGCCATCACCGGCCAGCCCGGCGCGGTGGTCAACCCTGCACTGGTATTGCAGGTGGCCATCGGGCAGTCCACCGTGGCCACCCGCAAGGTGGTGGCCAACTTGTTCTATCGCGGGGTGCGCCAGCTCCGCACCGTGCGGGTGGGTGACACGCTCACCACGGTGGTCACCGTGCGAGGCCTCAGGGAGTCCTCGGCCCGACCCGACCGCCCCCCTCGGGGCCTGGTGCTGCTCGGCATTGAGGCCCGAGATGATCGGGGCCGCCCCGTGCTCGACTTTGAGCGCTGCGCGCTGGTCCGCCGCCGCTTTGATAATCCCACCGGCCAACACGATGACCTAGGCGGCACCCCCGAAGAACTGGATATGGCCCCCTTTGCGGAGGCCGCTCCGACCGACTGGAATCTGGCCCCGCTCGGCCACCCCCAGGAGTGGCCGATCGGCGAGACCCGGAGCGATCCCCTGCGCGACACGGTCACCGACGCCCCCGCGTTGGTGCGGCTCACCCAGAACCTGGCCCCGCCCCACCGGGATGCGTCGCTGGGCCAGGGGGGCAAGCGGCTGGTGTACGGCGGCCACACCGTGGGGCTGGCCCAAGCCGGGCTGGTGCGCCTGCTGCCCACCGCGGCCACCGTGGTGGGCTGGCTCATGTGCGACCACACCGGCCCGGTCTTCGAGGACGACGTGATAGACGTGGCCGCCACCCTCGACGCCGTGCAACCGGTAGCCAATGGCCGTCTGCTGGCGTTCACCGTTGTTGTGCGGGCAGAGCGAAGCGGCGCCGATCCGGTGCCGGTGCTCGACTGGCAGCCGATCGTGCTGGCTCCGTGAGCAACCCTCCAGAGCCCACAGACCACGAGCTGGCCCATTGGTTGGCCCAGCAGGCCGGGGAGCAGCTCCAGGCCCTGTCAGATGAGATGGAGGAATCCCGGGCCGGTTACCTCCACCGAGAGCTGGCCGGCGATCAGCTCAGCCACCGCTATCTCACCGCGGCGCTGGCTCAACTGAGGCCCGACGACACCGTGCTTTCGGAGGAGGGGCGAGACGACGGCTCTCGCTTGGAATCCGAGCGGGTGTGGATTGTCGACCCGTTGGACGGCTCCTCGGACTACGCCGACCAGTGGAGCGACACCTGGGCGGTTCACGTCGGGCTATCGGTGAGCGGCGAGCCGGCGGCCGGGGCGGTTTCGGTGCCTCCCTGGGGCCGCACGTTCAGCACGATCAACCCCGATGGTCCGCCGGCCGACAATGGCCGAAAGCGGCCGCTGGTGGTGATGTCCCGCACCCGGGTGCGATGGGACGGCCACCGCCTGGCCCGCCATCTGGATGCCGACGTCTATGGCGTGGGCTCGGCCGGGGTCAAGGCCATGGCAGTGGTGACCGGAGAGGCCGATGCTTGGGTCCACGCCGGCGGGCTCTACGAGTGGGACACCTGCGCTCCCGCCGCCGTTGCCCTGGCCGCGGGCCTGCACGCCTCCCACCTCGACGGCTCTCCGCTCCGGTACAACCGCAAGGACCCGGCCCAGTGGGGCATCCTCATATGCCGCCCCGAAATGGCCCCAGACCTCCAAGCCGCATTCGCAGCCTGATCTCCCTAGTCTCATACCATGCGGATCGGGATGTTGGGGGCGGCGTGGATCGGGCCGATGGGGCTCATCGAGCCGGCCAAGGAGGTCGACGGGGTTGAGGTGGCCGCGGTGGCGGCCCGTGACCCGCGGCGGGCTCAGGCTTATGCCGCCGAGCACGGCATCCCCCAGGTGTTCGACAGCTACGACGCCCTGCTGGCTTCCGACGAAATCGACGCGGTGTACAACCCGCTGCCCAACTCCCACCATGCCCGCTGGACCGTCGCCGCGCTGGAGGCGGGCAAGCCGGTGCTATTAGAGAAGCCGTTCACCGCTAACGCCGATGAGGCCCGCCAGGTGGCCGCGGCTGCCGAGCGAACTGGTTTGGCGGTGATGGAGGCGTATCACTGGCGCTTCCACCCCCAGGCTGGTCGGGCCATCGAACTGGTGGCTGAGGGCGCGGTGGGGGAGGTGAGCCATGTAGAGGCGGTCATGGTGTTCCCCTCGATGCACGGACCCGACGACATCCGCTTTCGCTACGACCTAGCCGGCGGTGCGCTGATGGACACTGGCTCCTACGCGCTGAGCAACTTGCGGGCCTTCGGCGAGCTCGATGTGGTTTGGGCCGAGGCCGAGGAGATGGCCCCCGATGTGGATGTACGGACGACCGCCGAGCTGCGCTACCGCCACAGCGGGGCCACCGCGACCATCACCTCGGCGTTCACCGGAACCGGCCAGAAGGCCGAACTGGGCGACCCCGATGCCATCGACCCCGACACCTTCGAATTCGAGTTTCAGGCCGAAGTAGTGGTGACTGGTTCTGAAGGGCGGCTGCTCATCGACAACCCGCTGGCGCCCATGTGGGGCCGCGGGCTTACTGTCACCGACCGCGGTGGCCACACCGTCAACCATGAACCGGCTGAGCAGGTGGCCACCTACACCTGCCAGCTTCAGGCCTTTCGGGATTGCGTCGAAGAAGACGGCCCTAACCTGTATCCGCCGTCGGAGTCGATCAAGACCATGGAGCTGATCGACGCGGTATACCGAGCCGCGGGCCTGCCGGTTCGCGTCGGGGTCTAGCTAGCCGCGGGCCTGCCGGTTCGCGTCGGGGTCTAGCTAGCCGAGGGCCTCGTCGAGCACCCGGCGGGCGGCGTCGCCCAACAGACAGGCGAAGCCCACCGGACCCAGTGCCTCCAGGCGTCCCGAGTCGAACACCTCCAGGGTGATGGGCGCCTGACAGCCGGCCCCCCGAATGGTTCGCAGTGCTCCGGCCAAGTCCATCGCCCCCTCGCCGGGCACGCGGCGGAGATGCCGAGTAGCCCATGCCAAGTCATCAGGAGGTGCCGCGGGGGCGTCGTTGAGCTGGATCGCCCCGATCAGATAACCGGGGATCGAGGCGAAATCGGCGAAGTCGCCGGGGCCGTAGAAAACGTGCCAGAAGTCCACGGTGAGCCCGCAGTTGGCCCGACCGGTGGCTGTCACCACCTCAGCACTGGCCAGCGGGTCGGGGATGGGCCGGTTGCGGCTGAACTCCATGTACACGTCCACACCGACAGAAGCCCCCTGGTCGGCGAGGTTGGCCAAGGCCTCCACCGCCTGCTCCCTGTTCGCAGAACCGGGGCACACCAAGAGGGTGTTCACCCCGGTGGCCCCCAACGCGGCGGCCGCCTCGAACACCGCCTCCCGAGGGGCTTCCTCGTAATAGGGCCCACCGGGGTCGTCGGGGCCGACCCAAACGATGGCCGCGTCCATGTCCACCACGGCCAGCCCGGCGTCGCGGATCCGCTCGCCGACGAGCGGATCGGGCGGGTACACCGCCGGCCAAAGGGTCAAACCGGCGAAACCGCCGGCAACAGCAGCTTCAACCAATGTCTCAATCGACGGATTGTCCAGCGAACCCGAGCTGAGCACTAGATCGTCAGGTCCGAGAGTCATGGAGCGGCCAATCCCATCACCGCGGCTGCCCCCGACATCAGTGTCGCTGTCATCGGCATGTCCCATAGCATGGCACCCCATGTCCTTTGGCCACGCCACTCATCCCGACGACGAGTTCCATCCCCCGACCTCCGACGACCCCTATTGGACCGAGACCTGCTGGTTCACCTTTGCCGCCCCCGAGCACAAGCTGTCGGGCCAGCTCTACCCGTTCTTCCGGCCCAACCAGGGGGTCACCTCCGGTGGGGCGTTCTTCTGGGACACCGGGGGCGACCAGATATGGAACTGCCGCTACGCCAAGAACTTCTGGCACCTGCCGCTGCCCGATCAGCCGCTTAGCGACATCGAGCTGCCCAACGGCATTCGCTACCAGGTGATCGAGCCCCAAGAGCAGTACCGGGTCGGGTTCCTGTGCCAAGACGACGGGGAGGCCGAGGTCGACTTGACGTTCACGGCGGTGGGCCCGCCCAACTATCTGGGCGACGGCCATTTGGACCAGCCAGGCCGCTACCAGGGCACCATCCGGTTGGGCGACGACACCTACGAGGTGGACGCCTACGGGATGCGGGATCGGTCGTGGGGGCCGCGCAGCCAGTTCGGCGCCACCCTGCACGGGGCCGTGCGGGGCGGCTACAGCTACGCCACCGCGTCGGACGCCGACGGCTTCCACGCCCTGACCATGGCCTACGGCGAGGGCGACGATCCTGACTGCACGGTGATCCACGGCTACTACCGGCGCGACGGCGAATATTCCCGGTTGGTTCCCGGCCGGGGACGACGCGACGTGCTGGAGCGCGACCCAACCACCGGCGCCCCCACCGTGGTGCGCATCGAGGCGGTAGACGAGTCAGGCCGCGAGCTGGTGGCCACCAGTCGGGCGGTCAACCGGATCGGCGTACACCTCAACCCCAACCTGTGGACTTGGAACTGTCTCAGCGAGTGGACCTTCGGCGACGCGGTCGGCTGGGGCGAGGACCACGACAACTGGAGCGCAGCCGGCTATCGCCGCTTCGTGCGCGGTCACCTCGGCTTGGACTGATCCCGGCTGGTTCCCCTCAACCGCCCTCTCGGTAATCGGCCAGGTCGACACCCTCGATGAGGTCGGCGAATCCGGCGTCGACCCCCACGTCGGACCGACCGCTCAGATTCGCCAGGAAAAAGGATGAGGCCAGGTGCTTGAGCGCGGCCTGCACGGCCAGCGGATCGGCGTTTTCCGGGGTGCATCCGTCCTCGGCCCGGGCCACCTGCTCAGCGCCGAGGAGGGGTTCGAGCATGTCCAGCCCGCCGCCGGCAAGGATGACGGGGCAGCTATCGGTGAAGCTGTTGTGGCCCGCCTGGGCCAGGTTCACAAACGTGCGAGGACCGGGGGCCGAGTCATAGCTGGCCAGGCTGTTCTCGGTGGGCACGGTGAGATCCAATTCGGCCACGATCACCAAGATCGGCTTGTCGGCCGCCTCAGGTGGGGCGGAACCTCCGCCGGCCAGCGGTATGGCGGCCAAAACCGATTCGTTGGCCAGCGCATCGAGCGCCGTCCTGGCCCCGGCCGAGTGTCCGATCACCCCCACCCTGGCGGTGTCGGCTATGCCGCCGAGGGCGGCGTCGAGGGCGGCCAGGGTGTTGGCCACATCGGCCTGGTCCTTGTCGGGACTGGACTCTGCGGTTCCGAATGCCTGGGCGGGCAGATTCCTGTGGATGTGCTCGGGGGATGCCACCACGAAGCCGTGCGAAGCCAAATGGGTGGTCAAGAAGATGGCGACGTCCCGGTACCCGCCGAACCCGTGGCTGTAGATGACCACGGGATAGGCGTTCCCGTCGGCCAGAGGCGCATCGCGGTAGGAGTTGGTCTCAACCGCGCTCTGCATGCTCTCGGGGAGCAGGGATCGAAAAGCGGCCGGTATGACCTGGGAGGAGTCGAAGATCTCGGTTTCCATGCCGGAAACCGCATCGGCATCGGCGGGATACCAAACCGAGAGCGGCTGCTGGCCGGGTTCTGCTCCCAGCTCCAGGGTGGTGACCCCCACCGGGAATCGGCCGAATTCAGCGAGCACCAGCGGCGGCGCGGGAGTGGGCTCGGACGTCGGGTCTGGAGGGGGGGCAGGGGTTGGCGCGGGAGTGGGCTCAGGCGCCTCGGTTGCCGCCGGTGTGGGCTCGGGTGCCGGAGCCTCGGCAGGCGCAGGCGTCTCAGCAGCAGCGGGTGTGGGCTCGGACGTCAGGGCCTCGGCGGGGGCCGAGGCCGGAGCGCTGTCGTCGTCGGAGGAGGAGCAACCCGCTGCCACCAGCGCCAAGGCCAGCAGCACAGCGAGCACCGTACCGGCGATCCGATTCCCCCGGCGGGTCTGCTCCGCTTTTCTTGGCCCTGCGTTATCCGAATAAGCTCCGTCCATGGGCCGAAAGTACAAGGTAATCAGCGCTGACGGGCATGTGGAGACGCCACCCGATGTCTTCGTCAAGTACGTCCCCGAGAAATACAAGGATCGGGCGCCCCGCCTGATCCACCTCCCCGAAGGGGGAGAGGGGTGGCTGATCGAGGGCCAGCCCCTGCTCCGAAACGGCCAGAACATAGCCGGGCGGGACAAGGTCAAGTTCTCCGGCGGCACCTACTTCAACGCCGACGGAAGCCCAGCCGAGGGAGCCGGCCCCGCCGAGCAGCGCCTTCGGGAGCAAGACCTCGACGGAATCGATGCCGAGGTGCTGTTCCCACCGGTGTTCGCCAGCCGGTTCCTCGAGGGCATCAAAGACCCCGATGTGTATCGCTCCATGATCCGGGCCTACAACACGTTCTTGGCCCAGGACTACTGCTCGGTGGCCCCTGATCGGCTCATCGGCAACGCGGTGACCCCCATCACCAACATCGACCACGCGGTGGAGGAGCTGGAGTTCGTCGCCGAGGCGGGCTTGCCTTCGGTGGCCTTCTACAACTTCCCCAACGGCACGCCGTATGCCGATCCAGTAGACGACCGGTTCTGGGAGAAGAGCTTGGAGCTGGGCCTCAAGCTGGCCCCCCACTTCGGCTTCGGCGCTGGGCAGGCCCCGCTCCAATCAGCGGCCAAGGGCACGTCCGACAGCCCGTGGGCCAGCGCGCTGGTGCAGCGGGCCGGCAGCCACTCGCCGGTGTACTGCATGGCCCAGCTCATCGCGGCGGGTGTGCTGGAGCGGTTCCCGGATATCAAGTTCTACTTTGCCGAGACCAACGCCAGCTGGCTGCCGGGCACGCTCTACTTCATGGACGATAACTACGAGCTGTTCGGCGACTGGTTCGAGGTCAAGTATGAGCGCAAGCCCAGCGAGCAGATACTCGACCACTTCCACTTCAGCGTCATCCGCGACCCGGTGGTATTCGACATGGCCGACATCATCCCGTGGGACAACATCATGTGGGGCACCGACTTCCCCCACTCGGTGGGATCGTTCCCCGACTCCCAGGAGTTCATTGAAGAGAACTTCCCCAAGGTTGACGAGACGATTTCCCGCAAAGTGCTGCTCGAGAACCCGGCGAAGTACTTCGATCTGGATCTCGAAGCCGACATTACCGAGACGCCGGCGGCCTAAGCTAAGGCTCAGCCCATCGTCAGCACACCCCGGGCCAGCTTCCCGGCCTCTAAGTCCTCGAATGCCCTGTCGAGTTCGGCCAGGTCGTAGGTGGCGGAAACCAGCTCGTCCAGCAGCAGCCTGCCGTCGAGGTACAGATCCACCAGGGCGGGAATGTCGAATGCCGGCCGGGACGACCCGTAGCGGCAGCCCATGATCGACTTGTCCTGATAGAGCTGGAACGGGGCGATGGCCATCTCGGCCTCCATCCCGGCCACCCCCAAGATCACCATGTTTCCGCCGGGTCGCAGCATCTCCACCGCCTCCCGCATCAACGCGGTGTGGCCCACGCACTCCACCGAGCAGTCGACTCCGCCGGGCGATATCTCCTGCACCGAGGCCACTGCTGGATACTTGCCGGAGTCCACGAAGTGGGTGGCGCCGAACTGGCGGGCGAAGTTCTCCTTGGCCGGGTTGTTGTCCACCGCGATGATCTTGGTGGCGCCGGCGATGCGGGCGGCTTGGATGACGTTGAGGCCGATGCCCCCCACGCCGACCACCGCCACGCTCTCGCCCCGGTACACCTTGGCCCGGTTGAAGATCGCCCCGGTGCCGGTCAGCACCCCGCAGCCGATGAGGCAGGCGCTGGTGAAGGGCACCCGCTTGTCGATGGCCACCACCTGGCCCTGGCTCACCACCACCTCCTCGGCGAACACGCCGGTGTTGGCGAAGCCCAGTATGCGCTCGCCCCGGTAGGTGAAATAGGCGGGGAGGTCGCCGGGGCCGGGCTCTTCGCCTGTCTCGTTGCGCCGGGCGATGGCCGCCCCGAGCTTGGAGGTTTGGCACAGCGTGGGATGGCCGGTGGCGCAAACCGGGCAGCGCCCGCAGTTGTCGATGGTGGCGATCACCACATGGTCGCCCGGCGCCACGGTGGTCACGTCGGCGCCGACGGACAGCACCTGTCCGGCCCCCTCGTGGCCCATGACAAACGGCGGGGGGAACATGGCGCCGAATGTTCCGTTTATCACCGACACGTCGGAGTGGCACACCCCGGCGGCGCCGATCCGCACCCGCACTTGGGCAGGCTCCAGATCGGTGACACCGAGCCCTTCGGCCACCAACGCCGCCTCGCCGTCGAAAAGGATGCCTCGCATGGCTGTTGCTCCTATCCCGGCTAGGCCCGGTCGATGTAGGTGTCGTCTTCGTAGGCCGCGGGGCCGGTGAGGGTGCCGGGGGCCGGGGTCATCAACTCCTCCCGAAAGCGGGTGGTGTACTGCTGGGCTGTGGCCCGCCACGCCACCAACCGGTCGTCGCCTTCGGCGCCCTCGTCGAACCCGCTGGCGGCATCCGCGGCCTTGTTCAGCCGAATGTAGGCCTCGGGAGAAGCAGCCCACACCGTGCAAACCTCGTAGTTGTGGTGCAGCACTTCCCACAAGCCCATGCAGGTGTAGCCGTAGTCGGCCGCGGCGGGCAGATAATCGGCGGCCATGGCGGCCAGATAGTCTCGGGCCGACCCTGGGCGCACTTCGGTCAACTCGTGAATGTAGAGCGTGCCCCGCACTTCGCCGGCGAACACCGATGCCACCGAGGGCGACTCGGGCACCGATCCCAGCACCCGGTCGTAGCCGCCGGTGCGGAGCTTGTAGGCCTCCTCCCACCAGTCGTCGAGCAGGTTGTTGGACTTCCGCTTGAGGTTGAGGCGGTCCACCCGCTCCAGCCAGCCGTCCCAGCCCCCGGAGTCCCACAGATTCACCACCTGAGGCCAGCGGGCGGTGATCCCCATGGTGTACCAGGTGCCGAGCAACTCGAAGCCCACTCGGGCATCCCGGTTCTGGATCTTGATGTGCTCCATATAGGGCCACGCCGCCTGGCCCGTGATGTCTACGTATTCGTGCAGGATGATCTCTCGCTTGGCCACGGGCAGGACACTATGGCAAGAGATATCGGCAGAGATATTCAGAGGGCCATGAAGACGGCTAGATCGCCACAGCCACGACGACCACCAGCACGATTACCGCGGCCAGGGCCACCGAGGCCAACAGCATTGCGCCGGGCAGGTGCTTTCCGAACAGGCGGATCGACCGCCGACCGGGGATGGGAGAGGCGGGCTCGTTGAGGGGGATCCCCTGAGGGGCCACCGCGATGCCCGGCGGGTCTATCCCGGTCAGATCTCCGTCGCGGACTTTCTCCGTCCATTTTGTGCCGTTCCACCAACGGGCCTCATGCCGCCCGAATGGGTCGGTGTGCCATGAGGCCTCGGGCTCGGGGTTCGGGTTCGCAGCCAACTCGCCATGGATTCTAATCAGACGGAGAACTAGGTCGCGGGGCACAATGGCAGGCGTGGACAAGCAGGCCCAAATCGCCGAGCTCTTGGCCAAACAGGAGATCACCGAGTTGCTCTACCGGTACTGCCGGGGGGTGGACCGCCTCGACAGGGATCTGGTTCGATCCTGCTACCACCCCGACGCCACCGATTCCCACGGCACCTTCGAGGGCACAGTGGAGGAATACCTGGTGTGGAGCGAGCGACTGCTGCGCCGCTATACCGGCTCGACCCACACGGTATTGAACGTCCTAATCGAGATCGATCAGGAGCCGGTGGTGAAAGCAAGCGGGGAGGCGGTGCAATGGGCCCGGTCTGAAGCCCACGGCATCGCCCGACATTGGACCGAGGGAGGGCCGCAGGAGTTGAACATGTCAGTGGGGTTCCGCTTCATCGACGACGTGTCTCGGCGCAACGGGGGTCCGTGGCTCATCTCGCGTCGAGTGGCTACCACCGAATGGGTGCGAGAGGAGCAGTTCCGGCCGTTCGATGAGCGATTCCTGCGGGGCAGCCGGGACAGGTCTGATCCGCTGTACGCTCCCCGTCCCGGCCAATAGGCCACCAGTCGAACCGAGAACTACCATCGGCAGCCATGCAAACCGAGAACGTGGAACTCACTACCGGCGACGGCCCGATGAGGCTGTACGTGGCCCGACCCGATGGCCAACCGCAGGCTGCGGTGATCGTCATCATGGAGGCCTTCGGGCTGAACGGCCATATCGAAGACGTAACCCGGCGGGTGGCCGCCGAGGGATATCTGGCGGTGGCCCCCGACCTGTATCACCGCTACGAGACCAACGTGGCCGGCTACGACGAGATGGACAAGATCTTCGAGATGATGGGCAACCTCCTCGACCAGCACTCCCTAATGGACGTCGACGCCACCCTCGACTATCTGGCCGGCCAGGGGATTCCCTCTGGCAAGGTGGGGATCACCGGTTTCTGCATGGGTGGCCGGGTGACCTTTCTGACCGCCATCAGCCGCCCGGTGGGTGCGGCGGTCACCTACTACGGCGGGGCCATCGTCACCGACGGGTTCACCCCCGGCCAGCCCAAGCTGGCCGACCGCCACGGGGATCTCCATTGCCCGTGGCTGGGCCTGTTCGGCGATCTCGACGGCATGATCCCAGTCGAGGGGGTAGAGCAGCTTCGGGCCGACCTGGAGGGCAACGCCCAGCCCACCGATATTGTGCGCTATGGCGAGGCCGATCACGGGTTCTTGTGCGACGAGCGCCCGTCGTACAACGCCGAGGCCGCGGCCGACGGCTGGTCTCGCATGGCGGCGTGGTTCAGCACCCACCTGACATGACCGGCGGTTCAGAGAAGATCGGGGTTTTCGGCTCGGGGGTGATGGGCTCGGGCATCGCCCAGGTGATGGCCATCGCCGGGCACCCGGTGGTGGCCTACGACCTCGACCCCGAGGTAGTGGCGGCGGCACCCGAGTTGGTGTCCGGGGGCCGGTTCGGCATCGGGGGGGCGGTGGCCCGGGGCAAACTGAGCGAAGCCGAAGGCGAGGCCGCGCTGGCCCGCATCGATTTCACCGCCGACCGGGATGCCGCGGCGGCGGTCGATGTGATCATCGAGGCGGTTCCCGAGCGCTTGGATCTCAAGATCCGGCTATTCCGGGACCTCGACCAGCAGTGCCCCGAGCACACGATATTGGCGTCTAACTCCAGCGGGTATCCGGTGCAGGCCCTGGCAGTGGCCACCGACCGGCCCGACCGGGTGATCGGCTGGCACTGGGCATCGCCGCCGCCGGTGATGAAGCTGGCCGAGATCGTGCGGGCCCCGCAGACCTCTGATGAGACCACCGAAACCATCTGCCGGCTGGCCGCCGCCGCGGGCAAGAACCCTGTGGTCATCAAAGACTCCGCCATGAGCTGGGGCTACGTCACCAACCGGGTGTACGGCGCCATGATCCGCGAGGCCAACGCGGTGGTGGCCGAGGGGGTGGCCAGCCAGGCTGAGGTCGATCAGCTCATGGTGGACTGCTTCCGATGGCCGTCTGGCCCCTACGGGATGGTGTCGGGTGCCACCACCGGCTGGAAAGCCGACAAGAGGTAAATCCAAAGGAGAGGTTTCCATGAGAGCAGCACTGCTGGCATCGCCGGCCTCGCCATTGGTGATGGCCGACGTCCAATGCGTTGATCCCGGACCGGGGCAGGTGCGGGTGCGGGTCACCCACTGCGGTCTGTGCCACTCCGACCTCACCATGATCGACGCCCCCGAGAGCCTCACCCCGATCATCTTGGGCCACGAGGCCGCCGGGATCGTCGATGCAGTGGGCCCAGGCGTGGGCACCCTGGCCGAGGGCGACCACGTGATGCTGTCGCCGTTCGGCCCGTGCGGGGTGTGCTACTGGTGCGTGCGGGGTGAGACAACCCTCTGCGCGTCGGCGGCGACGATGTTCATGGGCACCATGCCCGACGGCTCGGTGCCGTTCTCGGTGGACGGCCAGCCCGTGTACCGAGGGCTGGGGGTGGCCGGTTTCGGCGAGCTGACCATGGTGGCTGCCTCCGCCGCGGTGAAGATCGACCCGGATGTGCCCCTGGAGGTGGCCGCGGTAATCGGCTGCGCAATTCAAACCGGGGTGGGCGCGGTGCTCAATACCGCCAAAGTGGAGGAAGGCGCCACCGTGTTGGTGATGGGCCTGGGGGGTGTGGGCATGTCGGTGGTGCAAGGCGCCCGGCTGGCCGGCGCGTCCCGCATCTTCGCATCCGACCCGGTGGCCGACCGCCGCAATGCCTCAGCGGCGTTCGGGGCCACCGATCTGGTTGATCCGGCCGACACCGACGTGGTGGCCCATGTGCAGGAGGCCACCAACGGCATCGGAGTGGACTACGCCTTCGACGCCGCCGGGGCCGGCCCACTGGTGGAGGCCGGCCTGGCCGCCACCCGCAATGGCGGCACCACGGTGATGGTGGGCGCTCCCGCCCTGGAGCACTCCGTGACCATCAACCCGGCAGTCGTGCATCTGATAACCGAGAAGAAGCTGCTCGGCTGCATGTTCGGCGGCTGCAACTCCCAACGCGAGGTTCCCCGCCTGCTGTCCCTGTGGCAGAACGGCCGCCTCGACCTCGAGCCCATGATCACCGCTCGCCGCCCCATCCACGAGATAAACGCCGGCCTAGACGACCTCCGCTCCAGCATCGGCATCAGGACTGTTTTCGATCTGAGCTGACAATCTCAAACCCCGGTCTCAGGCGTCTATGCCGAGTTCCTGGGAAATGGGAGCTGTGCCTCTTCTGGGATCGAGGCTTGATCCACAGTCAGGCTCGGATCGCTTTGAGCGTCAATGAGCAAGGTCTCGAGGTCGCTTAGCGAGTCGATGGGCCTCGCCCCCAATTGCTCTAGGCCTGCATTACCCGGCCCTTCACCTAGACCTCTCCAAACGGCGACCGGGCCAAAGCCATGCCTGAGCGCTTCGACCGCTCCAACCCAAGTGCCGCCTGACTTCTTGTCGCTAGCCACGACCAGCGTGACCAGGGATCCGGCGTAGATGAGTTTGTTCCTACCCATGGCCCGGCCCGCGGTGAAGTGGGCATCTGGTCCATAGGGGGTGCACAACAGGACATGCTCGCCGAGTATGGCGCGCCGGGTATCTGGGCGCTTGATCTGTCGTTCCATCGAATCGGCCAAAAAACCGACCACAGTGCCGTCTGTACCTGTCTCACCAAGGGCCGCGTTCATGGCAAGGCGATCAACCCCGCGGGCACCTCCTGACACCACGGGATATCCCAGCCGGGAGGCCAGTTGGGCAGCGCCTTTAGCCACTTCGGCACCTTCATCATTGACATCCCTGCTTCCCACCACACCCAGACCCGGGCGGTTCAGCAGTTCAAGCCGACCTACGGCGTGCATTACCACAGGTGCCTTATCTCTTAGCCGGTACCGAAATTGGCACGGGTACTCCTCATCATATGGAGTGAGGGTTTGGATGCCCGACTGCTTCAAGCGGTCGACCTCAAAGGCCAGCGCGATAGCTCGATCAAAGAGGGCAGTGATCCGGCAAGCCATTTCGTTGGCAATTCCGTGCTTCTTGCATAGTGTCTCTGGAGGTGCTTCTAGGAGAGCGCTCGGTGAGCCGGCCAGTACGGGGTGCTGCCAGTACTCGGCGGAGGTAAGCGGCTTGATGCCTTCTGAAGCCAGTCTGCTGGAGAGCAGCAGCGCAGCGAGGGAGTCCTGGCTTGCTGTGCTGCCGCACTCGATTCGTCCAAGCTCAGTCACGTGCAGACCTTCCTGACGTATCGGCCATGGCGAACGGAAACACCGGTCCGATTCCGGCGCTTCGCAGCAGAGATGTGATCACGGTGAAGGTCCATCGGGAATCCACAATGTCGTCCACAAGCAGCACGGGACCAAGAGGGGTCTCTGGGACGACCCTGAAAGCATCTTTGATGTTTACGTATTGCTGGGCGCTGTTCTGCATGTGCTTCTGCGGCTGAGTGTCGTGGATCTTGACAACCGCATCATGGCACGGAATGGCCAGCTTCTGGGCGATGCGTCGGGCGAAACCTCGGACAAGTTCGGGATGTCTGAGGGAGGGAACATAGGTCACCCAGGTGGGTGCGGGATCAGGTCTCCAGCGTTCGCTGATCAGGCCTGCTGAAGCCTCGACCAGTTCTTCGTCAAAGTGTCCTTCGGCTTTGCCGCTTTGAATGAGCTCTCCCCACCCACCATCACCCCAAAGGGCAAGCACGCGCCCAGGTTCGCAGAGGTGGTCTTTCGGAATCCTGCCATCGCCAGGGATCTGCTTTCGGGGCTCAAGCGTAAGTTCTGTCCCTCGAAGAAAGTCCACTGCGGCCTGAACTGCATGGGTGCTCACCGAGAGCTCTCTGTGGTCTGCAAGACAGTTGTCGCAGATTCCACAGGGATGAGCCTGTGAGTCGTCCAAATACGACCTAAGCAGCTCCATTCGGCACTGGTCAGCCCTCGCGTATTCCGCCATCTGTGCCTGTTCTTCCCGCCGCAGTGCAGTTACCGCCTCTACCCGCTCGCTGTCGTAGCTCCAAGGTTGAAGCGTCCGCTGCCAGCCAGAGTCGACACGCTCAATGGCACTGTCGACTTCAAGGATCTTCAGGAGCCGTTCAAGCCGCGAACGCCGAATGTTCACCTCCCGCTCGATATCAGAGAGCTTCATGGGCACTGCCGTTTGCTCGAGCAGGCCGACAATCTTGTGAGCCTGGTCAGCGGTAGGGAACGCCGTGTTAACAAAAAAGCTTTGAATATCAGCATCCTCGTAACCCTGGAGAAGGATGCCCCACGACTCGGCTAGCGCCCGCCCGGCCCGCCCTACCTGCTGGTAGTAGGCGATGGGGGAGCCCGGTGCCTGATAGTGGATGACGAATGATAGGTCGGGTTTGTCGAATCCCATCCCTAGCGCGGAAGTCGCCGCGACGACCTTCTTCTGGTTGCTCAGGAGCTGCTGTTCGGCTTCCAATCGGTGGTCATTGTCTGAACCTCCTGTGTAGGCGACCGCGTTAATCCCCTGGGAGATAAGCCAGGAAGCGACTCGCTCGGCATCTCGGACCGTGAGGCAATAGACGATGCCAGTTCCGGGGAGCCTGGGGATCGTCTCCGCCAGCCACGCCAGTCGCTTCTGCTGGGGGGCTGGTGCAAAGACACGCAGTTGCAACCCATCACGACCAAGGGGCCCTCGAATGGGCACCAATTCGGTTCCAAGCTGTTCGGCAACGTCGTCCACGACCCGGTTATTGGCCGTCGCGGTGCAGCCCAACACGGGAATTCCATGGGGGAGCAGGTCTAAGACTCCCTTGATCCGCCGGTAGTCGGGACGAAAGTCGTGTCCCCAGTCGGAAATGCAGTGGACTTCGTCGACCACCAGCAGGCCGCCACGCTGGGTTAGCGATGGTAGGTGGGCACTTCGGAATTCCCGGTTGGCCAGCCGTTCTGGCGAGATCAAAAGAACATCGATCTGGTCAGAAGCGATTTTGGCGTAGACCCCATCCCATTCCTCTTGGTTTGAACTATTGATGGTTGCCGCCCGCACTCCCATGCGCCGTGCGGCCTCGATCTGGTTCCGCATCAGCGCCAGCAGGGGAGATACCAACAGAGTGGGGCCAGCGCCGCGGTCTCGCAGGAGGCGAGTGGCAATGAAATAGACCGCGCTCTTTCCCCAACCAGTTCGCTGAACCAAGAGCACCCTTTTCCGCCGCAAGACCAGTTGTTCAATGGCTTCCAACTGTCCGGGGCGAAAGGCAGACGACTGATTGGCCGTCAGCGCTCGCAGGCAAAGTTGGGCTTCAGCGGCAAAATTCTCTGCTTGCTGGTTGGACATTTTCGGAGACTCCCTCTGTCAGTCGTCGTGGCGGAAGGTGAGGCTTAGGCGGGGAGCAGTGGGACGGGAGAGCATGGGGACGGCGTGCTCAAAGCGGTGCTGGCAGGTGCCACCCATCACCTGGAGGTCGCCGGAGCCGAGTACGAAGGCGATGCCATCGCAGGGCCGGGGTGACACGAGTGCATCCGACATGGGCCAATTACCCTATGAACGGTCAGTGACAGTTTGGCTGGAGTTGATTGGGCTCAGATCGACGTCTCGCGGACCAGGCGGACCAAGCTGGCGACGACTCGCCCAATGGGGGGTGCTTGCCCGCTGGCCAGCGGGTCGAGGGTGAACTCCACCTGGGTGTCGAATTGGCGCGAGCCGGGTACTGAGGTCGACTGCACGGTGGCGGCCAATTGGCACACCACTCCATTGTCAGCGGTGAACGTGACTTGGACCATGCCTGCGGCGGGGTCGATGTAGCTGACCTCGCCCAAGTCGTGGCCTGCTTCGACCAACCGGGCAAATACATCTCCGGCTGGCAAGTGAAGAACCAGGCTATCGTCGGTATTCGCTTCGGCAGGCGTATCCGGCTTGGGTGGCGACGACTTGGACGGGCCCGGCGGAGGTGTGCCAGCCCGCTGGAGCCAGTGGTAGGCCTCGGTGATGCGGGCGGCCGCCGTGGTGCTGCCCCCGGCATCGGGGTGGGCCTGGCGGATCAGCGCCCGGTAGGCCCGGTTGATGTCGTCGGGGTGAGCGCCCTTTTCCAGCCCCAGCGTCTTGAGCGCCCGATCCCGGTCCACGCCACCACGGTAGAGCGAAACGAAGCTCTCAGTCTTCGGTGAGGAAATCCAAGATGGCGGGGTAGGCGGTGGGGTCTTGCACCATGAAGATGTGGCCGCCGTCGAAAGCGGCGAGGCGGGCGTTGGGGATGCGGTCGCGCAGGAGCTCGCTGTTGCGCATAGGGGCGATGCCGTCGTGGATGCCGGCGCACACCAGCGTGGGCACGTCTATCTCGCCGAGGCGGTCGACCACGTCGTGGCCTCGGCGGGCCTCGAGCTGGCCGAGCGCGCCGGGGGTGTTGAGCGGCAGGGCGGGGCCGTCGGGGCGGGCGGTGGTCACGAACGCCTCCACGCCGGGGGGCAGCGGTCCGCCCCGCTCATAGCGGGTGTCCATGACCTCCAGCGCCACCTCGGCTCGCTCGTCGGGTTCGAGATCGGCCAGGGTGTGCAGCGGCCATGAGCTGTAGTCGGGGCCGCCCGGCGAGGTGCAGTTGAGCACCAGTTTGCTGATACGGCCCGGATGGAGCACGGCCATGTTCATGCCCACCATCCCGCCGAAGCTGGTGCCCACCACCGGCGCCGAGTCCCAGCCCAGAAAGTCCATAAAGCCAACCGCGTCGGCGGCGTAGTCGGCCATGGTCCACGGCAGCGGCGGCGTGGAGGTCTGGCCCAGGCCCCGCTGGTCGTAGTGGGCCACGGTGAAGGCCCCATTGAGAGGGTTCAGGTCGGGGGCGGTCATGCGCAGGTCGCCCCCGCTGCCGCTGATGTTGAGCAACGGCGACCCCGAACCGTGCAGTTCGAAGTACAGGTCGAGGTCGCGGACTTTGGCTATAGGCATCGTCTTATGTTGCCACGGCCCTCGGCCAGCAGGAGGATCAGACGAAAGCCGAGGCAAACACCATCTGCGACCTAGTGGTGGCAATGGCGAAGCGCCGCGGGGTCTAGACGAATGCCGAGGCGAACACCAGCGACACGATGGTCATGACTTTGATGAGGATGTTCATGGACGGCCCGGAGGTGTCCTTGAACGGGTCGCCCACGGTGTCGCCCACCACGGCAGCTTTGTGGGGCTCCGAGCCCTTGCCGCCGTGGGCGCCGGCCTCGATGTACTTCTTGGCGTTGTCCCACGCGCCGCCGGCGTTGGCCATGAAGATGGCCAGGGCGAAACCAGTCACCAGAGCACCGGCCAAAAAGCCGCCCAGCGTGTCCACGTCGATGAAACCGATAACGAGCGGCACAGCCACGGCCAAGGCGCCGGGCACCAACATCTCCCTCAGGGAGGCCTGGGTGGAGATGGCCACACAACGGGCCGAGTCGGGGTTGACCCCTTCAGCGCCCTCTCTCAGGCCGGGAATCTCCCGGAACTGGCGGCGTACCTCTTCGATCATCTTGTTGGCCGCCCGGCCCACCGCGTCGATGGTCAGGGCCGCGAACAAGAACGGAAGCATCGCCCCCAGGAACAGGCCGATGAATACGTCCACCTGACCCACATCCAGCGAAAGAACGAAATTGGGATCCTCTAGCCGAAGGGCCACTTCGAAGGTCTTGAACAGGGCCAGAGCGGTCAGGGCCGCAGAGCCCACCGCGAATCCCTTGGCGATGGCGGCGGTGGTGTTGCCCAGCGAGTCGAGGGCGTCGGTCACCTCCCGCACCTTGGGGTCGAGCTCGGCCATTTCGGCAATGCCGCCAGCATTGTCGGCTATGGGGCCGTAAGCGTCCACCGAAACGACCACGCCGGTGGTGGCCAGCATGCCGATGGCGGCCACCGCGATGCCGTAGATGCCCGCGGCAGAGGTGTCGCCCAGCGTCTGCTGGCCGCCCCAGTAGGCCACCAGCACCCCGGCGCCGATGAGGATCACCGAAGCGGCCACCGACACCATGCCCGCGCTGATGCCCGACAGCACCGTGGTGGCCGGGCCGGTCTCGGATTGCTGGGCGATCTTCTTGACCGGGGCGTAGTGATCGCTGGTCCAGATCTCGGCCACCTTGCCGATGGCCCAGCCCACCGCCAGTCCCCCGATTACGGAAATGGGCAGGCCCCACCAGCCGTCGAAATCATCTCCGGTGAAGAACCACAGCCCGATCAAGATGGTGCCGACGACGGTGAGGCCCATGGCCACGTTGGTGCCCATGTGGAGCTGGCGCGACAGGCTCTTCACGTCGGCGCGGGCGCTGCCCCGCACCGCGAAGGAGCCGATTATGGCGGCAAGCATCCCCACAAACGCCACCGCCAGCGGGAACATGAGCTGGGCCAGGCCGATATCGCTGCCGGTGGCCTCGCCCCCGGCCACCGCGAAAGAAAAGGCAGTAAGGGCGATGGGGGCGATGATCGAGCCGCTGTAGCTCTCGAACAGGTCGGCGCCCATCCCGGCCACGTCGCCCACGTTGTCGCCCACGTTGTCGGCGATGGTCGCCGGGTTGCGGGGGTCGTCCTCGGGGATGCCGGCCTCGACCTTGCCCACCAGGTCGGCGCCCACGTCGGCGGCCTTGGTGTAGATGCCGCCGCCCACTCGGGAGAACAGGGCAATGGAACTGGCCCCCAGTCCGAAGGCGGTGAATATCTCAAACGGGTCGTCCACGCTGAGCCACTCCACAAACAACAGGTAGGTGAAGGCCAGGCCCAGAAGGCTCAGCCCGGCCACGGAGAAGCCCATGACCGCGCCGCCCCGGAAGGCCAGCGGCAGGGCTTTGGCCGGCCCCTCGGTAGCGGCTTGGGTGGTGCGGGCGTTGGCCATGGTGGCCACCGTCATGCCCACGTACCCGGCGCCGGCCGAGAGCACCGCGCCCAGGATGTAGCTGATGAAGGTGAGCTCCACCCCGGTGAGCACGGGAATGAGGATTGCCATTATCACCACAAACCCGGCCACCCAGGTGTACTCCTGCTTGAGAAAGGCCCGGGCCCCGGCCTGGATCTCATTCATGAGATAGACCATCCGGTCGTTGCCCGGCGGGGCGGACTTCACGAGCCTGTAGAAGAGATAAGCGAGTGCGAGCGCCAAGATCGCGCTCAGTCCGGCAAGATACGGAACGGCGTCCACATTGACCCCCTGTGTGTCTGGTGAGGTGGAACCTTCACCGTGTTGAGACGGCGCGATCGGCGCCGCCCCGGTATGAGCTGACTAGGCGAAGTTAGCCATCGGCAATATGCCCTGCCAAGGTTGCCATTTGGGATGACAGATTTCGCGGCACTGGCGGTAATCTGGATCGGTGGTCAGCCTCAGCCGGTTGCGGACTGAAGCCCGGGAGGCCCGGCGCTCGTTTCCCGATCCCCAGGGTGCGGCGCGAGCGGTGTGCAACGCGGTGACGTCGCTTGGCTGGCTGGACGGTGTGCAGCGGGTGGCGGCCTCGGTGACCGACGACGGCGAACTCGACCCGGCGCCGCTGGTAACCGCCTGCCGCGTTCGGGGAATAGACGTGTACTTGCCGGTTCTGCGCGACCCCGCTCCCATGCAGTTCGCCCCCGCGGGCCCCGACACCCCCATGGTGCACAATCGCTATGGGATTCCCGAGCCCGCCCTCGGCGCCCATGAGCTGGTCTCGGCCCGGGAGTTGGATGTGGTGCTGGCCCCGCTTGTGGTGTTCGACGCCGCCGGCCGCCGGGCCGGCCGGGGCCAGGGGTATTACGACCGAGCGCTGGCCTTCTTGCTGAACGGCCCCCGTCCGGCGAAACCGCTGGTAGTGGGGCTGGCCTTCGAGTCTCAGATGGTGGATGCGGTGCCTTCCCATCCCGGCGACGTGACCATGGACGCGGTGGTCACCGAGCAACGGGTGAGGGTGTTCAGCTCTGCTCTGTCTCGCCGATCCCGGATTTGATGGTCGGCGAAGCACAAGTGGAGTCAGCAACACTGCTCCTGATGCCCCGCCAGTCCCGGATTTAATGGTCGGCGAAGCCCTCGACCGTCGGGATTGCTCGCACCCACCCGGATTTTCAGCAAGGATGAAGCAGTGCGCATAGTGGTAGTGGGTGCCGGCGAAGTGGGCTCCTACGTCGCTCAGATACTGAGCGAGGCGGGAAACACGGTGTCGGTGGTGGAGGTAAACGCCAAGAAACTGCACAACTTGGCTGAAGAACTGGACGTGTTGGCTGTCGAGGGGAGCGGCACCCACCCCCACATTCTCCGCGAGGCGGGCATCCGCAAGGCCGACCTGCTGGTGGCCGTCACCGCCCACGACGAGGTGAACCTGGTGGCCTGCTTGCTGGCCAAGCAGCACGGGGTGGAGCGCACCATCGCCCGCATCCAGGCCCGCAACCTGCGGGAGAAGGATGCCCAGGAGCTGCGGGAGGCAATGCAGGCCGACACCATCATCGACCCCGACGAGGAGACTGCCCACGAGATTTTGGACCTGTTGTCGTATCCGGGGGCTACCGACGTGACCGTGATGGCCGAGGGCGAGGTGGTGGTGGTGGGGGCCAAGCTCACCGCCGACGCGCCCTGGGCCAACCGCCGGCTGGCCGACATCGCCGAGGAATACGAGCCTGACTGGAATTTCCTGGTGGCGGTGCTCACCCGCAAGGGCGAGACCCAGATACCCCGGGCCGACACCACCTTGACGCCCGGCGACCTTCTGCGGGTGGTTTGCAAGCGGCGAGCCCGGCGCACACTGCTCCCGCTGCTGGGCCTGGCGCCGGGCACCCACCGCCGGGTGATGCTTCTGGGCGGGGGTCGGACGGCGGAGATCGTGGGCCGTCGCCTGGCGGAGCGCCACGCCGAGGTGGTTCTCATCGAGCGCAGTCTGGAGCGGGCCCAAGAGCTCAGCGAAGACTTGGACGGCGTCCTGGTTATCCACGGCGACATCACCGACGCCGAGCTCCTGGAGTCTGAGGGCGTCGGCAGCTTCGACGCGGTTATCGCCCTCACCGGCAAGGACGACGCCAATATCTTGGCCTGCCTGTACGCCAAGTCGATGGGGGCCAGCGAAACCATCGCCGTGCTCCACAACCTGGCACTGCGCACGCTGTTGCGGGATGTGGGGATCGACGTGGCCCTATCGCCCCGCACGGCCAGCGCCAACGGCGTGCTGCGCTATGTGCGGGGCGAGGTGGCCCAGGTGGCCACCTACCTGTCGGGCGACTTCGAGATCATCGAAGCAGAAGTGAAGCAGGGCTCCCCGGCCGACGGCGCGGAGGTCAAGGAAATGGGCTTGCCCAAAGACGTACTCATCGGCGCATACGTGCGCGACGGCAAGGCCCAGATCGGCCGAGGCCGCAGCGAGCTCCGAGGCCGCGACCACATAGTGGTTTTCGCCCGCCCGGACACCGTCGACGAAGTGAAGCGCTTCTTCGGGTGAGATCCATGACCCTTGCCCGTCCCGACACGGTGGACGAAGTGAAGCGCCTGTTCGGGTGAGCCCCCCATGAGCGACCCGTTGCGGGTTCGCTTCCCCTGGCATCGCTCCGCGGTCAGGGTCCTGACCACCGTGGTGGCCACTGCGGCCGCCTTGGTGGTGGTCTCAGCCATTGTCTATCTGGCCTCCGGAGAGGTGGGCCGCGCCGACGATGCCCTCTTCGAGTCTGTGGCCGGGTTCACCACCACATCGCTCACCGTGTTAGACCCCGAGGCGCTGCCTGCCTGGCTTTTGTCGTGGCGGGCCACCACCCAGTGGCTGGGGGGCGCAGGCGCTTTGGCGTTCGCGCTGGTGGTGGTGCCCACATTCGGAGGCCAGCGGCGGCTGAGCGAGGTGGCTGAGGGGCGGGGGAGACGGGCGGTGCTGTCGAGCACATGGTCGCACACCACCCGCCGGGTGGCGCTGGCCTATGTGGGGTTCACCGCGGCGGTGATCGCGGCCTACGCCGCAGCCGGCATGGGCCCGTTCGATGCCGCAACCTTCGGGCTGGCCACCGCCTCTACCGGCGGGTTCGCCAACTACCGGGACTCGTTCGCCCACTTCGACTCGGCGGCTGTCGAGTGGGTGGGAGCTTGGGCGATGGGGCTGGCCGGCATGTCGGTGGCCGCGCTGGTGTGGTTGGCGCGGGGACAGGTCAGGGCGCTGTGGCGATCGACGGAGTTGAAGGTCTATGCCGCATTGACGCTGGTGTCGACAACGCTTGTGGCCGCCTGGACCTGGCGAGACGCCGGCGGGGGCGCCGACACCATCCGACAGTCGTTCTTCACCGTCACGTCGGCCATGAGCACCACCGGTTTCCGGGTTACCGACTGGGGCGGCTGGGTGACGGCGCCCCAGACCCTGCTGCTTCTGCTCATCGGGGTGGGGTCGATGGCCGGCTCGGCCGGGGGCGGTTTCCGGCTGCTCCGAGTCATCCAGATCTTGGGCATCGTGCGGCGGGAGTTGGTGTTGCAACTGCATCCTCGGGCGGTGGTGCCGGTGAAGGTGTCGGGGGCGGTGGTGTCGGCAGGGTCGCTCACCCGGGTACACAACTTCCAGATTCTGTGGGTGCTGGCCGCGGCGGTGGGGGTTTTCGGCATCGCCTCGCTGGGAGGCGATCTGCCCACCGCGATGTCGGGTTCGATCTCCGCGCTGGCCACCGCAGGGCCCGGGCTGGGCGAACTGTCGGGGTTTGCCGACGCCACCGCGCTGGCCGCCCCGGCCCGGGCGGTGCTGATGGCGCTGATGTTCCTCGGACGGCTGTCGATCTACCCGGTAGTGGTGGTGGTCGGCTGGGGCGTGGGCGGGGTTCAGCGGATGAGGCTGAGACAATGAGTGCTCGGCTATGACCTCTGCGCTGGCCAGGACCCGGCGAGCGAGGATGACCGCCAAGCGGGCTGTACACCGGCTGCTAGCGGATCGGCCTTGGACCGTCACCAGTCGGGTGGGGTTCGTGGTGGGGCTAGGCCTGTTATTCCTGGTGCCGGGGATGCTCTTCTCCACCCTGGTGGAGTGGGGGTCGTCGACGTCGGACAACGAGGTGGCCCTGGGTTTGGGGGCGCTGGTGACGCTGGCCGCGGGAATGCTGTTGGTGGCCTTTACCCGTCTCGACCAGGACATGCCTCCGGCCTCGGTGTTCGCGGCGGTGGCATGGACGTGGATCGGCTCGTCGTTTTTCGCCGCTTTGCCGCTGTGGTTCTCCGGGGAGCTGGGCAGCTTCGACAACGCCCTTTTCGAAGCGGTGTCGGGCATCACTGCCACCGGCGCCACGGTACTGAGTCCCATTGAGGGGACGGGCCGGGGCGTGCTCATGTGGCGCCAGATCATGCAGTGGTACGGCGGCATGGGCATGGTAGTGCTGGCGGTGACCATTCTGCCGTTCTTGGGCGTCGGCGGGCTGAGCCTTATCACCGCGGAGGCTCCTGGGCCTACCTCGGACCGACTGGCGCCCCGCGTGAGCTCCACTGCCCGGCGGCTGTGGGCGCTCTACGGCGGCATCACCGTGGCGGTGGCGGCAGCCCTGATGATCGCCAGACTCAGCCTGTACGACGCGGTGGCCCACGCCTTCACCATCGCCGGCACCGGGGGCTTCTCGCCATACGACAGCTCCGTCGGCCACTTCGACAGCATGGCGGTGGAGGCCGTGATTATCGTCGGAATGCTGGTGTGCGGGGTGAGCTTCACCCTTCACTGGCGGGCCGTGTCGGGCAATCCCCGGGCTTATGGGAGGTCTTCGGAGTTCCGCACCTATCTCTTGGTAATCGCGGTGGCTACGGTCTCTACATCACTGCTCAATTGGGTGAACGACCTGACCGATTTGTCCAACAGCTTCCGCAACGGGATCTTCTCCGCGGTCGCTCTGAGCACCAGCAGCGGTTTCGGCAACGCCTCCGACGCCAATCCGGGGGGTGATTTCGCGGCTTGGACGCCGGGTGCTCAAGCCCTGTTGCTGCCGTTGATGGTGATGGGGGGCATGACGGGGAGCACCGCCGGAGGGCTGAAGGTGCTGCGAGCCCAGGTGATGGCAAAGTACATGCGGGTGGGGCTGTTGCGGGTGAAGCACCCTCAGGTAGTGGCCAGGGTCAAGCTGGGTCAAGCGGCAGTATCCGAGCCGGTGCTTCAGCGGGTGGCGGGTCTGGTGGCCCTCTACGCGTTGTCCGCGCTGGCGGCCACCATGGTGCTGGCCGCGCTGGGCCATGACCTGATCACCTCCTCGTCGGCGGCCATCAGCGCGTTGAGCAACATGGGACCGGCTCTGGGCGAAGCCGGGCCGACGTCTAATTTCCTGGTCTTCACCCGTCCGGCCCGAGGGGTTGTGATGGCGCTCATGCTCATCGGCCGCCTGGAGTTCTTTGCCGTCTTCTTAGTAGTGGTGTCGGCCTACGAGCGGGCCCGGCGGGTTTCTCGAGTGAAGCTACGACGCTGAGGAGAGGCCGACAGTTCCAGCACTGTGGTCTTGCCCGATTGCCCCGGGTGAGGCTGCGGCGCTGAGGGCCTGGCCGGGGCCAGTCGGGGGAAGATCAAGAAGCGCTGCGGAGAAAAGCGCCCAGGGCCAGCGCGAAGTCGACCGGGTCTTGAACGCCGCACATCTCGCGGGCCGAGTGCATGGAGAGCTGGGGGATGCCGGCGTCGATGGTGGTGACCCCGGTGGTGGCGGCGGCAAACGGCCCGATGGTGCTCCCGCAGGGCATGTCGCCGCGATGGATGTACACCTGTTGGGCAACCTCGGCCTGCTGGCAGGCGGCGGAGAACACGGCCTCGCCCACCGCATCGGTGGCGTAGCGCAGGTTGGCGTTGCGCTTGATCACCGGGCCGCCGCCGATGGTGACGGGATGGTCGGGCTCGTGGCGCTCGGCAAAGTTGGGGTGGGTGGCGTGGGCGCCGTTGGCCGACACGCACAGCGATTTGGCCAGAGCGGGGTGCAGGGCCTGGCGGCTGCCGGCTATCCGCTCCAGCACCCCGGGCAACAGGGTGGACATAGCCCCCTGGGGCGAGGTGCTGCCCACCTCCTCGTGGTCGAACAGGCACAGCACCGCGCTGGGGACGGCATCGGCCGGGGCGGCCAGCATTGCTTGGAGCCCCGCCCAGCACGACGCCTGGTTGTCGATGCGGGGGGCGAATAGGAACTCGCCGTTTATGCCGCCGATTGTGGGGGGAGCGAGATCGTGGAGCATGGCGTCCCAGGCCATAACCTCCATGGGGTCAAGCCCGGCGGCTTGGGCAACCACCTCGGCGAACTCGCCAACCGCGCGCGGGCCGAGTCCCCACAGCGGCACCAAATGGGTTTGGGGGTTGAGCAGCAGACCCTTCTGGTTCACCTCCCGGTCGAGGTGGATGGCGAGTTGGGGCACCCGGAGCACGGGCTGGTTGATGCAGAACAGCCGGGTGCCCTCTGTGGTGGCCACCCGGCCGGCCACCCCGAGGTCGCGGTCGAGCCAGCTGTTCAAAAGCGCACCGCCGTATACCTCTACCCCCAGTTGGCGGAATCCGGCCGTGCCGATGTCGGGCCGGGGAGTGACCCGCAGGTTGGGGCTGTCGGTGTGGGCGCCGATGATGCGGAAGCCCGCCTCGCAAGTGCGGTGGCGCCATGCCACCAGACTGCCGCCCCGGCACAGGTATCGGCACCCGGAGGCGTCGGACCAGTCGGCGGCCTCGTCCATCGGGGTGAATCCGGCCTCCGCCAGCAAGGCGGCAGCCCGCTCCACCACATGAAAGGGCGTCGGACAGGCGTCGATAAAGGAAATGAGCCCGGCTACGCCGACATTTTGGCTATCTCCAGCCACTCCAACCTCATCTTCAACAGGCGAATTCACCCTGCAATCATGCACCTCTACCCCCTGCGGCACGCAACAGACTTGGTAGGGCGGCAGGCTCCGGCAGTAAAATTATGGCCCTGCCGCTGGCCAATGTCGTCTAAGCGCGCACCCCAAACACGCTGGAAAGGACGCGATGAGGAACCGGCCGCAGATTCCCGATCTGCCACCCCTCCAGGGCCTCTACGACCCTCGAAACGAGCACGATGGATGCGGGGTCGGGTTTCTGGTGGATCTGAATGGCCGGGCGCGCCACGAGATCGTCTCCGGTGGCTTCGGCGCCCTGTGCAACCTCCAGCACCGGGGGGCGCTGGGCGCAGAGGTGAACACCGGCGACGGGGCGGGCCTGCTGATCCAGGTGCCCGACGACTTCTACCGCCAGATGTGCGACTTCGATCTGCCCCCGGCGGGCCACTACGCCACCGGCATCGGGTTTCTGCCCGATGCCCCCGATGCTGCGGCCGGGGCCCGGGTGGCCATGGACCAGATCGCGGTTGAGGAGGGGCTAACTCCTTTGGGGTGGCGGCAGGTGCCCACCTGTCCCGATGATCTGGGGGCCGGCGCGCTGGCCACCATGCCGTCGTTCTGGCAGCCGTTCTACACCGGCGACGGCCTCGACGCCGACGGGCTCATGCGGCGGGCCTACATCGTTCGCACCCGCATCCGCAACGAGGTGACCTACGAGACCGATGATCAGGCCGACACCGGCGCGCTGGGGTCCAAGGCCCGCAAGCTGACCTACGGCTACTTCGCCAGCCTCTCCAATCGGACCATCGTCTACAAGGGGATGCTCACCACCCCGCAGCTCGGCGAGTTCTACGCCGATTTGAGCGACACCCGGGTGACCAGCGCCCTGGCCATGATCCACTCCCGCTTCTCCACCAACACCTTCCCGTCGTGGTCGCTGGCCCATCCCTACCGCTTCATCTCCCACAACGGCGAGATAAACACCGTGCAGGGCAACCGCAACTGGATGCGGACCCGGGAGGCCCTGCTGGACTCGCCCCATCTGCCCGGCGACTTGGAGCGGCTGTTCCCGGTGTGCGCCGAGGGGGTGAGCGACACCGCGAGCTTCGACCAAGTGCTGGAGCTCCTGTACATGGGGGGCTACTCGCTGCCCCATGCGGTGCTCATGATGATCCCCGAGCCGTGGGAGAACCACGAGTCGATGCCACCGGAGCTGCGGGCCTTCTACCGCTACTACGCCTCGCTGATGGAGCCGTGGGACGGCCCGGCCGACATCGTGTTCAGCGACGGCACCCTGATCGGAGCGGTGCTCGACCGCAACGGCCTGCGCCCCTCCCGCTACTGGGTGACCGACGACGATCTGGTGATCATGGCCTCTGAGGTGGGGGTGATGGACGTCGACCCGGCCGCCATCGTGGAGAAGGGCCGCCTGCAACCGGGCCGGATGTTCTTGATCGACACCTCCGAGGGCCGGATCGTGCGCGATGCCGAGATCAAGGCAAAGCTGGCCTCAGCCCACCCCTACGGCCAGTGGCTGGCCGACAACCAGGTCGATCTGGACGATCTGGCCGAGCGTCCCCTGCCCGAGCCCGAGGACACTCCGCTGCTGGTGCGCCAGAAGATGTTCGGCTACACCCACGAGGAGCTGAAAATGCTTCTGGCCCCCATGGCCCGAGATGGAAAGGAAGCTCTGGGCTCGATGGGCACCGACACGCCGGTGGCCGTTCTGTCCAATAGGTCCCGCCTGCTGTATGACTACTTCCAGCAGCTTTTCGCCCAGGTGACCAACCCGCCGCTGGACGCCATCCGAGAGGAGATCATCACGGCCACCTGCGGCTGGCTGGGCCCCGAGGGCAACCTGCTGGATCCCCGGCCCGAATCGTGCCGCCAGATCTTTACCCCCCACCCGGTGATCACCGACCAGCACCTGGCCAACCTGGTGGAGGTGGACGGGCCCGGCGGCCACGACCACTGGCACGCCGAGGTGGTCCCGTGCCTGTACGCGGCGAACGACGGCGGGCCGGGGCTGCGTCTGGCCATCCAGCGCATCCGCGAGCAGGTGAGCCGGGCTATCGAGGCGGGCAAGAACATCATCGTGCTGTCGGATCGGGGCGCCGGCCCCGACTCGGCCCCGATCCCGTCGCTTCTGGCCACCGCCTCGGTACACCATCATCTGGTCCGAGAGAAGACCCGCACCCGGGTGGGGGTGGTGGTGGAGACCGGCGATGCCCGCGAGGTACACCACATCTGCCTGCTGCTGGCCTACGGGGCCACCGCCGTCAACCCGTATCTGGCGTTCGAGACCATCGACCAGATGATCGACGAGGGGCTCTGCGGCTTCTCGCCCAACGACGACAAGGCCCTGGCCCACCGCAACTACATCAAGGCCTGCGACAAGGGCGTGCTCAAAGTCATGTCCAAGATGGGCATCTCCACGGTGAAGTCGTACGTGGGAGCGCAGATCTTCGAGGCCATCGGCTTGGGGCACCCGATCATCGGTGAGTGCTTCACAGGCACGGTCAGCCGCCTCGGCGGCATCGGCTTTCCGCAGCTTGCCGAAGAGGTCAGGCTGCGGCACCGCATCGCCTTCCCCGAGAACCCCGACGAGCGGGCCCACCGCACCCTGGAAGGGGGAGGGGAGTACCAGTGGCGACGGGAGGGCGAGTACCACCTGTTCAACCCCGAGACGGTGTTCAAGCTCCAGCACGCCACTCACCAGCGCCGCTACGACATCTTCAAGCAGTACACCGAGAAGGTGGACGCCCAGTCGGAGCGCCTGGCCACCCTGCGGGGGCTGTTCCGGTTCCGCACCGGGGAGCGGGCGCCGATCCCCATCGAGGAGGTGGAGCCGGTGTCGGCCATCGTCACCCGGTTCTCCACGGGGGCCATGTCGTACGGATCGATCTCGGCCGAGGCCCACGAGACCCTGGCCATCGCCATGAACCGCATCGGCGGCAAGTCGAACACCGGCGAGGGGGGCGAGGATCCTCGCCGCTATGCGCCCGACGCCAACGGCGACCTGCGCCGGTCGGCCATCAAGCAGGCCGCCTCGGGACGGTTCGGGGTGACCAGCGAATACCTGGTGAACAGCGACGACATCCAGATCAAGATGGCCCAGGGGGCCAAGCCGGGAGAGGGCGGACAGCTTCCCGGCCACAAGGTGTGGCCGTGGATCGCCGAGGTCCGCTATTCCACCCCCGGCGTGGGACTCATCTCCCCGCCGCCCCACCACGACATCTACTCCATCGAGGATCTGGCCCAGCTCATCCACGACCTGAAGAACGCCAATCCCACCGCCCGCATCCACGTGAAGCTGGTGTCGGAGTTGGGAGTGGGCACGGTGGCCGCCGGGGTTTCCAAGGCCCATGCCGATGTGGTGCTCATCTCAGGCCACGACGGCGGCACCGGGGCCTCGCCGCTCACCTCCATCAAGCACGCCGGCACCCCCTGGGAGCTGGGCTTGGCCGAGACCCAGCAGACGCTGCTGTTGAACCGGCTCCGAGACCGGATCGTGGTGCAGACCGACGGCCAGCTGAAGACCGGCCGCGACGTGATGATCGCCGCGCTGTTGGGCGCCGAGGAGTTCGGATTCGCCACCGCCCCGCTGGTGGTGATGGGGTGCGTGATGATGCGGGTCTGCCACCTGGACACCTGCCCGGTGGGGGTGGCCACCCAGGATCCCGAGCTTCGCAAGAAGTTCACCGGCCAGCCCGAGTTCGTCATCAACTTCATGGAGTACATCGCCGAAGAGGTGCGGGAGATCCTGGCCATGCTCGGCTTCCGAACCCTGGCCGAGGCCATAGGGCAGGTGGAGTGCCTCGACATGAGCGACGCGGTGGACCACTGGAAGGCGTCGGGGCTCGACCTGTCGCCCATCTTGTACGCCCCCGATATCGACCCCGATGCCAGCCGGCACTGCACCCAGCCCCAGGATCACGGCCTCGACCGGGCGCTCGACCAGCAGCTCATCGCCATGGCCGAAGCCGCCTTGGAGGACGGGCACCCGGTGGAGATCGACCTGCCCATCGGCAACGTGAACCGCACGGTGGGCACCATGCTGGGCTTCAACGTGACCGCCAAGTGGGGGGCCGGCGGCCTGCCCGACGACACCATCCGCATCAACTTCACCGGGTCGGCCGGCAACAGCTTCGGGGCGTTTCTGCCCCGGGGCATCACCATGAAGCTCACCGGAGACGCCAACGACTACGTGGGCAAGGGCCTGTCGGGCGGGCGCATCGTCGTTACCACCTTCCCCCAGGCCCGGTTCGCGCCCGAGGAGAACGTGATCGCCGGCAACGTGATCGGCTACGGCGCCACTAGCGGCGAACTGTTCTTGCGGGGGCTGGTGGGGGAGCGGTTCTGCGTCCGCAACTCCGGGGCCGTCGCGGTTGTGGAGGGTGTGGGCGATCACGGCTGCGAGTACATGACCGGGGGGCGGGCGGTGGTGCTCGGCCCCACCGGGCGCAATTTCGGCGCGGGCATGTCGGGGGGCGTCGCTTTTGTGTACGACCCCGACGGTGTGTTCCCCCCCAAGGTGAACGGGGAGATGGTGGACCTAGAGACCCTGGACGACAGCGACCGGGAGTGGCTGAGAGACCGCATCAGCCTGCACATGGTGAACACCAACTCGACGGTGGCCGAGCGCATCCTGGCCAACTGGGCCACCGAAGCCGACCAGTTCGTGAAGGTGATGCCCAAGGACTACAAGCGGGTGCTGAGTGCGGTGGCCGAGGCCGAGCGAACCGGGACCGACGCCGGAGCAGCCATCATGGCGGCCGCCCATGGGTAGGCAGCATTCGAAGACCGATGCCGGCCCGGTGCCCGATCCAGGCTCAAGGATGGCCGCCCATGGGTGATATCCGGGGGTTCATCAAGCACGGTCGGACGCTTCCGGCGCGGCGCGCCGTGCCGGTGAGGATCAAGGACTGGCATGAGGTCTACAAGGAATTCGACGCCGAGTCGGTGCGCACCCAGGCGTCGCGCTGTATGGACTGCGGCATTCCGTTCTGCAACAACGGCTGCCCGCTGGGGAACCTGATCCCCGACTGGAACGACCTGGTGTACCGGGACCATTGGCGGGAGGCCATTGAGCGGCTCCACGCCACCAACAACTTCCCCGAGTTCACCGGGCGGTTGTGCCCCGCGCCGTGCGAGGCGGCCTGCGTGCTGGGCATAAACGAGGATCCGGTGACCATCAAGCAGGTCGAGGTGGAGATCGTGGACCGGGCCTGGGAGGAGGGGTGGATCACCCCGGTGGTGTGCGACGACCGCACCGGCCGATCGGTGGCGGTGGTGGGGTCGGGGCCGGCCGGGCTGGCCGCCGCCCAGCAGCTCACCCGGGCGGGCCACGACGTGGTGGTGTTCGAGCGGGCCGACCGCGTCGGGGGGCTGCTGCGCTACGGCATCCCCGAGTTCAAGATGGAAAAGCGCCATCTGGACCGCAGGCTGGCCCAGATGGAGGCCGAGGGCACGGTGTTCAAGACGGGAGTACATGTGGGCGTCGACATGGGCGCCGCGGAGCTGACCGATCAGCACGACGCGGTGGTGCTGGCCGGCGGGGCCACCCAGTGGCGGGACTTGCCCATTACGGGCCGGGAGCTGAAGGGCATCTACCAGGCCATGGAGTACCTGCCCCCGGCCAACCGGGTGCAGGAGGGCGACTTGTCAGAGCACCCGTTCTCGGCCGCGGGCAAGCATGTGATCATCATCGGCGGGGGAGACACCGGCGCCGATTGCCTGGGCACCGCCCACCGCCACGGAGCAGCGTCGATCCACCAGTTCGAGATCATGCCCCGACCACCCGACGAGCGGGCCGGCGCCACCCCTTGGCCTACATGGCCGCTCATGTACCGATCGTCGTCGGCCCATGAGGAGGGCGGCACTCAGATCTTCGCCATCAACACCGTGAAGTTCACCGGCTCGGGCGGCAAGGTGGAGGCGCTGCACACCGTGGACGTGCAGCAGTCATTCGAGGGCGGCCGCATGAGCTTCAACCCGATCGAGGGCACCGAGAGGGAGTTTCAAGCCGACTTGGTGCTCTTGGCCCTCGGATTCACCGGACCCGAAACCGGAGGCTTGCTCGACGGCCTGGGGGTGGAGATCACCGACCGGGGCAACGTGGCCCGCGAC
This sequence comes from Candidatus Poriferisocius sp., assembly GCF_965208475.1. Classification (GTDB taxonomy): domain Bacteria; phylum Actinomycetota; class Acidimicrobiia; order Acidimicrobiales; family Bin134; genus Poriferisocius. The sequence goes on along the minus strand of NZ_OZ242338.1, from coordinate 489,376 downwards.
GGCAATTGGATGACCACCGTGCCCGGCGTCTTCGCCGCCGGTGACATGGGCCGGGGCCAGAGCCTCATCGTGTGGGCCATCGCCGAGGGCCGGGCCTGCGCCGCCGCCGTGGACCAGTACCTGACCGGCGACACCCTCTTGCCCGCACCTCTGGTGCCCACCGCCCAACAGTTGCGCTGATCCTAGAAGGGCTGGGCATCGAGAAAATCGAGGGCGGCGTCGATGAAATCGAATGATTTGGGGGTGGCGAAGTGGTCGACGCCTCGGAGGACGACGAGGCGGGCGTCGGGGAGGGCCTCTGCCAGTTGGTCGGCGGGGTGGGCGAAGTCCTTGTCGCCCACCACCACCAGGGTGGGCACGGCCACATCGGCCAGGCAGTTGGTGTCGAAGGCGGTGCGGCTGGCCATCAGGGCGGCCAGGGCCTCCCGGTCGGCCTCGGGATCATCGGCCAGGGTGGAGAAGTGGAGGGCTTCGGGGTTCTCGGGGTCGGGCTCGCCGGTGACCGCCTCCAGGATCATGCGACTGTGGTTCTCGTCGCGCTCGAACAGGTTCTTGCCCACCCCGGCCACCACCAGCCTGTGAAACCGCTCCGGGATCTTGGAGGCGATGGACAACAGGGTGTAGGCCCCCAGCGAGAACCCGATGGCGTCTATGGCTTCTTCGGGGAAGTGGTCGATCACGTGCTGCTCGAAATCGGCGTAGCCCTCGGGATGGTGGGGCTTGGGCGCGGCGCCGTGGCCCATCAGGTCGACCCCGACCACCTCTCGGCCGGCGTCGGCCAGAAGGTCGAACCAGGCGTTGTCCCCCCAAGTTCGCCGGGCCGAACCGGCCAGTCCGTGCAAGAGGGCGACAGTAGGTGAGCTCACGGCGCCACCCTAGTGAGGCCGAAAGGAAGAACCGCTAAGGGCTGTAGAAGAGGCCGCAGAAAAGGAGGAGGCCCCGAGTAGCCTCCCGGCCTAAACCGGTCGACTTCTCGGGGCCGTCCCGTTCGGTTCCAGGTCTCCGGCTGGCTTGCGCCCCCCGGCTCCCCGGTCCCTGCCCCCAGATCCTCGCGGCACCTGGCCGCTCTCCCGGGCTTCGGCTTTCGGTGGTGCCACCGACTTCCTCGGCCCGTTCCAGCGACCCTGCGGAACTCTGTCGAACCCTCGCCCTTTCAGGCGCCTGCTCAGTCAGCTAACTCCGCTTGTCTCTGGTAGGTGGGCATACCATAGCGCGGAGAAATCCCAGGTCAAGGGGAAAATCAAAATCCACAGGGTTTTCCACCGCTTTGAGCAGAAATCCCCAGAAAACCAAAAATTAACCACAGAAAACGGATCGATTTCGGGCCTCAAATGACGCCTCAAGACCACTGGCTGCGCGCCACGAGCACATCGCGCAGCACGGTGGGGCGGTCGGTCATGATGCCGTCCACCCCCAGATCCAGCAGGCGGTGCATCTCGCCGGCGTCGTCGATGGTCCACACATGCACCGCCAAGCCCTGGGCGTGGGCGGCATCCACAAACCGCTTGTACACCAGTGGCACGCCTTTGACCGTGGGAGGCACTTGGGCGCACGCCCCGGCTTTGACGCTCACGGGCAGGCCAGCCGCCGCGGCCTGGAGCTGGCCGACTTCTTTGGGGCTGAGGCCGGTACACAACCGGGATCCCCCCAGGCGCCGCGCGGTGGCGAGGCGGCGCCCAGAGAATGACCCGACGCAGACCCGGTCGATGGCGCCGGCCCGGAGCACGGCGTTTATCAGGGGCTCAGTGGCCTGGTCGTGCTTGGGGTCGACCGCGATTTTCACATCGGGCCAGGCCGCCAGCAGCTCGTCGAAGCGGGGGATGGCCTGCCCGCCGTCCATCCGAACCGTCGCCAAGTCTCGCCAAGCCAAATCGGCGATGGCCTCCGGCCGCCCGCTCAGCCGCGCCAAGCCCTCGTCGTGGAATGCCACCAGCACCCCGTCGCGGGTGGCGTGTACATCGGTTTCCAGGTAGCGATAGCCAAGGTCGATGGCGGCTGAGAATGCGGCCATGGTGTTCTCCGGCCCCTCTGCGGCCCCTCCCCGGTGGGCGATGGGTATCGGGCCCTCGTGGTCTAAGAACGGCCAGGCAGACACCGCGGCAATGCTAATTGGCGGGATAGATTTGGATCGTGGATGGGGCGCCGGCCGAGAGATTCAGGCAGATGCTTGAGCACGGGGAATTCGCCCTCCATGAGGGGGCCCTGTGCATTGCCGCCCACGGCTGCCCGGATATGGACTTAGACGCTGAGCTCGACCGACTGGACTCCCTCGCCAACCGCTGCGACCGCTCCAGTCGGAGCCGAGTGCTGCACTCGCTGTTCAGCGAGCTGGGGTTCCACGGCAACCGCGCCGACTACTACGACCCCCGCAACTCGTTTCTGAACGAGGTCATGAGCAGGCGCACTGGGATTCCCATCAGCCTCGCCGTGCTTACCATCGCAGTAGGGTCCCGCCTCGGCTTTGAGTTCGAGGGCATCGGACTGCCCGGCCACTTCTTGATCCGAGACCGCAACGAGCCCGACACCTACATCGACGTGTTCGCCGGCGGCGCGTTGTTCGATGCCCAGGGCTGCGAAGATCTCTACCACCAGATCACCGGAGGGCAGAAGGGCTTCCACCCCGCATTCCTGGCCCCGGTGGACGATGCGTCGATAATGGAGCGGATGCTGGGGAATCTTCGGGCCATCTACGCCCAGCGTCGGGACTACGCCAATCTGGAGTGGGTGCTGGAGCTGCGGTCGATGTGCCCCTCGGCGCCAGCCGGCGAGGCCAAGCAGCTCGGTCTGATCTACATGGAGCGGGGGCGGTTCGAGAAAGCGGCCCGCCGGTTCGAGGAACTGGCCCAGGCGGCGGAAAGCGATGATGAGGAGCAACTTCGGCAGTTGGCCACCCTGGCCAGAGCTCGGATGAACTAGCCGCCTATTGCGGGTCGCCTGCCTCTTATAGACCGCAACATTAGACCGCGGCATTAGACCGCGGCATCTGCCCTGCTGGGCGATAGCGTTGAACCTCGTGCCCCGCCGTACCAAGATCATCGCCACAATAGGCCCGGCATCGGAATCCCCGGAGGCGCTGCGAGCCTTGGTGGACGCCGGCATGGACGTGGCTCGTATCGGACTGGCCCACGGGACGCTGGAAGAAGCTCTGGGGCGGATGCACCGGGTGCGCCAAGTGTCTCAAGAGGCCGGACGGCGGGTAGGCGTGCTGGTAGACCTGCCCGGCCCGAAAGTGCGCACGGCCAGCTTCGGCTCTGAAGGGGTGGAGCTGCTGGCCGACACCGAGGTGGAGATCAGGATTGGAGACGCAAAGAGCACCGCCGATGTGGTGGAGGTGGACTACGACAGCCTCTTCCACGACATCGCCGCGGGCGACCAGGTTGCGCTGGGAGACGGGCAGGTGCTCTTGCAGATCGTCGATGTCGGCGCCGACAGGGCCACCGGCCTGGTCCTCCACGGCGATGTGATCCATGGGCGGCCCGGTTTCCGCATCCCCTCAGACCGCCTCAGCTTGTCCACGCCGACCCCGGAAGATCTGCGCAACCTGGACGCGTTCGTGGGCGAGTCGGTGGACATGGTGGCGGTCTCCTTCGTGCGGTCGGGCGACGACATCCGGCGGGTAAATGTGGCGCCCCATCCCGAAGGCCCGCTGGTGATTGCCAAGATCGAGACCCAAGCGGCCGTTCAAAACCTAGAGGACATCATCGAAGCCTCGGCGGGCATAATGGTGGCCCGCGGCGATCTGGGCACCGAGTGCCTCATGGAGGAAACACCTCACCTTCAAAAGCGGATCATCCGGGACTGCATCGCCGGTGGCTTGCCGGTGATCACCGCCACCCAGATGCTGGACTCCATGGTCCAGGCATCGACGCCGACCAGAGCCGAGGTGTCGGATGTGGCCAATGCGGTGTTCGATGGCACCAGCGCGGTAATGCTCTCGGCCGAGACCGCCATCGGCGCCCACCCCGCGGCCACGGTGGCCACCATGGCCCGAATCGCCGAGCGGGCCGACGAGGAGTTCGACTACGTGCGCTGGGGGGAGAACATCCGCCGCCTGCGCATGACCGACGTCGACGCGCCCACCTCGGTTACCGACGCCATGACCGGCGCGGCGGCCACTGCGGCCAACGAGTTGAAATTGGCCGCCATTGTGTGCATCTCGGCATCGGGTTTCACCGTGCGGTCAATGGCAAGGTTCCGCCCCCAGGCGGCCATCTTGGGGTTCAGCACTTCAGCGCGCACCATCCAGCAACTGACGCTGAGCTGGGGGGTCACCCCCATGTTGGCCCACGAGACAGGGGGCTACGAAGCTCGGGTGGCCGAGGCCCTTGATCTGGCCAAGGAAACCGGCCACATCTTGCCCGGCGATGTGGTGGCGGTGGTGGCCGGCATGACCGAGGCCACCGACGTGCTGCGCTTGGTGCGCATCCGCTGACCGTAGAAGGATTGCGGGCATGAGCGATGCACCGGTGAATCTCACCCGGTCTGGCCCGCCCGAGACGATCTTGGACCCGGAGCCGCCGCAGGCGGTGGCCGCGTTGGCCCAGGCGATGAATCAGCCCGAGGAGCGAAGAAGGGATGCGGTGGCCGAGGTGGTGGCCCAGTTTCCCCGTTTCTTGGACGGCTGGGCCCGGTTGGGGCTGTTGGCCCACGACCGTGCGGAGGCGTATGCCGCTTTCCGAGTGGGCTATCACCGGGGGTTGGACCGGCTGCGCCAGAACGGCTGGAGGGGATCGGGCTATGTGCGCTGGACCCATGAGGTTAACCGGGGCTTCTTGCGGGCACTGGCCGGGCTTCAGGCCACTGCGGCCGCGATCGGCGAGAGGGACGAAGAGGAGCGATGCCTGCTCTTTTTGCACCAACTCGACCCGTCATGGCCTCCAACGGACTGGAGGACATGACTTGCACCACCCGGTAGCCGGACCGACCACTGTTTCCCCCCGAGAGCATCGGAGGCCATGACATGGCCGCACCAGGGGGCACCGGGCCCGTCGGTCCATTCCCAGAGCATGTGGGGAACGATCCCGAGGCCCAGGACTCCTATGACCGGCTTCGCCGCAGGGTGCTGTGGAGCCTGCCCTACGGCCTGTACGTGGTGGGGTCGCGGGCGGGGGAGCGTCGCAACGGCATGACCCTCAACTGGGCTGCGCAGCTGGCCTTCGAGCCCAAGCTGGTGGGGATCGGGGTGGAGCATCCGGCTTACACCCACGAGCTCATCTCTGCGGGCGGAGTGTTCAGCCTGTGTACCGTTGCCCGAGAGGACCGGGCCATCGTGCGAAAGTTCACCAAGCCGGTCGAGGTGGATCTTGCGGCCATGACGCTCAACGGCTTCGCGTTCCACGACGGGGTTACCGGCGCACCCATCTTGGACTGCGCTCCCGCCTATCTCGACTGCGAGGTGCGCAACGCGGTGGTCACCGGGGCTCACACCCTGTTCATCGGCGAGGTGGTGGATTGCGGCTTCCAGGCCGACGAGGACACCCCCGTGCTCCGCATGGAGGACACCCGCATGAACTACGGGGGATAGAGATCTCCAGGGAATTCACCGGCGCGGTGCTGGCCGGGGGGCAGAGCCGGCGAATGGGCACCGACAAGGCCTTCATCGAGGTGGGGGGCCAGTGGCTGATTGCCCGAGCTCTGGCCGCACTGGCTGAAGCCGCCCAGCGACTTGTGGTTGGCGGGACTGATCCCCGGCTGAAAGAGGCCGCCGCCGCCGCCGATGCCTGGCACATAGCCGACCGCTGGCCTGGTGAGGGCCCGCTGGGGGCAGTGGTCACCGCGCTCGGCCGGGCCCGTCATCCGGTGACGGTGATCTTGCCCTGCGACCTTCCCGCCGTCAGCCCCGCGGATGTGGCTGCGCTTGTGCAGGCTGTTCCCCATGGGCCGGCGGGGGCTGGGCCCTCAGCTGCGATTTTCACCGACCAGCGCCGCCGCCACTATCTGCCCTTGGCCATCGACTCTGGAGCAGCCTCACTGGCCAGGGGCCTGTTCGAATCCGGCCGGCGCTCCGTTGCCTCGCTGCTCGATGCAGTGACTGTTATCGACGTAGCAGCTTCACCAACGGCCGTGGCAGACCTCGACAGTCCCGAAGACCTCTGGTTGGGCCACTAACCTCAGCGAGGTGGAAATCCCTGAGATCGGGGTGGCAGAACTGGCCGCACTGCTGACAGACGACATCGCGCTCATCGACGTGCGGGAGCCCGACGAGTACGCCGAAGCCCGGGTGCCCGGTGCGGTTCTCATACCCCTGGCCACCGTCCCCGAACGGACCCGGGAACTGCCCGACCAGCACCTGTACATGATTTGCGCCATGGGTGGGCGAAGCCTGAAGGCCGCCGAGTATCTGGCGGCCCATGGCTGGGCGTGTACCAACGTGGCCGGCGGTACCAACGGGTGGGTAGAAGCCGGCTACCCCTTCGACTCCGGGCCGACAAGCGATTGAGACGCGGTTCCGACCCCCCTGAGCCGATCACCTCGCGGCGAGAACTAGCGGCAGTGGTGGCCGATGCCGCAGCCGCCGACGCCTATGCCCTCGACACCGAGTTCCACCGCGAGCGCACCTACTACCCCATGGTGGCGCTGGTTCAGATTGCCTGGCACGATCATCTGGCCATCATCGACCCGCTGGAAGTGCCCATCGAGCCGCTGGCCGACTTGCTGGAAGGCGATGGCCTGGCTGTGCTCCATGCCGCGGAACAGGATTTGGAATTGCTCCAACATGAGTGCGGCACGCAGCCCCGCCGCATCTTCGACACCCAGATCGGGGCAGGATTCATCGGATACCGCACACCATCGCTGGCCGCGCTCCACGAGCACCTGCTGGGCGTGGACCTGCCCAAGGAGGCCCGCATGTCCGACTGGTTCCAAAGACCGCTGCCCGAGCCCATGCTGGCCTACGCCGCGGCCGACGTGGAGCGCTTGTTGGAGATCAGCGAAATCTTGCACTCAGAACTGCGGGCCCGGGGGCGCCTGGAATGGGCCGAGGAGGAATGCGCTTTCCTGCTGGAGCGGGCCAACACCGGCCGGACTTCCGGCAATGCGTGGCGCCGGGTCAAAGAAGTCCGCCGCATGACGGGCCGACCCCAGGCCCTGGCCAAGGCGGTGGCCAAGTGGCGGGAGGAATACGCCGCCCTCGTGAACCGGCCCGTGCGCCACATACTGTCGGACTTGGGAGTGGCGGCAGTTGCCCAGCGCCTCCCGAGAACCCTCAGCCAACTGCGGGACATCCGCGGCGTGGAACCGCGCAACCTCCGCAAGGGGGCAGACAGAGAGCTGTTGGATTTCCTAGATCAGATCAGAGGCGAAGACCTAGAAATAGAGCCCCGCAAGCAGACGCCCAAACTGGACCAATCCCTCAAGCCCGCGGTCAACCTCATCACCTCGTGGGCAGCCCAGCACGCCGCGGAGGCCGAGCTCGACCCCGCATTGGTGGCCACTCGCAGCGACATCGAGGCACTGCTTGAGGGCGACCCGGACTGCCGGGCGCTCAGGGGATGGCGAGCCGACATCGTCGCAGGACCCGTTCAACAGCTTTTGGACGGAACTGCGGCAGTAGCCTTTGACCGCCTGGGCAAACTCGTCTTGGAAGAGCGCTCCGGGCGCCCGATATAGGAAGGCTGATGAGCAAGATGGCAGATCGCGAATGGCTGGACTGGGCCTCATATGGCACTGCGGTGCGGGAGTTGGCCGCGCTGGTGGCCGACGACGGCTACCGGCCCGAGATGATCTTGGCCATTGCCCGTGGCGGCCTGTTCTGCGCCGGTTCGCTGGGCTACGCCCTGTCGGTCAAGAACATCTATGTGATGAACTGCGAGTACTACACCGGGGTGGACGAGCGGCTTCCCGTTCCGGTGATGCTCCCGCCCGCCGTCGACCTGGTAGACCACCGCAACTCCAAGATCCTCATCGCCGACGATGTGGCCGACACCGGTCACACCCTCAAGATGGTCTACGACTTCTGCGTGGAGCGCGTCGGCGACGTGCGCTCTGCGGTGCTGTACGAGAAGTCCCATTCCCTGGTGAAATGCGACTACGTGGGCAAGCGCACCGACCAGTGGATCAACTTTCCGTGGTCCACCGATCGGCCGCTGGTCAGCGCCGAGGAAGCTCGCCACAGAGTGCTCGACGCCTGAGGTGATTGCCATAGTTGCTCCGGCCATCGGCCTCACGGCCCGCCTGTTCCTGCTGGCGGTGTGCAACGGCTTGGACCAGAGTGGTTAGACTGGCCCGCATGAAAGTTTAGGGGGGCGAATTACCCTCTACTGCCGGTGCCAAAATTGCCGCCGGCTCGATATTGCGGAGCCGCCCATGAAAAAGGGACGCCACCGTCGTTACGAAGAAGCTCGCGCCTTGAAGCACACAAGCGACGACTTCGACGTTATGTTCAAGGAGAACGAAGATCCGTGCGTGGAGTGCGGAGCAATTCCCGGGGAGGAGTGCCGCTTGGTGAAGGTTGGGGCCAAGCCATGGTGCGAGTACCGGGACTCCCCTTCTGCCGATAGCGTCGACGAGCTTTTTCCTAGCTGACAGCCCCAGAAGCCCCGGTCATACGCCTTCGGTCTCATCTAGTATCTCATCCAATCGAAGGATGTCGTCGGCACGCACCACTCCGATGAAGGTGCCGTCGTCGTCGGTCACCGGAAGTAGATCAGTGTCGTTGCCGTCCATTTGGGCCACCGCGTCGCGCAGCGTCCACGAGGGTCGGGCCGTGGGCAGATCGCGTTGGGCGATGTCGGCGACCAGCGTGTCGTTCCACGCGCCGCGCTCCAAGTCGCTCATCTGCTCCAAGCCGCACATCCCGAGGTAGGTACCGCCGTCCACCATCGGCACCTCTCGCTCGCGCCGTCCCAGGAGGTGGATGTACACCAGCTCGCTCACTGTGGCGTCGGGGGGCACGGTGAGGGTGTCGGTGGTGAGCGCGGAGGTGAGCGGCAGGGCCAGCCGGCGCTCGATCAGCCCTTCCCGCTTGTCCAGCTGATAGGAGGCCACCGAACTGGATCCGGCCACAAGCTGCGAAACCGCCGCGGCAATGAGCGCGGGGACAACGAATGCCGACGTGCCGGTGCTCTCGGCCACGAACATCACCGCGGTGATGGGCGCTCGGTACCCGGCGCCCAAAAAGGCGGCCAGGCCGAGCGTGCGGTACAGCCCGATGTCGGCCACCCCCATGGCCTGGCCCACGAAGCTGCCCACGATCACCCCTTGAACAGCCAGGGGGATGAACAAACCGCCGGTGCCCCCGGCGCCCACGGTGGTGAGGGTGGCAACCACCCGGAAGGCCAGCAGGCAGCCGATGAGCAGCAGCGTGTGCTCGCCGTCTCGCAGCCATTCGGTGGCCTCCACCCCGGGGCCCAGGCTCAGAGGCTGGTCGAACACAGCCTCGGTGGCCACCACCAGACCGGCCAGCACCGCCCCGCCGACCAGGATTCTGACACCGATGGGAAAACGCTGCTCCAGTCCCTTGGCCTGTCGCACCAACCAGGCGAATCCCCGGCCGCCCAGCCCGGCCACCAAGCCCAACAGCGCGCCCCCGCCCAGGTGGATGATGCTGAGATCGCTGTCTTGGCCGCCCAGATCGATCACCGGGTCGGTGCCCAGCACGGCCACGTACACCAGGTAACCCGATGCCGAGGCCAACAGGGCGGGCAGCAGCGCCCGGCGGGCAACGTCGTCGCGATAGGGGGCCTCCAGTGCGAAGATCACCCCGGTGGCCGGAGTCTTGAACACCGCGGCGATGCCGGCGGCCGCCCCCGCGGTGAGCAGCAACTTGGTCTCCTCTCGGCGCAGCCACCGGGCGAACAATCCCTGGGTGCTGTGCCCAACTGTGGCGCCGGCGTACACCGAGGGGCCCTCCAGGCCCACCGACCCCCCCAAGCCGATGGTGGCCACACCGGCCAGCAGCTTGGCCGGGAGCTGGGACAGGGGCAGTCGGGGGTGGCGCTCGTGGAACGCCCGCACATATTCGTCGGAAGTCGACGGGGTGGCGCCGCGCCCTAGGTAGCGCAGGATGGCCACCGCGGCGATCAGGCCCACGGCTGGGGCCGCCGCCTGCCACCACAGGGGACCGTCGAGCAGCCTTTCCAGGAGCACCTCGACGGTGATCTGCTCGAACCCGGCCACCAGCAGCCCCACCAGGGCACCGGTGACGATGGACAGCACCATCATGGCCGGGAACGCCCGCCTTGGCCTGAAAGAGGCGAGCAGCTCCACGCCCGACCGAGCGAACCTTCCGCCTAAGAGAGCTTGGAGCGCCTGCATCCTGGGTGTCTCACTGACGGTATCCTACTGGCCGATGAGGTTTCGCCGGACCACTGGGTCAGACCCTTTAGTGCAGGATCTTCAGCGGGTGATGCCTGCCGACCGGGTTAGGGCCGCCTCCCTTGAGCGCTCAATCATGGGCCGGGACGCCTCGATCTTCGAGGGGGGACAGGCCGGGCCGCTTTGCTTTCCGGTCAGCACCGAGGAGGTGCAGGGCTGCGTAGACGCCGCCCGGCGTCACGGCCGGGCGGTGGTTCCCCGGGGAGCGGGCACGGGGTTGGCCGGTGGAGCGGTGCCCTTGGATGAGCCGGTGGTGGTGGTCACCACCAAGATGAACCGCCTGCTCTCGGTGGACGTCGACCGTCGGGTGGCCTGGGTGCAACCGGGAATGATCAATCTGGACCTCAGCCGGGCTATTGCGCCGCTCGGCCTCCACTTCGCCCCTGATCCCTCCAGCCAGCAGGTGTGCTCGCTGGGGGGCAACGTGGGCACCAACGCCGGGGGGCCCCACTGCTTGGCCCTCGGGGTGACCAGTGCTCATGTGCTGGCGGCGGAGGTGGTTCTCATGTCGGGCGAGGCCGTGGTGCTGGGCGACGCCGACGGCTGGACCCCTGGCCTGGACCTGCGGGGGGCTTATGTGGGCTCGGAGGGGATGATGGGCATCACCACCGCCATCGCGGTGAAGCTCACCCCCAACCCCCCGGCGGTGCAGACTTTGCTGCTGGCCTTCGACACGGTGGACGCCGCCGCCCAGACGGTGAGCGCGGTGATCGCCGACGGCATCGTGCCCGCGGCCATAGAGATGATGGACAAGAACATCATCTGGGCCGTGGAGAACTTCGTGGGGGCCGGGTTCCCCACCGATGCCGCCGCGGTGGTGATCGTGGAGGTGGACGGCCTGGCTGGCGGGGTGGCGGCCGAGGCCGACCGGGTGGCCGAGCTGGCCGTCGAACGGGGCGGCCGGGTTCGCCGGGCGGCCGACGACGGGGAGCGGGCCCTGATATGGAAGGGGCGCAAGAGCGCCTTCGGCGCCATCGCCCAGATAAAGCCCAACTACTACCTGCACGACACGGTGGTACCCCGCACCCGCCTGGCCGAGGTGATGAACCGTGTGTATGAGATCGTCGATGAGCACGACTTGCAGGTGATGAACGTGTTCCACGCCGGCGACGGCAATCTCCACCCGCTCTTGCTGTACGACCGCCGCGAGCCGGGGATCATGGAGCGGGTGCATGCCGCCGGGTCGGCCATCATCGAGGCCTCGCTGGCCGCGGGCGGGGTGCTGTCGGGCGAGCACGGCATCGGCATCGAAAAGCGCGACTACATGCCGCTCATGTTCAGCGAGGCTGATCTGGACGCCCAGGCCCGGTTGCGGCGGGCCTTCGATCCCGACGAGATGGCCAACCCCGGCAAGGTGCTTCCCACCGGAGCGAGCTGCGCCGACGTGAACGCGCTCGCCAGAGTCCCCGAAGGAGTGTGGGGATAAGTGCAGTTTGAACTGGCGAGATTGATCTTTTGGGTGGCCCCGAGGCTGCTCCGGCTGCTTGGCCGGTTGGTGATCCCGAAGGATGTCCGCGCCATGCTCCCGAATGCGGTCTCGCGCTGGACCCGACGGGTCAGGCAGGTATCGCGGAAGTTTTGGAAGTGACCATCGCAAGGGCCAAAGGGGCGCTGGACTCGTTCGCCGCCGAGGTGGGGGCAGACGGCCCGGTGGCCGTGGTGGGGGGGCGTACTCAATGGGAGGTTTGCGGGCTGTGCCCCGAGGAGACCCGCCTGGTGCGAGCCCCAGTCGGAGTGCGGGTATTTGACCCTGCGGACATGACCATACGAGTGGGGGCTGGGACCCCGGTGGAAGAACTCGATGCCGCGCTGGCTGAGGCTGGCCAGCGGGCCAACCTGCCGATGGCGCCTGGTGCCACGGTGGGCGGCGTGCTGGCCGTGGGGCGCGATGGCGTGCATGCCCTGGGCCGGGGCAGGCTCCGAGACGCCCTCTTGGAGGCGGTCTATGTGGCCGACGACGGCCGCCTGGTCACTGCGGGCGGCCCGACGGTGAAGAACGTATCGGGCTTCGATCTGTGCCGCCTGCTGGTGGGATCGCTGGGCACGCTAGGGCTGCTGGGGGAAGTGATTCTGCGCACCTGGCCCCGGCCAGCGACCCAGCGATGGCTGGCGGGGCCGTGCGATCCGACGGAGTTGCGACGCTGTCTCTTCTCGCCGTCGTCCATCCTGTGGGACGGCCATACGGTTTGGGTCCATCTGGAGGGACACGAGTCGGACGTGGAGGCCGAGGCCGAGCTGGCTCGGTCGCTGGGGTGTGAGCCAACCGATGGCCCGCCGCCTTTGCCTGCTAATCGGGTACCAACCGGCGCGCTGAGGGCCGAGGGATTCCCCGGCAGCTTTGTGGTGCAGGTCGGCACCGGGTCGGCATACGTGTCGGAGCCGGTTTCGCTTGCCGAGCCCGACCCCGCGGTGATTTCGCTGCATCAGCGATTGAAGGCCGAGTTCGACCCCCGAGGTCGTCTCAACCCCGGGCGCGACCCGCTGGCGGCGGCATGACGGATCGGACCTCGCTGGGAATCGATCCCGAGGAACTGGCCTCGTGCGTGGCGTGTGGGCTGTGTTTGCCTCACTGCCCGACGTTTCGGGTAACCGGCGAAGAGTGGACCTCGCCCCGAGGCAGAATCAGCGCCATGCGCCAGGTGCAAGACCACGGTGCCGCCATCGACCAGGCCTTCTTGTCTTCGATGGACACGTGTGTGCAATGCCGGGGGTGCGAGCCCGCCTGCCCGTCGGGGGTGCCATTCGGCTCGATGATGGAAGCCACTCAGGCTGAGCTGGCCCGTCGGCGGCGGGTGGACTGGCGTCGGTGGGGGTTTCGGCTTCTTGGCCACAACAGGCTGCTGAACTTGCTGTCCCGGATGCTGGCCGTGGCCCAGCGACTGCGGCTGGTGCCATCCAAGCGGCTGGGGTTGCCCAAGATTCCCCTGCGGCAAGATCGGCTTCAAGTTTCAGGCGACGACGTGTGGCTGTTCACCGGTTGCGTTATGGACGCCTGGCAGCGGTCGACCCATGCTGCGGTGAAACGAGTAGTGGAAGCAGCCGGGGCCGGTGTGGCGCTGCCCGGCGCTGGTGCCGCGTGCTGCGGAGCGCTTTCGCTCCACGCCGGCCTGGAGGACCATGCCCGCTCGTTGGCGGTGCGAACTATGAGGGCACTGGAGGCCTCAGCCCCGATCCTGGTGGACTCGGCGGGCTGCGGGGCCGTCCTCAAGGAGTACGGCAAGCATCTGGGTACGCCTGAGGCAATCGCCTTCAGCGAGCGGGTGCTGGACGTCCACGAGTGGCTGGCGGCCCATGCCGACCGGCTGCCATTGGTGGGGGAGCAGGCTGAGGAACTGACCGTGGCGGTTCACGACCCCTGCCATCTGCGCCATGTGCAGCGGGCGCATGAGCCCGTGGCCGAGGTACTGGCCCGCTACGCCAATGTGGTGGCCCTAGACGACGACGGCCTGTGCTGCGGGGCCGGTGGTGCCTATGCGGCCATGCAACCGGATCTGGCGGCGTCTATTCGAGAGCGCAAGCTGGAGGCCATAGAGCGCTCCAACGCCGATATCGTGGCCAGCGCCAACCCCGGGTGCACCATCCACTTGGCCAACGCCGGCGTAGCCGTGCGCCACCCCCTGGAAATCGTGGACGAGGTTCTGGGCAGTGACCGCTGAGCACATCCGCGAGCAGCTTGAGCAGATCGCCGAGCAACTCGACGACTTGGCCATGTCAGTGCTGCGCGACGCCGTGGACGAAGGGGCCACAACTCGCCCCGAGGAAGAGAAAAAACTAACCCGAGCCCGCCGCTCAGTAGAAAAAGCAATCTCGATCTTGAAGAACGAGGGGGCCTAGCCCCTCGCTCCAATCCATTTCCCACCAATAGGCCCAGCGCGGCGTAGCGGTGCTTTGAGCACCACAAGTTCGGCCGAATGCCCGTCGACGTCGCCAAAACAGCCGACCGCCAAAACTTCCTCGCCTGCCTCAGCTGGGACTACTGACCGGACCCCGTTTCTTGGCCCGCTTGATGTGTCCACCTGTTTTCGGTCTCGTCTTGCGAGAGTGGTGGTGTTGCTAGCTGGAAGGTGCAGGGATGCCGATTGCGTATTCGTCGGAGTTTCGGGAGATGGTGCTGGACCAGATCCGGGGTGGCCGGTCGGTGGCCGTGCTGGCCCTGGCGGCGCAGCTCCGCGGCCACCCTCGGCGACCCATAGGCTCCGCCGGAGTCCGCGGGGATTCTGCGTATCACCGAGACCAGCTCGGCGTCGGCTGACTCTTGTGGGCTGGGCCCCGCATTGTGGCGGTCACACCATTCGTAGAACGCCTGGCGGCTCAGGCTGGCCGCCCGGCACGCGGCTGTGGTCGGGAACCCCTCGGCCCTCCAGGCAGCAACCTGCCTATAGCGGATCGGTGGCCCGACTCCTTCACCCAGAAGGCCGTCGCCCGCATGGCAGCTCGCGCTCCATCCGGAGCTTTGTCACCTCCCGGCGCAACTGAACCAACTCTGAGCGCTCAGCCGTGGCCGACCCCAGCCTGTCGCCTCGGTCGATGCGGGCCTGGGCGGACCCAGTTCCCCAAACTCGTCGCCCCGATGCCCAGATCACGGGCCACATGGGCGACCGGTCGGTCCCCGTCCAACACCAACGCCACCGCCCCAGCCTTGAACTCCTTGCTGAAACGCCACCTAGCCCTGCCCGGCGGCCTCTCTTTCTCCATCAATGACATGATTACCTCCTAATCGAGGTGACCGGCCAAAGGGGGATGCTCAGTAGATGGTGGTGAGAGCTTGGCGCTCTTCTGGAGTTGTTCCGCATGTGGGGACTGGATCTTTGTTCTCAATTGTGCTGTGCCAAGTCCTCAGGCTAGGCGGCAGACATAAGTTGTTGCCCGACGTGTAGAAGTACACAAGTTCGGTGAGGTTACCCAGTTGCTCGGGGATAGCGCCGGTGAGGCTGTTGTCCTGGAGATAGAGGGTGGTGAGGCCGGTCAGGTTGCCAAGCTGTTCGGGGATCGGGCCGGTAAGGTTGTTGCCGGAGAGGGAGAGGCCGGTGAGCCTCCCATTGGCCTCGGTCTGGATACCGTGCCAGGTGTGGAAGGGATTATTGGTGTTCCAGTTGGCATTGTTGGACCAATGGCGACCGCCGGTAGCGGTGTAGAAGGCAGATAACACCGCGCGGTAAGTAAACGCCTCGAGTGGTGTCAAGGCTGAGTTCGGTTTGAATGCCTTGGTTCTAGACTGCACAGGCATTTCTACCAAGAAAGTTCGATAATGATAACTCCGATAAGACATGCAGTCATACTCAGAAGAAGAACAAGATTCTATTCCAAGAGTCCTGACGGCTATAAGATCTTCACCGGGAATGATCTGCATCGGCAAAGAAGAGAAAGGATCGATTGCAACAAAAGACCATGTGCAACAAGTGTTGTAAATGGGATCAGAAGATTTGGGCAAATCTGCTATACGAACGATTTCTCTTCTATCAGAACCGTCAGAACCTACAACAAAAATGGTATCGCCATTATCTTGGAGGAAACCGTCATCTAGGGAATATTTGCCTCCAGCCAAATAAACAATATGTCTTTCATCGGGAGACCAGTGTGGGCTAGTACCCTTACCTATAGATATAGTTAATGAGCCATCGCTAACAAACATCTCATTGTCCTTGAAGCCACGCTGTACGATGACCCTGAGGTCGCCGCTAGGTGATATCCCTGGCATACTCCAGTCAGGCGATGGTTCTGGGGCACTGCCATCAGAATTCCATCTAAGGTGCTCTATGCCTAGAGTAAAGAAGTCTGATATTTTATAAAGTTTAGATCCATCCGCAGTCACAGCATACGTCCCCTGGGTCTGACTACAGCTTCGGGTTGCTCGGACCATAAAGGCAATTCGTGTGGCATCTGGAGACCAGACCGGCCGATTGCCACAAGGAGACAGCCAAGCAACATCGCTACTGCCGTCAGCATTGACTACTCTGATTCCGCCCCGGTAGCCATGACCATGGACATGACTGAACGCTAACTGTACACCATCTGGAGACCACGTCAGTTTTTGAACAAGGTTCGGATAAATGAAACCGGTGGCGATCCGTTTTGAATTATTCCCTAACCTGTCAGCAACATATATAGATTCTACTGACGTAGAATTTGTATAGGTAGTTTCGACGTAGGCTGTTCGAGTACCATCTGGTGACCATAAAAGGTTGGGCCTAACTTCCATTATGGTTGGGGCACCCCTACATTCGCGGGAGCCAGGGTTGGTCACACAGGGGTGGTGGGTCAGGAGAGTTTGTTGGGCGGTGTCGTCGAGGATGAGGTAGCAGAGGTCGTAGTCGGGGCTGTAGCCCCATTTGACTGATGCGAGGACGGTTTGGCCGTCGGTGGACTTGACCACGGGGACGGGTTCGGCGGCGAAACCACGGTTGGGGTTGTAGGCGTTGTGGCATTGGGCAGCAGCGGTCTTGTCGGCATCGGTGGTGAGTTGCGAGGTTGTAGTAGGGGGGTTGGCTTGAAGCGTGCTGACGGCGGTGTCGTCGAGGACCAGGTAACACAGGTCGTGTTTAGCGCTGTAGCCCCACTCGACCGATGCGAGCACCGTCTCGCCGTCAGCGGATTTGGCTACCGGCACCGTCTCTCCGGCGAAACCGAACAGCACCGCGCATACCAACTCGTTGCTGACTATCCCGGAC
Organism: Candidatus Poriferisocius sp.; assembly: GCF_965208475.1. Classification (GTDB taxonomy): domain Bacteria; phylum Actinomycetota; class Acidimicrobiia; order Acidimicrobiales; family Bin134; genus Poriferisocius. The sequence goes on along the minus strand of NZ_OZ242338.1, from coordinate 472,394 downwards.
TGCGCCCCGGCGGCTGGGCGATCCGAAAAGCCAGCGAGCCCCGAGGCCACAGCGACGGCAGCCACGATAGCTAGCAGCTTTTGACACACCGTCGCTGTTTCACGGGTCCACATAGCCGGGGATTCTAGTGCGAGCCTCGACCCATCTTGCTGCTGCCTCCGCCACCTGCCGATCCCAAGACTGCCAATGAGTGCTGGGAGATGAAAGTGCCTTTATAACGACCGTCGTGTCCGCTGGCCAGTCGAAAAAGCGATCTCGATCTTGGAGGGTTAACCGGCTCTGCTGGCTCACTTGACATAGGCAAAGTCGATCCCCCCATCCATCGCCCGCAGCAAAGTGGATTTACGAGCACATGAGGGCGTCGTCGGTTCTGGGTCAGCACATAATCCCGGGACGGGAAGAGACCTCGACAGATTGGCCGCTGAGGGTCTCCGCTTGCAGTTTCCGTTGGTGGCTTCGTTGGCTATCGATTTTGCTTCTGGGAGAAATGTGAGCCATGTTGCTCATGTTCTAGTCAAATCCAATGAATAACAGGAGTTATTAGCTTATGCACGTTTATTCAGATGGTTGTTGTCACGGGGGTCAGTATACTTGCATGTATGGAGTTTAGGCCCCTGGAACAAGGGAAACAGACTGGTCGAGAGCCTTCCGGGCCGGTTTGGCCGGAGGCGGTTGATGTGACCGGGCTGTCGCTGTGCGAGCTGCGGACGCGGCTGGGGCTGATCAAAAAGGCCGAGGCCCGGCTGGCCGCGATGAAAACGGAGACGCTGGCCGCCTATGCCAGCCGGGGAGGCGAGGGATTGGCCCGCCGGGTGGCCCTCGAAGAGCTACAGGCCTCCAAGCAGCAGGCCCGCCGAGAGGTGGAGACCGCCTCCCAGCTCTCGCAGGTTCCCGAGACTCTCGACGCTCTGGGCGCCGGCGAGATTCCCGAGGCCCACGCCAAACAGATCGCCAAGGCCGCCTCCCAGGGGCCGGTCGACGAAACCGTGCTGGTGGAGGCGGCCCGGCGCGAGGACTTCGGAACGTTCTCAAAGACGCTGCGCGATCACCAGCATGAGCGGTCGGGCGACGACGGCAAGTCGTTGATGGCCAAGCAGCGGGAACGCCGCTCCTTGAGTTTCTTCAAGTCGCCCGACGACGGCATGTTCATCTTGAACGGCCGGTTCGACCCCGTAGCGGGGAACCGGATCGAGGCCGCGCTGGCCGACGAGGTGCGCCGCCAGCGAAACGACAGCAAGGCCGGCGACCAGACCGCGTTCGACCAACAGATGGCCGACGCGCTCGAACACTTGGTTTGCGCCGACACCAAAGACCGCAAACCCCACGGCACCACGCTGATATTGACGGCCGAGTGGGACGCGCTGAACCACAAGCTTGCTGATGCCCGCCTGCTTGACGGCACGCCCCTGCCGGTTGACGAGGTCCTGAGGCTGGCGTGCAACGCCGACATCGTGCCCACCGTGTTCAACACCCAAGGACAGGAACTGTGGGTGGGGCGCAAACACCGCTTAGCCACCGAAGCCCAAAGAGCCGCCCTCATCATCCGCGACAAACACTGCATCGGATGCGGACGATCAGCCGTTTGGTGCGAGGCCCACCACATCCAAGAATGGCTCAAAGGCGGGCGCTCCGACATCGACAACCTAGTGCTGGTCTGCAAGAGCTGCCACCACAACATCCACGACGACGGCTGGGTCGTGAGCAGAGACCGGAACGGTGCCTACGAACTACGACCACCACCTAAGCCCTACGCCGAATTCCCCTCTGGGCAGGCACGCTCAGGGCCATCCCTCGCCCGATCTCAATCCAACCCCAAAGCTTTTCCCGACGCCTTCCCCGAAAAGGGAATCACCACCTGGCAGCCCGAAGGCTCCAAACAACTGCTATTGAGCTGACACAGCGCTGGGGTGCTGCAAATGCCCGGAGTGGATCGAAGGCAGATGGGTGGGCCCCTAGAGGGCAAGTCCTTAGGCGGTCGCGACCGCGTCGTACAGCGTGGTGCGCTGGCGGAGGGGGCGGCCTAAGGGGGCGCACAGGGCTTGGAGGTCGTCCTCGGTGGCCTCTTGGCCGTGGGAGGCGCCCGCGGCCCTCGAGATGTTCTCGTTGATGAGGGTGCCGCCTAGGTCGTTGACGCCGGCTTGGAGCATCTGGGCCGCGCCGGCCATGCCCAGCTTCACCCACGATGCCTGGATGTTGTGGATCCAGCCGTGGTAGGCGATACGGCCCACGGCGTGCATCAGCAGCGCCTCCCGGAAGGTGGGACCCCGCCGGGAACGCCGCTGCAAATAGATGGGAGCGGCCATGTGTACAAACGGCAGGGGCACGAACTCGGTGAACCCGCCGGTCGCCTTCTGGAGCTCGCGGGTGCGGATCAGATGGCGGGCCCAGTGGACCGGCTGCTCGACCGTGCCGAACATGATGGTCACGTTGGACGCCAACCCGAGGCCGTGGGCGGTGCGATGAGCCTCCAGCCACTCGTCGGTGTCGATCTTGTCGGGGCAGATAACCGCCCTGATCTCGTCGTCGAGTATCTCGGCCGCGGTGCCCGGCAGCGAGCGCAGCCCGGCGTCCATCAGTCGGCGCAGATAGTCGTCCAGCGGCTCCTCCAGCCTCCGAGCACCCTCGGTAACCTCTAGGGCGGTGAATCCGTGGACGTGGATGTCGGGCACGGCGTCCTTCACCGCCCGAGTCACGTCGATGTAGTAGTCGCCGTCGAAGCTGGGGTGGATGCCGCCCTGGAGGCAAACCTCGGTGGCCCCGGCCTGGGCCGCTTCCACGGTGCGCTCGGCGATGTCGTCCAACGTCAACAGGTAGGGGTCGCCCCGCAAGTTGAGCGATAGCGGCCCCTTGGAGAAGCCGCAGAACCGGCACTTGAAGGTGCAGACGTTGGTGTAGTTGATGTTGCGGTTGGACACCCAGGTGACCACGTCGCCCACCGCCGCCTGGCGCAACTCGTCGGCCAGCGCAGCCACCGCTTGCACCTCGGGGCCCCGGGCGCCGAACAGGGTGACGATCTCGTCGACCCCGGCCTCCTGACCGGCTCGCACTCCGGCCAGCACCTCGCCCACAGCCCCACTGGGGGCAGGGCGGCGGGAAGAAGCCCCGTTGGCAGACTCAGGGGACAGCAGCACCGGCGGCGGTTCGTCGGCGCCGGAGTACCAGCCGCCGTCGTCGGCGCGTCCCAGTCCCTCGGCGTCGCTGCGGTCGAGCACCGGGAACCGCGTGTCCTCGTCGAGCCAGCGGTCGGGGTCGAGGGCGTACTCGGGATACACCGTGAGCCTGGGGGCCAGGGCGAATCCCCTGGCCTCGGTGACTGACCGCAAGCGGTCGAGAGCGGGCCAGGGCCGCTCGGGATTCACATGGTCGGCGGTTATAGGGGAGACCCCGCCCCAGTCGTCGATGCCGGCGTCGAGCAGATGGCCGAAGTCGTCGGACAGATTGGGCGGGGCCTGAAGGTGGATCTCCTCGGGCAGGATGAGGCGGGCCAGGGCAATGGCCTCGAGGTACTCGTCACCGTCGCAGGGCAGGGCGGTGTGCATGGCGGTGCCCGGCTTGGGCAGGAAGTTCTGGACGATGACCTCCTGGACATGGCCCCAGCGACGATGGGATTCGGCGATGGCCTCCAGGGCGTCAACCCGGTCGGCCCGAGCCTCGCCGATGCCCACCAAGATCCCGGTGGTGAACGGGATGGACAGCCGGCCGGCGGAATCCAAGGTGGCCAACCGCCGCTCGGGGGTCTTGTCGGGCGATCCCCGGTGGCAGTCCAGCTCGGCCAGGGTCTCCAGCATCATCCCTTGCGACGGCGCGGCCTTGCGGAGCAGGGCCAACTCCTCGGGATAGAGCGCGCCGGCATTGGCGTGGGGCAGCAACCCGGTCTGTTCCGTCACAAGGCGGGCGGCATGGGCCAGATAGTCCACCGTGGAGGCGAAGCCGTGGGCCTCCAGCCACTGCGCGGCGTCGGGATAGCGCAGCTCGGGCCGCTCGCCCAGGGTGAAGAGGGCCTCATGGCAGCCCGCAGCCGCTCCCGATTCGGCGATGGCCAGCACCTCGTGCTCGCCGAGGTACGGCGACTCCAGGCGGGCGGGCGGGCGGGCGAAGGTGCAGTAGCCGCACTTGTCCCGGCACAGCATGGTGAGGGGGATGAACACCTTGGGGGAGTAGGTGATCCGAGTGCCGTGTACCCGATTCCGCACCGCCCGGGCCTGGGCCATCAGATCGGCCAGATCCAGCTCCAGCAGGTCTCGGCCGGCTCTGGTGGCGGCAACGGTCACCGAGCGCCTTGCATTTGATCCGAACCACCGGGTTCAGCGCCGGCGCCTTGCGTCAATCGGTCGGCGGTGGTGGTCAGGCTCTCCAAGAGATCGTCGAATGATTTCACGAAGGCCGACACCCCCTCGTCTTCCAGCCGGTCGGCCACCGCTTCCAGATCCACGCCGGCGTCGGTGACTCCATCCAGAACGGCCCGGGCGGCGTCGGGGTGGGCGTCTATGGTGCGGGCCAGCGTGCCGTGGTCGGTGAACGCCTCCAGAGTTGCGTCGGGCAGCGTGTTCACGGTGTCCGGTCCGATGAGCTGGTCGACATAGAGGGTGTCAGGATAAGCCGGGTTCTTGGTGGAGGTGGAAGCCCACAGCGGCCTTTGCACCCGCGCCCCCCGGACGGCCAGGGCCTCCCAGCGGGGTCCGGAGAACTTCCGTTTGAAGATCTGGTAGGCCACTTGTCCTTGGGCCACTGCGGCCTGGCCCCGCAATGCCAGGGCTTCGGGGGTGCCAATGGCCTCGAGCCGGCGATCCACCTCGGTGTCGGTGCGGCTGATGAAGAACGAGGCCACCCCAGACACCGACGACAGATCGCCCTCGCAAGCCTCCAGACCACAGAGGTAGGCCTCGACGACATCGGCGTAGCGGGTCAGGGAGAACAGAAGGGTCACATTTACGCTCCGGCCCTCGGCAGTCATGGCTTCAATGGCGGCCAGACCCTCAGCAGTGCCGGGAATCTTCACGTACAGGTTGGGGCGATCGATGCGCTGGCTGAGCGCCCGGGCGGCGGCCAGGGTGCCATCGGTGTTGTGGGCCAGCTTTGGATCTACCTCCACCGAGACGAAGCCGTCGACGCCGTCGCTGGCCTCATGAACCGGGGTGAGGGCGTCGAGGGCGCCGCCTATGTCGGTGAGCACGAGCTCCCAGTAGGCATCGACCACGCTCAGCCCGTCGGACAGCAGCCCGGCGAACTGCTCGTCGTAGTCGTGGCCTGCGGTCATGGCCTTTTGGAAGATGCTGGGATTGGAGGTGAGCCCCCTCACCCCGCGCTCAACCCAGCGGGCCAGCTCCCCGTTTCGGATCCACTCCCGGCGCAGGTTGTCCAGCCACGGACTCTGCCCGTGGTCGCTATACAGGTTGTGGAGAATGCTCATCGCCGTTGCTCCCAACTTCCGATCAGCGCCGCGGCTTGGGCGGCGACATTTGCGGCATTGATTCCCAGCTTGTCCAGCACCACCGAGCCCGGCGCCGAGGCCCCGAACCGGTCGATGCCCACCGGGAGGTCCACCCACCGCTCCCAGCCCAGGGTCACCCCCGCCTCCACCGAGAGCTTGGGCACGCCGGGCAGGAGCACCTCGGCTCGGTAGTCGGGATCCTGGGCCGCGAACAGCTCCCAGCAGGGCATGGAGACCACTCGGGCGGCCACGCCTTGGGCCTCCAAGGCCGCGGCGGCGGCCACGCACACCGACACCTCGCTCCCGGTGCCCACCAGAATCAGGCCGGGATCGGGGCTTCCCACCAACGTGTAGGCGCCTCGGGCCACCCCGTCGGCGGCAGCGGTGCCCTCCAGGGTGGGCACGTTCTGGCGGGTGAGGATCATGGCGCTGGGGCCGTCCATGTCCACGGCCAGGCGCCATGCCTGGGCCACCTCGTTGCCGTCGGCCGGTCGGAACACCCGCAGACCGGGAATAGCCCGCAGCGACATAACGTGCTCGATCGGCTGGTGAGTGGGGCCGTCCTCGCCGACACCCACCGAGTCGTGGCTCCAAACGAAGATGCTGTGGGCGTCCGACAGCGCGGCCAAGCGGACCGCGGGCCGCATGTAGTCGCTGAACACCAGGAAGGTTCCGCCCACCGGCACCAGCCCTCCGTGCAAGGCGGCGCCGTTCAGCACCGCGCCCATGGCGTGCTCCCGGATGCCGAAGTAGATCTGGCGACCGGAAGGATGGATTGGGCTGAGCGGATCGGCGCCGGCCAGGTTGGTGCCGGTATTGCCGGTGAGGTCGGCCCCGCCCGCAACCAGGCCCGGGACCACGTCGGCCATGGCGTTGAGGCAGGCGGAGCTGGCTTTGCGGGTGGCCACCGACTCACCCGCCGACCACGACGGCAGCTTCTGCTCCCAGCCGGCCAAGCCCCGGCCCCCCAGACAGGCCTCATACTCCGAGCGCTGGGCGCCGAGGGATTCCACTCTCCGCTGCCAGGCAGCCCGCTCGTCGGCACCCCGGCGGCCGGCGGCCCGGTAGGCCTCGACCACATCGGCGGGCACATGGAACGACTCGTCGGCCGGCAGCCCCATCACCGCCTTGGTAGCGGCAATCTCGTCGTCGAACAGCGAGTAGCCGTGAGCCTCGTGGTTGTCGGTCTGGCCGGGGGAGGGAAAGGCGACGTGGCTGCGCACGATGATCATCGACGGGGCGTCGTCCACCGCCATGGCCTCCCGGATGCCCGCTTCCAGGGCGTCGAGGTCGTCGGCCGCCTCGCCCAAGTCCGATACGTGCCAGCCATAGGCGGCAAATCGCTGGGCGGCGTCGTCGGACAGGGCCAGATCAGTGGCCCCATCGATGGTGATCCGGTTGTCGTCGTAGAGGCAGACCAGCCGATCGAGGCGCTGATGGCCGGCCAGCGATGCGGCCTCGTGGCTGATTCCCTCGGAGAGGTCGCCGTCGCTGCACAGGGCGAATATCCGGTGGTCGCAGACATCGGCGCCGAATCGGTGGCGCACCCAGCGCTCGGCCATCGCCATCCCCACCGCGTTGGCGACCCCTTGGCCCAGAGGCCCGGTCGTGACCTCTACACCCGGGGTGTGGCCGACTTCGGGATGTCCTGGGGTGCGGCTTCCCCACTGCCGGAAGTCCCGCAGGTCGTCGAGGGTGAGTCCCTGACCGGTCAAATGGAGCATCGAGTAGAGCAGGATGGAGGCATGGCCGGAGCTGAGGACGAACCGGTCGCGGTCGGGCCATGCCGGGTCGTCGGCGTCGTAGCGCATGACGCGGGTCCACAGCACATGGGCCAGCGGGGCCATGGCCATGGCCGTTCCCTGGTGCCCAGAGCGGGCTTGGTGAGGGGCATCCATAGCGAGGCCGCGGATCACGCTGATGCCCTGGGCTTCGAGAGCGGCGGGATACGCGGCCATAGAAGCTCTGATCCTTTCAGATGGCCAAGGGCCCAGCACCACCGAAGCGGTGAGCCCGGGGAGGAAGTTGCAGCCGCGCCATCATGGGAACAGCACCACTGAAGCGGTGAACCCGTGGAGAAAATTTTGCCCGCCGATTGGCCCGAACTCGCCGGCGCAGAACATTCCGGCCACCGGCACCCTTTCTAGGGCCTCGTGGACCACGGCAGCGTCGTGGTCGGGGCCGTCGAACAAATGGGTGCCCCGGCCGTTGCAGGTGAACACCAAGGCCGAACCGGCCGAGGCATCGGCCATCAACTCTCGCAGGTCTTCGTCGGCGGTAGCGGCGTCTCGCACTTGGAACTGAACCGTGGTGCCCACCTCGACCGCATCGCCCACCGCCAGCGCGCCGGTCTGCTCATCGGCGCCGATAAGCCCGCGTATGAGAAAGTCGCCCCGGTCGAACACTGATTTGTGCTCATCGATCACCACGCCCACATGCAGGCCGTTGGCCACCAGCGACCGGTCGCCTTCTTCCAGTCCCAACAAGGTCTCCCGCAGCCGGTCGACCGCGGTGCGCCCGCCCATCTCGGCCACGATATTGCCCTCGGATCTGGTCACCGTGAACGGCTGGCCGATGGGACGGCATCCCTGGGAGACCACGGAGCGAACCTCGACGCCGGGGTCTAGGAGCACGCCCACCGCACCGTCGTCGTAAACCTCACGATCGAGGACCAGCCGGTTGCCCCCCGGCCGACTGGCGGCCGAGGCCAGCCCGCCCACCAGTGTCACCCCGGACCCCGCCGTCAACAGGGCCTCGTTGGGGAAGGTGAACGGGTCGGGAACGGCCAACAGGGTGCCTCGGGCGTCGTCCGGCATCCCGCCCACGACCCATCCCTCATGGTTTCGGACCGCTTCGAGCCGCACCGCTCGGGCTGGACAGCGGGCCGCGGCCCAAAGCGAGACCGCCGGGCGCTCCTCCACTTCCAAGGGGCCGCCGATCACCGACACCGCGGTGGCGCCGACGAGGGCCGACGGGGCCAGGACTCGGTGAATGGCACCGGCCATCTCCCCGATGGAGTCGCGGTGGGCCGCCGAGGCGAACAGCACGGCCAAGTCCGGCGCGGGGCCCACCGCCTCAAGAATCTCGCCGATCACCTCGCCGACGGCGCTGGCCGAGTCGGGATGCTCGGACAAAGCGGCCCCATACCTGCTCACTCTCCGCACGCTACCCCGGCGGAGCGCCCAGCCAGCGGAAAAAACATTCTGCTACGAAGAACTGGAGGGGACTGGTGGCTCAAACCTGAGCTGAAGTCGTTGTGCGAGCGGCCAGAGCATCCACATCGGCGTGGCGAATCCGGGCCAAACCCAGGCGGCTGGCCACGCTGATGAACCACCATCCCAAGTCGAAATGGTGCCAGCGGCGGGCGAAGCGGGCTGACGTCGGGGCGGCGTGGTGGTTGTTGTGATAGCCCTCGCCGCAGGTCAGCCAGGCCAGCCAGGTGACGTTGGTGGCGCTGTTGTCGAACGGGCGGCGCCCGAAAGTGTGGGCCACCCCGTTCACCGAGCCTCCCAAGCCGATGTACCCCACGGTGTGGACTGCTGCGGCCACCGCGCCGGGAACCCAGCCCAACAGCCACATCAAAATGGCCACCCCCAAGACCAATCCGATGATCCCACGGCCGAGCAGCAACCGGTCGGGCACTGTGACCGGTATGTCCTTGGCGTAGCGCTCGGTGGTGTGGGGATCGCGGGCCGAGCGCCGGTATAGGGCGGCGTTGGTGAGCTGCACTCGCAGCCAGCCCAGCCGGGCTGGGGAGTGCGGATCTTCGGGGGTATCGGTGAACGCATGGTGCTTGCGGTGGACCGCGGCCCACTGGCGGGCGGAGATACCGGTCGCCGCCCACAAGAACACCTTGAAGAAGCTGCGGAGCGCGGGATGCAGTTGCACTGCCTTGTGGGCCAAGTCGCGGTGCAGATACACAGTGGTGGCCAGATTGGCCAGTTGGGTGAGGGCGAGTCCCACGACGACCGCGATCACTATCTGCACAGCTTGAACTCCAAAAGTCGAAGGCGGCTGCTGACTGGCGCAGCCACGGGTGTGACCATAGAGGACGGACAGGGGTTACATAACGTTCTATCACCCCAGCGGTTCATTCCTCCCAACAGCCGTCAGGGTGAGTGGGGGCAGGGTGGGCGGGTAGCTTGTTCGGAGATGGGGGCGTTGTCGGAGTTCGAGTCGAAGCGGCTCCTGGCTGACCACGGCGTTGTGGTGAGCCGGGACAGGCTGGCTGGATCGGCGGACGAAGCGGTGGCCGCGGCGTCGGACATCGGCGGCCCAGTGGCCCTGAAGCTGTGCGGCCCGTCGCTGGCCCACAAGAGCGAGCGGGGGCTGGTGCGGCTTGGGCTGGACGGGCCCGATGCGGTGCGGCTCGCCGCCCACGACCTTTTGGCCGCGTCCACCGAAGACGACGGCGAGGTGGCCTTGCTGGTGTCGGAGATGGTGGCCGGGCATCGGGAGCTCATCGCCGGCATCGTGGTCACCGAGCAGTTCGGCCCCGCGCTCATGCTCGGCTTGGGCGGAGTTCTGGCCGAGGCAATCGGCCAAGCGGTGTTCCGACTGCTTCCCGCCAGTGAGGCCGACTGTGAGGACATGATCGACGACTTGGCGATCCCCGCTTTGCTGGGGCCGCTGCGGGGCGAGCCGGCGGTGGATCGGGACGCGCTGACCGCCGCCTTATCGGGACTGGCCGTCGCGGGAGGCGGAGACGGCATCAAAGCCATCGATGTCAACCCCCTGGTCATTCGCGACGGCCGGCCGGTGGCAGTGGACGCCCTGGTTGTGGTGGGCGGCTCATGAGCCCGGCCCCGCTCGATCTCCTGTTCAATCCCCGGGGCATTGTGGTGGCCGGCGCCTCCACCCATCCGGGGAAGTTCGGCTTCGTTGCCCTCCACAACGTGTTGGCGGGAGGATTCGACGGGCCAGTGTTCGCCACCAATCCCGAGCAGCCGACCATCCTGGGGCTCGACACGCTGGCATCGGTCGAACAGGTGCCCGCAGGGGCAGCCGACCTGGTTCTGATCTGCACGCCCCCTCAGAGCTGCGCCGACATCTTGCGGTCGGCGGCCAGCCGGGGCATCGGCGCGGCCTTTGTCACCTCAGGCGGTTTCCGGGAGGCCGGTTCCGAAGGCGCCCGGGCCGAGAAGGATCTGATCGGTCTAGCCGGCTCGCTGGGCATGACAGTGGCCGGGCCCAACGGGCAGGGGCTGATCTCCACCCCGGCCAAGCTGGCCGCTCAGATCGTGGCGCCGGTTCCACCCCCTGGTCCCATCGCGGTGGCCAGCCAGTCGGGCAACCTGGTGTCAGCGTTCATGAACTACGCCGCCCACTGCGGAGTGGGCATCAGCCGGGCGGTGAGCGCGGGCAACGCGGCCATGGTGGGAGTGGTCGACTATCTGGGCTGGTTCGCCGGCGATCCCCATACTCGGGCCATGGCTGCCTATGTCGAGGGGGTGGGCGACGGCCGGCAATTCGCCACGGCCATCCGGGAGGCGTCTGAGGCGAAGCCGGTGGTGCTGGTCAAGGGAGGGACCACGCCTCGGGGTATGCAGGCCGCGGCCAGCCACACCGGCGCTCTGGCCACTGACGACCGGATATTCGAGGGCATGGTGCGCCAGAGCGGCGCCGTGCGGGCCGCCACCGTCGAAGAGGCGTTCGACGCCGTCGCCGCCTTCGCCACCCAGCCCCTGCCCGCCGGTCCCCGCACGCTTGTGCTGTCCAGCGCCGGGGGGTGGGGCGTCATCGCCGCCGACGCGGTGTCGAAGTCCGGCCTGGAGCTGATCCCCCTTCCCGCCGATCTGGAAACGGCCATCGACCGGTTGGTGCCGCCCCGCTGGAGCCGCCACAACCCCATTGACCTGGCCGGGGGAGAGAGCCGCGACACCATCTGCGAGGTGATCCACCTGGCGGCCGAGCATCCTGAAGTCGACGCGGTGGTCTATCTGGGAATGGGCATACAGGCCAACACCGCCTCCCATCTGCGGTCAGGCCCGTACTTCCGCTCAGCCGAGCTGGCCCGCATCTGCGAGTACCACGAGCGCCAGGACAGCCGCTTTGCCGAGGCCGCCATCGAGGCTTCGGCGCAAACCGGCAAGCCCATCCTGGCCGCCACCGAGCTGGCCGCCACCCAGCCGGGCAACTCCGGACCGGCTGCACTGGCCGGCGGACACCGCTACTGCTTCCCCTCCGCCGACCGAGCAGTGCGGGCCCTGCACCACCTGTGGTGGTACGCCCGATGGCGCAAGCGCCACCTATGAGCCGGGGCGCAATCCGCACCCGCCAATTCCCAGACGGACCACTAGGATTACCGCGGTGCGCCGAATCGTGATGCCTCTTTTGCTGTTGGCGGTCGCCCTCGGGTCACTTGTCGGCTCCAACTATCTGAGCGACCGGCTGCACGAGAACCTCGGCGAAGTGGTGGCCGACGACACGGCCCCTCCCGGAGTGGGCACACCCCTCATCTCCACCCTCCGGTTGCGGGAGCTGCTGACCCCGTCGCTGACCGAGCCTGACTTCTTCACCACTCTGGACAACCTGATGGCCACCGCCCCTGCGGCTGCCTGTCTCTCCGTCAACTTGGACGACCGCGTCCCCCCGTTTTACGAGAGCGGCGCCAACACCCAGGTAATGCCCTCTGAAGGCCTGGTCTTGCTCACCTTGGCCACAGCGAATGAGGTGCTCGGCCCTGATCACAGGTTCACCACTTCGGTCCAATCCACCGTTCCGATGGACGGGGGGGTGGTGAACGGAGACATCTACTTGGTGGGCGGGGGCGATCCGCTGCTGTTCACCGAGGAATTCCTGGCAACGCCGGCGCAAGGCCAAGACCGGCTTCATACTCCGGTCGAAGACCTGGCCCAGGTGCTGGTGGATGACGGTTTGAGCCTGGTCACCGGTGCGGTGGTCGGAGACGCCACCCGCTATGACGACCTCCGCTATGTCCCGTCCTGGCCGGAGAACATCATCGACTCCGAGAAGATCGGCACTCAGCTAGCACTGCAATTCGACGACGGCTGGGTGCAGTTCCCGGTCTCGGAACCGCAGCCGGCAGCCGATGAGGCTGACGGGACCGGGGAGCAAGACGGGGCTAACGCCTATCTGTCGGCAGAGGATCCGCCGTTCTACGCGGCCGCGCTGTTCGACGACATGCTCGAAGCCCGCGACGTGGTCATCCGCCGAAGCCCCCGCTCCGAAGCGGTGCCCGAAGACGAGGAGGCCTACCTGTTGGCGTCGATCGAGTCGGCGCCGCTCTCAGACCACTACCGCCAGATCCTCGCCAACCGAGACATCGAGACCACCGAGCTTCTGCTCAAGGAGATCGGTCTGGCTGCGTCGGGAACCGGCAGCACCATCGCCGGATTCCAAGCGGTAGAGAACACGCTCAACGATGCGGGGATCGAAGTCGACCAGCTCCAGCTTCTCCAGTTCGACGGCTCGGGAATCGATCCGGCCAACGTGGCGACCTGCCCGGTGTTCACCTCGCTGTTGGACAGCGCGGAGTTCAGCCCGCTGTTCCACGAACTCCTCCCCACCGCGGCTGAAGCCGGCCCGCTTCGGGATCGGTTTGGCGGAGTCACCGATCCAGGACGGATCACTGCCTTCTCGGGCGGAGCGTCGAACGTCACGGCGATGATGGGCTACATCGACATCGGCAGGGGCCAAGAAATGACGTTTGCCTTCATTGCCAACCAGCCCGGCGCAGACGACAACCGGGCCATCGGTGGCCTGGAAGAGCAGATCGTGCGCCATCTGGCCACGCTGGCCGCCAAACCCAGCCTCGACGACATCGGTCTCCAACCGATCCGAAGCGGCTGACCGGAACCGAAAAAGACCCCGTTTGAATGACTGCGACCGAGACGGCCGCCATGGCCATGTTTCCTCTGGGAATGGTGCTGATGCCCACGATGGTCGTGCCGATCCATGTGTTCGAACCCCGCTACCGACTGATGACCAGGGATTGCATGGAAAGGGGCAGTGAGTTCGGCGTAGTGCTCATCGCGCGGGGCAGCGAGGTGGGCGGTGGCGACGTCCGCACCGACGCGGGAACCGCAGCCAAGATCATCGACGCCCGGGAGTTTCCCGACGGGCGGTGGGGTCTGGTTGCCGCCGGGGCGCGCCGAATTCGGGTTTCCCGTTGGCTGGAAGACGATCCCTACCCCCGGGCCGAGGTCCAAGACTGGCCCGATGCCGCCGAAGAAGGCGGCGACGGGGCGGAGATTGCCGCCAACCTGCCTCCGGTAACCGCTATGTCGCGCCGAGTGCTGGCCTTGCAGTCGGAATTGGGAGCGACAGGTCCACCGGCCACCTTCGAGGTGTCCGAAGACCCCGCGACCGCCATATGGCAGCTAGCTGCCCTGTCTCCCAGCGGACCGCTGGACCGGCAGAGGCTGTTGACCGCCGACGGCGCGGCCCGCCGTTTGAGCCTGCTGGCCGATCTCCTCGACGACGCCGAGAAGGTCATCCGAGCCCGAATCGAGATGGGGTAGTGGAAGCCGCCGGGATAGGCTGATCGATTGCAGGAGGAAGCCGTGCCCAACCGCTCGAACAACGCCCAAGAGGACAACCCGCCGGCCAAAGTGGCCGCCGAATTGAAGACACTGCTCATCGACTACGCCCGCCAGGAGATCGTGTCGCCGCTGTCTCAGCTCGGAAGAACGCTGAAGCTCGGCCTTCTGGGCGCGCTGAGCATAGGCGTGGGGCTGGTTTTCTTGGCCATAGCCGGATTGCGCCTGCTCCAGGCCGAGGCTTCCGGGGTGTTCGACGGAAACATGAGCCCCCTGCCCTATCTGGTGGTGCTCGTCGGACTGCTCGTGGTGCTGGCAGTGCTGGTGGCCGCCAAGACCCGCACATCTAGAGGAGGCCGCTCATGAGCGACATGGACATGGACATGGAACCCGAGCCGATCGACAGAGACGATATCCGGGCAAAGTTTGAAGACCTCAAGACCAGCCTGGACCACACCGCCGACGCGGCACGCGCTCCGATGCTGGCCGTGGGCATTGGCACCGTGGCGGTTCTGGTGGTTTTGGCTTTCCTGCTGGGTCGGCGGCGCGGTCGGGCCGGCCGGACCGTGGTCGAAGTTCGCCGGGTCTGATCGGGCGGGGAAGATGCCGGACCCGCTGGGATATTTGCGCCGACAAGCCATCCGGCGCGGCGTGGCGGGCGGAAGCCGGGCATGGCTCGTGGTGGGCGGTGTGGCCTGGGGGTTGCGCCTGTTGACCCGAATGGCCGGCACCCGCCGCCTGCGAGCTGTGCTGACCGATGAGCTGCGCCCCGGCGAAAGCCTGCTCATCTCCCATCTGCCCGACCAACCCAGGAAGGCGCCTCCTGATTCGGCGACCCGAAACGCCCCATCCCGATCGACCGGATGAGCCGGACGCTCCAAGCCGGCGAATTGGTGCTGCTCACCGACCGGAAGGGCCGCCGCTATCTGGTGACGCTGGCCGAGGGCCGTGAATTCCACACTCACGCGGGTTCGGTGGCCCACGATGCGCTGATCGGCAGCACCGAGGGCATTCAGGTGCGCACGACCCGAAATGCCGAACTGACCGTTTGGCGCCCCACCCTCCGCGACTATGTGCTGAAGATGCCCCGGGGGGCGCAGGTGGTGTACCCCAAGGACAGCGCGGCCATCATGATGCTGGCCGATGTGTTCCCCGGTGCTCGGGTGCTGGAGTCGGGCGTGGGATCGGGGGCTCTGTCGATGAGCCTGCTAAGGGCCGGGGCGATGGTGCTGGGCTATGAGATCAGGGAGGACTTTGCCCAGCGAGCAGAGGAGAATGTGAAGGCCTTTCTGGGATCAGATGTCTCCGAGCGCTACCAATTGGAGATCCGGGATTGCTCCCTGGGGATCGACGCCAATGAACTGGACCGGGTGGTGCTGGACTTGCCCGAGCCCTGGAAGGTTGTGCCCCACGCGGCCGCCTCGCTGCATCCCGGCGGCATCCTGGCCGCCTATACCCCGAGCATTGTGCAGGCCGTGCAGCTAAGGGAGGCCTGCGAGGCCGGGCCCTGGGCGGCGGCGTCCACAGTGGAGATACTGCACCGTGGCTGGCACATCAAAGAAGACGCGGTCAGACCCGAGCACCGAATGGTAGGACACACCGGGTTCGTTACCACCGCCCGCAGGCTCGCCGGCTAGCGGCAGAGGACTCGGCCACCCCGCAGGCTCGCCGGCTAGCGGCGGAGCTCAGTGGATGGAGCTCAGACCTCGATGAAGATGCACTCCCCAGGGCATTCCTCGGCCGATTCGATGGTGGCCTCTTCCTGGCCCTCGGGCACGATGGCCAGCCCCTCGACCCCGCCCGGCTCGCTGAATACCGTGTCGCCCTCTTTCACGTAGGCCAGACCGTCGTCGAGCAACGTGAATACATCGGGGGCGATCTCCTCGCAGAGACCGTCACCAGTGCAGAGATCCTGATCGATCCAGACCTTCATTTGCATCGGTGCAGAGCCCTTTCGTGACGAATGGCGGACGCCGGGAATGGTAGACGCTGGGGGTGCCTAGAGTGTAACCGACCTGAGGGCGATCTCTGCTGTGCGGCGGAAATTCCTCTCGGAGGGCCTGAAGTCAGCTCGCATTTGCGCAACGGCTATTTTGCTGGGGGCGTATAGAGTCGGGGGATATGGCACAGGGCAACGCCACAGCGGACGAGGAGAGGCCAGCCGAGGAGATTCCTTGGGCTGAGCAGGTGGCGGCGCTGGAGAATGAGGTGGCTGCCCTCCGCCAACGGCTTCAAGATGCTCCCAAGCGGGTTCGCACCTTGGAGGAGCGGCTGCTGGAAACCAAAGGACAGCTGGCCAAGGCCGTCTCCCAGAACGAGAAACTCACCTACACCCTGCGCGAGGCCCGCGAGCACATCTCCGCTCTGCGCGACGAGGTGGACAAGCTCACCCAACCGCCATCGGCGTACGGAGCGTTCTTGGGCCACAACGACGACAACACGGTCGACGTGTTCTCCGGGGGGCGCAAGATGCGGGTCGCGCTGCACCCGGAGATTGCGGCCGATGAACTGCGTCGAGGCCAAGAGGTGGTTCTGAACGAATCGCTGAACGTGGTGCTGTCCCGGGTGGGCGATGGCACCGGCGAGGTGGTGACCGTCAAAGAGGTGCTGAGCTGCGGCCGACGGGCGATCATCGTCGGTCGGGCCGACGAGGAGCGGGTGGTGGAGTTGGCCGCGGAGCTGGCCGATCAGCCGTTGAACAGCGGCGACACCGCGCTGATGGACTCCCGTTCAGGGCTGCTCGTCGAGCGGCTGCCCCGACCCGAAGTGGAAGATCTGGTGCTGGAAGAAGTGCCCGACGTCACCTACGAGCAGGTCGGAGGACTTGACGAGCAGATCGAGCAGATCACCGACGCGGTGGAACTGCCCTTCATGCACCAGGAATTGTTCGCCGAATACCAGCTTCCCGCCCCGAAGGGCATTCTCCTCTACGGCCCTCCCGGCTGCGGCAAGACCCTGATCGCCAAGGCGGTGGCCAACTCCTTGGCCGGCAAGGTCTCCGAGATCAACTCAGATCGGGAGGCCCGCTCCTACTTCTTCAACATCAAAGGCCCTGAGCTCTTGAACAAGTACGTCGGCGAGACCGAGCGCCAGATCCGGTTGGTGTTCCAGCGGGCCCGGGAGAAGTCGGCCGAGGGTTGGCCTGTCATCGTGTTCTTCGACGAGATGGAGTCTTTGTTCCGCACTCGGGGCACCGGCATCAGCTCCGACATGGAGTCCACCGTGGTCCCCCAGCTCCTAGCCGAGATCGACGGGGTGGAGGCGCTGCGCAACGTGATCGTGATCGGGGCCTCCAACCGGGAAGACCTCATCGATCCCGCCATCCTGAGACCAGGGCGCCTGGACGTGAAGATCAAGATCCAGCGTCCCGACGCCGACGCCGCCGGCGCCATCTTCGCCCGTTATCTCACCACCGAGGTGCCCATCGCCGCCGAGATGGTGGAAGGACTGGGCGGAGGTGACCCGGACAAGGCGATCCAGGCCATGGTCGAGCAGACCGTGGTCGAGATGTTCTCGGAGGAGGAGCGCAACCAGTTCTTGGAGGTGACCTACCAGAACGGCGACAAGGAGATCATGTACTTCAAGGACTTCGCCTCCGGCGCCATGATCGAGAACGTGGTGCGGCGGGCCAAGAAGCTGGCCATCAAGCGCTCCATTGCCGGAGGGGCGCCGGGCATCCGCATCAACGACCTGTTGGAGTCGGTGTACCAGGAATACCGCGAGCATGAGGACCTGCCCAACACCACGAACCCCGACGACTGGGCCAAGATTTCGGGCAAGAAGGGGGAGCGGATCGTTTTTGTCCGCACGCTTTTGTCCAGCGAGGAGACAAACCAGGGCGGGCGCTCCATCGAGGGGGTCGGCCCCGGCCAATACCTCTGAATCCGATAACCGCCGGCATTCCCACTCATGTCGGGTAGCGTGCCAGCCATGTCCGTTCCCAAGATCTGCGGCATTGAGACCGAGTTCGGGATCGCGCACACCGGCACCGAGGACTCCAACCCGATCACCGCTTCTTCTCTGCTCATCAACTCCTACCTGTCGGAAGTGGAGCGCACCGGCGAGGGAGGGCCTGCATCCGGGGTGTCCTGGGATTTCGAAGACGAGATGCCCGGCAACGACATCCGGGGCATCGCCCCCCTGGGATCGCTGGCCCCCGAGATCGAGACCCACCTGGTGAACGCCGTGCTCACCAACGGGGCCCGCTATTACGTAGACCACGCCCATCCCGAGCTGTCCACCCCCGAGTGCAGCAACGCCCTGGATGTGACCCGCTACGACAAGGCGGCCGAGTTGATTCTGATGCGCTCAATGGAGTCGGCCGCCCGGGTCCTGCCCCCAGGCCAGGAGCTGGTGGTGTACAAGAACAACTCCGACGGCAAGGGCAACAGCTACGGCTGCCACGAGAACTACCTCATGGCCCGCGCCACCCCCTTCTCCCATATCGTGGTCCACGCCACTGCTCACCTGGTGACCCGCCAGATCTTCACCGGCTCGGGCAAGGTGGGCTCTGAGGCACCCGGCCTCACCACTGCGGAGATTCCGTTTCAGATCACCCAGCGGGCGGACTTCTTCGAGGAGGAGGTGGGCTTGGAGACCACGCTGAAGCGGCCGATCATCAACACCCGGGACGAGCCCCATGCCGATGCCCGGCTCTACCGCCGCCTGCACGTCATCGCCGGAGACGCGAACATGTCGGAGGTGGCCACCTTCCTCAAGGTGGGGACCACCGCCATCGTCTTGGCCATGGTGGAGGACAACGTATTGCCCCGGGAGTTCCGCTTCCGGACACCGGTGCCGGCCATGCGACAGGTGTCCTACGACCTGAGCCTGACCAAGGCGCTGGAGCTTCTCGACGGAACTACCGTCACCGCGCTGGATGTCCAGTGGGATCTGCTGGACCAGGCCCGCAAGTACGCCGACAGCCACGGGCTGGACGCGGTGGGCGGCCCGGTGGGCGACATGGTGATCGACCGATGGGAGCAGGTCTTGACCGGTTTGGAGGCCGACCCCATGAGCCTGGCCCGCCAACTCGACTGGGTGGCCAAGTACCAGCTGGTGCGGGGCTTGGCCCAGCGCCATGGCCTGCGGCCCGATGACGCCCGACTGGCCGCGCTCGACCTCCAATACCACGACTTGCGGCCAGAGCGCTCGGTGGCTGCCCGAGTGGGGCTGGAGACCCTGGTGCCGGCCCGAGAGGCCCGAGCGGCTATCTCCGATCCGCCGACAGACACCCGAGCCTACTTCCGAGGCCAGTGCCTCAAGCGGTGGGCGCCCAGCATCGTTGCCGCCAACTGGGATTCGATGGTGTTCGACGTGGGCGACGAGCCGCTCCGCCGGGTGCCCATGATGGAGCCCACCAAGGGCACGGCCGACCATGTCCACGACCTTCTGGCCCGAGCCGACACCGCCGCCGATCTCCTGAACCGCTTGGGGGAGCCGAGCTCGCGCTAGGGCAACTTGCAACCGAACCCGAAGCTGAACCGCTTGGGGGAGCCGAGCTCGCGCTAGGGCATCCCGGCAATCTGTCTTCCCGTCGGGTTGTAGCCGCATCGGGGAGAGTGCGATATCGTGATCGGCACGCACCCACCCTTGAGGGGAAGAGATGGCGGAGAGAGAGCAAATCAGAAGACCCGCACCTCAACGAGAGCAGTCTGATGTCGAAGACGCTCAGGCGGTCTCGGGGCAGGGCGAGGAGTTGAAGGCCGAGCTCGACGAGCTGTTGGACGAGATCGACGAGGTGCTGGAGTCCAACGCCGAGGACTTTGTGAAGTCCTATATCCAAAAGGGCGGCCAGTAGCGGTAGTCTGCCCACTGTGACGCTGCCCCTCTTCGAAGCCGGGGGCGACCCTGGCCCCAACTTCGCGGCGTTGCTGCGCTCCGCCGGACTTGCCCCGCCGGTGCCCGATGCCCCGGCGCCCGACAGGGCCACAGCCCACGCCACCACGGTGGTGGCCATCCGCTGCCGACAGGGAGTGGTTATGGCAGGAGACCGCCGGGCCACCGCTGGGCACCTCATCAGCCATCGGACCATCGAGAAAGTGTTCCCCGCCGACCGCTATTCCGGGGTGGCCATCGCCGGGGCCGCCGGGCCGGCCATGGAGATGGTCCGGCTGTTCCAACTGCAACTAGAGCACTACGAGAAAGTGGAGGGCAAGGCTCTCAGCCTGGACGGCAAAGCCAATCAGCTGGGCATGATGGTTCGGAACAACCTGCCGGCAGCCATGCAGGGATTTGCCGTGGTCCCGCTGTTCGCCGGCTATGACAGGCCCCGCGAAATCGGTCGCCTGTTCCAGTACGACTTGACCGGGGGCCGCTACGAGGAGCGGGAGTATGCGGTGGGAGGTTCGGGGAGCCTTCACGCGGGAACGGTCATCAAGCTGGGATACCGGCCCGATGCCGATGCCGATGAGATGATCGACCTGGCGGTGTCGGCCCTGTTCCGCACCGCTGAGGAGGACTCCGCCACCGGCGGCCCTGATCTGGTGCGGGGCATCTACCCGGTGGTGGCGGTCATCGGCGCCGACGGATTCGACCGAGTGGCCGATGCCGACGTAGAAGCGCGCTTTCGCGACCTGTTGGCCAGCTTGGAGACCAGTGGGGGTGCTTCATGACCGTTTTGGCCGGTCTCGGGAATTGCAGAGGTGATTCACAGTGACCATGCCCTTCTACGTCGCCCCCGAGCAGCTGATGAAGGATCGGGCCGACTTCGCCCGCAAGGGCATAGCCCGAGGCCGGGCCCTGACCGCGCTCAGCGTGCAGGACGGAATCGTGATCTGCGCCGAGAACCAGTCCAACACGCTGCGCAAGGTGAGCGAGATCTACGACCGCATCGCGTTCGCCGGTGTGGGCCGCTACAACGAGTTCGACCAGCTTCGCATCGCCGGGGTTCGCCATGCCGACCTCAAGGGTTACACCTATAGCCGCGAGGACGTGGACGCCCGGAGCCTGGCCAACCAGTACGCCCAAGTGCTGGGCCAGACCTTCACCCATGAGATGAAGCCCATGGAGGTGGAGATCCTGGTGGCCGAGGTGGCGCCGGAGCCCCGCGGCGACCAGATGTTCCACGTCCTCTACGACGGCACGGTGAACGACGAGTCCGGCTACACCGTGCTGGGAGGCGAGGCTGACTCCATCGCCGAGCGGCTGGGCCAGGGCTACAACGGGGAATGGGACAGGGGTGAGGCGATCAGGGCCGCGGCGGCCGCGCTGGCGGGACAGGAGCGGACGTTTGCGGCCGATGACCTGGAGGTGGCCATCCTGGTGCGCGAAACCGGTCGGCGGGCGTTCCAGAGGATCGAGGGCGACGAGTTGGCCGGGCTGCTGAGCTGATGGACCGTCGCATCTTCGGGATAGAGAACCAGTAGTCATGGACCGTCGCATCTTCGGGATAGAGAATGAATACGGCGTGACCTGCGCGCTTCGGGGCCATCGACGGCTCAGCCCCGATGAGGTGGCCCGCTACTTGTTCCGCCGGGTGGTTTCCTGGGGTCGCAGCAGCAACGTGTTCTTGGTCAACGGCGCCCGGCTGTACCTCGACGTGGGCTCCCACCCCGAGTACGCCACGCCGGAGTGCGATTCCGTCTACGACTTGGTGGCCCACGACAAGGCTGGCGAGCGCATTCTGGAAACGCTCATCGACAGCGCGGAACTGCGGCTTCGGGAGGAGGGCATCCAGGGCGACATCTACCTGTTCAAGAACAACACCGATTCAGCCGGCAATAGCTACGGCTGCCACGAGAACTACCTGACGAGCCGGCGCGACGATTTCAGCGAGTACGCCGAGGTGTTGATCCCCTTCTTGGTGAGCCGCCAGATCTACGCCGGGGCCGGCAAAGTGCTCCAGACCGCCCGGGGGGCTGCCTACTGCATAAGCCAGCGGGCCGAGCACATATGGGAGGGGGTGTCGAGCGCGACCACCCGTTCCCGCCCGATTATCAACACCCGTGACGAGCCCCACGCCGATGCCGAGCGCTATCGGCGGCTGCACGTCATCGTGGGCGACTCCAACATGAGCGAGTACGCCACGTTCCTGAAGGCGGGGGCCACCAGCATTCTGCTGCGAATGCTGGAAGATCCCTCGGTGGTGCTGCGGGACATGACGCTGGACAACCCCATTCGGGCCATTCGGGAGATAAGCCATGACCAGACCTGCACCCGCCGCATCCGCTTGGCCAGCGGCCGCGAGGTAAGCGCCCTGGACATCCAGTCCGAATACCTCGACCGGGCCCTCAAATATGCCGAGAGCCGCGACCTGGACCCCCAAGAGAAGCAGTCCCTGCAAATGTGGGAGCACTGTCTGACCCAGATAGCCAACGATCCCCTCAACTTGGCCCGGGAATGCGACTGGGTGATGAAGTACCACCTCATCGAGGCCTATCGGCAACGCCACGACCTGGCCTTAAGCGATTCCCGAGTGGCCCTGCTAGACCTCCAGTACCACGATGTGAATCGGTCGCGCAGCCTCTTCTACCGAATGCAGAACCGGGGCATGACCGAGCGGATGTGCGGGGACGCCGAGATAAACCATGCCGTAGAGAACCCGCCGGCCACCACCCGGGCCCGACTCCGCGGCGAGTTCATCCGGCGGGCCAAAGAGCGCAAGCGGGACTACACCGTGGACTGGGTTCACTTGAAGCTGAACGACCAGGCCCAGCGGACCGTTCTGTGCAAGGACCCGTTCCGGGCCCATGACGAGCGGGTCGAGAAGCTGATCGAATCCCTGTGATGGCCAGGCCCAAGCCGGAGCAGCAGGCCGACCGCCCCAAGGAGGCATCGCGCTGATGGTCGAGGGGCGTCGCCGAAAGCCCGAGCAGGTCAGGCTGGAGCGCTTGCTCCGCCTCATCGCCGCGTTGATAGAAACGCCGCGCTTTTTGTCCATCGAGGAACTGCACACCCGGGTGGGAATTGCACGGGGGGAGGACTCGGCCGGGTATCCGGCGAACGGCCCGGCGGCCAAGCGGGCTTTCCATCGGGACATGAACCAACTGGCCGATGCCGGCATACCGGTCATCTCTGGGCCGGTTCCGGGCCAGGATCGGGAGATCTGGGGATACCGCATCCGCAAGCAGGACTACTCGCTGCCGGAGATGGACTTCGAGGCCGACGAGCTGGCTGCCCTGCACCGGGCGGCCACCGCGGTCCGCTTCGACGGGGTCTCGGGATCGGAGACGCTGTGGAAGCTGGGCGGCCGGGTGGGGGAGGGAACCGACGCCGAGTTGGCCGCGGTGCCCGTCCATCCCGCGCTGGCCGACCTCTTCGTGGCAGTCACCGAGCAGAGAGTGGCCGAGTTCGACTATGGCGGGCAGCCCCGCTCGGTCCAGCCGTGGACCCTGGCCTTTGATCTGGGCCACTGGTATGTGGTCGGCCACGACCAAGGACGGAACGACAAGCGCACTTTCCGGGTGGATCGGATCGAGGGCGATGTCGCCTTGGGCAAGCCCGGCGGCTTCCAGCAGCCGGAAGGCACGGCGCGCTGGGTACCGCTCCAGCCGTGGAAATTTGGAACCGGCCCGGCTATGACCGCCCGGCTGAGGGTTGATCCCGACCAGGCGGTTTGGGCTGCGCGCCGCCTCGGGCAGGAGCCCTCCGAGAAAGGCTCTGACGGGTCTGCGGTGTTCGAGATAGCGGTTCGCAGCCCAGATGCCTTCCGATCCCTGGTTTTGGAGTTCTTGGAGCACGCCGAAATACTCGGCCCCCCCGAGCTGCGCGCCGACATGGTGGCCTGGCTTGAAGGGATCGCCCGATGATTGGGCACTGCGGATATGGCCCTCTTGAGGTAGCCGCCGATCGCAGGGGGCTGGGCGCGTGAGCAGGCTGAGCGCGGGGGATCGCCTGATGCGGATGCTGGAACTGGTCCCCTGGGTGATGTCTCAGGGCGGGGCTGAGCTGAGCGAGGTGGTCCATCGGTTCGACTACCCCGAGCAGGAGTTGCGGGAAGACCTGGTCAAGGTGCTGTTCGTGGTGGGCCTGCACCCGTTTACCCCAGATGAGCTGATTTACGTCATGGGCTTGGACGAGGAGGACAACGGCGGCTGGGTGGCGATCAGCAACGCCGACTACTTCTCCCGCCCGCTCCGGCTCACCCCCGGCCAGGCCCTCGGCTTGATCGGGGCCGGGGAGGCGCTCCTGTCGGGCGCCGACCCCGATGGCCCGCTCAGCCGGGGGCTGGCCAAGCTGGCGGACGCGCTGGGGGTGAGTGTTGGCGAGGACTTGGCCGTGAGCCTGGGGGAATCGGCCGACGAGTGGGTTGAGCCGCTGCTGGCCGCGGCCGCCGACCGCCATCAGGTCCAGATCCGCTACTTCAGCTTTGGAAGGGGCCAGGAATCCGATCGCGTCATCCACCCCCACCGAGTGTTCTCAGAGATGGGCAACTGGTATGTGCAGGGGCATTGCCAGATGGCGGGGGGGGTGCGAGTGTTCCGCATCGACCGGATCAGGGCCCTGGAAGTCTTGGAGTCTGTCTTCGCCCCCCCCTCCGAGACGGGCCCGCCCTCGGCCTTCCAAGCCCGAGACACTGATCCCCGGGTGGTGCTGCGCCTGGCGCCCACAGCTTTGTGGCCCACAGCTTCGTGGGTGATGGAGCGGTACCCGACCGAAGAGCAGGCGCACTTGGACAACGGAATGATCGAGGCCACCCTGCCGGTAAGCGAGATCGGCCGGCTGGAGCAGCTCCTGCTCCAGCTTGGGCCTCAGGCCGAGCTGCGCCGCGCCGATCCGCCGGTGGCCGCCGACCAAGCGCAGCTCGCCGCTCGGCGGGTTCTGGCCCGATACCAGTAGAGGACTCCCACATCGTGAGCGACGAGAGCAGGCCCGCTCCACAAGAGGCTGCTTCGCCGGGCCCCGTCCCGGACTCCGCAGAGGAGACCGGAGAGGCAGCAGAGTCCAAGCCGGGCAAGTCCGCCCTGCGGGTCACAATCGAGTGGGTGGCTGTCTTGGCCGGGGCACTGGCTTTGGCTTTGATATTGCGGGCGGTGCTCTTTCAGGCGTACTACATCCGCTTCACCTCCATGGAGCCCACCCTGAGCAACGGCGACCGGGTATTGGTGAACAAGCTGGGCTACGACCTCCACGACATCAACCGCGGCGACCTCGTGGTGTTCGAGCGGCCCCAGGGAGTGGGCGGTCGGCAAGCCGATGACCTGATCAAACGGGTCATCGCCCTTCCCGGCGAGGTCATCAAATTCGTCCAAGGGGAGGTGTATATCGACGACCGGCGTCTCTATGAGCCTTATCTGGAATCATCTGGCATCACCGCGGGCGGCATGCCCGACAATTGCGGGCCCCTGGTGAATGGAGGCTGCCGGGTCGGAGCGGGCGAGGTGTTCGTCATGGGCGACAACCGGGCCAACTCCACCGACAGCCGGTCATTCGGCCCCATCTCTGAGCATCTGATCGTGGGACACGCCTTCCTGCGCATCTGGCCGGTGACCGAGTTCGGCCGGCTCTGACGAGGACGAGCCGAAAGCCACCCCCCGTCAGCAGTTGGGGAATGGGGAACCGGCTGACGATGAGGGGCTGGCAGTGGGGGAAGGGGAGGGGGGCTTGGGTGATCTGCCCCGGGGCTAACAGTCGGGGTGGTCGTGGCCGTGACCGTGGTCGTGGCCGTGGCCGTGATCGTCGAAGACGTGGATGACACCGCCGGAATGATCTTCGTGCTCTCCGTGGAACACGCAGTCGTCGGCATCGCCGTGGGCCATGCGCAAGCCGAAAACCTCTTGCATATTCTTGTTGTTCAGGACCTCTTTGGGAGTTCCCGCCGCGACCAGCCGATTGGCCAGCAGCACAACCTGATCGCAGAGCTCGGCCTCGTCCATGTGGTGGGTGGATATCACCACGACCCGGCCCCGCTTGCGCTCTTCATCGATGATGCGCAAGATCGTGGCCTGACTGGGCATATCCAAACCGGTGATGGGCTCGTCCATCAACAGCACGTCGGCGTCTCGGGCCAGGGCCTGGGCCACCAGCACGCGTTGTCGCTGCCCACCGGACAGCTCCCCGAATTGGCGGTTGCCCAAATCGGCGACATCCAAGCGGTCAGCGGACTCGTCGATGAGCTCGCGGTCTTTGGCGTTGATCCGCCTCATCAGGCCTTGGTCGCTATAGCGGGACATGCGCAGCACGTTGGCCACCGTCACCGGAACCCAGGTTCGGTTGCCGTGCTGCTGAGCCACCAATGCCACTGACTTCTTCGCCGGCAGGGGTCTGATCGTGCCCGCTGACGGCTGGGACAAGCCGCTCATCAGCCGGAGCATGGTGGTCTTTCCTGATCCGTTGGCCCCAATCAGGGCGGTAGAGGTGCCGTACTCGAAACGGCAGGTCACATCGGCCAGCGCCCGGTGGCCATTTCCGTATTGGGCCTCCACGCCCTCAAAGGCGATGGCATCCGGTTGTCCGACCTCGGCCGCGGTCACACCCACGGCTTCAACGATAGCAGTTGTCCAGGGCGTTCCTCATGCGCTCGACGTGGTCGCTGTACACCGCGTCGATGCCCATGTCCAGCAGTTCGCTGAGCACCCGAGGCTGCTGGGCATCCCAGCCAAAGCACAAGACCCCGAACCGGTGGAACAGGGTGACCAGGCCGCCGGTCCAGTCGGTTTGGTGGAGGTTCACGGAATCGATGCCGACCTCGGCCAAGACGGCGGCCCGCCGCTCCGGACCGCCGTCCATGCGACTCAACCGGGTGGAGTTGCACAAGCGCACGTCGGGCCACAGCCCCCGCAGCCCAGCCAGGGTGCCCACATCGGGGTGGCACAGCCACAGCCGTTCGCGGAGCGGATGCCCGGTGGAGGCCGCGGCCTCATCCACGGCGGCGATCACCGCGGGCGCCGCATCGGAATCCTTTAGGTCGAGTGACAGGTCGAAATCGGCGCCGCATGTGCTGTACAGCTCGGCCAGGGTGGGAATGTGGCCGGGCAGTTCGCCGCGGCGGCATTCGTTGATGGGGCGCCGCCGTCTCAGCCGGCCCCGGCGCACCCATCCGTCGTGGTCCAGAACCGCTTGGCCGTCGGCAGTAACCCACACGTCGCTCTCCAGGCCGGCTGCCCCCATCCCCAACGCCAAGGAGAACGCCGCCAGCGTGTTCTCTCGCTCTTGGGCTCGGGCACCCCGATGGGCGAACCCGATCGGGGGCATTTGGAGGGGGGAGATTCGGGGCGCCACCGGTTCATCTTGGGCTGCCGGCAAGAGCTCGAACAACCCCGCCCCGGAATGGGAGCGATAGCCTCGGAGCGTGGGGAACCTCGGATGGGCCGAAGTCGCGGTGATCGTGGTGTTGGCCTTGGTGGTTCTGGGGCCGGACAAGCTGCCGGGAGCGGCCCGTCAGATCGCCGGTGTCATCCGACAGGTACGACGGATCACCACCGGATTCCAGCAGGAACTGCAAAACGCCCTCGATGAGCCCGTCGAGGCTGAGGCCCGCCGCAGAGGAGAGCTGGCCGTGGAACAATCCAACCAGACAAGCGATCCAACCGCCGACCCGCCCCCGAGCAACCAGTGAGCAACACCGCCGACCCGCCCCCGAGCAACCAGTGAGCAACACCGCCGACCCGCCCCCGAGCAACCAGTGAGCAACACCGCGGGCCGCTTTAGGTCCGACGATGAGACCATGCCCCTGATGGAGCATTTGGCCGAGCTGCGGGTGCGGCTCATCAAGTGCATCTTGGCCGTGGTGGCCGGAGCGGTGGTCTGCTGGGTGTTCTACCCCCAGATACTGGACCGGTTGGTCCAGCCTTACTGCGATGTGATCCCCGAAGAGGCGGTGACCGAAGAGGCGGCGAGACAGAACCTGTTCGGCGGGTGCGAGCTGCTGGTGCTGGATCCGCTGGAGCCGTTCTCGGTGCGGCTGACCGTGGCGGGATACGGGGGAGTGGCCCTGGCGATTCCGGTGGTGCTCTGGCAGGTGTGGCGGTTTGTCCAGCCTGGCCTCTACCCCCGAGAGCGGCGGCATGCGGCCGCGTTCACGGTGGCCGGCGCCCTGCTGTTCGCGCTGGGGGCCGGCTTGGCCTATTGGAGCATCCCCCGGGCGCTGAACTTCTTGGCCTCGATCGGGGGCGAGGACTTGGTGACTGGATTCTCCCCGGCCAAGTACCTGTCGTTCGTGGTGAAGATGATGGCGGCATTCGGCATAGGCTTTGAGTTCCCCATACTGCTGGTGTTCTTGCAGCTTGCCGGAATCGTCCACTACCGACAGCTGATCCGGGGGCGGCGCTTCGCCATCGTCGGCATCGTGGCCCTAGTAGCGGTGATCACCCCCAGCGGGGATCCATTCACGCTTATGGTGCTGTCGGTGCCCATGTACTTGTTCTACGAGACGGCCATCGGCATCGGGTGGATGCGAGCCCGCCGAGAACGCCGCCGAGCCGTTGAGGGGGGAAAAGCCCCAGAGGAAGCCGATGCCGATTCAACGAAGTGAGGACTGGGGGATGCCAGGAGGCCTGAGCCCCGACGGCGCGCTGGTTCGCACCGACGCCGAGGCCCGGTCCCTGGTGGAAGAAGCCCGACGGGCCAACCGGCCCCTGCCCGAACTGGGCTTGCTGGGAGGCGACCTGTGCCGCACCCTGGGGGGCAGGGGCGACCTCGGCACAATCCGCTCCCCCGAAGCGTGGCGGTTCGCAGTAGATGTCGGCGCCGCGCTGTTAGACGGCCGGTTGTTCTGGTTCTGCGCCCACCTGACGGCCCGGCGGAGGGGGTGGGCCGGCGAGGCGCTGGTAGCCATGAACGCCGCCTGGCGGGGAAGCTGGAATCTGGGTCCCAAGGCCCACCCCGGCGATGGGCTCCTCGACGTCTCCCATGGGCGGCTGTCGGCCGGCGACCGGCTGCGAGCCCGGCGCCGGGTGGGCACCGGGGACCATCTGCCCCACCCCAATATCCGCTACCACCGCACCGGTGCCTTCCAGACGGTGCTCGAGCAGCCGCTGATGGTGGAGTTGGACGGACAACAGGTTGGGCGGGCCACCAATCTGTCGATTCGAGTGGAACCGGCCGCGCTCATCGTCGTGGTGTGAGCCGCACGACCGGCAAATCCCGATGACCGGCCATGCGACTACTAGCATTCGCCCCGTGACCTCCGATCGGGCCAAGCAGCAGATGGCCTCAGTGGTCGATGCCCACACAGCACGCCTGGTCGATGTCTCCCACCGTATCCACGAAGTTCCCGAACTCTGTTTCGAGGAGCACGCCGCCCATGATCTGCTGTGCTCGGCCTTGGAGGAGGCTGGACTGGACGTGGAACGCTCGGCATTCGGCTTGGAGACCGCTTTCGTGGCCCGGGCCGGGAGCACGGGGCCTGAGGTGGCGGTGATCTGCGAGTACGACGCTCTCCCGGAGATCGGGCATGCCTGCGGCCACAACGTGATCGCGGCCGCCGGGCTGGGTGCCGGATTGGCGGCGGCTTCGCTGGCCGAGGACCTGAGAGGCCGGGTTCGCATCGTGGGCACCCCCGCTGAGGAGGGCGGGGGAGGCAAGTGCTACTTGTTGGAGCGGGGCGCGTTCGACGGCGTCAGCGCGGCCATGATGATCCATCCCGCCAACCACGAACTCACCCGAATGAACGCCATCGCAGTGGAGCAGATCGAAGCCGCCTATACCGGCCAGTCGGCCCATGCCGCCGCCTCGCCCCACAAGGGCCGCAACGCCCTCGATGGGGCGGTCTTGGGGTATATGAACGTGGCCGCGCTCCGCCAGCACATTCGGCCCGACGAGCGCATCCACGGAATCTTCACCCGCTCCGGCGACAAGCCCAACATCGTCCCCCATGATGCGGCTGCGGAGTGGTACGTCCGCTCCCCCGAGCTCGACAGCCTGGCCGAGTTGAGGGCGCGGGTGGTGGGCTGCCTCGAAGCCGGCGCCGCCGCGGCCGGCGTCGAGATCGACTGCCGGCGCAAGGCGCCGATCTATGCCGACATGATCGACAACCAGGTCATGCTGAACTTCTACATCGGCAACGCCGCCTCCGCCGGGCGGATCGCGCGCGAGCCGCAGGGGGCTGCTGTGGTGGGGAGCACCGACATGGGCAACGTCAGCTATGCCGTGCCCTCCATCCACCCCATCATCAAGGTCGCCCCCGAGCATGTCGCCATCCACACCCCGGAGTTTGCCCGCCATGCAAGATCCGAGAGCGGCGACCAGGCGGTGCTGGACGGGGCGAAGATGCTGGCCATGACGGTTGCCGATCTGTGGATGGACCCCGATGCCCTAGAGCGGGCCGCCGATGAGTTGGCCTCCAGCCTGCAATGACGCAGTACGTTGCCGAGCAGTTCACCCTAGAGGAGGGGGATATCCTCCGCCGGTATTTCACCAACCTGGACAGGCCGGTGTTCGCCCTGGTGAACCTGCCAGAGGTGGTCAAAGGGGCGCTGTTCGCCCGCTACAGCCGGTCGGCCAAGTCGTTGCGAAGGCTGTTCTTAGACGAGTTCGTCGGCGAGCTGGATATCAGCGGCGACGTGACCATCGACGCCACCGTCGGTCTGCGACGAGCCGAAGAACTGTATGACCGGGTGTTCTTCGAGTACGGGGACGACTCGGTGGCCCAGCTGGGCGGGGTCCATCTAGCCTGCGAGCAGGCCTCCAACATCTTGACCAAGGTGCTGGAATGGGGACGGCTGATGTCGTATCTGGAGCAGTCCACCCGGTACATCGACTACCTGGCCCGGATCGGGGGGCGCTATCGCTACTTCCGCGACCCTGAAATCGGGGAGTCGCCCTTGTCGGGACGCTATGTGAGCGATATGGACCGGATGTTCGAGGCCTACGGCCAGCTCCTGCCGGCCATGGCCGACTTCTACCGCCAGCACGCCCCCAAAGACTCCAGCTCCTCTGACTTCGCCTACCGGCAGGCTATTCGAGCCAAGGCGCTGGATGCGGTGCGGGGGATGCTGCCGGCAGCGACCGTGTCGAACGTCGGCATCTACGGCACCGGCCAGTCCTACGAACTGCTCCTGCTGCGGATGCGGGCCCACAATCTCCCAGAGGTCCAGTCGTACGCCGACCTGATGCTGGCCGAGCTGCGCAAAGTGATTCCCTCCTTCTTGAAGCGAGTGGACCTGGAAGACCGGGGCGCGGCATGGAGCCGCTATCTGGGCGACGTCAGCGAGACCCTTGAGAGCGTGGCCGACCACCTGGTGCCCCCTAATCTGCCCGCCGATGACGCCCCGACGGTTCGCCTGGTGGACTTCGACCCACAAGCCGAGATCAAGATGGTGGCCTCCATGCTGTACCCCTACACCCATCTGCCCGAGGAACAGCTGGAGCGCGAGGTTAGGGCCATGGGCGCCGAAGACCGGCTGTCGGTGGTACGGGCCTACGCGGGGGCCAGGGCCAACCGCCGCCACAAGCCGGGGCGAGCCTTGGAGCGGCCCTTCTACCGGTTCGACATCTTGGCCGACTACGGCGCCTTCCGAGACCTCCAGCGCCATCGAATGCTCACCATCGAGTGGCAGGAGCTCACCCCTCAACACGGGTTTGCCCGCCCTGACGCGATAGGCGCCGCGGGCTGCGCCCCGGTGTTCGACGAGGTCATGGAGCGATCAGCGGCTCTCTACCACCTCTTGAATCGGGACTTTCCCGAACAAGCCTCCTATGCGGTGTGCTTCGCCTACAAGGTGCGCTTCGCTATGAGCTTGAACGCCCGATCGGCCATGCACCTCATAGAGTTGCGCACCACTCCCCAAGGCCACTCTGCGTACCGGAGGGTTGGACAAGAGATGTGGCGGCTCATCCGAGACGAGGCCGGCCACACGGCAATCGCAGAGATGATGAAGTTCGTCGACCTCAGCGAGGAGCCCCCTTTGGGCCGCTTAGACTCCGAAAGCCGAGCCGAAAAGCGGCGCCATGCCGAAGGGCGGGCCTAGGCCCTCACAACTTTGATCGTCAAAGAGCACGCATCGCGGGACAAGGGTGTCTATGATCCGCGCTGATCGAAAAACCTGAGAAAGGGACCAGGGGGAGAATGACTGACCCTGAAGAGCACGAGGACATCCCGGCAGAGGACTTCGGCGATGACGACATCGACGTAGATCTCGACGACGACCTAGAGGACGATCTTGACGACGACCTAGAGGACGATCTCGACGACGAGGATGAGGACGAGGAGGCCGACAACGGGTCGGCCAGCGGCTCGGCCATGTCCGACGAAGAGGACGGCGACACCGAAGACATCGACCCCGACAATGTGGAGGCCGATCTCGACACCATCTTGAAAGATCGCCTGGCCGCGGGTGACGACGAGGACGAGGACGAGGAAACCCCCGACCCGGTGCCGGAGACGGCGGGCCAAGTAGCCCCCAAGCGGGACAACGAGTGGACGTGCCAGGGGTGTTTCCTGATCGTCAGCTCCAGTCAGTTCGGGCCCCGCGACAACCCCCGGTGCCCTTCGGGGGAGGAACCCTGCCTATCGCTGGATCGACTGTGAGTTCCGCCGAAGACCTCGATGCGCAGCGGGAGCCGCGAGACCAAATCCTCGATGCGCTGGTTTTCGCGCCCCTGGGGCTCCTCTTGGCGACAGACAAGCCGAGCGCGGATCTGGCTGATCGAGGCCGCCGACACCTGAAAGCCGCTCGCATGCTCGGTCGCATGGCATTGGGCCACTCCTCTGCCCCGACAGATGCCCGCGCCGACCCTCCCGATCCTCAGCCTGG
Organism: Candidatus Poriferisocius sp.; assembly: GCF_965208475.1. Taxonomy (GTDB): domain Bacteria; phylum Actinomycetota; class Acidimicrobiia; order Acidimicrobiales; family Bin134; genus Poriferisocius. The sequence goes on along the minus strand of NZ_OZ242338.1, from coordinate 439,827 downwards.
TTGAGCAATGAGCGAGCGGCCCAAGGGCGGCGCAGCCCGACCAGTCCGATCCGACGAGATCGGCGCCATAGCCGGATTGGCTCGGGAAGCCCGCCGCGAGGCCCTGGAATACCGGGGCGGTGAACGATGGATGGCCACCCAGGCTGCTCCTGAGCCGCTTGAAGACCATCTCGCCGGGCTGATTGCTGATCCTGAAGCCATATTGCTGGCAGGCATCTGGGACGACACGCCGGTGGGGTACGGATGGGCTCGGCGAATCGTCCGGCTGGACGGGTCGCCGATTGCCCGGATTGAAGAGCTGTTCGTCACCCCGCAAGGCCGTTCGGTGGGAGTGGGGGAGTCGCTGTTCGACCATCTGGTGCGGTGGGCTCGAGATCAGAAACTCGTGGCGATCGACGCCTTCGTGCTGCCAGGCCACCGCGAGGCCAAGAACTTTTTCGAGACGTTCAAGATGACCGCCCACGCACTGATAGTCCATACCCAGCTTGATCAAGACCAGGCGCCATGAGCGGGCCGGAGCTGTGTGTGGGGGCGGTGGCGGTGCGTGACGGCGCCATACTGCTCATCCGCCGAGGCACTCCGCCGGGGCAGGGGCTGTGGTCAGTGCCCGGCGGCCGCGTGCAGCGGGGGGAGAGCCTGGCCGATGCTGCCCGCAGGGAGCTGCTGGAGGAAACCGGGCTGGAGGGGGAGGTGGGCGAGGCAGTGGGCTGGACCGAGCTCATCGGCCGCCGACGCCATTATGTGGTGGTGGACTTCTGGGTCACGGTAGACCCCGATGCGACGCCTACAGCCGGCACCGATGCAACCGACGCGGCATGGGTGGCCCTAGGCGAATTGGAGGAGTGGGACTTGGTGGACGGCCTGCTTCAGTTCTTGGCCGACCACCGGGTTATCTCCGACTAGCGGTCTGGGCCGCGGCGCCCCGGCGGCTGCGTCTCGGGGGCGGGGTGGGTTCCACGCCGAACAAGGCGGCGATATGGGGAACTCGCTCGGAAAGCCTGGTGACCTCGGCCAATAGTTCTTTGTCGGGATTCTCCGGGACTCCCAAGGGCTGAACGGTTCGGCGCACCGGCGAGAACGCCACCGCCCCCAGCACTGTTATCCAGCGCTTGGACGGCGTGTCGCCGGCCAAGGCGGCGTTGGCCGCTTCGGTCAAACGGGTGACCATGTCCTGGGGGAGGGGCACTCCGGCTTTCGGGGGCCGGGAGCTGAGCCTCAGGGCCCGGACCATTCGCCCGTCGGCCAACGTGGCCGCCACTTCAGCCAGCCACTCGGCGTGCTCCCGATCCACCCGCTCGGTGAGCTTGCTGCGCAGATCTTCAGCAATCGCCTTGGCCTCGTCTTCGGTTGCGCCGTCTTCTGAGGCGACCACGACCGACCGCAGATCGCGCAGGTCGACATCATCGATGCCGGCCAGTGCGGCCTCAGCCCGATCCATCCACTCTGCTGCCCGCATCCGGGAAAGGAGCTTGCCGGCCTCGGCGAGGAATTGATCGCCGGGCTCTGAGTCGGGCCCTTTTTCCTTAGCAGCCTGCTTGGCCGGTTTGGCCCCGGACTCCGGCTTGGCCTCCTTCTCGGGCTTGGCCTCGGACTCCGGCTTGGCCTCCTTCTCGGGCTTGGCCTCGGACTCGGGCCTGGCCTCCTTCTCGGGCTTGGCCTCGGACTCGGGCCTGGCCTCCTTCTCGGGCTTGGCCTCGGGCTCAGAAGAGTCGAGGGCTGCGGCGACCTCCGCCTCCGAAGCCCCCGCTTCGGCAATCGGCTCTGACCCAGCAGCCTCGGCTTCGGCAGCCTTGCGGGCTGCCTCCTTCTTGGCTTGGGCGGCGTCCCGGGCCTTCTTGCGCTGAGCCCGCAAAGCCTGCTCAACCGAGGCGACGCCCTCTCGCACCATCCTCTCGCCCACGGGCTTTTGCTCCTCGGGCAGGCCATCGATAAGCGCCTGACGGTGAGCGCGCCCCGGGCGCAGGCGCTTGGCCTGGGAACGGTCGTCGTCGCGGCGAGACTCCCGGCGATCCCGATCCTTGGAATCGCTCCGGCCGCGGCGATCCTGACGTCCCCGCCGGTCGCCGGCATCGCGGTCTCGGTCTCGGCTCCTGCGGTTGGCCACCAGCTTGGTTGTTACCAGCGGCTGTTCCCGGCCCGACCCCAAGATCTCCAGAGTCTCAGGCAGGGGACGCTTCGACTTGGGTTGGAACACCTCGATTATCTCGATGCCTTCCATGTGGAACTCGGCTTCGACGGTCAGCTCATCGCCCACGCCGGCCGAAAAGGCGATCAGGTCGCTAGACAGCTCGCCCTTCGGTTCCCTCGCGCCAGCGGCTCGCCATGTCCAAGACCCGTCGGGCCGCTGGCTGGTCAACTCAATCTCAATCCTGCGGGACACCGGCGGTCACGCTACCGCATGAGCGGGGAAGTGCAGAACTGCAAGAACTCATCGGCATGCCCCCAACACTGCGGTTGCGGGAAGGCCGAAGCCCCCGAGCTCGACGGCCACCGTCCCCGCGGCCGGGGTGAGGCCGGTGAACACCCGTGGGCGCCACGGCACGCGGGCTTCTACCCGCAGAACCGGAACTCCGGCCGTTTGGTTGACGCAGCCGGTCAAGACGGTGCCGTCGGGACGGGTGGTGTCTACGGTGCTGGAGTCGCACCCCGTGCTGCCGCAGCCGTCGATGAACACGGCCGCGGCTCTCTCGGCCCGATCAGCGGCCAGATTGCGATTGGAAACCAACTCGGCCTGGTCGGCCAGCGATCCGGTGGCCACGGCCACGGCCAGACCCAGCGACAACAGCACGATAGCGGTAGACAAGATGCCTACTCGACCGGCTCGACGGCGACGGCGACAAGCCGGTTGATCCTCACCGAGTCCCACATCTCGACCGGACAGATAACCACCACGGCCACCGATGGTGAGTCTCCGGGGCTGTTGGGAGCGCGCGGCTGGGAGATCAAGCTGATATCGAACGAGGCATCGGTCTGGTTGCAGACTCCGGCAGTGGCAGCTAGGGCGGACTGCTCCACAGTGGCAGCCACTTCGCCCCACCGGGCCCGAGCCGACGGTTCGGCGCCGACCGCGGAGGAGTCGGCCAGGGTGTCGGCGGCATACACCGCGGCAGTTTCTGTGAAGACCGATGTCCGGTATTCGGCCGACCCCAGAGTCCCGGCGGCGTCGAGCACCGCCACGCCGAGCACCACGACCGGCAGGATCAGCAAGAACGCGACCGCGTCGCTCACCGGGCCCCCCTCCGCTTCGGCCCATTGAGCTCAGGCATAGTCAGCACGACCCGGTAATGCTCAGGGCTGCGGAGCGGCCCACCGACCGACAGGCCGTCGCCGTCGCGGTCAGCGCCCCTAGCCGGGTGTCCAGCGGAGCGGCGGAGACCGCAACGATCAGATTGCAGGCATCGGCGGATACTTCGATGGCCACCGGCTGCACCGCCAAGTGCTCGATCTGGCTCAGAGCCGCTCGGGTTGCGGCCGTCTTCACCTCGGAACGAAGCGGAGCTTGGCACTGCCAGCCGACTTCGGCGGCGGCTCGAGCAGCAGCAGCGGCGGCCGCCTGAGAGGCGGCATCGGCTGAGAGCCGGGTCACATGGCTTGCGTACAGACCGGTGACCACCGCCAACAAGAACATCAGCAGCACCGAGGTGCGCAGCACCACCAGCGACGATGCCATGGTCGACTACCCACAAGTCTGGGTGCCGGCCGTCCAAGTGCCGCCCACCGCGGTACACAGCTCATCGCTGGTGATCCGGGCTTTGTCGATGTTGTCCCCGGCTTCAGGGGCATTCGAGCTGAGCTGGCTGTAGACGATGATGGCCACGATGGCGGCGGCGGCAATGGCGACCACGATCAAGATCATCTGGACGATTGCTGATTGCATGGGTGGTTTCTCCTTTGGTACAGGGCTACCGGCTCGCGTCAGAGCACGAAGATCACGGCGGCCATGACGGTAAGACCAGCGATCGCGGCCACCAGGGTGACCGTGGTTCCGATGGCCCGGCTGAGCTGGTCGATCGCCAGGCGTCGCTCGGACTCCAAGGTCCGAACCGATCGGGACAGGGACTTGTCCAGCAGGTCTGACGACGCCGCCCCGGCCCGTTCTGCGGCCACCACCGAGGCCAGCAACGGCTCGGCAGGGGAGCCAGCAATGGCCGCGGCGACTGCGGGCAGCGGATCCCGTCCGGCCTCCAGAGCAGCCCCGATGGCCCCCCGAGCCACGGTGAAAGCCCGACCCGATACCGTCACGGCAGCGTTGACCGCGGCAGCGTTGATGGGTTGTCCAGCCGACGTCAACAGCCGCAGCTTGCGCATCCACTCGAGTACCTTTTGGTCTCGTTCCCGGCAGTAGGCCGCGGCGGCCAGCGATCTGATTGCCATCGGCGCCAGGCGGGGCAGCCATGTTCCGGCCACTACCGCCAAAGTCAGACCTGCGGCCCAGCCGGATGCCGACCGACCGACGAGCCCGCCAACCACGGCGCCGGCAGCCGACAGAGTCCAGCTGGCCGTCGAGACATGGTTGGGGGGCCAGCCGATGGCCGCCGCCTGGATGGCAGCCCGGCTGCTGGTACTGGGCGGGGACAGCAGCAACGCCATCACCGCGGCCACCCCTGAGACGCCGGCGACAAAGTTCATCGTCCCGCCCGCCAGGCTGGGGCCAGCACCCGGGCGCAGAGCGCGGCGGTAAGCAGCGCCAGAAGCAGCAGGAACTGCTGGCCGACCGCGGAGGAAAGCCAGACGCCCACGTCTCGGGCAGCGAATCCGGTGACCGCCAGCATGCCCGCAGCCATCACCACGGTGACCGCGATTTGAGGCATGAGGGCGGCCACATAGCGGTGGAAGTGGCGAGCAGTCTCGGCCGCCTCCATGGCCTCGTCGGCCAGGACGCCAGCCAATCCCACCCACTGCGAACCGCCCCGAAACGCTTCGTCCAACACGGTGGCCAGCATCTCGGCGATAGGGCGTTGGATGGTGGTGGAAAAGCGGTTGGCCGCCTCGGCCATTCCGCCCGTCTCGCACTCAGATGCCATCAGCCGTGCGGCCGCACCGACCCGGCCGGCAACCAGCGGCGCTGCTTGGCGGACGGCTTCCACCACCGTGGGCGCCACCAGCGCCTGGTTGGCCAGTCCGTTGGCCAACTGGGCCAGCTCGTCGGCTTCCCGCAGGCTGCGGCGCGACCTGACCTGAACCGCGATTGCCCATACACCCACGCCGGTCAGCACCATGGCGGCCACGCCGGCCGTCGCCCCCACCAGCACCAGTCCGGCGATGAATCCAAGGGCGACCAGGGCGGCGGCCAGCAGCGGCCCGGCTTGAACCGTGCGCCGCTGGGCCAAGAGCAGGCGCCCCATAAGGAGCGACGAGGGGGTTCCGGCCGAGGTTGGCCACCAAACCGCCATCATCATGGCGAACCCTGCGGCCAGGGCCAGCGCGGCTTGCGCAGTCATTGGCTCATCACCGAGGAAGCCGCCGCCGGCAAAGAAGACACTGCCGGCCTCCTGTCGGTTCCCGGCGCCTGTCCGCCGGCCGCTCGCAGGTCTATCCCCACTGCCTGGTACAGGCGCTCGACTTGGCCATGGGGTCGGCCCACCGGGGAAGACCACCGCTGTCCGGGGGGAAGAGCCCAAAGGCACCGGGTGTCGATGATGTCTTGGCGATCGTCATAGCTGACGATCTGGGTGACATCGGAAATGACCCGCTCTCCCATCTCGTTGCGGCCCATCCACACCAGCAGATGGACGGCAATGGCGATCTGCTGGCGGGCAAACCGGGGATCGGCCCCCTCGCTGCACGCGTACGACAGCAGTTTGGCCAGCACCCCCGGGCCCGGCTGGCTGTGCAGCGTGACCAGGCAGCCATTGAGCCCGCTGCTCATGGCGTCGAGCAGCGCAAGAGTGCCCTCGCCCCTCGTCTCGCCGATCACCAGCTTGGACGAGTTGGCCCGCTTGGCGTCGCGGATGTGGTCGCTCATGGTGAGCTTCCCCACTCCGTCGTTGTTGGCATCCCGGGTGAGACGCTCGAAGCTGTTGGGGTGGATGCCGTATTGAGCCAAGCGGAGCTCAGGGGTGTCCTCTATGGTGTCGATCCTCTCCGATCCGTCGACGGTGGCCAGCAGGGCCTGGCACAGCGTGGTCTTGCCGCCGCCCATGGCCGCCGCGATCACGATGTTGGCCCGGACCGGGCCGGAAACCGCCCCCGCCAAGAGCTTTTGGAGCGGAGGGGCGGCAACGTTGAGGTCGGCCAGCGTGGCCTTTCCGGCCATGTTCGACCGGAGCACCATGGTTGGGGGATGGCACATGAACGCTTCGGCGTGCAGCCGCCACCGGTCGCCGAGGCGGATGTCCAAACGGCTGTCGAGCATGTCGAAGCGCTGGGGCTGCCCTCCGGAGAAGCTAGCCAAGTGCCGGGCCGTCTCGATCAGCTCGTCATTGGACGCAAACGGCGAGTTGCGGCGCTCACGCTGCCCCTCGGCGCGATGGACGATCATGCACTCGCCGCCTCGGATCTGGAACTCTTCGACTCCGGTCTCCTCCAGCAGATCGGCCAGACGGGACTGGGCGGCCTGCGATGCCGACCACAGGTGGGTCTCTCGGTCGAGCGGGTCGAGTCGGCGGGGGGCGACCGCGGTCCACGCCATGCGACGCCCGAGCCGGAGCAGCCACCGGCGGTGACTCCGGCCCAGCTCGGTGGGCACCCAGAGTGTGAACACCCGGCGGCGGCGGAGCCGCTCGGCGTCGGGCTGATCGTCGGACACCACCACCGACACAATCGGCGTGGAACGGCGAGCCCCCGAATCCAGCCGAAGCTGGGAGCGGACGTCGGTGCTGTCGACGGCAGTGATCCACAGCACCGCGGCGGCTGAGGCCACCGCCGATTCCAGGCGGAGTTCCGGCTCGTCGTCTTGCATGAACAGCACCGTGGGATGGCCGGCAGCCGACGCCTGGTCAACCTGGGTCGGGGAGGTGGCCAGAACCACACCGGGGGCGGTGCTGGCAATGCCCTCCAGCACTCCGTCCAGCACCCGCTCCACAGCCTCGCCGTCGAGCCATCGGTCTCTTATGGCCAAAAGCATCAGCTGATCGCCCCATCCGCCTCGGGGGCGCCCGTGCTATGACATGGAGGCCAGCCACCAGGAGGCGACTCCCATATCCACCACTGGCCATCGGACAGCACAGAGGCCAGTTCAGGGGTGGCCTCTATGGTCACGCTGGTGGCGGCGCCATCGTCGTCCACTGCGATCAAAGTCACCAGGGCGGCTGCGCATCCGCCGGAGGAGGGGGAGAACACGGCCCGGTCTCCGCCAGCCGGACCGGAACCACCCCACATCTCCGCGCTCACCATGAACCGCATCAGCGCGGTCGTGCGGTTGGCGTCACCGCTTTGCCTGGGGCGCAGCATCCTGGGCGAGACCAGCGTGCCCTCGGGCACATCGACTGCCGCTATGGCATCGGCCAGCTCAGCGGGCAAAACGAACAGCGCCGCCAAGTCGGCCGGCATGTCGACCGTGGCATGATCGCCCGGCGGGTGGCCCTCGGCCCACCTCTGGGCGGCCGCCACCACCGAAACCTCTGCCATGTCTTGGCCGTCTCGGGACAGCGCGGCGATCGCGGCAATGGTGACGACCAACACGACCGCTGCGGCCAGCAGGCGCCAGCGGAGGGCAACCGGCCATGAGGCGGGCGACCACTGCTCGCGGTTCAGCCGGTTCACCATATCGAGATCCGTTCGCCCAGATATTCGGTTGGCTCGCGGAACCAGGAAAGATCATCGGCCAAGTCCACGGTGTGATGATCGCCCTGTTCAGAGGTGTACCGAACTTGCAGCCGCCACATCCAGAAGCCTCGGCGGGGTATCGACCACCGGCAATGCCCGTGGGCTGCCTCCCAAGCCGGGGAGAGCGACAACACTCCGCCTTCCGGCACTGTCCACCGGGGCAACTCGTTTGGCGGGCACCAAACAACTGGGGGATCGTTTCGGGAAAAGGCAGTTCGGAACCACTGTTTGCGCTGCGTGCTCAGCCAATCCCACTGCGCGGCGGCCACTTTGGCCATGCCCTCCGCGGCCACGGGGCCGGGAGACTTCAGCTTGGCCAGATCAGCAGTCTCGTAAGGAAGCAGTTCCCGAAGCGATACCCCGACGCCTGTAGCCGTCCACAGGCACCCGTTCACCGGGTGATCTACCACATTGAGCGTTGCCCCCGGACGCAGGGCCGTCCAGTGTCGCACCGCGCCGCCCGCTCTCGAAGCCGCGGTCAAGAACAGCCGCCCGCCCGGAACCTCTGGATGGTGGTAGCCGGTGAAGCCGTCGTCATAGGGGACAATCGACTCCCACCGCAACCGCCCCAACAGCGACATCCGGGTCTCGTCGGTCCACGCTGACGAGCAGGTCTTCGCAGTCTGGGTGGGCGGGGGGATGGGCCGGGACGGGGGAGCAGTGGGCCAGGGCGGGGGAGTAGTGGGCCGAGCAGTAGCCGTTGGGATGGGCCGCGGCGGGGGGGTGGGGGCCGCAGTAGCCGTCGGCGGGGGCGGAGGCGTTGGGGTGGGCGCCGCAGTAGCCGTCGGTGAAGGCGGGAGAGTCGGCACAGCCGTCGGGGTCGGTGAAGGGGTGGGGACCGCAGTGGCGGTCGGCTTCGGCGCGGGATTGGGGGGCGCAGTAGCGGTAGGCGTCGGGACAGCTGTCCGCGTCGGCGCGGGCCGGGGCGTCGGCGCAGCCGTCGGTGGGGGCGGCGGTGGCTTCTGTTGCATGGTGTAGGACCAGTAGCTGCTCCGCTGCGTCCAACTGTGGCCGGCAAACTCGTACCAGCCCCCGCTGGTGTCGGGCCCCGGCGGGCCATGGCCACACCCCACGCTCGTGCTGTGAACGACGCAGGAAGTGGAACGGCTATTTCCGGTCGGCTGTTTGCCGTAGGGGGTGCCGGCGTACTCGACAAACAGGTTGGTGTGGTCGTACTCGTGCACCACTTGGGTACGGCTGGTCCAGCACCATTGGCCCGGCGACGCGGCATCGCACGGGGTCAAGTCGAAGTCGAACTTCAGATCGGCAGTCCCCGGTGCCGGGCTGAGCAGCATTGCGAGCAGCGCGGCAGCCACCGCGGTGGCGACAGGCCGCCGCATTCGGTCAGCACGTCTCATTGGTGTTCATCCCCACGTGTTGGTGCATTCCGGGCACCGCGCCCGGGGCCTCGGCATTCAGCGCGGAGTTCAAGGTCCAGTGCTCGGCACACAGCCGTGTTATTCCCGGAACTTCCAGGAGCGCTGCAAGATTTGCTTCGAACAGCACACAGGACTCGGTGGCGATCTTCTCCATTTTGGGATGTCCCTTGATCTCCAAGCCTCGGAACACGACGTCTCGGCACTTCTCTGCGAAGGGACGCCCGTCAAGCGGAGTTGGATTTCCAATGGTCGGGCACTGCGTCCATGAGTTCCCGTGTACGCCGTCTGCCCTGTAGTCGTCGGAGTACGCCTGCTGCACGCACCCGCGGTCCGCTCCGTAGCGCTGTATCGACTGCTCCATCAAGCCTGCGCTGGTGGTGCAGTTCAGTACGGCGTGTGCGACACGCTCATCCTCGGGCCATGACGAGGAATCAGGTGGGGCTGCATGGTAGTTCACGCACCGGGTCATCCAGTCCAAGGCCTCCGGGGGCGGTGACATCACGCGGAACCCGCCCAATTCCTCCAAGGTGGCAGGCCGCAGCACCTGGTATTCACCAGGAGAAACCTCTGTCCACGCGCTCCTGACCGACGCCGGCGGCGGTCGGTACCCCGGGCTGTGCCCGCCCTCGTCGGTGGCACCGGGAGCGATGTCCTTCCAGCTTGGATCGGGCTCCTGCCCATCAGCGACGGGGTCGGGGTGGGAATGGGTGCTTGGCTGGTTGACCACCGGATCTGAGATGTCACCACCACCGGAGCCGAGGCTGAGGGTCCAGCCCTCGGGCAGCTCCGGTGTCGGCAGCGCGGTGTATTCCGGTGAGGGATCGGCCGGTACTGCGACGGGGGTGGATCCGGGGGCGGGCGGCACCGCCACCGTTGAGGAGGATCTCGGTTCGGATGCTTCCACCCATTCGGGGCTCTCAATGGGCCCTGCGGCAGCAGTCGCCTGCGGACCAGTAGCCGGCGGAGCAGTAGCCGGCGGAGCAGTAGCCGGCGGAGCAGTAGCCGGCGGAGCAATTGTCGAAGAGGCCGCGGGCGGATCGGCCCCGTTGCCCGCACAGGCACTCAGCAGCAGCGCTGCGACCAGCCCCATTCGGTGTAAGGCGCCCATAACGCCCTCGCATTCCACACATTTCGACAGGGGCCTTGGAGGCCGATAGTTCTGGCTCAAGCCAGCCATAGCAATCTATTTCATGATGTACCCGATGTCAACAGATATTTTCAATGAATTGCCATATGGCGTCGAGCTCTTCGAGGGCCTGGATATCGGAAGCGCCCTACTGGTCTGGCATAGGGCAAGGATGCGGGGGTGGGGGGGTGCCCCTCGAACTCGTCCGCTTTCCTGGCGATGCGCGCCAAGTCGTACACATCTCTGGCCCGCCTCCTGATGTTGTCGAGATCGCCGGACTCGCACATCTCGGTCTGCGCCAGCAGCTTGTTCATGGCCGTCGTGCCGGGGCCGAGTGTGCGGAATTCAAACCCGCCCAATTCGGGGTGGGCTTCGAGCAGATCGGGATCGCAGACCCGACCGATCATCGACATCACGGGGACTTTCTGAGTCCACAGCGGCGGCTCGTCGACGGCCCGGAAGGCGATGTCGATGCTGGATACCTCCTGCTTCTTCTCCCTGAACTCCAGGAAGTAGCGGCCTTGGCTTCTGCTGGTTTCCCTGAAGGTGCATCCGATCTGCGCCGATGCGGCCATAGCAGCCTTCTTGCACGCCTGCCGCAGCATCTTGGGAGTGACCCCCTCAGCGGGAGCGAGGATCATGTCGATGTCCTGTGACCAGCGTTCCGTGATGGCCCAAGCGGCCGACAGAGATGTGCCGCCTCCGACTCGCATATCCCGAGCCTGGTGGGGCAAGAATCGAATCGTCCAAGGAGGGCATCACCCCATAGCCGTGGTCGCGCTGGCACGGCTGCCGCCAATAAATGCCAGGGGTGAACCTTCCGATGATCGGCATGTCTGCCGCCATCAGCCTGGAGAGGACGTTGCGGGCCACATGCCGCTTGCCCGGAACCGCCGCCGAGCGGAACCATGTGCCGGCGGGGAGCGCCTCAATCCATTCGCGGGCGACACTGGAAGCACTTGGTTTGGTGACTGCCAGCGCTGAGCTAGCCATGTAGAAAGCGTACCGTGCCCTATGAGAGCCGCGTTCCTGCTTTGTCGTGGACTTGGCCTTCTCCTGCCTGCATCCTCTGGCTCCGAGCGTTGAGAATCTTTGTTATGTAAAGTTAGTCGGGGCCTTCAGTCAGTTTCCTGTGCTGGGGCCTCTGGGGGGCTGCCCTCAACGTTGATCTTGGGGAGAATGCGATCGAGCCAGCCCGGGAGCCACCAGTTTCGGGTGCCGAGCAGTTCCATCGTGGAAGGCACTATGAGCATGCGTACCAGGCTGGCGTCGGCGGCAACCGCGGCCGCCAGGCCGATGCCGAACATCTTGATCGCCCGCTGGTCCTCGAACACGAAGCTCCCGAAGACGAACACCATGATCAACGCGGCGGCAGTTATGACCCGCGCCGTGGCGGCCAGGCCGTCGGCCACCGAGTTGACGGGGTCGCCGGTTCGCTCGAACTCCTCTTTCATGCGCGACAGCAGGAAAACCTCGTAGTCCATGGAAAGGCCGAACAGCACTGCGAACAGCATCATGGGTATGAACGGCTCGATCGGGCCGGGCTCGACTCCAATGAGGCCACCGAGCCAGCCCCATTGGAACACCGCGACCAGCACGCCGTAGGCCGCGCCGATCGACAGCATGTTCATAATCACCGCTTTGAGCGGCACGACCAGCGAGCGGAATACGGCCATCAGCAGCAAAAAGGAGGCACCTAGCACCACGATGAAGAACAACGGGGTGCGGACCTTCAAATAATCGCTGACATCGACCTTGACAGCCGTGAAACCCGTCACTTGAGCATCGAGGCCAGTCCCGGCGGTGGCCGCGGGCACAACGGTTTCGCGTATGTCCTTTACGAGGGCTTCGGTCTCGATGGTCTTGGGCCCGGTGGCTGGCCTAACCTCGATCGCCGCGGCGGTCGGAGCAACCGGGTTGTTCGGAATTGGAGGAGTTACGAAACTGACTCCGTCGGTGGCGCCAAGAGCCTGCGACAGGCTGGCGAGCTCATCCATCTGCGACGGCGACGACACCTCGGCCACCACCAGCAGCGGGCCGCTGCCACCGGGTCCGAAGCCGGCGGCAGTCAGGTCATAGGCCTTGCGGGTGGTCGTGTCGGCAGAGAAGTTGCTCTCATCTTGAAAGCCGTATCTCAGATCCAAAACCGGCGCAGCCAAGAGAAGCAAGACGACGGTGCCGCCGATGGCGAAGGTCCAGGGCCGGGCCTGCACCCTGCGGCTGAGCCGATACCAGCCGGTGTCTCGCAACGGCTTCTCCCGGCGCGGCCGCAAGACTCGTCGCAGCCGGTTTCCCTCTCCCCCGAACAGTCCGGCCACCAGCACGATCACAGCCGCTCCAAGGGCAAAAACCAGGAGTTGCCGACTGCCGGCACCGAAGCCGAACAGTGCCACGCTGACCAGCACCGCAACCACCATGCCCCGGACGCGGGTTGTGGCAATCCGGTCGCCGAGCAGAACGATCAGAGCAGGCAAGAGTGTGACCGAGCCCACCAGCACGACGGCCACCGTGGCCGCCGCCGCTATGGCGAAACCGTTCACGAGCGGGATCCCGATCGTGAGCATCACCAGCAGGGAGGCGACCGTGGTCGCTCCCGCGAACACGGCCGACCGACCGGATGAGTTGAGGGCTGTGGCCAGCGCCTGCTCGGGTCCGTGCCCGCTGCTGAGGGCATCGCGGTAGCGGGTGATAATGAACAGGGCGTAGTCGATACCCACCCCCAAGCCGATCATCAAGCCGATGGCGGGCGCGAAGTCCGGCACCGTGATGATGTTGCTCAAGACCACGATTCCAGCCGTGCCGATACCCACCGTTATGAGGGCCGCGCCAATGGTGGCACCCATGGCCACTACCGAGCCCAACACCGCGATCAGCACGAAAATGGCGAAGGCGAGCCCAATAGCCTCCGACTCAGGCGGCTGGAGCTCAGCGAACCAAACACCGCCGACCTCCACATCGAGGCCCTCCATCGACCGGAGATCGAGCTCCTCGATGAGGTCCTCGATCTCGGCGCCCACCTCCTGCGCATCGGTGCCGCTGGTCCCGGGCGGAAGGCTCACGTCGGCGTAGGCGATCAGCCCGGCCTCACCACCCTGCTGGGCGATGCGGTACTGCCCTCCCGGACCGTAGGGCGAGATGACCGTGGTGCCCTCGATGGCGTCGACTCTGGCCAGCAGCTCGCTCAGCGCGGTCAACACTGCTGGGTCGTCGATGCCCTGCTCAGCCCGGAAGACAACAGTCCCTCCGGGCCCGGCGCCGACACCCCCGAAGTGGTCTTTGAGAATCTCGCCGCCAGAGTGGCTCTCGGTGCCGGCAATGGCGAGTTCGCCGCTGTAGGAAGCCCCGAGGCTCCCAGAGATACCGGCAATCAACAAGAGAGCAGCGAGCCAGACTGCTAGCCCGCGCCAGGGATGCCGGAAGCACCATCGGGAAATGGACGTGTACATAGCCGAATCCTAGGCCAGCGGCGGCTGGCCTATATGCTTCCCCTTGGATGGCACGGAAAGTCGTAATCGTTGGCGGAGGGGCCGCTGGACTGAGCGCAGGATTCACCCTCCAAAAGCACGGGCTCGATCCCCTCCTCCTCGAGGCTGGCGACCAGGTCGGCGGACGCATGGGCGGCGACAGAGTCGATGGGTTCTCGACGGACAAGGGCGCCGACTTCTTCCCTTCCTCCTACGACGTCACCTTTCGCATTTGCGAGGAGTTGGGCCTGCCGATTATCCGCACCAAGATGGATATCGGCTGGTATCGGCACGGACGCTGGGTTGTCACCACCCCGATCGACTCTCTTGGCACCTTGCTCAAGAACATTCGACCGTTCTGGACCTTGGGACTCCTGTCTCCCCGGGGAATCTGGCCCACCCTGAAACTGGCCAAGGGCCTCCGGGCCGATGCCCAGTATCTGAATTATGCCAGCGACCACAAGATTGCCGAACTGGACGGGGAGGAAACCTACGGCGACTTCCTCGACAGACTCAGCGTGCCAAAGCATCTAAGGGTCACGTTGGAGGGTTTCCTGGAATTGACGATGGGCTACCCCGAACAGTTCGGTGCAACCTGGATCCGGGCGTTTCTGGGCGAGGTGCTGTTCAAGCCAACCCAACTCTACGTCCCCCAGGGAGGGTGCAGTGCGCTGTCATACGCCCTGGCTGACAGATTGGGGGGAGGCATACGCCTCTCCACACCGGTGAGGCGTATTGTGATCGAAGACGGCGTGGCGACCGGTGTGATCACCGGTGACGGCGAGCGCATCGGGGCAGACGCCGTCATTTGTGCGGTACCGGCTACCAAGGCGCTCGAAATCATGCCAGACCTGTCACCGAGGATTCGCCACGCACTCAGCAAGGTGAACTACTCGCGCGGCATCCGAGTGGTGGTTGGACTCAACCATCGGCCGCTTCCTGCCGGTTGGAGTGTTGCGCTGTACCCCGAGGACAACACTCCGGCGCTGCTGGACCGCACCGTCAACCTGCCCGAATGCGCGCCGCCCGGCAAGAGCACACTGGATCTTTGGGTGGGGAGAGACCGCGCCGAAGAGCTGTTCCCGCTCGACGATGAGGAAATCGTCCGGCAGATGCTCGGCGACGCCCGCCGCAATGCCCCTCCCGGCTCCGCGATCCCCAACGACGACGATGTGCTTTTCACCCGCGTCTACCGGTGGAACGAGGCTGTCTGCATGGGACAGCCCGGAATGTTCAAGGCCATTGTGGAAATGCGCAGTCAACTCAACCAGGACGTGAAGAACCTCTTCATTGCAGGCGATTACATGCGGTCGCCTATTGTCAACGGCGCCACGACCAGCGGCGTCGAAACCGCAGAAGAGGTCGCTGAGGTGCTGGGGCAGCATTCCTGACCCCGGCAGCTCACCCCAACTGTCCCAGCAAACCACCGGTATCGGCTGACGAAACAACTGCGCTTTTGAATTCACCACCGGACTCCCGGCGGTGAATTAAGCTGATAGCGCCTAGCAGAATTGATGCAGCTACAATGAGAAATAGTCTACGTTGCTCCCCCCCCCCCCCCCCTCCCCCGTGCCGATGCTTAGAAGGCACCAATGAAGGTGCCCACCTGCTATCGACACCCAGGCGTTGAGGAAGCCCGCGCCTTCGATCCGGAAATGGCCGGCAACTACCTGGCGCACACCGTGATCGGCGATCCCTTGGCGGATGCCGCAATAGAGGCACTCTCTTCGATGAAGCAGTCAGCATCGGAGGAGGGGCGCCTAATCGCCGCCTACATGAACAAAACCGACGGGGAGAACCTGCCCGATGCGCCCCCTGAGGTCGAAGCGCTCTTCGATCATGCATCGACGCTGCCCGACTGGCTTGAGCTGTCGGCGCTGGCCCCGGGCGTCCACATGTTCCACCGGAACTTGAAGATGGTTCTGGGGGGGATGATCGCGGGCACCCTCGTGGAAGGCTTCTCGACCAACATCAGCAAGTCGTTCTTCATCACTGGCCGACTGCGCGACCAAGGGGTGCGGCGCCTTCAGCAGAATAACCGCCATATGACAGAGATATTCTTCCCCAACGGGTTGGAGCGCTTCGGAGACGGGTGGAAGCTCTCGGTCAGGATCAGGCTCATCCACGCCCAGATCAGGCGCCTGCTCACCGAATCCGAGGAGTGGGACGCCGACGCGTGGGGAACTCCGCTGAGTGCGGCCCACATAGGTTTCGCCATTACCGCATTTTCTGCCCGGCTTCTCAAACATATGAGAAACCTGGGAGCGACCTACAGCGACGAGGAGGCTGCCAGCTTCATGACAGTGTGGCGCTACTCGGGACACCTGATGGGGATCCCCGAGTCGATCCTCTTCCGCGACGAGGCAGAGGCGCTGAAGCTGTTCGAGGTCGGTGTCATGAGCGAGCCGAAGCCCGACTTCCACTCCATTGCGATGGCGAACTCACTGGTCAACTCGGCGCCCCCCGTGGTCGGCGTCGACGGCCGAGACGAGCAGCGGAAGCTGGCGCAGTACGTATACAGGGTGTCGCGGGCCCTCATCGGGAACACGCTGGCCGATCAGCTGAACTACCCCAAGCAGGTCTCATTCGGGGTACTTTCCTGGCAGCGCGCCCACTCGAGGTACTACAAAATCATGTCGAGGATCCTCCCAAAGCATGCGCGAATGAACAGCTTCAACGATTTCATGACGCTCATGTCCGGTTCGAGGTTCGACGAGCAGGGCATCCCCTACCAGATGCCCAACCACGTCTACGCCGAGGAGTCAGACAAATGGTAGGAGCAAGCGCCTCGGGGTGGCGACCCCGCTAGAGCGCGGCCCGGCCGGCGCTGAGACCTCCGTCAACATAGATCACCTGGCCGGTGACGTAGCGGGCGTCGTTGGAGGCCAAAAAGCCCACCACGTCGGCAATGTCGTCGGGCCGACCGGTTCTCCCCAACGGCACAGCCCGTGCTCGCTGTTGGCCCTTCTCCCCTTCGTAGTTGACCTGGGTGCTCTCGGTCTGGATCATGCCCGGGCCGACCGCGTTGGCTCGAATGCCCCGAGGGGCCAGTTCCAGGGCGGTCTGCTTGGTGAAGCTGTCCACCGCAGCTTTGGACGGTGGATAGATGCCCACTCCCGGGGAGTTGGAAAAGGTGGCATTCGATGAGAGGTTGACGATGGCCGAGCCCGGTCCCATCAGCGGCGCCAGTGCCTGGGTGCAGTTGAACACCCCCATCACGTTCACCTCCAGCACCCGGCGCACATCTTCGGGCGCCATCGTGTCCAGATTGGCGAAGATCCAGATGCCGGCGTTGTTCACCAGCACGTCCACCTGATCAAGCGACTCGGCCAAGGCGGCCACTGAATCAGGATCGGACACATCGCACTGCCGCCATTCGCCGCTGAGCGCTTCGGCGGTGGCGGCCGCCGACTCGCGACTCTGGTCCACGGCCACAATGTGATAGCCATCGGCGGCCAGACGCGTTGCGATCGCCCGACCGATTCCTTGACCGGCGCCGGTTACTACTGCTGTTCCCATCGGGTCAGCATGACAGATGGGCGACCGGCGATTGCTACGGTCCCGGCGTGCATCAACACAGCCACTCCTATCGCTGGGTGATGCTCGGCGCGCTGTGGATGGTGTATTTCTCCTTCGGGATAGCGGTATTCGGGATGACCCCGCTGGTAAACGTGATCCGGGAGGACTTGGATCTGAGCAAAGGGGCCATGGGAACGATTCTGGGGGCTTGGCCTCTGGTGTTTCTCGTTGCGGCGATGCCATCTGGAGCGCTGGTCGATCGGCTCGGACTGCGCCGCTCGCTGGGAATCGCCACCGTGATCATCTCTGCCTCCGCGCTGTTGCGTCCGGTCGTCACCAATTTCATCGGCATGTTCGGCTCGGTGGCATTGTTCGGCCTCGGCGGGCCGCTGGTTTCGGTGGGCGCTCCCAAGCTGATCAGCGTGTGGTTCGACGAGGAAGAGCGAGCGCTGGCCATGGGGATCACCATGTCGGCACCGGCCATCGGCGGAGTTCTGCCCCTGGTTACCGCCAACAGCCTCCTCATGCCGGCATTCGACCAGAGCTGGCGGGCGACGCTCATGGTTTACGCCCTCATTACCGTGGCGGTCATCGCCGTCTGGTTGATCGCCGCTTCCGCCGGAGAGAAACTCGCTGCCGGGGCGGACCGCGATGCCAATCCCGACCACGGCTTCTCTGGCGCCAGGGGCCTCCTGCGCCATCGAGCCGTCCGGCTCATGCTGATAGTGGCCCTCGGCATGTTCTTCTTCAATCACGCCCTCAACGGATGGCTCCCCACCGTGATCGAAGACCGGGGATTCTCCAGCTCAGCAGCGGGCTACCTGGCCGGCGCGGTCACCGCCCTCAGCATCGTCGGTGCGCTGCTGGGGCCGCGCCTGATCCCAGAAGGCAGTCGGCTCGCGGTAATGGCCGGGGTTTATGCCGTATTCTCCATCGCCTCCATTCTGCTCTATGTGGACGTCAAGGCGACCACCTTGGCCGGGTTGGCCATCATCGGCTTGAGCAGAGGGCTGGCTGTACCGGTTGCCCTTGTGGTGATGATGCAGCTACCCGGGGTGGCGCAGCGCAATATGGGAGCGGCCGGGGGGTTGTTCTTCACCGTTGGCGAAGCCGGCGGGGTAACCGGGCCGATCTTGTTCGGCGTTCTAGCCGACATCGGTGGTTTCGGCGCCGGGCTAGTGCTGCTTGCCGGGGTTGCCGGCCTGACCGGAATCCTGACCCTTGGCCTTCGCTCGGCAATGGCCCGGGTGGGGGTCGACTAGGCGCCCCGACCCTCGATGAGCTCTTGCAGGGCGTCGTCTTCGCTCACCAGCTTGGTCACCACCGCCTCGTCGACGTCGGCGACGATGATCTCGCCCACCTCGTCGGAGACTGAGGCGAAGAAGCCCAGCTCCTTCATGCCCACGGCCTGTCGGTAGTTGTCCTGGGTTGGTGTGAGGTATTGGATCGACACCGCGCTGTAGCGGCGGATGAGGTACAGGTGCATGAGGGCCATCAGCCGCTTGCGGCGCAGCGCGGGACTGTGGGTGTTCTGGTCTCGCACTGAGAGGATGGCGCGGCCCCGCCGGTCGTTCAGCACCCCGAACACCACGTTGGCCAAGTCGTTGGCGCCGCTGTACACCACCAATTCGAGTATTTCCGACCCCGCGGAGTAGGGCCGCAGCTTCACCTTCAGCAGGGCGTCGATGGCGTTGTGGGCCGCCCAGCGCTCCAGCCAGGCCTCGAGCTCTCGGGTGGGCACCTCGGTCTGCGCCAAGTGCTGGAACTGGGTTGAGCCCTTGCCCATGGCCCGGGTGGTGGCGGTGCGCCCCGAGCTGGCCATGAGCCCGGCGTCTAGGCGGGGGCCGCCGACCAGGGTTTGGGGCGTCTTGTAGGGCGAGTCCACCAGGCGGAACCTCCGCTGGAGCCGGGCCAGGGCCAGCATCCCGTCCTGTTGGAGGGCGGCGGCGAATTCCTCTCCCGCCATTCCATCCACCTGGTGGCCGCCATAGGTGATGAAGTTGAACACGAACCCCAGCCGGCCCAATTCCGCGGGGAATTCCCTCATCTCGTCCTCGCTCATCCCGGTGGTGTCCCAGTTGAACGACGGCGACAGGTTGTAGGCCAGCATCTTGTCGGGATGCACCGCATGGACGGCCTCGGCGAACTCTCGGGCGTCGTCTAGGTCGGCGGTCTTGGTCTCCATCCACAGCAAGTCGCAGAACGGGGCCACCGCCAGCGACTTGGCCACGGCATAGGGGATCCCGCCCTTTACCTGGTAATACCCCTCGGTGGTCCGGGCCACCTCGGGATCCCAGGCCACGTCCAAGCCCATCTCCACGGCCCGCTCCCGGGCGGTGTCGGTGTCAACTGTTCGGGCGTAGCTGAGCCACTCGCCGGCATCCATCCCGAAGGTCTCCCCCTCCGCCGACCGCATGGCCAGCTGGTCGGCCACCGCCTGGGCATAGGTGGCCAGCCCCGACGCCCGGTGCCATGCCTCGGCCAGCGCATCTGAGACCCGGTCCACTGCGTCGTCGGCTCGGGGATCGGGCGAGGAATGGTAGGTGACCGCGGTCTTCTCGATTATCTGGTTGACCCCGGTCTGGTCAAGCCATCCCATCGCCCGCTTGTAGCGGCTCTCGGGAACGGCATACAGCAGGTGGCCGTTCACTCCCTCCACTCCGACCTCGGCCAGCCGGCGCAATACCGCCAGGTAGGCGTCCTTGTAGGAGGGAACCGACAGCTTTGTGGCCCCCATGATGAACGGCTGGTCGCGCTCGTCGGTCCCGCCGTCCAACAGGTTGGCCGCCTCCGCGTCGGTGCGGGCCACGATGATGCCAGGCACTCCCATCACGTCGAGTTGGAATCGGGCCGCGTTCAACCGCTTGATCTGCTCATCGCACGGCACCAGAACCTTTCCCCCCTGGTGGCCGCACTTCTTGACCCCGGGTTTTTGGTCTTCGATGTGATAGCCGGGAACGCCGGCCTCCACGAAGCGGCGGATCAGATTGCGGACATGGGCATCGCCGCCGTGACCGGTGTCGGCATCGGCAATGATGCTGGGGGTGAAGTCCACCACCGGGCTGGCCAAGCGCTCAGATGCGGGCATCCGGGATAGCGCGAAGCGCTGGTTGCGGTCGGCGGTCAGCAGCGCCCGCACCAGTCCGGCCGCCTCGTCGGGCACCATGCTCAATGGGTAGCTGGCCAGATCAGGACCGGGATCCTCGTGCAGAGAGCCCTTGGCCGACGTAGCCCATCCGCCCAGGTAGATGCCCTCGATCCCCGCCCGCTTCATGGCGACGGCCTGGCCTGGCGAGTACGGGCCGAACGTGGAAATGCACTGGCCCTGGTCGAACAGCTCCCGCAGACGGGCATAGAAGCGGTCGGCGGCCACGCGGGCCACGGTGTAGTCCTGGTCGATCGCCCCGCGCTGCTCCACCACCTGGCGAGCCGAGTACAGGCGAGTCACCCCCTCGAAGCGGGGCGAAGCCATCCACGCCTGGGTGGATCGGACCTCGGCATCGAATGAACCGGCAGCGTTGACGGCCATGCTGACACCTCTTTGATGGCTAGGGGGTTGTCGTCCGGGCAGGCTAGCAATCGCGCTGCTTCTAGCCGCACCTTTATTGGCGCGAAGTTGGAACTTGCTGGAGAAAACAGAGCCTGATGCCTAGATGGCTCCAATCCACAACCCGCCGAATGTGTATTCCCAAGACACCCCACTAGGCAGGTTGGAGGTCCACTGCCAGCACCACAGGTAGTTTTCGGCACCGATGGCGCACGAATGCCGCACACCCGCGGCTACGGCGGTGTACAGGCCCCTGGGCGGGTCGGTCTGACCGTCGCCGTTGTGGCCCCAGCAGGCGATGGCGCCGGCGGTTCTGGTGGCGCATGTGTGCCATCGTCCGGCGGAAATGGCGGAGTACTGGCCATCGGGCGCATGCAACTGCCCGTCATCGCCGTTGTAGCCCCAGCAGGCAATGGCGCCGTCGGCATCTATGGCGCACGAATGCCGCTCACCCGCGGCAATGGCGGAGTACCGGCCACCGGGCGCATCCAACTGCCCATCGCCGTTGTAGCCCCAGCAGGCAATGGCGCCGTCGGCATCTATGGCGCACGAATGCCGCTCACCCGCGGCGATGGCGGAGTACTGGCCACCGGGCGCATCCAACTGCCCGTCATCGCCGCGACCCCAACAGGCGATGGCGCCATCGGTGTCGATGGCGCACAGATGCCTTCCGTGCTCCCCGCCCGCGGCGATGGCGGAGTACTGGCCATCGGGCGGGTCCAACTGAGCGTGGGAGCCGCGGCCCCAGCAGGCGATGGCGCCGTCGGCACCGATGGCGCACGAATGCTCCCCGCCCGCGGCGATGGCGATGTACTGGCCATCGGGCGGGTCCGCCTGCCCGTCGCCGTTGTAGCCCCAGCAGGCGATGGCGCCATCGACTCTGATCGCGCACGAATGCCGCACACCCGCGGCGATGGCGGAGTACCGGCCATCGGGCGGGTCCGCCTGCCCGTCGCCGTTGTAGCCCCAGCACACGATGGCGCCATCGACTCTGATCGCGCACGAATGCCGCTCACCGGTGGCGATGGCGGTGTGCGGGCCGCCGGGCCTGTTCAGTTGGCCGTGGTCGCCATGGCCCCAGCACATGATGGCGTTGTCATCTCTGATGGCGCACGAATGCCGCTCACCGGTGGCGAGGGCGGTGAATTGGCCGTCGGGCGCGTCTAGCTGACCCCCATCGTCGCGGCCCCAGCACACGACCGCGCCGTCATCCCTGATGGCGCACGAATACCCCAGCCCGGCGGCGAGGGCGGTGTAGCGGCCCTCGGGCGCGTCTAGCTGACCCCCATCGTCGCGGCCCCAGCACACGACGGCGCCGTCATCCCTGATGGCGCACGAATGGTCCGTGCCGACCGTGAGGGCGGTGTAGCGGCCGTCGGGCGCCTCTGTCTGGCCGTGGGCGTTGTGGCCCCAGCACACGATGGCGCCGCCTTCTCTGATCGCGCACAAGTGATCAGAGCCAGTCGAGCTAGAGGCGATGGCGGTGTAGCGGCCCTCGGGCGCGTCTAGCTGACCCCCATTGTCGCGGCCCCAGCACACGATGGCACCGTCGTCTCTGATGGCGCACGAATGCCCTAGCCCGGCGGCGATGGCGGTGTAGCGGCCCTCGGGCGCGTCTAGCTGGCCCCCATCGTTGCGGCCCCAGCACACGATGGCGCCATCCCTGATAGCGCACGTGTGCATTTGCCCGGCGGCGATGGCGGTGTGCTGGTCAGCGCAGACGCCGAGGACGGCATCGGCATCGATGCCGAACCGGCAGCGGTAGGCGTTGAGGAGAGCCTCTTGGGTGGAGATGAGCTGGTCGCGCCGCTCGAGTTCCTGCATGGTGGGCGTGCCGGCGAACGGGGCGGGTAGAGAGACAGTGCCAGCGGGCTCATCGCCGTCGCAGCCGCCGGGGACGGCATCGGTGTCAATGCTCAACCGGCAACGGTAAACGTTGAGCAATGATTTCTGGGCGGCGATCAACTCGTCGCGCTCTGTGATTTGCTGGCCGGTGACAACGCCCCCTGACGCCGGCTGCGCGCCGGCAGCCGCGACGGCCAGCACCGGAACCAGCAAACACCACGCAACCAGAACAACCAGCAAGAGTTGCCTAACCCGCATAGAAACGGAGCATACCGACTACTAGTCGCAGGCGCGGGCCGATTGGGAGACAACCACGTCATTGATGGAACAAGACAGGCCGCCGGGCCTTACCCTGATTGCTTGTGGCCTACGAGACGTATGGAATGATCGAGGTGGCCAGACCTCTGGCCGAATTCGCCGTCAACCGGTTGGCACCGGGAACTGGTGTAGATCCTGGGCAATTCTGGGCGGCATTCGGCGGGATCGTTGAGCGTTTTCGACCACAGGTTCAGGCATGCCGCAACGAACGAGACGATCTCCAAGCCCGGATTGACGCTTGGCACCAAGACCCTTGCACCCAGCCCGATGAGGCCATCTCCTTCTTGCGCTCCATCGGCTATCTAATCGATGATCCCGGACCGGTGCCGGTGGTCACCGAGGGAGTCGATCCGGAGATCGCAGTGATGGCCGGGCCGCAGCTCGTGGTGCCGGTGGACAACGCCCGCTTTGCCCTCAACGCGGCCAATGCCCGCTGGGGAAGCCTGTATGACGCCTTCTACGGCACCGATGCCATCGACGAGTCTGGAGGAGCCGAGCGGGCCGGGCCGTACAACCCGGTGCGGGGACAGCGGGTGATTGACCGGGTTCGATCCCTGCTGGACAGCCATTTCCCCCTGGCCTCGGGATCGCACGCCGACGCGGTGGCCCATGCGGTGTCCGACAGCCGGCTGCGGGTGGGCCTGTCCAGCGGCAGCTCAACCGGGCTGGCCGATCCCGAGCAGTTCGCCGGCCACACCGGCGATGCGTCGGCGCCAAAGACGGTGCTCCTGCAAAAGCACGGGCTCCACATCGAGGTGGTCATCGACCGAAACCATGACATCGGCCGCGACGACCCCGCAGGAATCGCCGACGTGATGGTGGAGTCGGCGCTGACCACCATCATGGACTTGGAGGACTCGGTGGCCGCGGTGGACGCCGATGACAAGACCCTGGCCTATGCCAACTGGCTCGGTCTGATGCAGGGCAGCCTCACGGCTTCGTTCGCCAAGGGCGGCCGGGCCATGATCCGCAGCCTCAACGCCGACACTGCGGCAACTGATCCGTCGGGGAAGCCGATGACGGTGCGCCGGCGCAGCATCATGCTGATTCGCAGCGTGGGCCTGCACATGGACACCGACATGGTGCTGGTAGGCGGCCAGCCGATTCCGGAGACCATCATCGACGTAGCGGTGGCCGCCTGGTGCGCGAAGTTCGATCTGGTCGGTGCCGGGCCTCACCGCAACAGCCATACCGGGTCGGCCTACATCGTGATGCCGAAGCTGCATGGCCCCCGCGAGGCCGCTTTGGTCGGGGAGCTGTTCACCGCTGTTGAAGACATCCTGGGTTTGGGTCTCAACACGCTGAAGGTGGGGATCATGGACGAGGAGCGCCGCACATCGCTCAACCTGGCCGCCTGCATCGCCGAGGCCTCCGGGCGGGTGGCGTTCATCAACACCGGGTTCTTGGACCGCACCGGAGACGACATCCACACCAACATGTACGCCGGCCCCATGATCCCCAAAGCGGAGATCAAGGCATCGGGATGGCTGACCTCCTACGAGGATGCCAACGTGGCCGTGGGGCTGGCCATGGGCCTGCCGGGGCACGCGCAGATCGGCAAGGGGATGTGGGCCAGGCCCGACGACATGGCCGCCATGCTGGACGAGAAGATCGGTCACCCCCAGGCGGGGGCGTCAACCGCGTGGGTCCCCTCCCCCACCGCGGCCACCCTTCATGCCCTGCATTATCTGGAAGCCGACGTGGCTGCCCGTCAGCGCCAACTGGCCGCCTCTCCCGCCGGCCGCGACGCCGCCGTTCAAGCCATGCTGGCCCCCGCCGTGCTTCCGCCGGATCGCGAGCTGTCTCCCGCCGAGGTCCAGCGGGAGCTGGACAACAACGCCCAGGGCATCTTGGGCTACGTGACCCGGTGGGTGGGCCAGGGAGTGGGCTGCTCCAAGGTGCCCGACATCGACAACGTCGCGCTGATGGAGGATCGGGCCACCCTGCGGATCTCGTCCCAGCACATCGCCAACTGGCTGCACCACGGGCTGCTGGACGAAGATCAGGTAGTGGAGGCCATGCGGCG
This sequence comes from Candidatus Poriferisocius sp., assembly GCF_965208475.1. Classification (GTDB taxonomy): domain Bacteria; phylum Actinomycetota; class Acidimicrobiia; order Acidimicrobiales; family Bin134; genus Poriferisocius. The sequence continues at coordinate 414,836 of NZ_OZ242338.1, read as the reverse complement.
AATGGCCTCAGTGGTGGACGCCCAGAACGCCGACGACCCCGATTATGAGCCCATGGGCGACGACTTCTCGGCCAGCGTTCCGTTCAGCGCGGCCATCGCATTGGTTCTCGAAGGCCGCGACCAGCCCAACGGCTACACCGAGGCCATCCTCACCGCCCACCGCCGCCGCCAGAAGGCAGCGGGCTAGACAACCAAGCCCGGCCCTGCAACCCCCCGGGGCTCAGATCGACGGATCTTCCCTGGCATTCTCATCTGCCGAAGCTTCTACAACCCCCAGGGGCTCAGATACAGCACTGCTATCCCGCGGAAACCGCCCCTTCTGACGACGCAGTCGGCTGCCACTGTTATGATATCGGTGATATCAACGGCAATGGGGTCGCACCGATGGGTGACATATTGATCCGAGGGGTACCTGACGACTTGGTGGTGGAGATCGATGCCAAGGCGTCGAGCGCTGGGCTGTCCCGGGCCGAGTATCTAAGACGAGTGCTCGCTCGAGAATGCACCAGAGGGCACGGTCGGACAACAGTGGCTGATTTGGAGCGTTTCGCAGAGCGCTGTGCAGACCTCGCTGATCCTGAAGTGATGGCCAAAGCCTGGTCGTGACTGGCTGGCTCATCGACAAGTCTGCCTCTGTGCGATTGGCGAGCAGTCCCGATGTTGAAGAGTGGACGTCAAGAATTCAGCGCGGCCTAGTTCGAGTTACGACACTAACCCAACTTGAAATCGGGTTTTCGGCTCGTTCAGCCGAGGACTACCGCATAACCCTCGAGGAACCCCCGCTGGCCGAGATGCCCGTGGAGTACATAACACCTGCAATTGAAGACCGAGCCTTGGAGATTCAAAGGTCTCTGGCAATTCTCGGCCGACACCGGGCACCGGCGATCCCCGATCTCCTGATCGCCGCTACTGCCGAATCTGCTCAGCTCACCGTGCTTCATGTGGACAAGGACTACGAGCTGATAGCCGAAGTCACCGGCCAGCCAGTGGAACGGCTTCGGCTGCCATAGACCCCACCGCTATTCTGCCGGGCGTGAGCGACCGACCAGACCCTATCCGCATTGAAGACCTCGTAGAACCGGTACTTGCTCCTGAGATCGCTCAAATGATGGAGCAGACGGCGCCCATGGCCGATCAGATCGAGCTGAGCCCCGAGGCGATTCTGGGGGCGGCCACCGCTCAGACCGGGCTCAGCGACTTCGGCCCCGACGAGTTCCGGGCCCCGCTCGAAGTGCTGTGCCGCTCATTGGACACCGAAGCCGACCACTCCCCCATGGGCCGGGTGAGCAGCTTCAGCCAGCTCACGGCGTTTGCGGCCAACCGGCTGCGCACAGAGCAGTACATCAAGGACCACCCCGATGCCCTAGATGTGCCCATCGACCGTCCCATCGTGATCGCCGGACTGCCCCGCACCGGCACCACCCATTTGCACAACCTCATCTCCGCCGACCCCGCACTGCGGTCTCTGCCCTGGTGGGAGGCCATGGAGCCGGTTCCCCCTCCCGAGGAGGCCGGAACCGCAGAAGGCCGCATCGAGCGGGCCAAGAGCGGCCTGGTGATCCTCAACACGGCCATGCCCCACTACGCCCGCATGCACGAGATGACCTGGGATCACGTCCACGAGGAGATCCACCTGCTGGGCATCGATTTCTCCACCATGCTGTTCGACTGTCTGGCCGTGCTGCCCACATGGCGGTCGTACTACAAAGAGCACGACCAGACCCCCCACTACCAGTACCTGAAGCGGATTCTCAAGGTGCTCACCCACCAGCGCCCGCCCCGGGAGCGCTGGGTGCTCAAGTCGCCCCAGCATCTGGAGCAGATAGGCCCATTGATGAACGTGTTCGGCGACGCCACCGTGGTGTTCACCCACCGCGATCCGGTGTCGATCACCGCCTCGTTCGCCACCATGATCTGCTACTCGGCCCGCATGAGCGCCACCCATCCGGTTGACGTCTGCGGCATCGGCCAGTGGTGGGCCCAGCTCATCGCCGACATGCTCCAGTCGTGTGCCGACGACCGCGACCTCGTTCCCCCCGAGCAGTCCATCGACGTTTTGTTCCACGAGTTCATGGCCGACGACGTGGCCATGGTGGAGCGCATCTACAAGCTGGCCGGCCAGCCGTTCACCGCAGAGGTCAAGGCGGCCATGGACGCCTACATGGCTGGTCATCCTCGGGGAAAGCACGGTCGGGTGATCTACGACCTGGCCGACTTCGACATGACCGCACAAGAGCGCCGCCAAGCGCTCAGCTTCTACACCGACCGCTTCGCAGTCGAGCTAGAGCACTAGCCCAGCTCTCTCGAGCCTCACGGGCTGTCGATGAGCAGTCGGTCGGCCCGCACGAAAATACCCTCGGCAGTGGCGGTCACTGTTCCTTCGCACACCATCTCACCGGAGACGTGCAGCTTCCGTCCTTCGCCGCCCGTCGGCCAACCCCGCAGAGTGATGTCTTTGAGCAGCGGCGTGGGCCGCCGGTACACCACTTTCAGCGTGCCGGTGTAGCCGCCCTTGTCGTTGACCACGTTGACCACCCCCAAGAGCTCGTCGAACACCATGGCGATGATCCCGCCGTGGACCATGCCCGGCGGGCCGGCGAAGACCGGCGACAGGTTCATTCGCCCGTGGACCTCGTCGCCCTCGGCCCAGAACTCGGCGGGGGGCGAGGCCGGGTTCAACCGTCCGATGATCGGGCTGTATGGGAAGAACGCCATCGGGTCACGCGATTCAAACCCGGCTTCCAGATCGCCCATGACCCCCTGGTGGTGGAGCCCCTCCATTTGCTCGGCCTCCAGCAGTCCTGCCGCTTGTTCCAGCATTTCAGCGGCCTCTGCCACCGCGTCGTCGCCAACCGCAGTGACTCTGGCCGCGTTCAGCAGCCGGCGGGCCGCTCCGGCCAATGCCAGCCGCTCAACCCCAGCACCGTAGTCGGGGCTAGAAGCAGCGCTAGGGGCTTCCCAGAGGGGTTTTTCGCTCAAGGGTGTGCGGGCGCCGGGCGCCGATTATCCGGGGCTGTACCCGTACTCGACCACATGGTCGGTGCCGGGCAGGCCGGGGGTGACCACCCCGGCTCGCCATCCGCCGTCCACGTTCAACTCGGCGCCGGTTACGTACGACGCCTCGTCGCTGGCCAGGAAAAGGGCGGCGCAGGCGATCTCGATGGGTTCGCCGACTCGGGGAATGGCCTGGAAGATGTAGGGCTCTTTCTCCGCCCGAGGATCATTCATCGGATTGCCCATAGGAGTGTTCACCCCGCCGGGGTGAATGGAGTTGACCCTGATGTCGAACCGGCCCCACTCGATGGCCGCCGTCTTGGTCATGCCCCGGATGGCGAATTTCGAGGCGGTGTAGCTGATGAGGCCGTTCTTGGACTGCTGGCCGTCGATGGAGCTGATGTTCACGATGGAGCCCCCGCCGGCCATCTTCATGGGCTCAAGTGCCGCCCTCATGCCCAAAAAGGTGCCCACCTGATTGACGTTGATGACCGCCATGTAGTCCTCAAGGGTGGTTGCCTCAATGGCAGCCGGCCTGAGGATGGCCGCGTTGTTGACCAGAACCGTCAGCGGTCCCATGTCGGCGGCGGCGTCCAGCGCTGCGCCCCAATCGGACTCCCGGGACACGTCGAGGTGTACGTAGCGGGCATTCTCGCCAATGCTGGCAGCCACCTGCTCGCCGTCTTCGTCTAGGACGTCCCCCAGCACCACTTTGGCGCCCTCTGAGGCGAACAGCCGGGCCTCGGCCTCACCTTGCCCCCGAGCAGCCCCGGTGATGATCGCAACTTTTCCGTCCAGCCGTCCCATCTCGGTTTCTCCTTCATTGATCGGGCGGTGCTTGCCGGCGCCACCCTACTTGCCATCCTCATGCCGCCCTAACCTGTGCCCATGGATATGGGATATCGGGTGTTCGACGCCGACAATCACTACTACGAGCCCCGAGACGCCTTCACCCGATACATCGACCCTGCCTTCGCCGACCGGGCAGTGCGGCCTGTCATCGAGCCCGACGGCGCCGAGGATGTCTACATCGGCGACCAGCGGTTCACCTTCTTGGAACACCGCAGCTTCGACACCGCTCCCAAGCCGGGAATGCTCCGGGAGATGCTCCAGGCCATGAAGCAGGGCCAGGGTGGGGGCAGCGCGGTCAAGAGCAGTCAGGTGTCCGAGCCCCACCGCCCCGAATACGTGACGCGGGCCGCCCGGGTCGAGGTTCTCGACGATCAGGGCGTGGAAGCCGCGGTGCTGTTCCCCACGCTGGCGGTGTGCGTGGAGCACTTCATGGTGGACGACCCCGACTTGCTGTACGCCAACCTGAGGGCCTTCAACCGCTGGTTGGACGACGAATGGGGCCTCAACCGGGACGGGCGCATCCACGCCCCTCCCCTGCTGTCGCTGGTGGATCCCGACCGGGCGGCAGCGGAGTTGGAGTGGGCGCTTGACAGAGGGGCTCGAATCGTGTCCCTGCGCCCCGGACCGGCCGGCGGCCGCAACCTCGCCGACCCGGTCTTCGACCCGTTCTGGGCTCGGATCAACGAGGCCCGGGCAGTGGTCGGATTCCACATCGGCGAGTCGGGCTACAACCAGTCGATGTCGGTACACTGGGGAGAGGCGCCCAATCCCCCCTCGCACCGGCAATCGGCCTTGCAGTGGACCTGCTTCTACGGCGACCGCCCCATCATGGAGACGATCGCCGCCCTGATCTACGCCAACCTTTTCACGGCATTCCCCAACGTGCGGGTGATGAGCGTGGAGAACGGCAGCCTGTGGGTGGACTACCTGATGGCCGCCATGAACAAGATGAACCGCATGGGCCGCAACGGGCCGTGGCTGCGAGGTCCGCTGACCGAGAAGCCCAGCGACATCTTCCGCCGCCATGTGTTCGTGTCGCCATACCATGAGGAGCCGATTGCCGAGTTGGCCCGCTCCATCGGGGCCTCGCAGGTGCTGTTCGGCTCCGACTGGCCCCACGCCGAGGGCCTGGCCGAACCGCTGGACTTCACGGAATCCCTGGTTGGCATGTCCGATGCTGAGATCCGGATGATCATGCGCGACAACCTGGCCGGGCTGGTGGCCCCCTAAACGACTCCGTCCCGCTTGTCGCGGAAGAGCCGGGGATCGTAGGCCACATCGCACCGCTCCAGTGCCGCCTGCCACGCTGGGCTGTTCATCATCACCCGCCGGAGCCCGAGGATAAGCGCAGTGGCGGCCACTCGGGCGCCAGGGGCGGCCGTCAGCCCCAGCAGTGTGGTCAGCCGACGGGGAATCGTGGAGATTGCCCCGTTCATCAGTACCTGGTACCCCGTCCGCTGGGCCGCGGAAATCGGGGGTTTCCGAAGGAATCCGATGGCGTCGCGCATCCCCGGACTGGATGCCAGAGCAGGGTGCCCGCATATCCAGGTCCTCAACTCGGACGCCGTTGCCGGCAGGGGTGATGCTCCCAGCATCTCCCCCACCTTCGTCTGCTCGACCACGAATTGGTCGGCTTCTGCTTCGGTCAAGCGGCCTCCGAAGCGCTGGTAAGCCTCCAAGAAGGAGTCGGTGAGGGAGTTGTGAACCCATGCGGCCAACTCCGGGGTAGATGCGCTGTAGGGCTGCCCGCGGTGCGAGGTGCCGCTCACGCCTTGGTGGGCCGTCTTTACCAGCTCGACGGCCTCGGCCACCTCGGGCATGGCGCCGTAGGTGGCCGATGTGACATAGAACGATGTGCGGCTGAGCCGGCCCAAGGGATCGTCTCGATAGCGGCTGTGGTCGTCCACCCCGGCCACCACCTCCGGGTGAGCGGCCTGGATCAACAGCGCCCGGATACCACCGACGAACACGCTCACATCGCCGATCACCCGCCAGCTCACTGAATCGGGGCCGCACAGTCCCGGATCGCCGGGAAAGTCGCCGGTATGCCTCAGCGGCATGTCGGCGTGGGCGAACATGCCCCTTACCGAGTTGACCACTCGAGTCTTCGCCCAGTGCAACATGGCTACTCCACCTTACGACCGTTCCAGATCGGTGAGGTCTATAACAGGGCGCCTGTTCACAGTCGCTATTGTCCCCCGGCATGGAGATGCTTCCCAGCCCTGAGCCCTTCGTCGGCGAAATCGATTTCGGCGAGGGTCCCCGGTGGCACGATGGCCGGCTCTGGTTCTCGGACTTCTATCAGTACTCCGTGAACGCCGCGTCGCTGGACGGAACCGTCGAGGTGATCGTCGAGGTGCCCGGCCAGCCTTCAGGCCTGGGGTGGATGCCCAATGGCGATCTGCTGGTGGTGTCGATGCGCGACCGCCGGGTGCTGCGCTACGACGGCACCGCGCTCCATGAGCATGTCGACATCTCCGGGATCGCCACTTCGCTCTGCAACGACATGACCGTGGATGCCGAGGGTCGGGCCTACGTGGGCAACTTCGGGTTCGACCTGCACGGCGGTGAGGATGTGGCCGCCGCCACCCTGGCATTGGTGCAGCCCGACGGTACGGCTGAGGCTGCGGCCGGCGACTTGCTATTCCCCAACGGCGCGGTGATCACCCCCGACGGCGCCACCTACATCGTGGGCGAGAGCTTCGCCAGCCAGTTCACCGCGTTCGACATCGGGCCGGAAGGCCGGCTGGAGAACCGGCGGCTGTGGGCTGCGGTTCCCGGCACCATCCCCGACGGGTGCTGCTACGACGCCGAGGGAGGCATCTGGTACGCCGATGCGGTGGGCCGGGCCGCCCTGAGGGTGCTTGAGGGGGGCGAGATCACCCACCGGGTGGAGACGGAGCTCAACTGCTTCGCAGTAATGCTGGGAGGAGACGACCGGCGCACGCTCTTCTTGGTAACGGCACCGGGATCCCATCCTGATGAGGTGCAAGGCCTTGGCCAAGCCCGGATAGAGACCGTTCGGGTGGAGATTCCCGGCGCCGGGCTGCCTTAATTCACCGCAAGAGGACCAAGGAGCAAGATGATGAGATTTTCTGTAAGGGTGGCCTTGGTCGCCGGAGCAGGATCGGGCATCGGCCAGGCCACCGCAGGATGAGCTGGGATCCGTCGGGCCAAAGGGTGCTGATCACCGGTGCCTCCTCGGGCATCGGGGCCGCCTTGGCGGTTGAACTGGCCCGGGGTGGGGCATACGTGGGCTTGGCCGCCCGCCGGGGCGACAGGCTCGAACAGGTATTGGGCGCGGTGCGAGACGTCGGCGGCGACGGCTGTTGGTGGACGCTGGATCTGGCCGACCTCGCCAGCGTGGCACCGTTTGCCGAACGGGCCTGGGCTGATATGGGGACCATCGATGTGCTGGTGAACAACGCGGGCGCCCCTCGGCGGCGGTCGATGAAGCGGCTCACGCCTGAGGAATTGGACGAGACGATGGCGGTGAACTTCACCGGTTCGGCTCGGCTCACCCTGGCTCTTCTGCCCTGCATGCTGGAGCGGGACTCAGGGGCCATCGTGAATGTGTCGTCTATGGGCACACAGTCGATGGCGTTTCGAACCGGGGCCTACGCCGCGGCCAAGGCTGCGCTAAATCTGTTCACAGAAGGACTGTATTTCGATTTGGCCGGAACCGGCGTTAGAGCCCATTTGTTCACCCCCGGCTCTACCGCCACCGAGTTCTCCACCCCGAAGCCGGGGAACGACGACCCGTTTCCCCAGCCGCCTGACGCCTTCATGGACCCGGTGGATGTGGCCCAAGCGCTGATCGCCAAGCTGGGCAACGACGACTTCGAGGGGTTCGCCGCCCCCGCCCTGCTTGAGACCGCCCAAGCCAAACGACCCGACCCCAACGGCTATCTCGTGCAGGCGATCGAGATGATGACTCGTCGCTAGCTAGTCGATTCTCGAGAAGGTCCGGCCGGGGAACAAGTCCACCACTGGCTTCCAGAGATACTCCAAGCGCCAGGCCCGACGGGCCAGATAGCGGAGCACATCGGCCTCATTTCCCGCATCCTGGTCTTGGATGGCTTTATCCAGATCCATCAGCCCATCTTCGAGCGTGTCGGACCGGCGGCCAATGAGGGCGGCGATCTCATCCAACTCGATGGCGGCCAGCTGCGGGCCGATCTGCTTCTGGCGATCCAAACACTCCACCAACAGCGTGGCGTGCTCCAAGCGGTGGCGGGGGTAGTCGCCCTCCACCGCGGGCAGCACCTCATCGCGCAGGTTGGCAATGACGACTCCTTCCAGCGAGCCGGCCATCTCATCGTCGGGAAGCTCGGGTCGCTCCAACTCGATTCCCATTGCGTCGGCCAGCGCCTCGCACGTGGCCCGCTCACAGATGTAGCGGTAGGCCCAGTTCATGCCGTTGGGCATCTGGGGATCGTTGATCACGGTTATACGGGCCAGCGACACGATTGATCGCACGAACTGCTGCACTCTGTAGTAGCGCACCGAGTCGAGGTGTACCGGGAAACCGGACAGTTCCTGGTAGCGGCGAAAGATCGGGCCAAGACCCTCGTCCGGGGTCGAAGGGCAGAAGAACTCCCGTGTGCAGATGTTGCCGAAGTCCTCCATGGGATCTCCGAAATGGGCCCATTCCCAGTCGACGATGGCGCTTACCCGCCCGTTCAGGAACATGAAATTGGCCGGTCCGGTGTCGCCCTGCAACAGGCTCACCCGGTCGAGCCGCTCGGGAACATGGTTCCGAATCCACTGGAGCGAGAAGGTGTAAAGCGGGTCGGTCACCATGCCGTCGAGAAAGCGCTCCACAAAATCCACCTCGCCCAACGCGCACTCCGCCGACGTGGTGGGCACCGGCATGTGATCGAGTCCCAGCGAGTCGGGGTCCAGGGAGTGGAGCAGGGCCAGTTGCCCGATGAAGTCCTCGAGCACCGAGGCCTGCTCTTCGGGCTCGGCGTTGTCCAAGTCGGCCCGCCCGGGCATCCGCTCGTGCAGGGCGGCCTGGAGATCTTCATTCCACCCGCAGATAGCGGGCACCTTCATGCCGGTCTCGACCAGTGCGGTCTGCACTTTGGCCTCGCTCTTCACCGAATGGGTGCCGCTGCCGTCGCCCTCACGGTCGAGGCGCAGGAAGTACTCGGCCACCGAACCGTCGGAGCGGGTCACATCCACCACCCACGCCTCTCGCCGGGCGATGTGGCGCTTCAGATGGGTGACACGACCGCCTCCCGCCTCGGCGATCCAGTCGGTCATCCCATCGGGCAAATCGTGTTTGAGCTCCTCAGCCATCCCGATGGCTTACCACGCCCCGCCCACCGGTGTCGCCGCGCGATCCGCCCTCGCCCGCTGCGGTTGCGCCCGGCCACGCCTATGCTTCGCCATATGAGCGACGAACGAGTATTCGGCGATGTGGCCACCAAGCTGCTGATGGAGAACGATCGGGTAAAGATCTGGGAGATGCGCCTTGACCCTGGCGAGCGGGGCGATCTCCACCGTCACGACCACGACTACGTGCTCGTTCAAGTGTCGGGCGACAAGATTGCGGGAGATTTCGAGCCGGACACGGCCGGGGAGTTCTCCGGCCTGGTGGAGGGCGACGTGATCCCCGGCCAGCCCATGTTCATCTCCAAAGGCGGCATTGAGGCCGCGGTCAACACCGGCGCCGAGCCCTACTACGAGATCTTGATCGAGCTGAAAGGCTGAGCTCTCCAACAACTCATCAACAGCCGCACGATGCGGCGTATGCCTGGCGGCTGCTGGTAACCCTGCTCGCCGGCCAGGTGGTGTTCGGCTCCACCATGACCATCATCGGGGCCTCTCTGTCGGACATCTCGGAGAATCTGGGCACCACCAACGCCACGCTGTCGTGGGCGGTCTCCGCCCCGTTCCTGGGCTTGGCTGCGGGAACCACGGTATTCGGGACACTGGGCGACTTGTGGGGCCATCGGCGGATGCTGATCCTCGGCCTGATGGCGTTCACGGCAGCTACCGGGGTGTGCGGGCTGGCCTGGGATGCCTTGAGCTTCATCGGCTTTCGGGCGTTGGTAGGGCTGGGCGGCGCCATGATGATTCCCAACGGAATGGCCATAATGATGGCCGCATTCCCGGTAAATCAACGGGCTCGAGCCATGGGCTGGTTCCAATTTGCCGCCGTGGGAGGCCCGGCCATCGGCTTGGTCACCGGCGGAGCTCTGGTGGACGCGTTGGGCTGGAGGGCGATTTTCGCGGTCTACACGCCCATCGCGGCAATCGGGCTGATCGCCGCGGTCATGGTGGTGCGCCCTTCCCATCCCGGCCAGGCCAAGCCAGTCGATATCGCGGGCGCCCTCAGCCTGGTGTCCGCGGTGGTCGTCTTGATGGTGGCTCTGGACCGAGGGGCCACCCTGGGCTTCGCCCACCCTTTGGCGTTGGTGCTCTTGGCCCTCGTGCCGGCAACCATTTGGGCGTTTGCGGCTATCGAGCGGCACACGTCTCACCCGATGGTCCCGCTTGAGTGGTTCCACCGCCGGAACTTCGCCGGGCCGGCGGTGGCCTCGGCCACGGCCAATGCGGCCTATATGGGCGGGTTTATCCTCGCTCCCCAGCTCTTGCAGGAGCGCTACGGGTACACGCTGACGGCGGCCACTGTGTTCCTGGTTGTTCGGCTGATCTCTTTCAGCCTCAGCTCGCCGGTGGGTGGTCGGCTGACCGCCACCCGGGGCGAGCGGTGGACGTCGTGTTTGGGAAGCGTGATGGTGGTTTTGGCAATGGTGTCTTTTGCCGCCGGAGCGTTGGTCGACGCTGTGGTGCTGGTAATTGTGGGCCTGGCGCTGGCCGGCGGAGGACTGGGCGTGGCCGGGCCGGCGTACCAGGTGTCGGTAGTGGGGGCAGTCCCGATGGACCGTCTGGGGGCCGCAACCGGAATGTTCCAAACGCTCACCAGCCTGGGCACAGCCGCCGGGGTCCAAGTTCTGGTGCTGGCCGTGGGCGAGAAGGGCACGGGAGCAGCTTTTGCCGGCGCATTTTGGCTCGGCGCGGCGGTTGCCGCGGTCGGCGTTTTCGGGGCGCTGGCTATTTCTTCAACCAACCCCGCTGCGGCGAAGTAGCGGTCAGCTCTGGCCGGTCAGCGCGGCCAAGACCTTGGGGGCCATGATCTCGGCTAGCTCGAGGCACTCCTCTTTCGACCAGATGGCGATAGGGATCCACGGATAGTCCACGGTGAGGAACTCGTAATCGGGGCATCCGCTCACCCGGGCGATGGCCTGGGCTGAGCCCCTCATCTCCTCGTGGACGATGGCGACGCTGGGAACGCCGGCCCACTCCAACTCCACTGCGTCCCGCAAACTGCGGGCACTGCAACTGCCTCAACCACCGAATCCGGTTATGGCGACGGTGGCCTCCTCGGTAAGCCGGCTCCAATCCCCGGGGTCGGGCGGAATCGACACCGAGCCCTTCACCACCTTCAGCGGGGCTTGCGGATCGCTCAGCTTGGCCAGCTCGTCATACAGGGCATCCAGGAAGATCTCCCCCTCGCCGAGGCCGTTGGCCACGAGGGCGACCACCGCCCCGTCCAGACTGGCCGGCCGGGGAGAGAAATCGTGGTCGTCGGTGCGGTCGAACGGGCCGGATGTGGGGTCGAGGCCGATGAGGGCAGTCATATTCTCAGATTACCTTAATGGCGCTCGTCCGGGCGGCGGGTGGCCTGGGAGATGGGCTCGGTGATGGCGAGGGCCAGGTGGGGCAACAAGAGCCAGCTGGCGCCCATGCCGGCGCCTCCGGCGGCCACGACCAGGATGCCCTCGGGTTTGCCGATGCGGGCCATGCGGTCGGATGCGCTGGTGGCGGGCGCGTTGAGCCGGGGCCACAGGTACTGCTGGACGTCGGCTTTCGACCACCCTTCTGCGATGAAGAAGCGATGGTGCTCGTGGCCGATCACGATCACCACGTTGCCGTCCTCGCCCAGCCAAGAGTCACCGGCGATACCGTTGGCCCGGATGTTCGACACCAGCGTGTTGCACACCCCCTCGGCGCTTCGGCTGGTGAAGTCAGTGGCCTCAACCATCTTCATCAGCGAGTGAACGGTTGCCGCGCTCTGCTCGGGGGCCAGTCCCCGCTGCACATGCAGAGGCGCCCAGTCGGAGGCCTCCTCGTTCTCCCCGAAGCAGAAGGAGTAGCGGGCCGGCGTGGAGTAGCTGGCCCGATCCAGGAATCCGGGTATGCCCCGGCACACGTTGCGGATCACCAGGCGCAGCGCCCGGCCGATGGTGGCGTTGGCCCGGAATCCCGGCCCGAAGCAGCCTGCCCCCGAGGCCACTCCCAGCTCGTTGCGCACAGGGCCGTTGACGATCACCACCTGAGCCGCCCCGGAGAGCGTGCCGGTGGTGGAGTGGCAGTTGCCCTTGGGATGCAAGTGAGCCCGCACCGCGGCCACCACCGCGGGAAAGTACTCCGGCAGGCAGCCGGCCATGACCGCGTTCACCGCGGCCTGCTCCGCAGTGCAGGTCACCTCCCGGGTGGGAACAGTGCCCAGCTCCTCATCTCCGGAGAGCCCGGCACAGGCCAAGAACGCGGCCACCTTCTCGGGGGTGGGCGCCATGATGGGCAGCCCGTCGGTCCACCCCCGCTCGAAATAGTCCTCCACCAAGGCTTCGTAGTTGTCGTAGGCGTGTTGGGCGGCCGCGGTCATGGCCCAAAGTTAGAGCTCATGGCGGGTGGTCTCCCATACAGAGCGGATGGCAAAGCTCGACCGGAGGCGGCCCACGCCGCTGAAGCGCGACAAGTGCTGATTGTGGATCCTCTCGAAGTCCCGCTGGTCGGCCACCGCCAAGTGGAGCAGGTAGTCGGCGTCCCCGGCCATCAGATGGCACGACATCACCTCCGGGCACTCCACCACCTCCTTCTCGAACTGGCGCAGGGATGATTCGCTTTGGCTCTCCAAGGAGATCTCGACGAAAACGTCCAAAGAGCGGTTGATGGCCTGCGGGTCGACGATCATCACGTAGTCGGCGATCACTCCGTCGGCCTCTAGCCTGCGGACCCGGCGATAGCAGGCCGAGGGCGACAAGCCCACTCGGTCGGCCAACTCGGCGTTGGACATTCGAGCATCGCCTTGAAGCTCGTTGAGGATGGATCGGTCTGTGGAATCCAAATCCGCCACCGCGCCCACTCCCCTCTCATGCCATCAGATCTCATGCCATCAGAACCCTTAGAGCAGAACTCCTAAAGTCTTGCGCCATAAATTATCCGACTTTATAGAAACAATCGAAGAATATATCCTTTTCCAAGCACTATAGCGACTTATTTTCAAGATTTATTCACCTCTGGCGCGAGTAAGATGTCACCATAGCCTTGGGATCGCGGCGGAGGCAGCAGATGCGCATTGGGGTTCCGAAAGAAATCAAGAACGAAGAGCGAAGAGTCTCTCTGACTCCCGGCGGCGCCGCCGAGCTCGCCGGCCGGGGCCACGAGGTTCTCGTAGAGCGCGGTTGCGGTTCGGGGGCCGGGTTCGCCGACGAGGAGTACACCGCCCACGGTTCTCTTGTCGCCGATTCGGCTGAAGAGGTGTTCGAGTGGGCCGAGATGATTGTCAAGGTCAAAGAACCCCAAGCCGAGGAACGGGCCCTCCTGGGAGAGGGCCAGGTTCTCTTCACCTATCTGCACCTTGCGGCCGACGCGATCCAGACTGCGGAGCTGATGGAGCGGGGCGTCACGGCCATCGCCTACGAATCGGTGGTTGGCCCCAACGGCGGTTTGCCTCTGTTGGCCCCCATGTCGCAGGTTGCGGGACGGATGTCGATCCAGGCCGGGGCCCACTGCCTGGAGTCTTCGGCAGGAGGCCGAGGAGTGCTACTAGGCGGTGTCCCCGGCGTGGCCCCGGCCAAGGTGGCGATCATCGGCGGGGGTGTGGTCGGACGCAACGCGGTGCAGATGGCCATCGGGCTCGGCGCCGATGTCACGGTGATCGACCGCGACGTGTCGGTGCTGGAGGACTTGAGCTCGCGTTATGGCTCGGCTCTGCACACCCTGCACTCCAGCGGAGGCGCCCTAGAGGAGGCGGTACTCGGCGCCGACTTGGTGATTGGCGCCGTGCTCATTCGAGGTGCTCGGGCGCCGCGTCTGGTCACCGCCGAGATGGTGGAGATGATGCGGCCACGCTCCGCAGTCGTCGATGTCGCCATCGACCAGGGGGGCTGCATTGAGACATCCCTGCCCACCACCCACGCCAAACCCACCTATCTGGCCTTCGACGTGGTCCACTACTGCGTGGCCAACATGCCCGGCGCAGTCCCCCGAACGTCGACTTTCGCCTTGGAGAACGCCACTCTTCCCTATATGGCCAATCTGGCCGATCAAGGGCCGATGGAGGCTTTGCGGTCTGATGCCGGGCTGCGAGCCGGGTTGTCGGTCTGCCGGGGACAGATCACCGAGCCGGCGGTGGCCGAGTCGCTGGGGCTCGACCACACCGCACCCGAGCAAGTCCTGGGCCGTGGCCGGCGCGCCGCTTGAAGGATTGCGCCTAGATCAGCTCGGCCATCCGCTCAGCCATGGCGATGACGTTCAGGTTGGTGTTCGCCCTCGGGGTCTCCGGCATTATCGAAGCGTCGCAGACCCGCAGCCCCTCGGTGCCCCACACCTGACCGCGGGGCCCAACCACTGAGGCCCGGTCGTCGGCATGGCCCATCGCGCAGGTGCCTGCCCCGTGGTAGAAGGCCACATGGTTGGCGAACACATGGGCCGACAACTCCTCGCGTGCCAAGCTTGGGGGCAGGAAGACCGGGCCCTCGGCCACCTTCTTGTACGGGGGCGACGAGAGCAGCTCCAATCCCAGTTCGAAGGCCTCAACCAAGCGCTCGAGATCGGGCCTGTGGGCCAAGAAGGGGTAGGTGATGGCCGGCCGGTCTATCGGGTTCGCCGACACCGGGCGGACCGACCCCCGGATCTCCACCTGTTGCAGGGCGGCGTTGAAGGCGAAGACGGTGTCGAGACCCCCAGCCTCGGCTCGGCGCCGGGAATTGGCCGACAGATCGATCGCTCCCACCGGGAAGAGCTGAAGGTCGTTGGCCGGACCCGTCGAGCTGGTGAACCGCAGCAATGTCTGAATGGTGACATCTCCGGGAGAGACCATCCCCGGTTTGGGCGCCGCGAACAGGTAGACGGCCGGGTGGTCGGAGAAGTTGGCGCCCACGCCCGGCCGGTCGGCAACAACGGGGACTCCCATTCCGGCCAGCTCTGAAGCTGGGCCGACACCGGAGCGCCACAGCAGCATCGGCGACTGGACCACTCCGGCAGCCAAGACAACCTCGTCAGCGGGAATTGTCTCCTCCTGGCCGCCGACCACCGTTTCCACCCCAGTTACCCGATTGCCGCCCCAGCGCAATACCCGCGCCAGGCAACTGCCTCGAACCTCCAGGTTGGGACGGCCTCGGATCTCAGGGGTCAGGTAGGCGTCGGCCGCGGACACCCGCTGCAAGCCCCGGCGGTTCCGGGGCAGTGGACCAGCGCCAAACGAGCCAGGAGCGTTGTGATCGGGGATATAGCCGTGGCCCGCTGCGCCGCAAGCCTCATAGAACACCGCATGCACCGGGCTGAGCTCCGCCTCCGGTGTTCGGACGATGGGCAATGGGCCATCGCGGCCATGCCATCTGTGGTCGCCGTCGGGATCGGACTCCAGTCGCCGAAAGCTGCCCAGCACCGCCTCCCAGCGCCATTCGTCAAACCCCCAGCCATCGAAATCAGCCGGCATGGCCCTGACTGCGATGCCGCCGTTGACCGCGGAGCTGCCCCCGATCACCCGCCCCCGGGGATAGGGCTGCGTTCGCCCCCCGGGCAACCTCACCTCGTCGCCCCAGTCGTGGCGGGGATGGGACGACACGGTGATGTCGGCCAGTTCTGGAGGCAGCCGAGTGCCGTGGTCGGGACCGGCTTCTAGGAGCAACACCCGTCGGGCGGGATCCTCCGAAAGTCGCGAAGCCAACACCGACCCCGCCGAGCCCCCTCCCACGATGACGGTGTCGAACGCCCTTTCAGCCTCCACTCTGCTGCGCGGCCTTGTTGGATTCGCGCTCGCCCCGGACGAATGCCTCCCGGGCTTTTTCGCCTTCTCCCATGAGGTTCAGCTCATAGGTGAACCCCTGCTCGAAACGGTAACTGCGGTGTACATCCACCGGATCGATCCCGTTGATCGACCATTTGGCCTTGCGGATCACTCCGGGCGGTTTGGCCGCGATCACTCCGGCCACCCGGCGGGCCTCGTCAATGAGCTGATCGCCCGGCACCACGCTCAGCACCGTGCCCCACCGGTGCAGATCCTCGGCGGCAACCGGCTCACAGCTGTACATCATCCAGCGCATCACCTTCTCGGGCACCAGCCGAGCGGTGTGGGTGGCAGCCCCCAGGGCGCCATTGTCCACCTCGGGCATGGAGAACTTGACTCCCTCGGCGGCCACCACCAAATCGCAGTTGCCCGCGAGGCCGATGCCCAGTCCCAAGCAGAAGTCCTGCACCGCGGCGATAACCGGCACCGCGCAGTCGTACACCGCGCCGAAGGCCTCATAGCAGGCATCGCCAGTGCCCAATACCCCCTCGAAGCCCTCCATGGCCTGCATCTCTTTGATGTCGACCCCGGCGTTGAACCCCCGGCCCACCGCGGTGAGGATGACGGCCCGCACGTCGGAGTCGGATTTGAAGCCCCGGAAGACCTCGGCCAGCCGGTAGGTGTCGGCAATGTTGAGGGCGTTCACCGGCGGATTGTCCATGGTGACAACCGCGATGCCCTGCTCATCGGTCTCAGTGTGAATGGCCACAGTGCGCTCCTTTGCCCGACTCTGGTTCCCGGCGGCTCAGCGTATGCCTACCCCGCGGCGGCTACTAGCTTCTACCCCAATAGACTTCCTGTTCCCAGAAAGCGAGTCCATCTTGCGCATCGGCTATCTGATCGACACCAACCACGGGTACTACGACCAGCCCCTGCCCGAACCCCAAAACGCAGCCGGCGCCCTCGACGCCATGATCGAGGAGGGCATCCTCGCTGAGCAGTCCGGTTTCCACTCCATTCAGGTGCCCGACCGCCATGGCCGCACCGAGTCGTATTTCGGCTCGCCGCTGAACTTGCTGATGATCCTGGCCCGGGAGACCAACCGGGTGGCCATCGGCTCCTACTGCCTGGTCAACACCCTCTACCACCCCATGCTGATAGCCGAGCAGTGCGCCATCATCGACAACATCTCCAGGGGCCGGCTGTACATGACCTGGGGCCGGGGCTTCCATGCCGGCTACTGGGGGCAGTTCGGGGTTCCGTCTGAGCGGATGCTGGGCCGCTACCTGGAGAACGTGGCCGTCATCGACAAGGCGCTGCAATCCAAGGGCGAGCGGTTCAGCCACGACGGCGACTTCTATGAGGTACACGATGGCCTGCTCTCCCCCAACTCCTACCAGCAGCCCCGGTTCCCGTTCTGGGGAGGCGGCCAGCTCCCTGCGGCCATCGAGCGGTGCGGGGTCTACGCCGAGTCGTGGACATGCGACGACTTCCCCATCCTCAAAGAAGTCTGGGACCAGCAGGCCGGCGCCTACCGGGCCAAAGCCATCGAGCACGGAAAAGAGCCGTTCATCGTCTTGATGCGCAAAGCATGGGTGGCCGACACCTTCGAGCAGGCCGCCGAGCAGTACGGCAGCCACTACGTGCCCGAGATGCGCTTCTACTGCGAGCAGGGAATCCTGGCCCACCATCCCGAGTTCGACTCCCCGGAGAAGATCACCACCGAGTCGGCCCGCGAGCACATCGTGGTGGGCACCCCCGCCCAGTGCCGGGAGCGCTTGGAGCAATACCACGAGGAGCTGGGCGTGCAGTACTTCACCGTTCAGTTCCGCATGGTCACCGGCCCCTCCTTCGAGGCCACCCGGGAGCAGATCCAGCGCTTCGGCGAGGAGGTGGTGCAGCCCCTGCACCGCAAGTACCCCGCCCCCGACCATCCGGCCATCCCCGCGGCCTGCCGGTGGTGACCCGATGAGCTCGGCAATGCCAACCCCGACCATCGAAGAGCTAGAAGCCCTGGTGGGCCGGCCCTTGCCCGGAGGGACCTACACCGTAGAGCCGTGGCGGATGTGGTTGACCAACGACGTGGTGGGCGCCCCCCAGCGCACCGACGGCGTCGCCCATCCCATGTTCTGCTACTACGGCGCCATGGCCGGAATGGGCCTCACCATCGAAGAGATGTTCACCTTGTGCTCGGCCTCGGCCGACGACGGCCCCATGTTCGGCGAGTCCGACCTGCAACAGATCCGGCCTCTTCAGATCGGCACCACCTA
Source organism: Candidatus Poriferisocius sp. (assembly GCF_965208475.1). Classification (GTDB taxonomy): domain Bacteria; phylum Actinomycetota; class Acidimicrobiia; order Acidimicrobiales; family Bin134; genus Poriferisocius. Next base: position 396,692 of record NZ_OZ242338.1, on the reverse strand, counting down.
CACCGTTCGGGGCGAGATAACCAGTGCGGTGCGCAAGCAGGGGGCCCGCACCGGCACCTTCGACATCGTGGGCTTCCGGCTGGAGGTTGTGGCCCCCGACGGCGAAGTGTCGGGCGTGGTTACCAACTCCTTCGTCTATCCCAGGAGGTCGGCGTGAGCCCAGCACCAACCCCAGCAGTGGGCGATGAGCTCCCCCGGCTGGTGATCGAATCGGTGGACGCCGAGAAGATGAAGACCATGGCCGCCCTGCTGGGCGACCCCAACCCCATCCACTGGCATGTCGAAACGGTTAAGGATCTGGGCATGGGCGATCAACCGGTGAACCAGGGGCCCAACAACATGGCCTATGTCATGAACATGCTGGGCGATTGGGCCGGGGGCACTGAGCGCATCCAGCGGATGCGGGTGCGCTTCTTGGACAACGTCTTCGCCCATGACCGCTTGGAGGCCGGCGGTACCGTCACCTCAGTGGATGATGACGGCACCGTGGAGTGTGAGATCTGGCTGGCCCGCGACGGCACTCATCCTGTCCTGGCCGGAACCGCCACCCTGCTGTTGGGCTAGGTGGCCATCCTAACGTTGTAGGCCCCGGAGAAAGACCGGATCACCAGCGCGACCAAGAACATCGCCACCGTGCCCAGGGCCATGGTGGCGCCGGCCGCGGTGTCGTGGTGGTAGCTGATGAGCAGGCCGACCACCACGGCGACCGAGCCAAGGACCGCCGCGGTGATCATGATGTAGGGAATTCGGCGAACCAGCATGGCCGCGGTGGACGGTGGGGCGACCAAAAAGGCGAACACCAACAGGTTCCCGACGGCCTGGAACGACGCCACGATGGAGATGGCCAACAGCGCCAGCAAGGCGGCGTGGGCTAGGCGGGGCCGCAGCCCCATAAGACGGGCTTGGACCTCGTCGAAGGTCATCACCAGAAACGCCCGGTGCAGAAGCACGACTCCCAGCAACACGATTCCAGCGATGATCAATTGGCGAATGAGGTCGCTGTTGGTCACCCCGGTGATGGAGCCGAACAGGAACCGCGTGAGGTCGCCGGAATACGCCCCCGAACTGCTGGACATGATCACCACCGCCAGGGCCAAGAACCCCACGTAGAGCAATCCGATGGAGCTGTCGTCGGGCAGCGGCGAATAGTTCCGTATGAGGTTGATCCCCGAGACCATGACCAACGCGGCGATCAGCGCCCCAATCGTGGTGTCGCCCCCTACGATGAAGGCGATGGCCAGGCCGGGCAGCACTCCGTGGGCCAGTGCCTCGCCGAAGAAGCTCATCCCCCGAAGGACCACCCAGGTTCCCACCGTGGAGGTGGCCAGCACGGCCAGCAGCCCCGACCACAGGGCGTTGCGCATGAAGATGTTGTCTATGAAGGGATCGACCCACCAGTCGCCCGGACTGGTCAGAAACTCCATCCCCCGAACTCTAGGTCAATCTCTCCGGATGCCCGGTCAGCCCAGCCCCTCGGCAATCTTCTGGGCATTGCTGCGCAGGTAGCTGATGTAGGTGTCCGAATCGCTCCCCGCCGGGCCCAGCGATCCGGTGTCCAGGGTCACCACCTGCACATCGGCTTCCCGGCCCAGGGCCTCGGCATCTTGAGAGCTGTGGGAGGACTCGGCGAATATGGCGGTAACCCCGGTCTGGCCAATCAATCCGATGAGCTCTTGGAGTTCGGCCGGATTGGCCGCCCCAACGGAGGAACCCCCGGGAATCACCGTCCCGACCAACTCGAATTGGTACCGGTCGGCGAAATAGCCGAGGGCGTCGTGGTTGGTGACCAGGAGGCGCTCCTCATGGGACAGCGGTGTCAGGATTTCATCGATCTCCGCGTCCAGCGCCATCAACTCGCCCCGGTATTCCGATACGCAGGCATCTAGCGCAGCGGAGTCCAGGCCAGCCTCTGAGGCCAGGGCCCCGCTGAGGGCGGGAAGGGCATCGGCAACGCGAATCGGATCGAACCACACGTGGGGGTCCTCTGCCCCGTGGCCATGTTCCTCTTCTTCCTCTTCCTCTTCTTCCTCTTCCTCGTCGTGGTGCTCCAATTCCATGCCGGGGGCGAAACCGATGGTTGCGATGTGATCGGCCATGTGGAACACCGGGGTGCCTGCTTCCTCCACTGCATCAATGGTGTCCTCCAAACCCTCTTCCAAGTCGAGGCCATTGGCCACGATCATGACGGCTGCCTCCATCCGGCCCCGATCCTGCAAGGAAGGCTGGAAGGCGTGAGGGTCCCCGCCAGGGGGAATGAGCGTGATCACATCGGCCAGGCCGTCGCAGGCCACATTGGCCACCACATCGGCCCAAATGGAGGTGGTGGCCATCACCGTCGGCAAGCCGCCGCCCGCTTCGTCGTCGTCATTGCCACACCCCGAAACGATCAGGGCCAATACGGCCACCACGAGAATGAACCCGCCGACTGGCTTGTTGATATCAGTAATCGTTCTCACTCTCGTTACTGTATTTGGGAATGAGTGCCATTCGCAAGCATCTGGTGAGATACTGAGGTCAAATGACTGCCTCGCCCGCCCCCGCGCCTCACAACAAGGACCCCCTTTCCGAGATCCACCTCCAGGTCGGCGTCAGGTTGGACCGGCAAGAGCACCGCTATACCAGCGGGCGGAGACAGCTCGTTGAAGTGCTGGCCCGGGCAGGCCAGCCGATGACGCTGCCCGACATCGTGGGCGCCGATCCGGAGCTGGCCCAGAGCTCGGTGTACCGCAACCTGGATGTACTGGTTCGCTGCGGGGTCATCCGCCGCATCAGCGCTGGAGGCGATCATGCCTACTTCGAGCTGGCCGAGCCGCTGCTAGACCACCACCACCACCTGATCTGCATTAGCTGCGGCACTATCGAGGACATTCGCATCGAAAGCGATGTCGAGCGCCTCGTCGACCAGAGCTTGGCCGATGTCGCTTCCCGATCCGGGTTCACCCCCATCCATCACAGCCTCGACCTACACGGCCACTGCGCCGACTGCTGATTTCCGGCCGATGCGGCTGACCGAGCTCCGACTATGCCCAGAGTTGGCCCAATGGCGCCGTGATGTCCGGGACTTCCTGGGTGCCGAGATGGCCCCCGACAAGACAGCCGACCATGTCGATCCCTCCGACCTCACCGGCTTAGACCGGGCCTTCGAGCGCCGGCACCAGAGGGAGGCCGCACGCCGGGGGATGCTGGCCGTCTCCCTGCCAAAAGGCGACGGCGGCCTCGGCAAGTCTCGGGCCTGGAAGCATGTGTACGACCTAGAGGCCGCCTACCACGGTGCGCCTTCCATCGACACCGGCGTGACGCTGTGCGGATTCGTGCTCTCCCGCTTCGGCACCCGAGCCCAAAAAAACCGTTGGCTGAGCCCCATGGTCGAGGGCGAGATGCTGGGCGCCATCGCCTACAGCGAGGCCGGTGCCGGCAACGACCTGGCCGCCATCTCCACTACCGCCACGCGGGTCGCCGGGGGGTGGGAGTTGTCCGGCGTCAAGTCGCATGTGACCGGGGCCCACAAAGCCGATGTGGCCGTCGTGCTGGCGGTGACCGACCCCAAGGGAAGCGCCCGATCTTCGATGACCATGTTCCTGGTTCCCCTGGACGCTCCTGGGATACAGGTGCGGCGAAGGCCGACCATAAACCGCTGGACCCTTGGTGAGGTCGCATTTCTTCGCGTTCAACTCGACGACGATTTCGTGCTCGGCGAGGTCGGCAAGGGTTGGTCGCAGGCAATGGCCGCGGTGACCGCCGAGCGGGGCTCCCTGGCTCACTATGGATGGGCAGAACGCTGGTTGGAGCGACTGCCGGCGGGAGTTCCCCCGCGGGAGCGGGCCCGGCTGCATGCCACTGCCGCTCGGGTCAGAGCCTTTTCCCAGCGGTTGATCGACTACGAGTTGGCCGGCCGGCCAGTGGGATATGAGGCGTCAGTGGTGAAGGTGACAGCCACCGAACTTCTCCAAGACATCGCTCGGGTCGCCCGGTCTGGTTCCGGACCGGGCGAAACCGACTGGACTGCGATGTTTGAAGAAGGGCCGCCGTTTTCCTACGACGTCCTCGAGGCGATCCATCCAACCATCTCTGTCGGTGCCAACGAGACCCACCGAGACATGATCGCCGCCGCTCTGCTTGACCAGGGACCTCCCGCCCGCTCTCCCCTGCTTGCCACCGGCAACGACAGCGTCGTCGATGCCTGCGCTGACATGGCGACTGACGCCCGCAAGATCATCGCAATAACCGCCCACGATGCCCTTGGGCGACCTCTGTATGGGCAGCAGGTGGGAAATTTCCAAGTGGCGCGCCATCGGTTTGTGGACATGGCTTTGGCAGCCGAAGCAATGGAACTCACCGCCGTGGAGGCATCAAACGCCCCACCCGGCCCCCAGCGCGACTACTTGGTATCAGCGGCCAAGGTGACCAGCAACGAGGGTCTGTTGGATGTCGTAGCCGGCGCCCACCAACTTCACGGTGCCGACGGCTACTACCGCGACCACCCCCTCGCGTCCTATACCCGCCAAGCCTGGAAAGCCCAATCTCAGGGCGGAACCACCGCGGAGCATCTGGAGCGGTTGGCCCGTTTGACCGAGTAGCCCGCTAGACAGGGGCGCTTCCGGCGATAGTGACCCGGTGGAGCACTCGCTCTTCGCCGGTCACATCACCGACTACGGCGTGCTGGGTTGACCGGTTGTCCCAAATCACCAGGTCGCCGTCGCGCCAGCGATGCCGATAGGTGTTCTCGTAACGACCGATTGCCCCGTAGAGGTGCTCCAGCAGCGGGCGGCTCTCTTCTGGTGTCCACCCGTCTATCCGGGTCACGTAGTTGTCGTTGACGAACAGAGCCTCCGCCCCGGTGTCGGGGTGAGTCCTCACCACGGGGTGGACGGCAACAACCGCTTCGTGCTCCAAGCCGGCGTCGGCGGCCAGGCTGGTGCCCTCATGGACAGCAGAAAGGGTGCGGAGCACGGCCTGGAATCCAGGCGACAGCGATGCGAACGCCTTCACTGCGCTGGCGAACATCGTGTCGCCGCCCACCTCGGGCAAAACCCGGGCCAGCAGCAGGGTGTAGGCGTGTGGGTCGCTCATATGGGTTGAATCGGAGTGCCAAGTCTGGGTGATGGGATTCGGGTCGTAGATCTTCATGATCCCCGGATATCCCTCGATCGACGGCACATAGGGGTGGATTGAGATGTCTCCCCACTGGGCGGCAAAAGCGAGCTGGTCTTCAGGGGTTATCGCTCCCTGATCGCGGATGCAGATGACACCGTGCTCATGGAGGGCGTCGCGCACCGCGGCGAATGCAGCGCCGTCGATCTCCCCAGTCAGATCCAGCCCTAGCACCTCCGCCCCCAGTGCCCCTGCCAGTCGCCGGACCTCCATGACGAAGGACTTTAGCCAGTCATTGGATGCCCAATTGCCCGGTCATTGAATTCGCGATGCGGCCTTGTGGACCGACGGCGCTGTCCACCGGACGATCTCCTCTATGGCCGTGCCCACGAGCGAGCGATCGGGAGGTGGGTGCGAACCCAGGCAGTCTTTGAGTAGGGGTGTTGTGGCTGGTCTAAGGTGTTTGCGATGAGGAGTCGGCGGGGCCTCAGGTCTCATTTGGTGCTGCGGTTGGGGGCTGGGGGTTTGGTGTTGGCGCTTTTGGGCGTGACGCTGCACGCCGCGCCGGCGGTGGGCGAGTCGGCGCAGTTCGAGTCGGCGTTTGCCGCCTGGGGCGGGGCGGTTGTGGCCGGGGTTGAGGCGCCTCAGGGGGGCTCTGGCGACGGGCCGGCCCCTGGGGATGACGGGGAGTTCGGTTTAGGCGACGGGCTTGCCCCTGGGGATGATTTGGGCGGTCCGGGGCTGGGCGAGGCTGTTTCGGAGCTGGGTGTTTTGGATTTGGTGGGGGCCGACGGTGTTTGGACGATGATCGACGGTGGCCGCGAGGTTCCGTTGCGGTTGTTGGACGAGTCGGAGGTGGCAGAGCTGGGCGAGGTCCGGTCGTTGGCGGCGTCGTCGGCGGCGAGCGCGTATGCGCCTGGGGCGGTTGGGAACGCGTCGGGTGCTTCGGCGTCGGGGGCGGGTGCGGCGGCGAAGCCGAACACCTGGTTCGTGTCCGACACCGGGCAGCCGCATCTGTTGGTGGGCGGTGTGAACGTGCTTTTCGGTTCGCATGTGGGCGGGCCGGCCATCGAGGCGGTGTGGGGCCGCCATGGCGTCGCGCCCGGGCGGGTGTCGCCGCTGGGCGAGTTGCCCAACGGGTTCTTGGTGAAGACGGTGTCGGACGCGGAGTCGCTGCGTCTGGCGGACGCGTTGTCGGCCGAACCCGGTGTCGAGGCTGCGGTTCCCAACACGTTCACGCCGTTCGAGGTGGGGCCGGTCGCCATGGATGTGGAGGCTTCTGACTATGCCTCGCAGACGGCGGCTGCTAGGCAGCGTTGCACCAAGTACACCGGCCTTTGGGCCGATGAGCTGTCGAGCTGCCAGTGGCACTTGGACGCGTCTGGCGACTACCGGTACGACGACATTTCCCCTTCCTGGTCTTGGCGGAGGGTCAGGGATCCGGTGGCCGATCTAAACCTCGGCGATGTGTGGTCCGCGACGATGGGGGCCGGGGTGACGGTGGCGGTGGTGGACCGTACTTGGAATCCGAACCACGAGGACCTCGTCGACAACGCGGACACCAGCCGGAGCACGAACTGGGGCGGTTTCACCTCGGAGACCACCCGAAGCGGCGCCTATCACGGTACTGCGGTTGCCGGGGTTGTGGGCGCCCGCGACAACGCGGTGGGCGGGCGCGGCGTCGCGCCCCGGGCCACGCTGGTGAACTACAACCTGTTGGACAACTACTCCGAAGCGAGAGCGGTCGAGGCGCTGACGCTCAACATGGAGTCGGTGGCGGTGGCCAACCACAGCTACGGCGCTACGTCCCGCGTTGGGTTTGCTATGAATGGTTTGGCGTGGGAGAGGGCCTTGGAGACCAGCCTCGAGCAGGGGTTCGGCGGCAAGGGAACCTCCCATGTGAAGGCGGCCGGCAACGGCAGCTTCTATCGTGATAAACCGCGCTACTGGTCGGCCCACGAGGAGGCCAACAACTTTCGCGGCATCATCTCGGTGTGCGCGGTGGGCCCGTCGGGGACGTTGGCGTAATACTCCGAGAGAGGCCCCAATCTGTGGGTGTGCGGGCTGTCAAACGGCGGCCCGGGCCAATCGGGGATCTTGGCGCCCATGGGTCAGAACCAATACCGCGACACTTTCGGGGGCACCAGTGCGGCTGCGCCGATGGTGTCGGGGGTGATCGCGTTGATGCGCAGCGTGAACGCCGAGTTGACGTGGCGGGATGTCAAGGTGATCCTGGCCGACACGGCGCGCAAGGTAGACCCGCAAGACTCCCACTGGCTGAGCGGCGCCCGGAAGTACAGCTCTATGGGGCCGGTGGCCGAGTCCTACTCGTTCAGCCACCGGTACGGCTTCGGTTTGGTCGACGCCGATGCCGCGGTGGATGCCGCGGCGGGCTGGACGCTGTTGCCCCCGATGCAGACCTATGCGGCTTCGCACACCGGCGATGTGCCGCTGCCGGGGCGCGGCGAGGAGATCGAGTTGGCCACAGATGTGGCGACGGCCATCGATTTCACTGAGCATGTCAAGGTCACCGTGGCCGGCGACATATCGGACTTCCGCGACTACCGGTGGACGCTGGTGTCGCCTTCGGGCACCGAATCGCTCCTATCGCCGGAGACCGGGTCGTGCATAGAGGGCTGGTGCTCGTTGCGGAGTTCGTTCGACTTTGGGTCGTCGCGCCATCTGGGCGAGAACCCGAAGGGCACCTGGAAGCTGAGAATCCAGCACATGCCGACTTACCCGGACTGCCGCCCAGAGACAGCCACCTACACCGGCTGGTGGCACACCGTATATTGCGGCACTGGCTTCGGGGAGGTCATCAGCTCGTGGGGAATCGAGGTGACGGGGCACACGGGCGGGACATCGGAGCCGGTTTCTTTGTCGGTTTCGGCGGCGAGCGTCGCGGAGGGCGGGAGCGTGGATGTGACGGTGTCGGTGGGCGGCCTGGCGCCGACCGAGGATCTGGTGGTGCCGCTGGCGTTCGCCGGCGTGACCGCTGAGGCGGGCGCCGATTACTCGGCGCCGGCGTCGGTGACGGTGCTGAAGGGCTCGTCTTCGGCGACTGCGACGATCTCTATCGCCCAGGACAGCGTGCATGAGGGCCCTGAGGCGTTCGCGGTCAGGTTGGGCGTTTTGCCGTTGGGGTATCGCCCTGGGTCGGGGTTGGTGTTGGTGTCGATTGCTGATGACGATCCGCTGCCGACATTGACTCTGCACGCCGCAAGCGCGTCGGTGGTCGAGGGCGGTTCGGTGGATGTCACGGCGCGGCTCAGCGGCTTGTCGTCTGAGGATGTGACCGCGACTTTGTCCGCGGCGGCGGTCGCTCCGGCCCAGCCATCAGACGGGTGGCTGGCCTCGCCGGCGGTGTTGAGGGTCCCGGCGGGGTCGACGGCGAGTTCGGGGTCGGTGGTGTTCGCGGCGTCGCAGAACGATGTGTACGAGTTGTCGGGGTCGGCGGCGAAGTCGTTTGAGGTGTCCGCTGTCGCTGTCGGCGGCAACGGCGTGGCCGACCCGGCCGCGATCACGCTGGGGATCGACGACGACGAATCGACCCCGGTGGTCTCCATCGTCGGGGGCGCCGCTGTGGTGGAGGGTTCCGCGGCGGAGTTCACCTTGACCGCCAGTCCGAGGCCGTCGGCCGAGCTGGCGGTGAGCGTGACGGTGGCCCAGCAGGGCGCGTTCGGCGCGGTGACCGGTTCGCGGGTGGTGACCATCCCCGCCTCGGGCCGCGCGGTGCTGGTTGTGGCGACGACCGGCGACTCGGCGGTGGAAGCCGACGGGTCGGTCACCGTAACGGTGACCGCGGGGGCCGATTACACGCCGCCGCCGGCATCGGCGAGCGTGGCGGTGTTCGACGACGACAGTCCGAGGCCGCGGGTTTCGGTCGCCGGCGGGCCCGCCGTGGTCGAGGGCGCGGCGGCGGAGTTCACCCTCACCGCGTTCCCGGTGCCTTCTGGCGATCTGGCGGTGGGCGTGATGGTGGCCCAGCAGGGCGAGTTCGGCGTCGTCGCAGGTTCGCGGTCGGTGGCGGTCCCCGTTTCGGGCAGCGTTGTGCTGTCGGTGGCGACGGCCGGCGACTCGTTCGGCGAGCCCGACGGGTCGGTGATCGTGACTGTGGTCGACGGTCTCGACTACGACCTGGGCACGAGCAGCACGGCGACGGTCGTTGTGGCCGACGACGACGGCGGTCCGGTGCCGGTGGCGGTGTCGTTGTCGGCGGCAGACGCCTCGATTCCTGAGAATGGGGGCGCGACCGATGTGGAGATTGCTTTGAGTCGGGTGCTGGTGGTCGGTGAGACGGTGAGCGTGCCGATAACGGTGTCGGGTGTGCCGGGCAGCGACTGGATATTGGGCGACCCGGCCGGGCCGGGGGTGGTGCGCACCGGCTATGGCAGCACCACCGCGGTGGAGTTCAGCGTCGGCGGGCGCGCCGCGGTGATGCGCTTCGAGGCGATAGACGACGCCGCCATGTTCGACCGGCCCATCACGTTCGCGTTCGGCACCGGGACAAGGGCTGTGACCCATACCGGGTTCGCCGGCGGCGTCACAGCAGGCGGGCCGGTTACCATCACCATCGCCGACAGCGACCTCCCGCCGGTGTGCGACGGCCCGCCGACGGTGTCGGTGGCCGACGCCACCGCGGCGCGGGGCGAGGACCTCGAATTCCGCGTCGTTCTCAGTTGCCGGTTCAGCGGTACGGTGGTGGCTCATTACTACATAGCGCGCGACGGTGAGATCGACGGGAATACCCAAAAGGTCACGTTCGGGCCCGGCGGCACGCACGCGACGGCGAGCGTGCCCACCAAGGACTCCGACACGGTGAAATTGCAGGTCGCATGGGCCCCCGGCGCCGCGAACGCCTTCCGTGTGCCCGCGGCCACCGGAACCGTCACCGAAACCCCGCCGGTGGTCAGCATCGCCGCCGGCGGCGACATCACCGAAGGCGCCGCCGCGACGCTCATCGTGACTGCGGTTCCCGCGCCACAGAGCCCGATCACCGTCACCATGGACATCTCCCAAAGCGGCGACTTCGCCCATAGCGCAGGGCGGCGAACCCTCGTGCTGAACGGCGCGGCGATGGTCTACTCGGTTGCGACCCGGGATGACAGTGTCGACGAACCCGACGGGTCGGTCACCGTGACGCTGGTGGACGGCGCCGGCTATGACTTGGGCACCAGCAGCGCGGCGACGGTGGCGGTGGCCGATGATGATGACCCGGTGCCGGTGGTGACCATCGCCGCGGGCGGCGACGTCACCGAGGGACACAGCGCGACGTTCACCGTCACTGCGGTGCCTTTGCCGGCGAGCCCGATGGCGGTCGATGTGACGGTGTCGGCGGCCGGGGACTTCGGCGCGACGACCGGCACCCGTACGGTGACGGTGCCGACCTCGGGATCGGCGACGTTCGCGGTCTCTACCTCCGACGACAGCGCCGACGAGGCCGACGGGTCGGTCACCGCCACTGTGGTGGACGGCGCCGGCTACGACCTGGGCGCTGACAAGTCGGCGACGGTGGGTGTGGCCGACGACGACGATCCGGCGCCGCAGGTGGACATCACTGCTGGCTCGGGGGGCACCGAGGGCACAGATGCGGTGTTCACCATCACCGCTACGCCGCAGCCGGCCGCCGACCTCGATGTGGCCGTGGCGATCGCGGTGTCGGGCGATTACGGCGCCGCAACCGGAACGCGGACCGCGACGATCTCGTCGGGCACCACCCAGGCGACCCTGACCATCGCCACGGTCGACGACGGCGACGACGAGCCCGACGGCAGCGTCACCGCGACTTTGGTCGCGGGCAGCGGTTACACCGTCGGCCCGCTGGCGTCGGAGACGGTGCAGGTTCTCGACGACGACGACCCGCCGCTGGTGATCCCCGAGGTCAGCATCGCTGCTGCTGGGGATGTGACCGAGGGCGCCGACGCGGTGTTCACGGTGACCGCGGACCCCGCGCCGCCGGCCGGTGTTGACGTGAGCGTCACTGTCTCGGCGGCCGGCGACTGGGGCGTCGCGGCCGGCCCGCAGACGGTGACGCTGGCCGCGAACACGCCGACGGCGACGCTCACCATCCCCACTGCCGGCGACTCCGTGGACGAGGCCGACGGCAGTGTCACGGTGTCGTTGGACGCTCCGGGCGCGGACGCGGGCTACGCGGTCTCGGCGACCCAGGGCGAGGCGTCGGTTGCGGTCGCTGATGACGATGTGGATCCGCTGACGGTGTACATGATCTTCTTCTCGACCTCGATAGCGGAGAACGGCACCGGCTATGACAACCAGGCCGGGCTGAACATCGGATTGACGCGGACGATGCGGTCGTGGGAGACGCTCACGGTGCCGTTGAGGGTGACCGGTGGCGACGAGGGCGCGCAGTGGACGATGCGCGACCTCAACGATCCCGACGCGGTGTTCGCCAACGACTTCGAGGTCACCTTCGGCCCCGGCGACCAGCGCGTCGAGTTGGCGTTGACGGCTGTGGCCGACAGCGACTGGGCCGACCACGAGATCACCGCGTGGTACGGCACCGGCCCCCGGGCGCCGACCCTGAACGGCAGCACCGACGGCGTGATATTGGGCATCTCGTGGGGTCCCGACGGAACCGAGCGAGCCGACGGTTCCACCACCGTCGTCATCATCGACAGCGACGAACCTCCCCCCGAGGTGAACATCACCGACAGCACAGGCGGAACCGAGGGAACCGACGCTGTGTTCACCATCACCGCCTCTGAACCCGCAACAGCCGACCTCGACGTGAGGGTGGACATCACCACAACCGGCGACTGGGGAGCAACCACCGGCACCCGCACCGCCACCATCCCAACAGGCAGCACTGAGGCCACCATCACCATCGCCACCACAGACGACGACACCGACGAGCCCGATGGGTCGATCACCGCCACCCTCACCGCGGGCAGCGGCTACACCATCGGACCCCACCCGTCGCAAACCGCCCAGATCGCCGACGACGACGACCCGCCCCCCGAGCCCGCCATCCCAGACTGCGCCGCCAGCCCCAGGGTGTCGGTGGCCGACGCCGCCGCCCAACAAGGCCAAGACCTCCAATTCGAGATCAGCCTCAGCTGCCGCTCAAAACGCGACGTCACCGTCTACTACGCCGTCGCCCACGACCGCCGCCTCGGCAACGTCATCACCATCACCATCAACAAAGGCGAAACCGGCGCAACCGTCAACGTCCCCACCGCGGGCACTGACGCAGACATCGAGTTCCACATCGTGTACCTCATCGGCGCCGCCAACTACACCGCCAAAGCCAAAGCCACCATCACCAACTAACGGTCTTTTTGGCGACTCATGCTGGGGTGGTTGAGGGTCCCTGATTGGGGGCCTTCGATGCCGTAGAGGGCGGCTGCGTTCTCCCACAGAAGCTTGTGCCGGACCTCGTCGGAATGGCCGGCGAGCGACGCCTCTATCCGCTCGCGGACGTTGCCGTAGAGGCAGGTCGGATGGGGGAAGTCAGTCTCGAACAGCACGTTGTCGACGCCGATCTTGTCGAGCAGCCGCTGGGGAGCGGTCTCCTCGAACCAGTAGCAGGCATAAACCTGGCGGCGGAAATACTCACTGGGCATCATCTCGAAGTTGGGGGCTTGGCCGAGTCCGCCGCATTCATTGAAGGAGTGGTCCACCGCCTCAAGCACGAAGGGGATGAAGCCGATGCCGCTCTCCACCGACACGAACTTGAGGTCGGGATAGCGAGGCAGCACGCCGGATCCCAACAGGTCGGTGAGCTGGATTCCGTTTTTCAGGAACATCTCCAGCGACGCGTAGGCGTAGGTCGACGGCTTGCCGTGGGCCGCCATCCGCTCAGGAGTGAAGCCGGTAGTGGTGTCGCCGCTGCCGATGTGGAAGCTGATGGGAAGTCCAGCCTCCTGGGCCACCGACCACAGGGGACCCCAGTGGGGGTCGCCGAGCAAGGGCAGCCCGAACCGCTGGGGCTCCCCGGTGAACAAAACAGCCCGGTGGCCGAGTTCAGCGCACCGGGCGACCTCGGCCACCGTGTCGTCGATGTCCCAGAAGGGTGTTGAGATGACGGCCACGAACCGTCTCGGGTCGGGCGAGATCCAGTCGAGTTGGAAATTGTTGTAGGCCTGCACGCAGGCCAGCATCAGCTCGCGGTCTTTCAACTTCAAGAAGTGCTGCGCCCCGAAGCCGCCGACGTTCGGATAGAGCACCTGGGCCCAGATCCCCTGTTCGTCCATGAGCTTCAGCCGCTCACTGGCATCATAGGCGGCGGGGTGGATCTCCTCGAACACCGAAGGGCCGGCAGGAAAGGGCTCCGGCCACCCGGCCACCGCGGTCATGCCAACTGAAGAGAACACCTCTCCGCCCACGAACCAGTGGTCCTTGCCCTCGTCGGTGCGCTCGACCCGGGGCACCCGGTCCTTCAATTTGGCGGGAACCCGAGACACAAAGGTGTCAGGAGGCTCAGTCACATGGGTATCGACGTCGATGACGAGCTCGGTGCTGGGCATCCCCCAAGTCTGCCCCACTCCTCTACCAACCGTCAGGCTGGCTGCATTGATCCCTATTTGGTTATGCGCGCCATACCCCCGTCGATCACCACGGTTTGGCCGTTCATGAAGCTCGATTCGGCCGAGCACAGGAACACCAGCAGTCCGACAAGGTCTTGGGGTTCACCAGGCCGTCTAACGGTTTGGCGGGCCAGCAACCTCTGCACTTGCTCTTCTGGGAGCTTGGCGGTCATCACGCCGGGAGCAATCCCATTGACCCTGATGTTGTCGCCCGAGAGCTCATCGGCAAGCACCTTGGTAACACCGTTGAGGGCGAGCTTCGAAACCGTGTAGGCGCCGGCATCGATCAGCGCGCCGTTGGACGACTGGTTGACGATGACGCCCCCGCCGCGGGTCCGCATCGACTCCGCGCAAGCCTTGGCGCACATGATCGGGGCGACAGTGTTCACGGCCAGGATCTCCATCCACTCTTCGGCGGAGAGGATGACCGCCTCGCTCCACTTCCCCCGGGCCAGCCCCGCGTTGTTGACCAGGATGTCCACCCCGCCGAATGCGTCGATGGCGGCTTGCACCATGGCATCGATGTCGTCGCTGGAGGTGACATCGCACCGGACGCCAACAGCCCGAGCCCCAGCGCCGGCGATCTCATCGGCAACCCGGCTAGCCGCTTCGCCATCAATATCGGCTACCACCACCGCGGCGCCCTCCGAGGCCAGGGCGTGGGCGTAGACGACACCCAGCCCCCCAACCCCGGCACCTCCGGCACCGGTGACTATCGCAACCTTGTTTTCGAGCCTCATTCGATCACCTCAAGTATTCGACGCAGCACGGTAGTCGCTGATTGCACCAGAGATTTGGCGCCAAGCGAACTGCAATAGTCAAGGATTGTGGGCGAACCCATCTACTATCCCACCAGCACACGCCTGAGCAGGTGATGCCGAATGGGGGGAAATTAGTGCCAAGCAAGCAAGATCTCTGTCAACACTTGTGCCTGTATCGGATCAGAACCCCATGACCACGGTGGCCCAAATCGTGGCCAACGACCTCTGTGTGGGTTGCGGGCTCTGCGAGACGATCACCAGCGGTCGGGTGAAGATGGCCATGACCCCCGCCGGTTCGCTGCGGCCATCGCCTATCGACGGTTTCAACCCCGAGGAGGAGCAGACGATCATCGGCGCATGCCCCGGAGTGGTGGCCGAAGCCCGATCAGACCCTGGCCTGCCGCTCGACCCCATCTGGGGACACCACGGCACCATGAGGCACGCCTGGGCCGCCGACCCAGAAGTACGGTTCAAGGCGGCCACCGGAGGGGTGCTCACCGCCCTGGGCCAATACCTGCTGGACTCGGGAACAGCGGCGTTCGTCCTGCATGTGGGGGCCGACCCGGCTCAGCCGATGCGGAGCCGGTGGGTCAGCAGCGAGACCTCCGAGGCTGTTCTGGCCAACACAGGGTCGAGATACGGGCCAACCGCGCCGCTGGCCGGACTGGGCGCCGCGCTCGATCGCAATGAGCCACTCGCCATCATCGCCAAACCCTGCGACCTCGGCGCGGTGCATCGGCTGGCGGCGGTCGACCCCCGAATAGACGAACTGGTTGTGGCCCGGCTGACCATGGTGTGCGGCGGCCAGTCGCACTTGTCCAAGTCGCAGCGGCTGCTTCGACAGTTGGACATCTCGGAGACCGCCGTGTCGCTGTTCCGCTACCGGGGTCACGGAAATCCCGGACCGACCAGGGTGGAAACCCGCGACGGACGGGCCTTCGAGATCCCATATCTGGAGATGTGGGAGGACGAGGGCACCTGGGATCTTGAGACCAGGTGCAAGCTGTGCCCTGATGCCCTGGGAGAAGCCTCAGATGTCGCCGTCGCCGATGTATGGCCCGGTGGTGCGCCCGTTGGCGAGGATGACGGATTCAGCGGCATCGTGGTTCGCAGCGAGGTCGGCGAGTCTCTGGTCGGCCAAGCCGCGGCCGACGGCCATATCGTGCTCGGCGAGCCGATCAGTCCCCGAGAGTTAGACGACATGCAGCCCCACCAAGTCCGCAAGAAGCAGGCTCTGGCCGCCCGGTACCGGGGCATGGCCGACGCTGGGGTCTCCCCTATCGCCACCCACGGACTGCGGATCGAGGAACTGGGCCATCGCCTCTCCCCCGCCGAAGCTGACGCCCAGCGAGCCGGCACCGCAACCCGAATGAAGGCCGCCCGCTCTTGAAGGGCGCCGAGAACGATCACCCCGGCGTTGACGGCGGCGTCGCGAGCGCCGGTACCCGCGGGGCCGGCGATATCGCCGGCGCCGGCACATCAGGTTTCACGGCTTGTCGCCCCAACGGCCTTAGGCGATCACTCCTTTGGCCTTCAGGTCGATCACGTCGTCCCAGTCCATCCCCAGATTCTCGGTGAGAATCTCGTCGCCGTGCTCGTTGAAGCCCGGCGCCCTTCCCGGCGCGGCCGGCTCGCCGTTGAATTGAACGGGGGGCGCCACCAGCTTGAACGGAATCCCGTGTTCGTTTACCGCATCCTGGACGTATCCGTTGGCCCGCACCTGAGGATCGTCGACGATCTCCAAGGTGTCGAGCGCCGGCGTCCATTGACCGGAGAAGTCGGCGAACAGTTCCCGGACCTCGTCCAGGGTCCGGCACATGACCACTTCGCTCACGATGTCGCTGGCCGGGCCGGCGTTGGCCATCAATGCCTCATGGGTGGCGAACCGCTCGTCGTCGATCAGCTCGGGGCGGTCGATCACCCCGCAGAACTCCTGCCAGTAGGGGAGGGGCTGGAGGCAGGTGATGTTGATGGTGTACCCATCGGCGGTGGCGTAGTTGCCCAGCAGCGGATGGCTGCGTCCGCTCAGGTCGACCGGTCGCCACGGCGTGTTGTTCACGTGCGACATGGCCACGCCGGCCCCCATGGCCCACAAGCCGGTTCCGAGCAGCGACACTTCCAGGGAAATGGCCTCGCCGGTGCGCTGGCGGTGGAACAGCGCGGTGGCGATACCACCGGCAATGGTCATCGCCCCAATAGAGTCGCCGTACGCCGGCCCCGGCTGCGAGGGCATGCGGTCGTCGTCGGTGTGCCAGGTGCCTATTGCCGCCCCCGATCGCACCCAGAACGAGGTCATGTCGTAGCCCCCCCGATCGGCTTCCGGACCCTTGTGGCCCCACGCGGTGCCCGCGGCGTAGACGATGCTCTCGTTGTGGGGCCGCACCTCTTCCTCGGTGATGTGCAGCCGCTCACGCACGTTGGGCGGCTTGTTGGTGAGGAAGACATCGGAGATGGCGATGAGCCGGTGCAGTATCGACATGCCCTCCTCGGTTTGGAGATCGAGGCCGAGGCTGCGCTTGCCCCGGTTGGCATGCTCCATGATGGCGTGAACCTGGCCTGAGAGATCAAGCGCCCCGCTCGACACCAGACCCCGAGCCGCGTCGCCCCGCTGAGCGTGCTCGATCTTGACGACGTCGGCGCCCCAGTCGGCCAGCACCGCGGAAGCCGCGGGCACGAAGGTGTGATCGGCGACATCCAGTATGCGGATGCCCTGCATCGGTTGAACCATGATCAGCCCCTCTTGCTCAATTTGGCCGAGTGCTTGGAGTGCGCGACGGCTCCGTTCTTGTCTACCGGATCAAACCGCTTCAACCCTGATCCCAGCTGAGAGGGCCGTCCGAGGTTGCCGCCGTCAACTTCGACTTGAACGGCCCTGGTCCCAACTTGAGGAGGCCGATCAGGCTGACCGAAGCCTGGACATCATGAGCATGAAGACCACCGTGCTGGGCAGCGCCACTATTGCCACCGCGCTGCCCACATCGAGACTGGCTCCAGCAATGCCGCCAATCGCCAGCGGAATCACCAAGAAGGCGGTGCGCATTCCCGCGGTCAGCGCACCGAGCCCTGCGCCTGGCTGGCCGGGGCGCTTCGCCGCGGTGTCATAAGCCGAGGGCAAAAGCGCAGCGATCCCAAGCCCAGCTAGGGCGTAGCCGGCAACAATGAGATACCGGTTCGGAACCAGCGAGGCGATCGCCACCCCGGCCCCGGTCATAGCCACCGACAGTCGCATAAGCCTGTCGTGTCCCAGGCCCACGCTCATCCAATCACCGGCGAATCGCGCCGCAGTCATCCCACCCATCACCGCCACGTAGCCGAGGGCCGCGAATCCAGCAGAGGCGCCCAAGTCGTCGTTGAGGCGAAACGCGGCCCAGTCGATGGACGTGGACTCCATGGTCGCCGCGGAAAACCCAACCAACCCCAACAGCACCAGAGCCGCTCTGGAGCGGTGGACGATTCCACCGACCCGGCCCGAATCGGAGGCTTCGCCAGGTTGGCCGGGAGTCTCATCGACTCGAAGAAGCCCGGATCCGACATAGCCGATGACCGCGAGCATCACCGCGGCGGCAACTATGAGATGAACGGGCAGGGAAACCCCGGCGGCCGCCACTTGCGACGACGCTGTTCCCCCGATCAGGGCGCCCAGACTCCACAATCCATGAAGTCGGTTCATCACCGGTGAGTGCCGACGGGCGCTCAGCCATGAGCCCTGCATGTTCATAGCGACGTCGACCAGCACATCGAAGGCCATCATCAACGACAGGCCCACCAGCAGCAGCGCCGGCGTGGTGGAGAGCCCAATGACGGCCAAAGTCATCGCCAGCAGAGCCCCGGCAATGAGCAACACCACCCGGGTGCCAAAGCGAGAAATCGCGCCACCAGCGCTGGCGCTGCCTACCAGACCGAATACTCCGGCGATCGACAGCAGTGCCCCCACGCCGGCGATAGATATCCCCACGCGGTCGCGTATCTCCGGCATCCGGGGTATGAACGAGGCGAAGATCGCCCCGTTTGCGAAAAATTGCACCGCAACCGCCCGGAGCGCCCGCTGGTCAGTTCGGCTGAAGGTGCCAGGCACCGAGTGAGCGTACTCATACTTCGCCGATCCCAAACAGATGGGCGGATTCACCTCGGCGATGTGAACTCGCCTAGACAGTTGCATGAGGATGCAGACATGACCGAGGTGTACCGCGACCCGCACGCCGCGATAGGCGACCGCGTGGCTGATCTCCTGGGCCGCATGACGCTTGAGGAGAAGGTTGCCCAACTCGGGGCGGTCTGGCTCACCGCGGTGGTGAGAGACGAGGTGTTCGACGCCGACCATGCCGCGGAGATCCTGGCCAACGGCATCGGACAGGTCACCCGCATCGGTGCCAGCACCGGCCTGTTGGCCAACGAATCGGCCCAACTGGGCAACTCGATCCAGCAGATTCTGGTGGAGCGCACCCGGCTGGGAATCCCCATGGTCATCCACGAAGAGGGGGTCGGCGGCTTCCTTCACCGCGGCGCCACCACGTTCCCCCAGGGGTTGGGGCTGGCCGCCACCTGGGATGTCGAGTTGATGGCCGAGGTCGCTGAGGTTATTCGCACCCAGATGACCGCGGTCGGCGCCCGCCACAACCTGTCGCCGGTGCTTGATGTGGCCCGCGACCCCCGATGGGGCCGGGTCGAAGAGACCTATGGGGAATCTCCCGAGCTCTGCGCCCGCATGGGAACTGCCTACGTGCAGGGGCTCCAAACCGACAACCTGGCCAACGGCGTGGTCTGCACGGGAAAGCACTTCCTCGGCTACGGCTATTCCCTGGGGGGACGAAATCAAGCCCCGGTACACATCGGCGAGCGGGAGCTTCGCGAGGTGTATGCCGAGCCGTTCGCCGCAGCCATACGCGACGCCGGCCTGGCCTCGATCATGAACAGCTACTCGTCGATCGACGGAGAACCGGTCGCCGCCAGCAGAAGGCTGCTCACCGACTTGCTGCGCGGGGAGCTGGGCTTCGATGGGACGGTGGTGGCCGACTATTTCGCCGTCCTCCAGCTGCATTTCAACCACATGACGGCCCTCGACGCGGCTGAGTCGGCGATCCAAGCCCTCTCGGCCGGACTGGACATCGAACTGCCCGCCCTCGACTGCTACAAGCATCTCCCGGAAGCGGTGCGTGCAGGCCGCATCGGCGAGGCAATCGTCGACGAATCCTGTGCCCGGGTGCTGGCCCAGAAGTTCCAGCTCGGCCTGTTTGAGAACCCCTACGTGGACGCCGATGCCGCCCTTGCGCTGTTCGACACGCCTGAGCAGCGGGCTCTGGCCCGGCGGGCCGCGGCCGAGGGAGTCATCTTGTTGAAGAACGAGGGGGTTCTACCCCTTGACCCCTCGATCTCCCGACTGGCGGTTGTCGGCCCCCACGCCGATGATCCCCGGCTGCTCCAGGGCGACTATCACTATCCGGCTCACCTGGAGATCATCTATCAGGGGCGCACCGAGGCGGTGACCGAAGCGCTGGGGGGCATCGGCGCCGACATGGACGCCGATCAGCTTCCCGAGGCGGGAGGCCGGTTCTCGCCCGGACCGCACTTCAATCCCCATGTGACGCCGGTTGGCGGCCTTCGAGATGCCCTGCCCCACGCCGAGGTCGTCCACGTCGCCGGGTGCGCCGACGCGGGCCGCGACACATCCGGAATCGCCGCGGCGGTTGAGGCCGCGGCGGCCGCCGACGTTGCCGTGGTGTGCGTGGGCGCCCGATCGGGGCTGGTGGCGGAGTCCACCGTGGGCGAAGCTCGCGACGCCACCGATCTCCAACTGCCGGGCGTGCAGTCGCAGCTTGTCGCCGAGGTGGCAGCCACCGGAACTCCGACCATCGTCGTGGTGATCAGCGGGCGGGTTCACACCCTCGAAGAGGAGTCGGAAGCCGCCGACGCGTTGCTGTGGTCGATCCTGCCCGGCGAGGAGGGCGGCAGGGCCATAGCCGACGTGCTGGTCGGCGCGGTCAACCCGGCCGGCCGCCTGCCGGTCACCATGCCCAGGCACGTTGGACAGATACCGCTGCACCATGACATGCGGCGGCGAGGGGATCGATCGGAGTTCTACGGGGACTACGTCGACCGCAGCGCCCAAGCGCGGTACTGGTTCGGCCACGGCCTGTCCTACACCACCTTCGAATACGGCGATCTGACGGTGGCCGCGGGGTCGACCACTTCGGCAACCGAGATTTCGGTGCCGGTTGCCAATGCCGGCCAGCGCGACGGAGACGAGGTGGTTCAGCTCTATGCCACCGATGAGGTGGCGAGTGTGGCCCGGCCCATCCGCGAGATGATCGGGTTCGCCCGGGTGTCGATCCCCGCGGGCCAGACTCGCACCGTCGCCTTCACCGTCCATCCCAGCCGCCTGGCGTTCCATGGCCGGGACATGGAGCTCATCGCCGAGCCGGGCCTCTTCACCTTCCGGGTCGGGGCCTCATCATTCGACCCCGACATGCGCGAGGCCCAAGTGGAGCTGACGGGTGAAGTTGCCCGCTACGACCGTCAGGCCATCGTGGCCACCTCCGTGGAAGTCACTTGAGCGGCTACTCCCCTGCTCTGGCGGTCACGGGCGCCACAGGGCTCGCGGCAGTTGCTTCTCCTTGTCGATGAAGGGCAGCAACTCCACGGTCGCCTCGTGCAGTTCGCCGTCGTGGTCCTGCAACTGGACCCTCTTGCCCACCCACTCGTCCCCGGGCAACGGACGATCGAAGCGCACGTAGCCGACTCCCTCATCTCGGGTGGGCGACCATGTGCCGATGGTTATGTGCCCGGCCGGAGCGTGCTCAAAGCACACCGACATGAAGGTTTCCGGCGTCGCGGTCGGGCAGGCCAGCCCAAGCAAGAGCTGGCTGCGGTCGGCGGTCTCCAACGCGGCTCGGCCGATGAAGTCCGCCTTGTCGAAGTTGACAAAATGCCCGAGGCCGGCGCTGAACGGAGTCAGATCGGGTTCGATGTCGCTGCCGTTGTCCAAAATGCCGGCTTCGATCCGCCGTATTCCCATGGATGACGAGGTGCTGAACTCCATGCCGAACTGCTCGCCGCTGGCGAACAAGTGATCCCAGAGGGCATCGTGGTCGGTCGGCTCGGGGCCGCTGTTGCAATAGACCTCGATTCCCACCTCCCCGGTCCATCCGGTGCGAGAGACCCACAGCAACTGGCCGCCAATGTCGAAGAACCCGGCCCGGAAGTACTTGAATTCGTCCGACAGCCCGCCGCCGGTGGCGGCATTCAGCACATCCAGCGACTTCGGGCCCTGGATTTGCAGCACCTGCGAGTTCGGATCGGACACCTCGGCATCAAGCCCGATAGCAGCGGCCTTGAGCCAGCTCATGAACTCGCCATTGGCCTTGACATACCAGTAGCGATCCGCCCCCAGCCGCATGACCACGCCGTCCATCACTATTGCGCCGTCCTCATAGCAGGCGAGGGCGTAGCGGCATCGGCCCACACCCAGCGTGTCCGCTTTGCAGACGAGAACCTTCTCCAGCACCCCAGCGGCATCGGGTCCGACGATCTCAAGCGGCTGCTCTGGAACGTCGTACAGCATTACGCCATTGCGCAACTTCCAATAGTTGGGAATCGGATCCTCTTCGTCGGACGCCTTCAGCGGATACAGGCGGCCGCAGTACAGGCCGAAGATCGTTTGATCAGTGCCATACCGACCGGCAAACGGCGACTTGTGCTGCCGATATGAACTGAGATCGACCGTCTCGAACGCCTCGATGTAGTAGTGCCTATCCCCCGCCATAGGGCATTCAGCCTATAGCCATTTCCATCGGCCCAGTGAATGCCCGTGGCGGCGTTGGAGCCAGCAGATGACACCGCGTTTTACTGGGGCCACTCGATGTTGTAGTCGTCGAACCAGAACCGGGCCTCGCGGATGGCATCGGGTTCGGTCCGCAAGTCGAGGTCTTGGTTGAGCTGCTCGGGGGTGGGCCCGATCTGTTCGGCGATCGACGAGAGGCCCTCGATATCCAGGTTGTAGCAGCGCACGGCGTTGAGCCCGAGCAACAGGCGGGTCTCCTCCACGGGGATCTGCTGGAAATCGGTCTCGAGGCGCTCGATCGTGTTGGGCCAGCTTCCCTCCGGGTGGGGGTAGTCGGTGCCCCACATCAGGGCGTCCACACCGTTCACGTAGCGCCGCCGCAGCTCGACCTTGCTCATGGTGGAAGCGCCGATGAACACGTTGGCGCCGATGTACTCCGAGGGCAGGCGCCCGATGAGGCCCTTGGTGCGCGAGCTCATCTTCTTGACCTTCCAGTTGCGTCCCCCGAACATGGCGTCGGCCTTGAACAGCAAGTCGCCCAACCACCAAGAGCCGCATTCCACCGGCGCGTAGCGCAGGTTGGGATGGCGGTCGAAGGCCCCGGAGAACAAGAGCTGCCACAGGGGGCGATGGGTCCAGAACGCGACCTCGAGCATGTACTGGGCCATGTTCTCGTTGTACGACGGGGTGTCGGCTTCGCCCGAGTGGGTATGCACCACGAGCCCGGCCTCGGCGCAGGCGGCCCACACCCGGTCGTAGCTCTCGTGGCCGTAGGAGGGGTGCTCGTGCCACATGGTCGGGATCATGATGCCCCGCACGCCGGGCTTGCCGGCCAGCGACTCGATCTCTTTCACCGCCTCGTCCACGCCGTGGGTGATGGGCACCAAGGCCACGCCGGCGCGGCGCGGCGGGTTGGTGGCGCAGAACTCCTCGAGCCAGCGGTTGTGGGCCCGGGCACCGGCCCAGGCCCGCCGCGAGTCGGTGATCTGCCCAGCAGAGAGTCCGGCCCCGAACGGGGGCGCCTCCATTCCGGTGACCGCATCGCCGTCAGCGAAGATGATCTCCCCGGCAACCCCGTCGGCGTCGAGGGTCTTGTCGCGGATGTCGGGATCGTAGGCACCCTTCAGCCCGATCTCGTTCTCGCTCTCCCACTGCTCGACGTACTCGCCGTTGAGCTCCTCGACCATGGCCCGGTGCTGATGGCGGGTCACCAGCCACTCGTCGAACTCGGGATGGAGCGACGACTCGAGGTACTCGCGGTAGTCCTCTACGAACAATCCGGCGTGGGTGTCGGACGAGACGATGATGTAGGGGGCGTTGCTCTGGTCAACGCCGGCGACAGGGTTGGGCATTGGTCGGCTCCCTCTTCAATTCGGGCTGAGCACACCAGCTAGAGCGCTGACCACACTGTACTGCCACGCCGGCGACGACTCGCCAATGGCACGCTCGGGGAGGGTGGGCGCGGAGGGACTCGAACCCCCGGCCTCTTCCTTGTAAGGGAAGCGCTCTTGCCATCTGAGCTACGCGCCCGGTGCGATGGCCAGGTTAGACCGGCGACGCCGACCCTCCCGCACCAATACCCTCGCCAGCAGGGGCGCCGAAGGTGCGCCGCTGAGCCAGGATCTCGGCGAGCAGCGGCGGGGTGGCTGCCACTACCGGCGAGCGAGTCTCAGACAGCGCGTCGGGCAGAAGGGGCCGCCCCCATGCCTCGCCCATCGCCACTCCAGCCTCGGCGCACACCAAGGCGCCGCCCAGGTAGTCCCAGGTGGCGTGGCCCCCGGGTGTGCAGTCGATGTAGGCGTCGAGGACGCCCTCGGCCACCGCGCACAGATCCAGGGCGATCGAGCCCAAGACGCGGTATTGCCCCCAGCCAAGATGCCGGGGGGGCAGATGGGTCAGCCCCACGGTGGCCTCACCCAAAAACTGCTGAGACGTCGGCCCTGATCCCCGCCGGCGGTGCTCTCCCGATGCCGGGGCGAGTTGCCGGCCGTCGACGGTGGCCCCCCGTCCCCGAATCGCCCGGTACGCCTTGCCGTTCACCAGGTTCTGCACCAGAGCGGCCAGCAACCCGCCAGAGTCGACTGCGCACATGCTGGTGGAGTACCACGGCAAGCCCCGAGCGGCGTTCGAGGAGCCGTCCACCGGATCGAGCACCACCAAAAGGTCGCGCCCGGGGTCGTGCGATCCCGATTCCTCGCTGAACACCCCGAAGCCGGCCTCGGCCAGCACCTTCCGGGCCGCCTCGTCGGCGGCAACGTCGAAGCTGTACTGACCCTCCCGGTTGCCGGTCATCTTCCAGCCGTCCACCCGAGATACCGCCTCGGCCACCGCCGCTGCGGCCCGGTCGAAGACTGCCAGAATCCCGTTGCCGTCCACCAGACGAAGCTAACCGCTATCGGATGGCCAACAAGGTCAATTTCGCGGTTCAGACCTGGTTCGCCAGCGCCGCCCCCTGGGGCCGGCAACGGGTAGCCAGGGCAGCTCTTGCTGTGGCAGTGTTGGGCTCTTGGCTGTCGTCGATATCGCTACCTTCATCGCCGATCTCAAAGACCATGCCGCTGACCACGGCTTCCATGTCCACGATGATCGCCATTTCGTGGAGACCTACTCCATGCGCCAGGCATGGGAGGTGGACCTGCACCCCTCGGCTGCCTGCGGCGGCCCGCTCGACGTACACATCACCCTGGAGGTGGATCCCCGGGTGATGCTGAGCTTTGAGGACCACATGATGGAACTGCCCGAGGGGGTGGAGCCCACCGAGGACTTCAAGCTGCCCATGGTGGTGTCGTGGAGCCTGCCGCCGCTGCCCGATGGCCCCGACCTGCTGCTTTTGGCCACCGACCTCGCCGGCATCGGCGGAATGGACCTGCCGCTCGACGTGTCGGCCATCGACGCCTACGCCGCGGTGACCGACGCCCCCGAGCGGAGCGTGTCCATCACCGCCCGGGTGGAGGTCTCGATCAGCGGCATGTTCACCGGCCAGGAGTGCCTGGGCGGCGTGATGCCCAAAGTTGCCGATATCAGCGAGTTCCTGCTGGACCGCGCCCCGGCCTGGCTGGGGGATATCTGAGAGCTGCCTGGCCGAGGGCAGCCACATCGCGAACTCCTTGCTAAAGGCCGGCAGCGAGTCGGTAGCATGGTTAACCCATGGTCCGTCGGCTCAAGATCATCGTTGCGCCGGAAATTGCCGGCAGCGCTCGGGGCTGGCGCCACTTCCCGGGCCAAGTCTTCATCGTGACGGTGGCCGCGCTCATCTACTTCGGCGTGCGGATGCTCACCAAGGGGGCGGAGGTTGCCGCCTTCAAGAACGCCTACGACCTGCTCACCTTCGAGTCCACCCTGGGCTTGGACCTGGAAGCGTGGTCGCAGTCGGCAGTGCTCGACTACCACTGGATGGTCACCTTCTTCAACTGGGTGTACATCTGGCTGCACTGGCCGGTGATCATCGGCGCCCTGCTGCTGCTGTACCGCTACAACCGGCGCCGCTACACGCTCATGCGCAACGCCATGATCGTGTCCGGCGCTCTGGGACTGTTGTTCTTCGCCTTCTTCCCGGTGGCCCCGCCCCGGTTCTTCGACGGCTTCACCGACACAGTCACCGACCTGTCCACCTCCTACCGATACCTTCAGCCTCCTTCAGTGGTGAACAAGTACGCCGCTTTGCCCAGCTTCCACGTGGGGTGGAATGTGCTGGCCGGGGTGGTGCTGTTTCGCAGCACGCGGTCGATTCCGGTGCGGATATTCGCGGTGGCCTCACCGCTGCTGATGTCGGTGGCCGTGGTGCTCACCGGCAACCACTGGGTGATCGACGGCTTCGTGGGCACCGCACTGGCCCTTATCGGTTTGTACGTCGCGCACCGCCTCGGCTGGCTGACCCGCCGCTGGCAGGAGCCGAGCGAAGAAGATGCCCCCGGCACAGCCGGGCAGATGGGCACGGGCTCGGCCAAACAACCCGAGTTGGCCAAAGTGGGCCCGGCGGGGATCGAACCCGCGACCGAGCGATTATGAGTCGCCTGCTCTGACCACTGAGCTACGGGCCCGCCGACATCCTAGTGGTCCGCCTATTGGTCGGCAGGGGTGGATTGCGAAAGGCAAGTGCCGTCGCACTGATGCCGGTTTGGCTCCGGGGGTGAGACTCGAACTCACAACCTAGCGGTTAACAGCCGCTTGCTCTGCCGGTTGAGCTACCCCGGATCGACCCGTGATTTTACCCCCTCGGCGGGTTGGCTCACTCATCCAATACCACCGACAGCACCGAGACCACCACCAACGGGACGCCCAACCACTGCCACCCGCCGAGTTGCTCGTCGAACAGAAACCAGGCCCACAGCACCGCCAACGCCGGAGCGACCATATTCATCAGCGTGATGGCCCTCAGGGACACGTGCCGGTGGCTGTAGTTGACCATCAGGTGGGCAAGTCCGGCGGTCACCGCCATGGTGGCGGCCACCCCCCAGCTCCAACCGTCGGCAATGACCAAGGGGTCGAACGACAGCAGCGCGATCGGCAGCATCATGGCGGTGGAGATCGCGGACCATCCGGCCTGGTACTCCAGGGCGCTCAAGTGGTTGCGAGCCACCCGGGAAGCCACCAAGTAGCCGGCAAACGACAACACGGCCACTACCGCCAGCAAGTCGCCGCCCAAAGACCCGCCTCCGGTGCTGTCTGGCCGGCCCAGAAGCACCAGGATCATTCCGGCGATGGCCACCGGCGTGGCCAGCTTCACCCGATAGCTGATCTGCTCGCCGAATACCCGGCTGGCGGCCCACAGCAGGAATATGGGGGCAGTCGAGCCGATGATCATGGCGTTGGCCACCGAGGTGGTCTTGATGGCGGTAAAGAACGTGGCCGCATTGACGGTGAACACCACGCCGCCGGCCAGGGAGTGGCGCAGCACCCGGCGGTCGAGCCGCCCTCCCCGCAGATGCAGCGCAGCCACCGACCAGGCCGTCGCCCCGAACAGTCGCCAGAATGCGAACGGCAACGCGCCGAACTCGTTGTCGCGGACGAATATGGGGCCCCAGCTGAACAAGAAGATGCCGGTGGCCGCAGCCCACATCCCCACGCCCCGCCGGGCAGCGGGCGTTGCGGCGCCGGGCGCGCCGGGCTCCGAAGCGGGGGGCGAAGAGCTAATGGTCGAACGCCGGCAAGACGTGGCGGCCGAGGAGCTCGATGGAGGCCATGACCTTGTCGTGGGGGATGTTGTAGGGCTGCACCGCGCACAAAAGGAGGTCGGTGCCGATCTCCTCGTAGCCCCTGGCCAGGCGGACCACCTGGTCGGGGTCGCCGATGAGCGCGGTGCCCATCTCCACCAGCCCTTCCAGATTCATGGCTTCCTGGACCATGCCACTGTCCAGCACATCGGTGACGGCGCTGAGATATTGGAAGTCGTTGAAATCAAGGCTGCGGTCGGCCTGCCAGGCGGGCATCGACGCGGAGAGCTGCAATGCGGCGACGGGATACCACTCGAACGACTGCCGCCCCACCTCGCAGGCCTCGTCGGCGGTGGGGGCGCAGTGGGCCATGGTGAAGCTGGCCACCCGGTTGTTGATGCGACCGCCCACCGGATCTGTGCAGCCGGCGATGGCGTTGCGGTAGATGTTGATCTTGGCCTCGAGGTCGGGCATGGGCACGAACACGCTGAACGACAAGAGCCCCATCCCCATCGACCCCGCGATGCGGTGGGTCTCATCGCTGCCCGCCGCGGCCCACATGGGAGGGCACGGCTGTTGGACCGGCTTGGGGATCACCCGGCGCCGGGGCATCGACCAGTAATCGCCCTCGAAACTGTATTCGTCGTTCATCCAGCAGCCGGCGGTGTGCTCTACGGCCTCGGCCCACATGGCCCTGGTCTCGTTGGGGTCTATGCCGAAGCCCTCCAACTCGGCCCGGCTGTTGGACCGGCCGGTGCCGTACTCCACCCGCCCGCCGCTGATCACATCCAAGGTGGCGGCCGACTCGGCCGAGCGCACCGGGTGGTTGTAGGGCTTGGGGGCGAGCCGCACCCCGTAGCCGATGCGGATGTTCTCGGTGCGGGCCGCGATGGCACCGTAGAGCACTTCGGGGTTGGAGCAGTGGGAGTACTCCTCCAAGAAGTGGTGCTCCACCGTCCACACGCTGTCGAAGCCCATCTTGTCGGCCAAGACGGCCTGCTCCAGCACCTCCTGGTAGGCCCGGCGCTCGCTGTCTTCGTCCCAGGGGCGGGGCACGGGGATCTCGTAGAACAGCGCGAACCTCATTGGCTCGACACTGCTAGCTGTTGGGAGACGAGGCGATCAGGCTCAGCACCGTGTTGGGGTCGAGGGGCTGGCGGTTGGGATACACCCCGAAGGGGGCCAGGGCGTCTACCACCGCATTGAACACCGCCGGGGGCGCCCCGATGGCGCCGCCCTCCCCAGTTCCCTTGTGCCCGCCAGGGGTATCGGATGGCACGACCACATGGCCGCACTCCAACTCGGGCACATCGGCGGCGGTGGGCACCAGATAGTCGAGGAAGGTGGAGGCCAGCGGGTTGCCGCTCTCGTCGTACACCGCGTGCTCGTACAGCACGCCGCCAATGCCCTGCGCCACACCCCCGGCGATCTGGCCGTCGACCACCATGGGATTGATCAGCACCCCGCAGTCCTCGCTGACCACATAGCGCAGCAGCGTGATCTTGCCGGTGCCCGGGTCGAGCTCGCAGGTGCAGATGTGGCAGGCGTTGGAGTGAGTGGAGGGCGGGGCCTTGTAGCGGGCGGTGTGCTCGAGGCCAGCCTCGGTCCCCGGCGGCAGCGCGTCGGAGTTCTGATAAGCGGTGGCCGCCACTTGGGCCATGGTCATCGACGCTGCCGGTGTGCCCTTGACCGAGATCACCCCGTCGGCCACCTCCAGGTCGTCGGCGGAGGCCTCCATGAGGTGGGCGGCGATGGCCACCACCTTGTCCCGCACGCCCGATGCTGCCGCCCGGGCCGCGCTGCCGGCGATGACCGCCGAGCGGCTGCCGCCGGTGCCGAACCCGTAGCCGGAGCCGTGGCCCTGATGCAGGGTGACGTCTTCGGGGCGTACCCCGAGCTCGTCGGCCACTAACTGGGCCATGGTGGTCTCCAGGCCCTGGCCGTGCGAGCCGGTGCCCATGAACACGTTGACGTGGCCGTCCACCTCCACCCGGAGCATGGCCGACTCGGTGCCCAGCGGACCCATGCCCATCGACGTGGGCTCTATGTAGAGGGCCATGCCCAGGCCCAGGTAGCGACCCTGCTCTCGGGCCGCGGCCTGCTCGGCCCGGAACTCGTCGTAGCCGATCATCTCGGCCGCCTGCTCCAGGGTCTTCTCAGGCGAGATGGTGGTCTCGAAGTACAGCCCGGTGGACACCTGATAGGGCAGGTCTTCAGGGGTGAGCACGTTGCGGCGGCGAAGCTCGAGCGGGTCCATGCCGATCTCCCGGGCCACCCGGTCGATCATCTGCTCCCGGGCCACGCTCTCCATCTGCCACGGGCCCCGATAGGCGCCGCGGCCACAGGTGTTGGTGTACACCGTTCGGGCCCGCCAGCTCACCGGCCCCATCCGGTAGGGGCCGGGGTACAGCATGGTGGCCATGGCCCCAGGGGTGGCCGGGCCTCCCAGCGGGTAGGCGCCGTCGTCTTCTAGCTGGTCCACGTCGGCGGCCAGAAAGCTGCCGTCTTCGCCCACCGCCATGGTGACCGTCATCTGCTCGATGCGGGCATGGTTGGAGGCCAGCAGGTTCTCCCGCCGGTCTTCGATCCACTTCACCGGGCCGGCGAGCAGCTTGGCCGCCACCAGTACTGCCATATCCTCGCGGCCCAAGAACATCTTCTGGCCGAAACCGCCGCCCACATCGCCGAAATGCACCACCATCTTGTGCTCGCCGATGCCCAGCACGCGGGCCCCGACAAGCTGCAACTCGTGGGGGCTCTGGGTGGACGCCCACACCTCCATGACCCCGGCGTGGGGCTGCCAGGAGGCCACGATGCCCCGGGTTTCCATGGGCACGTTGGTCTGGCGGTGCTGGTGCCATGTCTCGGTGATGATGTGGGCCGCGTTCTCGAAGGCCTCCTTTTGGCCCGGGTTGGGCACAACCAGATCGTGGGCCAGATTGCCGCCCAGTTCGGGATGGACGTGGACCTCCGCGTCGGCCGCGGCCTCGTAGTCCACCACCGGGGTAAGCGGCTCGAACTCCACATCGACCAACTCCAAGGCGTCCTCGGCGATGTAGCGGCTCTCGGCCACCACCATCACATAGGGGTCGCCCACGAATCGCACATCGCCGTCGGCCAGCATGTTGGCCGGGGGCGCAGGCGACGTCGGCGGGTGCAGCGACGCCCGCAGCGAGTCGTTGTAAGAGTTCAGGTCGGCGCCGGTGAACACGGCGCGAACCCCATCCAGGGACTCGGCCTCTGAGGTGTCGAGGCGGGTGATGGTGGCCCGGGCCAGGTCGCTGCGCCCGAAGGCGGCGTGGAGCATGCCGGGCAGGACGATGTCGTCCACATACCGGCCGTGCCCGGTCACCAGCCGGGGGTCCTCCAGCCGCTTGACCGACTGGCCCACATATCTCGCCGCGGCTGCTGTACTCATGAGTGCTCTCCCTTGAGGCGGGCGGCGCTGACGCCCAGGGCCGCTAGGTGAATCATGATCCCCCACTTCCCTTCATGGTGGCCGCGGCTTGGCGGGTGGCGGCCACGATGCCCTGGTACCCGGTGCAGCGGCAGAGGTTGCCGGAGATGCCGTGGCGGATCTCATCGTCGGAGGGGTCGGGGTTGGCCTCCAAAAAGGCGGCCACCGACACCACGAAGCCGGGCGTGCAGAACCCGCACTGGAGGCCATGGCAGTCGCGGAACGCCTCCTGCACCGGGTGGAGGGTTTCCTCGTCGAGGGCGAGTCCCTCCACTGTGGTTATGTCGGCGCCGTCGGCCTGCACTGCGAACAGCAGGCACGAGCGCACCGCCTGGCCATCCATCAACACGGTGCACGACCCGCACACTCCGTGCTCGCAGCCCAGGTGGACGCCAGTACACATGGCCTGCTCCCGCAGGAAGTCGGCCAGCGTCAGACGGGGCTCGGCCGCTCCCCGGCGGGTGCGGCCGTTGACCGTGATCGAGATGGGAATCTGGTCAGCCATTGCCGGCCTCCGAGGTCAATTGGGACAGCGCTTCGGCCAGCACCCGGCCCACCAGGGTGGAGCCGGCTTGGCGGCGGTAGTCGGCGCTGGCGTGTACATCGCCGATGGGGTCCATGTCGTCGGCGGCCAGCCTGCCGATCTCGGCGGGGTCGGCATCGGCGGCGGACAATCCCATCAGAGCCGCCTCGACCGAGGTGGCCCGCAGCGGTGTGGGACCCACGCCCAGCATGCCCACCGCGGCCCGGTTGATGCGGCCATCGCCATCGGCGCCGATGCCCACCGCGGCGCCGGCCAGCGCGAAGTCGCCGCTGCGCCGGGCGATCTCGTCGAAGGCGAAGCCGGCGGGCTGCTCCCATGAGGGGAACCGGAGGGCGGTGAGCAGCTCATCGGGGGCCACCGCGGTCGTGAAGGTGGACTCGAAGAACTCGGCCGCTGAAACCTCGCGGTTGCCCGATGCCGACGCGATCTCAGCCACCCCGTCGAGCGCAAGCATCACCGCGGGGTACTCCGACGCCGGGTCGGCGTGGGCGATTGAGCCCCCGATGGTGCCCCGGTTGCGGATCTGGAAGTGGCCGATGTGGGGGGTGGCCAAGTGCAGCAGCGGCACTCGCCCGGCCACCGCGGTGTCGGATTCGACGGCGGCCTGGCGGGTCATGGCCCCGATGCGGACACCGCCGTTGTCGGGCGACACGCCGAACAGCTCTTCCACCCGGTTCAAGTCCACGATGTGCTCGAAGCGGGTGAGGCGCATGGCCAAAAGGGGCACCAGACTCTGGCCGCCGGCCAGGAGCTTGGCGTCGTCGCCGTGCTCGGCGAGCAGGCCAACCGCGTCGGCCACTGTCTCGGGAGCATGGTAATCAAAAGAAGCAGGTTTCACCGCCGGAGACTGTAGCCCGGCTGATAACTCACCATGCAAGCAACCGGCTGCGTCAGCGCTGCAAACATTGCCAACCCACCAGCTCTGAGCTTCAGCACTGCATACGTGGCCTCCAGCGGGTTCTGGCAGACTGTGGCGATGGCCGACGCAGCCGAGGCGCTCCGCAGCTACTGGAACGACCGGGGACCGGTGTGGGTGGAGTATCGGGAGAGGCTCGATGCCATGCTGGCCCCATTGGGAGAGGCCGCCATCGCCCGGCTGCATCCCGACCCCGGCGAGCACGTGCTGGACATCGGCTGCGGCACCGGCACCACCAGCTTGGAGCTGGCCCGCCTGGTGGGCGAGGCCGGGCATGTGACCGGGGTGGACGTTTCGGGCCCCATGCTGGACGAGGCCCGGCGCCGGGCCGACAACGCCGGGTTGGCCAACGCCTCGTTCGTGGTGGCCGATGCGGGGGCCCACCAGTTCGAGCCCCGCCACTACGACGCCGCCTTCTCCCGCATGGGGATCATGTTCTTCGCCGAGGCGGTGGCCGGGTTCACCAACCTCCGCAGGGCGCTGCGGCCCGGCGGGCGGCTAGGCTTCGTGTGCTGGCGGTCGCCGGCCGAGAACTCCTGGGTCACCGAGCCGGGGCAGGCGGTGGCCGATATCCTGGGCCCACCCGAGCCGATGGACCCCGAGGCGCCCGGGCCGTTCTCTTTGGCCTCGGCCGACCGGATCAGCTCAGTCCTCACCGAGGCCGGGCTGGTGGACATCGACATCACCCCCCATGACCTGCCCCTGAGCATCGGCGACGGGACCACCGATGAGCTGGTCCGCTACTACACCGACCTCCTGCCCGCCACGGCCATCCCCGACAATGCCGAAGAACACGTTATCGACCGGGTCAAAGCCGCCCTCGGCGCCATGGTCGAGCGCCGCCGCACCCCCGAAGGCATCACCATGGGCGGCGCCGCCTGGCTGGTCAGCGCCCGGGCCTAGCTGGAGCCGCTAGCCGCTTGAGCCCGGCCTCTGGCCGCCTCTGTTTGGCGGCGGGCGCTGCGGCCGGCGATAACAGACCACACCACTACCAACACGGTGGCTGCGGCCATGTAGCCGTGCATCTCGCGAAGCCCGATCTGATCGGCGAGGGCGCCGAGCGGGAACGCCACCAGGCTCTGGGCGCTGAACGCGATCATCACCAGGCTCTGCACCCGGCCGTGGTACACCGGCTCGGCCAAGATGAGCGACATCGACATGTTGGCGGTTTGGAATGTGGTGGCCGCGCCGCCCAGGAAGAAGAGCACCGGCAGCGCCACCAGATGATTGGGAGTAACGGCGAGAACACCCACGCCAACCGCCACCGTCGCCAAGCTGAAGACCCGCAGCCGCCAAAGCAGGCTGTTGTCGCGCATACGGGCCACTTGGAGGGCGGTGACGGTGCCGCCGAGGGCGTTGGCCCCCTGGAGAATGCCCAGCCATAGCGCCCCCACGCCGAACACGCTCTCGGTGAACTTGGGCAGAAACGCCATGTAGGGCATGGCCACCAACAGCATGAGCGCGGTGGAGATGACCACCACGCGCAGATAGGGCTGCCGGGCCACGTAGGACACCCCTGCGGCGATCTCCTCGAAAGGGCTGTTGGCCTCGCGCTGTTGGGGCCGCGACTTCGGCAGCATCAGCACCGGGATGGTCCCCAATGCGGTGAGGCCCGCGCTCAGAAGGTACACCCCGGCCAGCCCGAAGCCGGGAGTGTCGGCCAGCACCCCGGCAAGAGCCGGCCCCACCGTCTGGGAGCTGGCCACGGTCAGCTGGGTGAGCGAGATGGCGTTGGACAAGAGCTCGCGCTCGACCACCTCGCCTGTCATGGCGATCCGGGCCGGCCCCATGAACGCGAACGACGACCCCTGGATCAGCGCCGTGAGCAACAGCATCCAGAACTGCTCCAGGCCCAACACCACCATGATCCCGAGCCAAAGGGCACTGAGGGACAGCGAGACATGGGAGCCGACGATGAGCGCCCGACGGGGGAATCGGTCGGCGGCCACCCCTCCGAACGGGGTGACGGTGACCATGCCGATGCCGAAGGCCAAAAGCACCAAGGCGAAGCTGGAGTTGCTGTCGGTGAGCTGGATGGCCAGCCAGCCCCGGGCCAGGATCTGCATGCCGACCGCGAGGAACGCCACCAGCCCCGACCACCACAACAGGGCGTATTCCCTATTGGACAGCGACGCGAACATCCCGGTTGTCGAGGCGGGGGCGGCGTCGCTCACGCTGCGACGGTACCGGCCTTCGGCTTCCGACGCGGCACTTGCCGCCCCGCTGTCGTAGCTTCAGGCCATGGCTGACTCCAATACCGCTGAGGAAACCAAGGCCGTGCTGCGGCGGTGGTACGACGAGATGTGGGGGGCTCAGAACCCCGACTTGGTGCCGGAGTTGGCCGGGCCGACCTACGTGCGCCACGAGATGGGCGGCACCCGGTCGGTGACCGCCGAGGAGTACCAGCAGCAGGTGGCCGCGCTATGCAGCCAGGCCGAGTTCACCGACCTGCGCTACCGCCTCATCGCCGAGGACGACCACGTGGTGGCCATCGGCTCATGGAAGGTGGACGGCAACCAGTGGGATTGGGTGCAGGCCTTCCGGGCCGAGAACAACAAGCTGGTGGAGACATGGCTGTCAGGCATCGGCTTCGAGTCGAACTGGGGCTCCGAGGTGGTCCGCCCCTGAATGTCCGAGGAAATCAACGCGGGATTCGCACCGGCGTTGACATGGAGAAACCTCAATGTGGCAAAGTGTCGCAGGCGTAGAACCGATCAGGTGCCAGCCGGTGAACGTCTCTTGGGAATCCAACAAATCAAAGGAGCCGGCTGGTGAGAGTTCGACGGATGGTGTGGGCGTTGATCGCGATGGGGCTTGTTACCGCGTCGTTGGGAGCAGTGGCGGCCAACGCTCAAGACGGCGGCGATGGGGCCTCCGACAGCGGCGAGTTGCAACTGGTGATCCTGCACCACAACGACGGCGAGTCGCAGTTGGTGCAGGCATCGTCTGATCTGCCCGATTACGGCGGCGTGGCCCGCTTCGCCTCGCTGGTACACCAGCTCCGGTCGCAGGCTGCCGACGACGGCGCCGCGGTGATCACCATCTCGTCGGGCGACAACTTCTTGAGCGGCCCCGAACTGTCGGTGAGCCTGGATGACGACAGCCCCTTCTACGATGCGCTGGCCCTCAATCTCATCGGCTACGACGCCTTGACCATCGGCAACCACGAGTTCGACCTGGGCCCCGACCTCTTGGCCCGGTTCATCGCTGAGGCCACCACCGCTCCGTTCATCAGCGCCAACCTCGACTTCTCCGGCGAGCCGTCGCTGGCCGCGCTGGTGGATGAGGGCCGGATCGCCCCGTCGGCGGTAGTGGAAAAGCAGGGCCGCAGCATCGGCATCATCGGCGCCACCACCCCCGACCTCACCTTCATCTCCAGCCCCCGCAACGTGGCGGTGATGTCCAACGTGGCTGAGATCGTGCAGGCCGAGATCGACCAGCTCACCGGCGAAGGGGTGGACATCATCGTTTTGTCCACCCACTTGCAGGCCCTGAGCGGCGAGGTCGACCTGGCTGCCCAGCTCATCGGCGTCGACGCCATCGTGGCCGGCGGCAGCGGCGCACTGTTGGCCGACGACAGCACCGTGCTGCTGCCCGGCGACGGCGACCCCTACGGCCCCTACCCGCTCACCGCCACCCTGGCCGACGGTTCCAGCGTGGCGGTGGTGACCACGCCGGGCGACTACACCTACGTGGGCCAGTTGACCCTGAGCATCGACGCCGACGGCAACGTGACCGCCATCGACGAGGCCAGCGGCCTGCGGCGAGTGGCCGGCGGCGCCGAGGCCGATGCGGTGGCACCCCACCCCGACGTGGTGTCCCAGGTGACCGAGCCAGTGGCCGCCGCCCTTGAAGAGCTGGCCGCCGCCCCGGTGGGCACCACCGAGGTACCCCTCGACGGCCGGCGCTCGCCAGGCATCCGCACCCATGAGACCAACCAGGGCAACCTGCTGGCCGACGCCCTGTTGTGGAACGGCCAGCGGCTGGCCGCCGACTTCGGCGTGCCCCAGCCGGTGGTGGCCATCCAGAACGGCGGCGGGATCCGCAATGACTCGGTGATCCCGGTGGGACCGGTGAGCGAGCTGGAAACGTTCAACATCTCCCCGTTCGGCAACTTCGTGACCGTGATCGAAGACGTGTCGCCCGCCCAGATGAAGGTGATCTTCGAGAACGCCGTGTCCCGGGTGGAGAGCTCCAGCGGCCGCTTCGCCCAGATCGCCGGCATGACCCTGGTCTACGACCCAGCCGGCACCCCCCAGGAGATCGGCGAAGACGACACCGTGACCACCGAGGGCACCCGAGTGCAATCGATCACCCTCGAAGACGGCACCGCGCTGGTGAGCGACGGCGCCGTGGTGGACGGCGCCCCCTCCATCGCCCTGGTCACCCTCAACTTCTTGGCCAACGGCGGCGACCAGTACCTGTTCGGCGACGGCACCCGCACCCACCTGGGCCTCACCGACCAGCAGTCGCTGGCCGCCTACATCAAAGACGGCCTCAACGGCACCATCGGTGCTGCCCAATACCCCGAGGGCGGCGAAGGCCGAATCACGGCTGCCATGGCTGATGACATGGACGACATGGGCGACATGGATGATATGGACGACGAGGTGGAGGAGATGACCGGCGACATGGATGATATGGACGACGGCATGGCCGGGGAAATGGACGGCGAAGAGCTCGCCGCCACCGGCGTCGAGAGCCGCCTGCTCCTCATCATCGCCGCCGCCCTCGTCATGGCCGGCCTCCTGCTCGCCAGCCTGTCCCGGCAGCTCAACCCCACCCGCCGTCAGTATCCGCTCAATCCCTAGAGGATCCGCCATTTGCCAGCTCGAAGGGGGTTGAGCGAACTGCCCTAGCCCCTATCCTGCCCTGACGCGGGCTTGGGCCTGCCAGGCGGGTCCGGATCTGACTCTGATGGGCTGCCGATAATCTCGTGGTGGAGATACCGGTACAGATCTTGTGCTCTGTCCCTGAGGTAGTCGAGCACGCCATCATCATCACCGAAAACTCGATCTGGTTGAAGCGGGCCAGGGTCTTCCAGCAGTTCGACAATTCTCATGATGTCGCGGCTGGCGGGCGTAGTTCCGTACCGGCGCATATGGAACAAGATGCCGTCTTCGAGCGAATAGGGGGATAGCTCATCTATGGCCTTAATGTCTATGTAGTCGCGGAGCTTCGGCCGATACAGGATGACGTCCAGCTTGGCTGCCAGCAGGTCAGGCAGCGACCCCACTCTCATGCCAGTCACAAGGATCGGGGCCCTCAAAACGGTCAAATGCCCCACCTCTGGTCGGGGCTGCGGCCGGAAAACCTGAACGGCGACACCGTCAATCCGGGCATCAAGAACATCTGCCCCCGCGCTGAGAGTTTCGACCCTCTTGCCCGGTGCGATCTGGACAAGCTTGCCTACGAGGGCCTCGCCGGAAAAGGGCTCGAAAGTCATGTAATCCAAGTCGAATGAGATCCTATGGTTCAGATGTATCGTCAGCGCCGTCCCCCCCCCATAATCGACCCTTCGATCCCTTGGACAGCCTGCGCCAGTACCGGCCACACCTCGATCATTTCCGCCGGGAGCACGTCGCGGTAATCGCCGACCTCAGGCACGGCCGCTCCTGGTCTCGATGGCGGCGTCAATACACGCGGCGAGATGACCCGTGTCGTACCCGCGCATTTGCCGGCACTTTGACAGGGCACTCACCGGAAGCGCATTGAGCGCCCACTGCCTCGCGGCCCGGTCGGGACCGTCGAGCAACACCCCGGCCACGTAGTCGGCATGCTCAGGGAGCTTGAGCTCACCAGCTTCGGAGCCAGACCAGAACACCCACCAGAACTCCGGCGGAACCCGAACAGGACACTCCCCGTGCTCGCTTGTTGGCCATCTCGGCAGATGGGCCAACGCCGTGACGCATTCCTCGGTCAAGGTCAGGAACCACAGATCGACGTCGAGAGATTTGTACCCCCAGGGGATGCTGGCTGTCTCCTTTTGGGCGTACTCGTCCTCTGCAAGGCGACCCAGGCATCTCTGGGCGTGCCTTTTGGAGATGCGCGCCGCATCAGCCACCTCTTCAGCCCGAACGCCCCGGGGCCTGTCGCGCAGCACCGCCAAACACGCCCGTTCGGCTGGAGTCATATCGACGGTCGGATCGTCCTCAGCGGCGAGGTAGCCGGGCAGCCGGGACCGCTTCGCGTGAGAGGGATCGGGATCTTGGACCAGCAGTGCCCGGAGGCGATCTTCCCCAAGGGGTTGCCTCGTCGCCTCCAAGGCAGCCAGCACCCGGCCAGCCGTGGCCGACGACACTCCGAGCATTCGGGCAAGATCAGAGCGCCGGCCTTCCCAGCGCACTGCCGCGGCAACCCACCGGCCAGCCCCGATCCTCGATCCGTGCATGGCCGTTCCGGAGGTAACGGTGAAGTCGCTGCGGCACCCGCGACACCGCCATCTCAAAGGCGGCACCCCCGACCTCACAGCTACTTCGCCAGATCCGCAATTAGGACACCGGGGACCGTCCGGCCAGCGCAAACCGGCTATCTGCCGCTCAGCAGCGAGATCGTCGAACACCTCCCCATCAAGCAGCGACACCGGTCCCGTCACCCACCCAGAATAACGCAATGGGGTGTCAACTTCAAAAATATCCGACATCGACACCTGAGTGGCGACGTGTAGCCCCAATGGGCCTTAGGGCTCGCGTAGATAGGTGAGAAGCTCACCCGACACCTTCGGGGCGTTGCGCGGGCACTAGAGGTCTAAGGGCCTCACCTGAGGTCGGCAGCGGTATGGGGCTTCGCATAAAGCGGCGTCGCCCACGCCTGACGATCTTCGCCAGAATCTGGGCCGCATCCCCAATGTCTTCGGCGAGATGCGCATCCGATCGGCTCACAGAACTACAGCGTCCTCCACAAGCGCCCGATGCTTCACCGTCAAGCCGCCCATCGAAACCACATCCGCATCGCGGCCCAGCATCTCCTCAAGGTCGGCTTTCAGCCCGACCAGAGCCGTCAGCGACCCTTTGGTACCGAAATCAACGAGGAAGTCGCAATCGCTGTCTGCACCGTCTTCGCCACGGACAGTCGCATTGCGTCGAGGACTACTAAGCCTTCCAGCATCTGAGAATCCCAACCTACAAAATCCGAGATTCTCAGCCTACAGATTCTGATTTGAGCAAGCCTGCTGCCGAAACCTCCAGCTCAACCAGCCCAAAAGGCAAGGACAGCACCCCGATGCACTCTTCCTAGCCGGCCTCCATCTACCGGCGATTGAGGTGTCTACCGTACAATACATCTGTGCTACAATCTTGTCGGTGAGCACAACTACCACGGTCCGTCTCAGTGACCAGGAGCGAGAGCTGCTTGCTGAGCTTGCCGATGAGTACGGTGGCCAATCAGGTGCCATCCGAGAAGGCATCCATCTCCTCGCCCAACAGAAACACCGGCGCGAAGCCCTCCGCGAGTTCTTGGACGAATGGGTTGAAGAAACAGGACCGCCGGACCCCGAAGACATCGCCGAGATGCGCCGCCGCTACTTCCCCAAGTGATCCTCGACGCGGGGCTTCTCATAGCAGTCGACCGCGGCGAGTACACCGCCCGCTCCTTCCTGGCCGCCACATTGCAGGAGGGCGCTGTGCTGCACACGACCGCTCCGGTTGTCGCCCAGGTGTGGCGCGACGGAAGCCGACAGGCCCGGCTCGCCAAGTTCCTCGGAACAGTTGAAGTACACGATTTCACCCTTGCCGATGCCCCAGTGGTGGGAGGACTGCTCCGCCGGTCCCAAACCTCAGACGTCGTCGACGCCCACCTAGTGGCCCTCGCCCTCCGCCTACTCGACAGTATTCTCACCGCCGACACCCCAGACTTCTCCGCCATCACCTCCCACCTCGGCCCCAGAGCCCCGCACATCCACCACTGGCCATAGCCAAGGGACTGCTACAGCGGTCAGGGTGCCAGCGCGGTGATGGGAAGAACGGTCGTCCCGTCGGGGCGGTCGTAGCCATAGCCGGTTGCGGTGATGATGAGCAGTTTGGAAGGTGCGCCCACCTTCTCTGTGTCTACCTTCTTGCTGAGCCTGAGCAGAGAGCTGGCAGCCTCTTCGATCCACTCCTCGCCGCCGAGCTTGGCTTCGACGGCCATCCACCGGCCATCGCGGGTCTCAACGATCACATCAGCCTCGAGCTTGTCGCTGTCGTGGTAGTGGTAGACGGTGGCATCGTTGCGTTGCCCATAGATGCGTAGGTCGCGCACCACCAGTGATTCGAACAGGAACCCGAGGGTATTCAGATCCCCTAGAAGCCGGTCTGGTGTTGCGCCGGTGGCCGCGGCGGCCAAGGAGGGATCGGCAAAGTGCCGCTTGGGAGAGCTGAGAAGCGTCGCCCGAGACCGAAGATGGGTAGACCAATGAGGCAAGTCCTCCACGATGAACAGGCGCTCCAACGAGCGGACATACTCAGTTGCCGTCGTGCGGTTGAGGCCCCGCTCGCCCGGCGCCTCTCTGGCCAATTTCGTGAATGAGGCCATGGTGGCGATATTCCGGCTGACGGAGGCTATGAGCCGTTGAACCCCGGTGGGATCGCGCACCACGCCGTCGACTGAGGAAATGTCAGTGCGGCATATCTCGCCGAGGTAGTTGCGGAGCAGGAGTTGGGCCTGGGCGACCGGCTTGTTGAGGTGCCGAGGCCATCCGCCACGGCAGATTGCATCGACGACATCGGCAAACGAAGCCTCTGGACGATGGACTGCTACCTCATCTCCGTCGAGCAGCGACTTGAGCGAAGCCTCACCGGTGCTCTCGCCGGTTTCGAGAAGAGACATCGGGCGCATTCGAACTCGGCCGATTCGGCCAGCCCCAGAATGCCTGGTTATGTCGTCGACGGGCACCGCGGAGCCGGTGAGCAGAAATCGGCCGGTGCGCTGCCCCTCGTCACAAGCGTGGCGAACCTGGTTCCAAACATCGCCGGCGAGCTGCCACTCATCCAACAAACGAGGCTCCTGCCCGGCCAGAACGTAACCCGGCGCCGCCGCAATAGATCTCCGGGCGTTGAGGTCTTGGTCGAACAGCACCTCGCTCTTGGCGAAATTGCGCCCGCTCCACGTCTTGCCGC
This sequence comes from Candidatus Poriferisocius sp., assembly GCF_965208475.1. GTDB lineage: Bacteria > Actinomycetota > Acidimicrobiia > Acidimicrobiales > Bin134 > Poriferisocius. Next base: position 355,352 of record NZ_OZ242338.1, on the reverse strand, counting down.
ACCCCTTCGGCCCCTCGATGACGACAGCCGGCATGGCTGCGAGCGTCTCAGCAATTGCCTCATCGCTGACTCGCGAGATGTAGCCCTCAGGCGTAAGCGTTGCCGCCATATCGACTCCCAGCAGGTGTGGGGATAATTCTCCATCCTACAGTTTCTGGTACTTACAGCCTACACTTTCTGGACATCTCAGCCTACAGATTCTAGGAACCTCAACCTGCAGATTCTGATTTGAGCGAGCCTGCTGCCGAAACCTCCAGCTCAACCAGCTCAAAAGGCAAGGACAGCATGGCCGGACCCCTCGCCCCATCCAAAGAGACCCAACCGCCGTTAATCGCTTCGGGCGGTTCGCTCGCGACCCTCTGCTAGAGACGCCTGTGCCCGTCGGGACATTCTTGACCGGGTGTGGGGAGCGGGTGGCGGCAGGGCTGTCCCGTTTCTGTGGAAGCGCCACAGAAACGGGTTATCGGCATCTCAGGTCTACCTTGGAACTGATCGCCTTCGTTAGGTTGCGCAGATTCGCCGCTGGGCCGACCGTGCTGAATGTTTCGGAGCTCTTCGCCTAGCGCAGCGGCGAGGCGTGGCACTTCGTCTTCTGCAATTTGCCACAGCGCGTCATGGTCAACTCTTCCGTAGTCGTGAATGAGGAAATTGCGGGTTGCTTTCGCCTCGCGAAGCGGAAGGTCTGACCTCCGCTGTTTGAGTTCCGCGGTAAGGCTTCCGGCTGCTTCGCCGATGATCTCCACGAGTCTCTCCGTTGTCCTGCGCGGCTCGAAGTCTGAGTCGTATCTACTGCGGCCGCGCGAGACGACTATCGCCAGTTCCCGGGCAGCCTCCAATATGTCCTCTATGAGATCTTCGTCGGATTTCACAAGAGCAGCGCATCTGCGAATAACTGCTCGTATCCGGGTTTCACATTCTTGGCCTCTACCACATCGACATTGCATCCCAAGAGATCCTCGAGGTCGCATTGGAGGCCAGCGAGGTCAAACAGGGTCGCGCCTGAGGCGGTTTCAACAATGAAGTCGCAGTCGCTTGCGTCCACGTCTGAACCGCGGGCGACAGAACCAGTAAGTGCGATAGAGGTGGCTTTGCGGCGAGCAGCAATGGAGCGAATCTCTTCGCGGCGCTCTCCGAGAATGAGGTCGCGGCGACTCTTAGCAAGCTGGCCGTCCGCTTTGACAGCGGCCCTAGTACCGTTCCGCTCTAGGCCAGCCTCGTGTTCCACGCGCCAAATTCTAGCTTCCAAGAACGGTCGGTGGCGGATGACATCCGACGCCGCCGCCATGTGCAGCCGCTACTTCCCCCGGCAACCCTCGACACTGAAACCCCCGACTTCTCCGCCCTCACACACCACCTCGGCCCCAGAGACCCGCACATCCACCACTGGCCATAGCCGGACACCCACCTCGGCGGACTGGGTTTCGGAGAAACTGTCATAGGCCGATGCCATTATCGGAGGCCCCAGCGGGACTACCGTCAATAACACCGGTGTAGTTCCCATTCAGCCCCTTAGGAGATGGCGTGCACGAGGTTTACCTCGATTACAACGGGTCGGCACCGCTCGACCCACGGGTGGCCGAAGCCATGATCCCTGCGTTGCAATCCGGAATTGGCAATGCTTCATCGGTTCACCGTTTCGGGCAGCGCCAAGCAGCGGCCGTTGATGATGCCCGCGAACGCGTCGCTGCACTTGTAGAGGCCTGCCCATCAGGGGTGGTCTTCTGTGCAGGGGCCACCGAAGCGAACAACCTGGCATTGATCGGACTGGCTGAAGGCGCTCCGGCTGAGCGAAACAGAGTCGTGATCTCGGCGGTAGAGCATGCCTCAGTGCGCGAGCCAGCCCAATGGCTGCATGAGCAAGGCAAGGCCAAGGTGGATGTGGTCGGGGTGACCCAAGGCGGATTCGTCGACCTCGATGAACTTGACTCGCTGTTGGGACCTGACGTTTTGGCCGTATCGGTAATGGCTGCCAACAGTGAGACCGGGGTTTTGAACCCATTGGATGAGGTAGCGGAGCGGACAGCCAGCGTTGGAGCTGTGTTTCATTGCGATGCCACTCAGATGCTGGGACGACTGCCATTGTCGCTGGGTGATGTAGGGATCGACCTCTTGTCCATGAGTGGTCACAAAATCTGCGGTCCAGGAGGCGTTGGAGCGCTAGTAGCGACGCGCCATTCGCTAGCTCGCCTTCGGCCAGTTATCCACGGAGGAGGGCATGAACGGGGTCTACGGTCAGGATCGCTGAACGTTGTCGGGATCGGCGGGCTTGGAATGGCCGCGGAGTTAGCAGCCGAGGAACGTGATGCCGAGTCTGCTCGGGTACGCGCACTGAGGGATCGGCTGTTGAATGGTCTCAGATCCGAGCTAGCAGGGGTTCACGAAAACGGAGATCCAACTCAACGACTCCCCAATACGGCCAGTGTGCGTTTCGAGGGTGCTGATGCCGAGGCGGTTGTCTTCAATATGGATCCAGTAGCCGTCTCCACCGGATCAGCTTGTAGCTCGGGCGCAATCGAACCTTCCCACGTGCTCTTGGCCATGGGCCTTTCCCGCGACGAGGCATTCGAGTCAGTCCGTTTCAGCTTGGGACGGTTCACCACCGAAGCCGAGATCGATGCCGCCATTCGACAGGCCGTCAAGGCAGTGGACTATGTCCGCGCCATGACAGGAAGCGACGACTGATGCGACTCGCCGAGGCCGCCAATGATGTGTTTGCCAGACATGAGACGTTCCATCCCCGATACGGATGGTTCCGCAAGGCATATGCCACAGCAGCAGCACATGAACGTGGATTCACAGCCGAAGACGCTCCGGTTGCAATCGGCGTCGGAAAAAACATGGTCCGTTCGATCAAGTTCTGGGGCCTAGCGGCCAAGATCATCACTTCAGATCCCAATTCAGCCAGCAAACGCTCTCCTGACATGATTCCCACCCGATTCGGTCACAGCCTCTTTGGACCAGACGGGTGGGATCCATATATGGAGGATCCAGGCACTGTCTGGCTCCTTCACTGGATGCTTCTCGCCCCGCCATCGTTGTTACCGGTCTGGTGGCTTGCCTTCAATGAGCTACACGCCGTCAATTTCGATGATGACATGCTGACCGGTGCCATAGCTGCTCAGATAGAGGCTGCTGGGACATGGCCGATGCCTCACCACACTGCGATTGAGAAGGACGTCTCGGCGCTGCTCCGCACCTACGCTCCCGCTGTACGAACCTCACGAACAAGCTTCGAAGCCTTCTTTGACTGTCGGCATGACAACTTAGATTGTCAGATAGACAACCAACAGATAGCATTTCCCGGTGCAACAGGACTCCTTGAGCAGTGAGCTCCAGTCTCAAGTAGATCGCGCAGTTGATCGCCTTCGCATGGCGGGTACCGACCTCCAGAATATCGAAGTGAAATCAGGCGCGGGAGGCCTGCCAAAGTCGGTAGCCGCATCAGTTTCGGCTCTTGCCAATGCTCGAGGCGGACTCGTCATTCTTGGGCTGAGCGACGGTGATTTCGTGCCAGTGCCCATCGATGCGAGAAAGCTTGCCAACGACCTCGCTTCGACTTGCGCCAACGAGCTTGAGCCCCCGATCCGAGCAGATATCGACATAGCTGAAGTGGATGAGCAGCCTGTGGTAGTCGCGATGGTAGAGGAGCTGCCTGCTGGACGAAAACCCTGCTACTTGAAGTCGAAGCGGCTCGAAAGCGGATCGTATATACGTACCCATGACGGCGACCGCCGCCTGAGCCTCTACGAGATCCACATCCTCATGTCCGGGCGAGGACAGCCTCTCGACGACATTGCAGTCGTGGACGGAGCAAAGCGAAGCGACCTCGACGAGAACCTTGTCAGCGCTCTCCTCAGCCGTATTCGAAGCCGACGGGGACCGGCGATCGCCGATCACAGCGACGACGATATCCTCCGCATTCTGAGCGTGACCGCTGGAGAGAATTCCGAGCCTTCCATCACACTTGCGGGAATTCTGTCACTGGGCCGATATCCTCAGCAGTTTTTCCCCAGCTCAATGTGACCTTCGTGGCGTACCCAACAGTAACCGGCAGGCCAATGCGAAACGGTATCCGCTTTCTCGACAACGTTCCCATCGACGGGCCGATCCCCCTGATGGTCGAACAAGCTCAAGCCGCTGTACGGCGCAATACCACCCGACGAGCTGAGGTTACCGGTGAAGGACGCCTCGATCTATGGGAGTACCCCGACGAGGCGGTACGGGAGACCGTGGTGAACGCTCTTCTGCACCGGGACTATCACCCCTCCGCCCATGGAACCCAAGTAAGGGTCGAGCTCTATCCTGATCGGCTCGAGGTTGTGAATCCTGGAGGACTCCACGGCCAGATTAACCGCGACCTCCTCTTCGCCAAACCGGTCTCCTCATCTCGCAACTCTCGACTGGCCAAGCTGCTTGAAGACATCGAGATTCCCCACACCAATCGAGCGGTATGCGAAAACCGAGGGTCGGGGCTGCTGGCCGTTGCCGCTTCCCTATATGAGGCAGGACTCGACTTACCGGTCCTCGAAGACCGAATCAACGACTGTTCCGTGACCATTCGAGGCCGCGCCTACCTCGCCGAGAACGAGGCCGCGGCTTCGCCCGGCCCGCTCTGGCCCATTCCATCCCGGCACAGCGATGAACCCTCGACCACCCGCAGCAAGATCGAAGAACTGCTCAGCGAGGGTCCTCTCTCGACCGGAATGCTGGCAGACAGGCTCGACGTCTCCAGACAAGCGGTGCTCAGGTGGATGCGTATCATGGAGGAAGAGGGAGAAGTAGAGCCGACAGAAATCGTACGGCGAAGCCCGCGAAACCGCTGGCGGCTCGTGGTCTCAGATCCGACGGCATCCTAAGACCGACAGGGGCACGCGCCAGTGGCCCCCCAATTTGAGGTGGCTCAGCAGCCCATGGGCTGGAGTTCGTCTTCTAGGCCTTCTTCTTCTCGTACCAGGTTCCAGCCGAAGCGCTCGGCTAGGGCTTCGCGGCCTTCGTCGGGGCCGCTGGCGATGATCTCGTCGCCGGCATAGAGCACGGCGCTGCCCCGGGGGCGATACATGTAGCGCCCGGCCCGGCGGATGGCCAGCACGGTGAAGCCGGGCTCGATGTTGAGGGCCAGTTGCTTCAGCGAGGTGCCGTCGGCGCCGCTGCCCGACGCCACCGGGAGGTCAACTACCACCTCGTCGGAGTCGCCGAGGGCGATCTCCAAAATGGGATGGACCTCCTCGCCCTGTTCCACCAGCGAGATCATCTGGCGGGCCTGATCGCCGATGTCCTCGGCGGCTTGGCCCAGATGCAGCAATCCCCGCAGCGGCGCGGGGTCGATGTTGTTGGCCGCGGCCCGCAGCACCCATAGCTCAAGCTGGTGGTTCATCTCATCGAGGCGGCCCTCCAACAGCCGCACCTGGGCGGCCAGGCCCCGGTCGTTGAGCACCAGCGCCGAGTAGGCAAGCCCCACCGCGGCCTCCGAGAGGTCCTTCATCTCCACCAGCACGTCCACCGCCCGATCCAGATCGGAGATCCACGGATCCTCAGGGGCCATCGGCTCCTCCCACATGGGTGCGGCGGCCAGTTGGTGCAGCCTCATGATCCCCGCGGGCGAACCCCGCAGAAACAGCACATCTCCGGGCATCATGAGCTGGTCGCCGCCCACGTCGGTGATCCAGCTGCGGTCCCGGCGTATGGCCATGACCCGCATCCCGGCCACCACGGGCAGCTCCAGGTCGCCGAGGGGGCGGCGCACCATGTGGGATCCCTCGTGTACCACCAAGCGGTGGGAAATCTCCTCGGCGCTGGTCATGTCGGCCACCAGCTCAGCGGGGATTCCCAGGCGGCGGGTCACGATCCGGGAGATGTCCACCGCGTCGTTGGCGATCCGCTCGATGGCGCTGATCACCTGGAGCACCGACGACATGCCGTCGGCCTCACGGGGGTGGCGAACGGCCAAGATGCACACCGCCCGCATGCCCTGCACCAACTCGGTCATCTCGATCTCGAGCTCGTCTACTTCGGTGGCCATGTCCGGGTCGCCGAAGTACAGGGCGGCATAGGCCAGATCCACCATCAGCTCGGAGAGATCCTTGGCCTCGGCGAGCATGGCCCGAAGATTGCGGGGTTTATCGTCCATTGTGAACTCCCTTCAAACTAGTGGTGTGTTGTGGGCAATTCACCCTGCCCCTATCGCCTCGATGGCGAACACCAGGGTGAGGGCCCCTACCAGATCGAGCACCGCGGTCACCGTCGGAATGCCAACCGAATCGGGGTCGACCCCGAAGCGGACCGCGGCGATGGTTCCGTAGTAGGCCATGGCCACCACCACGACCAAGGCCAAGACGCCCCCGACCAGCGCCACCCCCACCAGTCGGCCCAACCCCGGCCCTGCCAAGTCCACCACAGATCCCGCTCCATGGGAGACCAGGGCCAAAAAAGCGAACACCGGCAGCGCCAACCCCACCGTCACCCCCACATCGCTGCGGGCCCGCCGCTGGGGCACAATCGAGGGGCCGATCAAGCCCAGGTGCAGTTTGCTCGACAGCCGATTGGCCAAGATGCCCCCCAACGCGCCGGCGGTGGCCAAAAAGCCTGGTATCAGCACCAACAGCACGGGGCGGTCGGAGAACACGTCGAACCGGTTCTCCACGGTGACCCCGGCCATGAGCGACAAGAACCCGGCCAGCACCAACACCGGCATCGACTCTCGCAGCACGGTGCGCAACAGCGGGGCCTGCGACCGGACGGCGGCCACCAGCGACCCCACGGTGGCTGCGGCCACCACTGCGGCCACCACCGGGGTCACCACGTCGTGGCGCACCAGATAGGACGCCAAGATGAGTGCGGGCAGGGCCAGCACGTCGCCCGCTGCGGTCACCATGGGGGCGGTCACGTTGTCGGGATCGAGACCCCAGCGAACCGACGCGGTGGCCATGCCCAGCGTCACCAGCATCACGAAGACCGAGGCCAGCGTGCCTCCCACCACCGAGATGACCACGTAGTCGGCCACGCCGATGGCGTTGTCCACCCCGAGATTCGACGCCGCCGCCGAGGCCAGCAAAGCCAGCACCAGCGACAGCACGAGGGTAAGCACCATCGATGCCCACACATTTTGGCCCACCACGCTGGACGACCGCAGCGACAGGCGGAACGTGCCGGTGTGGATGGCGGTGCCCAGCCGGCTGCCCAGCGCCCCGAAGATCTTCCCCGGCAAAGCGATGGCCGCCGGCACCAGCAGCAAGAGTCCGGGCAGCTCGGCCAGTCGCTCGTGGCTTCGGCCCAGCACCACGCCGGCGACCACGCTGGTCACCGCCAGAATGCACAACGCCCCCAACGACTGGCGTACGCCGCGGGGATCGGGGCCGAGCAGCCACACCCGGGGCAGGCGCAGCTGTGGATGGCGAACGCCGGCGAAGCCGAAGAGCTTCATGACCAGGCCCGGCGCGGTGACACTTCTGTGACAGAGGGAGTACCGCGCCGCATTTCCCGGTACCCCACCCCCGCTATCCCGCCGCGGCCTGGCCCAGCTGGCGCAGACGGGCCTGGCAGTGGTCCCAGGCCTCCCGCAGGATGTCGGCCACCGGGCGCACCTCGTCGATGCGGCCCATCACCTGGCCCCCGAAGGGGACGGCCACGTCCATCTGCCCGCCGAAGTACTGGTCCATAAGCCGGTCGAGGCCAGGCATCTGCACCTGGTCGTGGTGCTCCATCTCGGCGGTGAGCTCAGTGCGCAGCGCCCGCATGCCGGGACGGCCGAACCGGTTCAACAAAACGGTGTCGGTCTCAGCCGCGTCCACCACCGCCTGCTTCCAGTTGTCGTGTACCGGCGACTCGGCCGACGACAGCATCCGGGTGCCCATCTGCACCCCGTCGGCCCCCAGGGCCAGCGCCGCGGCCATCGACACGCCGTCGCAGATCCCGCCCGCGGCAATCACCGGCACATCAACAGCAGCGACGACCAGCGGGGTCAGCACCATGGTGGACGATCCGTGGGGGTTCTTGAAGCCGCCGCCCTCCACCCCTTCGACGATGAGGCCGTCCACCCCGGCGTCCACTGCCTTGAGGGCCCCCCGCAAGGTGGGCACCACATGGAAAACAGTGACCCCAGCGTCTTTCAGCATCGCGGTGAACCGGTTGGGGTCGCCCGCCGATGTGGTCACGAACCCCACCTCATGTTCGATCACGAAATCGATCACCGTGGCGTCGGGCACCAGCAGTTGGGCGATGTTCACCCCCCACGGCCGGTCGGTGAGGTCGCGCATCTTGGCGACATCCACCTTGATGTCGTCAAGCTGCCCCGAAGAGGTCTCGACAATGCCCATGGCGCCGGCGTTGGAAACGGCGGAGGCAAGCTGGGCTCGGGCGATGTAGCCCATAGGGGCCTGCACGACGGGGATGTCGATGCCCAACAGCTCGGTAATCCGGGTTCTCATGGCGCCAGCATCACCGCCAGGCACTCCTGGTGCGAAATCCGAATGCGGGCCGGGCAAAGTCGTCGGCCACCCAGACAGTGGATTCGGCGCGCCCGGTGCGAGCCCTGGCCCAAAATCCTGGGCAGCGAGCCCGTCGGCGTCATCTCCGGCGTTCCTGGCCCAGGCCGCGGCGGCGCATGATCTCCCGCAGAACCGGGGGCATCGGACGGCGTAGCGGACGATGGAAAAGGGGCAGGCGGTGATAGGGCGACGGCCGGTCGCTGCTCCACTTGCCCGGGGGTGCCGAGGTGATCGAGGCCAGTCCCACCAGGCAGGTGTCGTAGTTCACCCGCCAACCGGCATAGTCGCGCCACGCCTGCTCCCGGTCGGCCACCACCGGAACTCCGGCCCGCTGAAGGGTTTCATAGGTTTCGTGGAACTCGTGGCGGCGCACGGTTATGGGCGCGGTGGGATCGGGATCGGGGTCGTAGTCGATGGCAAAGAAGTCGGCGATGTTGCGCAGCGCCACATAACCGGCCCGGATCATGAACGGCGCCGAGGGCGAATGGGGCACCGCCACCGTCGACAACATGATGGCGGCGGCGTCCAGCACCGCGCCCGCCGCGGTCACCCACGACCGGTCGGGGCGCACCGAGCGGAAATAGGCCAAAGCTGGGTATGTCTGATGGGTCTCTTCGAGCTGAACGAACCAGTGCTCCCACTCGGTCCACGCCTCGCCGGCCGACTCAAGGGCGCCGTTCTCATGGGCCAAGACGATCATGGCCTCGGGAGTCGGAGGGGTTCCCGCCCTGATCTCCAGGCGGCCCACTGCCACTTCCCGGGCGCTGAACGCGCTGTACATAGTGGGCAAGTAGCTGATCAACAGCGCCACGATGCCCAAGCCGATGAGCGCCTCGCACACCGCTAGCAGCAGGCTGAACAGGTCTTGCGTCTCCCGAAAGCCCAAGGTGGTGAGAGACGAGCCGCTCAGCACCAAAGCGGCCTGGTAGGGACGCACATTCAGCGACCAGAACATCAATGAGAACCCGTAGGTGACGCCCGAAGCCCATACCAAGGGCAGCATCATGAGGGTGGTCGGAGCGTAGAGGGCCAGCAGCGCGTCGCGGGCCTCGTACGGCTTGCGGCGCCGGGCCAGGGCCGAGAACAGCAACCCCATGCCCGAGTACAAAAAGCGCATCAGCAGGCTGCGCTCGGCTCGGGGCACCACCACCGTTTGAACTGCGGCCATGAGCGTGCCAATAGCGATCAGCGCGCCAATGGCGAACACAAACCCCTCGGACACGCTCATAGTGGCCACAGATTACGGGAAAGCCGCCGCCGGCGAGCCCAACCAAGAAATACCGCTCGCACCAGCAGCCAAGCCCGGGTCCCGTGATGATGGCTACCGCTACTGTTCAGCCATGGCGAGAATCCAGATCGGCCCCGAGCTCACCAACGATGCCCCGGTGGGAACCGCTATCGGAGCAGTCCCGCCTCGGCGGACTCCCGTCGAGGTGCCCGCCCATCGGTATATCTCTCCCGAGTGGGCCGAGTTGGAGACGGCCCATGTGTGGCCCAAGGCCTGGCAGCTGGCCTGCACGGTCGACCATGTACCAGCGCCGGGCGATTGGTTCGAGTACTCGGTGGGCAATTTGTCGGTGCTGGTGGTGCGGGGCGACGACGGGGTGCTGCGGGGGTTCCAAAACGTGTGCCGCCACCGGGGCAACGTGCTGTGTACCGGTTCGGGGTCGGGACTGACCGAGCTGCGCTGCATCTACCACCGCTGGAGCTGGACGCTCGACGGAAAGCTGCGCGAGGTGCCGTCGCGCCGGGGCTTCGGGGCGTTGCGCAACGACGACTACCCGCTGTTCCCGGTACAGGTGGGCACCTGGGGGCCGCTGGTGTTCGTGAATCTGGACCTCGACGCCGAGCCCCTCGACGAGTACCTGGAGGCCATTCCCGGCCTCCTGGAGTGGGCTCGCCTCGACGAGTACGCCTGCGCGTATGACCTCACCGTGCCGCTGCCGTGCAACTGGAAGACCCTCATCGAGGCGTTCAGCGAGACCTACCACGTGCAGGGCATCCACCGGGAGATGCTGCCCAGCTGCGACGACGTCAACTCTGTTAACCGGCTCTACGGCCGACACGGGTCACTGCACCAGCCCTACGGAGTGCCCAGCCCCCGGCTGCGCAACGGAGCCACCGACCAGGAGATATGGGAGTCGATCATCGTTACCCAGGGCGCCCGCTACGGCCAAAACTCCGAGAATCCCGGACCGTGCCCGCCGACTCCCGACGGCGGAAGCGTGCGCGACGTGCTGGAGGAGATGGTGCGGGCCCAGACCACGCAGAAGGGCCTCGATCTGGGCAGCTTCGACCAGTCGCAGATGCTGGACCTGTTCCAGTTCAACCTGTTCCCCAACATCACGGTGATCGTGATGTGCGACTCCATCACCGTGCTGCGGTCCCGCCCCGGCGACACCCCCGACGACGCCTTCATGGACTTGCTTCACCTCGACCGCCGCCCCCCGGGCACCGAGCGAACCCAGCCCGTGCAGGCCACGATCCCCGCCGAGGAGGCATCAATGAACCTGGTGTTCGACCAGGACCTCTCCAACCTCCAACGAGCCCAACGCGGCCTGCACCAACCAGGGTTAGATCACATCGTGTTGAGCCGCGAGGAGATGCGGATCATCAACCTCCACTACAACCTCGAAGAGTTCATCGGCATCAGCGAGCTGTCTGACGAGGCCGTAGCCGAAATCGAAGCCCTCAGGGCTCAGCCCGCAGCCATCGGCCCCATGGTCAGCCAATAGAGATACTCGGTTTAACCGAGTATTGGATACTCGATTGAATAGAGTATCCAATACTCGACTTAATAGAGTATACTGGCAAGGTGGATCGAAGCCCGTTCCCCTACCATGGCCCGCTGCAAGCCGATCAGGTTTCTGGACGAGAAGCCTTGGTTGTCGACATTGCCCAACGCATCACAGATCGTCGACTTACTGCATTGGTCGGACCCCGCCGCTATGGCAAGACCAGCTTGTTGAAGCGGGTTGCCGCCGACCTTCAAGCAGTCGGCCCTCAGCCGGTGTGGATCGATCTCTATCAGCTGACATCCATGGCCGACTTGGCCAGCGCGGTAGACCGCGGTCTCGCCACCGTTGTTGGGCCAGTGCGCCAGGTGCTCGACTCCATCGCCAGCGGCATGTCGTTGAAGATCGGCATGTTGGGCATTGAGCTTTCGCGGCGGCACCGCCGAGAATCCGATCCTGGGCTGTCATTGCGATCTCTCCTTGAAGCGCTGGTGGACACAAGCCAGCGCCATGACATATTCATAGTGTTCGACGAGTTCTCCGGCATCGCCGGAGTGGAAGGCGGCGCGGGGGTGCTGAGGACCGAACTGCAACATCATTTCCAGTCGATGGGCATCGTGTTCGCTGGTTCAGAACCCTCCGTTATGCGGACACTGTTCAGCGATCAGACGCAGCCCTTTTTCGCCCAAGCCGATCTCGTGGAGGTCGGCCCGCTGGCCGATGACGCACTATTCCGCATCGTTGAAGACGGGTTCGACCGCACCGGTCGGAGTACCGGCGGCGTGACCAGCCGCATCGTGGACTTTGCCAAAGGGCATCCCCAGCGGGCAATGCAACTCTCCGACGCCGTTTGGAGGCTCGTTGATCCAGGTGGTACCGCCGACTCGCAGACCTGGGGGCGAGCCCTTGCCAATGTGCGCGCCAACGTGGACACGGGATCAGAGCGCATCTTCGGATTGCTTCCGACAGGGCACCAGAAGACCCTCAGGGCAGTGGCTTCAGCCGGGAGCATTTATGGCCGCCATGCCCAACTGCTCTACCTGTCGCCCGGAACTGCCCAAGGAGCGTCCATGGCTCTGTTGGGCAACGGCCTGCTGCGCCATCACCGAGGCCAACTCGTCGTTGTCGATCCCCTTCTCGCCGATTGGCTCCGTCGCCGTTTCCCCCTCTGAACCAACTCAGGTGTGGAGTATCTTTCGGAGCCAACTCCTTGCACGCCACGTGCGAGCGGGCAAGAACCTGTCATAGTGCCGCGGTGGTCGACGGCACCGCGACGCACCGGCCTTGCGATCAAGAACGAGCGGGCAAGAACCTGTCGTAGTGAAGGGCTAGCCTCCAGCGAGTGAATCGCCGTGAAACAGTAGAACGGGCTGCGGAGCAGTGGGCCAAGGAGCTGACCGACGAGTCCGGGCGGAACCGCCTGCTGTATTACAGGGAACTGAGGGTGGGCACGCTGAGCTTGGGCGACGCCGATCCCAGGGCACTGAAGAGCTTGTTGGGCGGCAAGAAGGTGCGGGCCCAAGAGCTGTTCCCCAATGACCACTTCGACGACGCGGTGCGGCGCATCCGGGCGGTCAACCGCAAGGCCGTGGCCAATTATGAGGAAAAGGGCATCAACACCCTGTTTTTGGGATGGGGGATGGCCACGTGGAAGCCGGCGTCGTCGAGCGCCACGCCGAACGCTCCAGTGCTCTTGTGCCCAGTGGATTTGGAGCGCACCGGCGCCGCCGAAGTCGATTTCGACCTGCGGCTGAGCGGCGACTGGACTCTCAACGAGGCATTGCTACAGCACTTGGACAACGAGTTCGACGTTGACGTGTCTGGCGAGAGCCTCATGGACCCTTATGGAGATGGGGAGCAAATCAGCGAGAAAGAGGAGCAGGCCATCTTCGCAGAGCTCAGCCGACGGGCCGAGCGGGTTCCCGGCTTCGACATAGACGAGCAAGTGGTACTGGGCAATTTCATGTTCAAGAAGATGCCAATGGTCAACGACATCAACAACAACATCGAAGCTCTGGCCCGACACAACCTGATCGCGGCGATCGCCGGCGACGAGGAGGCCGAGGAGTCGGTGCGGGCCGACCACGCCAGCACGGTGACGCCGTCTATGCCCGACCACACCCCTCCTCAGCAAGAGTTCTTGGTTCTCGACGCCGACTCTTCTCAGAACGCCGCTATCAACGCTGCTTTGGCTGGGGAGTCGTTTGTGCTCCAGGGCCCGCCGGGCACGGGCAAGAGCCAGACAATCTCCAACCTCATCGCGACCATGATGGCTCAAGGCAAAAGCGTGCTGTTCGTGGCCGAGAAGCGGGCGGCCATAGACGCGGTATCCAAGCGGCTGACCAAAGTGGGCTTAGACGGGTTTGTGATGGACCTCCACGGAGGAGTCTCCTCCCGCAAAGAGCTTGCCCGCCAGCTCGACAAATCGTTCGCAGCTATCAAACAGACCCCTCAAGTCGACCACCAAGACCTCCACCAGAAATTGGAGTTATCCCGCCAAGAGCTGTCGGGCTACGCCGAGGCGCTGCACAGCGAGCGCAAGCCATGGGGAATTTCGTATTTCGAGGTGCTGTGGCGGCTGATGCAACTAGAGGCATCAGGGTCTCAGAACGGCGACAAGCCTCAACCGCTGATGTGGATCCCGCCCCCGGCTCTGTCCGAATTGGACGAGGCAGTCGCCCAGCAGGTGCGCCGCGATATAAGAGACTGGGCCGACTGGGCCGAACCGCTCTGCTCAGGTCGCTCGCCATGGTCCGGTGCCCGAATCACCACCGACAAAGAGGCCCGGAGAGCGCTCGATGCGTGTACCCGACTGTCCTACGAGATCATTTCCGCCTGGCAAGCTCAACAGAGGGTGCTGGCAGATGATCTGGGGATCGACGATCCGGGGTCGATTTCCAGGTGGGGTGAGGTGGTTGGCGAAGTTGCTGACTTGGCGCGCGGCATTGCGAAAACCGAGTTGGCCCTTACCCTTGATGTGTTCGACCGAGACGTCAATCGGCTGGCCGAGGACATGGTCCCCGCGGCCAAGAATGTGTTCATCCGGCTGTTCAACAAGCGGTACAAGGCGGCCAAAGCAGAACTGAAGAGCCTCCAGCCTGAATCATCAACACTCGAGAGAAGAGCCGCGGCCGAAGCGGTCGACGCTGCCCGAAACCAAGCGCGTCGCTGGGCCGAACTGGGCTGTATCGGATTGCCCCGGGTCCCGGCCAACGCTGAAGAGGCAGCCGAGGCGTTCGCCGAGATGAAGAACACCATCGACGAACTAGCCCTGCTGCTGCCCGAGGGCAGGCTCGCGGCAGAGACCATCGACGGAATCTCCCAAACGATTCTAGAACTGCTCGACGATCAGCGCACACTGTTGAGTCTGCCCCGGTTGGCCGAAGTGGAACAGCGCCTACAGGTTGCCCACGTAGGACCGCTAATCGACAGGGTCGCCGACAACGCTCTTTCGCCTGCTGGCTTGGAAGCCGCCTTCGACTACTCATGGCTGAGGTCGATTCAACGGGACGTGCTGCTGGCAGGCTCCCGCTTGACGGGGTTCCAAGGATCCCGCCAGAGCCGCTACGTGAAAGAGTTCCAACAGAACGATGCTAAGCACCTAGATCAGGCACCGGCCCGAGTGGCCCGTCGCGTCGCTGAAAGCGCGGTGAAAGCGCTCAACCAGAATCCCGGCCAAAACCAGTTGATCCGCAAAGAGGCCCGGAAGAAGACCCGCCACTTGCCGCTGAGGAGTCTGTTCGAGCGAGCCCCTGAGGCGCTGACCGCGCTGCGCCCATGCTGGGCCATGTCACCGCTAGACGTGGCCCAGACCCTGCCGCCCCAACCGCTGTTCGACCTCGTGGTGTTCGATGAGGCCAGCCAGGTGATGCCCTGCGACGCCATCCCCGCACTGCTGCGGGGGCGACGGGCGATGGTAGCCGGAGACTCCCACCAACTGCCGCCCACTTCTTTCTTCGACACCACCAGTGCCGACAATGATCTCGACGAAGAGGAGGAGTCGGTGACGGATTACGAGTCGATCCTCGATGTCATGGACTCCCGGCTCAATCGGCACCCCCTCACCTGGCACTATCGCTCTCAAGACGAGCGGCTCATCGCCTACTCCAACCAGGAGATCTACGACGGCGGCCTTACCACTTTCCCCGGGGCCGATGCCGACCAGAGATTGGACTGGGTGCTGGTACCCCACCGTGAGGGTGTAGCCACCGAGAATGGCAGCAACTCTGACGAGGTGCAGCGAGTGGTGGACCTGATGATCGACCACGCCCACCAGCGGCCAGAGGAGAGCCTCGGGGTGACCGCCATGGGCTTGCACCACGCCAGCCACATCGAGGAGGCACTTCGACAGCGGATTGAAAGGGAGAACAAGCCCGAATTCGAGGAGTTCTTCAAGGAGTCGCACATGGAGCGGGCTTTCGTGAAGAACCTAGAGCGTGTGCAGGGCGATGAGCGCGATGCCATCATCTTGAGCATCGGCTACGGCAAGAACGCCGCTGGCAAGATGCAATACCGGTTCGGACCGCTGAATATGCAAGGCGGCGAGCGGCGTTTGAACGTGGCCATCACAAGAGCCCGCAAGCGGATGACTTTGGTCTCGTCTTTCGCCTTCTCCGACATGGACCCCGACAGGACAAAGTCCACTGGGGCGAACATGCTTCGGGGTTTCCTGAAGTTCGCCCAATCAGGCGGCACCGAGTTGGACGGAGCCGATGAGCGGACCCCTCTGAACCCCTTTGAGGTTGATATCGTCAATGAGCTTAGATCTGCTGGCCTCGATGTCGTGCCCCAGTATGGGTGCTCGGGCTATCGAATCGATTTCGCGGTGCGCCACCCGACCAGGACTGGCCAGTTCGCCCTGGCAGTGGAGGCCGATGGAGTCAGCTATAACTCCTCTCCCACAGCCCGAGATCGCGACCGATTGCGACAGGAGCATCTGGAACGACTCGGATGGCGGTTCTGCCGCATCTGGTCCACTGACTGGTTCAACGACCATCGTCATGAGGTGGACCGGGTATTGGCCGCCTACAAACAGGCAGTAGCTGGCATCGATTTAGGCATGGTCACACCGCCGAGGACGCTGGATTCCGCGCCTGCCCTCCAGGGCCTTGCACCCGACAGCGATCTGCCAGCCAGGGACGACAGGCCCAGAGTCCGGCGCTACCCCTCCATCAACGAATACTCACACCACGAACTCGTGCAACTGGTCAAGTGGATCAAATCTGACGGACTTCTCCGCACCGACGACGAACTATTTGAAGAACTGTTCCAAGATCTTGGCTTCGGACGTCGAGGCCAGAAAATCGTTGACGCCCTCAACGAAGCCATCGATTCGGCGGGATAACGAAGCAGGAGCGACTGCTGACAGCAAAGCACTACCAAGGCCTGACAACAAGGTTAGCCTCTTCTAACTGCCTGGCAATCCTGGGTAGAGGTCGTCCATGGTCCAGGAGATGACTTGGCGGGTGGGGTCGGCGACTTCGTGGAATGAGGGGGCGTAGCTGGCGGCGGAGACGAACCAGAAGGGCGACTGCGGGGCCAGGGCCTCTTTGGCCCAGCCGAGGCCGCTGTCGGCTAGGCGTTCGAGGGCGGCTACGTGATCCAAGTAGGTCTTGGCGTCGGCGGGGCGGGTGCGGAACTTGACTGAGCCGGTGACCATGCCTCCGTCGAGGGTGCGTCCTGCCAAGTCGATCTCCACCTCGCGGCGCAACCGGTCGCGGCCGGCCCATCTGCTCCACTCGGCCACTGGGGGCAAGCCCTGGGCAGGCCCCCAGCGCCGACAGGCTTGGCGGGCTACGTCCTCAAAGACGTGCTGGCCAACGTAGGAGGGAAATATTCCTGGCTCAATACGAACCCGCCATGCGGCCTCCGGGCCGAGCACGGCCACCGCTGACTCGGCCGGCAAACCGATTCCGTAGTGAAACCGCGTCGCGGGGTCGGCCAGGCGATAGCGGATCCCCCTCTGGGGGGAGGCCCCGAAGTTGACCTCGCGAACCAGATACGACATGTCCTCGAGCTGATCGACTACACGTTTCAATGCCGTGTCGGCCTGCTGGCCCATCGACGAGGCGACCTCCCCGACGGTGCGGGAACCCAGCCCGATACTGGCCAGCACTGCCCGATAGCGGGAGGTGTTGCGCAATCCCTCCTCCTGGTCGATCTCTGTCGCTAGACGAGAGCGGACCACACCGTGAGGCGACAGAAGGAGTTCAGCGATGTTCTCCCCCACCGAGTGGGTGTCATCCACCACGGCCAGATTGGCCGGCAGACCGCCGAACGCCGCGTAGGCGCGAACCTGGTCGCGGAGCCCATACCGGTGAACCATCTGGCCGGCGTTGTAATAGTCGAACGGTTCGAGTGGGATCACGGCATCAAGCCGGCCGTAGAGGGGAGACCCTCCGGCGGCCAAGGCCTCGAGGGTGCGCACCGCCGACCCGGAGAGCACCACTAGCAACCCCGCCGAGCGGGGCAAACCCGACTCCCACACCGCGTTCAGCTCCGAGGCGACCTCTCGCAACCCGCTCTCGCCATCGGCGAGATACTGGAACTCGTCCAACACGATGACGGTTGGCTGGGTGGGCCGCAGCCCGAACAGAGTGCGAAAGACCGTGCGCCAAGTCGGGTGATCCTCAAGGCGGATCTCTTCTCCCGACCAATGGGCTGCTTCTTCGATCAGCGCCTGGCGGTTGAACATCGGGGTGGTGGACGATGCCGAATAGTGCAGCGCTTGCTCGGACGGCCAGAGATTGGACAGCAGATATGTCTTTCCCACCCGTCGGCGGCCGCGCACCAACGCGAGAGCGGGCGTGCCCCGTTCCAGCAGAGTTTGCAGATTCTCCGCCTCCGCCTCCCGGTTGACTAGTGCCCTTGGCTCCATACTGCAACGGTACAGTCAACTATCAACTTAGTCAACTAATATATTAGTGTACTAATGCATTAGTTGACTAACATATTGATATATCACCGCGATGGCTCGCTAAAGTGCGTGTCCACCGCGGCGTTGGCGGGCGATCTCGAAGCAGAGGACGGTGGTTGCAGCGGCCACGTTG
This sequence comes from Candidatus Poriferisocius sp., assembly GCF_965208475.1. Lineage (GTDB taxonomy): Bacteria > Actinomycetota > Acidimicrobiia > Acidimicrobiales > Bin134 > Poriferisocius. The sequence continues at coordinate 337,085 of NZ_OZ242338.1, read as the reverse complement.
AGAGACTCGACCCCATCGGCCATGGGGATGGACACCCAGCGGTCTACTGGCGCAGTCTGATCGAGGCCGTGGGACTCGTTGCCCACCACCAGAGTGAGGGGGCCGGTAAGGTCAACTTGGTCGCAGGAGTCGCCCTGATGGGGGTCGGTGCCGAGGCGCTCCCCGACGGGTGCCGCAACAGCCAATGGGACTCGAAAGAGCGCGCCGGCGGATGCTCGCACTGTTTTGGGGTTCCAGGGGTCCACCGAGCCGGGGCTGAACACCACCGCTTGAGCGCCGGCGGCAACCGCGCTGCGCACGATGGTTCCGGCGTTGCCGGGATCGGCCACCCCCTCCAGCTCCACGACGAAGTCGCCGTCAGCCAAGGGCGCCAGATCGGGAATTCGGGCCGTGGCGGCAACGCCTTGAGGGGTGGCTACGGAGCCGATTTTGGCCAAAACGCCCTCTGCCACAGTCCACAGGGGTACGTCTACGGCAACCCCGGGATCCACGCCGGGCTCGACAAACACGTCCACCAACTCGATGCCCGCATCCGCTGCTTCGGCCAGCAGACGCGGACCGTCGATCACGAACTTGCCGGTTGCCGTGCGATCACGGCGCTTCTGGGCTAAGCGGCGTAGCTCAGCAACCCGGGAATTTCGCGAACTGATCAGCCCTACTACCCCACTGAGGCGGTCTCGGCCTTGTCGGCCGATTCTTCGGCCGCGGCTGCGGCTTCGTCGGCGGCTGCGTCGGCGGCTGCGGCTTCGGCGTCCGCTGCTGCTGGTTCGTCGGCGGCTTCGGCGGCTTCCGCGGTAGCAGTGTCGGAGTCAGGCTCGGCCCCGGCCGCGGCCCTGGCCACTCCAACCAGAGCGGTGAATGCCGCGGGATCATTCACGGCTAGCTCGGCCAGGATCTTGCGGTCGACCTCCACCTCGGCCAGCTTCAAGCCGTTGATGAAGCGGCTGTAGGAGGTGCCGTTCTGGCGGCAGGCGGCGTTGATGCGCTGGATCCACAGGCGGCGGAACTCGCCTTTGCGGGCCCGGCGATCCCGATAGGCGTACTGGCCGCTGTGCATAAGCTGTTCGTTGGCGCCCCTGAACGTGCGGCTCTTGTTGCCGTAGTACCCCTTGGCCCGCTTCAGGACCGCCTTCCGGCGCTTGCGGGCGGGTACGGCGCGCTTGACTCTGGCCATTGCGTGCTTCTCCTTGGACTCGAATCGGTCGCTTCAGGCCTAGAGGCCCAGCTGGCGCTTCACCGCGGGAGCATCAGCGGCTGACACCTGGGCCGGGCCGCGCAGCTGGCGCTTGCGCTTGGGGGACTTTTTCTCGAGGATGTGGTTCTTGTAGGCGCTGCGGCGGCGGATCTTGCCGGTGCCAGTGGTCTTGAACCGCTTGGCCGCGCCTCGGTGGGTCTTCATCTTGGGCATAGCTGTTACTCGCGCTGTAGTGAGCCTTGAAGTCACTCAATCAAGTGACCTAGATCAAATGATCCAGGCCAAATGATCTCAGATCTCAATTCAAGTTGCAGAATCGGTTGCCGCGGTCTCCTCGGCCGCAGCGCGAGCCGCCCGGGCGGCCTGCTTGCGAGACTTCTTCTTCACCGGGCCAAGCACCATGACCATGTTGCGGCCATCGAGCCGGGGATAGACCTCGACCTTGGCCACTTCCTCAACCTCCGCAGCGATGTTGTCGAGAATGCGCCGTCCCAATTCGGGATGCTGCACCTCGCGGCCCCGGAACATGATCGTTACCTTGACTTTGGAGCCTTCTTCCAGAAAACCCCGCACCTTGCGCGTCTTGGTCTCAAAGTCTCCGGGCCCGATCTTGGGCCGGTACTTCATCTCCTTGACGATGATGTTGGTGCTGTTTCGCCGGGACTCTTTGGCCCGCTGGGCGACCTCGTACTTGTACTTGCCATAGTCCATGATCCGGCACACCGGCGGGGTCGCCTTGTCAGCGACCTCCACCAGGTCCAAACCGGCATCACGGGCCATGTCCAACGCCTCGGGCAGTTGGCGAATGCCTATCTGCTGTCCATCCTGACCGACGAGCCGAACCTCATGGGCTCTGATCCGATCGTTGATCCGGGGCTCTGCATCTGCCGAAGCTATGGCCGATCACCGCTCTGCAATGCGCATGTTCCTCTCTCTCGACTATTGGGGTTGGCCCGCCGGGATTAATCTCATCCCGCTTGCGCGCCGAAGTTGCGGGGTAACAGTATCAGCGTTGAGGGACAATAACGCCAGACGAGGTAAAAAGGAGTCGAGAACGACAATGAGCACACTCTGGACACCAGGCGGGGAAATACCGGTTGAGGACGGCCGGGGGCGGTCGGCAGCCCCGTCGGCGCAGGCCCCTCCCGAGCCGTCGGAGGATCCGATGGCCGGGCTGAGCGACGAGGAGCGGGCCCAGGCCGAGGAACTGGCCCAGCAACTGGCCGAGGCCCGAGAGCAGATCGCCACCACGCCGGCATCGGTGGTGGTGGGCAACCATGCCATGGGCCTGTACGAGCTGGGGGCCATCCACCTCAGCCAGCAGCCGCCCAATCTGGACGAGGCCCGGCTGGCCATCGACGCACTAGGAGCGCTGGTGGAGGGGATGGAAGACCGCCTCGGCGAGCACAAGGCCACGCTGAAAGACGCCCTCCACCAGATCCGCATGGCCTTCGTGCAGGTGTCTAGGGCGATGGAGGGAACTGCTGAGGGGGATCCTGGGCAGGCTGCTGAGGGGTGACCCCAGTCGCCTCCCACACGCCGAGGTGGCCGGGAGTCAGATGAAAGACCACCGGGGCGCCTGCCTCGATGGACCGGGTTCCATCGGCGATCGCCGTGCAGTGGAACGGATAGCCGGTGCCATCGCCGGCCGCGATCACACCCCAGCCGGTGCCATCGTCGAAGCCGGCCACCGTGCCGATGAGGGAAACGCCGCGGCCTGACAGGCTCAATGGACGATCTTGGCCAGCGGCAACTCGATGATGTCGCTGGCCCCGGCGTCACGCAGGTCGGGGATCAAGATGTTGATGTCGGCTTTGGGCACAACTGTTTCCACCGCGTAGCCGTGGCCCCCGAACAGCTCGTTGACCGTGGGCGCCTTCATCGACGGCAGCAGGTCGATCACCTTGTCGAGGCGCCCGGCCGGCACGTTCATCTTCACCAGCACCTTGCCCCGCGCCTCCAGCACCCCGCACAAGAGCGTGTGGATCTGCTCCATGGCGTGGCGGCGCTCGGGGTCGGCGTAGCTGGCCGGGTTGGCCACCAGCTCGGTGTAGGAGGTGAGGATGGTGTGGATGATCTTGAGACCGGCGGCCCGCAGCGCCCGACCGGTTTCGGTGATCTCCACCACAGCGTCCACGATGTCGGGAGCTTTTGCCTCGGTGGCGCCGTATGACAGGGCGATGTCGGCCTCGATGCCCAGATCGTCGAAGAACCGCTTGGTCAGGGCGGGATACTCGCTGGAGATCTTCACCCCCTGGGGCAGATCCTCGGCGGCGTTCCAGGGCGAATCACCCGGCACTGCCAGCACCATCCGGATCGGCCGGGATGTGTTCTTGGAGTACTGGAGCTCGCCCAGCGACACCACTTCGCTGTTGGTCTCGGCCACCCAGTCGCGCCCGGTGATGCCCAGATCGAACAGCCCGTCAGCCACATATCGGGGAATCTCCTGGGGGCGGAGGATGCGAACCTGATCGATGCGGGGGTCGTTGATCGTCCCCCTGTAAGCCACATCCGAACCGCGGTGCACGGGGATGTCGGCGGCGTCGAAAAGCTCCAAGGTCGCTTTTTCCAGCGACCCCTTGGGCAGCACCAATGAGAGCATGTCCCAACGCTACCGGGCTGAAAGTCCGGGGCTGCCATCAATACCCAGATGGGAAATCCCGGTACCCCGTGCCCGTTTGCCATTCCCGGTTCAATGGGGCCGCAGGTCGATCCGAAGGTCCGATCCAAGCTGGGCGACCGAGGTGATCTCTCCCCGCCACAAGTCGGCGACAGAGGCCGCCCCCGGTCCGGCAAACATCGCACGGCCGTCTTCGCCGCCGAACAGGGCCGGGGCCAGGTAGACCGCGTACTGGTCTACCAGACCGGCCCGGTGGAAGGCGGCCGCGGTGGTTGCGCCCCCTTCGACGAGCAACTGGACCACGCCTTGATCCCCCAAATCTGCCAGCACCTGCTCCAATGGACCGCTCATCTCCAGCGCAGGGCGGATGCGGGCATCGGGGGGCGCGGCGCCCAGAACCACGCGAAGCGGCTGTTCGTTGCGGGGCGCCACCCCCGCAGGAGGCTGCCAGTCGCGCACGGTGAGGGCGGGGTCGTCGGCTCGAACAGTGCCCGCTCCCACCAGCACGGCGTCGCTCTCGGCTCGCAGCCGGTGAGCGTCGCGGCGAGCCTCAGAGCCGGTGATCCACCGGCTGGTGGCGTCGGGAGCGGCGATGCGACCGTCCAGCGAAGCGGCCAGTTTGAGCACGACCCAGGGGCGCCCGGTGCGACGGTGCTTCAGATAAGGGGCCAACAGCTCGGCAGCCTCGTCGGCCCGTATCCCCGTCTCCACCGAGACTCCGGCCCCTTGCAGGGCGGCGATGCCCCGCCCCGACACGGCCGGGTCGGGATCCTCGATGGCGACGAAAACCCGGGCTATCCCCGCACCAGCGATGGCGTCGGCACACGGCCCGGTACGTCCCTGGTGGTTGCAGGGCTCCAGCGTGGTGTACAGGTCAGCGCCCCGGACCCGCCCGCCAGCGGCCTCTAGGGCATTGATCTCGGCATGGTTTCCCCCGGGCGGCGACGTGGCCCCCGAGAACCGGCCCTCGCTGCTGTCGATCACGCACCCCACCCACGGGTTGGGCGACGTCACCAGCCGGCAGGAGCGGGCCGCCTCCAAGGCCAGATCCATCATCTGATCTGATCGATGCGGGCTTTGGGTCAATGCTCGGTGGGCTGATCGATGCGGGCTTTGGGTCAGTGCTCGGTGGGCTGGTCGGCCAGCAGACGCAGGGCGTGGGGGATGGCGTCGAGCACTGCGCCCAGACACTCCACCGATCCTTTGGGGGAACCGGGCAGGTTCACGATCAGCGCCGTGCCCCGGGTGCCGGCAATGGCTCGGGACAGGCGGCCGAACGGGCTCACCAGCCGAGCGGCCTCGGCCAAGCCGTCGGCCCGGCGCTCCAGCACCGCGGCGGTGCCCTCGGGGGTGAGGTCGCGGGGGCCGAAGCCGGTGCCCCCGGTGGTGACGATGAGGCCGGCAAAGCCATCGGACATGTCCGACAGGGCGTCGCGCACCGACTCCACGCCGTCCTCGACGGCCCGGCGGTCGGCCAACCGATAGCCCTCGCCCGCCAGCAACTCCACTAGGGCTTCGCCCGAGCCGTCTTGGCGGGTGCCGGCGATCACGCCGTCGGAAACGGTCAGCACTTTTGCCGCCAAACCCGCGGCCTCCTGATCAGCCATTGCCGGTCAGGCTAGCTGTCCGGGGTTTTGTAGATGACAACGAACATCCCATCGGTGTTGTGGTCTTGGGGGAGCACGAGGCCGCCGCGGGCATGGGAGCGCCAACGAGGGCCCCCAATGGGCACAGCGACGGCATCGGGATGCTCTCGGGCCACCAACTGGTCAATTTCCGACGTCTCGGCCGCGGTCAAGGTGCAGACGCTGTACACCACGACTCCCCCCGGCCTGACCAGGCTGAACGCCGAACGGACCAGCTCTGCTTGGAGGCGGGCCAGTTCCTCCACGTCGTCGGGTGCCACTCGCCAGCGGGCATCGGCCCGCCGGCCCAGCACGCCCAAACCCGAACAGGGGGCGTCCACCAGCACCCGGTCGAATGTTCCGGGACGAAACGGCGGGTGGCGGCCGTCGGCAACCACCACTCCGGCCAGGTTGGCGCCAGTGCGAACGGCGTTGGCCGCCACCAAAGATGCCCGGTGCCGGCGGTGATCAGCAGCCACCACGGTTGTAGGCCTGCCGGCCAGCGCGGTTGCCTTGCCGCCAGGGCCGGCGCACATGTCCAGCACCCGCTCGTGGGGCTGGGCGCCGACCAACTCGGCCACCCATTGCGACGCCTGATCCTGGATGTAGCCGTCAGACCGGGCGGACGCCCCACCGGGTCGATTCATCTGCTCTAGTGCGGCGCGGGCCTCGCCATGGCCGAGGTCATGCTCGAGGCGCTCCACCATCCAATCCGGGTAGCTCAGCCGAATCGCGTCGGTGGGCCAGGCTGGGGTCATATCAGCCACTCGGCGCAAGACGGCGTTGACGAACCCCCGCAGGCGCCGGGGCGCGGCTGCAACGGTCTCGCTCACCGCGGCGTAGGCCGGAGTGGCCATCATGTGGAGTTGGTAGGCCCCAATCCGCAGCAGATTGCGGGTGTTGAGATCGGGCGGCTCGGACACGAAGCCGTCGATGAGGTGGTCCAAAGCCCGGCGCATGCGGGTGGCGCCGTAGACCAGTTCGGTAATCAACCCGGCATCGCGTTCGGGCAGTTCAGCCGACGCCAACACCAGATTGGCGTAGGCGCCGTCCCGCTCAATCCGGTCGAGGAGATTGGCGGCAACGGCTCGGGCGTTCCCCGAAGCCTGGCCCGAGTGGGCGCGGCTCACGATCCGAGCCGGTCGCCGGGAACGGGACGGGCCCCCCGGAGCCAGTCCTCAGCGGCTTGCCGGGACTTGCCCTCGGCCTGCACTTCAACCAGGTGAATCTGGCCGTCGCCGGTGCCGACCAGGCAGCCGTCGAGCCCTCCCGGCGCCAGCGATCCATCTTCTGTGTGGGCTGGCCAGGTGTTCGGCATCTTGCCAGTGACCGGTGTAGTGCTCGGCAATTTCGCGACCGGGTGGGCCGACCAGATCTTCAGCACCTTGCCCCGCCATGTGGTCCACGCCCCACCAACCCGCACTTGCCGATGCAACAACTCCGCCGCTTGCTCCCAGTCGAGGCGAAGCTCGTCCCGGGTGATCTTGGCAGCGTAGACCGGCTCGCCATGTTGAGGTTCAGGCGAGCCGAGGCCATCGCGCAATGCACCGACGAGCATCGGAACCGCGGCGGCCACTAGTTCAGCCCGCAGCGAGGCCCCAGTGGCGTCGGGGGCGATGGGCACTTCGACTCGGCGGTACACCCGGCCGGTATCGAGCCCCTCAGCCACTTCCATGAGGCACACCCCGGTGGTCTGATCCCCGGCCAAGATGGCCCGCTCCACCGGTGCTGCGCCCCGCCACCGGGGCAGCAGAGAGAAGTGAACGTTGACCATGGCCAGACGATCGAGCACGTGGGGCTTGATGATCTGCCCGAAGGCCACCACCACGCCCAGGTCGGAATCGGCACCCAGCACATCGTCCACATCGGTGCAGACCGGGATGCCCAGGCTCTGGGCGGCGGCTTTCACCGGGCCGGGAGTGGGCTCGGCCCGCCGTCCTCGGCGTCTGTCGGGCCGGGTCACGGCCAGAACCACATCGAGCCCGTCCGCGGCCAGCGCCTCCAGAAACGGCACTGATTCACTAGGAGTGCCGAGGTAGACGAGCCGGCGTATTTCAGCCGGCGGGTCGATCACGGCAATCCCAGCCCGCCGCCGGCAAATGGTCGATCACGGCAGCGACAGCCCGTCGCCGGTGCTGGAGGGAAGGCTCGGCCCGCCCATCGCCCGCTGGCGCAGGATGCGCTTGGCCTCGCGGCGCTGATCGTCGTCTAGATAGTCGAGCAGGATCTTGCCCTCGAGATGATCCAGTTCGTGCTGGAACAGGCGGGCCTCGAGATCCTCAGCCTCGACGCTCACCTCCTTGCCATCCAGGTCGTACCCCTTCAAATGGATGCTGCGGGGGCGGACGATCTCCCACGACAGCTCGGGCACCGACAGGCAGCCCTCGTTGTAGGTCCACTCGCCGTCGCTCTCGGTGATCTCCGGGTTGACCAGCACGCCCGGCCCGTCGCCGAAGTCGTACACGAAAAACCGCTGCGACACCCCCACTTGGGGAGCGGCCAGCCCGATGCCGGGCGCCTCGTACATGGCGGTGAGCATCTCCCGGCACAGATCGGCCATGGCCCCGTCTATGTCGGCAACGTCTTGGGCCACGCGTCGCAGCACCGGGTCGCCGTACACCCGTATCCGCAGTGGGACCATCGTTTCAGGTTACCGTCAACCCGTGGGCGACTCCCATTACTTCAGCGCCTCGCCGGGGGGGAAACGGAGGGCGAAATCGGTCGAGTTGCGGGTGGGCGACCTAGACATGGAACTGGCCACCGACCGGGGGGTGTTCGCAGCCGACGAGGTGGACTTTGGCACCCGCTACTTGCTGGCTGAAGCGCCCCGACCGCCCCAAGACGGGCCCTTGCTGGATTTGGGCTGTGGCTATGGCCCGATTGCGGTGGCGCTGAGCCGATGGGCACCGCAGGCGCCGCTGTGGGCTGTGGACGTAAACCCCCGAGCGCTGGAGCTGTGCCGGGCCAACCTGGATCGACACAGCAGCGACACCAGCGGCGACGCCACCGTGTGCCATCCCGACGAGGTGCCCCCCGGCGTGCGCTTCGCCTCCGTCTACTCCAATCCGCCCATCCGCATCGGCAAAGCGGCCCTCCACAACGTGCTGGCCCAATGGCTGGGGCGCTTGGCCGACGAGGGGCGGGCCTACCTGGTGGTCAACAAGAACCTGGGCGCCGACTCCCTGGCCCGCTGGCTCAATCAGCAACAGTGGCCCACCACCCGGCTCAGCTCCCGCCGGGGCTACCGAATCCTGGAGGTGGTGGCTAAATCGCCCTGATGGGGTCGACGTCGATGCGGAGTCGGCCGGGGGGGCGCTCTACCGCAGCCAGGGCGTTGCAGAGGGTGTCGTAGTCGGAGGCACGCAGGTAGAACTGCCCGCCGGGATCGGGGGCGATGCGGATGTCCAGGGGATTGCCGAGGCGCGCCATGAAGTCTCCAGCGGCCGGGCCGGAGACCACGGCGATGGCCCCGTAGGGGGGCAGGCCCAGCTCTTGGCGGCGGTCTCGCTCAGAGCGGGCCAACAGCGCGGGGTCGGCCCGGAACGCGGCCACCACCGCGGGGTCGTCGGGCAGGCGGGTCTGAAGCAGGATGCGCCCGCCGGCGGTGCGGGGGCCGGTGATCCGGGCGGCCCGGGCGATGAGGGCCATGGCCTGCTCCCGGGCCCGGAATCGGGGGGCCAGCAGCTCTTGGTCGAGCTCCAAGAAGGCGACCACGTCGAAGGGACGGCCCAGGTGCAGCGCTGCTTCGGTGCCGACCACGACCCTGGCCGTGGCCGGTCCGACATAGCCGCTGCCGGTGACCTCGGCCACCGGGGTCCGGACCAGCGACTCAACTTCTTCGCGCACCCGCTTTATCCCGGCCCGCAGGTTTCGCATCCCGGTGCTGCCGCAGTCGGCGCACACCAGCGGGCGGGTATGGTCTCCAGACCGGCACTGCAACCACCCATCGTCACCCTGGCACATGGACATTCCACACTCGGTGCAGACAGCCAGCTCGCCGCACACCCGGCAGGCCAGCAACAGAGAGCGGCCCAGGCGGTTCAGCACGCAGGCCACCCGACCCCCGTCGCGCAGCGCTCGGACCAGCGCAGGAGAATACAGCCCAGCCCGAGCCGGGTCCTCGCTCCGGCGATCCACCACCTCTACCTGCGGCCAGCCGTCTCGCTCTGCCCCCCGGGACGGGCGCAGCACCGGCTTTGACCGCAGCGCTTCCAGGCTGGGCACCGGCGACAGCAGCACACAGGGCACGGCCGCTCGACGGGCCCGCTCGATGGCCACATCTCGGCCGCTCCAGGCGGGTGCCGACCCTGAGCGGTACGATTCGTCGTGCTCGTCGATAACGAGCACTGCGGCCAGATCGGGGGCCGGCGCCCACGCGGCCGACATGGTGCCCACCACGGTGGCGCCGGCCGCGGCTGCGGCCCAGCCATCCGGGTAGCGGGTTACCCATACTCCTTGCCTCGCCAGCCGCCTCACCAGCTCATCAGCTCGGTCGTGATCGGGCGTCAGGATCAGGGCCTGGCCTCGGGTGGCCGCGGCGATGGCCACTGGGAGCGAGTCGTCTGAAGGCCTCGACCGCAGGGTACGGCCTTCACCTTCGAACAAGTCGGCATAATCGCCCGTGTCCACCAGCCGAGTGCGCTGAGGGCGAGGGAGGGCGGCCACCATCCGAGGGGGGGAGGCGGTCCGCAGGTAGTGGGCCCGGCGTCCAGCCCAGCGCCACGCGGCCCACTCGCTCAACTCGATCAGCCCGCGGCTAGGTCCCCGGCTGCTGAGTTTGGCCAGGGGCGCCAGTTCCACGCCTTCGGGGCGCTCCACGTTGGCCTCAGTGATCCAACCACCCACTCGGCGGCCATGAAGCACCACCCGGACCATGGCCCCAATGCCGAAACGGGGGCTGTCAGCCCATCCTTCGGGAACCGTGTATGTGAACTCGCGGTCTATTGCGACGACATCGGGAAGAACCCGGACGAGCAACTACGACAGGCCCAGCGCGGCGCGGAGGTCGCCCACCCGGTCGGTGCGCTCCCAGGTGAAGGTGGCCTCGGGGCTGCGCCCGAAGTGGCCGTAGGCGGCCGTGTTCCGATAGATGGGCCGCAGCAACTCCAAATCCCGGATTATGGCTGCGGGCCGCAGATCGAATATCTCCTGCACCTCGTGGCTGATCTTGGCCGGGTCCACCGTCTCGGTGCCGAAGGTCTCCACCATCACCGACACCGGGCGGGCAACGCCGATGGCATAGGACACCTGCACCTCGCAGCGGGCGGCGGCACCGGAGGCCACCACATTCTTGGCCACCCAGCGGGCCGCATAGGCGGCCGAGCGATCCACCTTGCTGGGATCCTTGCCCGAGAAGGCGCCCCCGCCGTGGCGGGCCATGCCCCCGTAGGTGTCCACGATGATCTTGCGCCCGGTCAGCCCGGCGTCGGCCACCGGGCCGCCCCTCACGAACTTGCCGGTGGGGTTGACCAGCACGTCGTAGCCGTCGTCGCGGAACTGCTCGGGAACCACCAGATCGATGACCTGCTCTTTGAGATCGTCCTTCATCTCCACCAGATCGGTTCCGTCGCGATGGTGGGCCGACATCAACACGGTGGTCAGGCCCACCGGCCTGGTGCCCTCGTATTCGAAGGTCACCTGGCTCTTGCCGTCGGGCCTCAAATAGGGCACGCACCCTGAGCGGCGGACTTCGGTCAGGCGCTCCACCATGCGGTGGGCGATGTGGATGGGCAGGGGCATCAGCTCAGGGGTCTCGTCGCAGGCAAAGCCGAACATCATCCCCTGGTCGCCGGCGCCCTGCTCCAGCGGGTCGAGCTTGTCCACCCCTTGAGCGATGTCGGGTGACTGGTCGTCGATTGACACCATCACCCCGCAGGTGTTGCCGTCGAAGCCGTAGTCCTCCCGGTCATAGCCGATCCCGGTGATGGTGTCGCGCACCACTCGGGGGATGTCTATATAGCCGTCGGTGGAGATCTCACCGGCCACCACCACCAGCCCGGTGGTGACCAAGGTCTCGCAGGCCACCCGGCTGCCCATGTCCACCTCGAGCAGGGCATCCAGCACCCCGTCGGAAATCTGATCGGCGATCTTGTCGGGATGACCGCCGGTTACCGACTCGGATGTGAAGCGGTAACGGCCATTGGACCCTTGGCTCATGAATTCTCCTGAATATCGGCTCGGGCGCGGCGATCGGCCACCACCAGATCGAGCACTGCCTTGGCCACCTGGCGCTTGGAGCGCAGGCCGACCGGGTGGACCCGGCCGTCTGAAGCTAGCACCAGCACCTCATTGGTGTCGTGGGCAAAACCGGCGTTATCTGCGGACACATCGTTGGCCACGATGTAGTCGGCGCTCTTGCCGTTCAGCTTGGCGGCGGCGTTGCCGGCCACATCGCAGGTCTCGGCCGCGAATCCCACCAGAATCTGGCCGGCCGTCTTGGTCGCCCCCAGCGAGGCCAGGATGTCAACGGTGGGCTCCAATTGGATGGCGGGCACTCCATCGCGCTTCTTCAGCTTCACTTCGGCCGAGTCGACCGGGCGGAAATCGGCCACCGCCGCGGCCATGACCACCACATCGGCGGCCGAGGCGGCCCTGGCGGTGGCCGCGGCCATCTCCTCTGCGGTGTCGACCATCTCCACGGTCGCTCCCCGAGGAGCAGGGCGGTCCACGGTGGTGACGATGGTGACTTTGGCCCCCCGGCTGGCGGCCTCATCGGCGAAGGCATAGCCCTGCTTGCCCGAAGACCGGTTCCCGATGAAGCGCACCGGGTCGATGGGTTCTCGGGTACCCCCGGCGGTCACCACCACCGACAGCTCGGCCATGTCTCCGCGGTGGCCGCCGACCCCGAGCACTCGGACCACCGCGGCCGCGATGTCGGCTGGAGAGCTGAGGCGCCCAGCACCCTCGTCACCCCCTGCCAATCGGCCCGACTCCGGCCCCACGATATGGACCCCCCGCTGGACCAGGGTGGCGATGTTGTCGATCACCGCGGGGTGCTCCCACATCTCGGTGTGCATGGCCGGGCATATCACTACCGGGGCCCGGGTGGCGATGAGGGTGGCGGTGAGCAGGTCGGAGCTGATGCCCGCGGCATAGGCGCCGATCACCCGGGCGGTTGCCGGCGCTACGATCACGCAGTCGGCGGTCTGGCCCAAGGTGGTGTGGGGGATGGGGTCGTCTTCATCGAACAGGCTCGTTCGAACCGGCTCGGAAGCCAAAGCGTCGAAGGTGGTGCGGCCCACGAAGCGAGTCGCACCCCGGGTGAGCACGGGCACGACATGGGCACCCCCCTCGACTAGCCGGCGGCAGACCTCCACGGCCTTGTACGCCGCGATCCCGCCGCTCACGCCGAGCACGATCCTCTTGCCGGCTAGCGCGGTCATCGTCTGCCGAACCCGCTGCGCTTGCCAACGACCGACATCACGGCTCGGTCAGGAGGCAGAGTCGAGATCGACCTCGTCCTGTTGGGCGCCGTCGAGGTCATCTCCGCCGAGGTCGGTATCGCCGGTGGGGATCAATGCCTCGGCCGGAGTTTCCTCCTCGGTCGCCTCAGCGGGGTCCACCGCGATTATCTTGTCGGACGCGACCTCTTCGAAGGCAATGGACAGAGGCTTGCGGGACATGGTCAGCACCTGGGGTGGGACCATCGCCCCCAAGCCGTCGCCGAGCTGGCCGAAATAGGAGTTGATCTGGCAGGCCCGAAGCGCTCCCAGGGTGACCAGGCGGAACTTGGAGTCGGTGCGGCTCAGGAGTTCCTCGATGGTGGGGTACATCATGGTGTCGTGCTGTTCGGTCATCAGTGCAGCCTTCTTCCAACAGGCACTAGGGAGAGCGGGTCAATACTACCAAATCGGGGGGCCTCAATCGTCATCGACGGGAGGGATCCGCCAGGGGGGCCGTGTACCGGGAGCGGCTGCCGAAGCGGGGGCCCTCAATCGTCGTTGGCAGACCGCTCTTGGCGGGCATTGGCGATGAGGTCGGCGATGGCGGCCACCGCCTCGGCGAGACTGTCGTTGACCACGTGGACGGCGTTGAGCTCATAGGCCAGGACCCGCTCCGAGTCGGCCAGGGCCAGCCGCTTGGCGATATGGGTCTCAGAATCGCCCCGGCCGCGCAGCCGGGACTCCTGCTCTGCCGGTGAAGGCGCCTCAACGAAGATGCACAGGGCCTCGGGATAGCGGTCCCGCACTTGGGCCGCGCCCTGCACATCGATCTCCAACAGCACATCGCAGCCCGCGGGCGGAACGGGTTGGGGCGTGCCGTAGAAGTTGCCGGCAATCTCCGCCCATTCCACGAAACCGCCCTCGGCCGCCTTGGCCCGGAATGCGTTCTCGCTTGCGAACACGTAGGCGGTTTCCACCTCGCCGAAGCGGCGCGCTCGGGTGGTCCATGAGCGGCTGAGCCACAACTGGGGGTCAGCCGCCACCAGGGCAGCCGCGATGGTTCCCTTGCCGACCCCACCGGGGCCGGAAAGCACAACGATCAGTGGCTGATCTAGTCGCCGCAGCGCTCAAGCAGCGATGCCCGCTGCTGGTCGCCCAGGCCGCGGATGCGACGGCTGTCGGCAATGCCGACCTCGTCCATCATCTTGCGGGCCCGAACTTTGCCCATGCCCGGAAGAGACTCCAGGACGGCAAGCACTTTGGTGCCGGCGACGACATCGTCGGTTTCAGCTTGTTGCAGCAGATCAGAGAGTGAGATTGACCTCATCTTGAGCTTGGCCTTGACTTCGGCTCGCCTCTTGCGCACCTCGCCAGCCTTCTCCAACGCCTTCTGGCGCTGCTCTGCTGTTAATTGTGGGGGTCCTGCCATTACACCATTGTAGTTTATACTTCAAGTCATGTGGGGGATTTGTCCAAATCGTGGTGCAGTTGAACTGTGCTGCCTACAAATAGCTGATATCGGCAGCTAGCATTCGGGCTCTTTCGGCCATTTCGGCCAGCGTCTCCCCCAGTTGCGGAGACTCGGCCGTCAGCGCCTGCGCCTCCGCGGTGAGGGTTCGGCCTATGACCAAGATGGAGGCCCCGGCCATGATCGCCGCCGCAGGTGTGGCCACAGAGGCCTGATCGTTGTGGCTTGAGCCCGGCCTGCGGATCCCGGGCACCACTAGGACCAACTCGGGCGCGACCTCTTTCACCACTTCGATATCGGCCGCCGAGCAGATCACCCCACCGCAACCGGAATCACGGGCCAACGCCACCCGCTTCTTTAGAACGCTTCGGGTTCGATCCTGATCGCTGGTCAGGATCGTCACGCCCAGCACTTGGGCCGTCCCGCCGCTGCCATCGGCTAGGCCCTCCACCCCTGCCCGCAACATGTCGGGCCCGCCCACGGTGGGGACGGTCAGCCAGCGGGCGCCGGCGCGACCCACCTTGGCCGCCGCCCGCCCCACCGTGGTGGGGATGTCGTAGAACTTGAGGTCGGCGAACACCGCAAAGCCCCGATCCACCATGGCCCCGATGGCGGCGGGTCCAGCGGCAGCGAACAGCTCCTGGCCCACCTTGGCCACCCCCATCCAGGGGCGAACGGCGTCGGCTATTGAACAGGCCATATCCAAACCGTCTACGTCCAAGGCGATGGCCAAGCGGGGATCGGGCCCTGGGGATCCTGCTTCACTCATGGGCTGCTCCAATCAGCTCGTCTAGTCGGCTTACGCCGTGGTCGGCACACCAGCGGGCCAATTCCGCCAGAACCTTGGCCGGCGCCCGGGGGTCGGCAAAGGTGGCGGTTCCCACCTGCACCGCGTTGGCCCCGGCCATCATCATCTCCACCGCATCGGCGCCTGAGGCGATCCCCCCCACCCCCACGATGGGCACCTCGGGCAGGGCGGCGCGCACATCGTAAACCGACCGCACCGCCACCGGGCCCATGGCCCGGCCCGACACCCCTCCCCCACCGCCCCCCAAAAGGGGCCTGCGGGCCTCGGTGTCGATGACCATGCCCAGCAGGGTGTTGATGAGAGTGAGGGCGCAGGCGCCGCCCTCAACCGCGGCGCCGGCAATCTCCACCAAGTCGCCAGTGGCGCTGAGCTTGGCCCACCGGGGAAGGCCGCAGGTTGCGGTGGCGGCCAGCGCGGCCTCGGTCATGGCCCCGGAATGGGAGAACATTCGCCCCCGATCCTCCAGGTTGGGACAGGAAACGTTGACCTCCACCGCGACCACCGCCTCGGTGCCAGGCCCATCGGCCGAGGCCAGCAGGTCGGAGGCCGCCGCATAGTCGTCCAAAGAGCGCCCCCAGATCGACGCCACAACCCGGGCACCGGCCGCGGCCAGCGCGGGCAGCTCCTCGTCCAGCCATCGGGAAAGGCCGGGGCCTTGCAGGCCCACGCTGTTGATCATCCCCGCGGCAATCGGGTGGAGCCGGGGCGCAGGGTTGCCGGGCCACTCATAGGGGGCCAGCGACTTGACCACCACCGCGCCCAGCTTCGAGTAGTCGAGATAGCGGGCCATCTCGGTGCCGTGGCCCACCGTGCCCGAGGCGGTCATCACCGGGTTGGGCAGCCGAACCGAGCCAACCGCGGTTTCCAGCCCTGGCCCTTGGCCGCCTCGTGTCATGGGCCCTCCGGCCCCCGATCACCGCGGGCCATCGCCTCTGGCCTCGGGAGACCGCGCCCGCTCATAGCTCCAACACCAGTTGATCGCTGGTCACCCCTCGGTGGTATTCCTGAAGCGACCGCACCCTAAGCTGGTGGCGGGACCAATCGGCCATGCCATCGGCTGCGGCCAAACCGGCCGAGGCGGTGGTGAGCAGCGGCACCCGATTGCGGCTGGCTGCCCGGCGGATGTGGTCGCCATCGGCCCTAGATCCCCCACCCCTCGGCGTGTTGACCACCAACTGCACCTGTCCGCCGTCGATCAGCTCCACCACATCGGCGCCGCCCTCGCCCACTTTGGCCACCACCTGGGCCACCGGGACACCAGCGTCGGACAACGCGGCCGCGGTCCCCGAGGTGGCCGCAATCGAAAGGCCCAACCGGTCGAACACCCGGGCCATCTCCACTCCGGCGGGCTTGTCCCGGTTGGCCAGCGACATCAGCACCGTGCCCCGGGCGGGCAGCGGCGCCCCGGCGGCGATCTGGCTCTTGGCGAAGGCCAGGCCGGGGCGCAGGTCGATGCCCATGACCTCGCCGGTCGACTTCATCTCCGGGCCAAGGATGGCGTCGGCCTCCGGGAAGCGGCTGAACGGCAGCACCGCCTCCTTCACCGATATGTGGTCGCCCCCGGCCCGGCGCCCCAACAGCCCCTCATGGCGCAACTCGGCCAAAGAGGCCCCCATCATCACACGGGTGGCCACCTTCACCAGGGGCACACCGGTGGCCTTGGCCACGAACGGCACGGTGCGCGACGCCCGGGGGTTGGCCTCCAGCACGAACACCTGGTCGGCGGCGCCTATGCCGTATTGCTTGACCGCGAACTGCACGTTGATGAGCCCGACCACCTCCAGCGCATGGGCGATGTCCTTCACATGGCGCTCCAAAAGGGCCACGGTGGCCTCGGAGAGATGGATCGGGGGCAGCAGGCAAGCGCTGTCGCCGGAGTGGACCCCGGCCTCTTCCACATGCTCCATCACCCCGCCGATGAGCACCTCGCCGGACATGTCCCGGATGGCGTCCACATCCACCTCGGTGGCGTCCTCCAAGAAGCGGTCGATCAGCACCGGGCGCTCCGCCGACAGCCCCCCCTCCCGGCCCAGCGAGCCAGAGGCGGCCATCTCGGCCATGGCCGCCCGCAGATCGTCGTCGGCGTAGACGATGACCATGGCCCGGCCGCCCAGCACATAGGAGGGCCGCACCAGCACGGGGTAGCCGATGCGGTCGGCCACCGCCAGGGCCTCGGCCACGGTGGCCGCAGTGCCGCCGGCCGGCTGGGGGATGTCGAGCCGGGCGCACAGCGCGCTCCACCGCTCCCGGTCCTCGGCTAAGTCGATGCTGTCGGGTCTGGTGCCCACCACCAGGCCGTCGGGCAGCACGCCGGCCAGCTTGAGCGGCGTCTGCCCGCCCAGCGACACCACGATCCCGGCGATGCCGGGGCCGCCCGCAGCCTGCGACGACTGCACCTCGGCGTCGATCACGTTGAGGACGTCCTCCTCGGTGAGGGGCTCGAAGTACAGGCGGTCGCTGGTGTCGTAGTCGGTGGACACCGTCTCGGGGTTGCAGTTGACCATCACGGTCTCGTAGCCGGCCTCCGACAGCGCGAACGAGGCGTGGACACAGCAGTAGTCGAACTCGATGCCCTGGCCGATCCGGTTGGGGCCCGACCCCAAGATGATGACCTTGGCCCGGTCGGAGGGGACCACCTCGCCCACGTCCTCATAGGTGGAGTAGTGGTACGGGGTCTCGGCCTCGAACTCGGCCGAGCAGGTGTCCACCGTCTTGAAGGTGGACTCGACCCCGGCGGCGATGCGGGCCGCGCGCACCTCGGTGGCCGGCACCCCCCAGAGATAGCCCATCTGCTCGTCGGAGAAACCGAACTGCTTGGCCCGCTTCCACGCCCGGGCGCCCATGTCATCGAAGCCGCACTCGGTGAGCGCGGCCCGCTCCTCGGCGATCTGGAGGATCTGATCGCAGAACCACGGGTCCACCTTGGTGGCCTCGTGCAGCCTCTCCACCGTGACCCCCCGGCGCAGCAGGGCCTCGAGCTGGAACACCCGCTCGGGGGTGGGCACCGCGGCGGCGGCCAAGAGCTCATCGTCGCTGAGGGGATCGTAGGCCGCCTCGGCCGGGTCGGCATTGAGGCCGTGGCGACCCAGCTCCAGCGAGCGCAGCCCCTTTTGGAGCGATTCGGTGAAGGTGCGGGCGATGGCCATGACCTCCCCCACCGACTGCATCTGGGTGTTGAGCACCCCGGGCACACCGGGAAACTTCTCGAACGCCCACCGGGGCACTTTGGTGACCACATAGTCGATGACCGGCTCGAAGCAGGCCGGCGTCTTGTGGGTGATGTCGTTGGGAATCTCGTCGAGGGTGTAGCCCACGGCCAGGCGGGCGGCGATCTTGGCGATGGGGAATCCGGTGGCTTTGGAGGCCAGCGCCGAGGAGCGAGACACCCTGGGGTTCATCTCGATGACGGCGAACTCGCCGGTTTCAGGATGCACCGCGAACTGGATATTGGAACCCCCGGTTTCCACCCCCACCCGGCGGATGCAGGCGAAGGCGGCGTCGCGCAGTGCCTGGTACTCCACGTCGGAGAGGGTCTGGGCCGGGGCCACGGTGATGGAGTCGCCGGTGTGGACCCCCATCGGGTCGAGGTTCTCGATGGTGCAAACCACCACGCAGTTGTCGGCCCGGTCGCGCATCACCTCCAGTTCGTATTCCTTCCAACCGGCGATGGACTGCTCTATGAGGATCTCGGTGATGGGGCTGGCTGCCAATCCCGCCTCGGCCATCTGGCGGCCCTGCTCAGGGGTGTGGGCGATGCCGGTGCCGGTGCCGCCCAGGATGTAGGCCGGGCGGATGATCACCGGCAGCCCTATTCGGCCCATGATCTCCATCGCCTCGTCCAGGGTGCGGGCGGTGGCCGAGGGGGGCACGGGCAGGCCGATGTCGATCATGGCCTGGCGGAACTTGGCCCGGTCCTCAGCAGTGGAGATGGCGGCCTCGTCGGCGCCGATCACCTCCACCCCGTAGTTGTCCAACACTCCCGACTCGATCAGCTCCATGGCCAGGTTCAAGGCGGTTTGGCCGCCCAGGGTGGGCAGCAGCACGTCGGGCTGCTCCCGTCCGATGATGCTGGTGAGCACCTCGGCGCTGAGGGGCTCCACGTAGGTGGCGTCGGCGAACTCGGGGTCGGTCATGATGGTGGCCGGGTTGGAGTTGGCCAGCACCACCCGGTAGCCCTCGTCGCGCAGCACCCGGCAGGCCTGGGTTCCGGAGTAGTCGAACTCGCAGCCTTGGCCGATCACAATGGGGCCGGAGCCGATGAGCAGTATCGACTCGATGTCGGTCCGCTTAGGCATGGTTGCCCCTCGCCATGAGCTCGTCGAAGAGGTCGAATAGGTAGCGGGAGTCGTGGGGTCCGGGGCCGGCTTCGGGATGGTATTGCACGCTGAACGCGGGCAGGCCGCGGCAGGCAAGGCCTTCCACAGTACCGTCGTTGAGGTTGATGTGGGTGATGTCGGCGCCGGGAATGGAGCCGTCGGCCACGCAGAAGTTGTGGTTCTGGCTGGTGATCTCCACCGCGCCGGTGGCCAGGTTGCGCACCGGGTGGTTGCCGCCGTGATGGCCGAAGGGGAGTTTCTCGATCTCCCCGCCCAGCGCGGCCGCTAGGAGTTGGTGGCCCAGGCAGATGCCGAATATGGGAACCTCGCCCAATAGCGCCGCGATGGTGTCCGCCGGGCCGACCACCGCGGTGGGGTCGCCGGGACCGTTGGACAAGAACACCCCGTCGGGCCGCCGGGCCAGGATGTCGGCGGCTGAGGTTCGGGCCGGCACCACCTCCACCTCGGCGATGGCGCGCAGGTGGCGGACGATGGTGGCCTTCAGCCCGTAGTCGAGGGCCACCACCCGGCGGGGGGGTTGGCCGTCGTTGCGAGTGCTGGGGAAGTGCTCGGGCGCCGAGCGGGTCACCGTGGCCACCAGGTCCACCCCGTCGGTGCCGGGCTCGGCTTTAGCGGCGGCCCGCAAGTCGGACTCGGGCGCGGTCCCGAAGGCGCCCGGCATGGCCCCGGCGTCGCGGATGTGGCTGGTGAGCCGCCGGGTGTCCACCCCGGCTAGGCCGGCGATGCCCTGTTCAACCAGGAAGGCCCCCAAGTCGCCGGTGGCCCGCCAACTGGAGCGGCGGCGGGCCATGTCCCGCACGATCACGCCCCGGCAGAATGAGCGACGGCTCTCGTGGTCGGCCGGGGTGACGCCGTAGTTGCCGATGTGGGGGTAGGTGAAGGTGATTATCTGACCGGCGTAGGACGGGTCGGTGATCACTTCCTGATAGCCGGTGAGCACGGTGTTGAACACCACTTCGCCCGACGTGATCCCGCCGGGAGATTCCGCACCGATGGCCTCCCCCTCGAACACCTCGCCATCGGCCAGCACCAGCGCCGCGGGGCGGATCATGGCATCGACTCCGAAGCAGTCGCTTGCGGCCTTGGCATAAGGATCATGGCCGCATCTCCCGGTCGACCAGAACCGCCCGGCCCTCAACGATGGTGTGGCGCACCCTGCCGCGGACACGGCGGCCGGCATAAGGGGTGTTGCGGGAGCGGCTGGCCGAGTCGCTGGGGTCAACGGTCCATGTCTCATTGGGGTCGAACACGCACAGGTTGGCTTGGGCGTCGGGGGCGATCGGGCCGCCGTGGGCGCCGTTCAGGCCGGCGATGGCCGCCGGCTGCCAGCTGAGCAGTCCCACCACCTTCGCCACCGGCAGGCCCAACTCGGTCAGGGCCAGAGCCAGGGCGGTCTCCAAGCCCAACATCCCCGGCGGCGCCTGGTCGAAGGGCTGCTCTTTGGCGTCGGGGGGATGGGGTGCGTGGTCGGTGGCGATGGCGTCGATGGCACCGTCGCCGAGGCCCTCGCGCACCGCGTCCCGGTCGTCGGCCGGGCGCAGGGGAGGGTTGACCTTGAACACCGGGTCGTAGGAGGCGCAGGCCTCATCGGTAAGGGTGAAGTGGTGGGTGGCGGCCTCGGCGGTCACCATCACTCCGGCCTGGCGGGCCGCTCCGACCATGGCGACGGAGCCTCCAGTGGAGACGTGCTGGAAGTGGACGCGGGCGCCGGTGAACCGGCTGAGGGCAATGTCTCGCATCACCATCAGCTCCTCGGCCTCGGCGGGCACACCGGGGATGCCCAAGCGGCTCGACCACTCCCCCTCGTGCATATGGCCCCCCGCGGCCAACGAGTCCACCTCGCAGTGCTGGGCCAGCACCACATCGAGTCCGGCGGCGTATTCCAACGCCCGGCGCATGAGTCCGGCGTCCTGCACGCCGTTGCCGTCGTCGGTGAACATGCGCACCCCCAGCGCGGCCATCTCGGCCATGGGGGCCAGCCGCTCGCCCTGGCGGTCCACGGTGATTGCCCCGGCGGCGTACACCTGACACGGCGCTGAGCGGCCCAGGGCCAGCACTTCCTGCACAACCGCGGCGCAGTCGATGGGCGGGTCGGTGTTGGGCATGGCCACCACCGCGCTGAACCCGCCCCGCACCGCGGCCCAGCCCCCGCTTTCAATGGTCTCGGCCTCCTCGGCGCCGGGCTGGCGCAGGTGGGTGTGCAGGTCGACGAAGCCGGGGGCCACCACGCAGCCGGAGGCATCCAAGATCTCATCACCCGACAAATCGGGGCCGACGGCGGCAATCCGGCCGTCGGCGACAACCACATCGGCCAAACGCTCCCCGCTCTGGTCGATGACCAGGCCCCCCTTGATAACGGTGCTCATGGGGCTTCGTCCTCCGAGCGCGGCTCGGGGTCGGCGGCCAGCAGGAGATACAAAACAGCCATCCGCACCGCCACCCCGTGGCGGACCTGCTCGTTGAGGGTGGCGTTGGGCCGGTCCAGCACCTCGGGGGCGATCTCCACGCCCCGGTTCACCGGGCCGGGGTGCATGACCAGTGCACTGGGATGCAGGTGGGCCGCACGGTCTACGGTGAGCCCCCACTGGGCGGTGTACTCCCGCAGCGACGGCAGCAGGGCCTCAGACTGGCGTTCGGATTGCACCCGCAGCCCGTACACCACGTCGCAGTCGCTGAGCACCGCATCGAGGCTGAAGCTGACATCAACCGGCCAGGCGCCCACCGCCGGAGGCAGCAGCGTAGGCGGGGCCACCAGGGTGACCTTGGCCCCCAGCGCGGTGAACGCCAGCACGCAGGAGCGGGCCACCCGGGAGTGCTTGATGTCGCCCAGGATCACGATGCGCCGACCGGACACCGAGCCGAGCCGGTCGCGGATGGTGTAGCAGTCGAGCAGGGCCTGGGTGGGGTGCTCGTGCCAGCCGTCGCCGGCGTTGACCACGCTGGCATGGGTCCAGGCCGCGGCCTGCTGAGGCACCCCGGCCGACCCATGGCGAATCACTATGGCATCGGGGCCCATCGCTGAGATGGTGTTCACCGTGTCGCGCACCGACTCCCCCTTGTTCACCGATGAGCTGGACACGCCGAAACCCATAACGTCGGCCGACAGGCGCCGGGCGGCCACCTCGAACGAAAGCCGGGTGCGGGTGGAGTCCTCGTAGAACAGCATGGCCACTGTTTTGCCCCGCAAGGCGGGCACCTTGGGGATGGGCCGTTGCGACACCTCGGTGAAGTGGTCGGCCAGGCGGCAAATCTCGTCGATGCCCTCCGCGCCCAGATCGTTGACCGACAAGAGGTGCTTCACTTGACCACCTCCCCGAGATCTACTCCCTCGCGGTGGGCATCCACCACCTCGTCGCGGCGAGTGGGCAGGTTCTTTCCCACGAAGTCGGGGCGGATGGGCAGCTCCCGGTGGCCCCGGTCGATCATCACTGCGAGCTGCACCGCCCGGGGACGGCCATAGGTGGTGAGGGCGTCGAGCGCGGCCCGGATGGTGCGCCCGGTGAACAGCACGTCGTCCACCAACACCACCGCCTGGCCGTCGAGGCTGACCGGGATGTGGGTAGGGGCCTCAGGCAGGAGGGGTCGCAGGCCGATGTCGTCGCGGTGAAACGCCACATCCAAGGTGCCCAGCGGGGGATGCCCCCCCTCGATCTCCCCCATAGTGTGAGCCAGTTGCTCGGCCAGCCACACTCCGCCAGTCTGAAGCCCGATAAGCACCACGCCATCGAGTCCGTGGTTGCGCTCGACTATCTCGTGGGCCATGCGCCAGATGGCCCGACCGATCTCGTCGGCGTCCATAACCCGGGTGCGGGCAACGAAAACGCCCCCGTACGGGGGCGTTCTTCGGCGCTCGCGTTCAGCCAAACTCGGATTCCTCCATGTCCGTATGGGCCTCACCGGACCCACTTCACGGGTGTTTCGGAAACTATACACCCGCCGGTGTTCAGATCGGGGATGGCATTTGCCTATTGGCCCTCACTCGGGCGGGCAGCCAATGCCACCTGGGACAACAGGCCGTTTATGAATCCGGCGGAGGCGGGGGTGGAGTATTCGTGGGCCAGCTCAACCGCCTCGTTGATGATCACCGCCACGGAGATGTCGGTGCTGTGGGAGAGCTCGAAGCTGGCCATGCGCAGGATGGCCCTATCCAGCGCGGGCATCCGGGCCACCGGCCAGCGCGCCGAGAACTCCTCCAAGCGGGCATCGATCTCCGCCTGGTGATGGGCCGTCCCGGTGACCAGGGTGTGGGCGTAGGGGTCGAGGGGCAGCTCTTGGGCGGCAACCAGCTCGGCCATCTCCATGCCCTTGACCTCGGCTTCATAGAGCAGGCCCAGAGCCCTCTCCCTGACCTGGCGGCGCGGTGATCCGGCAACCAGCGGATCGGGTGTGCTCATGACTCGGATCTGGCCAATGCCGGCTGGGAGAACAGAGGGCTAGCCGGTCAGGCCCGGCTGATGTAGGCGCCGGTGCGGGTGTCCACCTTGACGCGCTCGCCCGGGTTCAAGAATAGGGGCACCTGCACCACCAGGCCGGTCTGGCAGGTGGCCGGCTTGGTGGCCCCCGACACCCGGTCGCCCTGAACACCGGGCTCGGTCTGGGTTATGTCGAGCTCCACCGCGGCCGGCAGGTCGGTGCCCACGATCTCGGCGCCGAACATGTTGAGGATGACGGAGTTGTTCTCCACCAGATAGTTGACCGCCTCTCCCAGTACCTCAGCGCTCACATGAAGCTGGTCGTAGGTCTCGGTGTCCATGAACACGTAGCCGTCGCCGTCGGAGTACAGGTACTGCATCTCCCGGCGGTCGATGTTGGCCCTCTCCACCTTCTCCCCGGCCCGGAAAGTGCGCTCGACGACAGCGCCGGTGCGGGCGTTCTTCAGGGTGGTGCGCACGAATGCCCCGCCCTTGCCCGGCTTGACATGCTGGAACTCGACCACGTTGAACAAGCCGTCGTCGAGGTTCAGCGCCATGCCGTTCTTGAGGTCGTTGGTGGTGATCGTGGGCATGGCCAAAGTCTGGCCCAAGCAATGCCCTCAGGCCACAGCGAGCGCCGGTGCGGACCAGGGCCAAATCGCCGGTCCCGACGGTCCAGCGGGCTGCATCAGCTTTGCCGGCCGAACCAGGTGTCGTGGAGCCGCTGGTAGGTTCCGTTCTCGACTAAGGCCAACAGCGCGAGGTTTATGCGCTCGCGCAGTTCCTCATCGTCGGGGCTGAGCATGAGGCCGTACTGGACCCTCTGAAAGTCCGATCCCACTGTCGTGACTTCACCGGCGCCTTCGCGGGCGGCGTGGAACTGAAGCACGGGAGCGTCAAACACCACGGCATCCACCTCGCCTTCCAGCAGGAGCGGGTAGGCGTCGTCGATGTTGTCCACCAGCACCGGTCCCACCCCGATTGAGGGAAGGTACGTCTCCCCGGCTGAGTGGGTGGCGGTGGCCACCCGCTTGCCCGCCAGGTCGGAGGGGCCGGAGATCTCTGATCGCAGCTCGTTCACCGCCAGCGACGAGGCGATGGCCGCAGTGAAGCTGGCGAATACCAGGGTGCCCAAGCCAATCCACACCAGCGCCAGCACCCGTCCCCGCGTGCCGCGGGCCACCTTGTCGCCGTACCCGACAGTGCTCATGGTGACCACCGACCAATAGAACGAGTCCCAGATGCCGCGCCGGTAGGGGACCGCGAAATCCGGATTGTGATGGCGCTCCAACCACCAGATCAAGTGGGCGGCAACCAGCACCGCCACCCCGAACACCACCAGCAGCCACGGCAGGTCCGAGGATGCGATGGCATCGAGGAAGGCAACGATCCGCTCGCCGATGCTCCGCGACGAATCGTTGAGCACGAGGATGGTCAAGCCGGAGTCGAGGACTGGATGGGAGAAGTCCACCACCTCCTCTCGAGACCCGGTGATGGCCACCCCTCCCAATCCGAGCCGGGCAACACCCCGGCCTATGTCGTCGATCTGCTTGGCGGTGGTGTCTACCGCAGAGATCTCCACCGCCATGCCCAATTTGGCCGCCACCAGCCGCACCAACTCGACTTCGAAGCCGCTGTAAATGCGGTTCTCGTAGATCACGAACGGCGCCAGCGCCCTCGCCGCCACCTTCAGAGTGCCCCCGGGCGCGGTCTCGTCCACTGTGGGCGCCTCGATCCCCACCGCGTCGGGATCGGCGGCCGAGACCCAGCGATTGACCATTGCCAGATTGGCCGCCACCCACTCCTCGGCGTGGCGCCGTATATCCGCGGGATCGCCGCCAGTGGTGACCATGCGGACGTTCTGATCGGAGATGTCGGCCAGCGGGATGACCACCTGTTCCAGCAGGCGACGAATCGTCGGGTTGGCGTCCAGGAAATCGGTGTTGGCCACCGCTCGTATGTCGTTGGGAGGCCAGCCGGTCTGGCAGGGATCGTGGGCGCAACCGGGAATCCCGGCGATCATCGTCTGGTCGAGCGCTGAGGACTGATCGGGGGGCAGCGACGGGAACGGGGTTTCCAGCCACACCACATCAGAGCCGGGAACCAGCTCGCCGGCTGTCCAATTGGGCGTCCAGGTGAAATACAGCACCGGCTGCCCAGCCCGGTAGCGGTCGATGGTCTCGGAAATCAGCGGGGAGTAGTCGCCCTGCACATGCTCCACCGTGCCGGTCAATCCGTAGGCGTCGATGTGGTGGTCGATGGTGGCCGCGCAGGACCATCCGACGTTGCAGCCCACCAGGTCGGCCCGGCCGTCGCCGTCGTGGTCGAACAGCCCCGCTACGGCAGGGTCGGACAAGTCGCCCAGGTTTGCGATCCCGTGCGCCTCGGCGGTGGCGGCATCCACGAAATAACCCTGCAACGCCCCGTCGTCCACCGCAGTGCCGACCACCGAGACCGCGGCGCGGTCGGGAATGAATACTTCATGGGACGGGAACCAACCGTTGGCCCACAGATCGACCTCGCCCTCAGACACCGCGGCATAGAACTCGGCGTTGTCCATCGTCGTGGGACCGTCGACCCGGTAGCCCAGCCGCTCCAAGAGCAGCCGGTAGACCTCCGCCTGGAACCACCCCGTGTCCCAAGTGGCGCGGGCCAACCGAGCCCGGGGCGCGTCGTCGGAATTGTCCTGCGCGGCAGCTACGGCACCCAGAGGCAGCGCCAAGACGCCCAGCACCAGAGCCAATAGGGCAACCAGCACTCGGCGGAGTGAAGGATGCACCATCAGTCAGTTTGTCGGGTCAGCCCCTTGCGGTGGCGAGCCATCTGTCGACGGTGTCGCGGTTGGCCTCGATCCAGTCGGCGGCATCGGCTTTGATCTGGGCCTCTGAGTAGCCCAGATCCGCGCCGGCCATAGCGGCGTTTTGGGCCGCGATGTCCGACAGCGGTATCGACACCACCTCCAGCAGGCGGCGTATGTCGGAGTTGTCGTCGAGGAAGTCCTCGTTGCCAACGGCGCGGATGCTGCTCACGGCCCAGCCGAGGTTGCAGGGATCAGAAGCGCAGCCCCGGAGGCCCTGAACCTCGGTGCTCGCCTCCTCATCGTCGAGGGCGGGCGATTCGAGCCAAACAACATCAGTGCCCGGGGTGAGCACCTGGTAGGTCCAGTTGGGCGTCCAGGCATAGAACAGCACGGGCTCGCCGGAGGCGACTCGATCCCTTACCCCTGCGACCAGGCTGTTGTAGTCGCCGGAGATCTGCTCCACGTTGGGGCCCCAACCGAGCTCGCCAATGTGGGAGTCGATGACATTCTGGCAGCCCCAACCGTCGTTGCAGCCGATCAAGTCGGCGAGTCCGTCGCCGTCTTGATCGAAGATTCGGGCTACCGATGCGTCAGCAAGCTGGCTCATGGAGGTGATCCCCCTGGCGTCAGCCGTCGCCTTGTCGATCATGTATCCCTGAAGGGCGCCGGAGCGCACCTGGAAGCCCACGGGCTCAATGGGCAGATCGACAGACTGGCCGGTGACCCGCTCACCCTCCAGGTAGATGTCGTGCAGGGGGAACCAGCCGTTGACCCAGAGGTCGAACTGGCCACTGGCCAGCGCGGGGTAGAACCCGTTGGGGTCACGGGTGTTATCGGCTGGGTCGCTGACCTCGTAGCCCAGCTCTCCAATGAGCTGGGCGTAGATGGCGGCCTGCATGTAGCCGCTGTCCCAGTTGGCTCGGGCCATCGTGACGGTTCCGTCGTCTTCGTCGGTTCCGCAACCCGCGATCACCAGCGCCATGGCGGCGAGCACGGCCAGCAGGATTCTTGCCGTCCGGCCGGCAGTGCCTCGCCGATTCCCTTTTCGACTAGTCATGGGAGGCCTCCTCGCGTTGCATGACGGGTCCATCGGTGGGCCCTGCCTCAAGCCGAGACTTGACCTCCTCGATCAGACCGCTGTGCCGACTTCGGAACAGTGCCTCGTCGTAGTGGCCCTCCAGCAGATCCAGCTCTTCGTTGAACACCTTCTTGAGGCTCCACAACATCACGAGAAGGATCAGAGCGAAGGGAAGACCGGTGGACACCGCCGCGGTCTGCAAGGCCGACAGCCCTCCGCCGAGGAGCAGGACCACGGCGACCGCGCCCTCCATCATCGCCCAGAAAACCCGCTGGGGCTTCGGCGAGTCCAGCTTGCCGCCCGAAGTGAGGTGGTCAACCACCAGCGACCCCGAGTCGGAGGAGGTCACGAAGAACGACACCAGCAGCAATACACCGACCAGCGACACGAAGTCGGTGAGCGGGAACGCCTCCAGCATGTCGAACAGAGCCGTGGCCACGTTGTCGTTCACCGCAGTGGCGACATCTCGCTCACCGGTGAGCTGCAAGTCGATGGCTGCGCCGCCGAAGACGGAGAACCAGGCGAAACACAGCAGCGATGGCAAGAAGATGACGCCGGTAAGAAGCTCGCGAACCGATCGGCCCTTGGATATGCGGGCGATGAACATGCCCACGAACGGCGACCACGAGATCCACCATCCCCAATAGAAGATCGTCCAGCCGGCTTGCCAGTTGGTGCCGGTGAAGGCCTCGTTCCAGAACCCGAACTCGGGGATGATCTGAACGTAGTAGCCGACACTCTGGGTGAACAGCGAGAGTATGAACAGCGTCGGGCCAACCAGGGCCACGAACAACAGGAAGGCCCCAGCCAGGTAGATGTTGAGCTGGCTGAGCCTCTTGACTCCCGCATCGAGGCCCGCGACCACCGAGATGGTGGCCAGACCGGTGATGGCGGCGATGAGCAAGATCTGAAAGCCGGTGCCCGAGGGCACGCCGTAGAGCTTGTTGAGCCCGGCGGCGGCCTGCTGCGCTCCGAGGCCCAGCGAGGTTGCCAGGCCGAACAGGGTGGCCACGACGGTCAGGGTGTCGATGGCGTTGCCCCAGTTGCCGTAGATCCTCGGCCCCAAGATGGGGTAGAAGATCGAGCGGAAGGTGAGCGGGAGGCCCCGGTTGTAGGCGAAGAAGCCCAGCGCCAGCGCCACCAGCCCGTATAGGGCCCAGGCATGCACGCCCCAGTGCAGGAACGTGGTTGCCACCGCGGCCTTGGCCGCCTCTCCAGTGCCTGGATCAGCGCCGAACAGCGGGGGAGGCGACGCCAGGTGGTAGATCGGCTCAGCCACGCCCCAGAACATCAGCCCGATGCCGATGCCGGCCGAAATCAGCATCGCATACCACGCCCCGGTGGAGAACTCCGGACGGGCGTAAGGGCCTCCAAGCCGGATCTTCCCGTACCGGCTGAACGCAAAGTACAGCGCCACAAACAAGAAGATGTTGAAGTCGATGACGTAGAGCCAGCCGAGCTTCTCGTTGATGAACGAGAGGACCTCGCTAAAGACATCGCTTGCCGTGTCCTGGAATATCAGCGTCCAGCCGATGAAAACCAGCAGGAACCCGGCCGACCAGAGGGTGACTTGCGGATGGATGTCGAAGCCGTACTTGACAATGTTCTTGTCACCGGGCTCGCGGTCGGCCACCTCCGGGTAGAAGTCGATGTCGGGATCAATCTGGAGACCCTGGAAGGGCTGGCGGTCGCGGATAGCCTCATCCCGCAGACGATCCTCCTCGGCCTCCCATTCTAGGAGGGCTTGCGTGGCCTCCGTGAGGTCTACGTCGGTGTCATCTGGGCTTCGGCGGCTGCGCGATCCCCCCGACGCCGTGGCGCCTGCGTCGTCCATGATGGTCCCCCCCATTAGATTTCAATGAACCAGCGACGCTCCGATGTACGGACAGTTTGGTTGGATACCCAGAGTTTCGGGGGCTAGCTAGCTCGCAGAGGCAGCCACCTCGGCCCCGTTCTCAATTTGGGGTCCGGTCCTCCTATTCGCCGCTGTGAGCAATTGCTCTGGCGAGTTTCTACCAGCAAGCATCTGTCAGAGTCAAGAGGCAACTAAACCGATTTCAATGACATCATGAGCAGCCCGTCGCGTGGTTTCGGGGACTGTCAGCGGGATCGGTGTCCGCCGAGGTGTCCCGACGACAAGACGCATCGGGCGTGTGCTCGCGGCATCCAGGCGTTGCATCGAGAAGCCGGTCGAGGTTCAAGCAGGGAAGCGTCGCCTGGTGTGTGCATCGCTTCCTGCCCGCGGATCTGTTCAATGCTGTCAACCGTGATTACGTCTGCGACTCGGAATGCGCCGCCGGTTCCAGGTTCAATACACCCGGTATTGAGCAGGTGTCGCCATGCACGGGTGAGGGTTCTCGGGTTGCTGGGCATTGCTTCAGCCATTTGTTGAGGAGTGGCTTCACCGCCAAATCCAGCAAGGTGGCTGAGGTATGCCTGTTCTGTTTCGTTGAGGGCATGCCATGCGGGGAGCGAAACCCGTTCATGCATCAATCGGTTCGCTTCGGTTATCGCCCCGTTGACGGACCGCCAGTCGATTGGGTGAGCAGGCGCATCGGCGGCGTTCCAGGCGCAGTACCCTACGAGTTGCATCTTGTACGGCAGTGAACCGGCCGCCGCGACCAATGCGCCCAGCACTCCGTCCTCGAATGATCCGCCGGCGTCTCTGACTGCTCCATTCAAGAACCGCTGCGAGTCGATGGGGCTCAACGGAGGCATGTCTTCTCGGTTGCAGCGAGCGAAGAATGTCATCCGCTTGTCTTCAAGCAGGGTATGTTTCATTTCAGAAAGCCCCGCTCCCAAGAACGCCAGCGGTAGACCTTCGCCCTTGGTGATGTGCTGAAGGTCGGCCGCGAGCCGACGGAGTTCAGTGGGGTCGCCACTGTGAATCTCGTCCAATACCAGCAGCACCGCGGTGTCGTGCAACGCTGCGTGCTCCGCGAGTGACGACAATTGACGGCGAAGCGCCCACTTGGGACGAACCTCGCGAAGCGTTTCGCGCTGCCATTGCGCTGGCGGAATCTTAATCGTCAGCGCATGGCGCTTGGTCACCTCACCGTCGTCGTCTGGCATTGTTTCAGAGGACTCACGCGCCCAGGCGATCAGTTCGTTGACGCGTTGTTGAACTCCGGCGGTTGTTGCGTCCACTGTCAGCACTGTCCAGCCGGATGCTTGAGCCTCGTTTTTGATGTGGTTCAAGACGACGGTCTTGCCTGAACCGCGGGCGCCCAACAGCATGGATGTGAACCTCGGATCACGCGGTCCCGACTCCAGGCCTTTTCGCAGCGACCCCACCAGGTTGTCGCGTCCGACTAGACGGTATGGCTGCTGCCCGAAATCTGGGGTGAAGGGATTGCTGGGAAGTTCGTCGGCTTGAACTCTGCGCAGCACGCCAACAACCCTAGTACACGACCTGTCGCACAAACGCACTAGCTGTCGCATAAACTTGCTCTCGTTGCTCATCGAAGACACGAGCCGGAGTGCAACCAGCTCCATCTCGGCAACGCGTTTGGCGTCTGGGAGTGAGCGTTGTGGGAACCCAGTTCACCGCGACCTCGTGGCTTGACGCCTCAGAGAGGGTAACCCGGAACACCACCTTGCCGCCCTCGGGCCCCGAGGCGTCTTCCACCGTTATCGTGGCCGTGGTCTGCGGCGGCGGGGGATCGTCGGCGGCGGCGACGGCGACTGTGGCCGCTTTGGCCGTTCCGAGGTCGTAGCCGGTTCCGTCGACGAGGGTCGCGGTTACCGACCCGTCGGCCTCATCGGCCGAGTCGCCTGCGGTGGAGACCGCGAACGCGTCGCGGCCCGAAATAGGGACGGTCACTGTCCGCGACCCGACAGCCGCGCCGAAATCGCCGCTGGCCGACACCGTCACGGCGACCGACAACGCGCTCGCCGGCACCGGGCTCTGGGTGCTGCCCTCCTCGAGCCAGTCCTGGACGGCCTTCCACGGGTTGCCGCAATACCTTGAACATGGAGGTGTTGGGAACCACCTGCTGGTGGACCGTACTGGACTTGAACCAGTGACCTCTCGCGTGTGAGGCGAGCGCTCTAGCCAGCTGAGCTAACGGTCCGGGGCCGTTCAGGGTAGCTCAGGCCAAGCGGGGGGAGCGAAGAGATAGAGCTCCTCTTACCCTCAGGCTGCCGAGGGCCACATCGGCGGAGCGAAGAGTTGTTCGCAGTGGGACATGGCTTGGAGAACCCGCACATCGCTGAGCTGAGAGCCGACAATCTGGAGTCCGACCGGCATGCCGTCGGAGGCAAAACCAGCCCTCACGCTGCCCGCCGGGAGGCGGGTCAGGTTGTACGGATAGGTGTGGCGGATCCAAGCGTCGGTGTGGTGGCCGTTGACCACGCCCTTTTCCCCGCTCTCGGGGAAAAGGCCGGCCACGGTGGGGGTAAGCAGCAAATCGGCATCGTCCAGCACTTCGGCCACGGTCTCGGCCATGGCGTGGAAGGTGTCCAGCGCCTGATTGAAATCGGCCACCTTGGGGCCGGTGGACAAGCCCAGGTAGTAGCGCAGACCAGGGGTGATCTGATCCATCTGCTCTTCGGTCAATTCGTCGAATTCGCCCGACACCGCGTTCGCCGACAACAGCACGTACTCCCAGATGGGGTCGTCGAACAGGGCCTCGTCTCGAACCTCTACCTCCATCCCGGCCGCCTCCATCTCGGAAATGGCGGCCTCGCAAACGCCAGCCACCTCCGAATCGGTGGGCTTGCCGTCGGGCGAAGGGCACCACACCGCCCTCTGCGGCTGCCAGCCCTCGTTGAGCGCCTCCCGCCACGACCGGTCGGGACGGGGCAGCGAGTTGAGGTCGCGAGGCGACGGCCCCATGACAAGGTCGGACACGAAGGCGACATCGGCCACCCGCAGCGCCATCGGGCCGTGAACCGAAATGGGCCACAGCCGTGACGGACCTTCCACCGGTATCCGGCCCAGGCTGGCCTTGAAACCCGAGAAGCCGCAGGCCGCGGCGGGTATGCGGATCGACCCGCCTCCATCGGAGCCGGTACACAGCGGCACCAGCCCGGCAACCAGCGCGGCCGCGGTGCCCCCCGACGACCCGCCGGGAGAGCGCTTCGGGTTCCAGGGATTTGCTGTGGGGCCGAACAGGGGGTTGTAGGTGTCGCCGGTCCAGCCGAACTCCGGCGTGTTGGTCTTGCCCATCACCACGCCGCCCGCGGCTCGCAGCCGCCCCACCAGCACGCTGTCGGCTTCGGCGGGCGGATCGTCGGCGTGCAGCATCGAGCCCTGGGTGGTCACATACCCCGCCGCGTCCTCCAGATCCTTGACCCCGAACGGAATGCCGGCCAACGGTCCGACCTCATCGCCGGAGGCCAGTCGGGCATCGATCTCGTCGGCGGTGGCCAAAGACAGCTCTGGGTTAGTGGCCACAAAGGCATTCAGCTCTTCTTGCGCCTCTATGGCCGCCAGCGAGGCCTCGACCATCTCCCGGGCCGAAACCTCCCGGCTCTGCACCACCGCGGCCCACTCCTGCACCGACCGCTCCCGAAAGTCCATCTGCATCTCCTATGTTGCCGAAATCTTGACAGTACAGGCCGATGTTTGAATGGCTAGTGGTCGCCAAGGGCGTTGGCCACAGATTCCAAGCCCGCGGCTCGGCTGGCCTTGACCAACACCGCGGTGTCACTGTCGACCGCGCCCAGGGCGGCCACCGCGGCAGCGGCGTCGACCACAGGAGCCAACCCGTAGTCGGCGGTGGCCACCGGGATGATCTCGATACCCAGTTCTCGGGCCAATGCGCCTATAGCGGCGTGCTCGGCGGCGGCCCGCTCCCCCAGTTCGGCCATGACTCCGAGCACCGCCACCCGACGGGGGCGGTTCACTGCGGCCAGCGAACGCAAGGCGGCGGTCATGGACATGGGGTTGGCGTTGTAGGCATCGTTTATGAGCACCGCCCCCGAGGCCAACTCGGTCACCTCCATGCGCCACGGCGACAGCTTGGCCGAGCCCAAACCAGCGGCGATCTCATCGATTCTCACTCCCACCGCCAACGCGGCCGCCGCCGCGGCCAAGGCATTGTCCACCATGTGCTCGCCGCGAGCCGCCAGGGCCACCTCGGCCTGCCCGTTCGGGGTCTCCAAACGGAACCGGGCCCGCAGCCCATCGTCCACACTCACCCCAGAGGCCCGCACTTCGCCCCCAGAGCGGCCAAAAGTCAGCACCTGGGCCTCGGTTCGCTCAGCCATGGCCGCCACCAGCGGATTGTCGGCGTTGAGCACGGCCACGCCCGATGGGTCCAGTGACTCCACCAGCTCGCCCTTGGCCTCGGCCACCGCCTCCACCGTGCCGAACAGCTCGGTATGGGCCGCACCCACCGCGGTCACCACGCCGACGGTGGGCCGGCTCAGCGAGCACAGCCAGGCGATGTGGCCCCGGCCCCGGGCGCCCATCTCCACCACCGCTGCCTCGGCGCTCTCCGGGCGGTTCACCAGGGTGAGCGGCACCCCCAGCTCGTTGTTGAACGACATCGGGCTGGCGTGAGTCGGCCGGTCGGCCCCGATGGCGGCGGCGGCCATGTCCTTCACCGAAGTCTTGCCCACCGACCCGGTGATGCCCACCACCGGGCCGTCGAACCGGCCGCGGGCAAAGCGTCCCAACTCGGCCAACGCGGCGGCGGTGTCGTCCACCTCTACCGCGGTTGCTCTTCGGGGTGCCGCTTCTCCTCGGGGTGATTGTGCGGTCAGATAGGCCGCTGCCCCCGCAACCAGCGCGTCGCCGATGAAGTCGTGGCCGTCTCGCTCGGCCACCACCGGCACGAACAACTCACCCTGCGCCACCGTCCGGGAGTCGATCGACACCCCGGACACCGCGACATCGGGGCCAACCAGTCGACCGCCCACCGCCTGGGCCACCTCCGACGCCATGAGCCTCACCCCCCTAGCCTCCCACCATCAGCCCGAGCGGTGGGGTACCGTCGGCCTGTGGGATCTCGCACCCGCTTGGTGCTGCTTTTCGGCGGCCGGTCGGCCGAGCACGACGTGTCTTGCGTTTCGGCTCGCCATGTGGCCGCCGCTGCCGACAAAGATCGCTTCGAGGTCGTGGCGCTGGGCATCACACGAGAGGGTCAGTGGCAGTTGGCCGAGCTTCCCGAACCCCTTCCCGACCATCTGGATGCCGACGGACTCGGCGTAGCGCCAGCCGAGATATTCGCCGAGCCCGACTCGGTGGTGTTCCCCCTGGTACACGGCCCCATGGGCGAGGACGGCACCCTCCAGGGCCTGCTGGAGGTGGCCGACGTTCCCTATGTGGGATCGGGGGTGCTGGCCTCGTCGCTGTGCATGGACAAGGCCATGGCCAAGCTGGTGTGTACCCAGCATGGCCTGCCCCAATGCCGATACCTGTCGGCCTCAGCCGACGACGATCCCGAAACCGTGGCCAGGGCTGCCATCGCCGAACTGGGGCTGCCGCTATTCGTGAAACCGGCCAACATGGGCTCGTCGGTGGGGGTGAGCAGGGCCACCACCGAGCTCGAGGCGGTGCAGGCCCTAGAGGCAGCCGGCCAGTACGACCAAACCATCATGATCGAGGAGGCCATCGCCGGCCAGGAGATCGAGGTGTCGGTGCTGGGCAATAAAGACCCGGTGGCCTCGGTCCCCGGAGAGATCGTGCCCGGTGCTGAGTTCTACGACTACGCCGACAAGTACCTCACCGACGGCGCCAAGCTGCTGGTTCCCGCTGAGATTCCCCAGTCAGCCGCCGACGAGGCGCGTCGTTTGGCCATAGACGCCTACCGCGTCCTGCGGTGCGAGGGCATGGCCCGAGTGGACTTCTTATACGAGCCCACCGGACGAGGAATGCTGCTCAGCGAGGTGAACACCATCCCCGGATTCACCCCCATAAGCATGTACCCCAAGCTGTGGGAGGCATCGGGCCTCCCCTACCCGCAGCTCATCGAGACGCTGGTCGACTTGGCCATCGAGCGCTACGAGCGCCG
This sequence comes from Candidatus Poriferisocius sp., assembly GCF_965208475.1. Lineage (GTDB taxonomy): Bacteria > Actinomycetota > Acidimicrobiia > Acidimicrobiales > Bin134 > Poriferisocius. The sequence goes on along the minus strand of NZ_OZ242338.1, from coordinate 301,399 downwards.
TCTCCAACACCGCCGCATCGACCGCTAAGAGCGTGAGTGGGCTGGGGAAAAGTGCCTGGGTTTGGTAGAACACTGCGGTGATCTCTGATGCGCTGGCCGGCAAGCGACTGGCGATCACCGGCACGACCGGCTTTTTGGGCACCGCCCTCGTGGAGCGGCTGCTGCGCTGCGTGCCCGAGGTGGAGTTGGTGCTTTTGGTACGCCCCGGCCGTCGAGGCGTGGAGCAACGCATCCGCCGGGAGATCATCCGCAACGATGTATTCAACCGGCTGCGCGACGAACTGGGCGCCGACGAATTCGAGCGTCTGTGCCAAGAGCGGGTCACCGGGGTGGCCGGCGACGTGGGGGTCGACGGGCTGGACCTCGACAACGCCGGCCGGGAGCTGATCGCCACCAGCGACATCGTCATCCACTCGGCCGCCGCGGTGGCGTTCGACAATCCGCTGGATACCGCAGTGGAGGTCAACCTCATGGGGCCGGTGCGCCTGGTGCAGATGCTCAGCGAGATGGGGGCGTCTCCCCACTTCATCGCGGTGTCCACCTGCTACGTGGCCGGCAGCCGCCGAGGGAACGCCCCCGAGGAGCCGCTGGTCGACGGCCCCATGTACGTGCCGGTGTCGTGGCAGGAGGAGGCCGAGGCCAGCCGCCGCCGGCGCATCACCACCGAGACCGAGAGCCGCGATCCCAGTCGCCTGGCCGAGTTCCGCAGCCGAGCCCGCCACGAGCTGGGCGCGGCCGGCGCCCCGGCGCTGGCCGCCAAGACCGAGCAGCTCCGCAGCCGATGGGTCCACGACCACATGGTGGAATCCGGCCGATCGCGGGCGTCGTCTTTGGGATTCCCCGACGCCTACGCCTTCACCAAGGCCCTGGCCGAGACCGCGGTGGCGGAGATCAAGGGCGACCTCAAGGTCACTACCGTGAGGCCGTCGATCATCGAGTCGGCCTACTCCGAGCCCTTCCCGGGGTGGATCCGGGGATTCCGCATGGCCGAGCCCATCATCATCGGCTACGGGAGGGGGCTACTCACCGACTTTCCCGGCATCCCCCAGGGGGTGCTGGACGTTATCCCGGTGGACCTGGTGGCCGCCGCCATCTGCGCGGTGGCCGCCCAAGGCCACGATCCTGAGCGGCCGGTGATCCAGGTGGCATCGGGAGCGGTCAACCCGTTCCGGCTCAACCAGCTGGCCGACTTGGCCCACGGCTGGTTCAGCGAGAACCCCATCTATGACGACCGCGACCAGCCCATTCCCCCGCCCAACTGGACCTATCCGGGCCGGGGCCGGGTGGTCCGCCAGCTCAAGCGGCTGCGCACCGGGCTGAATGCGGGCGAGCGGGTGCTGGGGCGGCTGCCCATCCGAGGCCGGCAGGCCGAGATCACCGCCGATCTGGACGAGCGCCGCGACCAAGTGGAGCGAGCCCTGGGCTACGTGGAGCTTTACGGGGCCTACACCGAGTGCGAGGCCCTATTTGGACTAGACCGGCTGCTGGAGCTGTGGGACAGCCTCGACGACGATGACCAACAGGCATTCTGCTTCGACCCCCGGATCATCGACTGGCCCCACTATGTGACCGACATCCACCTGCCCACCGTGGTGGCCCAGGGCCGGGTCAAGACCGCCCCGTCTGGGCGGTCGGGGCCGTCCCGCAAACACCGCCAGCGAACCCAGGTGCTTTCCCCCGACCGGCACATGGCGGCCTTCGATCTGGAGAACACGGTCATCGCCGCCAACGTGGTCATGGCCTACGGCTGGCTGGCCACCCGGCGCCTCCCCCTCGACGAACGGGCCCGACTGGTGGCCAAGATTCTGCTGGAGGCCCCGTCGCTGTTGGCGCTGGACCACCGGGACCGCAGCGACTTCCTCCGCCACTTCTACCGCCGCTACGAAGGGGCGCCGGTGGGGCAGATGGCCGAGGACTCCGGGGAGATGTTCAGCGACCTGATCTTGACCCAGGCCTACCCCGCGGCCATCCGCCGGGTGCGCCGGCACCGGGCCGCGGGCCATACCACCGTTCTCATCACCGGCGCTCTCGACTTCATTGTGGAGCCGCTTCGCCCCCTGTTCGACCACATCGTGTGCGCCGAGCTGGGCCAGTCCCACGGCCTCTACACCGGCCAGTTGGCCGAGGTTCCGCCCACCAGCGAGTCCCGCGCCGAGGTGCTGCGGGACTTCGCCAACTCCGAGGGCCTGCTGATGTCGGAGTCGGTGGCCTACGCCGACTCGGCCAGCGACCTGGCCCTGCTGGAGGCGGTGGGCTATCCGGTGGCGGTGAACCCCGAGCCCAAGCTGGCCATGCTGGCCCGCAAGCGGGGCTGGCTAATCGAGTACTTCGACAAAGCCCCCGGCGGCCCCCGCAAGCTGCTGCCCATCGGATCCCGGAAGGCGTCATGAAAGACCGAATTAGGCCCACCCCCCGACCGGGCATGGTGCTGGAGGTCGACCGCTCCACCCCGCCGATCCTGTTCCACCACGGCGAGGGGTTCCGCACCGAGAAGCTCCCCGCCGGTCGCAGCCGGGTTATCTACCCGGCCGAGCCGCTGTTGGGCCTGGCCGACCCCGAGGGCGCCATCCGCCGGGCGCTGCTCAACCCCATCGACCAGGATCCGCTGCCCGCCCAACTCCGGCCGGGCATGAAGCTCACCATCGCCTTCGACGACATCTCCCTGCCGCTGCCGCCCATGCGCCGACCCGACATCCGCCAGATGGTCATTGAGCAGGTGCTGGAGATGGCCGCGGCGGCCGGGGTGGACGACGTCCACGTCATCGCCGCTTTGGCCCTGCACCGGCGCATGACCGAGGCCGAGTTGCGCCACGCGGTGGGCGACCGCACCTACGACGCCTTCGCCCCCTCGGGATGCCTCTACAACCACGACGCCGAGGACCCCGACGGCATGGTCATGCTGGGCACCACCCCCCACGGCGAGGAGGTGCAGTTCTCCAAGCGGGCCGCCGACAGCGATCTGGTGGTGTACGTGAACATCAACCTGGTGGCCATGGACGGCGGCCACAAGAGCACCGCCACCGGCCTGGCCGGCTACCGGGGGCTTCGCCACCACCACAACGTGAAGACCATGCAGGAGTCCCGCTCGTTCATGGACCAGCACCGCTCCGAGCTGCACGCCTCCAACTGGCGCATGGGCGAGGTGCTGCGCGACGCCGGGGTGAAGATCTTCCAGATTGAGACGACGGTCAACAACAACACCTTCGGGGTGGACGGCCCCCTGGCCATGCTCCAAAAGCGGGAGTGGGAGTGGACCGCCAAGGACCGGGCCGCGTTCGTGGCCATGACCACCGGGCTGAACTACGCCCCGCCCCAGATGGCCCGGCAGATTTTCCAGTCGTGGCGGTCGCCCTACGAGCTGACCTCGGTGCAGGCCGGCGAGGTGGAGGCCGTCCACAAGGTGACCACCGAGAACGTGTACGAACAGCACCTGGTGCCGGTGGAGGGCCAGACCGACATCTTGACCATGGGCCTGCCCTACATCTGCCCCTACAACGTGAACTCGGTGATGAACCCGATCCTGGTCATGTGTTTGGGCCTGGGCTACTTCTTCAACCTGTATCGGGGCCGCCCGCTGGTGCGGGAGGGCGGCGTGGTCATCATGGGCCACCCCACCCGGTGGGAGTTCCACCCGGTACACCACCCCAGCTACATCGACTTCTTCGAGCAGGTGCTGGCCGACACCACCGACCCGGTGGAGATCGAGGCCCGCTACGAGCGCCAGTTCGCTGAAGACGAGTGGTACATCCACCTGTACCGCACGTCGTACGCCTACCACGGCGTCCACCCCTTCTACATGTGGTATTGGGGGGCGCACGCCCTCCAGCACCTGGGCGAGGTCATCATCGTGGGCGGCGACACCCGAGCGGTGCAGCGCATGGGCTTTCGCCCCGCGTCCACCCTCCAGGACGCCCTGGAGATCGCCAGCGACACCGTGGGCCGCCAGCCCACCGTCACCCACCTCCACAATCCCCCCATCCTGATGGCCGATGTCAGCTAGGCGGGCGATCTCGAAGCTGGAGTTCCCCTACCGGGCGGGCCGACCGCCGGTGGGGGTGCCGCCCGCGCCCCAGACCAAGAACCGAGGCGCCGACTACGACACCGACTGGGCCCGCAAGCCGGCGGCCCGGGCCGCCCGGCGGGTTATCACCGAAGTCGTGATGCAGCCAACGATGACCGCCCTGGCCCGGCCCCAGCGCAAGGGCTTGGACCGGTTGGAGCGCCTCGACGGCCCGGTGATCTTCGCCGCCAACCACCACAGCCACATCGACACCCCGTTGCTGTTCACCTCTATCCCGTCCCGGTGGCGCCACCGGCTGGTGGTGGGGGCGGCGTCGGACTACTTCTTCGCCGGGGCGCTCAAGTCGGCTGCCTCGGCACTGGTGATCGGCGCCATCCCCATCGAGCGCTCCAAGGTGGGACGGCGCTCGGCCCGGCTGGCCGCATCGCTCATCGAGGACGGCTGGAGCCTGCTCATCTTCCCCGAGGGCGGCCGCAGCCCCGACGGCTGGGGCCAGCCATTCTTGGGCGGGGCCGGCTACCTGGCGGTGCGCTGCGGCGTGCCGGTGGTACCGGTTCACGTGGAGGGAACCGACCGAATCCTGCCCAAGGGCCGCAAGGTGCCCAAGGTGTCGGCCACCACCATCACCTTTGGCGACCCCCTGGTGCCCACTGAACAAGACAATGCCCGGCGGTTCGCGGCCCGCATCGAGGTGGCGGTGGCCACCCTGGCCGACGAGTGCGCCACCGACTGGTACCAGGCCCGCCGCCGGGCCCACGCCGGCACCACCCCCGGACTCACCGGCCCCAGCATCTCCCCCTGGCGCCGAGCCTGGGCCCTAGGCGACCGCTCCCCCCGCTCCCGCCGCCAACACCGCCGCTGGCCCTGATGGCACAGAACCCTCCCATTCCGTGCTCTACCACGAAGACATGCGGATCCAGAGGTGCGCCATGTCCAAGATTCAGTGCAGCAACCCATACCACGCTAAGGGCGGTTGACAATTCTCGAGTAGCGAACTCGAATCCCGCTCACGGCCCCAGCAGTGAGAGGGGCACCACGTCTACTCCGTCGGGGCGGCGGTATGCCTGGCGGCCGAGAGCAGTGAGGAGCACATGAGCCGCCGGTGGGCCGCGGCGGGAGTTCTTGACAGCCTGGCAGGCCACGGTCAATAGCGATTCGGCCGCGTCATCCAATGCCGAGGGCACGCCTCCGAGTTTGACCTCCACTGCCATCCACCGTCCGTCAGGATGCTCGATCACGGCATCCAGTTCTCGATGCTTGTCGTCGTGGTAGTGCCAGACAGACATGTCATGGGCTTCTGCGTACACCCGCAAATCTCTGATCGCCAGCGACTCGAACAAGAGTCCAAGCGTCCTGAGATCAGAAGACAGCTGATCGGGCCCCGCCCGCAGCACGGCTGTCGCCAGCGATGGATCGACCATGTGACGCTTGGGAGATTGGCGCAAGACTGATTTGGAGCGCATCGCCGGCACCCAGCCATCAAGGTCATCCAGCACGAATAGCCGGTGCATGGCATCGAGATAGCCGCTGGCGGCATGACGGCCCAAGGGTGGCCCGTCACCGGCGGTGTCCCGGGCCAGCGATGCCTGGGTGGCGATGGTCGCACTGTGGCGGGCGTGCGAGCGCATAAGACGCATGACCTTCGCTGGATCGCGACGCACACCGGTCTCCAGCGGCAGATCAGCCCTGACGGTCTCGTTCAGGTAGCCGATCAGCAGCCTCTGGGCGGCATCGGAGGGCATCCCCAGATGCCGGGGCCATCCGCCCGCACAAGTGATCTCCGACCAAGCCCGAAGCGACCTCTCCACCGTTCGGGCTGTTGGCGGTGGTTCGCCAGCCATCAATGAGCGCAGCGACACCTCACCGGTGGAATGACCGGTCTCGAACAGCGACATCGGCCGCAGGCGGACGCGGATCAACCGCCCCGCACCGGAGTGGCGGGTGACATCGTCGACCTTCTCAGCGGAGCCGGTCAAGACGAACCGGCCGGGATCGCGGCCTTCGTCGCAAACGCCCCTGATGGCGTTCCACAGCTCGGGCACTCGCTGATACTCGTCCACAAGTTTGGGGTAGGGACCCTCACGGAGAGCGTCTCGCGGCGACGCCCGAGCAAATGCCAGATCATTGGCGTCAGCGTCCAGCAGCAGCTTGGAACGGGCCATGCTCAACCCAGCCCAGGTCTTCCCACAGCCCTTCGCGCCCTCCAGCAGCACCATCGGCGCCGCGGCAAGTGCTCGGCGTATCGAGGATTCCGCTACTCGGGGGATGTACCCAGAGGGGGTGAGAAAACTGTTGTCGATCACCCAACCCTACCAATTCCGCTACCTGTGATCTACTATTTCCGCAAAGTATAATCTACCAATTCCGCCATTACCGATCTACCATTCCCGCCGATGGAGTCCCTGGGTTCGCTGGAGGACGTGGACTACGCAGACCGCGCCGATCCCAACCATGTGGGCAAGCCCCGTCTGGGCGCCGGGATGTTGTCGTTCACCGGCCTCGTGGCGCAACTGGGCAGTGATCTCGCAGATCTGGCCGATTCCCGTCGGGCCGATGGGGTGGCCCATGGCCAACAGACCGCCCGACGGGCTGATTGCCACCCGTCCCCCGATGTCGAAGTCGCCGTTCATGAGGTGCTCGGCGGCTCGGCCTGGCTCGCTGATGCCCATCGCCTCGACGTACAGCAGCTCCTCTACGGTGAACGCGTCGTGCAGTTCCACGATGTCGAGGTCGGCCGGGCCCATCGAGGCGTCGTCTAGGGCCTGGCGGGTGGTTTCGGCGGTTAGCGCGGCATCGAAATTCTCGCCGTCGTAGACAGTCTCTGACCGCGCCGCGGAGGCGACGACCCGGACGGACCGCTGGGAATCGAGGCCGAGTCTCTCGATGGCGTCGTCCGACGCAACGATTGCGGCGGCGGCGCCTTCGCCGATCGGGGTGCATTGCAGCCGCGTGAGAACGCCGCTGATCTGGGGCGGCTCCATGACCTGTTCGAGAGTCCGGGCCTTGCGGCGTTGCGCATTGGGATTGAGAGCGCCATTGCGGCTGTTCTTGACCGCGACCGCCGCGAAATGCTCTGGGGTCGCGCCATGGTCGTGCATGTATCGCTCGGCTAGGAGGGCGAAGTGGGTGAACGGTGCGACGCGTCTGCCCACGAGGTCCTTCACCCCCGCAGCCGCCTGAGGCGAGGAGAACTTCATCGGCTTGTCGACACCCACGGCAATGGCGACGTCAACAATGCCGGCGGCAACTTCGATACAGGCCTGGCGGAACGCGCTTGATCCCGACGCTGAGGCGTTCTCAATCTGAACCACGGGGATGCCAGTGGACCCGAGATGGCGGTACATGAGCCGCGACAGCGCCATCGAGGTGGTAGCGGTGCCCGTGCAGGCCGACTCGATATCGGCCCAGCGAAGGCCGGCATCGGCCAGAGCGGCGCGGACCGCTTGAACGCCGAGTTCGGTGTAAGGCGTGTCGCTTGGCCGCTGGTAGGGGTGGAGGCCGACGCCGACGACGCGAACGGGGCGAAGAGCCAACAGTGGGCGGTTCATCAATCTGCCCTGGTGAATGCCGGCTCGACGACATCGTTGCCGTCATCGTCGACCCGGAGGACCTGCCAGGTGCCTTGTACCCGATCGCCGATCCGCAGCTCGTCGCCGGTGCCTGAGGCGACCATGGCTCGAATCAGCGGCCCGTCGTCGAGCCTGATGTCGGCAACGACGAAGGGGGCCGCTGGTTCACCGCGATGACGGTTGACTGTCGCTATCGAGTGGACTTCACCGACCGTGGCCAGCGCGACCGGCTCGAGCTGCTCTTCGGGTCCGCCGCAGCCATCGCAGCCAATCGTCAGCGGCGGGAAGCAGACCCGCCCGCACGCGCTGCACCGGGTGCCCCGCAGGGCGGGCTCTTCGCAATCCGACGAGTAGAGATCCGGCTTCGCGGCGACTCGCATAAGGGCGTCTGCGTCCTCTCGATGGCACTTACTTGCTAAGCGCTCAGCATGTTATCTTTGCGATGTGGTGGGGTTGGCGCTCGCACGAGAAGCATTGGTTTCGATGGTTCAAGCGAGCCTCTTGTGCTGAACGAGGCGGAGCGGGGCACCCCGGAGTACTGGGCAGAGTCGAGGCCCGACGCCCCCGCCGTTGTCCAGGGCGACCGCATGATGACCTACGGCGAGTGGAACGACGACGCCGACCGGGCCGCCGAGACGCTCGAGGGGATGGGCCTTGAAGCGGGAGATCGCATCGGGATGCGATTCCGCCTGGGGTTCGAGTGGTTCGTTCTTCAGCGGGCGCTCCAGAAGCTGGGGGTTGCTCAGGTGGCGGTGAACTGGAAGCTGACCCCAGAGGAAGCGGCCTACATCGTCGTCGACAGCGAGGCGAAGGGGCTCTTCTGCAACGACCCCGACCCTTCGGCTTGGGCCGCCCACGACGTCGGGCTGTTGGTTACCGTCGGCCAAGAGGCTGGCGGTCTCGGCGTGCGCTACGAGGACCTAATCGCAACCCCGACGGCGCAGAAGCGCTTCGGCCCCCAGCGCGCCAACATGGTGCCGTACACCTCAGGCACAACGGGCGCACCCCGCGGCGTAGCCCCGCCTGATCTAGCGAAGCTCGATATCGATCGGCTCCTTCGCTATGCGGCATCGGTCGGGTCGGTTCCGCCGCATCCCCACAACGCGGTCGTATTGCTCTCAATGCCGGTTCATCACGGCGCCGGCCCGGCAATTGCCGGCGCGGCCTGCGCCAAGGGCGGCACTGCGATCCTCTTGGATCCATACGACCCAGAAGAAGCACTGCGGCTCATCGAGAGTCATCGCGTCCAAGTGTGGACGGCCGTGCCCACGATGCTGCTTCGGATTCAGGCCCTCCCGCCCAAGGTGATCGACCAATACGACCTGTCGTCTCTGACCGCGCTGACAACCGGTGCCGCCGCGGTGCCGCAGACCCTGAAGGAGTGGATCGTCGAGCGCTGGGGCCCCGACATCTTGTGGGAGGCCTACGGATGCAGCGAAGCGGGCATGCTGACCTACACCGCACCCGAGCATCAGCTATCCAAGCCCGGCAGCAGCGGCTTGCCGTTCGATGGAGTTGAGATCGCCATCGTGGATGACGAGTGGAACCGATGCGAGGTGGGCGAGACCGGAGAAATCGCGGTCAACACACCGCTCGTATTGACGAATTACCTCGGTGGCAAGCCGCTCGGGGAGGACACGGTAAAAGACGGCTTCTACCGCACCGGCGATGTCGGGCACGTCGACGAGGACGGATTCCTCTTCATCACCGACCGGGCAAAGGACATGATCGTCGCGGGCGGCGTCAACATCTATCCCGCCGAGATCGAGAAGGAGATCGTCGCGCACCCCGAAGTAGTGGATTGTGCAGTCATCGGCATCCCGCATGAAGACTTCGGCGAGCAGCCGCTCGCCTTCATTGTCCGAGCAACCGACGGGAATCTCACCGAGGCTGACATCAGAGCGTTCCTCGACGGACGGCTCGCCTCATTCAAACAACCTCGCCGGGTCGAGTTCATCGACCAACTCCCCCTCAACCCGGTGGGCAAGGTCCTCAAGAACGAGCTCAGGGCCCCCTACTGGGAAGGTCGAGAGCGACGTGTCTGAGCCGGTCGGTGATCTGCTCGACCTCACCGGACGAGTGGCGCTGGTTACCGGCCAAACCTACCCGGTGAATGGGGGATTCAGTGTCAGCCTCTGACGCCCCCGGTGCCGCACCGAACGGCACCGACGCCATCTCAAGCGAACGCATCGGTGATCACCTCGTTGTGATCCGCATCGATCGGCCGCACCGGCGCAACGCCTTCGACGGCGCAACCGCCCGGGCCATGGAGGCGGCCATCGACGCCTACGAAGACGACGACACGCTGCGATGCGCCATCCTCACAGGCTCCGATGAGGTCTTCTCCTCGGGACAAGACCTCATCGCCGCAGCACACCGCGACATGGGCATTGCCCCCAACCGGGGAGGCTTCGGCATCATGGCCAAACCCCCGGCCAAGCCGATCATCGCGGCAGTCGAGGGCCACGCGCTCGCCGGTGGCCTCGAGCTCTGCTTGTCGTGCGACCTCGTGGTGTCGTCGCGCACCGCGACGATGGGGATTCCCGAAGCGGCTCGCTCGCTCGTGGCAGTGGGCGGGGGGCTGTTCCGACTTCCCAAGCGCATCCCGTATCACCTGGCCATGGAACTAGCGCTCACCGGCAAGGCCTGGTCGGCAGAACGAATGGCCGAGTTGGGCTTGGTCAACAAGCTGACCGAGCCCGGCGCCGCGCTGGAAGGGGCCATCGATCTCGCCAACGAGGTTCTGCGCGCCGGGCCTCTCGCGGTTCGGGCCAGCAAGCAGATCGTGCGGCGCGCCTATGACTGGCAAGACCGGGACGGATGGAAGAACCAGATGGAGTTCGCTGGCCCCGTCATGGCCTCAGAGGACCTGCAAGAGGGTCTGCGGGCATTTGCCGAGAAGCGCGACCCGGTCTGGAAGGGCCGCTGACATGATGATCGAGCCGATTCTTCGATCCGATCTGCTCAAGGGCCAGACCGCGATCGTGACCGGCGGCTCACGCGGCATCGGCGGGGCAACCGCCGCGATGCTTGCGGCCAACGGGGCAAACGTCGTCATCGCCGAGGTCGACGCGGCCAAGGCCCGCGAAGCGGTCGATAACCTCAACTCGTCGGACGGCGAGGGCACCGCGAGCGCGTTCATTGCCGACCTGGTCGCCCCTGACGCGTGTGACCGACTGGTCGAGCACACGCTTGAGACTTTCGGCGGACTCGACATCGCCGTCAACAACGCCGGCTACGCGTGGGACGGCGGCATCCACTCGATGTCGGACGAGCAGTTCCAAGCCATGCTCGACATCCATCTCGTCGTCCCCTTTCGGCTCGCTCGGGCCTGTGCGCCGGTGTTTCGCGCCGCAGCCGAGGCCGACTCGGAAATGGGTCGCACACGGCATCGCAAAACGGTGATGGTCTCTTCGATGGCCGGCGAATGGGGCCTCGCCGGCGCCGGAAACTACGCCGCGGCCAAGGCCGGGGTGCTCGGGCTGATGCGCACGCTGGCCCAAGAGTGGGGCCGCTACCGCGTCAACGTCAACGCGGTGGCCTTTGGCATCATCCAGACGAGGTTCGGGCTTCCCCAGTCCGAGAGCGAGGTCATCGAAACCGGCGGGCGAACGATCCACGTCGGCATGCCCGCCAAGCAAGCAGAGCGCCTGGGCATCACCCTTGATCCCGACAAGCCGCCCACCAACGAGCAGACCTACGCGGCTAAGCCCATGCCCAGTTCGGTGGTCGCTCTCGGCCGCTCCGGCACCATCAGCGATGCCGCCAACTCCATCTTCTGGCTCTGCTCGCCAATGAGCGACTACATGACCGGCCAAGTGTTGGCCGTGAACGGCGGCGCTCGCGGCGGCATGAGCTGAATCGCCCGACTCGAACTGGGGGACAACGGGAACGGGCCCCGTTCCGCGACAAGGCCAAATTGCCGATAAGCCCGTAGGATCGGAGGTATGCCGGTTGCCGCCTCCACCCCCATTGAGCTGATTGAAAACGTGTATTCCACCCTGGGCGAGCGGGTTGGCGCCGCCCGGGAGCGTTTTGGCCGAGAACTCACGCTGGCCGAGAAAATCCTGGTCAACCACCTCGGCGACCCCACGGCCACCCCCGAGCGGGGCGTGTCTTACGTGGATCTGCGGCCCGACCGGGTGGCCATGCAGGACGCCACCGCCCAGATGGCCTGGCTCCAGTTCATGACCGCCGGGCTCGATGAGGTGCGGGTGCCCACCACCACCCACTGCGACCACCTCATCTCGGCCCGGGTCGATGCCCAGCACGACCTGGCCGCCGCGCTCGACAACAACGAAGAGGTGTACGACTTCTTGGAGTCGGTGTGCGCCCGCTACGGCGCCGGATTCTGGAAGCCGGGGTCCGGGATCATCCACCAAGTGGTGCTGGAGCAGTACGCCTTCCCCGGCGGCATGATGATCGGCACCGACAGCCACACCCCCAACGCCGGTGGGCTGGCCATGGTGGCCGTGGGCGTGGGCGGAGCCGACGCCGTGGACGTGATGACCGGCTTCGGTTGGAACGTGCGCTGGCCCAAGCTCATCGGCGTACACCTCACCGGAGAGCTCGACGGCTGGGCCGCCCCCAAAGACGTGATCTTGAAGGTGGCGGAGATCCTCACCGTGGCCGGAGGCACCGGGGCCATCGTGGAGCACTTCGGGCCTGGGGCCCACTCGCTGTCGGCCACCGGCAAGGCCACCATCTGCAACATGGGTGCCGAGATCGGCGCCACCACCTCGCTGTTCGCCTACGACGACGCCATTGCCCGCTACCTCAAGGCCACCGGACGCGAAGCGGTGGCCGACGCGGCCAACGCATCGGCCCACGACCTGCGGGCCGATGACGCCGTGCTGGCCAGCCCCGGCGGTTACTTCGACCGGGTGGTGGAGATCGACCTGTCCAAGCTGGGACCGCACATAAACGGCCCCCACACCCCCGACCGGGCCCGCCCGGTGGCCGAACTGGGGACCGAGGCCAAGTTGAACGGCTGGCCCCTAGAGGTGAGCGCCGCGCTGGTGGGATCGTGTACCAACTCCAGCTACGAGGACATCACCCGGGCGGCCAGCATCGCCCGCCACGCCGCGGCCCACGGACTTACCGCCAAGTCGCCCCTGATGGTCACCCCCGGCTCCGAGCAGGTGCGGGCCACCATAGAGCGCGACGGGCTGCTGGCCGACCTGGAGGCCATCGGCGCCACCGTTTTGGCCAACGCCTGCGGGCCGTGCATCGGCCAGTGGAACCGCGACGACGTGGCCGACGGCACCCCCAACAGCATCGTCACCAGCTACAACCGGAACTTCCCCAAGCGCAACGACGGCTACGCCTCAACCAACGCCTTCGTGACCTCGCCCGAGACAGTGGTGGCCCTGGCCCTGGCCGGCACGCTGGATTTCGACCCGGCCAGCGACACCATCGCCGCCCCCGACGGCACCGAGGTGGCGCTCATGGTGGGCCCGGGCACCGAGTTGCCCGACCAGGGGTTCGACCCCGGTGCCAGCGGGTTCGTGGCCCCGCCCTCCGATGGCAGCGGGATTGACGTGCGGGTTGCGCCCGACTCCGAGCGGCTCCAGGTGCTTGAGCCGTTCGCCGCCTGGAACGGCGAGGACTTCCACGGCCTGCCGGTGCTCCTCAAGGCCCAGGGCAAGTGTACAACCGACCACATCTCCATGGCCGGGCCGTGGCTGCGCTACCGGGGCCATCTGGAGAACATCTCCGGCAACCTGTACCTAGGGGCGGTCAATGCCTTCACCGGGGCGGTCGGCGAGGGCAAGAACCAGCTCGACGGCACCACCGGGCCGTTCCCCGACGTGGCCGCCGCCTACCACCAAGCGGGCCAGCGGTGGGTGGTGGTGGGCGACCGCAACATCGGCGAGGGCTCGTCGCGCGAGCACGCCGCCATGGAGCCCCGCTTCCGGGGGTGCGCCGCGGTGATCGCCCGGTCGTTCGCCCGCATCCATGAGACCAACCTCAAAAAGCAGGGAGTGTTGGCCCTGACCTTCGCCGACCCCGGCGACTACGACCGCATCGGCGAGGACGACCGCATCTCGATCCTCGGCCTGGCCGAGTTGGCACCCGGTTCGCCGGTGCGAGTCCAAGCCGCCAAACCCGACGGGACCACCGTCGAGATCACCGCCGAGCACACCCTCTCGCACGACCAGATCGAATGGTTCCAAGCCGGCAGCGCCCTAAACCTGATCCGCCAGCGGACCAAGGGCTGATTGCCCGCTAAGACCCGCATGGACATCCGCTCCTGCTGCCAGCCCTAAATTTGCAACCATGGACATCCGCCAGCTCGACGCCCTGTTGGCCATCGCCGAGCACAAGACGTTCTCCAGCGCAGCCCGGTCGCTGCACACCGTGCAGTCCAATGTGTCCAAGCACATCGCCCGGCTCGAAGAAGAGCTGGGCGCCCGCCTGGTAGACCGCGACGCCGGCACCCTCACCCAGGAAGGGGAGGCGGTGGTGGCCCGGGCCCGGCGCATCCGGGCCGAAACCGATGCCATCGCCGACGACATGGCCGCCATGCGCGACGACATCTCCGGCGTCACCCGCCTGGGCACCATCGACTCCACCGCCCGCTGGCTGATCCCCATCGTGCTCCCCGCTTTGGAGGCCCAGTACCCCAACGTGCGGCTGGAGGTGCTGACCGCTACCACGACCAGCCTCCTTCCCCAGGTGGTATCGGGAGACCTCCACAGCGCGGTGGTTAACCTTCCCCTCCAAGATCCCGATATCCGCATAGAAGAGCTGTTCGAGGAGGATCGCCTGCTCATCGCCCCGCCCGACCATCCGCTGGCCCGAAAGTCTTCGGTCACTCCGGCCGAGCTGAGCCGCCACGAGCTGCTGCTGCCCCCTGTCGGAACCGCTTTTCGAGACGAAATCGACTCGGAGCTCAAGAACCAGGAGGTAAGGCTCACCACCCGGGCCGAGATAGACGGCATGAGGATGATCGCCGCCCTGGTGGTCACCGGATTCGGCGCGGCCATTCTCCCAGCCACCGCCGCCCCCGATGACGGCCCCTGGCGGCGCATACCCATCACCGGTTTGGTGCGGCGCTCGGTGGGAATGATCGTCAGCCGCCGAGTGGCGCCGTCGGCCGTCACCCGAGCGGTGCGCGACGTGATCTTCGAGGTGGTGGGCACCCACGGCTACGACCAAGCCGGGGTGTACCCGAGTTGACGTCGGTGCGCGAGACTGGGCCCAACCATGCCTGAAACCGCCACCGCCTCTGGGAACCGACCGAGCCGTGTACCGCTGCGGGCCGGATCGCCCGGGTCGGCCCGCGCCTGGCTAGATGCCTATGAGGGCCGGGATTGCGTGACCTTCAAAGTGGAGGACAACGACGCCGACCGGGGGGCGCTCAGCCCGGCCGACAGCGAAACCCTGGTGCGAGCCGCTCAGGAGGCCCTCTTGCGGCGGGTCCCCCTGGTAGGGTTCCTCGCCTCTTCGGGAGCCGACGTCGACTCGGGCATCGACGCCACCATGGGGTGGGGCCGGGTGGCCAAAGCGGTGGTTGACTGCTCGGGCCGGGTGCCCACCATCTTCTGCGCCGTCGGACCGGCGGTGTCGGGGCCCGCCCTTCTGCTGGGCCTGGCCGATATCGCCATCGCCACCGAGGACAGCTATGCCTTCGTGACCGGTCCTCGCATGGTCGGCCAGTACACCGGCGAGGTCATAAGCAACCAGACCTTGGGCGGGGCCGGGCAGCTCTCCCGGCGCAGCGGGGTAGCCGCCTTCTTGGTTGAGGACAAAGACGCCGCCTCCGACCTGGTGGGCGAGCTTTTGAGCCTGCTGCCCGCCCACGCCGACGAACTGCCTCCCCGGTGGGCGGTCGACGACCCCGCTGATCGCCCCACCCCAGAGCTCTGCGATCTCTTGCCCGACTCGCCGCTGGGCAGCTACGACGTGCGGGACGTGGCCCGGGCAGTGGCCGATAACGGCGACCTTTTGGAGTACAAGGCCGACTGGGCGGCCAACCTGGTGTGCGCCTTCGCCACCGTGGCCGGACGCCCAGTGGGAATGCTGGCCAACCAGCCCCAGAGCCTGGCCGGAACCCTCGATATCGCGTGCAGCCAGAAAGGCGCCCGGTTCGTGTCATTCTGCGACGCCTTCAACCTGCCTTTGGTCACATTCGTGGACACCTCGGGATTTCAGCCGGGCAAAGACCTGGAATGGCGGGGCATCATCCGCCACGGCGCCCAGCTGGCCTTTGCCTACGCCCGGGCCACGGTGGGCCGGGTGAACGTGACGCTGCGGAAGTCTTATGGCGGCGCCTACATAGTGATGGACTCCCGTCACATGGGCAACGACATCGCCCTGGCCTGGCCCTCGGCGGAGATCGCGGTGATGGGTGCCCGGGGAGCAGTGGAGATCGTCCACCGCCGAGCCGGCCCCGCCGAGCGGGCCGAGCTCGAGGCCGCCTACGAGGAGCGCTACCTGAACCCCTACATCGCGGCCGAGAGGGGCTCGATCGACGCGGTGATCGACCCGGCCGACACCCGGGCCGAGGTGGCCGCCGCCCTGGAGTTGCTGGAGTCCAAGCGGGAGACACTCCCCCGCCGCCGCCACGACAACACCCCCCTTTGACCACCACCCACCGACCAGCACAACGCGCTCTCTGTGGGGCTGGCCCGGCCTCCTGCGATAAGCTGCGGCCGCGCCGGAGGGTGCAGCGAAAGGAGCCGTGCGTGCCTGAGTCCATAACGATCACCGACAATCGGACCGGTGATTCAATAGAGGTTCCGATTGTCAACGGCGGTGTGGATGCCTCGCAGTGGCGCAAGCTCTTACCCAACGTCTGGTTCCTCGACCCTTCCTTCAGCACCACCGCGGCCACCACCAGCGCCATAAGCGAGGTGGATGGCGAGAACGGCATCCTCCGCTACCGGGGCTATCCCATAGAGCAACTGGCGGAGCACTCCACCTTCTTGGAGGTGGCCTACCTGCTTTTGCACGGCGAACTGCCCACCCCCTCGCAATACGACATGTGGGTGGGGGAGATCACCCATCACACATTCATCCACGAGCGCTTTCGCAAGCGGTTCATGGAGTCGTTCCTCCACGACGCCCACCCGATGGGCATGTTCGTGTCCACCATCGCCGCGTTGTCCACCTTCTACCCGGAGGCCAAAGACATCGAGGATCCCGAGAACCGCATGCACCAGATCGTGCGGCTCATCGCCAAGGTGCCCACGGTGGCGGCCGCCGGGGCCCGGTTCAACACCGGCATGCCGTTCGTGTACCCCGACAACGACCTGGACTTCGCCACCAACTTCCTGTCGATGATGTTCAAGATCGCCGAGCCCACCTACAAGTGCGAGCCGGCCTTCCGACGGGCGCTCGACCTGCTGCTGATCACCCACGCCGACCACGGCCAGAACTGCTCCACCAGCACCGCCCGGGTGGCGGGCAGCGCCCACACCGACCCCTACTCGGTGATCGCCGCCGCAGCCTGCTCCCTTTACGGACCCCGCCACGGCGGGGCCAACCAGGCCGTCATGGAGATGCTCCACGACATCGGCGGCTATGACGACATCGACCCGTTCATCAAGGCGGTAAAGGCCGGAGAGACCCGCCTGATGGGATTCGGCCACCGGGTGTACAAGAACTACGACCCCCGAGCCCGCATCATCAAAGAAGCCGCCTACGACGTGTTCGACGTGACCGGCTCCAACCCGCTGTTGGACATCGCCCTCAAGCTGGAAGAGGTGGCCCTAGCCGACGACTACTTCGTCAGCCGCAGCCTGTACCCCAATGTCGACTTCTACTCCGGGCTCATCTACCAGTCGATGGGCTTCCCCACCGAGATGTTCACCGTGCTGTTCGCCATCGCCCGCACCGCAGGCTGGCTGGCCCACTGGGTTGAGCTCCTCGAACAAGACAGCCGCATCGCCCGCCCCCGCCAGGTCTACACCGGCTCCGCCGAGCGCAGCTACGTACCCATCAACGAACGCTAGGCGGCGGCATCTAGATCGGCCGGTTGGCTGCTTGCCAAATAGTAACAATAGCGTTACCATTTATGCATTGCGCAAGCGAAGGAATACGTTGATGTCAGGGGCCGCAGCCCATTTCGCCGCTGATTCGACAGCCTGGATGCGACGGCGGCGGTAAAAGTGACCAGCGCCATCGCACGCATGGAAGCTGGGAATCTCTCCAATGTCGAGAGTGTCGGATGCGGTGTCTCAGAGTGCCGCATACACACTGGCCCCGGTTACAGGATCTACTTCGGCCAGGACGGTGAGACCTTGATCATCCTGCTTGGCGGTGGGACGAAGAGACGCCAGCAAGATGACATCGCACGAGCGCAGGGGCGCTGGCAGGAATACAAACGGCGCAAAGGCAAGGAGGCATAGCATGCCGCTCACTCGAGAATTCAAGGAGACAGTGCAGGCTCGTGCGAAGCGCGACCCGGATTTCCGGTCGGGCCTGTTGAAAGAAGGCGTGGAGTGCATGCTCGCCGGAGATATCGACACGGGCAAGACCATTTTGCGCGACTACATCAACGCAACTATTGGCTTCTCTGAGCTCGGCGAACTCACGAAGAAACAGCCCAAAAGCCTCATGCGGATGTTGGGCCCCCATGGCAACCCCCATGCACGCAACCTCTTTGAGATCATCGGCTGCATTCAACACCACGAGGGAATTCAGCTTGAAGTGAGAGCCACCCGATAGAGCTTGCTCAGCTCACTCCAGTCAGGCCACTCCGGAAAGCGGTGAGGATAGTTGCCGCAGCGATGGCCGCTGTTTCGGAGCGGAGAACTGAGGAACTGATGCGGATGGCGCCTAGTTGGGCGCGCTCGGCGGTGGACCAGCCGCCTTCGGGGCCGATCAAGACAGTTGGGTGATCCAGAGACGGGGGATCGCCGGTGATGTCGGCTCGGATGGCGCCGGGGTGGGTGGCCAGCGAGGCGAAGTCGGCCACTTCGCCGATCTCGGGGAGGCGCACTTGGCGGCTCTGCATGGCGGCCTCCCGGGCCACTCGGCGGAGGCGCTCGGTGTGGCGGACGGCCCGGTCAGGGCCCCAGCGCACCACGCTGTGCTCGGCCGTGAACGGGACGATGGCGTCTACTCCCAACTCGGTCAGCTTCTGAACCACCAGCTCCGGTCGGCCGCCTTTGATGAGGGCGAAGCCGATGGTGAGCTCTGGACGCGGTGCTTCGACGAATACCACCTCGCCGCCGGGATCGGCCTCGGCATCGGGTCCCACCCCCAGTCGGCACACCCGCCACGAACCCGTGCCATCAGAGGCGGTGAAAGTGTCCCCGGGCCGCAGCCGCAGCGACCGGGTCAGGTGGTGGCGATCTTCTTCGCGTAACTCGACGCGCTCTAGATCATCGACAAAGACGTGGGGTCCGTTTGCACCGGTGGGCTTCACAGCTTCTCCCGCGCATTTCGTCATTTCCGCCGGGCTTCGCGGCGTCGCTTCCTAGTGGTGGGCGCCACCTCTTCGCCCCGCAACTCGGCCAGTTGGCGGAGCAGGTCGATCTCGTCGTCGCTCAGCCCGGTGGGCGTCTCCACCACCGCCTGCACCAGCAGATCGCCCCGCCCCCGTCCCTCTAGGCGGGGCACGCCCCGGCCTCTGATGCGGAACACATCACCGCTCTGGGTGCCGGCGGGGATGTCCAAATCCTCCACGCTGTCGAGCGTCTCGTACTTGGAGTTCACCCCCAGGGCGGCTTGAACCATGGTCAGGTTCAGCGGAGCGACCAAATGGTCGCCCTCGCGCTCGAAGCGGGGGTGGGGCCGCACATCGATATGCACGTACAAGTCGCCGGGGGGGCCGCCCCGAGGGCCGGCCGCACCCCGCCGGGTCACCCGCAGCGTGGATCCGTGGCCCACACCAGCAGGCACGGTCACGGTGTAGTCGCGGTCGCCCACCACCCGACCGTCACCCCGGCAGTGGCGGCATGGGTCGGCGATCACCTCTCCGCTTCCCGAACACGCGTCACACGCCGTGCGGGTCACCATCTGGCCGAGGATCGACTGGCGCACCCGCTGCACCTGGCCCATGCCGTCGCACGTGCCGCAGGTAATCGGCTGAGTGCCCTTGGCCGCGCCCCGGCCCTCGCACGGCTCGCACACCGTGGCGGTGCGCACGGTCACCTCGGCCTCGGCACCCAGCACCGCCTCTTCGAAATCGAGGGTCAGCACCGCCTCGAGGTCGGTGCCCCGCTGGGGCCCGGTCCTGGCCCGGCCGGCAGCAGCGCCGAACGGGCTGCCGCCAAATGGACTCGAGCCCCCGAAAAAGGCGTCGAAGATGTCGTTCAGGTTCATGCCCGAGAAGGGATCGCCGCCGCCCGCCGCCCCCGGCGGGGTGCCGAATCGGTCGTAATGGGCCCGCTTCTGGGGGTCGCTCAGCGTCTCATAGGCCAGGGCTATCTCCTTGAAGCGGGCCTCGGCCTCGGCGTCGTCGGGGTTGGCATCGGGGTGGTATTGACGGGCCAGCTTGCGGAAAGCCTTCTTGAGGTCGTCCTCGGTGGCGTCGCGGCCCACGCCGAGCAGATCGTAGAAGTCGGCGGCCATGGGTTAGATGGACGACAGCCGGTCGCCCAGCTTCTGGCTGACCACCGCTACCGCGGCCAAAGCCTGGGGATAGTTCATGCGGGTGGGGCCCAGCACCCCGATGGAGCCCACCGGGCGGCCGGCGACCTCGTAGGGGGCCACGATCAGCGAGCATTCCGCCAAGGGGGCCACCCCGGTTTCCGAGCCGATGGCCACGGTCAGGCCCCGGTCCAAGATGTCTCTCACCAACGACACAACCACAAGCTGCTTCTCCAGTATTCCCAGAACCGACCGCACCGTGTCGGTGGCGTCGAACAGGCCGGCCACGCTGGCCGCCCCTCCCACATAGAGCTGCTCCTCGGCATCGCTCAAATCAGCCAACGAGCCCATGATTCGGGCGGCCAGCGGAGACAAACGGGCCGCGGCGCCCCGATCCCGCAAAGCGGAGGCCGGACGCCCGGCCAGAAACTCGGTGAGCGCGGCGGCGGCCCGGGCCAGGTCCACGACATCGGCGGGCCGGTCCATCTCGATGGTGCGCTTGTCCACCGATCCGTTCTCGTACACCACCAGGGCCAAGATCAACCGCTCCGACAGGTCCACCAGGTTCACCGACCTGATGGCGGTGCTGGAATGCTGAGGGGCCACCACCAAGGCGGCATACGCCGTGAGGTCGGCCAGCAGCGCGCTGGTGTCGGCCAGCATCTGCTCCAGCTCTTTGTGGGTGGTGTCAAAGAAGGCCCGCACCTGCTTGTGCTCGCTGCGGCCGAGAGTGCCGGACACGTCGGTGAGGGAGTCCACGAAGTGGCGATAGCCCTTCTGGGTGGGGATGCGACCTGCGCTGGTGTGGGGCTGGCTCAGATATCCGGCCTGCTCCAGGGCCAGCATCTCGTTGCGAACGGTGGCCGGAGACACCCCCAAATCGGCGATCTCCGAGACATGGGAGGAACCCACGGGCTGGGTGGTGGAGATGTATCCCTCCACCACAGCCCGCAACACCGCGGCCTTGCGGGCCGAGAGCGTTTCGCTGCTAGTACCGGTCAAATCCCGGATGCTCCCATGAACCTCGGATACTACAGCGGTACCGGTGATCGGCTCAGTCGTCAAGGCGGAGCGCGGATATGAACGCCTCTTGGGGGACGTCAACCCGGCCGATGGCCTTCATCTTCTTCTTGCCGGCCTTCTGGTTCTCCAACAGCTTGCGCTTGCGGGTCACATCGCCGCCGTACAGCTTGGCGGTGACGTCCTTGCGAAAGGCCTTCACCGTCTCCCGGGCGATGATCTTGCCGCCGATGGCCGCCTGGATGGGCACGTCGAATTGCTGGCGGGGGATCAGCTCTTTCAGCTTCTCGGTCATGCGCCGGCCATAGGAATAGGCCGAATCCCGGTGGACGATGGAGCTGAAGGCGTCCACCGGCTCGTGCTGGAGCAAGATGTCCACCTTGGTGAGGTCGGCGGCGGTGTAGCCGTCGGGCTCGTAGTCGAGGCTGGCATAGCCCTGGGTGCGGCTCTTGAGCTGGTCGAAGAAGTCCACCACCACCTCGGCCAGCGGCAGCCGGTAGGCCAGCTCCACCCGCTCGGGCGAAAGGTACTCGAGCTTCTTCATCTCCCCCCGGCGGGCCTGGCACAGCTCCATGAGGGTGCCGGTGTGAACGGCGGGGGCGATGATGGTGGCCGCCAGCATGGGCTCTTGAATGCCCCTCACTTCGGCGGCCGGGGGCATGGCGGAGGGATTGTCCACCTCCACCTCCTCGCCGTCGTCCAGCTCTACCCGGTAGGCCACCGAGGGAGCGGTGGCGATGAGGCTGAGGCCGAACTCCCGCTCGAGGCGCTCCCGCACGATCTCCATGTGGAGGAGTCCGAGGAACCCGCAGCGGAAGCCGAAGCCCAGCGCGCCCGACGACTCCGGCTGGTAGTTGAAGCTGGAGTCGCTTACCCGCAACCGCTCCAGCGAGTCGCGCAGCGCGGCGAACTCGTCGCCGTCGATGGGATATAGGCCGCAGAAAACCATCGACTTGGGCTCTTGATATCCCGCCAGGGGCTCGAGCGCGCCGTTGCGGGAGGTGGTGACCGTCTCGCCCGACCGGGCCTCGGCCACGTTCTTCATGCCGGCGATGAGGTAGCCCACCTCGCCCGGCCCCAGTTCGTCGATCGGTGCGGGCTGGGGGCGCCATACCCCGATCTCGTCGGCCTCCCGGTCGGTGCGGGCCTGCATAAACCGGATCTTGGCCCCCGAGCGAAGACGCCCGTCCATCACCCGCACCGAGCTGACCACTCCCCGGTACTGGTCGAAGTGGGAATCGAAGATCAGCGCCCGCAGCGAGCCGTCGGGATCGCCTGCCGGGGACGGAGTGCGGGCCACCACCGCGTCGAGCAGCTCGGCCACGCCCTCACCGGTTTTGGCGCTGATATGCAGCACGTCTTCCGCGGCGACGCCCAGCACCTGCTCGATCTCCTCCGCCCGGCGCTCGGGCTCGGCCGCGGGCAGGTCGATCTTGTTGAGGACGACCACCACCTCCAACTCGTTCTCTATGGCCAGGTAGCAGTTGGCCAGGGTCTGGGCCTCGATGCCCTGGGCCGCGTCCACCAGCAGGATCACCGACTCGCAGGCAGCCAGGGAGCGGCTTACCTCATAGCCGAAGTCGACATGGCCGGGGGTGTCGATGAGGTTGATCACATAGCCGTTGCGGTCCAAGCGGACGCTCTGGAGCTTGATGGTGATGCCCCGCTCCCGCTCCAGGTCCATCGAGTCGAGATACTGGGCCCGCATCTCCCGGGGGTCAACCGCCCGGCAAATCTCCAGCATGCGGTCGGCCAGCGTGGACTTGCCGTGGTCGATGTGGGCGATTATCGAGGTATTGCGGATTCGAGATAGGTCTATGGACACGACAACGAGAAACGCTATCGCCCTTCTCACAAGGTTGATGGATTGTGGCGCGGCGCTTGAACTGCGCGTCGGCGGCTACTGCCCTTCCCATGTGGTTGATGGGGTTGACGGGCGTTAGAGTTGCCGTTCTGTGGCAAACATCAAGAGCCAGATAAAGCGCAACCGCCAGAACGAGAAGCGCCGCCAGCGCAATCGGGCGGTGCGCTCGGAGATCAACACCCGCACCCGCAACGCGGTGGCCGCGGCGGAGCAGGGCGACGCGGCAGAAACGGACGAGGCCGCCCGCATCGCCGTCAAGCGGATCGACAAGGCGGCCAGCAAGGGCGTGTTGCACCCGAACACCGCCGCCCGGCGCAAGTCCCGCTTGATGAAGCAGCTAGCCCGTCTTCAAGCCGAGTAGTCGGCTAGCGGTTGAGGTGGGTCAAGCGGGCGACCAACACCTCCAACACTGCCTCGGGGGGCACCGCGGTGGCCCCCCGGAGGTCCAGGTCGGCTTGGGCTAGCAGCTCGATAGACCGGGCGACTCTGTTGGCCCCCAGCTTGCGGGCCTGCCGGAGCGCCTTGCGGGCCGGGAAGGTGGAGCCCTTGATGCCCAACAGCACAGCCGCCTCCTTCTCATCGGCCGCATTGGCGCCGTCGAGGCGCAGCAGGCGAGTGTGGTGGTTGTGGAGCGTGGCCAGCACCTGCATCTCATTGCGGCCCCCGGCATGGAGCATGCGGCGCAGCTTGTCCAACGCGTCGGCTATGTTGCCCGACTCCACCGCGTCAGTCAGCTCCCAGGGGGGCACCGATCCGGCCTCGCCGACAAAGGGGGCCACGTCACCGGCCTCCAGCGCCCGGCCCGGGCCATAGGCTGCGGCCAGGGTGGCGAGCACCGCGGGCAAGCGGCTCAAGTCCTCTCCCAGATGATCGGCCAGCAGCCGCTTGGCCCCAGCCCGCAGCTTCAGCCCCGCCGCGGCTATCTGCGTGTCCATCCACTGGGCGGCGCCATCACGCCCCCGGGGAACCCCGGCGCCGATCACCTCACCGCCGCAGGATGCCACCGCTTCCGACAGGCGCTTGGGCACCGCACCGAGTCTCTGAAGCGCCGGCCCCTTTTCCCACACCAGCACCAGATCGGTGGTGTCCAGCGGGTTCTCGAGATAGCCGAGCAGGGGGCCGAGGGAATCGCCGGTGGAGAATCGGCCCAGCTCCCGACCCACCACCACCCGTCGGGGGGTGAGGAACGGCGGGGTCTGGGCTGCGTCCACCAGCGGAGCGATCTCGTAGTCCTCCCCTTCTAGATAGGCGGCCTCGGTCAGCTCGGCCACCATTAGCAACCGGTCGCCGCCGCCCACCAACTCGGCCACCCGGTCGCGCACCGCCCCCGACAGCAGCACATCGTCACCTCCGTGCAACAAGACCACGGTGGCGCTCACCGGGACTCCCCTTGAAGCCGGAAGGCCGCGCTCACCTGGACTCCCCCTGATGGGCAAGAACCGCGCTCATGAAGTCGGCCACTCGGCGGGTGCCGGCTACATCGTGAGCCCTGAGGACTCGACAGCCCAAGCCGATGCCGAGGGCATGGGCCGCCAGCGTGGCGTCCCGGCGTCCCCCCACCTCGGTGCCGGTCAGCGCCCCCAAGAACCCCTTGTTGGACACCGACAAGAATAGCGGATAGCCCAACCCGGCCAGCTCGTCGGCCCGGCGCAGCAATTCCGCCGACATCGGTGGGGTCTTGCCCAGGTCGTGCCCCGCATCGAGCATGACCCGCTGCGGGGGAATGCCCGCCTCGACCGCCCACCGGGCCCGCTCCGACAAGAAGCGGCTCACCTCGCCCACCAAGTCGTCGTATTCCGGCGCCGGGTCAGCCACACGCGGGGCCAACCGCACGTGGCAGGCCACCACCGAGGCCCCGGCTTCGGAGGCGGCGCACAGATAGCCGGGGTCGGCGAATCCACTGATGTCGTTGCCCACCACTGCCCCGGCGGCGTAGCTCTCCCTGGCCACCGAGGCCCGCCAAGTGTCGGCTGATAGGGGCAAATCGAAACGCTCGCGCAACGCCGCGATGGCCGGCACCACCCGGTCCATCTCCTCGGCCTCGGTTACCTCCGGGCCAGGTCCGGCCTTGACCCCCCCGACGTCCAAGAAATCTGCCCCCTCGGCCACCAGCTTCTCCGCTTTGGCCAAGAAGGCGTCGAAATCCCAATACTGCCCGGCGTCGTAGAACGAATCGGGCGTGCGGTTCAAGATGCCCATCACCAGAGCCCGGGTGGTCACGTCATAGCGGTGGGGCCCCAGCTCCACGATCACGGGGGCGACGCCTCCATGGGGCTCAACTTGTGCTCTCAGATGGACCGAGCTCCACGATCACGGGGGCGACGCTACACCGCCTGCCGGGACAACCGTTACCACAAGGCCGGAGTCGTGGGACACCACCTCCGCTTCGAGGCCGCCGACCAGCACCCGCTGGCCAGTCCGAACGGTAGCGGCCCCGCCGATGCGGTGGCCGGGAGGGGCGATGATCGCCCCTACCCACATCCGCTCTTGCAGGGTTCGGATCTGGTCGCGTTGGGCCCGAGTGCCGCGGTCGGCTACGGCCAGGTCGACGGCGCCCACGCCGGCTCGCCGCAGATCCTCGAGCAGCCTCTCGGCAGACCGGTTGGAACCCAGCGCGATCACCACGGTCTGGCCTTCCCGCCACACTTCGACCCCGGAGTCGAGCACGGTGTAGAAGGGCGGTTCGGCGATCCGAAGAGCCACCGCGGGCAACAGCAGCACCACCGCCAGCGCGGCCGCCGCCACTGCCCGCAGCAGTCGTCGCCGGGCCAACCACCAGCCCCCGGCGACGATGGCCACGGCAACAAGATGGGGCGCCCGTATCTCTCCCAATCGAGCCGACGCGGCCCACCCGGCCACCGCCTGTATCCAGCCGATGCCCACCGCGGTGGGCCAGTGGATGGCGTGGGCCACCGGACCGCCCAAAAGCCCGGCGGCGACCCCGGCCGAAAGGCTCCACATCATGATCGGTCCGGCCACCGGAGCGGCCAGCAGGTTGGCCGGCAGCGACGCAATCGGCACCCCGCCAAAGGTGGCGACCAACAGCGGCGACACGGCCAACTGGGCCGAGATGGTCACCGCAAGCGCTGCGGCCAGGGTGGGGGGCCCGGGCAGGCGCTCGGCCAGTCGGGGGGCCCACAAGATGATGCCCGCCGAAGCGGCCACCGACAGCCGGAAGGCCACCGAATGCACCAACAGCGGGTCGACCAGCACCAACAGGGCCACCGCTAGGGCCAGCACCCGGCGGCTGGAGGCGTCGCGGCCCAACATGGTGGCGGTGGCCGCGATGGCCGCCATCACCGTGGCCCGCAGCACCGAGGGCTCAAACCGGGTGACCAGCGCAAAAAAACCGATCAGCCCCAGGGTGAGCACCCAGCGACCCCTGTAGTCGAAGCGCTCGATAACCGGGCGGGCCAGGATGAGCACGAAAGCCACGTTCTGTCCCGACACGGCCAGCAGATGGGTGAGGCCTGCGGCCCGGAAGTCGTCGGACACCACCGGCGATTGATAGCGGTCGTCGCCGTACGAAAGCCCGGTGAACAGAGCGTGGCGGTCGTTGTCCAGCGACTGCCCGCCCCGGGCGATGGTGCGACGCAGCCAGTTGGCCAGCCGGTAAGGCAGCGACCCGTCGCGATAGCTGTGGACGCGGTCGATGCTCAGCCGGTTGGCGATGTGGCGGGCCGCCTGGTAGTCGGGCAGCGGCTGGATCGGGCGGACGCGGCCCGAAATGCGAACCCGGTCCCCGGCCAACCGGTCACTCAGGTCGCGGGCGGCTCGGCCGTAGGCCCATGCCTCATAGCGCCGGCCGTCAATCCGCACATCTACCCGCGTCCCCTCGCCGACCGGAACCGGATCAGCCACCAGGGTTGCCTCGCTGTCAATGGCTGCGGGCTCGACGGGGTCTAGACCGGCCCAGGCCCGCGCCCCCAGCGACGAGCCCGTCAGCGCAACGGCGGCGATCAGCACCCACGGCATGCGGAAGGCCAGGGCAGCAATTCCCAGGGCCATCGCCGGGATCAGCGGAACCGCCGCCGACCACCAAGCACCCACTATTGCCGCCGCGGCCAGCACAACTGCGTGACGATCGCTCATCGCAGCCCGGCGCTCACAGGGATACCAGGTCGCGGATCTGCTCGAGCTTGGATGGGCCGATCCCGGACACGGCGAGCAGGCCGTGTACCGAGTCGAACCCGCCTATGCGCTGGCGGTGCTCGATGATGGCCGCCGCGATGGCCGGCCCCACCCCGGGGAGCGATTCGAGCTGCTCGGCAGTGGCGGTGTTGAGATTCAAGGGGCCGGATCGGGCAGCCTCCCCGCCGCCTGCCGGCCCGCTTCCCCCCAGCGGTGCGGGGATGGCGGTCTGGCCGACACGGGGGAAGTACACCCACTGCCCGTCGAACAGCGCGGCAGCCAGGTTCACCCGGTCGTGGTCGGCGTCGCTGGTCAGCCCCCCGGCTGCCTCTACCAGGTCGATGACGCGGGCATCGTCTCGAAATAGGTACACCCCCGGAATCTGGACCGCCCCGGCGGCGTGGACCAGGATCGGCACCGGCTCGGCGACGGAAGCGGGGGTGGTGGGCAGCGGCGTGGCCATTGGGATCACGGCCTCGGGACGGGGAGCAGCGCTAGGACCCACCATGAGGTAGGCCGCTATCCCGATGGCAGCCACGAGCCCGGCGCCCGCAATCACCAGCCGGGGACCGGTGATCAAGTGGCGATAGTCATCCAGCATCTCCCGGACCCGCTCTGCCGGGGTCGGCCGGGGAGGGGGCAGAGGGGGGTCTTCCATGAGCCGTTTCCGGGCGCGACGCGCCTTGTCAGCAACGGGGGAAGCAGCATCAGGGTATCAGCCCGGAATCAGAATCAACAGGGGCTGCGATATTGGGCAATCGCCCCGAACGCAGCTCGTTTCCCGTCAGTAGAGCTGGGTGGTGAGGCGGCGGCGGTAGACGGCAGTGCGGGGATCGTCGGAACCCATGATCTCCAGCAGGTCGACGAACTCCTGTCGGGCAGCCGGGTCGGCCTTCACCCGGCCGAGCAGATCCTCCAGCCGGGCTTCAGCATCGGCGTCGCCGGCCCGGCCGCCGGTGCGGGCCAATGCAGCCACCCGGCGCACTTCGGGGGTCTCGGGGATCCGCTCCAGCAGTTCCAGAGCCTCATCACCCCGCTGTTGGGCCACCAACAGGTCGGCCAATCCCACCACGGCGCCTTCATGGTCGGCGTCCAGTTCCAAGGCGCGCCGCAGAGAACCCTCGTCGCCCGCGGCCACCAACCCGGCCACCTCGCTCTCCAGCTCCGTGGGGAGCAGCCGCTGCACGAACTCGGCCACCGCGGCCTCGCCCTGGGCGCCGACAAACCCGTCCACCACCTTGCCGTCGCGCATGGCGTACACCGCGGGAATCCCCTGCACCTGGAACGCCTGGGCGGTCTGTGGGTTCTCGTCCACGTTTACCTTGGCCAGCTCCACAGAACCGCCGGTAGCTGCCACTGCCTGCTCCAGAATCGGCCCGAGCGTCTTGCACGGCCCGCACCACGGCGCCCACAGGTCAACCACCACGGGCACGGTGTGCGATCGCTCAGCCACCGCGGTCGCAAACGTCGCATCGGTCACATCAGCCATGGACTACCTCTCATTGATCGCTGGGGGAACGCCACCGGTTACCTCTCATTGATCGCTGGGGGAACGCCACCGGCTGCTGCTCGTCAGATGCCGGGGATCGCCACCCGCCCCCGAAGAAAGCTAGCGTGGCCCTTCGCATGGACCACATCCGAGGCATCCGCCACGACGCAGTCAGCGACTGGTTCAAGGCCAACGTGGCCGGCGCGGCCTTGCCGCTGACGTTCGAGCTGATCGCCGGCGGGCATTCCAACCTCACCTTCAAAGCCACCGATGCCCACGGGCGGTGCTATGTGTTGCGCCGGCCCCCGCTGCGCCAAGTCCTGGCCACCGCCCACGACATGGGCCGGGAGCACAAGGTCATCGCCGCGCTGGCCAACACCGACGTGCCGGTGCCCCGGGCGTTCGGTCTGTGCGAGGACGAAACCATAAACGAGCGCCCCTTCTATGTCATGGAATTCGTGGATGGACGGGTTGTGCGCACCCAAGAGCAGGCCTTCGGGCTCGCCCCTGAGCTGCGCCGGTCGGCCTCCCGGTCGATTGCCGACATCCTGGCCCGCATCCACGCCGTGGACGTCGGCCTAGTGGGGCTGGGCGACTTGGGGCGCAAGGAGGACTACATCGCCCGCCAGCTTCGGCGCTGGCTGCGCCAGTTCGAGGAGTCCAAGACCAGGGAGCGTCCCGAGATCCAACAAGTGCACGACCACCTGGTTGCCCGCATCCCTGAGCAGGGACCGGCTGGAATCGTCCACGGCGACTACCGCCTGGACAACTGCATCCTGGGTGAGAGCGGCCAGGTGGTGGCCGTGCTCGATTGGGAGCTGTGTACTCTGGGCGACCGCAACGCCGACATCGCCCAACTCCTGGTGTATTGGGCCGAGCCCAACGACCCCGATTTCGCGTTGGACAATCCCCCCACCTCGGTGCCCGGATTCGCCAGCCGGGCTGAGCTGCAAGACCGCTACCAGCAGGCGTCGGGGCGCGATCTGGACAACTTCGAGTTCTATCTGGCCTTTGCCTATTGGAAGGTGGCCTGCATCCTAGAAGGGGTGTATAGCCGGTACGTCGGCGGGGCGATGGGCGACAAGGCTCCGCCGCGAGGGGCCGACAGCTTCGCCGCCCGGGTAGACGCCCTCACCGAGATGGCCACAGCCGCGGCGGAGCAGGTGGCATGAGCAGCGGCCTGGTCACCGTCCACTTGGACCCCGACCAACTGGACATTGCCGATTCTGTGATGGTGATCGCCTTGGACGGATGGGTGGACGCCGGTTTTGGCATGCGCAGTGCTTCCGAGATCATGCTGAAAGACCACAGCGAGCGGCTGGTGGCCAGCTTCGACGCCGATCTGCTCATCGACCACCGGGCCCGCCGACCCACCATGACCGTGCGAGACGGCCGGGTGGACGACATCAACTGGCCGGCCATCCGACTCCTGGCGGTGAGCGACCTCGACCAGCGGGATTTCTTGATGCTCCACGGCCCTGAGCCCGACTTCCGCTGGCAGGCATTCTGTAGCGCGGTCGGCAGCCTGGTGCAGCAGTTGAGGGTGGCCCGGATCGTGTCGATCGGCGCCTACCCCGCGGCCGTGCCCCACACCCGGCCGGTACGGCTGATGGCTGCCGGCACCTCCCCAGAGCTGATCAAGGGGTTCGGCGCCCCCCAGAGGACCCTGGAGGTTCCCGCAGGCATAAGCGCAGTGTTGGCCAACCAGTTCGAGGCGTCGGGGTTGGAGACGGTGTCGGTGTGGGCCCAGGTGCCCCACTACGCGGCCGGTTCGCCGTTCCCGGCCGGCACCGCAGCCCTGTTCCAGGGATTGCGAGCAGCCGCCGACCTGCGGTTCGACCCGGCCCCGCTGATCGCCGAGGGCTTGGAGGTGTCGAGGCGGCTCGACACCATGATCGCCCAAAACGCCGGCCACCAGCGCCTGCTCGGACGGCTGGAAAGCGCCTACGACTCCGCGTTGAGGGAGCAGAGCACCGAGATCCCCAGCGGTGAAGAGCTGGTCAGGGAACTGGAGCGCTTTCTGCGCGACCAGGACGAGTCCAAATAACCACTGCCACCACCCGAGAGGACAGAGCATGAAGCTAGACGGCGGCCTCGTTACCAGAGCGGCCAGAAAAGGATCGGTTGGGCCACTTGGCGATGCCGCCGACAAAGCCCGCAGCTTGGAGGCGGCCGGCTACGACGGGGTGTGGTCGGCCGAGCTCGACCACGACCCGTTCCTGCCGCTGGTGCTGGCCGCCGAGCACACCAGCCGCATTCAGATCGGAACCTCGATTGCGGTGGCTTTCGCCCGCAACCCCATGGTCTTGGCCAACTTGGGGTGGGATCTCCAGGCCTATTCCGGCGGGCGCTTCATTCTCGGCCTGGGCTCGCAGATCAAGCCCCACATCACCAAGCGATTCTCCATGCCCTGGTCTCACCCCGCCGCACGGATGAAGGAGTTGGTCGACGCGGTCAAGGCGATATGGGATTGCTGGGAGACCGGCGAGCGCCTGTCGTTTCGGGGACAGTTCTACAGCCACACGCTGATGACCCCGATGTTCAGCCCCGGCGCCAATCCCTTCGGCCCGCCACCGATTCATTTGGCCGCGGTGGGCGACCTCATGACCGAGGTGGCCGGCGCGTCGGCCGACGGCTGGATCAGCCACGGATTTACCACACCCAGCTACGTGCGGGAAGTGTCGCTGCCCGCCCTCGAGCGGGGGGCCGCCAGCGCAGGCCGCGATCCCAAGGACATTGAGGTTTCGATGCCCGTGTTCATTGTCACCGGCGAATCAGAGGAGGAAATGGAGTCGGCGGCCCGAGCGGCCCGCCGGCAACTGGCCTTCTATGGCTCGACACCCGCATATCGCCCGGTGCTTGAGCACCACGGCTGGGGCGACGCCCAAGACGAGCTGAACCGCATGTCCAAACAGGGCCAGTGGGCTGAGATGGCCGACGTGATCGACGACACCATGCTGGGAACGTTCGGGGTTGTGGCCGAGCCCCAGAACCTGGCCGGTGCCGTGGCGACCAGCTATGGAGGGCTGATCGACCGCATGACGTTCGGTCAAGGCCTTCGCCCCGACGGACCCTGGGCCAAGGTGCGCGAGGCGCTCCGAGCGATTCCGGGACGATCTTCAGTGTAATCATTATACCAGATTTGGTATAATGATTACACCAAAAATAGTATATTGAGGCCATGGCAGACGAGCCAGGCCGCACCCCTGACGACACGACCCTCACTCCTGCGGGATACCGGAAGCGCATCGCCGAAGCAGAGGCGGACGCTGCCCTGCGAACGGCCCGGGCACTGCTGGTGGAGGGCCCCAAGGGATGCGGCAAGACGTGGTTCGCCAAACGATTCGCTCGCAGCGAGGTGCTCCTAGAGCAAGACCATGCCGCGCTGACGCTGGCTCAGGCCGTGCCCGACCGGGTGCTCGAGGGCGCAACGCCCCGCCTCCTCGATGAGTGGCAGCGAGCCCCGGGGCTGTGGGGGGCCGTCAGGGGGGCCTGCGACGCCCGGGGGGCGCCGGGCCAGTTCATCCTCACCGGGTCTGCTGCCCCCGCTGATGACCTCACCAGGCACTCGGGGGCGCTGCGGGTGCAGAGGCTCGCCCTGCGCACGATGTCGCTCGCTGAACAGGGGCTCTCCTCGCAAGCCGTATCCTTGGCCGGGCTCTTGGACGGCATACCGTGTGAGGCGTCGCCGACGGGCCAGCACCTGCCCGAGGCGGTAGACGCCATCTGCCGAGGCGGCTGGCCCGGCCTGGACTCCATGACACCTCTCCTGGACACCTCCCGGGCTCTGCGCAGCTATCTCGACGACATCGCCCGCACCGACATCCGCCAAGTCGACGGCATAGAGCGCGATCCAGTGCGGGTGTCGGCGCTTATCAGGTCGCTTGCCAGAAATTCGGCCACCGCAGCGAGCCTGAACAAGCTCGCCAATGAGGCCAGCGCCGACGCCCCGCTGAGCCGCCACACCGCACGCTCCTACCTCGACGCACTCCAGCGGCTGCACATCTTGGAACCCCTCCTTGCCTGGCCGACCCACCTGCGCTCCCGCTCGCCGCTGCTCACCAGCCCCAAGCACCACTTCTGCGACCCCTCCCTGGCAACCGCGGCCCTCCGAGCCTCCCCGCAATCCCTCCTCGCCGACCCCAAGGCGCTCGGGTTCCTCTTCGAATCGCTGGTGATCAAAGAGCTGCGCACATACGCCCAAGCGGCTGACGCCGCTGTCTACTCATTCACCGACGCCGCTGGCGCCGAGGCCGATGCCATCGTGGACGCCGGAGACGGCCGGTGGATTGCCGTAGAGGTCAAACTAGGCGGCGACGAGCAAATCCAAGCCGCAGCCCGCTCCCTTTTGGCCGCCACCAAGAAAATAGACGAAACCCGCATGGGGAAGGCCGCGGCGCTCGTCGTGATCACCGCTGCCGACGGATACGCCTACCGCCGAAGCGACGGCATATCAATCGTCCCCATATTCACCCTCGGCCCCTAAGCGACCAATCCGCACAACGCGAAGCGACGGCCTGGGTTGCCCTCTACACCACCACGTTGACCAGTTTGGGGGGGCGGGCGATGACTCGTCGGGGTTCGCCGCCATCGAGGTAGGCCTGCACCCTCTCTGACGCCAGGGCCAGTGCCTCAGCCTCAGCGTCGGCGATGTCGGCAGCCACTTCGATGCGGTCGCGCACCTTGCCGTTGACCTGCACCACCATGGTGACCGTCTCCAGCACCAGCTTGGCCTCGTCGGCGGTGGGCCACGGCTCAGTGTGGATGTTGCCCCCCCGGTGCATCTCCCACAGCTCGGCGCAGATGTGGGGCACCATGGGCGCCATCACCAGCAGCAGCGAGTCGATGGCGAAGGCCAGCGTGTCGTGGCGGGGGCCGTCGTCGGCCTGCACGTAGCGGTAGAGATCGTTGGTGAACTCCATGCAGCCGGCCACCGCGGTGTTGTACGACCAGCGGTCGAACTCCGAGGTGAGGCGATCGATCAGCCGGTGGGTGGCGGCGTCGATGGCCTGGTCGGCTTGGGTAACCGGGCCGATGCGGGCCGGGTTGGCCCGCTCGGCGGTGCCGGCGGCCAGGCGCCATAGCCGGCCCAAGAACCGGGCGCAGCCCTCGAGGCCGAAGTCCTCCCAGTCCACGTCTTCGGCGGGCGGCTTCACCTGCAAGATGGCCAAGCGCAGGGCGTCGGCCCCGTGGGCGTCGATGATCTCCTCGGGCGCCACCAGATTGCCCCGAGACTTGGACATCTTGCCCCCGCCCATCCGCACCATGCCCTGGGTGAACAGCCGCTGGAAGGGCTCTCGCAGCCCGGCGGGGGCCACGCCCAGATCGGCCAGCGCCCGGGTGAAGAACCGGGCATACATCAAATGCAAGATGGCGTGCTCCACCCCGCCGATGTACTGGTCCACCGGCAACCAGCGCTCCAGCGCCTCTTGGCTGAACGGCATCTCGGAGTTGTCGGGATCGGCGAAGCGCAAGAAGTACCACGAGGAGTCCACGAAGGTGTCCATGGTGTCGGTCTCCCGCCGGGCCGAGCCGCCACAGGCAGGGCAGGCGGTGTGCAAAAAGCCGGGATGGTCCACCAGCGGGGACCGCCCAGTGGGCATGAAGGCCACGTCGTCAGGCAGGGCCACTGGCAATTGGTCGTAGGGCACCGGCACCGTCCCGCACCCTTCGCAGTACACCACCGGTATGGGGCATCCCCAGTAGCGCTGGCGGGACAGCAGCCAGTCGCGCAGACGGTAGTTCACTTTGCGCTGGCCGATGCCCTCGCGTTCCAGCCAGTCGATGGCCGCGGCCTTGGCCTCGTCCATCCACAGGCCATTCAGCCATTGGCTGTTGATGGATGGCCCGTCGCCGGTGTAGGCCTCGCCGTCGAAGTCCTCGGAGGGCTCAACGGTGCGGATGATGGGCAGGCCGTAGGCGGTGGCGAAGTCCCAGTCGCGCTGGTCCTCGCCGGGCACGGCCATAATCGCCCCGGTGCCGTAGGTGGTGAGCACGTAGTCGGCCAAAAACAGTGGGATCGCCTCGCCAGAGAACGGGTTGACCACCCGGGTGCCGGTGTCCACCCCCCGCTTGTCGGCCGGGCCGCCTGTCGACAGCCGCTCGATCTCGCTGCGCTCGGCCACCGCGGCGATGAACGCCTCCACCTCTGCTCGGCGATCCTCGGCCACCAGCTCCGCAACCCGGGGGTGCTCGGGGGACATGACGGCGAACGTCATGCCGAAGCTGGTGTCGGGCCGGGTGGTGAACACCGGGATCCCGTCGACGTCGTCGCGGGGCCGGCCAGCGTCATCGGCGATGGGCAGGGTGAACTCGGCCCCCTCAGAGCGCCCGATCCAGTTGCGCTGCATGACCTTCACCCGGTTGGGCCAGTCCAGGCCGTCGAGCCCGTCGAGCAGTTCCTCGGCGTAGGCGGTGATGCGGTAGAACCACTGCTCCAGCTCGCGCTGCTGCGCCATATCACCGGAGCGCTCACAGGTGCCGTCGGCCAGCACCTGCTCGTTGGCCAGCACCGTCTGGCAGCCACCGCACCAGTTCACCGGAGCGGTGGCCCGGTACACCAGGCCGGCCTCATAGAACTTCAAGAAGATCCACTGGGTGAAGCGGATGTAGTCGGGGTCGTGGCTGCTCAGCGTGCGGCGCCAGTCGTACACCGCGCCGATGCGGCGCAGCGAAGACGACAGCCGCTCGATGTTGGCGTCGGTGTGCTCTCGGGGGTGGGTGCCGGTCTTGATGGCGGCGTTCTCCGCCGGCAGGCCGAAGCTGTCGAAGCCGATGGGCGACAGCACCCCGTCGCCGCACATGGTGCGGTATCGCACCAGCAGATCGCCGAAGGTGTAGTTGCGTACGTGGCCGATGTGGGCCGGGCCGCTGGGGTAGGGGTACATCGACAATACGTAGTAGGGCGGCCGGGGATCGTCGTTGTCGATGTCGTAGGTGGTGTCGACGATCCAGCGCTGCTGCCATTTGGGCTCGATGGCCGCGGGGTCGTAGCCGTCCATGGCCGCTCAATCTACCGAGCGCCCGGTCGGGGGCAATAACCGTTATCCCATGTGGGTCAACACTTCGACGGCTGTTAGAGTTCCCTGTTCGCGGGGCTGTAGCTCAGTTGGCTAGAGCGCTTGCATGGCATGCAAGAGGTCGTGGGTTCGAGTCCCATCAGCTCCACCATTTGGCGTCGCCAGCCGGGTGGTGTGGTTGTAGTGGGGGCCTGCCCGGCAAGTTGGCCCTTGACTCATACCCTCACGCCGTGGGAGCATAGTTGGCCGGGCGGAGGGTGCCTTTCACCGCACTGTTTGATGAGGTGAAACCCGGATGCTCAAGAAACTGCCCCTCGCTATGGTTGCAACCGCATTGGCCTGCTCC
The DNA here is from genome assembly GCF_965208475.1 of Candidatus Poriferisocius sp. Classification (GTDB taxonomy): domain Bacteria; phylum Actinomycetota; class Acidimicrobiia; order Acidimicrobiales; family Bin134; genus Poriferisocius. The sequence goes on along the minus strand of NZ_OZ242338.1, from coordinate 265,397 downwards.
CTGCTAGCCACTTCCGGGGCGGGTGCCAGCCAGCAGCCCCAAGCCATGGTGAAGATCGCCGCTCGCTGGATTGACAGCGGGCAAATCGAGATCAACCTAGAGCAGATGTCAGACGGCAATTGGCTCAGCATGGCCCAACCCAGCCAGATCCACCTCGCGGGCGACTGGGTCAACAGTTCGACAATCTCGCTTGGCGCGGTAGGCGATGTGCGGATTTCCTCTCGGATGGCCAGCGACAACGCGGAGCTAGCCGTGCAGCAACAGCGCACCGACGGCTCCTGGGGCTGGCGAGTCCTGCCGGCAGACCGTCGCTTGCCGACCGGCTACGAGACCGGCCAATGGATGTTCACTTCACCGCTGATGCTCAAAGCCACCGGGCCTCCCAGCTCAACGCCCGGCGCAGCATCTGGGCGACCCTCCTCCACGACAAGCATCGAACCCTCATACACCCCGTTCAGCATGCACTTGAGCATTTCCGACAGGTCGTTCGACGGCACGGGCAACAACATCGAGAATCCGTCTTGGGGATCGACGGGCACGGCCCTTTTGAAGAAGGCCCCAGTCTCCTACGCCGACGCCGTGTCCGTGCCTACAAGCTCACGCCCCAACCCCCGGCTGATCAGCAATCTCGTGTTATCCCAAAGTGGGCCGTTTCCCAACTCCCGAGGTGCCAGCGACATCACCTGGCAGTGGGGCCAGTTCATCGACCACGACATCACCCTGAGCCTCGACAACGACCAGGAGCCATTCCCGGTCTCGGTTCCCCAAGGAGACCCCCATTTCGACCCTGGCGGCAGCGGCGCCAAGTTCATCCACGTGGACCGCTCTCAGTTCGACTCCGAGACAGGCACAGGCCCGGACAACCCACGAAGGCAGGCCAACGAATTGACGGCCTTCATCGACGCCTCTCAGGTATACGGATCAGACGAGGCCCGGGCCCGGGCGCTTCGCACCGAAGACGGAACGGGCAGGCTCAAGACCTCCCAAAGCGGGCGCTTTCTGCCCTACAACGAGCAGGGACTCGCAAACGAAGGCGGCAGCAACCGCGCCGATCTGTTCGTGGCCGGCGATGTGCGCGTCAACGAGCAGATCGGGCTGATCGCCATTCACACCCTGTTCGTGCGAGAGCACAACCGCCTAGCCGGCATAATCGCCGAGCAGCACCCGGGCGTCGGCGGCGATGAGATCTACCAGATGGCCCGCAAAATCGTAGGGGCGCACATCCAGGCCATCACCTTCAAAGATTTCTTGCCACAGCTCTTGGGCCCCGACGCGATCGCCGCCTATTCGGGCTACGACCCGGGCGTGGACCCCACCATCGCCAGCGAGTTCTCCGCGGCCGCCTATCGGGTGGGCCACACCTTGCTGTCTCCCAGCCTTCTCATCGCAGGCGCCGACGGACAAACCGATTCGGTGAGCCTGGCGCGCGCCTTCTTCAACCCGGCAATGGTCACCGAGCACGGCGTCTCTGCGATCCTCCGGGGCCTGGCGTCCCAGAGGGCCCAAGAGGTTGACTCCAAAGTCATCAACGAGGTCAGGAACATGCTCATTCGGGGGCCGGGCGGCCCTACCTTCGATCTCGTGTCCCTCAACATCCAGCGGGGCCGCGACCACGGGTTGGGCGACTACAACACCGTGCGCACGGCCTACGGCCTGCCTCCCGCGGAGAGCTTCGCCGACATAACCTCCGATCCGGGCATTCAACAGGCACTCGAGCTTGCCTACGGAGACATTCACGACATGGACTTGTGGCCCGCGGCCCTGGCCGAAGACAACCTGCCCGGGGCGATGGTCGGCGAGACCTTGCGAGCCATCATCTCCGATCAGTTCCGCCGACTGCGCGACGGCGACCGCTACTGGTACGAGAACGACCCCTACTTCTTGGTCAACCCGGCCCTGCTGGAGGACATCCGCAACACCACCCTGGCCGACATCATCCGCCGCAACACCCCCCTAGAAGGCGAGATCCAAGACAACGTGTTCATCGTCAAGGAAAATTGAGCCCGACTGGCCCTGTTCAGTCTGTGAGGTCAACCTCTGAGGAGCGGACCATGCTGGCGAGTTTGGTCAGCAGATACTCAATACCCCCATCTGCGAGCAAGGGTTGACGAGGGGGCAGGTACGGGGCACCCTCAGGGTTCGATCGTCCAAGTCGGCCTAGCGACCAGGATCGGAGTACCTCGGGGCGGTTCTCTGGGACGACAAGATCTCGCCGAATGCTTGCTGTCACACCCAGAGGCGATAATGATGGCGAAGTACACCTCTGTAATTTGAGCGCGCAGTAAATCGCACAATCTGGAGTACGGCCATGAGTACAATCTTCTACTGCTTCCCCCCAAGGATGGCCCCAGAGCAGCTGAGTCGGTCCCCGCTAGGCATGGTGGCTCTCCAGGGCGAAAAGTCAGTTTTGGGATTCTTGCATGAACGAGCCTGAACGAGAAGCAGCTGCGACTCAGGCCACCGCACTCTACAAGCGGCCTATAAGGGCTCGTCGGTCCGGTGCCCTATTCAACGCGTTTTCGTACCCAACCAAGATTGATCCCGAGGCCATTGCGTTGTTCATCGCGGCTCATACGAAGCCAGGAGATCGAGTACTGGACGTCTTTGCCGGTAGCGGGACCACAGGGCTTGCCGCCCGCCTGTGCGAAAGCCCAACAGAAGCCATGCTCGCACAGGCCCATGAACTGGACCTGCCGGTGCAGTGGGGCCCACGCTCCGTCGTCCTGTACGAGATCAGTGCCATCGGCTCCCTTCTGTCAGACGTCATGTGCAACCCGCCAGACCCAGATCGATTCGTTCCGGCAGCAGTCGCAGTCGTGAATTCTGCCAAGGAAAAACTCGGGTGGATGTACGAATCGGAAGATCCTGAAGGCAACCTAGGGTCGGTTCGCCACACAATTTGGTCCGAAATCCTTGTCTGTTCATCGTGTCATCAGCAAACGACCTTCTGGGATGCTGCGGTAACCATGGAACCACTTGAGATCGCCAAGGATGCGCGTTGCCCGAACTGCCGCACTCATATGTGGTTGGGCGAAGCGGAGCGATTGACGGCTATGCGCTGCGACCCGCTCAGCGGTGAACCAACCTCACAGAGGGTGAGGGCACCTGTGTTCGTTTATGGGCGAACTGGGAAGATGACGTGGAGGCGACCTCCATCAACAAGAGACAGAGAGTACCTAGAACGAGTAAGCGCGGAACCGCTCCCGGCAACCGTGCCCAATCACTCATTGAAGTGGGGTGACTTGTATCGAGCGGGCTATCACCATGGGATCAGTCAGCTCCACCATCTGTACACCAGGCGGAATCTCCTAGCTGTGGGCTCGCTATGGCAAGAAATTGGAAACCAACCCCGTGAACTTCGCCCCGCACTCAAGCTGTTGATTCTGAGCTACAACGCCACCCACTCGACGCTTATGACCAGGGTGGTGGTCAAGAAGGGAATGAAGGACTTCGTCTTGACTGGCGCGCAGTCGGGGGTGATGTACGTGAGCAGTCTCCCCATAGAGAAGAACGTGTTTGCCGGGGCAGCGCGAAAGATCAAGACCTTCGCCGACGCATTCCAAGTAGGACACGGAGCAGCGGGTGATGTGAGCGTCGTGAATGCCTCGAGCACGAGTCTGAACCTCCCCGACTCGAGTGTCGACTATGTCTTCACCGACCCGCCGTTTGGAGACTTCATCCCGTACTCCGAGATCAACCAGGTCAACGAAGCTTGGCTCGGCTCTCTGACCGATTCCGCAGAGGAAGCCATCATCAGCCGGTCACAGTGCAAAGGCGTTCAAGACTACGAGACGCTCATGAGCAGGGTTTTCTCAGAGGTCGGCCGGGTTCTCAAACCTACTGGCACCGCGACTGTTGTCTTCCATTCCTCCAAACCCGAGGTGTGGGCCGCCCTCGGTACAGCTTTCGGATCAGCGAACTTGAAGGTTCAGCGATCAAGCATCCTCAATAAGACTCAAGTGAGCTTCAAGCAGGTGGTTTCCGAGGGTTCGACGCGAGGGGACGCGGTGTTCCTCCTCGCCCGCGACCAAGGAAAGAACGGTTCGGATACTCGGCGCGCCTCCACCATGGAGTCCTTCCGCCAAAGACAGGATCGCGGTGAATCGCCACAACACCTCTACGCACGGTACGTCGCCGAGTGTACCGAGTTGGAAAGACCGGTTGAGCTGTCAACCCGACAGTTCTACGGCGAATTGCAGCGGGACCATCAGGTGGTCACATGACCGTTACCCATCCTGGGCCCACCCAAGACCGGCGTAAGCGGCTAGGACAGTATTTCACCGGCGTGCCCCTGGCACGACTGCTAGCAGCGCTCGCTTCGGCTCAGGATGCGCAAACGATCATCGACCCGATGGCAGGGTCTGGCGACATGTTGGTTGCTGCTCATTCGCTGGCTGCCCCCCATGCTGACCTCACAGCCGTTGAGATCGATCCTGAGGCGGCGGCCAAATGCTGCGAGCGACTGGCGTCAGTCGACCCTCACGGCCCATCCATGAGGGTCGGCAACGCGTTTGACCCGTCGACCTGGTTCGGGTTCGAAGAAAAGACCTGGGATCTCGTAATCACAAATCCACCATATGTTCGGTACCAGCTTGCTAGTAGCAAGGCCGAAGGGCCCATCGCCGTGCCGAGCGCCCAAGAAGTCCGCAGTGGGCTAGCGGCGATCCTCACCAGCCGTTCGGGGGTGCCTCGATCAGAGCGCGACCTTTTTCAGGTGCTCGCTGAACACCACAGCGGACTTGCCGATCTAGCGGTCCCCTCCTGGATACTCTGTGCCTCTCTCGTCCGCCGTGGCGGACGTCTCGCGATGGTTGTGCCTGATACATGGCTCTCCCGAGACTATGCGCTACCGGTGCAGTACCTGCTCCATCGCTTATTCGAGGTCGAATCCGTGATCGAGGACGGCGAAGCGCAGTGGTTTCCCGAGGTTCTCGTAAGGACCACACTGGTGGTAGCGCGACGGGTACCGGATCGCGGACCCGGTCAGTTGGACAGCATACGAAAACACATCCATATTCGCCTCTGTTCAAAGTCGTCAATGGGCAGCATCGTGGGAAACATGTATCCCTACTCCGAACAGCCCGATGTTGAATTCGCCTCTGACGTTGCCGCCCTTGCGGCATCGCCTTCGACACCTGTGCTCAAGGAGAAGCTGCGAACTCGGTGGGTCGCGCCGTTAGACGCCAGTTCTCTTGGCACCCGCCCGGGCGATTCCAAATGGCTTCAAGACTGCGAACCGGGCCTTGTGCCGCGGCGCCCGAATGCCGTTGGCAGAGCGCCAGCGCTGCCCACAGCGGTGCGCGACATCGTTGGGGATTTGAGCCAAACCTGGAATCTTGAGTCGATGGGCTGGAATGTAGGCCAAGGTCTGAGAACTGGGGCCAACCGCTTCTTTTACGGTGACCTGGTCGATGAGCGGCCCGATGAGATCCTCGTCCGAGTTGATCCTGAGATCAGTCCGAGACCTATCCCGGTACCGTTAGACGCCGTAGCGACCGTCGTGCGCAAGCAAAGCGACCTAGTAGGAGGCAAGCGACCAGAAGATTCACTTGGTCGCCTTCTGCTCCTGAACTGTTACGCGCTCCCGGAGGATCTCGACCTCGCTGCACCCCTATTCGGACCTCCGACATATCATGCAATGACAGAACCGCTGGCAGAGCATGTGCGTCGCGCGTCTACATTGAACGTCGGGACAGACGAAAACCTGAAGACAATCCCCGAGTTGTCAGCAGTCAGGACAAACATTCGCACGATGGACCCGAAGAGACCGCTCCGACCACCTCGGTTTTGGTACCAACTCCCGCCACTGGCTCCCCGGCATACTCCTCAACTGTTAATCTCTCGTGTAAACCACGGCCATCCAATAGCGATGCGGAACCCAACTGGAACGATCATCGATGCCAACTTCTCGACTTTGTGGCCAGCCAAGGAGCATTCTCTGCCTGGCAATGCACTTCTGGCCCTACTCCACAGCACTTGGGCGATTGCCGTTCTTGAGAGCACTGGCACAGTCTTAGGTGGCGGTGCGCTGAAGATCGAAGCAACTCACCTGAGGAAGTTGGCCTTCCCTCCACTCAATTCTGAGCAGATCACTGCTTTGACAGGGATCGGAGAGCAGTTGATCCATGCCGCTGCACCGCAGGAACAGGCCAGAGCGAGTGTCGATAACATACTCACACGAGCCTTGGCAAGACGCGGGTTGGGCCGTTCAAACATGCACAGACTCGACCAACTCGCTGCGGAACTTCGAGGTCGCCGTACGCGGCAACTCGGCAACGGCAGAGCCGAGTGACTCCGCGGGCGGGCTAGATCAAGCCGCAGCGGCGCGTGCTGTTTGCGCTGACCCGAAAGAGTGTCCCACTGGCTGTTGACTCTTCGATCCACCGGGCGGCACGCGCGCTCTTGGGTGCTGCAACCGAAATCTCAAAGGCGGTACCTGAACGCTGGAACAGTATGATCCGATGCGCGTATTCGAGTCCGCTCTGAGCCGTGGTCGGCAAATTGATTCGTTCCATTCTGTTGTGCCCGTGCCAGGTCAATGGCCTTGGCCACGATTCTGCATTGGCCATTAGAATTGGCTCGCCGATCTTTCGCTGCTCGTCGTCGTAGTTGTCGAACTGGAAGCCGAAGAACCGCTGGGCAAGCCGTGGTAACTCAAGTTGACTACCCGACCCGCCACTCGTCCCACCAGCCTCTACCCAGAGTGCTTGGTGTTCATTGAGATTGACCACACAGTCTTCGACAGCCCTTCTGAAGATCGGGAGGTCGTCTGGCTCACCTTGTCTTGGAATGGGGGGTTCATCTAGACGTGCGGCTGCCCGTTGTCGAGGACGACTCTCCCTGTAGTCATTGAGCATTTCGTCCGATAACAAGACGGAGCCAGCTTCGAGGGCTGTCCAGATCACCTCGGCCTCCTGAAGGTCTAGATCCACCACACTCACCGCCTCGACATTCACGCTCAAGGCTCTTCGCGAAAGGTTCGCCGACCCAACCACGGCTTGTACTCGCTCAGGCCGGTAGGCAAGATAGAGCTTCGGATGAAAGCTCGATGGGTTCGATCGGAGGCGGATCTTGCCATCGGCCTCAAGATTCGCAATCCGCACCTCGAACCCATTCTCCTGTAGTAGTTCGATCGCTACCGGTTCCGTGTGCCCAAAGTCAAAGCAAGTAATCACGGTCTTAGGAATTGCCGACCAATTCTCGCCGACCTGATCTGCAATCGCGGCAACCAGTGTCCGCACGCCCTCCCTCGTCGCATACGCCACGGCCACCCGGTAGGCCGTCGTCTCAATGTTGACGCAATCTGAGATTGCCTCAAGGACCGAGTTCGCATGCACCGGACTCTGATAAATCAGCAACTCTGCTCGCCTCCAACCTGCAATACCCTGATCAGCGCAGGTCAACAGTACACATGAGCTTCACCCTCATCGAAGGTGAGGTCCAAGACGACATGCCAATCGTCAAGAACACCTGCCAAGGGATGCCGCCGTCAGCCGCTGAGTTGAACCTCGACGGCATCGACGAGGTCGGCGCTGGAGCGGGCGGTCCAGATGGTGTAGGTGCCGGGGTCGACGTACCAACCGGCGTCGGTGCGCTTCTGTGATTCGCCGGCGGGAACCGGGTTGCCGATTTGGAGCCCGGGCGGTGACTGGTCGCCGGAGTCGTAGTAGGCGAAGGCCCGGCGGTTGAGCACGATGCGGGCGGTGGTGGCCTCGCCGGGGGCCAGGTGGACCTTTGCGAATCCCTTCAGCTCCCGCACCGGGCGGTGCAGCAGCGACGGAGGGGGCTCCACGAACACCTGCACCACGTCGCTTCCCGGCCGATCGCTTGTGTTGACCACGTCCACCTCCACCACCACCGGGTCGGCCACCTCGGCGTCGCCCCCTCCCGACACTCGGGGCTGCGACCACTCGAAAGAGGCGTATGACAGGCCATGGCCGAAGGGCACGGCTGGCTCTATGGCCCGGGCGTCGAACCAGCGATGGCCGATGTAGAGGCCCTCGCCGTAACGGACGACGCCGTTCTCGCCGGGATAGTTCAGGTAGGCCGGGCTGTGCTCGTAGCGGGCCGGCACCGTCATCGTCATCCGCCCGCCGGGGTCGGCCTGGCCGAACAGCACATCAGCCACCGCGTAGCCCATCTCCTGGCCGCCGAACCCGGCCACCAGCACTCCAGCCACATCGTCGGCCCAATCGAGGTTGCAAGCGCCGCCGGTGTTGACCACCACCACGGTGTTGGGGTTGGCCGCGGCCACTCGGCGGATCAGCTCGGGCTGGTCGCCGGGCAGGTCAAAGGAGTCGCGGTCGCGCCCCTCGGTCTCCCAGTCGGCGTTGGTGCCCACCACCACCACGGCGGCGTCGGCGTCGGCCGCGGCTTCCACCGCCTCGGCGAGCAGATCTCTCTTCACCTGCGATTTCAACCCCACCCGAACTCCGCACAACATGAAGCTGTCCCGGCTGGAGTACTCGATGACGATGGGCGTCTCGCGGCCCTCGGTTAGCTGCACCGGCGCGGAGATCAACTCCGAGCCCATCCCGAAGAAGTCGTCGCCCCGGTCGTAGTCGCCCTCGGTGGCGTCCAGCACCACCTCGCCGTCGAGCTGTACCCGGCAGCGTCCGAGCTGCACCAGCCCCAGGGTGTGCTCGCCGGTGCTCTCGGCCACCAGCACACCCGATGCCCTCACCGAGAACGCCTCGGGGTTCACCCCCGGCCCCGGTTCGCCGAAGAACACCAACTCGGCCGACGCCGACTCATTGGCATGCACTACCGGCCCCGACCAGTCGTGGCCGTTGTAGAACTCCAACTGGAGCTTGCCCTTCAGCATCGGGGCGGCCAGCGCCACCAGCGAGCGCTCGATATCGCAGCCCTGGGCGTAGCTCACGTCGAGGTGGCCGTGCTCATCGCCGAGCGCATCCATCAGGCTCACATTGCGATACCCCTGCACGGTGGCTGATCCCCCGCCCATGATCTGGGCCTTGCGGGCATTGGGGCCGATCACCGCCAGCGTTCCCGACATGGCTGAATCCAGCGGCAACACCCCGTTGTTGGCCACCAACACCGTCCCCGCGGCGGCGGCTTGGCGGATGAGCGCTCGATCCTCGAGACGATCCAACTTGTCCTCTTGGCCGGGCACGCACCTGTCGTCTCCGTCGAAGGCCCCGGTGCGCTCCAGCAGACGCACCACATCACCGGCGATCCGGTCGAGATGGCCCTCGTCCATCTCCCCCGCGGCCAGCGCCTCGCCGATCGGTCCGCGGTTGTACCACTGGCCCGGCCCGGGCATCTCCAGGCTCAACCCGGCTCGGGCCGACGCCGCGGTCGACCGGGCCGCGAACCAGTCGGAGATCACGAACCCGTCGAAGCCCCACTCGTGGCGCAGCACCTGGGTGAGCAGCCACTCGTTCTCGGAGCAGAAGGTGCCGTTGAGCCGGTTGTAGGCACTCATCACTCCCCAGGTGCAGCCTTCGAGCACTGCGTACTCGAAAGGAACCAGATACAGCTCCCGCAGAGTGCGCTCGTCCACTTGGGAGTCGATGGAGTTGCGCTCAAACTCGGAGTCGTTGGCCACGAAATGCTTGGGGGTGGTGGCTACGCCCCGGGACTGCACGCCCCGCACAAACGCGGCGGCCACCCGGCCCGACAGGATCGGATCCTCGCTGTAGCACTCGAAGTTGCGCCCGCCCAGCGGGTTGCGATGCAGGTTGATGGTGGGGGCCAACAGCACCCGGCAGCCCTTGGCCCGAGCCTCGTCGCCCAGCACCCCGCCCAGCCGCTCGACCAGCTCGGGATCCCACGTCGCCCCCAGCACCGCCCCGGCCGGGATGCAGGCCGTGGCCGTGCCGGTGCCCAGCAGCCCCCCGCCCCGAGCCCCGTTGGGCCCATCGGTGACCCCAATAGCGGGAATGCCCGCCGAATCGAAGCCCTTGGTGGTCCAGATAGCCTCACCGGCCACCAGATCGGCCTTCTCCTCGGTGCTCAGTGCAGCCAACCGCCCCGCCACCCGATCTTCCCCGCTTGCTCCCATGCCCCGAAACCTACAACCCCCTTACCTGCGGGGGTCCACTAAACGCAGCTCCGGGTTGTGTTCTGCCCACTCGATGATGTCGCTATCAAAAGTGGCGAGTTTGTGCCCGCAAACGATGGCTGTGGCCGCGATCACCTGATCCATAGGGTCGGGATGGAAGCCCCTGTCGGCCAGCAGCACAGCTTCAGCGGCAATGCGGTAATCGACGGGGATGTCGACAACCCCGGTGTCCAGCAGGTTGCGGCACCAGGCCATCGGGGGCATTCCCATATAGACCGCCCCGTGTTGATTGAGCCGCACCATCTCCAATATCACGGCGGAGGACACCCCCAGCCTCCGCTCTGTGGCCAAGTCCTCTGCCTGAGCCCTGAACCGCGGGCCCAACCGGCCATCATCGAGGGTGATGCCGATGAGCACGTTGGTGTCGAGCGTGAGCATCAACCGCTTCTCGGCTTAGGGTCGATCACCTGACCTGGGTTGGAGAACACCTCCCATTCTTCGATGGGAATGGCGGGCTTGTCGATGTCGCCCGGCACCGTCATCACGTCCTTGAACAGGCCGACGATTCCACCGGGCGCGGGCATCGGCACCAGTTTCGCCACCGGTTTGCGGTGCTTGGTGACAACCACCGCCATGCCGGTCTCAGCCACCTCGTCCATGACCCGCAGACAGTGGGTCTTGAACTCATTGGCCGGCATGGTCCTGACATCGTCCTTCGAAGTGCTTTCCATCACCCATCAACACTAGTCGTAAATTCCGGTCATCTCGACCGGGTACGGCCAACAAGTGCGGATTGCGCCAAGATTTCCCGCTATGAGACCAGCTTCGGCGGCGGGAAAACCCACGGCCTGATTGCCCTGTACCACCTGGCCAGCAGTGCCCGGCCCCCCTTTACGTTGTTGGGTGGCTCTGACCGTGGCAGTGTTGGGGCTGGTTGATCGCCGGGGCAGAGCTTGATCGTCTCCTAATCCTCAGCCCTGAGAAAGCCGCGGAGACAGGGGTCGGCTCCATGTCAGCAGTCTGCCACTGCATTCATGGCGGCACAGATCTCATAACGCCGCCGCCGAACTGTGCCCACATAGCGGGTGAGCGACGATTTCGGGATCACTCGAAGATTGTCGAAGCTGGCCGCACATTGGCCATACACTTAGCATAGAGATTTGTAATGCAAAAACAATGACTGAGTTATCTGAAACAGACCGGCCATCAGTCCCACTGGGCTCGGCGGCTGGCGGTTCCGGAGGGGAAGGTGGCCATGATGATCGCTGCCGAGGCGCCAAACGCGGCGATGACCCAGATCCAGGCCCGCTGGAATCCCACCAGCAGGTCACCGGCGGGCGCAGAGCTGAACAGCGCCACCGCCACCGCGATGCCGAGGGCGAAGCACACCTGCTGGACGGTGCGGGTGGTGGCGTTGGCGATGGCAAAACGAGACGGTGCGATATCGCACATGGCCGCGCTGACGAACGTGGCTATGGACAGCCCCACTCCTATGCCCAAAGCAATATTGGCGGGCAAGAACACCGCGAAGTAGGCCGACGACTCCCCCGCCATCACCAGCAGCCACACATACGACAGGGCGCAAAGCACCACCCCGGCCGTTAGCAGCCAGCGGTGCCCCCACCGGTCGGCCATCCGTCCGATGGGGACTGACAGAGCCGACGCCATGATCGGCCCCGGCGTGAGCCCGAGCCCGGCTTCGAGAACCGAGAGCCCCCACAGGTCTTGCAGCAGCAACGAGCTCATCAAGAACCCGGGCACGAACCCCAGCGCATACAAGCCGAACGAGGCGGTCGCCGACGAGAACGACCGATAGCTGAACAAACCCAAGTCGAGCAGCGGGTTGGGGTGCGAGCGCGATCGCCAGATGACGAAGGGCAGCAGCACCACGCCCACCACCGCGAAGACAATGATGCGGGTATCGCCATAGCCCCACCCCTCGCCTTGCACGATGGCCACCATGACGAGGGCCAGGGCCAGCGTGCCCATCGGCACCCCCACGATGTCGAGGCGGCCCTCGGTGGTTTCGTCGCGCGACTCCCGCACCAACCGCAGGGAGGCCAAGAACACCAGGGCTGCGATGGGCAGGTTGATGTAGAAGATCCACCGCCAGCCGAGGCCGTTGATCAACAGCGCCCCGATGGACGGGCCGAACGCCGCCCCCAGCGCTCCCATCGCCCCCCACATCCCGATGGCCGCCGACCGACGCGACACCGGGAACTCCGGCAACACCATGGCCAATGACGACGGCATGATGAGCGACCCGCCTACGGCCTGCACCACCCGGGCGGCGATCAGCACCTCTACGCGGGGTGCGATACCGCTGAACAGCGATCCGACGGCGAAGATGGCCAACCCGAGATTGAACATCTTGCGGCGGCCATGGCGGTCGGCCATTCGACCCGAGAGCAGCAGAAACGACCCCACTGTTATGGAGTAGCCGCTCACGATCCACGACAGCGCGGCGTTCGACGCATCCAGGGAACTCTGAATCGACGGGAAGGCCACGTTGACGACGGATACGTCCACCACCACCAAGAACGCCGCCGCGGTGGCCGCCCCCAACGCCAACCACGAGCGGCGGTCTACCGGCTCAACCATGGGCGGCTTCCATCGGGGCCACGCTAGTGGTCTGACCATTAAGCGGTGCGTTCCCTCTTCACTATGCTGGGTTCACCGCATAACCAGGGGGACGAGATGGCGACGTACGACACGATCATTGCCGGTGGAATGGTGGTCGACGGGACCAGAGCCCAGCGGCTCCGAGCCGATGTGGGCATCAAGGACGGTAAGATCGCCAAGATCGGTCGGCTCAAGGCCTCTGATGCCGACGAGGTATTGGACGCCGACGGGATGATCGTGGCCCCGGGCCACATCGACCTCCACACCCACTATGACGCCCAGCTCTTCTGGGACCCGTACTGCACGCTGTCGGGCTGGCACGGGGTGACCTCGGTCGTCATCGGCAACTGCGGCTTCGGGTTCGCCCCGGTGGCCCCCGATGACCGGGAGCGGGCCATGCTGACCATGACCCGCACTGAGGCCATTCCGTTCGACGCTATGGCCGCGGGCATGCCCTGGGACTGGGTCACCTACCCGGAGTTCTTGGACGCGGTGGACCGCGCGCCCAAGGCGGTCAACATGCGGTCGTTTTTCCCGCTGAACCCAGCCCTCAACTGGGTGCTGGGCTACGAGCGGGCCAAGGCCGGTGAGATGCCCACCGATGAGGAGCACGCCCAGCTACGGGCGCTGCTGAACGAGGCCATGGACGCCGGTGCCGGCGGCTGGTCGGTGCAGCGGCTTCGGGACTCCAACGTGCAGCGCGATCACGACGGCAACCCCATGAACACCGACGTGATGCCCAACGAGACCCTGTTCCAGTTGGCCGAGGTGCTGGCCGAGCGCAACCACGGGTTCATCCAGGCCACCTTCGCCCCCGACCCCGCCGATGAGACCCGCACCGAGCATCGCCGCACCTATGAGCGTTTGGCCGACATCAGCGGCCGGCCGGTGCTGTTCAACGTGATCACCCCCAACGCCCAGCGCCCCGAGCAGCACCTCAAGCAGATCGAATGGGTGGAGGATTGCCGCATGCGGGGTCTGCCCATCTACGGCCAGGCTGTGACCACCGACGTGGGGCTGGCCTTCACCTTCGAGGAGTGGAACCTCTGGGACGACATGGACGCCTGGAGGGAGGCCACGCTGGGCACCGTTGAGGAGCGCATGGCCAAGCTGGCCGACCCGGCCCGCCGCCCGGCCCTGCGGGACTCGGAGTCGCTGGCGGTCACCTGCCCGATTGCCGACATCGTGCTGCTCGAGACGGCCAGCCCTCAGTACCAGCGCTACGCCGAGACCCGGGTGGGCGACATTGCCGCCAACCTAGGGGTGCATCCGGTGGACGCCATGCTTGACGTGGCGGTGGCCGACAACCTAGCCGCCACGTTCTACGCCTCGGGCTCGTTCAACAACCCCGACCATCTGGTGGACCTGCTCAACTACCAATGGGCCTTGCCCGGAGTGTCCGACGGCGGTGCCCACACCCGCTTTTTGACCGCAGGCCGGTGGCCTACCGAGCTGCTCATCAACGGGGTGCGCGACCGCGAGATCATCTCTCTGGAGGACGCCCACTGGCGCATGGCCGGGCTGCCCGCCCAATGCGCCGGCTTCACCGACCGGGGAACACTGACTGAAGGCAAGGCGGCCGACGTGATCGTCTACGACCTAAACAGCCTGGATATCGGTGCCAGCGAGAAGGTCCACGACATGCCCGCGGGCGAGTGGCGCCGAGTCCAGCGAGCCTCCGGCTACCACTACGTGCTGGTCAACGGCGAGGTCACCATCCAAGAGGACAAGGAAACCGGCACCTCCCCCGGTCGCCTCCTCCGCGATCAATAATTGACTGAAACTCACTGACAGCAGTTGAAACGCCAGTTTTCCCGGTAGGGTTCAGACGCGCTGCGGGTCCCCACCCGGCGTCCTACGGGACCAAATGCTCTGACCAGAGCCGGGCTGGGGACCCGTGGCCACTGTATCGGGCTGTGTCTACGATGGCAACGGGTTGGCAGCCAAGGTCGGACAGTCTTTCCAGAGGAGGTCGAGGGCGTAGTAATCGCGGGCTGAAGCGGTGAAGATGTGGACCACGAAGTCGCCGTAGTCCATCAGCACCCACTCATAGTCGGAGAGGCCCTCGATGCAGATGGGTTTCGGACCCCCGCAGAGGTCAACCGCCTCTTCGATTCGCTCGGCCAGCGCCCGGGCCGCTCGAGTGTTGGCCCCGCTGGTGATAACGAAGTAGTCGGTGATGACCAGCACATCGCCAACATCAATGATTACCGTGTCGGCGCCGGGGCCCTCTTCCGCCGCAGCCGCTGCGGCCTTTGCCCAATCCCCCACGACCGCTGTGCCGGCAGTGCCGACGCTCATGCGGCCATCACGTCGTTGCCCGCATGGCTCGCGGGGCGGGTATTGCGCTCATGCGGCGATCACGCCGACACTTTACCCGCCTCCCCCCGGAACGGGGGCGAAATCCGCTCCGAACGTGACGGTGATGTCGATGGAAGAGGCGGGCTGCTCCTCGGCCACCACCGAACCGGCACCCAGGGCGTCTCTATAGCCCTCGGCGTAGGAGGCGAACCCGACGTGGTGATAGGCGATTTTGGTGGTCTCCCAACCGAACTCGGAGGCGTTCCCAATGATCGTGATCTGGGCCCCCGCCCGGCTGAGGGAGCGGGCCGCATTAGGGATGAGGGCAGGGTCGCCGGTGCCATTCAGCAGCCGGACCCTGGCCGAGTTGCCGCCCGAGGCCGAGTTCGGGAACGGGATAACCTCGTTGACCATCTCGCCGACCGCGGCGGCATCCAAGACCACCGCCCCGCCGGCGTCGACGATGACGGGCAACGCTTCCAAACGGACCCGTCCCTTGGCCAAGGCCCGCCCGAATCGGCCCACGCCCCGATCATCCTCGCCGGGAAACACGTCGGGAGATGCCGAAAGAGCCGCCTTCTCCAGCCAGACCCCCCAGAACAGCTCATGGCGGAACAGGGCCGCCACCGGCGACTCGCCCGGGTTGCGCCACCCCAGGTATGGGCCGACATCGGCCGCAGCCAGGGCTAGCGCCCCGGACTCGAAGCGGGCCTCTCCGGTGGCGGAGACCAGCACATCGGGGTTGTCGAATGAGATGGGGGCGACGGCTGAAACCAACGCGGCCCAGCCGCCGTCGTCGGCCACTTGCAATTCGCCGGCCCGGACGCCCAGCAGCTCTGCTACTCCATCGGCCACCCCGGAGCTGCCCGCTTGGTCCCAGCGCACGCTGAGCGGCCCAGCAGGAGTCGAGGTCTCAGGGGCGAGAAACAGGACAGCGCCCTCAACTCCGGGGTCGGTCAGCGCCAATAGCGTCACACCTTCTAGTCCGTCGCCATCACCGTGGATGAGCAGCAGCGTGGGCGTCGGATCCACATATGCCTGGTATCCGGGTGCCGAGGGGTCGACCGGCCCCCCCACATCGGTGCCGTCGCTGCTGCCCGAGATGGCCGACCACCCCAGCCAAACCAACAGCGGCACCGCTGCGGCCAGTCCGAGGAGCATCACCGGCCAACCCCAGCGCCACCGGCCTTGAAGGCCGCGCTCACCCATAGAGGCCCTGCCAACCCAGCCGACGCCGCCGAGCCGCAAACCTACGGCCGCGCTCACCCATAGAGGCCTTTTTGGCGGGCGTAAGCCAGCGCGGCCGGGGGCACCAAACCGTCCAGCGGCCAGCCGGCATCAGCCCACTCCCGCACATGGGTGCTGGACAGATCGAGAAGCGGGCAATCAACCACCCGGTGGGGCACCGGCGGACGCTGCCCCATCGAGCCGGGCCGGTCAACCACCACGATCTCGGCCATCTCGGCGATCTCCCGATGGCGGTGCCAGCTTTGGAGCCCTGCGGCCGCATCGCTGCCCAGGATCAAGAACAGCGAGCCACCGGGATCGCCGGCCCGGGCCGCCGCCAAGGTGTCAGCGGTATAGGTAAGGCCGCCTCGGTCGATCTCTGACGATGAGGCCGCCACCCCGTCCACCCCGTCCACCGCGGCTTGCACCATGGCCAAGCGGTCCCGAGCCGGACTCAGGCGGGAGCGGTCCAGCTTCTGCCATGGCTCGTTGGCCACCACGAGCTCGACCATGTCGAGACCGAGCGCAGCCCGCACCCGCACGGCCACCGCCAAGTGGCCGACATGTACCGGGTCGAACGTGCCCCCGAATATCCCTACGCGACTCACTGCCCGCAGTGTACGAAATGAAGCTCCCTATACTGCGCCGCCCGACAGCCTCGGTTGAAGAGGCCGGGAAATCACGGTCCGGTACAGGGGTGCCGCCCGAACCGGGCCACTGGCCAATAAATAAGGCGACATCGGCGATGTACGCCGGTAGATTTGCCACAGAACCGCGGGCTGCGCCTGGGAACAAAATCAGCGGCGGAATGGTTGCAGCCCAAAGAGACGATAAGACGGGAACCCATGGACGACTCAACAGGCCAGTACCTGAATGCCATCGGCTTGGTACCGCTCCTCACCAAAGACGACGAGCGAAGACTTGCCCAGACCATCGAGCGGGGCCGCGAGGCCCAGGCCCGCCTAGACGCCGGAGAGCGCGGTCCCCGGCTCAGGTCCCAAATCCGGGAAGCGGCCGCGGCCAAGGATCGCTTCATCCGGGCCAATCTGCGCTTGGTGGTCAGCGTGGCCAAGAAATACCCCCTGCCCACCGGCATGGAGCTGCTGGATCTGGTGCAAGAGGGAAACCTGGGGTTGGATCGAGCGGTGGACAAGTTCGACTGGCGCAAGGGATTCAAGTTCTCCACCTACGCCACGTTCTGGATCCGCCAGTCCATCGGCCGGGCCCTCGATCAGAAGGCCAATCTGATCCGGCTTCCCGGCGAGCGGGCCGCCAGCCTGCGGGCTGCGATGCGCCAGGCCACCGGAGGCGGCGAAGAGCTGGACACCGAGCAGGCGCTGCTCCATCGACTGACTTCGCTCACCTCCTTGAACGCCACCGTGGGGGAGGACAACAGCAGCGAGCTGATGGACCTTCAGGCCGACACCGGCCCCGGCCCCGAAGAGCTGGCCCTGGCCGCCGATCAGACAGCCATGCTGGCCGGGCTGCTGGAGGAGCTCGATGGCCGGTCCCGCTTCGCGGTGGAAATGCGCTACGGGCTCATCGACGGCCAAAAACACAGCTACCGGGAGATCGGCGATGCCCTAGGCCTCACCTCCGAGGCCATACGCCGGATTATCGGGCGGTCGCTGGACTCGGTTCGGGCTCGAGCCGAGCTTCTGGACATCGACGCCGCGTAGCCGTCTCCTTTAACCGGTTTGCCCCGAACTCGGCGACAAGCGACGATCTTGCCATGAGTTCGGCCCCCGCAGAAGCGGCCAGCACACTCCAGACCGCCTGGCATCCCTCTTCGTGGCGAGATCAGCCGGCTGCCCAACAGCCCCAGTGGCCCGACCAGGCGTCGCTGGAGCATGTGCGCAAGACCTTGGCCCAGCTCCCCCCGCTGGTGTTCGCCGGGGAGGCCCGTCAACTCAAGAGCCAGCTCGCCGAAGCCTGCGCCGGGCGGGCCTTCGTCCTCCAGGCCGGCGACTGCGCCGAGTCATTCGATGGGGTCACCGCCGACAGCATCCGAGACAAGCTCAAGGTAATCCTGCAAATGGCGGTGGTGATGGCATTCTCGGCCGGTGTGCCCACGGTGAAGATAGGCCGGATCGCCGGGCAGTTCGCCAAGCCCCGATCCTCGTCAACCGAAGTGGTAGACGATGTGGAGCTGCCCTCGTTCCGGGGGCACATGGTCAACGACATCAGCTTCTCCGAGCACTCTCGCACCGCCGACCCCGAGCGCCTGGTGCAGGCCTATCACCAGTCGGCGTCCACCCTCAACCTGCTTCGGGCGTTCACCAAAGGGGGCTATGCCGACCTCCGCCAGGTTCACCTATGGAATCAGGAGTTCATCGCGGCCAGCCCCGAGGGGCGGCGCTACGAGAAGGTGGCCGAGGGAATCGACTCCGCGCTCAGGTTCATGGCCGCCTGCGGAATCGCCATCGATGCCCCTGAGCTGCACCAGGTGGACTTCTACACCAGCCACGAGGCGCTGGTGCTCGACTACGAAGAAGCCCTCACCCGCCAAGACTCCATCAGCGGCCAGTGGTATGACTGCTCAGCCCACATGCTGTGGATCGGCGAGCGGACCCGCCAGCTCGATGGCGCCCATCTGGAGTTCATGCGAGGCATCAAGAACCCGCTCGGCTGCAAGCTCGGACCCACCGCGTCGCCGGCCGACGTACTGGGGCTGTGCGAGACCCTCAATCCCGATCGCGTCCCCGGCCGGCTTACCCTCATCAGCCGCATGGGGGCCGACAAGGTGTCTGAAGCGCTGCCTCCGCTGCTGGCCGCGGCCCGAGACGCCGGCCATCCGGTGCTGTGGGAGTGCGACCCGATGCACGGCAACACCTACACCACCGCCGGCGGGCGCAAAACCCGCAACTTCGAGGATGTGGTGGCCGAGATCGACGGATACTTCCGCGCCCATAGCGGGGCGGGGACTTGGCCGGGCGGCGTTCATCTGGAGATCACCGGCGATGACGTGACCGAGTGCGTGGGCGGTGCCGAGGCCATCAGCGATGACGATCTGGAACGGCGCTACGAGACCATGTGCGACCCCCGCCTCAACGGCGCCCAGAGCCTGGAGCTGGCGTTCCGAGTCGCCGAGCGGCTCAGCGTCTGACTCCGGGCTCAGATTCTTTTTCGGACCAAGGCACTCGGAATTGATTTCAGGCCGCTATCCTGATAGACAAGTAATTGGATCAAAGTAGTCCGATTTAGTTGCTGCCTGAACCCCACTCCTCATCCAACACCCCAAAGTAGGTCCGATGGTCACGGTCCAAATCGACAACACCGAGGTAGTCGACCCCTCACAGCAGGCCGACATCGACAAGTTCGAGCGGATGCTGGTCCGCTACAAGGCCGGCGAGATACCCGAGGACGTCATGCGGGTGTTCCGCTTGAACAACGGCGTCTATGGCCAGCGCCAGGGGGGCACCCGCCAGATGGTGCGGGTCAAGATCCCCGCCGGCATCATCGGTCCCGAGCACTTCGAGGCTCTGGCCCACATCGCCCGCACCTACTCCCGGGGCTGGGGGCACATCACCACCCGCCAGAACATCCAATTCCACTTCGTGGAGCTAGACGAAGTGCCCGACGTGATGCGGACCCTGGCCTCGGTCGGGCTCACCACCCGGGAGGCCTGCGGCGACACCGTCCGCAATGTGCAGGGCTGCCACCTCGCCGGCGCCTGCCCCCACGAAGTGCTCGACATCACCGCCTGGGCCCGGGCCACCGCCCTGCACTTCCTCCGCCACCCCTACGCCCAGCGGCTTCCCCGCAAGTTCAAGATCAACTTCTCGGGGTGCGCCACCGACTGCGGCCAGGCCCTGTTCAACGACGTGGGCATTATCGCGGCCACCCGGGAGGTGGACGGCGGCGTTGAGGCCGGTTTCCGGGTGTACATTGCCGGCGGTCTGGGGGCCACTCCCCATCCGGCGCTGGCGCTGGAGGAGTTCACCTCCCGCGAGGACCTGCTGCCCACCATCGAGGCCTGCCTGCGGGTGTTCGACCACGACGGCTACCGGGACAACAAGCTCCGGGCCCGCATGAAGTGGCTGGTGGAGAAGCTGGGCTTCGAGGAGCTCCAGCGCCGCATCTTCAGAGAGCGCAAGTTCCTATTGGCCTCCTCGAGTTGGCCCGGCGGGATTCCCGACCTGGTGAGGCTCCACGGCGATGCCCCCGCCGGCCGCCACGCCGAGATCGAGGCCACTCCGGTGGGCCAGGGCGTCTCGGTGTCCATCGGCGGGCGGGCGCCGTACCAGCGCTGGGAGCAGGCCAACGTGGTGCGCGGCGCGGCCAAGGGCACCGTCTCGGCCTACGCCTGGGCCCGGCTGGGCGACATCACCGCCGGCCAGTTCGACGCCCTGGCCGACATCCAGCGGGAGCTGGGCGCGGAGTGCCGGGTGACCAACCGCCAGAACATCGTTTTCCGCGACCTCACCGAGAGCCAGCTCTCCCGGCTGTTCGAGGCCTTGGCGGCCATCGGCATGGCCGAGCCCGGCGCGGAGCTGCTGCGCGACGTGGTGGCCTGCCCCGGCGCCGACACCTGCAACCTGGCCGTGACCCAGTCTCGGGGGCTGGCCGACGCCATCGGCGCCCGCTTGGACGAGGAGGGGCTGGCCGAGGTGGGTGGCCTGCGGATCAACATCTCCGGCTGCACCAACTCCTGCGGTCAACACCACGCCTCCGACATCGGCTTCTTCGGCGCCGAGCGCCGGGCCCACGGCCGCTCCGCGCCGGGCTACCAGATGCTGCTCGGCGGCTATGTGGGCGACTCGCAGATCCACTTCGGCACCAAAGCCTTGCGCCTGCCCGCCCGCAACGCTCCCGAGGCCGTTGCGCGGGTGGTGCGCTCGTTCACCGCCGAGCGGGAGGCCGGCGAGGAGTTCCGCCATTGGCTGGAGCGCAAGGGCGGATCCCGAGAGGTGGGCAAGGGCCTCGCCGACCTAGACGAGTTCCCCGCCCCTGGGGACGGCCCCGATTTCTACGTCGACTACGACGAGACCGGCCCCTACGAAGCTGTGATCGGCGACTCCGAATGCGCAACCTGACCATCCCGTCCTACTCCGACGCCGAGCTGGCCGCCCTCAACGAGGAGTTCGAGCACCTCGCCGCGGAGAAGATCATCCAATGGGGGGTGGACAACTTCTCCCCCCACCTGTCGCTGGCCGCGTCGATGACCGATGCGGTGATGATCGATCTGGCCGTGAAGGTGGACCCGGCCATCGAGGTGGTGTTCATCGACACCGGATTCCACTTCCCCGAAACGCTGGAAACGGTGGAACGGGTGCGCCGCCACTACGGCCTGAACCTGAGGCTGATGACAGTGGCCCGCCACGACCCCGAACTGTGGAACATGGATCCGGAGAACTGCTGCTCGGCGGTAAAGGCCGGCCAGCTCGACCGGGCGCTGGCCGGAAAAGCGGCCTGGATGAGCGGTCTGCGCCGAGCTGAGGCCGCAACCCGGGTATCGGCCCCCATCGTGGTGCGCGACCTGCGGGGCCTGGTGAAGCTGAACCCCATCGCCACCTGGACCGATGAGCAAGTGGCCGACTACATGGCCGAGCACCGGGTGCCGTTCAACCCCTTGCTGGAGCGGGGCTACCCCTCCATCGGCTGCATGCCCTGCACCAAGCCGGTGGCCCCCGGCAACGACCCCCGCTCCGGCCGCTGGGCCGGCTCCGACAAAACCGAGTGCGGCCTGCACGACTAGCTCCGGCCTGACAGCCGGGCGAGATCAACTCCTAGCCCGCCACCGCGTAGGGTTGCCGGCATGTCTGTTTTGGAGATGTCGCCGGATACAGGAGTGGTGGTCACGGGAGGGGGTTCGGGGATCGGTCGGGCCTGTGCTCGGGCGCTGGCCGAAGTGGGGCGGCCGGTGTCGCTGTGGGACCTCAATGCCGAGGGGGCAGCAGAGGCGGCGGCCTCCATAGCGGCCAACTGCGGGGTGGCAACCCACTCTCTGGGATTGGATGTGACCGACGGCGCGGCGGTTGCCGAGGCGGTGGACGGTGCCCGAGAGGCGCTGGGCACCATCGGCGGGCTGGTCCACGCGGCGGGGATCGTGGCTTCGATGGATATCGACCACCTCACCGAGGAGACCTGGGACTCGGTGCTGGGCGTCAACCTGCGAGCCGAGGCGTTCGTGGCGCAAGCCCTGCTGGGCGATCTTCGCAGTCATGAGGGGTCGGCCATTGTGGGTATCGGCTCGATCATGTCGGTGGTGGGCAGTGCGTCGATCCCGTCGTACACCGCCTCCAAGCACGGGGTGGTGGGCCTCACCAAGTCGCTGGCCAATCACCTCGGCCCCGACAGCATAAGGGTGAACGCCGTGTGCCCCGGCTACATCGAGACGCCGATGACGGCCGCGATGATGGACGACGCCCCGAGCAAGGCCGCCTGTGTGGAAAAGGCCCCGCTGGGCCGGGTGGGCACCCCCACCGACATCGCCAGGGCGGTCCGCTTCCTCATGTCGGATCAGGCCGGCTTCGTAACCG
This sequence comes from Candidatus Poriferisocius sp., assembly GCF_965208475.1. Taxonomy (GTDB): domain Bacteria; phylum Actinomycetota; class Acidimicrobiia; order Acidimicrobiales; family Bin134; genus Poriferisocius. The sequence continues at coordinate 242,741 of NZ_OZ242338.1, read as the reverse complement.
GCACCACCCTCATCGTCGACGGGGGCGTCACCAGCCACGACTGAGGCTGCGCTCCGACATGCACGAGGCAACGCTGTCATCGGCTTTGGGGCCGACCGATATACCTCTGTTGGAGGAGACCATCTCGGCCAACTTGGCCCGAACGGTGGCTGCCCACGGCGATCGGGATGCGCTGGTGTCCGTCGAACAGGGTCTGCGGTACAGCTATCGGGAGTTTGCGGCGGCAGTCGATGAGGTGGCTGCGGGGCTGATGGCGCTGGATGTGCAGGCGGGCGACCGGGTGGGGATCTGGAGTCCGAACTGCGCGGAGTGGGTGCTGGTGCAGTACGCCACTGCCCGGATCGGCGCGATCTTGGTGACGATCAATCCGGCGTATCGGGTAGCCGAGTTGGAGTATGTGCTGAACCAGTCGGGCATCAGCGTCCTGGTAGCAGCGGAGTCGTTCCCTCACAGCGACTACCGGGGCATGGTCGCCGAGGCATGGGAGCGGGTGCCAGCCCGGCAGGTGGTGTATCTCCAGACCTCTGATTGGGAGGACCTGTTGGCCGGAGGGGCCGCGGTGTCTGCTGATCGGCTTGCGGCGCGCTCCGCGGGGCTTCGCCCGGGCGACGCCATCAACATCCAGTACACCAGCGGGACCACTGGGTTCCCCAAGGGCACCACCCTGAGCCACCGGAACATATTGAACAACGGCTTTTTCGTGGGCGAGGCCTGCGGCTACACCACCGCCGACCGGGTGTGCATCCCGGTGCCGTTCTACCACTGCTTCGGCATGGTGCTGGGCAACCTGGCCTGCACCACCCACGGGTCGGCCATGGTGATCCCCTCGGCGGGGTTCGACGCCGCGGCCGCGCTGCGGGCTTGCCAAAAGGAGCGCTGCACCAGCCTGTACGGGGTGCCCACCATGTTCATCGCCGAGTTGGGCGAACCCGACCTCGACGAATACGACCTGTCTTCGCTGCGCACCGGGATCATGGCCGGCTCGCCGTGCCCGGTGGAGGTGATGAAGCAGGTGGTGGACCGGATGAACATGGCCGAGGTGACCATCGCCTCCGGCATGACCGAGACCTCGCCGGTGTCCACCCAGACGTCGGTGGACGACTCGCTGGACAAGCGGGTGTCCACCGTGGGCCGGGCCCATCCGCATGTGGAGGTCCGCATTGTGGACCCCGAGACCGGCGACACTGTGCCCCGGGGCCAAGCCGGCGAGTTCATGACCCGGGGCTACTCGGTGATGCTGGGCTACTGGGACGACGAAGCCCGCACCGCCGAGGCCATCGACAACCAGGGCTGGATGCACACCGGCGACCTCGCCACCATCGACGACGACGGCTACATAAACATCGTCGGGCGCATCAAGGACATGATCATCCGCGGCGGCGAGAACGTCTATCCCCGGGAGATCGAGGAGTACCTCTACCGCCACCCCGATGTGGTGGAAGTGCAGGTGATCGGCGTGCCCGATGCCCGCTACGGCGAGGAGATCATGGCCTGGATCCAGTTGCGGGACGGGGCAGAACTGGAAGCCGACGACATCAGGGAGTTCTGCCGGGGCCAGATCGCCCACTACAAGATCCCCCGCTACATCAAGTTCACCGCCGAGTTCCCCATGACCATCACCGGCAAGATCCAGAAATACCTCATGCGGAAGCAGTCGATCGAGGAACTCGGTTTGGGCGAGGCGGCCCAAGAGCGGCACGCTTGACGGCGACCCGCTGAGCCTTAGCCGACAATTTCGACGCAGCAGTTCTCTGCGGTCAATGCTTCTTGGAGTCGGGGAGATGGGGCCGAAAGGTAGACATCAGCTTCTAGGCAGACCGCGGCGGCGAGAGCCTCGATGCCAAGTGCATTGAGTTGATGGTGCCGGCTGAGCTGCCCTATGACCGGGGCGAGAGTTCTAAGGCTCACCAGTCCGATCTCATCGGGCAATTCCAAGAGTGCCTGCATGGCCTGATCGTGCATGGCCTTCGGCAGAGCAGCAAACGATGCCGATAGAACGCCATGAGAACCGGACGAATTCAGAACCGCCCGGCACAGTCTCACGTACCAATAGCCGGTGGTATAGGCCAGCTCCTGAGACTCGGGCGGATCGCCTCCTCCAAGCCGCGCGGCAAGAAGCCGGTCGTCAATTAGCTGCGTCACTCGCTGGCCAGTTCTGGATCACCAAAACCGGCCTGAGCTGCGGCCCACTCTTGGTCAGAAACAGAATCCAAGAGCTCCCGACGCAGTTCCTCGATCCCATCGGGAACCAGCAACACCCCATCGCCCAAATCAAGACACCCGACCCTGCCGCCATCAACAAGCCCCCACCGGCGACGAGCCGACACTGGCAGGCTCATCTGCCCCCGTTTCGACACTTTCAGGTTGTTGACTCTGCCCACGCCCCTTAGCTTACAAGGCACAAATGTAAATTGCCTTGTGTACGCATGAGATACTCCGCACTTGCTACCACCTGACTCCCACAACTAGGACCAAAAGACAGGGCACGCATCAGGCGGACCAACCACAGGGGGGTCACGCCACCCCCACCCGGAGCGGACGCGGCAGGAAGGACCGACAATGAAGGGGAATCTGAAACCTAACCCCCGGTTCGGACTGAGTATCGCACTCGGCGTCGGGATTGGAGCAGGCATAGGCGCGGCGCTCGGTGACGTCGGTGTCGGCGTCGCAATAGGAGCTGGCGTGGGCGTGGCGCTAGGCAGCGCCTTCATCAGACGCCCCGCAAAGGGCTAGGTGTCGCTTGGGCTGAAGTTGATGGCAGCTGCCGCTGAGTACCTTGGAATATTGCTCGCCCATATTTTGAGATATGGGTAGTATGGGCAAATGAAGACAACAATCGACATCCACGATGTGCTGCTGGAACGGGCCAAGCGCCATGCCAAAACCAGAGGTTGCACGCTGCGCTCGGTGGTGGAAGACGGATTGCGGCGGGTGCTGGACGAACCGGCACCGGCCGTTCCCTACAAACTCGAGGATGGCAGCGTGGGCGATCCCGACGGGGAAGACCCGCTGAAGCACTACACATGGCCCGAACTGCGGGACCTCATCTATGAGGGCAGAGGAGCCTGATGCTGGCCGTCGACTCCAACATCTTGGTATACGCGCATCGCCGTGAATCTGAGCCCTATGCCCAAGCGCGCCGAACACTTGAAGAATTGGCCAAAGGAGCCCGGCCCTGGGCAATCCCTTGGCCATGCTGCCACGAGTTCCTCAGCGTGGTGACAAACCGGAAGATCTGGAAGGAGGCTGCCTCCACTCCTGAAGAAGCCTGGCACCAGTTGCGAATTTGGGAGGCGTCGCCGATGTGTCGCATGATCGGCGAGACCGACGGGTTCATGGACGTCCTCGAGGGATTCGTCAACCGCCCCAACATCACCGGCGCGATCGTCCACGATGCCCGCATCGCCGCCATCTGCGCCGCCAACGGTGTCGAGACCCTGCTCACCCGCGACCGCGATTTCTCCCTGTTCCCCCAGCTGCCTACCCGCGATCCGCTCTCGGGCAGCGGCTTGAGAACCGAATAGGGACACTCAGGCAAAGACAAGCTGTCACACCTCGCAAGTAGAGTGCCTGGCGTGACTGAGACTGAGTTCCGCCGACAGTGGCACAAGGCGCATCTGAAGCGGCTTGTCGCCAACCAGGACCGCTACCGGGAGGCCAGAGTTGGTACCGACGGATTTGCGGCAAGTGCGGCTGAAGCGCTTGGTCTGCTTGCCGACCTCCGCCGAACCGGGGACCTCAACTCGTTCCACAAGCAGATGAAGGAGTGGGCAGTGAAGCCGGGGACGTTGGCCTTCAACCGATTCAGCGGTCAAGGGATGTTGAATCAGCTCGTCAAGCGGACCGAGGACCCGGAACCTCTCGCCATGCTGCTAGCGGAGTCCCTGACCGCTCCCGGCTCTGACGATGATGCCGCATCCAAGATCCAGTCAGTCGTCGACCACGCGAAGAGGATCCGGGTAGGCGCGCACCCACAGTCGGGGCATGTGCCGTTTCTGTTGTCGTATTTCTGGGGACTCGCTGATCAGAGTCGCTGGCCAGTGATGTGGCCCAGCGCAGCCGCCTATATCGAATTCTCCACCGGGGAAAGCCTGCCCGCCGACCCCGCAGAGCGTTACAGAGTCTTTGTGGAGCGTGTTCAGGAGCTTGATACTGAATTGGTCGACTTTGAGATCACTGCTATGTGGTGGCACAGCCGACGGCCCGTATTCCTTGACGAAGTGCTGGCGGATCGTGCTGCGTTTGGGCTCGACACAGAGGCCGCGAGTGATGAAGACGAGGAAGACCTAAAGATCAATGCCCGAGCCCTGGTGAGCATCGCTGATTATTGGGGAAAACAGCTTGCCGACGACGTGGAGAAAGCGCTCGGCCACCCAATCAAAGTGAATTTGCCGAAAGCCAATAGTCCCAGACCCGACCTATGGGTGGACTGGCGAATCAACGAGGCATCTGAGAATGGGCTCAGCATGAGGGTGTGGGTAAACGACCAGGGTGCAGCCGTTGCCCTGCGCCCAGGAGTAAACCCTCAAGGGTGGATGGACACGGTTGCGCCGATACTCTCTTCAGCCGAACACGTCGGCTGTCGAGTTCTCAGCGGTTCTATTGCCAAAATCGGCGAGGACGTCGGACTCCTTGGGGCCCACTGGGCAGAATTCGTCTACGGGCGATGGTTCAACCGGGAAGAGTTCAAGAATGTCGACTTGGCGGCAACGGTTGTCGAAACGGCTACGCAACTGAAGCCCCTCTTCGACGAGCTCTTGGCACTTGCAACGGGAGCAGCGCCGGAGCCAACTGGAATCGGCGACGATCCGATCGCCTCATTTGTCGAAAGATTCCGATCTGAGGAGGGATATCCCAGGAATCAGGATGCAGACCACAAAGCCGAACAGCGTCACTTCGCGGAGATTCTTGCCCCCGAGTCGATGGCTTTGGCTGAACGCACTGAAATACGCCGGATCTGGAACGGAGGCGGATACGGAAGTACAGGGCCTATGCCATTGCTGAATAAGTCGCTCAACGAAGCCGACGAAGCCGAGCATGACCGCATGATGGAGTCCTTCCGCTATCTGTGCTGGGGCGACGACTCAGACGCAGAACGCATCGACCGGCTTCTCACCGACGATCAGTATAAGTTCAGAGGTCTAGGCGAATCGGTAATCATGAAGCTGCTGGCCATCACACACCCCGAAAAATACCTCTGCGTCTACCCCCAAGGCGGGAACGCAGGCAAGCGGGCGATGCTCGCCCTACTTGAGCTAGACGAACCCACTGGTTCACGCGGCGAGGTTCATGTGGAATCCAACAGAATTCTACGCGATCGCCTTGAGCCATTCTTTCCTGATGACCCTTGGGGAATGTCGCAGTTCTTCTATTGGCTTCGCTGGCAGACGACTTTGAAGACGGATGACCCTCCGGAGAAGGGTGACTTAGAGTCTGCGACCGACCCGTTAGGCACGTTGTCAGAGGAACTGCTGGTTGACCGGAACTTCTTGGAGGACATCGTCAATTTGCTGAAGGACAAGGGGCAGGTGGTCTTCTACGGGCCGCCGGGGACGGGGAAGACTTACCTGGCTCGGGAGCTTGCCAGGGTATTGGCGCCTGATCCGGGGCAGAGGGCGCTAGTGCAATTCCACCCCTCGAGCTCCTATGAGGACTTCTTCGAGGGGTACCGACCCCAAGCTGACGGCGGCGACATGGTCTACGAGCTCACACCCGGTCCCTTAGCGGACATGGCACAGAGGGCCGCAGATGCCCCCGGCCGACGGCATGTGATGATCATCGACGAGATCAACCGGGCCAATTTGCCCAAGGTGTTCGGCGAGCTGCTGTTTCTGTTGGAGTACCGCGACGAGAGCGTGCGCACGCTCTACCGCTCCGACGATGCGTTTGAGCTACCCCGAAATCTGTGGTTCATCGGCACCATGAACACCGCCGATCGCTCCATCGCCCTCGTCGACGCCGCACTGAGGCGCCGGTTCCACTTCATCCCGTTCTTCCCCAATCGGTGGCCGATGGAAGGACTGCTTGAGCGTTGGCTGGACGCGAACGACGAGCCGGACTGGATCGGCGAGCTCGTGGCCCAAGTCAACGACGAACTCGACCGAGAGCTGGGCGGGCCTCACTTACTTCTGGGACCAAGCCACTTCATGAAACAAGGCCTCGACGAGGAGGCGATGCGTCGCATTTGGAAGTACAACACCGAGCCGTTCATCGAAGACCAGTTCTTCGGCGACCGCGAGCAGATCGACTACTTCAGCTTCGATCAGGTTTACAAGCGCTACCTCGACCTGTCGGGGCGGGCTGAGATGGCCGAGCAGGAGGCTGCCCTCCAACGAGCCGCGACCGATCCCGAGGAAACCACGGAGTCGAGTCCAGATCTGTGAGCAACATCATCGAGCTCATTGAGTACGAGACGGCCACCGTCGAACTCGCTCAGGGCCAAGCACAACGCCTCGCCGCCAGAGGAAGAGGCGTCGTCACGGTACAGCCCGCCGGCCAAACCAACCACTATTCGATCACCGCTCAGAACCTCGTGGGGACTTTGGTAGTCGACGATCTCCGGGTGCTGATCCGCCCGAAGATCCGTCCAGAGAACCTGTTTCTGCTGCTGGAAGTGGGGCTCGACGAACACGCATGGAGGCAGGAAGCCTTCGACTATGCAAACAAGGCCGACCTCCTGCCGTCGGTGATTGCGTTCTTTGCCCGGACTCTGGAGACCACCCTGGCCCGCGGGCTGCTGCGGTCTTACCGACCCGAGGAAGACCGGCTCGTCGCGCTACGGGGCCGCATCAACACGGCAGCCCAGTTCCGCCAAGCAGGGGTCGCCTTGCCGGTGGCGTGCCGATATGACGAGTACACGCCGGACATCGCCGAGAACCGCTACCTGAAGGCGGCAACGCGGCGGGCGCTGCGCGTGCCCAGAATCGATCCAGAGGACCGGCGACGGCTGCTCCAGCAGGTGGCCTCCCTCGAAGATGTGGCCGACGGTTTCATGCGGGCTGACTACTTGGACCGAATACCGATAACCCGTTTGAACATCCACTACCAGCCGGTACTGCGACTAGCCCGGCTGCTGCTGGAGAATCTGACCCTGGCTGACCAGCGTGGCCAACACGCCGCCTCATCTTTCGTAGTGGACATGAACCGGCTGTTCGAGAACTTCGTCACCCAGCGGCTGCGCCGCGCCTTGAGAGGGCACCTAGAAGTGTGGGATCAGGTCAGCAGCCACTTAGACACTCGCCAACAGGTGCCGATCCGCCCCGACTTGGTGTTCCGCAGGCAAGGCCACGAGGTCTATGTGGCCGACATCAAGTACAAGCTCACCGAAGACGCCCGGGCCCGAACAAGCGACTACTACCAGCTACTGGCCTATGCCACTGCGCTAGACCTACCCGAGGGGGTGCTGATTTACTGCCTTGCCGACGGCGGGCAGCCAGAACGGACGGTCACCGTCCGGCACTCCGACAAGCTGCTTCACACCCTGGCCATCGACCTCAGCGGTCCGCCTGCCGAAGTGACCGCAGAAATCGCCAAGGCTGCCTTATGGATCAGACAGCGAGTCCGGGCAATCCGCCCTCTGCCTGCCCCTGTTCGACAAGAGCCCGCACGTTCACCCGCCCTCGTGTGACCGCTCTCTAAATCTGAAGTGGGACGAAGTTAGCTGCCGATCAGCTGGGCAGCCCTCGACCACTTGGGTCTACACCAGATTCTCGACGAAGCCCTCTAGCTGGCGGAGGTTGCGGACTTCGAAGACGCCGTCGCAGTGGACGCCGTATTCGGAGACGATGGAGTCGCCGGTGTCCCAATAGGCGCCGGGCTCGGGATTGAGCCAGAACACTTTGCGGGCCCGGTGCTCTACCTCTTTGAGGATCCAGGCCTGGGAGGCGTGGTAGTTGTTGCGGGCATCTCCCAGGATCATCACCGTGGTCTTGGGGCCTACGTCTTTTCCGTAGCGCTCCCAGAACACCTCGAAGGCGTGGCCGTAGTCGGAGTGGCCGTCCACCCACACCACGTCGGCTTCGGCGTTCACCCGGTGGACGGCCTCGCCGATGTCGTCCACTCCCTCGAAATAGCTGGTCACCTCGTCGAGGCCGTCGATGAACACGAAGGAGCGCACCTTGGAGAACTGGTTGCTTATGGCGTACACCAAATGCAGGGTGAACCGGGCGAAGGCGGCCACCGACCCGCTCACGTCGGCCACCACCATGATCTCGGGCTTGGCCGGTCGGGGATAGCGGAACTTGGGCTCCGCCGGCACCCCGCCGTACGACAGCGAGTGGCGCATGGTGTTGCGGAAGTCCAAAGGGCCTTTGCGGCCGTGGCGGCGCTTGCGGGCCAGGCGCACGGCCAGCTTGCGGGTGAGCGGGTAGATGGCCCGGCGCAGGGCCATCATCTCCTCCCGGCTGGCGTGCATGAAGTCGACGTCCTCGGGCAGCGGCTTGCGGAGCGTTTTGGCCATGGCCTCCACTCCCCGGTCGGCCACCAGCCGGCGGCGTATCTCGGCCTCCACCTCCTTGCGGAGCTGATCGACGCGAGCCTCGAACTCGTCTCGTTCCAAACGCTCCTCCAGTGGCGTCAGGTCGCCGGGCGCATCCTGGCGAGCCTGGCCCATCAGGCGCTCCAGCACGCCGTCGAGGTCCAGGTTTCGCAGCGTGCGGTACAGGTAATAGGTGCCCCCCACCGGGCGGCCGGGCTCCATGCCGGCGTAGCGCTGCACCGCCTGGCGGGCAATGGCCCGCATCAGGGCGTCGTCGCCCCTCATGAGGGCCTGGAACAGCATCTCGGCCAGTTGCTCGGCCGACATGGCCTCGCCGCCCCCCCCTCCCTGGCGGCGCTGCTGGCCGTCCAACCCGTCTATGAGGTCGGACAGGTCCATGCCCTCGGGCCACTCGCCGTCCACCAGGTCGTACTCGGCCCCCCGCAGCGAGAAGTACACCTCGAACACCGTCTCGAATGCCCGCCAGTGGGCGTGGTTCTTCACCAGCGTGGCGGCCAGGGCGTACTTGAACGCATCCCGGTCCTCGATGGGGATGTGCTGGATGGCCTCCATGGCATCGAGGTTCTCGGTGAGGCTGACCGGCAGCCCGGCAGCCCGCAGCTCGGAGATGAACCCGGCCAGAAGCGCCAACAGAGGCGAGGTGGCGGGCTCGACTTTCATGGCCTGGCTAGCTGAGAAGCGTCACGAGGTCGCCGCCGGCACGGCGAAGTCCTCGTCGGAGGTGGCGAACTCCTTGAGCGCCTTCTCGATGTCGCTGCGGTACTTCAAGAGGATGTTAACCGTCTCGGCCGCGGTGTCGGCGTCGATGTGCTCCACTCCCAACAGCACCAGCGTGCGGGCCCAGTCCAGGGTCTCCGACACCGACGGGGCCTTCTTGAGCTCGATCTGGCGCACCGAGCGAACGATGCGGGCCACCTGGTCGGCCAGGCTCTCGCCCACGCCGGGAACCTTGGCCAACACGATCTCCTTCTCCCGGTCCAGGTCGGGGTAGTCGATGTGCAAGAACAGGCACCGTCGCTTGAGGGCCTCCGACAGCTCCCGGGTGTTGTTGGACGTGAGGAACACCAGCGGGATCTGGCTGGCGGCCACCGTGCCCAACTCGGGGATGGACACCTGGTAGTCGGACAGGATCTCCAACAGCAGCGCCTCGGTCTCGATCTCCACCCGATCGACCTCGTCGATGAGCAGCACCACCGGGTCGGGAGAGCGGATGGCCTCCAGCAGGGGCCGGGTCAAGAGGAACTCCTCGGAGAACAGGTCGTCCTCGATCTGCTGCCACATGCCCTCGCCCTCGGGGTCTTCGCCCTGGCGCTCGGCCTGGATTCTCAGGAGCTGCTTCTTGTAGTTCCACTCGTATAGCGCCTTCGACTCATCGAGGCCCTCGTAGCACTGGAGGCGGATGAGGCGGGCTCCGGTGGCCTCGGCCACGCTCTTGGCCAGCTGGGTCTTGCCGGTGCCCGCCGGGCCTTCCACCAGAACCGGCTTCTGCAAGCGCTCGGCCAGATAGACCACCCCGGCGATGCCCTCGTCGGCCAGATACTGCACACCGCTCAGGCCCTGGCGTACCGAGTCGACGTCAGCAAAGGAATAACTCATGGTTGAAGGGTATGCCCAGCCCGTTCAAGCTCCGAAATCAGCAGGATGCCCGGATCGGGCACTAGCCCCGCACCTGCCCCTCGCCGCGGACCACGTACTTGGTGGTGGTGAGCTGGCGCAGACCCATGGGCCCCCGAGCATGCAGTTTCTGGGTGCTTATGCCGATCTCGGCACCGAAGCCGAACTCCTCACCGTCCACGAACCGGGTGGAAGCATTGACCAGCACCGCGGCGGCGTCCACCTCAGTGCAGAAGCGGTCGGCGGCCTCCAGATCGGCGGTGATGATGGCCTCGCTGTGGCCGCTGCCGGTCTCGTTCACATGGGCGATGGCCTCGTCGAGGCTGTTCACCACCTTCACCGACAGCTTCAAGTCGAGAAACTCCGTGAAGTAGTCGGCCTCGGTCGCCTCGCCGATGCGGTCCGGCCCCAGGATGGCCCGGGCCGATTCGTCGCCCACCAGCTCGACACCGGCCAGGTCGTCGGCCAGCGGCGGCAGCAACTCTTGGGCCACCGAGCGATGCACCACCAAAGACTCCGCCGCGTTGCACACCGACGGGCGCTGGGTCTTGGCGTTAACCACGATGCGCCGAGCCATGTCCAAATCGGCCGAGGCGTCGACGTACACGTGGCAGTTGCCGTCGCCGTCGATCACATAGGGCACGGTGGCGTTCTCCAGGATGGAGGCGATCAGGCCAGGGCCCCCTCGGGGGATGAGACAGTCGATGCTGTCTCGGAGCTGCATGAACTCGGCGGCGGCGCCATGGCTGGTGTCGGCCACCAGCACCAGGGCATCGCTGGGCAGGCCGGCCTTTTCGTAGGCGTCCCGCATCACCCCGGCAATGGCCAGGTTGGACCCCAACGCGCTGGACGACCCCCGCAAGAAGGCGGCATTGCCCGACTTGAGGCAGAGTCCCGCCGCGTCGCTGGTCACATTGGGGCGGCTCTCGTACACAATGGCCACCACGCCCAGGGGTGCCCGCACCTGGCTGATCCGCAGGCCGGAGGGCACCACCCAACCCCCGACGATCTCCCCCACCGGGTCGGCCAGCCCGGCCACCTTGCGCAAACCCCCGGCCATTGCCTCCAGCCGGGAGTCGGTGAGGCGGAGGCGGTCCACCAGTGTGGCGCTCATGCCCGATGCGGCAGCCGACTCCGCATCGGCCTGGTTGGCCTCCAACAAGTCGTCTCGGGCCTGCTCAAGCTGGTCGGCGGCCAGCCGCAGCGCATGGTTCTTGGTATCGGTGTCGGCAGTGGCCAGAACCCGGGCCGCCGTCTTGGCCCGGTCGGCCAGCTCAGCCATGGGGGTGTCAGCGCTCACCGCCCGAGCGTACCCGACTGCACCATCGGCTCCGGTAGCGTGTTTTGGCATTCCACCCGTTGAACAACAACTCGGCGGCCCCGACGATGCCCCGCGCCCCGGCGGCAAGGGGGCAATCCTGGTAGGGGCGGGAATATTCCTGTCCCGCATCTCCGGTATCGGCCGGGAGGCGGCCGTGGCCGCGTTCATCGGCGGGGGCCGCATCGGCGACGCCTATCGGGCCGCCCTGACCATCCCCCGCCTGCTTCAGAACCTGTTGGGCGAAGGCGTGCTGTCGGCCTCGTTCATTCCGATCTATTCGCAATTGGCCGAGCAGGACCGCCGCAAAGACGCCGGTCGGCTGGCCGGCGCGGTATTCGGACTGCTGGCCGTGGTCACCGGGCTGGTCGTGCTGGCCGGATGGATGCTGGCCAAGCCGCTGGTGTCGGTGCTGCTGTGGCGGCTGTCAGACGACACCGCCGACCTCACCGTGGAGTTGGTGCGGGTCATGTTCGCCGGGGTCGGATTCATCGTGCTGGCCGCGTGGGCGCTGGGGGTTCTGAACGCCCACCGCCGGTTCTTTCTGTCCTATGCCGCCCCGGTTATCTGGAATGCGGCCCAGGTGGCGTTCATGGTGGGGGCCTGGCTGGTGTGGCACAGCGTAGATCCCGCGACACGGGCTTCCGACATAGCCAGAATGGCCGCCTGGGGGGTGGTGTTGGGCGGGGCCCTCCAGTTCTTGGTGCAGGTGCCCCTGGTGCTCCGGCTGGTTCCATCGCTGCGGCTCAGCCTGAACTGGCGGCGCCCCGACGTGCGGATCGTGCTCAACCGGTTCGGGCCCGCGCTGATCGGGCGGGGCGTGGTGCAGGTGTCGGCCTATGTCGACTTGATCTTGGCCGGGCTGCTGGCCGGGGGGGCGATCGCCGCATTGGGGTTCGCCCAGGTTGTCTACTTCCTGCCCATCAGCCTGTTCGCCATGAGCGTGGCGGCCAGCGACCTGCCGGAGATGGCCAGAGAACAGGGCGACCCCGAGGCGCTGGCGCGCCGTCTGCAAACCGGGCTGGACCGCATCGGCTTCTACGTTCTGTACTCCGCGGTGGCGTTCATCACCCTGGGCGGGCTGATCGTGGGCGCGCTGCTGGAGCGGGGGCAGTTCAACGGCGACCACACCGTGCAGGTGTGGTGGATCCTGGCCGCCTACAGCCTGGGGCTGGTGGCCTCTGCGTCGTCCCGCCTGCTGCAAAACGCCTGCTTCGCGGCCGGCGACGCCAAAGGCCCGGCCCGGGTGGCGGCAGTGCGGGTGGTGCTGGCCGCCGCGGTGGGGGTGGTGCTCATGTTCAGCTTCGACTCCTATGCGGTGGTCAACGGCAGCGTGGAGCGACTGGGCGACTTCCAGGTGCTGTCGCCGCTGGCAGATGCCGAGCGGGCCGACGGTGCGGTGCGGTTGGGAGCGGTGGGCCTGGCCCTGGGAAGCACGGTAGCCGCCTGGGTGGAATACGGAATCCTGCGGCATCGGGTCCGATACCTGCTGCGCCGGCGCCGGGCGCTGCGGGGACCGGCAGGCCGCCTGGCCGTCGCCGCCCTGTCGGCCGCGGTGCTGGGCGGGGTGCTGGCCTGGGGGCTCGAGCCCCTTCCCGCGCTGTTCACCGCGCCGCTCGCGCTGTCATTGACGGGAGTGGTCTACATATCTCTGGGCCAGGCTGCCGGAGTGGGTGCCGCCCGCGAAGCCGCCGCGCTGATCGAGCGGGTTCTGGGCCAGGCAAAGAGCGCCCTGGCCAAGACAGTCCGGCAAAAGGACTGATTCGAAGCAGTGGCAGCCCTATGGCAGCACAGTCAACGAATCGCGGTGGATAACCTCGTCGGGCGCGCCAGGGGGCATTGCTTCAGAGCGCAAGCCGGCCACTGCGCCCATGTCGTCTGAGGACACCTCCACCAGGCCCCGGGCGAAGATCTGATCGTCGGGTCCCCGCACATCCACCGCATCGCCGGGCTGGAAAACGCCCTCGTGGCCGGTGATGCCGATGGCCAACAGCGAGGCGCCCCGCTCCACCACCGCCCCGCGGGCGCCGGCATCCACCCGCACCGTGCCGGAGGGCATCATGGCGAATCCGATCCACAGCTTGCGGGCGCTCAACCGCTGGGGCTGGGCGACCACCGTCGACCCGACGCCCGGCTGGCCGGCCAGCGCGTCGGCAACCACCCGGTGGCGATCGGCGGCCGCGATCACGGTCCTAACCCCCGACCAGCTGGCGATCCGGGCCGCAGCCAGCTTGGAGGCCATGCCCCCGCTGCCCCGCTCGGTGCCCGCTCCCCCGGCGGCGGCGGCCAGTTCTTCCAGCAGGCTCAGATCAGTTATCCGCTCCACGATCCGGGCCTCGGCGTCGGAGCGGGGATCAGCGGTGTGGACCCCCTCGGTGTCAGTCAAGAGCACCAGCAGCTCGGCGCCCACCATGTGGGCCACCAAGGCCGCGATGCGGTCGTTGTCCCCCCAGCGGATGGCATCGTCGGCCACCGCGTCGTTCTCGTTCACGATGGGGACGACGCCCAGCTTGAGCAGCCGATTGAGCGTGCGCTGGGCGTGAAGATACTGGGAGCGCTCCAGGAAGTCCCGGGGGGCCAGCAGCACTTGCCCGCAGATCAGGCCATAGCTGTGAAAGCGCTCCTGGTACATGGCCATCAGCCGGCTCTGGCCCACCGCGGATAGCGCCTGGAGGGTGACCGAGTCTCGGGGGCGGCCATGGTCGAAGCCAAGCACCGGGAGTCCGGCCCCGATCGCCCCGGAGCTGACCACCACCGCCTGATGCCCGCCGGACACCGCCTCGGCCACTTCGCTGCTCAGCTTGGCCACCGCCTCGGCTCTTATGGTCCCATCGGCCTCGGTAATCGACGACGTGCCTATCTTCACGACGACGATCACGATGTCGGCTCCTCGCCGAAGTACTCGTCGTCATCGTGGTATTCGAACTCCAAGGCGCCGATCCGGGCGGTGTCGCCCGACTTGATCCCAGCTCGGGCCAATGCCCGGTCCACCCCCAGCTTCTGGAGACGGCGGCGGGCAAAGTCCCATGCGCCGGGAGCGCTCAGGTCGGACAGTGCCACAGTGCGCTCCGCGGCCCGGCCCACCACCACATAGGCACCGTCATCGGCCCGCTCGACCCTGAAACCCGCGGGGGCCGGCCGGTGGACCACCACATCGCCGGAGCTTCCCGCGTCCAGCCCGCGATCTTGGTCGGATCGAGCGGCCCGAACTGCGCCGGCCATGGCCCTGATCAGCTCGGGCAGGCCGAGGCCGGTCACCCCGGAGATGCACAGCGCCCCCGGCGGCGGCTCAAGATGGCCGGCATCGGCTTTGGAGGCCACCAAGATCCGGGGCCGCTCCAGCAGCTCCGGTCGATAGGCGCCCAGCTCTTCCAACAGAACCCGCTGCTGCTCGACAGGGGGAATCTCCTCCACCGAGGCCAAATCGACCATGACCACCAAAGCACGGGCCCGCTCAGTGTGGCGCAAGAAGCGATGGCCGAGGCCGCGGCCCTCACTGGCTCCGGCAATAAGGCCGGGGATGTCGGCCACCACCATCTCGAAATCGTCGTCGGTGCGAACCACACCCAGGTTGGGCTCGAGGGTGGTGAAGGGATAGTCGGCGATCTTGGGGCGGGCTGCGGAGATACGGGATATCAGCGTGCTCTTGCCCGCGTTGGGAAAGCCGACCAGGGCCACGTCGGCCAACAGCTTCAACTCCAGCCCCAGCCAGCGCTGCTCGCCCTCCTCGCCCTGCTCGGCAAACGCCGGCGCCCGGTTCTGATGGGTGGAGAACCGGGCATTGCCCATGCCTCCTTGCCCTCCCGCGGCAGCCAGCCAGCGGACGCCGTCGGCGGCAAGGTCGGTGAGCACCTCACCATCTTGGCTTTTGACAACGGTTCCCACGGGAACCCGGACCAAAGTGTCATCGCCGGATGCGCCGTGGCGGCGCTTGCCCTGGCCGTGGCGACCGTTGCCCGCCCGGCGATGGGGGTGGTCTTTGAAGGCGATCAGCGAGGCTGCATTGTGGTCGGCCACCAGCCAGACGCCACCGCCGCTGCCACCGTCGCCGCCGTCGGGGCCGCCCTTGGCCACATGGGCCTCGCGGCGAAACGATACGCATCCGGCACCGCCGTCACCGCCTCGCGCATTCAACTGGCATTCGTCGGCGAACTGGGACATCGCATCCCAGCCTGACAGTCAGTTGGGGATGACGTCGACGAGTTTGCGGCGCCGTCGGTGGCCGAACTTGACCCGTCCGTCGGCGGTGGCGAACAGCGTGTCGTCGCGGCCGCGCCCCACGTTGGCTCCGGGATGGATGCGGGTACCCCGCTGGCGGACAATGATCGACCCCGCGGCCACCTGTGTGCCGTCGAACACCTTGACCCCAAGGTACTGGGGATTGGAGTCGCGGCCGTTGCGGGTGGAGCCGCCGCCTTTGGTCTTGGACATCTTTCGCTCCTCTAGGCCTTGATGGCGGTGATACGAATGCGGGACTTTTGCTGGCGGTGGCCCCACCGCCGGCGCTGGTTGCTCTTGTTCTTGTACGTGAAGCCGTTGATCTTGCGGTCCTTGACCGAGTCCACCACGGTAGCGGTTACCGTGGCCTGGCCGAGTTGGGCGGGGGCGGCGGTCACCGAATCGCCGTCCACCAACAGCACCGGGGTCAGCTCTACCTCCGCGCCGGGCTCGCCCAAAAGCTCCACATCGAGGGTCTGGCCCTCTTCGACTTTGTACTGCTTTCCGCCTGTGCGGATGACGGCATACACCGCGCTCAGGCTACCGGTCACGGCCGCCGCTTACTAGTTTGCGGTCCAGTTCCAACCCCCGCCCCTCGCAGGTCGGGCATACCGACGAGCACGACTCCAGCAGTCCCTCGCCGATGCGCTTGCGGGTCATCTCCACCAATCCCAGATCGGATATGTCGAGCACCTGGGTTCGGGTCTTGTCCCAGGCCAGCGACTCCCGGAAGACCTTCATAACCCCTTCCCGGTTGTTCCGCTTCTCCATGTCCACGAAGTCGATCACGATGATCCCGCCGATGTCGCGCAGCCGGAGCTGACGGGGGATCTCTTTAGCTGCCTCCAAATTGTTGCGGAACACGGTCTCCTCCAGGTTGGAGTCGCCCACGTTCTTGCCGGTGTTCACGTCGATGACGGTCAGGGCCTCGGTGTTCTCGATGATGAGCGAGCCGCCGCCGGGCAGCCATACCTTCTTGTCCAAGGCCTTGACGAACTGCTCGTGAACGTGATGGCGCTCCAGCAGGCTCAGATGCTCGCGCTCCGCGTCGTAGCACTCGAGCCTCTCGGCCAACTCAGGCGCCACGCTGGACACATAGTCGCTGACGTCCTCGAAGAGCCGGCGATCGTCGATGTGGACCGAGCGGAAATCCTGGTTGAACTCCTCCCGAATCACCCGCACCGCCATCTCCGGCTCCCGGTAGAGCAGCCCCGGGATCTGGCTCCGCTTGCTCAACGCGTC
This sequence comes from Candidatus Poriferisocius sp., assembly GCF_965208475.1. GTDB lineage: Bacteria > Actinomycetota > Acidimicrobiia > Acidimicrobiales > Bin134 > Poriferisocius. Next base: position 225,852 of record NZ_OZ242338.1, on the reverse strand, counting down.
GATCTGCTCCCACTGGGAGACCAGCCGCTTCACATCGCGCTCCAGTTCCTTGGCGGTGATGTTCTCAGCCGCGGTGCGGACGATGATCCCGTGCTCTTCGGGCTTGCACCGGTCCAGCACTTTGCGGAGGCGCTTGCGCTCCTTGTCGGGCAGCCGCTTGGAGATGCCGTAGGTCTTGGAGTTGGGCACCAGCACCACGAACCGGCCCGGCAGCGACACCTCCTGGGTCAACCGGGCGCCCTTGTGGGCTATGGGGTTCTTGGTGACCTGGCACAAAATGGTCTGGCGGGCCTCCAACAGGTTCTCGATGCGGGGCGCCCCCTGAGAGCTCTCCACATCATCGGGGTCGAACACCACATCGCCCCGGTACAGCACCGCGTTCTTGGGTGTGCCGATGTCCACGAAGGCAGCTTCCATGCCGGGCAGCACATTCTGAACCCGGCCCAGGTAGATATTGCCGTGGATCTCGCTTACATCGTCCGCCGGCCGGGAGACGTAGTGCTCGATCAGCGCTCGGCCCTCCACCACCGCGATCTGGGTGGTTTCGGGGCGCACTTGGACAAGCATCATGTAGCGGCCCACCGGACGGCCCTTGCGGCGGCGGCCCCGACGGCGCTCCAGGGTCTTTTCATCCAGCTCCACCGGGCCGTCGGAAACCTGGTGCTCCACCGGCTGCACGGGGCGGTTCCCGCCCCCTCGTCCTCGTCCGCCCCGGCGGCGGCGGCGCTTGCGACCCGCACCCGATCCGCTGCCCCCCGAACCCGAGCCCCCGCCGGAAGCCGATCCGTTGCCGCTGGGCGCGGGGCGGGAATCGCCGATCTTGGGCCGGTCGCCGGAAGGCGCGGGGCGGGAGTCCCCGATCTTGGGCCGGTTGCCGGAGGATGTCGTCGCGGGGCGGGAGTCCCCGATCTTGGGGCTGGTCTCGCTCTTGGCGCCTTCAGACCGCTGGGAAGAGTCAGCCTGCCTGTTTCTGCCGGCGGACCGCTTGGCAGTCCGCTCTGTTGAGTCGCTCATTGGTGTAGTCCTTTCTCATTGCACACCGACCAGGGTGTGCTGAGCAGGGGCTGCTCTCATTGCGCACCGACCAGGGTGCGCGGCAAAGGGGCTGCGCCGACTTCAAGTGGCTCCAAGCGGGCGCCATCCTGCTCAATCCATTGACGAGTGCGCCGAACCAGTACCGGACGGTACGGCAGTTCGGAAGCGGCAAAGAGATCCGACGGTCGAGCCGACCGAGGCTGGGTGCCCAAAGTGGCCAAGAGGCGAACCCCCCGGATCGTCGGCTCACCGACCTCCAGTGCGCGCACCTGAGGGGCCAAGTCGTCGGTGGTCTGTTTGCCTTTGCGTTCTCGCGTGACCATTAGCGTAGCCGCGCCGCGCACCTGTTCCACCCATCGGGCGAGATCGCCGGGCGACGCGCCCAGCAACTCGATGTCCCAGTCGCAGATTGTCACCGCCTGCTGCAACGACATCGTCCCCGGCGCCAGCGCCGACCCCCCGGTAGCGGCAATCCCATCGGGCAACACGTTGACCAGGGCGTCCAGCACCTCGCCTTCTGCCATCTCGGCGCACTTGAAGTCGACATCCAGATACTCGGCGTCCGATTCGTACCCGGTGGCCAGCGCCAGCCCGAAATGCAGTTTGGCCCGGGGCGAGAATCCCTCGGTCTGGGCCACCGGCAGCCCGGTGCGCCGCAGCGAGCGCTCCCAGATGCGAGCCGTGTCCCGATGGCTGGTGAACCGGATTCGACCGCTTTTGCTGTACCGCAGCCTGACGCGGGATCGAGGCGCCTGGTTAGGATTCACGAGGAGGCCTTTGAGCCCGCGCCGGAGAGCTGCACGGCCACTGCTGCGGGCGGCTGGTACCCGGTGGCAATTTGGCCGGTGCCCTGGCTGCCCCCGGCCGGCGGAACGGCTGAGGCCACAATGTGCTCGATGCTGTAGCCGGTACAGGCCCCGCAGTCGTAGCACGGAGTCCAGCGGCAGTCCTCCAAGCCCACCTCGTTCAGGGCATCTCGCCAGTCCTGCCACAAGAAGTCCTTGTGCAGACCGGCCGACAGGTGATCCCAGGGCAGAGCTTCGTCTTCGGCGCGGTGGCGGTACACATACCAGTCCACCGACAGCCCGTGCTTGGCCATGGCCTGCGTCCAGCGGTCGTAGTCGAAGTGCTCGGACCACTCCTGGAAGGTGCCGCCCTGCCGCCACACCTCCTCGATGACCCGGCCGATGCGGCGGTCGCCCCGGCTGGCTATGCCCTCCACCAGGGTGGCCTTGGGGTCGTGCCACTTCATCTGGACGCCCCGGTTCCGCTTGATGTCGTCGCGCAGCAAGAAGATCTTGCGCTGGAGCTCAGACACCGTGTTCTGGCCGAACCACTGGAAGGGGGTGAACGGTTTGGGAACGAACCCGCCCAGCGAGACCGTAACCGAGGGGTTCTTGGTGTGAGCCCGGCCCAGCTCCACGCAGTTGCGGGCCAGTTCCCCGATGGCGAGGGTGTCGGCGTCTGTCTCGGTGGGCAGGCCGGTGAGGAAGTAGAGCTTCATGCGCCGCCACCCCTGGGAGAATGCCGACTCCACCGCGCCGTAGAGGTCCCGCTCGTCGATGAGCTTGTTGATCACCTGGCGCATCCGCCACGACCCGGCTTCGGGGGCGAAGGTCAGCCCGGTGCGCCGGGCCCGCTGGATCTGGGCGGCCAGCCCCACGGTGAAGGCGTCCACCCGCAGGCTGGGCAGCGACACCGACACCTCGCCGGCGCCGCAGTCCATGGTGGCGGACACCACCTCTTCGATCCCGCTGAAATCGGCAGTGGACAGCGAGGTCAGCGCCACCTCGTCATAGCCGGAGCGGGCCAGCCCGTCGGCCACCATGGTGCGGACCTGCTCGGCGGGCCGCTCCCGCACCGGGCGGGTGATCATTCCCGCCTGGCAGAAGCGGCACCCCCGGGTGCAGCCCCGGAACACTTCCACGTTCAGACGGTCGTGGACCACCTCGGTGAGCGGCACCAACTGGCGCTTGGGGTACGGCCAGGCGGCCAGGTCGGCCACCGTGCGCTTCTCCACCACCGCGGGCACGTCGTCGAACCGGGGCGTGATCGAAACCAGCGCCGGGCCGTCATAGGCCACCTCATAAAGAGACGGCACGTACACGCCCTCCACGGCGGCCAGTTCCCGCAGAACTGCCTGGCGCGATTTCTTGCCGGCCATCTTCCAGTCGCGGATCACCGCGTTGATCTCGGTGACCGCCTCCTCACCGTCGCCCAACACGAAGAAGTCGACGAAGTCGGCCAGCGGCTCGGGGTTGTAGGTGCAGTGCCCGCCGGCGCCGATCAGCAGGTCGCCGTCGGCCCGGCGCTCGGCCCGCACCGGCGCCCCGGCCAGGTCGATGCAGTTGAGCACATTGGTGTAGACCAACTCGGCCGACAGATTGAACGCCAGCACGTCGAAATCCGCCGCCCGCCGGTGGGTGTCCACCGAGAACAGCGGCAGGCCCGAGGCCCGCATCTCGGCCTCCATGTCCACCCAGGGGGCGTAGGCCCGCTCGGCCACCGCGTCGTCCCGCTCGTTGAGGATCTCATAGAGGATCTGAAGGCCCTGGTTGGGCAGGCCGATCTCGTAGGTGTCGGGATAGGCCAGCAGCCACGCCGCCTTCGACCGATGGTGCTCCGGTTCCACCATCCCGCCTTCTCCGCCGATGTAGCGCGCCGGCTTCGACACCTCGGGCAGCACCAACTCCAATTCCGGCCAAAGCGACATCGGCACCAATCTACCCTTGGACGGAGAAACGGCAGAACCAGATCAAACAAGCCGGCTCATTGATCCGCCCTGTGCCCGGATTCAAACGAACCGGCGCATACGCACGTTCAGAACCAGGCCGATGCCGATGAGGGTGACTATGGCCGAAGAGCCGCCGTAGGAAACCAGGGGCAGGGGAATGCCGGTGATGGGGGTGATGCCCAGGGTCATCCCCACCGCCTCGAACATCTGGAACAAGATCATGGCGAAGACCCCTGAGCAGAGCAGCGCGCCGAACCGGTCTCGGGCCAGGCGGACAGCTTGGAGTATCCGCAAGAGCAGCAGGGCGTAGAGGCCCAGGGTGGTGGCCGCGCCGACGAAGCCGAACTCTTCGCCGATCACGGTGAAGATGAAGTCGGTGTGCTGCTGGGGCACCAAGCCGCTCAGAGTCTGGGAGCCCTCGCCGTAGCCGGTTCCGTGTATCCCGCCGTTGCCGATGGCGATCTGGGCTTGGCGCTGCTGGAAAGCGGCCTCGGTGATATCGCTGGCCGGATCCACGAAGGTGCGAAGCCGGTTGGTCTGGTACTCCTCCAGCATGTTGGAGTTGACCATCAGCATCACCACCGTGGTGGCGACCAGGGCGATGCCGATGACCTGGCGGAAGCGGATGCCGCCGATCAGCAGCAGCACGAACCCGATGAACACGTAGATCAGGGCCGTGCCCACATCGGGCTGGAGCAGGACCAAAAGGCCGGGCCATGCGACGATGCCCACGGCAAAAGACACCCGGGAGGCGCTCATTTGGTCTTCGAAGCGGGACAAGAACGCGGCCACCGCGACGATCACCGCGAGCTTCTGAAACTCCGAGGGCTGAAGCTGGAAGTCGCCGAACCGGAACCACGATCGAGCGCCGTTGACCTCCTCGCCCAGCGGCCCCAGCACAACGATCAGCGCCAGAATGCCCACGCCGTATATGGCCACCGCGAACTTCGCCAGCTCCTGGTACGGAACCCACGCCGCGAACACCATGAACAGCGCCCCGGCCACCGCGAACAGCGACTGCCGCTCCAAGAAGAAGGTGTCGAAGTTCTCCGAGTCACGTCCCCGAGTGGTGCTGTAGATGGCCCCCACGCCGATGGCGGCCAATCCCGCTGCGGCCAGGATCAGAAGGACGTCTATGTGCAGCCACGGCGCGTACGGGCTGCTCCGGGAGTCCAACTCCCGGGACCGGCGCTCCTCCAGGGAGATTACCGCCATCAGGCCCCTCCCTCCGACGAGGCCTCGACTCCATCGGGTTGGTTCTCCGCGCCCTCGGCCGGTCCACCCCGATCGGCCTCCTGGTTATCGGCGCCCTCGGCCGGCTCGGTCAGGTCGGAGAGGTCATCGATGGTCCGCACCGCGGGCACCGTGTCGGTGGCAATGGGTTCCAGCACACGACGCACCGCGGGAGCGGCCACCGACGCCCCGAAGCCCGACTCCTCCATGATCGCCACAACAACATACTCGGGGTCGGGATTGGGGCCGAAGGCGGCGAACAGCGAGTTGTCGGCCTTGCCCACCACCTCGGCGGTGCCGGTCTTGCCCGCCACCGGCCACTGCTCATGGGGGAATCCGGCGAATGCGAAATAGGCGGTGCCGTCCAATTCGCCGGCCACTCCGAGCAGGCCTTGGAGGATCGGCCTCCGGATGTCATCGGGCATGTAGACCTGGTTGAGCACCCGGTCGGCGAAGGCCTGCACCACCTCACCGGTGACCGGGTTCTCAACCCGGTCCACAATCTTGGGGGCATAGAGCGTGCCCCCGTTGGCGAACGCGGCGTAGCCGTTGGCCAGCTGCAATGGGGTGGCGCCCAGCACGCCCTGGCCGATGGCCAAAACGATGGAGTCGCCGGTTCGCCATGTCTCTCCCGCGGCCTCTGCCGCCGACGGGGAGGGCACCCGGCCCAACCCCTCGCCGGGCAGGGCGATGCCAGACTGGGCGCCGAAGCCGAACAGCACCGCAGCTCGCTGGATGCCCTCACGGTCGAAGCGGTCGGCCCGGTCCATGGTGTCGCCCAGGTAGTAGAAGTACACGTCGGACGACACGGTGATGGCTCGGACCAGGTCGACCGGCCCATAGATGGCCTCTTGCGCGTTCTTGAAGGTACACGAGGCGATGGAGGCCTCCTCGCAGGAAGGCACCACGTAGACTCCGGCGTCTTCGAAGAGGGTGCGCGTGTCCAACACCCCTCGGGGGCCGATCACGCCGCTGTTCAGCGCGGCGTAGGCGGTGAACAGTTTGAATGTGGACCCCGGCGGATAAATGCCGGCCAGGGCCCGGTTGTGCAACGGCTGGTGGTTGTTCGGGTCCTGAAGCTCCGCCCACCGCTCGTCGGAGAAGCCGCTGACGAACTCGCTCGGCGAGTACGTGGGAAATGACGCCATCGCCAGCACTTCCGCTCCGTTGGGGTCCAGCACCACCATGGCGCCGCCGGGCGCATTGAACGGGAGGGCCTCGGGGTCTTCCCGCTCTTGCTGGCGAGCCTCGGCCAGACCGGCCAGCAGCTCTTGTTCGGCCAGCGCCTGGATGTCGATGTCCAAGGTGAGGTGGACGTCGGCGCCGGCAACCGGATCGACCTGCTCGATCACCCGCACCGGATCGCCGACGTTGTCCACTTCGAGCCGGGTGTGGCCGGGAACCCCTCTCAGCGCCGACTCAAAGGATGCCTCTATGCCGGTCTGCCCGATCTCGTCATTTCTCCGGTAGGTCTTGGGGTCGTCGGCCACCAGCTCGTACTGCTCTTCGCTGAGCAGGGAGACATAGCCCAGAATGTGGGCAGCCAAGTCGCCGTAGGGGTAGGTGCGGACGCTGCGGAGGTCGGTGCTCACACCGGGGAACTCATCGGCCCGCTCAGCCAGGATGATCTCAAAGTTCTCGGTGACATCGTCGGCCACCGGCACCGAATCGAGCGGGCCGTAACGGGGATCGGCCAGCGCATCGTTGATCTCGAACACCTTGGTGAGGCGGCCAGCCCGGCTGATCTCGGTGGCTAGGCGCAGAACCAGTGACTGTTGACCGTCCTCTTCAAACTCGGTGTCGTAGGTGAACCGGTCCACCCTCACTATCAAGGACTCCCGGTTGTCCACCAGCACATTGCCATTGCGGTCGAAGATTCGCCCCCGGGGCGCGGGCTCATAGACCACTCGGACAGTGTTGGCCGCAGCCTGCTCCACGAACTCCTCCGAGCTCAACACCTGGAGGAACCACAGTCGGGCCACCAGCGCACCGAAGGCCAACAGGGCCAGCAGGGCCAGAAAGCTGAGCCTTATGCGAAGCGACTCGGGGCTCAACGCTCTTCTCCCAGAACCCTCGGCCACGACCAGCGCCACAGGCCCAGCAGGGGCAGGCTCAGCACCAGGTTGTAGGCCGATGCCACCCCTATGACCAGGTACAGGCGGTCGGTGTAGAGGTTTGCCTGGCCCAAGAGCTCGCCGAGCACCGCGTACACCAACAGCCCGCCGCCGGTGGCCACCGCGGCGACCAGCACGTTTATCCACCAGGCGCTGCGGAAGATCCGCTCTTCCAGCAGCCCCACGGCATACCCCCACACGGCGTAGATGAGAGCCGAGAGGCCGAACAGCGTGGGCAGGTACAGATCTATGCCCAGCCCGATGGCGAACCCGGCGACCGCCCCCCGCTCAGGGCCGCCGACGAGGCCGGCGGTGACCGCGATGGCCAGGGGAACCTCGGGGGCGACCCCGAGCACCCGCAGATCGGAGAACAGCGCCAGATGGAACACCAGCGCGGTGACCAGGATCAGGGCGCTTCGCGCGTACGCGCTCACTGCGGTCATGGCTGCTGCCTCACGGAGTCGCCGAGGATTGCCCCATGGCGCGCCACAGCGATTGGCCGCATCACGAGTCTTCCGCCAGAGGGTCGTAGAGCAGCACGGTCATGAAGCCCAGGCTGTCGGTGTTGGCCGAGGGGTTCACGGTGAGTATCTGGAACAGCCGGGCCTCGTCGTAGTCGATCTCGGTGACGGTGCCGATGGGGATGCCGGCGGGATAGCGGCTGCGGTCCACACCGCTGGTCACGACCTCGTCGCCTACGGCCACTTCGGTGTCGATCTCCAACCCCTTGCCCACTATCAGCGGCTCTCCGTGGCCGCTGCCCGAGGCCAGTGCCACGTCGTCGGTGCCCACCACCAGCACGCCCACCTCGAAACCGGGGTCGGTGATCAGCGCCACCCGGGAGTGCCGGCGACCGGGATCGCCGTCAATTCGGCCGATGAGCCCGCCCCTGGTGACCACCGGCATCCCGTTGCGCACCCCGTCTGCGGCGCCGCGGTTGATCTGAACCGAATAACGGTCGAAGTTGCCCACGTTGGCGGTCACCACTTCGGCCACGACGTTGGGGATGTCCTGCACATAGGGTAGTCCCAGCACATCGAGCAGAGACTCCAAGCGAATGGCCGCGTCGGTGTCCAGGATCTGCTGGCCCTCGATCTTTTGCAACTCCTCGCGCAGCACGAGATTCTCGGCTTCCAGTTCGTCATACTCGGTGATGCCGCTCCAGGCGTCGCCCACCGGGCCGAACAGCCGATCAGCCCCCGAGCGCAGCGGTGAGATCAGATCGGTGAGGGTCTCCTCAGTGCGCTGGAGGGGCTCGAAATCGCGGGCGTCCAGGGTGAGCAGGGTCGCTGAGGTGAGCAGCAGGAAGATGAGGGTGACTCGCGACCGTCCTGTGCGAGTGCCCGTTGCCACGGGGCCGAACCGAGCGATCAGTCGTACGACGACGAGAAGAGGAGCCCCTCGAGCGCGTCAAACTCCTCCAGCGACTGGCCCGAGCCAATGGCCACGGCGTGGAGAGGATTGGGCGCCAAGCGAATCGGCATCCCCGTCTCTTCCTCGAGTCGAGAGACGAGGCCGTGCAACAGGGCCCCGCCACCGGCCAGCACGATGCCCGCCTCCATGATGTCGGCGGCCAGTTCGGGGGGAGTCTCATCCAGCGTCACTTTGACCGCGTCCACAATCGACCGAACCACCTCGGAGATAGCCTCGCGGATCTCGGAGGTGGAAGTGACCACCGTCTTGGGCAGCCCGGTGACCATGTCCTGCCCCCGAACCTCGGCATAGCGGTCCTCGCTGCCCGCCCACGCCGACCCCAGCACCATCTTGACCTCTTCGGCCGTGCGATGGCCGATGGTGAGGCTGTGCTCCTTCTTGAAGAAGGCGATGATGTCCTCGTCCATCCGATCACCGCCCATCCGGATCGACTGTCCGCTGACCACTCCGCCCAGCGAGATCATGGCCACCTCGGTTGTGCCTCCGCCGATGTCCACGATCATGTTGCCCGAGGCCTCCTGCACGGGAAGGCCGGAGCCTATGGCCGCGGCCATAGGCTCCTCGATGATGTAGACCGGCTTCTTCGCCCCGGCGGAGACTGCCGCTTCCTGCACAGCCCGCTGCTCCACGGGGGTGATGCCGGATGGTACGCATATCACCATGCGGGGCCGGGTCAATCGCCCTGGAGACACACGCTGGATGAAATACCTCAGCATCTTCTCGCAGATGTCGAAGTTGGCTATCACCCCGTCTTTGAGCGGACGGATGGCCTGGATATGAGCCGGTGTGCGACCCAGCATCCGCTTGGCCTCAGTGCCTACCGCCAAGGGCATGCCATCGCTGGTGACCGCCACCACCGAGGGCTCGTTGATGAGAAGGCCCTCGCCGCGGACATACACCAGCGTGTTGGCGGTGCCCAGGTCGATCGCGACATCGCGGCCCGACAGTCCGCTGCTGGAAGAGAACCGCCGCTTCGCCATACCGCAAGGTTAGAGCAGCCGACCCGATTCCGCACACCGGTTCAAAAGCCGCATTCCACAGGTCGGGGAAGAAGGGCGACGCTGAAAAGGCATCGGACACAGCGGCGTGCCCCATCTCACAGGTCGGGAAAGAAGATCGCGATCTCCCGCTCTGCGGAGCCGTTGCTGTCGGAGCCGTGGACGAGGTTCTCGGTTACCTCCAGGCCGTAGTCGCCCCGGATCGTCCCCGGCGGGGAATCCAGGGGGTTGGTGGCCCCCATCATGGAGCGGACGACGGCGTACACGTCGTCGGGGCCCTCGAGCACCAAGGCGACCGACGGGGAGCGGCCGATGAACGCCGCCAAGTCCGGGTAGAACGGGCGGTCCACATGCTCGGCGTAGTGGCAGGCCGCCAGATCGGCGTCGATGGTCAGCATGCGCATGGCTGCGATCCGCAGACCCCGGGCTTCGAAGCGCGACAAGATGGCCCCCACCAAGCCCCTCTCCACCGCATCGGGCTTGCACAGGACCAGTGTTCGATTCACCGCCAGAACCCTGCTGATCTAGACCTGTCATTCAACACCGCAGAAATCCTACTGACCCCGGGGCGCTAGGTGAAGGCGAGCCTCGCCGGCGGTGTACAGGGAGCCGGTGACAACCACCGCGTCGTTTTCAGTCGACAACGCCAGGGCCCGTTCCACCGCCTCGGCCACATCGCCGGCCACCTCGGCATCGATCCCCCGGTTGCGGGCCGCGTCCGCCAGATCGGCCGCAGGCAGGGCCCGCGGCCAACCGGGAGCGCAGCACACCACCCGGTCGCAACGGGCGCCGGAGTCGTCAATGGCGGCCAGCATGGCCTCGGGATCCTTGTCGCGCATCATGCCGACCACCCAGGTGACCGCGCCCAACACGGTGAACTGCTCGGCCAGGGCGGCGCCAGTGGCGGCCAGACCGTCAGGGTTGTGGGCCCCATCGACCACCACCAGGGGCTGGCGGTCCACCACCTCGAATCGGGCCGGAAACGCCACATCGCCCAAAGCCCCCAGGACCGGCTCATCCAAGTCTTTGCCCACCAGGGACTCGAACGCGGTGATGGCCAGCGCGGCGTTGTGCCCCTGGTGGGGGCCGAACAGGCTGACGTAGACGTCTTCGTAGCTGGCCAGGGGGGTGCGGACCGTGATCAGCCGTCCGCCCACCGCGGGGCGGTTCTCCTCCAGTTCGAAGTGCCGGCCTGAGACCAGAAGCTCCCTGGGCGACTCCTCAGCGGCAATCGCCACCAACTCGGCGCCCATCGGCCCCAGCACGGCGGTGGCGCCGGAATGGAGGATGCCCGCCTTCTCCCCCATCACCACTGCCTCCCATCCGAGACGGCCATCGGTGTGGTCGCGGCCGATGTTGGTGATGACCGAAACCCGGCTGTTCACCAGGTTGGTGGCGTCGTAGCGGCCCAGTTTTCCCACCTCCACCACGGCCAAATCCACGGCCACATCGGCGAACCAGCGCAGGGCGGCCGCAGTCACCAGCTCGAACCAAGAGGGCGGGCCACTGTCCTGGGCGGCGGCCAGATGACCCTCCACCAACCGCATATGGCCCAACAGCTCGGTCAGCTCGGCATCGCTGACAGGGTCGCCGCCCACGGCCATGCGCTCGTTGATGCGCTCTACATGAGGGCTGGCGTATACCCCTGCGGTCATCCCCCACGCCTGGGCCAGCGCGGCTGTCATCACGGCCACCGAGCCCTTGCCGTTGGTGCCGGAGATGTGAACAGCCGGGTAGTCGGCCTGGGGGTCGCCCAGCGCGGCCAGCAGCCCCCGCATGGGCGCCAGCGACAGGCCGTCGGCGTCGCCGGCCGTAGCCTCCAGATTGACGTGGCCGTCCAGCCACGCCCGGGCCTCGGCCAACGAGGGGAAGAACGCCCGACTGCCCATGCCGACGCTCAGCCGGTCACTGGAAGGGCGCCAGGCGCTCAGCTGGCTTGGCGACGGGACCGGTCGGTTGACCGGACCTCGGCCGCGCTCAGCATCTGGGGGGCCTCTTCGCCGCGAACGGTCTTGGCGCCGACCAAGCACTGAACTACGTCGTCGCGGCTGGGCAGCTCGTACATGACGTCGAGCAGCACCTCCTCCAAGATGGCCCGCAGGCCCCGGGCCCCGGCATTGCGGCTGAGGGCCAGCTCGGCCACCTCAGACAGGGCTTCGTCGCTAAAGACCAGTTCCACGTTCTCGAACTCGAAGAACTTGCAGTACTGCTTGACCAGGGCGTTCTTGGGCTCAACCAGGATCCGCACCAGCATGTCCCGCTCTAGGTGGGACACCACGCCGACCACCGGCAGGCGGCCGATGAATTCGGGGATGAGGCCGAACTTGATCAGGTCCTCGGGTTGAACCTGGGTGAACAGCTCCCCGTGGTCCCTCTCCACATCGGAGCGGATGTCCGCGCCGAAGCCGACTCCCACGTTGCCCACCCGGTGCTCGATGATCTGCTCCAACCCGGCGAAGGCGCCGCCCACGATGAACAGCACGTTGGTGGTGTCGATCTGGATGAACTCCTGATGGGGGTGCTTGCGCCCGCCCTGGGGCGGCACCGACGCGGTAGTGCCCTCCAAGATCTTCAGCAGGGCCTGCTGCACGCCCTCGCCGGACACGTCCCGGGTGATCGACGGGTTCTCGCTCTTGCGGGAGATCTTGTCAATCTCGTCGATGTAGATTATGCCGGTCTCCGCCTTCTTGATGTCGTAGTCGGCGGCTTGGATGAGCTTGAGGAGGATGTTCTCCACATCCTCGCCCACATAGCCGGCCTCGGTCAGCGCGGTGGCGTCCGCGATGGCGAAGGGCACGTTGAGCATTCGAGCCAGGGTCTGGGCCATCAGCGTCTTGCCGCAGCCGGTGGGCCCGAGCAGCAGTATGTTCGACTTGGACAGCTCCACCTCGGGGTCGGACGCGCCCATCTGAACCCGCTTGTAGTGGTTGTACACCGCCACCGACAGAATCCGCTTGGCGTGCTCTTGGCCGATGATGTAGTCGTTCAAAAAGGTGTAGATGTCCTGGGGCTTGGGCAGTTCCTTGAACCCGACGTCGGCGCCTTCGGCCAGCTCCTCCTCGATGATCTCGTTGCACAGGTCGATGCACTCGTCGCAGATGTAGACGCCGGGACCGGCGATCATCTTCTTGACCTGCTTCTGGGTTTTCCCGCAGAAGCTGCATTTGAGCAGCTCGCCGCCCTCGCCGAATTTAGCCATGGCCTCTGCTCCCCCGGCTCAGTCGGCGTTCGCAAGCAGGCATGTCGCGCTTGGCCATCTGTCCAGACCCCCTCTACCGGATGGCCGTGATCGGTCCGGCGTTGTCGGCGGCATCACGTGACGAGATGACCTCGTCGATGAGCCCGTACTCTTTGGCGTCCTCAGCGGTCATCACGTAATCGCGATCGGTGTCCTGCTTGACCTTGTCGAGATCTTGGCCGGTGTGGCGGACCAGAAGCTGTTCAAGCTGGTCTTTGAGCCGCTGGATCTCCCGCGAGGCGATCTCAATGTCGGACACCTGTCCGGATGCCCCGGCATAGGGCTGGTGAATCAGCATCCTGGAGTGGGGCAGCGCCAAGCGCTTGCCGGGGGCACCCGCGGCCAAGAGGACTGCGGCGGCCGAGGCCGCCTGCCCGAAGCAGATGGTGGTGATGTCGGGCTTCAGGTACTGCATAGTGTCGTAGATGGCGAACATGGCATTGATGTCGCCGCCCGGGCTGTTGATGTAGAGGTTGATGTCTTTGTCGGGGTTCTCCGACTCCAAGTGCAGCAGTTGGGCGCAGATGAGGTTGGCCACCGTGTCGTCGATGGGAGTGCCCAAAAAGATGATGTTCTCTTTGAGCAGCCGGGAATAGAGGTCGAACGACCGCTCGCCCCGGTTGGTCTGCTCGACCACGACGGGAACCATGTAGTTCTGAGGGTTCATGTTGCTTGGCTCTCGATGGAGGGGGGGGGAAGTCCGGTGTCGTCGTCGGGGTCAAGGCTAGACCGTTCGACGGGGTTTCCGGCGCTATCGGTAATCTCGACCCGGTCCAAGACCCATTCCCGGGCCTTTCGCATCTGTGCGTCCAATCGTATCGCCTTGAGGCTGCTTTCCTCGCCGGCGAACACCGACGACTTGACCTCCTCCACGGTCTGGCCCACCTGGGCGGCCAGCGTGGCCAGCTCAAGGTCGACGTCCTGGTCGGTGGCCTCGATGGACTCCGCGGCGGCCACCGCCCGCAGGGCCAGGTCGGTCTTCGCCTCCTGGAGGGCCGGTTCCCGAAGCGCCCCGGCCAGCTCCTCGGCGGTCTGGCCGATGACCTCGAGATAGTCGCCGATCTCGACGCCTTGGCTGCCCAGTCGCAACTGGAGGGTACGGATGCGGTGCTGCACCTCGGCGTCCACCAACGCCTCGGGAATGTCGTCGATCACCAACCCGGCGAGTTGTTCACCCACTTGGCCGGCCAGCAGGGCCGAGGCGTTGGCCCGCTTGGTTCGGGCGATGTTCCCGGAGATGTCGGCCCGCAGCTCCTCCGCGGTGTCGAACTCAGAGGCCTCTTGGGCGAACTCGTCGTCGAAATCGGGCAGAACCGTCTCCTGCACCTCCTTGACCAGGATGCGGAACCGCAAGAGCCCGTCCTCGTCTTCGTCGGGGTGCTCGGCGTTGAACTCCAAGATGTCGCCGGCCTTGGATCCCCGGAGCTGCTCGTCGATCTCTGGCACCACTGCCCCTTGGCCCACCTCGTAGGCGTAGCCGTCTACGGTGAGGCCTTCGACTTCCTCGCCGTTGTAAGTCCCGTAGATGTCCATGGTCACGCTGTCACCGTCGATGGCCGCCCGGGAGACGGGGGCCAGGTCGCCGAACTGCTTGCGGAGCTGGTCCACCTGCTGGCTGATCTCCTCTTCGGTGGGCTCGGGATTGGGCACCTCGGCTTTGAGCTGGTCGTAGCCGGCGATGGTGACCAGGGGGCGGATCTCCACCACCGCGTCAAAGCTGACCGGGCCCTCTTCGGCTCCGCTGGTGATGTCGATCTCCGGCACCGAGATGACGTCCACATCGTGGTCGCGCAGGGCCTGGGTGTAGTACTCGGGCACCGCGTCGCTGAGGGCCTCTCCCCGAGCCGCCTGGGGGCCCAGCCGGGCTTCCAGCACTCGGCGAGGGGCTTTTCCGGGGCGGAATCCGGGCAGGCGGACCTCTCGGGCGAGCTTGCGGAAAGCCTCGTCGAGCTTCTCCTCGAATTCCTCAGCCTCGATGTCCACCGACACCTTGACCCGGTTGCCCTCCAAAGCCTCGACGGTGCTCCTCACAGATGGGGCAGTTTACCGGCGACCCCCTGAATCCTCGTGTCGTAGCCGATGGCCGCAGAGTGCCGTTATCATTCCAAGCCAGCCACGCGGGTGTAGTTCAGTGGTAGAACCCCAGCCTTCCAAGCTGATGACGCGAGTTCGATTCTCGTCACCCGCTCTCGTCGAATTGCTTCTGCTCAGCAGCATCAGAATTGGAAGTAGATGTAGTCGGCCACCCCCTCGGGGCCGAGGGCTACAACGATCATGATCCACACTGAGAAAGCCACCGCGGTCACGCCGATCGGGGCCTTGGCCAGTACCCCCGCCCCCTTCTGGGCCCAGGCTCGCGGGAAGAACTGGGCAACAAGGGCGGCGGCGATGGCCAAGGCCACCAGAGGGTTCAACAGCTCTGGGCCGGCGCCCCAGCCGGTGAACAGCCGGCCCAGCACATCGCCGGCGCGGTCCAGCGTCTCGCTGTTGAACAGCACCCAGCCCAGGCACACGAAATGGAAGACCCAGAAACGCCGCATCCATAGCCGGGCGGTGTCGGATGGCGCCCAGTGCCAGCCCCACCCCCAGCGCCAGCCCTTCAGGCTCACTTCTCGCGGCGGGCGGCGCTTTGCGGCCTCGCCCCGCCAGCGCTCCAAGGCCAGGCCGGCACCGTGGTAGACGCCCCAGAGAACGAACGCCCCGGCTGCGCCGTGCCACAGACCGCCCAGAGCCATGGTGGCGAGCAGATTCCGGTAGGTGGCCAGGCGCCCCCGGCGGTTGCCTCCCAGGGGGATGTAGAGGTAGTCCCGCAGCCAACGCGACAGCGTCATGTGCCACCGCCGCCAGAAGTCCTGGATGGAATCGGCCTTATAGGGCAAGTCGAAGTTCTGGGGGAAGCGGAACCCCATCAGCAGGGCCACGCCTATGGCCATGTCGGTATAGCCGGAGAAGTCGGCGTAGATCTGCACCGCGTAGCCGTAGATCCCGGCGAGTATGTCCAGCGCGCCATGCTCTCCGGGCGACTCGAAGGCATCTTCCACCACCGCTCGTGCCAGGAAGTCGGCAATCACCACCTTCTTGAACATGCCCCGGCCAATGAGTTTGACGGCATGGGCCACCTCTGCCCGGTCGGGGCGGGCCTCTGAGCGCAGCTGGGGCAAGAACTCGGTAGCCCGCACTATGGGGCCGGCCACCAACTGGGGAAAGAACGACAAATACACCGCGAAGTCGAGCAGGCCGGCCTCTTCGGTGCGCCCCCGGTGCACATCCACCACATAGCTGATGGCCTGGAACGTGAAGAACGACACTCCCACGGGCAGCACGATGTCGAGCGCCGGGCTGGAGACTCCCAGATTGCGGTCGAGGCTGTCGGTGAAGAAGTCGTAGTACTTGAAAAAGGCCAGAACACCGAGGCTCAGCGCTACCCCGCCGGCCAGCGCGACCTTGCGAACCCGATCGGCGGCCGCTCTCACGTTGATCGCCACAGCCGCCGCGTTCCCCAAGGTCATGGCCACCAAAAGCAGCACGAAGCGGGCATCCCAGGCGGCGTAGAACCAGTAGGAGGCGCCCAGCAAGAACAACTTCCACGGCACTGGCCACCGCCTCAGCCCCCACGCCACCGGCAGCACCACGGCAAAGAACACCGCAAAGGTGAAGGTGGGAAAAAGCACCGCCGCCGACCCTACCCGCCCCGCATAATCCCCATCACAAAGCGCCCCCGCCCCCGCGCAGGTTCACACCTTTCCGATGTCCCGCGACATCACACAGCGCCCCCGGCAGGATTCGAACCTGCGACCTGATGATTAGAAGTCAACTGCTCTGTCCGGACTGAGCTACAGGGGCGGGTCGGCGCATTGGCCGGTCGTTTCGAGTGTATTGCCCACTGGGGTCAGGTCGGCAGCGGGTTTGAAATGGCGGGTAGCTGCAACGCTGCTGATGAGGTTGGGGGAGCGCGTCTTCGAACAGGCAGGCCTGCTGGACCCACCCACGTTACGTTCCTCGAACGCCATTCACCTCGCCGCAGCCCTTGATCTAGGCCATGACCTGGAAGGCATCGTCACCTACGACACGCGACTGGCCGAGGCCGCGGCACACAACGGTGTGCGCGTTGTATCGCCAGGAGCGAACCGGTAACCAGCCAAGTACCGCTTGTCGGAAGACAAAGACGCAAGTGCCAGGCAACAAGGCCGTTCCCAGTAACGTCGGCGGTATGGATGTACTCGCCACTTCAGGCGGAGTGGCGTTTGTGCGCACTCCGGGGGAGCAGTTTGGCGGGATAGGCGACTATCCGTATGAGCCGCGCTATGTCAAGGTGGATGGGTTGCGGATGGGGCATGTGGTGGTGGAGCCGGACGGCTGGTTGACAACGCCACCGCCACCGAGCTGACCGAATCTGCACAGGAGGCCTACCGGGCGCCGTTCCCCGAAGAGCGCTACATGGCCGGAGCCAGCCACTTCATCCAAGAAGACCAGGGCCCCGCGCTGGCCGAGGCCATCATCGCCTGGCTGGGCTGACTCTGCCCATCGGCCGGGAAGGCAAACAGTTTCCCGGTCCCGGTGAACTGGCCCTAGACTGACCGGGCCATGCGGGCCGTAGCTCAGTTAGGTTAGAGCGCCGGGTTGTGGTCCCGGAGGTCGGGGGTTCAAATCCCCTCGGTCCGCCTCACATGCCCCTCTAGCTCAACTGGCAGAGCAACGGACTCTTAATCCGCAGGTTCTGGGTTCGAATCCCAGGGGGGGTACTAACGGGACCTCCGCACAGTTGTCCGAAGTTCCCAAATCCTCCACAAACCCCCAGCGTACCGGCTCTTTTTGCCGCTTCGCAGCGGTATGCTGTTCCCAGTCATTACCGTGTTATCCCCAATAAATGGGGGATATAATTCCGCTCCTCGCCGCCGCCAAAGTGAATGCATCCGGGCCGGGAAAGCACCAAGAAGGGCAGGGATTGTTCCTGCGAGTGTAGGAATCCGGGTCGAGATGTTGGGTTCCGCGGCTGACCGTTGACGGTCGCCGCCGGGAGATCGGTTTGGGCGGCTGGCCCAACGTGAGCCTTGCCGACGCCCGCAAGAAGGCTCTTGAGCATCGAGCAGCCGTGGCTGTCGGACGCGATCCCCTCTCAGAAAAGCGCCGAGCGGATGTGCCGACTTTCCGTGAGGCAGCCAAACCGGTATATGGCGCGAACAGGCCGCGGTGGAAAAGCGAGGCACACGCCGCCCGCTGGTGGGCGTCGCTGGAGAACCATGTGTTCCCGGTGATTGGAGACATAGCCGTGGACCGCATCACCCAGTCGGATGTGCTGGAATGTCTGGAGCCGATCTGGACTACTCGCCCCGAGGCGGCTCGCAAAGTCCGCCAGAGGATCCGCACGGTGCTGCGCTGGTGCCAGGCTCATGGCTATGTGCAATTCAATATGGCCGGAGAGGTGATCGATGGGGCTCTGCCTCCGATGCCGCGGGTTCAGTCCCATTTCCGATCCTTGCCCTACACCGAGGTGGCAGACGCGCTCGCGGTGGTGGATCAGTCCGGAGCGTCGCAGTCCACCAAGCTGTGTTCGCGGTTCGTCGTTTTGACCGCAGCCCGCTCCGGAGAGGCCCGCAACGCGGTATGGGATGAGGTCGACTTCGGAGCCCGCGAGTGGAAGATACCGGCAGAGCGGATGAAGGCCGCTTCTGAGCACCGGGTGCCGCATAGCGACGCAGCCCTCGACGTGCTGGATCAGGCCAAGGACTACCACGACGGCTCCGATTTGATCTTCCCGTCGCCGCTCAAGCCGGGCAGGCCGCTGTCGGACGTGACACTTATCAAGATCCTTCGCGATGTCGGGCTCGCCGACCGGGCCACCGTTCGCGGCTTCCGGGCGTCGTTCAGAACCTGGGCGCTAGAGGAGACAGACACGCCCTGGGCGGTGTGCGAGGCCGCGTTGGCCCATACCCTGGGCGATGCGGTGCAGCAGTCGTACATCCGCGGCGACGCCTTCGCCAAGCGCCGCAAGCTCATGGACCAGCGGGCGCAGTTCTTGGAACTCCCATTGGCGAGGGCGTGCCCGCCTGCCGCGGTGTTCAGTCATCGCCGTAGAGGCGGTCGGTGGCGGCGAGCCAGGCGGGGTTTTGGGGCCATTGCTCGGCGGCGGCGGTGAGGATTTCCGCGGCGGCGAGGCGTAGTTCCTTTCGGGGGGTGGGGTCGGCGATGAGCTGGTCGAGCCATTCGTCGGTGACGGTGGGCAGGGGTGGTCCGATGGTGGCGGCGATGGCTTCGGCGGTTTGTTCGTCGTTTTGGTCTACGGCGTCGACGAGAAGGGCGATGTCGGTTCTGACTTGTGGGGCGAGGGCCCAGTCGGCGGGGCTCTCGCGTATGACCCAGCCGTCTTTTTCGGCTCGTCTCATGAGGCTGCGGACGTTCTCTTGGGTGGAGCGGAGGATGCCGGCCACCTCGTCGGTCTTGGCCCGGTTGGCGCCGGCGGCGACGAGCACGGCGAGCAGCGACTCGCGGGCTTTGCGCATGGGCTTGTTGGCAGAGTAGAGGTTGAACACTTTCGCGCAGCGGGCTTTGATGCCGTCGGCTCGGGCGAGCAGCTCTTCGCGGGTTGCGGGGGGTTGGGCGAGGGTTTCGGCGCGGTGTTCGGGCTGTGGGGTTCCGCCCGGGTGGTCTGCGGCGGGCTGGGCCGGCGCGGGCGGCTCTGAGGGGTCGGGGTCGGGGTCGGGTTGGGCGGGGGTGTCGGGTTGGAGGGGCGGGAAGTAGGGGGGTGGGATGGGCTGGTTGCGGGGGCGGCGGCTCTGAGATAGCTCGGCCTATTTGGGCGGTGGCGCGTGCGGAGGTTGTGTGGGAATGGCGGCTTGAACGTCATCCTTTCTCACAATAGATCGGTACCAGACCTCTATCGAAGCCCAGGCCGACAGCACTAGGGCGAAGATCACCCATCTCAAAGGCGATGGCGTAGCTAGGACAAAGATGAGCATTGGGCGTACCGCCCAGCTCAGCTTGAGTAGCCTCTCGGTTTTCCTCTTCGCTTCCGTCGTCTTGAGCAGCTCTACAGCCACTTAGCCGCCTTCCTCATTGGTTACTGAAATCCTAGTCGGCTGGTTGGGCAGCTATTGCCCGGGGATCCAACTTGACGGTGTGTCGTCATCAGCATTTCTGAGTTTCGTTCCTATTCAGCCCACGGGTCGGCGGGTTCCCAGTTCCGGGTGGGGTCTCCGTTGGGGAAGTGTCTTGCCCGGGCGGCGGGTGAGAGGCAGCCGGTGGAGCTCATGGCTCTGCCGTCTGAGTTGCGTGTTACGAGGTAGGGGCATCTGGGGGGTCGTTCGGAGCGCTGTCGGTCGCGGGCTGGCTGGAGGTTGCGACGTCGAGTTCGCCACCCTCGAATACATCGACTGGTACAACCACCGGCGACTCCACGGCCAACTCCTCGAAGGCCGATACGCGTACACCACCCCCGCCGACCACGAAACCGCCTACTATCACAACGTCACAGCCACCCCGGCCGTGACCCAACAAAAACAGCCTCCACCAAACCCGGCGTGGTTCAGGCCGCTACTCGGTTGATTTGGGGTGGCCGATGTAGACGGCGGTCACCCACACTGTTTTGGTGTCGTCGTCGGGGCAGTACCAGATGCGACCGCCGGCGGTGACCTCGTGCTGCCATTGCTCCAGCACCTTGCCCTCCAGTTGCTTGGCGCCGAACTCTTTTCTGAGCCTGGCCTGGCGGCTGCTGTGGCGGCGGGGGTCGCGGGTGATGTCGTTCCACGCCCGCCGGGTGTTGGCCGAAGCGGTGTTGCACAGCTCGTCCCACTCGCGGGCGGCCTGGTTGCTGGCGAAGCGGATGTCCCATCCGCCCTTCTCCGGGGGCGGGGCCACCCGGTCTTTGCGCTTTGCCATCCGCGCTCAGGCGGCGGGAATGGGAACGGGCTCTCCCGACACCGCGGCAATGGGCTCGCTCAGGCGGCGGCGCAACTCGGGATCGGCCTGGGCCTCGGCGGTCGCCTTCCAGTCCCACAGCACATAGGCCAACTGCGCTCGGCACTCAGCGCCGGTGTGGGCGGCGAGCGCTTCGCCCACCTCGTTGAGCATGGCGTCAATGTCGTCCTCGTCGAGGTGGGCCAGCCAGCGCAGCCCGTCCATCGACTCGATGAACTCCTCGGTCTGGGAGCGGAACGCCGCAGCTCCTTTTCGGGCGTGCTTTGTGCCCATTGCCAGCCTCCATGCGCGGTTCGCGGTGCAAACACCCTACCCGCACCAACCAACAATGTCAGACCACACCACACCGGCCTCAAACCGGCCCCGCTTCGACCAGGTGCGCAACGACACCGACTGCCTGACCGCCCCCTGAAACCCGAGCCGGGCCCGCTGGCAGGCGGCGTAGCCTGACGCTGTGACTGCCCCCGATCACCTGTCGCCTTCTGTGGGAGACGCCCGCAGGGCCGCTGAGCGCATCAGCAGGGTCTTGGACCCAGCGGAGGTGCTCGTGTTCGGCTCGGTGGCGCGCGGCTGTGCGACGGCTGGCTCAGACGTGGACTTGGTGGTGATGTTCGACGATCTCGGCGACTACACGCAGCGCCGCGAGCTCGCCCACCAGGCCCGCACTGCCGCGGAGCAAGCAGCCGGGTTCGCGTGCGATGTGCGGGTGACCGACCGAGCCGAGTGGCGCGTCCGTACCACACAGTGCCGCTCCAGCTTCGAGGCCCATATCGCCTCCTGTGCCATCACCCTCATGTCCCGGCCACCCAAGTCGCCCATCGACTGGGACAAGAAGATCGGCAAGCCCGCAACCGACGAGCAGCAAGCGGTCGCGATCCTCGCGAAGACCACTCACTCGCTCATCACAATCCTGGCCTACCTGCGCCCGTCTCCCTCTGAGGCCGACGCCCTCGCCGAAGACGACACCGACCTCGCGCACCAAATGCAACACAGCCGGCTGCTCAGCGTCTGCGAGCACGCCCAGATCGCCATGGAAACCTCGCTGCAAGCCCTCATCTGCACCCGCCGAGCACCCCATCCCGAAAACGCCCGCAGCATCTGGGGCCTCATCGACGCCGCCCGCCGCCATCTCGACCCCGCCCAAGCCGCCCTCATCGACGCCACCTTGGGACCGCTCACCCCCGACCAGATTTCAATATGGCGGCACACCAGCACCTACCCCGCTATCCCGCTGCCCGGTGCCGACCCCAACGCCGCCACCCCCGAGTTCGCCGCGCAGATGGCCGCAGCAGCCGTCCAACTCGCCGCCACCGCCATCTCTCTCATCGAACAAGCCCTCGACCACCAGCCCGCCCAAGCCCAACAGGCGCTGCGACGATGCGCCAGCATCGAACAGCAGCTACCGGCCCAGGGCCGTGAGGGTCGAGAGCATCCTCTCCGCGGTTAGCAGAAGGCTCGCCGTGGCGGATTCTTGTAGATGCCCGGCGGTCGGGCAAACGACCTGCCGCGCGCAACCGGCGGTCTAGGCGGCGGGGCGGTCGCCGGTGGCGCGGGGCCGGGTGGCGAGCCATTCGTCGATCTCCGATGTGGGCCAGCGCACGGCCCGCCGGCCGATGCGGATCGGCTCGGGGAACAGGCCCTCGCGCATGAGCCGGTAGACCGAGTTCGTGGACAGCCCGCAGCGGGCCTCGACCTGCCGGCGGGTCAACAAGGTGTCGTGCTGTTCTCGAATGTTGGTTTCCATGCCCGCCACTATGCGACACCCCACCGGTCGCAACCGGTCGCAAACAATCCGCCGACCGGTCGCAAGCCGCCCGATCCCCACTACCAGAAGCACAGCCGCGTCAGCGGGCTCCCGTCCTTCACCGACTGCGGCAAATTTCGAGGCTCCCTCGGCTTGCCGCCGCCTCCCGGATTACCCCGGGCAAATGGGGGGATGGATTGGGGGATAGAAGAAACCCTTTGCCGCCTCTGGTGGCCCTACCAGGGGTTTTGTCAACTGTTCAAGTCCCAGGGGGGGTACAATTAGGACTTCCGCACAGTTGTCCGAAGTTCCCAAATCTTCCACAAACCCCCAGCGTACCGACCCTTTTTGCCGCTTCGCAGCGGTATGCTGTTCCCAGTCATTGCCGTGTTAGCCCTACGACGCGAACAAACCGTGATGGGCTAGCGAAATACTGGAACCCAGTACCAAGCCAGCAAGGGCAGGGCTATCAGTCCCCCATATAGAACTGCCGACCGGCGCAGGAACAGCGCGAATGCCACCGACAGCCCCATTGCGGCTACAACCACGAAGGGCTCACCTAGCGACCCCAGGCGACTCGGAGCGTCTGGGTCGTCCCAGTCGGTGCTGGATGCCCAAACGATCATTATGGCCGCAGAGTGCAGGGCCACGACCCCGGCGGCCCACGCAAGGATCACGCGCCCATTCGAGGCTCCGGCTATCCCATCGCGCAGTGCCCAAATAATCGCCACCGTTGCGAACGCTATTGCGGCTATAAAGGGCATCGCTGCCAGCGGTCAAGGCCGAGTGGCCAGCGCGTCACCAATTGCATCTGTGCGACCAGGATAGGGTGATTCTGGCATTTAGTATTGAGAGACCAGCAACACATTATCTGCTATGTCGTAACAGTCGTCGCGGCCGTGCAGATAATAGTCGTCGCGGCCGGCGTCCAACACGAGATTCGACCAGTCTGTCGCGTCCTGTCCTCGGTATAAGACATCACGATTGTCGTCATCGACATGCGAAGTGCCATCGTGGTGCGGGGCACATGGTAGCACAGCTCCGAGTAGATGGGTGAGCTCATGCGCAACAAGGTACGTTGCTCCATAGGGCCAATATGCATCAATCTGCGGTGCCAAATCACAGTTCCCAATTGGTATCGTGATGGCATTGGTGGCAGAGTTATACCAGCCACAAGCATTCAACTCTTGGGCGAATGACCCTTCAGAAAATATCAAGAGAGGAGTGCCAGGTATTGTGCCTAGCATTTCGTGGATTTCGGCGATTAGATCATCATCCTTATCGGCAAATTCGCTAACTCGCAGGGTCGATTCCACTGTCGTCACAGATATCGATGAGTTTCTCTCTTCAAATACCGGATGTTTTCCCTCGGTCTGAATGCGGAACCACCTTTGTGCCTCAGAAACCGTATTAGTGATAGCTTCGTGTCTGCCAGCAACCGGTGTATATCCCAAAGGAACCAAATATACGGCTTGTACAGGGACCAGATCTGCAATCACGTTGGTCTGCCAAGACCTGTTGTCCCCCCAGCAAATTATGGTTTGGTCGGTTCGGAACCCGCACGTATGAGACTCGCCGGCCGACACCGACAAGAACTCCCCGCCCGGCGCGGTGGCCTGCCCTGTATGGACCCCCTCCCAGTCTTCATCAGACCCCCAACACAACGCGGCGCGGTCGGCCCGGACCCCACAGGAATGAGAATCACCCGCCGACACCGACAAGAACTCCCCGCCCGGCGCCGTCGCCCGCCCATCCTCCTCGTAGCCCCAACAGCGGACTGTCCGGTCGATTCGCAGCCCGCACGAATGCCAAGCGCCGGCCGACACCGACAAGAACCGGCCTCCGGGTGCCGTCGCCTGCCCAAATCCCTTGTGGCCCCAGCACGTGACCGTGCGGTCGGCTCGCACTCCACACGAGTGGTAGTCCCCGGCCGACACCGACAAGAACTCCCCCGCTGGCGCGGTCGCCTTTCCTATGGGGTCGCCCTCCCAGTCTTCATCAGACCCCCAACACAACGCGGTGCGATCGGCCCGGACCCCACAGGAATGAGAATCACCCGCCGACACCGACAAGAACTCCCCGCCCGGCGCCGTCGCCTGCCCATCCGCGTTGTAGCCCCAACAGCGGACGATTCGATCGATTCGCAGTCCGCACGAATAGGACCGACCGGACGACACCGACAAGAACTCCCCGCCGGGCACCGTTGCCCGTGCCAGGCCTTGGCCTCCCCAGCAGGCGACCGTGCGGTCGACCCGCAATCCGCACGAATGCCCTTCACCGGCCGACACCAGTTCGATTTGCCCACCGGCTGTTTCGGGATGTTCGTTGTCTTCGTCTTGGCTGCCCCAGCACACCATGGCGCCGTCGGTCTTATTCCCGCAGGTATGGCTTCTGCCGGCCGATATCGCGGTGAACCTCCCGGCGGGCGCAGAGGACTGCCCGCGCTCGTCGCGGCCCCAACAGATCGCAGTGTTATCGGCTAGCAGACCGCATGAATGTGACCTGCCGGCCGATATCGCAGCGAATTCCCCGGCCGGCGGAGTGGACTGCCCAAACCCGTCGCTGCCCCAGCACGCAACCGCGCCATCGGACAGCTGGCCGCACGAATGCTGCCAACCCGCGGACACCGCCGTGAACTCCTCTTCGGGCGGTGCTGCCTGCCCGTTGAGATCGCTGCCCCAGCACACTGCGGTCTGGTCGATTCGAAGCCCGCAGGAGTGGTCGCCTCCGGCTGCGATCGCGGAGAACCGCCCCTGCGGCGGGGTTGACTGCCGGGCCCAGTTGTCGCCCCAGCACACTGCGGTCTGGTCAGTTCGCAGCCCGCAGGAGTGCTGCCCGCCCGCCGACACCGCCAAAAACCGCCCCTCGGGCACCGTGGCCTGCCCGGAGATGTCATCACCCCAGCATTCGACCACCAGCTCAACCCGCAACCCGCACGAGTGCCCGCCCCCGGCCGACACCGACAAGAACTCCCCGCCCGGCGCGACGGCCTGCCCGTATTCGTCGCGCCCCCAACACTCGACGGTGCTGTCAATCTGGAGTAGACACGAGTGCCCTGCTCCAACCGATACCGGCCCAACCTGCGGCTCGGGAACCTCGGTGCTCCCGTATTCGTCACTGCCCCAGCACACAACCGAGCCGTCGGCTCGCGACCCGCACGAGTGCCCGCCCCCGGCCGACACCGACAAGAACTCCCCGCTTGGCGCGACGGCCTGCCCGAGGTATTCGCCATCCCAATCCTCGTTTGATCCCCAGCAAACTACGGTCTGGTCGATCCGAATCCCGCACGAATGGCGACTACCAGCCGACACCGCCCGAAACTCACCAGCCGGCGGTGTCGCCTCCCCAAAGCCGTTGGTGCCCCAGCATGCCACCGTCTGGTTGGGCCGCAGCCCGCAGGAGTGGGAACCGCCCGCAGACACCGACAAGAACCGCCCGCCCGGCGCATCAGACTGCCAACCCCAGCATGCCACCGTCTGGTTGGATCGCAGCCCGCAGGAGTGGAAACCGCCCGCAGACACCGACAAGAACTCCCCATCAGGCGCGGTGGCCTGCCCGAAGAAGTCGCCATCCCAACCCTCATCCGAGCCCCAGCACACCGCGGCGCGGTCGGCCCCCAACCCGCACGAATGGAGCATGCCCGCCGACACCGACAAGAACTCCCCATCAGGCGCAGTGGCCTGCCCGAAGAAGTCGCCATCCCAACCCTCATCCGAGCCCCAGCACACCGCGGCGCGGTCGGCCCCCAACCCACACGAATGGAGCATGCCCGCCGACACCGACAAGAACTCCCCATCAGGCGCAGTGGCCTGTGCGTAATAGTCGTCGCCCCAGCACACGATGACCGCACTCTCGTGGACTCGGCAGGCATGATTGCCGCCGGCCGACACCGAGCCAGGCTGCGGCACCGGAGGGCCAGCCCGCAACACCTCCACCGTCTCGTCGTCCAACACCAGATAACAGCCGACGGAATCGTGAAACCCCCACCGCACCTGAGCAAGCACCTCCGACCCATCCGCCGACTTCGCCACATCCACCGGCTGCTGCCCGAACCCATGAAACCCGAAACACCGATCAGTTGCCGCGCCCTCGCCGGAACCCGCCCCTGACGACATCGGCCGGCCCGCAGCCCGCAACACCTCCACCGTCTCGTCGTCCAACACCAGATGACAGCCGACGGAATCGTGAAACCCCCACCGCACCTGAGCAAGCACCTCCGACCCATCCGCCGACTTCGCCACATCCACCGGCTGCTGCCCGAACCCATGAATCCCGAAACACCGATCAGCGGCCTCATCAGCCAAAACCGCGCTCGAAACAGCCGCCAACCCCACAGCCGCCAACCCCACAACGACCGCCGCCGCCGCCATCTTCAGCACTGAAGACAGCCTACCTACGTATAGCCAGAACTGGCCGCCGAGCCGTCCGCGCGACAGCCCTCGGTTATGGCCTCGAAGCGCTCGAATTCAGACGAGCCCGCACAGCCGGGCACGGTCGAGGGTGACCTCGAACAGGCGGGTGGTGGCGGCGTCGATCATCATGCCCTTGTAGTTGGCTGCGCCCTGGCCTTCGGCTTCGGCGGCCCGGACAGCTTCGACCACGCCTTGTGCCTCGGCAATCTCGTCGGCGGTGGGGGCGAACACCCGGTTGGCAATCTCTATCTGGCTGGGGTGGATGCACCACTTGCCCAGTCCGCCGAGCATCGAGAACGTGGCCGCGCTCTTCTCATAGCCTCCGGGGTTGGCGATGTTGGCGTACGGCCCGTCGATGGCGTCGATGCCCGCGGCTCGGCAGGCCACGATCATCCTGGTTCGGGCGTAATGCCACACGTCGCCGGGATAGCGCAGGGCGGCCTCGCCGTCGGTCACCCCGATGTGGCCGAGGCGCATCCCCTGGCTGGCCGACAAGTCGCCCACCCCCAGGGTGAGAGCCTCCAGCCGGGGGCTGCATCGGGCGATCTCGTCGGCCGTCTGGACGGCCTCGACTTCTTCTACCAGGCATTCGATGCCGATCCGGCCCACCTCGAGGCCCAGCTTGAGCTCGAGCTGGGTCAACATGTCGTCCACGAACCACACCTCACGGGGCCCTTTGATCTTGGGCACCATGATCACGTCTATGTTGGGCCCGGCGCCGGTCACCACCTCGGCGATGTCGTCGTGGCACCACTGGGTGTGTACTCCGTTGATGCGGTAGGAGCGGATCTTGTGGCCCCAGTCGAGCTCGTTGAGCCCGGCGATGATGTTCTTGCGGGCGCCCACCTTGGCCGACGGCGCCACCGCGTCCTCGAGGTCGAGGAACACCATGTCGGCTTCGCTCTGGGCCGCCTTGGCGATCATCTTCTCGGAGTGTCCGGGAGTGGACAGCTCGGATCGCCTCACCCGGGTCGCCTTTGCCCTTTCGTAGTTGCTCATTCGATCTCCTTGGCCTCGAGGGCGGTGGTCATGTCGGGCTTCGACACCCGATCTGGGTCGTCGGCGGTGGGCCCCGGGGGCGAAGCGAGGCGGTCGAGCTCGTCGATCACCTCGCCGGTGTGCTCTCCGAGCTTGGGGGCGGGGCGGTACACCCCGGTCGGCGATTCGGCGAAGCGGATGGGGGTGTTGGGGGTGATCACCGGGCGGGCCGAGCCGGGGTGGTCCACCGCTACCAGCATCTTACGAGCCCTGACCTGCTCGTTGCGGTGCAGGTCGGTGGCATCGTTCACCGGCCCGCAGGGCACCTTGTCGGCCAGGGTGTCCACCACCTCAGCTTTGGTGAGCTTGCCGGTCCAAGCGGTGATCGCCTCGCGGACCTCCTCGCGGTGGAGCACCCGTCGCCGGGAGCTCTTGTAGCGGTCGTGGTCGATCATGTCCTCCCGGCCGATGATCCGGCACAGCCGCTCCCAGTGCCGGGGGCCGGGAGCGGCGATGGCCACGAGCCCGTCGGCGGTGTCGTACAGCTCGAACGGGCATAGCGAGGGATGCTCGCTGCCGCGGGGCGCCTGGATCTCCCCCGTGTAGGAATAGCGCCAGGTCATCGACTCGCACAGCGCCATCAGCGAGTCCACCATCCCCACATCCACGAACTGCCCCTGGCCGCTGCGGCGGGCGTGGTGGAGCGCGGCCAAGATGCCCGACACCATCATGGCGGCCGGGTACAAGTCGCCCACGCTGGGGCCGCTGGCCACCCGGACGCCGTCTTTGGTGCCGGTGTAGCTGACGAGCCCCGACATCGATTGGGCCACGATGTCATAGGCCGGCCAGTAGGTGTAGGGACCCTCGCCGGTCCGGGGATCGCCGAAGCCCCTGATGGCGCCGTACACCAGATCGGGTTTGCGCTCCCGCAGCACCTCGTAGCCCAGCCCGAGCTGGTCCATGACCCCGGCCCGGTAGTTCTCCACCACCACATCCGCGGTGCCCACCAGCCGCAGGAACACCTCCACGTCGGCGGGCTCTTTGAGGTCGAGCACGATGCTGCGCTTGTTGCGGTTGTTGCTGGCGAAATAGCCGCCGAAGAAATGCTCGTCGTCGGCCTCGGTATGAGGGCCGATGTGGCGCACAGTGTCACCTTGGGGGGGCTCCACCTTGATCACATCGGCGCCCATGTCGGCCAGGATCATGGTGCAGAAAGGGCCGGCCAGCGCTTGGGTGAGATCCACGATCCGGACGTCGCCCAGCGGGCCCGAGCGCTCGGGAATCATTGCCGCGGCGTGCTCGTGGGCGGTGAGGTAGCTGCCGGACTCGTCGTGGGCCGCGGTCACCCCAGCCCCCAGTGGCTGCGCCGCTTGACCTGCACGAGCCGTTCAAGCTCGCACACCACATCGCCGTGCTGGTTGCGACCCCAGTGCTTGAAGCGCACGATCCCGGCGTCCTCGCGCTCGGGATCATCGGCAACATCGAGCACCTCGGTGTAGGCGGTGATGGTATCGCCGTGGTGTACCGGCCTCTTGAACCGCACCGCGTCGAGGCCCAGTTCGCAGAGCGCATTCTCGGCGGTGTCCTGGCTGGCCAGCCCCACCGTCATAGAACCGGTGATCAGCCCGAACACCAACCGGCCGTCGCCAAGGGGCGAGCCGGCCATGATCTCCTCGTTCCAGTGCGACTGGGCCGTGTTCATCACCTGCTTGGAAATGTAGTTGTTCTCCACCTCGTCGACGGTGGCCGACCGGGCGTGGCGCATGCGCTGGCCCGCCGCGAAGTCCTCGAAATAGTTGCCCGATCCCGTGAGCGCTGCGGGGGCGTCCATCGTCCTCGTCTACCTGAGCGGGGTTGGCGGCAGAAGGTGGTCGGAGATGATGCGCAACATGATCTCGCTGGTCCCCTCGAAGATCTTGGTCAGCCGGGCATCGCGCCAATAGCGCTCGATGGGGAAATCGGTGGTGTAGCCCGCACCGCCGTGGATCTGGAGCGCCTCAGAGGTCACCCGCTCCGACATCTCCGACGCCTGATATTTTGCCATCGCCGCGGCCATGTGAGACTTCTCGCCGGCATCGGAGTTGGCCGCCACCTGGTACATCAGAGCCCGACAGGCTTCGATGTCCGATGCCATCTTGGCGATCTTGAAGCGGGTCGCCTGGAAGTCGCCGATAGGTCGTCCGAACTGCTCCCGCTGCTGGGCATAGACGATCGAGTCCTCCAGAGCCCCCCGGGCGAGGCCGATCGACCGGGCCGCGGTATGGATTCGGGGGGTGGCCATGCCCGCCGCGGCCCCCTTGAACCCCATGTCCTCGGCCGTCTCGGCTCGCTGAAAGCCCACCAGGCAGTCGGCGGGCACGAAGCAGTCGTCGAATGACAGCTCGAAAGTGCGCCAGCCGTGGTAGCCGATCTTTCTTATCGGATTGCCCGAGATGCCCTCGGGAAACGCCCCCGGCGCCTTGTGGACCGCGAACTGGCGGATCCCCGAGTGCCTGTTGTCGGGGTCGTAGGGCTTGTTGCGGGCTACCACTAGGATGCAATCGGCTTGGTCGGCGAACGTACACCACATCTTCTGGCCGTTGAGCAGCCACCCTCCGTCGGTGGGGGTGGCCCGGGTCCTCACCGAGGCGATGTCTGATCCCGCGCCGGGTTCCGACATCGCGAAGCACCCCAGCCACTCTCCCCGGGCGGCGAGCGGCAGGTACTTCTCCCGCTGGGAGGGGTCGAGCGACAGGGCGATTCCCGAGCGGGCAATGATGCTGGCCACGCTCATCCACGCCCTCGACAGCTCTTCGGTGACCAGCGCGTACTCGAACACTCCCAGCCCCAGGCCGCCGTAGCCCTCCGGCACCGTGATGCCGAAAAAGCCGAGCTCGCCCATCTCCTTGCGCAATTCGCCGGGAATGAGGCCGTGCTCGGGGTCTAGCTGATTGGCGATCGGCAGCACTTTGCCCATAGCGAAGTCGCGGGCCATCTCCTGGATCGCCGACCGCTCGTCGGTGCGGTAGGCCACCGGGATCGGCGGACGGGGATCGACCAGGGTTCGAGACACCGTTAATCCTCGGAGGTCCGACGCCGCTTGGCCACGAGGTTGGTGCGCCGGTATTCGAGCACCAGATCGCCCCGCTGGTTGCGGGCCTGCGTGTGCCATGTGACGATCCCGGTGCTGGGACGGCTTGCCGACCCTCGGGCGTCGAGCACCCGGGAGCAGGCCGTCAGCGTGTCGCCCGGGTACACCGGCCGGTGGAACCTCACCTCCTCCATGCCCAGAAACGGCCCTCCCCGCTCGCTCAAGTCCTCGACCGACAGGCCGACCGCGGTGCAAAGAACCAGCATCGGGTTCACCACCACATCGGGATGGCCGTGGGCTCGGGCGAACTCGGCGTTGAGGTGCATGGGATTCCAGTTGCACGTCGCCGTGGAGAACAGCGCGTTGTCGCCGTCGGTGATGGTGCGACCCCAGTGGTGATCGAAATCCCGCCCCACCGGGAAGTCCTCGAACAGGTGGCCGTGGGAGACCACGGGGAAGCTGTCGAAATCAGGATCGCCCATCGAGAACCGACGCTAACAACCCACCCGAGCCCCTACAAGCAGCCTCGAGGTGGATGCTGCCGGCCGGTGTCCACCTTCCGACTGCGGTGCCGCTTGGGGACCGGCCTCCTTGACAACAGTGCTTCGGCGGTGAACCATTGGCCGGTGACCGTTGAGGCCCTAGCGGCGCATGAGGCGTTCCATCACCGGATCATGGAAGTGGCCCGAGCGCTCTCCGAGCCGGAATGGATTGCGCCGTCGGCGTGCGCGGGGTGGCGGGTGCGCGACGTGGTGGCCCACATCGGCGCTGGCGCCCGCAACCTGATCGACCCGCTTCCGGTGCCCGATGAGCGGCTGCCCCTGCCGTCGGTGCGCGAGCGAGAGCACGACGTTCACGTTGACATCCGCCGAGGCTGGCCGATCGCCGATGTGTTGGAAGAGCTGGATGTCTACGGCGCACAGCGGCTCGCCCGCCTTGGGGCCCTCCAGGAAGAGCCGCTGGCCTCAGCACCGCTGGAGGTGCCCGGATTGGGCACCTATCCCATGCACGCGGTGGCCAACGGCTTGGCATTCGACTGCTTCTGCCACCTCTACCATGACATAGCCGCGCCCGGCGGCCCCGTTCAGCGCGAGCTGCCCCCGCCCTCGCACGAGGAGCTGTACCCAGTGGTGCAGTGGATGATGTGGGGGCTCCCCCAGATGCAGGGCCCCGAGCTCGACGAGTCGCTGATCGCTCCGGTAACCATCCGCCTGACCGGCCCCGGCGAGAGCACCTGGACGGTGCGCCGCCCCGACCCCGACGGCGGTCTGGTTGTCGAAGAAACAGACGGCGGCGACGCCGCGGTCGTATCTACCGCTTTCGACTTCGTCTCGTGGGGAACGGCCCGCACACCGTGGCGCTCGGCCTGCGAAACAGAGGGCGACATCGCCCTAGTGTCGGGTTTCCTTTCCACTCTGAACATCGTCTGAGCGTCATCCAAAGAACTGGAGGGCAAATGACTCTGAATCCCGGCGACATCAACCTTGCCAAACAGGACGACATCGCCCGGTTCGGGGCGGCGCCTTACGAGTACTTCGAGGTGCTGCGCCGCGAGGCGCCGGTGTGGTGGAATCCACCACCAGAGCCCCAGAACCCCGGGTACCTCCCCTGTCCCGGCTTCTGGGTGCTGTCGAAGTACGAGGACGTGGCCATGGCCTCCAAAGACCACGAGCGGTTCTCGGCGTGGGAGAACTCCGTGCTGTGGACCGACGTGCGCCGAGATCCAGCGCAGCTCGCCAGCCAGCGAGCAGGGCTCATGGGCATGGACCCGCCCCAGCACACCCAGTTCCGCCGGCTCATCCAGCCCGGGCTGACCCCCCGCAAGGTGGCCAACCTGGAATCCTTCATCCGCGAGCACGCCCAAGAGGTGATAGGCGAGCTCGCCGGAAAAGACCAGGTGGAGTTCGTCTTCGACGTGGCCGCCGAGCTGCCGATGATCCTCTTGTGCCAGCTCATGGGCGTGCCCCAACACCGGCGCGACGAGTACATGCAGCTGGGCAACAAAGTGGCCAGCTTCGAGCACAACCCGGAGTTCCAGAACGACATCGTGGCGCTCTACCTGTTCCTCGACGATGTGGTGAAGTCGCGCGGCGACGCCCAAGACGACACCATGCTGTCCAAATACCTGCACGGCGAGGTGGACGGGCGGCGCCTCGCCAAAGACGAGATCACCCAGTTCTTCGTGACGCTGTCCATCGCCGGCCACGAGACCACCCGCAACACCACCGCCCACTTCGTGCGCCTCATGGACGAGCACCCCGACCAGAAGGAGCGGCTGCTCGACGACATCGAGGGCCGGATGCCCAACGCCATAGAGGAGGTGCTGCGCTTCTCCCCGCCGGTCATGCAGTTCTGCCGCACTGCCACCTGCGACATCGAGCTGAGGGGGGTCACCATCCCCAAAGACAGCAAGGTCTACTTGTCGTACATCTCGGCCAACCGCGACGAAGAGGTGTTCGACAACCCCGACCGATTCGACATCGGCCGCTCCAACGCCGACACGCACCTGGCATTCGGCACCGGTCCCCACTTCTGCCTCGGAGCAGCGCTGGCCCGAACCCAGCTCCGGTGCGTGCTCGAAGAGCTCTACCGACGGCTGCCCGACATCGAATTGGCCGGGTCGCCCGAGCCCATGAACAGCGTCTGGTTCAACGGCATCAACGCCATGCCCCTAAACGTCTGCCCGGTTTCGTCGCATCTGTGAGCATTGACCCCTTCTGCCCCCGCGGAGGATGGATGAGCCTCGTCAACCCCCGCAATCGACAGGAGACGCTGGCCTCTTCTGCCCCCGCGGAAGTTGGATGAGCCCGAGCCTGCCCGACGCTGAGGCGTTCGCGGCGGCTTGTGCCGCCGACGGTGAGATGCGCCTGGCGGTGCGGCATTGGACCGGAGGTCTGCGACTGGGAGTCGGCGATCACCTAACCGGTTTCACCACTGCCGAAGGAGAGGTAGCCGCCGGGGTGCCCGAGGCCGGTCGGGGAGTCATCACGATCACCGGGCCGGGCGAAGTCTGGGCGCCGCTGCTGGCGGCCGTGCCGCCGAGGTTCGCGCAAATCTCGGTATTGACCGCAGCCGGCGAGTCCGGCCTTCAGCGAGGACTCACCGATCCGCTGCTGTGGTGGCAGTACCTCCCCGCCGTGCAGCGGGCGGTGGAGTTGCTTCGGGGGCCGAACGCAGCCGATGGGACGGAGGTCTCAGAAAGCGGACCGCTGCCCCGCCATGACAGCCCGGTGGGACGGTACCTGCACATAGAACTCGACGGGTTTGACCACCGCGTCTACTACGAGGAGGCCGGATCAGGCATACCCATGCTGCTCCAGCACACCGCCGGCGCCAACAGCCTCCAGTATCGACACCTGTTCGAGGCACCCGAGATCACCAGCCGATTCCGCCTGATCGCCTACGACCTGCCCTACCACGGCAAGTCGGTTCCTCCCGTGCGAAAGCGATGGTGGGAAAGCGAGTACCGGCTCGACGGGGGCTTTCTGCGACAGGTTCCCCGAGCGCTGGCCCGGGCCCTGGATTTGGAGCGGCCGGCGTTCATGGGCTGCTCGGTGGGCGGGCTGCTGGCCCTTGAGCTGGCCCTGTGCTACCCGGAGGACTTCCGAGCCGTCATCTCGCTCGAGGGCGCACTGCACATTCCCGGCAACCGGGAGGCCTTCCTGGGGTTTTGGCATCCGCAGGTGGGCAACCACGCCAAGGCCGCCATGATGGAGCAGCTTTGCTCTCCCACCTCTCCGCAGCCCTATGTGAAGGAGGTGTCGCAGGTGTACTCGTCGGGCTGGCCTCCCTCGTTTTGGGGTGACCTCCACTACTACCTGGCCGACTACGACATCCGCGACCGCGCCGGTGAGATCGATACCGGCCTCACCGCGGTACACATCATGAACGGCGAGCACGACGTCTCAGGCACCGTCGAGGCCGGTATCGAGGCCCACCAGGCCATCGCCGGATCTACGCACACGGCTATGGAGGGCGTCGGGCACTTCCCGATGCAGGAGAACCCCGCCGCGTTCATAGGCTATTTGCTGCCCGTGCTGGACGAGATCGAAGCACTGGCATGAGGATTGCAATACAAGGGAGCACACCATGGCCATGTTCGTAGAGGGAAGACCGGTGGTGGTAACCGGCGGCGGGAGCGGCATCGGGGCGGCGCTGGCGGCGGAGGCCGCAGACCGGGGCGCCTCGGCAGTGGCCGTGGCCGACTTGGAGGTCGAAGCTGCCGAAGCCGTTGCCCGCGGCATCGTCGAGAGGGGCGGCAGCGCCCGGGCCTATGGCTGCGACGTGACTAGCCCTGAGTCGGTAGGCGAACTCACCGACGCCGTCGCCCGCAACCACGGGCCGCCCGCCCTGGCCTGCGCCAATGCGGGTGTGATGGCCCCGTTGGCGCCGCTGCTGGAAACCCCGTGGGCCGATGCCGAGTGGACGACAAAGGTCAACGTCTTGGGCACACTCCACACCCTTCAGAGCTTCGGCCGCCTCATGGTCGCCGGCGACCAGCCAGGGTGGCTCATGGCCACCGGCTCAGAGCACTCGGTGGGCGTCCCCCACCTCCACGCCGGGGCCTACACCGCATCGAAGCACGCCGTGCTGGCCATGTGTGATGTGCTTAGAGGCGAACTGCCCGACCATGTGGGCATCAGCCTGCTGTGCCCGGGCATCACCTCGAGCAATCTGTGGGACTCCACCCGACATCGCCCCGAGCGGTATGGGGGTGCCGCTGAGAGCGATCCGATGTCTGGGATGCTCATGGAGCAAAAGGGCATGAGCGCCTCAACAGTCGCCCAGAGAGCCTTCGACGGGGTCGCCGCAGGCCGCTTTTTGATCCCGACCCACTACCATGTCCGGCTCTACGCCCAGAGACGGGCCGATGAGATGGCCGAGGCATTCGACCTCTTATCAGAGATCGATACCGACGACTACGACCTCACCACCATTGTCGCCGGGTTGGGGTCGGAGGTCGATGGGTAGACGGCGATCAGAGGCCGCTCAAGTTGAGGGTGAACGCACCGGTTCGACCTTGGGCGAAAGTGGTGGCTTCAATGGTGTAGGTGCCAGGACTGAGGCTTTCGCGGATCCTGGAGTTGTAGCCCGTCCCTCCGTCGTCGTCGAAGCGTATGACAGAGGCGGAATTCCGATCGTCGCCGCGGTGGAGGTACATGTACGTGTCCACTCTGGAGCGAAGGTCGATGGTCACCAGGGCACGTTGCGGCACCGTGAATGTGTAGTACTGCGAGTACCTTGCGGCTCGTATCCGCGAGCGGCAATCAGCGGTCCACACACCTGAAACTTGGCCATTGCCCGTTGGAGCGCTACCGCAATTGTCGGTTGGCGTAGGCGTAGGCGTAGGCGCAGGCGTCGGCGTCGGGGCGGGCGTAGGCGTCGGCGCGGGCGTCGGGGCCGGAGTGGGTGTTGGCGCAGGAGTTGGCGCCGGCGTTGGTGCGGGCTGCTGGGTGCTTGTGGTTTGGGTGCCGGAGATCTCCAACTCGAACGCTCCGGTCCGGCCACTCCTGTAGGTGGTGGCTTCGATGGTGTAGGCACCGGGGTCGAGGGTGTCGAGGATTCTAGAGTTGGTGCCCGACCCTCCATCGTCGTCTCGGCGCAAATAGTCGCCGGAGCGCGCGTCGTCGCCGGAGCGCAGGTACAGGTAAGTGTCGACAACACGGGAGCGAAGGTCGATGTCCACCTGCCCGCGCCGCGACACATTGACGGTATAGAACACGGCATGGCTGCCGGCGCGCTCAGACGACGCGCAGCCAACGGTCCAAGACCCCGAATGCGTTCCGTCGCCCGCCAGGTCGACACCGCAATCATCATCCTGGGCCGGAACTGGGTCGGGGGCGGCGGTCTGGGGAGCAGCGTTGCCGGTACCTACGAGTTCTAGCCGGAATTGGCCAGCTCTGCCCGGCGAAGCGGTGGTGGCTTCGACTGTATAGGTGCCCGGCCCGAGAACTGTGCTGAGAAGCGCGTTGGCTCCTAGGCCGCTGTTGTCATCCACATGGGTGTAGAACGCCGACCTCTCGTCGTCGCCGCTACGCAGGTACAGGTACGAGTCGACGCTGGAGTGAATCTCGATGATCACCAGTCTTTGGCGATCCACAGTGAAGGTGTAGTACTTCGCGAAACTTCCGTACCGCTCAGATGACTCGCATTCATTGGTCCAAGACCCCGAATACCCGCCATCGCTGGACAGCGTCTCACCGCATGCCGCAATCTGCGCTGGTGTCGGCACGAAGTCCACGCCCGAGAACTCCAGTGTGAATCGGCCTGGGCTGTTTGGGGCCCATGTGGTGGCCTCAACCGTGTAGACGCCGGGCAGGAGCGTTTCTTGTGGGTTGATACGGGCGATTCGGCCGCTCCTTCCGCTGGTGTTCTCGCTGCGTGTCGACAGAGATGCCCGCTCGTCTTCTCCGTCTCGCAGATACAGCACCGGGATCTCGCTGGATCGAAGCACGATGCTCACTTGCCTCGGTTGCGATACCGAGAACGTGTAGAACCGGGAGAAGCTGCCGGGCCTCTCTGTCGACTCGCAGTCCGAAGCCCACGTTCCCGAGATGGAACCGTTGCCTGAAACTGCCACAGCGCAGGTTTCCGAGAACCTCGCTTCTGTGTTCGCGGTAGTCCCCACAGGACTGGCGGTGCCGGCGCCTGAGAGTTCCAGTGTGAAATGGCCCGTACGGAATCGATAGTAAGTCGTGGCCTCGATCGTGTAGTCGCCGGCAGCCAGAGTCACGCTGATCCGGGAATTGGTTCCGGTGCCGCCGTCGTCATCGGAGCGAAGCTGCACACCCGTGCGCTGGTCAGCTCCCCTGCGCAGGTACATCACTGTGTCAACGCTTGAGCTGAGATCGATGGTTACGGCCCCTCGCTCCGAAACAGAAAAGGTGTAGAACTTCGCATACCGGTCCGGGCGCGACGTCGAACCGCACGACGAATCCCAGCTGCCGGTGGTCGAGCCATCGCCGGAGAGTGCGGCATGGCAGCTTTGGGTCTGCCCTTGGGCGCTAGCCGTCGCGGTGGCCAGCGCGACCACACCGGAGGCGGCCAGCAAAGCTGCGGCGGCCACGAATGCCACCAGGCGGGTTCGCCTGCCCCGCAGATGGCGGGGACGCGACGACCGCATCAATGGCGAATTTTGCCGTTGGCCCGGATCGTTCCGGGCATGTTCTGAAGCTACAGAGCAGTCGCTGGAGGAAGTGTCATGACGAGCACGCATGGGGATACCTGCCTACCTTTTGGCATTGGTGGAACCGGTCTACCGCCCGAGCCGTGGCTTCCCCAAGGGGGCACGCTACCGCGGGCGACGATCAGAGTCAATCCTCTGGCAAGGGTCGCCGGCAGGGGCATGGGCCTGCTCGCCGTGCTACAGTGACATCGTTCCGCATTGCGGTACTGGTCCACAGTATGGAACCCGCCTTGGGTCCAGCACCACAGAAGGAGTGTGTCGAATGACTGACACGCCCGAGATCGACGACATCGATCTGTCGAGTCTGAACGACGAAGACCTGTGTGCGCAGATGCACGATGATCTTTACGACGGTCTCGCCGAAGAGATCGACGAGGGCACCAGAATCTTGCTGGGACGGGGCTGGCCCCCCGACAAGGTGCTGGACCAGGCCCTGGTTGAGGGAATGCGCATCGTGGGCATCGACTTCCGCGACGGCATCTTGTTCGTGCCGGAGGTTCTTCTGGCCGCCAACGCCATGAAGGCGGGTATGGCCATATTGCGCCCGCTTCTGGCCGAGACCGGGGCTGAGCCCATCGGCAGCGTGGTGATCGGCACGGTGAAGGGCGACATCCACGACATCGGCAAGAACCTGGTGGCCATGATGCTGGAGGGCGCCGGCTTCGAGGTGACCGACCTGGGCATCAACACCGATGTGGAGGAGTTCATCGCCGCGCTCGACGAGCACCAGCCCGACATCTTGGGCATGTCGGCCCTGCTCACCACCACC
Organism: Candidatus Poriferisocius sp.; assembly: GCF_965208475.1. GTDB lineage: Bacteria > Actinomycetota > Acidimicrobiia > Acidimicrobiales > Bin134 > Poriferisocius. Next base: position 186,993 of record NZ_OZ242338.1, on the reverse strand, counting down.
ATGCCCTACATGAAGGTGGTCATAGACACCCTGGTCGAGAAGAGCCTGCGTGAGGACTACATCGTTCTGGTGGGCGGCGCTCCGCTCAATGAGGAGTTCGGCGAGGCCATCGGCGCCGATGCCTACTGCCGCGACGCGGCGGTAGCCGCGGAGACCGCCAAAGAGCTGGTAGCCGCTCGTCGAGCCGCGGTGTGACCATGGAGCGCCACAACCGGGTACTGGTGGTGGCCTGCGGGGCCCTGGCCAAGGAGCTGAGATACCTCATCTCGGCTCTAGACAGCGGGGACAAGGGATCGGCCATCGACCTGGAATGCCTGCCGGCCAAGCTGCACAACCGCCCCGAGTTGATCCCCGAAGCGGTGCGGGGGCGGGTTCGATCCGCCCGGGGCCGCTATCGCTCCATCCTGGTGGGCTATGCCGACTGCGGCACCGGCGGCCTGCTCGACAAGGTGTGCCAAGAGGAGGGGGTGGAGCGCCTGCCCGGCCCCCACTGCTACGAGCTCTACGCCGGTGCCGAGGCCTTTGCCCGACTTCAAGATCAGGAGCTGGGAACGCTGTATCTGACCGACTATCTGGTGCGGCACTTCGAGCGCCTGATCCTGGAGGGGCTGGGCATAGCGGAACACCCCGAACTGCAAGAGGTCTATTTCAACAACTACACCCGGCTGGTACACCTGTCACAGGAGTCCGACCCCGAACTGGATCGGTTGGCCCGACAAGCGGCCGACCGCCTGGGGCTGCGCTTCGAGAAGGTGGCAACCGGCTATGGAGGTTTGGTCGATGCGCTGGTAGAGATCCGGGAGCGAGCCGCGTGAGTCGGCGGCGGGGGGGTAACGGCAACCTGGTGGTGATCTGTTGGCGGGACATCCCCGCTCAGGTGAACGCAGGCTCGGGATCCTCGAAAACCCAGCGCATCCTCCCCCGCCGCTTCCAACGGGCTATCGACCGGGCCGCCATGGTGGCCGGCAAGACCCAGGCATCAGATTATGTGGGTGAATGGCGTTGGAAATTGATACCCGGTGACCCTGCCGACCCCGAGGGTGCCGCCTTGCGGGCGGCCGAGGAGCTAGAGGCCGCGTTCCCGCTGAAGCGGCTCGATGCCTTCGTGGCCACCGGCGGCTGGGATCCCAGCGCCGGCGAGCCGGCGGCCGAGCGCTTGGAGCCATCAGGCCCAGCCGGCGCCGACGAACATTCCCCAACCATTAGTCCCCAGGAGGCGGCAACGTGACCGAAACCGTGATCAGCTCGGCGACCAAAGAGGTGGTGATCGGGTTCGGCCGTCCATTCGTCATGATCGGCGAGCGGATCAACCCCACCGGGAGAAAGCTCCTCACCGAGGAGATGAAAGCCGGGGATTTCAGCCGGGTGGAGGCCGATGCTCTGGCCCAGGTGGCCGCCGGCGCCCACATGCTGGACGTGAACGCCGGCATCCCGCTGGCCGATGAGCCTGCGCTGTTGGCTCGGGCTATCAAACTGGTGCAGTCGGTTACCGATGTGCCGCTTTCCATCGACTCGTCGATCATCGAGGCACTGGAGGCGGGCATAGCGGTGTACGACGGCAAGCCCCTGATCAACTCGGTCACCGGCGAGGACGAGGTGCTGGAGCGAGTTCTGCCCCTGGTGGCCCGCCACGGCGCCGCGGTGGTGGCCATCTCCAACGACGAGACCGGCATCAGCGAGGACCCCGACGTGCGCTTCGAGGTAGCCCGCAAGATCGTGGAGCGGGCCGCCGACCACGGCATCCCCCGCTCCGACGTGGTGGTCGATCCCCTGGTCATGCCCATCGGCGCTATGGGAACCGCCGGCCAACAGGTGTTCCGACTGGTGAGGCGGATATGCGAAGAGCTCAAGGTGAACACCACCTGCGGGGCCAGCAACGTGAGTTTCGGGCTGCCCAACCGCCACTCGATCACAGGCACGTTTCTGGCAATGGCCATTGGCGCGGGGATGTCCTCGGCCATCATGAATCCGCTGCACGCCGAGGTGAAGCAGGCGGTGATGGCCGCCGATGTGCTGGCCGGCCACGATCAGGACTGCATGGCGTGGATAGCCGAGAACCGGGACCCGACCGCCGCCGGGGAGGGCGCTGCCCGCCGTCGAGGGGGACGTCGCCGGGCTGCTGTATGAGCCCAGAACACCGAGTGGTGTTCACCCCCAGCGGCATCGAGTCGGCCGCCCCGGAGGGATCCACGGTGTTGGACGCCGCCCGTGCCGCCGGGGTGGACATCGACTCGGTGTGCGGAGGCAGAGGGCTGTGCGGCCGCTGCCAGGTGGCCCCCGGCAACGGACAGTTCGCCAAGTGGGGGCTGACCAGCTCCGATGACGCCCTGTCGGCACCCGGTCCCACCGAGCTCGACTACCGGGGTCGGCGCCCGCGGGAAGCCGGCCATCGGTTGAGCTGTCAGGCCGCCGTGCTGGGCGACGTGGTGATCGACGTCCCGCCCCAGAGCCAAGTACACAGCCCGGTGGTGCGAAAGGCTGTCGACCTGGGTGAGATCACCGTCGACCCGGTGGTGACCCTCCACTACCTGGAGCTGCCCATCGCCGTGCTGGGCGACGAGGTCTCCGATGCCGAACGACTGGTCGACGCGTTGGCCGACAACTGGGACCTGTCAAACGTTGAGGTTCCCGCTGGCGCGCTGCCCGCCTTGTCTTCGGCGATCGCGGCGGGAAACGGGGCGGTCACCGCCGTGGTCCACACCCGGCGGCAATACCCCGCGCGAAGCGAGGACGGCGAGGTGGTCGAGCGACGGGTGCTCACGGTGCGACCAGGGTATTCCGACGCGGAATTCGGCGTGGCGGTGGATGTGGGCTCGACCACCGTGGCCGGCTACCTGCTGGACCTGGCCACCGGGGAGGTGGCCGCTACCGCAGGGCGCATGAATCCTCAGATCCGCTTCGGCGAGGATCTGATGAGCCGGGTGTCCTACGCCATGTTGAACCCCGGCGGCACCGCGGAGCTGACCGGAGCGGTGAGGTCAGCCATCGACAACGTGATCGGCGAGCTCTGTGAGTCCGCGGGCATCGACCGCGCCGACGTCTGCGATCTGGTGGTGGTGGGAAACCCGATCATGCACCACCTGGTGCTGGGCATCGACCCCACACCGCTAGGCGCAGCCCCGTTCACATTGGCGGTGCGCGACGGGGTGTGGGCCAACGCAGCCGACATCGGCGTGGACTTGCCCGGTGCCTCCCTCTATATGGGGCCGTGCATCGCCGGCCATGTGGGGGCTGACGCGGCGGCTGCCATGCTGGCCGAGGGTCCGCACCGGTCGCACCGCCCACAGCTCCTCGTCGACGTGGGCACCAACGCCGAGATCGTATTGGGCGACAGCCAGAAGGTGTGGGCGGCATCGAGCCCCACCGGGCCCGCATTCGAAGGCGCCCAGATCAGCTGCGGACAGCGGGCCACCGTCGGAGCGATCGAAGGGGTGCGGATCGACCCCGCCACGCTGGAGCCCCGTTTCAAGGTGATCGGCTGCGGTCTGTGGTCCGACGACCCCGGCTTTGACGACGCGTTGGGCTCTCTGGAGGTGTCCGGGCTGTGCGGTTCGGGGATCATCGAGGTGATTGCCGAGATGTTCCTGGTTGGGATCATCGACCACCGAGGCGTCATCGGCGGCGAGTTGGCCGATCGCAGCCCCCGCATCATCGCCGACGGTCGGACGTTTTCCTATGTGCTTCAAATCCAGCCGATACCGCTGCTGGTGACCCAAAACGACGTGCGAGCAGTTCAGTTGGCCAAGGCCGCGCTGCGGGCCGGCATCGACCTGTTATTCGAGCACGCCGGGATCGCCGAGGTGGCCGATGTGAGGTTGGCCGGTGCGTTCGGCGCCCACATCAGCCCGGTTCACGCCATGGTGCTGGGCTTGGTGCCCGACGGGCCGGTAGAAGGGGTCAAAGGGGTGGGCAACGCCTCAGGAGCGGGCGCGGCCCGGATGCTGGTCTCGGGATCACAGCGAGCCGAGACCGAGCGCGCCGCCCGGGAAGTGGTCAAGATCGAGACTGCCACCGAGGCCCGCTTCCAGGAGCTGTTCGTGGCCGCCATGTCGCTGCCCCATGAGACCGCCGCCGCCCCCCACTTGGCGCAGGCGGTGGATTTGCCCCCGCGGTCAACAACCGATAGCGAGAATGCCGGATCCAGGCGGCGCAGACCAGCCCGCCGGCAACATGCAACCCAGGAGCAGCGATGAGCGAGCGACAAGGCAGACGCGGCGGCGGTCGGGCCGGTCGGCAAGCAGCCCGAGCAGCCAGCCAGGTGTTGGCCGCCCCCGTGCTGGAGCGACGGATACCGCCGGTAGAGATCATCGACGAGGCCGGGCTCGCTCAGATCGAGGAGAACGCCGAGACCATCCTGGCCGAGGTGGGCATCGCCTTCCAGGACTATCCCGACGCCCTGGACCTGTGGCGGGACGCGGGCGCCGATGTGGAAGACGAGCTGGTGCGGTTCCCCCGGGGGATGTGCCGCCGGATCGTGACCGACAACGCCCCCGCTGCCTATATCCAGCACGCCCGCAACCCCGAGCGCAGCGTGAGCATCGGCGGCAACACCACCGTGTTCGCCCCCAACTACGGCTCGCCGTTCGTCACCGACTTAGACCAGGGCCGGCGCTACGCCACCCTGGCCGACTTCGAGAACGTGGTGAAGCTGGCCTACCGGCTCCCCCACCTGCACCACAGCGGGGGCACGGTGTGCGAGCCGGTGGACGTGCCGGTGGACGTGCGCCACCTCAACATGGTGTACGCCCACCTGCGCTGGAGCGACAAGCCGTTCATGGGCTCGGTGACCAGCGCGGAGCGGGCCGCCGACTCGGTGGAGCTGGCCCGCATCGCCTTCGGCGGCGACCTGGCCGACCGCACGGTGATGACCTCGCTGATCAACGCCTCCTCCCCCATGCGCTGGGACGCCACCATGCTGGGCGCGGCCACGACCTACGCCCGGGCCAACCAGGCCAGCATCATCAGCCCGTTCATCCTGGCCGGAGCCATGTCGCCGGTGACAGTGGCCGGCCTGGCCGCCCAAGCCTTGGCCGAGGCCCTGTCGGGCATGGCTTACCTGCAACTGGTGCGACCCGGCTCGCCGGTGGTGTTCGGCACGTTCGCCTCGTCGATGTCGATGGCCACCGGCGCCCCCACCTTCGGCACCCCCGAAGCCGGCCAGGCCATCTACGTGATGGCCGCTTTGGCCCGGCGCTGCGGGGTGCCGTTCCGCTCCGGGGGCCAGTTCACCGCTTCCAAAACCCCCGACGCCCAGGCGGCGTATGAGTCGGCCCACACGCTCTTGCCCACCGTGCAGGCCGGGGTCAACTTCGTGCTCCACGCCGCCGGTTGGCTGGAGGGGGGCCTGACCCTGGGCTACGAGAAGCTCATCATGGACGCCGACCAGCTAGGCGCCATGGAGGTCCACGCCCGCGGCGTCGACTTGAGCGACAACGGCCAGGCCATGGAGGCGTTCCGCACCAACACCCACGGCGACCACTTCTTGGGCAACGCCCACACCCTGGCCAACTTCGAGACCGCCTTCTGGCGCTCCGAGGTAGCCGACAACAACAGCTACGAGCAGTGGTCCGAAGAAGGCTCGCTCACCGCGGCGCAGCGGGCCAACACCCGCTGGAAGGAACTGCTGGCCGACTACCAGCCACCCCCCATCGACGACGCCATCAACGCCGAACTGCAAGATTTCATCACCCGCCGCAAAACCGAGATCGCCCGCGAGCCAGTGTGAACAACCAGCAAGCGCTCTTCAAGAACTCCGTATTCCATCAATAGAACTCAACCCAATAGCGTGATGGCTGGTGCAGCGGGATCTCTCCTGCTGCACCAGCCCATGCTCACTTACGACGCTTGACGGTCTCAGACACAGTCGTACGCGGGTTTCGCTTTGCAGTCGAAGCCTTCACGTAGCGGCCCGTCACTGCCGAGCGATGCGCTTTTCGCTTTGCCATGGTCTCACCCCCTTTCTCAATACGTAGGTGGTGTCGAATCTTCTATCGAGTACTCCCACCGAGGCACCAATGGCAGTTGTCGTAGCGCTTGTCACGCTTCGCCTCGGCGAGGGTGTCGTACCACCAGCGATGCTCTAACTTGATCTCACCGAGCTGGCACCCGTTCTTCTCGTTGTAGGTGTCGTGCACCTCCAACGTGTTGGTGTTCCCCAAGAATCGTTTCTTCTTTGCAATCATCAATTTGCCTTTCTCGAAAATCGCGTACAAGTGGTCGTGATACCTGTATTCGTGCGCTACGCCACGGGGCCAGACGCGCCATCACCATATCAGATGAGTGACACAGCAAAGGGACACTATTCAATAGCTGGTGAAGTCGCCCCACCTGCCCATCCAAGTATCACCGGCTGCTTGCTGTTACGGTGAACCTGTGCCGCCGTCAAAGCCCTCTCCGGGGTCAGGTCCGAGCGACACCGCTTCCGAGGACCAGGACGTTGCCCACCTTGACGTAACAGCTCTAGGAGAGATGCTACGAGAACGACGAACATCAGCTGGGCTATCGATGCGGAGAGCTGCTGAAACAGCGGAGGTCAGCTTCATGACGTGGTCACGCGTCGAAGCGGGATCCCAACCGGACCTCAGAACTTTCCTCAGGCTGTGCGCTTGGCTTCGTCTTCCACCTGAGACGTTCTTGATCTCGGCAGCCCCCCGCAAGTCGGAGACCCCAGACCTCGTATTGCGACATCTCTTGACCGACCCCAGGCTTGAGCAAGATGCCGCTTCAAGGATCGCCTCGGTCGTACGGGACATGTACGAAGCCCTGGCTCGTGAGCCTTCGCATCCCCCAACAGTCGCATGCCACTTGCGCGCTGCTTCTGTTCTTCGGCCAGGGGTTGCTGACCGCCTCGGCACCCTTCTCCAGGATATGCGCTCCAAGCTCAACGCACTCGATGCTGATGGAGTCCTGTGAGTGACACTTCCGCGCGGATTCAAGACTCAAGCAGAGCGCATCGCCGAGGAGCTCCGAGCAAGGGTCGGAGCTACCAACTCCAAACCCCTAAATCTCACGGCTGTGGCTGAGCAACTAGATGTACAGGTCATCTCAGCAGCCGATCTTGTACCGCTGGAGCGGCTTCAAGAGATCGAGCGCATTCAAACCTATGCGTTCTCGGCCTGCACATTTGAGATCAACGACCGACACGTCATTGTGTTCAATCCCCTCATGAGCGCTGGACGGCAAGCCAGCGACATCGCACACGAATTGGCACACATCATCCTCGACCATGAACTGGCAGAAATTCAGTATCTGGACGGAGTCCCGTTCCGCACCTGCCAGCCGGGGCAAGAAGAGGAAGCCACGGCCCTTGGTGGTACCTTGCTCCTGCCTCGAAAGCTCCTTCTCCAACAAGCTCGACAAGACGCAGCAATCGAGCAGATCGCAAGAAAATTCGGGGTGACCAGGAAAATGGCGCAATTCAGATGGAACGCCACAGGCGTTGAGCGCCAAGTTGCAAGAGAACGAATTCGGCACAACGCTCAGCGCTGATTCTTGAGCCACCAAGTGACCTACGTCGGGTCTCTTGACTGATGATTTTCAAGTTATTGCAGTATATTTGACTTCCCTCACGCATCTATCTGCCGAGGTGGGGAGCAATGGCGGCAAACACCGTTGTCCTTGAACAGCGCCGCGTGCAGTTGAGGTCGGTGAATGCCGACGATCTGCTCAACCGGCTGATGGGCCTGGGAATTGCTCGCGAGATGCCCAACCGATCCGGCATCAGACGGTCGGTACGGGTCAACAAGATCGAGGTGGCCATCGCCGAGAAGCCCGGCGAGCGCAGCCTGCGGGCCCGCTGGCGAGAGCACGCCGACAAAATGGACTTCCGCTATCTGCTGGTGATCGACGATCCCGAGCATCCCCACAGCGTCCGCACGCTCGGCCCCCGCACCTACAACGAGCCCATCCGCTCGGTGGACTGCGCCAAGCTGTCGGCGGCCATAGAGGACACCGCCTCGATGCACAGCCTCGACGCCGTCCGCCATCTGGCCGGCGAGGTCAGGAGGCTGGCCGGTCGGGGCAAGGTGGTCCACGGCCTACTCACTCATCACACGCTGGAGGCCCGATTCCGCGACCACTCCGAACGCTGGCCAGCCGCTGGTGAGATCACAAAGAACCTATCGATCATCGGCCACTGGCAGACGCTGCTCGACGGAATTGGATACGAGATCGAGATGCTCCCCCGACGGGGCTATCTGGCCCGATTCAACGGCCGGCCGGTGGTCATGGTCCACCCCTGGGCCGAGCCTGAGCATTTCGTCCGTGTCGACGAAATAGGCCGTCCCGCCGAGGGACTGTTGGCCTCCGATTGCCACCAGCACGGCGTCCGCTACGGCATCATGGCGTGCCGCAACCGATACCGGCTGTTCGACTGCGACCCGTCCGCTACCACCGGTGAGTGGCTCGACCTCGACGCCGACCTCCTCGGCACCGAGAACCGGCCCTACCTGGCCCTGCTCTCCCCTCGCTATCTGGCCGAGGGCCAACTGGCCGAACTCCAAGCCGAAGCCCAAGCCTTCGGCGCCTAGCTGTTGGAGCACGTGGAAATGGCCGACACCCACTTCGCTTGAATGCTGTTGGCCGTAGGGCGTGACACCGAAACCAGGCGGGACATCGACTACTCAAAACACCTAAAGCGAGTGCGCCCGTAGATCAACACCGACCAGAAGCAGGACAGCCGCGAACTGTTCGACTTCGCGGTGCTTGAACCGGCCTACGGCAGCGCCCATTTTCTGGTGCAGGTCACCGAGGAACTGGCCGACCAGACGGTGACTATTCTGGCCGATCTCCCGCTCCCCGTGGCTCGAGAGGCGCTGAACCGGCTCTGTGTTGCCCACAGCAGTCTTCCCGGCCCCGGCCGCCGAGTGGAGTCACCGGGCGCTCGCTCAAAGACATGCGGGCGTGACCGATCAAGCTATTGCGTCACACCCTTATGCCATTATGGTGGGGTGATTCTGCACAGGATGAACATCTAGCGGTGGGCGCAGAGCAGCTGTCGAGTGTCGACCTGTTTTCTGGGGCAGGGGGCCTCATGCTCGGCTTGCAGTTGGCTGGTTTCGACACTCTTGCTGCAAATGACAATTGGCCTCCGGCCATCGATACCCTGAAGCACAACTTCGACGGTGCGAAGGTCTCTCCCGGCGACATACGGGAGATGTCAGCAGCCGATGTTCTCGCGCGAACAGACGGTGTGACCCCGTTCTTGGTTACCGGGGGTCCCCCATGTCAAGGTTTCACCTCGGCGGGTGCCCGGCGGACCTCGGATCAGCGCAACACGCTTGTTGGAGAATTTGCCCGGATGGTCGCGGAGATTCAGCCGAAGTGGTTCCTATTCGAGAATGTCGAGGGCTTTCTCACGATGTCGGAAGGCAGTTTTGTCATCGATTTGCTCGATGGGGTGCTTGACGGTGGGTACCAGGTGAGACTGCGCAAGGTGAACGTTGCCAACTACGGGGTGCCCCAACTTCGCAAGCGTGTGATTGCAATTGGATCGCTCGGAGCCGACCCGGGCTTTCCCTGTCCGTCGCATCATGCGTACGGCGCGCCCGGAGCGGAAACTGAACGCACTGCGGCACTGCCCCCTGCGCCTACAGTTGCTGATGCGCTTGATGGCCTGGGTGTCCCAGCTTCCTCCGCCCAGGATGAGACTATTCAGGGTCACACAGCGCCACGCATTTCAGAGTCGGATGCTCTTCGCTTCCGACTACTCCTACAAGGCCAAACCATGCGAGATCTTCCGAGAGGCCTCCAACACCAAAGCTACGCCAGAAGGGCAAATCGACGGGTAGCGGACGGGATGCCAACTGAGCGGCGGGGAGGGGCGCCTGCTGGGCTTCGGCGCCTTCGTGCTGATGAACCATCCAAGGCCATAACCAGCGCTTCGACCCGAGAATTCCTCCATCCGCTGGAAGATCGCTGCCTCACCTTGCGCGAGTGCGCTCGACTACAGGGGTTTCCCGATAGTTTTGAGTTTGTTGGCAATCGATCAGAGCAGGCGACGCTCATCGGCAACGCAATCCCGCCGAACTTTGGAGAAATGTTCGGCTGGTGGATCGCAGAGGGATCGAAATCCCATTCGACAGACACAGCCGACTCGGCGCGACTTCTCGAATTCCAGGTCACGAATGGCGCTGGGATGAGCCCTGCCTTGCACAGTGTCATCAGACGTATCAATGCTCGATATCAGATTGGGGAAATGCCGCTTTGGAGTTGAGTAAGGCACAGTCCACCGCCTTCGAGAAGGCGCGAGCGCGAGGTGCAGGCGGGCAAGGGATCGCATTGACAGATGGTTCCATTCGAGCACTCATCGCGGTAGTAGCTCGCGACCTAGCACTACCGCCGGTAGAAGACGTCGATTCGCTTGGAGATCGAGAGTTCTATGAAATTCCCCCTGACGAACTCTCCACTGGTGGTGCTGCTACTGCGCTTAGCGCATACTGTTCGCTCTTGCAGATAGGTCCGGTCGACACAGACACATACTTTCTGTCGCTCGCGGCGCTCCACCGAGCCCGGCTGAAATTCGCGAACATTGTGAGATCCCAAGGCACTCCATCGCTTGAACAGGTCGGACCAAGAGGACTCTTGCAGTACGGCGACCTCAGTGCAGGGGCGCTTGGTTCACTTCTCATCGTTCGAAAGTGGTTGTTCGACATCGACAATCGTTCCGCCCAGGAGACTGGATACTTATTTGAGCCAATAATCGCTGGTGCGGTCGGCGGTGTTCCTGTGTCGGCGACCTCAAGCCCAATCAAGAGAGATGGCACAGGGCGAGGCAGGCAGGTGGACTGCCTCCGCGAGAATCAAGCCTACGAAATCAAGATACGTGTCACCATCGCCGCTTCGGGACAAGGCCGATGGAAAGAGGAACTTGCTTTTCCAGCAGACTGCGAAGCAAGCGGTTACACACCTGTATTAGTTGTATTCGATGGCATCGACAATCCCAAGTTATCGGAACTCAGCAATGCTTTTTTGAAGCACGGTGGCCAGGTACACGTCGGAGAAGACGCGTGGACTCACCTCGAATCTGAAGCTGGGCCTACGATGGGCATCTTTGTCGACAAGTACATTCGCAGCCCCTTAGACGACCTCCTTGCCCAGACACCGACAGATCTTCCTTCGGTTACCCTTTTGATTCAACCGGACATCATCAACATTCACATTGGTACCGAAGAATTGCAAGTAGACCGGATTGGATTGGTTCCTCCAATAGATTTCCAGATGCCCAACGACGTTGATACATCGCTTCCCTGACTTGATTGATAAGCGCGTTTGGCTCTCTGTTCTCTGATCCTATATGAGGGCCTTGAGCATAGGTTGGCAAGCTCTATTGGTGGTCGCGACAGTGGTCATTGTAGATAGTCTGGGCTGAGTTCCAGTTGTGGAGTTTTCCGGGCATGTTGTTGATGCGGTCTTCGATGACGGCGAGGCGGGCTGTGCCGATGTCGGGGTCGGTTGATTTGGGGAGCCAGCGTCTCAGTATGCCGTTGGTCCGCTCGTTTGTCGGGCGCTGCCAGGGGGATCGGGGCTCGCAGAAGTACACCTCGATTCCGAGGGCGTTTTCGATGTGGGCCCATCGGGTCATCTCTGTGCCCTGGTCCCATGTGAGGGTTTTGACCATGGGTCCGGCCAGATCATCTCCGCGCACACCTCGAACCCGCATTGGGCCAGCTCCGCTGAGATGGCGTAGGGCGACAGCCGCTCATCGAGGCGCTTTTGCCCACAGTGCAGGCCGGGGTCAACTTCGTGCTCCACGCCGCCGGTTGGCTGGAGGGAGGCCTGACGCTGGGCTACGAGAAGCTCATCATGGACGCCGACCAACTCGGCGCCATGGAGGTCCACGCCCGCGGCGTCGACTTGAGCGACAACGGCCAGGCCATGGAGGCGTTCCGCACCAACACCCACGGCGACCACTTCTTGGGCAACGCCCACACCCTGGCCAACTTCGAGACCGCCTTCTGGCGCTCCGAGGTAGCCGACAACAACAGCTTTGAGCAATGGTCGGAGGAAGGCTCGCTCACCGCCGCCCAGCGGGCCAACACCCGCTGGAAAGAACTGCTGGCCGACTACCAGCCACCCCCCATAGACGACGCCATCAACGCCGAACTGCGCGATTACATCGTCCGCCGCAAAACCGAACTCACCAGCCGGCCGGGATGAGCGGTTGACGCGTCATCCCGAAGTGGAGGTACATTCCGCAGGGTACCTGTGCTCGCAGGTTGCGTCAGTGGCCTAGAAGAGCCTTGAGTACGGCTGATATCTGACGGCTCTCTTCGGCGGATATAGCTCCCAAGCGATGCACCAGTCTGCGTCGGGAGATCGAGCGCATCAGTTCACATTGGGCGTAGCTGACATCGACAAGCCCGGTTTGGGGAGTTGGCTCTACTTCAACATGGAATGGCAGACCGCGTACAGCGGTGGTGAGCGGAACCGCAAAGACGAACGGGAATTCGTTTTCCGGGATAGACCAAAAGGAGAAGATCGGCGAAGGCCCCACCTCGATGGCAGGCCGAAACGATGCCGGCTCCCCCGGGTGGGGATCACCGAAATCCACCATCCACAGGTCGTCAACCAATGCCATCATCCACGTAGGTGGACTCGGCCTCAGCCAGATAGTCGGCCCACTCATCGGGATCCTGACGCAGGGCCTCGAGTTTCTCCATCGACTCGCAGGCGAATCGCATTCTCCACAGCGCCTCTGCCGCTTCTCTAACGGTCTCACCGATGGTTGAGCCCGTATCGCGCCCCATCTCTGCGAGGCGGTTCCGCGTCTCTACATCAACCCTGATAGTCGTCTTGTCCATGTCTTGAGTATATAAGTCGTATATACCACAAGCTATCGCGAGCAGCGGTATCGGACTTGAACACCACATGTGAAGTTATTACAGTGTATCCCCACTTCCCTCTTGTAAAACCATGTAGTGAGGGAAGACATGAAAACAAACGTCTTGGCGACCAAGCGGCACCGCGTACAGTTGAGGTCGGTGAATGCCGAGGATCTGCTCAACCGGCTGATGGGGCTGGGAATCGCTCGCGAGATGCCCAATCGATCAGGCATCAAACGGTCGGTTCGGGTCAACAAGATCGAGGTGGCCATCGCCGAGAAGCCCGGCGAGCGCAGCCTGCGAGCCCGCTGGCGAGAGCACGCCGACGGAATGGGCTTTCGCTATCTGCTGGTGATCGACGATCCCGAGCATCCCGACAGCGTCCGCACGCTCGGCCCCCGCACCTACAACGAGCCCATCCGCTCGGTGGACTGCGCCAAGCTGTCGGCGGCCATAGAGGACACCGCCTCGATGCACAGCCTCGACGCCGTCCGCCATCTGGCCGGCGAGGTCAGGAGGCTGGCCGGCCGGGGCAAAGTGGTCCACGGCCTGCTCACCCATCACACGCTGGAGGCCCGATTCCGCGACCTTCCCGAACGCTGGTCGGCCGCTGGTGAGATCACCGGCGGCCTGTCCCTTCGGGGTGGCTGGAAGGCGTTTCTGTCTGGACTGGGATACGAGATCGAGATGCTCCCCCAACGGGGCTATCTGGCCCGATACAAAGGCCGGCCAGTGGCCATGGTCCACCCCTGGGCCGAGCCTGAGTATTTCGTCCGGGTAGACGAAATGGGCCGTCCCGCCGAGGGACTGTTGGCCTCCGATTGCCACCAGCACGGCGTCCGCTACGGCATCATGGCGTGCCGCAACCGATACCGGCTGTTCGACTGCGACCCGTCCGCTACCACCGGTGAGTGGCTCGACCTTGACGCCGACCTCCTCGGCACCGAGAACCGGCCCTACCTGGCCCTGCTCTCCCCCCGCTATCTGGCCGAGGGCCAATTGGCCGAACTCCAAGCCGAGGCCCGGGCCTTCGGCGCCGAATTGCGTAGGCGGCTCGACCACACCATCCGCCAAGAGGCCCTGCCCGCGCTGGCCGAGGGCCTCGACCACTGGACCCGCCAGAGCGGCATCGACGCCGGCGACGACCGGCAGCGGCTGGAGTTGGAGCGGGCGGCGCTGACCCTGCTGTTCCGGCTGCTGTTCGTTCTCTACGCCGAGAGCTCCCACTTCCTGCCGATGGACAACGAGACCTACCGGCGCCGCTCGCTCACCGAGCTGGTGGCCGAAGCCCACAAGACCAAGAGCCGGTTGAGCCTGCAATCAACGGCCCTGTGGAAGAGCTTCATGATCTTGGTGGGCGCCCTGCGCGACGGCAACCCGGCCTGGGGGGTGCCCGCCTACAACGGGGCTCTGTTCGCGGATACCGATTTCGAGGGGGCCGAGCTGTTGGAGCGCCTGGAACTGGCCGACCCCCACTTCGCACGAGTGCTGTTGGCTGTGGGGCGCGACACCGCCACCGGGCACGGCATCGATTACTCGTCGTTGGAGGTCGGCCACTTGGGCCACATCTACGAGGCCCTGCTCAGCCTGCGGCTGTCGGTGGCCGACCGATCGCTGCGCTACGACGCGGCCAAAGACCGCTACGTGCCCGATCAGGGCCAATCACATACTGGCAGCCATGCTGCGAGCCGGGGTGCGAGTGAGGACCAATCCGGGGTTGCCGCCGGATCGCTGCTGTGGCTGACCAACGAGGGGGGCCGCAAGGCGGGGGGCGTGTACTACACCCCGGCGTCGCTGGTTGAGCACTTGGTGCGCCACACGGTGCGGCCCGCGTTCCAAGAGCACCTGGAACGGGTGCGCCAGCAGATCAACACCGACCCCGCCCAGGCCGCCCGCGACCTGTTCGATTTCGCGGTGCTGGACCCGGCCTGCGGCAGCGCCCATTTCCTGGTGCAGGTCACCGAGGAGCTGGCCGATCAGACGGTGGCCTTTCTGGCCGCTCACCCGCTCCCTGTGGTGCGAGAGGCGCTGAACCGGCTCCGCGACAGCACCCTGATGGGGTCGGCAGTCACCGATGTGGCCCTGCTGCGCCGATTGGTGCTCAAGCACTGCGTGTTCGGCGTGGATCGCAGCCCCATGGGCGCGGAGATCGCCACCCTGTCGCTGTGGCTGGCATCGTTCGTTCCTGGCTTGTCGCTGGCCTACCTCGACCGCAACGTGGTGGTGGGCAACTCCCTGATCGGGGTGGCCAACGCCGACACCGTGGTCCGGGAGGGCACATTCCAAGCCGACGCCCTGCACGCCGCCATGGCCGACGCCGCTGACGCCGCGGCCCGGTTGGCCGACATCAACGACCTCACCCCCTCCGAGGTAAGGGCCAGCAAGGCTGCCGACATCGAGGCCCGCGATGCCACCGAGGGCCTGCAACGGCTCTTCGACCTGTGGACCGCGGAGGGATTCGGGCTCAAGGGTTCCCGCAACCATGCCGAGACCCATGGCCCAGACGTGATCGCCGGCGCCAACGGCCAAAACGGCCAGAAGCTGGTGCGCCAAGCCGCCGATCTCAGCCAAGCCCACGCCTACTTGCACTGGCCGCTGACATTCCCCCGGGTTTTCTCCCGGAACCGCCCCGGCTTCGACGTAGTGGTGGGCAATCCCCCCTGGGAGGAGGTGGTGGTCGAAGAGCTGTCTCACTACGGGCTGCACCTCCCCGGCCTGCACGGCTTGTCAGCAGGCGAGCGCGACACGGCGGTTGCCGACCTCCTGGTTGAGCGTCCCGAGCTGGGCCAACTGCTAGGCAGTGAGCAAGAGCGGGCTCGAGCCGAGCGGGATGCGCTGGCCTCCGGGGAATACGAGGCCACCAAAGGCGACCCCGACCTTTACAAGTATTTCTGTCAGCGCTATCGGACTCTGGTGCGCGCTGACGGCTCAATCGGCGTGGTGCTGCCTCGGGGGGCGTTTGTCAACCAGGGTTCGGAGGGTTTCCGAGAGTGGCTGTATACCCAAACCACAGCTCGGCGGGTCGACTTCTTGACCAACAAAGGGTGTTGGATGTTCAGCGCCGAACCTCGCTACGGGGTCGCCCTGATGGCAGCCGAGCGCCGAGCCCCCGACGATGCCCACCGAGTGGCTCTTGCCGCCACGGCTGATTCGGCCGAGTCTTGGGCAGACCAGTCGTCGTCTTCGGGGGTCTTGCTCGCTCCCGCCCTGTTCGGCGCGGGCTGGATGACGCCTCGGCTCCGCTCCCAAGACGAGGCCGACCTGCTGGCCAAGCTCCGGTCTGGTGCACCGTTCCCCTACGGTTCCGGGGGACGGTGGCAATGCTTCCCTGTTCGAGAACTCGATGAGACGAAAGACAAGACCTTATGGCTCAATGCCTCCGAGGGCTGGCCGCTGTGGAAGGGGGAGAGCTTCGACCAATACGACCCGCACGGCGCTGAGGCGCGAGTGTGTCCTCCCAGCGATAAAGCGTGGGAAAAGGTTCGCAAGCCTCGGCCAGGGTCGACATCAATGCTGGCTGAATCCACCCCGGTCACGAGCCGCAAACAGGCAGTGCTGGCTGAACTGGGTCGGGCTCGGGTGGCATTTCGCGATGTCTCCCGATCAGACGACAGTCGAACGGTGCGGGCCTGCCTGGTTCCCCCCGAGGTGTTCTTGACCAACAAAGCCCCCTATCTGACCTTCGTTGATGGAGATGAACGCGCCCAAGCCGCCTGCCTGGGCATCATGAACAGCACTCCTTTCGACTGGCAGGCCCGCCGCTATGTCGAGGTGAACCTCAACTTCTTCATTCTGGAATCACTGACCGTCCCCGAACTCGACGATACGGGCTTCACCGAGATTGCCCGAGCCGCGGCCCGGCTATCGGCCGTCGACGAGCGATACGCTGATTTCGCTGCTGAGACCGGCGTCGAGTGCGGGCCGCTTACCGAACAGGAACGCCAGGCCCTCCTGGTAGACATCGATGCCTGGGTGGCCCGAGCTTGGAATCTGACCGTGGACGACCTCCAGATCATGTTCGAAGACTTCACTGTCGCCGCGTTGTCGCCTGCCTACCGAGCCGACCTGATCGACCGCTTCTGTGAGCTGGGCTGATGCCCAGTCGCCCGTATCTGCTCGACAACTTGGGCGACGGCACCCGCCACGCCGACGCACTCTCCTACCTGCTCGACGACTTTGCCCTCCACCACGAGCTGTCCATCGCCACCGGCTTTGTGAATCTGGGGGGCCTGCACCACATGGCCACTGCGGTGGCCGACGGTCGGACTGTCCGGCTGCTGCTGGGGGTGGCACCGGCCCCCGGCTTGGGCACCCAGGTACCGGTATCTCGCTTCGAACTGGCCCTGGAGGGGCTGCGGGCCGACCGCGACCTGGCCCGCTTCCCACCCAGCCGAGCGTCATCCAAACTAGCCGACCTCGACACCTGGCTGGGCGGGCCCGAAGTACAGGTGCGGCGCTACACCGACCGCTTCCTCCACGGCAAGGCCTATCTGTTCGGCAGCCAACACGACGCCCGGGCCGCGTTGGTCACCTCGGCCAACCTCACCAGCGGCGGCCTGTTTGCCAACCTGGAACTGGGGCTGGTTCAGTACGACCCTCCGGTAGCGCAACAGGCCATCGCCTGGTTCGATCGGCTTTGGGACGAGGCCCAAGACTTCAAGGCCGACCTTCGGAGCCTGCTCTTCCCCGCGGTCGATCTGCTGGACCCCCACGAGGTCTACCTGCTGGCGCTGCTGGAGTTGCTGGGCCTTGAAGACGAACATCCCGAGAGGCCGGTGCCGACCACGGTGGAGCTGACCGCCTTCCAGCGCGACGGCTTCCAACGGGCGCTGCGGATCATCGAGCAGCATCATGGAGTGATCTACGCCGACGGTGTGGGCACGGGCAAAACCGAGATCGGCCTCGCCCTCATCGAGGAGTACGCGCAGCGCCGCGGCCTTCATGCCCTGGTGGTGGCGCCTGCCCAACTAGTGAGCTATTGGCGGGAGCGGCTGGATCAAACCCGGCTACCCGCCCAAGTGGTCAGCTATCACCAGCTAGCTGCCGACGAGCAGCTTGTGAGGGCGGGCACTGCCAACACCCGCCGCCACCTGCACAGCGACAAGGATGTGTACCGGCTGGTGGTGATGGACGAGGGGCACGCACTGCGCACCCCCGACACCTCCTGGTACCGGGCCGCGACGCGGCTGCTGGGCGGGCAGCAGAAAGACCTGGCCCTGCTCACCGCCACCCCCATCAACAACGGGCTGTGGGACCTCTACCACTTGGTCATGGCCTTTGCCCACCACGACCGGGCGTTCGCCCCCCACGGCATCCCGTCGCTGCGCCGCCTGTTCCTGCGGGCCGGGGCCAACGAGCGCGACCCCGAGAACCTCAATCCCGATGTGCTGTTCTCCCTGGCAGACATGGTGAGCGTCCGGCGAGATCGCCGCTTCATCGAACAGCACTACGGCAACGAGACCTTCCCCGACGGCACTCCTGTGTCGTTCCCCACCCCGGTTCTGTCCACCGAGCGCTACGACCTGGATGCTTCCTACCCGGGCCTGGTCCAGACCATCACCTCCCATATCGAGCACCTGGCCATGGCCCGCTACCGGCCCAGCTCCTATCGGCTCGACGACCAAGATGCCGGGCAGGAGGCAGTTCTCAGCGCGCTGCTGCAATCCGCGGTGCTCAAGCGGTTCGAGTCGTGTTGGCACGCTTGTCTGCTCACCCTCGACCGTATGATCGCCGCCCACAATGTGTTCCTCGACGCCTGGGATCAGGGGCGGGTGCTCAGCGGGGATGCGCTGCGGGAGGCGGCTGCGCTCGACCTCGACGAGACCGGGTTGAGCGAGTGGCTGTCTGAGACCCTGGACGAGACTGATACCGAGCCGGTGAGTCGGTTTCAGCCCGACTACCGCGACCATGTGGCTGCCGACCGTGGTCGCTTGGAAGCGGCTGCGGTGGCGCTGCGCTCTCTTCAAGCGACCAACGACCCCAAGCTCGCCTTGCTTCGACGATTGCTGGAGGAAGTCCCATCACAGAAGGTGGTGGTCTTCTCCGCGTTCGCCGACACCGTGCGCTATCTAGACGACCAACTGCCCGATCCAGTTGACGGGCGCGACCGGGTGACGGTGATCGGCGCCGACACCAATCCCGACGAGCGCACTGAGCTGCTGGCTCGCTTCTGCCCCGAGACGGTGGTTCGTCCCGGTTACGAGCCGGCCAAAGGCGAAGTCGATCTGATGCTGGGCAACGACGTTCTCTCCGAGGGGCAGAACCTTCAACAGGCCGCGGCCGTCATCAGCTACGACATGCCCTGGAACCCGCAACGAGTGGTGCAGCGGTATGGCCGCGTGGTTCGGCTGAAAAGCCCTCATCGAGAAGTGTCGCTAATCACCATGCTGCCCGAGCAAGGCGACTTGGAAAGGCTTCTGCGGCTCGAAGCAGCCATCCGCCGCAAGATCGTGGCCGCCCGCCCCTACGGGATGGAGATCGAGGTGATGGAGGGGGATGTCGACGAGGAGATCCAGTCGTATGCCCGTCGCTTGGCCGAGGGCGATGTCTCGCTGATCGACGAACCCAACGCGGCAAGCGTGCCGCAAGCCATTAGCGCGGAGTTGCTGAGAGCCGAACTGCGCAGAGCTGGTTCCGAGGGCGAGTTGAACAGGGTGCAAGAGCTGCCCTGGGGCGTGGGCGCGGCCTTCGCCCAGGGACCCGTTATCCCATCAGTTGGACCGACGGGCGTTTTCTTCGCCTGCCGAACCCGCGACGGCGAGAGACACTGGCGCTACATCTCCACCGAAGGGGATATCGCCTCAGCACCGCCGGTTATCTTGCGCCGCATCAACCCCGGACGAGCACCCGGAGTCAGCGACCCTCCCATCGACTTGGAGGCAGCGTGGTTGGCCGCTGCTAATTCAATTATCCAAGAGCACAACGACGACGCCCTCCACCTCGCAGGACGCTCCCTGGGACCAACCCAGCAATGGGCCCGAGAAGTGCTGGACCACCCCGACGTATCCTCCCTCCCCGCTGCCCGCACTGCCTACGAAGCCTTAGAAATCGAACGAGGCAGCCAAATTCGCCAAGCCCTCGGCAACATCAGACGCGAACTCGACCGCGAGGCCATGAACCCGACCGAAGCAGCCCGGCAGATCATCGACATCGTGGAGTTCTACGGCCTGCGCTACATCGACCCCTCCGCCCCACCCCCCGAGATCACCGAAGAAGACATCGGCGTCGTCTGCTGGATGGCCGTCTTACCTCAGTAGAATTGATTGCAACTGTCGGCGTCCCGCCAAAGAACGCTTCAACAAGACGAGTTGCGCTTGCGAAGACTTCGGGAATTGTCGACTTTATCCCCTTTAGTCGTCCTAGAATCAAAGACGGCCTTGATCGAGCGCTTTAGTTGCTGGCTTGAAGTGGGATATGAGTTGTAGAGTGCATAAGAATTAGTTGTATCGTTCTCTACCCAGTTATCTTTGATCCGATCGGGCAAACGTGCCGAATTCTTCATGGACGGTAGTGGAATGACCAAGAGTCCGCTGCGCTTATTGTTTGAATCATTTCGGAAGGATGACGAGATTTCCCAATCAACAAACTTGCGAGACCAAGTACACTTACCTAGAAGAACAATAGTGACAGTTGAATCTGTTAAATAATCTTCTCGAATACGTCTCTTGATGTATTCTTCGTCAGTACTGTCGACAAAATCTGACTCTTCCGTGACCCCCACACACCGTGCTATAAATGTAGACCCATAGTCATCAATGAACAACTCTACCTCATCCATGTCAGCGACATGATAGGAAACGAAGCACTTGTGTCTGGTAGAGTCACTTGACCGCTTAGCCTGAAGATCTGCGCGTGCTTGGAGTGTAGTGCGCCTACTTCTAACAGTCATTATGCGTCTCCATCCCTTCATCGCATTTGTTTCAACAACTGCTGTATATTATCACAGAACAAATTGTTGCACAAATCATGAGATAGAACACAGAAACCGCTGGTGCAATCATCGCCCCAAACCATGTTTTCTTGAATTCATCGCAAGGGATATTGCTAACATCAAGTTGATAGTCGACTTGACTCTCTTCCAACTTTCGGACTTGGTCATAGAGAATTCGGTATAGACGTTCCTTCCAAAGATAATATCCATCTAGAATCCAAAATGAAATTGCTGGAAGAAATGCAACAAACAGAATTAGTTCCTCAGATTCATTGGCGGCGTATGCCAACAGAGCCGAGACTAGCAAGACACTCCAACCTTTCAGCATGAAGGAGTTTCTGGCAAGACGGTTGATAACTCCCTGGATCATTCCCAGATGAGCTTGCCGATCATCAGCCATAGTCGTGATTCTAATGCGCTGAAAGACGGCGCTCCAAGAAATGAGCAATTCAACAGCACTGGGGACACGTACTCTTGGCATGGTGACGGACAGCCTGAACGCAGTATCAACTAATTTGCCATCTGATGTGGTTTCGAAGGAGCAGCCCATGGCCGAGCAGTTGAGCGGGCGGTGTATGTGCGGGGGCGTGAGGTATGTGATCGACGGGCCGGCTCGAGATGTGTGGAACTGCCATTGCGACCGGTGTCGGCGGTGGACGGGGCACTTCACCGCGGCTACTAGCTGTCGGCGCGACCACCTCCGCCTGATCTCCGACGAGACCCTGGCCTGGTACCACCCTGTCGAGCACCCCGATGTAGCCTACGGCTTCTGCCGGGAGTGCGGAAGCTCGCTGTTCTGGAGGGTGGTAGCTGTGCCTCCGGGAGAACCGCAAGACAAGCTGAACACCATCGAGATCTGGGCCGGCACCCTCGACCCACCCACCGGGCTGTCCACTGAGTTGGCCATCTACGCCGACGACGCCTCCGATTACCACACGCTCAACCCCGACATCGAGACCCTGGCCCTCGACTAGCCCTGATTGTTCATGGGGGGTGTGGTGTTGGGGGGTGCGCGTCCGCGGAAAAGCCCCTCTGGTGTGGGACGATGTGTGTTGATGTTCACGTATCGGTTCCACAGAGAGGGGCATCTCCGAGATGCAGGCTAGCAGCACTTGCGATGTGAGGGTGGCGGGCGGCGGCGGTCAGGTGGCGGCGCATTCGGGTTTGTTCGCTTTGGGCCGTTTCGCCGATGGTTTGGGGCTGGGGGAGGCGTTGTCGGCGGCGGTGCCGCCGGGCGGCGAGCGGGCGCCTGTTCATGATCGGGGCAAGGTGCTGGCGCATTTGTTGTTGGTGTTGGCCGGGGGCGGGGAGGCGTGTGCCGATATCGAGCATTTGCGGGCGCAGCCGGTGCTGTTCGGCGAGGTGGCGTCTGACTCGACCCTGTACCGCACGCTGCGCGGTTTGGGCCCCGATGTGGTGGAGGGCCTGTGGGAGGCTGTGGCCGGTGTGCGGGCCGGGGTGTGGGAGCGCCGCGGCGGCGCGTCGGGTTCTGCTCCGGTGGTTTTGGACATCGACTCGACATTGGTGGAGGTCCACTCCGAGAACAAGCAGGGCGCGGCGGCGCATTTCAAGGGCGGGTTCGGGTTCCACCCGATGCTGTGCGCCACAGACGAGGGGGAGCCGTTGTCGATAAAGCTGCGGGCCGGCAACGCCGCGGCCAACCACATCTTTGACCACATAGAGGTCCTCGACGCCGCCATCGCGCAGCTGCCCGCCGCCGTAGCGATGGGCCACCGCGAAGGCGACGACGCGCCGCCGGGCCGGGAGGTGCAGCTGCGGGTCGACGCCGCGGGCTGCTCTGCGCAAATCGCCGAGGCATGCCGGGCCCGCAACGTCGGGTTCTTCATGACCGCGCGCTCAAACCAGCAGGTCACAGCGGCCATAGACCGCAGCCGCTTTCGCGCCGAGAAGTGGCAGCCGGCGCTCGGCGCCGACGGCGAGCCCTCCAAGCGCGCCCAAATCGCCGACCTCACCGAAAGCGCCGGCCTCGCCGGCTGGCCCGAGCGCACCCGCTTCATCGCCCGCCGAGAGCCGCTTCACCCCGGCGCGCAGCGCACCCTGTTCGACTCCGGCAACTGGCGCTACCGCGGGTTCTACACCGACGCAACAGGCGACCCCGCCGAATTGGACGCCCACATGAGAGCCCATGCCCGCATCGAGAACACCATCGCCGACCTCAAAGACTCCGGACTCAAACGCATGCCCTTCACCGACTACGAAGCCAACGCCGCCTGGGCCGCCCTCGTCGCGCTCAGCCTCGCGCTGGTCAAATGGTTCCAACAACTCCGCCTCACCGGGGCCTTAGCCCACGCCGCCCCCAAACGCCTCAGATGGCAGCTATGGCACGCACCCGCCCGCCTCGTGCGCTCCTCCCGCAAATGGACCCTGCGCCTGCTCGACTGGTGGCCCGCCACCCCACAACTCCTCCACGCCTGCCAGCCCCACGCCCCATAAACCCGCCCCGCCCGGCCCACTCACCAACCCGTCCCAAAACCCCGACCCGACACGCCCCACCACGCCCCAAAACCCCCGACCACACCCCAAAACACCCGCCCCGAACACCCGACCACCCCCAACACCGAACCCCAACACCCGAACCACACGAAAACACCCAAACCCCACCCGCCCAAAGCAAATCAGGAATTCTCATGAACAATCAGGGCTAGCTCAGTTTTCGACGCTTTAGGCAACTACCCCATCTCGTTTCCACCTGCGCTGGTCTCGCCCTGCATGGCTTCGAGCCGAGCAATGCGGTGGTCGTCGGCGCCGAGGTGGTCTCGAAGCACCAAGACGACGTCGGAGATGTCGAACGATCCGGCGGCGACCATCAGATCAATGTCGACCCAGTCTCTTGCACGATCGAAAAACGCCTTGAACACTGCTAGATCGCGGCACGCCAGAAATGGCAGGTGCGCCCCTAGCAGGGGGCGTAGAACAATCCGGCCTCCAACATCGGCATGAAACTCGTCGGTGGAGAGGAACACGTCCAGAGGCACCCCGTTCCACCACAGACGAGCTTGACCATCCTCGTCGAATCGTGACCGCGACTGCTCGGATACCTCGACTTCAGCGGGAAGCGCGGCCAGCAATTGGTCGAGGTCGCTGACCGGCAGAAAGACGTTGAGGTCGATATCGGCTGTCGCACGCGGTTCAGAAACGCACCATGCCAGGGCCAGGGCACCGCCAAAGGCATGGTGAAGCCCTGCGCTGTCGAGCGCTTCATGCACGCGGAACAACATGCCAACCAAATCGATTGGCCTGGTCGTTCTACTCATCTCTGTTCATTGGGATCGCCGATGGGGAAATGGGGGATACTCCAAGTCGTCGCTGTAGCTCCTTGGCAGATGCATCGCCATGTCCAGTAGCGAAACCAACTTCTCGCCGGGGTCGAGAGGGGTCGGACCGCGGTCTTGGTCCGACTTGGCACTGGCCTCAACCATGCGCTGCCACCATGGCATCTCGGAGTCAACGGTCACAGATCCAGTGTGCCATTCCCGACGGCGAACCGCGAAACGATCTGTCTGGCACTGAGGCTGGTCGCTGGTGCGTCGCGGCAAGCAGATTCATGTGTTCCGCATTGCGGAACAGTCTTGAACGCTCGGTATCCTGCGGGAATGGCGGTGCAGTCGGTTCAGCGGGCGTTCTTGCTGCTGCGCACGCTCGCCCAAGGGCCTTTGGGGGTGACCGAGCTGTCCGATCGGGTGGAGCTTCCCAAGAGCACGGTGGCCCGGCTGTTGGCTGCGCTAGAGGCTGAGGGCGCAGTGGAACAGGTTGAGACTGGCGGGGCCTACCGGATCGGAGATGGCTTGATCGACATCGCTGGCGCAGTCCCAGCCGGCCGCAGCCTGGTGGCCGCCGCCCGGCCGCACCTGTTGGAACTGGCCGAGGCGCTGGGGGAGGTTGCCGGGCTGTCGATCATCGACGACGGCCGGATCTACTACCTAGATCACACCGAGTCGTCGTCTGATGTGCAACTGCGGGATTGGACCGGCGAGTACGCCCCGCTCCATTCCGTGTCCTCCGGTGTGGTCATGCTGGCTCACCTGCCCTCCGACGAGCAGGAGGCCCATCTGGCCCAGCCGCTGGAGCAGTGCACCCCGTGGACCAACCTCGACCCCGACGTCCTGCGGGAGCGCCTAACCCAATCCCGCAGCCTGGGCTACGCCTGGGGCTACGAGGAGTTCGCCGAGGGAATCAACGCGGTGGCCGCTCCCGTCTTGGACGACGACGGCCGGCCGCTGGCCGCCCTCCACGTCCACGGCCCCGCCTACCGCTACCCCGACCCCGACATAGCCCACGACCACGGCCTCGCCCTAGTCGCCGCCGCCAACCGCCTCGCAGCCCAGCTCACCGCCTGAGCCTATAAATCAGCCCCTATTAGTCAAGTTGACGCGACTAAACTAGTCATAATGAGTACAGTATCGGTTTCCGACTTGAAGGCGAACCTGTCTCGCCACCTTCGTGAGGTTCGGCGTGGTGGCGAGATTCAGATTCTGGATCGGGGCAAGCCAGTCGCCCGGCTGGTTCCCGCGACCTTCTCCGGCGATAGCCACAGGGAGAGGCTGATCAGAACGGGGGTTCTGCGCCCGGGCCAGGGAGACTCGGCCGCGATCCTGGACGAGCCGCCGTTGACGCTGCAAACCAGCATCTCCGAGGCCCTAGATCAAGATCGCGCCGACCGCTTGTGAGGTACTGGGACGCCTCAGCGCTAGTCCCTCTTGTTGTCTCGGAACCGAACTCCGATCTGTCCCGATCCTGGCTGGCGGATGACAGCGCCGTCATCACGTGGGCGTGGACGCGGGTCGAAATAGTTAGCGCAATTGAGCGGCGGACTCGGGAGGGTGCCCTGTCGCGTCAAGATCGGCGGCAAGTTATTGGGCGGCTGGAAACCTTTGCAGACACCTGGGATGAGGTAACCGAGGTCTTGGCTGTGAGGTCGCGTGCCAGTTTGCTCCTGGCCCGACACCCCCTGAGGGATGCTGACGCTGGTCAGCTCGGTGCGGCCCTGTTGATTAGCGAGCAACTAGATGGAGAATCGCTTCCTTTCATGTGCTTGGACCGCCGCTTGTCAGAGGCTGCCGAACTCGAAGGGCTAGGAGTTTTGGACTGGTAATTCACTGGGAGCGGTGCGTGAAATCCTAAAGAATGAAGCTATGAGCATGCGGGGGCCGGTAACGGTGGAAGCGGGAGTAGGGCGCTCAGTGGTGAGCTGGGCGTTTGACGCGGAAGCGGAGACCTTGGTGCAGGCCCAGCGGACGGCTCGCAGTCCGGCGGTGTCGGGGCCGGTGGCGTTGATGGCCGATGCCCATGTGGGTATGGGAGCCACCATCGGATCGGTGATCCCCACTGAGGCGGCCATCATTCCCGCCGCGGTGGGAGTGGACTTGGGCTGCGGGATGACCGCGGTCCGCACTTCGCATACCGCGTCGCAGCTGCCCGACAACCTCAGCGGCGCACTGGACGCCATCGCCGCTGCGGTGCCGTCGGGGTTCAACGCCCACCCGGAGGCCACCATGGCGGCCCGCGACTGGCTGCGAGACCGTCGGCTCCCCAACAAGGCGGCAGTCCACAACAAGGTCAAGGCCAAGATGGGCGCCCAGCTCGGCACCCTGGGCGGCGGCAACCACTTCGTCGAGATGAGCCTGGACGCCGACGACGGCGTTTGGGTGGTGCTGCACTCCGGATCGCGGGGCGTGGGCAACGCCCTGGCCAAAATGCACATCAAGGCTGCGCAAAAGACCTGCCGGAAGGCGGGCCGGGAACTGGAAGACCGCGACCTGGCCTACCTGATCGAGGGCGACGACGGGTTCGACGCCTACGTGGCCGACATGCTGTGGGCCCAGGACTACGCCCGGGCCAACCGGGCGCTGATGACCGAGGCCGTTCTGGGCGCGCTGCGAGCCGCCACCGGACTGGACTTCACCCCGGCCGACACCATCGACTGCCACCACAATTATGCCGAGAAGGAAACCCACGGCGGCGCAGTGATGTGGGTGACCCGCAAGGGTGCCATCCGGGCCCGCGAGGGCGACCGGGGGGTCATCCCCGGCAGCATGGGAGACGACACCTATGTTGTCACCGGGCGGGGATGCTCCCAGTCGTACCACTCAGCGTCGCACGGCGCGGGCCGGCTGATGAGCCGCACCCGGGCCAAACAGGAGATCACCCCCGAGCAGCTCACTGAGCTGATGGCCGGGCGAACCTGGCAGGCCGACCAGGCCGACAAGCTCACCGACGAGGCCCCCGGCGCCTACCGCTCCATCGCCGCGGTGATGGAAGCCCAGCAAGACCTGGTGGACATTGACCACCGCCTTACCGCCATCTTGAACTACAAGGGCTGCTGAGCCCGGTTGGGTCAGGCGCGGCGGCGCTTGATCTCTTCGGTGATGGCGGGGATCATCTCGTGGAGGTCGGCGATGACAGCCCAGTCGGCTTTGACCACCATGTTGGCCTCGGGGTCGATGTTGATGGCCAAGATGTGCTTGCTGGCCTTGGCGCCCACCCAGTGCTGGATGGCGCCGGAGATGCCCGTGGCGATGTAGATCTCGGGGGTGATGCGGGTGCCGGTCTGGCCCACCTGATCGGAGTGGGGCCGCCAGCCGTTGTTGGTCACCGCCCGGCTGCAACCCACCCGGCCACCCAGCATCCCGGCTAGCTCCTCCAAGGGAGCGAAGGCCTCGGCCGATCCCACTCCCCGACCGCCGCCGATCACCACCGGCGCGGTCGGCAGGGTAACCCCGGCTTCCAGCACCACCCGGTCTTTGACCATGGTGCGGGCCAGCGAAGGGTCTAGGTCTACCCCCATCTCCTGGATGACAGGCGCAACCGGCGAATCGGCCGGCTGGGCGGCCAATGCGTGCAGACCGCTGGTCAACAGGGGCAGCTTCGACTGGAGCCTTGCGTCCTCCAGCAGCGATCCACCCCACTGCTGGCGGGTCATGGTCCACTCCCCCGATCCGCTGTCGGGTTGGATATCGATGCAGTTGGCCACCATCGGCAGATCAAGGCGGGCGGCTACCTGGGCCATGACCTCGTTGCCCCGCTCGCTGCCGCCAGCCAGCGCCGCCGCCGGATTGAGCCGTCGAATCAACTCGGCTACCGCCTCCCCCCACCCCTCGGGGCCGAAATCGGCCAGCACGTCGCCGACGACGGTGTACACCGCCTCCGCTCCAAAGGCCCCGGCCTCGGCCACCAGCTCGGCGTCGTCAGCACCGATGAGCGCAGCATGAAGCGGCACTCCCATCTGGGCCGCCAATCCCCGCCCAGCGGTCAGCGCCTCCCGAGCAGCCTCATCCATCGCCCCCCGGTCGTGCTCCAGTACCGCCAGCAGCATCACACCACTCCCAGTTCCTCTAGCACGTCCACCACGGCAGGGGCGGCCTCGGGGCCGTTCCCCAACACCACTGTCTCGGTGACCGCCTCGCGGGGCCGATGCAGCCGCACCAACAACTGCCCGCCGGGCCCGGCATCGGAGGCCACCTCGGCGACCTCCAGCTTCTTGGACGCCAGCCGCCCCCTCATGGTGGGGTATCGGGGCAGGTTGATGCCCTCCTTTACCCCGACGGCAGCCGGCATGGGCAGCTCGTACACCTCGAAACCACCGTCGATCTCTCGGCGAGCCTTCACCACTCCGGCACCGGTCTCGAAATCCACCTCGATGCCCTTGATGCCGTTGACGATGGGACGGCCCAGGGCGTAGGCCACCCGCACCCCCACCTGGAAGCCCCCGGAGTCGGCCGACTCGTTGCCGAACACCAACAGGTCGAAGGGGCCGTCGGCGGCCTCCAGGCCCCGGACGGCCTCAGTGAGCGCTGTCGCGGTGCGCTGGGGATCCCAGGCCGAGCCGTCGGTGGCCACCAGCACGCCGTGGTGTGCCCCCACCGAGGCGGCGTAGCGCAGTTGATCAGCCGCCTCCGGCGGTCCCAGCGTGAGCACGGTCACCTCGCCGCCGTGGCGCTCGGTGAGCTGCACGGCCTCCTCCACCCCGCACTCTTCGTGAGGGCTGGTGGCGAAGCCCAAGTGGGTGGCGTCCACGGCCATGCCGTCGTCGGTCACGTTGATCTTGGCGCCGGGCGCCGCCACCCGCTTCACACAGCACAAGATCCTCATGGCCGGTCTGTTTCCGTCACCCCAACCAAGATCCTCATGGCGACGGCTCCGCTAGCCCCTCAACCGGGTGTCTTGCGGATCGAACACCGCTCCGATGCTGGCCACCTTCACCGGGAAGAGCTCGTTCATGTACATCACCTGGAGGTCGGTGCCGGGCTGGGCCAGCTCAGCGGGGAGATAGGCCATCAGCAGGTGCTTGCCCACCGACGGCCCCGGCCCCGCGGTGGTCACCCGCGACACCCGGCCGTGGGAGTCGGTTATCCGCTGGCCGTCCTGCGTCAGAATCGGCTCGTTACCCCCCTGCATGTAGCGCTTGCGGCCCTGGCTATCGGTCAGGTCCTCCACGGTGAGCACGCACATTGACACCTCAGGGTCGCCCATCTCCCGGGCGGCCAGGTAGGCATCCTTGCCGATGAACGGGGCAGCCTTCACCTTGGGCCGGGCCAGACCGGCCTCCAGCGGGTTGTACTCGCTCTCCAACTCGGCACCCATGAGCCGGTAGCCCTTCTCCAGCCGGCCAGAGGTGCCATACACCCCGCCGCCGGTGGGGCGCAGCCCGTAGTCGGCGCCCACCGCCATGAGCGCGTCCCACAGCGCGGGCCCGTCGTCCCAGGCGGCGTAGATCTCCCAGCCGGTGTCGCCCACATAGGAGATGCGAAACAGCGTGGCCGCAATGGTGCTCCCGTCGCACTTCAGCTCCACGTCGACGAGCGAGCCGTAGGGCGACCCGTCTTGGCTGAGGTCTTGGCTGGTGAGCGCGCCGATCACCTTCGGGGAGTTGGGCCCCCACACCCCGAGGGTGGTGATCTGATCGGTCATGTTGACGAAGCTCACCGAGCCGTCGACCGGCAGGTGGCGGCGGGCCCAGAACTCGTCGCGGCCGCCGTCGAACACGCCGGTGACGATGCGCACCCGGTCGGTGTCCATCCGCATCATGGTCAAATCGGAGTGGAACCCGCCGTCGGGGGTCAGCCACGGAGTGTAGATGGAGCGGCCCACCGGCACGTCCACCTTGTTGACGGCCAGATAGTCGGCATAGGCCACCGCGCCGGGCCCGCTCAACTCGAAGACCTGAAAGGCGCTCAGGTCCACCATCCCGCAGTTCTCCCGCAAGTTCAGGTGCTCGGCCACGGTGATGGGGCTCCACCACCGGGCATCCCACTCCACCTCCCGGCCCTCCACCTCATAGTGGTCCACCAGATCGGCGTTGGACTCGAACCACTGGGGGCGCTCCCAGGTGCGGGCCTGGAAGAACTCGGCCGCCAGCTCCTGCTGACGGGAGAAGTAGGGGCTGACCCGGAGGTTGCGGCGGCTCTCCCACTGCTCTTGGGGGTGGACTATGCCGTAGGTCTTGTTGAAGTGCTCCGCTGAGCGGTCCCAGATGTGTTCGTCGCCCCTCTCCTCGGCATAGAAACGGGACACGTCGGCGCCGTGGACGTCGATCACCCGGGGGTAGCCGAAGGTCATCCACTCGGCCACCACCTGGGCCATGCCCGGCCCTTCTTTTACCCAGATGGCCGCGGCCGACCACAGGTTGCGGACCTCGGGCAGCTCGCCCAGGCACGGCATGGCGTCGGGGGTGAGCGACAGCAAGCCGTTGATGGCGTACTTGATCTCGGCGTCGCCCAGCATGTCCATCAGGTCGATGGCCTGCTCCATCTGGAGGTCGAAGTCGTCGGCCGTGAACGGCATCTCGGTAGGCGACAGGGCGGCCTCCTCGTTGGAGGGGATCTCGTCTGGGTGGTGGAAGATGGGCCGGTGGCCGTACGACCCCACCTCCATCGACCCGGCCGACTGGCGCTCGTAGCAGAAGGTGTCCATGTCCCGGACGATGGGATACCCGATCTCGTTGTTGGTCTCGGCCAGGATGTCGAGCGGGCCGACGTCCACCATCTGGTGCACGGCGGGCACCAGCGGGATGTAGGCGTCGGCCATGTTGGCCACCCGGTTCGACCACACTCCGCAAGCGATCACCACGTATTCGGTCTCGATGGTGCCCTTGTCGGTGACCACTGCTTTGACCATGCGGTCGCCGGGGTTGGGACCGTCTTCGGTGATGATGTCGAGCACCTCGGTATTGGCCGCCACATGGCAGCCGCCGTTCACCGCGATGTTGCGCATCTGGGTGCCGGTCTCCAGCGAGTCCACCACCGACACCGTGGGGCAGTAGAAGCCCTGCAAGACGACATCGGTGTTTACGAACGGAACCAGTTCCTTCACCTCTTCGGGGGTGAGCAGATGGGCTTCGACCCCCCAGGCGACAGCCGAGGTCATCCGACGCTGTAGCTCATCCACCCGCTCTTGGGTCCGGGCCACTTCGATCCCGCCCGAATCCACCGAAAGCCCCAGGTCGCGATACTGGTTGGCGCTTTGCACCCCCAGCAGGCACATCTCCTTGTTGTGGTCCACCGGGAAGATGAAGTTGGAGGCATGGCCAGTAGACCCGCCGGGGTTGGGCAACGGGCCCTTGTCCAACAACACCAGGTCGGTCCACCCCATCTTGGCCAGGTGTCCGACCAGGCAATTTCCCACGATTCCCGCGCCTATGACCACGCACTTGGCCTTCTCGGGGACCTCAGCCATGTCCTGCCTCCATCATGATGCCCAGCTTGCTCCTCAAGGGTAATGCCGCGCTCCCCAAGCGTTGCACCTCTGGTCCGTATTATGGTACAGTTCCGTTATGCGGAACGACTCGGCCAGTCTAACGCAGTGGGAAGAACCGCAAACGACTGGGCCAAATCTGGATATCCGGGAGATCATTCGGAGCGCGGTCTTCGAGCTGATTCCCCTGAACAGCGCGGCTGGAGCCATCGACGCGCTACCCGAGAGGTCAAGGGTTTCGGTGACCGCGTCAGCCGCAAAGGGACAGGACGCCACCCTTGAGCTGGCCGAGCGGTTGATCGATCGCGGGCACCATGTCATCCCCCATTTCTCGGCTCGTCTGATGAGAGACCGAGGCCAGGTTGAAGACTTGGCCGGCTGGGCCAAGGACAACGAGGTGGCCACCGCCTTCGTGATCGGCGGAGACGCCTCCGAGCCGGGGGCTTACCCCGACGCCCTCAGCTTCATGCGGGATCTTTTCGAGCACGCCCACGGCTTGAACACCGTGGGCGTGGCGGCCTATCCCGACGGACACCCCCTCATCAGCGAGGACGTACGCCGCCACGCCCTGTTCGCCAAGCAGGATCTGCTGGCCGAGGCCGGGCTGCGGGGCTATTGCAGCACCCAGATGTGCTTCGACCCGGCCAGGATCATCGCCTGGTTGAAGGCCGAGAGGGCCGACGGACTGACCCTGCCGGTACACCTGGGCATTCCCGGCGCGGTGGAACGGACCAAGCTGCTCACCATCGGCGCCCGCCTCGGCGTCGGGCAGTCGCTGCGCTACCTCCGCAAGAACCGCCGCTCGATGGCCAAGCTGCTCGGCTCATCGGCCCACGACCCATCCGACCTGGTGGATGCCCTCAGCAGCCAGCTGGTCTCGCTGGGCATCGTTGGCCTCCACATCTTCACCTTCAACCAGGTAGAGGCCACCGCCGCCTGGCAACAGGCCCTCCTCCACAGCTGACCCGCTAACCGGCGTCGATTCCAGTTAGCCCCCGCCGCCTTCGGCTGCACAGGGAACTACAGTTTCAATAGAGGATCAGCATCAGAAAACTAAAGTATTCATGTAGTTTAAATGGATGCCCGCAGATCGACAGCACCTACGCCGGTCGCTGTACCGGCTGGCATCTAGTCAGGCGGGCTATTTCACTGCGGCTCAAGCCCTAGAAATCGGGTATTCGTACCAAGCGCAGAAATATCACGTCGACTATGGCAATTGGGAACGCGTCGACAGAGGGATCATTCGGATTCCAGAGTGGCCCATCGGCCTACACGATAGGCTGGTCCGATGGGTGCTGTGGTCGAAGGGACGAGCCGTTGTGTCGCACGAGTCGGCGGCGTCCGCGTACGGACTCGGAGTATCGAACCCGTCGAAGGTCCACCTAACCGTCCCTCCCAACTTCACGATGAGCAATCCCAACGTCGTGCTTTGCTATCGGCACCTGCCTGATTCCGACACCTGTGTGCTTGACGGAGCAGCCATCACCACTGTGGAGCGCACAGTCGTCGACATCATCGAGTCCCACGTAGATGAGGAATTCATACAGGCCATCGTCGATGACGCCATCGACACCGGATCGGTAACGAGACGACGGTTGATGCGCCGATTGGAAGAACTCAGCAATCCATCCCGAATCCGGGGCGAGCGCCTACTCGCGGGTGCGAGCAAGTGAGGTGCGGAGAGCCCAAAAAGGCGATACCCCGGGGCCTGTCCGAAGACATGAGCTACCCGGGGATACACACATCTTATCGGCCTCACTGACATGAGCGCGAGTGTTTCCAGAGGTTCTTTGGAAAGGGCCTTGTCATCGGAGCGGATTGAGCCGTACCTGGCCGATGCTGGCGGAGACTTTGATCTTGCGTGGGAGTTCTATCAGTGGAACCTCCGCCTAGTCGGGGCGCTGATGCCACTGATCAGCGATGTTGAGGTGACTCTCCGCAACACCATCCACCGGCAGCTCACAGCCCAATTCGGCACGCCCAAATGGTGGAGTTCCCCGAAGTTGCTGTTGGACGACGAAACCCGTGAGATGATCGGCGACGTCGTGCGAAAGCACCGAAAGAAGCTGGGACGGGGCATAGAGGGACCTGGGCGGATCGTGGCAGACCTCACATTCGGCGTCTGGGTGAACCTCCTGAGCAAGGGGGCGACTACCGCAACGCAACAAACAGTGAATTACGACGAAAACCTATGGCGCAAGACCCTCATGCACGGATTCAGGGTGGGGAACGAGACAAACGCGAGGGGAAGCCCAAAGCGCCCGATTCGACGCCACGTACACCAAGCCGCGGCAAATCTTCAGGCCCTTCGAAACGCTGCTGTCCATCATCGGAAGATCAGCGACGGAATTCGTCAGCCGGGAAAGCCACCAGAAGAGCCTCGGATCCCACTTGCCGATGTCGTGGAATCAAGCATCGAACTTCTCGGATGGATGAATCCCGACCTCGCCAACCTTCACCGAGGACCAACAGCTCTCACTCAAGAGCTTGACAATCGGCCTGCTCCATAACTGTATGTCCGACCATTCGCAAGGTCCTTGCGACGGTTAGCGCTCCTTAAGCCGCGCCGCCTTCGGCTAGTAGGGCGGCGAGGCTGCGGCACCTGTCCAACCTGGTGCCCCAAAACTAAATATAAATCTTCCCTAAAACTAAAGATAAATTGCCCATAAATCTGAAGATAAGTCTTCTCCATTTGCTAAGATGGGCAAATGGGTAGGGCAGATACCCTGACGATGCCCGGCTACCGGGAGCGAGTTGCCGGGGTCGAAGTAGAAGGTGCCTTGCAGCGCCGAGGCGCCGTGCTGATTCAAGGGGCTAGAGGCACTGGCAAGACATGGACGTCTCGCAATCACGCCTGCTCAGAAGTTCGGCTAGACGACCCCGACATGCTGGCCCTAGCTGAGACCGACCCGGACTACCTGCTATCCCGTCCCCCTCCCCTTCTGATTGACGAGTGGCAGCACGCCCCCGCCTTGTGGAACCGCATACGCCGTGCGTGCGACGACCGACCCGGCACCGGCCATTTCATCCTCACCGGCTCCGCCCAACCCACCGACAACATCACCCGCCATACAGGCACCGGACGTATCACGCGAATGAGGATGAGGCCGATGACGCTGTACGAGACAGGGGTCTCCAGCGGGGAGGTGTCGTTGCGCGGGCTGCTGGAAGGGACCACAAGGCCCGCAGCAGAAAACCGCCCAACCCTGTTCGAGGTGGCCAGTGCCGTCTGCCGTGGTGGATGGCCAGCCAGCCTCGACCTCTCTCAGTCCGCGGCCGTGGCCTCGGCGCGCGACTATGTCCAAGAGGCTGTACGAACCGACATCGAAGACGCCGTCGGGGTCCGACACAACCCTGACGCCCTCGAAGGCCTTCTGCGCCTCATCGCCCGCAGCATCGCCTCGCCCGTGTCAGCCGCCAAGCTCGCTCGGGACATGAATCCAGCATCGCCGCCAGCGGCCCAGACTCTGGCCTCATATCTGGACGCGCTGCAACGCATCTTCGTGTTGGAAGATCTGCCCGCCTGGTCACCGGAACTGCGATCAAAGGCCACCGTGAGGAAGGCCCCGAAGCGGCACCTCGTGGACCCGTCGCTCGCCGCCGCCCTGGTCGGAGCGTCACCAGACGGCCTGATGGCCGACTTCTCCATGTTCGGCAGTCTGTTCGAGTCGCTGGCCGTGCGGGATCTGCGGGTGTACGCCCAGCCGCTGGGCTTCGACACGTTCCACTACTACGACTCAGACGATCTGGAAACCGACATCGTGATACAGGGTCTGGACGGCACCTGGGCGGCATTCGAGGTCAAACTGAACTCAGGCCCCCGGCAAATCGAGGAAGCCGCCGCCGCCCTGAAAAGACTGAGGGCCAAAGCCCACAAGCGGCGCGCCAATCAGCTCGCGCTAATGGCAGTGGTCACCGCCACCAGAACCGCCCATATGCGACCCGACGGAGTAGCCGTCATCCCCCTCACCACCCTCGGCCCATAATCCGTGGAACCTCAGACAGTGCCCCTGAGATTCCCCACTAATCGTGGAGAGTTTATCTTGGAGATTGGGGGGGGCACTGCCCAGGATCACGCGTCCTCTTCAAATGACGCCAAGAACTCCTCGGAGTTGAGAAAGCGGGTGTACCGCCCGGCTGCGATATCGCCGTGGGGGTCAGGAATGTCGGGACCTTCTCCTTCGATGCAGTCTTCGGCCGTCACTGGTCGTCCCGCATCAGGCCGCGCCGCCGCCTTCGGCCATTAGGGCGGCGAGGCTGCGGCGCCATTCTACGGAAGGGCGGTCGGATTGGACGCTGACGGTGGCGGTGAGGTCCATGGGGAGGCCGCCTTCGAGCTTCTCCAGCATGGCTTTGTCCTCGGCGCCGATGGCCAGGTCGAATTGCATGATCTCATCGGCTGGTACCGAGAAGTCGTCGTTGCGCCACACCACGAAGTTGAACAGCGAATTCACGTCGTCCATCGGGGTGGTCAGCAGCAGCAAGATGTGCTCCAGCCCGGACTCGTAGGCGATGGTGCTTCGCACCGAGAACGGCAGAACGTATCCGGTGGTCATCCGGCGGTGCAGCACGTCGTCTTCTTGGCCGGTGACGGTCTGGCCGGCGTCGGTGGTGTTGTTGGCGTTCACCTCATAGACGAAACCCCGATAGCCGTCGGGCAACTCGCCCATCTCCAGCGGGGGAACCACCGTCTCCTGGGCCATGCCGAAGGTGGCGGTGTGGACGAACGGGAAGTGGGAGAAGTCCATGAAGTTGTCGGTGATCCGGGTGGCCGACACCGCCCACTGCTGGAAGGGGGTATTGAGCCGCCGGAACGACGGATTGGCCTCCTGGGGGATCTCGGGAATGCGCCCGAGCGGCTTGCCCGGACACAGCCACACCAGTCCATAGCGCTCCTCAACAGAAACGGTGTTGAGGTGAGCCTTGGGCGGCACCGGTGTGCCCGGAGGCGACGACGGCACCAGCTCGCACCGGCCCCCGGCCCCGAACCGCCACCCGTGGTAGGGGCATTCCACGCAGCCGTCCACCATTCGGCCCTCCGACAGCGGGGACTCCCGGTGAGGGCAGCGGTCGGGCGCCGCGGTGAGCGACCCGTCGTCTGAGCGCCACAACACGTAGCGCCGACCGAGCACCTGTATACCCACCGGCCCCGGCGCGATATCTTCGCTGAGGGCGATGGGATACCAGTGGTGGTCCAGAGCGTGCTGTCCGACAAGCTGGTTGGAAGCACCGTTTCCGCTCATGGGCAGATGATACCGCCTAGCCCTTTTCCTGTTTCCCGACCGATGCGCCGATAGCGTCAACTGACGTGTCAGCGGCCGACTGGGTTATCACCGGCGACATCGTGACCATGGACGCCGAGCGCACCATTGTTGCGGGGGGCGCGATTGCGGTGACCGGCGGTGTGATCGCCGCGGTGGGCAAGGCCGACGACATCAGGCGGCAGTACCCGAACTCGCTGGAGCGGGGCTCTCCTGGGTCGCTGGTCACTCCCGGGTTCGTCAACGCCCATCAGCACCTGACCGCTGACCGGCTGGTGGCCTCGGCCATACCCGACGACCTGCCCCCCGGCGCGGCCATCTTCGAGTGGATCGTCCCCGTCCACGAGCATGTGACCGGCGACGACGACGAGCTGTCCGCCACCCTGGGGCTGATCGAGGCGGCCGCCAACGGGATCACCACCACCATTGACGCGGGCACCGTGGCCCACCCCGACCGGGTGGCCCAGGCCATGGCCGCGGTGGGCGTGCGGGGGGCCATAGGCCGCTGGGGGTCGGACGCCGAAGACCTGCCCCAGTCAGGCCCGGTCGACGAGGTAATCGACGCCCAACGGGATCTCATAGAGCGGTATCCCCCCGGCGGCCTGGTGGAGGCGTCGGTCACGCTGGTGGGCCACGACTTGATGTCCGACAGCTTGGTGATGGCGGCCGCCGATCTGGCCCGCTCCGCCGGACGTAGGCTCAGCTTCCACCTCTCCCCCACCCCCAACGACGCAGCCAGCTATTTGGAGCGCACCGGGCGCCGTCCGCTGGTACACCTCAACCGCCTCGGGGTTCTGGGCCCCAACACGCTGGTGGGCCACGCGGTACACATCGACGACGCCGAGCTGGAGGCTCTGGTAGCCACCAACACAGCGGTGGCCTCCTGCCCGTGGGCCTATCTCCGACTGGGCCAGGGGCTCACCGAGCGCTTCGCCCATCTGGACCTATGGCGACGAGGAGGCCGGCTGGCGCTGGGATGCGACACTGAGAACGCCGGCGACGCCATCGACGGTCTGCGGGCCGCGGCCCTATTCGCCGGACTGGCCAAAGACACTGCCGCCGATCCCACCGAGTTCGGCGCTCACCACGCCTTCGAGCTGTTGACCATCGCCGGGGCTGAAGCGGTGGGCATGGCCGACCGGATCGGCTCGTTGGAGGCCGGCAAGGCCGCCGACATCGTGGTGTTCGACCGCTCGGGAATCCAGTGGCAGCCCCCCAGCCCCGACCCCGTCTTGCAGCTGGTTTGGGCTGGCGGCGGCCGCTCAGTGACCGACGTCTTCGTCGACGGCCAGTTGGTGGTGGCCGACGGCCGCTGCACCACGGTGGACGTCAACTCGTTGCAAGCCGAGGCCCGACAAGCCGCCCGGTCCCTCATCGACCGTTCGGGCATCCAACCGCGCTCTCGTTGGCCTCTGCGGTGACCCCGAAGATGAACTAGAAATAGGGCCGATGACCTTTCCAAACACCCTCATCTTCGTTGACTTCCCCTCCGATGACCCCGAGGCCTCGGCTGCCTTCTACCACGAGGTATTCGGCTGGGAGGTGGAGCCCCGCCCCGCCGGCGTGTTCCACCGGATCGTCCCCGGCCAGAACTTCCAGTTGGACGACGGCTCACAGAGCGAGATCGGCAACCTGCACATGGGGATACACAACGCGGCCAACGCCCGCCCCCACCCCGACCCCGCCGGCGTAGAACCCCGTGGCCTGTCTCAAGACGGCCGCACCGTGCGGATCTGGATCCTAGTGAGCGATGACGACTCCTCCGACGCCATTATGGAACGGGCGCTGGCCCGAGGGGCCACCGAGCTGTGGCGCGACCACTACTGGGCCGAGTTCAACGGGTTCAACGCCGCCTTCAAGGACCCCTGGGGCAACACCCTGATCTTGTGGACCAAGGGCGGCGACGATCCGCAGATCCCCGACGGCTGGACCGACGAGTAAGGCTGCTGTGACCGATCACGCCCCCGTCTACGACGTTCACCCCCCTGCCGCCCGCTGGA
The DNA here is from genome assembly GCF_965208475.1 of Candidatus Poriferisocius sp. Lineage (GTDB taxonomy): Bacteria > Actinomycetota > Acidimicrobiia > Acidimicrobiales > Bin134 > Poriferisocius. The sequence goes on along the minus strand of NZ_OZ242338.1, from coordinate 148,271 downwards.
CCCACATCGCCCTGCGGGTGGCCGACATCGACGCCACCATCGACTGGTACACCACCTACACCCCGATGCGGCTGCTCGACCGGCGCGAGGACCACATGGGCTACGGGGCCTGGCTGGGCCACGGCGACTCCCCCGATTCGCCGTTCATCCTGGTGCTGGCCCAGTTCTTTCCTAAGACCGACCCGTTCAAGAACTCGCCCATCGCCAAGCTGGCACCCTTTGCCCACCTGGGCATTGAGTTGACCAGCCGCGAGGAGGTGGAGGAAACGGCGGCCAAGGGCAGCGCTGGGGAGTGCCTGGCCATGCCCCCCACCGACATGCCGCCTCCTATCGGGTACATCTGCATGCTGGCCGACCCCGACGGTAACATGGTGGAGTTCTCCTACGACCAGGGCGTATACGCCCACGCCCGCCATCTGGCCCAGCATTAGGGCTGACATCTCATCCTCTCCATCCCCAGTGAGCAGCTCTATCAGCTTGACGATCATTTTCAAGGGCAGGCACCGCACGGTGGCCTATGTCGAGGGCAGCACCATCCTCCAGTCCGCCCGGCGGGCAGGACTCAACCCGCCGTTCTCCTGTGAGGCTGGAAACTGCGCCACCTGCTTGGCCCTGCTCCGGGAGGGAAGCGTCACCATGCGCGCTAATGAAGTGTTGGAACCCGATGAGGTGGAGGACGGGTTCATCCTCACCTGCCAATCGATCCCTGACTGCGATGCGATTGTGGACTACGACAGTCTGTGATTGGTGCTGAGGTGGACCCTGAGAACTTTCGCCGCGACTTGGAAGCATGGCTCGCCGCCAACGCCGACGAGCTAACCCCGCCGTACGTGGGCGCTGGCTCGATGGACGAGCAGATGGAGCACTACTCCCGAGTGAAGCGGGCCCTTTTCGACTCTGGATTCGGCCGCTACGGATGGCCGGAGTCGGTCGGCGGGTTGGGAGGCTCACCGCTACTGCGGGCCATCGTCGGCGAGGAGATCAACCTACGGGGGCTGGCCGACCCCAGCCCCTGGACGATGATCGAAGTGCTGGCCCCCGCCGTCATCGACTTCGCCCAGCCCGAGGTTGCCGCCCGCCTGGTGCCGCCGTTCATCCGGGGCGACGAGATGTGGTGCCAGGGGTTCTCCGAGCCGGACGCGGGCAGCGACCTGGCCTCCATCTCGTGCCGGGCGGCCAAGATCGGGGGCGGCTGGGTGGTGAGCGGCCAGAAGATCTGGACCAGCTTCATCCAGTACTCCCAGCGCTGCGTGCTGCTGGTCCGCACCGGCGAACCGGGCAGCGCCCACCAGGGAATCACCGCCCTGTTGGTGGACGTCGACTCGCCGGGCATCTCCTATAGCCCGATCGAGACCATGCACGGGCGGCTGGACTTCGCCGAGGTCCACTTCGACGAAGTGTTCGTGCCCTCCGACCGGCTCATCGGCGAGGAGAACGGGGGCTGGCAGGTGGCCATGGACATCCTCCCCTACGAGCGCTCCACCACGTTCTGGCACCGGGGAGCCCTGCTGCACCGGCGCTTCTCCGATCTGGTCGCCCACCTATCGGATTCTGGCGACCTAAGCGACATTTCGGCCAAGACCCTCGGCGAAGTGTTCCTGTCGCTGATCGCCTTCCGCAGCCGATCCCGAGACACCCAGTACCGATTGGCCAGCGGCCAGCAGCTCGGCGTGGAGACATCGATCGACAAGATCCTTATCACGTCGGCCGAACAGCAACTGTTTGAGGCGGCCCGCGACCTGCTTCCCGGCGTGGTGGAGTTCGATGGGGGTCCCGAGGCCGCCATGTGGCGCACCGACTACCTGTACTCCAAGGCAGCCCCCATCTACGGGGGCACTGCCGAAATCCAGCGCAACATCGTCGCCCGGCGATTGCTTGATTTGGGGCCGGAGTCATGAGCGAATTCATCGACGCCGACGAAGCTGCGCTGCTTGCCACCAGTTTCGCAGCCGCTATGGTCGACGCACCCGGCCCGGGCGAGGCCGACCAAGCGCTCAACGACTTGGGCTGGGCCGACCTGCTTGACGCCGCCCCCGCCCACGGGGCGGCGATTGCGTTCGGCGCTCTCGGCGCAACTGGCTCGGCCGCCACCTTGCTCGACGACGTGGTGGCCCATGCGCTGGGCTTTCCTATCTCCCCTTCCGTCTGCGTGTTGTTTTCCGCCCACCTACATACCAACCCTGCGGCCCCCCAGCCAGGCGATCCCCGGTCCCTGATGGATGAGAATCCTCTTGTAGTCGATGGGCTGGTGTCGTCGCGGATAGACCAGGCGACCACAGTGCTATTTGCCGTGGATGAGTTCCCGGGCACAGAGGTGGCCTCGGTCGATGCTGGCTGGCTTCGAGAATCGGTGACAACAGGAATCGACCCCGCCCACGCCTACCGCCATGTGTCGGCCCGCGTCCCCACCGAAGCCGTGACACCGGTGGTGGCCGAGGGCAACTGGGAGCCCGCAGTGACCGCCGCCCGGATGGCGCTGGCCCACCAGCTCATCGGCGGAGCGCGGTGGATGTTGGCTGAAGCCCGACAGCACGCCATCGACCGGGTGCAGTTCGGCCGCCCGGTGGCGTCGTTTCAGGCCATCCGCCACAAGCTGGCCGAGTCGCTGGTGCTGATCGAGGGTGCGGAATCGTTGGCCGTGGCGTGCCTTCGCGACCCCGACCCCATGCTGGTCGCGCTGGCCAAGTCGCTGGCCGGGAAAGCCGCCCTCACCACCGCGGCCCACGCCCAGCAGGTGCTGGCCGGGATCGGCTTCACCAACGAGCGCCGCTTTCACCTGTGGCTAAAACGAATGATGGTGGTGGACACGCTGTACGGCTCATCCAAGTGGCTCACAACTGAGATAGGCCGCGATCTGCTGATTTTTGGGACCGTGCCCCGCCTCATCGAGATCTAGGCGCTGTCCCATCGCCGTCAAGTAGGCGCCCGCTGAGCGCGAAGCCGCTTACTCGCTGGGGAAGCTCAGACCGATCTGGCCGCGGATCTGGTCGAGGGTGCCCATGATCGACAGAGTCTCGGCGTGGGATATGACCGGGCTCTCTAACTCCCCGGCGGCCAGGCAGCGGTGGAACTCCTCCACTTGGAAGCGGAGGCCGTCGCCCTCCCAGGCGCCGTCGATCTCCTCTCGCTCAAATCCCCGTACCACCGTCAACGACGTCGGGCAGTGCATGAACGCGGGGATCTCGATGGTTCCCTCGGTGCCGGCGATGCGGGCGGTGCAGCCCAAATTGGCAACGATGGCCGCCTTCACCACGGCCAGCTCACCACCGGCATGGCCGAGAACGGCGGCCACCTGCTCATCAACCCCGGATTCGCCGATACGGCCCTGGGCCACCACGCTGGTCGGCGGGCCCAGCACCAACGAGGCAAACTGCACGGGGTACACCCCCAGGTCGAGGAGTCCCCCGCCGCCCCGCTCGGGGTCGTACAGCCGGTGGTCGGGATCGAACGGCTGGTGGAACCCGAAGTCGGCCTCCACCAACTGGGGCTCACCGATGGCCTTTTCTTCGAGCAGCCCGGCCAGCACCCGGTAGGCGGGGAGGAAGCGGCTCCACATGGCCTCCATCAGCAGCAGCCTCCGCTCCCGGGCGGCATCGACCATCCGCTGGCTCTGGGCCTGGTTGAGGGCAAAGGGCTTCTCGCACAACACCGGCTTGCCCGCCTCCAAGAACATCAGCGTGTCCTGCTCGTGGCGGGACTGAGGAGTGGCCACATACACCGCGTCCACATCGGGATCGGCGGCCATGCCCTCGTAGCTGCCGTAGGCCGCGGGAGCGCCGTATAGGGCGGCGAAATCTGCGGCCCGGTCGGCCGAGCGCGACCCAACGGCATAGATCTCGGCGTCGTCCAATAACTGGAGCCCGTTGGCAAACCCAACGGCAATGCCCCCTGGTCCGGCAATTCCCCATCGAACGGTCATGACCGGACGCTACCGCGACAAGGGCAGTTGCAGGCCATTCCATGCGATAGCAGGAGAACTGGTGAACAACACCCTCACTACAGGGGTCTTCGCCCATGCCGCCCATACTTCCCACGAACCGGGCACAGCAAGCGGGACACAGATCAAGCAGGCCAACCTCAGGGGAGCACCCCAATCTCACTGGACGCAGAAGCTGACCCAAACGCCACAATGGAATTCGTCACACTTCGCTGGCTGACCTGGCTTGACCCATTTGACTGGCAGCTATAACGTATTCGTGATGAAGAGTTTCAAGGTTGTTCTGCTCACGACTGTTTTAGCTGCTTCTTTGACAACAGGTAACACTGCTGACGCTCAAGACTCAATCGTTTTAGCTGCTTCTTTGACAACAGACAAGACTGCTGACACTCAAGAATCACATCTTCCCTCTCTCCCTTCTGTTACATCCTCTGGAGACCAATTATCTGAGGATACCCTACTTTTGAGGAAAATTTGAAGGCATCTCTTGTTGAACAACTAGATGCTAAGCGAGGTCTGAACCTACCGCTGTCGTCGAGGCAAAGAGTGGTAGTCCACACTAGACAACAGGGAGATATCCTGATTGGACTTCCTCTTGAAGCTCAATTGATGCAAATTGGCACCAAACGTGGGTTGGCTGAAGTCATTTATGAAAGCAGGTTCGATTTACAAGTAGAAGTAGCGACAATCCGTGGCAACGGCACCCGTGTAATTACTGTTATTAATGGTCCCGAGGCTCCAACAAGCTATACCTATGCATTAGAAATACCTAAAAATGTCAGATTAGTTACAAAAAAGAAGTAGGCAACGCTGTATTGTTGGCTGAAGATGCTACCGGTGATGACAGTGTGATCGGATATATTGACGTACCCTGGGCTTACGATGCAAACGGAAATACAGTACCTATTACGCAAACCATAACGCGAGATAGCATCACCTTGACAGTTCATCATATGAACGCAGCTTATCCGATTTATGCTGATCCCACTTACTATAACATACATTGCAATAATGGTTATAGCATAAGTTGGTCGGCTTCAACGTATCTTAGAAACAACGGTTCGTGCCCAAGAATAAACTTCTATGACTATGCAGAGTTCTGGCCAGTTGGTTCAACCTCAGGAATGGGCGTTCACCGCAATGTGGAACAAGATGGACAATGTAACGTGATTGCAGACTCTGTCTATGGGGTATATGACTTTCATATCGCGTGTAGAGCCCACGATTACTGCTACGAACTCTTGCGCCAAGGTTATCATTATGTGTCTAAGACTTCTTGCGATACGTTGTTTTATGAAGACCTTCGGATTTCTTGCAAGCATAAGTGGAATGACTTTTGGGAACGATTGCACAGGGAAGTTTGCTACACATGGGCTGATCTCGTTTACGAAGCGGTAGCTTGAGGGGGCAGTCCTTAATTGTGACCTTGATGCGTTACAGATTAAGTGTTGCAGTATCGGCAGTATTCGCTAGCTGCTTATGCGGGTGGAAAATAGATCCGCAAATTACTGCTACGCTACTGCTTAGAAACTTATTTCTGCTACCCTTAGTATTCTGGTGGCCACTTTTGGCCTTGTACATTGTCTTGATGCGCACTCATATGCTAGCAGCAGCAGGGGGATTGATTATCTTTGCTGGTTTTTGTTTCGGATTTTGGCTTACTGTATCTCAACGTCCAGACGCACAGGCAGGAATGGGAATAGCCATAGGCCCCTATGTCGCTGTACCAATACTTGTTTTGGTATACACCGCTCACCGGGTATATTCGCAAATGGTGCTACACCGAGGTCGCGGCTCGCTTTAGACAGGCATTCCCTACTGTGTGGCGCTGGAGGTGCCGATGAGATCGTCGTTCAACCCGGGCTGGGCAGTGCGACCCAAGCAAAACCCGTTCTCGGAGTTGACGGGGGCAAAGAGCATGCCTGAGCCGGTGACGCTGCCCCACGACGCCATGATCGGCACCCTGCGCGATCCCTCTGCCTCCCACGACATCGGCTATTTCCCCGGCGGGGTGTGGGAGTACACCAAGTCGTTCGAAGTCCCCGCGGAGTGGCGCGACCGCCGGATGGCCCTTCAGTTCGAGGGCGTGTACCGCGACGCCATGGTCTATGTGAACGACGATCTCGCGGCATCGGAGCCCAACGGCTACGCCGAGTTCACCGTCGACCTCGACCCGTTCCTGCGCTATGGCGAGGAGAACACCGTCAAAGTGAACTGCCGGGCCGGAGAGGACTCCCGATGGTACTCGGGTGCGGGCATCTACCGGCCCGTACATCTGTGGATGAAGAACCCGGTGCATTTGGCCATCGACGGGGTGTGGATCACCACCCCGGAGATCGACGACCACGGCGCGGTGGTGGAGGTGGCCGCCGAGGTGCAGAACGACACCGCTCACACGGTGACGGTGCGCGTGGCCTGCGAGGTGCTCAACCCGGCTGGCGACACAGTGGCGTCGGGCGACATCCCGGTGACCCTTCGCTCCCACACCACTGCCACCGCCCGCCAGCGCCTGGCGGTGGCCGACCCGTCCCGCTGGAGTCCCGACCAGCCCCACCTCTACTCCTGCACCACCACGGTGACCGACGCTGAATCGGCTGAGTTGGACCGCGACGCCACCGCCTTCGGCATCCGGTCGCTCCAACTCGACCCCGCCCACGGGCTGAGGATCAACGGAGAGTCGGTGAAGCTGCGGGGCGCTTGCGTCCACCACGACAACGGTCCCATCGGCGCGGCGACCATCAGCCGGGCCGAGGAGCGCCGGGTGGAGTTGCTCAAGGCCGCCGGGTTCAACGCGCTGCGCAGCGCCCACAACCCAATGAGCCGGGCCATGCTCGACGCCTGCGACCGCCACGGCGTGATCGTGATGGACGAGACCTGGGACATGTGGACCGAGAACAAGGTGAACCACGACTACGCCCTGCGGTTCGAGGAGCGGTGGCGCAGCGACGTCGCCGCCCTGGTGCGCAAAGATCGCAACCATCCCAGCGTGGTGCTCTACTCCACCGGTAACGAGATCCCCGAGGTGGGCTCACCCCTCGGCGCGGCCCGAGCCCGCGACATCGCCGAGCACGTCCGCTCGCTCGACCCGCACCGCTACGTGACTACCGGCGTGCAGCCGATGTTGGCCATCCGAGGGCTGATTGCCAAGATCCCCGAGATACTCGGGCTTATGGAAACCCCTGACTCCTCCGAGGTGTCTGAGCCGCAACCCGCCGAAGATGCCGGGTCGCAAGGGGTGAACACCCAGATGGCCATGTGGGCCATGGTGAAGGATCAGGTAATGCAGTCCCCGATCATCGCCGAGGGCCTCGAGGAGGTGAGCGCCTCGCTCGATGTGGTGGGCTACAACTACGTCTCCAACCGCTATCTCATCGACCACGATCTGTTCCCCAACCGGGTGATCGTCGGTTCCGAGACCAACGTGACCGACCTGGGCCGAGACTGGCCGGTCATCTGCGCCCATCCCCATCTGATCGGCGACTTCACCTGGACCGGCTGGGACTACCTGGGCGAGGCAGGCATCGGCCGCATCGGCTACGACGACGAAGACCCCGTGGACGAGGGCGTTCCCGGCGTGGTCGCACCGTTCCCCTGGCTGGTGGCCCACACCGGCGACATCCATATCACCGGGGTTCGGCGGCCGGCCTCCTACTTCCGGGAGATTGTGTTCGGCCTGCGCCAAGAGCCGTTCATCGCCGTGCAGCGGCCGACCCACGCCCACAAGCAAATCGCCTACTCCGGCCCGTGGTCGTGGAGCGACGCCCTCGACAGCTGGACATGGGACGGACACGAGGGCACTGCGGTGGACATCGAGGTTTACTCCGCCGACGGCGAGGTCGAGCTGGTGCTCAACGGCCGATCCCTCGGCCGCCAGCCCATCGACGACTTCCGTACCAAGTTCGCGGCGGCCTATGAGCCCGGCGAGCTGGTGGCCATCTCCTACACCGACGATGAGGAAACGGCCCGAACTGCCTTGCGAACCGCCGCTGGCCCGCTAAGTCTGGTGGCCGAACCCGACCGCACCGAGATCACCGCGGACCACACCGACCTGGCCTATGTCTCTGTGCACATCTCTGACGCCAACGGCATCGTGAACCCCGGCGCCAATCGGCCTGTTGAGGTCACCGTGGACGGCCCAGGAGTGGTTCAGGGCTTCGCCAGCGCCGACCACATGTCCTTGGAACCCTTCGGGTCCACCACCTGCACCACCTACGACGGCCAAGCCCTAGCCGTGATACGCCCCACCGGCCCGGGAACGGTCGATCTCACCTTCACTGCCGACGGCCTCGCTCCCGCAATCTGCCGCCTCACCGTGAGCGAAAGCTGACCGTATGGACCAGGAGACCCTGCGCTGGCTGACCGACCCCGACTCGGGGTGCTGGGACGAGCTGGGGTATCAGCGGTTCCCCCTCGGCGAGCCGGAGTTGGTGGACACTGTGCCGCCGGTGATCGGGTGGGACGAAATGCGCGACCACTACGACGTAGTAGTGATCGGCAGCGGAGCCGGCGGTGGCGTGGCCGCCCACGTACTGGCCGCCGCCGGATGCTCGGTGCTGATGGTAGAGCGGGGCCGCCCCTATAAGTCAACGGAAATCGGCTGGGATCCTGTGCGCAACCACCGCACGGCCGTGTTCGGCTTCGGCGAGGGTGTAACGCCCGCCGGGAACCCCCGGGCTGTCAAAGACAGCGACGGCGAGCAAGCCGTTGAGCCCCACGACTTCCGATACCACAACAACGCCGTGGTGCTGGGCGGCGGTCCCCGACTGTTCGGCTGCCAAGGGTGGAGGTTCGCGCCGGAAACGTTCCGCATGGCCAGCGAGTACGGCGTCCCTGAGGGCTCGGCGCTGGCCGACTGGCCGATCACCTACGACGATCTCGAGCCCTACTACGACCTGGTGGAATGGGAGGTGGGTGTGGCCGGCGCTCCCGGCCACACCGGCGACGGATTTCGATCCCGTGGCTACCCGCTCCCCCCGTTCCCGCCCGACCGAGGGGGTGAGATGCTGGCCGAGGCCGCCGCTGGCCTGGGCTGGTCCACCGCGCCCGTTCCCCTGCTGGTGAACTCGCGGCCCTACGGCAAACGTCCCGCGTGCGCGGGTTGCAGCCAATGTGTGGGCCACCCCTGCCCGGTGGACGCCAAGAACGGCGTCCACAACACCCTGCTCCCCCAGGCCACCGCCGCCGGCGCCCACATCCTGTGCGACACCCTGGCGGCCAACATCGACGACAGTCAGGGCGAGGTGGAGCTGCGCTCCGAGCAGGGCCAGCGCACGGTTCGGGCCGACCGGATCGTGCTGTCCGCCGGGGCGGTGGAAACCGCCCGGCTGCTGATGTTGAGCGGGCTGGGCAACGACTGGGTGGGCCGGTGCCTTCAAGGCCACACCTACGTGTTGGCCCACGGCCACGTCGACACCGACACCCCGCTCAGCGACGGCGTCGGCCCCGGTCTGGCCATGGCCACCCGGGAGCACTGCCACCACAACGACGGGATCATCGGCGGCGGCATGATCGCCGACGAGTACGCGGTATCGCCGGCCCAACACTGGGTGATGGGATCGTGGTTCCGCCCCGAGCACCAGCGGGCGGCCGAGGCCGCCGGTGAGATCGACGAGTATGGCCGTCCCACGGGGGCCTCAGCCCGCCAGGCCCTGCGGGACACCTACCGCCGCACGATCATGATTATGGGCCCGATCCAGGAGATCCCCACCCGCTCGGCCGGGCTGGACCTGTCGGCCGAGGTGCGAGACCGCTGGGGCCTTCCGGTGGCCCGGTTCTTCGGCGTCCAACACGAGGAAGATCTCAAGACCGCCGAGTTCTTGGGCGACCGGGCCAAAGAATGGATTACCGCCACCGGCGCCCGCGACGTGACCGGGGGCTCCATGGGGTTCCAGATCCTTTCCGGTGGTCAACACCAAGCCGGAACAGCCCGCATGTCGGACACACCCTCGGGCGGGGCCGTCGATCCCCAGGGGAAAGTGTGGGGCTGCGAACGCACTTACGTGGCCGACTCCTCGCTGCACGTCACCAACGGCGGCGTCAACCCCGTCCTGTCCATCATGGCCAACTCCTGGCGAGTAGCCGACCTGCTCTCCCGCTGAGCAAGGCCGGAAGTCTGGCTCAGGCGTTCAGCAGCTCCTCTTCGATGCGCTCGGCCATCACTTGTTGCGCCCACTCGATTTTGGCGGGGAGGTGCTCGGTGGGGAACAGGCCCTCAGACGGGCGGTGGTCCTTCAGCACCTGCTTGGCGATGGTGTCCTTGTGGACCTCGGTGGGGCCGTCGGCCACCCCGAAGGTGGGGGCCATCATCCACATGTTGGCCAGCGGGGTCTCGTTGGACATGCCCAGCGACCCGTGGATCTGCATGGATCGGAAGACCACGTCCATCAGCACCCGGGGGGTGGCTACCTTCACCCCGGCGATGTACAGCCGGGCCTTGGAGGTATCGGACTGGTCGATCTGCCAGGCGGCGTGCAGCACCTGCAAGCGGAACTGCTCGACCTGGATCCAGGAGTCGGCGATCATGTGCTGCACCGCCTGCTTCTCGGCTAGCAGCGACCCCTTGGTCTCCCGGCTGAGGGCCCGCTCGCACATCATGTCGAATGCCTTTTTGGCTGTTCCCACCGACCGCATGGCGTGGTGTACCCGGCCCCCGCCGAGGCGGGTTTGGGCGATCTTGAAGCCGGCCCCCTCCTCGCCCATCAGGTTCTCAGCCGGGACTCGGCACTCGTTGAACCGCAGGTAGCTGTGGGAGCCGTGGTCGCGGCGCTCGCCGCCCACGCCCACGTTGCGGACCAGCTCCAAGCCGGGGGCATCGTGAGGCACCAGCATCATCGACGATCCCCGATAAACCGACACATCGGGGTTGGTGATGAGCATGACGATGAGGAACTCGGCCCGCGGGTAGTTGGAAGCGAACCACTTCTCCCCGTTGATCACCCACTCGTCGCCGTCGCGATGGGCGGTGCAGGTGAAGTGGTTGGGATCAGACCCGCCCTGGGGCTCGGTCATGGAGTAGCAGGTGGAAATCTCCCCGGCCAGCAGCGGCTTGAGGTACTTCTCCTTCTGCTCATCGTTGCCGTAGTGGGCCAAGATCTCGGCATTGCCCGAGTCAGGCGCCTGGCTGCCGAACGCGGAGGGTCCGAACGAGGAGCGGCCCAAAATCTCGTTCATCAGCGCCAGCTGCACCTGGCCAAACCCCATGCCCCCCATCTCCGGTTTGAGGTGGCAGGCCCACAGCCCCCGATCCTTCACCTTCTCCTGGATGCGGCGCAGTTGCGACTGCACCTCCTCGTCGGTCTTGTCAAACGGCGACCGACCCCGGAAGTAGTGATCTAGCGGTTCGATATCCGTCCGCATCAACTCGGCGAGCCAATCCAAGTGATCTTGAAATTCAGGGTCAGTAGAAAAATCCCAGGCCATCTCTGGACTCTAGACCTCAAGAGGACGAACACAGCAGATCAGAGGCACAGTCGAGCCATTTTGTCGCTACATCTGACCATAACGACAATATTTTGATAGAATCACCTATAATGTCGCTATGGGGCGTTTTGTTGAGAGGTTTTGGGACGACCAACGACTCGCTTCGCGTTCTCCCATTCCCGGCGATGACGAATCGCAGATGTTCGGGGCATTTGTTCCCCTCAAGATCGCCCAGTGGATCCCAGTCCTCGATGAACGTGCCTCGCAGCGGGTACAAGAGGCAGAGGCCGAAGTGCGAGCGCTGGAAGCAGACCATGAGGGCAACGCGGCGCTGCCCGCAGAATGGCTGCTGCGGCGGGCTGAAAGCGCTGCTTCCAGCACAATTGAGGGAGTCCGCCCATCAGCGCGCCGATTGGCCCGGGCCGAGGCACAACTCGACCTGTTCGAAGATCGACCCAAATCCGCCGACCTTGAGGCGCTCCGCAATATTTCCGCTACAGACCACGCCTTGGAGGTCGCCGCCCTAAGACGCCCGATCACTTTGGACGATATCTGTGCTGTGCACCGCACCCTGATGGGCACCGACCCGACCGCTGGGCAAATGAGAGACACTCAGAACTGGATCGGCGTCGGCCATTTCTCCACTCCCCTCGACGCCGTGCATGTCCCCCCGCCACCCGGGGAAGTGCCAGGCCTTATGGACGATCTAGTGGCCTGCGCGAACCGCCCCGGCGTCAATCCCGTCATCCAGGCGGCCCTGGTGCATGCCCAATTCGAGACCATCCACCCGTTCGCCGACGGCAACGGGCGAACCGGACGCGCCCTCATCCACCTGATGCTCAGGCACAGCGGTTTGACCAAAGCGTGTACACCGCCGATCAGCTCTGCCCTCGCATTGCGCCGCGACGACTACCTGCGGGCATTGAACAAGACCCGCGTGGTGTGCAGCGAGACGAACCTGGATCGGTCGATGGCCATGTCCGAATGGATCTGGCTCCTCGCTGACGCCACCGCCGAAGCAGCCACGCTGGCCCGGCGGGTCATCGACTACGTCGCCGCAGTCCAAAACGAATGGAAGCAGAGGGCCGCGGCACAAGGTACACGCAGAACTAGCGCACCCATGCGCCTGATCGACGAACTGCCCGCCCATCCGGTGCTGAACGCCAAAAAGGCGGCCAGCTTGCTCGGAGCAGATATGCGCACCGCTCTTCGAAGCCTCAGATTGCTGTCAGAGTGCGGGATCCTGGTACAGCGCAGCGCCGGGAAGCGCAACCGGGTCTACGAAGCCGAGGACATCGTAGGGGCATACTCCGCACTCGCCTCGGCAAAGGCCGGCAACCAGGGCATCCCTAACCCTGGCGACACTCCGGCGAACCCATAACGACAACAAGCAAGTTTTTGCCAGAAGCTGTCGCTACAGAGAACCCATAACGACGGCCGGCACCGTCATCACCCAATATATGGGTTGGTCGTCACCCAAGATATTGGGCATCAGGCACCGTCAGGGGCGGCGAAACCGCCCACAGAAGCGCTGAAAGTGGCGAAACGGACAGGAATGCTCGGCGGGCTGCGCCGCGCCCTTAGGCACATAGCAGGCGAAGCGGAGATGATCGCCGAGACCTACGCCGACATGGGCACCGACCACGCTGGGGCGTTGTTCAACGAGATTATGGGAGACCAGTCATCCGACGGGGCGTTCTTCACCCGTCCCGTCACAGCCGACATTGCAGCGATGCTGGCCTTGGACGCCGTTGACCCCGACAACGATTCAGACTGGTCGGACAGCGACGTTTGGCGCGCCCACAAGACAGTCGATCTGGCCTGCGGATCGGGGACGGGGCCGTTGGGTTCTGTTTCTTGTGACTGGTTGAGTTCGGCATGGTGTCCTGCTTGCCGCCAGGAAGACTCCGGGCAGGGAGTCGGTGAGACTGCTGAAGCCTCTGGCTGATCGTCCAATGTCCTTCGATTTCGGGGGTTGACGGCTTCGTCTCAGCCAGCGACCCTCAAAAGTGTCCCAGAAATCGGCAAAACATGTCCCAAACAGGGTTTCAGCCGAGACAGCTACCAGCGGGTTTGACATTCCGCGCCAGCCCGGCGAGGTGGATGGGGAAGGCTTCGCGGATGCGGGCGTCAGCTTCGGGGGTGATGTGGTCGGGCTTGGGGCGGTTGAGCACTTCGGTCACGTAGTCGTGGGCCACGTCGTCCATCAGCCGGGCGCCGGCGTCTACCCAGTCGTCGGGGCTGAGGCGGTTTCCGATCTGGGGGTAGACGTACTCGGTTTGCATGAGCGACAGGGTTTGGGAGTGGCCGAGGAAGTGGCCTTCCCCGTGTACCACGTCGGCGATCACCTGGGTCGACAGCGTCTCGGGGGTGATCTCGATGCCCCGCACCGTGCGGTTGATGGCGCCCAGCATGTCGTTGTCGATCACCAGCGCCTCCAGCGAGCAGGCCATGATGCTGGCCAGCATCCCAGCCGACTCGTTGATCATGTTGGCCCCGGCGTTGGCGGCCAGGGTGATGGCGTTGGCCTTCTCGGCGCCGGCCTGGTTGTCGGGCAGTTTGGAGTCGGCCATGCCCGCGGCCACCCCCGCGGGCAGACCCAGATAGTTCACCACCTGGGCGGCCGCGGCGTTGATGATCGCCTCTTCGCCGCTGCCCCCGCTCATCGCCCCGGTGCGCAGATCGGACACGAACGGCCACATGCCCATCACGCAGGGATGGCCGGGCAAAATCAGGTTCACCGCAGTGAGGCCGGCCAGGCACTCGGCCAGGGCTTGCACCAGCGAGCCGGCCAGCGCAGCCGGCGAGGTGGCTCCGGCCTGCCCGGCCGACAGCAGGTTGATGGGCATCCCCCGGCGGGCCTGCTCGATGAGGCTCAGGGCCGACTCCTCGGCGAAACGCAGCGGGGGCACAACAAAGGTGTTGTTGGCGATGCAGAAGGGGCGGCGGGCGAACTCCCCTTCGCCGCCCAGCGCCATGTCGAACAGATCCACGCACTCATGCACGTGGTCGGGGTGGAACATGGACGTGCCCAGCGGCTTGGTGGTACCGGCCAAGATGGCGTAGGCGGTGTTGACATCCACCTCCCGGGCGGTCTCCATGTCGCGGGGGACCAAGGTCCGCACGAACACGTGGATGTTGTCGAGGGTGTCGACGATTCGGGCCACGTCGTACAGGTCGGCCAGGGTGCTGGGCCGGAAGCGCTTGGTGTCGTGGTCGAGCATCATCACCGCGGCCCCGCTGGTGCAGAAATGCACCCGGTTGCCGCCGATCTCCACCCCCCGGTCGGGGTCGAAGCCGTGCAGGGTGAACTCCTTGCAGGCGCCGTCCACGATCCGCTTCACAAGGTCGGGGGGGAACCGCAATCGGTCGTCGTCGTCCATCCGGCCCCCGTTGGCGGTGACCGCCTCGATGATCTCTGGGGTGGCCTGCCCCATGCCCAGATCGGCCAAAAGCCCGAGGGATGCCTCGAAAACGTCGTCACATTGCCCTTCGGACAGGGGCTTGTAGGCCCCGCCGGGCATCCCCGGCCAAACGGCCCGGGCATCGGCTTCGGGCGGGGCCTCCCGCATCGCCACCCGGGCCGCCCGTCCTCCTGCTCGTCGTACCATATCAAGCCCTCGGTTTCTCGTTGTTCGGATCGTAGGCGGGGCCGTCGAGCACCATCGCCGGACGGCGGTCGCTCATGAGCTGCACCTCGAAGCGGGTGCCCGGGGCTTTGTACTGGGGTTTCACATAGGCGAAGGCCAGGCCGCGGCCGGTGGTGTGGCCCCACGTTCCCGATGTGGTCAGCCCAATGAGCTCATCGCCGTCGTACACCGGCTCGTTGCCCCGGCAGTCGTTGTCGGTGGTGTCCACCTCGCAGTACACCAGGATCATCTCGATGTCGTCGCCCAAGGCCAGCCGTTCCTCGGAGGCCTTTTTACCCTGGAACTCGCCCGACCAGTCCACGAACCGGCCCAGGTCGGCCTCCACCGGGGTGATCTCGGTGGTGAGCTCGAAGCCCATCGCCTTGTAGGCCTTCTCGATGCGCATGGTGTTCATGGCGTAGGCGCCGTAGTGGACCATGCCCAACGGCTCGCCCGCCTCCACCAAAGCGTCGTAGAGCTCGGCGGTGTGCTCTTGGGAGTGGTGCAGCTCCCAGCCCAGCTCGCCCACATACGACACCCGCAAGGCCAGGCACGGAACCCCGGCCACGTCGATCTCCTGGCTGGTGAGCCAGCGGAACCCAGGGGCCTCCAGCTCAGCGTCGGTGAGCTGGGCCAGGATCTGGCGGGACAGAGGCCCCGACACCGCCAGGATGCCCAAGTCGTCAGTTCTGTCAGTGACGGTGACGTCCTCGCCGGATTGCACATGGTGGGCCAGCCAGTCGCGGTCGTGGAACTGCCCGACCACTGCCGAGTTCAGGTAGAACCGGTCGGGGGCCAGTCGGGTGATGGTCATCTCGGTTTCGATACCACCCAGCTCGGTCAAGAAGTGGGTGAGGCGCATCCCCCCGTCTTTGGCCGGCATCCGGTTGGCGGTCAACCGGTCGAGCAGGGCTTCGGCGTCGGCCCCGGTCACCTCGAATTTGGAGAAGGCGGTGAGATCGGCGATGCCGGCCCGCGCCCGGGTGGCCCGGCATTCGGCGCCCACGATGTCGAAGGCGTTGGAATGCCGGAAGGTGTGGGCCTCGGGCTCGCCGTAGTACTGGGGGCGCTCCCAGCCGAAGATCTCCATCCACTGGGCTTGCCGGGCGTCGAGCCGGTCGTAGATGGGGTCGGCTTTCTGGGGGCGGCCGGCAAAGCGCTGCTCGCCGGGCAGGCGGGTGGCGTACATCTCGTGGAATTCGTCGATGGCCTTCTCTATGGCGTACCGCCCGGTGGGGCCGCAGTGGTCGCCGAAGCGGCGAGGATCCATCTCGGCCACGTTGATCTCGGTCTGGCCGTGCGCCATCCACTGGGCCAGATACTTGCCCGCGCCCGGACCCTGGGTGATCCCTATGGAAGCACCCGCGCACAGCCAGTAATTGCGCAGGCCCGGCACCGGCCCCATGAGGTAGCCCGAGTCGGGGGTGTGGGTGATCGGCCCGCTGACTACGGTCTTGATACCGGCGTCGGAGAAGGCCGGTATCCGCTTGCCGGCCTCGATCAGCCAGGGCATGAGCTGGTCGAGGTCGGGCGGGGTCAAATAGAAGTGCTTGTCCCAGTCGATGCCCTCGAGCCCATAAGTCTGGGCGTTTTCCCGCTCATAGGGACCGACCAGCAGCGAGTCGATCTCACGCCGGTAGTAGGCCGAGGCTCGGGGGTCGCGGATCACCGGCGGGTCGAAGTCGCCCAGCTCCTTCATCTCGGCCATGGCCTCGGTGATGAGGTACTGGTGGATCACCGACACGATGGGCACGTCCAAGCCCACCATGGCGCCGAGCTGGGGGGCATAGCACCCCGCCGCGTTCACCACATGCTCGGCGATGATGCGGTGGGTCTCGCCCTTGACCTCGCACATCAACTCCCAGCGGTGGTCGGGAAGCTGGTTCATGTCGGTGACCAGCGTGTGGCGGTAGACCTCGCCGCCCAATTGCCGGGCGCCTTTGACCATGGCCGCGGTGACGCTGGACGGGTCGGTCCAGCCGTCGTGAGGGGTCCATATGCCCATCAGCACGTCGGATACGTCCATGAACGGCCAGTGGTCGAGGATCTCCGAGGGCTCGATCAGGTGGTTCTCGATCCCGACCAGGTCGAGCATCCCGCTGACGTAGCGGAACCAGTCCACCTGGTGACGGTCGAGCGCCAGGCGGATGGCGCCGGTGCCGTGCCAGCCGCTGGCCAGCCCGGTCTCTTCCTCGATGCGAGCGTAGAGGTCGGGTGCCACCGCATGGCACTTGGCCATGTTCAGGCTGCCGATGAAGTGGGGAATGAGGCCCGCGGCGTGCCAGGTGGAGCCCGAAGACAGCTCGCCCTTCTCCACCAGCACCGTGTCGGTCCAGCCCTCGTGGGCCAGGTGGTAGAAGAGGCCCGCGCCCATGGCTCCCCCGCCGATGATCACAACCTGGGCTTCATCGCGCATGGCTGGCCGCTCCCTATTACTCAGAGTCGAACCCGCTCTTTGCGGGGATCGTAGAACGAACGGAGAGACGACGCGGCGGCAATCCGGCGGCCGGCCACCTCGATCTCGAATTGACCAGCCTCCAGCCAGCTTTTGGTCACCCCGTCGGGGCAGTTCACATAACCCACGGCCAGGGCTCGGCCCTCGGTATAGCTCCACATCCCGCTTGAGGTGCGGCCCACCATCTGGTCGTGGCGGTAGATCGGCTCGTCGTGGTACAGCAGCCACTCGGGGTCTTCGAGGCGGAGCTTGACGAGGCGCTTGGTGCGGGGCGATTCCCGCTGGGCGGCCAGCGCATCTCGGCCCCGGAAGCCGCCGACCTTGTCCCACGCCACCGCAAACCCCAGACCGGCCTCCAAGGGGGTGTCCTCGTCGGTGATGTCGTGTCCCCAGTGGCAATAGCCCGCCTCCATGCGCAGCGAGTTCATGGCGTGGTAGCCGGCGGGGAGCAGCCCCAGGGGAGTGCCCGCGTCAACCAAGGCGTCGTACAAGGCGACGGCTTGGTCGCGGGGCACGTAGAGCTCCCAGCCCAGCTCGCCCACATAGGTCATGCGCAGCGCCAGCACATCGGCGCCGGCCACGCTCAGGTCTTGGGCAGTGCCGAACGGGAAGCCGTCGTTGCCGAGGTCGGCGTCGCAGATCTGGCTGAGCACCGCCCGGGAGTTCGGCCCCATGAGCCCCAGTACGGCGTATTGGTCGGTGACGTCGCAAAGCGTCACGTCCCGACCCCGGGCGGCTCGCCTGAGCCAGGCCCAGTCGCGGGTTGCCGAACCCGCGGAGGTGACAACCCAATAGGAGTTCTCGCCCCGGCGGGTCATGGTGAGGTCGGCCTCGATGCCGCCCTGGTCGTTGAGCCACTGGGAATACACCGACCGGCCGACGGCTACGTCCACCTCGTTGCCGCTGATCCAGTTGAGCAAGGCCATGGCGTCGGGGCCGTCCACGGTGAACTTGGCGAACGAGGTCTGGTCGAACAGGCCCGCCGCGTTGCGGACCGCCTCGCACTCCACCCCGCTGGCCTTGAACCAGTTCTGCGGTCCCCAGCTGTAGTGGTACTCCCGCTCTTGGCCAACCTCGGCGAACCAGTTGGGCCTCTCCCACCCCCCGGCCTCACCGAAAACCGCGCCGGCGGCGTCGATGCGGTCGTGCAGCGGCGAGATCCGGATGCCCCGGGCGGTGTCGTACTGCCGGAACGGCCAGTGCATGGCATAGAGCAGCCCCAGGCTCTCGGGGATGCGGGCGTCGAGGTAGGCGGGCTCGCGCTGGAACCCGAACGAGCGGCGGATGTCCACCGCCGAGAGGTCCATGGGCGGGTGGCCGTCGACGATCCAGTCGGCCAGCACCCAGCCCACCCCGCCCGCCGACTGGATGCCCACCGAGTTGAACCCGGCGGCCACGAAGCAGCGGTCGACCTCGGGCGACTCGCCCAGGTAGTACACGCCGTCTGGGGTGAAGGCCTCGGGGCCGTTGAAGAAAAGCTGCAAGCCCGCCTCCCCCAGCACCGGCATGCGGTGGACGGCCCGCTCGAAGATCGGCCCGACGTGATCCCAGTCTTCGGGCAGGGTCTTGAACTGGAGGTCTCGGGGGATGCCGTCGAGATTCCAGACCTTGCCCCGGGGCTCGAAGAAGCCGGCCATGACCTTGCCGGTCTCCTCTTTGAAATAGGTGTAGTTGGACGGGTCGCGCACCGTGGGCATGTTGGGCTGCACGCCCTCGATGGGCTCGGTGACGATGTAGAAGTGCTCGCAGGCCTGCACCGGCACGCTCACCCCGGCGGTGGCGGCCAGTTGGCGGGTCCAGATTCCGGCGGCCAGCACGACGGTCTCGGCCTCTATCCGGCCAGCCTCGGTGTCCACCCCCACCGCTCGGCCGTCTTCGACCACCACGCCGGTGACCGCGGTGCCCTGGACGATGCGGGCACCTCGGGCCCGGGCGCCTTTGGCCAGGGCCATGGTGGTGTCCACCGGCGAGGTGATCCCGTCTTGGGGGATGAACAGGGCGCCCACCAAATCGTCGATATTGAGCAGCGGGCACAGCTCGCGGGCCTCGTCGAGCTCGATCTCGCGGATGTCCACTCCCACGGTGCGGGCCATGGACATGCCCCGCAAAAGCTCCTCCCACCGCTCGTTATCGGATGCCACCGAGATGGAACCCGGCGCCCGGTAGCCGGTGGCCTGGCCGGTTTCGGCTTCGAGGTCTTCGAACAGCTGGGCCGAGTAGGTGGCCAGTCGGGTGAGGCTGTGGTTCGACTTGAGCTGGCTGACCAACCCCGCGGCGTGCCAAGTGGTGCCGCTGGTGAGCTGCCCCTGCTCGATGAGCAACACATCGGTCACCCCGCGTCGGGTGAGGTGGTACGCGATAGAACTGCCGATTATCCCGCCACCGACGATCACCACCTGGGCCCGATCGCCGAGATCAGCCATCACACCTCATAAGCGCTCCAGTGCTACAAGGTTGTCTGCGGATATACCGAAGCCCTGGCCTCGCAGTGGGTGATGAAAAGGTCTTGCGCTACAAAATTGCCAGGGGATTCACCGGCGAACCGGTGCCGTAGCGTAACACCAGTGGAGCGCATACGTACTGGAAATCCCAGCGGCCCAGCTCGGCGCAACGGGCGGCCACCGCCTCGAAATCGGCGTTGTCGATGATGGGCATGCCCATGTACGGCAACAGGATGTGGTGGACGTGCAGCGCGATGCGAATGGGCAGCGGATTGGGGATGCCCTGGTCGTCTTGGGGGGCGTCCTGGAAGTCCCAGGTCAGACAGGACGCGTCGGTCTCGTAGAGGAACTCGATGGCCGAGGCGTGGACCCCGGCGTTTGACCCCATTGCCTGGGATGTGCCGGTCTTCTCGAAGTACACGTCCATGCCGCTGCGGATGCACACCGCATCGCCGGGTCGGGGCTCAATGCCCTGGGCGGCGGCCACATCGGCCAGTTCCCAGCCATGAACCGGCTCGCCGGGCGCCACGTAATCGGTGCCCCGGAACCGGGGGACGTCGTAGAGCACCCCACGGGTGACGATGCCGTCGCGCCAGTAGTCGATGGTGCCGGTGTGCTCGGCCGGCATGGGGGGCTTGGCGAACTCCTTGTTGTTCCAGAACTTGCCTCCGCCGTCCACCGGCAGGTGGCACAGGGCGTCGATGTGGGTCTGCACGAACCCGTGGATGAACATCCCGAAGTAGTCGGCCATCGCCCCCGAATCCCCGACACCCACGAAATGATGGGCCGGATAGGGGTTGGCCGGGCCAGCGTGGGTGTCGATGGGCCGGCTCATCGACACCGCTTCTCCCGTTTGCACGAGGGCAGCCGCTGCTCGGCGGGCTTCGGGGGTGATGTGGTTGAGGGTGCCCAACTCGTCGTCGTCCCCCCACCGGCCCCAATTGCAGAACCGCTCCCGATAGGCGGCGTATTCTTCGGCGGTCGGCGGCGTGCGGTCACTAAGTCCCATAAGGCAGTATCTACCACAGCGACCGCCGAGGGGTGCTAGGACAGGGCTACCGGCAAGCGGGCCAGCCCGCGCAGGGTGAGCCGGTCCTTCCATGGGGGATTGGCATACACCCCTGGATCGGTAACGATCCGCAAGAACAGCTCATCGCTCATGGGCGCGGGCTGTGGACCCGGCCGAAGGTGTAGGCGTCGGGCCAGCCCCGTCGGGCGAGGTTGGCCTCTTGGCGGGCGATGGCCGCGGGAATGTCGGCTGGCTGCCAGCCCTCAACCAAAGACTCGCCCATGAGATCGCGAACTGGCCGGTCAAGCTCCACCAAGAGTTGCAGGCTGAAGGCGATGCGTCCCGTGAGCACGTCGGGGTCGCCGGTTAGCAAGGCCAAGGCGGCTTCGGCCATGGTGTCCAGCGGTTCGAACATCTCCTCGTCGATCCAACCGCCTTCAACCAGCACAGGAGTGGCTACGGCCGCCTGGGGAGTGAGTGCGTTCACCGCGACCCCCTGTCCCTCGCACTCGCTGGCCGCTGATACGGTCAGCTTGTTGAGCGCTGCCTTGGGCGCCCCGTAAACGAAGCCGGCCTTCGACGGCTTGCTCGACGGAAACGGGGGTCCAGGAGGCAACTCAGCGGAAAAGGTGGTGAGGTTCAAGATCGTGCCGCTCCCTCGCTCCCGCATCCCGCCGATGACGGCCTTCATCAACTCCCAAGGCGCCCACAGGTTGACTTGCAGGCTCAGCTCGAGTTGCTTGGGCGTGACCTCCTCGAACGGGTGGTAACCACCGAAAGCGGCGTTGTTGACCAGGATGTCGATGGGGCCGAACGCCTCCTCGGTCTTGGGCACCAACTCGGTACGAGCCCCAGTCGGATCGCTTAGGTCGGACGGAAGCACCAGGCACTCCCCACCAAACGACTCAATGCGGTTCTTGGTGGCGGCCAAACCCTGCTCATCGCGGGCGGTGATGGCCACTCGGGCGCCCTCGGCGGCCAGGCGAATCGCAATCGCCGTGCCTGTGCCGCCCTTGCTGGCGCCGGTAACCAGCGCAACCTTGCCGTCGATGGCCCGTTCTGCCATAGCCTTGCCTTCCCGAGTGGAATCCCTGGCGAGCCTACGTCAACCCATAGATCAGAGGGCTTAGTGACCGACAACCAACCCCTTCGACGCCGAGCCCTCTCACTGTTGCACACGTCGGACTGCCACCTGGGAACAGGTCCAGCCCGTCGCCAGGAGGCAGCGTTCGCATCGGCCATCGATTTGGCCATCACCGAAGCAGTGGACGTCTTCATGATCTCCGGCGATCTCTTCGACCACAACCGAGTTGGCGACGACGTGCTGAGCTGGGCCGCCGACCAGTTGGCCCGGCTGTCGTGCCCAGTGGTGATGATCGCCGGCAACCACGACGCCCATCCCGAGTCGTCGGTGCTCCACCGATTTGGACCCCACATCCACGATCTCCCGATCACCATCCTCGACGACCTCGAAGGGTCATCAACTCACTATCCGGAGTTGGACCTCACCGTGTGGGGCAAGTCGATGGACGACCACCACCCTGGCTTCCACCCCCTCGACGCTCTCCCCAACCGCCCAGACCAAGGCTGGTGCGTCGCCATGGGCCACGGCCTGGTCATGCCCGACGAATCGCCGTCGTACCGCTCGTCTCCTATCTACCCCAGCCACCTCGACGCCATCGACTGGGACTATGTGGCCCTGGGCCACATCCACCGCCACCAGATAATCCGCGAATCCCCCTCGGTAATCGCCTACTCCGGCGCCACCGCCGAATCTCTCGAAGGCCAGCCCGCAGCAGTGCTCGTCACCCTCGACCCCGATACCGGCGTATCGCTGAACCTGCGAGAGCTGTAGACGCACGCAAGTAACTGTCACCAGGGTTCACTACGATTTGATTCGTGACGGAGCGACTCAACCCCCCCGGTCGCCCCCCTGATACCCCCCAACACATTTGGCGGCGTCAGATGGACGCGATCCGTGCCCGCACGGTGCCGGAGCGCCTTGAGGAGTGGCGCCAACTCAACGAAGCCGGTGCGATCATGGAGGAGGAGGCGGTGCGAAGGCGCCACCCCGACTACAGCGACCGAGAGGTCTTCTTGGCCCTTGTCGTTACCCGCTATGGAGAAGAGCTTGCCCATCAGGTGTGGCCTGACTCCGAGGGGATAGAACCCTGATCGAACTTGCTGCTGCGCTGGAGCGCACCATTCGAGCTCTTGAATCCGCGGGCGTGGACTACATCGTGGTCGGCTCCACAGCCGCGGCCGCTTGGGGGGTGGCCCGAATGACTCGTGATGTGGACATCGTGGTTCTCATGGCCCCCGAGTCCGGAGAGGACCTGTTCCAGGCACTCCGGGCGGACGACGTCTACTTTCCAGAGTCAGACGCCCGTCAAGCGGTTGGGTTCGGAGGCTCATTCAACATCCTCCACCCGCAAAGCGGCGGCAAAGTCGACGTGTTCGCTGTTCCCGCCTCCAACGCGTTCACCCAGTCCAGAATAGCTCGGAGAGTTCGAACCAAGATTCTCGGTGTAGAAGCATGGATAGCCACACCTGAAGACCTTGTGCTGGCCAAGCTTCGTTGGCGACTCGAATCGCGCTCTGAGACGCAGTGGCGGGATTGCACAGAGATCGCCGCCATCAACGACCTAGACATCAGCTATATGCGGAGATGGGCACCCGAACTAGGCGTACAGGAAGACTTGGTTGACTTGCTGGACGGGTGACCAAGTCAACCTGATCGCCGAGGAGCCTTCTCCAAACCCGCGCCTGAAGGGTCTGTGTGCCCGGCTGGGGGAGCTGTCGGACTATCCCGAGGCACGCCATCATAGGGTGTCACTGCCGACCCGATGGAGGCTGGGCGTTCCGAATGACTCGATCGACCCGACATTTGGTATCCGATCAGATACCATTGGCTCTATGAATGCGGCCGAGGTGATCCGCACCGCCCGTTGCCGGGCCGGGCTGACGCTGCGGGCGCTGGCCACCCGGGCCGGTACCTCCCACTCGGCGATTGCCGCTTACGAATCGGGAGCAAAGACGCCGTCGGCCTCCACCCTCGATCGGATCATCCAAGCCGCAGGGTTCGCCCTCGACCGAGAACTCTGTCTCCGGGTGCGAGGTGACGACCGGCTCGATAGGGGCACCGAGTTGGCTGCCGTCCTGGAACTGGCCACCGAGTTCCCTGCCCGCCGCTCCCCCACGCTTGAGTTCCCCGTTTTCGGACGATGAACCTGGTCGAGCAGGTCGTCGGCCTTCATCGGGCGTTGGACGACGCTGACATCCCCCACTCCTTCGGAGGCGCACTGGCTCTGGCCTGGTGCACCCAGCAGGCCCGGGGCACCATCGACATCGACGTGAACCTCTTTGTCGGCCTCGAACACATCGATCGGGCGCTGGCCGCACTCCCGGAGGGGGTGGCAATTACCGCCGACAGCCGGCGCGAGCTGGAATCAGACGGTCAAACCCGGTTGTGGTGGGGGACGACTCCAGTCGACATCTTCTTCAACACCACCCCATTCCACGAGGCCGCTGCCCGCCGAGCCCGGTATGAGCAATTCGGCGGCACGGCGGTCCCCTTCCTGGCCTGTCGGGATCTGGCCGTGTTCAAGGCCTTCTTCGACCGGACAAGAGATTGGGCTGATCTGGAGGACATGAACGCAGCCGGCACCCTTGACCACGAGGCTGTACTCGGCGTGCTCGTCCGCTACCTCGGTGGCGAAGACCACCGAATAGCCCGCCTCCGATCCCTCGCCGACTAGTGGCCCGGCTCGCTCAGGGCTTGCCGACCCCGGGGACGGTGGCTTCGGTGGCGTAGATGGAACCGGTTGCCGCGGCGGTCACCACTTCCTTCTTCCAGTCGTCGGCGGCGCAGATCAAGAGCGTGCGGCGGTCGTCGCCGCCGAGCACGCAGGCGACGGGCACTTTGGGGGCCATGTCGTGGGAGTCAGTCACCTCCCCGCCGGGGAGCACCCGGAACACCCGAAGGCCCAGGGGGTCGGCCACCCACACCGCGCCCTCGGCGTCGAGGCAGATGCCGTCGGGCGGAGCCACCGGTGCCCTGTTCGATTCGGGCACCAATTCGGCGTAGACCCTTCGGTTGGACAGGGTGCCGTCGGGGGCCACGTCAAACGCGGTAAGCCGGAAGGCCGCGCTCTCGGCCACGATCAGCGTTTCCTCGTCAGGGGACAGAATGTGGCCGTTGGGGGCTTCCATCCCGTCGGCACCCACGCTCAGCGAGCCGTCGGGGGCCACCATCAGGGTCTGGGCAGTTTGCCGCTCGCCCCCTGCGTGGATGCGGGCCCCCATGTCGCCGATGTAAGCGGTGCCGTCGGAGCGCACGATCATGTCGTTGACGTCGCCGATGGCCAGCGGCGACAGGTCGGCATGCTCTGCCATCGATCCGTCGGGCTCTTGGCGCAGCAGCTTCTGGGTGGACATGGCCACCACCAGCAGCCGTCCGTCGGGCAGCCAGCCCAGCCCGGAAGGGTCGTCCCAGTCGACCACCGCTACCGTCTCGGCGTTGCCGTCGAGATCGGTACGGATCACCCGGTGGGCGTGCATGTCGGAGAACCACAGGGCGCCGTCGTGCCACCGGGGTCCCTCGGAGAAGTTGAGCCCGTCCAAGATCGTGCGCATCAGGTGCCTCCTCATCGGTTTGGTCGCTGACGAGATGGCACAATAGCCCCATGACCATGACCCTCACCCCCGGCATCGACGCTGACGAGTCATACGAAACCATCCAAGTGGACCGGATCGGCGGTTCATTGGGTGCAGTGGTTTCCGGGGTGGACCCCCGAGACGGCCTGACCGAACAGCAGTTCGCCGAGATCCACGAGGCGCTGCTCCGCCACGAGGTGATTTTCTTCCGCAGCGTGCCCATGAGCGCCGACGACCAACTGGAGCTCGCCTCGCTTTGGGGCCAGCCCAGCATCTACCCCTTGCAGACGATTCTGGGAACCACCGAGCCGTCTACATCGGTCATCCGAGATGACGCCGAAAGCCTGCCCACCACCGACAACTGGCACACCGACGTTACCTGGATCGAGGTGCCCCCAAAGGTCGCCCTGCTCCAGTCGCTGGTGGCGCCCCCCTATGGCGGCGACACCATGTGGTGCAGCATCACCTCGGCCTACGACGCCTTGTCAGAACCCATGCGAGCCATGATCGACGGGTTGGAACTCCACCACTCCAACTACCCGCAGTACTGCACCAACATGGCCGAGAAATCAGGCAGCTGGGATTTGGTGCCATTGCTGCGGGAGGCCTACCCCGGCGTGAACCACCCGCTGGTGCGCACCCATCCCGAGACCGGGCGGCGTGCGCTGTATGTGGCCACCAACTTCCAGCAGTACGTGGTGGGCATGAACGAGGCCGAAGGCGAGGCTCTGCTCGACTTCCTTTTGCGCCATATCAACCAGCCCCGCTTCCACTGCCGGTGGTCGTGGACTGAGGGCGATCTGGCCATCTGGGACGAGCGGTCCACCAACCACCGGGGTGTGTCGGATCACTATCCCCAGGTCCGGGAGGTGCGCCGCTGCACCGTGGACGGCGACCGCCCCTACTTTGACCCGTCGGTGCCCCACCAGCCCAAGTAGGCCTACCAGCCCCAGTAGTCGCCGCCGAAGCGCTCGTCGCGCTCGGCCAGCGCGCCCTTCATGCCCTTCTCCCGCGATGTCTCGTGGAAGTCGAACTCGTCGGGACTGCGGCGAGTGCCCATCACAAAGAGGGGGTGGACGCCGTAGTGGGGGGTGAAAGCCTGGCCGATCCCCAGCATGTCGTAGGCCAAGTGGGCCACGGCGCGACCGGTGGCGATTCCGTCGCGGGGCAGGCTGGTCAGCGCCCCGGTGAGTTGGCCCACCGCCTCGTCAAGGTCATCTCGGGGCACCACCCGGTTGACCAGGCCCAGTCGCTCGGCCTCCGCGGCGTCGAACTTGCGCCCGGTCACCACCAGCTCGTTGGTCCGCTTCAACCCGATCTGGGAGGCCAGCATGGGATAGAGCCACGAGGTGCCCGCCGAGCCGAAGCGCTCCTCGGGCAGGCCGAATGTTGTGTCGTCGGACACCACGGCAAAATCGCACACCAGCAGCAGATAAAGCCCCGCACCGATACACGGTCCGTGAACTCGAGCCACGATGGGCTTGGCCGAGTACAGCAGATCGCGCATCACCCAGGCCCGGCGGCGCAGACCGGCTATGGCGAACCGCCCGCCTTTGGTCTCGGCCCCGCCGTAGAAGTCGTCAGGGCTGGACAGGTCGAATCCCGCGGTGAACCCCCGTCCTGCTCCGGCCAAGACGATGCACTTGACGTCGTCGTCGGCCTCGGCTTGGCGAACAAAAGCCACGATTTGGTCGAACATCTCATCGGTCAGCGCGTTGAACACCTCCGGCCGGTTGAGGGTGATCCGCGCCACCGCCCCGTCAGTCGTATAGGTCACTTGGTCTTCAGCCATGGCCCCTATCCTGCATGGTTTGCACGTGGGCTGCGATTTGGTCCTCGAAGGTGAAGTCCAAGTCGAGGCTCTGGTCGAGGCCTTCGGCCACCATCCAGCGATGGACATGGTCGACCATGGCGGCCAGGGTGTAGTCGGGCTCCCAGCCGATGTCGGTCCGGAGGCGGTCGACGGAGAAGACAACGCTGCGGTTCCAGCGGTGGAGGTTGGGGGCCAGCCGCTGTACGAGCTGAGCCAGCTTGAACCTCCGCCGGGTTTGGTCGGCATTGGCTCGGGCCTCATCTGAGCTGCGGATGTCGATCTTCACCGGTGAGGCCTGCCCCTCCTCAAACACCAGGGTGCCGTCCCACAGGTCGTCCATCACCGGGGCGGGGATGAACACCTTGTCGGCCTCTGTTCCCAGCACCTCGGCAAAGGTGTCCACGTAGCCCTCGTCTGATTGATAGGTCCCGCCGGTGAGGTTGTAGCGCTTTCCGAAGGTCTGGGGCTGGAGCATCATCATCCGCAGCGCTCGCGACTGATCGTCCACGTGCCCCACCTGGCCCACGGTGGTGCCATCGCCGGGGATCAGCACCGGCCGGCCCCGAAGCAGCCGCAGGATCATCCGCTGCTCCCGGTCGGCCAGGATGTTCCGGGGGCCGAACACCATCGAGAAGGGAACGATGGTGGCCGGGAACCCCCGGCGACGCCAGGCATCGATGAGGATGTCCTCGCACAGCAGCTTGTGCAGCCCGTACTCGATCTGGTGGGGACCCCGGTCAACAGGATGGTCCTCGGTGATGGGAAGGATGTCGGCAGGGGCGTAGATGACGGTGGACGAGGCGAAGATGTAATGCCCGACGCGGCCCTCGAACACCTCGACCATCAGCTCCACATCGTCCGGGTGGTAGGCGCTCATGTCCTGGACGACATCGAAGCTCTCGCCGCTGAGCACCGACCGCGCCTGGTCGTGGTCGGTGCGGTCGGCCACCAGCCGGCGAACCGACCGGGGGAAGTCCACCGCCGTGCGCCCCCGGTTCAACACCGTCACCTCGTGGCCATGCTTCACCAACTCCATGACCAGCGAGTAGCCGTTGAACTGGCTCCCGCCCATCACCAAGACCTTCATTCGTGCTCCCTTGTTCCTTGAATCGAGCTCAGCGGCACACGCCGGCTTCGGCTAGTGCTTCTACTTCGTCGGGTGGGATCCCGAGAACTTCGCCGAGCACCTCGACGGTATCCGCGCCGAGCAGCGGGGACGGGCCGGCGGTGCGCTTGGCGGTGCGGCTAAAGCGGATGGGGTTGGCCACATGGGTCTCCTGGCCCACCACCGGGTGGTCCAGCACGTCGAGCGCGCCTCGAGAGGCCAGATGCTCGTCGCCCAAGTGGTCGAAGGGACCCATCACCGCCATGGCCGACACCCCGGCGGCTTGCAGGCGCTCGGCCCGGTCATCAGCCAGGCCTTGGGATATCCACGCCGACACTGCGGCGTCAACCGCTGCAACGTCGGCCAGCCGTTCGGCGTTGGCAGGCCAGCGGTTCTCCACTCCGATCACCGTGCAGCACCGCTGCCACGACTCGTCATCGTGGCAGGCCAGCGCCACCCAGTCGTCATCGCCTCCGGCCCGGTACACGTCATGGGGAGCGACTTCCCCTGAGCGGTTGCCGCAGGCCTGAGGATCGGCGCCAGCTTCGGCCGCGCCCATGTACACCTCGCCGATGAGATAGGCGGCGGCCTCGGTCTGGGCCATGTCAATGAGCTGGCCTTGCCCGGTGCGCTGCTTGTGGTCGAGGGCGGCCAGCACGGCCACCGCCAGCAGCTTTCCGGCTATGTGGTCGGGATGGTTCAGCGTGGTGCCGCACGGATACGGCACATCGGCGTGGTTCCACAGCCAGTGGGCCCCGGCGAAGCTGGCGTTGAGCGGCCCGTAAGCCGGCATCTTGCCCATGGGACCGCCCCGGCCGTAGCCCTGCGAGCACACGTACACCAGGTCGGTCCGCTTGGCCGACATGTCGTCCCACCCCAGCCCGAGCTTGTCCAGCGACCCGCCCCGCAGGTTCTCGGCCACCACATCGGCGGCCATGAACAGCTCTAGGGCCAGCTCTCTGCCCTTCTCGGTGGTCATGTCCAGGGCCACTGACCGCCGTCCCCTGCTCTCGGCGTTGAACGGGAACGCCTTGTTGAGATCGCCCCGGCCGGCGAAGCGCAGCGAGTCGGGGTGGGCCACCGATTCGATCTTGATGACGTCGGCCCCGAGCTCCGACAGCATCCAGGTTCCCTCGGGCACCACCGCGGCCATGCCGAACTCCACCACTCGCACTCCGGCCAGCAATTGGTTGCTGTCGCCTGAGCTGTTGGATGGGCCTGGCGCCCACGGATTGTCGGCGGGACGGGCATCGAACAGGCCAGGGACTTCCCTGGCCCGTGGCGCTGGCTTTCGCACCCCTGCCGGCGTGCCCGACAGCTTCCAGGGAGCATCGGGCATGGGCAGGCCCTCAGAACCCTCCACGTCGTAGCGGAAGAACCCCCGGCCAGCCACCTGCCGATGGGCGGCGAACTCGCGGGGCGACTGGATCATCCCAATGGTGGTGCCCGCGGCCAAGCCGTGCTCGAACAGGTCGGACCGGTCCCGTTGCGACGTGATCGCATCGGCCACCATGTGGATCACGTCACGGTTGCGGCCCCGGAACACGCCGTCGGCCCACTCCGGACCGGTCAGGGCGTCGGGATTACCCAGCACCTCCACGAAGCCGGTCCACTGGTAGGGAGTACCGATCACCGTGCGCACCCAGCCGTCTCGGGCCGGGAATATCCAGTAGTTCCCGTCGGCATTGCGGCGACCCTCGGCAGGCAGTTCGGGAAAGTGCCGCACATAGTCGGGGATCAGCACCGACCACGGATTGAGCCCCGACAGGGCGGCCTCCTGCACGCTGACCTCCACCACTTGGCCGAGGCCGTGGCGGCGGCGATCCATCGCCGCGGCCAGCCCGCCGACGGCCCCCAACACCGAGGCGCAGTCGTGGGCCAAATGGCCGGGGTGCCAGCACGGGGACTTCTCCCGAAAGCCCGACAGGAAGTGCCCGCCCGAAGAGGCGAAAGCCGGCAGCGGCTCCAGCTTCCAGTCTGAGCGGGGGCCGGTCAGCCCCATGTCGGTCAACGCCACCACCACGAGTTGGGGATGGCGTCCGGTCACTTCGTCGAGGTCCAACCCGGTGTTGTCGATGAGCAGGTCGGCGGCTGCCATCAGCGCTTCCAGCTCGGCGGGGTCGCCGGCGGCTTTGTTGGCGTTGCGGTGGACGTGGGCCGATCCGTCGGGGTCGGGCACCGGCGGCACTCTGATCACCTCGGCCCCCAGATCCCCCAGCACTCGGGAACACAGCGCGCCCCGCATGTCGGTGTGGTCCACCACCCGGAGCCCGGCCAGCGCGCCGGGACCCATGGGCTCAGAAGAACTCATCGGATGCGTGGCTCTATGCGGGTTTGCTCCTTGATGCCTCGGGCCTTCTCGGTGATCTCCTCCTCAGCCCCGGCCAGGCTCAAGAAGGCCACCCCGCTGTTCACCGCGTTGGCCAAAGTCGTGTACTGGGCGGTCCACAGCCCCTTCATGGTGGCTTCGACGGCCAGGCGCTCGGGCGCCGACACGATGGCCTCGGCACACCAGCGGGCCGCGCCCATCAACTCGTCAAGCGGCACCACCTCCTGCACCAGCCCGATCTGATAGGCCCGTTGGGCCGACATGCGCTCGTGGCGGCCCAAGAGCGACATCCGCATGACCTCGCCCAGCGGCATCCGCTGGAGCATGAACATGGGCTCGTTCACCGCGGGCATGCCGTGGCTCACATGAGGGTCGAAGAAGGTGGCGTTGTCGGAGGCGATGATGAACTCCACCTCGCCCAACAGGTAGAAGGCGCCTCCAGCGGCCATCCCGTTGACCGCGGCGATCACCGGGCGCCAGTAGTCGTTGGACTTGGGGCCAACGGTGGAGATCGGATCGTCCACCATGAACGGCGATGCCGGCTGCTTCCACGATCCGGTGATGTCCACCCCGGTGGTGAACGCCCGCTCCCCTGCCGCGGTGAGTATCACGCACCGCACGTCGTCGTTATAGCGGAGGTGGGCCCACAGGGCTCGAAGCTCTTCGCAGGAGGTGTTGTCCATGGCGTTGAGCCGCTCGGGCCGGTTCAGGGTAACCACCGCCACCCCGTCGGACTCCTCGTACAGCAAGTTCTCATAGCTGGGCACGGCCCGAAGCGTAGTCCTGACAATGCGACCTCATGGAAGGTCAGAACTAGAGTCGCCGCCCATGGCGTGTTCGCAGAGCTTGGGGAAGCGGAGGAAATAATGGACATCGGAAGAATCGGATTGTGGCAGGGCGTTTTGGACCAGCAACCCTCGAGCCAGGTACGAGAGGTCGTTGCCGAGCTCGAGGAGATGGGCTGGCCCACGCTGTGGATCCCCGAGGCTGTGGGCCGGGATCCGTTCGTGTCGGCGTCGGTCATGCTGGGGGCCACCAGCACGCTGAAGATCGCCACCGGCATCGTGCAGGTCCATGCCCGCCACCCCATGACCACCGCAGCGGCCCAGAAGACGGTGGCCGAGGCGTTCGACAACCGGTTCCTGCTGGGCATCGGCGTGAGCCACGGCCCGTTCATCGAGGGCATCCGTAAGCTGGACTACTCCAAGCCCTTCTCCTTCATGGTGGATTACCTCAACGAAATGGAGAGGGCCATGTACATGGCCCTCGCCCCCGAGGAGAATCCGCCGATGGTGCTGGCCGCGCTGGGGCCCAAGATGCTGGCCCTGGCCGCCGAGCGCACTGTCGGCGCCCACCCCTACTTTGTGCCCCCCGAACACACCGCCCTCGCCCGGGAGATCATGGGGCCCGACGCCCTGCTGGCCCCCGAGCAGAAGGTGTGCCTGGAGACCGATCCCGAGGCAGCTCGGGCGCTGGCCCGGGAGAACATGGCCATGTACCTGGGGCTACCCAACTATGTGAACAACCTCTATCGGCTGGGATTCACCGAGCAGGATGTGGCCGAGCAGTCCGACCGACTGGTGGACGCCATCGTGGCCTGGGGCGACATGGATACCATCCGGGCCCGCATCCAGGCCCACCACGACGCCGGTGCCGACCACGTGGCCGTGCAGGTACTCACTCCCCGGGGTGAGCTGCCCCTGGCCCAATGGCGAACCCTGGCTGACGCCCTTCTATAGTTCGTCGGCGAAGCTCTTTTGAACGGACGAAGGGCTCGAAAGCACGAGGGGTCGACATCATGAGCAGGCTTTGTGAAGGACGAGTCGCGGTCATTACCGGCGCAGGAAGGGGCATAGGGCGGGAATACGCCCTAATGCTGGCCCAGCACGGTGCCAAGGTGGTGGTCAACGACCTGGGCGCCGACCCCGACGGCCGGGGCGGCGACGCCGGGCCGGCTGGCGAGGTGGTCGAGGAGATCCGGGCCATGGGCGGCGAAGCGGTGGTGAACGGCGCCGACGTGAGCGACTTCGACGCCGCTCGAGACATGATCCACCAGGCCATCGACACGTTCGGGACGCTGGACATCCTCATCAACAATGCCGGCATCCTGCGGGACCGCATGGTGTTCTCCATGAGTGAGACCGACTGGGACGCGGTCGTGCAGGTGCATCTCAAGGGCACCTTCGCCCCGGTCCACCATGCCGCGGCCTGGTGGCGGGAGCAGACCAAGGCCGGGCGGAGCTTTCAAGCCCGGATCATCAACACCGCATCTCCGTCGGGCATCTTCGGCAACGTGGGCCAGACCAACTACGGCGCAGCCAAAGCGGGCATCGCCGCCTTCACCGTGATCTCGGCCATGGAGTTGGTCCGCTACGGGGTCACGGTGAACTGCATCGCCCCCAGCGCCCTGACCCGGCTCACCGCCCCGCTGATGGGCGGCGCCGATATATCCGAAGAGGTCCAAGAGACGATGTCGCCCACTTGGATCGCTCCAATCGTCACCTGGCTGTGCAGCCCAGAGGCGGCCAACGTGACCGGCCGAGTGTGGGTTGTGGGCAACGGTCGCCTGGGCATCGCTGAGGGCTGGGTCCTCGGCCCCAGTGTCCCCCTCGAGTCCCAAGATCCCACCACGCTGCACCCAGTGGTGGCCGACTTGATGGCCAAAGCCGAGCTCAACGCCGACATGGGCGGCATCCCCGCCGCCGGCCCCGGCCGGCCCGGCAACGAGATCTAGAGCTCTTCAACCCGGCAGCGGACCTCTGGTTCGTTGTCGGCCCCCACCCATCGCAGGGCGAGGCCGCCTCGGGCGTGGCCGGCGGTGTCCAGCCAGTTGGGGTGGCCGGGGTCTTGTCGGGCCACCACCACCCGCACCGAGCCGTCGTCTTCGACTGCGGCCGTGTGGTGGTTGAGGTTGGTTTGGTAGTACTCGAAGTCCAGCGACTCCAGCCAGTGGTTGCCGAGCTGGATGTTCCAGTACTCGCACTCAGGGGGCTCGAATTCGATGATCCAGGCCTCATCAGGGCCCAAGTCGAAGTAGCCGTAGTTGTACGAGGTGTCGGGGTGAGGTGTTTCTGATTCTTCGCGACTGTTGGGCGTGTTTTTCAAGTCGCTTTGGCGGGTGGTTGGCGGGTGGTTGTTGGTTAGTGTAGCGGTCGGGGTCATTTGTGGCTCCGGTGCCATGTTCGGCGTTTTTGGTCGGCGTCTCGCATTCCTTGTCGGCGGGCGGCTCGGATGGTTTCGCCTCGGCCCTGGTGTTCGTCGTTGGGGGTGACGTAGCCGATGGCTTCGTGGAGGCGGACTTCGTTGTAGTGGGCTCGGATCCGCTCGAGTTCGGCTCTGAGCACTTCGGGTTCGTCTATGTCGTTGAGGTGGGGGTGCTCGTGTTTGGCGTGGCCCCACAGCGACTCGATCCAGGCTTGGTCGGTCGGCGTCGAGGGGCGTCCGAACTGCTGGGCGATGGAGCACAGGGCCATGAACTTGCGGGTGTCGTTGGCGTGCATCTCTGTCCCGTTGTCCGAGATCGCCAGCAGCAGCGGGACCTGGTCGTCGTCGGGGAGCGCTGCTTGGGGGTCGCCGAGGCGGGCCGCCAGCTCCTCGGTGAGGAGCCCCTCGTTTTGCAGCGCTCGGGTGAACAGGATCCGGGCGGCGACGGAGTCGGGGGCGGCGGTGAGGTGCACAGCGATCCATTTGCGGCTGACTACATCGACGATCGCGTAGGCGTGCTTGGCGGCGGTGCAGCGCTGGAACTGGGAGGCGTCCCAGCACCAAAGCTGGTTCGGGCGCCATTGGCACCACTGGGGCCAGGGCGCTTTGGGCCTGGGAGCGGGACGGGGCTCTCCTTTGAGGGCGAGGCCGCGGCGTGCCAGAACGCGGTCCACAGTCGACGGCGACACCCACACCCGCTGTTGGTAGGAGCCCCGGTGGGCGAGCTTGCGGTGCGAGCGGTCTGTGTCGCCCCACTCGTCGAACAGCGCCACGATCTCGTCTTGCTCCCAGTCCAAGATCCCGTGCACCGGACTGCCCCCGGGAGCGCGGTCGTCGAGGCGGCCGCCGGCCCGGCGCCGGTTCCAGCGCCACACCCGGGACCGGTCGATCTCCAGCACGCCGCAGACCCGGCCCAGCGTCCACCCCGCCGACACCGCGTCGTCGACCAGGCCCAACAGGGCCGCTTTAGCGGCCCCGTCGACGCGGGCGGGGATCGGGCCGCTCATCCCCAACGCGATTTTCCCCGCAGCGCCGCCAGCTCGACCGCCTGCTCGACGACCGTGGCCTGCAGCCGCTCCACCTCGGCGCGCAGCGCGGCGGCCTCCGACGCCTCCGCGGGCGTTTTGCGAGCCCGCCCGGGCTTCGACGACTGCAACGCGGCAACAGCCCCGTCGCGGGCCACCGCCCGCAACCGGGCGATCACCGACCGGTCCACCCCCGCCTCCGCCGCCGCGTCGGACTGGGTGAGCTGCCCCGACAGCATCCTCACCCACAAGTCGTACTTCTGCTCCGCAGACAAAACCCGCTTCGGTTTCCTCGGAACTGCACTCATCGCTGATAGCCTCCAAAATCAAGGCCAACAACCCTGCCACATGCGGCCTGAAAAAACCGGGAAACCGTCGCGCGAAATCAGACGCAACACAGGGGTCGCCTTGGGCGAAGGCCAATAGCTGGGGGTCGATGGGCCGTACTTCGTGGGGATGGGCGGCAAAGCTGGCCGTCCACCCCAGAAACTGGCCCACCACCGCGGCCACGGTGAAACCGGCCCGGCCCAGCGCGCCGGCCAGTCGCTCGGGGTCCACCGGCTCAGGCGGGCTTCCGGCGTCGGTCCTCTCCAGGGTCATCTCGGCGGGGGTCTGGTTGGGCCGGTCCAGCAGTGTCTGGCGGATGGTCAAAGAGTTGGTGCCCTCCTTCATGGCCAGCCAGGGTCCAGACTGAGGCGCCGCGCTGATGGCCACCTCGAAGCCGCCGTCGGAATCCAACTCGAGGTCCTCGGTGGTCAGGTAGCCGTCGCGAATCAGCCCCTCGGGGGTACCCAGGCCGCCGCTGAATGCCCCCATGCGGATGGAGTGGGCGTCGTTGAGGCGACCCGACAGCCGGTAGTCGAATCGGGGCGACAGTCGGGCGCCCCCATAGGCGTAGTCGGGGTTGTCCAGACCGATCTTGACCCCCGCGTGGTTGAGGATGGCCCGGGCCGGGTCGGACTCCTCCAGATTGGCCTTCAGGAAGTTGGCGGCCAGCCGGGTCACGTAGCGAAGCCCCTCGGCCCGGTCGAAGTCGTCATCAGGTGATGCATCGAGCACCTGGCGGCCCGCATCTCGCAGGGCGTCGCAGAACTCCTCCCAAGACTTGCCCAGATCGATCTCGCTCATTCCACTGCCACCCCGCAAGCCTCGATGTAGTCGGCGTATCGCTCGTGGACGACCTCGGCCCTCAGCCCGTACTGGTCGGGGCTGTAGTCGTGGACACCGTGTTCTCCTTTGGGGTGATCGGCGGCCCACTGGGACACCGCCTGTTCAGCGGCGTCGTCGAATTGGTAGCCGAACTGGTTGCAGATGGCGGCCACGCTGCCCAGCGGGTCGGTCTGGAAGTCGGCGAAGTGCAGGTCGTAGAACCGGTCCTCCCGACCGGCTCGGGCGGCCAGTAACCGCTCGATGCCCCGGGCCCACAACTCGGTCTGCTCCGCACCGAGGGCGATGTCGTCGGGATGCTGCTCGAACCCCTGTCGGCTCACCCCAGTGAGGCTGCACACCGAGGCCACCGCTTTCAGCGGGTCGCGGTGGGTCATCACCACGTTGGCGTCGGGGTACGTGGCAAACAGCGCCTCGGGGGCGAACAGGTGGCTGGGATCTTTGAGCAGCCAGCAGGTATCGGGCTCGTCAACGCCGATCAGCCCGATGCTGCGGCGGTGCCGGGCGTAGGCCGGACCCATATCGCAGCCCGCCCACCAGGCGGAATAGGTGGGGATGCGGAACAGACACTCGAAGGTCACGCTGGCGAACGAGTGGCGAAACAGGTTCCAGCACTCGTCGACGAGCTCGGCTGATTGGAAGTGAATGGTGGACTGGTCGGGATTCATCTCGGCCATGGCGTCCATCTTGGCCTTGCAACTGACGTAGTCGTCGATCAGCTCCCACTGGTCGCGGGGCGGCCGGGGCTGGGGCATCTCGGCCAGCCACAACTCCAATCCCTGGAAGTGGGGGCTGGCTGCCATCAGCTGGTGCAAGGCGGTGGTGCCGGTGCGGGGCAGGCCGATGATCACCAGAGGCCGCTCGACATTGACGTTGGCGGTCTCAGGCCGGGCCTTCAGGCCGGCTTCGGCCTTGAGGCGTCCCATGAGCGCCCCGGTGACGATCTCGCCGATGGCAAAACGGCCGATGTCGGTCATGGCCGCCTCGGCCTCCAGCGACTCCTCCAGAACGGTCAAGCCTTCGAGGTAGTCGTCGCGGCCGAAGTCATCGAGCCCGGTTCGCTCTACGGCGGCGGCGTGCCATTGCTCGATGTTGCTCACTGGACCACCTGATGCCGTGTCTTGTTGTTGCTTACCGAGCTGCGGCTTGGAGTTGGGCCCCGAACGCAGCCATGGTCTCGGCGGTGTCGGCGAAGAACAAGAACGACGGAACGATCAGTCGGTGGGCACCCAAATCGGCCACTTCCTGCACCAGCCCGGCAGGGTCGTCCATCGGTGTGTTGGGCAGACCGACGGTGATCTCGATTGCCTCCGGGTCACGCCCCGCCGCTGCCGCCTCCTGGTGCATCACGTCGATGAGGTCGGCCATGGAGGAACCCTCCCGGGGCCCAGGCCAGAAGCCGTCGCCCAGCCGGCCGGCCCGGCGGGCCGCAGCCTTGGAATGACCGCCGATAACGATGGGCACCCGGCCGTTGGCCGGCTTGGGATTCACGCTTACCCCGGAGAACGAGGCATGGTCACTCTGAAACGAGGTGCTGTCTGCGTCCCACAGCGCCCGCATGGCCCCGATGTAGTCGTCGGTGCGCTGGCCCCGCCGGTCCCACGGGATGCCCAATGCCTCGAACTCCTCTTTGAGCCAGCCCACGCCCACCCCGAGGGTGACCCGGCCGCCCGACATGGAGTCGAGGGTGCCCAGCGACTTGGCCAGCACCACTGGGTTGCGCTGGGGCAGGATCAAGATGCCCGTGCCCAGCCGCAGGCTCGTCGTCGCCGACGCCACCCACGTCAGCCAGATGAGCGGGTCGGGCAGCGGCGAGTCAGGAGCCATCGTCATCCTGCCCGTAGGGTCGTAGGGATACTCCGAGGCGTACTCATCGGGATACACCACATGCTCCACCGTCCAAACCGAGTCGAACCCGGCCGCCTCCGCGGCCTGGCAGAACTCCACCGCACCCTCCGCAGTGGACCAGTGGAGAATGTTCGCAAAACCGATGCCAAACTTCATGACCCGCAAGAGTAGGACAACGGCTAGCTGGCTGACTCCATGGCCGACCAGACGCGTTCGGGGGAGGTGGGCATGTCGAGGTGGCGGATGCCGAGGTGGGAGAGGGCATCGACCACTGCGTTCTGCACTGCGGGGGTTGAGCCCACGGTGCCGGACTCGCCGATTCCCTTGGCTCCCAGCGGGTTCAGCGGGGTGGGGGTAACCGATTCGTGAACCTCGAAGCTGGGCAACTCGGTGGTGGAGATCACGGCGTAGTCGGCGAAGTTGGAGGTCAGCAGGTTGCCGTCGGGGTCGTAGCGGACCTCTTCGATGAGGGCTTGGGCCGCCCCCGCGGCCAGCCCGCCGTGGATCTGGCCGTGGGCCAGCAGCGGATTCAAGAGGGTGCCGGCATCGTCCACCGCCACCAAACGCTCCAGGCGCACCTCCCCGGTTTCGGTGTCTACTTCCACCACGGCCACATGGGTGCCGAACGGGAAGGTGGGGCCGTGCTGCTCGAAGTCGTTCTCCACGAACAGCGGCTGTTCGGTCGCGCCAGCCACATCAGCCCATCCAGCCGACCGGGCCGGGGTGCCCACCACGTGAAACTGGCCGGTCTCAGAATCCAACACCACGTCGGCGGGCGCGGCCTCCAGCAGGTCGGCGACCAGGGGGCGGGCCGCCTCGATCAGCTTCTCGGACGCGTCGAACAGAGCCGAGCCCGCAATCTGGGCCGTGCGAGACCCCCCGGTGATGTCGCTGGAGGGGATCTCGTCGGTGTCGCCGTGGATCATCTCGATGCGGTCCATATCGATGCCCAGGGTGTCGGCCACCACCATCGACAGCGTGGTCACATGGCCCTGGCCGAAGGGGGTTGCCCCGGTACGGGCCAGTACCGAACCGTCGGGCCGCAATTCCAGGCTGCCGGTCTCTGTGCAGACGGGGCCCATCAGCGAGGTGACCTCCACATAGGAGGCCAGACCGATGCCCAGCAGTTGGCGGTCGTCCCGCTCCCTTCGGGCGGCCTGCTCGCTTCGAAGCCCGTCGTAGTCGGCCGCCTCCAAGGCGGCTTCCAGAGTGGACCGGTAGTCCCCGGAGTCGTAGGCCGCGCCGGTGGGGGTGGTAAGCGGGAAGGCGTCGGGAGCGAGGAAGTTGCGGCGGCGCACCTCGGCGGGGTCCATGTCAATCTCGGCGGCGAACAGGTCTACGGCTCGCTCGATGGCCGCGGTGGCCTCGGGGCGACCGGCCCCTCGGAACGCCTGCACCGGGGCAGTGTTTGTGGCCACCGCGGTGGCCGACCAGACCACGTTCTCGATGTCGTAGTTGCCCGGGGCCATGAGCCCGGTGAAGGTGGGCAGCAGCGCTCCCACTGCGGGATAGGCCCCGGCGTCGGCCAGCATGTCCAGGTGGTAGTGGGTGATGCGGCCGTCGGCGGTGCCTCCCAGGGTCACGGTCTGGAACTGGGCTCGGCTGTGGCCCAGCGCTTGGAGGCTCTCAGTACGGGTTTCGGTCCAACGCACCGGGCGACCCACTTGGCGAGCCAGCCACCCCAGCAGGCACTCTTCGGCGCTGGGGGCGGCCTTGGTCCCGAAGCCGCCGCCCACATCGGGAATAATCACCCGAACTTGCGACCGCTCCAGCCCCAGTGCGCCGCAAATAGCCCCTTGGGCCGAATGGGCGCCCTGGGTGCTCGACCAACAGGTGAGGCGCCCGTCGTCGGCCCACGCGGCGGCGGCCACCCGTCCCTCTATGGGGCTGGCGTAGATCTTGGAGTTGACGATGCGGTGGTTGACCACCGCGTCGCAGCCGCTGAAGTCCAGATCGGCTGCCGGGGGGAAGGCGATGGCCACGTTGGACTCGGCGTCGTCGAACAGCCTGGGGCCGTCGGCGGCGCTCTCGGCGTCGACCACCGCGGGCAGCGGGTCGTATTCGGCCCACACTGCCTCAGCGGCGTCGGTGGCCTGGACGACGGTCTCGGCCACTACCGCGGCGATGGCCTCGCCCACGAATCGAACTTTGCCAGTGGCCAGCAGGGGGCGGGACATGGCGGCATCGCCCATCATCGGCGGTCGGCGGGCAAGGTCGAGGTCGTCGCCGGTGACCACTTCGAGCACGCCGGGCATGGCCCGGGCATCGCTGATTTCCACCGAGAGCAGGTGGGCGTGGGCGATGGGCGACCGCACGAACACCACATGGGCCGCCCCCTCAAGCGGGATGTCGGCCACGTAGGTACCCCCGTCGGTCAGCATCCGAGGGTCTTCCACCCGCCTCACTTCGTTGCCCAAAATGCTCATGGCCGGGAAGCGTAGGCCAGGAACGTATTGGGCTCTTACTCGCTACTGCTGAAGGGACGACCGCCACACATGTGCGTCTTGGCCCATGGCAGTGGAGGGGGATCGGTCGGTGAACGGCCACAGTTCCTCGGCGATGCTCCTCCAGTTGGCAGTGGCACCGAGCTGGGCGAACAGCGAGATCAGGCCGAGGTTGATCCGCTGGAGCACGACCAGCGAAGGCGGCACGTTCAGCACCTTCTTCAACTCGGCGTGCTCGCCAGAGGCGTTGAAGATGGCCCTCACTCCCGCGGCGGCGTACTCGGGGGTGAATGTCCGGGTCTCGTCGGTCAGCACGAACTCGTAGAAGTGGGTGAAGAACGCCTCCACCTCGTCATCGCTGAACGGGGCGCCGGCCGGCAGCAGCCCGGCGGCAACCTGCTCAGCCCTGAACCGGGGGATGTCGCGGTCTATCACCATGGCGGTGAGCATCCGCTCGAACTGGGCGGTCTCTTCTGAAGTGAACCGCTTGACGAGACCGAAGTCCAAGAAAACGACCGAGCCGTCGGGACCGAAGAGGTAGTTCCCGGGGTGGGGATCGCCGTTGAATGCCCACAAGCGGTAGATCGAACCGAACGAGAACCGGTAGATGGTCTCCGCCACCCTGTTGCGCTGATCTTGAGGCCAGTCCAGCACTTCCTCGAAAGTGGCCCCCACCGCCAACTCGGTGGTCAGCACTCGGGCCGAGCTGAGGTCGTCGTACACCTCGGGAACGGCGATATAGGGGTGGCCCTGGTAGTGGTTGTAGAACAGGCGCTGGTTGGACGCCTCGTGCTCGTAGTCCAGCTCCTCGGTGAGCCGCTGGCGTAGCTCTTGCACAATGGGGGCGGGATCGAGGCCGGGAAACAGCACCGAAAGCGCTCGAAAGATCATCCGGGCCGATCCCAGGTCGGCGGCAATGGCCTCGGCCACGCCCGGGTACTGGATCTTCACCGCGCAGGCCCGGCTGTCGGTGGTGATGGCCCGGTGTACTTGGCCGATTGACGCCGCCGCGATCGGCACCGGATCCCATTCCTCGAACAGCTCGCCGGGCGGAGCGCCCAGTTCGGCAGCCACTACCGACTCGGCCAGGGCCGGACTCATAGGAGGGGCGTTCGCCTGGAGTTGGGCCAATGAGGTCCGGGTGGTCTCGGGCAGACCGACATCCAGATAGCTGGCCATCTGGCCGATCTTCATCAGCGCGCCCTTCATGTTGCCCAGAACTTCCACCACGTCGGCTGCGGTGCGAAGCTCCCGTTCGGCGTCGAGGGCTTCGGATCGCTCGGCATCGGCGAACACCTGGCGGGCCCTTGCCATTGCCCATCTTCCACCGCTGCGGGCGCCCAACCCGGCCACTTTGGCCGTACGCCCGACCCGCCCTCGCCGGGGCACCGCTCCCCTGCTGCGCTCGCTTGCCACCCCGCCGAAAATACCGGCCAAGCTGCTGCTATATGCACCTTTGAGGGCAAATGACAGCCGGTATCATCCTTAGGTGTCCACCATCGTCTACATCGACGGCTTCAACTTCTACTACGGAGCCGT
Organism: Candidatus Poriferisocius sp.; assembly: GCF_965208475.1. Classification (GTDB taxonomy): domain Bacteria; phylum Actinomycetota; class Acidimicrobiia; order Acidimicrobiales; family Bin134; genus Poriferisocius. The sequence continues at coordinate 106,251 of NZ_OZ242338.1, read as the reverse complement.
CAAGGACACCCCGTACAAGTGGCTCGACTTTGAAGCACTATGCCAACGCCTGCTCCCCAAAGACGAAATCACCAAAATCCGCTACTTCACGGCGCGAGTCGCCTCGCGTCTAGACGATCCTCAGCAAGCAACTCGCCAAGAGACCTTTCTACGAGCCCTGGGTACCTTCTCCCTCATTGAGATCCACGAGGGCCATTTTGTGACCCGTCCCACTCGGATGACACTGGTGAACCCACCGTCCAAGGGCCCTCGAACCGTCGAAGTTTGGAAGACGGAAGAAAAGGGCTCCGATGTCAATATCGCGACCTATCTCCTCCTTGACGCCTTCAAACAGCGCTGTGATACCGCAGTGGTCATCAGCAACGACTCCGACCTCGCCGAACCTGTCCGCATTGCACAAAGGGAGATCGGAATCAAGGTAGGCATTATCAACCCCCACAAACCGGAATACCGGTCGCGGAAACTCCAAGGGACCTTCTTCAAGCAGCTTCGACACAGCATCCTTGCCCATGTCCAACTGCCAAAGGCCATCCACACCGACCAAGGCGTGATTCACAAACCCAGTGCTTGGTAGGAAAACGCAAGGGCTCGCCGAAGCGAGCCCTGCACCCAGCCACCGAAGCGACTAGGGGAATATCAATATTCTACCTACAAGGGCGACATTACCTACAAGCTTCTCTTCGGTTTCCCCTATCGGCAACAGGATAAAAGAGTGTATCGTGAAGCGGAACAGTTCCACCATACGGTACACGAGCGTCGAAGGCCCTCGCCGCAAGACCACTACGGAGTCCCCGTCATGCGAATCCTCTTTGCTGACAGCTTGGCCGAGAGCGCCATTCAGAGGCTGCGGGACGGGGGCGACATCTGTGTCATAGACGCATCGCTCACCGCGGAAAGCCTGCCGGAGCGCATCACCGGATTCGATGCGCTAGTGGTCCGCAGCACCAAAGTCACCGCAGCCGCCTTGGAGGCAGCCGACCAGCTCGGACTAGTGGTGCGTGCCGGAGCGGGAACCAACACCATCGACGCCGACCGGGCCGCCGAGTTGGGCATATTCGTGTGCAACGTGCCTGGACGCAACGCCATCGCAGTGGCTGAGCTGGCCATCGGGCTGATGTTCGCCATTGACCGCCACATTGCCCCCGCCACCGCTGATCTTCGCGCCGGCGATTGGAACAAGCAGACGTACAGCAAAGCCCGAGGGCTGTTCGGCTCCACCCTGGGCATCATCGGCATGGGCGCCATCGGTATCGAAGTCGCCCAGCGGGCCAGCGCCTGCGGCCTGAAAGTCATCACCGAGCTCCGCAATTGCCGAACCCGCGACGTGCGCCGCCGCATGGCCGACATCGGGGTGGCGGAAGTGCCCGATAGGGCCACACTGTTGGCCACCAGCGATATCGTGTCGCTGCACGTCCCCGGCGGCACAGACACCATTGGGATGGTGAATGCCGAATTCTTGGCGGCCATGAAGCCTGATGCGGTGCTTGTCAATACCAGCAGGGGCGAGGTGGTGGACGAGGCCGCCCTGCTGGCCGCTTTGGACTCCACCGACCTGCGGGCCGGCCTTGACGTATTCGCCGACGAGCCGTCGGGAGGAATCGGGCAGATCAGCTCGGGGTTGGCTCGCCACCCCAAGGTGACGGCCACCCACCACATCGGCGCCTCCACCGAACAGGCCCAGACGGCCGTGGCCGAGGGCACCGCCGAAGTGATCGAGGCCTATCGCCAAGGCGTAGTACTCGACTGCGTCAACTTGGAGCGGGTCCCTAACCGCACCGCCACGCTGAGCGTCCGCCACCACGACCGAGTCGGCGTGCTGGCCTGCGTGCTGCAAGAACTAAGCCGGCGGCACCTGAACGTGGCCAACATGCAAAATCGCATCTTCTCCGGGTCGGAGGCGGCGGTGGCCATCATCGAAGTGGGCGGAACCATCGACGATGAGCTGCTGGACGCTCTCAGCACCATCGAGCATGTGATCTGCGCTTCAGTGCTGGACACAGACCCGGAGACGGCCCAATGACCGAAACACACCCGGCAATGGAGCGCAGCTCAGAGGGCGAGTCTCTGGTCGCGCCCTTCGACGGCTGGCTCGTACACCCCGATTGGGCTGAGCGGGTCATAAGCCGGGCCTACGACAACCTCTCCCCCCAACAGCGCCGAGAACTGGTGGCCGCCAACCCGTACAGCTACATGAACGTGACCCGGAGCCGAGAGGATCTCTTCGACAACGCCAACTCGTCTCCCGAGGCCTTGGTGGGCGAAGGCGCCGCCGCCCTCAACCGGCTCCTCAACGCCAACGCTTTTGCCGCAACTGGCCGGCCGGCTTTGTACCTGTACCGCCTGTCCCACCAGCAGGGGGTGCAGACCGGCGTGGTGTGTACGGTGCCGGTACGAGGTTTTGACGACAGGCGCATCCGCATCCACGAGAACGTCCACGACGATCGAGCTTCCTTGCTCACTGCCCACCTCCAGGGTGTGGGCGCCACTTCCAGCCCGGTGGCCATGGCGGTACGGTCCACGGCCGAGTTGTACCGCCAACTGCTGGACATCACCTCAAGCGCCCCCGCCGACCTTGAGTTTGGTTCCTCCACAGTCCGCCATCAGGTTTGGACCGTGCCGGAGGACTACACCGAATCGCTGGCCGCGGCCTTCGACAACCAGGTGCTCTACGTCACCGACGGACACCACCGGTCGGCCGCCGCGGTGCGAGCCCTGGCGGCGGCGCCGAACGACCCGATTCTGGCTCGGACACTGGCCGTGGTGTTCCCTGACGAACAGCTCCATGTGCAGTCTTTCCACCGGATAGCGACCGATCAGCATGACCGCGGGCCGGAGGACTGCCTGGAAGCGCTGTCGGTAGAGGCCGAGGTGACCCCAGTATCCTCCTCGCTTGCCGCCCGCCCCGGCGGCCCGGGAATGGCCGGCCTCTACCTGGGGGAATCATGGCACCGGTTGGAGCTACCACCGGCCGTCGGCAACGGCGCGGTTAGCAGGCTGGACGTGGAGCGGCTGAGCCGTTCCATTCTCGGGCCCGTTCTAGGCACCGACGAGCTGAGCCAGCAGGGGGCGGTGGATTACCTTCCTGCTTCCGCGGGCTTCGATGAACTGGCCCGCCGCTGTGATGAGGAAAACCGAGTGGGGTTCGCACTGCACCCCTTGTCGGTTCGCGAGCTGATGGCGGTGGCAGACGAAAGCGGCCTCATGCCCCCCAAGTCGAGCTTCTTTGCCCCCAAGCCCCGCTCCGGCGTGTTCCTGCGGGTGCTGGGTCGGGGGGCCACGGCCCATCTTCCTGCCTCCTAGTCGAACAGGTACTGTTCTCGGCGTGCTGATCTCATCGGACTCCCACGTTGTTGAACCGGGCGACCTGTGGCTGGAGCGCCTGCCGCCGCGGCTACGGGACCGGGCACCCCGAGCGGTACAGGACCCCGACAACCACTACTGGTACTTCGAGGCCCCGGATATGGGACGGGGGGTGAACCTGACTCTGTCGCGAAATGCCGGGATGACGCAGGGCGAGGTGGATGCCCTGCTGGCCTCCGATCCCGATGCCTGGGTGGGGGCGACCGGCGGTCACGATCCGGTGACTCGACTGGCCGACTTGTGGGTAGACGGCACGGTGGCCGATGTGGTCTACCCCACCGCCGGCCTGTCGCTTTTGCAATACGACGATGTCGAGCTCCAACTGGCCTGCATCCAGGTGTACAACGACTGGCTGGCCGAGTTCTGCGCCGCCGACCCCGACCGGATCATCGGCATCGCCATGGTTCCCACCTGGGACATCGACGTGGGCGTGGCCGAGCTGAACCGCTGCGGCGACATGGGGCTGCGGGGGGCCATCATGTGGAGCTCTCCACCCGCCACCCGGGAGTACAGCTTCTTCTCCACCCGCTACGAGACTCTTTGGGCCACCGCCGCCGAGCGGTCCATACCGATCTCCATCCACATCTTGGCCGGCCACCAGACCAAGGGCATCGGCCAATACGGCGTGACCGTGGAGGGCACCTACTACTTCGGGATCACCTCGCGCGATGAGCTGGCCCACACCGTGGCCGAGCTGATTGCCGCCGGAGTATTCGAGCGCCATCCCGACTTACGAATTGTGGCCGCCGAGGGGGGCATCGACTACGCCGCCCGGCTGGAGCAGCGCCTCGACATGACCTACAGCGGGGCTTGGAGTCGGATTGATGACAAGCTGACCATGACGCCCTCGGAGTACTTCCGCCGCAATGTGTACCTCACCTACATCGAAGACCCCATCGGGCTGAATAACCTGCGGTTCACCGGCACCGACCACTTCATGTGGTCGAGCGACTACCCCCATGGGGCAGCCACCTGGCCCCGCTCCTACGAGATGATCACCAAGGAGTTCGACGACGCAGGGGTGAGCGAGGACGACCGTCGCAAGCTGACCCTCACCAACGTGGCCGAGCTCTACAACATCAACCTGGAAACGGTGAGCCAGCCGTCACCGGCCATCGCTGGCCAAGTGGCGTCGGTCAGCTGATCGGAAGCCGTCGGGAATCAGTCGGCGGAACAGGGGGCTGCTTGTTTATGAGGTGGGTGGCAGCCGACTCGAAGTAGTCCAGCATGGCCCTGCGGATGTCATCAGGCAGATCGGACTCGCCTACCGATGCCCGCATGTGGTCCATCCAGGCGTCGCGCTCGGCGACGCCGATCTCAAACGGCGCGTGGCGCATCCGAAGCCGGGGATGGCCCCTCTCTTCGCTGTAGTGCGGCGGCCCTCCCCAGTACTGGGCCAAGAATCCGGCCAGGTGGCTACGCGAAGGGCCCAAATCCTCGGGATACAGGGGCCGCAGCACCGGGTCGTCGGCCACACCGTCGTAGAAGCGGTCCACCAGTTGGTCGAAGAAGGGCTGTCCGCCCACCGCCTCGTATACCGATTGCTCCACCGGCCTAGCGTATTGCGACATGCCCGCGGTCATCTTCTTGAGGCACGCCAAATCTGACTGGTACGCAGGAATTTCCAACGACCTCGAGCGGCCGCTGAACAAGCGGGGACTGCAATCCGCGGCGGCGGTCGGCAGTTTCCTGGCAAAGGCCGGCCATGTGCCCGATCTGGTGCTGTGCTCGCCCGCCACCCGGACCCGCCAAACCCTCGAGCTGGCCAAGGAAGCGGGAGGCTGGGATTGCCCAACGGAGGCGGCTGATGAGCTGTACTACGGGTCGGTCAACCACATGGTCGCCCTGGCCTGCCAGCGACGGGCTCCGGTCACCATGCTTGTCGGGCACGAGCCGACCACGTCCACAGCAATTGGGCAACTAACCGGCGCCGACCTGCGAATGCCCACCGCAGCACTCGCCCGGGTAAGCCTCAACCCCGACAACACCGGCCAACTCGACTGGCTGATCCCCCCGCGCCTGCTGACTGACCGGTAGGACCCTCAGTCGTCTTCTGCTCCAGTCAGCTCTTGCACGCTTGGTTCTGCCTCAGCTTCAACCAACTCGGGGGCTGCGACGGGCCGGGCAATGGCCTCCACAGAGGTGGCTGATTCGATCTGCTTGGACCCGGGAACCACTCCCCAATCCTCGAATTTGCGGGCCCGGGGCAGCACACGGCCCTCCAAGGAGCCAATGCTTCTGTTATAGGCATCAACCGCTCGATTCAGCCCCTTGCCCACACCGTCGACGTGACCGGCATAAACCCTCAAACTGTCGTATAGGTCGGCTGCCCCGTCGGCGATCTTCTGGGCATTTTCCTGAAGGTCCTGCTGTTGCCAAGCCACGGCCACCGTGCGCAGAAAAGCCAGGAGCAAACCGGGAGTGGCAATGAGTACTCGGTGCTTCTGCCACGCGTCCTCCCATAACGTGGGTTTCACGTCCATGGCTGCGTCCAGGATGGGCTCGGCGGGCACGAACATGACCACGAAGTCGGGGGAACCGTCGACCGCCGCGGCATAGTCCCGGTCGCCCAAGGTCTTGGCATGGCCCATGAGGGTGTTGGCGTGGTTGTTCAGAAATTCGCTCTGCCGCTGATCATCATCGGCGTGGTGCGCGTCCAGATAGGAACTCAGCGGGGTCTTGGCGTCGATCACCACTTCCAGACCACCCGGGATGTGGACCACCGCATCGGGCCGACCCCGGCCTTCGCCCAAATCGATGGTGTCTTGCTCGACGAAGTCGATGCGCTCGCTCAAACCTGATAATTCCAGGATGTTGCGAAGCTGCTGCTCCCCCCATTGCCCTCGCATCTGCGGGGACCGCAGGGCCTCGCTGAGATTCTGAGCAGTATCCCGCAGTTGGCCGACCTGGTTCCGCAGCACGTCGTAGGCCCCTTTGCGGTCCTTCTCCATGGCGACAACCTGTTCCTCAAATTTCGCCAAATTCTCTTTGACCGGCTTGACCAGTTCGTCTATCGCCTTCTGTCGCTTTTCCAGGTCAGTGTGGCTGAGCTGGCGCTGGTTTTCGAACTGCTCTTTGGCCTGCTCCAATAAGGTCGCGCTGTTGGTCTTCACCACATCAGCTGCAATTCCCTTGAACTGGGTCTCGATCTGCTTGCGGGCCTCGGCAAGCTCCTCGCTGCGAGCTTCGTGGTCGGCCTTGACAGCAGCCAACTCCCGGCGGACGGCCTCACGTTCTCCCCTCACTTCTTCCAACTCAGTCCGGGCAACATCGCGCTCTCCTCGGGCCTCGCTGAGCTGCCGGTCTCGCTCAGCTAACTGGACCTCCAGTTGAGTCGCCCGAGTCCTGAGTTCACTTGCGTCGCCAGACTGAACGCCACCCCCGCCAAGGCGCCCCCGCCTAACGACAATGGCCTGGGCGACCACGAAGACCAAGACAACAACAAGAAGAGCAATCTCCATAGGCCCGCCATCCTATGAACCCCCGGTGACAGTTTCCGGCAACGTCTTCAGGCCGTGGATTGGCCTAATCTCCAGCCGGCCCGAAGAACGACGAGGAGACCCCATGCCCCAGATGAACGAGCTCGGTTTCTACACCTTGGCGGGGGCGCCGGAGTCGCCTCGGGAGCTGATCGACGAGGTGCGCCAAGCCGAGGAACTGGGCATCGGCAACGTGTTCATCAGCGAGCGATTCAACATCAAAGAAGCAGCCACTCTGTCAGGTGCGGTCGGGGTAGCAGCCGAGACCATGGGCATCGCCACCGCGGCCACCAACCACCACACCCGCCATCCGGTGGTGACCGCGGCCTACGCCATGACCATGCACAAGCTCACCGGCGGGCGCTTCTGCCTCGGTCTCGGTCGGGGCGTCGACCGTCTGTCCCAGGCGTTCGGACTGCCCCCCATCACCACCGCCCAGATGGAGGACTTCGTGGGCGTCATGCGCCGCCTGTGGCAGGGCGAGGCCATCTTCAACCACAAGGGTCCGATAGGCGACTACCCCGTGCTTACCCTCATGGGCGCCAGCAGCGAGCACATCCCCATGGCCCTCACCGCCTTCGGCCCCAACTCCCTGGCCCTGGGCGGACGCTGCTTCGACGCGGTAGTGCTGCACACGTTCTTCACCGACGAGACCACCGCCCGAGTAGTGGGAGACGTCAAACGGGCCGCCGAAGAGGCCGGACGCGACCCGGCTTCGGTGAAGGTGTGGTCGTGCTTCGCCACCATCGGCGACCACCTCCCCGAAGACGTGAGGCTCAAGAAGACGGTGGGCCGCATGGCCACCTACCTCCAGGGCTACCCCGAGCTCATGGCCCGCACCAACAACTGGGACCAAGCCGCGCTGGAGCGATTCCTAGCCGACGAGTTGGTGGCCAACTTCCAAGGCGCCATAGACCAAGTGGCCACCACCGAGCAACTCCAGCACATCGCCACCCTCATCCCCGAAGAGTGGCTCGCCCCCGCCGCCACCGGCACCCCCGCCCAATGCGTGGCCAAGATCCGCGGCCAGTTCGACTTAGGCTGCGACGGCGTCATCCTCCACGGCGCCAGCCCCGCCCAACTCCACCCCATAGTCACCGAATACGCCCGCACCCGCCCCACCGGAACCTTCGACCACCTCCCCGCCAACCCCGGCGGCTGAGCCAGGCCCCAGCCTGCGCCCGACGTTGGAGGCGGTATAGCGTCTTGGCGATGCAAACCGTGACGACCAATGTGGCTGGGTTGGGGATGCGGGAGTTTGTTGGGGGGTCGGGGGAACCGTTGGTGATGTTGCACCATTCGTTTGGGAACCCGGGATGGATGCCCGTCCACGAGGCCCTGGCGGCCCACTACACCATTCATGCGCTGGACTTGCCGGGCTATGGCGGGCCAGAGGGGTCGGAGCAACCCGATTGGGCTCGACACCCTCGGGACTTGGCCCTAATTGTGGGACAGTGGCTGCGGGCCAAAGGCTTTGGTCCGGTTGAGCTGGTGGGGTGCGGGTTCGGGGGGTGGGTGGCGGCTGAGCTGGGCACCATGGCCCCGGAGCTGCTCAAGCGGCTCGTGCTGGTGGGGGCGGCCGGGCTGCTGCCTGAGCAGGGGCGTATCTACGATCAGTTCTTGGTGTCGCACTCCAACTATGTGCGGGACGCCTTCTCAAGCCAAGACGTCTACGAGGCCATCTTCCACAGCAACGGTGACGACCCCGACGAGCACCCCCTGGGCGACGACACCCTGGTCACTTGGGACATGAACCGGGAGATGACCACCCGGGTGGCGTGGAAGCCCTACATGTACAACCGCCGTCTGCGGCCCCTGCTGGGCGGTGTCACCGTCCCCGCTGTGGTGGTGTGGGGCGACAGCGACGCGGTGGTGCCATTGGAGTGCGCCCACGCCTACGCCGAAGCCCTGCCCGACGCCCGCCTGGAGATCGTCCCAGACTGCGGCCACGCCGTCGACCTCGAAGCCCCCGAATCGCTCACCGCCATCATCACCAGAGGAAATAGCTGATGTTCCTGTCGTATTTCACCGAGCAGCCCATGAGCGCCTATCCGGCCGATGAGGGCTTGAAGGAGGGCTTCACCTCGGTGATGTTCTCCAACAAGTACTACGACCCGGTGGAGGGCAGCCGTCTATTCAATGAGCGCATCGAGGAGTACAAGCTGGCCGAGCAGGTGGGCTTCGACGGGATCATGGTGAACGAGCACCACAACGCCCCGTTCTGCATGCAGGCCCGCATCACCGTGATGTCGAGCATCCTGGCCGCCATCACCGACCGGGCCAAGATCGTGCAGCTCGGCAACCCGCTGCCCACCTACGACAGCCCGCTGATGTTCGCCGAGGAGATCGCCATGATCGACATGATCTCCAAGGGCCGGCTCATCTCGGGCATCGTGCGGGGCGCGGGGCAGGAATCGGTGTGCCTCAACGCCAACCCGGCCTACAACCGGGAGCGGTTCAACGAGGCCCACGACCTGCTGGTCAAGACCATGACCGACGACGGCCCGTTCTCCTGGGAGGGCGAGCACTTCCAGTACCGGGTGGTCAACCCCTGGGCCCGGGTGCTGCAAAAGCCCCACCCCCGCATCTGGGTGCCCGGCGTGTTCAGCGCCGAGACCATCCGCTGGGCGGCCCAGCACCGCTACCCCTACATCTCGCTCAACACCCCTCTGCACCTCACCGGCGACCTGTGGCAGATCTACGACCAGGCTGCTCGGGCCGTGGGCTACGAGCCGGGACCGGAGAACCGGGGCTATCTGCTGCGGGTCCACGTGCAAGAAGACGGCGACAAGGCACGGGACAACGCCCGGGAGTTCATGTGGATGCAGGGAGAGTTCACCGGCATCGGCCACCCCTACTGGGTGAGCCCGTCGGGCTACGGGTCGTCGGCCCGGCGCCTGGATTACGCCAAGATGGCCAACGCCGAGGTGCGGGGCTCTCGGGCCGCCCCGTTCGAGCAGCAGTTGGCCGCCCGGGAGATCGTGGCCGGCACCCCGGATGAGGTGATCCGCGAGCTGCGGGTGGTGTTGGAAACGTGCCGCCCGTCGATCCTCATGCTGTGGGGCAACGACGGAGGGGTCAGCCACGACGACTCCCTGCGGTGCATCGAGCTGATGGGCACCGAGGTGCTGCCCGCGCTGCGAGACATGGGCGACGAATTGGGCCTGCACGACCCCATCGAGCTGGACGCACCGGTGAGCCTGGCCCTCACCCCTCCCGATGAGCTGAACCCCATCGAGGAAGCGGCCGACGAGCGTCCCGAGGACACCTCGGACAGCCGGGCGCTGAAGATGTTCCGGTGACAGCCCTCAAAGGAGCACTGCGATGACCGAACCCAAGCCCCAGGTGTCCTACATCCACGCCGAAGACATGGACTTCGCCGAGGTGAAGAGCCAGCAGCACGCCGACGGCCGCCGGGTGTCGGTGTGGCTGAAGCTGATGGAGCTGACCCAGGAGCGGGCCGTGTACCACACCCGCTACGACCCCGGCCTGGTGCTCGAGCGCCACGGCCACAACAGCGACCACTTCATCTTCGTCATCGACGGGGAGGTCACCTTCGACGAGGAGCTGTGCCTGGTCGGATCCCTCATCAAGCTCCCCCACCTGGCCACCTTCGGTCCCATCAAGGTGGGCGACCAGGGCGCCGAGATCCTGGAGATCTACTTCGGCGACTCCCGCCCCGCCCCCGCCGACAAAACCGAGTACGCCTCCATCCTCGAAGAGCGCGGCATCACCGAACTCCCCCACCCCCCACTAGACCTCCCCGACTGGTTCGGCCCCCGCACCGACTAAGGCGCTGGGTCACAGCTATCCGATACCCTGCTCACTCATGGAATGGGAAGCGAAGGGTGGGCTGCGCTACAGGCCACACACCCGGATTGACCTGAAGGGCCATCCAACGCTGAATGAGAAATGGCTCCAACGGCAGATTGTTGAAGACCCTTCCCGGCTTGGTTTGGGAGAACTCTTTGTCAGGGACATTGAGCGGCAGCAGCCTCGCTCCGGACGACTTGACCTTCTGCTTGCCGACCCTGACGGCACAACCCGCTACGAAGTGGAGCTTCAGCTTGGCGCGACAGATGAAACTCACATCATCCGAACCATCGAATATTGGGACTCCGAACGACGCCGCTATCCCCAGTACGAACACATCGCCGTCCTCGTGGCCGAGGACATCACAAGCAGATTCTTCAACGTCATCAGCCTCTTCAACGGCTTCATACCCATTATCGCCATCCATCTGAGCGCAATACGGATTTCCGATGAGGAGATGACCCTTGTATTCACGAAAATCCTCGACCATGCGACGCTGGGAACCGACGAAGAGGACGCTGGGGAGCCGACTGACCGGCCGTACTGGATCGGACGGTCTTCATCAGAGATGCTCTCTCTCGTCGATCGGATTTACGAACTGGTCAGTGAACTGGACCCTGGCGTTGAACTCGGATACCGCAAGCACTACATCGGCCTGCACAAGAATGGGATTGCCACGAACTATGTGAAAATGGCTCCTCGCAAGAAACAGGTGAACCTTTACTTCCCCACCATCTCTCAATCTGATGAAGTCACCAACCTGATCGAAGAATCCGGCCTCAATACGTTGGACTATTCGAATAGATCCGGATACAGGCCAATCATCCGGTCAGAAGACCTCTCGGAACATAGAGAGTTGCTCAGGAATCTCATTGAGAGAGCTCAGAAGAACTACCGAATGTAGCCACGGAAGACGATATGGGCTCCAGCGTGCCCACTATGCCCAGAGGGTGCAGATGGGAGCAGCGATGATCCCGTCGTCGAGCTTGAACGGACGCGGCCCGGTGTGGGGAAATTCGCAGTCCCAGTGGCAGCATTCCCAGCGGTAACACAAGAGGTCTGCGGGGCTTGGCGGCGGTTGCGGCGGTCAGAAGCGGCGTTCTACCTCGGCCTTCAGTTCCTGGTTGAACTGGGCGTATAGGCCTTGGAGGAAGCCGGCGAGCACCCCGGCCGGGAAGGTGGCGTTGTCGCCGGTGAGTTGGTCGGTCTGCACGAACAGAGTCGCCACCCCGTCGGTACGATCCACAATGTATTGGTGGTGGTCAACGATGCCGGGAGCAAATAAAAGCTCGTCAGACCAGCTGAATGAGCGGCCCTCCTCCCAGGTGAGGATGTGGGGAAACTCGGAAAGCTCCCCCTCCGACAGGAAGATCGCCGTGGCCTGACCGCCATCGCTCAAGTCGCCGACAACTCCTTGCAGCGAGCTGCTCCAGTCGGGCATCGCTTCGAAATCGGTGAGCACCTCCCACACCTGCTCCGGGGTGGCCTCGATCACAATATCGCTGTAGACGAGCAGTGATCCGTCGTCTTGAGGACGGACTTCGGCAGTTGCCCGCTCCCGATCCAGACATCCGCCGGGAACCAGTTGCATGTCAACATCGAACCGGCATCGGTAGACGTTCAACATGGTTTCTTGGCTCTGGATCAGCCCTTCGCGCTCGTCGATGTCTTGCTGGGTGGGGTCCTCAGGAGCAGGGTCGGGCAAAATGACATCGGGAGACGGGCATCCCCCCGGCACCTGGGCTGTGTCCATTGCGAACAGGCACCGGTAGGCATTCAACAGGTTTCCCTGATCGGCGATAAGTTGATCCCTAGCCTCAACATCGCTTCGGGTCTGAGCCGACGCAGCCGGCGACAACAGTGCCGCGACAACGGCGACCACCAAGACGAGGGCTTTGAAGGATTGAGGTTTCAGCATCTTTCGCACGGGCAAGAAATTACAACGTCTCGATACCTGACATCCCATCAAGGGAGCGCATGCACTACCGCCTCATCAGCCCGGAACCGGGATGCCGAATAAACGGGCGGGGTTGTCCGTCAGGATCTTGCGCTTGCGGTCGTCGCTGAGATCGTCGCGCTCAACCAGCAGCTTCACCGAGTGGGGGAAGTCGCAGTCCCAGTGGCAGTAGTCCGAGGAATAGCACAAGATGTCTTCGCCCACCTGGTCCATCACGTAGGGCAGGGCCGACTCGGTGGACTCCACGCCCACGAAACACCGCCCCGATAGAAAGTACTCCGACGGCCTGCGGTCCAATATAGGAGCCTGGTCGGGCATCAACTCGTACTCCTCGTCCAGGCGCTCCAGCCAGAACGGCAGCCAGCCGCACCCGGCCTCCATGATGCCCAACCGCAAGTTGGGGAACTTGTGCAGGAGGCCACCCACCGTGAAGTTCATCGTGGCCAACATGGCCCCGAACGGGTGGGTGACAGCGTGCTTCTCCAGTCGGGTGTCGTAGCGATCCAATACGATAGGCACCTGGTCGGGGGCCTGGCCCCCGCCGTGTACGCACACCGCGGCCCCGTGGTGGTCGGCTACCTCCCACACCGCGTCGAGGGCCGGGTGATTCAGGTTGCGGTCCAGCACATGCTGGGCGGTCACCATGCCCACGAACAGGTCGGGGTACTGGGTGAAGCACCGATCCAGCTCGGCGGCGGCCCGCTCCGGATCGATCAGGGGCAGCTTGGCCACCAGCTTGAGGCGGGTGGGGTCGTAGGCCGCGTAGGTGGCCCGGGCGTCGTTGAGAAGCCGGCACAGTTCGGCGGAAAAACCGGGATCGCTCAGCGCCCACTCTTCCCCTGATCCCGGCGGGAACATGATGGTCACGTCGATGCCCTCTAGGTCCATGTCGGTCATCCGGGGACCGGGCACAGCCATGCCCTCCCGCTGAAGCGGCGTCTCGAAATCGAGCTCGCCGGCGGCGTACTCGCCGTAGTTCTGCTGGTCCTCGGTGTGTACCGGCGATCCGGCCCCCGGAAGGTCGCCGTAGATCTCCTTCATCTTGGCCACGTACTCCACCATCTTCGGTCGCCACTCGGCACTGATCCCGTGGCGCCACTGCGGCGGCTCGCCCCCATGCCCGTCGGAGTCGATCACGTAATACCCGTACTTGCCCATCCTCCTATCGTGGCACTTTCGAACCGTCAGGGGAAGGCCGAAGGCCGACTGCCGGCGTTATAGTGAGGACATGGGACAGCCTCCGGCCCAGCTTCCTATTGAGTGCTGGTTGGATGCTGCACTTGCAGGGGCGTCCACCGAAGAAGTCCGAGATGAGAACGGAGTCCTCGTCGGATGGTGGGCCGAAAACCCAGAATGCAAGGGCGCATCCGCCTTTGGTGCCACACCCGACGAAGCCCGCAGCGAACTCCGACAGGTGCTCGTCGGGTGGGTTGAACTCGGCCAGCAACTCGGGCAACCTATCCCCTCATTTCATAACGGCGTAGTCGCTGCCCCTGCATGAGCCAGCGGGTCCCTCCAGCCACTCGCCGCCAACTCATCAAGTTCTTGGCACAACGAGGCTGGATCGGACCTCGGCCTGGCGGCAACCACGAGTTCATGATCAAGGGATCCCATAGGCAGGTCATCCCCAGTGACAGTGAGATCGCTGGCCCTTTTCTGCTGCGACTGCTCAAGCAGGCTGGCTATACGAGAGATGACTGGCTGAACCGCTAGACCTCAAGCAGGGGCCACTACTGGATCAGACTTCTTGGGCTAAGCCGGTACCCGCAGGCTCTCCATCAGTTCCTCGACAGTAAACATCTCGGCCCGGTCCACAACGTCAGCCTCCAACGCTCTCGCCTCTGAAGCGAGAGAATCCATGTCATACTGGCGATTTGCAGCCTCGACCATCCCACTATCGTGGCACTTGGGCAGCGCAAATGCTAGAAGTCAAGCCGTGAGGTTCCAGCGATGAAGGCAGTGGTGATCTTTGAGAGCCGCACGGGGAACACCCGGCGGGCGGCGGAGATGATCGGCGGGGAGCTGCGGCGGGCTGGCTACGAGGTGGCGGTGCGGCCCGTACACGGATTGAAGCTCACCGAGATTGCGGAGGCCGATCTGTTGGCGGTGGGGACCTGGGTGGACGGGCTGGTGCTGTTCGGCCACCGGCCGGGGGGCACGGCCAAGCTGATGACGCTGCCGTCGCTGCACCACAAGCCGGTGGCCGCCTTCGCCACCTATAAGTGGTATCCGGGCAACTGCATCGACCAGATAGCCGACCTTTTGGGCTACAAGGGCGCCGAGGTGATCCACCGCCAGGCATTCAACAAGACCCAGCTTGATGTGCTGGTCCCCGAGTTCGTCGACCGGGTGCTGGCCGCCGTGGGCGCCCCCGAGATGTCCGAGGCCCCAGCGTGACCGTTACCGAGATGCCCCGCATCATCAGCGTGGACGACCATGTGGTGGAGCCTCCACACCTGTGGTCGAGCCGGCTCCCGGCCAAGTACCGCGACATCGGCCCCCGCATCGAGTACCTGCCCCAGGGCGAGGTGGTGCTCGACGGCGGCACATACCTGGAGCGCCCCGGCACCGAGGGGCGCAACGTGGCCTGGTGGCTGTATGAGGACCACACCTACTCGGTGAAGCGGCTCATCGCCGCGGCCGGCTATGCCTATGACGAGCTGTCCACCGACGGCATCACCTACAACGAGATGCGCCCCGGCTGCTGGCAGCCGGAAGCCCGCATCGCCGATATGGAGGCGAACCACACCGACGCCTCGCTGTGCTTCCCCAACTACCCCCGGTTCTGCGGCCAGCTTTTCAACGAGCGAAAAGACAAAGAGCTCTCGCTTTTGTGCGTGCAGGCCTACAACGACTGGATGGTCGAGGAGTGGTGCGGCGACTCCGGAGGGCGGCTGATCCCGCTTTGCCTGGTACCGCTGTGGGACGCCGAGTTGGCCGCCGCTGAGATTCGCCGCAACGCCGAGCGGGGGGTGCGGGCGGTGGCGTTCAGCGAGCTGCCCACCTGGCTGGGGCTGCCCAGCATCCACTCGGGCTACTGGGACCCGTTCTTCGCCGCCTGCGCCGAGACCGCCACGGTGGTGTGCATGCACATCGGGTCGGGCACCCGCACGGTTTCCACCGCGGACGACGCCCCCGACGCGGTGACCGCCTCGCTCATCTTCTGCAACAGCGCGGCCTCGATGGTCGACTTCCTGTTCTCCGGGGTGCTGCACCGCTACCCCGACCTCAAGCTCATGTACGCCGAGGCCCAGATCGGGTGGATCCCCTACGCCCTAGAACGGGCCGACGACGTGTGGGTGACCCACCAGGGCTGGAGCCAGGCCCGCCGCAATATTCCCGAGCGGCCATCGTTCTACTACTACCGCCAGGTGTACGGCTGCTTCTTCAAAGACAGCGTGGGCATCGACCTGCTCGACCGAGTGGGCGTCGACAACATCACCTTCGAAACCGACTACCCCCACGCTGATGGCACCTGGCCCAACACCCAAGAGGTGGCCACCCGCCTGTTCGGCCACCTCGATCCCGAGTCGGTCTACAAGATCGCCCGCGGCAACGCCATCAAACTGCTGGGCCTGGACTTCGACTGACACCAGCCTTGGGCCCAGTTGCTCGGTTTGGTCGAATCAATCTTGTTGGGCCTGGACTTCGACTGACACCAGCCTGAGGCTGGAGGCGGGCTAGACCGCGGCTAGCGCTTCCCAGATGCGCTCGGGGGTGGTGGGCATGTCGATGTGGGCCACGCCCAAATGGGATACGGCGTCGACCACCGCGTTGTGGATGGCGGGGGTCGAGCCGATGGTGCCCGATTCGCCGATGCCCTTGGCCCCCAGCGGGTTCAGCGGGCTGGCTGTCTCGGTGTTGCTCACCTCGAATGAGGGCAGCTCGGCTGCTGAGGGCATGAGGTAGTCGGTGAGGTTGGAGGTGCGGGGGTTGGCGTCCTCGTCGTATTGCACCCACTCGAACAGGGCCTGGGCCGCACCCTGGGCCACGCCGCCATGCTGCTGGCCGGCCACCAGCAGCGGGTTCAAGATGGTGCCGCAGTCGTCCACCGCCACGTGGCGGAGCAGCTCCACCCGGCCGGTCTCAGTGTCCACCTCGACCACGGCCACGTGGGCCCCGAACGGGAAGCTGGCCCCGCCCTGGTCGAAGTCAAGCTCGTGGTTGATTACCCCGCCCTCGGCGGAGGAGGCCAGATCGGCCCACGACGCGGCCTGAACGGGCACACCGGCCACATGCAGGCCACCCTCGCCCACCACGATGTCATCGGCGCTGGCCTCCAACTGCTGGGCGGCCAGTTCCTTGGCCTGGGCCAGCACCTCTTCGCTGGCCTTGTACACCGCGCTGCCCGCGGTCTGAAGCGAGCGCGATCCCAACGTGCCCGCGCCTCGGGGAATCTCGGCGGTGTCCGACTGGATGAGCTTGATGCTTTCCATGGGCACGCCCAACAGATCGCTGACGATCATGGAGAAAGCGGTCTCGTGGCCCTGGCCGTGGGCGCTGGTGCCCACCCGGATCTCGGCGGTGCCGTCGCTCAGCACGTCCACCCGGCCATACTCGGTGTGAAGCCCCAGCGGGGCAGTGATCTCAACGTAGGCCGAAACGCCGATCCCCAGCAGCTTGGAGTCGCCCGATTCTCGCCGGGCGGCCTGTTCGGCCCGCAGATCGCTATAGCCAGAGGCTTCGAGAGCGGCGTCCAGCGCTTTCTCGTATTCGCCGGAGTCGTAATTCGCACCGGTGACGGTGGCATAGGGAAACTGGTCGGACCCGATGAAGTTGCGCCGCCGGATCTCAGCCGGGTCGATACCCAATTCGTCGGCCCCCACGTCGAGCACTCGCTCCAGTATCTGGGTGGCCTCAGGACGGCCCGCCCCCCGGTACGCCGCGATCTGGGTGGTGTTGGTCACCACCGAATCGCCGGAGAATTTGACCTTGGGAATCTGATAAACCCCCTGAGACATGGTCTGGGTTAGCACGGGCAAGAAGCCGCCGATGGCCGGGTAGGCCCCGGAGTCGGCCAGACAATGCAGGTTCAAGCCGGTGATGCGGCCATCTGCGTCGAATCCCATCTTGGCGGTGAGGATGTGGCCTCGGCCCTGCACCAACGACACCATGTCCTCGGAGCGCGACTCGGTCCACTTCACCGGGCGGCCCAGATCCAAGGCGGCCTTGGCTGCTACCAGGTACTCGGGATACAGGCCGGTCTTGGCCCCGAAGCCACCGCCCACCGCCGGGGCGATCAGCCGCACGCTGTCGCCGTCGAGGCCGAACAGTCCGGCGAACCCTCCCTTGAGGCCGATGGGGGATTGGCTGGGAAAGGTCACGGTCATGCCGCCCTCGGGGGTGCCGGGCTCCACCAGGATCCCGTTGGGCTCCATGGGCACTGCGGCCAGTCGCTGGCTCTCCATCGTCACCTCGGACACGTGGGCGGCCTCGGCCAAGCCGTCGTCATCGCCGAGCTCGGTGTGGAATGCCAGGTTGCCGCCCTCGTTCTGGGGCCAGAGCACCTCGATGCCCTCGCTCAAGGCCTTGGCCGGGTCGGCATTGGCCGGCAACGGGTCGTAGTCCACCAGCA
The DNA here is from genome assembly GCF_965208475.1 of Candidatus Poriferisocius sp. GTDB lineage: Bacteria > Actinomycetota > Acidimicrobiia > Acidimicrobiales > Bin134 > Poriferisocius. The sequence continues at coordinate 88,067 of NZ_OZ242338.1, read as the reverse complement.
CCGCCTCAGCGGCGTCCATTCCCTGCTCTCGGGTCTCGGTCACCACCGCGGCCACGATGTCGCCCACGAACAGCACCCGGTCGGCGGCGATCTGCGGGCGCTCGAACACCGGGAGCATGGGAAATCCGGCAACCGCGGGCAGGCCTATGTTCTCACCGGTGTACACCGCCAGCACGCCATCGGAAGCCTCGGCCCCGCTCGCATCCACCGACTCGATGGCGGCGTGGGCCACCGGCGAGCGCACAAAGGTGACGTAGGCGGTGCCCTCGGGAGTGAAGTCGTCGTAGTAGCGCTCCGCGCCGGTCAACAGCCCCGGGTCCTCGAGGCGGACGACAGAATTTCCCAGAATCGAACCAGAACTCGACACGGCTTTCCCCTTTTTCTGTTTTCGGGAGTCGGGAGGATGTTAGAACCCCCTCGTGGATCTGAGCCAGCTTTACACCAAGGTGGGCCGGGCCGCCTCCGACGGAATCGATGTAAGGCCAGCCTGTGTCCACCGCGAGGCCAACTAGCCTTCGACCATGAATCTGTTGGATCAGGTGGTCCCTTCGGCCCGCCATGTGGGGATCGACGACGTGCCGTTCGTGGAGAACACCGCGGTGGGCGCCCGGATGCGCCTGCTCCAGGTCAGCGCCGACGACGGCCTCTACGTGCTGCACGGCTTCATGCCCGCCGGGTTGGCGGTGCAGACCCACCACCACCAGGGACCGGTGCTGGCCTTCACCTTGAGCGGGGCCTGGGGCTATCGGGAGAACGACTTCATGAACCGGGGACGCAGCTACCTCTATGAGCCCGCTGGCTCCATCCACACCCTGTTCGTGCCCGACGACAACTCCGAGCCCACCGAGCTGGTGTCGGCCATCTACGGCGACGTGGAGTACCTCGACCCCGACGGCAACGTGGAGTACATCTCCAACGCCCAATCCAACCTGAAGATGTACTACCGCTACTGCGAAGAACAAGGCGTCCCCCGCCCCAACGGCATCCTCTTGTAGCAGTAGCTCAGACTGCGGTGTCCAGGTGGCGGAAGCGGCCGAGGGCTAGCTGGCTTGCCAAGTAGGCGGCCACCATGATGGCGGTGATGGCCAGTACCCAGCGGATGCCGATGGCGCTGGCTATCGAGCCCTGCACCAGGATGCTCGCCGGTGCTGCTAGGCTGAACAGCATCATCCACAGGCTCATCACCCGACCTCGGTAGGCGTCGTCGCAGAGGCTTTGCAGCGCGCTAGTGAGGGTGGGCATGGTCACCATGAAGGCCAGGCCCACCGCGCCCATGGCCATCACTCCCAAGGCGAAGGTGGGAACCACCGCCAGAACCAGAGTGAACAGCGCCACGGTGGTAAAGCCAATGGTGACAAGACGACTATACGCGGTCCCCCGGTCGAACTGGAGCAGCAGCACCGCGCCGACCAACGACCCCACTCCGAATGCGCCCAGCAGCACACCGAAGCCGGCAGCGTCGACCCCGAATGCGTCGTCGGCGATCACCGGGGCCAGCCACTGCGTCGGGGAGATGGCCGCGGCCAGCATGAAGCTGGCCAGCATCACCACTCGGATGCCCTCGATGCCCCGGGCGTATTGGAATCCCGAGAGGAAGTCGGCCACAAAACCCTGACTCGACGATGCCCCCGGCGGTGGCCGGGGAGGCAGCAGGCTCAGCCCCACGACGAGCGCGGTGAAGCTGGCTGCGTTGAACCAGAAGGCCGCGGCCGGCCCCCAGAACTGAATGAGCCAGCCGCCCAGCATGGGGCCCACCGCCCGGGAGATGTTCCACTGGGTGGAGTTCAAGAAGATGGCGTTGCGCATGACCCCGCTCGGCACCAACTCCACCACGATGGCCTGCTGCACCGGCGCACCCACCGACGCGGTGGCGCCCCCGCCGATGGAGAAGGCCACCAGCACCCAGAACGTCTCGGCGTCGATCTGGACCACCCAGGCCAACGCCACCGCCACCACCATTTGGCCCACCACCGTGGCCAGGAACAGGCGGGTCCGGCTGTAGCGGTCGGCCAGCGATCCCCCGAACGGGCTCATCACCAACAGCGGAATCAACCCGGCGGTGGCCGCCACGGTCACCTTCCAGGGATCGTCGGTGATGTCCTCCACCAGCCAGCCGATGGCGGCCAGATACATCATCGACCCGATGTTGGACACCACGCTGGTGGTCCAATAGAGCCGGTAGTCCCGATAGCCCAGGGCATGCACCGAGCGCGGCACCCGCCGATCAGGACCTTCGATCACCCGCTCTTTCTAGCCTTCAGTCGCCGTTTGTCCCAGATTCGGCACTCGATCAAGCTGAGGGGCCTTGTGGATGGGTGGTTGTTCAGGGGTTAGAGCGACTTCTTCCGTAGATAACCTCCGCCGAGATCAAGATGATGTTAGCGAGGCAGAGGGCGGCGTCCCGGCAGTCTGCTCGCTGGGCGGAGTTACGGTGTAGCTCGATCTGGATCTCGAAGCCGACATTACCGAGACCCGGCAGTCTGCTCGCTGGGCGGAGTTACGGTGTAGCTGCCCCTAGTTGGAGAGCCAGGAGATAGTAGATTCGACTATCCCTCGCGGCCCGAACCGCTTTGGGTGGCGGGGTCGTGTATTGCGTGTTTCGTTCCGCCTATTTGTCACTGGTCGATGATATGTTCGGTTCGGGCCGCTGCGGGTGCTTTCTGCCCCAAGATGGCAGGGGGGCGAGGGTTTGGGGAGCGCTGCCGGGGGCCTGTCAGTGCAGCAGGCGTTAGCCGTTGTTGAAAGGTTTGTTTTGTCATGTTTGATAGGGATTCGCTGCCCGGGATCGGGTTTGTGTCGTGGTTTGTCGGCGCTGGCGACAGCTTCACGCTGTTGACCGGCAAAGAAGGTGGTTCGGGTGAGCTGGTTCTGCGGGTCGACTTGAACCATCTGGAGCTCAGCGAGGACGACGACGAGCCACAGGTTGCGGTAATCGACCAGCTTGCTGAGATCCTTCCGGAGGTCAACTGGAAGCCGTATTTGGCCGCGTTCGCCCTCACCCACCCAGACCGGACCACTGCCGGGGGTTCGGCGACCTCATAGAGAAGGTCGTAGTCGGAGAGTTGTGGGTCACACCGAGGATCTTCGACGAGTACAAGTCCGAACTCTCAGACGACGCCGAGGCATTCAGAAACGAGGCCGACCGGAGGCTGAAGATCGCGGTCAAGGGCAAGGCGAAGTCGGGGGATCGCATCCGGGTAATAGGCCACAAGGACGTGTTGGCCTCCAAGCCGTACTCTGACCTGTCTGACTCGGCCAAGTCCGAGATCGGCACTGCGGTGGAGTCGATCGACGGGCACGACACTTCGGGGCGGTTCACCGCGGTGTTCTGCGGGCCGGCTGATGCCGATGAGGATGCGGACCGCAACGACACGAGCCTCGCGATGCAGGTGACGCTGGCCGATGGCGACTGCTCGCAGCGCTTTCTGTTGCTGGGGGATCTAGCGCGCGAAGCTCTCGGCGACCTTTTCGACAACGCTGACGACTCCCACGTCGAGTTCGATGTGCTCGTCATGCCCCACCACTGCTCCAAAGGGGCGCTGTTCGACAGCGACGGCAACGCGGACACAAAGGTGGTGGAAGGCCTGAAGGCCGCCAAGGCCGACGGAGCGTGGGCGGTGGCCAGCTCGCCGCCGATTCCCAAGTCCGACAAGAACGGGGCTGACCCGCCCCATCGGGTCGCCTGGGACAAGTACAGCAAGATACTTGGCGCCGACTACATGGTCTGCACCGGATCCCACGGCTCCGAGGAAGACCCCGACCCGGTGGTTTTCTCCGTAGGCGACCCGTGCGGCTATGCGCGCCCGGAAGCCGCCGCCGCGGCCAGCACTGACTTGGGCAGGGATGTCAAAAAAGCCCGTCCGAGGCCGAAGGCCTCCAAACCGAGCGGCTACGGCCGCCGATGACGACTGAGCATCAGAAACGCGCCCTGCGCGAACTGCGGGCGATATCCCAAACCGGCAGCCGCGCGCTCGCTGTTCTGGGCGATGCTGAGAGCTTGGGGGCAGAGCCGGGCAAGCCGCTGACCGTACCAGTGCGGATATCCACGGCCGGGATGCGCCGCTACCCGGGCGGGCTGCCGATCGGCGACAACGAGGACCTAGAGGTCCGCATCCCCGCCGGGTACCCGACCTTCCCTCCGACCCTGCACACCACTGACTACCGGTTCGACGTGAACCCGCACGTGTTCTGGAACGACCTGTGTTTGTACATCAACGAGGACCGGCAGTGGGTCCCGTCGGACGGCATGTACGGCTTCGTGGAGCAGATAAGCGAGTGGCTCGCCGACGCCGCGGCTGGCCGCCTGGACCCCGACGGCGGACCCGTCCACCCCTACCTGCCGCTGAACTTCGATCTGTCCGGCACTCAGCTGGTGATCCGAGGCGAAATCCCCGACGGAGACAACAAACGGCTCTTGTGGGCGGAAATCGAGCGGTCGGGCGACAACAGGGCAGACCTCGTGAGGTTTCGCGGCGCCGAGCCAGACGACAGCGTTCCAGTTGCCGTCGCAGTACTGTCCGACAGGCCGATCTCGGAGAACCATGAATGGAAGTTCGGACGCCTGCTGTTCCAGCTCGAAGACCTCGGTTTCGAGTGGAGGATGATCGTCAAGCACCTCCGCGACGCGTGCTTGCACAATCCGCCCGGCACGCCCCTGTTGGTGGTCGTGGGAACTCTCAACCGGGGGACGAGCAGCGCCCGCCGCTACCACCTTGTCGCATGGGAGCTCCCAGCCGGCCTGGCCGACAAGTTCCGCGTCCTGAACGACCCCGCCACAGATGGTGAACAGGCCGAAAGCGCCCGCGAGTCGATCATCAGGTGGTGGGATGACGAGCCGCTGCAATGGGCGGGCGTGCACGAGGCCCGCCCCTCGGTGACTGTGCGCAGAGACCAAAGCACTCCGATGGGCGCGTTCAAGGGGAAATCCGTTGAGATCTGGGGGTGCGGGGCGCTCGGCGCGTGGCTCGCCGAGATGATCGCCAGAGCAGGCGCCGCACGTCTGGTCTTCTGGGACAGAGGAAGCGTCGGCCCGGGCCTGATCGCAAGGCAGCCCTACGAAGAGCCCCAGGTCACCAGGAAAAAGGCCGAAGCACTGAAAGAACGATTGGAACGAGTCGCCCCCCACCCAATCAAGATCGAAGCCCATCCGAAGAGCGTGCTGAACTCCGACGGGACCGTTGTCGGCCTCTCCGGGACGGACCTGTTGATCGACGCGACCGCCAGCCGCAAAGTTGCCGCCGCCCTGGAGCGACACATCGCTCGCACACCGAACACTCCGGCGGTCGTGTCGGTCCTCGTCGATGCCCGCTGCTCGACGACAGCGATGTTCGCCTCACCCCCAGAAGGGGCCGCCGGGCCCACCTACACCGCACGGCGCGCCGTCGAGCGCCTGGCCCGAACACATGGGACGGCACACTTCGAAGAGGCGTTCTGGGACGGCGACAGCGCTGAGAGCCTGGTCCAACCAGAGCCGGGCTGCTCGGCTCCCACGTTCCACGGTTCCGCAGCCGACGCCGCCGCGGCCGGCACGCTCGCCAACCAGATCGGCCGCTTTTTGGCCGATCCCGGCGCTCACACCGCCGAGTTCTGCGTCCTCTCCCACAGCGAGCAGCAGCCAGGCCGCCGGCACTTCCGGTGCGTCGAGCCGGCCCCGACCGCAGTCGCTGCCGACGGCGGGTACACCGTGCTGATCCCACAAGCCGCCCGACAGGCAATCAACCAGGCCGCTTCTGACAGCTTCGGGACTGCTCCAGAGCCGGAGACCGGCGGGGAGCTCTACGGAGAACGAGACGACGCCTCGATGACCGTAACCGTGGATGCCGCCTTCGGTCCGCCACCCGACAGCATCAAAGAGCCCACAAAGTTCGTGCGCGGCATGGACGGTACTGCCGAGAGAAGCCGGGCATTCGAGCTGGGCAGCCCACACCTCAGGGCCGGCTATTTGGGCGACTGGCACGCCCACCCCCACGGTACGCCCCAGTTGTCGCAGACCGACCTGAACACCGCCGCAGACAAAGCACAACAAGAAGGCGCCAGCCTCGTCGTCGTCTGGGCCGGAACACCAGACAAACCCCGATGGGCGGCCAAAGTGACACAGCCCGACCTCACAGCGCCCACAACCCCAGAAGAGGCCCGTGGCGCAGCCCCAGCGGTGGAGCCCTCCCAGACCTACCCGGTGCAGCCGACAGCCTCGCCGAAGCCGTGCCAGCACCCGATGCCGCCCCGAACGCCACTTCCTGCCGTCTCTCCAGGACGGACGCCCATAATGGTCGCACTTTCGGGCGGCGGTTTCCGTGCGACGCTGACCGCGCTCGGAGCTCTCCGGCTCCTCGCCGACTCCGGCCTTCTGCCAGATGTACGCATCATCTCCAGCGTCTCCGGAGGGTCGCTCGCGAACGCCGCCACAGCCGCCCACTGGAACACAGCGCAAACGCAGCCCGCGTTCGACGAGCTCGTGCTCCGGCCCATGCTGAAGAGAATTACCAGCTCGTCGTTCCAAGGCGACCTCCTCAAGAACGCCTGGAGAGCACTCCTCCCCGGAAAAAACCTCGCCGACGTGCTCGCCGACCGCCTCGACCGCCGGTTCCTCCATGGACGCGAACTTGAGGACCTCCCGGCTGGGTGCTGGTTCATGTTCAACGCCACCAACGCCACCGAAGGCGTGCGGTTCCGCTTCGACGCCGACGTAGCCGGCGACTACGTAAACGGCAGCATTCCCACCCAAGGCACCGGGCTGCGATTGGCAATAGCCGTGGCCGCATCAGCGGCCGTGCCCGGCTGCTTCCCGCCGCTCGACGTCAAGCACCTCGGGTTCCCCTGCAACACCGGAAACCCGATAGAACTTGTCGACGGTGGCGTCTACGACAACCTCGCCCTAGAAGCAGCGATGAGGCGCGAACGCGAAAACGACGGCCTCGGGGAAGCGCTGGTCATCTCTGTCGACGCAGGAGCAATCCTCGACCGGGGGCCGCGCCGGGGAATGGGAAAACTCCCTATAGCCGGACGGCTCTGGAGAGCGAACTCGATTATGCACCGTCAAAACAGCTCGCTTCGCGTCCGCCAGATGTTCAGACAACAAGAATCCGGCGGGCACCCCTGCACGAACTTCAACCTCAGCTCCACATTCGACGGGGCCGAACTCGACGACGCCCAGAGCAAGCGTCTCGCCCAATGGCAAGAGATCAACGAAGAGCACAGCGAAACCCAAAGAACCCAACTCGCATCGATTCCCACCGCTTTCTCCCGACTCTCAGAAGCCGACACCGTCGCCCTGGTCCAGAGAGGCTGGTGGCTTTGTGGGGCCACGCTGTTCGTATACCACCCCCACTACCTTTCTGGCCCACCACGATGGTCCGATCTAACTGTCGAGCTTGGCGTCCAAGGTCCTACCGTGCACAGCACCGGGCCTATGCAATTTCGATCACCTTAGAAGGGAATATTCGCAAAGTTAGGGATCGTGCCGTGCTCACGCCCGCCGACGTGTCTGACGCCAGCAGGGGGACGGTGAAGCCTCGCTGCTGTGGTACGTCTACACCGTCTCGAAGAGGGAAATGCGCCCCTGTCTAGCACATGTGTGCGGTCCTACTAACAAGCAACTTCTTCGGCTAGTTCTGCGTCCTCCCCAGTCTCTTGAGGGCGTGAGGGCCGTGGGCGACCAGGTGGCTCGTCGGTGAGCCTCCTGCCGCTCATCCTCCGCAACAGGCCCGCCAATCCTGGTCGAAGGTGTCCCCCGGGCGCTCGTTGTGGCGGTATGAGAACTCGTCCGCGCAACGCTGGTGGTGCTCCTAGGACACCTGTAGTGAGTGCCGTGGTAGCCCCTCTTGAGCAGCACTAGAAGGTCTCTATGCCTTTGCGGACACAGCGCTACAGACGCCGACGGCCCGCCCCGCCCACATCTTCACTGTTCCACGTAGACTAGCGGTTTCATGGTACAGCGTATGGAGGAGAAGAGTAATGCTTGCCGACAAAGGCGCACATGTCCTTCTCAACTTGGCAATGCTTCTAACTGCTCACGCCATTCGGAAGCAAGTATTGGAACCCGGTCAATCACTTCTCGGCCAAATATAACCTCATCCACATAACCCATGTGCATCATGTCCAAAATACGACAAAGATACGATCTTCCGTCGGACCACCAAGTCCTGTACGAATCAACCATGAGATAGTGCTTAACATGAATTCCCTCATCGACCCTCAGGTCTCGGAGTTCCATACCATCCAATAGCGTTTCGTATACTCCGTCCGCCACTCTACTTCCAAAGGTAGTGGTATAGTAGTATTCCTTGATTTCCCAAATTGCTATTGGATTCACAGTAGAGGGAAATACACCATCCACCCGTCTTGACAATGTACTTAGCAATTGGCTGCCATCAGTTACTTTGGTCAACTTCCTAGGATCATAATCGCAACTGAGTTCACCTATCGCCGACTCAATAAGCATGTTGACAAGACATGTCAGGTAAGCTTCAGCTCTCTTCTCGGCCTTCTGTTTGTTCATTGGTAATGGGCATTTGGGATTTAGACATGCACGAGTGTCTTGAAAAAGGGCTCGTGCCTCTTCCGCATCCATAAGCATCCCCTTGACCCGGTTGTTCAATGTGTCAGCTCTATAGTGGAAGTACTCGATTAGCAGGTGCCCTCTCGAAGTCAACTTATCTTCAAACTTGATATCTGATCCACTCAAACCTAGATCCCCAACAGCTTGCATGACTTCGGATTCAGTTGGTGCACTGACCCTAGAAGTATTGCGACGTGTGTACCCAAATTTCTCGCTGATAGCTCTTACATACGCCCAGAATCTATTGGACTGATTGAGAAACTTTGAACTTGGAACCATGATATCAGTATGTAAGCAACAATCGATCTTTGACTACTTCGCTTTCCAGCGTCTGCCCGCCCATCTGAAATCTCTTTAGCATTGATCTTCCGCAGTTTACGAACACTTCTCTTTCGAACAACCCGACAGGAATGGGTAGATCTATTGCAACTTGTCCCGAACGCTTTGTTCCATCAATACTGAGTGCAACAGCGACTCTACGACGTTTACACCTTGAGATCTGATCTATAAGATCTTCGAAGCTAAAGTCTTGAGCTCCATAAAGAATGCTCTGAGTATCCGAGTAAGGAGGGTCGCAATACACCATATCACCTTCCTCGGCTAAGTTCATTGCCAGGCGGTAGTCTATGTGTTTGAACTCTGTTCCACAAGTACGCTCATACCAAGCATCCACTCGCTTGTTGAACGACTGCGGACCTATTGGATTGTGACTTCCACATGGAGTTGACATGACTCCGTCTTTTCTGAACCGGATTACACCTCCATAACATGATCTACTCAAAAATAGGAGGTCAGCAGCATTAGGATTAGAATTAAACGATGTTTTCACTTCTTCATATACTTGTTCTTTGCCATGAATCGCTAGCTTAACCCAGCGGTCGAAGTACCAACGCTTCAGAAGACCGGGGTTTTCCTGCAGAGTCTTGAATATGTCAATTAGTGGGCCGAACGAGTCTGAAGCCACGGCCTTTGGGGGAGCAAGAGTTGCCAGAACAGCCCCGCTGCCCAAGAATGGTTCAAAGTATGAATTGAACCGTGGTGGGAAATACGAAACGATTTCATGGGCAAAGCGCTGTTTGTTTCCAATCCACTTCAAGAGTTGCGACTTGAACGGGATCACCGCAGTAGGCATTTCTAATGACAGCTGTGTCATGACCGCACCCTATCGGAGGCGGTGACACTATCTCTGGCAATCAGGGGCCGGCAGCGGTGACAGTGTCGGTGTCGCGGCCGGAGCGGATGACCTGGCCGGGGCGGGCGTCGGTGAGTTGGCCGGATCGCTGGGTCTCGACTCCGTTGACCAGCACGTTCTCAATGCCCTCAGCGCCGCCGGTGAGCCGCCATCCCCCGCCAGGCATGTCCCAGGCGGTGGTCACCGGGGCCTTGGTAAGGCGGTCCGGGTCGAACACCACGATGTCGGCGCACCAGCCCTCGGCCAGCCGGCCCCGACCCCGCAGGCCGTAGTGGCGGGCCGGGCGGTCGGTAACCAGGTTCACCGCCTGCTCCAGGCTGAGCAGCCCCCGATCCCGCACCGTGTCGCCCACCAGCGCCGAGGTACACCCCCAGGTCATCATCATGTCCAGATGGGCCCCGGCGTCGGAGCCGCCGGCCAGCACCCGGGGGTCGCCCAGCATCTCGGCCCGCTTCTTCCACGACTCGTCGTCGTCGCCCACCACCGGCGGCCCGAACCCGGTCATCAGGTCGTCTTCCAAGGCGATGTCGCACATCACGTCGAACGGATGCTGGCCCCGCTCTGCGGCCAGTTCGCCGACGTTGCGTCCCACCAGCGCCTGCAAATGGGGCGTTGGCGAAGACACGTCCACCACGGTGGTCTCGTCCCACCGCACCCAAGTGCGATGGGAAGCCTGGGCTGCACCGTTGAGCAGCCGCTGGCGCACCTCGGGGCGGGCCAGAGCCTCAGCTTTGGCTGCCGGGTCCAAGTGCATGATCTCGGCCCAGTCGGGCAGGGTGTCGAACAGCACCCCAGTAGCGAAGTTCAGCCGCATCTGCATGATGTCGGGGAGCATGAGCCCCACCACGGTGGCCCCCTGTTGCCGGGCGTGGTCGGCAGAACCCAGACGATTCTCCAGATAGGCGTCCTCGCCGGGCCGCACGTTGAACAGGTTCCAGTTCAAGGGCCGGTCGGCGGCCAGCACCATGGCCGTCATCAGCTCATAGGTCTCCGGCGACCAGATGGGGTCGATGCTGGGGATGATCTCCAGGGTGGTGCCGGGGTGATCCCGGCAGACTGCGGCCAGCGCCACCAGTTCGGCGTCGGTGGCCGCCCGTGACGGCACGGGATCGCCGTGATGGTCGTTGTGGGCAGATGCCTTGGTGGAGGAGAAACCCAGGCCGCCCTCGGCCAGGCTCTGGGCCAGCAGCGTCTTCATAGCCTCCAACTGCTGCTCAGAGGCCGCTTCGCCCATCGATGCCGACCCCATGGCCAGCCGGCGAATCGTGCTGTGGCCCACCAGGAAGCCGGCGTTGATGCCCAGCCCGCTGTCTTCAAGCCGATCCAGCCACGATCCGAACGAAGACCACCCGAAGTCCAGGCCGGCCTCCAGCGACTCGGTGGGCATGCCCTCCACCCGGGCCAGCATCCGCATCACGTAGTCGGCCTCGTCGGGCACCATCGGGGCGATGGTGAATCCGCAGTTCCCGCCGATAGCGGTGGTGATTCCGTGCAGCGACGACGGGGTCAGGTGGGGATCCCACAGCACTTGGGCGTCGTAGTGTGTGTGGACATCGATGAACCCCGGGGCCACCGCCAGCCCATCGGCGTCGATCACTTGGCGGGCGGCCTCATCCGACCGGCCGATGGACACGATGCGCCCGCCTTGAATCCCCACGGCGGCCCCCCGACCTGGCGCGCCGGTGCCGTCGACCACTATTCCGCCCCGAATCAAGCAGTCCAACATCGCCTACCCCTGCGCTATCGTCGATTTCTGGGGCCCTTGGCCCCCAATCCCCTTACCGTACCCGAGACGCCCGACTGGAGTTCCCGATGCCGCCACGCCCCCTGAGGCCCACCCGGTGAGGCGGCGGATCGGCATCGTCGGGGCCGGGTGGACCGGAGCGGTGGCCGGACGGCTGTTGACCGAGGCCGGATTTGCGGTGGAGGTGATGGAGAAGACCAGCGTGGTGGGCGGGCACTCCCGGGCCGAGACCATGAACGGGGTGGTGTACGAACCCAACGGGGCCCACATCTTCCACACTTCCAACGCCGCGGTACACCAGTTTGTGAATGCCCACGGCCTTACCCGGGTCTACGACCACAAGGTGCTCACCGAGATCTTCCTGTCGCCCGACGATGGCGACGATGAGGGCCGCCTGCTGTCGTGGCCGCCCCAGGTGGATGAGCTGAAGGAATTACCGGTGTGGCCGACCGTGGAGCGGGAGCTGGCCTCTCTCCCGCCCGAGCCCGCCGGCGACAACTTCGAGGACTACGTGGTTTCGATGATGGGCCGCACCCTCTATGACCTGTTCATCCGGGACTACACCGCCAAGCAGTGGGGCCGCCCGGCGGTCGATCTATCGGCCCGCTTCGCTCCCAAGCGGGTGGAGCTACGCGACGACGGGCATCGGGGGCTGTTCCGGGACCGGTGGCAGTACTTTCCACCCAACGGCATCAACGAGGTGATCGAGTCGGTGCTGTCCACCGTGGCGGTCACCCTGGACACCGAGATCACCGTGGACGACGCCGACCGCCTCGGCCAGGACTATGACGCCGTAGTCATCACCGCCGCGCTGGACGACTTCGCCCGCTGCCCCGGTGAGCTGGAGTGGCGGGGCATCGAGATGCGCTCCAGCTATACCCCCACCGACGACCCCGCCCGCGTGCTCACCCCGGCCTATGTCACCAACCGCCCGTCGGCCCGGGTGCCCTACACCCGCACGGTGGAGACCAAGCACGCCACCGGTCAGCAGATCGGGGGCACGGTGGTCAGCGAGGAGATGCCCGGCGCCCCCCGCCGCCACTATCCGGTATTGACCGCCGACGGGGCCAACGAGCGCCGCAACGCCGAACTGGCCCAAACCATTGCCGGGCACTTCGACATACCGGTGTACTTCGCCGGGCGGCTGGCCACCTACCGCTACATCAACCAGGACGAGGCCATCGCCGATGCCATGGCGGTGGCCGAACGGGTGGCCGCCGACCTCTCGGGGTAGCTGGTCATGGTGGAATCTGAGTCGCAGGGTTGGAGCTTCTGGATCGACCGGGGCGGCACGTTCACCGACGTGGTGGCCCGGCAACCCAATGGGCAGATCGCCGCCGCCAAGCTGCTGTCGGAGAACCCCCGATACCAAGACGCCGCAGTGGAGGCCATCCGATCCCTGCTGGGGTTGAGCGCTGATGAGCCGATCCCGTCGGACCAGGTGGCCGAGGTGAAGATGGGTACCACGGTGGCCACCAACGCCCTGCTGGAGCGCCGGGGAGAGCCCACCGTGCTGGTGACCACCAAGGGGTTCGCCGACGCCCTCCGCATCGGCTACCAGACCCGGCCCGACCTGTTCGCCCTCGACATCGTGCTGCCCGACATGGTGTACAGCCGGGTGATAACCGTGGACGAGCGAGTGCGGGCCGACGGCACCGTTGAGCGACCACTGGATGAGGACGACGCTCGGCAGCAGCTGACCTCGGCCCACCGAGCGGGATTGCGGTCGGCGGCCATAGTGCTGGTACACGGCTATCGCTACCCCGATCACGAAGCCCGTCTGGCTGAGATCGCCGCCGAAGTGGGGTTCGAGCATGTCTCAGCCAGCCATCAGGTGAACCCGCTCATCCGCCTGGTGCCCCGGGGAGACACCACCGTGGCCGACGCCTATCTCACCCCTGTGCTGCGGCGTCACATCCAGACTGTCGAGGACCAGCTCGACACATCGCTTTTCTTCATGCAGTCCAACGGCGGCCTGGCCCACCCCGGCAATTTCCGGGGCAAGGACGCACTGCTGTCCGGCCCGGCCGGCGGGGTGGTGGGCATGGCCCGCACTGGTGAGGCCGCCGGCCACCATCGCCTGATCGGGTTCGACATGGGCGGCACATCCACCGATGTGTCCCACTACAACGGGCGCTTCGAGCGCACCACCGACGCGGTGGTCGCCGGAGTACGGGTGCGAGCGCCGATGATCTTGATCCACACCGTGGCCGCCGGGGGTGGCTCGATCCTGTCGTTCGACGGCAGCCGCTTCCGAGTGGGCCCCGACTCCGCCGGCGCCGAGCCCGGCCCGGCCTGCTACGGAAATGGCGGGCCGCTCGCCGTGACCGACGCCAACGTGGTGCTGGGGCGGTTGCACCCAGATCATTTTCCGGCGGTGTTCGGCCCCGGCGGCAACCAGCCTCTCGATGCCGCCGCGGCCCAGACCGCATTCGCCGACCTGGCCGCAGCCATCACCGAGGCCACCAAACAACCGTGGACCCCAGAGAGGGCCGCCGAGGGGTTCTTGGATGTGGCGGTCCAGAACATGGCCAACGCCATCAAAACCATCTCGGTGCAGCAGGGCCATGACGTGAGCGCATACACCCTGGCCTGCTTCGGCGGGGCCGGGGGCCAGCACGCCTGTCGGGTGGCCGACGAACTGGGCATGTCCACGGTGTTGATCCATCCCCACGCCGGGGTGCTCTCGGCGCTGGGCATCGGCCTGGCCGACGTGCGCTCGGTAACTGAGCGGGCCGTGGGCCAAACCCTCACCGAGGAACTGCTGGGTGCCATTGCCACCGATATCGGGGAGTTGGCCGCGGCGGCCTACACCGAGGTGGCCGCCGACCTGCCCCACTCCCACATCCACATCGAAGCCAGCTATTTCCTGAGGTACGAGGGGTCCGACACCGCACTCGAGGTGGCTGCCGACGACTACGTGGCGGCGAATGCGGCCTTTGAAGACCTCCACCGCACCCGCTTCGGATTCGCCTCCCCTGAGACGCCGATCGTGCTGGAGTCGATCCAGGCAGAGGCCATCGGCCGCAGCAGCCTCACCGAGACCCTGGCCGAACAACCCTCGGCCAACTCTATGCCCGACCCCAGTCCCCTAGCCCACCACGAGGCCAGCTTCGGGGGGCAAGCTCACCACATCTCCTTTTACGACCGGGCCGACCTGGGCCCGGAGTCGGCCGTGGACGGACCCGCGGTCATTGTGGACCCCCACTCCACCACGGTGGTTGAACCGGGCTGGGCCGCGGCGGTGGCCCCAAGCGGCGAGCTGGTTTTGAGCCGGGTCGAGGCCCGCCCGGACGCGGCGGTCGGCACCGAGGCCGACCCGGTGATGTTGGAGATCTTCAACAACCTCTTCATGAACGTCGCCGAGCAGATGGGGGTGGCACTGGAGAACACCGCTGCCTCGGTGAACATCAAGGAGCGTCTGGACTTCTCATGTGCGGTGTTCGACCCCCACGGTGAGCTGATCGCCAACGCCCCCCACATGCCGGTACACCTGGGCTCGATGGACATGTCGGTCAAGGCGATCATCGCCCGCCATCCCGACATGGCGCCGGGCGACGCTTTCATCACCAACGCCCCCTACAACGGCGGCACCCACCTGCCCGACGTGACCGTGATCATGCCGGTGTTCGATGCCGACGGCGACGAGATCCTGTTCTTCACCGCGTCGCGCGGCCACCACGCCGACATCGGCGGCACCGTTCCCGGATCAGCCCCGGCCGACGCGTCGAGCATCTCCGAGGAGGGGGTGCTGTTCGATGGCGAGGTTCTAGCCCGGGGCGGGCGGTTCCAGGAGGCAGAGATCCGGGCCTTGCTCACCGGCGCCGAGTGGCCGGCCCGCAACCCCGACGTCAACATCGCTGACATCAAGGCCCAGCTGGCCGCCTGTCAGAAGGGGGCAGTCTCCCTGGACGAGGTGATCGACCGCTTCAGCCTGGCCACAGTCCATGCCTACATGGGCCATGTCCGGGCCAACGCCGCCGAGTCGGTCCGACGCCTGATCGATCGCCTGGAAGATTCCTCCTTCACCGTTGCGCTCGACGACGGCGCCCAAGTGTCGGTGGCGTTGCGCGTAGACCGCGGCCGGCGGTCGCTCACCGTCGACTTCACCGGCACCAGCGACCAGCATCCCGGAAACTTCAACGCCCCCCAGCCGGTGTGCCGGGCCGCGGTGCTCTATGTGTTGCGCTGCCTGGTGGACGACAACATCCCGCTCAACAGCGGGTGCCTTGAGCCGGTGGAGTTGATCGTGCCGTCGCCCAGCATGATCAGCCCCGTCGAGCCCGCCGCGGTCTTTGCCGGAAATGTGGAGACCTCTCAGCACATCGTGGACGCCCTGTTCGGCGCGGTGGGCACGGTGGCCGCCTCACAGGGGACCATGAACAACGTTGTGTGGGGCAACGAGCGCCACCAGTACTACGAAACCGTCTGCGGAGGCGCGGGGGCCACCGCTCGACAGGACGGCTGCGGTGCCGTTCACACCGGCATGACCAACGCCCGGCTCGCCGACCCCGAGGTGCTGGAGCAGCGCTACCCGGTGGCAGTGGAGGACTTCTCCATCCGCCACCGCAGCGGCGGCGCAGGCCGACATCGGGGCGGCGACGGAGTGGTGCGGCGCATCCGGTTCGAGGAGCCCATGAGCCTCAACGTGCTGTCGTCTAGACGGAAAGTGGCCCCCTACGGCATCAAGGGAGGCTCACCCGGCGCCGTGGGCGTCAACTGTGTCCTGCGAACCGACGGTTCAATCGAGGCTTACCCAGGAGTGTTCCGCACCGAGGTGCAGCCCGGCGACCGGCTCGAGATCGCCACCCCCGGCGGGGGTGGCTACGGCCCGCCCGATGAGGAGCGCTGAGCGACTAGGCGGACGCCTTCGACGATGCTGGTGTAGCCGGTGCAGCGGCACAGGGTGCCGGCGAGGAACTCCCTGACCTCACCGTCGGTCGGCTCGCCGGCTTCGGTCGGCCGGTCGGCCAGCCAGGCCACGGTCGACATGACGATGCCCGGTGTGCAAAAGCCGCACTGGAAGCTCATGGCGTCGGCGAACGCCTGCTGCACCGGTCCCAGCACCGGGTTGCCGGGGTCGGTGGTGTCCACCAGGCCCTCGATGGTGGTCACCTCGCACCCGTCGGCCTGCACTGCCAGCATGAGGCACGACCGGACCGCGGCGCCGTCCACCAACACGGTGCAGGTTCCGCACACTCCGTGCTCGCATCCCAGATGGGTGCCGGTGAGCCCGCACTGGCGGCGCAGGAAGTCGGCCAAAGTGGTGCGGGTCTCGGCCTCGGCGGAGTACTCAGCGCCATTGGCTCGCAATTGGACAGTGCGCGTCGGGCTCATCGAGACGCAGCCCCCTACCAGGTGATGCTCTGGCCGGCGTTGGCCCGCATGATCTGGCCGGTCACAAAGCGGGAGGCATCAGAGGCCAAGAACCAGATCAGGTTGGCCTGATCCGACGCCTCGCACACCTCGCCCAGCGGGGAGCGGTCCCGCATCAGCTTGAGGTAGCTGTCCATCTCGGCAGGGTCCACCTGGCCTTCAGAGTCGCGAAGATGCCCTCCCACGAAATTGGTCAGGGTGAAGCCGGGAGCGATGGTGTTGACCCGCACCCCGTCGGGTCCGGCCTCCACCGCCAGCGACTGGGTGAGCATGGCCACCGCCGCCTTGGTGGCCGCATACACCGACAGTCCCCCCACGGGGGTGTTGATGGCCGTGGCCGACACGTTCACGATGGAACCCGACCCTTGGGGCACCATGACCCGCATCGCCGCCTGGCACCCGAAGAACACGCCTTTGAAGTTGACGGCCAGCACCCGGTCTAGCTCGGCCTCGGTCACGTCCACCACCTCGCCGTAGCTGCCCACGCCGGCCACGTTGGCCATCACGTCCAACCGTCCGAAGCGGTCCACCGCGGCCGCCACCAGCGCACTCACCTGGTCGGCCTGTGTGGTGTCGGCTGACAGGGCCACCGCCCGCCCGCCGTCGGAAATGATGCGGTCCCGGGTGCGCGTCGCACCGTCGCCGTCGATGTCGCCCACCACCACTGCGGCCCCGGCCCTCGCCAGCGTCTCCGCGGCCGCCTCTCCGATGCCGCTGGCCCCGCCGGTGATGCACGCCACCCGTCCGCTCAGGTCAAACAATCCAAGCCCGTCCATAAACCCAGTCTGTCTCACCGCTCGGTCGAATGTGTCACACCCCTCAACAAGGTTGTCCATGCCTGCTCAACGGGTGTCGTTGACCCAGGTCATGTTGGTGGCCTCGCCGGCTTCGAGCAAGGGGGCGTCGTAGTTGGGCGAGGTCATGACGGAGGCGTCTCGTCGGTAGTTGATGAAGTGAACGCCCTCGTCGCCGCTGTAGAGCTTGTAGCGGCGGTCGGCGTCCACCCACAGGGTGTCGCCTGCGCCGACTACCCGGCGGCCCACCCGGATCTCGCCCCGAAGCACGTGGATCAGCTCGTCTTGGGAGTGACTGTGGGCCGAGGACTCGAAATACTGGGGGCGGTCGGTGGCCAACAGCCACAGTCGGTTGGTGGGTGATGACGCGTCGGAAAAGAAGCGAGTGCGCTGGGTGTCGTCCACCGTGGCCCACAACCCGTCGGGACCGACCACCCGCACGCCCCGGCCAGCGGTTTCGGCCGGACCTCTCAGGCCGTCGGGTGGCGGAACAGGATCAGCCGGTCCCACATGGACGATGCTGGTGTCAGACTTCGCGGTCGCGGTCGCAGCCACCCCGGCCTCCACGACCGCTGCCCCATCAGCAGGGCAAACTCGCCCGTCGACAGTCAGGCTGCCGGAGCGCACATACACTGCCTCGTCGCCGTGGTCGGTCGCCCATCTCAGCTCGGTGCCCGCGGCCAGGTCGGCGGCCACCAGCCACAGCGAGGCCCCGTCGGGGCTTACCAGCCGGGCCGCGCATCCGCCGACTACTTCGACAGTCGGCCCGGGATAGGCATCCCCGCTTGGCCTCTCAGCCGCCAGAACAACGTCAACCGCGCTCATGGCCCCCTATCTTCTCATTCGTTGCGGCGGGCGCGGCGGGCTGCGGCCAATTCGACGGCTTCATCCATTGCTGCCTGCATGGCCGACCGCAAGTGAGCAGTGAACTCATTGCGCTCACTGGCGGACAGCCTCTTGTTGCCACCGTCGGGAATGAGTAGCGGTTCACCGACCACAATGGATACCCGCACACGCTTTAGCGACTTGGCCTTGGGCGGCATGGCCTCTTCGGTGCCGGCGATACCCACCGGCAGCACCGGCACTCCTGTCCGGGCAGCCAGAAATGCCGCCCCTCCAAAAATCTCACCGACTTGGGGGCCGGCCTGTCTAGTGCCCTCGGGAAACACCAGCAATGGCTCGCCCCGCTTCAGCAGGTCTATGGCCGCGGTCACCGAGCGGCGGTCTCCTGCCCCCCGTTGCACCGGGAATGACCCCAGCATGGCACTGACCCAGGTGCCAATACCGCCAGTGAACATCTCTCTTTTGGCCAGCGACCGAACGATACGAGGGCACCGGGAGTTCACCAGAGGGGCGTCCAAATTGGATCGGTGTACTGAAGCGATGATGAACGCTCCATCGGACTTCAACCGCTCAGCGCCCACAACCTTTGTCCGCAAGTACAGGCGGCCTATGACTCGGATCACTAGCTGCACCACCCGATAGAAGGCCCGGGCTCGCCAGGTCTTCCATATGACCAACACCTGCTCTTCAAGGCTCCGCTTAGCCATGGTTCTGAATGGCCTTCCAAACTCGCTCAGGCGTCAGGGGCATATCCAGATGGCGGATGCCGAAGGGAGCTAGGGCGTCGATCACCGCATTCTGCACCGCGGCGGTGGCCCCCACCGTGCCCGACTCGCCCACACCCTTGGCCCCCAGCAGGTTCCGGTCGGTGGGGGTCTCCGAGCGGACCAACTCGAAGCTGGGCAGCTCTGCCGCGGAGATCACCGGGTAGTCGGCGAAGTTGGTGGTGAGCGGGTTGGCCTCGGCGTCGAAGGCCAGTTCCTCCAACAGGGCCTGAGCGACGCCGCCGGCGATTCCCCCGTGGATCTGGCCTTCGAAGATCAGCGGGTTCAACACGGTGCCGGCGTCGTCCACCGCAACCAGCCGCACCAGCTCCGTCCGGCCGGTCTCAGCATCCACCTCCACCACGGCGACATGAGCGCCGAACGGGAAGGTCTGGCCCCCGGACTCGAAGTCTGACTCCACAGTCACCGGGCCGCCCAGGGCGGCGGCCACCGCGGCCCATCCCACCGACACCGCCGGAGTCCCGGCCACGTGGAAACAACCGCCTGCGGAATCATGGACCACATCGGCGGCCGAGGCCTCCAACAGATCGGCGGCAACAGGGAGCACCTGTGCCACCAGCTTCTGGGAGGCGTCGAACAGCATCGACCCCACGATCTGAGCTGACCGGGATCCCCCGGTCACTTGCCCCCGGGGCGTGCAGTCGGTGTCACCGCCCACCGAAATTACCCGGTCCAGGTCGATGCCCAGCGCATCGGCCACGATCATGGGCCAAACCGTCTCGTGGCCCTGGCCGTGGGGGGTGGAGCTGGTAACCGCTTTCACCGTGCCATCGGTGCCCAATTCCACCGAGGCGAAGTCACCCGCTCCGGTAGTGGCGGTGACCTCCACGTAGGTGGACAGGCCGATGCCCAACAGAGACGCCGAACCGTCAACCCGCCGAGCGGTCTGCTCTGCCCGCAGGTCGTCGTACCCGGCCGCCTCCAGCGCGACGGCTAGCGCCTTGGCGTAGTCACCAGAGTCGTAGCTCACCCCTGACACCGTGGTGTGGGGGAAGGCCTCCGGGCCGATGAAGTTGCGGCGGCGCACTTCGGCGGGATCCATCTCGACCTCCGCGGCGAACATGTCTACCGCCCGCTCGATGGCCGCGGACGCCTCGGGCCGACCGGCGCCCCTAAAGGCCCCGTTGGGGGTGGTGGAAGTGGGCACCGACACCGCCTCGTACCCGGCCCGGCCAATGTCGTAGACGCCGGTGAACATGGCCATGGTCATTCGGGGGAGGAAGCCGGCAATGAGCGGATAGGCCCCGCTGTCTTGGATCACATCAAGCTGGTAGGCAGCGATCCGCCCGTCCCGAGTCCCGCCCACCACCACGTCTTGGATCTGGCCCCGGCCACTCCCCAACCCGGTCATCGACTGTGTGCGGGTCTCAGCCCAGGCACACGGGCGGCCCAAGCGGCGGGCCAGCCAGCCCAAGAGGGCCTCCTCGGGGTAGCAGCGGAACTTGGCCCCGAAGCTGCCGCCCACATCAGGGGTCACCACCAGCACTTGTTCGGGGTCCAGCCCATAGATGCCCATCAGTGAAGCCTTGACGTTGTGGCTGCCCTGAGTAGCGGTGTGATGGACCAGCCGGCCACACTCCCAGTATGAGAATCCTGTCCGAGCTTCGATGGGCGCAGCCGACATGCGCTGGTTGTGGAACCGGGCCCGCACCACCACCTCGCAGTCATCGAATTCGGGCAATTCACCGGCAGCGCAGCGATACACCGTCTGTTCCTCGATGCCGTCGAACAACACGACGTCTTGCCGCAGCGAAGCCTCCAGGTCGACCAGCGGGGACAGCGGGTCGTAGTCCACCACTACCACGTCGGCGGCGTCGGCGGCCCGAACGGGGTCGTCGGCCACCACGGCAACCACCGGCTCACCCACATAACGGACCACTTCTTGGGCCAGCATGGTGCGGGCCATCTGATCGTTCATGCCCGGAAACGGCGGAGGGTAGACAAGCACCTCCGGGTCGACATCTGCGGCGGCGAACACCCCGAGCACACCGGGAGCGGCCACAGCATCGGTCACATCCACCGCCCGGAGCCGGGCGTGGGGCACTGTCGAGGTCACGTAGGCGACGTGGGCCGCGTCTGGTGGGACCAGATTGGCGACAAACGCGCCCTGACCAGTGAGGAAGCGGGGATCTTCCCGACGCAGCACCGGATGGCCGAGGATCGAAGGCATCAGACTTGAAGTGCCTAGGCGCAATGCCTCCGGGGGCCAGCCCCCATCAGCCGAATAGGGCCACGTCGGTGAACTCGATGAGATTTCCGTCGGGGTCGCGGGCGAATGCCGACCGCACCGGAACGCCGAAGTCCTCCCGGTTCGACGGCTCGTTGGCAAATTCCACCCCCCGCTCGGCCAACTCGGCCATGGTGGAGTCGAATTCCTCGGCAGGAATGTAGAGGGCGAAGTGGGACATAGACCCCGCGGTATCCGGCATCTCGTCCACCTTGCTCAAATGGAGCTGCGAAGGACCCATGCGCAGCCAGGACCCTTGGAACCCGCCGAAGTCGGGGCGGGGGAGCTTCTCCAGCCCCAACTTCTCGATGTAGAAGGCATCGGCGGCCTCTACATCGGTCACACAGATATTCACATGCGAGTAGGCGACCAGTCCTTTGACAGCAGTGCTCATCCCCGTGACTTTATTGCACCGCGCCCGGCGGCACGCCCCCCTGGCGGGCGCAGCGCAACCCCAGTGCGGCTGTTACCGCGCCACCCGCAGCCAACATGATGTAGCTGGTGCCCAGGTTTCCAACCTGGCCCGCCGCCAGGGTGGCGCCGACAATGGTCACGGCGATGGCCACGCCGAATGCGTTGCCCACCCGCATCATGGTCTGGGCCACGCTGGAGCCGGAGGCCAGGAAGTCACTGGGCAGGTCGGCCACCATCACGGCGAACAGCGACCCCCAAACCAAGCCCGATCCAATTCCCGCCAGCGTCACACTCAGCACCCACGCATCAACGTCCTCCCGCCCACTCAGCGTCACCCACTGCCACACCATGCCCCCCGTCCACATCAGACTCCCGGCAACCACGAATCTTGCCGGCCCCCACCGGTCGGCCCACCGGCCCGACAGCGCCGACAGCAGGCCGGTGAACACGAACACCGGGGTCAGCAGCAATCCAGCCTCAATGATGGACAGCTCCCAGACATTGGTGAGGTAGTTGATCCCCACCAACTGGTGCCCGAAGAAGGCGATCGAGAACACCAGCATCCCGTAGTTCCCCAAGCGAAAGCTCCTAAATCGAAACAAGCCGGGATCGATCACCGGCAACCGGTGGCGCTTCGACCGCCACCCCAGCAGCGCAAGCACCAGCGGCCCCCCGACCAGGGCGGCCAACACCCACGGGTCAGCCCAAGACCACTCCCGGCTCTGCACCAGCGCGAACACCATCGCCCCTACGCCGGCCAAAACCATCAACGCGCCCAGCCGGTCGGGCATCTCCGGGGTTTGCTCGCTGCGGCGCTCCTCGATGACCTTGCCGATGAATATCAAAGCGATCACGCCGAACGGCACATTCAGCCAGAATGCCCACCGCCAATCGCCCACATGCACCAGCAGGGCCCCCACCGAGGGCCCCATGGCCGCCGCCACCGCACCGTTGGCCGACCACGCTCCAACGCCGGTTCCCCGGCGGGAGAGCGGGAAGGCGTCGATCACAATGGCCGCCCCCATGGGCAGACTCAGCGAAGTCCCGATCCCCTGGAGCGCCCGGGCGCCGATAAGCAGCCCGATACCGGGGGCGAGCGCCGCGGCCGCCGAGGCCAGCGTGAACACCGCGATGCCGGCCATCAGGGTGCGCCGCCGTCCCCACCGCTCTCCCAGCACCCCGCCCATCACCAGGGTGGCCGCGCCGACGATGGTGAATGAGTTGATGACCCACGACAGCTCGGCCTCGCTGGCCGCGGGGAAGGACTCCTTCAGGTCGGCATAGACCACGAAGATGATCGACAGCGACATTGCCGTCTGGAAGCTGGCCAGGCTGACCACTATCAACACCAGCCAGGCCCGGCGCATCACCGCCGGATCAACGGCTGCTTGTTGCATCACCGGATGACTGTAACCCCGTTGGCTCCGCCTATCTGATGGCAGCCCCAGCCAGGGCTCTCACTAATCTTCGGGCGTGGTCTCGTTCTACGACACTCGGCTACGGCAGATCGTGCCGTTCGAGCCGCTGGTCGACGGCCAGGTGTCGATGTATGTGTGCGGCCCCACTGTTTACGACGATCCCCACGTAGGCCACGCCCGCACTGCCCTCACTTTCGACATGATCCGCCGCTACCTCCAGTGGCGGGGCTTCGAGGTCACGTTCGTCTCCAACATCACCGATATCGACGACAACATCATCAACCGAGCATTTGAGACCGGAACCACTGAACCTGAGCTAGCGGCCCGCTACAAGCAGGTCTACATCGACCAGATGGACCGGTTCGGCATTGCCCATCCCGATCACCGGCCCCACGCCACCGAATATGTCGAGGAGATGCTCGACTTCATCGGGGACCTCGTGGACCGGGGGGCGGCCTATCCCATCGAGGGCAAAGGGGTGTACTTCTCTGTGGCCGCCCACAACCGCTACGGCCAACTGATCGGGCGCACCCTGGAGGAGTTGCGGGAAGGTGCTGGTGCCCGCGTGGAAGTGGACGTCGATAAAACCGACCCCCTGGACTTCGCCCTCTGGAAGGCGGCCAAACCGGGCGAGCCGGTGTGGGACTCCCCGTGGGGGCCGGGCCGGCCGGGCTGGCACATCGAGTGCGTGGCCATGGCGATTGACTTGCTGGGCGACACCTTCGACATTCACGGCGGGGGCGACGATCTGGCCTTCCCCCATCACCAGAACGAGGTGGCCGAAGCCGAGGGCGCCGAGTTGGGCTTCGCCCGCCATTGGATCCACGGGGCAATGCTCAACGTGAACGGCGAGAAGATGGCCAAGTCGCTGGGCAACTTCACCACGCTGTCCGAATTGCTCGACAACTGCGAGCCGCAAGTGCTGCGGCTGCTTATGCTGCAAACCCACTACCGCACGGTCATGGAGTTGAGCGACGACGCCCTAGCCGGTGCCACCGGTGCGCTAGACCGGCTTCGGGCTTGGCGCCGTCGAGCGGTGGCCGCCGACCTGGATCAGACGGCAATTGCAGATGCCGATGCGGTGGCCCGGTTCACCGCGGCCATGGACGACGACTTCGGCACCCCCGCCGCGCTGGCCGTGGTGTTCGACTTGGTCCGGGAAGGCAATGCCGCGTTGGACGCCGGAGACACCAGCCGGGCGGCAATCGCCCAGGTAACAGTGGGCGATCTGGCCGGCGCACTGGGGTTGGATCTGGTCGGGGACGACCAAGACGGCGACGATGCCCTAACCGAAAGGGTGGAGGAACTGCTAGCTAAGCGGGACGAGGCCCGAGCGGCCAAGGACTTCGCCACTGCCGACCGCATCCGCGATCAGCTCGCCGACGAGGGGATCGTGATTGAGGACACCCCCGGCGGCACCGTCTGGAGGAAGACCTGAGGAAGCGCATCGCCAGGCTGCTCGGGCGGCCGGTTGCCGGGATCGAAGTCTTAGGCGATCAATCGGGCACCACCTGCCGGACCCGAGCTCGTCTGCGGCTGGCCGATGGCGACAGCCTGGCGGTGTTCATCAAGCGCCCGTCTCGCTCCCCGGTGGCCCGGGCATTTGTGGCTGTTCCCCGGTTGAGCCGGGCAGAAGTGGGGTTCTACACCGAACTGCGGGATCAAGTGCCAATAACCACCCCGCAGTGCCACGCAGCCCGACATACTCCGCTGAGCTTCTGCTTGGTGCTGGAGGACTTGGCCGACTCGGGGGCAACCCTGCGGTGGCCCACCGACACCTTGAGCGCTGACGCCGCTCAGTCGCTCTTGGCCGCGCTGGCCGACATGCACCGCCAGTGGTGGGGGCGCACTGAATCGCACCCTTGGCTGGCTCGCAACCCCCGCCGGGAGCTTGTGCTGGGGGCACTGCTCAGCCCCTCGCTGTGCCGTCTGGGCCTGATGCGAGTGGGAACCGCCGTCCCCAAGGACCTGCACAAGCCCATTTCTAGCTATGCCCGCAATCGCCGAGCCGCCCACGCCGCCATGGCTGCCGGACCGGCCACGCTGATCCACAACGACTGCCATCCCGGGAATCAGTTCACTACCGCTGACGGGCGTCCCGGACTCATCGACTGGCAGCTGTGCCGGGCCGGGCCGTGGGCTCGCGACGTGGCCTATCTGTTGGCCACATCACTGGACCCGGAGACCCGCCGGAGTGCCGAGAAAGACCTTTTGGCCGACTATCTGCACCGGCTCGGGCCCAACGCACCCACCTCCGACCAGGCTTGGCTGGCCTATCGCCGCAACACCGTCTACGCGTTCGAGGCCATGCTGGTCACCGCCGCAGTGGGCGTGATGATGCCCAAGTCCACCTCCCTCCCCCTTGTGGAGCGCACCGCCGCGGCGGCTGCCGACCTAGATTCATTCGGCGCCCTATGACCGAGTCGTTTCCCCGCCAGCACGCCCGCACCCGGGGCTTCACCCTAGGGGCACCCCGCAGTTTCTCCGTTTCCGACGATGGCAGCCGGGTGGCCTTCCTGCGGAGCGCCTCGGGCGACGATCCCGTGAACCAGCTCTGGGTCATAGAAACCGCCACCGAAACCGAGCAACTCGTGGCCAATCCCACTCAGATGCTGGCCGGCCCCGGTGATGAGAACCTTCCCCCGGCTGAGCGGGCTCGCCGAGAACGGGCCCGAGAGAGCGGCAGGGGGATCGTGGCCTACGCCGGCGACCCCAGCCTGTCCAAGATCGCCTTCACCTTGGACGGACAGGTGTTTCTGGCCGACATCACCACCGACATCGTCATTTCGCTGCCCACTGAGCCAGGCGCGTTCGATCCCCGCCCCTCGCCCGACGGGCAGCGAGTGGCGTACGTCTCCGGCACCGGCTTGCGAGTGGTGGACGCTGTGGCCGAAGGCATCGACCGACTGGTGATCGACGAGCCGGACGACACCGTGAGCTGGGGATCGGCTGAATTCATCGCCGCTGAGGAGATGGGCCGCAGCCGTGGATTCTGGTGGGCTCCCGACAGCCAGAGACTGCTGGTGGCCCGGGTGGATACCGCCGCCGTGCCCACCTGGTACATCGCATCCCCGGACGATCCGGCCGCGTCGCCCGTACCCATGGCCTACCCCGCCGCGGGCACGGTCAACGCCGAGGTGTCTTTGGCCATCATCGGGCTCGACGGCAACCGGGTGGACGTGTCATGGGATCGAGATGCCTACGAGTACTTGGCCCGTGCTAGCTGGGCGCCGCGGACAAACCCCGTCATCACCGTTCAGAGCCGTGACCAGCGCACGGTGCTGATCCTGGAAGTCGACCCCCACACCGGGGCGACAACAGAACTGGCCCGCCAAAACGACTCTCACTGGGTGGAGCTGGTGCCCGGAACTCCCACATGGACGGGTGAGCGGCTGGTGACCGCGGAAGACCGGGACACTGCCCGATGTCTGGTGATCGACGGCAATGCGGCCACCCCCGAGACCCTGCAAGTCCGCGCCGTGGTGGCCTCCAGTGAGCACCGGGTGGTGTTCACCGCGTCCGAAGACCCCACCGATGTCCATGTGTGGCAGCTCGACGCCGAAGGCGAACTGGACCGGCTCACTGATAATCCCGGCGTTCACAGCGCCGCTGCCGGGGGCGGCACCACAGTGATTGTGCGGCCAGCAGGCACCGACCGAGATGCCTCCGTGGAAGTGGTCACCCCCACTGGGCGCATCCCCATCGCCTCTTCAGCCAGCACCCCATCCCTCTCACCGTCGCCCCAGTTCTCCGTCGCCAGCCGTCGGGAGCTGCGGACCGCGGTGCTGTACCCGTCAGACGACACCAGCGCCAGCGGCGAGCCGTTGCCGGTGCTGCTGGACCCCTACGGCGGCCCCCATGCCCAGCGGGTGCTCAAAGCCCGGTCGCCGTTTCTGGTGTCGCAGTGGATCGCCGACCAGGGATTTGCCGTGGTCATCACCGACGGCCGGGGCACGCCGGCCCGCGGTCCGGCCTGGGAGCGGGCGGTGGCCGGCGATCTGGCCCACCCGGTGCTGGAAGACCAGATCGACGCCCTCGACGCGCTGGCCGAGATGCACCCCCGCTTGGACCTGGGCCGGGTGGCGGTGAGGGGCTGGTCGTTCGGGGGCTACCTGGCCGCGCTGGCCGTGCTGGCCCGGCCCGACCGGTTCCACGCCGCCATCGCCGGCGCGCCGGTCACCGACTGGCGGCTCTACGACACCCACTACACCGAGCGCTACCTGGGCCACCCCGACCACAACCCCGAGGCGTACACCTGCACCAGCCTGCTGGAGCTGGCCGACCACCTCACCCGCCCCCTGCTGTTGATCTGCGGCCTGGCCGACGACAACGTGTTCGCGGCCCACACCCTCCGGTTGTCCCAAGCCCTGTTCGAAGCCGGCCGCCCCCACCAGGTGCTGCCCCTGCCCGGCGTCACCCACATGACCCCCCAAGAACAGGTGGCCGAGAACCTCCTGCTCCTCCAACGGGCCTTCCTCTTCGACAGCCTCGGCCTCAACCAGTCACAATGACCCCATGGCGCGCATAACTGCCGACGGTGAGGTGCTCTGCGGGATCCAGCTTCCGATCCAAACCCTCAATGAGAGGATCCGGCAGCCGTGGGAAGCCGACGCCACCGTTGGCGACCTGGTGGCCGTGGCCCAAACCGCCGAAGCCTCGGGGCTGGGATTCGTCGGGGTGTGCGATCACATCGCCATCCCCGACAACGACTACGCCGCCCACATGTCCACCACCTGGTACGACCCGATTGCCACGCTCGGCTATTTGGGGGCGGCCACCAGCACCATCCGCCTGCTCTCGGAGGTGTACATCCTCCCCTATCGCCATCCGCTGACCACCGCTAATTCATTCGCCACCCTCGATCACCTCACCGGCGGTCGGGCGGTGATGGGAGTGGGCGCCGGCCACGTGGAAGCCGAGTTTGAGGCCCTGGGGTTGAGCTTTGCCGACCGAGGCCGCATGACCAACGAGGCCATCGACGCGGTGCGAGTGGCCATCGGTGCGGCGGGCGGGTTCTGCCAGTTCAGCGGGGAGTTCTACGACTTCAATGACGTGGGGGTTGGCCCCGCCGCGGCGCAGAGTGCCATCCCCATCTGGATCGGGGGCAGCAGCCGTCCGGCCCTTCGCCGGGTGGTGGAGCGGGGCGACGGCTGGATTCCCCAAGGCACCCCTCGGGAGGCCATCGCCGAGCAACTCGACTACATGAGGGCCCATGCTGATGCCGTGGGCCGCGACCTCGACGAAGTGGACTTCGGGTGGATAGCCGAGAGCATCCACGTCGGCAAACCCCCCGACGGGCTGTTCGCGCCGGGATGGCCGCATCTCAGCGGCTCTCCCGACCAGATCGCCGAGTCGCTGCGCTACGCCCTCGGGTTGGGCATCTCGGTGCTGTTCTTGTTCTTGCGAGCCCGCGACCTGCCCGAATACCTGGACCAGGTCGCCCGCTTCGGCACCGAGGTGGTGCCCTTGCTGACCGATTGAGGTCCAGCGAACCATGAGCGGCGTGCTGTCAGGAATGCGGGTGGTGGAGGGTTCGGCCTTCGTGGCCTGTCCTTCGGGGGGGATGACTCTGGCCCAACATGGCGCTGACGTGATCCGATTCGACGCCATCGGCGGGGGCATCGATTACCGCCGCTGGCCGCTCACCCCGGACGGCCAGTCGCTGTATTGGCAGGGACTGAACAAGGGCAAGCGGTCGATCCAGGCCGATCTCCGCTCCCCCGAGGGTCGGGAGCTGATCACCGCCCTGGCCACCGCTCCCGGCCCCGACGCCGGCATCTTCACCACCAACTTCCCCGCCGTCGGGTGGCTCTCGTACGACAGCCTCCGCCAGCGCCGCGACGACCTAATCATGGTGGGCATCACCGGCAACCACGATGGCTCCACCGCGGTGGACTACACGGTCAACTGCGCCATGGGCTACCCCTGGCTCACCGGCGACGACGGCACCGTCAACCACGTGCTTCCCGCCTGGGACATCATCTGCGGACAGACCGCTGCGCTGGGCGTATTGGCTGCGGAGCGCCAGCGGACCCGCACTGGGCAGGGGAGCTTGGTGAACCTGGCCCTGTCCGATGTGGCCTTGGCCGCGGTGTCCATGCTGGGCCATGTGGCCGAGGCCCAGCTCTTGGGAACCCAGCGGCCCCGGATCGGCAACGACATATACGGCGCTTTCGGACGGGATTTCGAGCTGGCCGACGGCGAGCGCGTCCAGCTCGTGGCGGTCAGCGCCCGCCAGTGGCAGGGCATTGTGGCGGCCTGCGGGATCGCCGAGGAGGTGGCCGCGCTGGAGTCCGAGACCGGGCTGGACTTCACCCGGGTCGACGGGGATCGCTACCTGGCGCTGGACCGTCTCAACCCGCTGGTGGCGCAGTGGTGTGCAGCCCACACCCTGGCCGAGGCTTCCGTCGCGCTAGATGCCCAAGGGGTGTGCTGGGGGCGCTACCAGTCGATGCTTGATCTGGTGGCCGAAGACCCAAGGTGTTCTACAGACAACCCTCTGTTCTCCGAGGTTGAGCACCCCGAGACCGGGGGATATCTCACCCCGGGCCCGCCCCTGCGCTTCCCTGCTGAGAGTCTTGCCGACCCCGGCCCTGCTCCCCGACTGGGCCAGCACACAGATGAGGTGTTGGCCGACGTGCTCGGCCTGTCGTCCACCGAGATCGCCCGCCTCCACGACGACGACGTCGTCGCCTGACCATCTCGCAGCCGTGGGCGGGCCGCTACGTTGACGCCATGAGCATGGACATAGGACAAGTCGGCGTCTGGACCCGCACCGACAGCTTCTCGGCCGGCGAGGCCATCGAGTTCGCCCAGCGTGTCGAGGAATTGGGCTACGGCGCCCTGTGGATCCCCGACGCCTTCGGGCGCGACCCATTCGCCCACGCCTCCCTGCTGCTCAACCACACCTCCACGCTGGTGCTGGCCACCGGAGTGGTAAACATCCACCTGCGCGAGGCCCAAGCCACCTCCTGCGCCCAGAAGGAACTGCACGATCAGTCGGGGGGCCGCTTCCTGCTCGGTCTGGGGGTGTCCCACCAAGCGCCGGTGGAGCGGATGCAGCAAAAGCCCTACCCCGCGCCGATCCCGTCGATGCGGGAGTACCTCGAAAAGATGGAGAGCGCCATGTGGTGGGGACCGGAGCTCGACGGTGAGCCGCCCATGGTGCTGGCCGCCCTCGGCCCGCTCATGTTGAAGCTGGCCGCCGAACGAACTATGGGCGCCCACCCCTACTTTGCCCCACCGGAGAACTCCCGGCGGTCTCGGGAGATCATGGGCCCCGACTCCTGGATCTGCCCCGAGCAGAAGGTGATGCTGGAAACCGACCCGCGGCAAGCCCGGGAGCGGGCCCGAGCCGCCATGGTCGGACCGCTGCACATGCCCAACTATCGGAACAACCTCATGCGGTGCGGGTTCGAGGAGAGCGAGCTGGACGACGGCGGGAGCGACGAGGTGGTCGACGCCGTGGTGGCCTGGGGCAACGAAGACGCCCTCGTCGAGCGGGTGCGGCAGCACCACGAGGCCGGCGCCACCCACGTCTGCATCCAGCCGCTCGACCCGGTGAACAAAGCCCGCCCCAGCCTCGAGACCCTTGAAATCCTCGCCCCCCGCCTGAACGGAGCGTGATCGGCAATGGCCAGTGAGTTTCAAGATCGAGTGGCCCTGGTAACCGGCGCCGGAGACAGGATCGGCCTCGGATTCGCCCACGCCTGCTATCTGGCGGAGCGGGGGGCCAAGATCGTGGTCAACGACTTCGGCAACGGCACCCTGGGCTTGGTGGAGCAGGGCATCGATCCCGATATCGCCGAGCAGGCCGCCCAGCGGCTCCGTGACGCCGGCGGCGAGGCCATCGCCAACAATGGCGACGTCGCCGATCCGGCCACCGCCCAGGCGATGGTGTCAGCCGCCATCGAGGCCTGGGGCCGGGTGGACATCCTCATCAACAACGCCGGCTTCGCCAGCGCTTCGTTCTTTCCCGACATCGACGCCGACGACATGCACCGCCATGTGGGGGTGACGTTGCTGGGGTGCCTGAACACCGCCAAGGCGACCTGGCCCCACATGGTGGAGCGGGGTTACGGGCGCATCGTCAACACCGGTTCCCCCGCTTGCTTCGGCAACCCCACCGCTTCCTACGCGGCCACCAAGTCGGGCCTGTTCGGCTTCACCCGCACCGAGGCCATCTTCGGCCAGGCCCACAACATCACCGCCAACCTGTTGTTGCCCGCGGCCATCTCCCGGCTGACCGAGGGCCTGCCCGAGTCGCCGTTCAAGTCGCACCTGCGCACCCATTTCGGCGCCGAGAAGGCAGCCCCCGTGGTGGCCCATTTGGTGAGCGATCAATGCACGGTGACCGGCGAGGCCTTCACTGTCGGCGGCGGCCAGTTCGCCCGAATCGTGTACGCCGCCTCCCCCGCCCAGGAGATCGACCTGACCATGGAGTCGGTTGCCCAGGGCATGGCCCAAGCCATGAACACCACCGACTGGACGCCCCAGGGCTCCACCGTCGAGAGCCTGGTCCACCTGGGCATGCCCGCTGAACTAGAGCAAATGTAAGGATCTAGCGCCATGAGCCTGGTAACCGACCAAGAGATCGAAGCCTTCTGGCGCGACGGCGTGGTGGTAGTCCGAGGGGTGCTGTCCGACGAGACCCTGGCCTCCATGGCCAAGCCCGTAGACCGGGCTTTGGGGTCCGAGGAAATGAACAACATGACCGAAATGGGCGCCATGGTGGTACCCCCAAGCGGCGGCACCGTGCTCAACGATCCCGCCGCGGCCAAATCAGGTGCTCCCCGCGGCCAATTCCATGGCGGCACCGACCACTGGTGGGACGACCCCGACTTCGAGCGCTTCGCCACTCGGTCGCCGCTGCCCCAGCTGGCCGCCGAGCTGATGCGGAGCCGGGAGCTGTGGTTCTACGAGGACAGCGTGCTGGTCAAAGAGCCCCATACCGAAGAGCCCACCTCCATCCACCAGGACATGGCCTATTTCCAACTGGAGGGCGACAGGGTATGCACCACCTGGTGCCCGCTCGACCCCATCTCCAAGGAAACCGGGGCCACTGTCTACGTGAAAGGCTCGCACCGCTGGGAGCGCAACTTCCGGCCCAACTGGTTCGTGAGCCAGCTATCCATGCCCGATACCGACGGCGAGGACGTCCCCCACTACGACCGGGACGACTCCGATCACCTGCTCTGCTTCGACATGGAGCCCGGCGACGTGGCGGTCCACCACGCCATGACCCTCCACGGCGCCCACGCCAACGTCACCGACCAGTGGCGCCGAGCCATCTCAGTGCGCTACTGCGGCGACGGCACCGTCTACCGCTTCAAGCGCGGCACCCCCCTAAAACCCCATCACGCCGAAGTCACCGAAGGCACCCCCGTCGACCACCCCCGCTGCCCCCAAGTATGGCCCCGCTAAGTCATACGCACCATTGTCATAGCCCCTGGGTACCCTTCGTGTCGATGGACGAGGCCACGACACCGCGAGCCACCGAGTACGCAGAACTCGATGTCAGCATTTGGCCTCGGTCGGGCAGAGAGGAATTAGGCACGAAGCCCAAGCGCTGGCTCATGAATCCCAACACCCAAGAGCACTGGCTGATGAAGTACGCGACGGTCAACGAACCACACGGCAGCCCCAGATATCGCAAAGGCGATGACTGGGCGGAGCGCATTGCCTATGGAGTTTCTGAGGTCCTTGGCATCCCTGCGGCATCGCAACTACACGCCCGAGGGTTGGGCCGACCGTGCTAGAACCCGGTTTGCCGGTAAACCCCATCCCATCGAAGTGGTTGAACAAGCTTCAGAATTCGGCGGGCGGCCCGCGATCGAAAATTGGCTTGACCGCATCCAGCGAGTCGACGATCTAATCGCTCCAATCTGGGCGATCCCCGAACATCGCATGTCAGCGGTATCCAAAGTGTTCGCGGAACGGATGCTACGGCGCAATTGGTCCCGATTGTCATCATGAGCCCGCACTACGATGGTCTCGTTCGAAGCGTCACACCCTTCGATAGGGTGGAATTACATGACTGAACAACACCTATTCGTGACTTGGCGCCACCCAGATGGATTGACCCACCCCGTTGGCCTGCTTACTCAGCGCGTCTCTGATGAGTCCCAAGTATTCGAATTCGTGTATCTGAAGCACGCAGAAGCGCTGGACGGCTTCCCACTGCTGCCGGGCTTGCCCGATCTGCATAAGACCTACGAGGACGAAGAGTTGTTCCCAGTGTTCCGAAAGCGGCAAATGCCTCGCCAGCGTCCGGACTACGAAGAGTACGTCGAGACTCTGGGCCTCGACGTGGAGACCGACCCCTTCGAAGTCATGGCCCGCAATGAGGGCCGGAAGATGACCGACCGCATCGAAGTGTTTGCTCCGCCTCGCCGCACCGAGAGCGGCAACCTCACCGCCTTGTTCTTCGCTCGTGGAGTTCGACACCGCGATGGGGCTTCGGATGCAGTTGCCGGGCTGCTGCCAGGTGACCGTCTGGCCCTCGTGGATGAACGTGGCAACTCAAAGAACCCTCGAGCCATCCTGATCAACACGCGAAATGATGAGCCGGTGGGATGGATGCCTAACTACTTGTTAGATACAGTTCACGAACTCCGAGGTCTCACTAGCGACCACGACATCGAAGTGACTGCCGAGCATGTGAATCCCCCCGACGTGCCTGCCTACATGCGCCTCATCTGCCGGCTGATCGCTCCCTGGCCGGAAAACTATGAGCCGCTGTCCGGTCCAGAGTTCCAACCCATCGCTTGTTAGGTCTGCGAAAAGACCTTTAGCCCAATTCGGGGCCGAGGATGGAGACGAAGGAGACCATTTCGCCGGGGTAGCCGCCGAGGTTGTGGACTAGGCCGAGGTTGCGGGTGGACAGGTCGATTTGGCGGTCGTCGCCGGCTTGGCCCCGGAGTTGGAGCCAGCACTCGTAGTGCATGCGCAGGCCGGAGGCGCCTACCGGGTGGCCGAATGCCTTGAGGCCGCCGTCGGTGTTGATGGGCATGTCGCCGTTGCGCTCGAAGGTGCCGGCCAGCACCTCTTTCCAGGCGGTGCCCCGCTCGCAGAACCCCAGGTCTTCCATGAGCACCATCTCGGTGGGGGTGAAGCAGTCGTGGACCTCGGCCATGGCCAGCGCTGAGCGGGGGTCGTCGATGCCGGCTTGGCGGTAGGCGTCGGCCCCGGCCATGTCGCACTCGGGGAAGGTGGTGTAGTCGTAGTCGGGGTCGATCAGCCCGCCCCCGGTGCCCGACACAAATGAGAGCGCCTTGATGTACAGGGGGTCGTCGCAGTACAGGTGGGCATCTTCGGCCCGCACCACGATGGCCGCGGCCGAGCCGTCGGCCACGCCAGAGCAGTCGAACACCGACAGCCGCCCGGCCACCGAGGCCATCTCGCAGATCTTCTCGGCCGGCATCTCCCGGCGGAACTGGGCCAGCGGGTTGAGTGCCCCGTTGCGGTGGTTCTTCTCGGCGATCTTGGCCACCACCATCCGCAGTTCGTCCTCGTCCACCCCGTAGCGGGCGGCATAGGCCGGCAGCACCAGGCTGTACATGGCCGCTGCCGTCAGGTTCCGCTTGGTGCCGTCGTGGGGCGCGGGCGGGGCGTTCAGCCCCTGGTAGCCGGAGTCTTTGATCTTCTCCACCCCGATGGCCATGGCCATGTCGTAGGCCCCGCTGGCCACCGCATAAGACGCCTGGCGCAGGGCCTCGGAGCCGGTGGCGCAGAAGTTCTCCACCCGGGTGACCGGCTTGCCCTCCAGCTTGAGCGGCTGGCTCAGCGTCAGCCCGCTCATCCCGCTGGAGGCCGTGCCCAGCCAGAAGGCGTCCACGTCGTCTTTGGCCACTCCCGCGGAGGCGAACGCGGCAGAGGAAGCGTCGATCAGCAGGTCGTCGGTTCCCTTGTCCCAGTGCTCCCGGAACTGGGTACATCCCATTCCGATGATCGCCACCTGGTCTTTGATGCCATGACTGGCCATCAGACGCCTCCTATTGCCCTGATGAAGACCTCGCCGGGCGGGCCTTCCAGAAATAGTTGATGATCCCCTCGGCCTCATACAACCGGCGGAAGGTCATCTCCACCCGCTGGCCGATGCGAACCGAATCGGGGTCCACGTCGGTCAACTCCACCGGCAGTCGGCCGCCGCCGTCGAAGTCCACCACCGCGAACACCACCGGCGGGCTCACCGAGTACACCAGCCGGTCGATGGTGAAGGTCACCACCGTGGCCCCGACGTCGGCCATCGGCGCAGGAGACATTTCGTCCAGTTCGTCCTCGGGCCGGATGGACACCCGGGCCGGCGGCAAGTGCAGCGTCCCGCTCTCGGTGCCCCGGCTGCCCACAAAGCCGTACTTCCAATCCTGGGCCCTGGCCGCCGCCGAAGACGACGGCCGGGTGGGCTCGGGCCGATTGGGGGGCTGTACCTGGATCATCTCCCGCCACTGCAAGAACGTGGCGTAGCCCACTTCGGCGCCGTTGACGACCTGATCGCCCACCCGGAGGGCTGGCGCATAAGCAGCTAGCGCCTCAGTGGTCCGCAGGATCAGCACCTCCACCCCGTCGGCCAGCATCACCACCGCGATGGTCTGGCCCGGTTCGGCCTGCTCCAGTTCGTTGGCCAGCACCAATCCCGGATGGGCGGTGCCGGTATTGCCCACCACCGCGGCCAAGTTATCGGCCACCCGAGCCACGCCAAGCTGCCCGGAAACCCGCTTGACCGCCCGGCCGTGGGCGCCTGCTACCACCGCCACATCCACATCGTCAGCGCCGAGGCCAGCAGTACCCAGCGCCTCTTTCCATGCCTGGGCAGCCAGCGGGCCGTAGCGGGTCTCGCCGAAGCGCTCCTCCCACTGGCCGGTGCTGGCAGAGCCGGGCTGGCGCCAGCGGTCCACAAACTCCTCGGTGGCCGACGCCGTCCCCAGCAACTCGGCCACCACCGGCCCGTCGCCCTCGCCGCCCACCAAGAACGCAGCCGCACCGTCGCCCCCGTTGGCCTCATCGGCGCCCGTGGGCAGCCCGCCCTGGATGTCGGCAGCCACCACCAGCGTTGGCCCGCCCGATTCCAGCGCAGTCCGCAATGCCCCGATTCCCGAGCGCACCGCGCCCCCGAAGTCCAGCGCACCCGTCGAAGAGTCCAACCGCAGCGCAGCATGGATGGCGGTGGCGTTGGTCTTCTCCAAATATGCGGGATCGGCAGTGGCGAACCACAGTGCCCGAGGCTCAACCCCGCTCGGCCGCAGGGCCAAGCGAGCCGCTTCCACGCCCATGGTGGTGGTGTCCTCATCGTAAGAGGCCACCGATCGGGTGCCCCGCCCGCCGCCTCGGCCCATCACCGCGGCGATGGCCGAGCGGTCCAAGCGCCGATACGGCACATAGCCCCCGAAGCTGATGATTCCCCGCATGATTCCGAAGTGTACGCCTGACTTCGGCCACAACCGGGGTCGTAGTCTGTCCCCCATGAGCTTTGAGCCCAGCGCCGAGGTGCGGCGCATCCGCGA
The DNA here is from genome assembly GCF_965208475.1 of Candidatus Poriferisocius sp. Taxonomy (GTDB): domain Bacteria; phylum Actinomycetota; class Acidimicrobiia; order Acidimicrobiales; family Bin134; genus Poriferisocius. Next base: position 51,215 of record NZ_OZ242338.1, on the reverse strand, counting down.
CGCCATCGACCACCCCATCATCGACTCCGACGGCCACATCATCGAGTTCTTGCCCGAGGTTCACGACATCATGGCCACCGTCGGCGGTCCCGAGTTGGTGGACAAATTCAAGGTCGTCGAGTACGGCGCCCGGAAGTCCATCGAGCTGAGCTTGGAGCAGCGCCGAGCCGCCGGGATGATGCGCTCGGCGTGGTGGGGATTACCCGCCCGCAACACCCTCGACCGGGCCACCGCCCTTTTGCCCAAGCTGCTGTATGAGCGGCTGGACGAGATCGGCATCGACCTGGCCGTGCTCTATCCCACCTACGGGCTGACCTGCATGGGCCTAGAAGACGAGGATCTTCGCCTCGGGGCGGCCAGGGCGTTCAACCTCTACTTCCACCAGGCCTATGAGCCCTACTCCGACCGCCTCATGCCGGTGGCCATCATCCCCATGTTCACCCCCGATGAGGCCATCGCCGAACTGGACTTCGCGGTGGGCGAGCTGGGCATGCGCCCGGTGATGCTGACCGGCCTGGTGCCCCGCCCGGTGGACCCGGAGAACACCAGCCACCGCCATGCCCGCCGCATGGACACCCTGGGTATGGACTCCCCCTGCGACTACGACCCGGTATGGCGGCGGTGTACCGAGCTCGGCGTGTCACCCACCTTCCACTCCGCGGGCATGGGCTGGGGCAGTCGCACCTCCGAGACCAACTACGTGTACAACCACCTGGGCAACTTCGCCGCCGCCGGCGAGGCCCTGTGCCGGTCGGTGTTCATGGGCGGAGTGGCCAATCGCTTCCCCGATCTGCGCTGGGCCTTCCTGGAGGGGGGCGTGGCCTGGGGGGTGAACCTGCTGTCGGATGTGATCGGCCACTGGGAGAAGCGCAACCGCGACGCCATTGGCCACTACGACCCCGCCGCGGTGGATATGGACGAGTTGGGCCGGCTGTTCGACGCCTACGGCACCCCGGCGGCCAACAGCCATCGGGATCAGCTCAAAGAAGCGCTGCACATGCTCAGCGAGCCCGACGAAGACCCAGCCACAATTGATGAGTTCGCCCTCAGCGGGGTGGACTCCCTCGAAGACATCTTCGCCATCTGGGACCGCTTCCACTTCGGCTGCGAGGCCGACGACCCCATGACTGCCATCGGATTCAACCGGTCGGTGACCCCCGGGGGCCAGGTAGTGAAGGGCATCTTCGCCTCTGACGTGGGCCATTGGGACGTGCCCGACGTGCGCGAGGTGCTGCCCGAGGCCTACGAACTGGTGGACGACGGCATCCTCGACGAGGCCGACTTCCGGGCGTTCACCTTCGAGCATCCGATGTCGCTATGGGGAGGCACCAACTCCGACTTCTTCAAGGGCACCGTCATCGAAGAAGCCCTGTAGTGGATTTGTGGACGGGGCGGGTCGAGGATTTCGACCTGCTTACCGGCCAAGCCCGATTCGGCGCCGACCTAAGGGCCGAGGGTGCGCTGTGGCTGGGTTTCGTGCGGTCACCGGTGGCCCGAGCGGCCATTGCCGGTATCGACAAATCGGCGGCCGAAGCCCTCGACGGCGTGGTCGGAGTGCTCACCGCCGATGATCTCGATCTGATCACCCAGCCGAGCGTGGAGGGGGTCACCCCTGTCGAAATCAGCCGACCCCCGCTGGCCCAGGGATCGGTGGCCTACGTCGGAGAGGCGGTGGCCGCGGTGGTTGCGGCAAACGAGGCGATCGCGGGTGACGCCTGCGAGCTGGTGGAAGTGGAATACCAGCCCCTGCCCCCAGTCCCCAATCTGTCCACCGCCGCCGGCGAAGACGCCCCGCTGGTACACGCCCAGCACGGTTCCAACACCGTGCTCGCCGTTCCGTCCGGCAATCCGGCCTCTATCCGAGCCGCCCTCGACCACGCCGACGTGACCGTCACCGTTTCCCAGCACTACCCCAGGGTGGCGTGCTCCCCCATAGAAGGGATAGCCGGCCTAGTGGTCCCCGACGGCGACCGGGCGGTGATCCACATCAACTCCCAGATGCCCGCCCTCACCCACGAAGAGCTAGCCAACACCTTGGCCCTGGCCGACGACCAGATCAGCGTGGTGGTTCCCCCCATTGGAGGCGGTTTCGGTGGCAAGTGCTGGGGTGAGAACGGCCTGTTTGCCGTGGCTGCCCAGTTGGCCCTGCGGCTGAATTGCCCGATGCGCTTCGTCCAGACCCGCCCCGAGAACCTGCTGTCGATGCAAGCCCGCGACCAAGACCAGCGCCTTACCCTGGCCGCCGACCAACACGGCACCGTCACCGCGCTGGAGGCCGAGGTATCCGCCGACGTGGGCGGCTACGCGGGAATGGGCGCCTTCGAGCCCCTGCAAACCCAGCGGCTCATCCCCGGCCCGTACCGAATCGACCAGGCTGCGGTTTCCGCTTCGGCGGTAATGACCAACACAGTTCCCACCGGGCCATACCGAGGGCCAGGCCGGGCCGAGGCCATCGGCCTGCTGGAGCGGGCCATGGACGAACTGGCCCGGGCTCTGGATTTGGACCCCGCCGAGGTTCGCCGCCGCAACCTCCTCCGCACTCAAGACTTCCCCCGCCAAACCCCCGGCGAACTGGTGATGGACGAAGCCGACCATCTCGGTGCCCTGGAGCAGGCCCTCGAGCTCGTCGGCTACCAGCGACTTCGAACAGACCAAGCCGCCCGCCGAGACTCGGGAGACACCCGACTGCTCGGCATCGGCATCAGCTGCTGGGCCGACTTCACCGGTCGCCACGAACCCTGCCAACCCGCCTCGGCCCGGGTGACCGACGACGGCCGCATCGAGATCGACGCCGGAGTGGCCCCCATAGGCCAGGGAATGCAGTCCGTCATCACCCGTCTGGCTGCCGACACCCTGGGCCTGGACTCTGCCGCAATCACAGCACCCACCCCCGACACCGGCCGCTTCCGATCAGCGCTGGGCAGCTTCGGCTCCCGATCAGCGTCGCTGGCCGGCAGCTCAGCAGTGGAGGTAGCCACCAGTTTGCGCGACAGGCTCACTGAACTAGCCGCCGAGCGGATCGAAGCAGCCCCCGCCGACATCGAGCTCCGACCCGACGCCACCCTGGGCGTTCGCGGCACTCCCACACCGGGAATCCCGCTGGCCGACCTGGCCGGAACCAAAGTCGATGCCGCCTTCAACCAAGCCCAGCCCACCTTCCCCGGCGGCACCCACATCGCCGTGGTCGAAGTGGACACCGAGACCGGCGCGGTAGACCTGATCCGCCACGTCGCCGTCACCGACTGCGGCCGGCTGCTCAACGAAGTCCAGGCATCGGGCCAGGTCCAGGGCGGCGCCGTGCAAGGCATCGGAGTCGCCCTGTTCGAGGAGATGCGCTACGACGCCGATGCCAACCCGCTCACCGTCAGCCTGGCCGATTACTTGGTCCCGGCAGCCAGCGATGTCCCCGCAGTAGAGACCCACTTCCTAGGGACCCCCACCGACCGCAACCCCCTCGGCGCCAAAGGAGTGGCCGAAAGCGGCGCCATCGCCGCACCCCCCGCCGTCCAGAACGCCATCATCGACGCCCTCTCCCCCCTCGGCGTCACCCACATAGACATGCCCTGCACCCCCGAACGGGTCTGGCAAGCCCTCAGAGCCATCCAATACTGACGATTCGCTGACGCTTCCCACTCCTGCCAAACCGCATTGCGAATGCCATCGGCCAAGACGCTGAACGCCCCATCAGCATCGATGGGGGGTGCCGTCGACCACAACCCGGCGTTCTTGAGCCAGCCCTAATCCAACATCTGCCGGACCCAAAATCCCACAATTGCCGACGCCCAGATGAGAATTATTGCGAAATGAGTCGCCAGCGGTTTTTCCGAGTGCGAGGGTTTGGCTCAGTTGCGCTCACCATGCCTCGGTCAGACAGGACCTTTAGCCATTTCAATACTGCTTGCTGGGAAATGCCCATGTCCCGGGCTAGTTCGCTGGATCGGCGCGGCCCATTGAACAGCAGCTGGACGATCTCGCTCTCGCGCCCTGTTAGCTCGAGAGCCAATGGGGGAACCGGGTCACTGGGCACTGAGCCCTCGTCGTCATCAGAAGTTCGACGGTTGTAGATGACGACACGCAACTCTGACGTGTCATCAAATATGGCCAGGGGGGGCATGCCTGCCTGCCTGAGGACCGCGACTGCGGCGCGCAGTCCCGACCCCCGGTTCTCACATACCGGACGGCCGGAGTCGGGGATCACAACGTCTTCGAGCAACTTTGCCAGCCGAGCATTTCGCGTCGCGGTGATGCCCCGGCTTATGAGTTCTTCGACGTCAGTCTGACCAGCGTTCGGGCCATGCAGTCCGCCAATGTTGGAGACTTCGAGTCGGTCTGGATAAAGGGCGACTCGAACCTGACTGCCGTGGGCCGTTGGGTGGTAGTCACGGTGAGTGAGGGCGTTGGCCACGATTTCCCGGACCGCCTCTACCGGATAATCCCAGACATCGACCCGTCCTGCCCCGATGATGACGGAACGTCTTCGCATGTTTTGGCGCAGGGCATCCAGCGCACCCGACACTATGGCGGGAATCGGTCCGTCCAGTGGCCGGTTGTCAAGAAATCGGGTCCCGTCCGAAGTCGGCTCGCCGCTAGTTGTAGGCATCGAAACGAAGGAAGCACCCAGTTGGGGAAAGAACTGTTGCGGATATCGCCCAAGAGCGAGCAGGCCAGCCAGAGTTACCTCGGCGTCAGCCCTCGGTGCGGTCAACGCGCCAAGCATGTGAAGCACTTCGCCGTCGTCAACCCGCTGGAAGGCGAGACCTCGACGCTCCCGCAGCCGCCGAAGCAGAGCTTCTGTCAGTTCTGAGTCGAGGTCGCCAAGATGAGCCTTCTCGACCGCAACCATGTCGTCGTCGGGCTGTCCCCGGCCCGAAACCATGATGTGGACTTCATAAGAGTTCATGCGCCGGTCGCCATCGTGGGTACGGAGATAGGCGCCGCGTTCCATCCCGTCCCGCCGGAGAAAGCAGGGCCGTCTTTGGTGCTCCAAGGCGTCAATCTGAGCAACCACCACTGGCCTGCCCTCCAAGAGGACGATGTCGATTTCTGGCCGAATAGGTGGATCGAGGTCGGTCGAGCACGACGAGGCAAGATCGGCAGCTAGCTTTGCTGCATCCACAGGGACCGGCTCGAAATCTCCATCGGTCAGGCCAAGGATCAACAGCCCACCCCGGGCATTGGCAAAGGCACACACCGAATCCAACGCTGAACGCGGGAACCCGCCAGACGCCCTTTTGACTTCCACCGACTGCAAGTCAGTCCCGGCAGCCCTCAGGCGTGCCACAGTGGAATCAAGCACACCCTGCAACTGACCCGGAAATGATGAAAGTACGTCTCCCACGAGGGAGATGCTACAACTTTCCTACAACTTTCCTACAACTTTCCTACAACATCACTCTCTGGAGGCAATGCTCCACTTGGTCGTATCTGGCGGGTTAGCCGCCTCTTCTACACCGTCAACCCGTACAGCTCGGCGCAGTTGTCGCGGAGGACTCGGTCTAGTTGGTGGTCGGTCATGTGGGTGGTTTGCTCGGTGAGCATCTCTTGGGACCAAGGCCAGGTGGCGTCGGAGTGGGGGTGGTCGTTGGCCCACATCACCCGGTCGGTGTTCATCAGGTCGAGCAGCTTGAACGCCACCCAGTCGTCCTGGAAGGTGAGGTACACGTTCTCTGCGAAGTACTCGCTGGGCTTCTTGGACAGCTCAGCACTCTCGAGCCAGTTGCGGTGCCGGTTGTAGGCGTGGTCGGCCCGGTACATCCAATGCGGGGCCCAGCCGGCGTCGGCCTCCACGCACACCACCCGCAGGTCGGGATGGCGCTCGAACACGCCGCCGAAGATCAGCGTGCCGATGATGTCCTGGTTGCCCCGGATGATCCCCAGGAAAGAGTTGATCTTCGGCCCCCGGAACTGGGCGGCCATGGGATGGTCGTTGCCCGAGGTGAGGATGTGGAACGACAGCGGAATCCCCATCGACACCGACGCCTCCCAGAAGGCGTCGTAATCGGGGTGGTCGTAGTCGATCCCAGAGGCGGGGTAGCCGGGCAGCATGACCCCTTTGAGCCCGAGATCGGCCATGGCCTCCAGGTCGGCGATGGCCTCGTCCACCGACCGCACCGCGGTCTGGCCCAAACCGATGAGCCGCTCGGGGGCGTGGGAGTTGAATTCGGCGATCCAGCGGTTGTAGGCATCGAAGCAGGCCTTCTTGTAGTCGGCGTCGGGATGGTTGCAGATGGTCATGCCCACCGATGGGTAGATCACCTCGGCCACCACCCCGTCCCGGTCTTGTTCTCCGAGGCGGGCCACCGGGTCGTAGCCGCCGGGGTGCAGATCCTCCCAGCGGGTGCCGCTGTTGATGCTGATCTCGTGCCAGCTCTTGCCCGCGGCGGCAATCATGCCGAAGGGCATGCGGTTGCGGCCGTTGTCGATGGACATGAACACGCCCATGTCGTCGGCCCAGTCCACCCTGGGCGCCCGATCCCGGAACTTCGGATCGATGTAGTCGATGTAGGTGTTGTCGGGCTCGGTAACGTGCGAGTCGGCCGAGATGCAGGGACGAACGGGGGTGACAGTGCTCATAGTTGGAACCTTCTCAATCGGGTGTCGCTGAGACATCGACAAAACTAGTAGGTAGCGTCTCTGCCATGAGCAGCCAGAAGACCGCCGCAGAAATTCGAGCCGACCTCGGCCATCCGGTTATCGACGCCGATGGTCACGTGTTCGAGCACTATCCGGCCCTTCACCAGTACTGCCTCGACGAGGGGCTCGAGGGCGGGCTCTATGCCCAGATGGCCAACTGTTCGTTCAACGGGGAGCCCAATTGGAGTGGCCTGTCGCCCGATGAGCGGCTGGCCCGACGCAGCTTCCGCGGGCCGTGGTGGGCGCTGCCGCTGGCCAACACCCGCGACTTCGCCACCGCGGTGTCCCCCGCTCTGTTCCACGACCGCCTCGAGGAGCTGGGCATGGACTTCGCTGTGTGCTACCCCAGCATCGGGCTCAACTTCCCCGCCTACAAAGACGACGATGTGCGCAACAAGCTCTGCCGGGCCCTCAACCGCTATCTGGCCGACAGCTACCAAGGGCTGCAAGACCGCCTGACCCCGGTGGCCGCCATCCCCACCCACACCCCCAGCGAGGCCATCGAACAGCTCGACTACGCCGTCACCGAGTTGGGCTTCAAGGCCGTGATGATCGGCGGCTTCGTGCCCCGCCAAGTGCCCGCCGGAGGCGAGATGGCCACCTGGATCGACTCCCTGGGCCTCGATTCGGCCTACGACTACGACCCCCTCTGGCAGCGGTTAGTGGAGCTGCAAACCCCCGCCAGCCTCCACTCCGGGTCGATGGGCTGGGACGGACGACGGTCCATCTCCAACTTCACCTACAACCACATGGGCAATTTCGGCTCGGCCAGCGAGGCCACCGCCAAGTCGATCTTCTTCGGCGGGGTCACCCACCGCTTCCCCGACCTTCGCCTCGGCTTCCTCGAAGGCGGGGTCACCTGGGGCGCCCAGATGGTGTGCGACCTTCTCAGCCACTGGGAAAAGCGCGGCCCCGAGGGCCTCAAGGCCTACGACCCCGAGCTGTTCGAGTCCGAGTATTTCGACACCCTCCTGGCCCAGGCCAACGACCCCATCGACTTGACCGCCGGCTTCGGCAAGATGATGCAGAAGGGCATTAGCAGCGATCAAGTGGTCCATGACTTCGAGGCCGCGGGCATCACCGGCCCCCATGACATCCTCGAGCAGATCGACCGCTCCTACTGGTTCGGCTGCGAGGCCGACGACCCCTTGGTGCGGCTGGCGTTCGACGGCGCCCTGCCCGAAGGGGCCACCCTCAACGCCATTTTCTCCTCTGACGTGGGCCATTGGGATGTCCCCGACATGGCCGAGGTCATGCCCGAGGTGTGGGAGCAGGTAGAACACGGCTGGCTCAACGAAGACCAGTTCCGAGCCTTCACCTTCGGCAACGCCCACCGCTTCTTCTCCGAAGCCCGCCCCGACTTCTTCAAGAACACGGTGCTGGAGAGCGCCACCGTCTAGAACTAGGGCGCAATGAACGGCCCCGCTTCCAATACGCCCACCTTCACGCTGGTAGCCCAGCTCGGCATCTACTGCGACCCCAACTCCCAGCCCGGCTACGGCCAATTGCGGGTGTTCGACGAGCAATGCCACGGAGGCCAAGTGAGGCCATCGGTGCTCATGCTGATCGCCGACATCACCGGCGGGATGATCGGAGAGAAGGAAGACCCGGAGTGCTGGCACTTCACCACCGACTTCCAGCTCCGCACCACCGCCGCGCCTCTGCCCGACCACATCGACGTGTACGCCGACGTGCTGCGGGCCGGGGCCAGCACCCTCACCTGCGAGTGCCGCTTCACCACCCCCGACGGCACCGAGGTGGGCTATGCCCAGATCGGCTTCGGGCGCTTCCACCAGCGACCCGGCGACCCGGCCAAGCACATCCACGATCCTCCCCGGCCCGACCTCACCGGCCTGCCCGACATCGACCAGCCGCTGGCCGAGCTCGCTGGCATCGAGGTGGTTGATCCCGCCGTCGGCCACGTGGAGGCCGAACTCACCCCGCAACTGCTCAACCCCGCCGGCATCATGCAGGGCGCCATGGTCACCCTGGTGGGCGAGGTTGGCGCCGAGACCCTGGCCGAACATGAATTCGGCACCCCCCACACCGTGGCCGACATGGACATCCGCTATCTGCTGGGCGGCAAGATCGGCCCGGTGTACAGCACCTGCCGCTGGATGGGCGACCCTGCGTCGGGCTGGGTGGTGGCCGAAATCAGAGACCTGGGCAAGGGCGACCGCCTGATGGCCACCATGATGCTGCGAGTGCGCCCCGCCCGCTGAGGGGCCACGACCTTCGGTCGGAGTAGTTTGGCGGAATGAACCGCCAGTGGATCTACGCCGTGCGGCCCGACGGACCGGTCAGCGTGGACAACTTCGAGTACCGGGAGACCGAGATTCCAGAGCCGGGCGACGGCCAAGCGCTGGCCCGGCTGTGCTACCTCAGCTTCGAGCCCGCAATGCGCACCTGGCTGGAAGACTTCATCACCTACATGCCCCCCGCACCGCTAGGCCAGCCCATGGTGGGGCCCGGGGTCTTCCAGGTGGTCGAGTCCAACACCCCAGCGCTGAGCGAGGGCGACCTGGTCAGCGGCATGATGAGCTGGCAGGACTACGAGGTGGTGGGTGAGCAGACCAGGGTGGTGCCGCCGGACACCCCCATCCCGGTGATGCTGGGACCGATGGGAGGCACCGGACTCACCGCTTACATCGGCCTGCTCGACATCGGCCGCCCCCAACCAGGCAAGACGGTGCTGACATCGGGAGCCGCCGGAGCCACCGGATCGGTGGCCGCCCAGATCGCCCGCATCAAGGGCTGCCGCTCGGTGGGCATCGCCGGCGGGGCCGACAAGTGCCGCTGGCTCCTGGAAGAAGCCCGCCTCGACGCCGCCATCGACTACAAGAACGAAAACGTGGACGACCGCATCGCGGAGTCCTGCCCCGACGGCGTGGACGTGTACTTCGACAATGTGGGCGGCGACATGCTGGAGACCGTCATGGGCCACATGAACATGGGGGGCCGCGTCGCGGTGTGCGGCGCCATCTCCACTTACAACCAGGGCCTGCGCCGACCGGGCCCGTCCAACATGTTCGAGATCATCGAGAAGCGGCTCACCCTTCAGGGCTTCGTGATGTTCGACCACATGGACCGCGTGCCCGCCGCCACCGCCGACCTGGGCCAGTGGGTAGCCGAAGGAGAGATCGCCTTCCAGACCGACATCCAGGAGGGCTTCGAGAACATCCCTACCACGTTCTTGCGGCTGTTCACCGGGGCCAACCACGGCAAGCAACTCATAAAGGTCCGAGACCCGGAGTAGGAAGAGGTTGCAAGAGCGATGAGCCTGGTCATCTACGAGGCCGAAGGAAAGGTGGCGGTGATAACCCTGAACCGCCCCGAGGCCCGCAACGCCATGAGCCCCGAGCTTTCGGCTGCCCTGGGCGAGGCGTTAGATCGATTCGAAGCCGACGACGACGTATGGGTGGCCATCCTGGCCGGCAACGGCCGCATTTTCTGCGCCGGGGCCGACCTCAAGGCGCTCTCTGAGGGCCGAGCGGCGGGGATCATCACCGCCGAGGAGGGCTTCGGCCGGTTCGCCCGCCGGCAACGGGCCAAACCGGTCATCGCCGCGGTCGACCGCCCGGCATTGGCCGGGGGGTTCGAGCTGGTGCTGGGCTGCGACATGGTGGTGGCCTCCACCGAGGCGGTCTTCGGCCTGCCCGAGGTGAAGCGGTCGCTGGTGGCCTCCGAGGGGGGCGTAACCCGGCTGCCCCGCCGCATCCCCACCAACGTGGCCATGGAGCTGGCCCTCACCGGCGACACCATCGACGTCCACCGGGCCCACGCCCTGGGGTTGGTAAACGTGGTATGCGAACCCGGCCAGGCGCTGGCCGAAGCCAAGGCACTGGCCGAGCGCATCGTGGTCAACGCCCCCCTGGCGGTGAGAGCCGCCCGCCGGGCCATCCTCGACGGCCTGGAAGCCACCGAGGCCGAGGGGTTCGCCATTGCCGCCCGGCTGGGGGCTGAGATCTCCGAAACCGAGGACTTCAAAGAGGGGCCACTGGCGTTCGTGGAAAAGCGCCCCCCCAACTGGCAGGGCCGGTGAGCCGTGTCGAACCGGCCAGTCCGGTGGAGTCGGTGAGCCGTGTCGAACCGGCCAGTCCGGTGGAGTCGGTGAGCCGTGTCGAACCGGCCAGTCCGGTGGAGCCGGTGAGCTCTCAGGCCACCGGAGAGCGGGAGCTGATGCTCACCGGGATCGGCGGCCAAGGGGTGCAACTGGCCGCCCAGGTCATCGCCCAGGGAGCAACCGCCGACGGCAAGGAGGTGCTGGTGTTCGGCAGCTACGGCGGCATGATGCGGGGCGGCAACACCGACAGCACGGTGGTGATCAGCGACCAGCCCATCGAGGCCCCGCCGGTGCTGTCATCCACCTGGTCGGCCATATTGATGCACCACCAATTCTGGGCCCCGCTCCAAGAGCGCATCCGCGACGGCGGCCTCGTGCTGGTGAACACGTCGGTGTTCGAAGACGAGCTGGAACCAGATCGCTACCAAGTTGTGGAGGTGCCCGCCACCGATGCAGCCACTGATCTGGGCAACCCGATTTTGGCCGCCATGGTCATGGCCGGCGTATACGGAAGAACGTCCGGCCTGGTGAGCTTGGACGGCCTGATGGAGGGCATGCACCGCTCGGTGCCCCCCTACCGCCAGCAGTTGGTCGAGGCCAACGAAGCGGCACTGGCCGCCGGCTGGGAGATGGCGGCGTGAGCCCCACCACTCCCCCAAGCACCGTCACCGTGAGGGGCACCGTGGTGATCGACGTCGAGGCCTGCAAGGGCTGCGATCTGTGCATCGACGCCTGCCCGCCCCGAGTGCTGGAGATGACCACCCACGAGGTCAACACCCGGGGCTACCGCTACCCCCGGCTGCTGGCCGGCTGCACCGGCTGTCAGGCCTGCGCCCAGATCTGCCCCGATTTCGTGTTCCAGGTGTACAAGTACGACACCCCCCTGGAGCTACCGGCCAGCCAGGGAAGCAGCCAGTGAGCGAGCGGGCGCTGATCGAGGGCTCAGAAGCCATGGCCCGGGCCGCAGTGGCCACCGGCTGCCGGTTCTTCACGGGTTACCCCATGACCCCGTTCACCGAGTTGCTGGAGCACATGGCCGCCCTGCTGCCCGAAGTGAACGGCGTGTGCATGAACGCCGAGAGCGAGCTCGAGGCGGTGGGCATGGCCTGGGGGGCGGCCACCACCGGGCACCTGGCCGCCACCGGGTCCACCGGCCAAGGGCTGTCGCTGATGCAGGAGTCGCTCTCGGAGATCACCAACGCCCGCCTGCCCCTGGTGGTGTTCAACATGGCCCGAGGCCAGGGCGACTACTTCCAGGCCACCCGAGGAGGCGGCCACGGCGACTACCGCCACATCGTGCTGGCCCCCATGGACGTGCCCGAGGCCGTAGAGCTCACGCAGATGGCATTCGATCTGGCCGGCCAGTGGCGCACCCCGGTGATGGTGCTGGGCGACTACTACCTGGCCCACACCTATCAAGCGGTATCGGTGCCCCCCATCCACACAACCGCCCCCGAGTTGCCCGATTGGGCCCTGAACGGATCTACCGGCGGTTCGGGCGCGGCCAAGATCATGTCCCCGCTGGGCGGCGGCGTCGAAGGAGAAGAGGGATTCGACTTAGGCGCCCACTATGCCGCTTGCGCCGAACACATCGAGGCCATGGCCACCGGCGTGGAGCCGCTGATAGACACCGGGTTCTGCGATGACGCCGATCTGGTGGTGGCCGCCTACGGATCGGTGGGCAAGTTCGTGCGCTACGCCTGCCTCCGGTTGCGCGACGCCGGACACCGGGTGGGCTACATCCGCCCGATCACGCTGTGGCCGTTCCCCTCGGAGGCCGTGCATACAGCAGCCTCCGGCTCGGCCAAGGTGGCGGTGTACGAGCAGAACATGGGCCAGATGGTCGACGACGTGCGCCTGGCTACGATGGGGGCGGTGCCGGTGGAGTTCATCGGGGGGCCCAGTTGGGACCACTCCGGTTTCGGGATCGGACCCGATATCAACGTGCCCGACATCTCCGAGCGCATCCTGGAGGCCCTGACATGAGGGGAAACAGGCCGTGAGCGAAGACCGTCTATTTCTGTCCACCGACCAGCCACCTGCCGAGCCTGCCGTGCTGGTAGACGACTTCACCCCCGCGCTCATCACCCAGGCCAACCACCACCTGTGCCCCGGATGCGGGGAGCCCATCGCCATCCGAGCCGCCATGGAGGCGGTCGAAGAACTCGAGTTGGCCCAGAGCACCATCGCGGTATTCGGCATCGGGTGCTATACCGCCTTCGCCCACAACCTCGACGTGGAAGTGGTGCAGGCCCTTCACGGCCGGGCGCCGTCGGTGGCCACCGGGATAAAGCGAATGCTGCCCAATGGCTTCGTAGTAACCGTCCAAGGCGACGGCGACATGGTCAACGAGGGCCTCCAAGAGGTGCTGCACGCCGCGGCCCGGGGCGAGAACATCACCTGCCTGCTGTTGAACAACGGGGTGTTCGGCGAGACCGGCGGCCAGATGACCACCACCACCACCTTGGGCCAGCGCACCAAGACCTCCATTGAGGGGCGCGACCCCCACCAGCACGGCCACCCCATTCTGCTGTCCGATTTGGCCGCCACCATGGACGGCTCGGCCTATGTGGCCCGATGCGCGGTCAACAGCGCCGGCAACGTGGCCCGCACCAAGCGCTACATCACTCGGGCCTACGAATCTCAGATGGCCGGTGCCGGGTTCAGCCTGGTGGAGATCCTCACCATGTGCCCCACCGGCTGGTTCGTCGACACCCTGGAGGGCCCCGAATACCTCCAAGACACCCTCGCCCCCGTTCACAACATCGGTGAGCTCAAGACCCCTTAAATCAGCAGCATCTCTCGCAACGCCTGCCGATGGCCGACGTCAAGACCTAAGCCATCGGCCCAGTACTGGTCAAAGCTGCCCCAGGTGTCGGCCAACACCTTCATCTGCTCGGCGAAATAGTCCTCGTGTACGGTGGCGATCGGCATCAACAAGTCGCCAAAGCGGCTAGGTGCGACGTGCTGGTTGGTCTCCAAGTAGTGATCCACCACCTCAGGCTCGGGCACGCCCACGGCCAGCAGAAGCAGGCTGGCCGCCCAACCGGTCCGGTCCTTGCCCGCGCTGCAATTGAACAGCACCGGGGCGGCTTCCGGCGCCAACACCCCTCTCACGAACTCTCCGAACTGAGCCGCCCGCTCGGGATTGCTCACCGACCTCCCAGATACCTCCTTCATCCGCTGAAAGGCGTTTCCGTTGCCGAATCGCTCTTCCAGTTCCTCGGCGCTCAACGAGGCGAAGTCCTCCCGGATCCCGGATGGGTTAACCGAGCCGGCCATCGGCAGCGAGACCTGCACCACCCCGTCGGGGAGCCGATTGGGGCCTTCCATGGCAATGTCGCCGTCGTTGCGGAAATCAAACACCGTGCGGATACCCAGTTCAACCAGCGCTTCCATATCAGAGTCGGTGGCCTCGGCCAAGTGAGCCGACCGGTAGATGAGACCTGACCGCACTCTTCGGCCTGCAACGGTGGTCTGGCCGCCGAGCGGGCGGAAATTACGGATCGACTCCACGTCGGGCACCCTAGTGATTACGCCCTCCAACCCCGGTACCAGAGCAACAACGGCAATTAGGTGACAGGGGCGAATCCAGAGGCTAAAGTCCGAGACCAATATCCGAGTAGGGGCCGGCCGAGTTCTGGCGTGGTCCAAGGAGACACAACTATGACCAAGACCAAGTTGATTTTCATTGGGCTAGCGTTGGCGCTGGTCGGCTTTTTGTTCGCCGGCTCTGCGTCGGCTCAAGATGGCCCATCCATCACTGCTGACCCGTCTTCAGTTGAAGCCGCTGGGGAACAGACGTTCACCGTGACCGGCTCCGGCTGGACAGGCTCTCCGATTGCCGTGCTGCCCTGCGACATGCCGGCAAGCGGCAGCCTCGATGATGTCGATGCGAGCACCTGCAACCAGGGCAACATGCAGGTTGTCGGTGCCTTGGACGCCAACGGCGGTTTCACCGCTGAGATCACAATCGACGTGCCGGAGAACGGCATCGTGATCGGCTCTGGCGACTTCGCCCAGACCGAGAGTGCCAGAGCGGCAATCACTGTTGGCATGATGGAGGACGAGTTGGCCACTACCGGCGTGAACACGTCGTTGCTGGTCATCATCGGCACGGGCATCGCCCTCGCCGGTGTGATGGTGTTCGGCCTCAGCCGCCGGATGCGCACCCTGTAACACCATTTCCTGATCAAAACACTCGGTGCCCCGGGCCTTCGGGTCCGGGGCACCGGTCGTTAATGGCCTTGTGCCAAGAGCCTCAACCACCGTGTTGCTGGCAAAAAAGAAATCTGCGCTAAAGTCTGGTCAATCATCGGAGCCGAGGCCGACCAGTCTTCGGACACCTGAACGGCCAAAGGAGTTGCATCATGACTAAATGGACCAAGTTGTTGTTCATCGCGATGGCGGTCGCATTATTTGCCTGGGCGGGCACGAGCGCTGCCTCGGCTCAAGACGACACATCCACCACTGCTGACCAGTCTTCCGATGGGGCCACTGACGACATGGACGACATGGACGACATGGACGACATGGACGACGGCGACATGGGCGACGGCGACATGGGCGACGGCGACATGGGCGACATGGGCGACGGCGACATGGACGACATGGGCGACGGCGACATGGACGACATGGACGACATGGACGACGGCGACATGGGCGACGGCGACATGAGCGGCGACATGGGCGACGGCGACATGAGCGGCGACATGGGCGACGGCGACATGAGCGGCGACATGGGCGACGGCGACATGGACGACATGGGCGACGGCGACATGGACGACATGGACGACATGGACGACATGGACGACATGGGCGACGGCGACATGGACGACATGGGCGACGGCGACATGAGCGGCGACATGGACGACATGAGCGGCGACATGGGCGACGGCGACATGGACGACATGAGCGGCGACATGCTGGCTGACACCGGCTCGAATACGCCGCTGCTGGCCCTCGTCGCTCTTGCGGTGGTGCTTGCCGGTGCCATGGTGCTCGGTCTGAGCCGGCGGCTGCGCACCCAGTAGCACCGCAAACTGATCAATACACTCGGTGCCCCGGGCCTTCGGGTCCGGGGCACCGGTCGTTATAGGGTCAGGCCATGTCTTTTGAGCTGATCCTTGTTGATGATCCTGCCCCGCATATCCGGCGGATCACGCTGAACCGCCCGGAGAAACGCAACGCCATCAGTACCCCGATGCGAAAAGAGCTGCTGGCTGCGCTGCAAGCGGCTGATGTCGACGACGACGTACGGGTTTCGGTCATCCGAGGGGCAGGGCCGTGCTTCTCGTCGGGCTACGACCTGTCCGACTCGCTCATGGAAGACCCTCCCCACTACACCGCCGGTGGCGACGGACAGTGGTCCCGCCATGTGACCGACAGCTGGTTGGCCATCTGGGAGTTGGCCAAGCCGGTTATCGCCCAGATCCACGGCTACGCCTTGGCGGGGGCTTCAGAGCTGGCCGCCGCCTGCGATCTGGTCTACGTGGCCGACAACGCCGACATCGGCCACCCGGTGGTGCGGGTACTGAGCCCGCCCGATTTCAACTACCACCCCTGGCTGGTGGGGTTCCGCAATGCCATGGAGATGATGCTCACCGGCGATTCCTACTCCGGTGCCGAGGCCGCGGCCATGGGCTTCGCCAACCGGGCCTATCCCGAAGCTGAACTGGAAGAACGGGTGCTGGACATGGCCCGGCGGGTGGCCCGGGTACCCTCCGACCTCCAGCAGATAAACAAGCGCAGCGTCCACCGGGGCATGGAGGCCATGGGCACCCGCAACGCCATCCGCACTATGTCGGAATACCAGGCCCTGGCCGGCAACGTCGCCTCAGTGCAGGAGTTCAAGCAGCGGGCATTGGAGAGCATCAAGTCGGTGGTCGACCGTCCGGCCGCGGCCGGAGCCGGAGCAGATGGAGCGGAAAGCTGATGCAGATTTGGCGGCAGCATGAGTTGGGCAACCCGGTCGAGTTGCTCAAGCTGGAGGAAACCGATCCACCGGTACCTGGCTCAGGCCAAGTCGTGGTGGACATCGAAGCGGTCGGGCTCACATTCGTGGACTGCCTAATGGCTCGGGGCCGCTATCAGATGGAGACCAGGCTGCCGTGGTCGCCATGTACCGAGGTCGTGGGCCGGGTACAGGAAGTCGGCGATGGAGTCGACCACTTGTCCGCTGGCGACCGGGTGGTGGGCATCGGCGGCGGATCGCTGGCCGAACAGACCGCGCTACGGGCCGGCGGCGCACACAAGCTGTCCGAAGGAGTGTCGGCTGGCGCGGCCGCCGCGGCGCTGGTCAACTACGGCACATCGTGGTTCGCCCTCCATGACCGTGGACAGCTAGCCGAAGGCGAAACGCTGCTGGTTCATGCCGGAATGGGCGGCGTGGGCTCGGCCGCGGTGCAGCTCGGCCTAGTCGCCGGGGCAAGAGTCATCGCCACCGCCGGCGGTACGGAGAAGACAGCCCTGCTGAGGGACATGGGAGTGGAGATGGCCATCGATTACCGGGAGACTCCCGATTTCGTTGACTTGGTGCGGTCCCACACCGGCGGCCGAGGGGTGGATGTTTGCTTCGACCCAGTGGGGGGCGACGTGTTCGACCGCTCCCGAAGGTGCATGGCCTGGGACGGTCGGCTCTTGGTGATCGGTTTCACCAGCGGGCGCATCGCGGAAGCCCCCACAAACCACATCTTGTTGAAGAACTACTCGGTGGTCGGCGTCCACTGGGGCGCCTCGGTGGGCCGCAACCCCGAGCCGTCAGAACAGGCCCGACAAGCCATATTCGCCCTGCTCGAAGAAGGCCGACTCGACCACCCGGTGTTCCCCCCGTTCGCCTTCGACGATGTTCCCGCCGCCCTCGACGCCATCTACCACCGCCGCACCTGGGGCAAAGTCGTCGTGGAGCTGTAGAACGACGGGCTGCATGAGAGGCCAGAGGGCCTAACCTGAAATGTGGCTACATTGATAGCCACTACGGCAGGGAGTTCAGTTATGCGCTCGGTTGGAGTCAGGGAATTCAGAGATCAGGCCACCACACTGATGAAGCTCGGGGAGACGATCCGCATCGAGCGCCATGGCAAGCCGGTTGGCTTCTTCGTGCCGGTCCCAACACCAAAGCATGACCGCCGAGAAATCGACGAATCGCTTGATCGAGTAGGCGAAGTAGTCGAGCGAGTGCTGGCCCAGACAGGTCTCGGCGAAGAAGACCTTGTTCGTGCCCTTGTGCCCGAGGACCAGCAGATCTGATGCTGCTGGTGGTCGACACCAGTGTGTTGGTTGGCGACCTGCTGCAACCACCGATGGAGTCCGCCCCCCTATGAACGACCTCACCTGTCCGAAGAATAGGCCCACTGATATGCGTGCAATCTGAAGTTTTGACTTTCAATTTACATAGTTAATGGTAATATGCCCTTGTGGTCTACCGGGACATGATGAGGCGGCTTCAGAGTCTGTTCCGGCAGTATCCGTTCGTCACCGTCACAGGGCCGCGTCAGTCGGGCAAGACCACGTTGTGCAAGATGGCCTTTCCCGATCTGGCCTATGCCAATCTAGAAGCACCCGATCAGAGGGACTTCGCCGAGTCTGACCCCCGTGGCTTTCTCGCTCAGTTTCCCGATGGAGGAATCCTTGACGAGGTTCAGAACGTCCCCGACCTCTTGTCGTATCTCCAGGTGTTCGGCGATGAGCGCGGGAAAAACGGGTACTTCATCCTGACGGGGAGCCAGCAGTTCCGCCTTTCCGATGCCATCAGCCAGTCACTTGCCGGACGCACCGCCCTACTCCGCCTCTTGCCCTTCTCAATAGTCGAAAGACAGCGCACTGAGGCCAGTCTGGCAATTGACGACATGCTGCACTCCGGCTTCTACCCGCGCATCCTCGACCAAGGCCTTGAACCAGTCCGGGCGCACGCCGACTACTTCGAGACGTATGTGGAACGACATGTAAGACAGCTCATCGAATTGCAAGATCTTTCGACGTTCCGGCGGTTCGTGCGTCTTTGCGCGGGCCGGACAGGCCAGCTCTTGAACATCAGCTCGCTCGGCTCAGACACCGGCGTGTCCCACACCACCGCCCGCGCGTGGCTGACCGTCCTAGAGGCCAGCTATATCGTCTTCTTGCTGAACCCATTCCACGCCAACCTGAACAAGCGCCTCATCAAATCACCCAAGCTGTATTTCTATGATGTCGGCTTGGCCAGCTATCTGCTGGGAATCGAAAGCGCATCGCAGATAGCCACGCATCCACTACGCGGGGCGCTCTTCGAGAATCTTGTAGTGGCCGAAGTGATGAAACACCGGTTGAACCGCGGGCTTGAACCCCGCCTGTGCTTCTTCCGAGATTCCAGCGGACTCGAATGCGACCTTCTCTACGAGTCGGCTGGCGGCATCGGCGCAATCGAGGTGAAGTCTGGCGCCACCGTGTCCTCTAATCACTTCGGCTCGCTCAATCGCGTCGGCGAACTGATTTCCGACATATCCGTCAAAGCTCTGGTGTACGGGGGCAGCGCACGCCAGGCGCGCCAGAACTGCGAGCTCGTTCCACTGCACGAGTTGGCAGGATTGCTCGAACTCATCGAAGCAGACAAAGAGGTATCCCAGTTCATCGCAGCGCGGCAGGGGTCCGAACCGGATGATGCAGCCGAGAAGACGCTGGACGCGGTGTTCTCCAGCCATATCCGCTCGGCAATCGCCGGGATCGACACCGCATGCTCGCCGTTCGCCACGTCCCTCTTCCGTCAGTCAATCTCAACAGGATACGTGAGATTGGGCAGCGCGCAGCACAGTTCGTCCGGGCTGTTGGACTCGTCGCGGTGGGAGCAGACGAAGGCAAACCTCAACCTCAGCCGGGCGTTCACGCTCAAGGATGCCAACCCGCTGGAACTCGAATACAGCTATCGACTAAACGACTACACCGGTATCAACGGCCCCTGTTGCGACATCTCTATGTCGGCGAAATGGACGCTCGGCAGCGATGGATTCCGCCGAACCGCTGAGATAAACGGCAAATCCATTCCTGCCCTGACGATGAGCGTGAGCTACTCCGAACTCAACCGCCGAAGTGCCGAAGTGGACCTGCTGAGGGCTGAGATCTCCCAGGCGATCATCGAAGAAATCGCCGATGGTCCCGCCGACGGCTAAGTCGGCAGGTCGGGGCGGACGATTACCACGGGGCAGCTGCCGTGTTGAGCGATCTGCTGGCTGACTGACCCCAAAAGCAGTCCGCGAAAGCCGCCTCGGCCCCTTGAGCCCACCACCAGCATGGCGGCATTGTCCGACTCGGCGATCAGGGTGTCGGCAGCCCGGCCCCGCACCATGCGGCGCCTGACCTCCACCCCTACGGCATCCACTTCGGCCAGCACCTCGTCGATGATGCTGTCCTGCATTCTCTTGACCTCAGCCTCCAGATCGATCGGATCCAGCGGTACGTAGTTGAAATCTGGAGAGGCCGGCACGTAAGTGGTGGAATAGGCGGTAACCACATCGACATGGGCACCCCGATGGCGGGCCTCCTTTATGGCCCAGCGGAGCGCGGCCCGGGCCCCGCCCGATCCCTCCACACCGACGACGATCCGATTCTCTGGCTCTCTGGCCGCCTCAACCATGGCCTCAAGTGTAGCTACATCGGGTCGTAGGGGAAGTCGGCATCCACACCCCCGTCCACCACGAGGGTCCGGCCCGACACGAACCCCGAGATCGGCGCCGAGAGGAACAGCACCGCCCCGGCGATGTCCGACGGCACCCCCATGTGCCCCAGCGGCACGGCGGCGTTGTTGATCGCCTTTCGCTTCTCATCGAAAAGCGCCTCCATGCGGGGGGTAAGGATCGTGCCCGGCGCCACGCAGTTGGCCCGAATCCCATAGGGGGCCAATTCGATGGCCACCGACTGCATCCACGCCATCAACCCGGCCTTGGCCGCGCCGTAGTGGGCGTGGTTGGGCGCCGCGGTCAGCCCGCTGACCGAGGCGATGAACACCATCGTGCCCCCGCCGGTGTCCTTCATGGCCCGTCCGCCGATCTGGGAGATGAGGTAGGCGTGGCGCAGCACCATGTCGAACTGCCAGTCCCACTCCTCATCATCGATCTCCAACACCTCAGACCATCCGGACACGCCCACTATGTCCACGATCCCGCCGATCGATCCCATGGCCCGCCCGGCTTCGTCAACCAGGGCTTGCACATCGGCCCGCTTGGTTAT
Organism: Candidatus Poriferisocius sp.; assembly: GCF_965208475.1. Taxonomy (GTDB): domain Bacteria; phylum Actinomycetota; class Acidimicrobiia; order Acidimicrobiales; family Bin134; genus Poriferisocius. The sequence goes on along the minus strand of NZ_OZ242338.1, from coordinate 30,322 downwards.
GTCGGCCACCCAGGGAATGCCGTCCACCTCGGCTGCCACCTGCTCGGCCCGCTCCATTTCGACATCGACACAGAAGACCTTGGCCCCCATCTGCGCCAGGGCGTGCGAAGACTGGCGGCCCATTCCCTGCCCTGCGCCGAGGACAATGAATCCCCTGCCATCCAGTCGCATGAGGCCGGCATAGTCAGGCACCGGCGAAAGATCGGCCATGGTCAAACTCCCTGTTCGGTTTCCGGGTCAAGTTGAGATGCTGCCACTTCGCGAAGGCGGCGGACCACCTCGGAGAAATCGGAGTAGCCCCACTGCTCGGTGATCTTGCCGTCGGCGAGGCGTACCATCTCGATCATTCCCCACTGGACGGCCTCCCCAGTGGGCTCGATGCCCAGCAGGGGGCCGGTGTGGGTGCCCCGGGCAGCGATCTTGATCACCACCAAGTCGCCCTCGGCCACGATCTCTTCGATGTGGTCTTGCCAATCGGGGAACGCCGTGCGCCACGCCGCGATCAGCCGGCGCATCCCGTCGGCACCCGACGGCCCAGGACCAACGCCATGGGCTATGAAGTCATCCGCTAATACCTCGTCGAGCAGGTCCACCTGCCCGCCATTGACTATGTCGCGTACCAAGCACTCCACCACCGCCTTGTTGGTGGTCTCGAGGCTCTCGGTCATACCCATCGAGCCACGATGTCGTCCACGGTGAGCATGGTGGTGAGAAATGCCATGGTGTTGTCCATCACCGCGTCGCCGTAGTCGGCCGGGATGCCGGCCACCGCGTCGCCGGCCAGCACCACCTGATAGCCCAGATCGACCGCGTTTATCACCAGCCCCATCACCCCCACGTTCAGCGACACCCCGGCGGCCACCACGGTGGTCACCCCCAGATTGCGCAGGGTCTGGTCGAGCGAGGTGCCCATGAACGGCGACATGCCGTGCCAGCGGGCGATCTCGATGTCGGATGGCTGGGGGTCGAACTCGGCAATGACCTCGGCCGAAGCCGACCCGATCAAAAGCCCCCCGGTATGCTCGCTCATCTTGGCCGAAGCCGCCAGCATCCGGCAGTTGGCCACGCTCCCCGCCCTGTCCTGCCTGAAATGGGCCAGGCAGTGTACTACCGGCGCTCCCGCCGCTCGGGCACCGGCGCACAGCCGGGCACCGGCGTCGATAGCCCCCCGGTCCAGCATCACATCTCGCAGGCCGCCCATCGAGGCCATGTCGCCGATCACTCCCCGCTGGCACTCCATGGTGACCACTGCGGTGTGCGAAGGGGAAAGCAGCTCGTCCAAATCCACAGGCATCAAACGAGACTAGCCCCTACCCGGTGTGGCAGGGCTAGACACGGTGACCAAGCCCCTACCGGGTGCGGCAGGGCGGGGTCGGGGCGGGGGTGTTGTCGATCTCGGCCAGGAAGCCGGCGATCTCGCTGCGGTCGAGGGCGTACCCCTCGTCGGGCCGGCCCCTGGCAACCGCGAACACCATGCCCACCACCTCGCCGTCGAAGTTCAGCAACGCCGCCCCGGAGTCGCCCGCAGCCAAAAGCGAGCGGATCTCGAGCACATGGCGGCCCTCCGTCTCCTGCGCGTAGAAGTCGCGGCCCGTGGCCAAGATTCTGCGAGTAACCTCAAACGGCACGAACGACAATCCGTCATCGGAGTCGACGGTCGCGGCGTCGCCCACGTCGGAGGCCCTCACGCCTACCGGGGCCAGCGCAACCGGAGAAGCGGCCGCGTCCGGCACCAAGAGCGCGGCGATATCGCGGTCAGAGTCGAATCCCACCAACAACGCGACCTCCGATTCGCCATCGGCAGTGCTCACCGTGATCTGCTCGACCCCGGCCACCACATGGGCATTGGTGAGCACCAACCCGGGTTCTGCCATGAACCCACTCCCCTCGGTGAACTGCCCGCAGGCCATACCGCTTACATGTACCGCGGCCGCTCGGATGCCGTCGCGCTCGGCAAGAACCGGTCGCAGCGGCGAGTCCAGCGCCCAGGTGAGGCCCCAGCCCACCAGCAGACCCAGCGCGGCCAGCCACAGCAGCCACCGCCGACGCTTCTTCAGCCAGTCAAACAGCACGCAGGCAGTCGAGTGAGAAAAAGGCCCGCAGCGAGGTCAGCAGGCCGTCGTCGTCGAACACGGCCACATCCACCACGTCGAGCTCGTAGTCGACGCCGTCGAAGCAGACTCGGGCCACCATCGGCGCGGCCGCCTCATTGCCCGCCACCCGCACCGGACCGGTCAGCACTAGGGTTTCAGCCAGTTCGTTGCCCTCGTAGAACGCCCGAATGGCGCCGATTCCCTCCTGCACCGGCCCGCCCACCGGCACCTGGCACGACCCGTCGTCGGCGTAGAACGACAAGATCGCCTCCACATCGCCGGCGCTGACGGCGACGGCGTACTGCTCCATCACGGTGCGCATGTGCTGAGGTTCAACCATTGGCGCTCCCTTGGGCCACCGCCACTGTCAGGAGTACCGATCGCGGAGGTGGCGGGCGATCACCATCTTCTGGATCTCGCTGGTCCCCTCCCCGATGATCATAAGCGGCGCGTCCCGGAAGTAGCGCTCCACCGGGTACTCCTCGGTATAGCCATTGCCTCCGTGGATGCGCAGAGCGTCGGAGGCGATCTCGAAGGCGGCCTCGGAGGCGAACAGCTTTGCCATGCCCGCTTCGAGATCGATGCGCTCCCCGGAGTCGTAGCGGCGGGCAGCGTCGTAGGTCATCAGGCGGGCGGCGTGGAGCTTGGTGGCCATCTCGGCCAGCTTGAACCCGATGGCCTGGTGGTCGTATATGGGCCTACCGAACGTCTCCCGCTCCTGGGCATATTTCATAGCGGCGTCGAGCGCGGCCTGGGCCACTCCCACTGCCCGAGCCGCGATGTTGATTCGCCCCAGCTCCAGCGCGGAGAGGGCATAGCGCAGCCCGTGGCCCACCCCGGCGACACCGCCGAGGACGTTGGCGTCGGGCACCCGAAAATCGGCATAGGCCATTTCCACCGTCTCCACCCCCTTGTAGCCCAGCTTGGGGATGGTGCGCGACACGGTGAGCCCGTTGGCGCCCGGGCCCGGCGCTTTCTCCACTATGAAGCAGGTGATGCGGTCGTCGGGGGTGCGGGCCAAAAGCATCACCATCTGAGCCCTCATGCCGTTGGTAACCCACATCTTGGTGCCGTTGACGATCCACTCGGCCCCGTCGGGCACCGCCCGGCAGCGGATGTTGCGAGTGTCGCTGCCGGCGTCGGGCTCCGACAACGAGAAGGCCGACCGCACCGACCCGTCGCACATGCGGGGCAGAAAGCGCTCCCGCTGTTCTTCGGTGCCAAAGCGTCCGATCATGGTGGCGGCGATCTTGTGGGTGTTGAGGATGCCGGCCAACGACATCCACCCCCGGGACAGCTCCTCGACGATGCGGGCATAGGTGGCGGCGTCCATGCCCAGCCCCCCATAGGACGGGTCGATGGTGGCCCCGAACAGGCCGAACTCGCACATCTGGGCAAACATCGCCTCAGGGAACTCGTCGGCATGCTCGAGGCCGGGGGCGTTGGGAATCACCTCCCGTTCCACCCAGGTGCGGATGGCGCCAACCAGTTCGTCGGCCAGCTCCGCGTCCATAGCGAGACCACGATAGGCGATTTTCCGCCCGTGGGCGCCTCTGGGGCATGACATCTGCTGGGACTGATTGGGATATAGTTTTGCCCATGCTCTTTGCAGGATGGCCAGCCTTTTTCAACGCCAGATCGTCCCGACGGGGTGTGGGGCTGGTGCTGGCAGTAATGCTGGCCGCGTCCGTGCTTGTCGTTGCCGGCACACCCGCAGCGACCGCGCAACCAGACTCGGCCGGCCAGAGCGCTGCGGAGCGCTGCTCAGCGTTCCACCTCTTTGGCGCCGAGCCGGTAGACGTGGCCAAGACCGCCGACGGCCAAACCGTTTTAGCCCAGGTCAGCTGGGGGTGGGATGAGAGCATCGGCTGCTACCTCGCCCTCGGCGGCGACGCAGTGGCCGCCTTGCGGGCCGCGGGCCGGACCGAGAGCCTGCCCCAGGGCCAGACCGCTGCCTCTATGCGCTGCTTCGAGCACCACCGGTTCGGCGCCGAGCCGGTGGACGCGGCCAAAACCGCCGACGGCCAAACCGTGCTGGCCCGCCTCAGCTGGGGGTGGGATGAGAGCATCGGCTGCTACCTCGCCCTCGACTCGACCGCAGTCGCCACGCTGCGCGCCGCCGCAGACACTTCAGAACCCCCCGGCGCTCCCGGCAACGTGGAGGCCACCGCCGGCGACGGCCAGATCACCGTAGCCTGGACCGCGCCCGACGACGGCGGGGCACCTATCGCCGACTACACCGTGGCCTACCAAGCCGACACCGCCGCCTGCCCGACCGACATCGACAACTCGTGGAATCCCCGCATAACCTCGAGCACCTCCACCACCCTCGGCGGCCTCGCCAACGGCACTGCCTACCGCGTGTGCGTCAGAGCCACCAACCGGGCGGGCGACAGCACCTGGAGCGGTACCACCGCCACCCCTGCAACCGTCCCCGGCGCTCCTGGCAGCGTGGAGGCCACCGCCGGCGACGGCCAACTCACCGCTACCTGGACCGCGCCCGACGACGGCGGGGCACCCATCACCGGCTACACCGTGGCCTACCAAGCCAACGCCTTCACCTGCCCGACGGCCACCACGATCGGCGCCTGGAATGTCCGCACCACGTCGGCCACTTCCACCACCATCGGCGGCCTCGCCAACAGCAACCAATACCGCCTCTGCGTCAGAGCCACCAACAGCGCCGGGAACAGCATCTGGAGCGGCACGAACAGCTCTCCGAGCGACCGGCCTGGCCGGCCCGCAAGCGTGCAATTCGCCGGCACCGGCCCCGACCGGCTGACCGTCGCCTGGGCCGCGCCCGCCTCCGTTGGCGCATCGGGCATCACCGGATACACCGTTCAATGGTGTACGGCGTCGGCCGCTATCAATGTCTGCGCCAGCTCTTGGAGTTCGGCCAGTGCCACAGGCACCAGCCACACGATCGGCGGCCTCGCCGGCGGCACCTCCTTCGGGGTTAGGGTCCAAGCTCTCAACAGCCGCGGAACCGGCCCGTGGAGCAGCACCCGATTCGCAACCACCGCGGCCGCCACTCCCCCGGGCACCCCCACTGGCCTGGTGGCCACCATCGACGACGGCCAAATCGACCTGCGGTGGAACGCGCCGTCCAACAACGGCGCCCCCATAACCGGATACAGCGTGGAGTGCCGGCTTGGCGGAACCGCCATCGCCGCCGGCAGCTGCGGCAGCATTGCCTGGACCAACTACACCTCCGTCTCGGGCACATCGGCCACCCTCTCCGGGCTGTCCAACGGGACCCCATACGACATCCGGGTGAGAGCCGCCAACCGAATAGGCAACAGCGCTTGGACCACCACAACCGCCACCCCAGCAGCCCCGCCCCGCATCCCTGCCAACGTCGTGGCTTCCCCCAGCGGCCGCAATATCCAGGTCACATGGACCGCCCCTGCCTCCGGTGGATCGCCCATTTCCAGCTACACCGTCCAATACTGCTCCGGCGCATGCACGAGCTGGCGGTCGACCACCGTCACCGGGAACCCGCCGGCCACCAGCGTCACCATTGCCGGCCTGTCCACCGGCACCACCTATCGCGTTCGGGTCCAAGCCCTCAACTCCGCCGGCATGAGCGGATGGAGCGCCACTGACTCGGCCACCACGCCATCCCGGCCCGGCGCACCCACCGGATTGACCATCACGAGCGTGGGGCGCAGCGAGTTGACAGCCATCTGGACTGCGCCCGCCTCACCATCGGGCATAAGCGGCTACAACGTGCAGCGGTGCAACGCGCGGGCCAACAACGACGGCACTTGGTCTTGCTCTAGCGGCTGGAGCAACGCGGGCACCGCCTCCAGCACCACCCACACCGTCACCGGCCTCACCGGCAACACCGCCTACCGCGTGCGTGCCCAAGCCTTCAACGCCGCCGGAGTCAGCGGGTGGAGCAATGCCTACACCGCAACCACCAATCCCCCCGACGTCCCAGGCGCACCATCGGGCCTCACCGCCACCCCGAACAGCCGCCAAATACGGCTGAGTTGGGCCGCGCCCGCGGCCAACGGGGCCCGCATCACCCGCTACACGGTGTACTGCCAAAACAACGGGGACACGACGACCGGAAGCTGTCGTTCCACCGACTGGACTCGATACACGACCACCAGCGGCACCTCCATCACCATCGGCGGCCTCACCAACGGCAATGAATACTCCGTGCGGGTGTTTGCCACCAACAGCGCCGGCGACGGAGGCACCACCTCGGCAACAGCCACCCCGGCCACCCGGCCCGGCCCGCCCACCGATATAGAAATCGTCCCGAGCTACCCCGGAGGCGGCGGGCTCACCCTTGCCGTGTCGTGGACTGCGCCCACTGACCAGGCCACTGGCGGGTCGGCCATCACCGGCTACACCGTGCAATACCGCGCCAGCAACGGCAATTGGAGCTTCGCCCATGCCGGCGGCGCAAGCACCCTCGAAATCAGCATCACCGGTCTCACCGTGGGCCCCCGGTATTACGTGCAAATCAGGTCCATCAACGCAGCCGGTGAGAGCAATTGGGTCCAAGCCTCCAGCGATCCGACCGGCACACCGGCCAAGCCTGCTGATCCGACCATCTCAAGCGTCAGCCGCGGCGAGTTGACCATAGGCTGGTCGGCGCCCGACCAAGGCGCATCGGCCATCACCGACTACGGCGTCCAGTGGTGTACCGCAAGAGAGAGGACCGTTACCAACAACGGGGTCGAGACAACCACGTATCCGTGTACCGGCTCGTGGCGCACCGCCGCGGACGCCGACATCGATGCCACCTCCACCAGCCACACCGTCACCGGTCTCACCGGCGCCACCGGCTACAGCGTGCGAGTCCGGGCCGTGAACCGCTTCGGGAACGGCCCGTGGAGCGATGTCAGCTTCGCTACCACCGATGCCCCCGCCGTCCCGGATGCGCCCTCCGGCCTCACCGCCACCCCGGACAGCGGCCGGATTGCCCTGCGGTGGGCCGCGCCCGCGGCCAACGGGGCCCGCATCACCCGCTACACGGTGGACTGCCAAAACAACGGGGACACGACGACCGGAAGCTGTCGTTTCTCCGACTGGACTCGATACACGACCACCAGCGGCACCTCCATCACCATCGGCGGCCTCACCAACGGCAATGAATACTCCGTGCGGGTGTTTGCCACCAACAGCGCCGGCGACGGAGGCACCACCTCGGCAACAGCCACCCCGGCCACCCGGCCCGGTCGGCCCACCGACATAGTATTCGCCGAAACCTACCCCGAAGGGGGTGGGGTCACCCTCAACGTGGCGTGGAAGGCCCCCGAAAACTTCGGGGGAACGGCCATCACCGGCTACACCCTGCAATACCGCGTCAGGGGCGGCAACTGGAGCTTCGCCTACTTCGGCGTCGACACCTCTTACTCCATCACCGGCCTCATCGTAGGCCGCCGATACGACGTGCAAATCAGGTCCCACAACGTGGCCGGCGAAAGCGGTTGGGCCCAAGCCTCCACCGCTCCCACCGGCAGACCCGCCGCTCCCTCCAGCTTGAGCGTCTCAGCAGCAGGCAGCGGCGAGTTGTCGGTAAGCTGGACCGCGCCCGACCAAGGCGCGTCAGATATCACTGGCTACAACATTCAGCGGTGTACCGCCAGGGAGACCACCAACAACGACGGTACAACCACGTCGCGTTGCATATCCGGCTGGAGCAGCGCTGGCACCGCCTCCAGTGACAGCCACACCATCGTCGGACTAGCCGATGCCACCTACTTCGGAGTACGGGTCCAAGCGGTCAACAGCCAAGGATCTGGCCCGTGGAGCGAGACCGAGTACGGCACCACCAGCTAGTTCGGGCTGACGCCCGCGCCAGCGGCAATCAGGCTCTGGGCATCAGGCTCTGGGAGGGCCTGCAACGCACCGGTGGAGAACTAGAGCCTCTCGATCAGGGTGCCCGTGCCCAGGCCACCGCCACAGCACATGGTGATGAGCCCTCGCCGGCCATCAGTGCGCTCCAGTTCGTGGAGCGCCTTGGTTACCAGGATCGAGCCGGTTCCCCCCAGCGGGTGGCCTAGGGCGATGGCGCCGCCGTTGGGGTTCACCCGCTCCATGTCGGGGACCACCTCGGCGGCCCAGCACAGCACCACCGAGGCGAACGCCTCGTTGATCTCCACCACGTCGATGTCGTCAATGGCTAGCCCGGCTCGCTCCAGCAGCCGATGAGTGGCCGGGATCGGCCCCTCCAGCATCAATACCGGGTCGCATCCCACCAGGCAGGCCTCCACCACCCGGGCCCTCGGGGTAAGGCCGATCTGCTCAGCCCGATCGGCGGTCATCATGAGCACTGCGCCGGCACCGTCGGAGATCTGCGATGACGACCCCGCGGTGTGTACCCCGTCGGGCCGGGCCACCGGCTTGAGGGTGGCCAGCCCTTCCAAGGTGGTGTCCCGCAAGCCCTCGTCGGTGCTGACGGTGGCCATCTCGTCGGTCCTCTTGCCGTCCTCATCCAGCACTGGGGCCTCGATGGGCACGATCTGGGTCTCGAACCGGCCCTCGGCCACCGCCCGGGCCGCTCGCTGCTGGGAAGCCTGGCCGAAACGGTCGCAGTCCTCCCGGGTGATGCCCCACTTGTCGGCCATCCGCTCCGCTCCCTCGAATTGGGAGGTGAGCTCGTAGTGGCCGAAGTAGTCGCGGGTCACCGGGCGGCCCACCCCGTCGGCGGTGGCGTTCGACCCGATGGGCACGATGCTCATACTCTCCACACCGCAGGCCAACACGGCGTCCTCCACCCCGGACTTCACCAAGCTGTACGCCAGATTCACCGCATGCTGCGACGAGCCGCACTGGGAGTCCACCGTGCTGCACGCCGTTTCGGTGGGCAGCCCGGCGGTGAGCCAGGCGGTGCGGGTCACGTTCATGGCCTGGGCCCCGATCTGGTCCACGCAGCCGCCCACCACCTGGCCGATGGCCGCCGGATCGATTCCCGACCGCTCCACCGCGGCCGTCTGGACCTGGCCGAGCAGCCCAGTGGGATGGACGGAAGACAAGCCACCGTTTCGCTTGCCTACTGGGGAGCGAACGGCTTCAACGATAACGACCTCAGTCATAGGCCCACGATAGATCCTGAGCCCCGGCATCAGCCCGTCGAAGCCGGTCTGCGACCAGTGAACAATCCCAGCCAGTGATTAGGGTTCAGAACCGTGGGTGTTCGCGAGGACGTGATCCAAGAGCTGACCGGGCCCGGGGGTGTGTTCGAGCTGGCCGCCGAAGAGGTTTTGGGGCAGCCGGCTGCGGTGTTCGCCAACCGGATGCGGTCGCTGAGGGAGATGGCGGCCAACACCGCCAGCTTCGGCGACCGGGAGTTCCTGGTGCTGGACCAGCAGCGGCTTACCTTCGACGACTTCATCGGCCAGGTGGCGGCAGCCGCCGTTGCCCTGCAACAGCGGGGAATCGGCCACGGCGACCGGGTGGCCATTTTCGCGGCCAACTGCCCCGAGTGGGTGGTGTCGTTCTTTGCCGCCACCAGCATCGGCGCCATCGTGTCGGCCTACAACGGCTGGTGGACCGCCGACGAGGTGGACTACGCCACCGTGTTGAGCGAGCCCGCGCTGGTGATCGCCGACCGCCCCCGCCTGGAGCGCTCCGGGTCGGGCCGAGCCGAGACACCGCTCCTGGTGATCGAGGACGACTGGGCCGACTTCATCGCCGTCGGCGCGGGGGCAACCCTTGAAGACATCGATGTCCCCCTGGCTGAGGACGACCCGGCGGTGATCTTGTTCACCAGCGGCACCACCGGACGCCCCAAGGGCGCGGTGGGTTCGCACCGGGGCCTGATCGGCTTCGTCCAATCCACCATGTGCAGCGGAGCAGTGCGGGTATTCGCCGAAAAGCGCACCAACCCCCCTCCCGATGGCAGCGAGGCCCCTAGCCCCCCGGCCCAGGCGGTCACGCTGGGCACCTCGCCGTTGTTCCACGTTTCGGGCCTGTACGGAACCACGCTTATCAGCATGACCACCGGGGGCAAGATCGTCTACCGGCGGGGCCGCTTCGATCCCGAAGCCGTGCTCCAGCTCATCCAAGACGAGGGGGTGACCTCATTCGCCGCGCTGGGCAGCATCGGATCACGGCTGGCCAATCATCCCCGCTTGGGGGAGTTCGACACCTCCAGCGTGGTCAACGTGGGCTTCGGCGGCGCGCCGGCCAGCCCGGCAGTGCAAGACCTGCTGCGCCAAGCCTTTCCCAGCGCCGCCCCGGCGGTGGGCATGGGATACGGGTCGTCAGAATCGGTGGCGGTCATCGCCGGCATCGGCGGAGCTGAGTATCGCGACCGACCCACATCATGCGGCCGGGTGGCCATCGGCTTCGAGGCCGAAATCCGCGGCCCCGACGGCCGGCCGCGGCCCGCCGGTCAAGAGGGCGACATCTGGTGCCGCAGTGCCTACACCATGCTTGAATACTGGAACGACCCCGAGGCCACCGCGGCCGCCATCGACGCAGACCGGTGGCTCAACACCGGTGACATCGGCTGCTTCGACACCGACGGCTATCTCTACATCAACTCGCGGGCCCGGGACATGATCCTGCGCAACGCCGAGAACATCTACCCGATCGAGATCGAATACCGCCTCGACGCCCACCCGTTGGTAGCGGAGTCGGCGGTGTTCGGCGTGGACCACCCCGAAGTGGGACAAGAAGTGAAGGCCGTGGTGGTGCCCTCCGCCAGCGCCCCATTGGACTTTGAGGAGCTGGCCCGGTGGTGCCGACAAGTGCTGGCCCCCTACAAAGTGCCCACCCTCTGGGAGTCCCGCCCCACCCCGCTGCCCCGCAACGCCGCCGGCAAGATCGTCAAGCGCGAGCTGTTCTCCTGAGCGGTGGGCCGCCTACCAAATGGGGAACTTGGCCTTGTCGGGGAGGCCGGATCGGGCCACTACTGCTTCTCCGGCCTGCTGGCAGCGGGCAAAGAAGGTGTCCTCGTCGATGGTGGTCATGCGGCCGGCCTCAACCACCTTCTGTCCGTCCACGAACACGGTGTGAACCCCCCGGCCGTCGGCTGACCACACGAGCTGGTTCATCACGTTCAACAGCGGCCGCCATTCGGGACGGTCGGTGTCGTGCAGCACCACGTCGGCCAGCTTGCCCGGCTCCAGCGAGCCGATCTCGTCTTGCATCAGCATGGTCCGGGCCCCGCCCAGGGTAGCCATCTCGTAGGCCTTCTCGGCCGGGAACATCTGTGGGTCCATGCGGGCGTCTTTGAACAATCCGGCCACTAGGTAGGTGGCCCGCATCAGATCGGAGTAGTTGGAGGCGTTGTTGCCGTCGGTGCCCAGGCTCACGTTCACGCCGGCAGTGACCATCTCGGGGATCTTGCCGATCTGGGTCACGCCGTAGCTCACCTTCAGCGCGGTGGTCGGGCAGTGGACAACTGACGTGCCCGCCCCGGCCAGAAGCTGGATTTCCTGGTGGTCCACATGCACGCAGTGGGTGATGGAGGTGTCGTCGCCCAGCACCCCCAGCTCGCCGAGGTGGACCATGGGCCGCTGGCCGAAGGCAGCGATGAAGGTGTCGGGGTCGAGCCGGGCGGGCGACATGTGGAAGTTGAGCCCCACGCCGTACTCGTCGGCTGTGACCCGGGCTGCTTGCCACAGGGGGTCGGAGCAAGTGGTGTGGCCCACCACCATCGACCACGCCCCGAGCCGTCCACCGGCAGCGCCCCGGAATCGCTCGACGGTGTCCCGAATGTTGGCGATGGCCTCGTCGGTGTCTTGGCGGTACACGCTGGGTTCGGGGGGAAGGTCCCACACCCACTTGCCGATCCGCCCCCGGATGCCGGCTTCTTCCAGCCCGTCCATCACCTCGTCGACGAATCGGATGGTGCCCGCCTCCAGAAAGCAAGTGGTGCCCGACTTGAGCATCTCCACCGCGGCCAACTGGCCCGAGAGCCGCTCCTCCTCGGCCGTGTACACCGAATACAGCGGGCACAGCCATTGGAACACGTTTTCCTCAAACGGGGTGTCGTCGGGGACGTATCCCCGGGTGAGGGGCTCGCCGGTGATGTGGATGTGGGTGTTTACCAGCCCCGGCGTTACCACGAAGCGGTCGCCGCCCACCGTCTCGGATGCCTGGTAGCGGGCTTCGAGGTCGGATGCTTTGCCCACTTCGACAATCTGGTTGCCCCGGATCGCCACTGCGCCGTGGCGGATGATGTCGCGGGTCGGGTTCATGGTGACCAGGTACCAGCCCTTGATCAGCGTGTCGATGTGCTCGGTCATGGTGCTCCTATTTTGTATTGGCGCGCGTCCGGGCGGCGGCTCTTGGATTCGGTTGGTGGCGCTTGTCCGGCGGGGCGGCGGGGCCTGTCCCGGCCCAGCCCGCCGTCCTCCGCGGGGTCCGGGCGGCGGGCGCCCTGAGCCGGGCCACCCACCGCCCCGCCTCGCCATGTGTCCCCAAGAAGAGCCGCCGCCCTTGCGTCTCTATCCATCTATGAACCCTCTTTTGTTTGTTGAGAATTTCTGGGTTTTGTCGCGGTGTAGGCGTATTGGTGGCCGATGGGCTCTATTAGGCGGATGGACTCGAAACCGGCTCCTTGGAGCCAGGCGGCGACCTGCGACGCGGCTATGGGGAAGCCGTGGACGGTGCTGGCCATCATGGTCATGCCCATGAGCACGCTGTGGGGGCTCCATTGGGGTTCGGGGGCGGTGAAGTAGTCGGCCAATAGGAGGCGGCCTTCGGGGCGCAGGGCCTGGTGTGCTCTGGCGATGAGGCGGCGGGCGCCGTCGGGGCCCTCGGTGCGGCAGACATGGCCCAGCACTGTGATGTCGTAGCCCTCGGACTCGATGTCGATGGTGTGGAAGTCGCCGGGGCGGAACTCGCAGCGGTCGGCCACTCCGTGCTCGACGGTGGTGCGGCGGGCCACGTCGATCACCCCGTTGAGGTCGTTGACCACCGCGGTGGCCCCCGGGCAGGCCTTGAGCACGGCGATGGCCCACGGCGCTCCGCCCGCCCCCAGATCCAGTACCCTCGGGGCGGTCATGGCGCTGTAGCGAACCTGGAGGTCGGCTCGGGTGGCGGCTCCGAGCATGGTGGTGAAGGTGCCCTCCACCAGGGGCCGGTAGAAATCGGCCGGGTCGTCGTCGATCGGCTCGGCAGGGCGGCCAGCCCGGATGGTGTCGGCTAGCCGCGACCAGTTGTCCAATGGGCCGGGGGCCACCGGCACCAGCGAGGCCATCGACGCCGCGCCATCGGTGGTGAGATAGCGGGCCGCGGCGTCGTTCAGGCCATACCGACCGTCCACCCGTTCGAGCAGCCCGAGCACCGCAAGCGAGTCGAGCAGCGCCTCCAGGTGGGGGGCTGATACTTCAAGCTCTGCGGCCAGCTCCGGCGCGGTCACTTCCGGTGGGACTCCGGGATGGGCACCCCGGTCGGACAGGGCATCGAACACTCCCAGCTCCAAGGCGGCAACCAGCACGTGGAATGAGCCGAACCCGCTGATGACCTCCCACACCGGGGCTGACGGCGGGGGCTTGTGATCGGTCCAGGGGCGGCCCACCCGCTCAGGAACGTGGGACTTCTTCAGCTCGGGATACGGGGAATCAACCACTCGCTCTCCCGGACTCCATCGACTCTGTTCAGGGCTTCAGCAGGATCTTGCCGAAGAAGTCGCTGGCCAGCATCTTGTCTTGGGCTTCGGCTGCGTTGGCCAACTCGAACACCGAGTCGACCGCGGCGGTGAAGCCGTCGCCGCAGAAGGTGTCCCACGCCGGGCCGAATTCCTCGGGACGATAGGGATCGGACCCCAGGATCTTGATGCCGGAGTGGAACACGTAGCCCAACGACGGAATGACCGCCTCGTCGCCGGAGGAGTTGCCGCAGTTCACCAGCCTCCCCCCGATGCCCAGCGCGAACAGCGACGGGCCGAACAGGGCGGTGCCAACATGGTCGAACACCATGTGGACACCGGCTCCGGCAGTCAGCTCGCGAGCCCACCCGGCCACGTCACCGGTTCGGTTGTTGAGCGCATGGTCTGCCCCCAGCTCCAAGGCCCGCTGGCATTTCTCGTCAGTGCCTGCGGTGGCCAAAACGGTGGCCCCGGCGTTGACGGCAAATTGGATGGCGGCCACCGACACCCCCGACCCCGCGGCGTGGATCATCACCGTTTCGCCCGCAATTAGGCCACCTACCTCGAATAGTCCATGGGCGGCGGTGAGATAGCAGGTGGGGAAGGTGGCTGCGGTCTCCAGCGATATGGCGTGAGGCACTGGATAGACGTGGGACGCCGGCACCAGGCACCGCTCGGCGTAGCCCCCGTCGACGGTGCCGCCGATGATGCCCAGCTCGCCATACAGGTCGCCTCGTCCCCCCAGCTTGGAGCGGTCTTCCACCCCGGCCAGCGACGGATCCACCACCACCCGGTCACCCACGGCCACCCCATCGACCTCGGCGCCCACCTCAGAAACCACCCCGGCCACGTCCATCCCCGCAATGTGGGGCAGCGTGAACCCCGGCATGGCAAACCACCCGTTGCGCTGCACCACATCCAGCCGGTTGAGCGCAGCAGCCACCACATCCACCACCACATCCACCGGTCCCGGCTCAGGATCTGCCACCTCCTCATAACAGAGCACCTCGGCCCCGCCAGGCTCGTGGTATCGCATCGCTTTCATGGCCGCACCCTTACTTCAGCCGCTCGACCCATTCGATTGCGTCAAAGCCACTGTCAAAGCTGAATATGCGCCGGGTTCCGGCCTCCCGCATCACCGCGGCGTGCAGTGCATCGCGCGCCGACAAACCAGCCGCCGTCTCCAGCAGGTCTCGGGCAGCGCGCACAACAGGCAAATCGAAGCTCAAAACTTCGTCGACCAGGCCATCCAAACTCTCGAAAGCAGCATCAATGGCCTCCTTGCGCCGAATGGCGCAATATCGATGGAGGATCTCCTGATACACCTCCACATCTGTGATGAAGCGCTCGCCTTCGGTAACCAGCTGGGTCAACATCGCCACAGCCCTGTCTTTGTTCGGGTGCTCTGCGCCCACCAGGTACATGGGCACGTTGGAGTCGACAAAGATCAATCCAGTCCCCGCCCTGCGTCAATCTCATCGAGCATCACATCAATGTCCGCAGAGGGATACCGGTATTTAGACGCCTCCGCGATCACTCGCAGCTTCGCTTCCATCGTCCCAGTTTGGCCGCTCTTGGCCTCGCGCAAAGCCTGCCTCACCCACTCCGCCAACGTCATCCGCTGCTTGCGAGCGATCCCCTGAAACTCAACGTACTCCTGTTCGTCCAGCAACACTTGCAGGCGTTTTGACACAGCAACAGCCTATTTGCCTCATCGCTAATGAGTCAACATTTGCGCCACTTGCACCACCGACCCAAGTCCGAAGCGCTCAGATCATTTCAACCCGCGGACAAATGGTTGGGCCAAGGCGGCGGGGGGGCGTACCCGTTTGGCGAAGATGGCCATGGCCCCGATGGTCACCAGATAGGGCAGGGCCTGCAACAACTCGGTATTCAACTCATATCCCAGACCCTGCACGGAAAGTCGGAACGACAAGGCGCCGGCAAACAAAACACAGCCCGCCATGGTGCCCCACAGCGTCCATCCGCCGAAGATCACCGCGGCTATGGCGATGAACCCCCGGCCACCGATAATGGAATCGTCGAACGCGGCAAGCTGGGCAAACAGGAAATACGCCCCGCCCAGCCCGGAGGTCAGCCCGGCGTAGTAAATCGCCTGGCGGCGACGGCGGTTCACGTCGATGCCGCTCACGTCGGCCGACTGGGGGTTCTCCCCCGCCGCCCGCAGTTCCAGTCCCCATCGAGTGCGGTACACCAGCCACCACGAGAACGGCACCAGTCCGTACAAGAGAAAGAACGGCCACGGCGCCCCGAACAGCGCCTCGCCTATCAAGGGGATATCCACCAGCAGCGGTATCTCCAGATTTGAGGCCCGATCGGCCTGGGGTTCGATTTCCCGATCCAAGAACCCGACCAAGCCGAAGACCAATATGTTGAGAGTAAGGCCTACCACGAATTGGTCGGCGGTGAGGCGGTGGCTCATCTCGGCCTGCACTGCGGCCACCAGCATCCCGCCGATGGCACCGAACACCAAACCCACCGCAATCGAATCGGTGAGGTGATATCCGAGGATTCCGGCAAAGGCTCCGCTCAGCAGCATCCCCTCCACCGAGATGTTCAAAGTGCCCGAACGCTCAGCCACCCACTCTCCGGTGGCCGCGAAACCCAGCAACGCGGCGAACAGCGCGCCGTTGATATAGGTGGACTCGCTGGACAGCACATCGCCTACTGCGGTGAAGAAGTCGATCAGCACAGCATCACACTCTCTCGGTGGCCGCGGCCCGGGCCCGGCGGCGATCCCGCAGGAATATCACGGCGGGGGGAACCAACAAGGCCAGCACCAGGAGTCCCTGAACCACATCGGTTATTCGGCTCTCTACCCCGGTGCTGTTCACGAACCCCGATCCGGTCCTCAGCCCGGCGAACACGAACGCGGCCACTACCGCGGGCAGGGCCCGCTCCCGGGCGACCAGGGCAACTAACAGCCCTGTCCAGCCGATGTTGTCGGAGAAGCCGGGCACCAGCCGATAGTTGCCGAAGTAGAAGCCGCCGCCGGCAAACATGGCCGCCCCGGCCAATCCGGCAAAGCCCCCTCCGATGGCCAACGCAGTGGCCCCATAGACGGTGGATGACACCCCGGCCCGCTGGGCGGCTCTGGGGTTGTGCCCCAGCATCCGGAGGCGGAAACCCCACACGGTTCGAGCCAGCACATAAGCCACCACCACAGCCAAAGCCAGCGCAACGTAGACGGTTATGGGAAACTCATTGCCGAAAATATTGGGGCGGGGAATCCGGTTGTCGTCGGCTAGCTGCTGGCTCACCTGGTTGCGGTTGCCTCGATCCGCTCCCGGTGCCAGCAACAGCCAGTCCTGCCTCAGGCCATAGCCCACCGCCTGGGTGGCGACAATTACCAGCAGAAGCGTGCTCAACACTTCGGGAACTCCCCGCCAATAGCGCAGCAACACGGCCACCGAGGCCCAAACCGCTCCACCCACCGCGCCGAACAGCATGATTACCACCAGGTTCAGCGGGCCGGGACCGCCGATGAGATAGCCGAAATAGGTGGCGAACGCCGCGCCGATGAACAGTTGGCCCTCTTGGCCGATGTTGATCAATCCGGCCTTGGCCGAGATAACCGTGCCCAGCGCCACCAGCAGCAGGGGAACGGCTACTCCGAGGGTTTCCCCCCAACGGCCGGACGACATGATGCTGCCGTCCACCAAGGCCTCTACCACCGGCCACCAGTCACCTCCAGTGGCCTCCACGATGACGCTGGCCAAGGCCAGAGCCACCGCAACGCTGAAGGCATACATGACCACCCACTCGGCAAGCCGCGCGCCGCGGGTCATGTCACGGCGCCAACTTCAGGTGGGCGGTGCCACTGCCCTGGGCCGTCAGGTGTGATCGACTCAGTCATGCTTCGCTGCCTCCCATGAGGAGACCGAGGGTTTCGAGGTTGGCGTCGGCGTGGGAGAGCTCGCCGACGATCCGGCCCCGGGACATAACTGCGATCCGATCGGCCAAATCCAGGATTTCCTCCAACTCGCTGGATATCAACAGCACGGCCACTCCGCTGGCCGCGGCCCGGCGGATCCTGTCGGTCATGTATTCAATTGCCCCCACATCCAACCCCCGAGTGGGTTGGGCCGCCACCAGAACATCAGGCTCGGCAGCCAGTTCCCGGGCCAGCACTACCCGCTGCTGGTTGCCTCCCGATAGCGACCACAGCGGGGCATCGGGGCCAGCGCACCCGATGTCGAACTCGTCGATCATCTGCTGGGCTGTCTTTGCCATTCTCCGCTTGTCCATTACCCCATTTCGTGCCACCCGGTGCGGGTCCACCATGAGCAGGTTCTCCGCCACGGTCATGTCCAGCACCACGCCCGAGTCGTGGCGGTCTTCGGGAATGACGGCCACCCCAGCCTTGGCCATGGCCCCGGGGGCGCCAGTGGGCACCTCCGCGCCGTTGACCACCACCCGGCCGGCATTCAGTGAGACCAAGCTGGACAGCAGATCGCCCAGACTTCGCTGGCCGTTGCCCTCCACACCGGCCACACCAACTATCTCGCCCGCCCACAGATCCAGGCTGATGTCGTCCAACATCCGCGCCCCGCCCCATCCTCGCACGGTGACTCCGTCAATCTGGAGGATTGGCCTATCCGAGACAGTTGCTCCCAGAGGCGTTGGGTCGTCGGTTGAGGCTACTTCTTCAAATCTGGGATATTCCTCGTCGCTCTCGTCAACCGCCAATAGGCCGAAGGCGGCCCGCTCGGATCGCAGCGAAACGTCCCTACCCACCATGGCCCGGGCCAGGCTGGGGGCATCGGCCTCCATCGTGGGCTTGCGATCCACCACCCGGCCCTGGCGCATGATTGTGATCTCGTCGGTGGCATGCAGCACCTCATCCAGCTTGTGGCTAACCAGCACCACTGTCCGACCCTCTGCCGCCACCACCTCGCGCAGCGTGGTGAAGAGCTGTTCAGATTCCTCGGGGGTCAGCACCGAGGTGGGCTCGTCGAACACCAGGATGTGGGGGTCGCGGCGCAAGCACTTGACGATCTCCACCCGTTGCCTCAAACCAGCGGTGAGACTGCCCACTCGGGCGTCGGGATCGATGTCCAAGCCGTACTGCTCGCTTATCGCTGCTACCCGGTCGCGCACCCCCGTTGACTTCAACCGGCCCGCCTCGCCAAGGGCCACGTTCTCCCACACCGAAAGCTGGTCGACCAGGCTGAAGTGCTGATGAACCATGGCAATGCCCAGGGCCGCAGCAGCCTGCGGATCGTGAATGGCGTGTGGCCGGCCGTCGATGCGGATCGACCCGGCGTCAGGCAAGACCAAGCCGATGAGCACCTTCATCAGCGTGGATTTGCCAGCACCGTTCTCGCCCAAGATTCCGTGGATGCGACCCCGATTCAGGGTCAGGTCAACTTGATCGCAGGCGACGATGCCGCCAAAGCGCTTGGAGATGCCAATCAGTTCGACGACGGGTGCTGGAGGGTCGGGACCCCCGGCACCGGCCGTCTCAGCCATTCCGTCGGTCACCCGCCATAGGCGGCACCAGAGATTCCGCCGAGCACGCCTAGCAGCTCGCCGTCGGTGGCTATGGCATCAAAGGCATCAGACAGCAGCGCTTCCGCCCCCGCCGACGGGTCGCACAGCTCGGCGCCGTTGAGTCCTTGCTGGGTCGGGAACGGGAAAGTGCCGCCCTCAATCAACTCACCGGAGATGATGAGCCTCAGCGCTTGCTCGGCGTAGCGACCGCCGTCAAACACGATGCTGCCGGACCAGTCGATCCCGTCATCGCGAGCGCAGATGTCTGCCGGTCCGGCCGCAAACACGGCAATGCCTTCGTCGGTGGCCAACTGGCCGACCGGGTTCAGCGCCCCGCCCAGATAGGCGTATGCCAAAGTAGCGCCTTCGGCAATGGCATTGGTCAACGCGGCGGTGGCATTGGCTGAGTTGTCGAAATCGAACGGGAAGTCCCCAGTGGACACGTACACCATCTCAAACGACGGATCCACAGTCTGGAGGCCATACACGGTGGCGTTGTAAGCCTCCTGCTCGAATGGCAAGTCGCAGCAGCCCAAGAACACCGCGGTGTCGCCGCCATAGTCGGCCAGCACGGCGCCCATGGCTACGCCGGCGGTGTAGTGGATTGGCGATCCCCAGTCGGTGGCTTGAGCCAGCCCCGGTGTCTCCGGGAATCCCGCGCCACAGTTGCAGTACCAGAAGATGTCGGGGAACTGCTCAGTGAGGTCGGCGAGAGGCTCAGCGATCTCGCTGGCGCCCACCAGGATGATATCCACCCCTTGAGCTGCGAGGTCGGCCATGGCCTGCGCGGCCTCGGCCGAGCCGATCCTGTCGCTCACAATAGGCGGAGCGAACCCATTCTCAGCCGAGAAGTTCCCAGCGAAGTCCACCAGCGCCTGGTAGTAGCCCTGGTCGTCGCGAGGTCCAGCCGCCGCTACCCCGATGGTGAGGGTGCCGTCGTCATTGGCATCGAAGGTGTCCAGCAGCGCCTGCATCTCCAAGTCTACCGGAGGCTCCGTGGGTTCCGGCTCGGGCTCGGGCTCATCGTCCATCGGCTCCGGCTCGTCATCCATTGGCTCTGGCTCATCGTCCATTGGCTCGGGCTCGGGCTCATCGTCCGTCGGCTCGGGCGCCGGGGCAGGGGCCTCCGTGGGCTGCTCTACCGCGGCGCCGCCATCATCGTCGTCGTCGTTGCCGCAGCCGGCGGCCACCAAAGTCAGCACCGAAAGCAGCGCGGCCAGCAGCCACAATTTGCGGGTGAGTCGTCTCGTCATCGTTCCCCTCCTGAGATGTCGGTCCATTCGGCCCAATGACCGCTCAGCAGCCTACTCGCGCCGTCCTTTCCCCGTCCTGCCGATCTCCAGACTCCGAACGGCTGTTGCCGCACACCCCGACCCGAGCGGTATGCTTGGCCCAGCTTCCCCCAGCAATCCTCCCGAACCAGATGAGGAGAACCTCATGGACCAAGCCATACTCG
Organism: Candidatus Poriferisocius sp.; assembly: GCF_965208475.1. Classification (GTDB taxonomy): domain Bacteria; phylum Actinomycetota; class Acidimicrobiia; order Acidimicrobiales; family Bin134; genus Poriferisocius. Next base: position 9,696 of record NZ_OZ242338.1, on the reverse strand, counting down.
CCCTGCTGGGGGTAATCATCACCCTGATGCTCTATCTCGACCGAGGCCGACGCGCCGACATCGCCCAGCTTCGACAAGAAGTTCACCAGGGCGAAGCCCGACTGCGGGAAGAAATGCAAAGGGGTTTCGCCTATCTCCACGAGCGAATCGACAAGCTGACCGAAGTGGTTATGGACTTGGTCAACCGAGTGGGTCGGCTTGAGGGCCGGGCCGAAGCCGCCTCGACACCGACCCAGCCTTCCAAATAGTCGCGACCCGTCAGCCCTTTTATTTGCTCGTCGGCCAGTGCTGACGGTAGCGCTGCACCAGCCAGCGGTTGAACTGCACGTGGGTTTCCTCCTGCCAGGAGTACCGGCCCCGAACCGCAAAGCGCGACCGCATTCCCCGCTGCACTTTGGTGGTGGCGTCTTGGTCTTGGGCCACGAACACCTGCACACCGTCGTCGCTGGCCTGGAACAGATGCTCGAACATGGGGTGCTCCAGTGAGTCGGGATGCAGCAGGTAACCGATCTCCACGTCGATGGTCTCCGCCGAGGTGGGCCGCACGATGAAGAAGAACGCCATGTCGGGGGCGGTGCCGAAGCACAGGGAGGGTGGGATCAGCGCGAACGTGGACCGCCAACGCTCCTCTTCGGTGAGCTTGGGGAACACCGGCAACAGGGCCTTGCGTGTGGCGTTGAACCCGCCGTCGATGTGGGTGTAGCCATTCTCCCGGAAGATCACGTTGGAGTCGTCCGACCACGGCACCGGGAACCGGGCCATCTCCGAGGGGCAGAAGTCCTGGATCACCTGGTGGAGGCGATTTGCGTGGTAGCCGTCGTTGAAGTTCTCGAACATGACCTTCCAGTTCCAGGGAAGGCCTTCGAGTGTGAAAGTGCCAGGGCACACGCAGTTGTCCAGCTCATAGTTGGATAGGTACGGCTCATAGCGCTCCAGGGTCGGAGCCAAAGGTGAGGCCTCCGAGTTGAAGTTGACGAAGATGAACCCGTGCCACAGCTCCACCGCCAGATTGGGCAGGCCCCAATCGTCGTGGTCGAATCCCTCGGTGCGCTCCATGGCCGGGGCACCCATCAGGCGGCCGTCGAGCCGATAACTCCAGTGGTGGTAGGGGCACCGGAACGAGCGGCCGTTTCCCTCACCCTCCACCACCTGCATGCCCCGGTGGCGGCAGATGGCCGAGAACGCCCCAATGGAGCCGTCCCTCTGGCGGGCCACGATGACCGGCTCGCTGTTCACCGTGGTGGTGAACCAGTCGCCAGCCTCGGGGATGCGGCTGGCCACTCCCACACAGCACCACTCGTGCTCGAACAGCGCCCGGCGTTCGAAGGCCAGGAACTCCTCTGAGGTGTAGATCTCGGGGGGAAGGGTCACCGCGGTGGCCACGTCGGTGATCGAGCCCTCGAATGAGTCGAGCAGTTCACCGGTAAGCACGGTCATTTGGTCACCCCCTTGTCGCTTCCGCCTCTTGTCGTAGCAGGAATTTGCGGATCTTTCCCACACTGGTGCGGGGCAGTTCCTCCATAAGAGTAAACGAGCGGGGCAGCTTGGCCTTGGCCAGGCGCTGGTGGCACCAAGACGCCAGCTCGTCGACCGCCGGTGGGGAGTTTGGGTCGGCGGGCACCACGAAGGCCACCGGCACCTCATCGCGCATCGGATCGGGGGCGCCCACCACCGCGGCTTCCAGCACCGCGGGGTGCGAGGACAGCACCGACTCCACTTCCATGATTGATACGTTCTCCCCCGCCACCTTGAGCACATCGGAGCGGCGGCCGTCGAAGTAGTGGCGGCCGTCGGCATCGACCGCCGCTCGGTCGCCAGTGCGGAACCAGCCGTCGGCGGTGAATGAGGCGGCGGTGGTGTCCGGGTCGTCCAGGTATCCGGCGAACAGCGTTGCCCCCGGCTCTCCTCCCACCAGCACTTCACCGTCGCGCACGATCACCTGGCAACCGGGAGTGACCTGGCCCATGGACGACGGCACAGGGTTGTCGGCCGGCTCGGTGAGCACCGCGGGGATGGTCTCGGTCATGCCGTAGAGCTGGCGGGGACGGCATCCCAACCACTGGGCCAGTGTGTCGTACTGGTCGTCGGCGATGTTTTGGGCATACCAGCAGTGGCGCAACCCCACTCCGTTTGTGGGAGTGCCTCGGGCCAGGATCATCCGCATGGGGGCGGCGAACAGGCTGGCGCAGGTGGCCTGGTGGCGGGCGGCCTGAGGGAGGAACCCGCTGGCCGAGAACGAGGGCATGAGCGCCACCGAGGCCCCCGTCCAGATGGCTGAGGCGAACGAGTAGTACTGGGCGTTGGCGTGAAACAGCGGCAGAACCACTAGTTGGCGGTCGTCGGAGGTCAAATCTGCCCGCTCCGCCATGACCTGGCCGCAGAAGGCATAGTTGGCCTGGGTGACCTCCACCCCCTTGGGCCGCCCGGTGGTACCCGAGGTGAACATCACCGCGGCCCGGTCCCGCGGGCCGACCGCGGGCCAGTCCACCTGGGCGTTCCCTATGAGCGCATCGAGGCTGCCGCTGGCTTCGTCCACCTCGGTGATGGCCATACCGGGGCGGCCCGCGGCGGCTTGGCGGTATACGCCGGCTCGGTCGGTGGCGCAGAAACCGGCCTGCGGCCCGGTGCGCTCGATGTGGTCGGCCAGTTCCGGCACTTTGCCCATGGGGTCGGATGGCACAATCCACGCTCCCAGGCGGTTGGCGGCCAGCCACAGGGCCACGAACGCCGGAGTGTTGGTCAGCGCCAAATGCACCGAGCTGCCAGGGATAACCCCCCGCTGAATCAACCCAGCAGCCACATCGCTGACAGCCGCGTCAAACTGCTCATAAGTCCAGCCGGCAACACCCCCGTCAGGCCGCTCGAACACCAAGAACACCGCATCGGATCGTCGGTCAACCGACCGACCCCACACATCAGCGAACGACAAGGGAGTGTGGATGAGCGGGCCGTTTTGGGCAGGATCAGCCGTCGGGCTCATCTGGGGCCCCGTAGCCTCCGCCGCCGGGCAGATTGAGGCGCACAACATCGTCGGGTTTGAGGGTGATCCGGCTCTGGGTGGTGACCGGCTCGCCGTTCACCTCGAATGATCCCGCCTGGCCCGGACCCCCGCCGAAGATGCCCTGCGGTGGGTCGGACAGGCGGCTGGTCACCGCGTTGAGCAGCCAGGGGCGGGAGGTGTCCACGCTGAACTCGATGGTTTGGCCCTTGCCCCCTGGTTGATCGCCGGGCCCCTCGGAACCAGGACGCAGCGCCTTGCGGGTGAAGCGCACCGGAGCAGAGGCCTCGACCACTTCGATGGGCACCGCGCTCACCCCCGTTGGATAGGAGCAGGCGTCCAAACCGGGCTTGGACGCCCTGGCACCCACCCCTCCGGCGTAGGTGAACATGGCGGTGATGAACGGGCTGCCGTCGTCGTGGTTGCCGCTCACCTGCATGGTCCAGACCGCACCCGCCCCCTCGGCCATGGACTCCTCCGGCTTGACCTGGGCTAGGGCCTTGAGCAGGGCGTTGGGCAGGAACATGCCGACGACGTGGCGGGCAGTGCCCGGCTGGGGCAGCACCGCGTTCACGATCGACCCCTCGGGGGCGGACATCTTGATCGGGGCCAGGCTGCCGTGGTTGTTGGGGATCTCGGGGTTCAGCACCGAGCGCACGGTGAACGTGGTGTAGGCGTGGGTGTAGTTGCGAACCACGTTGATGCCCCACGGGCTGGCCTCAGAGGTCCCGGCATAGTCCACGAAGATCTCCCCGGCGTCGGGGTCTACCCGCAATGAGCACACGATGTTGATGCGGCTGCCGTCGGCCAGATCCAGCACTGCGTCGGCTTGGTACTCCCCCGCGGGCAGCTCAGCGATGCTGGCCCGGGTGGCCGACTCGGATCGGCTGATGATCTCATCAGCCAACTCCTCGATGTCGTCGAGGCCATGGGAGTCGCACAGGGCGGCGAGGCGCTGGGCGCCCACTTCTCCCGACGCCATCTGAGCGTGCAGGTCGCCGGCCATGTGGTCGGGCTGGCGGACGTTGGACAGGATGAACTTCCACACGTCCTCATTGCGCTCGCCGGCCCGCATGAGCTTGCAGATGGGGATCCACAGGCCCTCTTCGAAGCAGTCCCGGGCCCCGGCGCCGATGCCGTAGCCCCCGACGTCGGTGTGGTGGATGGTGGAGCCGAAGTAGGCGATGGGCACGGGATCGCCGGCCGTGGCTGGGCTGCGCCACACCGGCACCAGCACGGTCACGTCTAGCAACTGGCCCGCGGTGAGGTAGGGGTCGTTGGTGATCAGCACGTCGCCGGGCTCGAGGGCGTCGGGGGGGAACTCCTCCAGCATGTTGGCCGCGCCGATGGCCAGCGAGTTGATGTGGCCGGGAGTGCCGGTAACCGCCTGGGCCACCATGCGGCCCTGCTTGTCGAACACTGCGTTGGCCAGGTCGCCAGCCTCGCGCACGATGGGGCTGAACGCGGCCCGCTGAAGGGCCCGGGCCTGCTCGTTCACCACCGAGATGAGCGACTGCCACAAGATCTCCAACTGGATGGGGTCGTAGGTGGTCTGGCTCATTTCTCCTCCAACACGGCGATGAGGCTGGCGTCGTCGGCGACGGTCACATTCCACCCAGGGCGGATGATCGACGTCGTCTCCCGCTCCTCCACCAGAGCGGGACCGGGGAACGACATGCCGACGGCCAGGTCGGCGCGTCGGTAGACCGGGACCTCCACCGCATCCTGCTCCCTGCCAAACACCGCCTTTCGGGACGAAGCCGGCTGGGGCGCTCTTTCGGCTGTGGTCTGAAGCCCCTCGGCACCTGCTTCGGCTATCTCGGCCGGGTCGGCTCGGGCTGAGAGGCGCCAGGTGACCACCTCGATGGCCACATCGTCGATGGTCATGCCATAGATGCGGCGGTATTCGGCCTCGAATGCTCCAACTATCTCGTCGTCGGACGCCTCCCAGGCATCCCCCACGCCCGCCCAAATGGTGATCTCGTTTCCCTGGCCGGTGTAACGGGCGTCGATGCCGTAGCGGAAGCCGATGTCGGACTCGGGCACGCCCGCGCTGAGCAGCACCCGGCGGCCCTCCTCTCGCAACTCGTCCAGCAAGCCGTCCCGTTCGGCTGGGTCCACCTCGGCCAGTTTCACCGGCATAGAGCGGGCCAGGTCGATCCGCACCGGCGACACCAGCGTCCCGAAAGCCGACAGCACGCTGGCGTTCACCGGGAACACCACCCGATCTGAGTCCAACAGCTCGGCCACCCGGCAGGCATGGGGCGGTCCGGCCCCGCCGAAGGCCAGCACGGTGACACCTCGTAAGTCGACCCCTCGCTCCACCGCGTGCATACGGGCGGCAGCAGCCATGTTCTGGCTGACCACCTCGTACATTCCCGCCGCGGTGTCCGTGACCGACAGACCGAGGCCGTCGGCTAACGGTTCTATAGCCGACTGGGCAAGGCCAGCGTCCAGGGGCATGTCGCCGCCCAGGAAGGCGTCGGGGTCGAGCAGCCCGAGCACCACGTCAGCGTCGGTCACCGCCGGCTGTTCGCCGCCCTGGCCGTAGCAAGCCGGACCGGGATCAGCTCCGGACGACTCGGGGCCCACCTTGAGCAGCCCGAACTGGTCTAGGTGGGCCAGGCTGCCGCCGCCGGCGCCGATCTCAACCAAATCCACCGACGGCACTGACACCGGAAATCCCGATCCCTTCTTGAACCGGTAGCGCCGGGCCACTTCGAAGGTGGTGGTCAGCGCGGGCTCGCCGTCTTCCACCAGGGTGGCCTTGGCGGTGGTGCCCCCCATGTCGAAGGCCAGCAGTCGGTCTTCCCCCATGCGGTTAGCGAACCACCGGGCGGCCAGGGCGCCCGCGGCCGGACCGGATTCCACCAACCGGATCGGGGCAGCGGCCGCGTCGTCGGCCGACACCACCCCGCCGTTGGACAGCATCATCAGCACCGACCCGCCGAACCCCTCAGCCGAGAGCCACTTCTGAAGCTCGTCCAGATAAGGCCCGATGATCGGCATGGTGGCCGCGTTGCAGGCCGCGGTGATCATGCGGGGGTACTCCCGGATCTGGGGAGAAATGTCAGCCGAGGCGCACACCGGCACCCCCAGCTCCCGACGCAGTTCGTCGGCCAGCCTCCGCTCGTTGGCCGGGTTGACATAGGAATTGAGCAGGCAAACCGCCACCGACTCGACCCTGGCTTGGGCCAGTTCGCCCACCAGCGCGGCGATGGCTGGCGGCGTTGGCTCGGCCAGCACCTCGCCGGTGGCCGCGGTGCGCTCGTCGATCTCGAAGGTGAGCTCCCGGCTGATGGGGGGGTCGGGGAACTCGATCTGGAGGTCGTACATGTCGTAGCGGTGCTCATCGCGGATCAGCAGGGTGTCGCCGAACCCGGTGGTGGTGACCAGACCGGCCCGCCCGGTCTTGTTCTCGATCAGGGCGTTGGTGATCAGCGTAGTGGCGTGGACGATGGGCGCGGTGATCTCGCCGGGGGCCACCCCAGCCCGGCTGAGGAGTTGGCCGACCGCGGTCTGCACACCCTCGAGGGGAGCAGTCGGGGTGGTGAGGGCTTTGTTGACGGTTACCGCGCCGGTGGCCGCGTCGAGCAGCACTGCGTCGGTGAACGTGCCCCCGATGTCAACCGCCAGCCTCCAGTCCGACACGGCCCTAGCCCTCTACCGGCTGTTGATGGGAGGCGGGCACTGCCTAGCCTGCAATCAGATCGTCGCGGGGCGGGGTGAACACGTCGAGGATCCAGCACTCCCCGTACTCGTCGTCGCCGATGAACACCGAGTCGCCGTGCCACACGCCCTTGGGTGCTATGTAAGCCTCACCCTCGCCCAACACCACCCGCTCCTCGCTGTCGGGATCGTCATTGATGCGGAAGTCGAGCTTGCCCCGAACGATGATGCCGAGCTGCTCGTGGTCTTCGTGGCGGTGCAGGAACGACCCGGTTACCCCTCCGGCTATTCGCCAGAAGCAGAGTTGGAGCCTGTCGCCGGTGATGACCCGACGGCGGAAACCCTCCCGATCGGTCTCGACAAACAGGTCGTCGTCGTAGAAGTAGCAGTACTGGTTGGCGAGGTTCATGGCGATTAGTCGTCGGAGGCCAGAGCAGCAAACCGCCGCTGCTCCCGAACAAGATCCAAGGGGCGGATGATGGCCTGGTTCTCCTCATCGCCCCAGTGCTCGGCCGGCACTAGCCACATGACCTCGAACTCCAATCCGTCGGGGTCTTTGGCATACAGGCTCTTGTTGGCCCCGTGGTCGCTCTCGCCGTGGAGAGCGCCCGCGTCCATGAGCCGCTGGCGCACTGCGGCCAACTCCTCCAGAGTGGGCACCTCCCAGGCGATGTGGTACATCCCCACCGACCGGCGACCGGCCGCCGACGGCTCGGCCCCGTCGCCTATTGAGAAAAACGCGATGTCGTGGTGGTTCCCCGACGCCGGCGCCCGCATGAACACGAACCGCCCCGGCTCATCGATGATGGTCTCGAATCCGAGTACCTCGGAATAGAACTGCTGCTGGCGCCGGGCATCCCGCACGTACAGCACCGCATGGTTCATCCCGGTAATCATGAGGTGATTCTTCCCATATGACCCAAGCGTAGCGGAAGCACAGGGCCTTTAGATTTGTCGAAATTTTACTTGACTCTACTTGGCGCGGCTCTGCCCTGGCGGAGGGGGGAGCCAGGGCAGAGCCGCTTGGTTGTGGCGAATGCTCGAGACGGTAAAGACCACGACGGCAGAGGGAATGCCGTACATCCAAAGAGGCACGGGATAAAAGGCCCATACGTTGGCTGAGTCGGAGTGGGCTGAAATTACGCTCAATACCAGAAACGCACTTGCTACTCCTATGCACATTGCTATAAGCATTTTTCTGTTCAATGGAGAAGCCGCTAATACGAGTATTACTGGAGTTCCACCAACCACTATGAAGTATAGCGGTCTGAGAAAATTAGCACTCCAGTGCTCGGCACGATAAACCTCAAGTTCGCCTAATAAAGCACCGAACAGAGCACTGGAATACAACCAAACGAGTTTCACATTTACAATGGCCTGCGTTCTGGCTTGTCGAAAATGAAGGTGGACATTCATGTCATTCTCTTTTGTGCTGGCTAGGCGGTCGGAATCCTGATGCCAGTCCCCCGACCGCTTTGGTATCTCTTTAAGATACTGGACGAACAACTCACATGGAAGCTGAACCGGTGTCAAAACATGACGAGTTTTTGTCATGTTTTGACACTTGACGCGAGTTGCATCAGCGTGTATGAGCGTGTCTGGAGTGATGCCGATCACGCCATCTTTGGCCTCAACTCCATTGACGGGCCGTCGGCGCCGTTGGGCCACACCTCGCACCCTCCCGACACCACGCGATCAGCAGTTCGTTCTGGTCGTGGCTGTGGGGCGGGACGTGGTAGCCGGTGGGCCCTGGATAAGTTTGGCGCCCTCGGTGGCGAACATTTCTGGGGTGCCCGACTGACGGCTGGCAGCGGACTTGTTTCGTCGCGCCAATCAGGCGGGAACGACCTCAACCACCAGGCTGTGGCCGACGGCCGCAAGGGCTTTGTTCACTTGACCGATGTGGGAGCGGTGGTCGGGATTCACCAATCGCCGCGCCGCGGCCTCGCTGACGCCAAGTCGCCGGGCCAGTTCCACTTTGGTCACCTGCTGGGCTCTCATGGCGGAGTAGAGAGCCAGCTTTGCGGCCACCACTGTAGGCACAGCCACCATCTCCTGTCCGACTGCTCGTTCTCCAGGCTCAGGAATATCACTTCCTTCCAATACGTGCCCAGCCAATGCAACGGCTAGAGCATCAGAGGCCAGGTACAACGCCTCGCTTCGATCCGGTCCCCCCGTGATGGCCTGCGGCACATCGGGAAACGAGACGATAAACCAACCCTCTTCATCTTGACGAAGATCACAGGGATAGGCGTAAATCATGATTCAGAATTCCTTCGAGTCGATTCCAAGTTGCCTCAGCATTTCCAACAGCAAGCCCTTGGAGAGTTCGCCCACCCTCAGGCTCATCTGCCCGGTGCCGAGTTGCAGTTAGGGCTCGAATACCTGGAGGTCGGGGCGGTCTTCTAGGAGGTAGTCGTTGGCCAGGTCCTCGGTGAGGTGGCGGCCGGAGAAGGCGTCGAGGGCGTCGAGGGTGAGGCCGCCGTCTTGGTACACGGCCACCTCTCGCTGGGGCTCGCTCAGGCGGCTCACGATGTCGCCGGAGATGTGGAACGTGCGCCCGGTTACATGGCGGGCGGCGTCGGTGCACAGCCACACCACCATCGGGGCGATCTTTCGGGGCGCGTAAGCCTCGTCGGTGTCGTCGGGAGTGGGGGCGGCGCCGCCCCGGGGGGCCATGGTGATGGCCATGAGATCGGTCCACCGAGCGGTGCGGATGGCGTACTCCGCGGTGGATGCCCCCACAGCCCGGGGCCGGATGGCGTTGCACCGAACCCCGAATCGGCCCAACTCCCGGGCCGCAGTGCGGGTCAGGCCGATCACGCCCTCTTTGGCGGCGGAGTAGGCGCAGTGCGACGGGTGGCCGAAGCCCGACCCCGAGCTGGTGTTTATGATCACGCTGGTGTCCTGTTGCACCAGATGGGGCACGGCGTGTTTGATCATGGCGAAATAGCCCTTGAGGTTGACCCCAACGGTGAGGTCCCACTCCTCCTCGGTGAAGCGCCAGATGTCGTTGTTGCGCCCGGCGG